>CAVOJN010000001.1:0-907284 GCA_963696255.1 uncultured Alphaproteobacteria bacterium
GCAGGGTATTCGTGATTGGACGGCGGCGATTGCGCGTGACGCTCGCCTTGTTGCCACACCTGGTGTCGTATTTCGCTCAACCGAACACGCGGATATCTGGCCCTACGATCTTGGCTGGCTGGAGCTTGCGCCAAATCTGGAAGTTGTCCCGATTTACAGTGCCCATCTGACGGCCGTCAATGAACACACTTTGGCGATGATCTGCTCGCACATCCGTCGCCGATCCATGAAGTCGAGGGCGGCCGCCGTCGAGCCTCGCGTAGATGTGCTCGCAGTATCGGCTGATGCGTCGCGCGATGGCCCCGCCTTGCGTGGCCGGCCTATGCCGGAATTGCTGCGCGACGAAATACTCTGTGAAATGTTTGCGGCGACGGTTGCCCGGACGCCTAATGACGCCTGCATGACGACACGCGATGGCGAGCTTACTTACGTCGAGGTTGACGCGCGCGCCGCGGCCATTGCGCGCGGACTTGTGCGATGTGGTGCGAAGGCCGGCGAAGTTGTGGGCGTCTGGCTGGAACGTGGCGTCGATGCGCTCATCTCGCAGCTTGCCGTCGTCAAGACGGGCGCCGCATGGCTGCCCTTTGATTCGGATACGCCAGTCGAACGCGTCGCTGCTTGCCTTGCACACGCCAGCGCTCACCTGCTGCTTGCCGACGCCGAACGCGTACGGCGCGCAATCGGTGTAGTGCGCTCCCCGGCTATCGACGTTGTCAAGATCGTCGACCCCGCTGATCAATCCAGTGTTGATGCGCGCGCGCTCGGCGCGACCCCTGATCATGCAGCTTATGTGATTTACACATCTGGTTCGACCGGCGAGCCGAAAGGCATTGCCGTCAATAACCGGAATATCTGCCATTTTCTGCGGGCCGCGAACGAAGTGTACGGTGTTACTAGAGAGGACGTGATGTTTCAGGGTACTTCCGCGGCCTTCGATCTATCCGTGGAACAAATCTGGTTACCCTACATGGTCGGTGCCTCGCTGTTCGTCGCTGACGCTGAGACCATCTACGAGATTGACGAGCTGCCCGGGAGGCTAGAGCGCGCCGGCGTAACTGTACTCGACACACTGCCGACGCTGCTAGCGGCGCTATCACGCGACGTGAGCACGCTACGCATTATCATCCTCGGCGGCGAGGCGTGCACGCCTGCGGTTGTCCAACGTTGGGCGCGCGAGGGGCGCGCGTTCTACAACACTTACGGGCCGACGGAGACGACCATCGTGGCAACCGCTTCGCAGTTGCGCCAATGTGAGGACGTAACCATCGGGAGGCCCATTCCTAACTACTCCTGTTATGTCGTGGACACGAATCTGATGCCGGTTGGAGTGGGCGTCGAGGGTGAATTGCTCATCGGCGGTCCGGGCGTCGCCAAAGGTTATCTCGGACGCGACGATTTGACGGCCCAAAAATTCATCTCGAATCCCTTCGAAAGCGACGGCTCCGATCCCATTTTGTATCGCACCGGCGATGTAGTCGAAATCGACACCGATCGAAAACTGGTCTTCAAGGGTCGCATTGATGACCAGATCAAGATCCACGGCTTTCGCGTCGAGCTCGGCGAGATCGACGCGTGCCTATCGAATGTACCGGGGGTCTCCGTCGCCGCAACGGTCCTGCTTAAGGAGGCAGGCGATGACCGACTTATCGCCTATCTCGTGACCAAGACCGAGGTGAATAGGGCGCACTTGCGCCAAATCCTGCAAAAACGTTTGCCAAGCTACATGGTGCCGATGCGCTTCGAACGTGTCGACTCGCTACCGCGGTTGCCGTCCGGCAAGATCGACCGCAATGCGCTGCGCAAGCAATCGTCCGTGTTGATTTATTGAGCGTTGTCGGCTCCGTCGCAGCTCTCTGTGCGGGTTCGACTTTCACGATTTGCGGTGAGCCCGGACCCGAGCCGCGTAATAGGTTCTAAGCATCGAACCAGTGCCTGTGATTGCAGAGACGTTTACTTGATAGGACATGATGCTATCGAGTCCGCAGTAGGTCCGTTCCAGCGGCGCGCGCCACCTTAAGCGGCTCGGTAACGCGAAAAATCCCTACAACCACGGCAAGATAAAAGCAGCTACACAGAACGCTCAACAACAAAATGCGAGCAAAACTGGAATAACCCGACAGAATCGTCATTCGCAGGTACCACCCTGCTGCCGCTATGCTGATGGCCCCGATTAGCTGGGGACCTACAGCACGAATCAGGAGGGTGAAGCCAACATCTATCGGGCGACCCGCATAAATGATCGAGGGTACGGCAATGAGCAAGCTTGCGGTGACGCTTGCAGCGGCCACGCCGGCGGGCCCAAAGGGCAGACCTCCGATAACGGCCGCAACCTGGACACACAACGAGACGATCCCCCAGCTTTGCCACCGGTCCGCCCTTCCGATAGAAAGATGCAGCCACCCTTGGGAAGCTGTAATGACCTGGAAAATGCCACGTAGGGCAATAATGCTCAGGAGTGAACCGGCCGCTCGCCACTTCTCGCCTAATAACAAGACGGTAATATCTTCTGCCGACACCGACAGGATCGCTGCCGTTGGCATGACGAAGAATGCAACTGCGGACAACGCCGCTTCGTATTTGTTCCGGAGAGCCACAGGGTCGGATTGAAGTTTGCTGAGGGATGCGCTTCCGACCGTGTGTAACTGGCGAAGCGCTTCGAAAATCGAGTTCTCATAGAGCGTCGTCGCGTTTTGATAGTAACCGATGGTGTCAGGCCGGTAAAACAAACCGAGCCCGATCCGATCCACCGTTCTCGCTAACGCATACGTCACCGAAAATCCCACCACATGCAGCCCAAAACGGAGCATTGATCTCACTTCGTCATCCAAGACCGGGAATCCGGGCCTCCATGCGCACATGAACCAGGCACCGCAAGCAACGCAGACTGCGTTTGCAATGGGACGCAATACGAGTGCCCAGTAGCCATAGTCGCAGAGCGCCACTGAGATGGCAGTGACGATTCCCACCAGGGCGCTTGCAAGCTGTATTCGAGCAATTGCGCCAAATCGCATCGTTCGTCGCAAGAGCGCCAAATGCTGATTTGATACTCCCCACAGCACGAAGGTGATTGAAGTCCACAATGCGATCGGACCCAGCCTCGGCTCACGATATACCGCTGCAATCAGCGAATTGCAGCCAGCGACAACGATTGCAACTATCAATCCAATCGCAGTGCTGAGCCAAAAAAGGCTGCTTACCTGGCTTGGAGCTATCTTTCTTCTTTGCGCAGTAGCATCTCCCAGCCCAAAATCGATGAGTGCCGGTGCAAAGCTTGTAACTACGGTAATGATCGCGACTATTCCAAAGTCCTCCGGTGCCAAGAGCCGCGCCAGGATAATCGCAGCGACCATCTGTAGGGCGCCGTTACCGTATTGCATCGCGACCGATATGATCCCGCCGCGCAAAGCCAAACGCCCAATGTCCGGCGAGGCCTTGTGGTCTTCGAAATAGACTTCCGCGCGGTCGGGCATGCGGACTCAACAATTCCTCAGCCGAAAGGAGCTATGAGCCCTTTCGTTCTTAAGCGCTATGCGGCAACAGCAACCCCGCAGCTGAGGCTTTGCCCTGATAGCGGCAGCTTTGTAAGCAAAGTTTGATTGGTCTGACTGCGTTTGCAAGAGGGACAGGCTCCGCGTGGAAACCGAACGTAATCTATCACAAAGGACCATTGCTGATAGTAGCCCACATCCCATCACTTGCGGCAACATTTCAGTGTAAGAGTGACGAGAGCCGTTGAATTGGTTGCCCAAGTCCGGATGACCCGACATATCCATAAGTTCATGTTCATGTTCGTGATCGATGGATGTAATCGGCGCGCCGATCAACGCGTTCAATGAAGAGTGGGTGTGGAGTGGTGTTGCACAGATTGCCCGACGTGTGCATTGCAGCGCACTGGTTCTCTAATTTTGGTTGCGCCTTTGCCCGCTCGTCGAGCTTTTCATTCATGACGCGGGGGAATTGCAGCGACAGCCCTACACATGGATTGCAGATCGGGCAGGGTGCACCGGCCGCGCCACAGCCGCATGCATAAGCACCTTTCCCTGGGCGCTCCGGACGGCTCTGGCAGACCCAGCTACATCCATCGCAGCGCAAGCATTCCCCACAGCGCAAAATTAATCTCGATAGCTACCAGCATGCCCCCTCCATGACGCGGGGGGAGTGCAGCGACAGCCCTTCACATGGAATGCAGATCGGGCAGGGTGCACCGGCCGCGCCACAGCCGCATGCATGAGCACCTTCCCATGGGCGCTCTGGATGACTCTCGCAGACCCACCTGCATCCATCGCAGCGCCAACAGATTATGCGGTTCAAGCTATCGGAAGGAATCGACATGGACCCAACTCTCGGTTTGGCCGCCGAAGCCTTTCATCGAAAGGATAACAGAGGCGGTCCAGCGTCGCCAGGTGAAACCGCTCCCCTATGACCAAAGAGGTAACCTCTTTGGTCAAGAAGGAGAACCAATCAAGCAGCGAGACTCGTTGGGGTGTCAAATGCGGGTAACCCATATGAGGCGCTTGTTGATGATCTGGGACGTCGGCCAAGATGCCGCATGCACCGGGGTCCTCATCGGACAAGGGACAGGAAGTCGAAGCCACCGGTTCTGCTTGCATCAGCAATCAAGTGAGATGGCGAGTGCTACAACATTCGACGTCCTGCACGGCGCTCAAAAGCCGGCCATAGCCGTCGCAGCCAAGGGAAAGTCATTCCGGCACGCTGCTGTAGGGAGGAAGATGGATGAAGCTTGTGATGCTCGCCCGCAAGGCCGCTTGGCTGGCCGTCCTGACCATCATTGTTCTCTCAGTGGTGCCAGGCAAGATGCGACCGCACGTGTTGGGAAATGATGTTGCGGAGCATTTTATAGCGTATTTCACCACCGCAAGCCTGTTCGCAATTGGGTATCAAGGCTCGAGCCATTCATTGTCCAGCGGCATTCTGCTCGCCGCAAGCGCCGGCTTGTTGGAGCTCGTTCAATTGTGGATCCCAGGGCGGACTGCAGACATCGGGGAGTTCGCCGCCAGCATGCTTGCTGCATGGCTCGGTCTGGTCGTTGTTGCCGTCGTCAGACTTACCCGTGAGCGCTTGGTCGTCCTGTCTAACAAAGCTCGAAATTCATAGAGCCGAAGATAGTGATGCGGAGGCCTCCAGGGCAGATCCTCGGAAGGAGCTAATCGATTATCTCGCTGCAAAGTTTTCGGAAGGTCGTTTCCCAAGGTCCGTAGCGATAGAGCAATAGGTCCGTTCTTCCGGAACCCTCATGGCGCGCCGCGGCAAACAACTGAGAAATGTTCTGTTCATTATCCAACTGCGAGATCCTGTAGATAGTCAGGTCAGGCTGCATCGCCTTAGCGACAAAGAATTCGGAGAGCACGAGGCAGCGCACCGTTCCGTCGTCAGTGTCGATGTCTAGGCCGTAGCACCGGAGCAGCTCATCGCTGATCCGGATTAACTCATTGGGCGTGTTTGTGCCGGCCTCCATGTTCCGCGCCCTTTTTTGGCTCGGCCCAAGATACCGGCTTTCTCGCCACATAGATTGGTCGATGTCAGGAGCTTATGTGATACCGCTAGGTGGTTATCCCGTCGCATCACGCTGCGCGAACGCACGCCAGGCAGCAAGCTAATTTCTCAGTGAGCGACCTAATCGCTGCCTTGATTTCACCTGATCTTCACTCGTGATCCGGTTTTTCCATTCTGAGTTGGACCACCGCGAGCGCTGTCCGGTTGGAGACCCCAAGCTTCTCAAAGAGGGTATGAAGATGCACTTTGACGGTCCCGTCCGTGATCTTCAGCCGTCGGGCGATCGCCTTATTCGATAGACCTTCACTTACCAAACGAATGATCTGCCGCTCGCGGCCTGTTAGCGCCGGGATTGCTTTCTCAGTTTTGCTCTCACGAGCGGAACTCATGATGTACCGATTTTTATTCAACCGCTTCCAGCAGACTAGACCGTTCGGTCTTTTGAACCATTGCCTCCTGCGGACTACTTCCCCCGAGTTGAAAATGCCGGAATTTTCCCCTCCAGGTGGGATTAGCACCAACTGCTTCTCCCCAAATCTGTTCTCGAACTTTGAGATGGATCAAGGTTTTAAATCAAGGCTTGTCCTGCCGGGGGCTCTCGCGAGCTTGCGGGTTGCCTCTAGCTCGGCTCACGCCCCACAGCAAATCGGGCCTGAGGCGACCGCCGGGAACAATCAATAGAAATGCATAGAAATACGGTGTGACGGCCTGCCATCCGGATACCGGACCTCATAGGACCCACACCCGGGGACAGCCTCGTGTTTGATCCAGGCGTATTGCCATACCCCCGACCACCCCACCTCGGGCCACCCACATGGAGCACCCGAACAGGCACCTGGAGTTTATCGGTTACGGTTCGATCCGCTTCCCAAGGCCCAACTTCGGCAGATTTATTGGGGGTGCGATGCGCATCTGCACGCGGGTGATTTTGGGGCTCGACCAGCGCCACAAGGACGACCTCGATTTCAAGCTGATCGAAGATAGTCTGCCCAAAATCGCGGGCATTCTTCTCGTATCACGTGTAGGATCTGCCTGACCGGCGCCCGTTCCGACGTTGTAGACACCACCCTCGGCTCCTTTGAGCAGAAGGTCCAGCGCAACATGTGCGCTGGCCATCGCGTATGGCAGTGCCATCCGGCGTATCATAGTCTGTGCCGAATACGGCGAAATCAGAGACGTGACCTTGAACTGCCATCAGCGCGCGCGAGGGATCACCTCGGTTTCTGGTTTGCGCAACTCGCCAATGGTCGCGGAGGCGTCGGCACCGCTTCGAGTACGGATTACTGGGGAGGCATGCCGAACTCTCGGACATCGGCTCGCCGCTTTTGGTTGCAACTCTGCCCGATCATCGAGCTTTCATTCACGACGCGGGGGAAGTCGCGCACTTGGATTACAGATCGGGCAGGGCGCATCGGCCGCGCCGCAGCCGCATGCATAAGCACCTTTCCCTAGGCGCTCCGGACGCCTCTGGCAGAACCAGCTGCATCCACCGCAGCGCCAACACATCATGCGGTTCAAGCTCTGGGAAGAAGCTGACACGGGCCAAACGCTCCAGTTTGCCGTCGAAATTTTCCAACAAAAAGAAAGCTAAGGCGCCTCAGCGTCGCTAGCGGGCGTCCTTGAAGCGCGTAGCCTCTGGCGTGCTGCGCGTCTGTTGCACCGCCTCAGAGCAAACGAAGCGTTAATCTTCCCAAGTACGCTCGCCACACTCGCATTCAAAGACGCGAACGGCTGCTTCCGTATCCGGATAGTACACGATTCTAACCAGCATCAGTGTCTTGCCACAGGCTCGACATTGCCTGGTCGAGTGGCTTTCAAGCTGTCCTATTTTCTCGACCCAGAATAGCTCCATTTGCATCGCCCCCGATGCGCATAGTTGAAACACGCAGTTCAGAACCATTGCTAAATCAACTTAGGAAGGAAAGCGCTCTTCGATCACGGCGTTCGACGAATGGAGCCGATGCTAGCGTTTTCAGGAATTCTGAGGGCGCCTTGGCGGAGAATGGGGGGAATGATGCCTAAGCATCCAGAGTACCCCGTTTTTGCATGCCAAACCCATATGAGCGCTTGTTGGTGGTTTGGGACGTCCGCCAAGATAACTACAGCACCGGGGCCCTCATCGGGCAAGGGACGGGGAACGTCGAAGCCGGGGGTGCTGCTTGCATCCGCAAAGCTGAAATGCGCGAAGCGGCGCGGCACGCGAACCTACGCCGTGGACTTTAAAGTAGGAATACTGACTTCGATTTGCTGCGCGAACGATCAAAAGCCGCCCTCAACCTGAGTGGGTCTGGCATACCCGTCGCAGCAGGGAAGACATTTTGGCACGCTGCTGGAGAGGAGGAAGCTGGAGTGAAGAAGCTTGTGATGCTCACCCGCATGGCCGCTTGGCTGGCCGTGCTGACCATCGTTGTTCTCTCAGTGGTGCCGGGCAAGATGCGTCCACACGTATTGGGAAATGATCTTGCGGAGCATTTTCTCGCGTATTTCATCACCGCGAGCCTGTTCGCCAGTGGGTATCAAGAGCTCAAACCACTTACTGTCGAGCGGTTTTCTGCTTGCCATATGCGCCGGCTTGTTGGAGCTCGTTCAATTGTGGATCCCAGGGCGGATGGCAGAGGTCAGCGAATTCGCCACCGGCATGCTTGCCGCGTGGCTGGGTCTGCTCGTTGTTGCCGTCATCAGATTTGCCCGTGAGCGCTTGGTCGTCGTCTCTAACAACTAAGCCCTCAGCTCGTCGTCTCGCTCACGCGAAATGCTGCGCCGCGACCATGCAGCAGTGCGAAGCGGTGAAATTGAAGTATGGGTTTTCCATATTGAACTGCCCCTTGTTAGCCTCTCGTTGGCGGACCAGTACGTGTGGACTCTTTTCAATGAATGAATTGTGCGGCGCCAATGCCATCACGGCGGAAACGATTTGGCAGAATTGAGGTTCGGAGCCGGTGCCAAAGAGAGGGTCGCAGCAATTCTAGATCTTCGACTGACCGTCACTTTCGAGGACCGTGCGGGCCATCCGGCGCGCGAGATCGAAGGGGCCGCGCTGCACTAAATCGTCGACTTGTACAAGTCGCCACAAGCCCCACGCCAGATTGCCGGCCAATCGCGCGGGGGCACCAAGAACAGGATGTCTCGCCGTGAAGATGCGTCTCCAGTGCTGGAATCGCACCATCGGGCGATGGGCGTGCTCGGAGGGAATTCTCGCCCCGAAGAGATCGTGCAAGGCGAGGAGCTGCACATCAAGCGCGTTGCGGCTCCTTTGGTCCGGCATGGCCGCCCGCAGCGATATCCAGTCCACGTTTTCGCTCTCCACTAATTGCGAAAGATCATAAACATGTCGGAGATCAATCCTTCCGCGCCAGTAATCGCCCTCTTTGAGGAGATCATGTGCGATCCAATGCAGGGCACGAGACTGCGGGATTGAATTTTCGCGTGGTTGCGATCCCGCTCGGCCACCGTCGGTGGCCCGAACTCAGCTGTGTGCGTCCGCCGGAGCTCTAGAATCCCGGCGTCTTGCGGCCGCGCCATGCCTCGTGCACCGACCAGTGCCACGTAGCCAAGCTCGCTAAGGCACTCTTGGGCGCCTGCCTCGTCGGTCGCGTCGACGCTGAGATCGAGATCGCTGGTCATCCTGGCCGGAATCCGACTGACCGGAGAAAGAAACAAGGGAATAGCCCCCTTGAGAAGGAGCGGAATGATGCCACGGCGGTTCAGGGCTGCCACGGCTTCAGCGAGTTGCGCACGCAGCCTCAGATTGCGTTCTGAGTTGCGGTCGTGAATGAACCCGAGGTATTCACGCGCATCGTCGGGCAGCCGATCGATGTTGCCGCTGTACTGGAGAGCTGAGAACAATGCCGGGGTGAGCAAGGTGCGGTTCGCTAGAGCGATAACCGTCCGCCAATCTGTCGTGCTCACTGCGTGTCCGCGGAGGCCGGCGATCAACGCCTCAAGCGCGCGACTGACCTGCATCACTGGCAGACTTTCTTTATCAGCGCGATCGCGTCCCCCAGCCTCGAATACGTGAGGCAATAG
The DNA here is from genome assembly GCA_963696255.1 of uncultured Alphaproteobacteria bacterium. GTDB lineage: Bacteria > Pseudomonadota > Alphaproteobacteria > Rhizobiales > Xanthobacteraceae > Bradyrhizobium. Next base: position 9,541 of record CAVOJN010000001.1, read on the forward strand.
ACATGTGCCGATCCGATAACCTCGGTCAGCACATCGAACGCATTAGAGGTCAGTTCTCCGCTGGACGCAAGTGAGTCCTTGAGCAGGCCGCGCAGCGCGCCGACCGGATCGACTTGCGCCAGGGCAGCGCTCTCGTTGGCGCGGCGGCGCAGCAGGAAGACCCATCCCACGGTGCGGGGACAGGGCGAAACGACCTCCCTCGGTACAAGATAGCGGACGCGCCTACGGTCGGGGCGGCGAAAGACCGGAGCGGCACTAAGGTCGGGATAGTAATCGGATAGAACAGGCCATGATCCCGCCTTCACGGCAGGAGCAAAAGGAACGCCTACGCCATGTCCTCGCGAGTCGAGGAGCATCACGTCATCTCCAGCTAAACCATATCCGGCATGGACCAGGCCCAGGGCCAGCGTCGTCTTGCCCGCACCGGGGCTGCCGCAGAGGAGCAGGATACGTTCATCTCGAACAAGAGCAGCCGTGTGGATGGCAAGTTCAAAATTGCCCCGCTCGAGAACCTCGGTCAGCAGTTGGCCCTTCAGCACCGTGGCAAGTTCGTCGGAGGCGCACGACAGAATCCAGTGCCTATCCCGGAATAGGTGGATGCGGTCTCTATGCTCAACCAGCTTGAGCGTAACGTCGGCAACAGCTCCCCGGACCTCGAGGTGTTTCAAAATATTCGCCGCCGGAAACGCGTGCGCTGCCGGGTAGACGATGCGGACACAACAGCCTGCGACCTCCACAACTTGGCTCACCTCGCGCTGGGAAGAGGTGGAAAAACAGCCTGGCGAGATTTGGATCAAACCCAAGCGGTCCCACTGCCTGAGCGCAGCCTCCACGTACGTGACCGCTTGATGCCCTTCGACGCCGCGACTAACGATCTCGGACGAGATGACTTCAAGTGACAGCCCGTCTTCGAGAGAGCGCCAGATATCGGCGCCAGTATCGTTAAGCGTGTAAAGCGCCTTCCGCACCGCGCTAAATAGAATGTTTTGATCTCGGATGCGAACCAGGCGGCCTCGCATCACAAATTCTAGGGCCCTGGGGGGCAGGGCTTCGCGCCGCAGTTCGATCGGTCGATCGCGCATCTTAAGGATTCACAACGAACAGGATACCTCCGGCCTCCCCGCGCGGCTACTTTTGGCCGGGCGGGCCAGTGTGAACGTGGTTTGCATCTCCTAATCCATTGCCCGGACGAGAATCGCCTTTGCCGCCGCCTGACAGGCCTTTGCCTTTGCCACCGTCTGACGATTTGTAACCACCGCCACCGCCACCGGACGAGTGGGCCATAGCCCGCGAATTCAGACTCGTGCCGAGAAGGATTGTTATCGCCGGGGGCGTCACAACGGCAAACCGGCCTGCCTTCTTGAGAAACGCGCGGCGCGCTTGATCTTCCGACAAGATCGGTTCGCGTGCGCTATCTTTTTCGTTGTTCATCGACGGACTCCCGGACTGTCTTGCTTGCTTATAACGAACCTCTCACGAAGCCCGTTCAGAGAAAGCGAGGTACCCCCTAAGGGGCTGGGCACCGGCAAGCAGGCTGTGCGTAATTCAATTGCTGAAAAAGCCATCGATTAGTCAGACATTTATCGGCGCGCGGCTCAGGCAAACAAATTCACGGCCACAAGTGACGCGGTGAAGCGCCGCACCCAGCATCGTGTGGGCGTGTGCTAACCTCGACAGTCCAAGCTCCAGTTATCCAGGCAATTCCGTTTGTGCGTGTAACAACCGCAAGCGCGGCTGCATGCTCGGAGATCAAAAAATGGCTAACCTCATCGGCACCGACCTTGACGACACCCTCAATGGCACAACGGGAGACGATACCCTCTCGGGCCTCGGCGGGCGCGATCACCTGAACGGTGGTGCTGGCAACGATACGCTGTTGGGCGGGGCGGGTGACGATGCCATGCACGGTGATGCCGGTGCCGACATCATGTTCGGCGGAGCCGGCAACGACGATTACTACGTCGACAATGTGAATGACGTCGTCAGCGAAACGACAGTGCTTGGCGTCGACGACGGCGGCACAAATGACAGGGTTTACAGCACCGTCAGTTACACCCTGAGTCCATTCCTCGAGCGGCTGGTGCTGCTTGAATCCGCGGTCGCCATCAGCGCCACCGGTAATGCTCAAAACAACTCGATTGTCGGCAACTCCAACGCCAATATTATCAGCGGCGGCGGCGGCAAGGATACGCTTACCGGCGGCCTGGGCGCCGACACCTTCGTGCTCGGTCCGGCCAATGCCGCCAATACTGTCACCATCACGGATTTCGCGTCCGAGGATAAATTCGGCATCACCGCCAGCGACTATGGGCTGAGCCAGGGCAACGGACTCATCGACAATGGCTCCGGTACACTTGTCCTGGACCCGACCTGGTTCGCGACCGTGACTGGAACCCAGGGTACGGTCGCCGGCCACGGCCAATTCCTCTACAATGCCAGTACCGCGTTACTGACCTGGGACCCGGATGGCTCAGGTGCCGCCACCGGCATTGCGGTGGCTAAGCTGCAGACGGGTGCCGTCGTCACCGCCAGCAACCTCGCGATTTCCGGGGCTACCAGCAACCCCGTGGTCGGCAACATCTCGATCACAGATGTCACGATCACCGAGGGCGATACCGGCACCAAGACGGCGACGTTCACGGTGAGCCACACTGGCACCGCGGCATTCTCCGTCGACTATGCCACGGCAAACGGCACCGCGATCGCCGGCTCCGACTACGTCGCGACTTCAAACACGCTGAACTTTGCGGCCGGATCCGGAGCGGCGCAGTCCCAGACCGTATCGGTGACCATCAACGGCGACACGACCGTCGAACCCGATGAGACGTTCTTCGTCAACCTGTCGAACCCGACCAACGGCGGCACCATCGTCAAGAGCCAGGGCACTGGCACCATCACCAACGACGACACCGCGGCGGTCGTGGGCAACATCTTGATCACGGATGTCACGATCACCGAGGGCGACTCCGGCACCAAGACGGCGACGTTCACGGTGAGCCACACTGGCACGGCGGCATTCTCCGTTGACTATGCCACGGCAAACGGCACCGCGATCGCCGGCTCCGACTACGTCGCGACTTCAAACACGCTGAACTTTGCCGCCGGGTCCGGAGCGGCGCAGTCCCAGACCGTATCGGTGACCATCAACGGCGACACGACCGTCGAACCGGATGAGACGTTCTTCCTCAACCTGTCGAACCCGACCAACGGCGGCACCATCGTCAAGAGCCAGGGCACTGGCACCATCACCAACGACGATGCCACGGGGGGCGTCGGCAATATCTCGATCAACGACGTCACCATCACCGAGGGCAACTCCGGAACCAAGGTCGCCACATTCACGGTGAGCCACACGGGCAGCGCAGCCTTTTCCGTGAACTACGCCACCGCGAACAGCACGGCGACGGCGGGCGCCACCGCCGATTACTTGGCCACCTCGGGCACGCTCAACTTCGCTGCTGGCACCTCGACTCAGACCGTGTCGGTGACGATCAACGGCGACACGATCTACGAGCCCAACGAGACGTTCTTTGTGAATCTAACGGATGCGACCAATGGCGGCACTATTACCAAGAGCGCGGGTCTCGGTACCATCGCCAACGACGATCCGGCACCTGCCGGACCAGCCGTCGTTGCGGTTCACGACATGAGCGCGATTGCCAGCGGGATCGGCAGTTGGGATCCATCAGGGCTTGCATACAACCCTGCAACCGGAACCCTGTACCTTGTGGACTCGGAGGTCGACGAGGTGACCCCGCGCGGTGCATTCAACATGTGGGCGTTGAACCTCGATGGCACTCTCAAGCCGAACGGGGCGATCAGTCTCTATGGCTACACGACAGAGCCAACAGGCGTCGCATTCGACGCAGCCACCGGGAAGATGTACATCACAGATGACGATGTGTTCACCGTATCCGTGACCAACGTGGCCAATCCGTCGGTCAAGACCGCGCAATTCGCGACCAAGCCCCTGGGCGGCGATGATCCCGAGGACGTCTCATTCAACCCCGTCAACGGCCACTTGTACATCGCGAACGGCGCCGATATCGCTCATCCCAAGATCATCGAGATCGACAGCAGCGGCACTCAGGTTATCAGAAACATTCCATTGCCGGCCGTCATCAAGGATCCAGAGGCGGTCTATTACGATGTCGCCCATGACGTGTTCTTTGTTGGCATCGAGAACGGCCATGAGATCTGGATGGTCGACCACAATGGAAATCTCCTCAACGACATCAACATTTTTGCCAACTACCGCAATCCGGTTAACAACGGCAGCGTCAATCTCAAGGGTGTGACCATCGCTCCGAGCAGCGATCCCAACGACGATCCGTCGGTAGTAAGCCTTTACATCGCGGATTTTGGGGTTTCGCACGTCAACGATGGCCGACTTTTTGAAGTTTCAAACCCATTCTATTGGAACCACCCAGCTCCGGTCATCTCAACGAATAATTTCACCGCTGTTCAAAATCTCGACGGATCAATGACAGTGTTCGGCGTGCAGGTGACTGATTCCAATGCTCTTGCCTCATCTCAAAACTTCAGTGTTACGGCGATAACCGGAGCTGCGGCATCTGGCACGAGCATAACGCCTGCGACGAGTTCGGGTTCGTTGACCGACATCAACAGTGCCTTCGCAACGGGTATGACCTATCATCCGGGCGCTACGCCACCTTCGACTGACATGGTCACGCTGAGCGTGAAAGACAACTTCGGCGCGACCGACGCAGTGAACTTTGTCTTCAATCAGGCCGGGTCGGGGCCCAACATCACCCTGCAAGGCACGTTTGGCAAGGACGTGATTTTAGCGACCACGAGTCAGGACGTGCTTACCGGCGGCGCCTCACAGGATCAGTTCGTGTTTGCGCCGAAATCTTCAGGTCCATCCGTGCAGCACACGATAACCGACTTTCAGGCGGGCGTTGACCAGATCGATGTCAGGCAGTTCAGCAATATCTCGGCTGCGGCTCTCCCGACCGAAACCCAGCAAGGCAGCGATACCCTGATCACGTTAGATAGTAACGATACCCTACTGTTGAAAAACGTCACGGTTGCAAGCCTGCACGCCAGCGATTTTATCCTCCACGCTTAGGGCCAAACTGGAATAGATTACCGCACGGCAAGTGTCATCGAATGCGGGCCAATCGTACCGCCCGGTTGAGAGGAAGAGCATCCGGGAGCATCTGTGCTGGTATGATGGATCAGCCTCGGCCTCCCTGGCCGAATCCGGCGGGCAGACGCACGCCATCTGCCTTCCGGGCCATCCTGGTGACCGGTGGGTTTACGGCGCTCATCAGGGCTGTCGGTGTCCGCTTATAGGGCGGCCGTCGCGATCGTCGGGGTGCAACTCGCTGGCGAACCCGAGACGTGTTCTCCGCTCGATCGGTCGCCTGGACCTCGTCAAAAAAGTTACGTGATGAAGTCCCTCTGCCGTCGGACCAGCTTGTCGGACAAACGACAGCGCCACCATTCCACCGTCTTTTCGAGTCCTTCCCGAAGCGTAACCCTTGGTGTCCATCCAGCGGCATGCACGAACTTGGTGCAGTCGGCGAGCAGTGCTCGCACTTCCGAGTTCATTGGTCGCAGACGCTTGTTGTCCTGGACCAGGGGTTTGCCGCAGGAGGTTAGGTGAACGATTAGGTCGATGAGATCGCTCACCATTATCGCGCGTTGACTGCCGGCATTATATGGCCGACCATATTCCAGGTTTTCAGACAGCCCGGCGGCCATGAATGCCGCAGCAGTATCGGTAACGAAAGTGAGATCGCGCACGGTCGTCGCGTCGCCAACCATGATTGCCGAGCAGGAAGTATCAAGCGCCTGCCGGATGATGGTGCCTATGATGGCTCTTTCACTTTGCCGCGGCCCAAATGTATTGAAAGGCCTGAGGATGACGACCGGTACACCGAAGGATTTAGCAAAGGCTTCCGCCATCGCGTCTGCAGCTATCTTGGACGCCGAGTATGGCGATTGTCCCTGTAGCGGATGGGATTCATTAATGGGCATCGTGAGCGCGGTCCCGTAGACTTCGCTGGTCGACGTTTGAATGACCCGCTCGGTCCCGTGCTGCCGAGCCGCTTCAAGAACATTCAAAGTGCCGAGCACGTTTGTTTCCACATAAGATTGCGGAGCGACGTACGAATGGGGTATCGCAATCAGCGCAGCAAGATGAAAAACGATTTCGTGGCCCTGCACGAGCCGAGAGATGAAGGCCGCGTCACGGACGTCCCCACGGACAAGATTTACTCTTTCCCGGACGGACTCGGTTATGTCGTCCAGCCAACCATGGCTGTCGAACGAATTATACTGCGCCAGAGCCGTAACATCCGCACCCTCGGAGACAAGAGCTTCTGTGAGGTGCGAACCGATGAAGCCATCCGCTCCAGTCACAAGGACCTTCGTACCAGCGTAGCTCGCAGCCATCTGCGCTCGCCTCATTTTTGGATTTTGATCAATTCACCAGAAAGAGGTGTTTCTGTTCGCGTCCCCATGACGATCACCCAGGCCGCGCGAAGAACCCAGCCGAGATCGGAACCAAGCGTCCGACGCGAGAAATACGCCAGGTCGATTGCCGCTTTGGTCGGGAACAACACTTGCCGATAGAACTCCACGACCGCGACCTCTGCGGGGTAGAGCTTGTTTTCGTGCCGAAACAAAACCTGGCACGGTCCAAAGATTCCAGGTTTGTGCTCCTGAATCCTCTCGAACCCGTCGCGGAAGCAATCGGCGAACGCGAGTGACTCGGGTCGCGGTCCGACCAGCGACATATCGCCCCGCAGGACGTTCCAGAGTTGGGGCAGCTCATCCAGCTTGCTCACGGCAAGGAGTTGGCCGATCCTTGTCAGGCGGCCGTCACCCTCCAAGGTGAGCGGACATCCACGATCGTCGCAATCCGGCTTGAATTTACGAAACTTGTACATCCGGAAGGGTCGGCCGTTCTGTCCAAGCCGGAGCTGCGAGAACAGGATGGGTCTTCCGCCTTCGATCCATATTGACGTCGCCGCGAGCAGCATAATGGGTCCGAAAACGAGCATCGCGACGGCACCGCAGCCAATATCAACTGCACGTCGCATCCCAAGCTCAACGGTACGGCGGAGCCGCACCTGGTGGCCATGAGAACGTCCGGGGAGTCCGTGCGTCATGCGATAGCCTCCATCGGAGCTTCGGCGCTCAGTGCTGCTGCAAGCGAGTTCACGATGAGATCGACGGTCGCGGGCATCATGCGCGGATGCAACGGCAGTGTAAGCTCCCGCTGCGAAAAGTCCTCCGTCCGCGGCAAACTGCAATTCGGGCAGAGGTCAGAATAATACGTCAGGCGATGAACAGGCGGATAATGAACGGTGGTCTGAATACCTTGGCTGCGCAACGCGTCAATTACGGCTTGTCGGCTCACTTCAGTCGGAAGCACAACCGGCAGGAGATGATGCGCGGATAGCCATGCAGGCGCAAATGGCACCGTAATCGATGGGCAATGCTCCCCAATCAGCTGACGATAGCGCAGCGACAGATGTCGCCTGATGTCATTCCACGCGGTCAGTTTCCTTAGCTGACTGAGACCAAGTGCGGCCCGCAGTTCGTCCATACGATAGTTGAATCCGAGCATCGTCACGTCATAGTTGGGAGTACGACTGTCGAGGCGCTCGCGCGTTCCGCTTGTCATGCCATGAGCACGTGCGCGCCTGATCGTGTGCCTCAATGAGGGATCGCGCGCAATGATTGCGCCTCCCTCGGCGGTGGTCATATTCTTGTTGCCGTAGAAGCTGAACGCTGCCGCCTCACCGAAGGTGCCGACTTCGGCTAGTCCGGGAGCATGTGCGGCATCTTCGATCAACAGCAGTCCCCTCCGGCGGGCGAAGGACTGCCAGGCATCACGATCGGCAAGATAGCCGCCAAAGTGCACGAGAATCACGGCCTTCGTTCGCGCGGTGCACTTGGCCTCTGCCTCCTCCAATGACATCAAAGGAACCTTGGCCGACTCGATGTCAACGAAGACAGGCCGCGCACCAACATAGAGAACGCTGTTGGCGCTGGCGACGAAGGTCAATGAGGGCAGTAGCACTTCATCGCCTGTTCCAACCCCGAGCGCATGCAGGATGAGGTGGAGGGCTGCGGTGCAGGAATTGACGGCAATTGAATCTTCGACTTTGTGCAGACGAGCAAACGCCTGTTCGAACTCCCGAACGCGGTCACCCATCGTGACCCACCCGCTATCGATGACGGCCGCCAAAGCGTCTTTCTCCTCCGTCCCGAGAACCGGCTCTGCTACCAAAAGCATGAGTAACGCCTCCAATCAGGTGGGATTTGCTGGCTGACGCTGGTCGGCGAGAGCCAACGACGCCGCAACGTTCGGCTCTGTCTCAAGCCGCAACACTTCCCGCGAACGCGGGCGATTGCTCGTCCCAAGGGATATCCTGCGCCTTGAGGAAGTCATCCACACGGCCAATATCAAGCCAGACGCCGCTGTGCTTGAAGACATGAATGGTCGCTTTCTCCTCCAACATCTGGAACATCAAATCATCGAAGCCAAACGGAACACCCGAAGGGATTCGTTCGAGCACCGCGGGCTCCATGCAGTAAATGCCCATGCTAACGAGGTGAGACAGCTCGGGCTTTTCGCGAAACGCCGTAACGCGACCTTTGCTTTCGTCGATTACGCCAAAATCCATTTTGGTGCAGCGGGTAGCGGTGGCGATCGTGATGGTCGGCTGATGGCGCCGATGACTTCCGACGAATTGATTGAGATTTAGATCCGTCAGTACGTCGCCGTTGAGAACCAGGAAGGGCTCGTCGAGGTGTTCGCGCAGGAGGGACAACGGGCCGATGGTGCCGAGAGGCTCCGGTTCTTGAGTATAGGTGATCCGCATATTCCACTGGTCACCGTCGCCGCAAACGCTGCGAATAAGGTGGCCGAGGTAGCCCGTCGTAATGAAAACGTCTTTAATACCGTTTCGCCTGAGCCATTTGAGCACGAGCTCAAGGACAGGTCGCGCTCCGATCGGCATGAGAGGCTTCGGCAAAATTGATGTGTGTGGGCGCAAACGCGTACCTTTGCCACCGCACTGAATAACAGCCTTCATCTCGCTCTCCTCGTTCCGCTGACGCGGCGTTTGCCGACTGGTGTGCCAAACTGTTGCTTAGCTAGCTTATGTTAACCGGATCGCAACGGGCGTGCGCGGCTATGCCGTGTTACCCTGCAAGGCGCAAGCGAGCACGTGCGTCACCAAAGTGGGTACCTCTTCGTGCGCATACGACGTGGGGTAGGGCGCGATAGGGAATGGATCTCTGTTCGCAGTGACTGAGGTCCTGCAAAGACCATGAGCAATCTCAATGGCCTTGCGTCGCCGATGACCTATGTTTGGCCCATTGGTACGAAATCGGCGCATCCATGCTTGGTCGAGGATTCCCCGCAAGCAGGACCCCATACAGGGCGACGTGACGAGCAACAATCATTTTCAGACTGAATTGTTGTGCAATCAACTCTTCAGCACGACGGGCCATTGCGCCCGCGGCCGTGCGGTCACGAAGCAGATCGAGGATTCGCGCCGCCAGTCGGTCAGGAGCGTGTGGTGGCACGAGGAATCCGCTCCAGCCCTCGCGTATTACCTCGCAGCAACCTGGCATGTTTGTCGATACGATCGGCAAGCCGGCAAGAGCTGCCTCCAACAGCACGCGAGGGATGCCCTCGCGAAATTCCGTCGGAAACGCAAAGGCATCGGCCAACCGGAGTAGCGCTGGGATATCGGATCGCGATCCAATCGACACGACGTAGGGGGCATGCTGGTCGATCTCGGCTTGCGAGACAGCATGGGGTCCTTCGTTTTCACGTGGTCCGACCAGCAGGAACTTGACGTCGGGGCATCGGGCATGCACCAATGCCGCTGCCTTGAGCAGCGTCGGAATTCCTTTTTCCCGTATCATTCGCGTGACGGTGATGATCACCGGGGAGGTGCCGAGGCCGAGCTCCTGCCGAAGCTGTTCCGGAGGAGGTGACTCGGCCAAGGCCTGTTTGAATCCTTCGACATCGATCCCGCCACCGCCGGCCGGAATCACAAGACCCAATTTCCCTGTCATCCTATGGCGATTAAAATAGGCCTGATCCTCATCCATCTCAAACACAGTTGCCGCAGTCCATCGGGCTGTTGCGCGATACATGCTGCGATAGACAGGGCGCGCTGCCAATGCGAGCGGCGAGTGAGACGAGCAGACCCAGCCGCGCCCACAAATCGTGCGCACGATTGAGGGATCATCCGCGCTGCGGGCGGCCATGGGAAGGAATAAACATGGCTTCGTGTCGTAGCCCTGCACCAAATCCGGACCAACATTTCGCAGGATCGACGCGAGTGACCTGACTGCAGTCAAATCGGAAAACGGACTCATGCGTCGATCGAAATTGAAAGAATGAAAATCGATACCAGCTTGCCGGAACTGGCTCGAGTCCCCGCTCCCCGCCGCCGTCACGCGAAACCCACAATTACGTATGGAGAGAATGAAAGGAATTCGTAGATGATGGTCCTCACCTCCAACGTATAGCAAATGCGGGCTCAACGGACTGTCCTCGTCGGAGATGGAATTAGGGGAAGATAGTTGCGATAGGTAAAGTCGCGTCCCCGTCCCAAATCAGCCGCGATCCGCAGATAAAGAATCAGTTCACGCCAGCGCCTCAACCAGACCGTCACGAACCGTGAATTCATGGATTTTGATAGCGGCAGCACTTCGCAGTCGAAGAGATCGTTCAGCTCGGTGAAGTACGTCACCACCTTCTTATGTTCATTCTTTACGCGAAAGCGAACGCGCTTCGAAATTCCCAAACTATTCCAGTTCACCTGTTTGACACACATGATGAAGACGTTTGCAGCTGCGTGAATCTGGATAGGATTCTCCTCGTCATTCCAGGTTGCGAGCGTCCGCCACTTTCTTCCATAGATGTCTAGTTCGTAGGCCGTATCGCCGGCCTGGCTATGCGCAACCAGGGTTATGGGCGTTCCCCGAAACATTCGCCGCAGGAAGAACGGTGTTCCGGACAGGAGGTCTGACGCGTACCGGGCCACGATCTTTTCCGTCAGTACAGCCCGCGCCTCCTGTTGCGTCGACTTCTTCAAGGCGCCGGATTGTGCTTCCTTGTAGCGCGTCAAATGCTCATCAATGTTGGTGTACCAGTCCTGATCAGTCAGCGTGAAACCGGTATCGTCATTCCACCCATCCCCAGGCGCGCAGACAACGCATTCGGGCTGGGTAATTCCACGCGCCTCGAAATAGCGTTTCACATGGATTCCAAGGTTTAGGTATCGATTAAACTGTTCGGTCTCCGAGTGCAGGTAACAATTGTTGCTGGCGAAAGGAATGGCGTACTTGGCCCCGATTGCTCGCGCGAAGTCGACAAACTCGGCACTGTACTTCTCCTGACTGTCGATGTGCGCGCCGCCCCGATCGATGATTTCGAAACACAGCCGCGCGTTCGCTGAACTGTGGCTACGCAAGACGAAATCGATTTTTGGGTGGCGTTTTAAGATCTGCTTGAGCGGGGGGCCCATGATTTTGCAGTCGTTGGCGTTCAGGATGGTTTTGCCATCGGCCTCGATCACCAAAGCCGAGTCCGGGAAGTGCCCGAATTGGTAACTCGTAATCTGAAAGTTAGCACCGATCTGGTAGGGCTTGCCATGGACCAACTCCGTGATCCGCGTGCAACCCATCGCTTGGAGGTCATCGTAAATGCGGCGGTCGGGTGTCCTAGGTATGAGTATATGCCGATCGAGCCCGAGCCGGCGAAGGGTTGGGCCGTGAAAATGGTCCCAGTGCATGTGCGTGAGATAGATAAAATCAGGGTTGAGAGTTTCAATAAGGCCGTCTGGAACGGGCGGGTAATTCCACCAGGAGCGCCAGTAGCAGGAGCCGACCAGCCATGGATCGCACATGAGCTGCTTGCCAGTGCTCGTTACTTCGAGACACGCATGGCCTAGAATACGGAACCTCATCGTCACTCCAGCGATTTTGTGATGGCGAGAGACGCATCCCGCTCAGCCAGTCCTGTTGATTGAAAACTTCGGTGGTCCGTGCGTCCAGTCGCCGAGAAACCTGTCGCAATCCTAGATTCGCAGACTAAGATTCGCTCTTTCCTTCCGTGTAATTTTGCAGCTAAAGAGGGGTACCCCTTGGGGTCTTCCCTTTCGCATGAGACAGCCCGAACGCGCGGAGAACACTGACTTCGCCGCCACTTTCTCGACGCGCAGGTCCCGGCCGCCGGGTGGTTCGCTCATAACGCAGACCACACAGCTCCCACTACCGTCCGGACGGTCTCATCCAATGACCGGCTCGTGTCGATTCGGAAGGCGGGAGTTCCATTAAATTCGGGCCGGCTCTCGATCTCCCAACGACGCAGCACGGCCGCAGCATCGGGCCCGCCCGGCTTCAGCCGCAGCGCGTCCCTTTCGATCGTCGTCTGGATTGGAGCCTCCAGGCAAAGGAGAAAGTCCGGCCTCGGCAAGCCCTTATAAAGAGCGCGCTCCTGGTTCATCAGCCAGCGCTTCAGCGCAGAGGTGCATTTTGCCAGTGCCGCTTCATCAAAGCAGCAGCTGTCGATCGCACCCACGCTTTCCGAGGGATACCGGTCCGAAATCACGACAGAGCCTGCAGTCGCAGCTCGCAGCGCCCGAAACAGCAGTTTGCGGCGATCGTAGGCCAGGAGGGTCATCCGGAGGATGTACAGCAGGGAATATCGCTGCTCCCGACGGCGTTCAGGCTTTTCGTACTCTCCCGCGCGCTCCTTCGAGAACAGAAGGCGCGCCGCCGGCACGAGAACTCGAGGTAACACGCTGAGCATCGTCGCCGGCGGCTTGCCTGCGTGAATGCGGAGCACGTCGAGATGCAGGCCTAACCGAGTTGCCAGCTCATCACTGATCGTGGATTTGCCGCTCGCTTTCGGACCGACGAGCGCAACGATCATGCCGCCCGTCTGCAGCACCAAATCTCTGCGGTGCCCGAGCCGCTTACCAAGTAGCAAGAGCACACGCCGGAGCCGGGAAACCGCTCCCATCATCGGGCTCAGCCTCCGCAACCCGCGCAGCCGCCAGGCCGCGCGCAAGCCAAGGAGGACGCGTCGGATCACCGCGTGCTCGGCCTCGACGGCCTCCAATAGCCGGCGAAACAGCGGTGGGTCGATACTCGGGAACCAAGCGGTGCAAAGCGCTTCAGCGTGTCCCGCATTGGCCCCCGCGCGCAGCCAGCGCAGCTCGCTCGAGACCTTTCCATAATGACGGTTGGCCATCACTATCTCAATCGGACTGGTGTGCTTGAGCGCGATACGGAGCGTGAATAGGACGAGCTCCGCCTCGGGCGTGGGGACCCTTACCCCATGCAAGTAGCGAGTCTGCTCCAGAAGAGATCTTTCGACTCGGCAACCGATAGCTCTTGACCAAGCTGTCGCCGCTGACGATCTGAAAATAGGCGTGGACATGCGCCAAGTCCGCGCTCGCCTCATCTAATCCCAACGCGTGGAATACGCCTGGATGATCAATGCCGGACTGCGACTGGGCTAGCCTGAAGCCATTTTCGAGCAACGCTGCATGGAAGAGTTTGGCATCACGGTGATCGACGAGGAGATCGATGTCTTCTGCAGCCGCAAGAGTTTCTTCGAGGCGGATGTTGCTCTTCCAATGGCAGTAGCGGACGCCTTTCTGCTCCAGAGAGTTGAAGAGCCTCCGGATGGCCGCTTTGCTCGGAACAGAAGGCAGCGCGTCCGATTGAACCGATAGAGTTTCTCTCGCGTAAGTCGAATGGACCATATCATTTCACCTCGAACTCAACTCGTGACCATCGCCGCACATCCGGAGAAGATCAGGTCCCGTAGTCTGCCGCGCGTTTCCTTGCCGGCATGGCGTTGAAAAAAGCGATTAAGCCCGGTACGAGATGCAGGCCTCTATGGATAAAGACACCCATCGCCACATTCCAGCCGACAAGGGTCAGCATCGTGGCGAAGGCGGCCCCTGTCATCCCGAACCAACCGATCATCAGTATGCAGCCCACGAAGCTCGTCCCGGCGCATACGGCGAGAATCGCTGCGCCGGCGCGTTCGTTTCCAGTCATCGTGATGAGGTGCTGTTGAGGGCCACATGCGGCGGCGAGCATCTGGCCGAGAACGAGGATTGTGACGATCGGGGCGCCTGCCACGAAATCACGGCCGAACCACGCGAGCAGAGGCTGCGCAAGCAGCAGTAGCGGGATTGCAGTGCATGCTGTGCCGATAAGGGACAGCCAAGCCGCCTTGGCGCTGAGCGATTGCAAGCCGGCCTGATCGTCCAACGCGAACAACGCTGACACGGTGGGCGCGAATGCGGTGGCAACGGCCATCCGCGGCAACGCCGTCACGGTCGCTATGCTGAACGCAGCCGCGAAGATGCCCGCGTCTCGCGTATGGCCCATGAGGCCGAGCGCGAGGACGGCGGAGCGACCCATCACGTTGTCCGCTATCATGATCACCGTGAGTGGCAGCGTTGGCCGCCACCAATCCTCGGCGGTGTACGCTGGCTTCGCGTGGTCGAGGGCCGGCGGGCGTAGCCGGCGCAAGAAGGTGCAGACCAATCCAAGCATGACGATCGAGCTGAGAAGCGTCGCCCCCATCGCCAGCGTGGCATCGAGATGGCAGAAATTGCCCCAGAAGACGGCCGCGACGATTGCCAGCAAGAGACCGTCGCGCGCAACTCGTTCCGGCGCGAGAGCCGCGATGACACCGCCGAACGCACGAACAATTGAAGCACTGATCAGCTGTAGCGCGAGAAAAGGGACCGCTGCAATTCCGAGGAGGAACGAAAGGGCGAGCTCGGGGCCTAACGAGCCGTGCAGGCCGACGATCGCGCCGACACCGATCACGACGATGCTGATTGCAGTAGCTGCTGTGCTGCGCTGCGAGTACTGAATGACGCCTCTCGCCAGCGCCCATTCCTTCTTGGCCTGGTAGGCCGGCAGGAAGCGCAGGAGGGAGACGTGAAAGCCCAGTGTCGAAAAGTACCCCAGCAGTGTCACCCAGGCCAGGACATAGGCGTAAACTCCATAACTGTTTGGTCCGATGATCCGGGCGATCACAAGCTGCGCGACGCAGGTCAGTCCAGCACCGACAACCATCACGGCAAGGGCCGCAATACTGGCCCGTCCAAGCGGCTGATCTCTTCCATTTCCGTCAAACAATGATTTGATGGGTTTCGCTTTCAAGTGCGGCGCGCGGCCGCCTTTGAGCGTCTCTCCGGTCGTCGTGTCATCGACCCCGATAGTGGCTGGTTCAGAGTGGCGCCTCATTTGGCGACCCGGACAATGCTCCGCCTTTCGGCAAGAGAGCGGTTGGCCGAATTGATCCGTCCCAACTTGATCTCTCGCACAATCCGATCGACCGCTGTTTCAAGTAGGCGGTGGTCGAGGGAGCTCACATACATCATATGGACTCCTTGCTGCTGAAGCATGTGGGCCACCTCACTCGTCATCCCGATTTGCTCAAGGCTTGTTTGTAGATCGAATTCGAACCGTCGTTCGATCGCGCCCTGGCGGTCTAGCCGCGCCCCGAGGCGAGCCTGCAGTGTTTCCCTGGGGCGCGTCGAGGCGAACGAGAAGGTGCGGGCGAGGGATCAACGCCAGGCCGCGTGCAAGGACGCTCCGATCGGCGGACCTCGCCAGCAGCGCCATCGAGCATAGTAAGGTGATAAAACCTTGGTCGAAGATGACGATCCGATCAGATGTGCTGGCCTTCGTCCAGGAGCGGGATAGCAGGAAAAGAAATCGGCGAAAGCGAACCGACCACCAAACAGTGCGAGATGGCAGCAGCTCCATCAAGCTCTCGGTGAGCTCGTCACTGCGCGCGCCCGCGAGCAGGGCAGGGGCGGCACTGACCAACTTGGCTGCCCTGCTCAACGGGGCGCCCACCGCATTTCTGTACCACGATAAGGCACGATTGCGCTCGATTTGGACCGAGCCACATTCCGCCGGTCGGGAGCTCGCCATCAGCTGAACGTCGAAACCCTGTTTCTCGAGCGCTCTCGCCAACGCGTGTGCGAGCGTGGTCTTTCCTGCTGCAGGTGGGCCAAAAAGCTCAATGATCATCGGTTGAACTTTGCATGTAGTGATGCGCGCCATCAGGCCCATGGAATAAGCGAAACGATGTATAGCCGCGTCATCATCACGTGGCCGCCTCTTGCGCGCTACGCATACAGCAGCCCGTTATGGAGATTGATCTCGATCAACCGACCGTCGTTGGTGTCAACAACCCCCTGGTCGGCGACATAAAGGTCCATGCGGGTCGGATCGTTGCTGGCCGGTGCCAATGTCAGTCCCTGGATATCGACCCCGATATTGCCGGTGGGGTTGCGAAAGGCAGAGAGAGTAGTGATGTCATCGAGGACTGCGCCACTCCGGTTGACGACCTTGATATCGTAATTGTTGCCAGCGACAAAGAACACGTCATGGGCGGCATCGTAGACCGCCCCCTCGGGACTGCCGATAGGTTGCCCCTTAACCGCTGCTGTGAGGTCAATGACAGAGAAGATTTGCGAGCCGGTGCCGTCGGTTTCGACGATCTTGGGGTGTCCGAAGTCACCGCCATTCACGACGAAGACGTGACCGTTGTTTGGGTTCACCGTCACGTCTTCCGTGTCGTCGCAGCCAAGTGCCGTGAGGGAAAAATGCCCAACCTCCACGGTGGGATTGGCCGGGTTGACAATTTGCATCTCCAACCTTTCGTCGTCGGATATGTACATCAGACCGGTCGTGGGGTCGAACGCCAGGCCGGCCGGCTTTGTGCTGAAGCTCAGCGGGTTTGCGCCGCCGGACTGCAGTGTGCCGTCAAGGTTCAACCCGAACAGGGTGTCCACGCCGGACAAATGCAGCACCCTTGTTAGTTCAAGTTGCGGGTCGGCCAGGAAAAGAGTGCCCAAGCTGGGCACATAGGCCAACCCCATCGGGTCAGGGCTGCCGAACGTCGTCGTCGTGTCGGTGATGGCGACAACTTCGGGAGGCAGCGGCGCGAGGGAGTCGCTCGCCGTGCTGCCGGCAACGGAGAACGCCGTGCCGCTGGTCACGCCCACGGCCGACTCGAGTTGGAGGCTGAAGGAATCGACCTGTGACGGATTACCATCGAGCGCATTAATCAAGATAGTGGCGCTGGTGCTCCCGGCGGGAATCGTTACCTGACCGTGGGAGACGCCGACGAAGTCGCTGCCAGCGTGGGCCGTGCCGTCCACCGTCGAGTAGGTCAATAGCATGTCCTCGTTCCATGGGGCAGACAGATCGATCGTAAAGCCGACGTGTGCGTCCGTGCGCTCGGGCACCGCATCCGGCGAGCCGTGCACTGCCACGGTCGGAGGCGTGTTGACTACCGTGAAGTCGGTGGGGCTCAAGGTGACGCCCGAGTTAAAGGTGGCGAGCGCGACACCGTGCGACGGCCCCGCGCCGTCCTGATCCCACATCAGCGTCAGGGTCGAGGACGTGGTCGAGAACACGAACTGCCCGTGACCGGAAGCCGTGCCCTGCACAATGCTCGCGGAGCCAGCCACGGCCACGAAGTAGGCCGGGTCGAGCACCAGATGGCCGGTGCCGTCATCAACCAGACCGTGGCCTAGGCTGAGTCCATAGTCGCTGGCGTAGATTCCGACATGATCATGATCCGTAGATGAGTAATCGTGGATCTTGTCGGTGCTGGTAGCGTCGGGCGGGCCGAACACAAACGTATCCGAGCCCGCGCCACCCCAGAGATCGTCATTTCCCGACCCACCGATGAGGGTGTCGTTGCCGGCGCCGCCGTAGATGAGGTCGTTACCGGCCCGACCGCTCAACACGTCGCCCGCACCGTTCGCGACGAGCTTGTTGTTGAGGTTATTGCCCGTGCCGTTGATCGCCGCCGTCCCCACTAGATTCAGCTGCTCGACGAATGCAGGCAGCGTGTAGGTGATCGAGCTCTGCGCCGTATCGTAGCCGCCGTCGTCGACGCCGGGGCTGGTCTGCTCGCTCACCACGTCGCCGATGTTGTCGACCCGGTAGACATCGTCGCCAGCCCCCCCATACATGATGTCGGCGCCCGTTCCGCCGTCCAGGAGATCGTTTCCGGTCCCGCCATAGAGGATGTCATCGCCGCCCTGGCCGTAGAGTCGATCGTTCCCGCCATAGCCATAGATCTGATCACGCCCCGCGGTGCCATTGAGATCCTCGCCGGCATCGGTTCCGAACATTTGGTGGAATTGATATATCCCCGCGGAGTCATCGTTGGTGATGGTGCCGGTGCCCTGGCTCTTGACGATGGTGCCGCCGTTGGTCGCGCCCAGCAGGTTGACGAAGAACGTCTCATCGGGTTCGACGGTCGTGTCGCCGTTGATGGTCACCGAAATGGTCTTGGTGAGATCGCCGGCGGCGAAGCTCACCGTGCCGGTCGGCTGCGCGACATAGTCGCTGCCGGCCGTCGCCGTGCCGTCCGCCGTGGCGTAGTTGACGTCGAAGGCTGCGGTTCCGCCGGTCCGGGTTACCGTGAAGGTGGCAGTCGAGGTCCCGGCATTGCCCTCAGTGATCGTGACGTCGTTGATCGAGATGTTGCCGACGGTCCCTGTAGTGTCGTCGTTGGCGATGGTGCCGGTGCCCTGGCTCTTGACGATGGTGCCGCCGTTGGTCGCGCCCAGCAGGTTGACGAAGAACGTCTCATCGGGTTCGACGATCGTGTCGCCGTTGATGGTCACCGAAATGGTCTTGGTGAGATCGCCGGCGGCGAAGCTCACCGTGCCGCTCGGCTGCGCGACATAGTCGCTGCCGGCCGTCGCCGTGCCGTCCGCTGTGGCGTAGTTGACGTCGAAGGCTGCGGTTCCGCCGGTCCGGGTTACGGTGAAGGTGGCAGTCGAGGTCCCGGCATTGCCCTCGGTGATCGTGACGTCGTTGATCGAGATGTTGCCGACGGTCCCTGTAGTGTCGTCGTTGGCGATGGTGCCGAGTGCCCTGGCTCTTGACGATGGTGCCGCCGTTGGTCGCGCCCAGCAGGTTGACGAAGAACGTCTCATCGGGTTCGACGATCGTGTCGCCGTTGATGGTCACCGAAATGGTCTTGGTGAGATCGCCGGCGGCGAAGCTCACCGTGCCGCGTCGGCTGCGCGACATAGTCGCTGCCGGCCGTCGCCGTGCCGTCCGCCGTGGCATAGTTGACGTCGAAGGCTGCGGTTCCGCCGGTCCGGGTGACCGTGAAGGTGGCAATCGAGGTCCCGGCATTGCCCTCGGTGATCGTGACATCGTTGATCGAGATGTTGCCGACCACGGGGTTGCTGCTAGCCCCGGAAATCGCGAAGTTGCTGGTGGTGACGACGGCACCTGCCTGCAGCGTCGCCAGCGCAATGCCGGTGGCGGCACCTGAGCCATCCGGGTCCCACGTCAACAACGCGATGCTAGCATTATAAAGGAATTGGCCATGGCCAGCGACTGTGCCCTGGGTCCCGGTCACGGTGGCAAACCAGGTCGGGTCCAGGACAAGTGTACCGGAGCCATTGTCGATGAGGCCGTTGCCCTGGCTCAGCCCATAGTCGCTGGCGGTGATGCCGAACTTGTCCTCGGCCGCGAAATCCGTGATGGTGACTGTATTGGCGGCATTGGCCGGGCCGAGCACAAAGGTATCGGCACCCAGGCCGCCGGTGAGCGTATCCCTGCCGCCTCCTCCGCTGATGATGTTGTTGTTGGAGTTGCCGACGATGGAGTTGGCCTGGGCGTTGCCGGTGGCGCTGATGGCGACAGCGGATTCGAGCAGCACCAACCGCTCGATGAATGGGGTCAGGGTATAACTGACGGTGCTGTAAACCCTGTCATTTGTGCCGCCGTCGTCGACGCCAGGCACTGTCGTCTCGCTGACAACGTCGTTCACATTGTCGACATAGTAGTCGTCGTTGCCGGCTCCGCCGAACATAATGTCGGCACCGGCGTCACCGTGCAGGGTGTCGTCACCGGCCCCGCCATACAGCGTATCGTTACCAGCGCCACCGTTCAGGTGATCGCGCCCGCCAAGGCCCGAGAGGGTATCGTCTGCCGCTGTGCCATTGAGGGTGTCGTCAAGGTCGGTGCCGGTAATGTTTGCCATTTGCTAATCTCCGGGCAGCGCAACTTGGCTAAACGCGCAAATTCACAAACTCAATTGCCTTTAACCAGTGGAGTGGGGCCAACCTGTAAACTCTAGTCTCGCAGACGCCGACATTGAATTGAGGGACTCTCATGGGCGCACCTCTTTCCGGCAACAGAACTTACAACAGGCTTTGGATTGGCGAATTCCTGATTGTGGGCTTAGGAAGAGATCGCCGCTCTACGCATCGGTGAAAACGGCCTCCAAAAAAGATGATATCGCCGCGACATTTCAGATTTCAATCGTCCAATCCAAAGGTCCTTAAGAGAGCGCCTCTATTGCGCGGCGACATTGACGCTGTCTGGATGCAAAGAGACCGTGATCACGTCGCCAGGCTGCAGCTCGGTATCAGCGTCGACAGTATGGTGAGTCTTTCACGTTTCCGTTGCTGCGGAATATGGTGATCTGCGGTTTGCTGCCGCCTTCCGAAGGCTGTGGGGGCGACAGGCCAGCCAGCTGGAGTTTTTCCTCTGCACTTTGCAGCTTTGCGCGCTCGGCGGTCAGCTTTACGGTGGCTTCCTGCAATTCAGTCAGCAAACGGATTCGACGCTGATCGTCCATTTTCTCGAGCTCTCGCGCCAATTCGGATCGCTTTCTTTCCACGTCCATGAGTTGGTTGGTGCTCTGCAACTGACGAGTCGCAGAAAACAGCACCGATCGACGGAACTCAGCCACGCGGAAGCTGGGCAGGCTACCATTGCCGAAGGCAGTTCTGGCCTTCTGAAGGTCTTGCTCGTCCGCCTGGACTCCCTCTTGTTCGCTTTGCTTCTGGCTCGACAAGACGACGACCTGTTTGTCCGCCTCCTGTATTGACCGCCGAAGAAAATCTTTCTGCCGTTCGTGGTCGGCAGAACTTAGGTTGCCGTAGTCTGTCTCGAGGTTGACGATCTGCGAGACCACGTTGTTCGGAACCGGCGCGGGTGGAATGGCTTTCAGATCGAGCTCGATATTCTCTCCCATTTGTGTCCTGATGCGCCAAATCCGGACGTGCTCCCGCGCCAAATTCAACCATTCGGTGATATACTCACTACGAAGATTGGGCGCGTCGAACGGAGTCACGCTAGACCGTGCCAGCACAGCAAGTCCGCCGGCAGCCGCCAACGCCTGGCGCACGGTCATGCGAGGACGAAACGCCTGCTCGCCAGGGCGGGCGACGTCGCCGGTAATGAAGACTGGCCTATACTCCACGATCGTTGCGGCGACCTCGTCCCGCTCAAACATCCGCGTGAGGTCCCGGCCGTCGGGTGTCCGAACACGAAATATTTTGTTGGCCACCGCAGACTGAATTTTATTCCTAACGTCAGAAATTTCGACGCCTTCGACCGTGAATGTGCCGACTGTAGGAAAGGTGATCGTGCCGTCGATCTGCACCGGGGCACGCTGTCTGAGTTCAGGCGCACCCGATACAGAAATCTCCACGACGTCTCCACCTTGTAAGCGGTATTCTGCCAGCGCTGGCTTTAGCGAGCAGCCCAGCGCGATTACGACGAGTCCAAGCTTCAAGGAAACTGTCGGATGGGGGATGTACCTCATACTGAAAAGACAATCACCGTTCATCTAGGCGGGTCAAATGACTTCACGTTGCTACGACCGGAGCGTGCGGGGTACCCCTTCTAGATTTCGGGGTATCCCTCCTTTGATGATGCGGGGCGCTGGTTTAGCGCTTGGAGCACATGAGACCGGAGCTTGTTCGCAAGACGCGAGAGGATTTCGCGGCGAAGCTTTTTGCAAGACGCTGCCCGGGCGCGACGACCTTTCCTTACAAGAGCTGAGAGGCGGTTAGCTACCCCGGAGGAGGCATAATACCGATTTGCTATCCGGCGCAGGTATCCGTGCTTTACAATGAACGCACTGCGGCGCTCTGCGAACCCGGGGTCGAAGGGTAAGGTAAGTTGTTTCACGCGTGACACGTAAGGTGAAACCGTCTCGCCCCCCTAGCTCTACGCCCGTTGCGTAATGCCCATTGAAAGGTCTGGAGATGAGCGACACCGCGCAAGTGCTGCGCCTCACTCTTTATCCAGTCCGTAGCCCGAAAACTCCGGGTCTGTTCGGCATTTTGGACCGCACGCTTCTGCAGGAAGCATCACAGGACCAGCTGCCTTTATGGGCTATAAGGCCTTCCTTCTGCAGCGGGCATCGGAAGCGCGCGTTGGGCAAGGGATTCCAGCCGACTTCGCTTTTGGCGGGGGGCATCCGATGATCCTGGATGCCTTGCTCGCGTTCGGGTTGATTCTGGCGACCGCGACCGATCTGCGATTCGGCGGAACACCCTTCGGGCCCGGCGAACTGTGCCTCGCCGTTTGGCTCGGTCTGTTCGTGTACCGGCAAGCCAGCGGGGCGGCGCTGATACCGAATGCAGCGCTCACCCGTGTTGTCACGTT
The DNA here is from genome assembly GCA_963696255.1 of uncultured Alphaproteobacteria bacterium. GTDB lineage: Bacteria > Pseudomonadota > Alphaproteobacteria > Rhizobiales > Xanthobacteraceae > Bradyrhizobium. The sequence continues at coordinate 32,035 of CAVOJN010000001.1, forward strand.
CTGGCTGATCCTGATCGCCGCCGAAAGTATCGGGGCGATGGTGGGCTTCGCAACCGAACCGTTCTTCGACACCGCTCATATCATTCATGACGTCGCCGCGTATTCTTTTTTGGCCTGCGTTGCCTGCACGATGGCCATCGAGCTGGCGAGCGAGCGCCGCCGCAGACGCGTGACGTGGTTGGTTATATTATTCGGCGCTGGGTCTCTGAGCTTGCAGGTGGCTCATGCATTCGGCGTGATCCGCATCCCGATCCCAGTCGATCCTTGGTTCTACGATCGGTTGAAAGGCTGGTCGGAGGACGCAAACCAACTCGGGCTCCAGAGCGCATTGCTCACATTGATTTCGATTTATCTAGCGGGCACCGCGGGCGCGAATGCCAAGGGGATCGCGGCGGTTGTTTGCGCGATGGTCGCTGTCTGCGTCGGCCTGCTGAGCAAAAGCGATTCTTTCACAGTGGGCCTTTTAGTCGCGGGCGGTGTCTTTCTCGCGGTTCAGTGCTCGACGTGGCTGGCGACGTTGAAACGAGGTTTGACCTTTCGGGCGACATTGGCAAGCCTCGTTCTGCTCGGCCTGCCGGTGGTTACAGTCGGTGCCCTTCCGCTTGCCCCGGTAGCGATCGATCGCTTGCAAGCGAAATCCGACGCACTCTATAACGAGGATGGCCAAGGGGACTTGCGGTTCGCCCTCTGGGGGGAAGCATATCATAAAGGTATGTCCGCCGGGTTGCTGGGCCTCGGGCCGGGGCCACACCTGACTAAGACCAAGGCCTGGAAGCTTCCGCCGCCCGCACAAATTCGAGTCCCACAACACGCCCCTCGAGTTGTTTGTCCAGGGAGGGCTATTGGCGGTGCTGGATCTCGCCTTGCTCTATGCGTCTCTGCTTCTTGCGACCACGAGAGCTGGGCTGCCTGCTCTGGCGGCGCTCTCTTGCGCCTTCGTTGTTTTCAGCATGTTCCATTTCATCATCCGCCATCCAATCTTCTGGTTGGGGGTCGTTCTCTGCTTCCTCGAAGCGGCCTCCGTCTCGAAGCTCTCGTTTGGCGGAAAACACGCGGAAGTAGCTCGACCATGACAATCGAACCCAGCGACGGACACGAACTTATCAACACTCACCAGACTACCGGAATTCACTTACGTCAGCTCATCAACCTTCTCAGTCGCCGACGGAAGGTGATCATCGTGGCGGTCGTGATCGCGGTTGCCCTGGTCGGGGCGATCGCATGGATCTTCCCGCCGCGGTACACCGCGATCGCTGAGGTTATCGTCGATCCGTCGAGGGGTAGCAACAGGGACCCCAGCGCCGCTGTCGTCGACGATTCCGCAGTTCAGACCCATGTTGCCGCGCTGCTCTCGGACAGGCACCTGCGGCAAGTGTTTGACAGCATTGTCGCGGAGCGGGGAAGTGGGCCGAAGGAGCTCGGAGGCTTGCCCCTGCTTGGCCCCGAAGAGTTCTCAATCGAAAATTTCACCAAGCGCATTAACGCGTTCAAAGATGCTCATTCGCGGATGATTGGAATCACGTACCTATCTACTGATCCGGACTTCGCCGCAGACGTCGCAAACCGGAGCATGGACCTCTATATGGCAACCCTCACGGAACGGAATATCGCCGATCGTAACGAGGTTCTGCGCAGCTTGAGCAAGCGTATCCCCCAGGTCAAGGCAGAGCTTGAACGCGCTGATGCGGCACTGCAAGGCTATCGCATCAAGCACGGTTTCACCGAAGCGAGTCGGATGGATATGGTCGACCAGCAACTCAGTGATCTAAATCGCCAGTTGGCTGTCGCGAAATCAGATCTCGCGGTGTTGCGCTCGCGCCCGGCCGCCTTGAACATCGGTCAAACGGCGAACCAGAGCCAATCGACCGAGGAAAGCAGCACTCTAGAGGCGCGGGTGCGACAGCTGGAGCGACGAATCGCCATTTTGCAGGACGCCGGCAACGAGATGCGAGAGCCCGAGGCGCAGCTCCGCGAACTGCAACGTGAAGCAACGACTTTGGGTCAACTTTATGATGGTCTTGTGCAGCGCGAAAAGGCAGTGTTCGAAGAGGCGGGCGGTCAGCCGGACGTCCGCATATTATCGTCTGCGTTTGTCCCGTCTCTGCCGAGTTCGTTCAATCCACTGCTGTTTGTTCCACCCGCCACGGTGCTCGCCTTAATTGGCGCTGGTCTACTCGCGCTTCTGCTCGATCAACTCGACAGGACCTTGCGCACCGAGCGAGACGTGACTGATGCCCTTGGCATCTCCTGCATCGGGGTCGTTCCGCTGCCCAACCGCAGCAAGAAGCGCGGGTTCCGGCGATTGTTCTCACTGGCGGGCTGGACGGCCATTGGTCGGGGCATTTCTGAAAGGCTCTCCAAACTGGTCGCTTTCCGGTTCCGACGGCGCGCATCCTCGACGAAGCGCGTCGGCCCACCGCCGGATGACGCACAGTATACCGAGGCTATTCGCTCGCTTGTTGTTGCAGCGCTTCAACTGCTGAATCCACAAAACGTCACCCAAGACGTTTCTTGTCACCTCCAGCGTAGCGGGGGAGGGGAAGACAACGCTGGCAATTAGCTTCGCGAGTTACGCCGCGAGAATTCACCGCCGCGTGTCTATTGATCGATCTATCGTTCAGAAATCCATCAATCGCGAGCGAGCTTGGAGGCATGGCCAATGGGGGGATATTGCATGCCATGCAAGGCCAACCAGTGGCTGAGCTGGTTAGAGCTGCTCCAGGATTGGGATTCGATTATTTGCCCTTGTCTGGCGACAAGATCGATCCCGTCGCAACGCTTACAGGTGAAGCGCTGCCGAAACTCCTGCGCGAATTGCGAAGTCAGCTATGACTGCGTGGTGATCGATAGCGCACCTCTGCTCCGTGCTACGGAGGCCAGGCTGCTCGCCTCGATGGTTGATAGCGTGCTGTTTGCCGTCAAGTGGGGTGCTACGCCGCGGGAAACTGCACAGAATGCGCTGGGGCTCCTGCGACGCTCCGCATTTAAAGCGGACGATCTGCAGGGGCGCATCGCTGCGGTGATTACCCAAGTCGACCTGAAGAAGCATGCGCGCTACCGGTACGGCGATTTTAGTGAAAATTTGTTGCAAGTGAAACCCCAACTTGCGTGAGGTTACGCGCCTTCGGAGCAGATCATGCGCCATCCGATTGCCAGAAGATCTTTCAACGCCTCAACCTCGGCTGCTCTCAGTGACCACGCCCTCGTCAGGATCGCGTTGCTGGGGATCTCAGTTGCGCTCGGGGTAATGACCCAGGCTGGCGCTACCGAGCCGCGCGAGCATTTGCATTTGACCGTCAACTTGGGCGGCGATTATGCCGGGGCAACTTCGGCTGGGTTCAACCTTGCCGACGTGGGCACGGTCTACGCGCTCAGAGCGTTACCGGAGGGGATGAAAGGCGTCTATTGGCTGGGAAATGGCTACAATCTTGAGTGTTCCTGGCGGCTTAATGACAGGCAGATCACAGATGCGATCACGGCGATCAAGGACAACCCGAAGTTCAGCGGCATCTACTACATCTCGGATGAACCCCATCCGGCGGTGTGCCCGGACGCTCCGCAGCGGTTGGCAGAGCGCACTGCGCTAATCCATTCTCTTGATCCACGCGGCCGGACCTTCGCAATCGTCCTGAACGGTTCCAATGCGCCGACCGAGTTCGCGCAGTTGAAGGATTCGGTCGACTACATCGGCGTCGATCCGTATCCTTGCAATTTCAAGAACGAGCTTACCGGGTGTAGCTATCGCGCCCTTCGTGAGCGCATCGACCAAGCGCTGGCGGCTGGCATTCCCAGCTCCCGCATCGTGCCGGTGTTCCAGACGTTCGGGCAAGTTTGCACAAGCTCCGGCCGCAAGTACTCCCCGTATTACCGAATGCCCACGGTGGCCGAAACGGAAAAGATGCTAGCGATCTGGGACGAGAAGGTCCCGGTGAAGGAGCGGCCTTTCGATATGGCATACTCTTGGGGAAAACAGTCGACCTTGGCATGCCCCACACTGCAAATGTCGGACGGCAGTTCGCATCCAGACTTACGCTCGGTCTACAAGAGTTATTTCACAAGTATGAAGGATATCTCTTCCCCTCGCTAACATTCGCCTGGCACCGCAGCCACGGGTGAGTCGTTCAATTCCGCACAAGTCTCCGAAAATGGTGCGGAAGCGCAACGATAGGAATCAGGCGCAATGAGCGCGCGGTGAGAAAGATGAGCGCGCGGAGGGAAAGCCGCACTTGAGCTGGTCCGAGGCCAAGATCGTGCGGCCGTCAATTCTCCCGGAACGCCCGCATCAACTGATCGTGCAGCGGTTTCATCAGATAGGAGATCACGGTGCGCTCGCCGGTCTGCACGAAGGCTTCGACCGGCATGCCGGGGATCAGCTTGACGTCGCCGAGACGGGCGATCTCTTCGGGTGGCATCGAGACGCGGATGGTGTAGTAACTCTGCCCGGTGCGCTGCTCGGTGGTAACGTCCGGCGACACGCGGCTGACGAGGCCGTTCAACTCCGGCGTGGTCCGCTGATTGAAAGCGGAAAGCCGCAGAAGCGTCTTCTGGCCGACTTGCAGCTTGTCGATATCCTGCGGATTGACCTTGGCCTCAACCTGCAGATCGTCTGTTTGCGGCACGATCAGCATGATCGCGTCGCCCGCGGTGATGACGCCGCCCACCGTATGAACCGTCGATTGCTCGACGATACCGTCCTGCGGCGCGCGGATGTCGATTCGCCGCAACTGATCCTCGGCGCTGACCTTGCGTTCGACGAATTCTCCGATCTTGTCATTGGTCTCGCGCAAGTCCTTGGAGACTTCGCTGACCACATCCTTGTCGACCTGGATGATCTGTAGCTCGGTTTCGGTGATCTTGCCGTTGGCCTGTGCGCGCGATGCGACATATTGCGCGCGTTCGCCGTTCAGCCGCGCCGCATCGCGCTCCAAGGTCGTCAGGCGTGAGAGCTGCACCAGGTGCTTCGCGTAGAGATCGCGAACACCGGTCAACTCCTGCTCGATCAATGCGATTTCCTGTTGCTTGGCCTTTTCTTGAGCAGAGAGACCCTCGATCTCTTCCTTCAACTGCCTGATGCGCTCACGCAGCTGCGCCTTCTGCCCTGCGCGTCCGTTGACGCGAACCTCGAACAGCTTGCTCTCGCTGGCGACGACGGCTGCGACATCAGGATCATCGACACGCGCTGTGAGCTGTGGGGGGAAGGTGATGTTGTCGAACCCGCGCTGTTCGGCTTCGAGCCTCGCCGCGCGTGCCATGGCCGCATTGAGATTCTTGGTGACGATCGCAAGGTTGGCCTTGGTGATGGTGTCGTCGAGCCGCACCACGACGTCACCGGCCTTCACGAGGTCGCCGTCGCGGGCGCGCAGCTCGCCCACGACGCCGCCACTCGGATGCTGTACCTTCTTGACGTTCGATTTGACGACAATCTGTCCCGGCGCGATCAGCGCGCCCGAAATCTGTTGGGTCGAGGCCCAGCCGCCGAGGCCGCCTGCAAGCACCGCGACCACCGCAAGCCCGATGATCAGGTGCAAGCGAAGCGAGCGGCGTGCACCTTGCAAGCCGGCGCCGGTCATGATTTGTGGACTCCTGCCTCGGCCACGATCTTGATGGGGGTCGGCGTGCCCACGCGCGGCTGCAGCACCTGCGCCAGCACCTGCTCCTTCGGACCAAACGCCTGCATGCGGCCGTCCTTCAAGACCAGGATCTGATCGACCGCTTCGATCCCGATCGGCCGATGCGCGACCAGCACGACGATGGCGCCCCGCTCGCGCGCGGCACGAATTGCCCGCGTCAATGCCCCGTCGCCCTCGCTATCGAGATTGGAATTGGGCTCGTCCAGCACGATCAGGAACGGATCGCCGTACAGCGCGCGCGCGAGCGCCACCCGCTGCGCCTGACCCGCCGACAGCGCGGCACCCTGCTCGCCCACCTGGGTATTATAGCCATCGTGCATATTGATGATCATGTCGTGCACGCCGGCTTGCTTCGCGGCTGCGATAATCGTCTCCGACCTGGCTTGCGGATTGAAGCGGCAGATATTCTGCGCCACGGTGCCTGCGAATAGTTCGACGTCCTGCGGCAGGTAGCCGATGTACTGGCCGAGCACGTCGGGCGACCATTGATCGAGCGACGCCCCGTCGAGCCGAACCTTGCCGTGCAACGGCCGCCAGACTCCGACCAGCGCGCGCACCAGCGAGGATTTGCCCGATCCGCTCGGCCCAATGACGCCGGTCCCCTGACCGGCGATAAGCGCAAAACTCACATTCTGAACGATCAACTTCTGATCGCCGGGAGCGGCGATCGAGATAGCTTCGACCGATAGCCGACTCGACGGGTTCTGCAGCAGCGTCGGTGTTGGCAACACCGGAATGTCCTCGAGCAGCCGGTTGAGGCGCCGCCAACTCTGCCGTGCCGCCACAAAGCCCTTCCAGTGCGCGATTGCAAGATCGACCGGAGCCAACGCCCGTGCACTTAGGATGGAGCCCGCAATGATGATGCCGGCTGTCGCCTCCTGATGAATCACGAGATAGGCGCCAACCCCGAGCACCGCCGACTGCAGCATCATCCGCATTACCTTGGCGGTCGCGCCCAGGCCGCCGGCAACGTCGCTCGCGCTTTGATGTCCGGCGAGATACTTGTCGTTGGCGTCGCTCCAGCGCGCGGTCAGCCGCGAGGTCATGCCCATCGCGACCAGGACCTCGGCATTACGGCGGCTGGCGGCAGCGAGATCGTTGCGCCGCGCTGCCAGAATCATCGTCTCGCGCGCCGGCTGGCGCGACATGTATTCGGTGATCAGGGTCAATGTGAGCAGGACGAGCGCACCGACCAGCGCTGCTAGGCCGATCAGCACATGAAAAGCAAAGCAGATGGCCAGATACAACGGCAGCCACGGCAGATCGAAAAATGCGCTCGGCCCCATCCCGCCAAGAAAACTGCGGACATTGTCGAGATCGCGCAACGGCTGCAGACCGTCGTTGTGGCTGCCCGTCACCAGCGGCAGTCGCACCACGGTCTGGAACACCCGCGCATTGAGCGCCTCATCGAGCGCGGTCCCGATTCGCCCAAGGGTGCGCACGCGAATCAGATCGAGCACGCCCTGCGCCATATAAAGGCCGCCTGCGACAATGACCAGGCCAATCAGCGTCGGCGCGCTGCGGCTCGGTAGCACCCGATCGTAGATCTCCAGCATGAAGATCGAGCCGGTAAGATAGAGCAGGTTGATGATGCCGCTCATCAAGGCGATGCCAACAAATGCGCCGCGAAAGGCGCGCAGCGCATCACTGAGTTCGGAACGACGGACACCGGGAACCCCTGCCATAAGCCCCTGAAATCCTCTTCTAAGTAACGGTTGTGCTCCATTGCTTGCCGAAGAGGCTCACTGCAATGGTCCGTTGCGCTGGTCACCGCTCAGTAACAGCCCGGTCGTGACATCTACTTGTCAAGCTTCGTTGATGTCCACCTGACTCATCAAAGACTAAACCCCACCCATTCCTTTTTCGAACGGATGTTCAGGTAAAATATTTGATGCGCGACCGCTATCCCGCTCAAAGTCGTCGCGCTCAGGTGCTTCGTCCCGTACATCTTTCAAATCCAGGGATACCAACGTATCCATTTTAACGGATTCGTTGTTGCGGACTGCCTTTTCAACGCCCGAGCTCAGATTCGGGGACCTGTTCTGAACCGGGCTTGATCGGTTCATCCCCCATATCGCCGCTTGCGTGCGGTTATGCGCCCCGATTTTGCGCAATATCGCTTTGATGTGGACCTTCACTGTCCCTTCTGCGATGTCGATCCTGCGCGCAATGCGTTTGTTCGAATCCCCTTCGACCAGGCAGCGCAAGATCAACTTTTCGCGTGGAGAAAGCTGTGGCGCATTCTGTTGGTCGGGCGCGACTGTCACGCCATTGTGGGCATCGCTTTCATTATTGTCGTGTTCACGTTTAGAATTGACCGCGAACGGCGGGAATACCGGCGGAAAGACTGTTTCGCCCATCATGACGAGTTCGATGGATTTGATGAATACCTCGCGGCTCGTGACGTCAACGAAATAACCATTGGCGCCGGCCCGAAACGCTGCAGTTAATTCATTTAACCGGTATCGGTCGGCCACCATTACCACCCGCCCCTCCGGGTAGCGGCCTCTGAGTGGCTCGATTTGCTCGACTGCCGCCCCGAAATCATCGCCGGTATGGACGATGACATACAGGACTTGGCTTTGTTGGGTTCTGCTGGCGCACAAGTCGTCGGCAGACGTCACAGATGTCACCATGCCAAAATCAGCAGAGCGGAGAAATTGAGCAAGACCGTCTTTTCGTAAACTGTTTCGCCCAACGACGATCGTTAAACGAGAGTGCCTCCTCTTCATGGTTTATCTCCTGCCGACGTACGATTACTGGTAGAGAATCGACGCAGAGTCGGTCCGGGGGTACCGCAAAACATTTTCCTGTTGGGGTATTGAGTGATGCCTCTTCGGTCAGGTCGGGTAGCTGACTCGGTAAATTCCTTTGTGACAGTAATATGAATGGTAGATCGAATTTACTAATCCACATATATACCTTTGGTTATAACTAAATTGGCTGGGCCGCTCGACATCTGCAACGTTGCTGTGTCGCTCAGCGCCGAGGCAAGCGTCCATTATGTAGGTGTTGCGGATCGGCATCCTGTCGTGTTCAGGGTGGAATAGCGTGCTCGATGCACAGCCCGATTCGGAATGACGTCGTATTGCACCGACAGAGACACTTTGCTTGCAGCTATTCGGACCTACGCTCGAGATCGCGATCTTGGATATCTCCATTCCAAGAAAGGACTGGTCAGACGGGGCTCGCGCGTGGTGCTATTCACCACATCGGCCTGCAAGACGACGAACTGGTTGCACGGATGGCAGCCGGAGCGCGAGCGCCAGATCAATCATTCGCTTCGCGACGGACTATCGAACAAGGAAATGTGGGCGTCGATTAAATCTCGCTGACGGCTCGATCAAGATTCATCTTAATTGCTTCAGAGAGTCGATCAACAGTTGCCCTGGCGGCGCTTGCCAAGTGCCAAGTGGATGCAACCCTCGCCGAATTCGCCGCGTGCACGGGTACCTGCATGTAGACGGCCGGCATGTGCACTCGCATGACCTTTGGACCTAACGTGGGTCCCTGCGGCGATAGCGTTGCGGCGCTTGCCCTAACCCGAAAAGGGTAGGCGAGGGTCCTCGAGGCAGAGAAAACGGGGTACTGCCGGTCCTCCATGCGAGGAATGGCGTTGGCGGACAGCAAGTCGTACCCTTGCCCATCAACTAGGGCCATCTCGCCATGCGGCAGTCGATTGTTGATGTGCCGGGAGAGGATAGCATCATTCTCCTGAACGATAACGTAAACGCGTGCGCAATGGTGCGTCGCTCGGTGGAGGGACCGCTTGCGCAGCAGCCAGCGCGCCACCTGCCGCGATATGCTCGAGCGGTACTTTTGATCCTGGTAAGCTTCCTCGTGGCCACATTGGCCTCCGAAACCCGAGCTTCCTCGGAGTCGCAGCAGGCGCAATGGCACCCGTTCGTCAGTTCCTTCGCCGCGAGTGCGTTCCCGGGCAACGGTGGGAACACACCGATACGGCTTGCGCAAGCGACACCGAGAGCCGCCGACAACGACGCAACGGAGCTCGGAAACTCTGTGCGGCATGAACGCGAGCAAGCCAGCCGCGAGGCGCCAACGGCGGTCGCAACCGAGGCAAAGGATGAAACCGACCGACTGAAGCAGACCGCGGATAGTACAGCTGCCGAGTTGAAACGATCGCTGCAACAGGAGCGCGAGCGAGCCAGCCAGTTGGAGCGGGATCTCGCGGCGGCTCCGCGCGAGCTTGAGACGCAAACGGCGGTGGCTACCAAGGCGAAGGACGAAGCGGGCCGACTGAAGCCGAGCGCGGAGAATAGCGGGTCCGAGTTGAAGGCGATCGCGAACGAACTCTCGACGGCGCGTTCCAATGTAGACACATACGACGACGAGTCGCGTAAGGCCAGCGAACAAGAAACGAAGAAATCGGCGGCGAAGGGTGGCGTGGCCCTGCGAACCTCTCTGCAACAGGAGCGCGAACGAGCTGAACAGCTGGAGCGAAATCTTCTGACATCGAAAAAGCGCGATGTCGAGACGCCAGCGCCCGCAGGCAAAGCGAACGACCAAGCGAGCGGGCTCAAGCAGCTCGCAAACAGTGGTGCAGCCGAGTTGCAGCAGGAGCATGAGAGGGCGGAGGCGCTAGTGCAGGAGCTCTCAACGGCGCGCGCAAAGATGTCCGAATACGAGGCTCAAGCGCGTAAGGCCACCGAGCAAGCGGAAGAGCTCAAGAAGGCCGCGGTGGAAGGCGACGTCGTCGAGCTGCGGAAGTCGCTGCAACAGGAGCGCGAACGGACTGAAGAGCTGGGGCAGAATCTGGCATCGGCCAAGCTCGATCTCGAGATGAAAACGGCGCTCGCAGCGAGAGCAAACGACGAAGCGAACCGACTGAAGCAGGTCGCTGACAGTGGCGCGGCCGAGTTGCAGCAATCGCTACGGCAGGAGCACGGAAGGGCAGAGAAACTCGCGCAGGAACTCTCGACGGCGCGCGCGGAGATATCCGAGTACGCGGCTCAAGCGCGTAAGGCCACCGAGCAAGCGGAAGAGCTCAAGAAGGCCGCGGTGGAAAGCGGCGCAGTCGAGCTGCGAAAAACGCTGCAACAGGAACGCGCACGGGCTGAAGAGCTGGAGCAGAATCTGGCATCGGCAAAGCACGACCTCGAGACGAAAACGGCGCTCGTAGCCCAGGCGAACGACGAAGCGAGCCGATTGAAGCAGGTCGCTGACAGTGGCGCGGCCGAGTTGAAACAAGCGGTGCGGCAGGAAAATGAGCGGGCGGATGCGCTAGCGCAGGAGCTCTCGACAGCACGCGCGAATTTATCCGCAAACGAAGCCCAAGCTCGTCAAGCGGACGAAACCCTCAAGCGTGCGGCGGCGGCGGAAAGTGGCGCGGTCGAATTGAGAAGATCCCTGAAACAGGAACGCGAACGGGCTGAACAGCTGGAGCAGAATCTGGCATCGGCAAAGCGCGAACTCGAGATGCAGATGGCGCTCGCTGCCAAAGCGAGCGCCGACGCGAGCCGACTGAAGCAAGTCGCGGACAACGGCGTGATCGAGCAGCGAAAGTCCCTGCAGGAACGGGCGGAACAGCTGGAGCAAAGGCTGGTGTTGGCGAAGCGGGAACTCGAAACGCAAACGGCGATGGCTACCAAGGCGAAGGACGAAGTGGGTCGATTAAAGCAGACCGCGGACAGTGGCGTGGCCGAATTGAAGCAATCGCTGGGGCAGGAGCACGAAAGGGCAGATGCGCTGGCAACCGAGCTCTCGACAGCGCGCGCAAAGGTATACGCCTACGAGGCCCAGGAGCGTAAGTCCAATGAGCAAGCGGAAGGACTCAGGAAGGCTGCCGCTGACAGCGGCGTGGTCGAGCTCCGAAAGTCACTGCAACAGGAACATGAACGGGCTGAACGGCTGACGCAGAACCTCGCACCGGCAAAGCGCGATATCGAGACGCAGACGGCGCTCGCAGCAAAAGCAAACGATGAAGCGAGCCAACTGAAGCAGGTCGCAGCGGGCACGGAAGGCCATACACCCAGGGCGGGCACCACAATTACCGGCGGAGCGGACCAGATAACGGTCGCAGAAGCCAGAAGCGAAGCCCGGCCCCATGTCGAGGATACCGCGGAGACGGCAAAACTGGTGGCGCGCGCAAGCGTGTTGCGCGGGCAAGGTGATATCGGCTCGGCCCGCATTGTGCTCGAACGTGCGGCCGAGACAGGCAGCGCACAGGCAAATTTCGTACTCGCCGAGACTTATGACCCGCTCATTCTTGCCAAATGGGGAACATTTGGGACGCGCGGCGACGCGACGAAGGCGCGAGAGCTCTACGCTCGGGCTGCGGCGGGCGGGAGCAGGGAGGCCAAACAGCGTTTGGATGGGTTGCGCTAGCTCGGAAGGGGCGGCCGATTACTATCGTCTCCACATTTTTCATCTCTTCGTCAAAGTCTGCGTCCCGGCCTGATTTGTCCCTAAGCAACTTGAAATTATTTACCGTGATATTGTGCGCATCCCAAACTCCAGCCGTATAGAACCCGGCCGCCTCTGGACTGCTCTGGCACATCTCGAAGACGGTGTTGCCGCTAAGAGCTGAGGCCGGACGGACAAAAAGAAGGGCTAGTAGCGCAGCCAACCTGGCAATGTTTGAGACAATGACGGCAGTAATGGGTTTGGTCGGAGCTGCTATTTTTCCTCGCCCATATGTTGGAAGGAGTTTGCTCACGGGTTTGACTGAGCACAAGGCGTGAATCGGTTTTTCGAAAAGGTTTATTCAGGAAAGTTACGGGTAAAATCACCGTCCTTGCGTCCCCAGCATCAGCCGCAGTAGCGAAGCGCGAGGGACGTATGGATCCGTGATCGCTTTATTCCCGCCTAGCATCGTCGGACTTTCTAAGCCTGCAGTCTGAGGGATAGAGGTTGCGCACCCACAGCGAAGTGGTTCGAAATCGGACCACGAGAGCGGAAGCAAGTGGCTCCGGCTGCGCTCAATACGTCGGTAGCAATTGTGCAGCCTGCAAAGTAGCGATTATCTTTTCTGCTTAGGCAGGGATGTTCAGAGCATAGGGTGGCTGGCCGTTCTGGCAGTCTAGCCTGGCGGCGCGCCGGAGAATCAAGCTCCTGCTTTGAGCGATCCCAATCCAAGCACGAAATGACACCAGCAGCAGCTCGAAATTCTATTGTCCCAAAGGACAGGGCGACGTGAGATGATACTGAAGTCCCGCCGCATCCGGCGGCTCTTGCGATTATAAGCTAGACGACCCAAGTGAGGCGACAGCAAGTGTGGCGTTTCAGTGCGTTGCGTCAGTTGCGTTGACGTTCCCTCCAGAAACCCGAGATCACCCGCGTCCTGCGGACGCCGTATCCGGGTCGGTCGCCTATCACCCGATAAGGCAGAAGGGACTTCCCTCCGCGATCGACACCCGCACGGCGCCCCACGACCGCAGCACGGCGACGGCCTCCTCGATCGTGGTGACGACGGCGTTGCGGTGGCGGCTCGCTTCTTCAGGAAGCAGGCGAGCTCGTCCTGCTCGTCGCTCAAGCGGCCCGAGCCCGCGCGCCGCGCAAGCGGGGCTACTTTTGGCCGGGCGGGCCAGTGTGAACGTGGTTTTGATCTCCTAATCCGTTGCCCGGACGTGGATCGCCTGACAGGCTTTTGCCTTTGCCTTTGCCACCGCCTGACGATTTGTAACCACCACCACCGCCCGCCTGACGACTTGGCTATAGCTCGCGAATCCAAACTCGTGCCGAGAAGGAGTGTTATCGCCGGGGGCGTCACGACAGCGAACCGGCCCGCCTTCTTGAGAAACGCACGGCGCGCCTGATCTTCCGACAACATCATCGGTTCGCGCGCGCTATCATCTTCAGTGTTCATGGACACACTCCCGGATTAATTCGCCTGCATACAGTGAACTAGTTCGCTTGCTTACAATTCCCTTACCATCCGCCCATCACAACGCACGGTCTAGAGCTACCCAAGCGGGGTACCCATAGAGGCTCGCTCGCGGTTAAGCGGGGGAAAAAGGGTAATCTCCCAACAGGTTGCGCCCCACACTTCAGCGTGTCAGCACGTGCGTTCAATTGCCGCGCCTGACTGGATGACGGTCGCATGGTCCCGGCTCCGGCCTGCGGTGAACGAAACTGACCATCAAGTAAAGCGATCCGGCCTGACAGGTCATGCCCGCGGGCCGCCGGGGACTTAAAGTGCGTCGGCAAGTCGGGTTCCGGTCGCGCGTTGGAGGCGGCCCGCCCAACCTGTGTGAACGCTGGACGGGCCTAACCCTCCGTGAAGGGTCGGGGGGCAACGAAGGGCTCCGCTGATCTTCACGTCACCGAGGGGTTTGAACATCCTCTGAACAGAGGACGGCGCTTGGCTCCGGTGCCTAACGTTAGGACCAGGGCGGTTCAAGGTCGCCGGTTGGCTCGAGAGGTTCTGCGACGATCTTGACGCCAGCCAAGCGCAGGCCACTGAGCAGCACCGTCTCAACGGAACCGGTGTCGAACCCGAGATTTCTCGATGTTAAACGGAGCGGTCGCCGTTCCCTTTGAACGGAGCGCCACATGCAACTGTTGGCAAGGGTACTGAACAGTGCGGTTGAGTTGCTCTTTGGTCACATCGCCTTCTCCTGGACCGCAACAGGTGCTGGTATAGGTGCCGGCGCAGCAGGCGTGAGCTGTTTACCGCTTCGTTCAACCTTTGAAGAAGGAAGCGGGACGCAAAAAATGTTGAAGACGGGTATTTCAGGAAACCCGTCGGCCGCGTCCGGAGATACGAGAGCCAGCACAGCAGCTGTTACCTCGCCATTGCTGAGCCGATCGATCGCTGCGGTGCGTCCTAAGCTGACTTCGACAGAGTGTGTTCCCGCCGCAACAAACGTGACAAACATCGAGGCCGAACGCAGAATACCTTTCATCCATCGCAACACTTTTGCCCGCGAGATCAGCTACCGACTTGATTTCAGGGCGAGCCATTACAATGGCAACGAGGTCCGAGGATTCGACATTGTCATGCGTTGCTGCCAAATCCAAAGCCGTTAGTCGCTCCGCGACCTCGGTCGCAGCCGCAACCTGTTCTTGCATATTTATGCTTTTAGGCTCCTGCATGGTTATGCTTTTAGGGCTCGAAGGGGGTCTCACAGAGTGTTGTCCTATCGTGGCCAGATCATCTGCAGCGGGCTTGCTTTTCGGCTCCAGTTGCTTTCTCAGGGAGACGGGCTTGATCGACGTGTTTATCCGCTGGACGTTCTGAACCCGCGGGACTTCGCGTGGGTGCGTCGCGTGCCTTTGGACAGCCCAAGCGCGACGGGGCGCGCGTGCGTGATACCGACCAAAAAAGGCGCCACCAAACCAAGCGTCACCAAACCCGAACCAATGGCTGCCAAACCAAGGCTGATGTCTCCTTGGGACGGGAAGTGCTCTCGTCCCGAAGCGGTTCGGGTAAAACCATGCGCGGGAACCGCCGTAAGGAAGTCCGACATCATACCCGTGTCCGCCGCCAGTAGTGCCACCAGCTCCCGCTCCAGCACCAGCCGCGCCAGCTCCAGCGGCACCGCCGCCACCACCGGCTCCTCCGCCGCCGCCCCCTCCGCCGCCACCGCCGCCTCCGTGGGCAAAGGCATGCGTAATTACTAGCGGCGCGATCGGGGCCATCAGCAGCGTTCCCATCAAGGTAAGCTTCATCACCAACCTGAGCATTTTTGTCTCCCCGGTTCTCTTGGCAGCAGTGATGTCGAGCGCCCTAACTCCGCCCGAGCCTAAGCGTTGCTATTTGGCATCGTTGAATGCCGCAACCGGTGCAGCGGGCGCGGCGCTTGTCTTGGCGAAGCCGCGTTAGGCTGTTGGGGCACCCCGCACGGCTACCGGAGAGGAGCCGAGGTCGTGCGACTACGATCAGCCTGATCGAAGGCCTCGAACACGAGGTTGCGCGCACAACTTCGGAGAACGGCGAACTAAGACGCCGACAGGCTGAACTTGAGACTTATTCGCCGAGTTGCGCCTGTCCCTCGCCGAACTGATGCCCGAACGCGAGCCCAAGGAGCTGTTTGAACCCGCCAGTTATGATGGCACTCTGTTTGCGCTGTTGGTCAACTACGCGGTCGTGGACCCTCGAATTTTAGTTGGCTGAGGGCCAGTTTGCAGGCTTGAGCACTGTGGGACAACTGATGCACTGCATCCCTTTTCTGAAGATGTTTGCCAATTGCGAAATTCGCTTTCTGAAGCGTCGCTGCTTCAGACTTCGCCTTGATACAATCGGGTAAGCGGTCGCCACCTTTGGTCGCCTCGACCAACGCTTCAGTGACGCTCCACGTTTGCAAGCTTTGCGCGGCCATCTCGTCGATGACTTGCACAAGGCTGTAGACCTTGAAGCAGTAGAAGCCGAGGCCAGCCACTACGACAAATGCAAAAAACTTCTTCACGGTGGACGCCTCCCGGATTAATTGGCCACCTTCCTTACATGGAGATTACAATTCCCCCTCACACAAAACGCACGGTCTAACAAGCACGCAAGCGGGGTACCCATAGGGGCTCAGACTTCACTGTCGTATCCAAGCGCGGCATGGGAATGAATCAGTTCAAAACGCCATCTCGTCTCAACGTCGGGCCAGATGGGACCGTGCGCGGCGCTTTCTCGTGCGTGTTGATGTCGGCCTCTTTTGGTAGCAGACGCGCGAAAAAGGCCATATTTTCCTCCGGCCATTTTTTGTCCGCGCGGGCCGGTGGGAAAGAAAGCTCAACGCCCCTGAGACCTGTAGGCTCTTTGGATTAGTAATCGCCGGCGCTTATATCCATGCCCGACAGCCCTAAGATGCAGACTGCTCGCCGATCGAGTGCCTCGCCTGGGGCTCACAATGCCAGCCGAAGACTTCGTGCCGACCGGCTCTCGAAGGCGGCCCGACAACATGCGCTCGTTAAAACATGCGCTCGTTAAACTGACACGCCAGCTCCCCGCGCAAGAACTCGCGGAAAGCCCCTCACGATGATGGATCAGGCGACTACGTGCCAACCAAGGCTGATTTCTAGCACTCTCCCGTCATTGTCCTTTGGCAAATGTGTCAGTCCATAGTCGGCCACAAAGAGGTTCATATTATTCGGATCATCATTCGGGTCGCTTGTTGGCGCAAAGGCAAGATCTTTTACGGCGACACGCGTGCCACTGATCGGGTTACGAAGCGCGCTCAAGTCTATTGTATCCACGATGGTTCCTGCCCGATTCACAACCCATACATTTGAACTGAAGCCACCACCAACGAAAAAGAGGTCATGCGCAGCATCGTAGGCGAGCGCCTCCATATCCCTCACGACGTCAGGAACAGTTGTTGTTGAGACGAACGCACCTGTGCTGGTCACCTCTGTGATGGAGTGGGAGGGAGTACCGTTCGAAATGAAGATATCACCATTATTGGGATTTATGGCTATGTCTTCGGGATCAGTAGCCCCAGCTGCTTTCACTGAAAACTCACCCAGCTTCTTAGTAGGATCGTCTGGATTCACCCAGAAGATTTTGTACTGATCATCATCAGAGATGTACATAAATCCATTCTGAGGATTGTAGGCCAGACCAGTAGGTTCAGTTGTAAAGCTCGCCAAATTGAACTTGAAGCTATCCTGCTGGGGGTTGATCCGTGCCGGATCCACCTGGGGTGTCAGGTCATTGTTGAAAGTAAACAGGCTGTTCGTGCCCGTGAATCCGTCGTTGGTCGAGGCCGGTTCGTCCACCTCGGAATCCGACACGAACAGAGTTCCTGGGTGGCTCCCGTGGGCAGGAACCCAGACTATCCCAGCCGGATCGATAGCGCCGATATTGTAATTGCCATGAACGCTGGGGTCGTTGAAGCTCGTATCTAGCGCCTTCACTAAGTGTGCGGACGAGTGGACGAGTGGAAGCGATGGTAGAGCTTGAGAATCAACCGCAATCTGTTGCTCAGTCGTCCCGCCGTAACCGTCCGAGATTGAAATCGTAAAAGAATCAGTTCCTGTTTCGCCCGGTGTGCTCGGCTTATAAGTAAATGTGCCTGCGTTTTGGTCGAAGCTGACAGTTCCGTGTTGAGGTACGAAGCCTAATTTGATGGAATAACTTAGTTGATCCCCATTCCCATCCGTTGCGTTAATCGCTTCCGCAGGTGTCGCGACTCCCACGTTAGTTACGAATTGCGCAGTGGCTGGTGCAGTCGGAGCGATGTTGTTGACGTTATTGTCGGTCACAGCCATTGCTGCAGCAATGCTGGATGACGTCAATCCGATATTGGAGGAAAATGTGGCGATAGCGACACCGGAGTAAGCCGTTCCGGCTCCGTCGTTGTCCCATAGAAGAGTGTAATTTGACGAATTATACAGGAACTGCCCGTGTCCTGTTATGGTACCCTGCGGGCTGAAACCGGAAACTACAGCGAAGTAGCTGGCGTCCAGGCTTCCCGAAATCAGGCCACGACCTTCCCTGAGTCCATAGTCCAAGGACATGATACCGAGCCGGTCGCCTTCCGACAGGCTGAAGTCAGTGATTCTGTCGGTGCTTGTGGCATCTGCAGCTCCGAACATAAACGTGTCTGCACCTGAGCCACCATCAATTGTATCCTTCCCCGCCCCCCCGATGATCATATCGTTGCCTGCGCCTCCGGATATCGTGTCGGCGCCATTCATGCCGTTTAGCACGTTCGCAGCGTCATTCCCCTTCAATCGATTGTCGAGTTCATTGCCCGTCCCATTGATGGCGCTCGTGCCCGTTAAGGCCAACTTTTCGAAGTACATGCCCAGCGTGAATGAGATCGAAGCTTCGACCGAGTCGACCCCGCCGGAATCACGTCCGTCCGAGGTCGTTTCGCTGAGAACGTCACCGACATTATCGACACGGTAAAGATCATCCCCGCCGCCACCATACATAGTGTCGACGCCCACTCCGCCGTCGAGCAGGTCGTTCCCGGCACCCCCATAGAGCTGGTCGTTCCCGGCAAGACCGTACATACGGTGTGTCCCGAATTTACTTCCGTCGAGCACATCGTCCAATGATGTTCCTAGAAGATCTTCATTGTTAAGAGTGCCCGTTTTCGTCGCCATCGCGAATTCCTTCATCGGCTGGAAGCATACGGTGCGAGCCTAGTTCGCTTGCTTACACGAAGCTTACAATTCACCCGTCACAACCCACGGTTCTAGTATCCAAGCGGGGTACCCATAGAGGCTTATGGCAGGTCACAATCCGGAAAATGCGTTGGGCTCCCAACCAGGTAGCGCGCCTAAAACTTGTCAGCGTGACGGGACGTGCGTTCAATTGCCGCGCCTGCACCAAGCTCTGATGCTCGTCTGTTCTTGGATCCGCGCGGAGTCCGTCGAACAAGCTCCTCCGGCGGCAACTTGGAGGGCGCGAGGCACTCGAGCAAAGTAGGAGAAATAGCGCGCGCTGCGCCTTGTATCTCGCTCCGCCGCGACTGCGTTCAGAGTCGCACTCGCAACACTTCGAAGACAATCGGAAGCGCGTTCCGGTCAGTCGATCCATCGACACTCGAATTGAGCCATCCTTAAAAGCCGACGCAACGACCGCGATCGAGCTCAGCTATGGGGCAACAGCAGACAGTCAGTGCCGGTTAGCCAACTCCAAGAACTTGACGAGCGAGGCCGGTGCCTTCTCATGCTCAACGAAGCGTCGGCGTACCTCATCGGCGATTTCGACCGTCACGTCGCGAGACCAGCCTTGGGCGGTGTTAAAGGCGACGATGCGCACCGGGTCCTCATATTGACCCTCAAGTATGTTGCGGACCAGGGTCGTCCGGCCCGTACCCGCCTCATCAGTCTCACGCCACGCCCTACCGAGCGGGCCGAAGTCGTCCAGTACAATTAGGTGTCATCTTCAGGGACGATCGAAGGCGAATGGGGCATCACGCAACTCCATAAATACATAAAATATGCGACTGCGTACAATGCACCGCGACATCAACTGAAGTCGATCGGGTGAGACGTTGGGCAGGTATTCCTGATTGCGGCTGGGACGTCAGTTCGGGCGTCGGCGGTCCTGCGCGTTTTCTGGCGGCGACCAATGGCTGCGCGTCACCGGCGTCGATCTCTCCGAGCCGTTCGTGGAGGCCGCGCGCTATCTGACCGAGCGAACCGGGCAGGCCAGACAGGTGACGTTCGAATGCGCGAGCGCGCTGAAGCTTCCGTTCGAGGACCAGCGCTACGATGCGGCCTTCCTGCAGCATGTCGCGATGAACATAGCCGATCGTAAACAGCTCTATCGCGAGATCAGACGCGTGCTGAAACGCGGGGCTCGGTTCGCCACGTATGACGTCGTGCTGAAGGGTAGTGCGCCACATTATCCGGTGCCATGGGCGCGAACACAGCCGGAGATACATAGCCTGAACGATCTCGTCGGCAATTATACGGCACGGCTGCGGGGCCGATGATGTTTAGTCGGCTCGGTCTCGACGTAGATGGAGCGCTATCATCATCGCTGCGAACGTTAAGCTCGCAGGATCGAAGCTTGCAGTTAGGCAATTCATCTGCATACGAGCGACAAGCCAATACGCGGAAATTTGCGCAGGATAGAACCCTTACTATACCTTTCTCTGCGTAAACTGCTTTTCCCGACGACCACGGTGGCGAAAGAATATCGTGCCCATTGTGGCCTCCAATCTGTAGCTAAAATGCGGAGTGGACCTCGAAATACGACTTGATCGGTGATTGTCTATATAATGTGCGGCTTTGCGCGCTCGATCAGTGAATGATTTAATGTTAGATTAAAATTCCTGATTCTCTACACGGTTGGTTTTAGCCAACTGGCTTCCGCGGATAGACGCGACGTATCGTCGCAAATGCGATGTCCCCACGATACCTGGCGTGCATTCTGTTTCTACCCTTCGGATGCTCGTATTTGGCGGGCATTTTGCTGGTGAAAATGCGAAGTTGCTGGCTCGCTCACAATCGCAATAGTCGAGAAGGTCGCGCGAATTGAATTGCACGGTAGTTCAATCTCCGATAATAATTAATGTTCGGAATAATATTAATTAAATAGGGTGCAAAAGTCTTTGAAACGAAGGCCTTTCAACTAGGAAAAAGGGCCGAGTTTATGCGCTTCATTTTCAGTGTCGTTATCGCAGACCGGCGTCCAGTCGTTTTGCACTGTTTGAGCAACCTGCTCGACGCTGAGCAAGACTTCAGAATCGTTGCTCGCTGTAGCGATGGCGCAAGTTGTATTGAAGCAATCCGAATTTTCTTACCCGATATCGCCATCTTGGATCTCTCCATGCTAGACATGTCGGGGTTGGCGTTCCTCGCCAAAGTAGGTTCAAAACGTCGGACCCGGCTGGTCCTTTTTAGCACCTCCGTGGAAAAGCGGGAGCTGACTGCGCTGACCGGAGTGGGCGTCGACAGCGTGTTCCTGCAGGATCAGGAGTTTGGTGCTCTGGCGCGGACCTTGCGGCAGATCGCGGTTAGCCAGACAGTGCCGCCGCTGACCTCATTTGGCGAAGTCGACAATCACGCGAAAACCATGGCGCCGGAGAGATGTCTCGCGCTGACCGAGCGCGAGCGACAAATCATGCATCTGGTCTCGGAGGGATTATCGAACAAGGAAATTGCGCGTCGGCTGAACGTGACTGACGGCACGATCAAGGTCCATCTTCACCATATTTTTCAGAAGCTCGAGATCAGCAACCGGACGTCGCTCGCTGCGCTCGCCATTTCACAAACCTGAGCGCATCGATCCAACTGCTGGAAACCGGTTTCCTTTAAACGGGAAAAAATAACAGCCACCATCTGGCTTGCATGCGCCACGCCGGTGGACGAGTCTCCAAACCGGGCGGACGCAGCGTCGGTCAAATTGGCTCGCTCCCGGGGGCCAGGGCTTCAGCAACCGCATCTTAAAGTCAGAGTATCGCTGTCATCGCGGCGCTGCCGGGCTAAGCGCCAAATCCAGACGCCTGGACTCGCCAATTCTAAAGATCAATGGTTGAGCATCGGGGAGCGTTGCAACGAGCCGCATCGTGGCAATTCGGCACGGTACTACGCGCCGCAGCTGTGCCTAGCGGTCATCGTGTGGAGTTAAGGTCCGCCGTGGCCCGAGTGGCGTTGAGTTAAACACGGCAAGTAGAAGCTCGCGAGCTGCGACGATCTGCACGCGAAATGGAGACATTTCCATCGGCTGAAGAGTTCTAGCGGACGAGGGTGCGCGTTATCGATCCGAGAACTTTCTTTCCTGTCCAGCCATGCGTTGCAATGCAATAATACTCAGTAACCAGTTTGCGGAAGAGCGAAAAAGCTGTGCCAGACCGATCTTGTACGATTAAGCTGAAGCTTCGGATCAGCAAACCGAAGGCGCTCGGGTTGTATTCTAACGAAACGCTTTGGCCTAAGGTGGAGATCATGTTTAAACGACTCAACGCGTCGTGTCGATCATGAAGAACGGAGTTCACTTCGAATCAATGTCAGTCGACAAACGTTGCCCAGGATGTGGCGGCCGAGCTTGCTCGCAAAATGACAGCGACGTGATCTGCTGGAGGAGCGCCTGCAATGGCTCGGCGCCATAACTCGCGACAAATTTTTACGACGGGCGAAACGTCCATACCCGACGGTCTTTGCGAAATACCGCAACCCGGAAATCACAACGAGACATGGTCATGACGGGGAGAACAGCCGCGTTGGCTGGCGGCGGAGATACGATCAGGACGGAAGCTGAAAGACATTCTCAGTCGTTAGCGCTTTCTGACCGCAGTTTCCCGGCAGCGCGGCCCAAGCCCGATGTGTCAAGTTTGGCAGACTTTGCTTAGTGAAATTGTCGCATGATGGACCGCGTGCCAAACAATTGCTGATCGGTTGTGTGGCACTCCTTATATTTGCCACGGCGCTTGTGGTGTGGCCGCCGTTCGGCCAATTTGTCGATCGCTCCTACGTCGGAGATTTGTTCAACGGCCTGCTGAGATTTTTCTAGTAGTTGCGTGCCGCGCGGCGGTAGCCAGAGCCGCATTGGAGCTAGCATTCCGTGAACAGCCTAGCTCCTGTTCGCATTGAAGAGCCCAAGGCTTGTGTGCCTCAGACGAAATCAATCAGTTCGGTGCTAAGTTCTCGGAAGTGTTGTTTCCCAAGGTCGTCGTGGTAAGGCCGCAGATCAGATCTAACTTCATCGCCAAGCGCAACGACAGCAAGATTTAGATCGGCGGCCTCGTTAGCATATAGCATATAACAGAGTGGCAGTGGTTTGTCGTTCAAACGGCGCGCATCTCGCAATATTTTTCCAAACGCAAGTATTCGGAAAGCGAGTGATGGGCTCGGCAAAAGGCGTATCCAAAGTCTGTTCGCAAAGGTGACAATCACCGTGTCCATGCGGTGATGTGTCTCGTTAACGGGTCATGTTCTTACCAGGGAGTGCCATTGCTAAATCTACTCTCGCGATCCGACCTCTTGCGATGGAAAGCCTGGAGCGCAAGCAATGTCTGCCGGGCTTGACGCCAAAGCGTGCCCTCATACCGGCTCAGCCGGTCAAGAGGACAGGTTGGAAGATCAGTTAGTCGGAGAAACGACCGCGTGAGGTCATCGAACAATTCAGCCTTGTTCCAAACCGTTGATCGCAAGCCGTCGTCAAGCAATGCATCGTCGGCGTCGCAGGACACGGAATTTTCCTGGTTCATACCCTTGATGATTTCTTGGTGCGCACAACGACTCTCGCAGCCTTTCTGGAACTGCAGCAGCTGCTTGGCCTCGATCTTGAACAGGCCGCTCTCGATGGCGGTAGCTCGGCGCAGCCGCCACAACAAGCTTGCCAGCCTTAGCACGAGTTCTCTCTCGACAGCCGACTGAACATCGTAGTCCGCCGTGACAGCCATTTCGAAGGAGGCATAGTCGTTGGCGTCCTCCAGAGCGTCGATTACCGTTTCCGCGGTGAGGCCGTGCCGGACCGCGTTTTGCCGCGACCGCCGCTTACCCTCGTCCGTCACTGGTCCGGTAGAGAGCCGTGCATTGCGGCGATTGGCCTCGATTTGACGTAGGGAGGTCATCGGGGCTCCGGGCGAACAATTGGCTTCGTTTCGTTATTTCGGGGCAGGGCAGCATCGCTATGTCGCCCATTGAGCCTTGCAACGCTTTGGGGGTCGTTGCAGTCTGTTTGGACATCGGCAGTTGGCTCGACCGCGTGCGTTGTTTCCCAAAGCCTGGCCGCAATGGCGAGGGGTTCGACATCCTTGCTCCGCCACCAGGCGCGCTCATCGCCACGCCGATGAAGCTCCCGGTGATGGAGTCGGCAGATTGGAACGGTGAAGCGGTCGCTCACCTTGCGTCCCATGGCCCGTTGCTCCGCAAACTTGACGTGGTGGGCGTCCGACGGGGTGCGACCGCAAATGAGACAGGGCTGGGAGGCCACAAATCTCAGATGGTTGCGATTTCGCTCCCGCACCGGCTTGCCGATCACCGTGACGGTCTCGGCGCGAGGTTGGTCGTCTGACGTCCCGTTCCGTTGGGCACTCGAAGCCAGTGGATCGGACCCGGGCTCGCCAAGTCGGACCAGGCGGCTGACAAAGGCGGCTTCCAGAGCCTGAGCGTCTACTACCGCGAGCTGGTTCTTGAGCGGCAGGGCTCGCTGCGCCCAACTGGCAAGGGCATCAGGGTCATCAACCTGCTCGAGCTCAGAGATGAGCTGACGAACAAGCGTCTCCGAAGAGCTTGTTGGCAGAGTTGGAGATTTCACGCGCTCGGGCTGAGTTCGTCTTTCCGCGGCCCGCACACGCTGGCTGGCGCGGTTTGGGAGTGAACCGGGAGTTGGGCCGCTTCCTTGGTCGAGCACGAGCGGAGTTCGCGTGCACCTCTGGTGGT
Source organism: uncultured Alphaproteobacteria bacterium (assembly GCA_963696255.1). Classification (GTDB taxonomy): domain Bacteria; phylum Pseudomonadota; class Alphaproteobacteria; order Rhizobiales; family Xanthobacteraceae; genus Bradyrhizobium. Next base: position 56,403 of record CAVOJN010000001.1, read on the forward strand.
AGTCCTGCGGCGGGCAGGTCAGGGGCATCGAGGTCATCCTCCCCGGCAATGCCGACCAGGGTGAAGAGGGCATAGCGACGGGCGTAGGTGAGGGCCGCTCCCAGCCGATGGGGCGCTCCGGTCTCGCTCACCTGGCACACCGGCCAGTCCGATGAGACCCATTCACCAGAGGCATGGACGAGGGTTGTGGTGAGCCGGATCAGCCCGTGATCGTCATCGATGGCCGTCGTCTGAACGGTTGCAATCTCATGCTGACCCAGACACTTGCGGACAAGATCTAACCCGGAAGACAACGGCGCATATCGAAAGGTCCGGCTGCCTTCGCGCGGAAAGGGCGAGACGATCGTTGCCGTCAGCGATTTCTCCGGGTTCTCGATTTCTGACTGAGCCTTGGCGAGCGCTGCGGCCAGCGCGCCGATACTAGTGCTGGATCGCTGCATCGCCGGCCTCCAGCTCCAAAACCTCGAAACTGATCGCGCCCGACTTTGAGCGTTTCGCTCGCAGCCCATGTCCCGAAGCTTCTTTGGCGTCCTCCGGCACAAGCGCCTTCAACTCTGCTTTTGCCCGGTCATGGTCCATCGCGGCAGAACGGGTCAGCCGGTACACGTTGGCCAGCTCGGCCCAGGCGTTGGACCCACTCATGTCGACGGTTCGGACGGCCTCAATCCTGGGCCGCGGCGGCTCGACGCCAAAGAGGTGGGGGACTTCACCGGACTGGACGCAGCGCCAGAACTTCCGCTCTGCCGTCAGGAGCAGATGCTGGTAGAGCGGATCAGCTGGAATGGTCATTTCCACCCATTTGCCGCCGCCGGTGATGATGGACAGCACCGCCATACGAGAGGCCACGACCCACATGTTGTGCTGCAGCTGCGCCATATGCTTTTCAGCCGCGCCTTCTTCCGAGAAATTCCAGGGCAGCATGAACTTGGCTTCGAACACGGCCCCGGTCGGCTCGACCCGGCCATCCAGGGTCGCCGCCATCCAGCGGTGCACTGGGTGAAACACCTGCCGCTGCACGTCAGTGATCGCTTGCCCCGTATTCCTCTCGAACCAGTGCCGGTTGAGCTGCTCGGTTACGGTGCCGAGCTGGACAACGAGCTCGCCCGATAAATCCGCGGGTTCGACGTCGCCGCGCTTCTCCTGCCATAGCCGCACCAGGGCGGCTTCATCGTTACCCATGATGATCCGGGCATCCGAGCCGCCGATGAAGGAACAGCGCCCGCGGATGATCTCCGCCCTAATCTTTGGCAAAGCTCCGCCGTTCACCGAAGTGGTGTCTTTGATCATGGTCGCTCCTTCTTCAGATTACATGATAAATGTAATGCGACATCGAATCAGAAGTCAACATAAAAGATATAAGGTTACATTAAAAATGTCTATTAGCTCGGCCCAGTGTCGTGCGGCTCGTGGTCTTCTCGGGTGGTCCCAGTTGGACCTTTCGAAGGCCAGCAGAACGGCGACGAAGACCATCGCGGACTTTGAACGTGGTGCAAGGGTACCTTATCCGCGAACGCTGGAAGATGTTCGCGGCGCAATTGAAAAAGCCGGCGTCGAGTTCATCGACGAGAATGGTGGCGGCGCGGGCGTTCGGCTTCGAAAGCCGTCCAAGAAGGGGTGATACGCGCTCCGCGATCGGCTGCTCGAGCGCTGTTCGGTTGCCCGATTTCCCGACCGAAATCCTCAGCATCCCGAACACCACGTATGACGACCAGATCGACAGCCTGTCCCACGGATCGAGCCGCCAGATTTTATTGCACTGCCGGTCTATGGGGACTAGGAAGCAAATCGGTGTTCGCGAGGGTCTCGATCCGGGTTCTCTCGCCGGCCTTGTCCGCCATCCAAACCAGTGTTGTCGCGCGTACTATCCTTGTTCAAAATCCCTGTTTGTCCCCTGTTGCAGGTGGAAAATACCCTGTTTAGGAGCTGGGATTTCTCAAAAAACCCTCGTGTCGCAGCCTTTTCTTCATCAGGGGGATCGCAGGCAAAAAGTCCCTGTTAATTTCCCTGATAATAGAGAGCGAGATCCGTTTTCAAATCGGGGAGCACGGCTCGCGGGCCGGAGGCGCTGCCGCGCTATTGCTGCCTGGACTGAATGAACCGACAGTCTCGATTGCAAAATGCTGGAGCCGTCAATTTTGCAGAACGAACCCAATTTATGTAGGAAAATCAAAGAACCGGAGGACCGGTCCCTTGGGAATTCCGCGATTGACGGCACTTTGCCTGCCAATCCTAGGAATGGAGATATCCAAAGTTGCGATGAAGGTCCGAGTTGCCGCAAGCAAGAGCTTCTGTTGGTGCAACGCGCCACCTCCTGAAGTTGCATTGCTCTTGTCCAGACCCGGGCAAGTTCTGGGGGAGCCAACAATCACCATAGAAATAAAATTTGGAAGCGCTGAGTGAGCGCGAGCGCCAGATCATCGCTTCGTGTCCTAAGGACTATCGAACGAGGAAACTTGGCGTCCGATTAAACCTCGCTGACGGCATGACCGAAGAACTTCTTCATCATATGTTCCGGAAATTCGCGATCAACAATCGCACGCGTGCCAAGTCCCAAAATTAGGATGCGGAGCCTGGCGCACTTTGTCCGTTGCATGAGTACTCCCATGTTGCGGGATTGCGACGTCGCATGGCTTTTTGGAGCTGACGTGGCGCGCCTGCTGCGCTGACACGGGTGCCTGCTCCTAGCCCGAAAAGGGTAGGCCAGGGTCCTCGAGAGAGAAAACGAGGTACTGGCGGTCCCCCATGCGAGGAATGGCGTTGGCCGACAGCGAGTCGTACTCTCGCGCATCACACTAGGGCCAGTCTCGCCATGCGGCGGTCGATTGCTGTTGATGTACCGAGAGAGGATAGCATCATCCAGCGGGATGATGACGTAAGAACTTGCGCAATGGCGGGCTCGGCGCAGGGGCCGATTGCGCAGCAGCCAGCCCGTCACCTGCCCTGGTGTGCTCGAGCAGTACTCTTGGTCGTGGTAAGCTTCCTGGCGGCCACATCGACGTCCGGAACCCGAGCTTCTTCGGAACGGCAGCAGGCGCAATGGCACCTCTTCGTCAGTTCCTCCACCGCGAGTGGGTTTCCGGTCAATAGTGGCAACACACCGATACTTGTGCAAGCGTCGCCGACCGCTGCGGACGGCGACGTAACGGAGTTGCGAAGCTCCGTGCAGCAGGAACGCGGTCTAGCGAGCCGATTGGAACAGGATCTCGTGGCGGCTTGTCAAAAATTCGAGACGCAAGCGGTGGTGGCAACCGAGGCGCAGGACGAGGCGCACCGACCGAAGCAGGTCGCGGACAGTACCGCTGCCGAGTTGAGACGATCGCTGCAACGGGAATGCGAGCGAGCCAACCGGTTGGAGCGCGATCTCGCGGCGGCTCGCCGCGAGCTTGAGACGCAAACGGCGGCGGCAACCAAGGCGAAGGACGAAGCCGGCCGACTGAAGCCAATCGCGGACAATAGCGCGGCCGAGTTGAAGCGAATGGCGAACGAACTCTCGACGGCGCGCGCAAAAGTAGATGCAAACGAGTCGCGTAAGGTCAGCGAGCAAGCGGAAACGAAGAAATCGGCGGCGGATGGTGGCGCGACCCTGCGAACGTCCCTGCAACAGGAGCGCGAACGGGCCGAACAGCTGGAGCGGAATCTTCTGGCATTGACAAAGCGCGGTGTCGAGACATCAACATCACTCGCAACCAAAGCGAACGACGAAGCGAGCGGACCCAAGCAGCTCGCTAACCGCAGCACAGTCGAGTTGCAGCAGTCGTCGCAGCAGGAACATGGGAGAGCCGGGGCGCTCGCGCAGGAACTCTCAACGGCCCTCGCGAAGATATCCGAATACGAGGCTCAAGCGCGTAAGGCCACCGAGCAAGCGGAAGAGCTTAAGCAGGTCGCGGTGGAGAGCAGCGCAGGTGAGCTACGAAAATCACTGCAACTGGAACGCTCACGGGCTGAACAGCTGGCGCAGAACCTGGAATCGGCAAAGCACGATCTCGAGAGGCAAACGGCGCTCGCAGTCATGGCGGGCGACGAAGCGAACCGACTGAAGCAGGTCGCAGACAGTGGCGCGGTCCAGTTGAAACAATCGCTTCGGCAGCAGGATGAGAGGGCGGAGGCGCTAACGCAGGAGCTCTCGACCGCGTACGCGAAGATATCCGCATATGAAACCCAGGCACGCCAGGCGAAGGAAGACCTCAAGAAAGCGGCGGGTGTGGAAAGCGGCGCGGTCGAGTTGAGAAAGTCCCTGCAACAGGAACGCGAACGGGCTGAACAGCTGGAGCAGAAGCTGGCATCGGCAAAGCGCGATCTCGAGACGCAGACGGCGCTCGCAGCGAAGGCCAACGAGAAAACGAGGCGACTGAAGCAGGCCGCAGATAGCGGTGCGGCCGATTTGAAACAATCGCTGCAGCAGGAAAATGAGCGGGCGCAGGCGCTGGCGCAGGAGCTCTCGACAGCACGCGCAAAGATATCGGTATACGAGGCGCAGGCTCGTCAAGCGAACGAAACCCTCAAGGAAGCGGCGGCGGTGGAAAGCGGCGCGGTCGAGTTGAGAAGATCATTGCAACAGGAACGCGAACGGGCTGAACAGCTGGAGCAGAATCTGACATCCGCAAAGCGCGACGTCGACACGCAGACGGCGCTCGTAGCCAAAGCGAATGATGAAGCGAGCCTACTGAAGCAGGTTGCCGACGCTGGCGGCGTCGAGTTGCGAAAATCCCTCCAACAGGAACGTGAACGGGCTGAACGGCTGGAGCAGAACTTCGCATCGACAAAGCGGGAGCTCGAAACGCAAACGGCGATGGCGACCAAGGCAAAGGAGGAAGCGAGCCGACTGAAGCAGGTCGCAGAGAGTGGCGTTGCCGAGTTGAAACAATCGTTGCGTCCGGAGCATGAGAGGGCCGAGGCGCGTAACTCAAGTCAGCAACAGGAAGATCCGCGCGAGTTCGCGCCCGAGCGGAGCAAGAAAGACGCGCAGCCCGTAGCCGCGAACGCGGGCTCGCAAGGCAATGCTCCTATGGCGGGCGCGACAAGGCCGGTCGGGGCAAACCAGATAACGGTCGGAGAAGCCAGAAGCGAAGCGCGGCCCCATGTCGAGGATACGGTGGAGGTAGAAAAACTGGTGGCGCGCGCCCGTGTGTTGCTAGGGCAAGGTGATGTCGGCTCGGCTCGCATTGTGCTTGAGCGTGCAGCCGAGGGAGGCAGCGCACAGGCAAATTTCGCACTCGCCGAAACCTATGACCCGCTCGTTCTTGCCAAATGGGGAACATTTGGGACGCGCGGCGACGCGATGAAAGCGCGTGAGCTCTACACTCGGGCTGAGGCGGGTGGGAACAAGGAGGCGAAACAGCGCCGGGATACACTGCGGTAGATCGGAAGCGGCGACGGCGATCCAGTCGTGTTGTAACAAGAGGAGTACTCAAATGCAAAAGTCGGTTCGTCCGCAGCTTTTGCTCGCTGCAGTGGCCCTGTTGTTGCTAATGCAGCCCTCTGGCCTGTATGCACAGACAAAGGCTGTCAGAACAAAGATCTCTCTTCCAACAAGGACAGTCGCTCCACCGCGCCCGCAAGTGGCCATGAATGCCTGGACGGTCGGCCTTGCTGGAGGCCTTCTCGAGGGCGCGCCTATCCGCCTCGCTGCAGAGATCGCCCGGGTCGTCGATGACGGAGATAACCTTCATGTGCTGCCAGTCGTCACTCGGGGAGCCGCCGAGAATGTAAATTCGTTGCTTTATCTGCGTGGCATCGATGCAGCGATTATCAATGCCGACGTGCTCGATGAGTATAAGAGGCAGGTTCCGGACGTCCAACAGCGGCTTGCCTACGTGCTGAATCTGTTTCCATCAGAACTGCACATCTTCGTCCGGCCGGAGATACACAGCCTGAACGACCTCGTCGGCAAGAAGGTGAATTTTAACAACCAGGGCACGGCCGCAGCCTACTCGGGACCTCTCATCTTTAGTCGCCTCGGTCTCGACGTACAGCAGACGTTTATTCCGCATCAGGTCGCGCTGGAACAGATGCGCAAGGGCGATATGGCAGCAGTCGTGTTCATCACGTCCAAGCCGGTTGAGGCTTTTGGGCGCGGACGCTGGGAGGCAGGTTTCAAGTTCCTCCCGGTCCCCTACGAAGGCAAGCTGGAGGATTACTATCTTCCGGCATCTCTCGAGTCGACCGATTATCCCGGTCTGATCAAGCAGGGCGAACGTGTGGATACGATAGCAGTGCCGACCGCGCTCGTCGCCTTCAATTGGCCAAGCAATACGAACCGCTATGACCGAGTCGCCCGCTTTGTCGACCATCTGTTCTCGCAGATCGACAAGTTGCAAGCGCCCGGATTCGATCCGAAATGGAAATCGATCAATCTGGGCGCGACGGTTCCCGGGCTTGTGCGTTTCCCCGCTGCGCAGGCATGGCTCGACAGCCACTCTCGAGCAACGCAGGCGTCACAATGAAAAGCGCTTCCCTTGCGATCCTTTCAGTACTCTTTCTCGTGAGGGGAATTGCGCTTGCGCACGGCGCCGATAATCCGACGGCGCAGCTTCGCGCCTGTAGTCCCGTGGAGCGAGAGGACCGGCCAGAATGCCTCGACAAAATCTCGCCGGTCCTTACGCCGGCTCCGCCGGTGCAGACTGAAAGCTCCTGGATCGTCAGCCTGACGACCTCGCCGGTGGACTACGCACCGATCGCCACAGGTACAGCGTCCTCGCGAATGGTTGCGGGCGAGTTACCGCTGCAGCTCTCCATTCGCTGCCGGGGCGGACGCAGTGAATTTGCCGTCTCCGGGCCCGCTATCTCCGGGCGCGCTGAGGATTATGTCATCTCCTACAGCGCCAAGGGCGGCCCGCCCGTTCAAGTCGCTGCCCGTACCCCTGCTTTCGGGGCCGGTATGGCATTCAAAGTCGATCCGGGTGCCCTGTTTCGGTCTCTTCCCAGCGAAGGCGACCTGGTCGTGTACATTGGCTCCCGCTTGGGACCCGCTAAACAAGGAACGTTTTCTTTGCTCGGACTAGAGGCGGTGCGCGCCAAGATAGCTGCCGCATGCAAATGGCCTCACGCCATTGCAAAGCCGAACAGTGACGTTGGGCGGAATTAATTGATGGGAGATGAATGTGAGCAGATTACAGCAAATTGCGATAACTGGAATAATAAGCGCCGCGATCGTTCTTGTCGCGGCGTCCTTGTCAACCGCGCAGGAAGCTGCGCCACCAGCCAAGCTGTCAGCGGAGCCCCTTCTGAAAAAAATGTCTGTTGTCACGAAGTACGTGCGGTATGACCGCGCCTCAGAGATGCAGAACCAATCCGTGGCTGCATTAAAGCGTCAGGATTTCGCAGCTAAAAACAAGGAGCATCGCTTGATCCTGCAAGTGAATAGCAGCGATCCGGCGGCGATGAATCTTGCCCTGAACAACGCCACGAACGTCGTGCAATATTACAAGGACCTGGGCGAGAAGATAAACATCGAGGTGATCACGTTTGGGCCCGGCTTGCACATGCTCCGTGCTGACACCTCGCCAGTGAAGGATAGAATCGAAACGATGGCGCTGAGCACGCCGGAGGTTTCGTTCAAGGCCTGCGGCAACACGCAGGAGAAGATGCGTAAAGCCGAGAACAAAGACATACCGCTGGTTCCAGAGGCTCAAGTTGTCAATTCCGGCGTCGTTCGCATCATGGAGCTCGAGGAGCGGAACTGGACTTACGTCAAGCCTTAAACCAATCTGGAGCGTGACGTTTCCTCCGTGATTGCCTGAAGACGCAGAACCGCTCCCGCAGCCTTCCTCAAATCGCTTTCGAACGTCGTTACAAGGCAGTATGGAAATTCGTCCGCGCCAAGACCGCGACGCCTTGTCGCCGATCCCCCCGCTGATCTCCGGCGCGCCTGGAAAGCCTCAGGCTTACTGCAGGGACGACGTGTGCAGGACAGAGACCGACCCGGCGGACGTCGGTCCTTGCCATGACGACGAGTATTGAGTGCACGTGAAGTGCATTCGGCGGGCTTAGCGCTGAGCGCGACTTCGTATCGGCGCCATGAAGCCGTCCGCGTTGACATTTGCACCGCACGGCGCGACCTCGATCGGTGAACGATTTAAGGTTAGATTCGAATCCCTGACATCTCTATATACCGTTGGTATTAGCAACTGGCTTCCGCGGGTAGACGCCCACCTGTCCTCGCAAATGCGATGTTTCCACGATGCGTGGCGCGTAGGCTGTTCCTAAACCCGGAACCCAAGTAGCAATCGAGAACGCCGGGCGAATTGAATTGCATGGGAGTTCAATCTCCGGTAATGATAATAATCGGAATAATAAGCATTAAATGGCGTAGAAAAGTCTTTTAGACGTAGGGAGCCGAGTTCATGCGCTCCATTTTCAGTGTCCTTATCGCAGACCGGCGTCCAGTCGTTTTGCACTGTTTGAGCAACCTGCTCGACGCTGAGCAAGACTTCAGAATTGTTGCTCGCTGTAGCGATGGCGCAAGTTGTATTGAAGCAATCCGAATTTTCTTACCCGATATCGCCATCTTGGATCTCTCCATGCTAGACATGTCGGGGCTGGCGTTCCTCGCCAAAGTAGGTTCAAAACGTCGGACCCGGCTGGTCCTTTTTAGCACCTCCGTGGAAAAGCGGGAGCTGACTGCGCTGACCGGAGTGGGCGTCGACAGCGTGTTCCTGCAGGATCAGGAGTTCGGTACTCTGGCGCAGACCTTGCGGCAGATCGCGGCTAACCAGAAAGTGTCGCCGCTGCCCCCATTCGGGGAAGCCGTCAATCACGCGAAAACCATGGCGCCGGAGAGATGTCTCGCGCTGACCGAGCGCGAGCGACAAATCATGCATCTGGTCTCGGAGGGATTATCGAACAAGGAAATTGGGCGCCGGCTGAACGTTACAGACGGTACCATCAAGGTTCACCTTCACCACATTTTTGAGAAGCTTCAGATCAGCAATCGTACTTCGCTCGCTGCACTGGCGATTTCACGACCGGAACTTATCGACGCGTCTGTCGAAGATCGAAGTGTAGCGACTGGACAAAGTGAGCAGGGATGCTGAGTTCAGTCGCCTGGATCGGTGCCCAAGCGCCTCGAGATATTGGCTGGCATCGCTAACGGCACCAACGACGCTGCGCGCGTGTCCGCCCCCGTCGTGCCCGACTCTCGGAACGAATGCTCATGCCGAGAGATTGTACGTGAGCGCGCTGACGATGGGCGGCTTGGCTGCGCAGGATCGCTACGGCGAGGATTAGAGTTTCGCGAAGACAGCCGAGCTGGCTGCCGCGCCTAATGCCTTTGACCTGGCGCACGATCATCCGGTACTCGGCCCTGCCCCAGCGCGCCTTGCGCAGGCGATAGGCGAGATCGGCGACGATCTCCTCGAGCTCAAGCTCGTCGGCGGCCTTGGGTGCATCAGGGCCGTCGCTCATGAACAGGAGTTGACCTAAACCGACGGGGATGACAACGGCTCAAAGCGTGGTCACGGTGACTGCCAACGGGCGGGATGTCGCCACCAACGTCCCCCGCTTTGTCGGGATGCGACCACCGACCTCGTTCAATCAGTTAAGCAGAGACTTCGAAGCAGAATGCAAAAGCGGAACGCGAAAAAGTTTGAAGCCAGCGATTTCGGGAAACGCGTCTGCTGCGTCTGGAAACACGAGGGTCAACAGAGCAGCCGTCGCCTCGCCATTGGTGAGCCGATCGACCGCCGGGGTGCGTCCCGCACTCAATTCGACTGAATCCGTTCTTGCCACAACGAACGCGGTCCAAACATCAACGCTGAATGGGGCATACCTTTCATCCATCGCAACAACTTTACCCGCAAGATCGGCTACCGACTTGATCTCTGGACGAGCCATGACAACCGCGACGAGCGGCTGAGTAGGTTCGCCATTGTCACGCGGAGTTGCCAAAGCCGCAGCCGTCATTCGCTCGGCGACCTCGGTCGCAGCCGCCACCTGCTCCTGCACAGTTCTGCCTTTGTAATTTGAAGACTGGCCCGCAGTGGGCTGCCCTGTCGTACCCACATCCGCGGCGGCTTTGCTTTTCGGCTCGAGTTGCGTTCTCAGCGAAGCCGGCTTGACCGATGTGTTGATCCGCTGCGCGTTGTGAGGTCTGCGGGAATCGCGCATGTGCGTCGTCTGCGTCCGGACAGGCAAGCCGCGGTGGGACGCGCGTGCGTGATACCGACCAAAGACGGCACTCCCAAACCAGGAGTCACCAAACCCGAACCAACGGCTGCTAAACCAAGGCTGATGGCGCCTTTGGATACGAAATACCCTCTTTCCGAAGTGGTTCTGGTAAAACCATCCGTGTTTAGCGGCGTAGGAAAGCCCGACATCATAACCGTGCCCGCCGCCAGTAGTGCTGGCAGCTCCCGGCCCGCCACCAGCTCCCGCTCCAGCTGCGCCAGCTCCACTGGCCCCGGCGCCACCAGCGCCGCCACCGCCTCCGCCGCCGCCGTCTCCACCACCATGGGCAACGGCATGCGTAATCACTTGCGGCACGATCGGGGCCATCAGCAACATTCCCACCAGGGAAAGCTTGATCACTAATCTGAGCACTTCTGCCCCCTTCTTGAGGCAAGCAGTCGCAAGGACCCCAACTCCGGCGCAGCAGAAGCGTTGCTATTTGCCGCTTTCTATTTGAGGCATGACGACCTGCCCGCCACCGACTTAGGCGCCAAGTGCGCTCGCGACGGCCACGACAAGAGCCCCCTGCGAGGCCTAAAAGCGAGCGCGTCCCGGCTCAGCGAAAGGAACGCCAGAAAGCCGTGGCGAGGGCATCCCAGCCCCAACCATGCGGGATCAAATGCGGTCGGGTACCGGACCGGTTTCGTTCGCCGGATGCTGTTTAGCCGTGCCCTCACAAAGATAGGCCGACCTCGTTCATCGTCGACCTCCCTTGAAATGCAAGAAGGCGATTCTGAATTGGCGTCGTCTGGTTAGGTGATCCCACAACGGTTTGAACCAGGACACATGGATCGCTACCGCCCTGTCGGTGCGATACGTTGCACCCACATAGCGGCGCAATGCGATGGTTTTTCTGGCGGAGGGGAATAGTCTCCACGAAATGTCGAGGTGATGCCGACATAGCGGCAAATCCCCCAACGCAACACACGAACAGAGGTTCTCTCAGGGAAAAGGGTACCCATGTCGATAAGAACAGGGCGGGAACACCCGAACATCCCACGGCGCAGGCGCATCAAGCTTCGCACTTGTCGCTCTCTTTCTCGGCCGGCTCGTGAGACGGCGTGGACACCAAATGGTGTGAACCGCTCATCTTTCGCATTTGCAGAGACCGCCTTCGGGCGGTCTTTTCATTGGTCGATTGGCCGGAAGCTCCATATCCGGCCCAAACCGAGACGGCCCTTCGAGCGCCCAATCGCTGATTGCACGATTGTCCCTAGGGTCGTCAGCGGCCCCCGGTTACTCCCGGGCACCAGCCGGGGTCGTCTGATCGGCCCCAACTCGGGCGAAGTAGTCCGGCAGTACTACGCAACAGTCCGAAAGGCCTGAGGGGCTGGCCCTGCTCGCAGGGTTTCATTATTGAAAACCCTTTATCCTAATTATGGCGGCAGATGCAGTCCACTCGCGATAGCAACGCTGAGAAAGCAGTAAAGGCGCTGACTGACCGCGAGCGGCAGATCGTGCGTTTGGTAAGCGAAGGACTATCGAATAAGGAGATCGGCCGACGGCTGAAGATCACGGACGGTACGGTCAAAGCGCATCTTCATCACATCTTTGAGATGCTCCAGGTCTCCAACCGGACGGCGCTCGTGGCGATCACTCAGGGAACGAGAAAACCGGATCGCGAGTGAAGCAGTTCGGCAGCGATCAGGTCGCGCGCTGTCAGCCGAGAATTTCCTTTCCTGCCTCAGCCGTGCATTGCAGCGCACCCGCTAGCCACGCTGCGGTACCACGAAAAATCCCAAGCGCCCTGCTAATATTGGTATACAAAAACACCCAGGTGTTGGCGTGTAATGACAAGGCCGCGCAGTTAGTTTTTTGGACCATTTTTTTGAACCGACCCCGAAAAACAGGCGCAGAACATGGGTCCTCCCACAGAGACGGCCGATGGGTTGATCTGGCTGCTCGACATGCTGCTATGTCAGCACGGCCGAGACATCGATGCTGACAACCGGATGATCCGCTGTCTTGCAATGTCTGAATTTCTCATCGCTACTTACTCGGTGCTGCCAGACCTGACTGTCTATAGGATCGCGCAGCTCGATAATGAACAGAACGTTTCGCAATTGTTTGCCGCGACGTGGCATAGGGGTTCGGGAACAACAGACCTACAGCTTTATCGCGACGGTCCTTGGGAAGATACCTTCCGAAGGATTGGCACCGAGATGGTCAATCTGGCTCAATCTGAACCATGATCTGTTGGCGCTGTAATGGATGCATGTGGGTCTCCTGGACCATCTTGAGGGCGCACTGGAGCTCAACGTCACAACGAACTGCGCGCCAACAAAAAGCAGATTGCGCGGGACATCAGGGCTGCGCTTGCAGAACAGGGATAGAATGGCATAGCGCAAGACTCCGCTCCATCGGGGCTGGGGGCTGATGAGATGGAGCGGAGCTACTCGGAGACGCTAATCGGTACATCGAACCTCCGCTCGGCCGAGGACATCGACCGCAGCGCTTTTCCCTGATAGCTGTCGTAGGGAATTCCGCAGGAAGTCGCTGCGGCACGGGCTTTTCTTGCGGTCGGCGACGGCTTTTGGGGCAGAAGTTTCGCAAATTCCCTGAAAAATTCCCTGTTTGCAGGGAAAATGACTGGAGACCGGTGGGAACATCACTGCATCGCCAGCCAGCCATTCCGGCCTTCGGAGATACTTCCCAGGAGACGTGAGAATGGGCCGGAAATCCCGGCTTTTCGCGCATTTGAATTTGTCTCCGGAGCTTCGGTTTGCCGAACTCAAAGAGGAAATCGGGAAAGTCTCCGGCCCCATCCGCAAATATTCCCGTTTTGCGGAGACTATCGACGGAGACGGGTTCGATCAGGACTGGTGCCACCCGTGGCACTCTGTCTCAACTCATTCTCCGTTCCTAACCGGAGTCATTCTTTTGAACTGCCGCGCGATCTTGGCAGTCGATTTCGATTCAATCTCCGGGCTCAAGGACACCCAATTAAGAATCTCCTGCGCCAATCCTGTGCCGACTGCCGTCCGATTAACGCAGTCGATTTCGACGACTGATAAGCAAAGTAGCGAAACCTTATCAGTTGAAGGCAGGAGCTACGGAGTTCGCTTAATGGCGGTTAGGGAATACTTGTCGAGCTACGCAGCGTTACTTCCACCCGGTTCGAATTATAAACCGAGTGACGCATCGATCAGTTTCACCGAGCGTTCTCCGTCATTTCTCATAGCAATGGTATCTAGAGAAGCTCCGGGACCACCCAAAGGGCTGGCTCGCCGCGCGCGACTCTTTGCACATTGTCGAAGCCGTTGCGCAGCCGCGTAATGTTACTCTCGAACGTCGGTCCGGCGAGATGCGCTGTGAGGACTACATTGTCGAGCTTGAGCAGCGGGTTGTGGGCCGGGGTTGGCTCCTCGTCGAATACGTCGAGGCCGGCGCCGAACAGATCGCCAGCACTCAAAGCAGCTGTCATCGCCTGCTCGTCGATTACGGGTCCACGCGAGGTGTTTATGATGATCGCAGACTTCTTCATCAACGCGAGTTCCCCGGCGCCAATCAGGTGGCGTGTCGAGTTGTTCAGAGGTACATGCAGCGAGAGAATGTCAGAATGGCGCAGGATTTCGGGCAAAAGGCGGAAGCGCACGCCAAGCGTGTCTTCCTGATCTTCCTTCAATCGCGCAATGTCGTAGTAGTGCACAGTCATGCCGAAGGCCTGCGCCAGGCGCGCCACCTTCTTTCCGATGGTGCCGAGCCCCACGATGCCCAAGACTTTGCTGCTCAGTTCATGGACGGTCGGCGGAGCATTTCCGTGCCAGCGGCCCGCTGTGACGTTGGCATGCTGCCTAATAAGCCGCCGCGAAACTGAAAGCATCAATAGCAGCGCGTGCTCTGAAACCGCGACGGAATTGGCGCCGCCGTTGTTACACAACGGAATTTTGCTCCGGCGGGCCGCGACGAGATCGGCCCGATCGTAGCCGGCAGACAAACATTGCACGAGCCTCAGATGGGGCGCAGCCTTATAGAGCTGCTCCGACACCATCTGTTGTACGAAACCCACAAGATAGTGCGCGCCAGGCAGTGCCGAAATGGCTTCCGGAGAATTGGAGGAAGCCTTTATGATCTCGAAGCCTTTCGGCGCGAGGTCGTCGACCATCGCCAGACAGTCCTTCGGACCCACCACCAGAATACGCTCGACCATCATAAGCCCTCCGGAACAACACGATAGCCTCACATTTCTATTTGCGGAACGAAAAATCTCAGCCGCGTGGGACAAAAGAGGCTCCGCCGACGATGCTTGTCGGCATCAGATACATTATCAGAATCAGAACGCCAAAGATGGAGTAGACCGACAGGTCGAAAGATAGACCGAGGTCGTTCTTAACCTAGAGCGAGATCGCCTGCGCCGAATTGTCGACCAGTACGTAGAGGATACCGCCGACGACCGATCCCACCGCCGAGCCGACGCAGCCCACCACCGGCCGATCATGTTTGAGCATCGTTAGGCGCTGGACCAGGCGGACGAAGCCTACAAGCTGTTCGATAAGCAGTCCGATGGCGGATCAGTTCGCGACTGATAAAGAAATTGCTAAATGCTTATCAGTCACTGGTTGAGACAGCGACTGATGCGGCGGGGGCCTGCATTTCAGGCCGTTGCCATGGATCAAGAACACAGCCATACGACTTTGCGTTTGTGGGCGGGTGGGAGAGGAAGCGTACAAAGCGGATTACTTTGGATTTCGCGGACGATTCTCTGCCCTTGAGTTCTCGAATGACAAGCGACTTTCTTGAGTTGTTGGACGAGTGAAGGCAACCTTTCTTGAGGGTGATGGACGCCGGCGAGCGTCGCCGGATGAAGTCCAGCCGCTGACTGATAGGTTTTGAGAGGAGTTGGCTGCCTCATAAGAAAATCGTACAAACTGTAGGCGAAGATTGACGCGATTGATGTTCAAATCTCCGGTTTGGGAGAAGGGCAGAACTATTCCCCGAACCGTCGGCGCCCACCGCTGATGACCTCAAAGCGGGGGTGACGGTTTTTGTCCGATGCATATCCGCCGCTGGGATTAAAGCGGACCTTAACTCGACAAGCCGAGAGACAAGAATGCCAGATGATCTGAAATTCACTGTTCAACGTCCACCGCCATATGGTGAATTGACCGACGTGCTGCCCGGACTGTTCTGGGTGCGGTTGCCGGTCCCGTTGACGCTAAACCACGTCAATTGTTGGTTGCTCGACAACGGTTCCGGCTGGACGCTCGTCGACTGCGGCATGAATACGGACGAAATATTTGAGATTTGGGACAAGCTGTGGCGCGGGTTGCTGCGCAGTCGCCCATTGCAGAATCTCACCTTGACACACGCGCATATCGATCACTTCGGCTTTGCCGGGTATCTAGTGAAGGAATCAAACTGTGTGGTGCGGCTGCCGCTTGCCGAATGGTTCAGCGGGTGGCTGATGTGGCATGAGCGCGAGGAGGGGCTTAATGAGCAGTTTACCTCCTTTCTGAAGCGAAATGGCGCGTCGGATGATGATGCCACGGTGGTCGCGGGAGCGCAGCGTAAGCAAAAGTACCTCGGCTTGCGGCCACCTCGTGAATTCACGCGGATACGTGACGGTGACGTCGTCACCATGGGACGACGTGAGTGGCGGGTGATTACGGCGGAAGGACATTCTCCCGAGCATGCGTCATACTATTGCGAGAACGACAGGATCTTGATCGCGGGTGATCAGGTCTTGTCGCATATCGCGCCGTCGGTGATCGTGCCGCTGGCGCAACCAGACGCCGATCCGATGAAGGATTATCTCAATTCGTTGGCGCGGCTAGAGTCTCTGCCGTCAGATACTCTGGTGTTGCCGTCGCACGGAGTACCGTTTCGCGGATTGCACGCGCGGCTTGCGCAGTTGCGTGAGCATCATCAGATGCGGCTCGACGATGTCGTATCCATCGTCACCGGCAGTACTAGCGCCTTTGCGATCGCGCAGGAAGTGTTCCCGCGGGTGCTGTACGCCAACCCTCGCCAGGCGCTCGGCGAGTCACTCGCTCATCTCAATATGCTGGTATCGATGGGCAAGCTGACGCGCGTGGTCAGTGCAATTGGCGCGATCACCTTCGCACCAGTGTAGCGCGCAGTTTTGCTTAGCCTGCTTGGGACGCTGGAAGACCTTGAATATCCAAAAAACTTTGCTTCGGTTGTTTATTAAGGAAGTTGCACGGCTGGAGCCAGTTCGTGCACTGATAAAGGTGTGGCCGCAAAGGGTGCCAGTTGGTGCATAAGTCTGCCTTTGGCCGACTTATGTCATAACATCCATTTTCAGAACTTCTCATTCGATTCCTGCGGACGCTGTTCGGCGCTCGAGGGCCACTAGGCCGAAGAAGAGAGGTCAGCGTCAGAATGGTTCGTGCTTAACACGCAAGAAATCCACTTTTGAAAGATCAGGCGCCTTAGCGCGCGCCCGGCCTCCGCTGCCACAACCAGATCGCAAGTTCCTTCGACGCCTTAATTGTGCAAAGAAGACACGCGGGGGGCTCGTGCGCTGGCCTTGTAAATCGCAGCAATGCGGCGTTGTCCGGTTCCATTCGCGGGGATATCCTGCACAGGTGTATGACCCGCGGTCGGAAATTTTCGACCGGTCTGGCACGGAGATCATACCTTGGCACAGAAGTATTACTTTGTCAGTGATCTGCACATGGGTGGCGACGGTCAATTGCAGCATTGCGATTATGCCGCCGAGTTCATCGAATTCCTGGAGGAGTTGGAAAAGGAAGGCCCCGACACCGAACTTCTGATCGTGGGCGACACGTTTGGCTTCTGGGAGCTCACGCTTGTAGGCGGAGTCGAAAGGCTTGCGCACATCATACAGGCGCACCAGGCGATTTTCGATCAACTCAGGGCCACCGGTGCGCGCATCAAGGTGACCATGATGGTTGGGAATCACGATTATGATCTCGCATGCGATTCGGCCTTTGTGGAGAAACTGCGAGCATACAACATCCAACTGGACCCTAGCGTGGTCCTGATCCGCCAGGTAGGCGACAGGAAGATATGGATCGAACACGGACAGCAGCGCGATCAGTTCAACAGCTTCCCCGAATATGGCAACGCTTATGCTCTCCCGGTGGGCTACTTCATCACTGAAACCTTCGTGAGCGGAGCTAGCCGGTATTCCGACTTCGGCCGGGGAGATTGGCTCAAGGACATCCGCTCCGTGGGCACCATGCAGATTCCCGACTGGATGCTGTCGAACTACTTCTACCGCGAGATGAGCATGGCGCTACGCTGGGTGCTGCTGCCCTTCCTGCTGCTGGCCGGCGTCACGGTGATAGCGATTTTCGGGGAGATCCTTCGGGTCGCAGGTATCTTTGATTACAATGTCATATTTCACAACCCGTTGATGAGCAGGCTGGGGATCATCGACAACGTCCTTCAAGTCGTGATCACCATCAATTCCGCATTCTTGATTTTGTTCGGTATCCCTGCGTTGTTCGTTGAACGTGACCTCATGCGAACGTTGCGTCGCTTTCGTCTACAGACGAGCCACGGAGTGACCCCTAACCTCGATTCGGAAGCGCCCTACCTAAAAGCGGCTCAGGAGGTTTTCCAGGCAGATGACAAGGTAGCGGTGTTTATTTTCGGACACACGCACTCGGCGTTCCTGCGGCGACTGGGTCGCGCCGATCAAGTCGTCATCAATACCGGTACGTGGCTGAAGCTATTGTCCCGTGTCCCGGTGCGCTTTGGCTTGTTGCCCGCGGTCTACTATCCTTCGTATCGCTTGAATTACTTCCGGATCGAGAAGGAAAACGACCAAATCGTGATCGACTATGTCGAAATCCCCAAGACGCCTGAGCGCGAACTGACTTGGCTGCAGCGTGTCGTGATCCTGGGGAATGTGCCCAAGTCACCAGAAGCAATCCCCGCAAGAACGATTATCCATCTGTAATGCGTTGCTCAGCGATCGTGCGTATAAAAAGCAGTTCCCACACGGATCATCGCTTCTGAGAGCCGGGCGTCTTGGTTTTGATCCCGTCAGGCAATGATGGTGCTCTTGGATAAGAGTTCGTGCATAGGCGGATCCTGAACCCCAGACAGCGAGACAGACCATGGTGAAACCGTTTCCCTCGAAGACCCATATCGGCAACCACATGCTGCATCCCGAAACGTTGATGCTAACCTACGGCTACGATCCGCAACTGTCGGAAGGCGCCATCAAACCGCCGGTCTTCCTAACGTCAACCTTCGTCTTCAAGACAGCCGAGGACGGACAGGATTTCTTTGATTTCGTTTCAGGTCGGCGCGAGCCACCCGAGGGGATGGGCGCGGGCCTCGTTTATTCACGGTTCAATCATCCCAACAGCGAGATCGTCGAGGACCGGCTTTCGGTCTATGAGCGCACTGAGAATTGCGCGCTGTTCTCATCCGGTATGGCAGCGATTGCGACGACCATCCTTGCGTTCGTACGGCCTGGCGACGTCATTCTGCACTCTCAACCGCTTTACGGCGGGACAGAAACACTGCTTACAAACACGCTTGCGCGCCTTTCCATTGGCGCAGTCGGCTTTTCCGACGGCATTGACGAAACTGCGGTCAGGCAGGCTGCGGAGGATGCGATGCGCAAAGGTCGAGTTGCGATGATCCTCATCGAAACGCCGGCTAATCCTACCAACGGTCTAGTCGATGTCGCAATGGTTCGCCGCATTGCTGACATCATCGGCCAGGTCCAGCGACATACTCCGATAGTGGCGTGCGACAATACATTGCTCGGGCCGGTGTTTCAGCGTCCGATCGAGCAAGGGGCGGACGTTTCGTTGTACTCACTCACTAAATATGTAGGTGGTCATTCCGACCTGATAGCTGGCGCCGCGCTCGGCTCAAGAACGATCATCAAGGACATCAAGGCGCTACGAGGCGCCATCGGCACCCAACTAGACCCCCATTCCTGCTGGATGATCAGCCGGTCGCTCGAAACATTGAGCATCCGCATGGAGAAGGCTGACAGGAACGCGCGGCTCGTGGCGGATTACCTTCGCGACCACGCGAAAGTGGCGAAGGTCCATTACCTCGGCCACCACGAGGGGGCTTCCCCGGCAGGACGTGTTTTCGCGCGGCAATGCTTTGGAGCAGGATCTACGTTCTCTTTCGACATCGTCGGCGGCAAAGCAGCAGCCCTACAATTCTTGAACTCACTGCAAATTTTTAAGCTCGCGGTGAGCCTCGGCGGAACCGAATCTCTCGCGAGCCTCCCCGCAAGCATGACGCACTCCGGCGTTCCAGCTGACATCCGCAAAAAAATAGGCGTTCTCGATTCGACTATCCGACTTTCGATCGGGATAGAAAACCCATCCGACTTGATTGCGGACATCGCGCAGGCGTTGAACGAGGTCCCGCCGCTTTAGTCGCGGTGTGCCAATGGCCGACTTATTCCGTGACATCTATTTTACGAATCCAAGCTCCATTGCGTAGGCGTGCGCCACGCCTGGCAACACCCATTGGGATGCTCGGGCTTTAGTTCCTTCACTTAGGAAAATACTCGTGCCAGATCGAACCGAGATGATTGGGGAGCAATCCATGAAAGTGATGATCTTGGTACGCAACCTGCGCATGGCGTAGTTCTGCTCACGCGATCCGTGGCGATCATTGTCTCTATTGAAACGGAAGGAACACGGGGATCAGCAGCACGCTCACGATCGCGACGATGATGGCGAAGGGAGTTCCTACCTTTAAAAAATCGCCGAAACTGTATTGCCCGGGTCCCACCACCAGCGTGTTCACCGGCGAGGAAATCGGTGTCATGAAGGCCGTAGACGCGGCTAGTGCGACGGTCATCGCAAACGGATACGGCGAGGCTCCCAAATCCTTGGCGATCGCCAGCGCCACCGGCGCCATCAGCACAGCCGTGGCTGTATTCGAGATGAACAAGCCTAGCCCTGCGGTGATGACGAACAAGGTTGCCAGCACCAGACGCGGCGCTGCGCCGCCGACCACGCCGAGCACGGCGTCGGCAGCGAGGTCGACGCCTCCCGTCCGCTGCAATGCCAGGGAAAACGGCAACATGCCGACGATCAGTATCAGGCTTTTCCAATTGATGGAGCGATAGGCGCTGTTAAAGTCGATGCAGCCCAGAAGTCCCATCAGCAGGCAACCGATCAGCGCTGCCTGGACGTTTGGAACCAAGCCGCTGATCATCAGCGCAACCACCAGGGCAAGCACCGCCAGCGCATGCGGTGCCCGCTGCGCGGCCGGAAGAACCTCCTCGAGCTCGGCGGGCATATTCAGGACGACGACGTCTTCGGTGTCGAATTGCAGGTCGCGAATGTCGGACCAGAAGCCGATCAACAACAGCGTGTCTCCGAGCTTCAGCCGCTCGTTGAGCAGATCGTCCACCGCCACGTTGCTGCCGTGCCGCAACCCGATCACGGTCAGATCATATTCGGAACGGATCCGCGCCTCGCGCACGGATTGGCCGATCAGCGCAGATTCGGCCGGCAGGATGACCTCCGCCGCGCCGATCTCCTGGGAACGGTCCGCGAAATAGTTTCCGATCTCGCTGAGCGGCCGCGGCTCGAGCTTCAACAACTCCCACATCTCGTTTGTGCCCGCGGCGGAAGGTTGCACATCGGCGAGCAGGATATCGCCCGCCTGCAGTTCCGTCTGTCCGGTCGGACGGACCAGATCCGTGCCACGCTCGATGGCGAGGACGTTCACGCCCGCCGAACGCAGCGGCAACTCATCAAGGCGCGTTCCGACCAGAGGCGAGCCGATGCCGATGTGGCCGCGCTTCTCGCGATCGGCGAGGCCGTACTGCTCGATCCAGCGCTGAAGGCCGGGGCGGTCCGCCACAGCAGGCGGCCCGGTCCTGGAGGCCAGCAATCGGCGTGCGAAAAGCATGTAGACGATGCCAAGCGCGAGCAGCGGCAGCCCGAACGGGGTGAAACTAAAAAACCCGAATCCCTTCGCACCCTGTCGGATCAGTTCTGCGTTGACGACCAGATTGGGCGCCGTCGCCACCAGCGTGAGCATTCCGCTGATCAGCGCGGCGAAACTCAGAGGCATCATCAGCCGGTTCGGCGCGGTGCCACGATTTTGCGAAATGCGCAACACGACGGGGATGAAGATAGCGACGACAGCGGTGGAGCTCATCAATGAGCCGAGGCCACCGACGGCCGTCATCAGCAGGATCAACAGGCGATTATCGCTCTTGCCGGCCTTCACGTCGAGCCAGTCGCCGAGTCGTCGCGCAACCCCGGTCATGACAAGGCCTTCGCCAATCACAAACAACGCGGCAATCAGGATGATGGATGAATCGGCAAACCCCGCAAGCGCCTCGCTCACGGTAATGATGCCGGTGAAGGGCATCAACACCATCACGAGCAG
Source organism: uncultured Alphaproteobacteria bacterium (assembly GCA_963696255.1). Taxonomy (GTDB): domain Bacteria; phylum Pseudomonadota; class Alphaproteobacteria; order Rhizobiales; family Xanthobacteraceae; genus Bradyrhizobium. The sequence goes on from CAVOJN010000001.1 coordinate 77,889, forward strand.
CGCGACCGCGTCCATGCGAGGTCGATTCACGACGAACATCGCAATAGCGGAAGTGAGCATGAGCAGGACAAGGGCGAGATCGAAGTTCATCAATACCTTCAATAAGAGCATTAGACCAAAAGCCGCCCGCCACCGTCTCCCGGGAAAAGGCCTTGCCCCGGGTAAATCGAGTCCGTTTGGTATAGATTGGATCGATCCACTCGGGTGAAATTCACATGACGCGGATCAGTATCGTCCATACGACCGAATACATCTACCGTAATCCGGTCGGGCTGCTGCGCCACAAATTGATGGTCCGGCCCGATGAAAGCCACGATCTGCGGTTGCACAGCGCAACCCTCAGGGTCGAACCGGAGCCGATCGGTGTCTACTGGAAGCATGACGTCTTCAACAATTCCATTTGCTTTCTGGAATGGCCCGAGGCACTCCGGACCACGAGGCTCAGCATAGTATCGACGCTCGAGATCACGCATCACCCTGATGGCCAGCCGTTGCCGGTCTACAGCCTCGACGAAGCCGCCGAGCTGTTTCCATTTTCCTACGGCGCTCACGAGATTCCCGATCTCGCGCGCTTGGCCGAACGCCAAATGCCGGATCCTGGCCGGAATGTCGACATTTGGGCCCGCCGTGTGGTGTCCCAAGCGAACAGCAAGCAGACCCTGACGGTGCTGGAAGCGATGACACATGCGATCAAGCAGGAGTTTCGCTACAACGCGCGCTACGAGGAAGGGACGCAAACGGCGGCCGAGACACTGGCTCTTGGTTCCGGAACCTGCCGCGATTTTGCTGTGCTGATGATGGAAGCGCTGCGCAGCTTTGGCTTAGCCACCCGTTTTGTCACTGGCTATTTGTATGACGATTCCTTTGGCACGAGCCAGGGTGGTGGCAGTACGCACGCGTGGTGTAGCGTCTATCTGCCCGGCGCGGGCTGGGTCGAATACGACCCGACCAATGGGCTGGTTGCCGGCGCCAACCTTATTCGCGTCGGCGTCACCCGGGAGGCAGGTCAGGCCCTGCCGATATCGGGTGGCTTCATAGGCAATGCGGGCGATTCAACCGGGCTGAACGTGGATGTATCGGTCCGCGCCGGACCGAGCGGCACCCGTGCGTCGCCGCTTAGCGGCTGACTAGGTCTTTATACCTATCCAGCGGAAACGGTTTTAGCGCTGTCCCTTCAGCACCTAGTTCTTCAAGGTGGCTTGCAGTAGCAGCCATCTTCGCTGCTGCTTCATTGTAGCTATCCGCAGTGGATTGAAGCTGAAATATGATCTGGCCGTTGACGACGTTGTAGCGGCCAAGCTCACGCATCAATACTGCAACGCATTTCTCGTAAGCAGCGGTATATTCGAGCCGTTCGACCGATACTCGGGAAATAAGGGGTTTCATTCCCGCATGCTGCTCGTCGATCATGGCCATGAATTTTGCAAGGATATTGGCTCTCCCGACCAGCACGCTTGCGTCATGCTCGACCTTCTCGCGCTCGGCCTTAACTAGAGCAAGATAGCGGGACTCCAAAGTTTTGGCGTTGCTTTCCGCAATCTCTAGATCATGGCCAAGCGCCTCAAGGTCATTACGGCTGGAGGCACCCAGATCAGTTTGTTTCCAAAGATCTCTAGGGTCACCTTCTTTCAACAAACCGCGAGTAACGGTATCCATTTCAACGGAGTCCCGTTTTGCCAAGGCGATTATCTTTAGTATTTTATTTGAGGGATATTGCTTAAGTACTTGGTCAAGTTGTTCTGGATCATTGACCCTTCCGAGGGCAGCCTGGCCTTCCCTAACGGAAATGGCATCCTGGAATCTTGCCAGGTTGCCCACGAAATACAGCGCGCCGAAGCAAACGATCATAAACGTGCACAGGATGAATACGGCCAGTAACCTTGAACTTCGATCCGAAAACGTTGGCACGGATTCAACTCCAATCATTTCGTCACGGTTTCCTGCAACATCTTAAGACCGTCTGCGAGCGCACCTTGCATGAGCAGCGTGTCGACGCCGTAGGCGATCATGCGAAAGCCTCTGCCACGAAACTCGCGCGCCCAAGTCTCATTGCCGGCGAGAAATCCCGCCGTCTTGCCGTGCTTTCCGCACGCTTTGACGAGGTTGTCGACAGCCGCATGGAATTTTGGATTGTCGAACTGTCCGGGAATACCGATCGAATTCGTCAGGTCGTAGTGACCAAGCCAGACCACGTCGACGCCATCAACCGCGGCAATTGCATCGACATTCGCGATGCCCTTGGCCGTCTCCACCAGCGCGATCACCATCGTGCGCGCGTTCGCTTCTGCGATCTTGGTGGCCTCGGGTCCGCCCGAATAGTCATCGTGGGCCGCGACATTGAACGCAGCACCTCGTCGCCCCGTCGGCGGATATCTCGTGCAGTCCACGATTGCCTTGGCCTGGTCAGCCGTTTCGACCATGGGCACCATGATGCCCATGGCGCCGATGTCGAGCGCGCGTGCGATGAAATGATAGTCGCCAGACGGGACACGGACGAGGGCAACGAGATCAAGCCCGCGGCAGAATGCGAATTGTGCCTTCATTGTCTCGAATCCGACGCCTGAATGCTCCATGTCATAGAGAATGAATTCGGCGCCTGCCTCGCGACAGATCGCGGGATAGCCAGGCGTGAAGAACTCGAAGGTCATTGTTCCGAAGGCGCAGCCGCCGGCCGCAAGTCGTGGTTTCAACGGATTTGGTCGCAATGCATTTCCCCCGAGGTATGTTCAAGCACAGTGCGCGCGGCGACGGTACTCACCGATTGTTCCGACTTTGCCGGGTGACTTTAGTGCTGCTCATTCCTGGTTCATACGCAAAAAACTCGATAAATACAAAGACCCGCCGTCAGGTCTCGCCTTTTGACGCGGATCATAATGTTGATACGGCCCTGCTCGATTCTCTGCGGGCGACAACTTCGGCGACGCCCCGATCGTGCATGGTTGACGGATGCTAACCCTCTTTGGGCCGTTGCATCTCTTGTTTACCAATCACCACAAGGCACTGGAAACCACTTCCCCTAAGCTGAGCTCAAGGGTTTTCGCGCACGCTTGTCGAAGGACAGGTGGGGGATGTTGCGATCCAACTGATCGTGATTGCCGTTTGCAGCTATGGCGGCAGTACGTTTGCGGGATGGCAATTCTCCGAACGAATGTTCGACGTTGATTCACGAAATAGGTTCGCTCGAATTTTTATCGATGCGACAGCTATCGAGTGGAGAGCGACATGAATGTGAAGCAAGTCTACATCACTCGCCAATTGGTTGGCGCAACTTGTGGTCTTACCGGCGTTGCATTGCTGGCGATCGGCGCGCACGCTGCCCTGGATCTCCGCACGTTGGACGCGCCAAGTGTGGTATCTGCCGAGGAGAACGTCGGCGCCACCCAGCTCGCACTCATAATCGGCAATGGACATTACCCGGACGCGGAAAAACCACTAAGTCAACCCATCAACGACGCAAGCGGTCTGGCGGATGCAATGCGCCGGCGCGGGTTCGATGTTGATATGGTCGAGGACGCCACAAAGTCAGATATGGCTCGCGCGGTCGAGCGGCTAAAGTCCAAAATCAAGCCCGGCTCGGTCGTGATGCTGTTTTTCGGCGGCTACGGTGTGCAGTCCGGCCGCGAGAGCTATATGATCCCAGTCGATGCAACGATCTGGAAGGAAAGCGACGTCCGCCACGAAGGAACGTCGATCGATGCTGTGCTCCACGCAATGAGTGAGCGGGGTGCTCGCGCGAAATTGGTTGTGCTCGACGCCTCTCGACGCAATCCCTACGAACGCCGCTTCCGCTCTTACTCGCACGGGCTTGCGCCAATTAGTGCGCCAAATAACGCACTGATTCTCTTATCTAATACGCCCGGCAAAGTCGGCGATGACACGACAAGCGAGCACAGCGTGCTTGTTACTCAGCTTCTTAACGAGTTCGACACGCAGGTTAGCGCTGAAGGTATCTTCAAAAAGACCCGCATTGCAGTCTCTCGCATCTCCAATGGCGAGCAGATGCCTTCGGTATCGTCCTCGCTTTTAGAGGACGTGGGCTTCAGCACTGGCGAGGATCCAATAACATCGGCGTTGCCATCCTCAACACCGCGGACAAACCCCGAGATCGTTCCCTCTCGTAGCGCAGAAGTGATCCGGGGTCTTTTGGGCGCAAGCGCACCCTAACGTTTTAGCTACAGCAAGGTCGGCCATTGGCTATTGTCCCATGGCATCTAGTTTGTGAATGCTGCATCGGACGCTGCGAATTGATCGTGACATCGCCGTCGGGTTTATCGCAGCTTGGAGCATGCTGACGCAATAGTGCGTCTTTACGGCCTCGGCGATCGCGAACGACTCGTTTGCCCAGTCTCTCGGATCAGAGGCGCTCCACTCGGTGCCGCGCAAAGCGTGCCGGGCTCTACGGGAACGTTTTCATGACATCGGGGCCCCCGGGTATTGCGGGAGTCTCAGACCCTTTCCACCGGAACGTCAAACACATACCCGACGCCGCGTTCGGTGCGGATGACGCGAGGCGCGCGCGCGTCGCGTTCGAGCTTGCGGCGCAGGCGAAGAATTTGAACGTCGATGCTGCGATCGAAGACGTCCTCGTGAACGCGCGTCGCTTGCAGAAGGTGTTCCCGGCTGAGCGGACGCTGTGGAGCTTCCAGAAAGGCGACCAGCATCGCGTACTCGCCCTTGGTCAGCGCGACCTGGCTGCCCGTGGGATCGACGAGCTGCCGGGTCCTGCGATCGAGCTGCCAGCCGGAAAATCGAAACCGGCCACGCTCCGGATCCGGCGTGGGCGCAGCTTTTCCGACATCGAACCTCCGCAACACGGCACGGACGCGTGCGAGCAACTCACGCAGGTTGAACGGCTTGGTGAGATAATCGTCGGCGCCAAGCTCCAGGCCAACCACCCGGTCGATGTCGTCGCGACGGTGACCGGTGATAATGATCACCGGCACCTCCGAGCCCGAACGAATCTCCCGAAGCAAATCCAGTCCGTCCTCGGACCCAAGCCGCAGATCGAGTATCACAAGGTTCGGCTCGGTCTTGCCAAGGCGATCGACCATTTCCTGACGGTTGTTTGCCACATGGGTGCGGATGTTGTTCTCCGCAAAATAGTTTAGGATCATGCGCTGCAAGGACGGATCGTCCTCCACGACGAGTACGCTCACCTGCCGATCAACGCTTCCGCGAGAACCCGGGTTATTCGACGATGATTCGCTCATTGCGTCCGTTTCCAACCGCACTGGTCTCAGAGAGGGCAAATGCAAGGTCTTGTCACGTCATACATCTCTTGCTGATGCTTGTCTGCCTTTGCGCGATCCCGCCCGCACAGGCGCAATCGGCCGCCCCCGAGACCCGCGCCAGCCAGGAGCCGATCACGCCAATTCCTGCGGCGGGCGGCCTCGATCCGCAGCGGGTCCTGCTCGGGGAGCGATTGTTCAATGATCCGCGTCTGTCGCACAATAATACACACACTTGTTCATCGTGCCACGATGTAGGGAGCAATGGCGCCAGTGCCAATGTCCGCGATAGCAGCGACGGGCGGCTGGCGGTGCTGAATACGCCGACGATCTTCAATGTCAGCCTGAACTTTCGGCTGAACTGGGAGGGAAATGTCCGCCTGCTGGAAGACGGCATCGAGCAGAGCCTTGTCAACCCCGCGATCATGGCATCGAGCGTTGATGAGGCCGTCGGCAAGCTACGCGCGAGCCCCGACATGGTCGGTCAATTCCGCGAGGCCTATGGGAGGGAGCCGGATCGCGCGGCGCTGTTGGATGCGATCGCGACATACGAGCGCTCACTGATGACACCAGGCAGCCGTTTCGATCGGTGGCTGATGGGGGATGATGGCGCGATGTCGCCGGATGAACTCGCCGGTTACCAGCTTTTCAAATCGCTCGGGTGCGTCACCTGCCATCAGGGCGTGAACGTCGGAGGCAATCTGTTTCAGCGTCACGGCATCTTCCGTCCTTTGGGCTCGCCCGAGCCGCTCCTGGTTCGTGTCCCTAGCCTGCGAAATGTCACTACAACAGCGCCGTATTTCCATGACGGCAGCGCCGCCACGCTCCAGGAAGCCGTCAAGCAGATGGGCCTGGCCCAGCTCGATCGGGTGCTCACAGATCAGCAAGTCGCCGCCATCGTCGCCTTCCTCACCACGTTGACCGGCACATATCGAAATCAAGCATTGAGGCCGGCCACGTCACGTTTGGGATCGGCGGGCCGATGAGAAACTTGCCATTTGCGCTCGGGGTATCGTTTCTGCTCGCACTGCTGACCTGGCTGCTGCTGCGCGGAATCGACACGAATGCGGCTACGTATGCCGTCATCCTCCGCGCATTCGATGACTACGCGCTCGCGGAGGCGTCGCTTCACCGCGACGTTTTGCAGGCGCGCGCTGGCCTGCTTCGCAACTACGATAATTTCAATGGAAGTGCGCGCTCGATGGAGGATGCGGTTTCAAAGCTCCGCCTCCACGCGAAGGCCGAGGGGCTCGACACGAAGCCCATCGACCGGCTTGCAGCCGCGGTGATCGAGCAGGAAGCTCTGCTTGAGCGCTTCAAGACCAGCAACGCGTTACTGCAGAATTCGCTTTCTTACGTCGGTCTTCTCAGTACAAGTCCGGAGTTTCTCGCTCACGAGGTGCGGCTCGCGCCGGCAACGGGTGCGCTGGCCGCCGCGATCCTCCGTTTGGCACGTGACACGTCATCCGACACTCTCAAAGCGCTGCAGAATCGGATTGACCAGTTCGCGCAGCAGGCTCCCACGACGGGTCCGGAAACGGAAACCGCGCGGGCGATGCTCGCGCATGCTCGTCTGCTCTATGAGCAGCTGCCAATTGTGGATGAGACGTTGAGGACATTCATAGCGGTGCCCAGTGCGCAGGCCCTCGATGAGATACGGACGCTGTTCTCAAGGCATCGAGTCGCAGTTGAAGCCGTCGAGCAACGCTATCGGCTTTTGCTGTATGTCGTTTCTCTCCTGTTGCTCGTTATGCTGGTGTTTTTGGGCCTCAGGTTGCGGGCCCGTGCCGCCGCGCTGCGACGTCGGGCGGCGTATGAACACGTCATAGCCGAGAATTCGACCCGTCTGATCAATTGCACGCCAGACGAAACCGCGACGCGGCTGAGGCAGGTGTTGGGTGAACTCAGCCGGACCATCGACGCAGAGCGGGCCTATGTCGTGCTGGATGAAAAGCCCATGCGCGTTCACACGTGGTCTAAGGAAGGGGTTGTATTTCCGCCAAACTGGCCCTTGCAGGCATTGGCAGCAGCCGAGCAACTCGGCCTTGCGGAATCGGACAATATCACTATCGCGGACGCGAACGGCTTGCCGCCTGGTCCTCTCAGGGATGTGCTGATGGCAGCCGGCGTGCGTGCGTGGACTTACCTGCCGCTCATGCGACCCGGCCGCGTCCGCGGCATCATTGGCTTTGACCGCTTCCGTCCGATTCGGCACAAGATTTCTCCGGCGCCGATGGCGCGGCTTGCCGGCGACGCCGTGGCCAACGCTCTCGAGCGCGAATTTCTCGAACGCGATCGCGCGAAGCTTTCGATGCGGCTCGAGCGTGCACGGCGCATGCAAATGGTCGGTTCTCTCGCAAGCGGCATCGCGCACAATTTCAATAATATCATTGGCGCGATTCTCGGCTATTCGGAAATGATCGAGCCGCAGCTGGCGCGGGGGACCAAGCCGGCGAAGCATGTTGAAGAGATCCGCCGCGCGGCGGAGCGCGGGCGTGATCTCGTCGACAACATCCTCGCATTCGGGCGCAGGACCGACGCGCGTTCCCGTCCCGTCCAGGTGCAATCGTTGTTCAGGGAGGCGACCTCGCTCTTCCGCGCTTCGCTGCGGTCGGGCGTTGAGCTGATCGTCGACGACGTTCCGCAAGACATTGCCGTATCGGGAGAACCCGCTCAGTTGCAGCAGGTCATCCTGAATCTTGGCGCCAATGCTGCGCAAGCGATCGCTGATAGCGGCTATGTCCATCTGGCCGCAAGACGCGAAATGGTGGCTGATTTTCTTCAGGTCGGCGACGTCATCCTCCCGCAGGGCGACTACGTCTGCATCTCCATCGCGGACAATGGATGCGGTTTCGATCGGAATATCGCACGGAGAATGTTCGAGCCATTTTTTACCACGCGGCTGGCCGGGACCGGGCTTGGTCTGGCAACGGTCCGGGAAATCGTGCTGGACCATGATGGAGCCATCGGCGTGCACAGCGAGGTGGGGCAGGGGAGCCGCTTCGATGTCTGGCTGCCGGCGACGGTGGCGGCAAGCGGCGCGACAACCACCTTGAGCAAGCTGCCGCTTGGGCGCGGCGAGACGGTGCTGATCGTCGAAAACGAGCGGGAGCGCTTGCTGCGGGATGAAGAGAAACTCGCTGCGTTGGGATATGAGCCCGTTGGATTCGAGAAGGCAGACGATGCGCTTGTGGCGTGTCGGTCCAAGCCGGATCGGTTCGATCTGATCGTAATCAGTGCCGGCTGGCAGACGCTTGAAGGTCTCGATCTTGCGCGTGCCATGGCCGAGGTCGCGCCTTCCGGGCCCATTCTGCTGGCCGTCGCATCATCGATCGACATCAGCGGCAGCGCACTTGCGGAAGCCGGGGTTTCCGAGGTCCTGCCATGGCCGCTGACGACAGCGGAGCTTGCCTCGGCACTGGAGCGCTGTTTGCGGGCGCGCGGTATGTTACAGCTGTAACGCAATTCCTTTGTTCTGAAATTCTTCCGTAGCGCAGCGCCGTCATGGTGCGGGTCTGCAAACGCGCCTGCGCGCGTATCGAACGACGGAGGTAGCCATGCCCACCAGATCGAGCCTTTTGCCGGGCGTTGGCCGGATCACCAAAGCGAGTCGTCCCTCGCTCGCGTCTGCCACCCGGACCGACACCGAAATCTTCGGAATGGTCGCAGCGTTTTGTACGGCCGGCTTCCTCATTGCGGCGCTCCTAGTCATCGAGGGCTTCGAGCTGGGCGCGGAGTTTCTCCGAGTTTTCTGAACTTCCGCGGACGTTTCCGTGCAGCGAAACGACGAACAAACCGTCGCGCCCTTCATCAACTCCATCTCCCTGCGCTGTTGCGCTGAGCAATCCAGAAAAGGACGTCCACCATGGCTGTTACTGCAAGTCGTTCTCCCGCCAACGGATCGTTGTCCGTCTTTGGCGACGCCCTCGACAACAACGTTACCGTCAGCCGCGACGCGGCCGGGGAAATCCTGGTCAACGGCGGCGCAGTCCCGGTCCTGGGCGGCACGCCGACCGTCGCCAACACCTCCTTGATCCAGGTCTTCGGCCAAGGCGGCAATGACACCCTCTCGCTCAATGAAGCCAATGGCGCGCTGCCTGCCGCGTTGTTGTCCGGTGGCGCAGGCAACGACACCCTGACCGGCGGCTCGGGCAATGATCTGTTGTTTGGCGGCACCGGCAATGACATCCTGCTGGGCAAAGGTGGCGACGACATGCTGTTCGGCGACGACGGCAACGACACGCTCACCGGTGGTTCGGGCAACGATCAGATGTTCGGCGGTGCAGGCAACGACCGCATGATCTGGAATCCCGGTGACGGCAGCGATGTCATGGAGGGCGGCGACGGCATCGACACCGCCGAAGTGAATGGCGGCAACGGCGCCGAAGTCTTCACGGTCACGGCCAATGGCAGCCGCGTGCTTTTCAACCGAGTCACTCCGGCACCCTTCACCCTCGACATCGGCACCACCGAGAACCTCGTGCTCAACATGAACGGTGGCGACGACGTCTTCACTGCCGGGAGCGGCCTTGCCGGCTTGATCAATCTTGTGATCGATGGCGGCGCGGGCAACGACACTATCACCGGCGGTGATGGCAATGACAGGTTGCTCGGCGGTGACGGCAACGACACCATCACCGGTGGCGGCGGTAATGATGTCGCGGAGCTCGGCAGCGGTGACGACACCTTCATCTGGAATCCGGGTGACGGCAGCGACACTGTCGAGGGCCAGGACGGTAACGACACGCTGGTCTTCAACGGTGCCAGCACCGATGAAAGCATCAACGTTTCGGCGAATCAGGGACGGGTCAAGCTCACCCGCGACGTCGGCAATGTCAAAATGGATGTGAACGGTATCGAGAACATTGACATCAATGCGCGTGGCGGCGCCGACAACATCAACGTCGGAGACCTCACGGGTACCGGTGTCACGCAAGTCGCCATCGATCTCTCGGCGACGCCGGGCAGCGGCACCGGAGACGGCGCGGCCGACAGCGTCACCGTCAACGGCACGGCCGGGGACGATACCGTCCACGTGAGTGGTGGAGCAGGCTCAGTCACGATCGCGGGTCTGTCTGCGACTGTCGTGCTCACGGGCGCGGAAGGCGCCAATGACCGTCTCAATATCAACGGTGGTTCAGGCAACGATTTCATCGATGCCGGAGCCCTTGCCGCCGGAAGCGTGTCCCTGACGATCGATGGCGGCGCCGGAAACGACACGATCACCGGCAGCGCCGGCAACGACCGGCTGATCGGCGGTGCTGGTAACGATCTCGTCACCGGCGGACGCGGCAGTGATTTCGCGGACCTCGGTAGCGGCGACGACGTCTTTGTTTGGAACCCCGGTGACGGCAGCGACACCGTGGAGGGCGGCTCCGGCAACGACACGCTGCTCTTCAACGGTGCGGATGTCGCCGAGAAGATCGACATCTCCGCCAATGGCAGCCGCGTACGTCTGGCCCGCGACGTGGGCTCCGTCACGATGGACCTCAACAGCATGGAGCTGATCGACGTCGCCGCGCGAGGAGGTGCCGACCAGGTCACGGTGGGCGACCTGACCGGCACTGGAACGAAGCAGGTTCTGGTCGACCTCACAGGCGTGCCCGGAACGACGCAGGGCGACGGCGCGTCCGATCAGGTGATCGTCAACGGAGCCGACAAGGGCGAGAAGATCAAGGTGACGTCGGACGGAAACAACGTCAGCGTGACCGGTACGCCGGAACTCGTCACTGTCCTCGGCGCTGAGACGATCGACACCCTGACCATCCAGGGTCAGGGCGGCAACGATACCATCGATGCGTCCGGCCTCGCGGCAGGCGTTATGGGCCTGACCATCGACGGGGGCGCCGGCAGCGACACCATCATCGGCAGCCAGGGCAACGACTTCCTGCTCGGCGGGGATGGCAACGACACCGTGATCGGTGGCCGAGGCAACGACGTCGCCGACCTCGGCGCCGGCGATGACACCTTCATCTGGAATCCCGGGGACGGCACCGACACGGTCGAAGGCAATACGGGGACCGATACGGTGGTGTTCAACGGCTCCAATGCCGCGGAGAACATCAGCATCATCGGCGAAGCCAGCGAAGCGCTCCTGACCCGCGATGTCGGCAACGTCGCCATCGATCTCAGCGACGACGAGCATGTTCAGATCAACGCCGCGGGCGGCAGCGACAACATCACGATCGGCGACCTGACCGGCAGCGGGATCACACAGGTCGCGATCGACCTGGCCGGTACCCCCGGCGGCAGGACCGGCGATGGTGCTGTCGACACTGTCACGGTCAACGGCACAGCCGGTGATGACCACATCACGATTGTCAGAAGCGGCGGATCGATCGTCGTCAACGGCCTCTCCGCGCAGGTGTCGATTGCCCACGCGGATGCCGGCGACACGCTCACGGTCAACGGCGGCAGCGGCAACGACATCATCGACGCCTCCGGGCTCGGCGCGGGCGCGATTGCCAATCTCATCATCAACGGCGGTGACGGCAACGACACCATCATTGGCAGTGCCGGTAACGACACCGTCATCGGTGGGCGGGGCAACGATATCGCTAATCTTGGCGCGGGAGACGACACCTTCGTCTGGAATCCGGGCGATGGCAGCGACGTCGTCGAAGGCCAGGGCGGCACGGACACGATGCTGTTCAATGGCGCCAACGTCGCCGAGAAGATCAACATCTCTGCCAATGGCAGCCGGGTGCTGTTCACCCGCGACATTGCCGGAATCACCATGGACCTGAATAGCGTTGAAAATATCGATTTCAACGCCCTGGGAGGCGCCGACAACATCACGGTCAACGACCTGACCGGGACCGGCGTGAAGCAGGTCAATCTCGACCTCGGCGCCAATGATGGCGCTGCGGACACGGTTACGATCAACGCGACCAGTGGTCACCACGCCATCACGCTGGCCGACAACAATGGCGTGATCACGGCGTCGGGTCTGGCGGCCGCAGTGAACGTCACCGATGCCGACTCCAGTGATCAGCTCGTCGTGAACGGCGGGGGCGGCAATGATGTCATCTTCAGGGCTCTGGGGGGCGGCGCCGACAGCATCACGGTGGACGACCTGACTGGGACCGGCGTGAGCCAGGCCAATCTGGACCTCGGCGCCAACGATGGCGCGGCGGACACGGTCACCATCAACGCGACTGGTGGCGACGATGTCATCAAGGTGACCAATAACAACGGCACGATCACGGTGTCGGGTCTGGCCACACAGGTGAATATCACCAATGCCGGTGCCGGCGATCAGCTCGTCATCAACGGCAGCGCCGGCAACGACGTCATCGATGCCTCCAGGCTCAATGCCGGCGCGATCGCAAACCTGACGATCAACGGCGGTGACGGCAACGACACCATCATTGGCAGCGCCGGCAACGACGCTGTGATCGGCGGGCGCGGCAATGACGTCTCCATTCTCGGCGCGGGTGACGACACCTTTGTCTGGAATCCAGGTGATGGCAGCGACGTCGTCGAAGGCCAGGGCGGTACAGACACGATGGTGTTCAATGGCGCCAATGTCGCCGAGAACGTCAATATCTCGGCCAATGGCAGCCGGGTGCTGTTCACCCGCGATGTCGCCGGCATCACCATGGACTTGAACAGCGTCGAGCACGTTGATTTCAATGCCCTGGGAGGCGCCGACAATATCACGGTCAATGATTTGACCGGGACCGGTGTCCAACAGGTCAATCTCGACCTCGGCGCCAATGATGCCGCCGCGGACACGGTCACGATCAACGGGACCAGCGGTGCCGACGTCATCAGAGTGACAGAGACCAACGGCGTGATCACGGTGTCCGGTCTGGGAACCGAGGTGAACATCACCAATGCCGGTGCTGGCGACAAACTCGTCATCAACGGTCTCGACGGCGACGATGTCATTGAGGCTTCCGGGCTTCAGGGCGGGATCCAGCTCGTTGCCCATGGCGGTAACGGCAACGATGTCCTGATCGGCAGCCCCGGCAATGACGAGTTGCACGGCGACGTCGGTGATGACGTTCTGATTGGCGGGCCTGGCCTTGATATTCTCGACGGTGGTCCCGGCAACAACGTCCTGATCCAGTCAGCGACCACGGCGCCGCCGGCAGGGCCCATGCCCGCGATCGCGAACGCCACCGGCGCGGCGCTGCTGAGCCAGGCCATGGCATCAACCTTCGTCACGACGGGAATTCCCCACGATCCCCTCGTGCCGATCGGCCCGGATACGACCCTGCAGTCCGTCCTGGCCCCCCCGGCGCACGCTTAGAGCGCGCGTCGGGGGTCTACCAACGCCGTCGCGCAAAGCGATCTTGATTGAGCATGATCCACGGGGAGAGCGGCATTCGTTCTCTCCGATCATGCTCCAGGACCCGGCGCGGTCCCCTGGAGGATGCAGATGACGATCGAAGCCGAGATGCGAGCAGTCGATTCAGGCCTCGAAGCGCTCATGACGTTGCTGCACCTCCAGGGTGTCGCGGCAGATCGCGATCAGATCAAGCATCGGCTCGGAACCTCTGCACTTGGCGTGCTGGACATGCTCCGGTGCGGCAGGGATCTCGGTCTCAAGGCATCTCTCTCTCACACCGACGTCTCTCGCCTCTCCAGGACGCCGCTGCCAGCCATCGCGACGTTGCGCGACGGCAGTTTCATGGTGATCGCCAAGGCCAGCGACGACAGGGTGCTGGTGCAATCGCCGCGCGATCATCGCCCGGCGTTGATGACGAGCGGCGAACTTTCGGCGATCTGGAATGGCGGCCTGATCCTGATGGCGCGGCGGGCCGGTTTGTCCGATCTCGCTCGCCGTTTCGACCTGACCTGGTTCCTCGGTGCCATCGGGAAATACAAACGGCTCTTGAGCGAAGTGCTGGTCGCCTCTTTTTTCCTGCAAGTGTTCGCCCTTATCTCGCCGCTGTTCTTCCAGGTGATCATCGACAAGGTACTGGTGCATCGCTCGCTGACGACGCTCGACGTTCTGGTGATCGGTCTCGTCACGATCTCAGTGTTCGAGACAGTGCTAGGCATCCTTCGCACCTACTTGTTCTCTCACACCACCAACCGGATCGATGTGGAGCTCGGCGCGCGGCTGTTCCACCATCTGCTTGCGCTGCCGATGTCATATTTCCAGGCGCGCCGCGTCGGCGATTCGGTGGCGCGGGTGCGCGAGCTGGAGAACATCCGCAATTTCATCACAAGCTCGGCGTTGACGCTGGTCGTCGATCTCCTCTTCACCTCGGTGTTCCTCGCGGTCATGTTCGCGTATTCGCCGCTGCTCAGCTTCATCGTGCTCGCTTCGTTCCCGTTCTACATCGTAATCTCGGCGGCAGTGACTCCGTTGTTCCGGCGCCGGCTCGATGAGAAATTCAGGCGCGGCGCGGAGAATCAGGCCTTCCTGGTGGAAAGCGTCACCGGCATCGAGACGCTGAAGGCGATGGCGGTCGAGCCGCAGATGCAGCGCCGATGGGAGGAGCAGCTTGCCGGCTACGTATCTGCGAGTTTCCGCGTCACGAGCCTTGGCAATGTGGCCAGCCAGCTTGTGCAGTTCATCAGCAAGGTCGCTACTGCCGGCATCCTCTATTTCGGCGCGCGGCTCGTGATCGGCGGCACATTGTCGGTCGGTGAGCTCGTTGCCTTCAATATTCTCGCGAGCCGTGTTTCGGCCCCGGTGCTGCGGCTGGCCCAGGTTTGGCAGGATTTTCACCAGGCGCGGCTGTCGATCGCCCGTCTCGGCGACATTCTCAACGCCACCCCAGAACCGACCTATGCGGCGGCGCGCGCACCGTCGCCCGCAATCACCGGCAATATCACGTTCGAGCACGTCTCCTTTCGGTATCGTATCGACGGGCAGGAAATCCTGCATGATGTGTCCTTCGAAGTGCCGGCCGGACAGACGGTCGGCATCGTCGGCCCATCCGGGTCGGGCAAGAGCACATTCGCAAAACTGGTGCAACGGCTCTACGTGCCGCAAAGCGGACGCGTGCTGATCGACGGCATGGATCTCGTCATGGCCGATCCTGCCTGGCTGCGCCGCCAGATCGGCGTGGTGTTGCAGGAGAGCATGCTGTTCAACTGCTCGGTGCGCGACAATATCGCGTTGGCAGATCCCGCAATGTCGATGGAGCAGATCGTTGCCGCTGCAAAGCTCGCCGGCGCGCATGACTTCATCCTGGAATTCGCCGAAGGCTACGATACCGTCGTAGGCGAGCGCGGATCGACGCTTTCGGGCGGACAGCGTCAGCGTATCGCGATCGCGCGCGCGCTCGTCACCGATCCCCGTATCCTGATCTTCGACGAGGCTACCAGCGCGCTCGACTATGAGAGCGAGCGAATGATCCAGCAGAACATGAAGGATATCGCCAAAGGCCGCACCGTGTTGATCATCGCGCATCGTCTCTCGACGGTGCGGACCGCGGACCGGATCTTCACCCTGGAACGCGGCCGTCTGATCGAAGATGGCAATCATGACTCGCTGATCAACACCGGCGGCCGTTACGCCATGCTTTATCGGCTGCAGGGAGGCCTGCATGAGGTCGGCTAGATCCGCCTCGGCGGCGCGCCAGGGCGTCGTCGTTCCGTTCAACCAGGCCAAGGGGCGCGATGCGCGGGAGCTTGCCTTCCTTCCGGCCGCCTTGGAGATCGTCGAGTCACCTCCCTCGCCGATCGGCCGCGCTATTGGCATGACCATCGTCCTGCTGTTTGGCGCGGCTCTGGCCTGGACCGGCTCGGGCAGGATCGACATCGTCGCGTCCGCGCCGGGGAAGGTCGTTTCGAGCGGACGCAGCAAGGTCATCCAGCCCTTCGAGACCGGCGTGGTGCGCGCAATCCGCGTGCAGGATGGGCAGATGGTCAAGGCTGGCGATGTTCTGATCGAGCTCGATCCAACCTTGAACGCTGCCGAGCGCGACCATCTGCGCGAAGACGTCGCCGCCGAACAGCTCAACGTCGCGCGGCTTCGTGCGGCTCTCGAGAGCGGCGAGCACTATACTGTCGACTTCACAGCTCCGGCCGGCTCCGATCCCGTGCTGGTCGAGACCCAACGTCAGCTTCTGCAGCATCAGCTCGCCGAACATCGCGCCAAGGTTGCTGCGCTGACGCGGCAGGCCGCGCAAAAGCAGGCGGAGCGCGACACGATCGCGGCAACGATCCACAAGCTTGAAACGCTCATTCCCGTGATCCGGCAGCGGGTCGACATCCGCCAAACACTGATGGAGAAAGAGATCGGCTCGAAGCTGACCTATTATGAAACCCTTCAATTGCTGGTCGAGCAGCAGGAGGAACTCGGGGTGCAGAAGAGCCGGCTGGACGAAGCCGAAGCAGCGGCTGCCGCGATCCGGGAGACGCGCGCGCAGGCCATCGCCGAGTTCAGCCGTAGCCTTGCCGACGAGCTGGCCAAGGGCGAGCAGAAGGTCGGCGGGCTCGCCCAGGACCTGATCAAAGCGCAACAGAAGACGCAGCTGCAGCAATTGACTTCGCCGGTTGACGGGGTCGTGCAACAGATCGCGGTGCACACCATCGGCGGCGTCGTGACGCCGGCACAGTCGCTACTCGTGATCGTGCCGAACGACAGCCGGCTCGAGATCGAGGCGATGGTTTCGAATCGTGACATCGGCTTTGTCGAACCGGGGCAAGACGCCGAGATCAAGGTCGATACTTTCAACTTTACCCGATACGGCCTGTTGCATGGCGAGGTCATGAGCGTGTCGCAGGATGCCATCGTCCGCGACAAGCCGCAGGACCGCACCGGCACGCAGGCCGTACTGGGAACGGGGCACGAGACCAGCGAGCCCACCGGCCAGGAATTGAACTACAGCGCGCACATCGCGCTCGACAGCACTCACATGCAGATCGAAGACCGGGTGGTCAACCTCTCTCCCGGCATGGCCGTAACGGTCGAGATCAAGACCGGTACACGTACCGTTCTCAGCTATCTGCTTTCGCCGTTGCGTCGCTATCGCCAGGAGGCGCTTCGCGAACGCTAGAACACGGCCGCCGTTATCCCGGCATTTCTTGATTGGACCACCACAAAAGGGAGAAGACCGATGACTACATCTTCGAAGGTACTACTTTGCGCTTTATCGTTTGCCTGCCTTGCGCTGGCAGCCGAAGCCGCCCAACTGCCGGCGGCCGACAAGGAGGCCATCATCGCGACGTTTCACGCCGAGGGAGCCCAGATCTATGAGTGCAAGTCGGATACTTCGAAGCCGGGCGGCGCGCTTGTGTGGCAATTCCGTGAGCCCATCGCCACGCTCCTGGCCAATGGTCAGTCGATTGGACGGCACTATGCCGGTCCGAGCTGGGAGCTCGTTGACGGCGGGGGGGTGAAGGGCAAGACGATCAAGAACATGCCGGCGCCTGGCGCAGACGATATTCCGTGGCTCGAAGTCGAAGTGGTCGGTCATCTCGGCAAGGGTGCTCTGTCCGAGGCGGTCACCGTTCTGCGTACCAACACCAAGGGCGGGCTTGCGAAGGGACCATGCAAGACCGAGGGCGAATATCTGAGCATCCCGTATTCCGCGGATTATCAGTTCCTCCGCAAAAGCTGATGATGTGGGAGGAGCGCCCGGTGCCGACCTATCACCCTGGCGAGGCAGGAGTCACTGCGATGGCCGAAGAGGTTCAGCTATTGAGACTGATGAAAGCTTTTGCGAAAATCAGGAACCCGCAGACCAAGAGTGAGATTATCGAGCTCATTGAAGCTGCGCAGGAGTTAGAGGAGACCCGCTCCCAGTGAGAGAAGTCGTGAAATGATCGTGAGCGCGCATGCCGCTAATTATCAGTTCCTGCACAAAAGCTGACGATGTGGGATGCGGTGTTGTAGTTGGGAGTAGGAATGCAAGCCGTGGCTGAAGCTGTCAGTGTAAAACTGGCCAGCAGCTCTGAACGTCGAGTGATCGAAGGCCTCTCGCAATTCTATATCTACGATTTCTCGGAGATGGAGCCCACAGACTCCAGCAAGCTCGAGTTTGACGATCAAGGGAGCTATCCTCTGCTTCCGAACCTCGACAGCTATTGGAGGCTCGAAGCCTTTTGGCCACTACTTATTCGCCTAGAGCAATCGTTGGTCGGTTTTGCCTTGATCAACACCCATTCGCACCGTGGTGGTAGCGTGGAGCACAACATGGGGGAGTTCTTCGTGGCGCGAAAATATCTTGGTCGCGGAGTAGCGGCGGAGGCCGTCCGTAGGATATTCCTTCAATATCCTGGTTGTTGGGAGATCGCCGTCGCCGCACGCAATGTGAGGGCCTTGACGTTTTGGTCGCATACTCTGGCGAACGCACCAAACGTCTGTCATCTTGTGCTGCATGAAGGTGACGGAGCGCGCTGGCGCGGGCCGATATGGAGTTTCAGAACAGCCGCAGCTATTTGACGTCAGGATGAAAAAGGGCGCTATTTTGCCGGGCCGCGCCTCTTTTCGACATACTCAATCGACCGCCGCGTCACGAGGGGAGCCGACTAGACGAGGTCTCAGAGTTCCTGGCGAGTGAATTGCCCGCATTTGGCGAATGTCGCTCTCGGGTCAAAACCGGACGTCGGCCGGGAAGTCCGCTTTTGACCCATGGCAGATATCAGCTTGAAGAAGGTCACGGTCTCCCGCAGCTAAGGTGTCCACCCCTGTGTACCGAGGAGACCAACCGGGCGGGCCCTAGTTGAAGGGTTGCCGGATCGGACGCCGCGGCATCGGATACTCGGACCGTCCGACGGTCGTTCGATCTCGATGTGAGGATGGAGGCTCCCGTGCGGGTCCTGTTCGCTCGCTCGCGTGTTGCGTGGCATAGACCGGTGAGGACAAGGCCGACGCCGGGACCGTCGCAGAAGCAATCGCCGCAACGCCGAGTGCGATTGCCAAGAGGCTGGATTTATTGAACATGACTCTCTCCTTTGGTTTGTAAGATCTGGTTGAACGTCCAGTGCGGGGCAATCTGGACGGGATGTGAACATTCACACCATGCGCATCCGTAACTCGGCCGGACCAACAAGTTCGGAAGATTTTATAGCGTTTACAGGTGTTTACAGGCGGTTCACATGCCGTTTACGGCGCGGCGCCAAGCGGATCTAACCGGCTTTGTCAGGATCGAAGTTTTGCTATAGGTAGCCTGAGTGGGAGCCCGATGAGCATGCCGCCTGAACCGCAATGCCCGGAAAGGGAATCGGAACGCCGGGAAGCGACGACGTCAGCGGATCTTGCGCGCGCATGGTGAAACCTGGAATCCTGATTGTCGCAGACGACGCTTCGCAGCGCGCGACGCTTGCCCGCTGGCTGATGCAGGCCGGTTGTGCGGTGGAATTGGCCGAGAGCCCGCGACGGGCGCACGAGGTCGCATCAAAAACTGCAATCTCCGTCGCCATTGTCGCGCCGCAAGGTCTTGGTCCGCCCGGGCTTGAGCTTGCGCAGGAGCTCGCGGATGCCGTCGATCACGTCATTACGATCGGAGAGCCGACCGATAAAAGCGGAACGCCGATGGATTCGACCGCGGATGTCAAGATCTTGCTTCCATTGAACGAGCAGGACGTGCTGGCCAAGGTCCGGTCCGCCCTTCGCGTGACCCCAGCGCGCGAGTTGACTTCCGGCCCACAGCTGTTCCGCTTCGAAGGCTACACGATCGATGCCGCTGCGCGTACCTGCGTCGACGCGCAGGGGCAAGAAGTGACTTCTGACGCGCGCCGAGTTTTCGCTTCTGCTGGCGTTTGGGCAAAATCCCGGCCGGGTGCTGTCGCGCGACGAACTTACGCGCGTGGTGACCGGCCGTGGCGCAGAGCCCGAAGATCGCAGCGTAGACGTTTTGATCTCGCGTCTGCGCCGCAAGATCGAGCCGGATCCCAAGACACCGCGGCTCATCGTGACCGTACCTGGCGAGGGCTACAGATTCACCGCCAAGCCGCAGGCTGTCATTGCGACGGATCAGGCAGCAGTGCTTCAGGCAACGGAGATCGTCAAGACGGCAGATCTACCTGCCTCGGCTTTCGATCGACGACCATCGAGAAGAATGCCCGTGTTCGCCACCGTCGCAACGGCTATCGTCGTCCTGGTGATGGCAGTCGTCGGATGGAAGGAGTGGAGCAACCGGGGAGCGTTGAAAAAGGTGGCCGAAGCAGCACCGCTCGTATCCTCACCTGAAGCGCGGCCGCCAGCGAAGTCCGCGGAAGCGGCGCGGGAGGAGCAGCGTGCCCTGGTGTTCAAGCGCATGATCGCGGCCATGCAGGACAACCAGTTCAGCTGGCGCACAGTGGAGCGACTGGCGATCCTGTCGGGGGTCAACGAAGGCGAGGCCCATGAAATATTGGCCGAGCATCCAAACGAGGTCATGCTCGGCAAGTCGCAAGATGGCAAACTGCTTGCCAAATTGGTGGGACGTTGAGAGCGATGTGCTTCGCGACACAACGGAGGCAACAGCTTGGAATGTTGTCTCCGTTGGAAGCCCATGCGCTTCTCACTTGGACTGTGCCGCAGACTGGATAGCGTCGTTGTAGACAACCGGTCCCCAGACGAACGTGCCCTGTCCGCACTGGAGCCAGATCTTCTGGTAGCCGAAATAGAACATGGCGGCCTCTTCAACGTTGCGCGCGGCGGCCAATTTTCCGTCGGCTGCCAAATCCGAAATCATCCGCCGGAGTTCGGTGACCTTGGCGATCTCCTCTTTGGAGAGGTCGGCGGTAGGCAGCAATTCGTCGATAGCAGCCGCCAGCTCGGGATTGGTGTCGGCGGCCCCGCACTGTGAGACAGCGGATGGCTGGGTAAAGGCCGGCCTCGCTTGGGTCCCAGCGGCAGAACTGGCCGCCGTGGCGACATGCATCGGAACGGCAACGGGAGCAGCTGCCGGCACCGCGACAGGCACCTGAGGCGCCATGATCACAACCGTGCCATGACCCTTGTCCGAATTGCCGTCCTTTTGCGTCTGCTGCCTGGCCGGGTCGAGCGGACAGACATCGTCGACGGGATGGGAATTGATCGACGGCGGCGGTAGCTGCGAGACTGGAATCTGAGGCTGTTTCATCGTCGAGCTCCCGACCGGAAGGTTTGACGCCGGAATTTGAGCCTTACCGATCGAAGTCCGCGCCAGTGCCGCCGGCGCTTTCGGCAGTACCCCGCCGGACACAGGCCCGAGCAGACGAGCGGCCTCTCGGCTCGCCTGGATGCCGGTGGTGACCAGAGCGGCGTGGAGTTGCGCGGCAATACGCGAATTCCCGTTCCCGAAAATCGGCGAGGGAAGGGCCTTGGCCGGCGTAATGGCCGAACCGATCGCGGCGACACCGAGGGCAATCGCCAAGAAACCAGATGTGCGGAACATAACTATCTCCTGTGGTTGGTCGTGGGTTGAGCATCCCGGGGCTCACGGCCCGTCTGGATGGATGTGATCGTTCACACCTGCACATCTGTAACTTCGGCAGATTCGGATGTTTGATAAATTGCCTAGTGTTTACAGCAGTTTACAGTACATTCACATGCGGTTTACGGGAGCGCGGCGCTATGCCTGCAAAAGGTGCCGCCCGTTGTGAACGAACCGGGGGCGCCAGCTTTCCCAACCTTCATTTTGATCGACGAACGATCTCGCCTGGGCCCGGCCGTTTAGCCACGACGCAGTGAACTCAGGATGGCCCGAGAAGGCCGCAAGCCGGCGGCGCAATCACGGTCTCGGAAAAGAAACAGGCCACCCCGGTGAGGCGGCCTGTTTTGTACTGATGATGATCCGGTTCTCTGCTCAAACAAGCCTGCGGCGCGTGCATGCCGGAATTATCGGTTGGACCAGCAGTATTTGCCCTCGTAACCGAGATGATAACCCACGGGACAAGCGCGGGGGCGGTTTGGCCAGCAGTATTTGCCTTCGTAGCCGACATGTGTCCCGCCGGGACACGACAATGCAACTTCGACAGGGGCGGCAATAGCGCCCGTCGAGATGGCGAGTGCGATCAAGCCTCCAGTGAGAAGCGACCTTCCGTTCAAGACAAACGATTTGCGTGACATGACTATCTCCATCTGGTCCTGGTTGAACATCCGGGGCGCGCGGCCCGTTGGGATGCGATGTGAACATTCACACCATGCCCTTCTGTAATCCCGCCGTGCTCCGACGTTCGGGGGATTTGCGAGCGTTTACTGGCGTTTACATTCAGTTCACCGGCCATTAACGGACCGCAGGCGCAAGTTCAGCCGAGATGACTACCACGCGTGCGCTAGCCGTGCACAATGAGTCGTGCCGCGTGAATTTCGTTTGAAGGAATAGCGTCGTGATGGGTGGCCGCCTTGCGCTCCTGCTTGCCGTGTTCGCCTGCGTGGCAGCGCCGGCCGCATGGTCCGATGACCTGACTGAGATTCCGGCATCGTTTCCGGTCACGATCGGCGGAAATAGCTTTCACCTGGAAGGTCTCGTCATCAGAAAAGCGGAGGCGCAAGGCCGGTTGCCGATCGCCATTCTGACAAACGGTGGGGCATCGACTGCAACGGGCGGAGCGGGGGCGACTACGGCGACCTACGCCCGTTATGCGCGGGATCTCGCGCGGCGTGGGTGGTTGGCGGTCGTCGTGATGCGGCATGGCTTTGGCCAGTCCGAGGGGCCGAAGCCAATCCCGATTACCTGCCAGGCCGCTTCGGTCGACGCATGGGCGAGTGCCGCGGCGGACGATCTGCAGGCGACCATCGACACTGTCTCGAAACGAGCAGATGCTGATGCGAGCAAGGTGATCGTGATTGGATCCGAAATAGCGGGTATGGCTGCGGTTGCGCTCTCTGCCCGCAACCCAGCCGGGCTTGCCGGTGTCATATCTGTTTCGGGCGGACTGCAATCCGAAGCGAACTGCCCGATCAACGATATTCTGGTTGATCAATACAAGGCCTTCGGAACCAAGAATCGCGTTCCCAATCTCTGGATCTACTCCAGAAGCGACAAGGTGTTCGGCCCCGATCTCGCCGAGCGTTTGCACACCGCGTTTCTCGACGCCGGCGGCGACGTCAAATTCATCATGTTCTTCCAGGACGGCAATGTGGGCACGGCTGTCTTCGGCCAGGCGACGGAGGCCTGGTACGCCCAGATGGATGGTTTCCTGCGTGCCAACAACCTGCCGACGTGGAGCACGACCGATGTATGGAATCTGATCGACCGTTTGAAAATCACGGACAGGATAGAGCGAGAGAATTTCGCGGGAGTTATGATCCAGCGTTATTTTGCAGCACCGGCTGAGAAGGCGATCGCGTTCTCGCCGGCCTTGCAGACGGCGTGGGCGCGTCCGCAGAACAAACTCGTTGCCGAGTCACACTTGCCGCTGACTTACCGGACCGGATCGAAAAGCCTGGAGGACGCCCGAAACGGCGCTTTGGCCGCGTGCCAGAAGGTTGCGCAGGATTGCGCCATCGTCATGGAAAATTATCACTGGGTCGGTGATATCAGATGACGAACGAATGGATCGCGGGATGGGTATCGCATCCGGCCCGGCGGCCATGGTGGCGCAACACCGGCACAGGCCGGGCAACATTCGCGTCCAGCATCAAGCTAATGTCCCTCACCATTGCCTCCATCATCCTGCTCGCGATGGCGACGGAGGCAATCTCGGGCGACCTTGTCCAGGAGCGGCAATATCTGCGCGTCAAGATCGGCGGCAAGGACGTTCGCCTCGAAGCGTTGTTCGTCAAGCGCGCCGACGCGAGAGGCCGTTTGCCCATCGCGCTTTTCAATCATGGCAGGCCCGCGGTCGGCGCCATGGCGCTGGATCGGAGTTCTGTTCAACGATCCCGGCATCAATCCCATCGCTGACATCGCACGCCGCGGCTGGCTCGTCGTGGCGATCCATCGACGCGGATTCGGCCTGTCCGACGGCCCGATCCAGTCGGACTCGCCGTGTGCCGCCGACACATTCATGGGCTGGATGAACTCGGATGCCGATGACATCGAGGCTTCGATCGGCGCCGTCACGAGACGGCCCGATGCAGATCCGACGAAAATGATCGCGATCGGAGAGTCGGCCGGCGGCGCCGCGTCGCTGGCACTCGGCGCGCGAAATGTTCCGGGTCTTGCGGCGGTGATCAACATTGCTGGCGGCGAGCATTTGGCAGGCTGCGCGGCTGTGAACGATTCCATTCCGCTCGACTTCAGGAATCTTGGGACGCGCAGCCATATTCCCAATCTCTGGGTGTTCGCGAAAAACGATCTCAATCATCCGCTCGATCAGATCGAGGTGATGCGGACAGCATTCACGGCAGGGGGCGCGGATCTCAAGCTCGCACTGCTTGAGCCGATTGGTGAGGACGGCCACACCGGGCTATCTTCGAATGCCGGCCGCACGCAATGGCTGACGGAGCTGGACAATTTTCTCAGGGCGCATGATCTGCCGACCTGGCCGCTCTCCAGCTTGGATGTCGTGTTGCAAAAGCTGCAATGGCCGGCCACGTCGCGCGCCTATGTCCAGGCGTACCTGACTGCGCCAGGCGAGAAGGCTTTCGCCCGAACTCCGGGAAAGCAAAACGCGGCGTACCGGACCGCACCTACGCTCGACGACGCACGCAAGCTCGCTCTGGATGCATGCCAGCAAAAGGGCGAGCATTGCGTGGTCGTGATGGAAGACGATCGCTGGATTGGCGCGCCATAGTTCCGCTCAGGTTCATTCAAGCCCTCTTCTTGCTCGGAGGCCTGAACATAGTCTTGCCCGGCGACGTGACTGGATGCAGGCGAGGAAGAGCCTGCTCCAGGCGATTACTGAACACCCGCGAGGAGGATGCCGATGCCGGCGTAACGGCTAAGCACATTACGGTCATGCTGAATGCGATAGCGTTGAACAGGGATAAGCGGAACATGATAATCTCCTTTGGTTGATACGATGTGGTTGAGAATGACGCGACGTGACCGTCGGCCACCGAAACCTGATCGCGTCCAACTCACCGCCCGGTCCGGGGCGGCATCAGGCAGTTGTGGGTCTCGCAGTACGTCGGAAGCACTTTCAGTTCGCGCGGCGGCAACGGCAGCTGTCCCGGCTGAACTTCGATCGGTTTCAATGCCGTGTTTGCGTGCCAGAATGCCGCCGCGGGCGCGGCAGAACCGAGCAACGCAAATGCGATTGCAATCGCCAGAAAATCATGAGTGCGCAACATGACGATCTCCTTTGGTTTGGAGTGGACGAGCAGCCGAGGCTCGCGGCCTGGATGCACGGGATGTGAGCCTTCACATCTGCCGATTTGTCACGCCACGATGCGCCGTGTTTAGTGTTTTCAGCCGCGTTTACGTCCGTTTACATCGGGTTTGCAGCCTATTTACGTGACATCGGCGCGTTGCCAGATCAGGATGTTTGTCCAGAGGCTGTGATGATCTGGGTGCAGCATCTGCGCCTTCGCTTGAAGGAGCACGCATGGTGCTTGCTCAAAAATGGTGGGTCCCGCCGCTCCGAAAAGTCATCGCGGATTTGCAGCGTGGCGCGCCAATGCGATCGCAGACTTCGTCCGCCGGTCGGCGCGATGACGCGCGGCCATGGAAAAGCAAAGTCCGGCGCGGTGCCGGGAGCGATTTGTTGGTGGCTGGCGGGAACAAGCTCGGCAAAGGCGTCGAAGCCTCGAGAGCGCCGCGTTGGACGACTGCGACGAAGCGGAGGCAACGCCCTGGAGCGTCGCCTCCGCGGCGCCGTGTTCTTTGCTTCACTTCTGCTGGCCCGCATTCGCGCTAGCCAACCGCTGTTCCCAGTCAAAGGTGCCGGCACCGCAGCGGAGCCAGACCTTCTGGTAGCCCAGAATGTTCATCGCATCTTCTTCGACGTCGCGCGCGGCCGCCACTTTTCCGTCCGTTGCCAGCATCTGGATCACCTGCCGGAGCTCGGTGACCTTGGCCATGTCGGCGTCGGACAGGCGAGCAGTGGGCAACAACTGATCGATCCCCGCGGCAAGCGCGGGAATGTCGGCCGCCGTCATGCAAGCAGGCGTGATGACAGGCTGCACGCGTGTTGTCGCAACGGAGCTGGCTCCCACGCGTCCCGGGACGATGACGGGAACGTCCACCGGCACCGGGACAGGGACCTGAATCGGCGCTCGCGGAACGACGATCACGACCGGGCCGCCGCCTGGTCCCTTGCCGTTGCCTGCGCTGCCGCCGCCGGTGCTGCTGCCGCCGCCGGTGCTGCTGCCGCCACCTGCGCTGCTGCCGGTGCTACCACCACCGGTGCTGCCGCTGCCGCCGCCAGTACCGCTACCACCACCGTTGCCGCTGCCACCGTTAGCGCAGAAGCCGATGGCCGGATGCTTCGCGCAAAAGGACTCGTCTGGCGGAAATTCGGCGTTTTTCATCGTGGTCCCGCCATGAGACGCCGGCATCGGTTGCTCGGCATTTTTCATCGTCGTCGCGCCATGAGATGCCGGTATCGGCTGCTCGGCATTCCCAAGCGAGACCTTCGAGGATCCCGCCGTCGGTATCTTGGGCGGATAATCGACAACCTTTTGAGGCCCCAGTACATGGCTGGCCTCACGATTCGGCTGCACGCTGGATATCGACTGGATCGGGTGCGCCTCGGCGACGATCCTGGATTTACCGCCGTACACCTGCAGCTGGTTTGCCGCGGCCGGAACGCTGACAGACACGATCGCCGTAGCGCCGAGTGCGATTGCAAGGAAGCTTGAAGTCCGTAACATGACAATCTCCTGTGATTGGTCGTGGGTTGGGCATCCGGGGCTCGTGGCCCGTTGGGATGCGATGTGAACATT
The DNA here is from genome assembly GCA_963696255.1 of uncultured Alphaproteobacteria bacterium. Lineage (GTDB taxonomy): Bacteria > Pseudomonadota > Alphaproteobacteria > Rhizobiales > Xanthobacteraceae > Bradyrhizobium. Next base: position 104,769 of record CAVOJN010000001.1, read on the forward strand.
CACACCACGCCCATCTGTCACGCCGCGATATCGGGCGTTCGGGAGATTCGAAGCGTTTACAGTTGTTTACACCGAGTTTACAGCCCGTTTACGGGACAAGTGAGCAGCGTCGGGCTAGGTTGATGGAAGAGCGACGCGAGAGGCTTGGACAGAACTCCCGCTCGCGGTTTCACTAAGCTCAATCATCAAAAGGTGTCGTCATGATCTCGGTTCGCGCGCTTGCTCTCCTCCACACCGCCGCCATCGCCGCTGCGGCGCTCCTTTTATTAGGCGCTACCCCGCCGCCGATCGGTCCGCTGCCCGAGCGCGTCGTGTTTCCAAGCGCCGATGGCCAGACCACGCTGATCGGTTATGTCTTCAAGCCTGAAGGCCCGCACCCCGCGAAAACACCTGCCGTGGTCATGATGCACGGCCGCGCCGGACCCTATTCATCGCTGGCGGAGGGCAGGTACGACGCTTCAACGCTGTCGCAGCGGCACCAGAAATGGGGACATCTCTGGGCTCAACAAGGCTATCTCGCCATTCTGGTGGACGGGTTCGGGCCGCGCGGCTTTCCGCAAGGCTTCACGCATCAGAGCTATAAGGAGCGCCCGGAAAGCGTCAACGAAGTCACGGTGCGGCCGCTCGATGCCTATGGCGCGCTCGCTTATCTGCGCACCCGCAATGATGTTGCGGCGGATCGTATCGCGCTGCAGGGCTGGTCCAATGGCGCCAGTGCCACGCTTGCCACCATGTCGTCGGCCACGCCGGCACTCAAGTCGCTTTCACCGACATCGGGGTTTCGCGGCGCGATGGCTTTTTATCCCGGTTGCGGCTTGAAAGGAAAATTCAAAGCCGGCCTGATCCCCTACGCACCGTTGCGCGTGTTCGTCGGCACAGCCGATGAGGAAATATCACCGCAGGAGTGCAGCGATCTGGTCGACGAGAGCCGCGCGCAGCACGCCGACATCGTTCTAAAGATTTATCCCGGCGCGACGCATGATTTCGACGATCCAAGTGCAAGCCGGCAGGACATTCCGGCCAATGCCGCAGCGAACCGAGATGCGACCGCGATTGCGATCGATTTTTTTGCGTCGGTCCTGAAGCACTAACTGGTCGGGCGGCTGTCTCTACTAATTTGCGAAGGCGGTCTGCGAGAATTTTACGACGCGCCGCCTCACGGACTGTGTTTCAAGTCAGTTGGGTCTCTAGCGGCGGTAAGACGCGCGCCTCACGGAGCTCCGTCAGCGACTTGAGAAGCCTGGATGAGTGGAAGGTAGTCATCTGCGCACCGCGGCGGCTCGCTACTGCATTGGCGAGTGGCAATAGGTGTCAACGAGGACCACGCCGTGAGAGAAGCCGCCCCTTGCACATGTAAACGGCTGTAAATCCGCCGTAAACGACTGTAAACGAACAATAATCTCCTGAACACGAACGCCTGGTGAAAGTACTGACAGGTAGCGGCGTGAATGGTTCACGCCCGTCCACACAGGCCGCGCGCCTTCGGACAACTCGTTCAACAGGAGACTGTCATGTTCCGGAAATCAGTTTTTCAGTCACGATTTTTAGCGATCGCTCTCGGTGCCACTGCCCTCGTTTCGGTCGTCGCCCAGCCCGCCCGCGCCGCCGATATTGGCGCCCGCGTCTACGTTCAGAATTGGGTCCCGACAGCGCCAGCCGACGACCTGGTGACGGCCCAGTACGACGACGGCACGATCGTCAGCAAATCCGCCCAGACGGCGTGGGGCGGCGCCAAGAACGACGTCAAGCTCGCGATCTTCAACGCCCTGAATGGCCGTCGCGTGGCCCCCGGCATCTATCTGTACGGGGGTGCCACGCAACTCAACGACGCCACCGACTTTGCCGTTTCGGGGGCTGGCCAGGGCGCCGCCAATTTGAGATTCCGCGTGCCGCACACCGTCGTCAGCTTTACGGTCACTGCCCAGGCGCTCGCGGATGCCAACGATCTTGCGACTGAACTGGCTGCCTACGTCGTGTCGCCCCAGGTCGATATCAGCTTCGATATCCTCCTGAGCATCAGTCTCAGCGTGTCAGGCAATTCGGTTACGGCCACGGACGTCCATACCATTGTGCAGAATCCGACGATCACCCCCAAGAACGACGCCGCCAAGGCGTTGAAGGGCATCAACGACATCGTCGCCTTCGTCGGCGGCCCCGACTTCAAGAAGAGTCTCGAGGACAAGTTCAACAATGACGACCTCGCGAACGAGAAGGTGAAGGACTCGATCAATCGTGGTCTCAAACCCGTCAGCGAGGCCGAGCAACGGGCGGCCTCGGCCACCGGCTACCACCTCATGGGCTTCTGGGGCGCCTACAACCGGCTCACCTTCTATTACGCGCCTGCGCCGATCACCGATATTCCGACCGGTGCGACGATGACAGGCAATGTGCGTTGGGATTCCACGCAGTTTACGGGCGCTAACTGCAACACCTTCAGGGTGTACACGGAGGTACAGACCGGGCCGCGCCCGCTGCTTTTGGCCGATGGCCAGAGCTACGGCGTGGCGCCCACCAAACTGGTCGGCCAGTTCAGCGCGCGTCCCGCGCTTGCACACGCGACCCTGGGCGGCGACGCAGGTTCGTGCGACTACACGATCAGCGGATTGCCGGTGAACTGGCTCGAACATACGAGCGCGTCGACGAGCGCACAACCGGTCGCCAGCGCCGGCGGCAGCAATCCGCAACTCGGTAATCTGCACAGCGTCGGCTACATGCTGCCGGTCGGCTGGGACGGCCTCAGCGCCACTCCCAATCCGCTCGCCGCGCACAAGGATTACGAGATCTTGCGCGGCATGGCCGGATCGGCTGCGCTCGGCAATCCACATCAGGTCGAGCCGGGACTGAAGCAGGAAGGCACCCAGGTCTACGGTGTCAATCCCGCGGCTCGCATCTTGCAACAGCAAGGACAGATCCCCGGCAATCCCGTCGTCGTCAATCGGTTGCCCACGCCGCAGCTCCCGAACGCGCCGCAGTTGCCGGAAGGCCATGGTGTTGCGAATAATAATGCTGCGAACAATGCGCAGTCGCAGGCGGCATCGGTGCCGGCGCACCAGAACCAGTCGGGATCGGAGCAGCATCCTCCGACCCCGGCGCCGGGCAGCAGCCAAGTCGGCCAAGGCAGGATCATTCCGGAAGCCGGCAACCGGCCAACCGTGCCACCGGGCGGAAACGCCCTGATCAACCCGCAACCTCTGCCCCCGCGGGTGGTCCAGCAACAGACCGTCGGCAGCGCCGTCTACCGGCCCGGCGCGCGGATCGTGAACCCGCAACAGAACGGCACCAACGGCATCAAGTAGACGTTGGCGATGAAGCCCCAAACTCCGCGCGGAGTTTGGGGCTTTTCGTAAAATCTCATCAATACAAGTGCCCTATGTCGGAATATGACCTCCAGCAAAGCGAAGGGCATTGGGCTGGACCGACGACGAGATCAAAGAACGCGATCCCTCAAGGACGACCCCAACCCTGCGCAGGTTGAGCTCTACACAGCGCTTGTGTTCGCTGGTGGAAGAGAATTTTTCCGACTCCAAGCGTCGATTTCACTCCCGACATTCGAGGTTGGGGTTAAACTGCTCCAGCCAAGCGGACATCGGGCTCGCATTGATCGGCTACGCCAAAGCACACGAGCTCACGTGCGCTAGGACCCCTAAGCCTTGTGATAGACGGCTTGCAGGCCGTAGACTGGGGTCGCGATGCCCTCGTACCTCGCTTTCAACTGCAGGGAAAGGAACTGCGAGTAGTGGCGCGACTGGTGCAGATTGCCGCCATGAAACCATAGGCCTTCCTGCCGCGTCGGCTTCCACATGTTGCGCTGTTCGCCTTCCCACGGACCGGGGTCCTTGGTCGTATTCGAACCGAGCCCCCAGACCTTCCCGACCTTGTCGGCCATTTCTCGGCTGATGAGGTCGGCCACGAAGCCGTTCATCGAACTGTAGCCGGTGGCGTAGACGATCACATCTGCGGGCAGTTCCTTGCCGTTGTCGAGTTTGACGCCGGTAGGTGTGATTTCCTCGACCTGGCCTGCCACCACCTTGACCTTGCCGTCGATGATGAGTTGCGAGGCGCCAACATCGATATAATAGCCGGAGCCGCGACGCAGGTATTTCATGAATAATCCAGAATCGTCGTCGCCGAAGTCGAGCCGGAAGCCGGCTTTTGTTAGTCCTGCATAGAAATCAGCGTCGTCCTTGCGAATCTTGTCGTAAACCGGCTTCTGCAACCCGGCCAGGATCTTGTAGGGCAGCGACGCGAAGATCAGATCGGCCTTCGCCGTCGTCATGCCGCCGCGGACGGCGCGCTCAGAATAAAGGTCAGCTATGGATTCCATCAGGGAGTCCGAGCGCACCACGTGGGTGGTCGAGCGCTGCACCATCGTCACGTCAACGCCAGCCTCGTATAGCGCGGCGCAGATGTCATGGGCAGAATTGTTCGAGCCGATCACGACTACCTTCTTGCCCTTGTAGCGGTCGGGACCTGGATGGCGCGAGGAATGGTGCTGCTCACCCTCGAAGGTATCCATACCCCTGAATTGCGGCATATTCGGCTTGGCGGACATGCCGGTCGCAAACACCAGCTGTTTCGGCTTAAGCGTAATCTCTTTGCCATCGCGGTCGACGACGACTGTCCATTCTTTCTTGGCATCGTCCCATTCGGCGTGCTTGGCCGTAGTATCGGTCCAGTAATTCAACTCCATGACTTTGGTGTACATCTCCAACCAGTCGCCGATCTTGTCCTTGGGCGAGAACACCGGCCAGCTCTTCGGGAAGTCGATGTAGGGCAAGTGGTCGTACCAGACCGGGTCGTGCAGACAGAGCGATTTGTAGCGGCTGCGCCAGGAATCTGCCGGCGCGGCCGTTCTTCTCGACGATAATTGTGGGCACGCCGAGTTGGCGCAAGCGTGCACCGAGTGCGATACCGCCTTGGCCACCGCCGATGATGAGCGCGTAGGGCTGGGTCTTCACGCCAAGCTGTTCGGTTTCCTCGTCGCGTAATTCCTTCCAAGTTTTGGCCCCGGGATTGACGCCGTGCCGGGCGCCGAGAGGCCGGGTAAAGCCCGCCTTCTCCTCGTGGCCCTTCAGCTCAACCATCGTAGTCAAAAGCGTCCAGATCTGCCCGTTCTGGAGGCGGATCAGGCCGTAACCGCGCGCGACCTCGGTCTCGAACGAGATCCAGCATTCTGTTACGCCGCCGGCTTCGGCCGCGCTTTCTCCCTCGGCGATTTTCCAGTTGCGGGGTTTTATGTTCGGGAGGCAAGAGCTGAGCATCTCGCGCACCTGGTCGCCACCTTCCACGGTTTTGATGTTCCAGGTGAAGGAAACAAGGTCGCGCCAGTAGCATTCCGGTGCGAACATCCCTACGGCCTCGTCGAGATCGCCTGCAGCAAGCGCCGCTTCGAATTTGTCAAGAAAGACCTGGACGCGCGCATTGAGCGTAGTGTCGAGCATCACTTCCTCCCTATGCTATTTTTCAGCGTTTCTGCAGATGTCGCAACTTTATCCCAAGTATTGGATGAATCCAGACTTGCGCAGTCCGATTTTCCCGCAGGCTTTTGCCGCTGCTCAGCGTTCACCACCAACTTGCGCATCGACGAAGCGGCCATATGTCCGATCAGATTCGTGCGCCGAGCTAACTTGGGCAACCGGCGCAGTCACATCCGCTCTGAGGGGTAGACTGGAAATGGGTCCGATTGGCCCTTAGTTCCGAGTTTGACCCGAAGCGGACAGAACCCTCCGCGCCGGAGGTTACGATGAAGATGAAGTTGAGATTGCCGTCGCCGACCTCCGGACCTTCCAATCGTTTGGATCACCTTTTGAGATGTACGATATGTCGGAACTCCTTATACCAGGCTGCGTAGGCTTGTTTCGTTGAGCGGCGCGTAGCCAGCGCCGCCGGCAAAACAGCCTACAATCGGCAGATCCACCATCAATCTGCCTCCCGTTTCGGCCCGGCTAGGGCGCGCGGCACATCGCAGACGTCGTCAAGATCGGGCGCCTGGCCGTAGCTCATGCGTTTCATCTGTTCATGGACCTGCGCCATTTCGGTCTCGCTCAGGCGCGGGGGCTCGCCGATAGCCAGTGCGTGGACATACATCTTCGCCAGGGTCTCCACTTCCACAGCAAGCCAAAGCGCCTTTTCAAAGGTCTGGGCCGTTACGATCAAGCCATGATGGCCGAGCAAGCAGGCATTGCGACCTTCGAGCGCCTTGACAGCATAGTCCGATAGCGCCTGCGTGCCGAAGCACGCATAGGGCGAACAGCGGACATCGTTGCCACCCGCAACGGCGACCATATAGTGGAAGCAGGGGATGCTACGCTCGTGCACGGCGAGAATGGTGCTGAAGGTGGAATGCGTATGGAGCACGACATTCACATCGTCTCGCGCCAGCAGAATATCGCGATGAAAGCGCCATTCGGACGAAGGGCGATGGTTGCTCTCGTAATTCGCGGCAAAATCCATCGCAACAATGTCCCCTGACCCCATGCGATCATAGGGCAAACTCGTCGGCGTGATCAGCATGCCGTTTGGAATCCGGTGCGAAAGATTGCCGGATGTCCCTTGGTTGAGGCCGTTGCGGTTCATCTCCCTGCAGGTATCGACAATGCCTTGGCGGAGATCAGCATGATTGCGGTCTGTCATGATGGGTGCTCCGAAAAAGCGATCCAGGACTGATAGGCGGCGGAAAGGGCGCGGGATTCTAACTCATCCTCGCCGAGCGGCGTGACAGCTTCAAGCACCACGCTCGAAACCGGAAGTATGCGCGAAAATCTCCGCCATAGTAGCGCCGCGCCGAGCGCCGTTCCGTCCCGGGATTGGCTCACCGAGACGCTCTGCGAGGGCCGCAACGTGGCAAGACAGCGCGCGAAGGGCAGGTTGGCGGCGAAGCCACCATCGATGACGATGCGTTTCGAGCTGCCAAGCGCATCAAGGCAGCGGTTTGCGCTAAATGCCGCGTAGAGGACCGCCAACGCGTGCCATTCGGCAGGCGTTTGGGGCGGCGGTCCGATAGTCCGTCCGCGGTGAGCAGCACCGCGAAACAGGCCGTCATCCCCAACGAAGGAGGGGAGCGCCAGGGTTCCCTGTGCGATTAGGGTCGGCAAGGCGGCAAGGACAACTGCATCAGCAGCGTTGTTTTCCTTGCTGATCAGGACGTATTCGCGGCCCGTCATGGTCAGTGTGGAGGGTACATTCTCGCCATCGACATCGATATTCAGCACCATCGCGCCTGTGGCATCAAGCTTGTCCGGAGCAAGGTCGCGCTGAAAGCCGATCATCCAGGTGCCGGTCGAGAGGATCGAGGCATCGGCCATGCCGGCGGCCTTGTAGCGAAATAGGTTGGCGTTGGAATCATGCACACCACAGAGGATTTGGGTCGATCGCGCCAAGCCGGTGCGCATGGCTACGGCTTCCGAAACCGTCCCCAGCACCGCACCGGCCGGCACCCGTTGGGGCAGCAGATTGTCCCAGCCGCGTTTGCGCATCAGCGAGGAAGGCTGATGGCGGACAAGGTCCCAGATATGGCTCTGAGCTGCGAGCTGTGAGATTTCACTTGCAGCACGTCCGCCGAGCCGCAAGGCGAAAAACTGCGCGGTGGTCAAATAGGCGTTGGCGCGTGCGAATTCGACGGGATATGCGCTTTCCTGCCAGAGTAGCTGCTTGGCGAGCCGCATCGCGCCGGCGCCGATGCCGCAAAACACCTCGCCATAAGAGGGCGCAATCCGGGCATAAGCTTGGTCGATCGCAGGCGGAGAGGCCGCATCATAATCCATCATCGGCAGCACTGGCGTGTCCCCGTCGACAAGAACCGCGCCGCACCCATGCGCGGTCGCGATCACGGCGCCAATGGCATGGCGTTGCGACACCACGGCGAGAGTGTCGAGGAACCACTCCTCCAAACCGGCAAGATCATAGGCAAGGTATGGACCTGCAGTGTTCGGCGCATTTGGGATCGTATGTGTTTCTAGCGGCCAGCCGTCGTCGCTCGCCACCAGCAGTTTCAGATTGGTCTTGCCAATGTCGAGAACTGCGATTCGGGGAGAGGCTACCGATGGCGTCATCGCCGTCTACCGTTGCGCTTTGCCGCCCAGATGAGGAACCGCGGCGACGGCAATCAGGATGCCACCCCAGATGGCCAGAGTGAGGAACTGGCTGAGATTGAGAAGGTTGAATGCCGACGAGATCACCTGCAGGATGATCAGCGCGAGCAACAGTCCACCGACTTTGCCAAAGCCGCCAAACGGATCCACGCCGCCGAGCACCGCTGCAAGAATGGTGACCAGCAGATAGCTCTCACCATAAGCCGCGTTGGCCGAATTGAAACGTGCCAACATGACCACCCCTGCCACTCCGGCAAGCAGGCTTGAGAGCACATAGAGCTTGAGGAGGACGGCGCGGGTATCCACGCCGGAGTAGCGGGTCGCCTTCTCGTTCGAACCGATCATGTAAACCTTTGCCCCGAACGGCGTCGCGTTTAGCACGAGCGCGACGGGCAAGGCACAGAGCGCAAGCACGATCAAGGCAAAAGGCACCCCAAAAACCGTTCCATTGCCGATAAAAACAATGGGATCCGGGAATCCGGAGATGACATTGCCGCGTGTCAGGCCGATCGCGAGGCCCTTGCAGAGCGTCATCGTGCCGAGCGTTGCGAGGATCGGCGAAACGCCGAGATAGGCGATGACAAATCCGTTGACGAAACCGACCAATGCGGCAACGGCAAATCCTGCCGCAATCGCCAGCACCTGCACGCTTACCCAGACAATGCCTTGGGTGCCCGGAATGTAGTGCGTCAGCAAGAAGGCGATGGTCAGTCCGGTCAGATTGGCAGTTGCGATGATGGAAAGGTTGAGCCCGCCAGATAGCAGGGCCAACATCATCGCAAGCGAGAGGACGCCGAGCTCCGGCATCTGGAAGGCCATGGATTGCAGTGTGTTCACGGAGAAAAAGCGATCGCCGATGGCAATCGCGAACACTAGCCAGAGCGCAACCAGCAGTGGGATGAGGGTGGCAATCGTCCCGCTGCCGGCCAGACGGGCCATGCGTCTGCGAAGGGAGAAGGCGGGCGCATTGCTCGTCATGGGCCCGCGCTCCGTGGCCGCCGCTCTCGCTGCGACCAGGCGGTCGCAGAGACCGAGATGAGAATGACCAATCCGACAAAAAATGGCGACCAATAGGACGAAACGCCCAGCAAAATGATCCCATTTTGCAGTATGGCGAGCAGTGCCAGGCCCAGAAACGTGCCGAGAACAGTGCCGACGCCGCCCATCAGGCTGGCGCCGCCCAGCACGACGGCCGCAACCACGTCGAGCTCCTTGCCCACCAGCACCGTCGGAGCGACGGACTGAGCAAGCTGCGCCTGGATCAGCGAGGCGATGCCCGCCATGACCCCCATGTAGCAATAGACCAGCATGTTGAGGCCGAAAATATGGAAGCCGAGCCGCTGCGCGGCATCGGCGTTACCCCCCATCGCGTAGATTTGCCGACCGATATTGGTGCGGTTGAGCAGGAGCCAGGTAAAGAGAAATGAGACCGCAAGCGCGAGGATCTGCAGATTGACGCCGTACGATGAATCCTTGCCCCATTCGAACTCGAACCAGAATATCCCGGTCGCGAACCAGTCGGGCAACGAATAGATGTATTTGCCGCCGGTGAAGAAAATCAGCAACCCATAGAAAATGTTCAGTGTTGCGATGGACACGATGATCGATGGTATCCGAAGTTTCTGGATAAAGATCGCGTTGAGGGCGCCAAGCGCACCGCCAATGCCGATGGCGATAGCGAAGACGCTGATCCAGTTCGCGCCATAGGCATTCGCCACCGAAAGCGTCACATATTGCGCTACCGATGCCGTTGCAGTGAAGGAGATGTCGATTCCACCGGCGATCAGCACCACGAGCAATCCGAGCGCGAGGATGCCTACGAATGCGTAGGAGGTCAGCAGGTCAAACAGGTTCTGCATGCTCAGGAATTGGGCGTTCGCCAAGCCCAGGCTGGCGCAGAGCGCCAGGATTACGATGAGCAGCCAGAACTCATGGGTGCGCCGAAACCTGCCGAATAGGGCAAACCGCGCTTCAGGCATTGACCGCCTGCCGCAGCGCATCTTCGGAGGTATCTGCGGCCGCCACGTCAGTCGTCAAACGCCCTTCGTGCATGACCAGGACGCGATGGCTGTGATAAAGCACCTCGGGGATTTCATCTGATATCATAAGCACTGCGACGCCCTCGCGGGCTAGCCGCCGGATGATCTCGTAGATGCCGTCCTTGGCGCCGATGTCGACACCGACCGTGGGGCTGTCAAGGATCAGCACCCGCGGCTTGGTCGCCATCCATTTGGCGAGAACGACTCGCTGCTGATTGCCGCCGGAGAGCGTCTTGACCGGGTTCTCGGGGTTAGTGGCTTTGATTCCGAGTTCAGCGATCCATTGCGCAACATGGCTTTGTCGCGCGCGGGCGCTAATCAGGCCGAAAGCGTCAGCGAGACGTTGCAGCACAGTCAGCGTGACGTTCGCCGTGATCGACTGATCCAGGATGAGACCAAGCGTAAGCCTGTCTTCGGATACGTAGGCGATGCCTCTGTGGATCGCGTCCGCATTTGTGTTCAGCGCGATGCGGCTGCCGTCAAGCGCGATGGTGCCCCGATCAGGCGGGTTCATGCCGAAAAGCGACAATGCGAGTTCGGTTCGGCCCGACCCGAGCAAACCGGTGAGACCCACGACCTCTCCGGCGCGCAATTGCAAGCTCACATCGTCATAGTCACCGTCGCGGCCAAGGCCCTGGACTTCGAGTACAATTGCACCAGGGGCAAGGTCGCGCGCTTGTTTCCGATACTCGAAAGCCTTCCCGGTCATCAGGTGGCTGAGTTTTCGGCCGTCGATTGTCGCTGCGTCAAAAGTGCCTACCTTGGCGCCATCCCGTAGCACCGTTACACGTTCGGCAATCTCAAGCACCTCGTCGAGACGGTGACTCACGAATACGACGCAGATGCCGCTACGTTTCAGGTCGCTGACGAGCTTGATCAAGGCGTTGACCTCGTGGCGGGTCAACGACGCCGTTGGCTCATCCATGATGAGGAGTTTGGCATCCGCTGCCAGGGCACGGCAGATCGCGACCAGCTGGCGTCCAGCGATGGTGAGATCGGAGACTCTTGCATCCGGGTCGAGTTCAATGCCGACCTTCGCCATTGTGGCCATCGCGGTGGCGCGCATCGAGGCCCAGTTCACCGAGTGGACGCCGCCAAGATGGTGCGCCATCGCGATGTTCTCAAGGACGGTGAGGTTGGGGAATAGCGAAAGATCCTGATAGATGACCTGAATGCCGCAGTGCGTGGAGTAGACCGGGTTTAGCTTTGGGTATGCCTTGCCGGAAATGGCGATGCGGCCTCCTGGTTCCGGCGCCTCTACGCCGGAAATGATCTTGATTAGCGTCGACTTGCCGGACCCGTTTTCGCCGACAAGGCAATGCACCTCGCCGACTTCCAGCGTCAGGTCGACATCGCGAAGCGCGTGTACGCCGCCAAAGCGCTTCGATATGCCGGACATCTCCAGAAAAATCGCCAAGGGTTCGTCCCGCAATGGAGCGTATATCAAGCGATCGCCTCGACGGCCCGCGTTCCCGGCCAGAAGGGCCGGGAATGCGGCGCGGCGAGGGGGCTGGACCGAGTAGTCCTAGAGCCCTCCGGCGATCAACCCGTCGATGGTCTCCTTGTTGATCCGCATGATCTTGTCGACCTTGATCTGCTTGCCGGCGACATCGACCGCCGCTTTGCCAAGGCCTGGAACATCGACGCCATCCGTGATCGGCTTGCCATCGAGCACGAGTTTGGCGACCGCGACCATGGCGTAACCTGCATCGGTGGGGTTCCACAGAAATCCTTCGCGGATGGTATCGTCTGCGATCAGCGATTTCGCCTGACTGGGTAGCACGGTGCCGACCACGGCGATTTTCTTGCTAAGGCGTTGTTGACGCACCGCGTTGCCGGCTCCGATCGGTCCGTTCGAGCCGAAGCCGAGAATGCCGCGTAGGTTCGGATAGGCCTTGATCACGTCAAGCGTCGTGCGTTGGCTGGTGTCGATTTCATCGGCGCCGGGGAAACGCTCGGCGACGAGCTTCATTTTCGGAAAATTCTTCTGCTGATAGGCAATCGCGGCGTCGGCCCATTTGTTGTGAAGCGGCGTCGTCAGTGTCCCGACGTAAACTACATAATCACCTTCGCCGCCGAGATCTTTGGCGAGGCGCTCCATCTGCACTTCACCGAATCGAACGGAGTCGATCAGTTCCACATTCCAGTCACGGCCTTCCTGTTCCGGACCCTCATGTGTGATGACCTTGATGCCGGCCGCCTGGGCACGTTTGAGCACCGGCTCGCACACTTTCACATCCAGCGGCACCAAGCCGATCACGTTGACCTTCTTGGCAATCAGGTCCTCGAGCAGCTTGACCTGCTGTGCTGGATCGACATTCGCCGGGCCAACCATCGTGGCATTAATGCTGAAATCCTTGGCGCCCTTCTGTATCCCCTTTTCAAGGGCGTTGAACCACGGAATGCCTGCGATCTTCACGACCGTGACCATTTCCTTCTGGGCCTGCGCAAAGGCAAAACCCGGAAAACCGGCAGCAGCTGTCGCTGCAGCACCAATCATTTTGAGTGTCTGGCGTCTGTCCATTGTTCCCTCCCAGGAAACCAAATTTACCTTCCGCCCCTTGACCCGGCATACGCCGAGCGGGAGCAGGCGGTTTCATTCTTGATTTTCGGCGGAAAGTTTCGCGCCTCCGGCCGCAGGACGTAGCTCGGGGATTAGAGACCAGCGCTCGAGAAGGTGTCAAGCAACTGACATGTAGCCAAGCCCGCATCGTTGGTGCGGGAGTCAGAAAGTCGCCGCAAAGCATTGCGTGCTTTTGTGAAAATTATTCAATGCCTTCAATATTCTAGTGGGCGGCGAGGTTATCTCGCTCGGTCAGCCAAAATCTCCAAGCGTCGGCTGCGTCCGGTGCGGGACGTGCTACGAGATCGAAATGATCTCAAGGTTTTGACCGGACGCGCAGACAATCACCTCTGACGAAAGGCCGATTCGGTAAAACGGGACTTCGTGTACGCCACGGCAGACGACGTTTATCTTTACGACACCGGCCGCAGCTACCCAGCGCGAAAATTCCATCCAAGAATTTAGGGTGATGACTTCAAGGACGAACGGATTTTCGCCTTTAACTCAGCACGCATTTTGTGGGCCGCAAGCGCCTGATCCATTTCGACCTTAACGAACTTGACCTGCGTATTAGGCTGAAGCTGGCCGATCAGATCCATATCGGCCGAAATGACCGTGCCGACCATGAAGTAGCCACCGCCTGAAACCGCGTCCCGATGCAGCACGATCGGCTCAGAGCCTCCTGGTACCTGGATCGAGCCATACGGATAGCAGGCATCGGTGATGTTGGAGGGATCGGAGCCCGCGCCGAACGGCGGCTCACGGGGCACGAACTCGAGCGCTTTGCCACCCTTGAAGCGGTAGCCTATTCGGTCGGCTTCCGGCGCGACCTTCCAGGTATCGGAAAAGAATCCCTTGCCGGCGGCATCGGTGATGCGATGCCAGTAAAGCCCCGGAATGACGCGCAACTCCGTGGGCATTCCCAACGGCAAGCCGCGCAATTCTTCCCCGACCGTGCGGCCCTCCTTGACCGTTGTCGTGGCCTTACCGACTGCCAGCTCGTCGCCGGCTTCCAGCTTTCGTCCCTGGAAGCCGCCAAGTGCGCCGAGCGCGTAAGTCGAACGCGAGCCGAGCACCACGGGCACATCGATTCCGCCTGCAACGGCAATGTAGGCGCGCGCACCCTTTTTCAGGAAATCGAACGCCAGTCTTTGACCACGCTTCACCTTGAAGGAGGTCCACGTCTCGCGTGGAATGCCATCGAGCTTGGGTGGCAATTCGGCCCCTGTCACCGCGACCATGGCGTCATCGGTAAATTCAAGCTCCGGCCCCATGAAGACGGCCTCGAGAACGGCCGCGCCTTCTTCATTGCCTACGAGCAGGTTCGCGGCCGCGAGCGCATGCCGGTCCATGCCGCCGGAGAGCGGGATGCCGATATGATAATAGCCGGGACGTCCAAGGTCCTGGACGGTGGTGGCAAGACCCGGCTTCAAAACCTTAATGGCCATGGAGGACCCCCTCGAGCTTGCGATTGTAACCGTCGATGTCGCGGTTGAATTCGGTGAGCGAGAACGAGACGTCGCGGATGGTAGGCGCGAAGCGGCCAGCGTCGACGTCGGCGATCGCCGCGTCATAGGCGGCTCGGTCGATCGGCTTCCACTTTACGATGTCGCCCGGCCTGAACAGGCACATGAAATCGCGCAGATAGCTGATCTTCTGATTGGGATCGTAGATCGGCATCGGTGTGATGCCGAACATCTGGTAGCCGCCGGCGCCGCGTACCGAATAAATGCAGCTGAAGCAGCCACCGTGCCCGACCGTGAGCTTGGGCGTGTCGGTACGCGGGCGCAGATACTTCGGCGCCTGGAGCTGCCGTTTGCGCTCGACCATCTGATAGAGGAAGGGTAGGCCGGCAACAAAGCCGACCATGGAGACGAACCAGGGTGCGCTCGAATGGGCCTTGATGAACGCGTCCACCCCGTCGAGATGGTTGATGCGCGCGGCGTATTCGAGATCGGTGCTGTTGGGATCCTGGTGGCGCTCGCGGAAACGCATCAAGGTTTCGTTGGTCCAGGGATCGTCGTACAGCACCGGAATCTCGATGATCCGCGTCGCGATGACAGGTTCGGATTTTCCGGCCGCCGAATCCAGCCGCTTCAGTTCGGCGAGCATGTCATCGGGCTTGATCAGATCCGGATCGAATTTCACCTGATAGGAAGCGTTGGCCGGACAGATCTCGGTGACTCCCTTGATCCCGGCGTCGCGTACCGCATTGGTGATAAACAGGCTCTTGAAGAAAGCCTCCAGCGACATGGCTTCATCCACTTCGGCGAAGATATGCTCGTCGCCGCCGAAGGAAAATCGAGTTTGCATGTGGCTCTGGCCTCCTGTTGCTGACGTGGCGGGTTATTTTGCGGTCGCGGGGGTAGGAGCGGCCGGTGACGCCGGCGCTGGCTCTGTTGCGGCAAGAGCCGCAATATGGGATGCAAGCCACGGTTCGAGCCAGGCGGTATGAAATCGTCCGGCCTGCACGTCGGGATCGCGAACCAGCGCCTGGTGCAAAGGTTTTGTCGTCGCCAGGCCCTCGACGTTCAGTTCACCGAGGGCGCGATCGAGACGTGCCATTGCGCTCGCGCGGTCCTCGTCGTGGACGATCAACTTACCGAGCAGGCTGTCGTAGAATGGCGGCACCGTGTAACCGGCATAGAGCATGCTGTCGAAACGAACTCCGGTGCCGCCGGGAACGCAGAGCGCCGTGACGGTGCCCGGGTTCGGGGCAAAGCCTTTCGCCGGGTCCTCGGCGTTGATGCGGACCTCGATCGCGTGGCCGTTGACGCGCACCCGATCCTGGCGGATGCGCAAGCGCTCGCCGCCGGCGATCCGGATCATCTCGCGCACCAGATCGATGCCGGTTACCATCTCCGTGACCGGATGTTCGACCTGGATGCGCGTGTTCATCTCCAGGAAATAAAAGGCGTGGCTGCGATCGTCATAGAGATATTCGAGCGTCCCCGCGCCGCGGTAGTGCACCGCCTTAGCGAGCGCGACCGCTGACGAACAGAGCTTTTCACGAATGGCTGACGTGATCGAGGGTGAGGGGGCCTCCTCCCAGACCTTCTGACGGCGGCGCTGCAGTGAGCATTCTCGTTCGAAGCAATGGATGACGTCGTGCCCGTCTCCCAGCACCTGTACCTCGATGTGCCGTCCGCCTTCGATGAGTTTCTCGACGTAGAGCCCGCCATCGCCGAAGGCCGCGAGCGCCTCCGCCTGTGCCTGCGGCATCAGGTGATGAAACTCCTCGGCCGATCGAGCGATGCGGATGCCGCGGCCGCCGCCGCCCGCCGCCGCCTTGATCATGACGGGAAAGCCGATCTTCTCCGCCAGCGCAAACGCCGCCTCCGGCGAGTCCAGACGGCCGTGACTGCCCGGAACTGTCGGAACACCTGCCGCCGCCGCTGCTTCCCGGGCAGCGACCTTGTCGCCCATCAGGCGGATGGACTGCGCCGTCGGTCCCACGAAGACGAGCCCTGCCGCCTCGACTGCGGCAGCGAACTCGGCATTTTCAGCAAGAAATCCATAGCCCGGATGGATGGCGTCGGCGCCGGTTGTCTTGGCTGCGGCGAGAATCGCACCGCGGTCGAGATAGGATTTCGACGCCTGCGCGGGACCGATGTCGATGGTTTCGTCCGCAAGCCGCACGGCAAGCGAGTCCTTGTCGGCCTTGCTGTAGACCTGCACCGTCGCAAGTCCCAGCTCCCGTGCCGCACGAATGATGCGTACGGCAATCTCGCCACGATTGGCAATGAGAAGCTTATGGATGGTCATGAACGGTTTGCAAACCTCAAACGTCGATCTCGGCGATCGGCTGGCCGGCCATCACTGCATCCTCGTTATCGATCAAGAAACGCACGATCTTGCCGGCGGCGCCTGCCTTCACCTCGTTAAACGACTTCATGACCTCGACGAGGCCGACCGTGTCATCTCGCGTGACGGTGTCGCCGTCGGATTTGTAGTCCGGCTTGTCCGGTGCCGGCTTACGGTAGAAAATGCCCGGGAGGGGAGAAAGGATTTGCTGTATGGCCATGAGTTCCTCGTAGTTTGATCGCTGTGGCCCGCGCTTCAGCGCGCGGCGAGATGGGGACGAATGGCCTTGCGAACGGCCTCGGCGATGGCGACGGCATTCGGAGTGTCGGAGTGGACGCAAATGGAATCGGATCCGACGGAGATGTCGTTTCCCGCAACACTTCGCGTCTTGCCTTCGATGATGGCACGCAGGCACCGCGCAGCGGCATCGGTCGGATCCTTCGCCTCATGTTCGCGCGTGATGATGAGGCCACCTTCCGCGTTGTAGTCGAGATCGGCGTAATATTCGGCGACGAAGGTATGACCGCGGCGCTGATAGACCTTCTCGTGCAGCGTTCCTTTCATGCCGAACAGCGGCACCTTGTAGACATCGGCCGCGTCCGCCACCGCCTCGGCGATGTCCTCCATTCGCGCAGCCATGCCATACAGCGCGCCGTGCGGCTTGATGTGATTGAGCTCCACACCTTCGGCGTCCAGGAAAGCCTTGAGCGCACCGATCTGGTAGAGCAGGCAGTTCGTCAGCTCTTCGCGGCCGATCTTCATTTCCCTGCGGCCGAACCCCTGCAAATCCGGCAGCGAGGGATGC
This sequence comes from uncultured Alphaproteobacteria bacterium, assembly GCA_963696255.1. GTDB lineage: Bacteria > Pseudomonadota > Alphaproteobacteria > Rhizobiales > Xanthobacteraceae > Bradyrhizobium. The sequence goes on from CAVOJN010000001.1 coordinate 122,070, forward strand.
GCGCCCACTTTGACACCATGTCGTTTGGCGAGGCGCACGGTTTCGCGCATGTGATTGAAGTCGGAGCCATGGAATCCGCAAGCGACGTTGGCTACGTCGATCTGAGGCATCAGGCCTGCGTCGTCACCCATCTTGTAGAGGCCGAAGGCCTCGCCCATGTCGCAATTGATCATGACCATCTCTCTGTTGTCCTTATCCCCGCCGCATTCAATAGTCGCAAACCAACCCTGAAGCCGGCGAACGAGACGCTCGCCGTTTTCGGCAGGCGTCTCATTCATGATTGGGTCAACGAGACGCCGCGGGAAGGCCGCGACGGCGCGTCGTCGATTTACTTGGAGATCAGATAGTCGACAGGGATCTTCTCCGAAATCGTCCACTGATCGACCACCTTCGGCTTGCCCTGTTCGGTATCGACGATCAGATAGCGGCCCTGGTTCTGGTGGTGCAGGTCCTTGCTGAAAGTGCGCGGCCCGAACAGCGTGGCCTCGTTGTTCATTTTCTCGAGCTCCGTCACCACGACGGCAGCGTCGGTCGACTTGGCGCGCTCGACTGCCTTGGCCCAGACGTCGATCAGGACATATCCGGGATAGACGTACTGGCTGGACGGATCGCCTCCGGTGGCTTCCTTGTACTTCTTGTTGAACTCGTTGACCTTCGTGTTGGGGTCGTCGCCATAGATCGAACCCTGCACCGGCACGTAGAAGTTCGACAGGTCGGGAACGGCGGCCAGCCAATAGCTGCCGTCAACGCCGGAGCCGTTGAGGATCATCGACTTGATGCCTGCGGCGCGGATCTGCTTGATGGCGGAGACGGCGCCCGGCATCATCGTGCAGAGCATGATGGCGTCCGGTTCTTTCGGCAGGCTCTTGATCCGCGTGATCTGGGACGCGATCGAGGCGTCATCGTTCTTGAATGTGTCACTGCCGGCGAGCGTTGCGTCCTTTAGACGCGGCATCTCCCAGTCGAAGCCATCACAGATTCCCTTGTTATAGACGGTCCAGCTGTCGAGCAGCCGATAGAAGCTGCGGGCGTTCTTCTTGGAGTAGGCCCATTCCGCCATGGTCGCGCCCTGCACGGCCGCCAGTACGGAGGCGGAGAACGAGTAGGGGCCGACGCCAGGGATGCCGGCCTTGATCGACTCCGCGCACAGGAAGAAGGAGACTTTGCCGGCCGACTGCGCCTGCAGGGCCGCCGGCGCGCCGAAATCGTAGTCGCAGGAGACGATCACCAGGTCCGCACCCTGATCGAGCACCGCAAGGCCCGCTTTGGCGCCCTCGGCCTGATCGGTCTTGGTGTCGGCAAAGACCGCCTTGATCTTCTTGCCGAGCAGACCGCCTCCCTTGTTGATCTCGTCGATGCGGATCAACGCGGCATCCTGAGCCGGCTTGTCATAAGCCTGCATGAAGCCGGACGCAGCGGTCGCAAATCCGACCACGATCTCGTCGGCAGCCAGAGTCGGCGTACCCCACAGCGCGCTTGTCACGGCCACGGCGCCTAGTATTTTCATGAAACGCATTTTACCACTCCTCCATTTTTCTAGTCGACTTCAGTTAGATTCCTTCAGGGCCGTCTGCGCAGGTCGCGGCAGCCGCCGCGCAAGCGGCCATCCTTTCCAGGAGAATTCCCGGTTGCGCGTGAGGCCGGTTGGCAAGTACATCAGGATGACGATGGTGACGACGCCGATCGCGATCTCCTGAACGCCGTTCGGGAGGGCGACGGTCAGACCACCGACGCTGACGCCCTTTTCCAGGTTGCGAAGCATCTCGATCAGTGCGGAAATCACCACGACGCCGGAGACGGCTCCGCTGAGGCTGTTCATTCCGCCAACCACCAGCATAGACAGGGTGATGAAGGTCGTTCGCAGATAGAACGAGCCGGGATTGACGATGCTCAGGAAGTGCGCATAGAGCGCGCCGGCGAGGCCGATGATGAAGGCGCTGACGACAAAGGCGATCAGCCGCTCGCGGACCATGTCGATTCCGGAGGCGCTGGCCGCCACTGCCTCGTCGCGTGTGGCGCGCAGCGCGAGGCCCGAACGGGAAATGGCGTAGAAATACGCGATCGCGATCGCCACCACGGCGCCCAGCCATCCAATCCAGGCGTTCATGGTGGGCGGTATGCCGACGATGGAGCCTTGTCCGCCTGTCACCGAGTCCCAGTTCGAATAGACGTTGTTGACGACGCCGAGCAACCCGAAGGTCGCGATCGAAGCGGCGATCCCGGACAACCGCATGATGACGCGCCCGACGATGAGCGCAAACAGCGCCGCGAACACGCCCGAAATCGGCGTGGCGACCCACATCGGCAGTTGCGTGTGCAGGAGCCAGGCCGGCAACCCCTTGAGCGTGACCGACTTCATCATCGGCGGGATGGTCAGCCACGCCGTCATATAGGCGCCGAGGCACATGAAGCTGATATGGCCGAACGACAACAGGCCCGAATTGCCGACAAACACGTAAAGGCCGGTAACCACCATGATGTTGATGAACATCTCGACCACGGTGCGATTGAAGGCTCTGCTACCGAAATAATAAGTCAAGGCTGCAATGGCCAGCAGCGCCGCGATCAGGATGACCGGTGTCGCAATCGTTCGCCAAATGACCGAGGACCGCTGCGACATGCTCAGACCCTCTGCTTCGCAGATTTGGGTGCGAACAGCCCTTGCGGGCGCACCAGCAGGACCACGATCACAGCGCCATACACAAAGGCATCGCGGAAGACGCGGGCGTCGTGCGGCAGGGTTGCCTGAAATAAGACGCTCGCCCCGCCAATTAGGAAGCCGGCGGCAACTGCTCCCGGCACGCTGCCAAGACCTCCGATCACCGTGGCGATGAAGGCGATCAGCATGACATTGGCGCCCATCCCGATGTCAGCCGTGCCGGAGTTGATCGCCAGGATCAGCCCGATCGCGGCCGCCAGCATGCCGCTGATGGCAAAGGCCAGCAGGATGACGGCGTTGGCGCGCACCCCGAGCATGCGGGCCATGGTGAAGTTATCGGCCGCGGCACGCATCTCCAGACCGTAACGCGTGCGTTTGAGGAACAGCGTCAGCGCGACCAGGATCGCCAGCGTGATCGCGATCGTCACGACTTGCAGCATCGGGATGCGGGCACCGAGGAGTTCGACCGGCAGGCTGAGACTGGGCCATAGTGTGATCGACTTCGGGCGGCTCGAATACAGCATCAGCAGGAGATTGCGGATCGCAAAGCCCAGCGCGAAGGATGCGATCATCATGGTCGCCGGATTAGTGTTCCGGAAACGCCGAAAGACGATCACCTCCGACACGACAGACAGCGTGGCCCCGACCAGCAGCAGTAGCGGCACCAGAAGGTAGAATGGCAAATTGCCGGCGAAAACGATGGCGGCTGCGTTGATCGACGGCCACAACATCGCGAAGACGCAGAAGGCGATGAAATCGCCGTGGGCGAAGTTGACCAATCGCATCACGCCGAAGATCAGCGCGATCCCCAGCGCGCCCAGGGCATAGAGGCTTCCTAGGCTGAGCGCGTCGAAAAGGATTTGCAGCACCTCAGTCATGCTCAGTGGTCTCCGAAACCGAAATACGCCTGCTTCAGGCGCTCGTCCTTGACCATCTCGCCCGCTTCGCCCTCGAGAACGATGCGTCCGCCGCGCATGAGGATCATCCGCCCGCCGGTCATCATGGCACGCGTCGAACTTTGCTCGACGATCAGGAGCGTCAGCTTGCGTTGGGCGCGCAACCGCACCAGGTTTTCGTACACCTGATCGATGATCTTGGGTGCAAGTCCGAGCGACGGCTCGTCGATCGCCATCAGCCGAGGCGCGGCCATCAGGGCCCGGCCGATGACCAGCATCTGCTGCTGGCCACCGGAAAGCATGCCGGCCGCGGTATGGCGGCGCTCCGCCAGCATCGGGAATTCACGGTAGACGGATTCAAGATCGTCGGCGACCTTGTGTTTGTCGGCCCGCATGCCGGCGCCGACCTTCAGATTCTCCTCGACGGTCAGCGCACCGAAGACATTGCGGCCTTCGGGTACGAGCGAAAATCCCCGCCGGGCGATCGACTCGGGCGGGGCGCCCGCCACTTCCGCGGCACCCAGCGTGATGGTTCCGGAGACGGGCGGCACGACGCCGGCGATCGCATTCAGTAACGTCGACTTTCCGGCGCCGTTGGGGCCCGTCACGAACAGGATCTCACCCTCGGCGATCTTCAGGCTGATGTCGCGTAGCGCCGTCAAGCGCCCATATCGTACCGAAACATTGTCGACGGACAGCAATGTCATGTGAGCAGCCGCCTTGGCGATCGCAAGCGCCGGGATGATTTCGTCGCGCTGCGTGCCCATATAGGCGTGCCGGACCGCATCGCTGTTGCGGATCTGCTCGGGGGGACCGACTTCGATGATCTCGCCAGAATCGAGCACGAAGATGCGTTCGCACAGTTCGAGCACCAGCCCGATATTGTGCTCGATCAGCAGCACGCCGACCCCGAGTTCGCCGGCAATCCGCTTGATGATGGCCGCCAGATCATGGCTTTCATGCTCGGACATGCCGGCAGCGGGCTCGTCCAGCAGCAGATAGCGGGGCTTGCACATGATGGCGCGGCCGATGGCGACACGCCGCTCGTCGGTGTAGGGCAGTGCCCCGGCGTTGGCAGTCGCGAGGTGGGATATGCCCAGCCAGTCCAGCACGCGCTCGGCCTCCGCGATCGCATTGTGCCGGGTGAGACCGAGGCCTACCCCGGTGACCTCCAGATTGTCCAAAATCGGTAACTCACGAAAAAGGCGGCCTGATTGAAAAGTGCGGGCCACTCCCTTGTGTCGCAGCTTGTGGGCCGCGATACCGTCGATGGTTTCACCTTCCAGTTCCACGGCCCCCCTGCCGACGCGTTGGAAGCCCGTTAAGACGTTGATAAGTGTGGTTTTTCCGGCCCCGTTAGGGCCGATCAGTCCGGTGATGCGTCCCCGCGGCACCGCCAGCGTGACGCCGGCAAGCGCTTTCAAACCCTCGAATTGGACGCTGACATCGCGAGCGACCAAGTCCAGGTGACCGGAAGTCATGAGACGCCTTTTCAAACGCGCGCAAATAGGAACCGCTTGATTTTCTGAGCCGCAGCAAGCAATTGTAAAACTCGAAAAAATGGTCGCTGATATCGGATTTTTTTATGGCTCTGACGTTCCGTCAGGTGCGCCACTTCATCGCTACAGCCGAAGCCGGACAGGTTTCGGGAGCCGCGGCTGGTCTCAACGTGACTCAATCGGCGGTCACCGCCTCGATCAAGGCGCTTGAAGCCGAACTGGGACGAAAGCTGTTCGACCGCCATTCAAACGGCGTTACACTCACATTCGAGGGACAACAATTCCTGCAGCGCGCTCGCGCCATCGAGGCCAGCGTTTCGGATGCGACGCGGGGGCCGCATCGCTGGGGAACGCAGGTTGACGGTACCGTCGACGTCGCCGTCAGTTACACTGTTGCGGGCTATTTCCTGCCGCCGCTTCTGTCGCGCTTCTGGCGAGCCTTTCCAGGCATCACTGTGCGGCTCCATGAGTTCGAGCGTGACGCCCTTGAACGCAGCCTAGTGAGCGGCAGCGTCGATGCTGCGGTCATGCTCGTTTCCAACCTGCATGACCGCGGATCCATTCGCTCGCACCTCCTGCTGCGTTCGCCGCGCCGGCTGTGGGCCTGCGCCAATCATCCGCTGTTGCACAAGGAAAGCGTCCGTTTGGCCGATCTTGCCAGCGAGCCATTTCTGATGCTCACCGTTGACGAGGCCGAGCGGTCCGCCATGCGCTACTGGCAAAAAACGCCATACGTTCCCAACGTCATCTTCCGCACTTTGTCTGTGGAGGCCGTTCGCAGCATGGTGGCGACCGGCATGGGCATTACCATTCTGTCCGACATGGTTTATCGCCCATGGTCGCTTGAAGGACATCGCATCGATATCAAGACGCTCGATGACGACGTTCACACCATGGATGTGGGCCTTGCCTGGAAGAGCAAAGCCCGGCTTTCCCCGGCGGCCCGCGCTTTCTGCGAATTCGTCGCGCTGGCTTATCCCGGACCGGCTCCAGTCCAGTTCGATTGAGGATTCCATCGCTCGGCAAATATATCGAGGCATCCCAGGATAATGTCCGTCATGGAGGAGTTTTGTCGAGCTTCAAATGACGGCGAGTGGCGCAAAGCGGACGTTGCCGAAGGGGTCGGAGAGCCGATGAGCTCAAAGCGATTTCCACAAAATCACTAAAGCGCGATGAGATTAGGATAAATCGACATCGCGCCTTAGCTTATTGTTTGAGCATGATCTCCGCGCAAACGCTCCGCGTTTGTCGCGAGGGAAAACCGCTTCACACTTTTCCGGATCATGCTGTAGCCAAATTCACGCTTCAAGCAACTCGATCCCGATCGTCCGCAACAATTGCGGCAGCTCCAGCACGGCGTGCGGAGTAGGCCAGCCGGAGGCAACAAAATGTGTGCGCACACGGTTCGACGGCATCACACGCGCCGATACTCCGAACACGACCACGTCGGAAACCCGATCCTTGGCGGTCTCCGCGGCTCGCAGTGCGGCGGCGTACCCCGTGGAATGCGCGACCAGAACCGCCTTGCGCCCAATCCGGGCGGTGACGTCGTGAATCGTTTTCTCCAGCGCGCGATCGGTCGGGGCATCGCCAAGATTGAGAAGAAGTCCGGCGGCGGAAGGGCGGTAGCCCAGCGCCTTGAGCCACGCAGACAGCGGCAGTAACGCAAGGTCGCTGCCGAAATGCGGCGGCACCAGGACGATTGGTTTGCCGTCGCCATAGCGCGTGGAGCTGCCGGCCAGCATCGACTGTCGCGCAATCGCCAAAGCGTCGAAAGCTGCGCTCGTCAGCGTCGACGGCAGCTCGAAGAACCATTGCGCCGTCGAGGCCAGCGTGTCGAGCAGCGGCAGCGCGTGACCGTTGAGTGGTATCCGATTGACCACGTTGCGTCCCGCCTCGACCTCGTCGAGGAAGCCGATGATATGCGCGACGCATTCGTCGGTCGCCTCCCATAACACACGATGGCCGCCGCCGGGAACGATGGTCAGTCGTGCTCCGGGAATGAGCTTCGCCATCTGCAACGAATTTTGTGGCGAGATCAGCCGGTCGAGGTCGCCGGTCAGCACCAGCGTCGGACTTTTGATCGCAGCCAGCTGCTGCGAGCAATCGAATTCGGCAAAAGCCTGGAATTGCAGATCGGCGGCATGCAGCGGCGTCGGCAGCGCGATCTCGCGCTTCATCTGCTCTTCGACGCGCGCGCGGTGCTTGTCGAGGTAGCCGGGCGCATAGGTCACGCTCCAGATTCGCCGCGCTGCCTGCTCCGGCGTGAGCCCATCAAGATCGCGCATCACGCGTGCTACAGGCGGCTCGGCATAGGTCGCGCCCGGTCCGCCCGCCATGGTCGCGCACAGGACCAGGCCTTTTACGTGATCGGGAAATTGGCGGACGAATTCCTGCGCGATCGCTCCACCCATGGAATAGCCGAGCATGTGGACCTGCGTGAAGCCGAGCTCATCGAGCAGACCGCGCACGTCGCGCGCCATGCTTGATATGGCGTAGCCCGTGACTGGCTTGTCGCTCCGCCCGGTGCCGCGATTGTCCATCGTGATGACGGTGAATCGCTGCGCCAGTTGCGCGATGAAGGTCGCCGGCCATGCCGTCGAACTGAGCCGATAGCCCATGACCAGCACCAGCGGCGGTCCCATGCCCTGCGTGGAATAGGCAATGTTGACGCCGTCTACTCCGGCGAAGCGCCTGGTCATCTCGTTTTCTGCCCGTTATAGCCCCGACACGAGATGGCCGCCGTCGACCGCCACCACGCTGCCGGTCATGAAGGAGCCTGCGTCGGAAATCAACAATAGCAGAGGGCCGTCGAGTTCGTTGAGCTCGCCGAGGCGGCGCTGCGGCACGCGCCTGATCAGCGCCCGACCGTGTTCGCTCTCGAAGAACTCGTCGTTCAGCTCGGTCGCGAAATAGCCGGGCGCCAGCGCGTTGACACGGATACCGTAACGCGCCCATTCCAGCGCGAGCGCCTTGGTCATCTGGATCACGCCGGCCTTTGAGATCGCGTAAGGCGCAACTGCGCCGGCGACGCGAAGGCCCAGGATCGAGGCAATGTTGACGATCGAGCCTTTGACCTTGTTGGCGACCATGCGTCTTGCGGCAGCCTGCGCCACCAGCCACACGCCCTTGAGGTTGGTGTCGATCACACTGTCCCAGGCACGCTCATCCTGATCGAGCGCAGGCTTGGTCGCGGTGACGCCGGCATTGTTGACGACGGCATGGATCGGCCCGAATGTGACTTCCGCCTGCTCCATCGCCGCGTCGATCTTTCCGGCAATGGTGACATCGAGTACCACGCTCTGCGCCTTGCCACCGGATGAGTTGATCTCATCGACCCCGGAGGCCAGCGCCTCGGCGCGCCGCGCGGCGAGCGTGACTTTCGCACCGTTGCTCGCGAGAAAGCGCGCGAAATGCCGGCCGAAGCCGCTGGAGCCGCCAGTGACAAGAATGTGCTGATTGCTGACGTCAAACACGAGGATCTCCTAACTGCATCAGGGGGTGGTCCGTTTCGATCATTCCCAAGTCGCACCGACACGTCGCGTTGCTATGTCCCGGTCTTCTTCGCGCGCGCCAGCTTCTCATCCAAAAGCGATGCGACCCGACGCAGCGCCAGCGCGTAGCCCTGGATGCCAAATCCCGCCATGACACCATCCGCCCGCAGCGAGACGAAGGAGTGGTGCCGGAATTCCTCCCGTTTGTGGATGTTGCCGATATGAACCTCGATCACCGGCCCCTCGAATGTGTTGAGTGCGTCGAGGATCGCAACCGATGTATGCGTGAAAGCCGCCGGATTTATTACGATCCCGTCCGCTTTTCCGCGGGCTTCGTGGATCCAGTCGATGATTTCATACTCGCGATTGCTCTGGTGAAAGACAAGCTCCAGGTTCACCTCGCTCGCCACCATTCGGCAGTCGCGCTCGACGTCGGCTAACGTCGAATAGCCGTAGATTTCAGGCTGGCGCTGACCTAGCAGATTCAGGTTGGGTCCATTCAACACCATCACCAGGCGACTCATCGATGCTCCCTTTCAAATGACTGGAGCTGCGTCCGTATTGCAGCTCAATTAACGAGTGGCCTGGAGGCGCAACTCGCCATGGCCGGCGTCATCAGCCGATCCGCGGCATGGTACGAGGCCTTGCTTCCCTGGTTTGCGCCGCGAGCCGAATGCCGGCATTCGGCGCGCCGAAACCCCGGTATTTGCGCCGTTGCACGATCTCGAAGAAGAAACGTTCCTCGAAGGCGTGGGTGTAGACCTGGAAGAAGTCGCCTGCATCGTCGCGATCGTAGAGGATGCCGTTTTCCTTCATTGCTTTAAAAAGCGCGGGATCGAGCTCGTAGCGGCTGTCGATGTCGTCATAATAGTTTTCGGGAATGGTGAGGAAGGTGGCGCCTGCGCCGCGCATGGCGGAAACAGCTGTGAAGATGTCGTCGCAGGCAAAGGCAATATGCTGCACGCCTGCGCCGAAGAACTCCGACAGGAATCGTGATGACATGGTTTGCGTCGCCGTTGACGCGTTGAGGACGAGCCGCAACGATCCATTCTTGTTCTGCAACACCTGGCTCTTGACCAACCCGAGCGGATCGGCGATCTCGAGTTGCGGCGCGCGCTGAACGTCGAACAGGCCCGTATAGAACTGCTCCCAGGACAGCATCTCCTCGAAGCGCATCGACTGCGAGATGTGGTCGATGTGATGAAGAAAGCCTGCGCGGTCTTCGCCTCCGGCAGCAACGAAGTCGATGTCCCAATTAGGCGAGGCCGGCTCGAGGAAGTAGAGCAGGCTGCCGCCGACACCGCGGATCGCCGGGATGGTCATCTCGCCGGGGCCCGACGGCCTGCCGAAAGGTCGTCGCCTGCAGCGCTTCGGCCCGATTCATCATCGCCGGCGACGTCATCGACCTGAAACGCGATCGCACACACGCCCGAACCATGGGTGAGATAGTGCGATCTTGCAAAGCTGTTGTCGGAGGCGTTGATCAGGAGATTGATATCGCCTTGCGACCATCGATCCACGGCTTTCGAACGATGACGTCCAGTCAGCCGGAAGCCGAGTTGGCCCAGCAACTTCGCCAACGGCTCCGCATGAGTCTGGGTCGACGGCGAATTCGACGAAATGCGTGTCCGAGACGCTGGCGCGTGCGCGCAAGGGCGGGTCGGCCTTGCGCTGCTCGCTGCCCATCAACACCAGCGAGCGCATGCGCGTCGATTGCGACCTCCCTGGTCGATTGCGCGCGGAACTGGTCGTTGAAGATTTCGAGCGAGAGCGGTCCGTTGTAGCCGGTGGCATCGACCGCCTGCATGAACTCGGCGACGGGAAGGTTGCCCTGTCCGGGGAAGCAGCGGAAGTGCCGGCTCCATGACAGCACATCGAGATCGAGCTGCGGCGCGTCGGCGAGTTGGACCAGGAAGATCTTGTCGGCGGGGATTGCCGCGATCTGAGAGACCGGAAAGCCGGGCGCAAGCGTGTGGAAACTGTCGAGGATGATACCGATCGCGGGATGATTGGCGCGCCGCACGATTTCCCAGGCGTCCCGGTAGTCGTTGACGTGGCGTCCCCAGGCCAGCGCCTCGAAGCCGACACGCAGGCCGCGCTTGGCTGCGCGCTCTCCGAGCTCGCGCAAGTCGTCGGCGGCGCGGTCGATGCCGCCGAGCGCCAAGGGCGAGACATTGCTGCAAACGAGCAGAAGATCGGTACCGAGTTCGGCCATCAGGTCGAATTTCTTCTCGGCGCGGCGGAAGGCCTCGGCGCGTTGCGGTTCCGGCAACCCCTCGAAATCGCGGAATGGCTGCAGCGCGCAGATGCGAAGGCCGAGATCGCCGCACATGCGCGCGACATCGCGCGCCGAGCGGTCGAAGCAGGTGAAGTCGTTCTCGAAGATTTCGACTGCCTCGAAGCCGGCGGCCGCGATCGTCTTGAGCTTTTCGTCAAGGGCGCCACCAATCGAAACCGTTGCGATCGAACGTATCATTGTGCTCTCCGATCCGCTTCGACAGGCCAAGGACATCAATAGTGGATTTGCGCGAGCTTGCGCAATTCATCCGACGTCGTGGTGCCGAAACCAAAGAATTCGAGATAGGCAGGAATCTGCTCGAACAGCATGTCGGTGCCGACCTGATAGTCGCAGCCCTTGGCGCGCGCCGCGGCAAGGAGCGGTGTGATCTCCTCCTTCATCACGACCTCGCCGACGAAGGTCGACGGCGCGATGCGTTCGACATCGAATGGAAGGGGGTCTTCCTTCTTCATGCCCAGCGGCGTGGCATTGACGACCACATCGCAGCCGACCGGGTCGGCAGAGCCCGTCGTCACCTCGAGTTTCGGGTAGTGCGCTCTCAGGCGCTCCGCCAGCGCGTTCATGCCTTGCGGGAAGGCATCGTAGAGGCCGAGCCTGGCAACGCCGGCTTTCGCCAGCGACGCTGCGATCGCAGATCCAACCCCACCGCAGCCGGCGACAAGGACACCGGCGCCGGCAAGGCAGCGACCCTTCTTCAAGACGCCGCGCACAAAGCCTTCACCGTCGAACATGTCGCCAATCAATCTGCCGTGTTCGTCAACCCGGACCGCATTGCAGGCGCCGGCGATCCTGGCCGACACCGACGTCTCGTCCACGAGCCCGAGGGTGATAATCTTGTGAGGCATGGTGATCAAGGCACCATGAATGTTGCTGAGCCTGAACACCAGCTTCAGAAACTCGGCATAGTCCTCTCCCTTGCAGCCCATCGGTACGACGACGGCATTGATCTTCCGCTTCTCGAAGAAGGGATTGTAGATCATCGGCGCCTTGAACGACTCGGTGGGCCAGCCGATGTGGGCGATCAGCTTTGTCTTTCCATCGATCATGACTTAAGCCTTCTCCAGGGATTTCGCCTGATCTCGCAGCAGGAATTTCTGAATTTTGCCCGTTGACGTCTTGGGCAACGGTCCGAACACCAACGTCTTGGGAACCTTGAAACGAGCGAGCCGGCTTTTGCAAAAGGCAAAGATCTCGGCATCATCGGGCCTGGAAGCGCCCGGCTTCAATTCGACAAAGGCGCAGGGCGTCTCACCCCATTTCGCGTCGGGCCGCGCCACGACGGCGGCCAGCATCACGGCCGGATGCTGAGTCAGGACTTCCTCGACCTCGAGACTACTGATGTTCTCTCCGCCGGAAATGATGATGTCCTTTGAGCGGTCCTTGATTTCGATCGCCCCGTCAGGATGCCAGACCGCGATGTCGCCGGACAGGCACCAGCCGCCCACCAGCGTCTTTGCCGTGGCACCGCTGTTCTTGAGATAGCCCTTCATGACCGTATTGCTGCGGACCATGATCTCGCCGACGGTCTCACCATCCCGCGGAACACTCATCATTGTTTCCGGATCGGCCACCCTGACATCGTCGACCATCGGATAGGCGACGCCCTGCCGCGCCATCCTGGTAAAGCGTTCGCTGTCGGGCAGTGCGTGCCACTCCGGCTGGAACACGCAGGATGTCGCCGGACCGTAGGTCTCGGTTGCGCCGTACAGATGAACCACGCGGAAGCCGAGCGCCTCCATCGAACGGAAAACCGCAGACGGCGGAGCTGCCCCGCCGGTCGCGACAGAAACGACGTGATTGAAAGGAACGCGCTGCTCGGCAGGCGCGTGTGCGAGCATGTTGAGGACGATCGGCGCGCCACACAAGTGGGTGACCCTATGTTCGGCGATCAAGCCGAAAATCACCGACGGTTCGACCTTCCGAAGGCAGACCTGAGTGCCGCCGACCGCCACGACAGCCCATGGATAGGACCATCCGCAGCAATGAAACATTGGCAGCGTCCACAGATAGATGCTGTCGTAGCCGAGGCCAAAGCACAGTCCGTTACCGAGAGCGGAAAGATATGCGCCGCGATGGCTGTAGACGACCCCCTTGGGATCACCTGTTGTGCCGGACGTGTACAACAGGGCCAGCGACTGCCATTCGTCGGTGATGCCAGGCCAATCGAAGGCCGGGTCACCCGCCGCGAGGATCTCCTCGTAGCCATATTTGCCGATGGCCGCGCCAGGCTGACCGGGTGCGGCGATATCAACCACGATGATATCGGACTCGAGTTGCGCGAGCGCTTCGCGAACGACCTGGCCGTAGTCGCCATCGACGAGCAACACCTTGGCGGAGCCATGTTCAAGCGAGAAGGCGATGTTTGCCGCGTCGAGCCGCGTATTGAGCGGATTGAGCACCGCGCCCAGCATCGGAACGGCAAAATGGGCTTCGATCATCTCGGGAATGTTGGATGCGATGATGGCGACCGTGTCGAGGCGGCCGACGCCCAGCTTCGCCAGGGCAGAGGCAAGCCTTGTGCATCGCTCCAGCAACTCCCGATAAGTATAGCGGCGCGTGCCGTCGATGACGGCGATTTTCTCCGCGAAGGCGCTGGCGGCGCGCGTCAGGAAGCTCACCGGCGACAACGGGACATAGTTCGCCTGATTGCGATCGAGGCCGGTCTCAAAGGCATGCATGCTCGACATCTTAGTTTACCCTTGTCCACACGAGGATCGAGCGGCCGAGCGTGCCGTCGAGATAGCTCTTGTAGGGCGCCGTGGTGATGGTCAGCGTATCGCCCTCCAGCACGAAATGCCGGATCTGGTCGGTTCCGGTCCAGGCCTGATTCCATGAAGTGTCGATGTGGTGCACCACAACGTTCTCACCAAGCGAGAAGGTCCCGGCATAGGCGACCATGCTGCCGATCAGCTCGACGCCTTCTTCATCGGTTGGCACCGTGTCGCGCGGCGTGACCCGGTCGTTGCGTGTGAAAATCGCGTACATCCGTCCATCCGGCGAGTAGCCGATATAGCCGACCGGCGCGTCGCCGAACTGGTTATGCCGGTGTCCGTCGGACAGACGTTCGCGCACATAGGATTGCAGCGACCAGGTCCCGATCACCGCGCAGTTCACCGGCGGCTTTCCGCGCCGGACCGAGTTCAGAATGTCACTATCGGTCACAATACACCTCGTTGCTTCGGTTCTCAGACATCGAAAAAGACGGTCTCGCGCTCGCCGCCGAGATGGATGTCGAACGTGTAGATGGTCTGTCCTTTTTGCTCGGACCGCGCAGCGATCAGTGTTTGACGTCGCTCCGGTTGTTCGATGATATTGAGCACGGGGTCGCCGGCGTTGGCCGCAGCCTCGTCGCCGAAATACATCCGGGTTGCGAGTCCGACGTTGATCCCACGGGAGGCGATCCAGAAACTGACATGCGGCGCCATGGTTTTTCGGCCGCGTCGTCCCGCAACCGCACCGGGTTTGATCGTGTTGATGCGGTAGATGCCGGTCTCGAAATCCGTTCCCGTTCGTGCCCAGCCGCGAAACTTCGGATCGAGCGACTTGTCCTGACGATCGGCGGGATGATTGTAGCGGCCTGCAGCATTGGCCTGCCACGTCTCCACCAGTACGTCCTTGGCGATATGGCCGGACGCATCGAAGATCCGTCCTTCGATCACGACGCGCTCGCCGGCGACGTCGGGTCCGGCTATGTCGCCGCTGAAGTTGTTTGCGAAAATGTCGAAGCCGGCCTGGTTCGGGATCAAGCCGATATGTACATACGGGCCGGCTGTCTGCGACGGCGTTTCGGGCAGATAAAGGTCGGACATCGTCATCCTCCGTGCAGCTTGTTTTCGAACAGGGTCTGGCGACTGCCGCGCAGCACGATGTCGAAGCGATAGGCGAGGCATTCCAGTGGCAGCGATGCGTTGAGATCGAGCTTGGCAACCAAGCGCTCCGCCGCCGACTTGTCGGGTATCGTCGCCATGATGGAGTCGTGGGGGATCAGCGGATCACCCTCGAAATACATCTGGGTGATCAGCCGCTGCGCGAATCCGGAGCCGAACACCGAGAAGTGGATGTGAGCCGGCCGCCAACTGTTGACGCGATTGCGGAAAGGATAGGCCCCCGGCTTGACGGTGCGGAAGAAGTAGTAGCCGCTGTCGTCGGTCAGCATTCGCCCGCAGCCGCCGAAATTTGGATCAATCGGCGCGATGTAGGTATCGTTGCGATGCCGATAGCGGCCGCCGGCATTGGCCTGCCAGACTTCGACGAGCGTGTTGGGGACCGGTCGGCCGTTGCCGTCGAGCACACGGCCGTGAACGATGGTCTGCTCGCCGATCGGCTTGCCGTCCTTCGCATAGTTGAGGATCAGGTCGTTATCGAGCGGGCCGAGTTCGTCGCGGGAGAATGTGGGGCCGGTGATTTCCGAAAGCGAGTTCTGCAGCGACCAGAGCGGGATCCTCGGCGAGCGTAGAACGCTGGTCTTGTAAACGGGCGTAAAGGCTGGGGGATGGATATCCCGGTCGCGTTGATGAAATTCATATTCGGGTGTCATCGAAGTTCTCTCATACGTCACGCGCTTGTGAGGAGAGCGCGGGGCCGACGGCTCCGCGCGTCTTGTCTGGTTCAGGCCGTCGCGGCGCCGCCAAACGAGGCCGCACGCAGTCTGTCGTAGTCCTGCTTGGCCATCGGCGTTGCCGTGGCATTGCCGAGATCGCTGACCGGAAGCCGGAAGGTTTCCCGCGCCGAGTAAGCGGCGATCGCTGCGATGGCCGTGATCGCGAAGGCGATCGCACCGACCGTGAGCGGGACGTTCGCCGATCCGGGAGGTGCAACGATTGCGAACAGCGCGGGCAATAGGGCCGTGATGGTGGTGCCGGTATTCTGCGAGATCGCCATTGCCGAGACGCGGTACCGGGTCTGGAACAGCTCCGGATAGAAGCTCGGGAACACCGCGTTATAGCCCTGGTAGACGATACCCCACATCAGGATGGAGAGTACGATCGCCACGGGAACGTTCTGCACGCTGATCGCGTAGAGATAGGCAAAGGACAACAGGCCCGAGCACAACGCGCCGAAGATGATCGGTTGCCGCCGGCCGATCTTGTCGGAGAGATTGCCGACAAACGGGATGACGAAGACGGCCGCGACATTGCCGAGCACGGGGATCCAGAGATAGACGTCGGGCTTGAAGCCCACGCCATAGGCCGGCTGCACGGCGTAGGCCGCTCCAAAAATGGTCGCGACCACGGGGATCACGTTCATCAGCGCCATGCAGACGACGCGGAGCATGTCGGCCCAGCTGGTCTGGAAGGCCTGGACAATCGGTGCCTTCGGCAGCGCGCCTTCCTCGCTTTCCTTGGCAAAGGCCGGCGTCTCGTCGACTTCGCGACGGATGAAATAGCCGATGATGACGACGATAAGGCTCAGCAGGAACGGGATGCGCCAGCCCCAGGCAATGAAGTTGTCCTTGCCCATGTAAGTGGCGATCGGAAGGAACACGGCAGCGGCAAGAATTTGCCCGGCCTGCACGCCTTGCAGCGTAAAGCTCGCAAAGAAGCCGCGCCGGCCGAAGGGAGCGTGCTCCAGCACCATGGAGCTTGCACCGGAAATTTCGCCGGCGACCGCGAAACCCTGGATCAGCCGCAGCACCACCAGGAAGATCGGGGCCCAGATGCCGACATGCTCATAGGTCGGGAGCACGCCAACCAGCATTGTCGAAAAACCCATCAGGAACATGCAGAGCACAAGCACGTTTTTGCGGCCGTGCGTGTCGCCCCAGTGTCCGAGCACGAAAGCACCGATCGGGCGCGCGACATAGCCGACGCCGTAGGTCGCAAGCGACGCGACGATGGCGACCGTCGGATTCTGCGAGGGAAAGAAGATTTGCGGAAAGACCAGCGACGCGGCGGTCGCGTAAATGAAGAAGTCGTAGTATTCGAGCGCCGACCCGATCCAGCCGCTGGCGGCGGCGATCCTCGATTGGCGCATGTTCCTGGGGCTGTTGCCTGACGTCATCTGGGTTCCTTCCCTGTTTTGAGTGGAAAGCCGTTCGACGGCGTAGTTTTTTTATGGGAGCTCTTCGCGAACGGCCGGCATGGCGTGCAATTGATCGCCGATAAACGCGTTTGCTCTGGATGGAGCGAATACATAGCGCCGTGCGGCGATAACACAATTACTCATTTATTCGAGAAGATAACATAATGTTATTTCTCGCCTTAGATGTGCTATGAGATGGAACAACTGGAGAGCAATACGCTGATGAAATGCATCAGCCAAGACTTGCTTGCGCTGCGCGAGGCGCTGGTCTTCGGATACGATACAGAAGAGCGGTCGGCAGCGAGTGCCCGCGACTGATCTTGCCGATGACCTCAGGAGATCTTCTGCTTTTTAGTCACGTTGCTAGTGCCACTACTGAGTCGCCAGCCAGCCATTCCTGCGGTCGCGAAGTTCGGGAGTATCGTTGCGGCCTCGATGGTTTGCCGCAGATCGCCTTCGGCATTCGCGCGTGGGCGGCGAAAACTCGCGCGCTGGCCACGCGGCCAGCTAAGCGACCGAACCCTTGCCTTGCAATGACTCGACCAGCTTGTTGACGGCAACCGTCGCGCCCTTGCCGGCCTCGTTGCCGAAAATCAGTCGCGCAAACTGGCCGCCAAGATAAGGGTGAAGGCCGATGTCGTAGAGCGCGAGGAAATTGCGGGTTTCGATGGCGTGTCGTTCATCCGCGCGAAGCGGATAGCGGTTCAGCACGGCGGCTTCGTTGGTCGCGAACTCCTCGCGCAATGTCGCGGACCACTTCAGATCCTGGATCAGATCGTGGATTGCGAGCGCCGGGTTGAATTTCTCAAGTCCCATATTTCTCACGTCCCGTATTTCCTAAGTCTGACCGCGATCTCACGCAACCGCATGTCGCCGCTGCAGGTTGGCGTTCATGTCCCACAGGACGGCGCCGATACCGCATTTGAAGTCCTTGTGAACGGTGTAACCGAAGCTCTTGCCGGGCTTTGAGCCGATCGCGCCGAGGACCACCACCCAAGCCAGGAGCTCAGCCGTGCCGCCCGAGCCTGCTGCCTCCATCTTCTCCAGCGTCAATTCCTTCAGCAGCCGCTCATGGTCGCCGGTTGCGGCGAGGTCGAGAAACCAGCGGTCGAACGTCTCGTCGATGAAGTAGTAGCGCGCTCCACCGGGCTCGTGGCTCAGGCCGCCCGAGCCGAGCAAGGCCACGCGCATGTCCGGACGGGAGATCGTCACGGATGAAATCGCCGAGCGCTTGTCCCACCGCGTAGCACCGATATTGATCCGGGATTGGCGGGACCGTGCAGTTTTGCAGAACGGGCACCATCGGGATTCTGGAACCGGCGATGTTGGTAAGCAGCACCGGGACGGAAATATTGTCGTCGAATTTGAGGTTTTCGTTCTGCGCGAACATGCGGATACCGCGCCTGCTCATGCCGTTGAACAAGGCTGCCGCGACCTCAGGCGAGCCCTTCACGGTGTAGTCCTCGCATCCAATCCATGGCTTGAACCATTCGAACGGGCCTCGGTGTTCGGCGGCCATGCCGATCAGGAAGTCCGGGTAGGCGCGGACCCGGCTGTTGGCCAGATGATCGTTGGCGAACACGATCAGGACGTCGGGCTTTGCCGCGACGACGGCTTCGGCGAGATTGCGGTAGGTCGTGGTGACGACGTCCTTGACGTCGGAAGGGGCGGCCTCGAGCAGGCCGATCAGCCCTGGCGCATGCGGTGCGCCGGCAGCGAATACGATCTCTGCCATGACGTCCTCCCATTTTGGTCGAGGCTGCGGGATAATTGCAGGCCTGTCAATATTTTACAAAGTGTGTTTCTGATGGGTGCTCGACGGCAGCGCAGCAACATGATCGCGCTTTGCGCGTGCGGTGCTGTCAGCCCTGAACGCGGAGAGATGTGATGAAGAGCCGACTGCCGAGCTTCGATCCGAAGCTGCTTGCGGCCATCGCCGAAGGCGCAAGGGTCTATGAACTGTCTCATGCAATGGCGCCGTCGATGCCGGTCTATCACCAGCATGTTCCCTACTCGTTGGCCTTGCACCGGCGGCACGGCGATCCGCATCCGGTCAAGCGCAAGGACGGCTCGAGCTTTGCCAACGAGATCATCGTCACGTCGGGACACTCCGGAACTCACATCGATGCGCTCGGACATTTCTCGCGCAACGGCTGCCTGCATGGCGGCATCAAGGTCTCCGAGATCGAAACCCGCGACGGCTATCGGGAGCTGAACGCGGCCGATATTCCGCCGATCCTCCAAAGTGCCGTCGTGCTCGATATCGCCGCGGCCAGGGGCGTCGATTGCATGCAGCCCGCCGAGGAGATTTCGGTTTCAGACGTCGAGAAAGCCCTGGCGCTCACAGGGGCTGAGATCAGGACGGGGGACGCGGTCCTGATCCGCACGGGCTGGTCCAAGCATTGGTCCGATGCCGCGAGCTTCAATGGTCTGCGCGGCGGCATGCCCGGTCCGGGTGAGAAGGCTGCACGATGGCTGGTGTCGCGCGGGGTCACGCTGGTCGGATCCGATACGCCGGCCTTCGAGTGCTTGCCGCCTCCGGGGCCGTCCGTTCACGCTATCATGCTGGTTGATGAAGGCATCCACATCATGGAGAACCTGAACCTGGAGGACATTGCGCCGACGCGCAGCCCTCGCGTCCTCTTCGTGGCACTGCCACTGCGTCTTGCCGGATCGACGGGCTCGCCGATCCGGCCGATCGCGATTGTCTAGAAAGCGATCGTCGGCCGCTTACGGCTGGTTGGGGAGCCAGCTCAGAGCCAGCCGTTGCCCGACGACGATTTCGTCGCGGGACATCTTGGAGGCAACAGCGTTGCGAAATCGCAAATAGGCGTCGCGCTCGCGGCCGCGCGCATGCGCCGCTGCCAGGTCCAGCCATTTATAGGCCTGGATAAAGTCGTGGTGGACGCCGTGACCCTTGTCGTACATCAGTCCTAGCATGGCCTGCGCGAACGGATCGCCCTGCACGGCCGCCCGGCAATAGAAGTCGAAGGCGGCCTCATAGGCCTGCGGCACGCCGAAGCCATGTTCGTACATGAAGCCGAGCAGGCCGAGCGCTCTCGCATTTCCTCGCGCCGCAGGCTGCTGACAAGTCCCGGGCTGCACGAACGTAGTCGCCGCGCTCGAATGCCGACACGCCACGGGCCAGCGTATCGGCTTGCGCGGGGGAAAATCCGCCGAGCGCGACGAGCAACAGCGCCGCAGGCCGCTCCGCTGGGCGCGCCGGATCAAGGCAGATCGTCCGCCGTCAGTGGAAGCTGGTGGTGAGTGGTGCATTGGTGTTCGTGGTTGCGATGCTGCCGCGCAGTTTCGAACGAAGCTCTTCGGCGACGACATGCGCATCCGAGCCGTCGCGGATGATCTGCGGCCGAATGAAGATGATCAGCTCGGTGCGTTGGGTGTTGTTGGACTGATGGCCGAAGGCGTCGCCGAGGCCGGGAATCTGGTCGAGCACGGGGATTCCGTTTCGCGAGCCGGTCTGCTGCTCGCTGATCAGGCCGGCGAGCAGCACGGTCTGGCCGGTCGCGACCGAAATCGAGCTCTTCACCCGGCGCTCCGAGATGGTCGGGGTCAGGTTGGGGGTACTGCCGACCGTGTTCGGCACGTTGCTGATCTCCTGCTCGATATCGAGCCGCACCGTGCCGTTGACGCTGATGCGCGGCGAGACGCGCAGGATGATGCCGGTGTTGCGATAGTCGATGGTGTTGACCACCGTGTTGCTGGTTGTGAGCACGGTGGCGCTGCCGGTCGAGACCGGCACGACGTCGCCGACCTGCAGCGTCGCGATCTGGTTGTTGATCACGACCAGCGAGGGGTTGGACAGCACCTTCACGTTGGTGACGGCATGCAGCGCATCGAGGATGAAGCTCGGCTGCGTCTCCGAGCCGATCAGGAAGTTGAAGCCCGGAAAGGCGCGGTTGATGAAGGCGTTGGTGAGGGAGCCGGCGACGGTGCCGCGCCCGTGGCCGGATCGACCGTGGTCGCCGGAGCCGCCGTCGCCTGGGTGTTGAGGATCGATCCGGAGTTCGGTCGCAGCCCGAGATTCTGGCCGGTGATGTAGGACTGCACGCCATAGGCCAGCGTGTTGTTGAGCGTCACTTCGGCGATGGTCGCATCGATCGCGACCTGCAGCTGCGGCTGATCGATCTGCAGCAGGGTCGATTCGATGATCCGGTAATTGGCCTGATCCGCGTAGATCAGGAGCGTGTTGTTGACGGTATCGGGGGTGATCCGAACGTCCTGCAGCACCGGCTGGCCATTGCCGCCCGTCGCGCCGCGTCCGGCGTCGAGCGTGGCCGCATTGCCGCCGGGGTTGGCGGCTCCTCCGCCGCCGAAGCCTGTCTGAATGCCCCCGCCCAGTACTGTGTTCTGCCGCTCCAATGCCGTGCCGCCACGGGAGGCGAAACCGCCCATGGATGCGGGACTGTTGGCGTGAGACCGACAGGCGGTCGGCGCTCGACGTCGTCGAGAGGCCAGATCCCGGAGCGACCTGGTTGTCGGCGCTGTCGAGCAGGTTCGACGAGCCCGAACCGCCGAGGAACATGTCGGTCAGCACGCGCGACGATCTGTCGCGCATCGCCGTACTTCACGCGATAGACGTGGACGCTGGTTCGCGCGGTGTCGGCGCGGTCGAGCCGCTTGATCCAGGTCGCGGCGGTGCGCAGCATGTCCGGCGCGCTTGGTCACGACCATGATGGCGTTGAGGCGGGCGACCGGCTCGAACTTGATCACGTTCTGGCTGAGCCCGTTCTCGCCGGAATCGACGATCTTCTCCAGCTCCGCGATGATCGGGGCCGGGAGGCCCGCTCGGTGACCGGGAAAATGCCGACGGATTGACCGCGCATCCAGTCGACGTCGAAGCTCAGCGCGGTGTCGACCGCGGTGCGGCGCTCGGCGCCGGTGCCCTGGATCAGAAGCAGGTTGCGGTGGTGTCGGCGCGCACCGTGCCGGCCCTGGTGGCGAAACTGTCCATCAGCTTCAACAGCGTCTGCGCCGAGACATATTGCAGCGGCACCACCGAGACGCCGTAGCCGGGCTCGGGATTGGCGCCGCGGCATCGACCCGGCCGGCGCCGACCGCATCGCCCAGCGGGGTCAGCCGGTAGCCGGACGCGTCGTGCAGCAGCACGACGCCGCTCAGCCGCAGCGCATTTTCCAGCACGAATACGATGTCGGACTTCGGCACCGGCCGGACCGAGACCAGGCTGACCGTACCCTGGACCCTGGGATCGATCGTGTAGCCGACCTGCAGGATGTCGCCGAGCACCACCTTGGCGACGGTCGCAACCGGCGTGTTCTCGAAATTCAGGTCGAAGCCGTTGCCGCTCGAACGCGAATTGCGGCCGCTCGTCGGAGACGGCGGTGACCGTCGGCGCCTTCATAGATGGCGGCCGGCCGGTGCGGTTGCCGCCGCCGACGTCGGCAGCGCGCGGCGCCCACCGGTTGCGGCTGTCGCGGCAGACAGGTCGATCGAGCGGACCTTGTCGGTGATGTCGAGCTGGGAGCCGTCGACGCTCGTGCCGACGTGGCCGAATTGCAGGACGCCAGCAGCAATCAGCGACGACAAGAACAAAGACCAGCGCCGACACGGCGCGACGGATTGTTGGAGAAGGGCCCAGCCTGCCGACGCGTACCATAGAACTTCGCCAATTCAGACTGTATTGGGGTGGTCACCAGATCGTCGGCCGACGACAGATTTGTGTCACCTGCAGGACCGCAGTAGTTAGCCGATCGAACATGACAGAAATAAAATTGGTGACGTGATCGCGCTGCCGTCAGCCGGCATGCGTTGATTTCAGAACACAGTGCTCGTTTATTCCCGCCGGCCAGATAGCGGTTACTAAAATTGATTTGAGCGGCCTCGCCGGCAGAGGCTTCGTACAGCTGTCATACTTCAGGTCAATAACGCAGCGATGCTGGCAACGCGTGCATCGCCGTCGGACGGTCCGCGAGTGTCGGCCTTTGATCCATTAAAGTCTCGTGCGACCGGAACGACGGATGGCTAGCGATTTATCCTCGCAATTCGTGGAATATCTCCGTCAGAGCCAGCACCTGGCGGTTGACGGCGGACGCAGCGAAGCCGCGGGGCAGGGCGCGTATGATCAGCGCCAGGCCAAGCTGTGGGAGCTTGCCGATCTGTCGGCGACCGAGTTCGCCGATGAGGCTGCGCGTTTCCACGGCCTGAGCGGGTAAGCCTGCAGGACATGATGGCGGCGGCGCCGCTTGTGGCCTCGTTCTCGCCACGCTTCCTGCGCGAGACCCTGGTCTTCCCGTATCTCCTCGCCGGATGGCGGCACCGTGCTCGCCGTCGCCGACCCGACCGACCAGGCGGCCCAGCGCGCGGCGCAGATCGTGCTCGGCGCCGACGTCGACATCACGGTCGCCACATCCGAGGATCTCGCAGTCGTCCTCGACCGGCGGCTGGACCAGCAGCAGGACGCGGAAGCCGGTGAGGCAGCGCCGGCGCAGCTCCGCGACGACGACATCGAGAGCCTGCGCGACCTCGCAAGCGGCGCGCCGGTGGTGCGCGCCGTCAACGATCTGATTGAAAAGGCGGTCGAACTGCGCGCCAGCGACATCCATATCGAGCCGTTTCAGTCAGGCCTCGTGGTCCGCATGCGCATCGACGGCCTGCTGCGGCCGGTCGCGGCTCCGGCCGGCGTGCTGCCGCAGGCGGTGATCTCCCGCATCAAGATCGTGGCCAACCTCAACATCGCCGAGCGCCGCCTGCCGCAGGACGGCGCGGCGCGGCTGCGGGCCGGGCGCGCCGACATCGACATCCGCGTCGCCATCATGCCGATGCAGCATGGCGAATCGGCCGTCATCCGCATCCTGCCGAAGGATCGCGGGCTGCTGGTCGTCGAGAAGCTCGGGTTTTCGTCGCCGGACGAGACCAGGCTGCGGCGGCTGCTGAAATTGCCGCATGGCATGATCGTCGTCACCGGCCCGACCGGCAGCGGCAAGACCACGACGCTTGCGACCGTGCTGTCGATCCTGAACGAGCCGATCCGCAAGATCCTGACCATCGAGGATCCGGTCGAATATGAGATCCCCGGCATCAACCAGGCGCAGGTCAAGCCGGCGAATCGGCCTGACCTTCGCGGCGGCGCTGCGCTCCTTCGTCCGCCAGGACCCCGATGTCATCATGGTCGGTGAGGTCCGCGACTCCGAAACCGCGCATGTCGCGGTGCACGCCGCGCTGACCGGGCATCTGGTGCTGACGACGCTGCACACCGAAACCGCGGCGGCAGCGGTGCCGCGACTGCTCGATCTCGGTGTCGAAGGCTATCTCCTGCGTTCGGTGCTGCGCGCCGTCATCGCGCAGCGGCTGGTGCGCCAATTGTGCGAGCGCTGCAAGTCGACAGCGCGTGCTCGCTGAGGCCGATCTTGCCGAGGATCCGCGGCTTGCCGCCTTCGGCTTTCATTGCGGCGAGATCATTCACGAACCCTGCGGCTGCGAGCGTTGCGGCGGCACCGGCTATCGCGGCCGTCTCGGCGTATTCGAGGTGCTGGAGCTGACAAACGAGCTTCGCGAACTGATCGGCGAGAAGACCGACGGCCTGCAGATCGACGAGATCGCGATCCGCGGCGGAATGACGACGATGCTCGACGACGGCATCGCCAAATGCCGCGCCGGGCTGACATCGCCTGCGGAAATTCTCCGCGTCACGACGCTGCGGTGACACCATGCCGAATTTCCGCTACCGCGCGCTGACACAGAGTGGCGAGATCGTGAATGGCACGATCTCGGCGCCGAATTCGGCCGAAGTCGCACGCCGCATCGAATATCTGCGGCTGCTGCCGATCGAGACGATCGAGGACAGGCGTTCATCTTCCCGATGTCGCCGGCTATGGACTGGTTCGGCCGGCCGAGTTCGACGGAAATCACCACCTTCACCCGTGACCTCGCGTTGTTGCTCAAGGCCGGCGCGCGTCTGGACGATGCGCTCGAACTGCTCGCCGGTGACGCCGATGTCGGCCGGATGCGTCCTGTCGTCGGCAAGCTCCGCACGTCGCTGCTGACGGGCGAAAGTCTTGCGGACGCCGTCGCAGACCATCCGGCGCTGTTTCCGCCGATGTATGTCGCGCTGGTTCGCGTCGGCGAGGTCTCCGGCACGCTCGACCAGGTGCTGGAAATGCTCGGCGTGGAGCGGGCGCGATCCGAGCAGATGCGGCGCAAGCTGACGGATGCGATGCAATACCCGGCCTTTGTGCTGGTCGCGGCCAGCGCCGTCATGCTGTTCTTCATCTTGTTCGTCCTGCCGCAGTTTTCGACGGTGTTGCAGGATTTCGGCAGCAAATCGGATACGACGCTCGGCATCTTCATCCGCGTGTCGGAATTCCTGCGCGCCAATGCCAATGCCGCGCTCCTGACGGCTGCGGCGGTCATCGCGGGGGGCTGGTGGCTGCTGCGGAGCCCGGCGACGCGCTACGCCATCGTGGGCGTGCTCTCGCGCATGCCCGGCATCGGCAACATCTTCCAGTTCTATCGCTGCAGCCTGTTTTGCCGGAATCTCGGCGTTCTGCTCGGCAGCGGCGTCAATCTCACCGCGACCCTGCGCATCCTCGTCGACATCATGGCGGTGACCGGAAACGAGCAGGGCTGGGGCGCCGCGGCCGATCGTGTGCGCCATGGCGGCAAGCTGTCCGACGCGCTGGCCGTGGCCAACAGCCTGCCGCCGATGGCGGTGCGGATGCTGCGGCTCGGCGAGGAGACCGGTCAATTGCCGGCGCTGGCCGGGCGCGTCGCGGAATTTTACGAAGCGAAATTACAGCGCAGCCTTGACCGCGTCGTCGGAATCGTCGGGCCGCTCGCCATCATCTCCATCAGCACGGTCGTCGGGGGCTTGATCGTGTCCGTCATGACAGCGCTGCTGTCTGTCACACAACTGGTCAACTAGACCAAAGGCTGGTTCATCATGATATCGCTCAAAGCCATCGCACACCTCTTCTACAACGGCGAAAAGCGCCATGCGCTGCGGCGCGCCGGATCACGCCATGGCGAGGCCGGCTTCACACTGGTCGAAATGCTGGTGGTGATTGCGATCATCGGCCTGATCATGGGACTGATCGGCCCGCGCGTGCTCAACTATCTCAGCGAATCCAAGGTCAAGGCAGCCAAGATCCAGCTGCAGAGCTTTGCGAGCGCGCTCGATCTGTTCTATCTCGATGCCGGCCGCTTTCCCTCGAGCGCGGAAGGATTGGCCGCACTGGTGCGGCAGACGCCGGGCGTCGCCGCCTGGAACGGACCCTATTTGAAGGGCGGCAGCGTTCCGAACGATCCCTGGAACCACGCCTATATCTATCGCTCGCCCGGCGAGCGCGGCCCCTACGATATCCTCTCTTATGGATCCGACGGTCAGGAAGGCGGCAGCGGGCTCGCGGCAGATATTTCGCTCGAGAGCCTGCAAAAAAATGCAAAAAATGAGTGAGTCGGCGCAAAGGGGCTTCACCCTGCTCGAGATGGTCTGCGTGCTGGCGATCATCGCCTTGATCGCGGCCGTGCTGCTGCCGTTCATCCCGCACGAGACGTCGCGCTCGCGCCTGCAGGCCTATGCATTGCAGGCGGCGACGCTCCTGAAGACCGACCGCGATGCCGCGATCCGTCGCCAGGTCAGCGTCGCGACGCTGGTCGATACCGGCAGCCGCGCGATCCGCTCCGGGGCGTCGCCGGCGGCGATCCGCATTCCCGACGACGTTCACTTCGATGCGGTGCTGCCCCAGACCTGCGAGCGGCGCGCCGCGCTTTCGACCATTCGCTTTTTCGCCAACGGCACCTCGTGCGGCGGCACGATCGCACTGACGCGCTTCGATGCAGGTTTCGAAATTCGCGTCAACTGGCTGACGGGGAGGGTGGAAATTGTTTCCCGCGGCACCGCCATCAACTGAGCGGCGCGACGCCGGCTTCACCATCATCGAGGTGCTGGTGGCGCTGGCGCTGGTCGCCGTCGTCATCGTGGCTATCGGTTCGCTGATGTCTGCCAATGTGCGCGGCGTGCGCGCATTCGAGCGCCATGTCGCATTGATGCAGGCGACGCGCACGGCGATCATCACGGCGATTCCGCCGCGCGACCAGCTTCAGGAAGGAACGTCGTCGGGACAGTCCGACGGCTATCGCTGGACGATCGATATTTCGCCGCTCGGCGGCGAATGGACGGCCCGCAATTCCGATCTGGCCTGGATCCCCGAACTCGTCCGCATCCGCGTACGCGCCCCCGGCGGCGCGACGTCGGATATCCGCACGGTACGGCTGGTGAAGAGGGCATCCGAATGAACGGCGGGCGCGGCGACCGGCGGGCGAGCGAGGGTGGTTTCACCCTGATCGAAACCATTGCCGCGCTGGCGCTGATGGGCCTTGTGCTCTCCGCGCTCGCGAGCATCACGGCGCAATGGCTGCCGAACTGGAATCGCGGCCTGGGCCGCATTCAGCGCGGCGAAGCGATCGCGGTCGCGCTGCAACGCATTGCTGCCGACCTGGCCGCGGCTGAATTTGTTCCGGTCAATCGGGAGACACGCAATCCGTTGTTCGAGGGATCGGAGCTCTCGGTCACCTTCGTGCGGACGGCAGCAGGACCGAATGTGGGTCCGGGATTGGATGTCGTGCATCTCGGCGAGGCGACGGACCGCCGCGAATTCGTCACCGTGCGCTCCCGTGAACGTTTCGCGCCGCTTCCGGTCGGCTCGTCGCTGTCGGAGCGGCTGCATTTCGGCGATCCCGTCGTGCTGTTGCGCGCGCCATATCGGTTGTCGTTCGCCTATGCGGGACCTGACCGGAAATGGAAGAGCAGGTGGGTGGATGCCGACAGTTTGCCCGCAATGATCAGGCTGACCGTGCGGGACCAGGCCAGCGAACGTGTGCTGTCGGTCTCGACGGTCGCGACGGTGCATGCCCAGATCCCGAGCGACTGCACGCGGGGCGCCGGCAATTGCAACGACAAGGGCGGCAAGCCGGGTGAGAAGACGGACGACAAGGCAGGCGGAACGGACAGCGCTGACGCCGGCGCGACGGCAAGGGGAGGTCAGCGATGAGGCGTTTCACTCCCATCTCCCCCAGACAGTCACAGCGCGGCTTCGTGATCGTGGCCGTGCTGTGGATACTGGTCGCATTGTCGTCGCTTGCGATGATCTTCGCCCTTTATCTGTCGGCATCCGCGCAGGCGATGGCGATCGGCGACACCGCGTTGCAA
Source organism: uncultured Alphaproteobacteria bacterium (assembly GCA_963696255.1). GTDB lineage: Bacteria > Pseudomonadota > Alphaproteobacteria > Rhizobiales > Xanthobacteraceae > Bradyrhizobium. The sequence continues at coordinate 150,123 of CAVOJN010000001.1, forward strand.
AATGAGGCGCTGGTGTCGGCCGCCGCCGAGCTCTCTGCCTATCGATTGATGCTGACGCCCGGCGAGGCGAGACCGGCTCGTGGCGCGTTTAACTTCCGTATGGATGACGCCGATGTCAGCGTCACCTTCACGTCCGAGGCCGCCCGCATCGATCTCAACTTCGCGCCAAAGGAGGCGCTGGCCGCGTTCTTTGCCGTGCTTGGCGCCGGCAAGGAGGTCGCCCAGGAGGGGGCCGAGCGGGTTGTGGGTTGGCGCACGCGCCCCACGCCGGGCAGCGCCAACGAGGAAGAGGCGCGTTACGCCGCGTCAGGCTATTCGCCGCGGCAATCGCTTTTCACCCATGTCAATGAACTCGCGCTGGTCGCCGGCCTATCGCCGGTGCTGGTTGAGCGCGCCTTGCCCTTTGTGACCATATTCAACGGATCGCCCGATATCGACGCCAGGATTGCAGCCCCCGAAGTGGTGGCGGCGTTCGGGAAGAATTCCGATGCGGCAAACGGACAACCGAAGAGCGTCGTGACCGTGAAGAGCCTCTGTTACCGGGTGGAGAGCGTGATCCGCTTTGCCGGCGGCCGCCGCAGCATCTCTGAAGTGGTGATCGTGCTCGGCGACGAGCGCGAACCCTACCGCGTGCTGTCGTGGCAGGACGATGTCGGGCCCGCCAACAATCCACCGATGCGCCGGAGGTCGTGATGGCGATGATCGCGGAAGCGAAACAGTTCATGACGGCCTGGATCGACGCCGTGGGCGGCGCGGTCGAGGCGATGATCGGCCGTTTCGTACGCGCACAACGGATCAGGCTCGTCGAGGCCGACGATGGTACGTTCACGGCCAGCGCCGCCGCGGTGAAAGACCAGCGCGCGCTCTCCGACCTGTCCTTCCGTCTCGACGGAGGCAGGCCTCAGCCGCCGTTGCCGCCGGAATGGGAGGCCGCGCTGCGCGGAAGCCGTATCGAGGTGCAGATGCGGCCGGCTCATGTGCTGACGCATCAGCTGGATTTTCCGGCCAAGGCAGCCGACTTCCTGGACGGCATGGTTCGGGCGCAGGTCGATCGCCTGACGCCCTGGACGATCAGCGATGCGCTGTTCGGCTGGAGTGCGTCCGCGCCTGCCGCAAACGACCGCATTGCGGTGATGTTCGCGGCGACATCGCGGCAGAAGGTCGATCCGGTCCGTCAGTTCGCGGGACTGGTTGATGCGGGATCGATTGTGGTCGCCGCGCCGGCAACGGCGGAAGCGCCGGCGCCGATCAGGCTCTTGGACCAGCCATTGCGGAGCGTGCTCGGAGCCGCGGTCAATCTTCCGCGCCTGCTGCGCAACATCCTGCTCGCGGCGGGCGTCGCCGCCGCCGCGTCGCTGGCGATCAACGCCTATCTCGGCGGATCGCTGCAGTCCGATCTCGACGAACTGCAGCGGCGGATATCGCAGCGGCGCGCGGCGCTCCGCATCGGTGCGGACGGAGGCACGGCAGGCCTGGGCCTGCTCGCGAAGCGCAAGCAAACGACGCCGTCGAGCGTCATGGTTCTGGAGGCGCTTACCCGTGCATTGCCTGACGCCACCTATGTCACCGAATTCCGCATCGAGGGCGACAAGGTTCAGGTGGTCGGCATGACGCAGGATGCCGCGTCGCTGATCCGCCTGATGGAACAATCGCCGCAATTTACGCGCGCCACGTTCTTTGCCCCGACGACCCACGCGGCCAACGAAACCGGGGAGCGATTCCACATCGAGGCCCATATCACCGCATATTTCGGATCAGGTTCGTGACAATGTTTTCGACACCAACGAAGGCCCTGACCTCGTCGCCATTGGCGGCGGCAGTGACCTATGTCGGTCTTCTCGTTCTCCTGCTGTTTGTGGTCGCAACGTCGATCACGGACCTGATCGACCAGAGAAGCGAGGTCGCCGCGTCGACGACGATGCTGGAGCAGCTTGAGGGACACCACGCGGCCGCACGGCGCAAGGGACCCGGCGAAATGGCGATGCCATCCGGCTCGGCCTATCTGGAGGGTGCGACCGTGACGATCGCGGGCGCAACGCTGTTGCAGCGGGTCGCCGGCGCAGTGGTGAAGTTCGGCGGCAATGTGCTGTCGACCCAGCTCGATGTGCAGAGTACATCGGCTAGTCCCGGGTTTCTCAGCATGATCGCAAGCTGCGAAATCGAGCAGCCGCGATTGCAGGAGCTACTTTACGACCTCGAGGCGGGGATGCCGTTTCTGTTCATCGACCAGCTCGTGGTGCAGACCCCGACCGCCGAGGCCGGTGAGCAGCCGGCGAGGCTGCGGGTCCTGCTCGGCGTCTCCGGGCAATGGCGAGGTGCCAAATGAACAGAGCCGTCACCATCGAACTGATCTGGCTGGTCTTGTCGGTTCATGCCGCAGCCGCGGCAACGACGCCGATCATGACCGACGAGCTCGATGCCGGCATCGTTGCGGAAACCAGATTGGGAAAACCCGCCGCGGAAGCCGCCGCCGAGCCCGTGACCTCCGTCCGCGTCGCTGCCCCGCAGCCTGCGGCCGAACGGTCGCTCGGCGCGAATCCGCTGTGGGCCATCCCGCTCACGCGTCTGTCCGGCACGCGCGATCGCCCGATCTTCTCGCCCTCGCGCCGGCCGCCGCCTCCCGTGCTCGCATCAGAGCCGGCGGCCGCGCCGCCGCCTCCGCCGCGCAAGAAGGAAGTCGAGCCGCCGCCGCTCGCGCTGGTCGGAACCATCGCCAGCGAGCAGGAAGGTTTTGGGATATTCCTCGATCAGTCGACCAAGGAGGCGCTTCGCCTGAAGATCGGCGAAGATTTCCAGGGCTGGAAACTGCTTGCGATCAAGGGCGGGCAGGTGACGATGGAGAAAGACCAGCAGGCGGCGGTGCTGACATTGCCGCCCCCCGGCGGGCAATCGGCCGGCGAAGTCCAGCTCATCCCGGTCAGCGCCGTCAGTGCGCCGAAGCCGGTAGCACGAAGCCGCTGATTGCATTTTCTAACGCAAGCCCAGCCATTGCTGAACGGCCAGCGCCATCAGCAAGCCGATCGCCAGAAAGGGACCGAACGGCAGCGCGGTCTGGCGCGTCAGCTTCTGTCCCGAGATTTGCATGCCGCCGATTGCGATCAGCGCCGACAACGCGGCGACAAGAAGCAGCATGGGAATCCCCGCGATGCCCACCCACGGCGTGGCGGCTGCCAGAAATTTCACGTCGCCCAGTCCAAGCCCCTGGATTTTCCGCACGACAGAATAGAAATGCCGGAACAGCCAGAAGATGACCCCGACGGCGAGCGCTTCGGCGACGGCTTCAATACCGGCGAGCGCACCGTCCGCGACAACGGCCCTGGTCAGGCCTAGACAGGCGATCGCGAGATTGTACGCGTCCGGAATGATTCCGCGCCTGACGTCGGTGAGAGCCAGGCTGCCGCAAAGCAGGCACAGAGCTGCGAAAAACCCTGCCGGCAGGAGAGTTTGAGGTTCGATAGACATGTCTCGAGCGGATGGTGTCCAGGGATCTTTGTGTCAGTGACCACACATGTCGTCCTCGACGCAATATGAAGTTTGCTTGACGAAGTCATTTTGTCAAAAAAGGATCGCGTGCGTACGCGTTTGTTTATTTGCGCATGACTGCTCCGCAGCCGTGAATCTTTTGCGCGAAAGCCGTGCATCGGAATCAGTTCGTCACAAAACGGCATAACAAGCCGACAATATTGGCGCGCCGTCTGCCACGCCTCGACGGGATGCTGCGGTCCCGCCGCCTTTGTTTCATGTTCGGATATGTCGTTGGGAGTCTCGATGTCCGGGAAGAGAGTAGCCTCGTCACTTGTCATGCTGGTCTCGGCCGCCGGTTTGCTCCAGGCGCGCGCCGCGCCGCTTGATGAGGCGGCCGAACGCTACCGCCCCTATATGATTGAAGGAATCGGATCGGCGCTGGCTGGTGCAAGGGATTTGCGCGAACAAGTTGCCGCCGATGATCTGGCCGGCGCCAGGAAGGCCTGGCTGTCGGCCCGCGCGGGTTGGGAGCGATCGGAAGTGTTCACAGCCGGCTTCGTTCCTGAACTCGATGCGTTGATCGATGCCTGGCCCAATGCCGACAGCGGTTTCCATGCGATCGAGGCCAAGCTGTTCGGCGCCGGCCGGACCGATGTCGAGCGCGATACCGATGCGCTGGTTGCGCATCTCGACGACCTTCATCGCAAACTTCGCGAGATGCCGTTGACGCCGCAGGGATTGCTCGACGGCACCGTTCGGCTCGCCTACGAGGTCGGCGAGAGCAAGGCCGATGGCGGCGAATCTCGCATCAGCGGCACCTCGCTTGAGGATATGCGCAATAACGTCGCCGGAATCGATCTGGCCTACCGCACGATCTTTGCCGACGCGCTCAAGGCGACTGACGCTCGATTGGCCGATACGGTGACGGCGTCGATCGATCGGCTCACGGCCATTGTCGCGGCGTCCGACCTGCCGCATGTCGACGTTCGCGCGCTGCGGCGCGCCAGCGAAGAACTGGTGGTCGCGCTCCAGGCAGCGTCCGCCAAGTTGGGACTGAACCGTCCGACGCTGGAGGCCCAATCGCGATGACCCGCTCCTGGTCAAGCATTGTTGTAACGGCGTTTGCGGTCCTGCTTCTCGGCATCCGGACGCCTGCCTCGGCGTTTCCGGTTGATGGCGACCAGACGACACTGCCGGCGAAGACCGAATTGAACGAGGATGCCATCCAGCGGCCGCGCGAGGTCTTTCGTTCCGAGAACTCGGGGCGGAAATCCTATCTGGTCAATCTCGGTGATCTGGCGTTCAACTCGCCGTCGATTCTCGGCGGTGTCGCGCGGCAGGCCGGAATGAGCTGCGGCACGTGCCACGTCAACGGCGCCGGCAATGCCAAATTCTTCATGCCGAAGATGTCGACGCGCCCGGGCAATTTCGACACGACCGGGCCGTTGTTCAATCCAAAAGCCGATAATCAACTGCTTGATCCCGTCAGGATTCCCAGTCTGCGCGGCGCGCGTTATCTGGCGCCGTATGGAGCCGACGGCCGTATGCCGTCTTTGCGCGATTTCGTCCACAACGTGATCGTCAACGAGTTTACAGGGCCTGAGCCGTCGCCCGTGATTGTCGACGCCATCGTTGCCTACGTCCAGGATATCGATTTCCTGCCCAATTCGAGCCTCGGCCCCACCGGCCGGCTGGTTGGCAGGATCAGCGAATCAGAGCGCCGTGGCGAAGCCTTGTTCTCAAAGCCATTTCCAAACGATCCGGCCATGAGCTGCGCCGGCTGTCACGTACCCTCGGGCGCCTTTGTCGATCATCGGCAGCATGACGTCGGCTCGGGCGGCCTGTTCAAGACGCCGACGCTGCGCAACGCCGATTTCAACGCGCCGTATTTTCATGACGGCCGTTTCGACACCTACGATCAGGTGGTGGCGCATTTCGACAAGGTGTTCGATCTCGCATTGTCCGCGCAGGACCAGAAGGACCTCGTGGCCTATCTGACCGCGGTCGGCGACGGCATGCAGCCCTACGAGCAGGACGGCGCCGGCTCGTCCTTGAAGGAGATCAACGACTTCGCGTCCGTGCTCGCGACCGCGATTCCGGCCGGTGACAAGGAAATCGTTTCGCTCGCGGTCGACACGATCGGCGGAGAATTGCGCGAACTCACCGAACGCTATCCCGATCGCAAGAATACCAGCGTGTCCGGCGGGGAGCAGGAGCGTCTCGGCGCGCGTGCGATGCTCAAGGAAGTCGTGCTGATGTTGCGGCGAATCGACATCGCAGTCGGTGAGGGGCGCACGGCCGATGCTGCCGCCGACTACAGGAATTATCGCAATCTCATGTTCGCCGCCGTGCCTTCGACGCTGGCCGGCGCCGAGCGGTGGTCGTTGTTCAATCCCGCGGTGCATGACCGCCACTACGGCGCGCTGCGTCAGGTCATGCAATCGCGAAACCCGTCCAGGTAAACGCGTAGCAAAGACGTGCGTGTTAATTGCTCTCGGTGTCGGTGTGACGCCGGGAGCCGCGCACGCGTGCGCTATTGTTGGTGGCGGAATTTTACGAGTGCGTCGAAAGTCGACAAACGATTCGCCGTCTCGTCACGCCGATATAAATCATGTTCGAGAAAATCCACGCGCTGCATTCGAAGATGACTCAAAAAAATATCGCGAGAAAAATGTGGAGTCGTTCACGCAATCTCACATGGTTTCATAACACCGATATCCCCGCGTCATGTTGATCCACTAGGTAGCGCATCGTTACCAACAACCAACAAACGTGGGATCAACAAATGGTTTTCAACTTTAGGAAACAATGGCGCACGACCACGGCACTGTGTTTCGCTTCGACGATCGCAGTGACGACGGCCGCGTACTCCGCCAACCACGGCGGCTTCAGCGGCTGGGACAAGCGTCCTCATCACAGTAATAACGGCAACCACAACGGCAATAACGGCAACAACCACAACGGCAACAACGATCCGGCCAATGCCGTGAAGACGGCTTCGCCGATCAAGCACGTCATCGTTCTGATCGGTGAAAACCGTGGCCTCGATCACACCTTCGGTGTGTACCGGCCAAAGGGCAGCGGCGAGACCATCTCCAACCTGCTGTCGAAGGGCATCGTCAACGAGGACGGCACGCCGGGTCCGAACTTCAGCAAGGCCCAGCAGTTCTCGGCCGCCGCCACGACTTCTTATTATGTTGGCGCTCCGGCCGTCTCGAAGTCGCTCTACAGCGCGGTCAATCCGATGCCGCAGCCCAACACCGAGGGCACCCCGGCTGCCCAAAGCGACACGTCGCCTCCCTTCAAGACCATCGCGGAAGCGAGCGTCGAGAAGGACATGGATCCGAGCGATCTCGACATCCTGACCACCGGCGCCACCCTCCTGCCGGCCAACTCCCTCGACACGCGCGTTCCCGGTGCCGGGAGCCTGCTGGGGCCGTTCCCTCTGCAAGGTCCGGCGCTCTCCGATGACGACTACACCGGCGACACCACGCACCGCTTCTTCCAGGACTGGCAGCAAGGCGATTGCAGCGCGTCGAATGCGACCAAGGCCAACAATTCGGGCTGCCTCAACGACTTGTTCCCCTTCGTGATGGCCACCTATTCGGCCACCAACAAGAGTCTGGGCAACTCGATGGGCTTCTACAATACTTTGCAGGAGCAGGCCCCGATCCTGAAGGCGTTGGCTGACCGCTTCACGCTCAGCGACAACTTCCATCAGTCGTTCCACGGTGGCACCGGCGCGAACCACTTCATGCTCGGCACCGGCGATGCGGCATTCTGGAGCGATGGTCACGGCAATCCGGTCACCCCGCCGGCGAACCTCATCGCCAATCCGAATCCGCAGGCGGGTACGAACAATCGCTATACCGTCGACGGAAATTGGGTCGGCTGCGCCGATTTCAACCAGCCCGGCGTTAAGCCCATCGTGAGCTATCTCAATGGGCTGCCCTATGCGGCGGAGCCGAACTGCAAGACCAAGCACTTCTATATGGTCAACAACGTCAATCCCGGCTTCCTGCCGAACGGCGCACTCAATCCTGAAACGTCCGTTCCGCCGTCGTCGGTCCGCACGATCGGCGATTCGTTGAACGAGAAGAACATCACCTGGGCGTATTACGGCGGTGCCTATGCTGACGCCGTGGCGCTCTGGAATGCAGCGGTTGCAGCCAACCCGACTGCGCCGAACATCAACACGGCGGCGGCTGCCGATCCGGCTCACGCTCTCGGCGTGGCTTATTGCCAGATCTGCAACCCGTTCCAGTATGCAACCTCGATCATGGGCGACCCGGCCCAGCGCGCGGCGCATATCAAGGACACGTCGGACCTGATCACGGCGATCCAGAACAACAACCTGCCTTCGGTGTCGTTCGGCAAGCCGGACGGCCTGCTCGACGGTCATCCGCAGAGCTCGAAGGTCGATTTGTTCGAAGCCTATGTCGCCAACATCCTCGGTGCGCTCGAAGCCAATCCGCAGCTGAAGGCGGAGACGGCGGTGATCATCACCTGGGACGAAGCCGGCGGCTACTGGGACTCGGGCTATACGCAGTCGATCGACTTCTTCGGCGACGGACCGCGCATCCCGACCCTGATCCTGTCGCCCTATTCGACCGGCGGCAAGGTCAACCACAACTACGCCGACCACGTCTCGGTTCTGAAGTTCATCGAGCGCAACTGGAACCTCAAGCCGCTCACGGTCCGCAGCCGCGACAACCTGCCGAACCCGACGTTCTCGAAGAACAATCAGTATGTGCCGACCAACAGCCCGGCGCTTTCTGACCTGTTCGACGCGTTCGACTTCAACGGCAAGGCGAACAACATCTCCTACCTCGAGTGATCGAGGCTTCGATCACCTGATGTGATCCACAAACATGCGCCGATCGGACCCCGTGCGGGTGCCGGTCGGCGCTGCTTTTGGTACGCTGATCGACCGTGCGGAGTGGCGAAGATGGCCAAGGTAGCAAAGTCAATATGGATACGCGAGGCGCTGCTGTCGGCCGCGATTGCGCTCGCAGGCGTGGTTTTGAGTGGCAATGTTGACGCACGAGCGCAACAATTCTCCGCGGACATTGTCGTCGAGCGAGAAGGCGGAAGGACGCCGGCGGGCCGGGTGTTCGTCCTCGAAGGCAAGACGCGGATCGAGACTCCGGAATTGGCGGACGGCTTCTTCCTGGTGGATCGGGCCAGGCAAACAGCCTATTTCGTGCGCCGTAGCGGGCGGGTCTATATGGATGCGCGCCAGTCGAGCCCGCTCACGCGCCTGCTTGTGCCGGTCGATCCTGTCTATCCCTGCCGGCAATGGCAGGCCATGGCCGATATCGCCGGGATCGTGGGGCAGGGCGACCTGCGCTGCGAGCAAACCGGCGAAGAAGCCATCGATGGCCGTGATTCGATTGTGTTTCGCGTCGTTTCCGGATCGGAAGAGATCTTTTCCGGTTGGGTCGACCGCGAGCGCGGATTTCCGCTGCGGATCAAGACCTCTGGCGGAATCGTCACCAGCCTTGAGAACGTGAAGGACGAGCCGCAACTCGCGTCGTCCTTCGAACTGCCGCCGAACGCGCGTAAGTTCAGCCCCGCGGCTTTGATCGAGCGTATCAAGCAGAGCGACGTGTGGGTCAGCGATCCCTAGGATGGAATATCCGGGCATTGCTGAGCTACGGAAGCAAGATTTGGTATCAGGTCACTCCGATATCGAAAAACATCGCGGGCGAGCGAGTGCGCGCGATAATTGCAAAAGATTGATGACGGATTTGTAAAGTGAGCCGTCAGCATGAAAACGCTGTAGCGCTTTCCTCCTCCGAAGGAAGGAGCGCGGAAGGAATTCAGCATCGCCGTCATTGAGACGCGCAGGCAGCAAAAGATATTTGCGCTGAAATAAATTGAATATTCCGGTGTTGTCGCCGGCGCCTGCATTTCGCAACGATCAAAAAAAACATTCGCTGTCGTGACTTAGCAAATGATTTCGCTGGTTCGAAAATCGGCGCTCCGATTTGCAGCGCGCGTTGGCTGCACTGCACCGTCGTGGAAGACTGCAATCCAAAGCTGCGCTGAAATCAAACCGACATACGTCCGTCATTGACGCTGCTTAACGATTTTCGCGCACTTCACCGGTTTCCTTTGGGGAAAAAAATGAAAAAATCTACTTTGAAAACGACGTTGCTGGCCAGCGCAGCGCTGCTTGCGGTTGCGATCGGGGCAACCTCGATTGGCCCGGTTATCGCCAACGACAAGGCGGACAAGACGGACAAGAACGCCGCCGTCGATCCGAACACATTGAAGACCAAGACGCCGATCAAGCATCTCGTGGTCATCTTCAACGAGAACGTCTCGTTCGATCATTATTTCGGCACGTATCCGAATGCGCTGAATCCGGAAGGCGAGCCTGTTTTCGAGCCCGCCAAGAACACGCCGCGCGACATCAACAATCTGCTGTCGAGCCCGACGCTGCTCGACGAACAACCCGAACCTGAATGCCGCCAACGGCACAGGCGCGTCCAACCCGTTCCGTCTTGACCGTACGCAGGCCAACACGTCGACCAGGGCCATAGCTATACGCCCGAGCAGAAGGCCTACGACGCCGGCAAGAACGACCTCTTCCCGTTGAACACGGGCCGCGGCACCAGCGGCGGCGCCGGCGCCTTCGGCACCACAGCTCAGGTCATGGGCTATTTCGACGGCAACACCGTCACCGCGATGTGGAATTACGCCCAGAACTACGCGATGAGCGACAATTCGTGGGCCGACCAGTTCGGTCCGTCGACCCCCGGCATGCGCTCAACATGTTCGCCGGCCAGACCAACGGCTTACGTCCAGACGGTCGGCACCGGCAACGCGAACCTGCTCGCCGACGGCCAGGGCGGCTTCACCCTGATCGGCGATATCGATCCGACCGGCGACGTCTGCTCGAGCACGACCGCGCAGGGCAACTCGACCGCCAAGAACATCGGCGACCTGCTCAACGCCGCCAATATCCCCTGGGGCTCGTTCGTCGGTGGCTTCAACCTGCAAACCATCAACAACAATGGCACTACGGGTTGCAAACGCTCCACGCATCAGCGCGGTCGTCGGCAGCGCCATCGTCGACTACATCCCGCACCACATCTGGTTCCAGTACTTTCCGTCGACGGCCAATCCGACCCATGCGCGTCCGACCTCGACCAAGGCGATCGGCTACACCACGGTCCCGGGCACCAAGAAGGTTGATCCGGCCAATCATGGCTACGACCTGGAAGACTTCTTCACCGCGGTCGGATCCGGCAACTTCCCGGCGGTTTCGTTCATCAAGAGCGCGGCCTTCCAGGATGGTCATCCCGGCAACTCCGATCCGCTCGACGAACAGGCCGGAGTGGTCAACCTGATCAACTTCCTGCAGGAGCAGCCTGACTGGGACTCCACCGCCGTGATCATCGCCTATGACGACTCCGACGGCTGGTACGATCACGCCTTCGGCAAAGATCACCCATCCGTCGTTCTCGGCAACGGCCGATGCGTTGAACGGCGCGGGCATCTGCGGCACCGTCGGCGCCACTGAACCCGCCGGTCTCAATGGTCTGCCGGTCGCATGGCCGCTGCGGTCCGGGTACGCGTCAGCCCGTTCCTGGTGATCTCGCCCTACGCCAAGAAGAACTACGTCAGCCACACGCTCATCACGCAGGCCTCGATCCCGCAATTCATCGAGGACAACTGGCTGAACGGTCAGCGTATCGGCGGTGGCTCCTTCGACGCCACGACCGGTTCGATCATGGACATGTTCAACTTCAACAAGAAGAACAGCATCAAGCTGACCCTCGATCCGACCTTCGGCACCGTGGATACGAAGACCAAGATCAAGAACTGAGTTCAGTTCGCATGTTCAATCGCACCATCGTGTGATTCCCGGCGCCGGCCTCACTCATGGCCGACGCCGTCTTTGTTGCCCGAAGCTTGTTGTCCAAAGACTTGTTGTCTGAGAGCAACGACGTGGCGCGACCTCGGCGTGAGCGGCTTTCGAAATCAACCTACACATGGCTGTCACTGAGGTTCCCTATCTGTCTCCGGGCACGGCTCAAAATCCTTTTAGAGGCAAAAGAAGAAAAGATGAGACACCTGAGAATGAAGACGATTCTGCTCTCCACGGCGACGCTGCTTGCTGTCGCGGTCGCGGCGACGTCGCCTGGTCCGGTGACCGCCGGCCAGAACAATGACAAGACGGACAAGAGCGCGGTTTCTGCCGAACGACCTGCCGACCAAGACCCCGATCAAGCACCTCGTCGTCGTCTTCAACGAGAACCGTTCGTTCGACCATTATTTCGGCACGTATCCGAATGCGCTGAATCCCGAAGGTGAGCCCGTTTTCGAGCCCGCCAAGAACACGTCGCGGGATATCAACAATCTGTTGTCGAGCCCGGCGCTGCTGACCAACAATCCCAACCTGAACGCGGCCAATGGCGCGGGCGCGACCAACCCGTTCCGTCTCGATCGCACGCAGGCGAATACGTCCGATCAGAACCATGGCTATACGTCAGAGCAAAAGGCCTATGACGGCGGCAAGAACGACCTTTTCCCGCTCCACGTTGGCAAGGGGACCAGCGGCGGCGCCGGTGCCTTCGGCACCACGGGTCAGGTGATGGGCTATTTCGACGGCAACACGGTCACGGCGTTCTGGAATTACGCCCAGAACTACGCGATGAGCGACAATGCCTGGGGCGACCAGTTCGGTCCGTCGACGCCCGGCGCGCTCAATATGTTTGCCGGCACCACCAACGGCTTCACGCTCCCCGTTGTCCCGCCCGGTACGCCCACCACGGAGCCAGGTCTTGGACAGGCTCTGTTGGCCGCCGGCGCCGGTGTCCCCAACAGCGACGGCAGCCTGACGCTGACCGGCGACATCGATCCCGCGGGTGATGTGTGCTCCAGTCCGGCGGTGCAGGTCCAGATGACGGCCAGGAACATCGGCGATCTGCTCAACGGCGCCAATATCCCCTGGGGCTCGTTCGTCGGCGGCTTCAACCTGGAGACCATCAACAACAATGGCACCACGGGTTGCAAGCGTTCCAGCGCCAAGCAGGTCGGCGGCAATGCCACTGACTATGTCCCGCACCACATCTGGTTCCAGTATTATGCGTCGACGTCCAATCCGACCCATGCCCGTCCGACGTCGACCAAGGCGATCGGCTTCACGACGGTTCCCGGCACCAGGAAGATCGACCCGGCCAACCATGCCTACGATCTGAACGACTTCTTCACGGCGGTCGGCTCGGGCAACTACCCGGCCGTGTCCTTCATCAAGATGGCGTCCTTCCAGGACGGTCACCCCGGCAATTCCAATCCGCTCGACGAGCAGACCGGACTGGTCAATCTGGTCAACTTCCTGCAGGAGCAGTCTGATTGGGACTCCACCGCTGTGATCGTCGCCTATGACGACTCCGACGGCTGGTACGATCACGCTTCCGCTGCGATCACGCAGCGGCTCGTTCTCGCCGGCCGACATGTTGAACGGCACGGGCAATTGCGGCATCCCCGGTTCCACTCCCGAGCCGAAGGGCCTCTCGGGACAGCCCGTCGCGGGCCGCTGCGGTCCGGGTACGCGCCAGCCCTTCGTGGTGATCTCGCCTTACGCGAAGAAGAACTACGTCAGTCACGTGCTGATCACGCAGGCCTCGATCCCGCAATTCATCGAGGACAACTGGCTGAACAGCGAGCGTCTTGGCGGCGGCTCCTTCGATGCCACGACTGGCTCGATCATGGACATGTTCAATTTCAACAAGAAGAACAGCATCAAGCTGATCCTCGATCCGACCTTCGGCACGGTGGATACCAAGGACAAATCCAAGAACTAGATCCAAGAACTAGATCAAAGACCAGATCAAAGAACTAGCGAGTCGTTAAATGTTCAATCGCACAATCGTGTGGTTCCTCGGCGCCGGCCTCATGGCCGGCGCCGTCTTCGCTGCCGAGCCGCAAGACCTGCCCGGCGACAAATCCCAATCCCGTTCATCTGATCCATCCCCCGGTGCAGCCGCTCTCCGCGATGGCCAGGCTCGGCAGGGACGTCTTCTTCGACATCAGCCTGTCGTCGTCGGGCAAGATGGCCTGCGCGTCCTGTCACAGCCCCGACCATGCCTACGGTCCCCCGAATGACGGCCCGGTCATGCTCGGGGGTCCCGCAGCTGACGCTTCCCGGCATGCGCGCCGTGCCCTCACTGACCTATCTGCAGCGGCAGCCCGATTTCAGCATCGGTCCCGACGATAAGTCAGACGACGACAACAGTCCGACGCTCGCGCAAAGGGCCGACGCCGGCCAGACCGCAACCCGCGTGCAAAAGACCGCGACCCAGTCCGCATCAAAGCGCTGAGAATATCGTGCCGCAGGGAGGCCTGTTCTGGGATGGCCGCGCCGATACCCTTCAGATTCAGGCGACAGGTCCGCTGCTCGACCCGCGGGAGATGGATGGCGGCAGCATCGAGGCCATCGCCGAGAAACTCCGTCAGGCGCCTTATGCCAAGAAATTCGCGGCCTTGTTCGGCGAGGGCATTCTGAAGAACGAGAATTTGCTGGTTGCCGAGGCGACGTTCGCCGTCAGCCGGTACCAGATCGAGGAGCCGAGCTTTCATCCCTACACCAGCAAGTTCGACTACTGGCTCGAGGGCAAGGCTCGCCTGAGCGAGAGCGAGATGCGGGGTTATCGGCTGTTCAATGATCCCAGAGAAGGCCAACTGCGCCGGCTGCCATACGTCGAAACCCTCGCGCGACGGTTTCCCTCCGCTCTTCACCGACACTCAATATGAAGCGCTCGGCACGCCACGCAATTCCGAGCTGGCCGACACCAGGGATACCAATTTCTTCGATCTCGGTGTTTGCGGTCCTGTTCGCAAGGACATCGCCGAGCAGACGCAGTTTTGCGGCATGTTCAAGACGCCGACCTTGCGCAACACCGCGGTACGCCGCGCCTTCATGCACAATGGCGTGTACCAGACATTGCAGCAGGTGATGGACTTCTACAATTTCCGCGATACGAACCCGGAGAAGGTCTATCCCATCGGCGCCGATGGGAAGCCTCAGAAGTACAACGACATTCCCGCGCAGTATCACGCCAATGTCGATGTCATCGATCCGCCGTTCGACCGCCATCCCGGCGAAACCCCGGCCATGACGGAACAGGACGAAGCCGACATCATCGCGTTTCTCAAGACCCTGACCGATGGATACAAGCCGGAGCAGTGAGGCGGAAGGTCACTTGCCCCTCAAGAGCTGGCAGAGCTGCGACGCGCGTCAGAACGCGCGCTGCCTGATGCGCGTTATCGAGGATGACACGTCAGTCCATGGCGGCTTGTCCGGAGCGAACTGATGGCGCAGAAACGAAATGAGCTCGGCGATCTGCGCGTCGCTCATGCTGTCCGCGAAGGCCGGCATGTAACCGAGGTCGCTGGATGCGGGTTTTGTAATTCCACGCAGGATCACCTGGATCAGATTGTCAGGCTGTGAGCTGTGCAAATTGCTGTTCAGCGCCAGCGATGGCCGGCTTCCGAACAAGGGCAGCCCGCCGACTTCGTGACACACCGCGCAAGCACCCTGGTAGAGACGCGCGCCCTGCGTTGCAGCGTATGTCACCTTTGTCAGGGTCTCCAGTTGTGTCGCACGCGCCTCCTGCGTTGATTTATCGACCCCGCCTTCGCCAAAGGAAGCAAGATAGGCCGCCATGGCGCGGATGTCGTCATCGGGCAGGGCCGTGAGCTCCCTCACGACAGGCGCCATCGGCCCGGCGGCCACGCCGTGAAAACGGGATTCGCCGGTGCGCAGATAGGAAAACAGCTCGTCTTCGCTCCAGGGAATCGGCGCCTGTGAGAGCGACGTCAATGCGGGAGCTTCCCAGCCTTCCGCGAATCCGCCCGCGAGATAGTGATTTTGTTGCTCAGCGCCGAACGCGTTGCGCGGCGAATGACAGGCGCTGCAATGGCCGAGACTTTCGACCAGATAGGCGCCGCGATTCCATTGTGCCGATCTGGCCGGGTTGGGCTGGAATGTCTCCGCGCGATGGAATAGCGCGTTCCAGCCTGCGATCAACGGGCGCAGGTTGAAGGGAAAGCGCAGCTCGTTCCTGGGCGCTTCTGCTCGAAGCGGTTGCTGCGCCATCAACCAGGCGTAGAGCGCCTGCAAGTCGGCATCGCTCGATTTGGCGAAATGCGTGTAGGGGAAAGCCGGGTAGAGATGCCGGCCATCGCGATGAATGCCGTCGCGCATCGCGCGCTCGAAAGCCGGATAGGACCATCCGCCGATGCCGGTCGGCTCGTCGGGCGTGATGTTGGTGCTGTAGATGAGCCCGAATGGCGTCTCGATCGGGCGGCCTCCGGCATTGACCATGCCGTTCGCGTTCGTGTGGCATTCAACGCAGGCGCCGAGCGCCGCAAGTTGCGCCCCGCGCGCGACTGTCGCCGCCGAATAGACCGATGTATCCGGCCGCGAGATCGGCGCAATCGCCCGCCCTGGCAGCATCGCAGCGCCGAGACCGACAATCGCTGCACACAATGCCCCAATGCCTGCAAATACACCGCGACGCGCCACGAACGGATTGGACCATCGGTTCGGGAGCTGAGTCGACGCAGGTTGCGGCGGGGGCAAAGACCGAGGAACGGTTTTTCCGTCGCGCAATCCCTTCAGGATCCGCTCCGGCGTGAAAGGCGGCTCGCGAAAGCGTACGCCGGTTGCATCGTAGATCGCGTTCGCAATCGCGGCGGCGCTGGGCACGGAGGCGGACTCGCCGACGCCGAGCGGCGGCTGGTCCTGCCGCGGCAGCATCAGGACGTCGATCCTGGGCACGTTAGGGAATTTGATGATGGGGTAGGCGCCCCATTCCCGTGTCGTCACCGAGGTGCGGTCGAAGGCAACGTCCTCCATCAGCGCGCGGCTGGTCGATTGCACGACATTGCCGTGGATCTGATGGCGCACGCCATCGGGATTGATCATCAGCCCCGAATCCTGTCCCGCCACCACGCGCGTGACGCTGACGTCGCCGGTTGCCGTGTTGACGGCGACATCGGCGACCCATGCCGACCATGCCGCGCCATAGCCCGGAAACTTGCTGTGCACATACAGCGCATAGGCAAAGCCGCGACCCCGCACGATATCGTCGTCCGGGATCTTCTCCTCGCGGACTGGCCGCTTCTGCCACCCGGCGCGCTCGGCGACCGCGTGAACGAGATCGACGGCGCGAGGGTCCTTCATGTAGCGCAGCCGGTACTCGATCGGATCGATGCCGGCTTCGTCCGCGCATTCATCGATCCAGGATTCATGCGCAAAGGTGTTTGGCAGCGCGGACACGCCGCGAAACCACGATGCGCGGATGATCGGCGGCATGTCATGTGCCACCACGCGCATCGTCTCATAGTCGTAAGGGGGGATCGCGGTGCGGTCGCCCATCTCGAACACCGCGGGCTCCGGCTTGACCTGCCCGGTCAGCAACAGCGCCAGCGTCGGCGCGCCGTTGGAGGGATAGCGTGTGGCAAAATCATAGGCGGCAACTCCGCCGTCGCTGTCGAGTCCGCCATTGACGTCGATCAGCTGCGCGGCGCCCTTCGGTTCCCAGGCATGTTCCTGTTCGCGGGTCAACTGAACGCGGACCGGGCGGCCGACCGCGCGCGACAGCAGGAGTGCATCGGCGGTAACGTCGTCGGCGCAATTGCGGCCATAGCAGCCGGCCGCTTCCAGCCGGATCACCTCGATCCCGGTCTCGGGCCGCTCCACCAGCTTCGCAAGGTCGGCGCGAAGCGAATGCGGGTTCTGTGTGCCCGACCAGACCCGGACGGTGTCACCGCCAAAATCGGCCACCGCGCAGGATGGGCCGATCGATGCGTGCATCTGGTAGGGCCAGATATAGGTCCGCGGCATCTTCGTTGTGGCCTGCGCAATGGCCTCATCGATGCCGCCGGTGTCTTTCAGCGTGCGCGGCGCCGACGGATTGGCGCGCAGCGCCGTGTCGATGTCGGTCAGGTCGGGCAGAGTGGGTGTCGGTTTCCAGCTCACCTTCAGCCGCGCGGCGGCCTTGACGGCGTTCTCCTCGCGCTCGGCGACGACACCGACGAAGTCGCCGATCTGAACGACATCGACAAGACCCGGGACGTCACGCACGGACGATCTGTCGACAGAGATCAGGCTGGTGCCGACGAACGGACCGGCGTCCACACCGGCATAGGGTGGACGGACAACGCGGCCATGCAGCATGCCGGGCACGCGCACGTCATGCACAAAGGTCAGCTCGCCCGTAGCCTTTGCGGGAAGATCGACGCGCGGCACCGATTGCCCCACGATCGAATAGCTGCCGACGGCCTTCACGGCGACATCATCGGCAAGCTCAAGCCTGATGTTTTCGCCCGCAATCAACTCGCCATAGGAAATGCTGCGGTTGTCGTTGCCGCGGATCAGCCCGTCTTCGACGATGAGATCGTCGATAGGCCTTTCCAGGCGTTCTGCCGCACGCGCGAGCAGGAATTGCCGTGCCTGTGCCGCGGCCTTGCGCAGGGGATCGGCCGTGATCTGAATCGTTTCGCTCGCGATCGTCGGGCCCTGGTTCGGGACTTCCGATGTGTCGCCGAGTACGACCACCACGCGGGCAAACGACACGTCGAGCTCTTCCGCGACGATCTGTCCGAGCGCCGTGCGGATGCCGGTGCCGAGATCGACATGGCCGTTATAGGCGTTGACGTCGCCGGCGGCGGTGATCCTGATGAAGGTCTCGTCCGCACCTGTGGCAGTATCAGCGCGAACAACGATCAAGCTGCCCGAAGCGGCCATCAGTCACGCGCCCCGCGTGCGTGTCCCGCAGCGCGCAGTGCCGCACGCATGATCTCGACATGGGCGCCGCATCGGCAGAGATTGTAGCGGAGCGCCTCGGCGATCTCGGTCTCGCTCGGGCGCGGCGTGCGTTTGAGCAGCGCCTTTGTGGTCATGATCATACCGTTGAGGCAGTAACCGCACTGCGCGGCCTGTTCGGCGATGAAGGCATCCTGCACCGGGTCGGGATGCTCGCGCGTGCCGAGGCCCTCGAGAGTGACGATGTCGCGGCCGACGCAGCCCTCGATCGGGATCACGCAGGCGCGTGCGGCCACATCGTCGATCAGCACCGTGCAGGTTCCGCATTCGCCCAAGCCACAGCCGTATTTCGGTCCATTCAGTCCGAGATCGTTGCGCAGCACGTAGAGCAGCGCGGTATCGGGAGCGGCGCCGATCTCGTGACTCCTGCCGTTGACGGTCAGTCGTATCGGCGTCTGCGTCATCTCCCGCCCCGAACGCGCTGTGCAACTCCGTTTGCGAACAGTACCGTTTGTATACAAACGTGCAAGCGGGCTGCATTCGGCAATGCGGGCGGCCCTCCATCTGCGAACAGGTGTCGCACGTCACCGAGTCTATAATTCCGCAGGACGCCGAATTTTCGCGGCTTGACAGGCTTGGCCCGCACGCGCAACATCATTCGTGTACGAACGAACGGTCCGGATCGGCCAGCTGGGCCGCCGGAGAACAGGCTGTTCATGTCGACTGAAGCGACGAGTGCCGCGATCGGCGACAAGATCCGCTGCGATGCATGTCCGGTGATGTGCTACATCAAGCCGGGTGCCGCAGGCGCCTGCGATCGGTACGCCAATCACGATGGACAGCTCGTCCGCGTCGATCCGCACATCGTGCTGGAGCGCACGGTCGAGCATGGCGGACGGCTGGTGCCCTTTCAGAGCGGCGGCGACTGGGACGGCAAGCTGGTGCATCAGCCGGATGTCTTCGTGACTGCAATCGGCGCCGGCACGACCTATCCGGATTACAAGCCCGCGCCTTTCATCGTCTCCTCCGAGATCGATGGCGTCGACATGGTCACTGTCGTGACCGAAGGCATCTTCTCCTATTGCGGCGTCAAGGTGAAGATCGACACCGATCGCTATCTCGGTCCTGAGACCGCCACCGTGCGTGCGCAAGGCGAAGCGGTCGGCCATGTCACGACGAGCGAATACGGCTCGCAGATGCTCTCGCTGGGCGGTGTGCACCATCTGACCGGCGGCTCCAAGAAGGAGGGCCGCGTCACCTGCGACACTCTGATGGATCTGTCCAACTGCAAGCCGGTCGAACTCGCCATCGATGGCGGCGCAACCGTGGTGGTGCAGGCCGGCAAGGCGCCGATCGTCAACGGCATCGCCGAAGAACGCATGCGGGTCGGTTGCGGCTCGGCTACTATCGGCATGTTCGCCAAGCAATGGCACGGCAAGGTCGACGAGGTCGTTGTGGTCGATGATCACATCACCGGCGTGCTCAGCGAGCACCAGGCCGGGAAGCTGCTCGACATCGCCGACACCGGAATCAAGATGAAGGGACGGCGTTCGACACCGGGCCGTTATTTCCAGGTCGCCGATCCCGGCACGGGTTGGGGCGGCACCAACATTTCCGATCCGCTGTCGATCCTCGGGCCGTTCAACGCCAGGGAAGCGCGGCCTGGCTTGTCCATGCTGATGGTTTCGACGACCGGCGAACACTCCTCATATTATGAGCTGGATGAAGCGCTGAGACCGGTCGAGCGGGAGATGCCGCCTGACCTGAAATTTTCGGTCGAGCGCATCCAGGAGAATTGCGAGCCAGCCTTGTGCACTGTGCTGTTCATGGGCGGTGCGGGCGGCTCGCTGCGCGCGGGCGTCACCGACAACCCGGTACGGCTCACGCGTTCGGTGAAGGACGCGCTGACGCGTGTGACGAGCGGCGGCGCGCCGGTCTATGTGTGGCCCGGCGGCGGTATCACCTTCATGGTCGACGTCACGCAGATGCCGGCAGGCGCTTTCGGTTATGTCCCGACGCCGGCGCTGGTCGCGCCGATCGAGTTCACGATGCGGCTTTCGGATTACGCGGCGCTCGGCGGCTACATGGATTATGTGAAGCCGCTGGCTTCGATCAGGGAGAACGCCGAGATTCGCCCGATGCCGCTCGTGCCCGGGCGGCGCGCATGAAGCGGCTGCCGCAAATTGCGCTACTTCCTGACGGCAAGCGATTGCATCTGCAGGACGGGCCGATCGACCTGATTGTGGAGGCGAAGGCAAGCGCAAGCGAAGTCCGCGCGGCCTATGAGGCGGCGGCGCGGCGTTTCACCGGTCTGCTCGATGAGCTCTGCGAGGAAATCGTCGAATTGCGTCAGGCCGCAGATCCCGTGCGAACTCCGTTTAAAGGCGTGGTCGCGCGGCGCATGCATGCGGCGGCGGCGCCGTTTGCGGCGACCTGCTTCATCACGCCGATGGCGGCGGTGGCAGGCAGCGTGGCCGAGGAGATTCTGGGTGCGATGACGGCGGCGGCGCGCCTTGATCGCGCCTATGTCAATAATGGCGGCGATATCGCGCTGCATCTTGCCGGGGGTGAGCAGTTCAGGGTTGGATTGATCGATCGCCCGGACAGGGAGGGCTTGATGCGCGCCATGGTGATCGGCGCGGACGATCCTGTTCGAGGCATCGCGACCAGCGGGCGTCACGGACGCAGTTTCTCGCTCGGTATTGCCGACGCCGTCACGGTGCTCGCCAGGACGGCGTCACAGGCCGACGCGGCCGCGACCATCATCGCCAATGCTGTCGATCTGCCGGGGCATGCCGCCATTGTGCGGCTGCCCGCGAACGAGATACAGCCGGACAGTGATCTCGGGGCGCGGCTCGTCACCCGCGAGGTCGGGGCATTGTCCGAAAGTGAGGTTGAGCTGGCGCTGGAGGCGGGTGCAGACTGTGCCCGCTTCTGCGTGGCGAGCGGGCTGATCGAAGGCGCGGCGCTGCGGCTGCACGGCAAGACCATTGTCGTCGAACCGCGCGGCGCCGGAAACCAACCTCTCCATGAAAATCGTCTGGAAGACCTCGTGCATGCTTGACCGGGAAGGCAGAGAGCGATGAGTGCCGTCATTCGCAAGATCGTCACCGTGGTGGAAGAAACCCACATCGAGATGGGCAAGACCATCGCGCCGCCGACACGCCGCGCCGCGGCGATTGCCGTGATCGAAAACCCGTTCGCCGGCCGCTATGTCGAGGATCTCTCGCCGCTGATCGCGATCGGCGAGGAACTCGGTGAACTCCTGTCGAAACGCGCCGTCGCCGCGCTCGGCATCGACGGCGCCAAGGCGCACAGCTATGGCAAGGCGGCTGCCGTCGGCGAGAACGGCGAGCTGGAGCATGCCGCCGCACTGCTGCATCCGAAGATGGGCACGCCGGTGCGCAAGGTGCTGAGCAAGGGTGCGGCGCTGATCCCCTCGTCGAAGAAGCGCAGCGGGCCCGGGACCACGCTCGACATTCCGCTCGGGCACAAGGACGCGGCCTTCGTGCGCAGCCATTTCGACGGCATGGAAGTGCAGATCAACGACGCCCCGCGCGCCAACGAGATCATGGTTGCGGTCGCGGTCACCGATTCCGGTCGGCCGCTGCCTCGCGTCGGCGGGCTGACGGTTGCCGAAATCAAGGGTGAAGACGGTTTGAGATAGTTCATAACGGAGGGAAGGGATGCGAAATTACCTAATCGGCGCCGCGTTCGCGGTGCTGGCTGCGGGCATGGCCGACACCGCCATGGCGCAAGGCGAGATCAAGATCGGCGAGATCAACAGCTACTCGCTTCTGCCCGCCTTTACCGATCCCTACCGCAAGGGCTGGCAGCTCGCCGTTGAAGAGATCAATGCCGCCGGGGGTATCAACGGCAAGAAGCTCGTCGTCATTTCCAAGGATGACGGCGGCAAGCCGGCGGATGCGCAGACCGCGGCCAACGAGCTGGTCTCGAGCGAGAATGTCGCGATGCTGGCCGGCACGTTCCTGTCCAATATCGGTCTGGCCGTCAGCGACTTCGCCAACCAGAAGAAGGTTTTCTTTCTTGCAGCCGAGCCGCTGACCGACGCCATCACATGGTCCAAGGGCAACCGCTTTACGTTCCGCCTGCGTCCTTCCAACTACATGCAGGCGGCGATGCTGGTGGAGGAGGCGGCGAAGCTGCCGGCAAAGCGGTGGGCGACGATTGCGCCGAACTATGAATATGGCCAGTCGGCGGTCTCGGTGTTCAAGAAACTGATGTCGGAGAAGCGTCCCGACATCCAGTGGGTGGAAGAGCAATGGCCGCCGCAGGGCAAGATCGACGCGGGCCCGGTGGTGCAGGCGGTGGCGGCGGCCAACCCCGAGGCGATCCTCAACGTCACCTTCGGCGCCGACCTCGTGAAGCTCGTGCGTGAAGGCAACACCCGCGGCCTCTTCAAGGACCGCAAGGTGGTGAGCTTCCTCACCGGTGAACCCGAATATCTCGATCCGCTCAAGGACGAGACGCCCGAGGGCTGGATCGTCACCGGCTATCCCTGGTATGCCATCCATACGCCGGAACATGACGCGTTCCTGAAGGCGTATCAGGCCAAATATAATGACTATCCGCGGCTCGGCTCGATCGTCGGCTATCAGACCATCAAGTCGGCGGCCGCGATCCTTGCCAAGGCGGGCTCGACCGATCCCGAAAAGCTGATCGCCGCCGCGGAAGGCCTGTCGGTGCCGTCGCCGTTCGGCGAGATCACCTTCCGCAAGATCGATCACCAGTCGACCCTCGGCGCCTTCACCGGCAAGACCGCGCAGAAGGACGGCAAGGGCATCATGGTCGAGACGGCCTACAAGAAGGGCGCTGACTATCTGCCCAGCGATGCCGAAGTCGCGAAGATGCGCCCGAAGGAGTGATCCATTTTCTTTCTCCCTCTCCCCGCTTGCGGGGAGAGGGTTGGGGTGAGGGGGAGTCTCCGCAGATCCGGTGACAGACGGATTCGTGGAGATTCCCCCTCACCCGAATTGCTTCGCAATTCGACCTCTCCCCGCAAGCGGGGAGAGGTGATGGGAAACAAAGCAAACCGCCGATGGCCTTCTATGTCGTCCAGTTCCTGACCGGCCTTGCCAGCGCGGCGTCGCTGTTCCTGGTCGCGTCGGGCCTGTCGATCATCTTCGGCGTGACGCGGATCGTCAATTTCGCGCACGGCGCCTTCTACATGCTCGGCGCCTATCTCGCGTTCACCCTGACCGAACGGTTTGCCGGCGCGCTTGGGTTCTGGGGCGGCATTGTCGCAGCTGCGCTCGCGGTCGCCGTCGTCGGCGTCATCGTCGAGATGGTGCTGCTGCGGCGGATCTATCATTCGCCGGAACTGTTCCAACTGCTGGCGACGTTCGGCCTGACGCTGATGGTCGAGGACCTCGTGGTGCTGGTCTGGGGCCCGAGCGATCTGCTCGGCCGCCGCGCGCCCGGCTTCAAGGGAGCCGTCGAGTTCTTCGGCCAGAACATCCCGAGCTATGATCTCTTTCTGATCGTGCTTGGGCCTGCCGTCCTCTTGTGTCTCTGGCTTCTGTTCCAGCGCACGCGCTGGGGCGTGCTGGTCCGCGCCGCGACCCAGGACCGCGACATGGTGGCGGCGCTCGGCGTGAACCAGAAATGGCTGTTCACGTCTGTGTTCGCGCTCGGCGTTTTCCTCGCGGGGCTTGGCGGCGCGCTGCAGATTCCACGCGATGCGGTCAACCACGCCATGGACCTGCGCATCATCGTCGACGTTTTTGTCGTGGTCGTGATCGGCGGCCTCGGCAGCATTGTCGGGGCCTTTGTGGCGGCGGTGTTGGTGTCCGAGCTCAACGCCTTCGGCATCCTGATCTTTCCGAAGATCTCGATCATCCTGGTCTTCCTGGTGATGGCCGTGGTCCTGATCGTGCGCCCCTGGGGCCTGTTCGGCAAACCGGAGGCTCAAGCGCGACGCTCGCCGGGACTGTCGGTCAATCCATGGCGGCCCCTGAGTTCGGGCGAACGGCTGGCGGTGACGGCGGTGATCCTTATTGGTGCGGCACTTCCGCTGTTTGCCGGCAACTACGCGCTCACGGTCGGTTCAGAGATCGCGATCTTCGTGATCTTTGCGGCCAGCCTGCATTTCCTGATGTCGGTGGGGGACTCGCGTCCTTTGGCCACGCCGCCTATTTCGGACTTGGCGCTTATGGCGTCGCGTTCCTCGCCAAGATGGCGGGCCTGCCGATGATCGTCTGCCTCCTGATCGGACCACTGCTCGGCCTGCTGGGTGCGGCGGTGTTCGGCT
The DNA here is from genome assembly GCA_963696255.1 of uncultured Alphaproteobacteria bacterium. Taxonomy (GTDB): domain Bacteria; phylum Pseudomonadota; class Alphaproteobacteria; order Rhizobiales; family Xanthobacteraceae; genus Bradyrhizobium. The sequence continues at coordinate 174,644 of CAVOJN010000001.1, forward strand.
TCTTTGCCGTGCAACTATCGGGCGTGTACTTCGCGATGCTGACGCTCGCCTTTGCGCAGATCGTCTGGTCGATTGCCTTCCAGTGGGTGGAGGTGACCGGCGGCGACAACGGCATCCTGGGCGTCTGGCCTTCGAGTTGGGCCGCAAGCCCCTCGCATTTCTATTGGCTGGCGCTCGGCTTCGCCGTGCTGATGGTCGCCGGCCTGAGACTGGCGATCTTCTCGCCGTTCGGCTTTGCGCTGCGCGCCACCCGCGACTCAGCACTGCGCGCCGAGGCGATCGGCATCAACGGCAAGCGGACCCAGTGGACCGCTTTCGTCATCGCCGGCACGGTCGCCGGTGTCGGCGGCGCGCTGTTCGCCTACCTGAAAGGCAGCGTCTTCCCTGACAATCTCGGCATCTCGCTCTCCGTCGATGCGCTCGTGATGGTGCTGCTTGGCGGCGTCGAGACCATCTCGGGAGCCGTCGTCGGCGCGGTCGTGTACAAGGCGCTCAACATCTGGCTGGTGAGCCAGACCGATCTGTCCAAGCTCGTCCTTGGCGCCTTCATCGTGCTGATCGTGGTTGCTTTCCCCAAGGGCATCGTGGGTGTCGTCGAAAGCCTCCGGCTGCGTCATCGGCGCTCGTCCTCACAGACGGCGGTCCTTGCTCCCAAAGCGGAGTCCGCCGAATGAGCAACGCAGCCGCACTCCTGTCGGTCGAGGGCCTGACCAAATCCTATGGCGGCGTTCATGCCGTCCGCGGTGTTTCTTTCGAGCTGAAGCGCGGCGAGATCCTGGCGCTGATCGGCCCCAATGGCGCGGGCAAGAGCACCTGCTTCGACATGCTCAACGGGCAGAGAATCCCAGACAGCGGCCGGATCACGCTGCTCGGCGAGGACACCACTGGCCGCGCGCCGCGCGAGGTCTGGCGGCTTGGTGTCGGTCGCACCTTCCAGATCACCGCGACGTTCCCCACCATGACCGTGCGCGAGAATGTCCAGGTCGCGCTGGTCTCCCATCGCGGACAGCTCTTCGATCTCTGGTCCTCGATGCCGAAGCTGGCGCGTGAGGAGGCCGGCCGCTTGCTGGAACTGGTCGGCATGAGCGGCTATGCCGACCGCGCCGGCGGCGAGCTTGCCTATGGCGATCTGAAGCGGCTGGAGCTGGCGGTGGCGTTGGCGAACCAGCCGCGGCTGCTCCTGATGGACGAGCCCACGGCCGGCATGGCGCCGCGCGAGCGCACCGATCTGATGCGGCTCACCGCGCGGATCGCGCGCGAACAGTCGATCGGCGTGCTCTTTACCGAGCACGACATGGATGTCGTTTTCGAACATGCCGACCGCATCCTGGTGCTGAACCGCGGCAGCCTGATCGCCGAGGGAACGCCGGCGGAGGTGCGCGGCAATCCGGACGTTCGCGCGGTCTATCTCGGCGAGGGCCTCCTCTATGGCGCGAACACGCGCGAGGGGGCGGCATGAAGCTGTCGGTTGAAAACCTCAACAGCCATTATGGCCTTGCGCATATCCTGTTCGATGTCGCGCTCGAGGTGGGCGAGGGCGAGGTCGTTGCCCTCCTGGGGCGCAATGGCGCCGGCAAGTCGACGACCTTCCGTTCGATCGTGGGGCTGGTCCATCAGCGGTCGGGGCGCATCCTGTTCGAGGGCCGGGACGTGTCGCGCGAGCCGACGCATGCGATCGTGCGCTCGGGTCTCGGCTATGTGCCCGAGGAGCGGCGCATCTTCACGGATCTGACGGTGGAAGAAAATCTCGAGGTCGGCCGCCAGCCGAAGCGCGCGAACGCGCCGGAATGGACGCAGGACAAGCTGTTTGCGCTGTTTCCGAATCTTGCCGAGATGCGCGACCGTCCGGGCGGACGCATGAGCGGCGGCGAACAGCAGATGCTGACGATCGCGCGCACGTTGATGGGCAATCCGAGCCTCGTGCTGCTGGACGAGCCGTCGGAGGGATTGTCGCCAAAGATCGTGGAGCAGATGGTCGATGCGATCCTGACCATGAAAAGGGAAGGCGTGAGCATCGTCGTCTCCGAGCAGAACCTGCATTTTGCGAAACTGATCTCCGACCGCGCCTACATCATCGAGCGCGGCCGGATCTGTTTTGGCGGTACGATGGCCGAGCTCGATGCGCGTCCGGATATCCGCGACGCGCATCTGTCGCTCTAGCGAAGGTCGAGGGGACGAGAATGGGCAGGAGCGCGACACTGAAGAAGAGCCTCAAGCCGTCGAAACCGGTTTACATCCTCGATGAACAGATCGGCTTCATCCTGCGCCAGGTCTGGCAGCGTCACGCCGCGATCTTCACCCGCGACATCGCCATCAACCTGACGCCAACCCAATGGGCCGCGCTTGCAAAGCTCAACGAGACCGGACCGTGCTCGCAAAATCAGCTCGGCCGGCTCACGGCCATGGACGTCGCGACCATCAAGGGCGTAATCGATCGCCTGACGGCGCGCGGCTTGACCGAGACCTCGCCCGATCCCCAGGACGGCCGTCGCCTGCTCGTGAGCCTGACCCGCGCCGGTCAGGACATGGCGGAAAAAGCCGCGCCGAGCGCGCTTGCGATCTCGAAGGAGACGCTGGCGCCGCTGGATGCGAAGGAGCGCGAGATCCTGATCGGGTTGTTGAACAAGCTGCGGTGATTTTTACCATCGTCATTCCGGGGCGCGACGAAGTCGCGAGCCCGGAATCCATACTCCCGATCGTGGTTATGGATTCCAGGCCCATCGCCGCGCGATGTCCCGGAATGACGAAGGTGAATAGGCCATCAATGCCCCACGACCTCCGCGACCTTCTCCGCCGGGGGCGTGTTTCGGCTGCGCTGCGTTCGCACGATGCCGTCGATGATGGTCATGCTGACGCCGGGGAGGTCGCCAAGCCGGACACTTTCGAGGATGGTCCTGCCTGGTGAGTGCTGCGCCTTGTCCATGATGACGAAATCGGCGGCGCGGCCGATCTCGATCAGGCCGCAATCGAGCTGCCGCATGCGCGCGGTGTTGCCGGTGGCAAGGCAAAAGGCGAGTTCGGCCGGCAGCTCGCCAAGCGAGGACAGCATCGAGACCATCCGCAGGATGCCGAGCGGCTGCACGCCTGAACCGGCTGGCGCGTCGGTGCCCAGGATGACGCGGGCGAGGTCGCCCATCTCGCGCGCGGTCCGCAGCGTGTAAAGCGCGGAGCGTTCATTGCCGTTGTGAACGAGTTCAAGGCCGCGCTTGCAGCCCTCGCAGATGCAGCGGATCTGGTCGTCGGGCAGCGCGGTGTGGCCGCCATTGATGTGACCGACCACATCGGTGTCGGCCTCGAGCACCACATCCTTGTCGATCAGGCCGGAGCCGGGAATGGAGGGGCCGCCGGTATGGATTGTGCTCTGGATGCCGTATTTGCGGGCCCAGCCGACCATCTTGCGCGCGGTCGGGCCGTCCTTGACGCCGCCGAGACCGACTTCGCCGAGCAGCTTGACGCCGGCGGCGGCCATCTCCTTGAAATCCTCTTCCACCATCTCGCATTCGATCACGGGTGCGCCAGCATGCACCTTCACGCCGCCCGGGCGCAGTGTCCAGAACGCGCGCTGCGCGAACACCGCCATCGCCTTCAACCCGACGACATCGCGCGGACGCCCGGGCATGTGCACCTCGCCGGCCGAGATCATCGTGGTGACGCCGCCATGCAGATAGGAATCGATCCAGTTGAACTGGTTCTGCCGCGGCGTCCAGTCGCCCGCGACGGGATGGACATGGCTGTCGATCAGGCCGGGAGCGACCGTGGTGCCGTTGGCATTCACAATCGTGGTCGCACCTTCGGTGTTCACGTCCTTGAAGCGGCCGATGCCCGTGATCTTCCCGTTCTCGGCGACGATGGTATCGGCATCCAGGACAGGCTTTTCCAGGGCGCCGGAGAGCATCAGGCCGATGTTGCGGATCACGAGCTTGCCCGCTCCGGTAGCCTGCGGTGCATCATGCGCCATGAGGTATTCCTTCTGTTTGACCACCGATGAATTTGAGCCGCCTTGGCGTTCGGATCAAGCCGGATTGTTCATTTGCATGAGGTGGTTGCGGCAATGTGCGATGATCGCCCGGTTTTGACACCCCGTCGCGTGTGCCTTATTTGTGGGAGACAAGAACCACGCATAGACGTGGTCCAAATCTAGCTCGGGGAGGATGTCGCATGAGCCGGAATTCACTCACTCGCAGATCCATCATAGGCGCGGCCGCAGCGACGGCCTTTGCTCCCTATGTCAAGCGCGCGAATGCGGCCGGGCCCATCCGCGTCATCAGTCATCGCCAGCCGGCTCTGGAATACTACACCGACCAGATGAAGAAGGCCCTTCCCGAGGGCCAGGTCTCGGTCGAACTGATGCCGATCGACAAGGAAGTCGAGCTGGCTTCGATCACGATGTCGTCCGGCTCCGACGCCATCGATGTCGCCTATCTCAACGATACCACGATGCAGAAATTCGCGGCCAGCGGCTGGCTGGAGCCGCTGGATGATCTCTGGGCGAAGCACAAGGATGAATTCAAGCTCGACGACTTTCCCAAGTCCGTCATCGACGTCGATCAGCTACAAGGGTCACATCTACTCGATGCCGATCCTGACCAACACGGAGATGTTCTTCTACCGTGAGGATCTCTTCAAGGAGAACAACCTGGCGCTTCCAAAGACCATGCAGGAATATCTGGAGGCTGCGAAGAAGCTCCATCAGGGCCGCGTCTCCGGAACGGTCATGACATTGAAGCCGGTCGACGGCTGCCTGAACGAGTCGCACTGGTACCTCAATGCGATGGGTGAGGGCTGGTTCGACAAGAACTGGAAGCCGATCTTCAATCAGCCGGCCGGCGTGAACGCCATCACCATGATGAAGCAGATGACGGCGTTCGCGCCGCGCGGCTTCACCTCCGCCGCCAACGACGAATCGACCATCAACCTGCAACAGGGACTTGGCCGCGATGGGGCTGCAATGGTTCACGCGCGCGGCCTCGATGGATGACGAGAAGAAGTCGCGCTTTGTCGGCAAGATCAACTGGGTCGCGCCTCCCGGCGGCGGTCAGCGCATCGCCAATGACGGATATGCCATTTCGAAATACTCGTCGAAGGACAAGGATACGATCTTCAGAATGATCGCAACGGCGGCCAGCCAGAAGAGCATGCAAAAGGGCGCGGAGCTCGCGATGCCGCCACGTCTTTCCGTGCTCGGCGATCCGGAGCTTGCCAAGCAAATATCGCTGGTATCCGGCCGCCCGCGCATCCCTCGAGGTCGGCAAGCCGTTTCCCCCGATGCCCGATTTCCTCGATGTCGGCGCCATCGTGACGCGATACATCCTGCAGGCCGTGACCAACGAAAAGGAAGTCAAGGCCGCGCTGGATCAGGCCGCCCAGGAAACCACCGAACTGCTGCAGTCCCGGGGCTATTACAAATAGGAAGTCGCCCAGACAATCGCTCGCAGTTCGGCGGGCGGCGAACGCCTGCCGCTCGAATTGAGCTCGCCTCAAGAGATTTCGACGTCATGCGTTGGCAGCGCGGCCTGTGGCTGTTCCTGGTTCCGAGCTTTGGGCTGATGACGCTCGTGCTGCTGTGGCCGCTGGGATATGCCGCCTATCTCAGCACTCTTCGATTATCTATCTCGGCTCGCGGGAGATGCACTTCGTCGGGCTCGCGAACTACGCGCAACTGCTCGGTGAAGCCCGGCTCTGGCATTCGCTGTGGACGACGCTCGTCATCGCCTTCGGATCCGTCGGCCGTCGAATTTGCGTTGGGTTTTGTTCTCGCGTTCGCTCTTTACAGGCTCACGTTCAGCGTGCGCGTATTCATGATCCTGCTGTTCCTGCCGCACATCATCACGCCTGTCGTGGCGACGCTGTTCCTGAAATGGATTCTGACCTCGAACTGGGGCCTGATCGATGCGACATTGCTGACCTTCAACGTCAATCCGCCGGACTGGCTCGGCGATCCCGTCTGGGCGAAGATTTGCGTCGTCCTCGCCGACGCCTGGATCTTCACGCCGTTTGTCATGCTGGTGCTCTATGCCGCCCTGCAGACGCTGGACCAGGCGCAAATCGAAGCAGCGAGCATCGACGGGGCCGATGGCTGGCGCATCATTCGCCACATCATTCTGCCGTCCCTGGTGCCGGTGATCATCTTCACCGTGTCGGTCCGGCTGATGGACGTTTTCCGGTTCTTCGACACCATCTACGTCCTGACCGGTGGCGGCCCGGGGACCGCGACCGAAACGGTGACGATGTACACCTACCAGCTCGGCTTCCAGCTGCTGCAGGTCGGAAAGGCATCCGCGCTCGGAATCATCACGCTCATCATCGTCGCCGCGATCATCGCGACGTTCAGCCGCGTCTTGCAGCGCGGTTACGGGAGAAGCGGATGAAGACACGCCGAATCGCGCGCGTGCGCAACCAGACGCTGCTGTTTGCCGCGCTGGCGATCTTCACCTTCATGAACCTCGTTCCGCTGATCTGGGCCGCCTTGACGTCGGTCAAGAATCCCGCGGACGCGTTCACGGTTCCGCCGACGATTTTTTTCCATCCGACGTTCGAGTACCATCGCCAGGTCTGGGTCGATCGCGGCTTCGTTCACTACCTCGTCAACAGTCTGATCGTCTCGGCGGGCACGGTGCTCATCTCGGTTCCGATCGGCAGCCTTGCCGCCTACGGTCTGTCGCGCATGCCGCAGCGCCGCGCGTCCCCGATCCTGTTCGGACTGTTCACGATCCGCATGTTTCCTCACATGCTGCTGGCGATTCCGTTCTTCGTCATGGGCAGCTTCCTCAGCATGATCGACACCTATCCGCTGCTCATCCTGGCGCTGGTGGCGATCAACCAGCCGTTCACGATCTGGCTGATGTACAGCTTCTTCCTGGACATTCCCCGCGAGCTCGACGAGGCGGCCGCCATCGACGGCTGCAATCTCTGGCAGACGTTCCGGATCGTGATCCTGCCGCTGGCTCGGCCCGGCCTCACGGTCGCGGCGTTGTTCAGCCTGCTGCTTTCCTACAATGAGTTTCTGTTTGCCCTCGTGCTGACGGGCATCAAGACCAAAACCCTGCCGGTCGCGATTGCCTCCTTCGGAGGCGAGGACGTCAGCGACTGGTCGATTTCGGCGGCAGGCGCCATCGGCATCATGCTGCCCATCGTGGTGATCATGCTGTTCGTTCAGCGCCATCTCGTGCGCGGACTCACCATCGGTGCCGTCAAGGGCTGAACCATCCATAACTTACATTGCGACAGGATCATCCATGGCCGAAGCACTCATTGTTCTCGATCCCGCGTTCGTGGTGGGAAAGACGGACCCGCGTCTGTTCGGCAGTTTCGTCGAACATCTCGGACGATGCGTCTATGGCGGGATCTTCGAGCCCGGGCATCCGACGGCTGACGATCAGGGCTTTCGCCAGGACGTGCTGGAACTGGTCCGCGAGCTCGGGGTCACCATCATCCGGTATCCCGGCGGAAATTTCGTGTCCGGCTACAATTGGGAGGATGGTGTCGGTCCGCTCGACAAGCGGCCTCGGCGTCGGGAGCTGGCGTGGTTCAGCACCGAGACGAATGCGTTCGGCACCAACGAGTTCATGGCCTGGTGCACGAAGGCCGATCTGGAGCCGATGATGGCGGTCAATCTCGGCACCAGAGGCGCGGACGAGGCGAGGGCGCTGCTCGAATATTGCAACGTGGAAGGCGGCACGACGCTCAGCGACTTGCGGCATCGAGCACGGCCATCCGGCGCCCCATGACGTCAGGCTCTGGTGCCTGGGCAATGAAATGGATGCGCCGTGGCAGATCGGCGCCAAGACCGCGCCGCGAATACGGTGCGCTGGCACGCGAATCCGCCAAGCTGATGCGCTGGCTCGATCCCGGCATCGAGCTGGTCGCATGCGGCTCCTCCAGCCGCAGCATGGCGACATTCGCCGAATGGGAGAGAGTCGTTCTGGAAGAGACCTTCGACGTGGTGGAGTACATCTCGCTCCACGGCTATTTCTCCAAGCACGGCGACAGGTCGCGCGACTTCATGGCTGAGGCCGATCTGGTCGGACGCTACATCGACGAGATCGTCGCCGTCGCCGACTGGGGTGGCCGCCCGCCGTCGGTCGCCGAAGCGGATCATGCTGTCGTTCGATGAGTGGAATGTCTGGTATCGCACCCGTGATCGCGCCACCCGCACGAAGCCGGGTTGGCCGGAAGCTCCGGCCATTCTCGAAGAGCTCTACACGATGGAGGACGCGCTGGTGTTCGGCGCAGCCCTCCTGACGCTGATCAATCGCTGCGATCGGGTCAAGGCCGCCTGCGTGGCGCAACTGGTCAACGTCATCGGGCTCATCATGACCGAGACGGGCGGACGGGCATGGCGGCAGCCGATCTTCTACCCGTTCCAGCATGCAGCGCGATGGGCGCGGGGAACGGTCCTCGACATGCGCCTGACCTGCGGGAGCTTTGCCGCGAGCAATGGCGAACGGTTCCCCGACATCGTCAGCGCGGCCGTGCTGGCCGAGGACGGCAAGAGCGTTGCTCTCTTCTGCGTCAACCGGAATTTCGATCAGGCGATCGATGTCGACATCGATCTGCGCGGTTTCGAGTTCAGCGATTTCCTCGAAAGCCACGTCCTGAGGTCGGATGATCTGAACGCGACCAACACCGCCGACGATCCGGAGCGCGTGCGGCCGGAAACGGGCACGACCGCGACAAGGGCTGGCGATGCCTGGCGCCTGACTGTCGCTTCCGCATCGTGGAGCGTGTTTCGCTTCGGATGCCGGCCCACGCGGAAACTGCGAACGGGTTCGAGCTGAGGTGGCCCAGCCAACGGTCACAATGTCATGGCCGGCCTTTCGGGAAGCCGACGAATGGCAGCTTGATCACGGGACTATCGCCGATCTAGAGTTGGCGGGCAAAATCAGAAATCCGGTGGTGTCACAGCCCAACCGGTAACAGGCTCTGGGAGGTGCGGTTCGATGAGTGGACACGTTACACGTCGTACGATGCTGGCCGGCACTGCGGTCAGCCTGATGGCTGCCCCCTGGGTCGCCAGGGCGCAGGGCAATACGTTGCGCATCGGAATGCAGAGCATTCTGTCAGGGCCGATCGCGTTGCTTGGCACTTCGTCGCGCAATGCCCTCTTAATGGAGCAGGATCGTATCAACGCCGCCGGCGGCTTCCTGGGCCGGCAGATCGAGTTCGTTTTCCGCGACTCCAAGGGGCAACCGCAGGAAGCCGCACGCGTGGCGCGTGAGCTCGTCAACACCACGGGCTGCGAACTCCTGATCGATGCCGAGGCCTCCTCGGCCTCCTTCGCCGTGCAGGAAGTGGTGCGTGACCTGGGAAACATTGCCTGCCTTCACACCAACAGCGAGACATCGTCGCTCACCGCCGACCCCAAGATCCGCGCACCGACAGCCTTCCGCGTCGCGCGGCAGGGCGTGCACGACGCCGTGGCCGGCAGCATCCACCTCGCCGCCTATGCAGATGCCAAGAAGCTCAACAAGTGGGCGACCTGTTCGCCGGACTATGCTTACGGCCGCGACACGACAGCGCAATACCTGCAGTTCTTCAAACAGTTCAAGCCGGATGTCGAAGTCATCACCGAAGCCTGGCCCAAGCTCGGCCAGCCCGACTTCACCGAGGTCATCACGAAGCTGATCCAGGCCAAGCCGCAGGCGCTATTCACGCTTCTCTATGCCGGCGATCTCTCGGCCTTCGTGAACCAGGGCAATGTCTATGCCCTGTTTTCGCAGATGACGGTGGCGACGCCGAATGTCGACTATCCCGTGCTGGCCGCCATCAAGAACCTGCCGGCGGGCATTCAGTCCGCGACCCGCTACCTCGAGACCTTCCCCGATACGCCCGCCAACAAGGAATGGGGGCAGGCGTATCTGAAGCGCTGGAACGAGCGGCCGACCAACTGGTCCTGGCAAAACACGGTGGCGATGAATTTCTACGAGGGCGCCATCAAGAAAGCCAACTCGCTCGACGCCAAGGCGCTCGCCGCAGCGCTCACGGGCATGAAGATCAACACGCCGTTCGGTGTGGACGGCACCATCACCATGCGCGATGACCACACCACGATCGGCTACGCCATCGGCTGGGGCCAGACCACGCCGAAGGATCCGTTCATCATCGATGTGAAGCCCGCCGACTGGGGCAAGATCATCGAGCTCGAGACCGAGTGGAAGAAGCAGCAGAAGTACATCTGAGTTTCGGATGGACCTCAACGCGCTCGGCGCCTGCCTCACAAATCCCGCCTGCGTGGTCACCCAGACCACCAGCGGGCTGATCGTGGGCATGCTGCTGTTCCTTGTTGCCGCGGGCGTGACCTTGATCTTCGGCGTGCTGAAGATCGTCAACTTCGCCCACGGCACGTTCTACATGCTCGGCGGCTACGTCGCCTATACTGCGTTCGGCGTAACCGACAGCTACACGCTTGCGGTGCTGTCGGGCGCGCTGGCCATGGCGCTGTTCGGCGCGCTGTTCGAGCGTGCGCTGATCAGCCGGGTCTATGGCTCCAATGTGCTGATGCAACTCCTGATCTGCTACGCCGTGGTGCTGATCTTCGACGACGTCGTGAAGATCGTCTGGGGCCCCGAGTTCCACGCCATGGGAATGCCGCCGGCGTTCCAGGTGCCGCCGCTCTTCATTGCAGGCGGCGTGGTGCCGCCGTTTTACGCCGTCCTGATCGGCATCGCCGCGCTGATCGCGATCGTGCTCGGCCTCGGGCTGTCGATGACGCGGCTCGGCAAGACGGTGCGCGCGGCCGCGATCAATCCGCAGATGGTATCGGCGCTCGGCATCAACACGACGGTGCTTTTCGCTGTTGTCTTCGCGGTCGGCGGCGGCCTGGCGGGGCTCGCGGGCGCGCTTGCTGCGCCGGTTCGCTCGCTGTCGCCGGGCATGGGCTTTTCGATCCTGATCGAGAGCTTCATCGTGACCGTCATCGGCGGCATGGGCTCGATTGCGGGCGCGCTGGTCTCGGCGCTGTTGATCGGCATGGTCCGCGGCTTCGGCACGATCGGCTTTCCGAGTTTCACCGACGGACTGATCTACATCGTGATGATCGGCATTCTGCTCCTGCGCCCGCAGGGCCTGTTCGGGCGCCAGACATGAAGGGCCGATCCGCCTTGCGCGATGCGGCAATCGCCGCCATCGGCCTGATCATCGTGCTGGCGATTCCGTTTTTTCATCGCAGCCCCGCCTTCGAGGATTTCGTCATCCGCCTGAGCGCCATGGCGCTGTTTGCGACCTCGCTGAACCTGCTGGTCGGAAACACCGGCATGGTCTCGTTCGGACACGGCATGTTCTACGGCCTGGGCGCTTATGCCTTCGGGTTGACGATGCAGATGACGTCTCTCTCGCTGCCGGTCGCTGCCGTGCTAGCGGTGCTGCTCACGACCTTTGCCGCGCTTTGCGTCGGCGCCGTCTGCGTGCGGCTCAGCACGGACTATTTCGCCTTCATCACGCTTGCGTTTCAGATGCTGTTCTTCAGCGTCATCATCTCGTGGCAGAGTCTGACCGGAGGCGATCAAGGGCTGCGCGGCGGCATTCCGCGCCGTGAGATCTTCGGCTTCGAACTCGGCTCCCAGCTCCATCTCTATCAGTTCTGCGCGGTCGTCGCGGTGCTCGGTCTATTGGCGTTGCGCCACATCTCGGCGAGCCCGTTCGGCCAGACGCTGCGCATGATCCGCGACAACGAAAACAGGGCGAGCTTCCTCGGCGTCGTGCTCTGGCGAGCCCGGCTCTGGGCGTTCACGATCGCCGGCGGCTTTGCGGGTCTGGGCGGCGTGCTCGCTGCGCTGTTTGTCTCCGGCGCCTATCCCGAACTTGCCGATTGGCCGAATTCCGGCCAGGCGATCTTTGCGGTCATGCTGGGCGGCATAGACACCTTCCTCGGACCTTTGCTGGGTGCGATGATCCTGCTCGCGCTGAATGATGTCGTGACACGGTTCACGGAATATCACGGACTGGTTCTGGGAATCGTGATCCTCGTTTTCGCGCTCGGTCTTCGCCGCGGCGTGCTCGATTTTCTCAGACTGGCCTGGCCCGGAAGGTCGCGATGAGACTCGAAATCAAAAATCTCACCAAGGCGTTCGGTGGTGTTCGGGCCATCGACGACGTATCGCTGGATTTCGCGTCGGGATCGTTATCGGCGGTCATCGGTCCCAACGGCGCCGGCAAGAGCACCTTCTTCAACCTGATCAGCGGCGCGTTCCCGGCCGATTCCGGCCAGGTCCTGCTCGACGGCGAGGATGTCGGACGTCTGTCGCGGGCCGAGCGCATGCATCGGGGCATCGGCCGGGCATTCCAGGTGGCGAGCTGCTTCCCGACAATGACGGTCGCCGAAAATCTGATGGCCGCCGTCACCGCGCATGCCGGCCGATGGGGAAATCTCTCCCATCGCTTTCCGCCGCCCGGCGTGCGCGACCGCGCGGAGGAGGTAATGTCGCTGGCGGGGCTCACGCATGTTGCCGATGTCGAGGCCGCGATCCTGTCCCATGGCGACCAGAAACTCCTCGATATCGCCATTGCGCTTGCGCTCGAACCCAAGGTGCTTCTGCTCGACGAGCCGACGGCCGGCATGGGGCCCGATGAACGCTGGCGCATGATCGACCGCGTGCGGGGTCTTTGGGAACAGCGCAAGCTCACGCTGATCTTCATCGAGCACGATATGGATATCGTGTTCCGGGTCGCCAGCACCATTCGCGTGCTCTGCTATGGCCGCGTCCTGGCTGAAGGCGTACCGGATGATATCCGCAATAACCAGGCGGTGGTCGACGCGTATCTCGGCACGGAGGAGCACGGCGCATGACGGACCTCCTCCGCGCCGAAGGAGTGAGCGCCTTCTATGGCGCGAGCCAGATTCTGTTCGATATCGACCTTGCACTCCAGGAAAAGCGCACGCTGGCGCTGCTTGGGCGCAACGGCGCAGGCAAAAGCACGACCATGAAGACGCTTGCGGGAATCGTGCCCGCCAGGGGCGGACGTATCTTCTTTGCGGGGCGCGATATCACGCGCGCGCCGCCGCATGCCCGCGCGCAGCTCGGTCTCGCTTATGTCCCGGAGGACAGGCAGGTGTTTCCGGAGCACAGCGTGGAGGACAATCTCCTGATCGCGGCAAAGAGCGGGCCGGATGGACGGCGCGACTGGACCGTGCCGCGCATCTGGGAAACCTTTCCGCTGCTCGCAAACTTGCGGTCGCGCATGGCGGGACGCCTGTCCGGCGGCGAGCAACAGCTCCTGGTCATCGCGCGCGCCCTGATGGGAAATCCATTGGTCCTGCTCCTCGACGAACCGAGCGAAGGGCTGGCCCCGATCGTCGTGGCGACCATCGGAAAGGTGCTGCGCGAATTGGGGGCGAGCGGCGCCACCATACTGCTCGCCGAGCAGAACATGCATTTCTGCCTGCGGATTGCCCAAGAGGCGCTTGTCATCGACAAGGGCCAAGTGGTGCACCGTCAGGATACGGCCGGGCTTGCCGGCAACGAGGATATTCGCCGGCGTTACCTGGCGATGTGAATCCGAAAAAAGGCCAGTCGACGGCTCCCACGGCCGACCGATAGGCAAATCATCTGAGCTTGTCAGCCTGAGTGGCGGGCGCTGCGGCCTCAATCCGTTGATTTCAAGCGTCATTTCCGGGTACCAGCGTCCGCCAATTTCCTTATGACCATCGCTTGATGAATCATTTGCAACTGGTCCATAAGGGGCGTCCTCGGAGCCGGCGGCCGGTTGCATCCGGGGGCCTCAGTGGGAGTTCGCGTGGCAAAGATCCAGCAGCAGATTGCGCAAGAGCTTGGCGTCCGGGAACAGCAGGTCGATGCCGCCGTCGAACTGCTTGACGGAGGCGCGACGGTTCCATTCATTGCCCGCTATCGCAAGGAACTCACCGGCGCGCTCGACGACGCGCAGTTGCGCACGCTGGAAGAACGGCTGACCTATTTGCGCGAGCTCGACGAGCGCCGCACCGCCGTTCTCAATTCGATCCGCGAACAAGGCAAGCTCGATGCGGCGCTTGAAGCTTCAATCCTAGCCGCCGACACCAAGGGACGCCTCGAAGATATCTATGCTCCGTTCAAGCCGAAGCGCCGCACCAAGGCCGAGATCGCAAAGGAGGCGGGCCTCGAGCCGTTGTCCGAGCTGTTGCTGACGCAACCGCAGAACGACCCGGAGGCCGCGGCGGCCGGCTTTCGTCGACGCCGACAAGGGCGTGGCCGATATCGCGGCCGCGCTTGAGGGCGCGCGCGCAATTCTGACCGAGCGCTTTGACGAGGATGCCGATCTGAAGGGTGCGCTCCGCGAGGAGATGTGGTCGCAGGGGCGGATGGCCTCCAGCGTTCGCGACGGCAAGAAGACGGCAGGGGAGAAGTTCAAGGATTATTTCGACTTCAGCGAGCCCCTGCACAGATTGCCGTCGCACCGGATCCTCGCGATGTTCCGCGGGGAGAAGGAGGAGATCCTCAATCTCCAGATCCAGCCGGAAGCGCAAGCGACCGCAGCCAGGCGTTTTCAACTCCTACGAGCTGAAAATCATGAAGCGCTTCGATATCTCCCAGCAGGGCCGCCCGGGTGATGCCTGGCTGGCGGAGACCGTGCGCTGGGCGTGGCGCACCAAGATTCAGATCCATCTCAATATCGATCTGCGGCTGCGGCTTTGGACGCAGGCCGAAACGGAAGCCGTCCGCGTGTTCGCCTCGAACCTGCGCGACCTCCTGCTCGCGGCGCCGGCCGGCGCGCGGGTGACGATGGGGCTCGATCCCGGGTATCGCACCGGCGTCAAGGTGGCCGTGGTCGATGCGACCGGCAAGGTCCTGGACACCACCGCGGTGTTTCCGCATGAACCGCAACGGCGCTGGGACGAGGCGCTGGCGATGCTCGGCAAGCTTGCGATCACCCATCGCGTCGATCTCATCGCGATCGGTAACGGCACCGCCTCGCGCGAGACCGACAAGCTCGCCACCGAACTCGTGAAGCGGTTGCCGGACCTGAAGATGACCAAGATCGTGGTCTCCGAAGCCGGCGCATCGGTTTATTCGGCGTCCGCCTTTGCCTCGGAGGAACTGCCGGAGCTCGACGTCACCATCCGCGGGGCGGTGTCGATCGCGCGGCGGCTGCAGGATCCGCTCGCCGAGCTCGTCAAGATCGATCCCAAGGCGATCGGCGTCGGCCAGTATCAGCACGATCTCGGCGAAAGCCATCTGGCGCGCTCGCTCGATGCGGTGGTCGAGGATTGCGTCAACGCGGTCGGCGTCGACGTCAATACGGCATCGGCACCGCTGCTGACGCGCGTGTCGGGCATTGGTCCGGGCCTCGCGCAAAGCATCGTGGAGCATCGTAACGCCAACGGCGTGTTCAAATCGCGCAAGGCGCTCAAGCACGTGCCGCGACTGGGCGCCAAGGCCTTCGAGCAATGTGCCGGCTTCCTGCGTATCAATGGCGGTGACGATCCGCTCGATGCCTCGGCGCGTGCATCCGGAATCCTATCCGGTGGTGCGGCGGATTCTGGCTGCGACCAAAAGCGACATCAAGGCGCTGATCGGCAACAGCGAGGTCGTGCGTCAATTGAAGCCGCAGGCGTTCGTCGACGACACTTTCGGTCTTCCGACCGTCACCGACATCCTGCGCGAACTGGAAAAGCCCGGTCGCGATCCGCGACCCGCGTTCAAGGCCGCTGTCTTCAAGGAAGGCGTCGAGGAGATCAAGCATCTCAAGGCCGGCATGATCCTCGAGGGGACCGTGACCAATGTCGCGGCCTTCGGCGCGTTCGTCGACATCGGCGTACACCAGGATGGGCTCGTCCATATCTCCGCAATGTCGAAGACTTTCATCAAGGACCCGCGCGAGGTCGTCAAGCCGGGCGACATCGTCAAGGTCAAGGTGCTGGAGGTCGAGGTGGCCCGCAAGCGCATCGCGCTGACGTTGCGCCTCGACGATGAGATCGGCAGCAAGAAGGAGAGCAAGGGCACTTCGCGCGACCAGTCCCGCACCTCCTCGAAAGCATCGTCCCAGCGCAAGCCCGCGCCGCAATCGAGCGGCGGCGGCGCACTTGCCGATGCCTTGCGCCGCGCCGGCGAAAAAGGCGACCGCGGCAAGACCCGTCCTTGACTAGCTGGTTCCGGCTCGCGCGCACGCGCTGATGATCTCTCCCAAGCGCCGATAGTCAGGAAGCGCGTTATAGGCCTGGGCCGAAAGGCGTACCCAAAGGCTGTTTGCAAAGACAACAATCACCGTGTCGAGGCGATGATCGTTCAGCAGTCCAATGCGGAGGCGTTGGGCTGCGTCATGTGTCGGCTCTCCGAACGGCAGACGTACCGCCTTCATCGATATGGCGGCGTTGGCCGGAGTGCCGGTCCCGGTCTTCCATCGTCCGGCGAGTTCGTGTGCCGCCTGCTTAACCAGCGCTGCATTTCGTTCGTTCAGCGATCGGCCCCCGGCTCGCAGATGCCAATCGATCGCTGCGCCCACTGAGAGCCAGGCCGTCGGGTCGCGGGTGCCGATCCAATCGAATTCTTCGACAAAGCCCTTGCCCGATCCGTGCGAGGTCACCAGGGGATGGATCGCAGCCTGCCGCTCCGGCGAGACCCGGATAAAGGCGCTTCCCTTGGGCGCCATCAGCCATTTGTGACAATTGCCGACATACCAATCCGCCCCGATGGAGGGGATGTCGAGCGGGAGCATTCCGGGCGCATGGGCGCCGTCGATGAGAACCTGTGCGCCGCGCTCCCGGCAAAGCGCGGTGAGCTTTTCGACGGGAAAGACGAGGGCCGTTGGCGAGGTGATGTGATCCAGGATGACCAGACGGGTCCGCGGATTGAGCTTCGCCTCCACCGCCGTGATGATCTGCGCGTCCTCGATGAGCGGGAAGGGGACATCGGCCTGCACGATCGTTGCGCCGGTCCGCCTCGCCACCTGTTGAGCTGCAAGCAGCACCGCGGGGTAGCCATGACTGGTCATCAGGATTTCGTCGCCCTGACGAAACGCAAGCGAGTTCAGGACCGTGTTGCAGCCGGCGGTCGCATTTTCGGTGAAGACATAATCGCGGCCGTCGCCGCCGAGAAAACCTGCCAATCGATCGGCGCTCGCGCGCAAGGCCGCCGGCAAGTCGTAGGTCAGGAACTTCGTCGGATTTTGCTCCATCCACTCCTGGAGCCGCCGCTGCTCTGCAAGCACCTCGCGCGGCACTGCGCCAAAAGATCCGTGGTTCAGGAACGTGACATCCGGATCCAGCAGCCATTGGTCTCGTGCGATGAGAGGTTCGGCGAATGAGTCCATGCGCAGGTCCTGAAAATTGAGGCTAGATCACTCCGTCGTCGCGCATCTGCCTGATATCGCCGTCGCTCAGTCCGAGCAGGTCGCGGAAGATCTCGTCGTTCCGCGCGCCGATGCCTTCGCCGAGCCAGCGGATTTCGCCCGGCGTCGCCGATAGCCGCGGCACGACATCGGGGACGGCGAGTGCGCCGATGCGCGACGTCGTCGTCTTGATATTGCCGCGCGCGCGGTACTGCGGGTCCTCGAAGATATCGGCGATGCTGTAGATCAGGCTGGCCGGCACGCCGCCTTCGGCGCAACGCTTGAGTACGGTTTCGAGATCGAGCGAGGCGACCCATCTGGCGACGATGGCGTTGACCTCGTCCCGCGCGCCGAGCCGCTGTTCCTTCGGCCCGAATTTTTCAGCCGACGCCAGATCCGGCTGCTCCATGGCTTCCGCGAGCCGCGCAAACATCGCATCGCTGGTGCAGGCGATCGCGATCCACTTGTCGTCGCTCGTCTCATAGTGGCTGTGCGGACAGACATTGACGGCATCCGCGCCCATACGCTCGCGCACATAGCCGAATTTCTGGAAGGCGGGCGCCATCTCGTCGAGCACGCGGAACACCGATTCATAAAGCGCGAGGTCGATGCACTGGCCTTCGCCGGTCGCGGCGCGTGCCTGCAGCGCCACCAATGCGCCGATCGCGCCATACATGCCGGACATGTAGTCGGCGAGCGAGGTCGAACCGGGCACGACGGGGAGGCCGCCGGGAAGGCCCGCGAGATAGCTCAAGCCGGAGAATGCGTGCGCGATGCGGGCAAAGCCGGGCTGCGCCCGCATCGGTCCATCCTGCCCGTAGGCGGAGATACGCACCAGGATCGCGCCGGGATTGAGCTTCTTCAGCTCGTCATAACCGAGCCCCCATTTCTCCAGCGTGCCGGGGCGGAAATTCTCGACGATGATGTCGCATTTCGCGGCGAGCTGGCGCAGCAGCTCGCGTCCGCGTTCGCTGGCCAGATTGAGCGTGACGCACTTCTTGTTGCGGGCTTCCGAAAGCCACACCAGCGTGTCGCCGCACTCGGTGTTGGTGCCGAGCCGGCGCAGCGAGTCGCCGCTTCCGGGCGGCTCGACCTTGATCACCTCGGCGCCGAACTCGCCCAGGATAGTGGCGCAATGCGGGCCGGCGATGAACGTGCCGAGATCGAGAACGCGGATGCCTTTCAGCGCGGTCATGGCGGATATTCGTTTCCAGCTGGGATTTTCGCCGTCACGAAAGCTTTCTCGCGCAACCGCGCGTCGCCCGTCAAGTGCGGGGAATGGGGGAGGCGACGCTTACTTTCCCGTGCCGATCTGCTCGAGATGCTTGCTGTAGCGCGACATCGCAAAGCAGAACACGAAATAGATCGCCGCGACGAAGACATAGACCTCGACGCTGAACTGTTGCCAGGAGGGATCGATGATCGCGGTCTTTGCGGTGGTGAGCAGGTCGAAGATGCCGATGATCAGGACGAGGCTGGTGTCCTTGAAGAAGGCGATGAAGGTGTTGACCAGCGGCGGGATCACGTGGCGGATCGCCTGCGGCAGCACGATCAGCCGGTTCTTCTGCCAATAGGACAGGCCGAGCGCGTCGGCCGCTTCGGATTGCCCGTGCGGCACCGCCTGCAAACCGCCGCGGATGACTTCGGCAAGATACGCTCCCGCATAGAGCACGAAGGCGATCTGCGCGCGCAGCAATTTGTCGAAATTGACGCCGTCGGGCAGGAACAGCGGAAACATCACGCTCGCCATGAAGAGCAGGCTGATCGAGCGGAACGCCGCGGATCAGCTCGACATAGAGCACGCAGACCGAATGGATCGCCGGGAGTTTGGAGCGCCGTCCGAGTGCGACCAGGATGCCGAGCGGGAAGCCGAACGCGAGCCCGAAGGTGGCGAGGATCAGCGTCACCGGCAGTCCGCCCCAGCGCTCCTGCGACACGAAGCTCAGTCCAAGTGCGCCGCCCCACATCAGGAAGCCGATCAGCGCGAGCGCCCCCGCCCAGATCAGCACGAGCTCCCTGCGCCAGAAGGCACGCAGGCAGGACACGTAGAACAGCGCGATGAAGACCAGCGTGGCGAGCGCCGGCCGCCATTGCTCCTCGAACGGATAGGTGCCGAACAGGATGAATCGGTACTTCTCGGGGATCACCGCCCAGCACGCGCCGAGGCCGCGCGCGGCACGGCAGGCGGCGGTGTCGTTGCCCGGCACGCTCCAGACCGCGTCCAGAATGCCCCATTGCACGAAGCTGACCAGCATCTTGGTGACCAGCGCGAACAGCAGCAGCGTGATGACACCAGAGGTGATCGACGAGAACAGATTGGCGCGCAGCCAGCGCAGCACGGGATTGGCGTCCCAGCCCGTTCGGGCACGTCCGGTGGGGCGCAGCTTTGGGGTATCGGCGGTCGTGGCCATGGCCTTAGCGCTCCACCAGCGCGATATGCGCGTTATACCAGTTCATGAACAGGCTGATGCCGAGACTGATGGTCAGGAACACCGCCATGATCAGCGCGATCGCCTCGATCGCTTGTCCCGTCTGGTTCAGCGTGGTGTTCGCCACCGAGACGATGTCCTGGTAGCCGATCGCGACCGCGAGCGAGGAGTTCTTGGTGAGGTTCAGATATTGGCTGGTCATCGGCGGGATGATCACGCGCAGCGCCTGCGGCAGCACGATCTTGCGCAGCACGAAGCCGCGGCGGAGCCCAAGCGCCACCGCCGCATCCCATTGTCCGCGTGCAACGGACTGGATGCCGCTGCGAACGATCTCGGCCATGAACGCCGAGGTATAGGTGACGAGCGCAAGCAGCAGCGCGAAATATTCCGGCGCGAAAGTCCAGCCGCCGACGAAATTGAAACCGCGCAGCGCCGGCACGCTCACCTCCCAGGAGACGCCCGACAGCCACGAGATCAGCGCGGGCAGGACGACCACGAGCAGCAGGCCGTACGGCCAGCTCCATCTCGGCCGGCCGTCCAGCATTTGCAGGGCGACCAGCTTGCGCCGCAGCAGGACATACAGGACGAGGCCGATCACCGCGGCGCCGATCACGCCGAACTGCGCACCCTCCAGCGGAATCGACGGCACCACGAGGCCGCGATTGGAGAGAAACACGCCGTCGAAGGGTTTCCACGCACCACGCGCCGGCGGCAGCGCCTGCATCATCACGTACCAGAACAACAGTTGCAGCAGGAGCGGGATGTCGCGCAGCACCTCGACATAGACGGCTGCGAGCCGCGACAGGATCCAGTTGGAGGACAGTCGTGCAATGCCGACCGCCGTGCCGAGGATGGTCGCGAGCACGATGCCGACCACGGCGACGCGCAGCGTGTTGACGACGCCGACAATGAAGGCCCACAGGTAAGTGTCCTTCGGACTATAGGGGAGCCAGGTGTCGGTGATGGGCATGCTGGCCTCGCGGCCGAGGAAGGCGAACCCGACCTGGATGCGGCGCGCGGAAAGGTTGTGAACCGCATTGGACCACAACCAGGCGACCGCGCCGAGCACGATCGCGACGACCGCGATCTGCCACAGCAATGCCCGGAATCGCTCGTTATCAAGCGAGAGCGTCATCCGCTGGCGAGGAGGGTGTTTGGCTGATGATGTCGTCACGGCGCAAGATCCTGTCGGCAGTCTCTCCGGCGTGTTTCATATGTTGCATTTATCCGATGGCTATGCAACATTTGTTTCATGGCTCAGCCGTTCAAATCCTCGCCCTTAAACGAGCTCTGCAGCGCATTGCCGTCGCTGCCGATGCGTCTGCAGGAAGTCGGCCGCTTCGTCGCCGCCAATGATTTCGACGCCACGACGCGCTCGATGCGCGACCTTGCGTCCGTTGCCGGCGTCGATCCCGCTTCCTTCACGCGTCTGGCCAAGGCGCTCGGCTATTCCGGCTGGGACGAATTGCGCGCGGCGCTGACCGAAGCGCGTCGGCCCGCGCAATCCTCGCCGTTCTCCATGCGCGCGCGCGGTCGCCGCCAGGGGCCGGCCTCGGATGTCGCTCTGATCACGGACAAGCTCAAGGCGGAAGCGGCCGGCCTCGGGCGGATTTCGCCGGACGCCGTCGCCGGCGCGGCACGGTCGCTGCATGCCGCGCGCCGGATCTGGATCGCGGGGTTTCGCAGCTGCCGCAGCGTCGCCGAGCTGTTGACCTATGAGCTCCGCCTGTTCCGCTCCGAGGACGTGCAGCTGGTCGGCGGCTCCGCGCCCGAGGATCTCGATTTCGGTGCGTTCCGCTCAGACGATGCGGTCGTCGTGGTCGGCTTCGCGCCCTATTCCACCGCAAGCGTGCTCTCCGCGCGCGCCGCCCATCGCGCCCATGCGAGCCTGATAGCGATCGCCGATTCCGTCCGTGCGCCGATGGCGGAGGGTGCCGAACATCTGCTGCTTTATGAGGCGGCATCTTCGCCCGGATTTTTCCCCAGCCTGACCGGCGCGATCGCCATCGCGCAATCGCTCGCTGCGGTCACCTTCGCGCTGGGCGGAACAGGGGCCAAGAAACGCCTCGAAGAGACCGAAGCTCGCCTCACGGCGATGTCGCAATACGTCATGGAAAAGGGTTGATGATCATGGCCACTAGCCGCGTGCTGCACCGAAGCCTGCGTGAGACGCCGCCCAAAGCGATCGGCGGGGAGGGCATCTGGCTGATCCGCGAGGACGGCAGGAAGGTGCTCGACGCCTCCGGCGGCGCCGCGGTGTCCTGTCTCGGCCATCAGCATCCGCGCGTGCTCGCGGCGATGGCCAAACAGGCCTCGAAGCTCGCCTATGCCCACACCGCCTTCTTCACGTCCGAGGCCGCGGAGACGCTTGCCGATACGCTCGTTGGCCACGAGCCCGGCGGACTGGCCTATGTCTATTTCGTCAGCGGCGGATCGGAGGCGATCGAGGCCGCGATCAAGATCGCGCGACAATATTTCATCGAGGCCGGCCAGCCGAAGCGCCAGCGCTTCATCGCGCGGCGGCAGAGCTATCACGGCAATACGCTCGGCGCGCTGTCGGCGGGCGGCAACGCATGGCGGCGCGAGCCCTATGCGCCGCTGCTGTCGCCCTCCTTCAGCCATGTCACGCCGGCCTTCGCCTATCACGAGAAGCGCGACAACGAGACGGAGACGGATTTCGTCGCGCGCCTTGCCGCCGAGCTCGATGCCGAATTCCAGAGGCTCGGCCCCGATACGGTCGCGGCCTTCATCGCCGAGCCGGTGGTCGGCGCCACCGCGGGCGCGGTCGCGGCGCCGGACGGCTATTTTCGTGCCGTGCGCGAGATCTGCAACAAGCATGGCGCACTCCTGATCCTGGATGAAGTGATGTGCGGCATGGGCCGCACCGGCACGCTTCATGCCTGGCAGCAGGAAGGGATCGCGCCCGATATCCAGGCGATCGCAAAGGGGCTGGGCGGCGGCTATCAGCCGATCGGCGCGATGCTCGCCACCAGCCAAATCGTCGACACCATCCGGCAGGGGTCGGGTGCATTTCAGCATGGCCACACTTATCTCGCGCATCCGCTGGCCTGCGCCGCCGCGCTCGAGGTGCAACGCGTGATTGCAGACGAGAATCTGCTCGACCGCGTGAAGGACCTCGGCAAGCATCTCGAACGGCGGCTGACCGAGCGATTCGGCAATCACCGCCATATCGGCGACATCCGCGGCCGCGGCCTGTTCCAGGCGATCGAGCTGGTCGAGGACCGCGCCACGCGCAAGCCATTCGATCCAGCCCTGAAGCTTCACCAGAAGATCAAGGCGGCTGCCTTCGAGGGCGGGCTCGGCTGCTATCCGTCCGGCGGCACGGCCGACGGCAAGAACGGCGATCACGTGTTGCTCGCGCCGCCGTACATCTGTACGCCACAGGACATCGATATGATCGTTGAGCGGCTTGGCTCGGCGGTCGATAGCGTTCTAAAGAGTGTTGGTCACTAGGAGGAGAGTAGTATGAAGAGGGTAGCAATCGCGGCAGCCTTGTTGGCTGCCGGCATTTCGGGCGCGTCGGCCGCGGCGCTCGATACGATCAAACAGCGCGGCACGCTGGTATGCGGCGTCTCGACCGGCTTTGCCGGATTTTCCGCGCCGGATTCGCAGGGCAATTTCAAGGGACTCGATGTCGACTATTGCCGCGCGCTCGCCGCCGGCGTGCTCGGCGATGCGAGCAAGGTGCGCTATGTCGCGCTCACCGCGCAAAACCGCTTCACCGCGCTGCAGTCGGGCGAGATCGATGTGCTTTACCGCAACTCGACGCAGACCTTCCTGCGCGGCACCACGCTCGGACTGCGGCAGGGGCCGGTCAACTTCTATGACGGCCAGGGCTTCGTGGTGAAGAAGGATCTGAACGTCAAGGATCTGAAGGATCTCAAGGGCGCGACCGTCTGCGTCGCACAGGGAACCACCCATGAGGTCACGCTCGGCGATTACGGCCGCGCCAACGGCATCGACTGGAAACCGCTGGTGTTCGACCGCGTCGACACCATGTACCAGACCTTCTTCGGCGGCCGTTGCGATGCCATGACCCAGGATGCCTCGGCGCTGGCCGGCGCGGTTGCGACCGCGGCGCCCAATGCTGCTGACTACGTCGTGCTGCCGATCACCATCAGCAAGGAGCCGCTTGGCCCCTTCACCCGCAACGGCGACGAGGTCTGGAGCGACGTCATCACCTGGCTGCATTACGGCCTTCTCGAAGCCGAAGAGCTCGGCGTCACCCAGGCCAATGTCGATGAGATGGCGAAATCGAGTTCGCCGTCCGTGCAGCGCTTGCTTGGCCTGTCGGGCGACCTCGGCTCGCGTCTCGGCCTCGACAACAAGTGGATGCAGCAGGTGATCAAGGCGACCGGCAATTACGGCGAGATCTTCGAACGCAATGTCGGCAAGGGCAGCCCCCTGAAGCTCGAGCGCGGCCTCAACGGCAGCTGGACCAAGGGCGGCCTGATGTACGCCATCCCGTTCAAGTAAGACACGAGCGGCGCGGCCGATATCAGGCCGCGCCGCTTGCATTGGATCCATCATATGCGCATCACCCTCGTCCATGCCCTGAAACACTCGATCGTTCCGATCGAGGCCTCCTTTGCCAAGATATGGCCGGAGGCGCGGCTGATGAATCTGCTCGATGACAGCCTGTCGGCCGATCTCGCGCGCGACGGTAAATTGACGCCGGCGATGACCGAGCGCTTTCTCAGCATCGGCCGCTATGCGAAGAGCACCGGCGCGAACGGCATCCTCTTCACCTGTTCGGCGTTCGGCCCCTGCATCGAGGCGGTCGCAAGCGAGCACAGGCCGATGCCGGTCCTCAAGCCGAATGAGGCGATGATCGAGCAGGCCGCGAAGGGCGGACGCAGGGTCGGCCTGCTGTCTTCGTTCCCTCCGACGCTGGCCTCGATGCCGCGCGAATTTCCGGCCTCCATCGAGCTGGTGCCAAGGCTCGCGGAAGGCGCGATGGCGGCGCTGGACCGCGGCGACCGCGCCGAGCACGACAGGCTCGTCACGGAAGCCTCGAAGGATCTGCGCGACTGCGATGTGATCGCGCTCGCCCAATACAGCATGGCGCCCGCGGCGGAGAGGGTGGCGCAGGCCACGGGCCGGCCGGTGCTGACCACGCCCGACAGTGCTGTCATGAAAATGAAGGCCATGCTCGGCGCGGCCTGAGCGTCGGTGTCAGAATTGACCTGAGGACATCCGCAACAGCGACGCAACCGCGACGTTGAGCAGGCCGCTGAGGATCATCACCAGCCCTGCGATGGTTCCCTCTTCGAATCCGAGTTCGTAGGCCTTTGCGGTGCCCGCGGCGTGGGCGCTCATGCCCAGCGCCGCGCCACGCGCAAGCGCCGAGCGCAGCGGCAGCCAGGACATCATCGCATCCCCCAGGAATGTGCCGGTGAACCCGGTCACCAGGACGAAGAACGCCGTCAGGCTCGGGATGCCTCCGATCGCATCCGAAACCGCCATTGCGAACGGCGTGCTCAGCGATCGCGGTGCAGAACTCAAGCGCACCGCCGGCTCGATGCCGAGCAACCACGCCAGGCCGTAGGAGGTGGATATCGCCGTCAAGCTGCCGACGATCATGCCCGCAAGGAGAATGGGCCACTGCTTGCGGATAATAGCCCTCCGCTCATAGAGCGGTGCTGCGAAGGCGATGGTTGCGGGAGCCAGCAGGCCGACCAGCCATCCGGCGCCTCCGATGTAACCTTGATAGGTTTCGTGCAGGCAGAGGATGAGCACGATGAGAATCAACGGCGTGATTGCAATCGGCATCAACCAGATGCGGCGCCGGCGCCGATAGATCTGCTTGCTGACCCAATAGATGCCGATGGTCGCGAACGACCATGACAGAGACGGCACTATCGCGTTAATTGCGTTCAAGGCGGAGCCTCCAGAGGTAGATCACCTCAACCGTCAGCGCGGTCACGATCATGACCGCGAGCGTGCTGAGGACGATCACCGCCAGCAGCTCAAGACCGGGACGCCCGATGAATTCGGGATGGTCGAGAATCGAGACCACGGCAGGTACGAAGAACAGCATCATGTCGCCCACGAACCATTCGGTGCCACGGCGCAACGTGAACAGGCTGATCCGGCGCGTTGCCAGCAGGATGAGTACGAGGGCCAACCCCAGCATGCCCGATGGCACCGGTAGCGGCAGAAGTCGCACGACCCCTGCCGAAGCCCACCAAAGCGCAAGGATAAGACAAATCTGGGCGATACGGCTCTGGCGAATGCGACGGCGGGCCAACAGCATGGCGGGGCGCAGGTCGATCGACAGCGGGCGTTGACTCCGGTTCGCGACAGCAGTCATAGAGGAGGTATCTCCTTATGGCTGTCCTGGCCGACTGGTTCTGCGGCGGCCGCAACAGCACGGCCCGTGACCAATATGCGGATGGCCGCATAAGGTCCTTGGTTAAGAACCTTAATTGTTCTGAAACCAGCTGATGCCACGAGGGCCGATGAGCGAAAAATTTGGTTTCGGTCCGTTCCTTCTCGATTGCGAACGGCGCGAGCTTTCGCGAGACGGCGTTCGGGTCCCGTTGGGAGGCCGGGCGTTGGAGATCCTTTGCGAGCTGGCGTCTGCCAGGGGCGATGTCGTCTCCAAGGATCGCCTGTTCGAGCGCGTTTGGCCGGGCCTGTCGGTCGAAGACGGCAACATCCACGTCCACATCTCCGGCTTGAGGAAGGCGCTCGATGACGGGGCGGCCGGGCAGAGCTTCATCGTGACGGTTCCGGGCCGCGGCTATCGCCTGATCGGTCTCCACGCAACGTCCGACAGCGGCGGCCAACAGGGCGATCGTCGCGATGCTGTCCGATCGCAGATCGACCAGAAGATCGATTATTGCCGCACATCTGAAGGTGTTCGTCTTGCCTATGCGACGGCCGGCGACGGACCTCCGCTGGTCAAGGCGGCAAACTGGTTGAACCATCTCGAATATGACTGGGAGAGCCCGGTCTGGCAGCACGTCGTTCACGGGCTGGCGCAAACGCACACGCTGATCCGCTACGACGCCCGCGGCAACGGCATGTCCGATTGGGATGTCGATACAATGTCTCTCGAAGCCTGGGTCAGCGATCTTGAAACAGTGGTCGACGCGGTCGGTGTTGAGCGATTTCCGCTTCTTGGGGCGTCCCAGGGCTGCGCGGTGTCGATCGCATATGCTGTCCGCCATCCAGAACGCGTGTCGCATCTCATTCTTTATGGGGGATTTGCGCTTGGTGAGGCCAGGCGGTCACCTGAGAAAAAGCAACTTCACGCCGCGATGGCGACCTTGATGCGGCATGGCTGGGGATCTGACAATCCCGCCTTCCGGCAGATGTTCACCGCGCAATTCATGCCGGGCGCGACGCCGGATCAGGCCGCTTTCTTCAATGAACTGCAACGGCGAACGACCTCGCCCGAATGCGCGGCGCGCAATTTCGAAGCCGCCGGGCAGATCGATGTCAGCGATCTTCTCGGCAAGGTGACGATGCCAACACTCGTCATGCACGCGCGCGGAGATGCGAGAGTGCCCGTCGAGTCGGGACGCTCGCTGGCCGCCGGCATTCCGGGCGCGCGCTTCGTTGCCCTTGAGGGCCAGAACCATCTTTTCCTGGAGCACGAGGCCGCGCGCGATCGGTTCTTCGAGGAGATCGACCTTTTCCTGAAGTCGTGACACCTCGTGGCCGGAGCGCGATGCTGGCGAGCCCATGCGCCGCCGACGGCCACCCATCCCGAAAAAGGGTATTGTGCAGCGCAACGATGTGGAGATAGATCGGCATCGCATGAGGTTGCCACGTGACTGAAGTCAATGCCGACACCTTTGTGTCAGGCCACCGCCCGATGGGCTTTCCCGAATTCGTCGTGGTGATCGCCTCCATCATGGCGCTCAATCCGCTGGCGATGGACATGATGCTGCCGGCGCTGCCCAACATCCGCGCGGCGTTTGCGATCGCCGATGCCAATCGTCCGCAACTGGTGCTCTCGATCTTCCTGACCGGCTTCGGCATCGGCCAGTTCCTGATGGGCCCGTTGTCGGACCGGTTCGGCCGCCGGCCGGTGCTGCTCGGCGGCATGGTCCTTTACGGCGTTGCCAGCCTGCTCGCGATCGCGGCACCTTCGTTCGAATTGCTGCTGCTCGCGCGCGTGCTGCAGGGGTTCGCCACGTCAGCCACGCGCGTGATCGTCGTCTCGATCGTGCGCGATTGTTACGCCGGCCGCCGCATGGCGGGCGTGATGTCGCTTGCCATGATGGTGTTCGTCGCGGTGCCCGTGATTGCGCCGGCGTTCGGGCAGGCGGTGCTGCTCATGACCGCGTGGCGCGGCATCTTTGTCATCCTGGCGCTGTATGGCGTGTTGACGCTGATCTGGAGCGCGTTGCGCATGCCGGAAACATTGCCCGAGGACAGGCGCAAATCGCTCGCGCTTTCGGACGTGCTCAGCGCCTACTGGCAGACCGTCACCAACCGCCAGACGCTTGGCTACGCGCTGGCGTGCAGCGGCGTATGGGGCGCGATGGTCTCGTTCGTGTTCTCCTCGCAGCAGATCTTCACCGAAGTCTACCGCCTCGGACATTACTTTCCGCTCGCCTTTGCGGCCGCCGCCACCGGAGTCGCCATCGCAGGCTTCCTCAATTCCCGCATCGTCGGGCGTCTTGGCATGCGCGTGATCTCGCATGGCGCGCTGTCGGTTTACGCAATGGTTGCCGCGATCATGCTCGTTGCCGCGAAGACGAATTTGCTTTCGCTCCCCGTTTTCATGGTGCTCGCGATGCTGATGATGTTCGCGTTCGGATTGATGATGGCCAATTTCACCGCGCTGGCGATGGAGCCGCATGGAAACATCGCGGGCACCGCGTCCTCGCTCTACGGATCCATCACGACCTTGCTCGGCATCGGTATTGGTGCGGCGATCGGCCAGAGCTACGACGGCACCTTGCTGCCGTTCTCGGTCGGCTTCTTCCTCTGCGCGGTCGGGGCGCTTGCGATCGCGGCGGTCACCGAGAAGGGGCGGCTCTTCAGGCCGCATCATGCGCCGGTCAAGTAGGTCTTCGGACAAAAGTTCGCGGCACTCCGGGGGTCGAAAGGACAGGGCTGGCTTCAGCGCATTCAATAAACGCCGGTGAGCGCGGTCAGCTCGGCGGAAATCGATGCAGGCACAATGACGCTGATTGCTTTTGCGAGGGCTTGCTATTTGGCCTTGCTGTGCGCTCCGCCAAGGAAATCGACGGCGACCAGCGTCGCCAGGCCCGCTGCAATTGCGATCGCGGCGCCGCGAATGTGCTGCAGCGAGAATCCGAGGTCGTGTTGCGCCACATACCTGATCGCGAGCGCCGCATAGCCTGCGACACAGACGCCGATGATGATTGCAGCTATGTCAGGCTTGTTTTCCATGTTGGTCACCACTGCAAGGCTACTCCTCTGCCGTGAATAGACCCATCAGTCGCATATCGATGTGAGCAGGTTCACACATGGCAGCGCCGGTCGGAGCCGGCGGGCGGAACCGGATGCTTCATATTGTCGGTATCGGAAGTGGATGTATTAAACATCGTGAAACTAGAGATTGCGGCGGACGCAAGTGGCCGGCCATTGCTGTCTCTTGATCAGCCCAGCATCGCGGTGACATCGAGCGCTTCGCCCGATGGCGCGGAATTGAAGGCCGCTTCCCATACGGCGATCTTGCCGTGGCGCATTTTCCAGACCTCGACGCCGTATCCCTTCATCTTGCGTCCGGTGGTCACGTCCTCCCATTCACCGTGCCAGATATTGGCCATCGTGTCGTTGACGAGGCTGCGGCATTCCTTGGTGAGACGATAGCCTCTCTGCTTTGCGCTGCGAGCGCTGAAGAATTGTCGCAGCGCCTGCTTGCCGCGAAACTCGGGCAGCGTCCCGAAACGAACGATGCAATCATCGGTGAAGCCGTCGACCAATGCGTCGATGTTCCAGGGCATGAAAAGCGATTGCACGTGCTTCACGAGGCTGCTTGCTTCCTCGATCGTGCGTGGATTGTGACCGCCGTCCTGACGCAATGGCTGGTTGGACATGCTCGCTGCCTTCCCCAAATCGGCCGGCGGCCGGCGCCGCAGGTGGGGTCGGCATCCGGTCCGTCCTGTAGGTCAAGTTGCCGCAATCTGGCATCCATTGGCGAGAGGCTCAATCCTCCTTGACCCAGGTCGCGAGCGGCTTGACGTCCGGCGGCTCGGCAAAGCCGCGCGTCCACATGTCGACCACCCATTCGGTCCTGGTCTCGCGGTCAACCAGGACCGCGGTATTGTGCGGCAATTGCAGGGTCAGCGGGTTGCCGCGATAGTGAGGATCGCCGACGGTGTGATGTTTGAAAACACCCCACTCCTGCAGGACGAGCAGGAAGCTCGTCATGTTCCGCGTGGTGTCCCAGCAATCGAAATTATGCTTGTCATCCATGGCGCGAACGTCGGCGTTCGCAACGCGCTTGTTCGTACCGATGAGCGCTCCCACCCGCCGATCCCACCAGATCACGGCCTTCTGCACGGCCGCCCGCTCTGCGACGCCTGAACTGCGTCCGGCCGCGAGAATCTGGGTCAGGGCGGCGCGGTCGCCCGGCGTGAAGTTGAGGATTTCGCGACGCCGGCACACAAAGCTGTAGCACACGGTCATCGACGTCGCCGACGGCGGGAATATCGATACCGAGGAATAGAGGTAGTCCTGCGCCGACGTCAGCTGCTGCATCGCCGCCGCGGGATTCGAAATCCAGAGCCATCCGAGCGCGGCCGCGGCGATACGGCAGCGCGCAATTGTCGCGCCGGTCAAAATTGATCGCTCCCCATCATGAACCCCAGCACATCAGAGGTCCGCCCACCTGGCGAAACGTAACGCGGCGGGTTGGCCATGCCAAGGGAAGCGCCGGCATGGCCGATCTGTCGTCGGCCACGTGTGTTTCGCAGGCAACATAGGGCGGCCATCAGTTCCGGCGGTATTGGGGACTCCCCTCAGGACCGGGTCGGACGGGGCGACAAGGCCGAGGCGGAGCGCGGGCGGCGTGGTCCAGACAATGGACCTCCGGCGACATCTTGGCGATCGACCCTCGCCGCAGTTTGGCAAATCTTTCGCCACGAATCAGGATTCTCTTGCGCTCGCCATTCCCTGATGATCTGCGGGATGGCGGGGCCCGCGAATTTTGTACAGAAGGTCTCGCGCCAGGCTTCATTGTTGATGAGTCCAGTAGGAGGATTGTTTGATGCTGAACATCGAGAAATTTCCGAGAAGCAAGGCAGTGGATATGGCCAGGCTTGAGGCAGACGTCACGGCAGCCTTGCCCGTGTTTCCCGTCAGGGCTGCCCCGCTTCCACCCGAGCCACTGCCCGACTACGTCGAGCATCGCGAAGGCGTTTCGCGTGTCGGCCAGCTCACCGCCGAGGCCGTGGTGCGCGATTACGAAGCCGCGGCCAAGGAAATCGAAGCGATGGGGGCCGAACTGATCAGCGCGGCGAAGAAATGCGAGGCGATGACCGCCGAAGTGCATAATACGATCGCCTTCATGAAAGATACCGCGGCCTCCTATCGCGAGGAAGCCAAGCGGATTTTCAAGCGCATCGAGGAGTGCGCAATCTTTACCGAGGATGTCCGCAAGACCTGCGAAACCGTCAAGCGGCGGATGCTGGAGGACAGGAACGTCGCCTGAGGCGCGAAGCGATGGTCACGGAAAGGTTGGCGGGGAACCTTCTCGAACCTGGCGCGAGCCCACAGCCAGAATTTTACTGCCGAGGCGCGGCGATGTCCGCATTCCAGGCGGACATCGACGCTGTGCGGAGCCTGCGGCCTGTTTTGATCCGCGCGTCAGCGTTTGCGGGCGGCCGACGCCGTCATCGTGCCGGCTTCAAAGTTCTGCTGCCAATACGATTCGATTTGCTCGATCAGGGCGGGCGGCAAGGGAACGTAGTTCAGCATCTCGGCTTGCGGCTTTCCGCTTTCCAGTGACCAGCGGATGAAGTCGATCGCGGCTGCCGATCCCTCCGGAGATGGCGGCTGCTTGTGCATCAACACGAATGTCGTGGCCGTGATCGGATACGCGTTTTCACCGGGCGCATTGGTGAGAACGAGATGGAAATCGCTCGCAGTCGTCCAATCCGCGCTTGATGCCGCGGCCTGGAAGGATGTGGCATCGGGAGCCACGAATTTTCCTGCGCTGTTCCGCACGACGCCGAAGGAAATCTTGTCCAGCCGTTGCAACGCGTAGGCATATTCGAGGTAGCCGATCGATCCGGGAACGAGACTGACAAGGGAAGCGACGCCGTCATTGCCTCGTCCGCCGAGCCCGACCGGCCACTCGACCGAAGTGCCTTCGCCGACCGCTTTCTTCCATTGAGGACTGACCTTCGACAGATAGTTTGACCAGTTGAACGTCGTTCCGGACCCGTCGATCCGATGAACCACGGTGATCGGCGCGTTCGGCAGCTTCAGATCGGGATTGATCGCCGCAAGCGCCGGATCGCTCCAGGACTTCAGTTTGCCGAGATAGATGTCGGCAAGAACCTGACCCGTGAAATTGATCTGACCGGGTTTGACACCCTCGACATGAACCACCGGGACGACGCCCCCGATCACGATCGGGAATTGGATCATGCCGAGCCTGGCCAGGTCGCCGGGATCAAGCGGCCTGTCGGTTGCGCCGAAATCGACGGCTGCCTTCCTGATCAAGCCGATGCCGATGCTCGAGCCGACCGGCTGGTAACCGATGGTTTTGCCTGAAGTTTCCTTGTAGGCGTCGATCCATTTCGCCATGACGGGCGACACAAAGGTCGAGCCTGCACCCGTGGCGTCAGCGGCGAAAGCTTGTGTTGAAACGATGAGCGCGGTGAGGATGATCGGCAGGCGCAGATACTGCATCATGCCTTGACCCTAGCAGGTCGTGCGAGAGGCTAGTGTGCGCTATGTCCCAAAAGTGTAATAGAACGATCTCAGAGCTGCCACCTCGATTTTTTCATGCTGCACAGCCGGTTGGTGGGAAACGCGAGAAACAGACAATCGCCGGTCAACCGGCGTCTTCCGAGACGACAACCAGGGAGAGAAACATGCGGATCTTTGTGATCGCGCTTGCCTTCGCTGCAGGCCTGATATCGCCGTTACTGGCACAGACCTCGCCGGCACAGAACTGGCCCACCCACCCCGTGCGCCTTGTGGTCGCATTCCCTCCGGGCGGAGCCGCCGACCTGCTTGCGCGCCTGGTCGGTCAATCGCTCAGCGAAACCTTCGGTCAGCCGATCGTCATCGAAAACAAGGGCGGCTCGAACGGAAATATCGGCGGAGAAGTCGTGGCCCGCTCCGCGCCGGATGGCTACACCTTGCTGATGTCGTCGGGCAGCCTGGTCGCCATCAATCCTCACATTTATGCCAGCATGCCGTTCGATCCGGCGAAGGACATCGTCCCGGTCGCCTCCGTCGCGCGCGTGCCGTTCTACCTCATCGTTCGGGCAGAAAATCCTGCGCAGGATTTCAAGGCGTTCATCGCCGACCTCAAGGCCAACCCGGGGAAGCGCAATTTCGGATCGCCCGGTATCGGCAGTTCTCCGCATCTTGCGACCGAAATGCTCAAGAAGATGACCGGCACGGATGCCGTTCACGTGCCCTACCGGGGGGCTGCTCCTGCGCTCAATGACCTGCTTGCCGGTCAGCTTGACTTCGTGTTCGACCCCGGCATCGCCATCGAACA
The DNA here is from genome assembly GCA_963696255.1 of uncultured Alphaproteobacteria bacterium. GTDB lineage: Bacteria > Pseudomonadota > Alphaproteobacteria > Rhizobiales > Xanthobacteraceae > Bradyrhizobium. The sequence continues at coordinate 208,022 of CAVOJN010000001.1, forward strand.
TGTGAAGGCGGGCAAGCTGCGCGCCATTGCAATCGGCAGCCCGCAACGCTCGGTTCAACTGCCCGACGTGCCGACGCTCCAGGAACTCGGTCTGGCGGGCTTTGACGCGGATGCCATCTTTGGAATTTTCGCACCCGCCGGAACTTCGCCCGATATCATCGTGCGCCTGAATACCGAAATAAACCGGGCGCTCGCGACGGCCACGCTGACGGAACGCATCACGGCGATCGGAAACATGCCTGCGGCGATGTCGCCCGCCGAGTTCGGGGAAAAATCCCGCGAGGATTCCACACGGTTTGGCGCAATCATCAAGGAGCGCGGAATCACCGCGGGCAATTAGCGACTGGGATCGGCCATGGGCCGATATGGGCTATTCGATCAGTTCATCGGCGCGAGCGAGCAAAGTCGGCGGCACGCTGAGGTCAAGCGCCTTGGCCGTCTTCAAATTGATCACAAGCTGGAAGTTGGTCGGCTGCTGAATAGGCAATTCCTCCGGCCTTCTTCCTCTGAAAATCAAATCAACGTAGCCAGCCGCCGAGCGATAGTATTCCGTGAAATCAGGACCATACGTGATCAGGCCGCCCAGTTTGGCGTAAAAGGCGGCGTTGAAGTAGATTGTTGGTATTCTGTAACGGTTTGCCATCAGGACGATCACTTCACGGTTTGCCAGGTTGAATCCGTCCGGCATTACGATCAAACCACCGCCGGAATCGTGGGCTTGCGCGGCGAATACGCCTTCAATGTCGTCTGAGGTCTGAACCGGACTGGTGCTGACCTGAATGCCAAGCGCTGTTGCTGCCTTCTGGATTGACGGCATGAAGACTTGAAGCGGCGCGAGTGTTTGGGGATTGAACAAGAGCGTGACGCGCGCGATTTGCGGAGCAATCTCCTTCAGCAGTTCGACCCATTTGGCCGCAAGAACTCGAAAAGAGATTGGAGAATCCAGTGATGTTCCTGCCCGGATGCGCGAGGCTCTCGGCGAATCCGGCACCCAACGGATCGGCCACGACCACAAAGACGATTGGTATCGATCGCGTCTCGCTGGCCAGTGAGCGAGTTGCGGGGGTACCCCGAGCGACGATCACATCCGGTTGGAGGCCGACCAGTACTTTCGCTTGTTCCTGTATCCTATCGGGATTACTCGCGCCCCAACGCACTTCGATCCGAACATTTTTGCCTTCGGTCCAACCGAGCTTCCCCAGCGCTTCGCGAAAGGCAGCGACCTCGGACTGCGCGACAGTCTCGTTCTCCGCCAAATCCTGCAGCACGCCGACCAGACGCTGCGGTGGACGCTGCTCAGCTTCTGCCTCAATTACCCACGAGGCTGCGAACCCGCCAAACAGCGCAGTAAATTCCCGCCGCCTCATTCGTTCACCTTTCGGGGTTTAAAGGTAGTACGAAGCTTGTCCGCCGGACTTTGACGCGTTCGAAATTCGCAAACTCGACCGGATAGCGATCAGCGAAATGAACTCGCGCCTCCTCGTTGCTGCCCCCGCAAGCTTCGGCACAAGGCATCGCTTCCTTAACTTCACATGGCCTGCTTACACCAGCATTACAATTGGCGGGCTCCGCCTTTGAGAGTTTCTTCCGCTTACGGTCAAACACGGACCACCGGGCTTGATCTCGCGCATGTCCGCTCTGTCACAAGGCAATGTTCCGTGGCCTGCGCGTCCACGCGCTTTGGCGCAATCATCTGGGAGCGCGGAATCACCGCGGGAAATTAGCCGGCGTTCCATCGCGTCATCCCCGAAGCGGCATGGTCCGCTTTTCGGACGTGACTGCAAAGATTGCGCCGACGGCGACGAGAACGACCGATGCCGAGATGATGGCGACGGTCGGACTGGTGAGGTCGGCAAGCAGGCCCAGTCCCGGCGGTCCAACAACATAACCCGCATCCGCCGTCATCCGGTACGCGGTCATCGCTGATGCATTCATTCCGGCTGGAGCCGTATCAACGACATAGGCCGCCGGCGCGGAGCTGCCGATGGAGGCTGAAACACTCCAGACGATGGAGGCCGCCATGAACCACGCATACGACGGGGCATAGCAGAACAGGACCATCGACAGGCCCGTCAGCAGCGTTGACGGGACAATGACCGCCTTCCGGCCGATGCGGTCGGCGAGCCAGCCGGCCGGGTAGGCCGCGGCGAAACCGCATACGCCGGACACCATCATGGCGAAGCCGATCTCGGCGACCGAAAGGCCGAGCGCAGTCGTTGCGAGCAACGGGATGAGTGCAAACAGCCCGCCTGTGCGCACGACAGCGTTCATCAGCGAGATCAGGCTGACGAGCAGAAAGCCACGATGCGACAACAGCCCCAGCATCTGTCTGACAAAGGGAATCTCCTTGGCTTTGCCGGAAGCAACCGCGCCCGGTCGTGCGGATCGGGTTTCGCTGACCATGAACCAGGCAATGGCCGTGCTCAGAAGGCTTGCTACCCCCGTCATCAGGAACGGAGCGGCAAGGCCGTAGGCGCTGGCCAGCAACCCGCCTGGAAACGGCCCGACGCCAAAGCCGAACAGAAACGCGGCCTGATACGTCGCGATGTTTCGCCCGCGCCGGTTGGGCGAACTGATATCGGCGAGGATGATCTGGCCGATCGTCAGGATGATCCCGGCGCCCGCGCCCGCAACAATGCGCGCCAGGTTGAATTCGATGAAACTATGCGCTTCGGCGCACCAGAAACTTCCGATTGCCGAAATGAGGCCGCCGGTGGCGAGCACCGGCCGCCGGCCCCAGCGGTCCGCAAGTTGTCCTCCGGGCAGCACGGCCACAAAACGCGCGAGACCATATGCGGCGACGGCAAGCCCGATTGCCGAGGCCGAGACGCCGAATGAGCTCGCGTAAAGCGGCAGCGACGGCACCATCGCACCGAAGCCAAGCTGGTTTACACCAACGAGGACGCTCATCCAGAAGAGGATCCTGCGCTCGCTGATCAAGCTGTTGCGTCCAGGCGCTGTGGCGAGATCCCCAGGGCATTTCGTGTCATCACTCATGGTAGGCAAGCGTATCAGCTGTGACAACACGCATCTCAGTGGCCGTCGATCCAGGCGGAGATGCGCCTCGCTGAGTGCGGGTTTCGATGGCAAGTCATTTCGTTTAACCAGAAATTCTGTCAAGGCCTCCCGCGAAAAATATTTGGCTTCCGTTTTTCGGAAACATGTGATCATGTCCAGCCATCCCGCCTCTGCAGGAGGGGCGTATCGCGATCGTCACGGACGTAGGAAGCGGGATGCGGTGGACGCGAGTGTGCTTAAGCGCGGTAACGCGCCGACGAAGGCATTCCTTGCGGACGGCAAAGGCGTGTGGTCCTGATCCCCCGATGCTGGGATCAAGTTCGCGGGCGATGACCCCGTGAGCGACGGAGGCAATCAAAGCCCGGTCTCCGGGGAGAGCCCGCTATAAGCCGTAAAACCATCGCGCGGGGAATGCCGGCATGTTTCGGCGTACCTGTGGTGACGAACTTGTGTGCGTTCTACCCTTGCACACAAGGCTGCGGGTGCGGCCAGCATCCGGCATTCCCTGCGCCCTCTGTTTGGGGCGGTGAATTTTGCAGGACTCGGGCAGATCGCGCCGCGAGAATGCGGAGTCGTGTCTTATCGTCATTGCGAGCGAAGCGAAGCAATCCATTTATCCGCTTGCGGCGCCATGGTTTGCTTCGTCGCTTCGCTCCTCGCAATGACGAAGGTTCGTAGGGTGGGCAAAGGCGCTTCGCGCCGTGCCCACCATCTTTCCGCAGAGCGCTGCGCCCGTTGCACCCCTCACGACCCCACGGCGTTCCGCGCGATCACGTTGCGATAGAACGACGCGCTCAGCTTCGGGATGCGCTTTTGCGTTGCGAAATCCACATGGTAGAGCCCGAAGCGCTGCTCGAAGCCGAAGATCCACTCGAAATTGTCCATCAGGCTCCAGAGGAAATAGCCGCGCACCGGCGCGCCCTCGGCGATGGCGCGCTGCAACTGCATCAGGTAATTGCGCAGGTACATGATGCGGTCGAGGTCATAGATCTTGCCGTCGGCGGCGATCTTGTCGTCGGAGGAGGTGCCGTTCTCGCTGATATAGATGGTGTCGACATTCCAGACTTTTGCCGTCAGCCGCGGCACCCAGTAAGCGGTCTCGGGACCGATCCGCAGCCACTCGGATTTCATGTGCGGGAACGAGGCGGGGAAGGGAGCGAGATCGAAGCCTGGCGCCTTGTCCTTGGGCACGATGTAGAATTGCGGGGCGTAGATGTTGAGGCCGACGAAATCGAGTTTCGAGCCGATGGCCTTCAACTCGTCGGTTGTGAATTTCGGCGCATACTTGCCGGCATAGGCGAGATAGCCTTCCGTGTATGCTCCTTCGAGGATCACGCCGAGAATGCCGGCGTTCATTTCGCGCGTGGCGATTTCGGTGGCGCGAACATGCTCCGGCGTGTCGATCGCAGGTACGCAGGCGGCGATGTTCTCGGCCAGTCCCACGCGCGTGCCGGAGCGGGCGTGGGCGCGGATCGCCTGCACGGCAAGCCCGTGACCCAGCACGACGTTGTGACGCGCCTGGTTCAATTCAGCCGTCGGCAGTTTCAGCCCGGGCGCATCGATGCCAAGGCCATAGCCGAAATTGAGGAAGCGTCCGGCCTCGTTGATGGTGAAGAAGGTCTTCACCCGATCGCTCAGGCGCTCCGCGACATAACCGGCATAGTCGCCGAAGGCCTTCGATGTCGCATTCGATCGCCATCCGCCGACGCGGTCCTCGAGAGATTGCGGCAGGTCCCAGTGATAGAGCGTCGCATAGGGCTCGATGCCATGGGCCAGGAGTTCGTCGACGAGGCGGTTGTAGAAGTCGAGGCCTTTCGGGTTCGGTGCGCCATCGCCATTCGGAAACACGCGCGGCCACGCAATCGAGAAGCGATAGGCCTTTGCGCCGAGATCCCTGATGAGGCCGACATCCTCCTTGTAGCGGTGGTAGTGATCATTGGCGCGGTCGGCGTTGGTGTTGTCGCCGATCTTGCCCGGCGTGTGGCTGAAAGTGTCCCAGATCGACGGGCCGCGGCCGTCTTCGCCGACCGCGCCTTCGATCTGATAGGCCGAGGTCGCCGTGCCCCAGACAAAACCGTCCGGAAAGCGTGCCGGTTCAGGCGTGGAGATCGACTTCTTGTCCTGCGCAGCGGCCGGAAGCAGTCCGAGCCCGGCAAGTCCCGCGAGCCCGGTAAAGCTCCGGCGCGTCAACTGACCGGTCATCGGCGTCTCCGGCAAACCATCATGCGCTCAGGCCGCCTTGTGCGCACGATAGAGGCCGTGCTCGAACGCGCGATAGACCTTCAGGGCGCGTGCATCCGCGAAGGGCAGCATCTGCGTCATGAGAACGCCGGCAATCCCCGAGGCCGGATCGATCCAGTAATAGGTGTTGAGCAGTCCGGCCCAGGTGAGGCTGCCCGCCTTGCGGCCGTCCCTCACGGGATCGATGGTGATCATGTGCCCAAAACCCCAACGCTTGCGGACGCCGGGAAAGAAGTCGACGTCGCTCGACAGCCCCGGATTGGTCGTCTTCATGTGTCCGGCTTCGAGATTGCCGATCTGGTTTGCCGACATCAGCGCGACCGTTTCCGGCTTCAGGATGGTGGCGCCGCGCAGGCTTCCACCGTTCAGCATCGCCTGAAGCAGTGTCAGATAGTCCGGCGCGGTGGAATAGATGCCGCCGCCGCCGAGGAAGGTCGTGGTGATGGTTGGCTTCTCCGGCGGTTCCAGCCTGAAGCTGCCGTCGGCATTGCGCCGGTGCACGCCGGCCTCGCGCACCCGCTGGCTTGCGGCGAGATTGACGACGGTGTCACTGCATCCCGAGCGGACCGGTGATGTTGTCCTGGAAATAACGCTCGAGCGGCATGCCGCTTGCGATCTCCACAAGCCGGCCGACCCGGTCGATGCTGCCGCCATAGGCCCATTTGGCATCGGGATCGAATGTGAGCGGCCGGCGCGGCAGCTTCTTGTCGGTCTTGCAGCATTTCAGGTAGCGAACGACATCGGCATCCCACAGCGGATAGGTGTAGCCGGAGGTGTGGGTCAGAAGGTTGCGCAGCGTGAGGGGTGTGCGCGCGGTGCGCAACTGCGGCGCGCCCTTGTCGTCGAAGCCGGTGAGGACGGGAGGCGAGGCGAGGTCCGGATCGATCTTCTCGGCGGGCTCATCGAGCCTGAGCTTGCCGCGCTCGACGAGTTGCATCGCGGCGACCGAGGTGAGTGGCTTCACCATCGAGGCGATGCGAAACACGGTATCGGGCGACATCTTCGCCGGACCGCCGAGGGAGCGCGGGCCGAAGGCGCCTTCATAGATGATGGAGCGGTCGGTCGCGGCCATCGCCACGACGCCGGGCACGTCCCTGGCCTCGACGGCGGATCTCAGGATCCTGTCGAGCCCGTGATGATCGGGCGTTGCAGCGGTGCCGGGCGAGGGCGCTGACAAGACCCGCGCCGGCGCCCGCCAGCGTTTGCAGGACATCGCGCCGGCTGAGCTTCCCCTTCATTCCCGTGCGCTCTGGAGTTGGTGATGCTCAGATGCAAGTATACGTGGAATTCGGCCGCCTTGTCTGCCATCCCCTGCTGACAAAATTCCGGGCCGCGGCGGCGGCCCGGAATCGTGGGGGAGGGAGCGAAGCAGGCCAGGTTCAGTGCGCGCCGCCATCAGCCGCGCCGGCCTTTGCCTTGCGGGTCAAGAGGATCGCCGCCGCCGACAGCAGCAGCACGACGCCGAGCACCAGGAAGGTGTCGCTGAAGCCGAGCACCAGCGCCTGACGCTTGACCGCCTTGCCGAGCGCGATGATGGCCTGCTGGTGCGCGGCGGCCGGATCGGCCACACCGTGGACTGAGGAAGTAGTTGGTCATCTCCGCGATCCGGGTGCGCACGTCCTCGCGGCCGAGATCGACCGACTGACCGATGATGTTGGAGTGGAACTGCTCGCGCTTGGTGACGATGGTGGCGAGCACGGCGGTGCCGATGGCGCCGCCGAGGTTGCGCATCATGTTGGAGATGCCGGAGGCGGCCGCCGCATCCTGCGGCGCGACGCTGCCGAGCGAGACGTTGCTGAGCGGCGCCAGCGTCAAGGCCTGGCCGATGGCGCGCACGATATTGGGGATCCAGAACTGGTCGCCGGAATAGTCGAGCGACATCGTCGTGTTCATGAAGGAGGAGGCGGCGAACAGCAGCAGGCCGAAGGCAGCGAGATAGCGCGCGTCGATCCGCTGCATCAGCTTCGGCACCAGCGGGATCAGGATGAGCTGCGGCAGGCCGGTCCAGGCCAGCACATTGCCGATCTGCTCGGCATTATAGCCCTGCACCTGGCCGAGATAGGCCGGCAGCAGGTAGATCGAGCCGAACAGGCCGAAGCCGAGGAAGACCGCGGCCGTTGTGCCCATGCCGAAATTGCGGTTCGTCAGGAGCCGCAGCTGCAGCAACGGCTTGTCCACGATCAGCTCGTTGGCGATGAACAGCGACAGGCTGATCGCCGCGGTCACGGCGAGCTTCACGATGAAGGGCGAACCGAACCAGTCGTCCTTGTTGCCTTCTTCCAGCACGGCCTGCAGCGAGGCAAGGCCGATCGCCATGGTGGCGATGCCGAACCAGTCGCCTTCGCGAAGCAGGCCGAGCTGCATCGGCTGGCGCTCCAGCGTGAAATACAGCATCGCGACCATGATGGCGGTCGGAACCATGTTGACGAAGAAGATGGTCTGCCAGCCGTAATTCTCGGTGAGATAGCCGCCGATGGTCGGACCGATCGCGGGCGCGAAGGTGACCGCGAGCGAGAACATCGCCAGCCCAATCGGCTGCTGGGCCTTCGGCAGCTTGGTGAAGACCAGCGTGAAGGCCATCGGGATCAGCACGCCGCCGAAAAAGCCCTGCAGGCCGCGCATCGCGATCATCGACGGCAGATCGTTGGTGAAGGCACAGGCGACCGAGAACAGCGCGAACAGGGTGGCATGCGCGAGCATGATCTTGCGGAACGGAGAATACGCGGCTGAGATAGTCGGTGAGCGGGATGACGATGATCTCGCCGATCAGATACGAGGTCGAGATCCAGGATCCGTTGTCGACGCCGGTGCCGATGCCGCCTTCGATGTTGAGCAGCGAGGCATTGGTGATCTGGATGTTCAGGATCGCCATGAAGGCGCCGATCATCGCCGCGAAGATGGCGACCCAGACGGCGGGGCTCGCGCGGTCCGCGTTTTGCGGGGCCGCCTGTACGGTGGCCCCAGGCTTGAAGGTCTGAGGGGTGGAGGTCTGGGATGAAAGGGCGAGAGTGGACATGACATCACCTCTGCGAATCCGCGTAGGCAATCTTCGAGGAGCCGGACGGCTGGGCCACGGCATGCGCGCGCGTCCTGGTTTCGACGGTCGGAATGACGGACATGCCCGGCCGCAACGCGATCGGCGCGCCGCTGTCGAGCGCGATCTTCACGGGGATGCGTTGCACCACCTTGGTGAAGTTGCCGGTGGCGTTGTCGGGCGGCAGCAGCGCGAATTCCTGGCCGCTGGCCGGCGCAAGCGAGTCGACATGACCATGCACGATCTTGCCGGGGAACATGTCGACGGCCACGTCGACCTTCTGGCCCTGATGCACGTCGGTGAGCTGGGTCTCCTTGAAATTGGCGATGATGTAGGCGCCCGTCGCCGGCACCAGCGACATCAATTGCGTGCCCGCTTGCACGAACTGGCCGGTGCGGAGCGTGCGGTTGCCGACCACGCCGTCGATCGGCGCGGTGATCGTGGTGTAGCCGAGATTGAGTTCGGCCTGGCGCTGGATGGCGGCGGCGCGCGCCGAGGCGGCGACGGCCTGCGCGAGTTCGGCCTTGACGAGCTCGACCTGCTTCTCCGCAGAAGCGAGATTGGCGATGTCGCGCTGGATCGCGGCTTCCGCGCTGGCGTTGCGGGATTGCGCGGCCTGCGCGTTCTGTACGCTGCCATATCCGGTCGCCGCGAGGTCGGTGTAACGCTTGTTCTCCTGGCCCGCGAAGGTCTTGGTTGCGGTGTCGACCTCGACAGTCGCCTTCGCCGCCGTCGATCACCGCCTGCTGGACGTCGAGCTGCGCGTGCTTGCTGACAATGGTCGCCTGCGCGGCGGCGACGTCGGCCTTGGCCTGGTCGAGCGCCACCTTGAAGTCGCGGTCGTCGATTTGCGCCAGCACCTGGCCGGCCTTCACGCTGCTCGTTGTCGCCGACCAGGACCTGGGTCAGATAGCCCGAGACCTTCGGCGCGATCGTCGTGTTGTCAGCCTTTACATAGGCGTCGTCGGTCGAGACCAGGAAACGGCCGACCGTCCAGTAGTCCCAGCCGTACCAGACGGCGCCCGACAACGCGGCAACCGCCGCGCCCGCCAGCAACAGCCGCCGCAGCTGTCCTTTGATGTCGCGGGCCTTCGGTGCGGCCGCCGTGACCACGTTGTCGTGAACTGGTGCAGGCAAGCCCTCGACGGCTTCGACGGGAACTTCGGTTGCGGCCTCGAAATTGGTGGAATGACGGCTCATGGTAACCCCTCCTGTTGGGTCATCCTCCTGCAAATAAACGGAAATTCTATTTCCGCAGGCGAGTGGATGAATTAGGAAACTTGACGTTTTCCAAAATAGGGCCTATCTTCGGACTGTCAATAGAATGACAGTCATCATGCAAAAGCATGGCTCGATGGCATGAGAATTCCGAAGGCGGAGCATGACAAAGCTGAAGGCGAACACGGCGGACGACGCCAACGCAGACGAGACACGGCGCGGCCGCGGTCGGCCGCAGCTGCGCTCCGATGAAGAAACGCGGACGTTGATCCTTGAAGCGGCGAGGGCCGAGTTCGCCCATTCCGGCTATGCCGCGACCAGCATGGAGACGATCGCGCGCCGTGCCAGCGTCTCCACCAAGACGCTCTATCGGCTGCTGCCCAACAAGGCCACCTTGTTCGAAGAGATGGTGAGCGAGCGGATCGACCGCTTCATGTCGGTCGTGAACTTGCGTGGCTGCGAGGGCCGCGATGTCGAGACGGCGCTCGGCCAGGCGCTGCTGGCCTGCGCCGAGCTGGTGCTCGACGGCGATGTGATTGCGCTTCAGCGCGTCATCCTCGCCGATAGCGACAAGTTTCCGGAGATTGCGGAGACGTTTTACCGCCGGGCCATCACACGCACGCAGGATACGCTCGCGAACTGGCTGCGAACGGAGCAGGAGCGCGGCACCATCGCGCTCGATGACGCCAACAGCGCCGCGGGCATGCTGCTCGGCATGCTGGTTCTGCAGCCGCAGCGCGCGGTGATGTTCGGCCATCGCCCGGCGCCAACCCCGGTGGAGCGCGAGCAGCGCGCGAAAAGCTGCGCCAGATTGTTCCTGAGGGGATGCGGAACCAAACGTTAGTACAGCGATGCCGCGACCAGGAGAACGGCAGCCTCGCAGACCTGCTCCAGCGCGCCCAGCACGTCGCCGGTTTGGCCGCCGAATTGCCTGATCGCAAGCCGCGCGAGGACAAGCGCGATCAGCAGCAGCAGGAGCAGGGTGACCGTCGCTCCGGTTGGTCCGAATGTGAGGAGCAGCGCGGCGATGCCGAGCAACAGGGCGGCGACGACGCTGGCGAAGGGGGGCTGTCCGGCGCCGCTCGAGAGGCCATCCGATCGTGCAGGGGCGACCAGATGCATGAAGGCCGGCATGCAGGCCCGCGCGGCGACATGCGCGCAGATCAATGCAAGCGCGACAAAGCGCGGCTCGGCGATGTCGGCGAGCGTGCTCCAGCGCAGGAGCAGCGAGATCGCCAGCGCGCAGGCGCCGAAGGTGCCGATCCGGCTGTCGCGCATGATTGCGAGCTTGCGCTCGCGGGTATTGCCGCCGAGGCTATCGGCGGTGTCGGCGAGGCCGTCTTCGTGCATTGCGCCGGTGAGGAGCAGCGTCGTCGCCAGCACGAGCGCCGCGGCGGGCTGCGCCGCGACGTTCACGCGGATCGCAATCCCGTAGACCAGCGCGCCGGCAAGACCGACGACAAGTCCGGCAATCGGGAAAGGTCCAGCTCGCGCGTGCGACGTCGCCTTCGCCGATCGGCTGGGTGGGCGCAACCGGCAGACGGGTGCAAAGTGAGATGCCGATCCGCAAATCGGCGACCATCTTCTGCAGCGTATCGGCGTATTCGCTCATCGGATCATTTCACCCGCATCGGGAGGCCAGCCACCACAAATTCGACGTGGTCGGCCACGCGCGCGACCATCTGGTTCAGAATGCCGGCGGCATCGCGGAAGCGGCGCGCCAGCGCATTGTCAGGCACGATGCCGAGCCCGACTTCATTGGTGACCAGCACGACCGGGCTTTTCTGGCGGCCCAGGGCTTCCACAAGCAGCGCAGCTTCCGTTTCCCAGTCGCGTTCGACGTGCATCAGATTGGACAGCCAGAGGGTGAGGCAGTCGACCAGGCGCGGACCATGGCCGTCGGTTTCAACGAGCGCTGCCGTAAGCTCCAGCGGGGTCTCGCGTTCCAGCCAGGCGCTGCCGCGACGCACGCGGTGCTTTTCGATGCGCTCGCGCATTTCGGCATCGAGCGCCTCGGCGGTGGCGATGTAGATCGGCGTTCCCGGAAAGTCACGAACACGCGCCTCCGCATGCGTGCTCTTGCCTGATCTCGCACCGCCAGTAATGAGGATGATGGCCATGGTCGCTTCCCCTCGGGCCCTGCACTAACCACCAAATGCCTTCGATGACAAACCGCTAAATCGTCAAGGAGGGGCTTGCGCCGGGGGCACAATCTCCCGCATCAAAAAGGCGGAGGATTGACCTGGAAATTAATTTGGGAGTTGCCTTGGGAATTGATTTGGGATTTGCCGGAGCGATGGTGGTGGCAATGGTGATGGACGCCCTGTTGGGCTGGCCCGATCGCCTGTTCGCGCGCATCGGCCATCCCGTGATTTGGCTCGGCGCCTTCATTGCGTCGCTCGACGGGCGATTGAACCGGTCGTCGGACACGCCGATTCAACGCCGCATTGCAGGTAGCGCGACCGCGCTGATCGTGATCATTGTCGCGGCGGGATTGGGTGGCCTCGTTCAACGCGCGGCGCCGTCGGGGCTGATCGGAACCCTGTTGCTCGGAATCCTGGCCTGGCCTCTGGTCGCGTTCCGTTCACTCTACGACCATGTCGCCGGCGTCCGCGACCCGCTGCGGGCGGGGAACATCGAGGCGGCACGAAAGGCGGTATCGATGATCGTGGGCCGCGATCCCCAAAAGCTCGATGAGGCCGGCATCGCCCGCGCCGCCATCGAGAGCCTTGCCGAGAACGCCTCCGACGGGATCGTCGCGCCGGTGTTCTGGGGTGCGTTGTTCGGCCTGCCGGGTATCCTGGCCTACAAGGCCATCAACACACTCGATTCCATGATCGGCCACCGCACCGAGCGGCACGAGGCCTTTGGCTGGGCGGCGGCGCGCATCGACGATGTCGCTAACTTCATTCCGGCGCGCCTGACCGGGCTGCTGTTCGTGTTGTTCGCGGGACACAAGCGCGCACAGGCAATGTCGTGCATGCGGAACGACGCGCGTCATCACCGCTCCGTCAACGCAGGCTGGCCGGAAGCCGCCATGGCAGGAGCGCTCGGCGTGCGCCTGTGCGGGCCGCGTTTCTACGAGGGCGAGCCCGCAAACGAGCCCTGGCTGAACGGCGAGGCGCGCGATCCAGCGGCAATCGACGTCACGCGCGGGCTCGAGCTCTATGTCGGTGCGATGTTCGCGTTGGCCGCCGTTCTCGCCGTGATCGCGTTCATCTAGGGATTTCGGGATGCGTGAGCACGGCGGAAATCTCGATGCGGCGATCAAACGGTTCGGCGGACGGCTGGAGGACTGGATCGATCTCTCCACCGGCATCAACCGGCAGCCCTATCCGGTTGGCGCATTGCCGCAGCGATCATGGTCGGCGCTGCCGTCGCGCGCCGAAATCGACGCACTGCACGAGGCGGCGCGGACCGCCTACGGAACAAGGGCCGCGGTGCTGGCGGTTGCCGGCGCGCAAGCTGCAATCCAGATGCTGCCGCGACTGGCCCGGCCGGCGCAGGCGCGCATCCTCGCGCCGACATATAATGAGTATGCACCGCTGCTGGCGTCCGCGGGCTGGCGGGTCGAGGATGCCGGCGATCTCGACGCGTTGGAAGGCGCCGAGCTTGCCGTTGTCGTCAACCCGAACAACCCGGACGGCCGTCAGCACGATCCCGCAAGGCTGCTCGCGCTGGCATCGCGTGTGAAGCGCCTCGTCATCGACGAGAGTTTTGCCGATGCCAAGCCGGCAGCTTCGCTTGCCGCAAAGGCGGGACAAGAGGGGCTTCTGGTCCTCCGCTCTTTCGGCAAGTTCTACGGCCTGGCCGGCCTGCGGCTTGGCTTCGTACTCGGCTCCGAGGCGGATGTCGCCGGATTGGCCGACATGGCGGGGCCGTGGCCGGTTTCCGGCGCTGCGATCGAGATCGGCCGGCGAGCGCTGCTCGATCGCGGCTGGGCGGAGGCGACGCGGGCGCGGCTTGGGCGGGAGGCCATGCGTCTGGATGAACTGGCTGCAGGCGTCGGCTGGAAGCTCATCGGCGGCACATCGCTGTTCCGGCTCCATGATGTTGGCGATGCCGTTGCCGTTCAGGAGCGGCTCGCGCGCGCACACATCTTGTCGCGCATTTTTCAGGGCAGGCACGGGTGGTTGCGTCTGGGATTGCCGGGAGGAGAGCCTGAATGGGATCGTCTCGGCGCCGTCCTCTCAGCGCGCTAGCGCGAGGATGCCCTCGACATCGAGATGTTTTTCGATGTGCCCGGCCAGCGCATCGAGCGCACTTTCCATTCTGGCGGAGTAGCCTTCACCGAAAGAGGAGACGCCAAGCCGCGCGAGCCACGCACGCCGGAAATCATCCGATGAAAACAGGCCGTGAAGATAGCTTCCCTGCACGCGGCCATCCGCCGAGATCGCGCCTTCCGCCATCCCGCCGACCGATGCGAAGGGGTGCGTGCGGTCTGCGCCTTCGGTGCGGCCGATGTGGATTTCGTAGGCCGCGATCGGCTGCTTCGTCTCGACATGGATGGCCTGTACGCGCGTGAGACTCTTTTGGGGAGTCATGACCGTGTCGACATCGAGCAACCCAAGTCCGGACGTCTCGCCGGGCGGTCCCTCGATTCCTTCGGGGTCGGCGACGCGCTTGCCCAGCATCTGATAGCCGCCGCAGAGCCCGAGCACATGTCCGCCGCGCCGGACATGAGCAGCGAGATCGATATCCCAGCCTTGTTTGCGCACAAAGTCGAGATCGCCGCGGGTCGACTTCGACCCGGGCAGGATTACGACGCGCGCATCGCCGGGGAGGGCTTCGCCCGGCCGGATCATCACGAGATCGACGTCCGGCTCAAGCTTGAGCGGATCGAGATCGTCGAAATTAGCGATCCGTGACAACGCCAGAAACGCAATCTTCGTCCGGCCCGGCTTTCGCGCCTCGCCAAGCCCGAGCGCATCTTCCGCCGGCAATTCCCGCGCACGATCGAAAAAGGGCAGCACGCCAAAGCCGCGCCAGCCGGTGCGGTCCGCGATGGTGCGGTAGCCGTCGTCGAACAGCGAGGGATCGCCGCGGAACTTGTTGATGATGAAGCCCGCGACGGCGGCGGCATCCTCAGGATCGATCACGTTCCGGATGCCGACCATCTGCGCGATGACCCCGCCGCGCTCGATGTCACCGACGAGAATGACCGGCACATCGGCGCGCCGCGCGAAACCCATATTGGCGATGTCATTCTTGCGCAGATTCACCTCGGCCGGGCTGCCGGCGCCTTCGACCAGGACAAGGTCGGACTTGGCCTTCAGCCGCTCGAAGCTTTCGATCACGGCCGGCATCAGCGAAGGTTTGATGGCGGCATAGTCCCGCGCGCGCAACGTCGCCACGCGTTTGCCCTGCACGATGACCTGCGAGCCGATATCGGATTCGGGCTTGAGCAACACGGGGTTCATGTCGGTATGCGGCTCGACCCCGGCGGCCAGCGCCTGCAACGCCTGCGCGCGGCCGATCTCGCCGCCATCGGCGGTCACAGCCGCATTGTTCGACATGTTCTGTGGCTTGAACGGAAGAACGCGCAGTCCACGCCGTGTGCCGGCGCGCACGAGCCCCGCGACGATGAGCGACTTGCCCACGTCCGATCCCGCCCCCTGGATCATCAATGCGTGCGCCATCGAAAGCCGCTCAGAACTCGACGCCGGGCTGCGCCTTGATGCCGGAGCGGAACGGGTGCTTGACCAGCGTCATTTCAGTGACGAGGTCGGCCATATCGATCAGCTCCTGCTTGGCGTTGCGGCCGGTCAGAACGACATGCGTCAGCGGCGGCTTCGATGATTGCAGGAATGCAACCACCTCATTGATGTCGAGATAGTCGTAGCGGAGCGCAATGTTGATCTCGTCCAGCACCACCATGTGCAGCGAGGGATCGGCGATCAGCTCCTTGGCCTTGTCCCAGCCGGCCCGCGCCGCGGCGATGTCGCGGGTACGGTCCTGCGTCTCCCAGGTGAAGCCTTCACCCATGGCGTGGAACTGGCAGAGCTCGCCGAAATGCGTGGTGAACAGCCGGCGTTCGCCGGTATCCCAGGCGCCCTTGATGAACTGCACGACCGCGCAGGGGAAGCCATGCGCCACACACCGCACGATCATGCCGAAGGCGGAGGAGGACTTTCCCTTGCCCGCGCCGGTGTGGACGATGACAAGCCCCTTCTCGCCGCTCTTCTCGGCCATCATCCGGTCGCGAACGGCCTTCTTCTTCGCCATTTTGACGGCATGGCGGGCGTCATCCGGCAGTTCTTGTTCGGAAGCCATCTGGCCTGCTCCTGCGGCTTGACAAGGCTCTCGCTTGGGCAAATGGTGGTTCAAGCGTTGGTTCCTGTCCTACGACAGGCGAAGAGGGAATGCGATAGGGCTCGATTGCCGGGCTCGAAAAGCAGCCGCCCCCGCGACCGTGACCGGAGAGATCCCCAATGGGCCACTGACCGCAAGGTCGGGAAGGCGGGGATCAGAGGAGAAATCCTGCTCCGCAAGCCGGGAGACCTGCCAGCGCAATGTGTCGAACCGGCGGACGGGGTGTTCCGCGACGGGGAACGGGCCGCATTCACCGGCGCGTCTGCCTCATCGCATCCCCTCGTTGCCAGCTTTAGGGAAGATCGATGGCCGTCACGCTTCATGTCTGCATCACCTGCAAAGCAGGACAGGCCATTCCAGAAGGCCAGTCGACACCCGGAAAGCTCCTGCATCAGGCGATCGCGGAGATCGGCGCGCCCGAGGGCGTCACCATCGTGCCGGTCGAATGCCTCTCCGCCTGCAACAACGGCTGCTCGGTCGCGCTGAGTGCGCCGGGCCGCTGGTCCTATGTTTACGGCCGCATGTCGCAGGACAATGCCCGGGATATCCTGGCGGGCGCCGCCGCCTACGCCGCTGCACCCGACGGACTCGTGCCCTGGCGTTCTCGCCCCGAGATTTTCCGCAAGCAGTCGCTGGCGCGGATTCCCCCCTTGTCGTTGCCGGAGGCTGCAGAGTGAACTCGCTCGCCAAAATTCCAGTTACCGTCATCACGGGCTTCCTCGGCTCGGGCAAGACCACCCTGATCCGGCACCTGATGACCAATGCCGGCGGCAAGAAGCTCGCTGTGCTGGTCAATGAATTCGGCAGCGAGGGTGTCGACGGTGAGATCCTGAAATCATGCGCCGACGCCAATTGTCCGGAGGAGAATATTGTCGAGCTGGCGAATGGCTGCATCTGCTGCACCGTGGCGGATGATTTCATTCCGACGATGCAAACGCTGCTCGCGCGCCAGACCCGCCCCGATCACATCCTGATCGAGACGTCGGGGCTGGCGCTGCCGAAGCCGCTGTTGAAGGCGTTTGACTGGCCGGAAATTCGCTCGCGCATCACCGTCGACGGCGTCATTGCGCTTGCGGATGCCGAGGCCGTCGCCGCCGGACGTTTTGCTCCGAACCCCCAGGCTGTCGAAGCGCAACGCGCAGCGGATGAGAGTATCGATCACGAAACGCCGCTCTCCGAAGTGTTCGAGGACCAGATCTGCTGCGCCGACATCGTGCTGCTGACCAAGGCCGACCTTGCGGGGCAGGCCGGCCTTGAAGCCGCGAAGCAGGCGATCGCGGCGGAGACGCCGCGTCAGGTGCCGATGCTCGCCATAACCGATGGGGCGATCGATCCGCAGGTAATCCTGGGCCTCAACGCCGCCGCGGAAGACGATCTTGCCGCGCGGCCCTCGCATCACGACGGCGAGGATGAGCATGAGCACGACGATTTTGCGTCCGTCGTGATCGACCTTCCGGAGGTGACCGACATCGACGCGCTGGTCGCCTCGATCGCGCGGTTGGCGCGCGAGCAGAATGTGCTGCGTGCCAAGGGCTACCTTGCGGTCAAGGGCAAGCCGATGCGGCTCCTGGTGCAATCGGTCGGTGAGCGCGTGCGCCATCAGTTTGACAAACCCTGGGGCTCTTCGCCCCGGCAATCGAAACTCGTCGTGATCGGCGAGCAGGGTGATATCGACGAGAGCGCGATCAGGGCGGGATTAGGAGTCTGATGCACGTCGTCTTCCGCGAGAGCCATGGCCTGGACGAGACCGCGACGGCTGTCGATCTCGGTCAGGACCCGGCCGATCTCGTGGTGCTCTCGTTCTCCGACAGTGATCTTGCGGCCTTCGCGGCCGGTTGGCGGCGCGGCCGCAAGAGCCTGCCGCGGCTCCGGCTCGCCAATCTGGTGGCGCTGCGCCATCCGCTTTCGGTCGACACTTATATTGAACGCACGCTGCCGGAGGTTCGCGGCATCCTCGTGCGCCTGATCGGCGGCGAATCCTATTGGCATTACGGCATCAATGCGTTGCACGAACTGGCGAAGCAACGCGGCATCGCGCTTGCGGTGCTGCCGGCCGATGGCCGCGACGATCCGCGGCTCGATGCGCTCTCGACCGTGCCGGTTTCGACGCTGCGGCGGCTGCGCGCGCTGTGCGATGCCGGCGGCGCGGTGGCAGCCCAGGTCGCAATCGCGCAACTGGCGCTGGCGTCCGGCCTGTATGCCGGGCCGGTTTTCGGCGCGACCGAGATTCCTGACATGGGCTATTACGATCCCGCCAAGGGCGCCCTGGCTTCGCTGCCGCCGTCCGGCGACAAGCCGCACGCGCTCGTCACGTTTTATCGCTCCTATCTCACCTCTGCCGACACCGGCCCCGTCGATGCATTGATATCGGCACTCCGCGACAGGGGATTCGACGCCTATGGCGCGTTCGCAACCTCGCTGAAGGCATCCGGTGTATCCGCATGGCTGAAGGCGCATGTCGCGACGCGCGCACCGGCAGTGATCGTCAACGCCACTGCGTTCTCGGCGGCCGGCGATGACGGAGCGACGCCGTTCGATGTGGCGGCCTGTCCGGTGTTCCAGGTCGCGCTCTCGACCGCGCGGCGCGAGGATTGGGCGGCCTCGTTGCGCGGGCTGTCGCCAGCCGATCTCGCGATGCATGTGGTGCTGCCGGAGGTTGACGGCCGGCTGCTCGCCGGTGTCGTCAGCTTCAAGTCGCCGGGCCAGCGCGACGCTGACTTGCAGTTCGCGCATCTGGCGCACCAGCCCGATCGCGAGCGCATCGATGCTGCTGTGGACCGTGTTTGCGCCTGGCATCGCCTTGCGACCATGCCGCGGGCTGACAAGCGCATCGCGATCATTCTCTCGAGCTATCCCGGCCGGCCGCACCAGATCGCGCATGCCGTGGGACTCGATGCGCTGGCCTCGACGGAAGCGCTGCTCGGCGATATCAGCGGCGCCGGCTTCGATGTCGAGCCAATAGAAGAACTCGCGCGGACACTTGGCAGTAACACGCTGAGCTGGGGCGTCACCGACTATCGCGAAGCGCTGGCGAAACTGCCGCAAGCATTGCAGGACAATCTGGCGAACGCCTGGGGACGGCCTGAAGACGATCCGCAAGTTCGCGACGGCGAATTTCATTTCGCGGCTATGAGGCGCGGCAAGGCCGTCATCGCGGTGCAGCCAGAGCGCGGCGAGGTGCAACATCGCGACGCCGATTACCACGATCTCTCGCGCGTTCCGCGCCACTCCTATGTCGCGTTCTATCTCTGGCTCCGTAGCGCTGGCATCCATGCGCTGGTCCATATGGGCGCGCATGGCACGCTGGAATGGCTGCCCGGCAAGTCGGTCGCGCTATCCGAAGAGTGCTGGCCGGACGCGCTGATCGGCGATGTGCCCGTGATCTATCCCTTCATCGTCAACGATCCCGGCGAGGCCGCGCAGGCCAAGCGCCGCATCGGCGCGGTGACCATCGGCCATCTGCCGCCGCCACTCGCCGCGAGTGCCTTACCGCTCAATCTCGTGCGTCTCGAGCAATTGCTCGACGAATATTCCACCGCCGACGGGCTCGACCCGGCGCGGCGTCAGCGGCTTGTGGCGGCGATCCGCGACGAGGCGCGCACTGCGGGCGTGGAGGATGACCTCGGCCTTGCGGCGTCTGCCGCGCCGGCCGAAGCAATTCCGCGCATCGACCGCTTCGTTTGCGATCTGAAGGAAAGCCAGTTCGGCGACGGTCTTCATGTCTTCGGTCGCGGCACCTGCGGCGAAGCGGAACGGGACGCATTGATCGGCGCTCTTGCGGGAAAGCGGATTGCGCCCGGACCGGCGGGCTCGCCACATCGCGGCCGGACCGACGTTCTGCCCACGGGGCGGAACCTCTTCGCGGTCGATCCGCGCGCGGTGCCGACCCGCGCTGCGCATGCGCACGGCATCAAGCTTGCGGAGGAACTGCTGCGCCGGCATTTGCAGGATCACGGCGACTGGCCGAAGGGGCTGGTGGTCGATCTCTGGGGCTCGGCGACGATGCGCACCGCAGGCGAGGAATTCGCGATGGCGCTGCAGCTCGCCGGCGTCGCGCCGCGCTGGGACTCTGCGTCCGGCCGGCTGAGCGGTTTCGAGATCATGCCGCTCGCAGCGCTCGGCCGGCCGCGCATCGATGTCACGTTGCGCGTCTCCGGGCTATTTCGGGATGTGTTCACACCGCTGGCGCAGATGTTCGAGGCTGCCGCCGAAGCGCTGTCGCAGCGCGACTTCGAGGGTGAGGAAAATCCTTATCTCGCGCGCGCTGCGCGCGTGTTCGGCCCGCGGCCGGGCCAGTACGGCGCGGGCATCGTCCCGATGCTCGACACGTTCAGCCAGGACTTCGCGCAGGGCGGCCGGGCAGGCCTGGATCGCGTCATCGTCCTGGTCGATCGCATCCGACGGCGAGATGAGGTCGGACCGCAAGGGAATCGAAGCGCGCTTGTCGACGGCCGACTCCTTTGTCCATGTGCAGGACCTGCCGGAGACCGATCTCCTGCTCGCGTCGGACTACGCCGCGCATGAAGCAGGCGTTGCAGCTGCGGCCGCGAGCATCGGCGCGCCGATTAAATCGCTCTATCATCTCGACGCAACGCGGCCCGAGGCGCCGCGTGCTCGACCGCTTGCCGAGGAGATTTCGCGGGTGGTGCGATCGCGCGCCGCTAATCCGGCATGGATCGCGGGCATGATGCGCCACGGCTTTCGCGGTGCGGCCGAAATCGCGGCGACGCTGGAGCACATGGCCTCCTTTGCGCACCTCGCCGCCGCCGTGCCAGCGCATCTGTTCGATCTCTATTACGATGCCACGCTCGGCGATGACGAAATCCGAGCATTCCTGGCCCGCGAGAATCCGCAAGCCCTGGCCGCGATCGAGGATTGTTTCCGTCGCCTCGATGAAGCTTCGCTCTGGGTCACCCGGCGCAATTCGATTCTTGCCTCGCTGCGGGAGGCATCATGACCGGATTTGCGATCAAGGGCTGGTGCCCCTCGGCGTTGCGCCCGATGCCGTCAGGCGACGGCCTTGTCGTTCGTCTGCGTCCGCGAGGCGGGCGGTTGTCGTCAGCGCAAGCCGCGGGCGTTGCTGAACTTGCGGCGCGCCACGGCAACGGCCGGCTCGACCTCACCGGCCGTGCCAATTTGCAAATCCGCGGTGTGTCCGAGGCGAGCCACGCTCCGTTGATCGAGGGGCTCGACCGGCTCGGGCTGGTCGATGCGGACCTGCAATCGGACAACCAGCGCAACACTCTCGTCGCGCCATTCTGGATACCGGGCGATGATACCCCTTCACTTGCCGCGGAGCTCGAGCAGGCGCTGGTAGCGCATACCCTCGGCCTGCCCGAGAAATTCGGCTTGGCTGTCGATTGCGGTGCCGAGCGCGTGCTGGCGCAGGCGCCGGCCGACATCCGAATCGAACGCGGCGCAGACGGGGCATTGATCGTACGTGCGGACGGCGCGCCGCTGGGACGCGCGGTCACGAGGGCGCAGGCGATCGATGCCGTGCTCGCGCTTGCGGAGTGGTTCGTTGCGTCCGGCGGTGTGAGAGACGGGCGCGGGCGCATGGCGGCGCATGTCGCCCGGAATATCAGATTTCCTTTTGAGGGCGATGCGCGGCCCGCGATATCGACCGGTGCTCCCCGTCCGGGCATTGTTGCCGCCGGCGCGCTGGTTGGCGTGGCCTTCGGCCAGTTGGACAGCGCCACGCTCGCTACTGTTGCGACGCTCGCGGCAGGCTTACGGCTGACGCCATGGCGCATGATCCTTCTGGAAGGTTTGCGGGAAATGCCGCGGCACCGGAACCTCGTAGTCCACGCCGAAGATCCGCTGTTGCGGGTCGTTGCCTGCACGGGCGCGCCGGTCTGCCCGGAGGGGCATGCGGAAACGCGCGCGTTTGCCGCAACTCTCGCGCCTCATATTCCCGCGGACGCGAAGCTTCACGTCTCGGGCTGCGCCAAGGGCTGCGCGCATCCGGCGCCTTCAACGTGGACTTTGGTCGGCACGGCCGACGGCTTCGACCTTGTTCGCGACGGCTCGCCGCGCGACACTCCGGCCATGCGCGGACTGACGCGTGAAAAAATTATCGCCGAAGCCGGCACGCTCCTGGGAGGCCGCTGATGCCTCACGCCTTTGAGACCGATGGCGCCGTCATCTACCGGCAGTCCTTTGCGACCATCCGCGCGGAAGCCGAGCTTGCGCGCTTTTCGGCGGACGAGGAGCCGGTCGTGGTCCGCATGATCCATGCCGCCGGCATGGTCGGGCTTGAGGCGCATATCCGTTTCACGCCCGGTATGGCGAGCACCGCACGCAAGGCGTTGCAGAATGGCGCGCCGATCCTCTGCGACGCGCGCATGGTATCGGAAGGAATCACGCTCGCGCGACTACCAGCGCTTAACCCCGTGATTTGCACGCTCGGCGATCCCAGGGTGCGGGCGCTGGCGGAATCGATGCGGACAACGCGCTCGGCAGCCGCACTGGAACTGTGGCGGCCGCATCTTGACGGTGCCATCGTTGCGATCGGCAATGCGCCGACGGCGCTGTTTCATCTGCTCAACATGCTCGAAGATGACGACTGTCCGCGGCCCGCCGCGATCATCGGTTGCCCCGTCGGCTTTGTTGGCGCGGCCGAATCCAAGGCGGCGCTGATGGCAGCCCCTCCGGCACCCGCGCTCACCGTGCTTGGCCGCCTCGGCGGATCCGCCGTGACGGTCGCGGCCGTGAATGCACTCGCAAGCAGGAGCGAATGACCATGGGCCGGATCATCTGCTGCGGGCTTGGACCCGGCGATCCCGATCTGATGAGCGTGCGCGCCGACCGTGAAGTGCGCGCCGCCAAGCATATCGCCTATTTCCGCAAGAAGGGCCGTCCCGGACAGGCGCGCGCCATCGTCGAAGGCATGCTGGCGGCGGGCGTGCGCGAATATCCGATGGAATATCCCGTCACGACCGAGCTTGCCGTGGGCAGCGAGGCGTATGCGCGGCTACTCGGAAGCTTCCACGACGAATGGGCCGAACGATTGGTGGAGCTGTCGCACACGACCGATGTCATCGTGCTTTGCGAGGGCGATCCGTTCTTCTACGGCTCCTTCATGCATCTCTACACGCGCCTGCAAGGCCGCGCCCAGGTCGAGGTGATTGCCGGCATTCCCGGCATGGCCGGATGCTGGAATGTCGCAGGCCTGCCGATGACGCTCGGCGACGACGTCTTGTCGGTGCTGGTCGGCACGCTGCCGGAAGCGGAGCTCGAACAACGCGCCCGGAGTTCGGACGCGCTGGTGATCATGAAGACCGGGCGCAATCTCGCGAAAATCCGCCGCGCGCTGGAAGTGGCGGGACGTCTCGATGAGGCCTGGCTGATCGAGCGCGGCACGATGCCGGGCGAGCGCGTCGCGCGGCTCGCCGAAGTCGATACCTCCGACTGCCCGTACTTCGCGATTGTGCTGGTGCACGGAAGGGGCGGCCGGCGGCAGGAAGCGGCGGAATGACGGGCACGCTGACCATAGCGGGCCTCGGTCCCGGCGACGCTGCGCTGGTGACGCCGGAAGTATCGGCTGCGCTGGCCGACGCCACCGATGTGCTCGGCTATGCGCCCTATGTCGCGCGCGTGCCGGTGCGCGAAGGCTTGCGGCTGCATCCGTCCGACAATCGGCAGGAATTGCAGCGCGCGGGCGAAGCGCTGAAATTGGCGGGCGAAGGACGCCGCGTCGTGCTGGTGTCATCGGGCGATCCCGGCGTGTTCGCGATGGCCGCCGCCGTGTTCGAGGCGCTGGAGGCCGTGCCCGATCTGCACGATCTTTCGATCCGCGTGCTGCCGGGCATCACTGCGATGCTCGCGGCAGCCGCGCGTGCCGGCGCGCCGCTCGGACATGATTTCTGCGCGATCAATCTCTCTGACAATCTGAAGCCGTGGGACTTGATCGAGAAGCGGTTGCGGCTTGCCGCGGAAGCAGACTTTGCGATCGCGATCTACAATCCGCGCTCGGCCAGCCGGCCCGAAGGTTTTGCCCGCGCGCTGGACGTGCTGAAGGAAGCAGGCTGTGGCGACCGCACTGTCATCTTCGCGCATGCCGTGACGACGCCGAAAGAGCGGATCGAGACCGTGTCGTTGCAGGATGCGCGGCCGGACATGGCTGACATGGCGACGCTGGTCATTGTCGGCAGTTCGGCGACGCGGCGGGTCGGCCGCTGGGTCTATGCGCCGAGGCGGGCGTCATGAGCAAGCCACGCCAACACCTCCTCTGCGCTTTCGAGCCGTTGCCGTTCGGGCAAAGCGGGGCGCGCGATCATAATGACGGGGAGCCCAAGTTCGCGCGCGGCGTCGATCTTGGCGCGCGCGCCGGTGCCGCCGGAATTACGCGCCACCAGCCATTCGATGCCGCGGCTGCGCATCAATTCGCGGTCGCCTTCGATCGTGAACGGACCGCGCGACACGATCAATTCGGCTCGCAGGCAACGGCAGCGCGCCGTCGGGCGCATCGACGAAGCGCAGGGTATAGGCATGCTGCGGTTTGGCCGCGAACGGCGCGATGTGCTGCCGGCCGATGGCGAGGAAAACACGCGCACGCTGCGCGGGAAGCCGATCGATCGCGCCGGCGATATCATCCACTTCGAACCAGGTATCGCGCTTTGTCCTGCTCCATGGCGCGCGCTCGAGCGCCACCAGGGGAACGTTCGCCGCCGCGCAGGCCTCGATGGCATGGCGGCTCATCTCGGCGGCAAACGGATGCGTCGCATCGATCACATGCGTGATGCGCTCGTGGCGGAGGTAGTCCGCAAGCCCCGCCGCGCCGCCAAAGCCGCCAATCCGGGTCGGCAGCGCGTGGCCCAGCGGAATCTGCGTGCGCCCTGCATAGGAATAGATCGCGTCGATCCTCTCGCGCACGAGCACGGCTGCGAGGTGGTTGGCATCGCCTGTCCCGCCCAGGATGAGGGCGCGCATGTCTGAACCCTGGTTGACCATCATCGGTATCGGCGAAGATGGCCTTGCCGGGCTGTCGGATGCAAGCCGAAAGGCATTGGCCGGCGCCGAGACCGTGTTTGGCGGCGAGCGTCACCTGAAGCTCGCTGAAATCGGCGGGCGCGGGAAGCCGTGGCCGGTGCCGTTCGATGCCTCCTGCGTGCTCAGCCGCCGCGGCCGTCCGACCGCGGTGCTCGCCTCAGGCGATCCGTTCTGGCACGGCGCCGGCGGCAGCCTCGCGGCGGATCTCGCGCCGGACGAGTGGATCGCGCATCCGGCGCCTTCGACCTTCTCGCTGGCGGCCTCAAGGCTCGGCTGGTCATTGGAGGCCACGCTTTGCGTGGCCTTGCATGCGGCGCCTTTCGAGCGGCTGGTGCCGTTGCTGTCGCGTGGCGCGCGCATCATCTGCCTCCTGCGCAACGCGGACGCGGGAAGCAAGCTCGCGCATTGGCTGACTGAGCGCGGATGGGGCGCCTCGCGGCTCTGGACCTTGTCGGCGTTGGGCGGACCGCGCGAAGAGATCGCGCAATACCGCGCCGACTTCGCTTGCACCTGACGAGACACTTGGTCCGCTCGCGATCGCAATTGAAGCGGATGGCGCGGCCGGTCTGTCTCGCGCTTCAGGTCTCCCCGATGACCTCTTCAAACATGACGGCCAGATCACCAAACGCCCGATCCGCGCGCTGGCGCTCTCGGCGCTGGCGCCGCGGCCGGGCGAGAGATTGTGGGACGTCGGCGCCGGCTCCGGCTCGATCTCGATCGAATGGGCGCTTGCCGGCGGAACGTCGATTGCGATCGAGACGCGCGACGATCGCGCGGTGAATATCTTCGCCAATGCCGAGGTATTTGGTCTCACGCACAGGATCAGCATCGTGGCGGGAAGCGCGCCGTCCGCGCTGGCGGCGCTCGCAAGGCCCGATGCGGTGTTCGTCGGCGGTGGACTTGATGCGTCGATGTTCGACGCCCTGTGGTCGCTGATCCCGCAAGGCACGCGCCTCGTGGCGCACAGCGTCACGCTCGAAACCGAGGCGCTGCTCGCCGACCTGCACGAGAGGCATGGCGGCGATCTCATGCGGATCGAGATCTCGCAGGCCGCGCCGCTCGGGCGATACCGGTCCTGGGATGCGTCGCGGCCGGTCGTACAATGGAGCGTGGTGAAATGACCGTGCATTTCATCGGTGCGGGGCCGGGAGCCCCCGACCTGCTCACCTTGCGGGGCCGCGACCTGATCGCGTCCTGCCCGGTCTGCCTTTATGCCGGCTCGCTCGTGCCAAAGGAGATCCTCGCCCATTGTCCGCCCGGCGCACGAATCGTCAACACCGCATCGTTGTCGCTGGACGAGATCATCGATGAGATCGCCTCCGCCCATGCCGCGACCAAGGACGTGGCGCGGCTGCATTCCGGCGATCTCTCGGTGTGGTCGGCGATGGGCGAGCAATTGCGGCGGCTGCGCGAACTCGGCATTCCCTTTACCGTCACGCCCGGCGTCCCGTCCTTTGCAGCCGCAGCTGCCGCGCTCGAAGCCGAGCTGACGCTGCCGGGACTTGCGCAGTCGGTGGTGTTGACGCGCACCTCGGGCCGCGCCAGCGCGATGCCGGAAGGGGAGCAGCTTTCCGCCTTCGCCGCGACCGGCGCGGTGCTCGCGATTCATCTCTCCATCCACATGCTCGACAAGGTCGTTGCCGAGCTCACGCCGCATTATGGCGCGGATTGTCCGGTCGCAGTCGTCTGGCGCGCGAGCTGGCCGGAGGAGAGAATTGTCCGCGCGACCCTCGGCACGCTCGAAGCCTCGCTCGGCGCCGAGCTGGAACGCACGGCCATCATCCTGGTCGGCCGCACCATCGAAGCGAAAGACTTCGACGAGAGCAGGCTCTACGCTGCCGACTACGATCGCCGCTACCGGCCGGTCGGCACGTCGCCGCGATTCCCGGAGACGACCTGAATGGCGCGGTGCCTGCTCATCTCCGCGCCGGCTTCCGGCGCCGGCAAGACCACGCTGACCTTGGCGCTGGCGCGCGCCTTCCGCGACCGCGGACTTGCCGTGCAATGCTTCAAGAGCGGGCCAGATTATATCGATCCCGCGTTCCACGCCGCCGCGACCGCGCGGGCTTCCGTCAATATCGATAGCTGGGCGATGCCGCGCGAGATGATCGAAACGCTGACCGCGCGCGGTGGCGATGCCGATCTCGTGCTCGCCGAGGGGTCGATGGGCCTGTTCGACGGCGTTGCGACGGCGGGACAGTCGGGCACCGGTGCGAGCGCCGATATCGCCGGGATGATGGGATGGCCGGTGCTGCTGGTGCTGGATCCTTCGGGGCAGGCGCAGACGGCGGCGGCGGTCGCCTCGGGCTTGCGAGATTTTCGAAAGGGTGTGCAGATCGCCGGCGTCGTGCTCAATCGTGTGGCGAGTCCCCGTCACGAAGATCTGGTGCGCCGCGCGATGGAAGAGGCCGGCATTGCTGTCCTCGGCGCGTTGCCGCGGCACGCGCCGATCGCGCTGCCGGAACGGCATCTCGGGCTGGTTCAGGCGGAGGAGCTGGCGCGGCTCAACGACTTGATCGCCGAGGCCACGCGGCTTGTGGCCGAGCGTATCGATCTCGACGCGGTGCTCAGGCTTGCCGAATGTCCCTGGACCGCATCGCGGGACGCCATGGCCGCGCGCATCACGCCACCAGGCCAGCGCGTTGCGCTGGCACGCGATGCGGCATTCTCTTTCATCTATCCGCACATCCTCGAAGGCTGGCGCGCGGCCGGCGCAGAGATTCTGCCGTTCTCGCCGCTTGCCGATGAAGGTCCTGATGACAGCGCTGACGTCTGCTGGCTGCCGGGCGGCTATCCGGAGCTGCATGCGGGACGCATCGCGGCCAATGATCGCTTCCGCAACGGACTGAAGGCGTTTGCGCAGACGCGATCCATCCATGGCGAGTGCGGGGGATATATGGTGCTCGGCGAGGCGCTCACCGACGCCAAGGGAACGCGTCACGCGATGACGGGACTGCTGGGCCTTGAAACCAGCTTCGCAAAACGTCGCATGCATCTCGGCTATCGAATCGCCGAACTCACGGCCGGCATGCCCGGCCATGCGCAGGGGTCGCGTCTCCGTGGTCATGAATTTCACTACGCCACCATCCTGGCCCAGCCCGATCCGCCGCTCGCGTCCGTGAGCGATGCCAACGGGGCGGAAGTCGCCGAGACCGGCTCGCGGCGCGGGCGCGTCACCGGCACGTTCTTCCATCTGATAACGGAGGAGCGATGAGCGGCTTCGTCTCCTTTGTCTCGGCCGGTCCCGGCGATCCTGATCTGCTGACCCTGAAGGCCGTCGCGCGCCTGAACGCGGCCGACGTCGTGCTCTACGACGATCTCGCCGCGGGCGCTATCCTCGATCACGCCCGCAAGGGCGCGACGCTGGTTTCGGTCGGCAAGCGGGCCGGCCGGCCTTCGGCCAGACAGGAGCACGTCAGCCGGCTGCTGGTCGACTATGCCGCGACCGGCGCGCGGGTGGTGCGGCTGAAATCCGGCGATGCCGGCGTATTCGGCCGGCTTGAAGAAGAAGTCGAAGCGCTGCGCGGGGCTGGCGTCGGCTATGAGATCATCCCCGGCGTCACCGCGGCCAGCGCTGCGGGTGCCGCATGCGGTATTCCGCTGACACGGCGGCACACCGCGCGCCGGGTCCAGTTCATCACCGGCGCGGACGTGAACGGCGAATTACCGCGGGATTTGCATTGGCAGGCGCTGGCCGACCCGCACGCGATGACCGCGGTCTATATGGGAAAGAAGACCTTTCCGGCGCTTGCCGCAAAATTGATGGGGCAGGGCCTGTCGCCGGACACGCCGGCGCTGCTCGCCGAATCCGTCGGGCAGGCCGATCAGCGGCTGGTTCGCACCACTGTCAAGAAACTCGCCGAGCAGCTCGGCCACGAAAATGTCACGGCGACGGCCGTGATCCTCTACGGGGCGCTGGCGGCGGATAATTCCTAGCGGTATAACAGGGCAAATCGAGAAGGAAGACGAACTATGCATATCGAGCCTGGAATCGTTGACGGCACCAAGATTGTCCTCAGCTATGCGACCGCGGCGGCTGCGGGCGGATACGCGCTGAAGCTCGCGGGCGAGACCGTGCGAGAGCAGGGGCTACCTTCGACGGTGATCCGCACGGTGGCGACCACGCTCTTGGTCATGTTCTTCTTCGAGATCCTGCCGCACTTCTCGGTCGGTGTTTCGGAGGTGCACTTCATCTTCGGCTCGACCTTGTTCCTTATTTTCGGCGCCGCGCCCGCGGCGCTGGGATTGGCATTGGGGCTGTTGCTGCAGGGCCTGTTTCTCGTGCCGACCGACCTGCCGCAATACGGCATGAACGTCACGACGCTGCTGGTGCCGCTGTTCGCCATCAACGCGCTGGCCGCGCGCGTGATTGCGAGCGACACCGCCTATGTCGATCTCCGCTACGGCCAGGCGCTCTCGCTCTCGACCGCCTATCAGGCCGGCATCGTTGCCTGGGTCGCATTCTGGGCGATTTATGGCCGCGGGCTGGGCGCGGACAATCTGTCGTCGATTGCGAGCTTTGCGGGGTCCTACGCCCTGGTGATCGTGGTCGAACCGCTGGTCGATCTCGGCGTGCTGGCGCTGGCAAAATCGTTGCGCGGCATTCTTGACGGCGGCTTCGTCACGCCCCGTCTGCACAACGCGGCCTAGGTCCTTGTCGGGCGATCGCACCCGCGGTCGCTCCCGGCCTTCGTCGTGATCACGATATCGCTGATCGGCATTGGTTGCGGTGATCCGCGCCAGCTCACGCTTGCGGCGGTCGATACCATCAACGCCGCGGACGTGATCCTGATTCCGCGCAAGGGCGAGGAGAAATCCGATCTTGCCGAGTTGCGGCGCCAGATTTGCGCTGATGTCCTGACCAGCGGCACGCCGCGGCTGATCGAGTTCGATCTGCCGGAGCGCGACGCCCAGCGCGATTATCGTAGCAGCGTCGATGACTGGCACGATGCCGTCGCCTCCGTCTGGTCGCGCGAGATCGGGGAGCATCTCGGCGACAGCGGCCGCGTGGCCTTCCTGATCTGGGGCGATCCCTCGCTGTTCGACTCCAGCCTTCGCATCGCGCGCCGGCTCAGGCCGGAACCGGATATCGAGGTGATCCCGGGCATCACCGCGATCCAGGCGCTCTGTGCCGCGCATGCGATCCCCCTCAACGAGATCGGCGCGCCGTTCCTGGTGACCACCGGCCGGCGCTTGCGTGAAGGCGGCTGGCCGCATTCTGTGGAGACCGTGGTCGTGATGCTCGATGGCGGTACTGCATTTCAGTCGCTTGATCCCGCCGGATTGCAGATCTGGTGGGGCGCTTATCTCGGCATGGCGCACCAGATCATCTTGTCCGGTCCGCTCGCCGAGGTCGGCGCCGGAATCGTGGATGCACGCGCGAAGGCGCGTGCGGAACACGGTTGGATCATGGATAGCTATATTCTCAAACGTATACGTGAGTAGAGCGACACGATGCTTCCTGAATGGGTCAACCAGCCATCTCCCGCTATCTCCGTCACCCATCGTCACGCTGCGGCCGCACGACAGGGGCAGTTGACCAAGCCGACCGGCGCGCTGGGGCGGCTGGAGACCCTGGCGATCGAGCTTGCGGGTCTGCAGCACACCGACCGTCCATGTGCGGAGCGTGTCCCCATCATCGTCTTTGCCGGGGATCACGGCATCGCCGCGCAGGGCGTCTCCGCCTATCCGCAGGAGGTGACCATCGCGATGATGGCGAATTTCGCCGGCGGAGGTGCAGCGATCTCGGTGTTGGCGCGCGAACTCGGTTCGACACTGGAGGTGGTGGATGCCGGCACGCTGGCGCAGACGCCGATGCCGGGCATCATTGCCGACAAGCCGCGTTGCGGCAGCCGTGATTTCAGCAACGAAGCTGCGCTCCAGGCCGAAGAACTCGCCTTTGCCTTCGATTGCGGCAAGCGCGCCGTGACGCGCGCGGCGGCATCCGACCCGGACCTCGTCATTCTCGGCGAGATGGGCATCGGCAACACCACGTCGGCGGCCGCCATCGCCGCGGGACTGCTCGGCGTCGCCCCCGACAATATTACCGGTCTCGGCACCGGGCTCGACGCCGCCGGCCGCGCGCGCAAGGCGAAAATCATCGATGCCGCGCTTGCGCGCCACCGCCTCGCGGGCGCGTCCGCGGAAAAAATCCTCTGCGCCGTTGGCGGGCTTGAAATCGCTGCGATCTCCGGCGCCATCATCGCTGCCGCTCAGCGCCGCGTTCCCACCCTTGTCGATGGCTTCATCGTCTCCGTCGCCGCGCTCGCGGCGGTGCGGCTCAATCCCTCCTGCCGTCCCTATCTCCTGTTTTCGCATCGTTCGGCCGAACAGGGGCACCGCCTGGTGCTCGAGGCCCTCGAGGCGCGGCCCTTGCTCGACCTCGATCTGCGGCTCGGCGAGGGCTCGGGCGCGGCGCTGGCGCTGCCGATCCTGCGACTGGCCTGCGCGCTCCATAACGGCATGGCGACGTTCGCCGAGGCAGCAGTTCCCGACCGCGCCGGATGACCCCTTTCGGAGGGCATTAACCCAGGTTCGCCAGCCTCTTGGCTGCGGCTTGACCCGCTCCACGTTAGCGCCTTATCTGCGTCATGGCCCACCATCTGCCGGTGGCTTGCGGCCTCCCTCGCAATACGGTCCAGCGCGATGACCCGGGACGAAACCAGGAAACGGCAGGCCATCATCGACGCATGTCGACGGATGAACGCGCTCGGCATCAACCAGGGCACCTCGGGCAATATCAGCGTCCGCCACGGCGACGGCCTTCTCATCACGCCGACCGGTGTTCCCTACGAATCGATGACGCCGGACCAGATCGTCCTCATGGGGCTCGACGGCTCGCATGCGAAGACCCAGAAACCTTCCAGCGAGTGGCGCTTTCATCTCGATATCCTGCGCTCGCGCAGCGAGGTCGACGCCGTGGTTCACGCGCACCCGATCTACTGCACCATTCTTGCGATCATGGGCCTCGAGATCCCGCCGATCCATTACATGATCGCGGTGGCCGGCGGCGACAACATCCGTTGCGCGCCATATGCGACCTACGGCACGCCGGAGTTGTCGGCGCATGCGCTCAAGGCGCTCGAAGGCCGTCAGGCCTGTCTGCTCGATCATCACGGCATGATCGCGGTCGGCCCATCGCTCGCAAAAACGATGTGGCTCGCCGTCGAGGTCGAGACCCTGGCGCGCCAGTATCACGGCTGCCTCCAGATCGGCACACCGCCGTTGCTGCCGGCGGACGAGATCGAGCGGGTGCGACAGAAAATGGCTGACTATGGACACGCCGATGCATGATTTGAACGGGTAGGATCTGAGGTGCTTTCTCGCATTGCTGACATTACCGGACGCCGCCGCGCATCGAACCGCGCGTTGACGACGCTGCGCGCGCTTCTGCGCAGCAACGAGTTCTACCTGATCCCGCTGGCGCTGGTGATCGGCATCATCGCGGGTGCGGTCGTCACGCTGATGAGCGAGATCGCGCAGATCGCGCATGTCCTGATTTTCGGTATCCCGATCGACGTGCGGCTGAGCGCGAATGCTTACGTCAATCCGGTGATCGCGTTTGTCGCGCCGGCATTGGGCGGGCTCTCGCTCGGGATCATGGAATGGTGGCGGCGCCGATTGAAGATTTCCAATGCGGTCGATCCGATCGAGGCCAACGCACTGCGTGGCGGCCGTCTCTCGGCGCGCGACAGCGTGGTGGTGAGCGGCCAGACCCTGATCTCCAACGGGTGTGGCGCCTCCGTCGGCCTCGAGGCCGGCTATACCCAGATCGGATCGGGGGCCGCCTCGCTGATCGGCCAGTTCCTCAATCTGCGCCGCAACGATCTGCGGCTGATCGTCGGCTGCGGCTCGGCGGCGGCAATCGCCGCTGCCTTCGGTGCGCCCATCACCGGCGCGTTCTATGCCTGCGAACTGATCGTCGGCGTCTATGCCGTCGGCAGCGCAGCGCCGATCCTTGCGGCGTCGCTGGCCGGCGCCCTGACCGCGCAATATCTCGGCGGCGCGCCCTATTCGCTGGAAGTCTCTCATGTCGGCAGTGTCGGGCTCGAACAATATCTGGCGCTGATCGGATTGGCGCTGATCGTCGCCGTTATCGGCATATTGGTGATGCGCAGTTCCTCGCTGTTCGAACGCGTGTTCAAGCAACGATGGCTCCCGGTCTGGATCAGGCCCGTGATCGGCGGCCTCTGCGTCGGCGGGCTGGCGATCATCACGCCGCAGGTGCTCGCCGCCGGCCATGGCGCGATGGTGCTCGACCTGCACCGCGACATGGCGATCGGCTTCATCGCAACGGTGATCGCGCTGAAGCTGACGGCGTGCCTGATCTCGCTCGCCTCGGGTTTCCGGGGCGGTTTGTTCTTCTGCTCGCTGTTCGTCGGCAGCCTGCTCGGAAAATTCTTCGCTGCCGTCCTCGCGGTTGCGGGCCTCGGGATCACTGTCGATCCAATGGTCAGCATGCTGACAGGCATGGCCACCCTCGGGGTCGCCATCGTCGGCGGCCCGCTCACGATGTCGTTTCTGGTGCTCGAGATGACGCGCAGCGTCGATGTCACCGCCGTCGTGCTGGCGGCCAGCATCGTCACCAGCATCTTCGTGCGCTTCATGTTCGGCCATTCGTTCTCGACCTGGCGCCTGCATCTGCGCGGCGAGACCATCCGCAGCGCCAACGATGTCGGCTGGCTGCGGAATCTCACGGTCGAGCGGATGATGCGGACCGACATCGGCAAGGTGCCCTCGACCACCACGATCACGGCTTGCCGGCGCGAATTCCTGCTGGGCTCGCGCCAGGCCATCGCGATCGTCAACAACAACGACGATTATGTCGGGATGGTGCTGCTGCCGGAACTGTACTCCAGCGAGCTCGACACCATCGCCGACGATATCCAGGTCATCGAGCTTGCGCATTACACCGACGTTGCGCTGCTGCCGGAAATGAACGTCAAGACCGCGATGAAGCTGTTCGACGACGCCGAGGCCGAGGTGCTGGCCGTGCTGGAATCGGCTGACAGCCGCAAGGTGATCGGCTTCCTCAGCGAATCCTTCGCGCGCCGCCGCTATGTCGAGGAGATCGACCAGGCGACCCGCGGCGTGCTCGGCGCGCTGTCGTAGCTCGCCCGGACTGCGCGCCGTCCACCAAACAGAATTTGATCTGACGGAGTCGAACATTTGCGATCGATTGCCATTATGTTGCGGGCAGGCGGCAGCGAGGAGCGGCACAATGCGGGTTCGTTTATTTCGGTTCATCGTTCCAATGGTGCTGCTCGCCATGCCCGCCGGCGCGATCGCGCAGTCCGGCACGCTCGTGGGCAAGGACGCGTTCGGAAGCTGGCGGGTGGACAGACCGGGCCTCGTTCGCCTGATCAGGCCGCAGGATTTGCCTGCGCCCGGTGCGACCGCTTCGGCCGCGAGCTTTGCGCGGGTCGTGCCAAGACCGGCGGGCGCCGCGTTGCAGGTGCCGCCTGGATTCAAGGTCGAGATATTCGCGGAAGGCCTGAGCGGGCCGCGCATCATCCGCGTCGCGCCGAACGGCGATATTTTCGTGGCCGAGACGCGCGCCGGCCGTATCCGCGTGTTCCGCGCAGCCGACGGCGCGGACAAGCCCTCGAGCCAGGAGACCTTTGCCAGCGGGCTTCACGGACCGTTCGGCATGGCGTTCTTTCCCGGCGGCGACGATCCGCAGTGGGTTTACGTCGCCAACACCGATAGCGTCGTTCGCTTTCCCTATCATTCCGGCGATCTGAAAGCGTCCGGTCCGCCCGAGAAGGTGGTCGCAAGCCTCCCGGCGGGTGGACATTCGACGCGTGACATTGCGTTCACGCCGGACAACAAGCGCATGCTGGTGTCGGTCGGGTCCGCCGGCAATGTCGCGGAGGGGATGAGCCAGCCCCCCGCTGAACTTGCCCACGAGCCTGCCGGTCTCGCCTGGGGGTCTGAAACGGATCGCGCGGCGGTGCTGGCGTTCGACCCTGACGGCAAGAACCGCAGGGTGTTCGCGACCGGCATCCGAAACTGCGTGGGCCTTGCGATGCAGCCGAACGGCACGGCCTGGTGCGCTACCAACGAGCGCGACGGGCTCGGCGACGATCTCGTGCCCGATTATGTGACGCGGGTCCAGGAAAACGCTTTCTATGGCTGGCCATGGTTCTACATCGGCGACCATCAGGACCCGCGGCATCTCGGCGCGCGGGCCGAACTCAAGGGCAAGATCACCGTGCCCGATGTGCTGGTGCAGGCGCACTCGGCGACGCTGGGGCTGACCTTCTATGACGGCACCAGCTTTCCCGCCGAATATCGCGGCGACGCGTTTGCGGCCGCGCACGGCTCGTGGAATCGCTCCAAGCGGACTGGATACAAGATCATCCGTGTCCGCCTGAAGGATGGGGTGCCGACCGGCGAGTACGAGGATTTCGTCACCGGCTTCGTCATCAACGACAACGAGGTCTGGGGCCGACCCGTCGGCGTCGCAGTGGCCCACGACGGCTCGCTCCTGATCTCGGAGGACGGCAACGGGACGATCTGGAGAGTCACGCACTGAAGTGTTCTAGCCAATGCTTCGGTTGCCGAGTTCGTCGACCAACACGCGCATGTTCTCGCTGTAGTCGATGGGTACGGCGACGAGGTGAACGCCGCCCTGCTTGAATGCCGCTTCCAGCGTCGGGGCCAATTCATCTGTCGCCGCGATGCGATGTCCGTGCGCACCGTAGGACTGCGCGTAGCGGACAAAATCGGGGTTGCCGAACGTCATGCCGAAATCGGCGAAATGATCGACTGCCTGTTTCCAGCGGATCATGCCGTAAGCGGAATCCTCGATGATCAGCACGACGAGGTCGAGCTTCAACCGGACTGCGGTCTCGAGCTCCTGGCTGTTCATCATGAAACCGCCATCGCCGCAGACCGCGAGCACGCGCTTACCGGGATTGAGGCATTTCGCCGTGATGGCCGAAGGCAGGCCCGCGCCCATGGTCGCGAGCGCATTGTCCAGCAGTAGCGTGTTGGCGACGCTGGTGCGGTAGTTGCGCGCGAACCAGATCTTGTACATGCCATTGTCGAGGCAGACGATGCCGTCCTCAGGCATCACCCGCCGGACGTCGTGGACGAGTCGCTGCGGGATGACAGGGAAGCGGCCGTCCTCGGCGCGCTCGCCCAGATGCGCGCGGATCGAGTCGCGCATCCCGGTAAATTCCGCGGCCGCCTTGACGCGTCCCTGCAGCGCGTCAGCGAGCGCCGTCACGGTGGTCCCGATATCGCCGATCACCTCGGCATCGGGATGGAACACCTGCTCGACGGTCGCCGACCCATAGCCGACATAGATTACCTTCGGTCCGCGTCCTGCGCCCATCAGAAACGGCGGCTTCTCGATGGTGTCGTGGCCGATCGCGATGATGAGATCGGCGTGCTCGATCGCTTCGTGGATATAGTCGCGTTCGGAAAGTGCGGCGGTGCCGAGATAGAGCTCGGAATTGCCGGTCACCGCGCCCTTGCCCATCTGTGTGTTGAAGAAGGGGATTTGCGCCCGGCGTACGAAGTCGGACAGCGCTTCCACGAGCCGCGGCCGGTTGCCCGCGGCGCCGATCATCACCAGCGGACGCCTGGCCGCGAGGACCAGGTCGACCGCTCCCTTGACAGCGGCAGGAGACGCAACCGGGCGGGCAATCGGGTGCGGCGCGATCAGCGAAGAGCTGCAGTCTTCCGCGGCGATGTCTTCCGGGAGTTCGAGGTGGACAGGGCCGGGGCGTTCTTCGGTCGCGACGCGGAAGGCATCGCGCACCATCGACGGAATCGCGTCGGCGGAGACGATCTGCCGGGTCATCTTGGTGATCGGCCGCATTGCGCCGACGATGTCGACGAGCTGGAAGCGCGCCTGTCGCGCGCTCTTGATCGCCTTCTGGCCGGTGATCATGATCATCGGCATGGCGCCGAGATAGGCATAGGCCGCGCCGGTGGTGAAATTCAGCGCACCGGGGCCGAGCGTCGAGAGGCAAACGCCGGGCGCCCCGGTCAGCCGTCCCTGGGTCGCCGCCATGAACGATGCAGCCTGTTCGTGACGCACCAGCACCAGCTCGATCGCCGACTTCCGCAGGGACTCGACAACGGCTAGGTTTTCTTCGCCCGGAAGTGCGTAGATGCGTTGCACGCCTTCGTTTTCCAGCGCGGCGACCAGAAGGTCAGAGCCCTTGGTGCTCATCTGTCTCACCTCCCTGCGACCGGGCCGGATACGCTTCCGGCGAGTTCCGTTCCTTTACCCCCTGCGCACGCTCGAGCCGCCGTCGACCGGCAATGTCACGCCGGTGATGAAATTGGCTTCGTCGGACGCCAGAAACAGCGCGGCGTTGGCGACGTCCCAGCCGGTGCCCATCTTCCTGCGCAGCGGCACCTTGCTGTCGCGCTCGGCCTCGACCTCGGCGCGGGTCTTGTGCCACTCGCGCGCGCGGGTATCGACCGCCATCGG
Organism: uncultured Alphaproteobacteria bacterium; assembly: GCA_963696255.1. Classification (GTDB taxonomy): domain Bacteria; phylum Pseudomonadota; class Alphaproteobacteria; order Rhizobiales; family Xanthobacteraceae; genus Bradyrhizobium. The sequence goes on from CAVOJN010000001.1 coordinate 245,287, forward strand.
CGTGTTCATCAGGCCCGGCAGGATCACATTGGCGCGGATGCCGTATTCGGCGTTCTGATAGGCGAGCTGCTCGGTGAAGGCGATCATCGCCGTCTTGGTCGCCTTGTAGGCGACATAGGGATAGGTGGTAATCGCCGCCATCGAGGAGATATTGATGATGGCGCCGCTCTTCTGCTGCCGCATGATCGGGATCACATGCTTGGCGGCAAGGATGCAGCTCTTCAGATTGATCGCGACGCAGCGGTCGAAAGCTTCCTCGGTGATGGTGAGCAGCTCGGCGTCGCCGCCGGACAGGCTGACGCCGACATTGTTGTGCAGCACGTCGATCCGGCCCCAGCGCTTCATGGCATCGTCGACCATCGCCTTGATCTCGGCATTCTTCGTCACGTCGGCCTTGAAGGCAGCCGCAGTGCCCTTCTTCTCCGCGATCATGTCAACCGTTTCCTGCGCGGAGGCGAGATTGTGATCGACGCAGAGGACTTTCGCGCCTTCGCGCGCAAAGGTGAGCGCGGTGGCGCGGCCATTGCCCATGCCTTCGCCCGGGCTCTGGCCGGCGCCGACCACAATGGCGACCTTGTCTTTCAGACGCATCTTACTTCACTCCAATTATTTTATTCCGGGAATCGGATACTGCTGCAGGACCTCTTTGTAGTAGGGCTCGTTGTCGATTTTCATGGTGGCGAGCACGCGCACGACCGCGCAGTAGAACGCAATCGTCAGCACGAGATCGACCATGTGCTCGTTGGAGAGATGCGTCTTGATCTCGGCGAAGGTTTCCTCCCGCATCGCCAGTTCCCGCACCATCTCGCGCGCGCCCTTGAGGATGACCTTCGCCAGCGGCTCGAGCTTCGAGGGCTTGCCCTCGGTCTCCGCCATCAGCCCCGAAATATCCTCGTCGGTGACGCCGAATTCCTTGCCGATCTTCACGTGATGGGTGAACTCGTATTCCGATTTCTCCAGCCAGCCGACCTGGAGGATCGCGAGTTCCCTTAAGCGCGGATCGAGCTTGCTCTTGAAGCGGATGAAGCCGCCGACGCCGTTGAAGGCGCGCGCCATGTCCGGCGAGTTGACCAGCAGCTTGTGCAGATTGGTGTTGCGCTTGAGCATGTCGCGATATTCGGGTGCGACCTGATCGGCCTCGAGATAGGGCAGGCGGGCCATTCTTTCTCTTCCTTCTTGCTAGTGTTCTTCTGACTCGCGCTCCGGCGCCTGCAGCGTGACGCCGCCATCGACGGTGAGCACCTGGCCGGTGATGTAGCGGGCGTGGTTGCTCAGCAGGAATCGTACGGCATGGCCGACGTCCCAGCCGGTGCCTTCGAGCTTCAGCACCGAGGCCTTTTTGCGGTTGGCGCGCGCGGCATCGCTCATGCCGCGGGCATAGACCATCGGCGTGTACATCGGCCCCGGGCAGATGCAGTTGACACGGATGTTGTCGCCGCCGTGATCGACCGCCATGGCGCGCGTGAGCCCGATCACCGCCGCTTTCGACGTGGTGTAGGTGGTGAGCCCGCGCGGCCGCAGCGCCGAGATCGAGGAGATGTTGACGATGGCGCCGCCGCCGGCCGTGCTGATCATCGCGGGGATCGCATATTTGGAGAGCAGGAACATGCTCTCGACATTGATCTGCATGACCTTGCGATATTGTTCGGATTTCTCCTCGACCACGCTGCCTCGGCTGCCGATGCCGACATTGTTGTCGAGAAAGTCGAGGCGGCCGAACCGGCTGACGGTAGCATCTACCAGCTTGCGGCATTCCGCTTCATCGGTGACGTCGCTGGCGATCGCCTCCGCCGCGCCGCCTTCCTCGGCGATCATCTCGACCGTGCGCTCGGCGAGCTTGATATCGCGGTCGGCGACCATCACCCTGGTGCCTGATCGCGCCAGCAGGATCGCCGCCGCCCGTCCGTTGCCGATGCCATCTCCCGCCGCGCCGCCGCCGGAGATCAGCGCGACCTTGCCGGCAAGGCCGGCATCTTCCTCGGGTCCCTTCATGCGTTTCTTCCTTTGTTTGGAGGAGACGATAGCAATGGGCGTGGGGTGAGAGAAGGGCGGCGAGAGCGGAGCTGCCGTGCACGCGCTTTCCGCGGGATGGGATTTTGCTTTTCCTACTCGGCTGTCGTCGTCCGGCTTGACCGGACGACCCAGTACGCCGCGGCCCATCGGCTCAATCGCCGGCGTCTCTGCAATACTGGATGCCCCTGTCGAGCCGGGGCACGACAGCAGAGAAAGCATGAAGGAGCATTCCCGCGGCAGATTCTGCCCGAGGTTTGTCGCAACCATTTGCCCTCGAGAGCAAGAGGGCGCAGGGAATGCCGGGCGTTTTGCACACCCGTAGCCTCGTGTGCATCATAGAAAGCACACGAGTGTAGAAACTACAGGTACGCCGAACGATCCGGCATTCCCTGCACGATGGTGTTACGGCTTATACGTGATCTCCCCGGTGTACCGGGCTTGTTAGCCACCGTCGCCGTGCCGATCGCTCAGCAGGCTTGACCCCAGCGTCGGGGGGACAGGACCACACGATTTCGCCGTCCGCATTCGCGCCGCTCGCCTGGCGACACCAACGCGTCCATCGCATCCTGCATCCAACGTTCGTGGCGATTGCGCGAGACGCCCCTCTTGATCGGGCAGGATGGCGCAACTGAAGACCAGTGATTTGCCCGACGGCGCAAGTGGCATTTTGGTGACAGGGGAGGTGAGACCTCGCACCGGGTTGAATCGCTTCGCGAAATCAGTTTTTCGCGCACGCGCGTCTTGAGCTCGCATCCGACCTCGCGGGCTTGGTTGTGCCCGAGTGAGAACGGGATAAAGTGTGTTCAAACCGGCAGCGAACGGGATCGCATGAAGCGGCGCGTGGCCATCACCCTGATCGGAGGCGGAGCCATCTCCGCGCTGTGGCCATCGAGGGCACGCCCGGCCGACAAGGTCTATCGGATCGCATTCGTCGTGCCGAGCGGCCAATTCGTCGATCTGAATAAGGGACTTGTCAACGCGTTTCTCCAGGGCCTGCGTGAACTCGGCTATGTCGACGGCAAGAACATGAGATTCGAGTTCTACTCGATCGAGGGAAAGTTCGGTCAGATCGACGAGATCGCGGCGCGGGTTCTCGAAGCCTCGCCCGACGCCATCCTGGCGGCAGGAGGCGGCGCCAACGAGGTCGCGCATGCGTTCCAGCGCTTGACCCGCACCGTGCCTGTTATCATGGCCAACAGCTCGGACCCCGCCGCGCAGGGACTTGTGACGAGCCTCGCCCGTCCCGGCGGCAACATCACGGGCCTGACCGGCAACACGGGTCCGGAGTTTGAAGCCAAGAGACTGGAGTTGCTGAGGGACGTCGCACCGAATGCAATCCGGGTGGCTTACCTGGGACAGAAGCTCGATTGGGAAAGTCCGGCTGCGACGGGGGTGCGCAACGCGGCAGGAAGGCTCGGCATCACGTTGCTTCATGCCGAGCATACGTCGTCGGATTATGATGATGCGTTCGCGTTCATCGGCCGGGAGCACCTGCAAGGGCTCTTCGTCGCCCGGAATCCCTGGAATTTTTCCAACCGGCGGGCCATCACCGGATTTGCCGCCGATCGGCGGATGCCGGCGATGTATCCGACGCGGGAGTTTGCCGAGGTCGAAGGCCTGATCTCCTATGGGCCAAGTCTTTTCGACATCTACCGCCGAAGCGCGGGCCATGTCGACAGGATCCTGAAAGGCGCCAACCCCGCCGATCTGCCTGTCGAACAACCAACCAAGTTCGAGCTGGTGGTCAATCTCAGGACGGCCAAGGCTCTCGGACTGGCCCCGCCACCCGCACTGCTCGCGCTCGCCGACGAGGTGATCGAATAGCGCGGTGATGATGCATGCGATTCGAAGCTAGTGCTTTGTCGGCGTGCAATATTCCACACTCGGCATGCAGATGCTCGTAGCAGGAGCTAAGCGCGCAATCGGGGAATTAGGCGCGTCGCATTCTCATGGCCGATGGCGTCAAGAGCGCCGGCCGACAATCCGAGCTTCTGCAGGTCGGCCATCTGGCCCAGGCCGAAATACGGGTAGTCGGTCCCGTAGATGATCTGGGAGACAGGTACGAGCTTCATCAGGGCTGCCATGGACGGGGCGAATGTCGCATTGGCGGTGTCGTAGTGAAGCCGTCGAAGTTCGCCTTCGATCCCATCGGGCGCGAATTCCTTCAGGTTCGGCCGCGCGCCGTAGAACGAGTTGATCCGCCCGGCCATCATCGGAATTGTGCCCCCGGCATGCGAGAACAGCCATCGTATGTCGCGGTAGCGGGCAAGCGAGCCGCTCAGTAGCAGGCTGGTCACCGTCCGTGTAGTGTCGTGCGGGACTTCGATGACGGCCGGAAAGGTGCCGACGCTGAGGGCGCTGCAGCAGCTCGCGACCAGAGGATGCACATAGACGACGGCCTTGCGCCGGTTCAGCTCCTCGAACACCGGCTTGTAAACCGGATGTCCGAGCCATTTGTCCCCGTAATTGCTCTGCAAGCCGATCCCGTCGGCTTTCAGGGTGTCGAACGCATATTCGATCTCTTTGAGAGTGGCATCGACATCCAGCATCGACAGGGTTGCAAACAGCCCGAAGCGGCCCGGATGATCGCGCATCAGTTCGCTCGCATATTCGTTGCACGAGCGGGCGAGCCGGCCCGCTTCAGCAGGCCCGAGGTCGAACCACACGCCCGGCGTGGAGGCGAGCGACAGGATGCCCGCGCGCACGCCATTCCGATCCATGTCCTCAATCATCTTATCGCGAGTCCATGCGAGCTGACCGGGAAAGTGCGGCTGTTTGCGTGCATCTTCGTAGTCGAGCCAGAGCTTCTGATACTCCGGCGGGTAAAAATGAAGGTGAGTATCGATCAGCGCTGGCATGGCCTGTCCGCGCGCGGCGAAGTTGGGGAGAACCGAGGCTGCGCCGAGTGCGCCGAGCCCGGCAAGGAAACCGCGTCGCGACGATGATGGGCCACAACAGGTACAGCAGCGATGATCGTCGCGCGATCTCGATTCCATCGTATTCACCATCCGGCTCCTCCCGTGAGCTGACCTTTTAGCGAAATAAGGGCTTCAGTGTTCGGACAGTCAATAGTTTGTTGCGTTCGAACGCGTCCAGGCCAGTCTTCCAATCTTTCCTTATCCGCGTAATCTGTCGCGCAGAAAATCTTACAGGGAGGAAACAGAATGAAATATCGGATCGCCACGCTTTGCCTTGCGCTTGTCATCGGCATTCCCGGCACCGGCCGGGCCGAGGAGAATGTTCGTTTTTCGCCTTTGTCGCCCGAGCAGCTCACTCCGGAGCAGAAGGCCTGGGCCAATTCGATTACGGCGCCGCCGCGCAATGCGAAATTCACCAACGCGCCCTATCGCGCCTATATCCGCAATCCGGATCTTGCGCCCCGGTTGACCGCGATGACTGACTATCTGCGCTGGAAGACTTCGCTGCCGCCGCGATTGAGCGAGTTTGCGATCCTGATCACGGCGCGGCAGTGGACGGCTCAATATGAATGGCACGCGCACTATCCGCTGGCGATGAAGGCCGGGCTCGATCCAAAGGTCGCCGACGACATTGCCCACGGCCTTCGGCCGGCCGCCATGAAGGACGACGAGACCGCGCTCTATGACCTCGCGATGGCGCTCTATCGCGACAAGAAGGTCCCGGACTCCGTCTACAAGGCCGCGCTGGACAAGTTCGGCGAGCGTGGCATCATGGATATCATCGGCATCATGGGCTACTACGACATCACCTCGATGACGCTCATCACGATGCAGGCCGACGCTCCGAAGGATAGCGCCGTTGCGCGTTTGCCGGATCTGTCGAAGTAGGCCCACTTTATTGTTGGCTTGAAGCCGGCGTGGCGTGACGTGGGATCATCCCGCTCGCCCGCGCCGGGGGCCCGATCCCGGCAGTCCTGATCGAGTCCGACAGGAGGGTTGAAACCCTCCTGGTCACGAAGGAGGCATTTACAAATCTCCGTCGCAATCGGATACTCCACTACCTCTGATCGCACGAAGACGATGGGGCTCATCATCGGGGACGCCCACCATGGTATCCGCGACTGCAGCGGGGCAACCCGCTTCGGAACCGGTCCCTGAACCGGTCATTCGGCCGGTTCTGGAGTTGACCGGTATCGGCAAGGAGTTCGGCGCGATCCGCGCGCTGCATGGCATCGACATGCGGATTTTTCCCGGCGAGGTGGTCGGCCTCATGGGCGACAACGGCGCGGGCAAATCCACGCTCGTGAAGATCATCGCCGGCAACTTTCCCGCAAACCATGGCGAGATCCGCTTCGAGGGCAGGCCGGTTCATTTCCAGCGTCCGGTCGATGCGCGAAGTGTCGGGATCGAGGTCGTTTACCAGGATCTCGCGCTCGCCGACAATCTGACGGCCGCCGCCAATGTATTCCTGGGGCGGGAGCTCAGGCGCAAGGTCGGCCCGTTCTCCCTGCTTGACCACAAGGCCATGGCGGCGCGTTCGCTCGAGCTGTTCGGCGAGTTGCGTTCGGAGACCTCGCCCTACCACCTCGTGAAGCAGATGTCGGGCGGGCAGCGCCAGGCCGTGGCCATCGCGCGGACACGTTTGTCCAACGCCAAGCTCGTCATGATGGATGAGCCGACCGCTGCGATCTCGGTCCGGCAGGTCGAGCAGGTCCTGAGCCTGATTCACCGGCTCAAGGAACAGGGCATTGCCGTCATGCTCATCTCTCATCGCATGCCCGATGTCTTCGCGGTCTGCGATCGCGTGATCGTCATGCGTCGCGGCGAGAAGAGGGCGGACAAGCCGATCCACGACACGAGTCCCGAGGAAGTGACGGCCCTCATCACCGGTGCGAAAGAGGCGGCCTGATGGCTCTGCCAATGGAATCCTCGATCTCCTTTGCCAATGTCGGCCGTGACAAATGGTGGAGGCGCGGCATCTTCGCCTCGCAGACGGGGTACGTGACGCTTGCGCTCCTGGTGCTGGTCGTCGTGATGAACTTTGCCTCGCCCTATTTCCTGACCGAAGGCAACATCCAGAACGTCGCCAAGAACTTCTCATTCATTGCGATCGCTACGCTCGGCGCCACTTTCGTGATCATCACAGGCGGCATCGACCTCTCGGTCGGCTCGATGATGTGTTTCTCCGCGATGATCACATCGATGGTCATGACGCAGCTGTCGACACCCGGCATGCCCGGCGCATCGCTGTTCGTGCATGCGGCGGCCGACGGCAAGACGATCCTTGCCAACGTGCCGGGTCTGATCCTGTTCATCTCCGTGCTGGCCGGGCTCGGGACAGCGCTGGTCGTCGGGCTCGTCAACGGATTTTGCATCGCCGTGCTCAAGCTGTCGCCGTTCGTGACCACGCTCGGCATGCTCTCGATCGTGCGCGGCCTCTGTTACGTCGTCTCGAACGGTCGCGGCAGTTTTCCGGGCGGCCCGGATGCCGACTATTTCTACGCGCTGACGTCGGGCGACCTGTACGGGCTGCCCGCGCCCTTCATCTATCTTGTGATCCTCGCCTTGGTGATGGCCGTCGTCCTGCACCACACGGCATTCGGACGTCACGTCTTCGCCATCGGCGGCAACGAGAGGGCCGCCGAACTGACCGGCGTTCAGGTCGTTCGGGTCAAGATCCAGGTTTATGTGATCTGCGCTCTCGCCGCGGGCCTGCAGGGGATCATCATTTGCGGCTGGCTGGGATCGGCGCCGGCGAACATGGCGACGTCCTATGAGCTCAACGTGATCGCCGCGGCGGTCATCGGCGGCGCCAATCTCGCGGGCGGAATCGGCGGTCCGCTGGGCGCCATCGTCGGCTGTGTGCTGCTCGAGGTGATCCGCAACGGGCTCGTGCTCGCACAGGTCAATTCCTACTGGCAGCAGACGCTGGTGGGCGTGATCATCATCCTGGCCGTGCTGGTCGACCGGATACGCTCGCGGATGATTTGAAGATACTGGCCGGAGGGACACCAGAAACGCGCCGTCTATCCCACTTCCGGACCTGAAGATGCTGGGGATAGGCATGGAAAATGGAGGAAGCCAATGAAGCGAATTTTTCTTGCCGCCGCTGCTATCGCATTGATGACATGTCCGGCTCTCGCCCAAACGACGTACCGCTTCGTCATCGTGCCCAAGGCAATGAACAACCCCTTCTTCGACGTCGCGCGCGACGGCTGCTTGAAGCGCGCCAAGGAACTCGGCAACGTCGAATGCATCTACAAGGGGCCGGTCGAGCATGAGCCGGCCACCCAGGCCCAGATCATCCAGGACTTCGTCACCCAGAAGGTGGACGGACTTGCGATCTCGGTCGCCGACGTCGCGTCGATGACCAAGTCGATCGAGGCGGCGTCCGCGGCCGGCATCCCCGTCATCACCTTCGACGCCGATGCGCCTGGCTCCAAGCGCATCGCCTATATCGGCACCAACAACAAGGATTTCGGCGTCGCGCTCGGCAAGCAGCTGCTGCAGCTTCGGCCCGACGGCGGCAAGTACGCCATGATTTCCGGCGGCCCGGGCGCCAAGAACCTGGCCGAACGAGTTGATGGCGTCCGCGAAGCGCTGAAGGGCTCGAAATGGGTCGAGGTGGCCGGCTCGCCCGCCTTCTGCAACGACGATCCTGCGTTGGCCATCCAGCAAATGACGGATATGCGCACCGCGACGCCGGACCTTGCCGCGATCGTTCCGGTTGGCGGCTGGCCGATGTTCGCGCCCGAGGGCTACAAGGCCTTCGTCAACCGGAACAAGAAGGATGTCGACGCCGGCAAGTTCACGCTGGTCGTCGCCGATACGCTCAAGATGCAGCTCGAACTGCTGCGTGACGGCTATTCCAACGCGCTCACCGGCCAGCGGCCGTTCGAGATGGGCGAGAAGGCGATGGACACGCTGCTTGCCGTCAAGAAAGGTGAGAAGGTGCCCGAGACCATCTATACGGGCCTCGACCTCGTCACCAAGGACAACGTCAATCAGTTGCTGAAATAGAAGTCTTTCTCCGCGGAGGCGCCTCCGCCGGCGTTCGCAGCGCCGGCGGGGTGCAGACTTGCGCTAAAGCGCGTACTTTAGCTCACGGACGGCGTCAGGTGTGACAGCAAATAGAGCCAGCCGAGCAGTGTCGCGACCGACAATAGCGTCGTGATGGAGATGGTGGCCGCGACCAGGTCTCCCTCCACCTTGTATTCACGCGCGAGGATATACATGGTCTTTGCGGTCGGCACCGCGGCGCAGACGACGGCGGCAATCGTGTAAAGCGGGTTGAGGGCCAGCATCACGCAGAGTCCGTAGACGATCAGCGGCATGATCACGAGCTTCACAATGGCGAGCACGATGGAGGCGGTGAAGTTCGAGCGCACTTCGTCCACCGAGAGCCCAAGTCCGATCGCAAACAGCGCGCAGGGCGTCAGTGCGTCCGCGAAGATGTTGAGATAGGCCTTGACCGGCGCCGGAATTGGCCAGCCCAGAATCGCCCACGCCAGACCGATGAGGGTCGACAGCACCATCGGATTGAGCGCGATTTGTTTCGCGAGCATCGCGGTGCGCTTTGAAGGGCCACCTGCGGCGTCTCGCGCACCTTCGAGCAGGATGACGGTCGCCGGAAACATCGCTGCCGCCACGAACACCGTGGCGACGGCGGCCGGCAAGACGGCGGGCTGGCCATAGATCGAGTGCAGGATCGGCAGCGCGACGAACCCGGTATTGGTCATCGAGGCCGTCATTCCATACATGGTGCCGCTCGCGAGGTCGCGTCCCCAGCCGGCACGAACGGCCATGAACACCATCGCAAAGCAGAGCATCGAGCCGCCGCCGAAGGCCAGCAGGAAGCGCCATTCCAGAAGATTGCGTGCCGGCTCCTGCGCGATGGTGACGATCAACAGCGCCGGCATCGCGACATTGTAGGCGAACTGCACGAGCCCATCCGCCAGCGATCGCGAGATGTAACCGAGCCATCCGGCCAGCCAGCCGGTGACGATGATCGCAAAGACGGGGAGGACGAGGCTTGCGACTTGCATCGGGCGTACCCCGTCTCGCGAATCGTTTTACGTAGGGTGGGTTAGCGAAGCGTAACCCACCACTTCTGTTTCCTCAGCGATAGAAGAGGTGGGTTACGCCTTCGGCTAACCCACCCTACGGTGACGACATCAGTTCAGCGACATGTCCAGCGGCGGCGACACGCTCGGCGGCAGCGGGCTGACATAGGGCGTGCGCGCGGTGCGGGTCTTCAGGTCCGCCTTCGCATCGGCGATCAGCTTGGGCTCGGTCAGGGCCTTGATGCCGAGCGCGGCCATCGCCTTTGCCGCCTGCACCATGGCCTTGTGGGCATGCGGGCTCTTGCCCTGCGCCACGATCTGCCAGGTGTGGAACGGAGTCCCGATCGCGACCGTTGGCGCATGGACCTGCGCGGTCGGCACCACCCAGCTGACGTCGCCGACATCGGTCGAGCCGATCAGGGGATTGCGCTGCGCATCGAGCGGCACGATGAAATTGGCGAGCGGTCGGTCGGTCGGCTCCATGCCGATGGTGTGATAGACGCTGGCGATATCCTTTTCCGTCAGCGTGGCCTGGATCTTTCCGGCAAAGTCCTTGTCGGCGTCGTCGAAATGCGGCGGCCCCAGCTCTTCCATGATCCGATGCAGCGCCTGCTCCAGCGGGCCGTTATGCAGGACGTTGGAGACCGCGGAGATGATCTTCATCTCCACTTTCGTCTCGGTCATCAGCGCCGCGCCATGCGCGATCTTGTGCACGCGCTCGACCAGCTCGGTCATGCCGGGCAGGTCGCGTGCACGAATGGAATAGCGCACGCGCGCATGCGCCTGCACCACGTTCGGCGCGATGCCGCCGGTATCGAGCAATGCATAATGCACGCGGGCATCGCTCGGCATGTGCTCGCGCATGTAATTGACGCCGACGTTCATGAGTTCGACGGCGTCGAGCGCGCTGCGGCCGAGATGGGGCGAGGCTGCCGCATGCGAGGTGCGGCCGGTGAAGATGAAATCGGCGCGGGTGTTGGCGAGCGAGGGGGTCACCACCACTTCCCACCAGCTGCTGGGATGCCAGGTCAGCGCGATGTCGGCATCGTCAAAGGCGCCCGAGCGCACCATGAAGGTCTTTGCCGCGCCGCCTTCCTCCGCGGGGCAGCCGTAATAGCGCACGCGGCCGGGCGACCTGGTCGCGGCCAGCCAGTCCTTGACCGCGGTCGCGGCTAGCAGCGCCGCCGAGCCGAGCAAATTGTGGCCACAGCCATGACCATGGCCGCCGGCTTCGATCGGACGGTGTTCGGCAATGCCGGCTTCCTGGCTGAGGCCGGGCAGGGCGTCATATTCGCCAAGGAAGGCGATGACCGGGCCGCCTTCGCCCCATTCGCCCATCAGCGCGGTCGGGATGCCGGCGACATTCTCGGTGATGCGGAATCCCTGATGGCGCAGCTCGGCCAGATGTTCGGCCGAGGAGCGCGCCTCGGTGTAGCAGACTTCCGGCATGCCCCAGACCCGGTCGGCAAGGGCGATAAACCGCGGCTTGATGACGTCAACGCCGCGCCAGATGTCACTACGATTGTCCATGATCCTGTCCACACTCTTCGGATGACGAAGCTCGAACGTTTAGCAGCTTCATCAGGGGCCGCAAAGTGTGGGTGTGTTGCAAAGGGAGTTACCTCCCTGACGATGTCAGGGCGTGCGGCTACTTCTTGCAGCCGCCGCCGACATAGTCCTTGCCCCACCAGACGGCGAAGCAGGCGCTGTCTGCGTTGATCTGCAGGGTGAGGGGGCCGATGCCGATTTCGAGCGTGCCGCCATTGGTGACATCGAGTTCATCATCGGCAAGGAGGCGAACCTCCGGGCGGATTGTCGCGAGCGCGGCTGTCGTCATGGCGTGCATCCCGAATGAATGCCGTGCGGTGTCTTGACCTGGCCGCAGATCGAGCCCTCGGTGGCCCACACGGCAATGCCATAGCCGCCGATCGACACCTCGAGGCCGACATAACCCTTCTCGACCGTCAAGGTGATCTCGCCGCCGTAGACGTGATCAAGCTCTCCGGAACTCAATTCGCAGATCGAAAGATCGCTCATGATGTGCTGCCTTGCTGTTCACGCGTTGGTCGCCCACGCCCGCAGATCATGTTCATTCCGCGGTGTGCAGTCCGTGAGCCGGCTCACGCGGGTCGCTTGTTGCGGCCGTCGCGCTTTCGTGCACTGCACAATGAGGGGCGATTCCGCGCTGATATCGGCGGATTGGGCGTCTTCCCACCGGGGGTCACAGCAGAGGCTGCGACGCCATCGCCGAAGGTCGGACGTCTCGCGCGCTAGGCGGACCATCGTGCGACGGGTATAGTGCGCCGCGCAAAGCCAAAGAGCCGGGAGCAACCCGGTATGCTCGACACGTCAATCAAGGTCTCGCCCAGGGAGAAAACAAAGATGTCGCTGACCCGCCGTCAGGCGCTGGCGTCTGCCGCCGCCGTTGTCGCAACCACCGTCGCCAGGCCGGCGATCGCCGCCAAGGAGCCGATCAAGGTCGGTTATCTTCCCGCGCTCACCGGTCCCTCGTCATCGACGGGGATCGGAATCAACCGCGGCATTCAGCTCGCGGTGCAGGAGATCAACGCCGCCGGCGGAATGGACGGGCGGCAGATCGATCTGATCGTCCGCGACACCCAGAGCGAGCCGACCAAGGCCGTGAACGGCGCGGCCGAGCTCACCCACAGCGAGAAGGTCGGCGTCGTGTTCGGTCCGGTCAATTCCGGCGAGTTGCTCGCCGTGGTGCCGCTGCTGGCGCGCGCCAACGTCCCGCAGCTTCATCCGTGCTGGGTCGACAGTCTGACCGATACCAAGAAATACCCGATGTGTTTCCGCAACGCGCCGACCAACCAGCAGATCGGCGCCGCCGCCAACCGCTACGTGGTCGACGTGCTCAAGAAGAAGAAGGTCGCCGTCATCAGCGATACGACCGGCTACGGCACGGCCTCCGTTGCCGCCTATGTGCCGATGCTCAAGGAGAAGGGCGCGGAGATCGTCTACCAGGGCAATATCGATGCCGCCAATCCGGATCTCACGCCGGAAATCCTGCGCATGCGCAATGCGGGCGCCGAGGCCATCATGCCCTGGAGCGTCAATCCCGGTTTCCTGTCGCGCATCATCAACACGCGCGGGCAGATGAATTGGGACGTGCCGATCGTCGGCCAGACCACACTTGGGTCCGGCGCGACGCAGGCGCTGCTCGAGAAGCCCGAATACTGGGCCAAGGTCTATCCGAATAATTTTCGCCCGGTCTGCTACTCGCCCGACAACAAGCTCACCGATCGCACCGCCTCCTTCCTCGACCGCCTGAAGAAGGCCAACATCGAAGTCAACGACACGCTGCTGTGGTGGGTCGCGGTCGGCTACGACTCGCCCTATCTGATCCGGGACGCCGTGAAGGCCGCCGGCGCCGAGCCGGCGCAGATCGTGAACTATCTCAACAACCTCAAGAAATTTGCCGGCGTCTACGGCGACATTTCGTTCACGCCCGATCAGCACAATGGCTATCCGGACGAAGAGGTGGTGATGGTCGAGGCCAACTCGCTCAAGAACGGCGCGTTCCGGCTGGCGCCGGGATATACGGCATAACGCACGCTGCCGCGTTTACTCACAGACTCGTCATGCCCGGCCTTGTGCCGGGCATCCACGTTTTATCCCCCTTGTCATTCCGGGGCGCCGCGAAGCGGCGAGCCCGGAATCCATAACCACGAGTTGGGGTTATGGATTCCGGGCCTGCGCCTTCGGCGCATCCCGGAATGACGAGAGCTATCGATAGCTGCGTTGTCGAAGCTTAGTTTCGGTGCAACTCACTGCATCATCGCATCCACGATCTTCTCCGCCGTCATCAGCGTCGGGAAGTTGGTGTTGGCGCAGGGCACGACCGGGAAGACGGACGCATCGACAACGCGCAAGCCCTGCAGGCCCTTGACGCGGCCCTGCGTGTCGACAACGGACATCGGGTCGTCGGCCTGGCCCATGCGGCAGGTGCAGGAGGCGTGCCAGACGCCGATCGTTGCCTTGCGCACGAAGGCTTCCAGCGCCTCGTCGTCATTCATCACCTGGTCGAAGGTGAATCCCTCGACGACGAAATTGTCGATCATGAAATGCCGGAGTGCGGCCGGCCCATCCATCAGCGTTGCGGCGATCGTGGTCAGCAGCTTGTTCTTCGTGTTCACGACGCCGATCTTGCGCACGCGATCGGAATAGGAGGCCGGGAACGGCTTGTCGGTCACCTCGCTGAGCGGCGCGCTGTTCTGCAGTCCTGCCATCTTGCGGAAGCCCGTCATCAGGCGGTCGAGATCGCGCCGATCGGACAGCAGGTTGAACTCGACAATCGGCTCGGCGCGCGGATCGCGCGAGGCGAGCTTGACTTGTCCGGTCTCCGAATAGGTCTTGTTGACGAAGGTCAGCAGCGAGCCGATCTGCTCGCCGACCGCATGCCAGGCCGATTTGGTCATGACCGCGACGAACATGTCACCCCTGGGGACGTCGGGAAGCCCCGAGGAATAGCGCAAGCCCACCTGGATGTGGCGGCGCGTGTGCTCGTTCATGCGCGCGCCGCGGCGGACAAAGGAGGACAGCGAAATCGACGGGTGATCCATCAACCGCTGGCCGACGCCGGGCAGACCCGCCAGGACGGGAATGCCCATGTCGCGGAGATGGCCGACCGGGCCGATGCCGGCGCGCAAGAGATGCGCGGGGGAATGGATTGCGCCGCAGGAGAGCACGATCTCGCGGCCTCGAAACTCCTGTTCGTTGCCGTCCACCTTCGCTTTGACGCCGACGCAGCGCGTGCCCTCGAACAGCAATTCCTCGACCTGGGTGCGGGTCGAGATCGTGAGGTTTGCGCGCTTGCGTGTGTCGCGGTCGAGATAGCCCATCGCCGCCGACATGCGCCGCTCGGCTTCGTTGGAATGCGTGATCGGAAAATAGCCGTCGGCAAATTCACCGTTCTGGTCGGGGAGGAATTTGTAGCCGGCTAGGTCTGCGGCTTTCGCAAAGGCCCGCGAATGTCCGGTCCAGTGTTCCTGCGGGATACGGCGCACGGCGATGCGGCCGTCCTTGCCGTGATACGGCCCGTCGAAATCGAGATCGCGCTCGACCTTGCGGAAATAGGGCAGCACGTCCTTCCAGCCCCATCCGGCAGCACCGCGCGCTTGCCATTCGTCATAGTCGGTCGGAGCGCCTCGGTTGGCGAGCTGGCCGTTGATCGAGGAGCCGCCGCCGAGCACGCGCGCCTGCTCGTATTTGCGTAAAGGAGGACGCTCCACCTCGGGATTGTTGTGGCTGACGATCTGGGTCGTGACCTTGAGCTCGGTCCAATGGAAGCGCGGATCGAAATAGGCGGTGCCGGAGTAGCTGTCGGCGATCTCTTTCGGCTCGTTGCCGGGCGGTGTGTCCTGTCCGGCCTCGAGCAGCAGGACCTTGTTCGCGCTTTTGGCTGACAGACGCTGGGCCAGCACCGATCCCGCCGAGCCGCCGCCCACGATGATGTAGTCGTACACTGTGGCGTTCCCCCTGTTGTCTTTGAGGGAAGGCTAGCGCAGCTTCGCCGCCCGGTCACCTCCGGCAAGCCCGACAGCGGCGCAGGGCGCCAATGCCGCCAGCGTGGTTGCAGACCCGCGCCGGTCCGGCATGATGACGGCAAAGAGAAGAGGGGGGAGCGCCATGAACATCATCGATGCGCAGGTGCACATCTGGTCGCAGACGGTGGTGCCGACCTCGGGCCTGCATCGCAAGGTCGAGAGATTCACGGCGGAGGAAGTTCTGGCCGAAATGGACGCGGCCGGGGTCGACGCCGCGCTGATCCATCCGCCCTCCGGCTGGGACCCCAATGCGCAGGCCATGGCGATCGAGGCCGTGAAGAAATATCCCGATCGCTTTGCGATCATGGGGCAGTTTCCGCTACAAAATCCTGACAATCGCAAACTGATCCACGGTTGGCGCAAGCAGCCGGGCATGATGGGCCTGCGCTGGCCGCTGCTTCTCGAAGAGCATCAGAAATGGCTCTACGACGGCTCGCTGGATTGGCTGTGGCCGGCCGCGGAAGCGGAGGGGCTGCCGATCGCGATGATGGGCGGACTGTTCCTGAAGAAATTCCGCGAGATCGCCGAGCGCCATCCGCGCCTGAAGATGATCGTCGATCATTGCGGGCTGAACCGGCGCGGACAGGACGCCGAGGCCTTCATCCATCTGGACGAACTTGTTGCTCTTGCCAGGCTGCCGAACGTCGCTGTCAAGGCGACCGGCGCGCCGCATTATTCCACGCAAGCCTATCCCTTCCGCAATATCCAGGACGGGCTGCATCGCATCTTCGATGCGTTCGGTCCGAAGCGCTTCTTCTGGGGCACTGACATCACGCGCATGCCGTGCAGCTACCGGCAATGTGTCACGTTCTTCACCGAGGAATTGCCCTGGCTCAAGGGAAGGGACCTCGAGGACGTCATGGGCCGCGCGCTGTGCGAATGGATCGGCTGGAATTACAAATTCCGTTGAAGGTGGCGGGCCTTATCCGTATGCGCCATTTCGCCGGTGATCGCTCGAGGTGGAACTGCTGATACTATCGAGCGTTTGTGGTTGGCCCGCGGCTGCGCTAGCCTGATTGACGTGACGCAGCAGGTGGATGGCTCGCCAATGAACATCCTCGACCCGCAAGGCCCGATCGGCGCGGCCCAGAAGATGATCCTGATCGACTCGATCGCGATCATGCTGGCGATCGTGCTGCCGACCATTGCGGCAATCTTCGCTTTTGCCTTCTGGTTTCGCAAATCGAATACGCGCGCCTTCTACTGGGCCGACTGGGAGTATTCCGGACGGCTCGAGCTTGTGGTGTGGTCGATCCCGGCGCTGACCATCATCCTGCTCGGCGGCGTCGCCTGGATCGGTTCGCATCAGCTCGATCCGGCGCGTCCGGTCGAAGGGACGGGGCAGGGTGTCACCATCCAGGTGGTGTCGCTCGATTGGAAATGGCTGTTCATCTATCCGGATCAGCGGATCGCGAGCGTCAATACGTTGACGGTGCCCGTCGGCGCGCCCCTGCATTTTCAATTGACGTCGGCGAGCGTGCTGAATGTGTTCTTCATTCCCCAGCTCGGCAGCATGATCTACACCATGAACGGCATGGTGACGCGGCTCGAGCTGCGCGCCGATGAGGTCGGCAAGTACAACGGCCTGTCGGCGCATTTCTCCGGCGACGGTTTTCCGAACATGATGTTCGACGTCCAGGTCGTGTCGCAGACGGATTTCGCGAGTTTCGCGTCCAATACGTTCAAGAGCGATCGTGCCCTGAATGGCGACAGCTATCGGCAGGAGCTACTCAGGCAGTCGGTGCCAAAGGACACGGCTCTTTACCGGCTCGACGATCCCTTGCTGTTCCACGACATCGCGACCCAGAAGATTCCGCCGGGGCCCGGTCCGCAGGAAGCCGCCAGTGCGGGAGCCAGCAATGTTCGGTAAGCTGATGTTCGGTAAGCTGACCTGGGCGGCGATCCCCTTCGATCAACCGATACCGCTGGTGGCCGGCGGCGTGGTGCTGGTCGTGATTCTCGCCGTGCTGGTGTGGGTCGTGCTATCTGGTCATCTGCCTTATCTCTGGCGCGAATGGATCACCAGCGTCGACCACAAGCGGATCGGTGTGATGTACACGCTGCTTGCGTGCGTGATGCTGCTGCGCGGATTTTCCGACGCGATCATGATGCGGGCGCAGCAGGCGGTCGCCTTTCAGTCGAACGGCTTCCTGCCGCCGGAGCACTACAACCAGATCTTCTCCGCGCACGGCACCATCATGATCTTCTTCGTGGCGATGCCCTTCGTGATCGGGCTGATGAATCTCGTCGTGCCGCTGCAGCTCGGCGTGCGCGACGTGGCGTTTCCAACCCTCAACTCCGTCGGCTTCTGGTTGACCGCCACCGGCGCGCTTCTGGTCAATGTTTCCCTTGTGGTGGGCGAATTCGCCCGCACCGGCTGGCTGCCCTATCCGCCGCTGTCGGAGCTGAACTATTCGCCCGGAGTTGGCGTCGACTATTATTTGTGGTCGCTGCAAATTTCCGGCGTCGGGACGCTGGTCGCGGGCATCAACCTGGTCACGACCGTACTGAAAATCCGTACCAAGGGCATGACCTATATGCGCATGCCGATGTTCTGCTGGACCACGCTCGCCTCGAACCTCCTGATCGTCGCGGCTTTCCCGATCCTCACCGCGACGCTCGCGATGCTGATCCTCGACCGCTATCTCGGCTTCCATTTCTTCACCAACGAGGCCGGCGGCAACATGATGATGTTCATGAACCTGATCTGGGCCTGGGGACACCCCGAGGTCTACATCCTGGTGCTGCCGGCATTCGGCATCTACTCAGAAGTGGTCTCGACCTTCTCGGGAAAGCCTCTGTTCGGCTATCGGTCCATGGTGCTTGCGACCATGGCGATCTGCGTCATCTCCTTCATGGTCTGGCTGCATCACTTTTTCACCATGGGCGCGGGGCCGAACGTCAATGCGATCTTCGGCATTGCCAGCATGATCATTGCGGTGCCCACGGGTGTGAAAATCTACAACTGGCTGTTCACGATGTTTGCCGGCCGCATCCGCTTCACCACGCCGATGATGTGGTCGATCGGCTTCATGGTGACCTTCATTCTCGGCGGGCTCACCGGGGTGCTCGTCGCCGTGCCGCCGATTGACTTCCTGCTGCACAACAGCCTGTTTCTGGTCGCTCACTTCCACAATGTCATCATCGGCGGCGTGCTGTTCGGCGCCTTTGCCGGTTACACCTACTGGTTCCCGAAAGCGTTCGGCTTCCGCCTGCATGAAGGCTGGGGCAAGGCTGCCTTCTGGTTCTGGCTGATCGGCTTCTACGTCGCCTTCATGCCGCTCTATGCCGTGGGTTTCCTCGGCATGACGCGGCGCATGCAGCACTACGATGTCGCGGCATGGAAGCCATGGCTCGATATTGCGAGCATCGGCGCATGCCTGGTGCTTGCCGGGATCATCTGCCAGATCGCGCAACTCGTCGTCAGCATCCGCAATCGCGCCGAGCTGCGCGACCTGACCGGTGATCCTTGGGACGGCCGTTCGCTGGAATGGGCGACCGCCTCGCCGCCGCCTGTTTTCAACTTCGCCGTGATGCCCGACGTCACCGGCGAGGACGCCTATTGGTCGATGAAGCGGCGCGCGCGGGAGCAGGGAGCGATTGAGCCGGATTACAAGCCGATCGAGATGCCGCGCAATTCGCCGACCGGCTTCGTCTGCGCGTTCTTTGCCACCTTCGTGGGCTTTGCGATGATCTGGCACATCTGGTGGATCGTGATCCTCGGTCTCATCGGCGCCTACGCCACCTTCGTGGTGTTCGCCTGGCGCGATCACGATGAATACGAGATCCCTGCCGACGAAGTCGCGCGCCTCGACCGCGCCAATCTTGCCGCGCGGCGTGAACTCGTCACCGAAGCCGGGAGCTTCTAGATGTCGCTGGCGATCGACGACCCGCATCACATCGGCGTTCTGGCCGCCGTCCAGCACGAGGGGCCCGCGCCGAAGCGCATCGTCACCGGCTACGGCTTCTGGATATTCCTGCTCTCCGATATGGTGATGTTCTCCTGCTTCTTCGCTGCCTATGCCGTCCTCCTGGGGCAGACGGCGGGCGGGCCGGGCGGGGCGGAGCTGTTCAATCTCAGGAACGTCGCGATCGAGACGGTGTGCCTGTTGCTGTCGAGCTTTGCCTGCGGCATGGCGAGCATTGCCATGGAAGAGCGTAGTCATCTCTGGTTCCAGGTCGCGATGGCCGTGACCTGCATCCTTGGGCTGGCGTTCCTGACCATCGAATTCCGGGAATTCGCCGACCTCGTTGCCCGTGGCGCGGGTCCGTCGCGCAGCGCGTTCCTGTCGGCGTTCTTCACCCTGGTCGGCTGTCATGGCCTGCATGTCTCCGCCGGCACGCTCTGGCTGCTCACGATGATGGCGCAGGTGTTCACCAAAGGCTTTCGCGCTGACATCCAGCGGCGCTTCCTGTGCTTTGCCCTGTTCTGGCATGCACTCGACATCATCTGGGTGGCGGTGTTCTCCGTCGTTTATCTGCTCGGGAGTGCGACATGAGCGATGTCGAACTGCATCAACCTGCCGATCTGGCACCCGGCGACGAGGAGCATGGCAGCGTCAGGCTCCGCGTGCTCGGCTATCTCGTCGGCCTTGGCCTGGCGATCGTGCTGACAGCGACCTCGTTCTTCATCGCCGGCACCGGTCTGGTCTGGCGGCCCTCGATCCCTGTGGCCATCGTCGTGCTCGCAATCGCGCAGATGGGCGTGCATCTGGTGTTCTTCCTGCACATCACGACCGGAGCAGACAACACCAACAACGTGATGGCGCTCGCCTTCGGGCTCCTGATCGTCTTCCTCGTGATCGGCGGCTCGCTCTGGATCATGGCGAACCTGAACGACAACATGCTTCCGATGGACCAGATCATGCAGATGCAGCGCTAGACGCTGACAGCACTCGCGGCCTGTTCGCGGAAAAAAGGGCGGCCGAAAGGCCGCCCTTTCGTCATCCGTTGCGATGATCTCACTGACAGGGATGCATACGTCCGTCGGCGCCCTTGGACCAGGTGCCGGGTCGGCAGGAGAAGCCGTTCTCAGGGCCATAATAGGCGTAGCTGCCGTACGCCGGACGGCCATAATAAGGTCCGCCGAACGGCGCGGCGGCGATGGCGCCCGCGGTTCCGATCGCGGCGCCGGCGACGCCTGCAGCCGCGCCAACGGCCGCACCGGCGGTGTCGGCGGCTGCGCCGACCGGGCCACGATGATAGCAGCGGTGGGTGT
The DNA here is from genome assembly GCA_963696255.1 of uncultured Alphaproteobacteria bacterium. Classification (GTDB taxonomy): domain Bacteria; phylum Pseudomonadota; class Alphaproteobacteria; order Rhizobiales; family Xanthobacteraceae; genus Bradyrhizobium. The sequence goes on from CAVOJN010000001.1 coordinate 266,066, forward strand.
CGCAATAGCTCCGGGCCATGGCGGGCGCGGCCATGGTGGTTGCGATAAGGGCGCCGGCAGCTGCAAGTTTTACGATCGTCATGAGCTTCTCCAAGGTTTGATGACCGGTTGATGACGCCGCTCAACCGGCCGTGAACGAGGAAAGTTCCGGCTCCCCTCTCACAGCACGGTGAAGTGCGGGTTCCGTTGCGCTCGAACTATTCGGAACGGTTCCGCCCGGTGCGCTTGTTCAGCGGTGGCATGGGCGTGCGGCGGAGCGCCTCGGGCAGGAATTCTTCGGTTGGATCGGCCGAAGGCTTGGCGCGAACGTCTGCCGCCCATTGCTCGCGCTCATGCGGCGTCCTTGTCCTTATTCCGGTACTTCACGTCGACGCCGCGGACGGGATCGTTCACGCCATGCTGGCTGATTTTGCTTTCGGTCATGATGTGCTCCATTGGCTGGGGTTCGTGGGCTGGAGCTGTCTCATTTGAGAACAGCAGCCGGGACCTGTCGTTCCGCTCGATGATGCGCTGGAACCCGTCGCGGTCACGATCACGTGCATGTCCCTTGGAACAATAGCCTCTGGTGGCATTTGTCCTACAATCAACGCGCGCGGGCAGGACAAGACAGTGCCGGTAATTCGATATTTCGCTTATGTGGGGTGCGTTCTCGTCGTGCTGTTGCTCGCCGCGAACTGGATTTGGCCGGCTGAGACCAAGACGGCGGATCCAAACGCGCCATCGCCTCAGGCCGTTGCCGCCGAGTCTCCCTTCGAACAGACGATCCGCATCCAGTCCACGCGACGCTGGCCGGAGAAGATCGTGTTCGACACCAACCAGCCGACCATCGTGCTGCCGCCCGCGCCTCGCGTCGCGAGCCTGCCGCCGCCTCCGCCGCCTGCACCGGTCGTCGCTGACAATTCTCCGCTCGATGCACGCGCACAATTGAAGCCGGTGGCGCCACCCGCGAAGCAGCGGCATGCGAGGGCGCGGCATCCCGCTTCACGGCCGGACTTCTTCAACCCGCAACCTGCCGGCTGGCACGACCCTTGGCGTGATCCCTGGCGCCAACATTCCAACGCCTTTGCCTCGGCGGGACCGATGGGGCCATCCTGGCAGTTCGGCAGGTGGTAGCGTCGTGTAGCCGGGCCTAGTTGCTTGCAGCCCTGGGTGGAGCTTTCGGCGGCCTGCAATTGTAGGCGCGGCGGAAGCCTGCGGCCTGCGCATCGTCCTCGGTGCAGAACCAGCGGTCCGGCCGGGACAGACCGGCATAGCTCCGGCAACCCTGCAAATGATAAATGCCGATGTTGCCCGTGAACCGCGCGCGCGCAGCGAGCTTGCCCTTGATCGGGCAGGAGGGCGGTTGCGCGAAGTTTTCAGGAAAGAGCGCCGCGCGGATTTCCTTTGTGCGATCGGACCGGCATGCGGCGCCGCTCAGCGCGCCGTCTTTCTTGCCGAGTCTGAAATCCTGAGGTGCCGCGAAGCAGCCTTTCCAGAGACCGGCATTGCCGGCCTTGGCGGCGGCCGCCTCGTCCTTGAAGTGAACCTTCAGCGCGGGCTCGGCGGCGACCGCAAAGCCGAGCTTGACGAGCTGCTGGTTCAGGCTGGCGGTCTCGCCTTCGGCGCTGCAGATGCCGATGTGACGCCTGCTGGTGGTCTTGTCCGGGCCGAGATCGTCGCAGCGAACAGGCCGGCCCTTGATCAGCCTGGTGAGCTGGTCGCGCGCATCGACGCCGCAGCTCCAGGGATCGGCATGATCGTCGATACAGGTCTGATCGAGCTCGGGCGCGTCGATGCCGTCGAGCCGGTAGGTGACGTCGCCGAGCTGGATGGTGCGGCCGTCGCGGACGACGGGCTCGGCCGCGAGCGCGGGAGCGGCGAGGAGGAGGGCCGCGAGAAGGGAGAGAATCGGGAAAGGACGCATGTGATGCTGGGGCCCGGTCGAGCAAATGAATGCGCGTTCTTTAGCACATCCGCGGGTCTGTTCACCAACTTGTCATGGCCGGGCATAGCCGTTCGAAGAACGGCGTCGCTTGCGCTCGCCTATGACCCGGCCATCCATCTCAAAAGTAAGATTCGATCGAAGAGCGATGGATGCCCGGGCCTTCGCCTCGCCGAAGCGGCTTCGGCCGCGCAGGCGGGTCAAGCCCGGGCATGACGAGTTCTCCTGAAATCGACTACCCCAGCCTCAGCTCGCTGTAGCCGTTCGCGGCGACTTCGTCGCAGCGGGCGCGATAGGCCGGCGCGCTGCCCGAGTAGCGTGCGATGATCCTGACATTCTTGCCTTCGACATTCCTGTTGATGCCGGTCATCCAGGAATCGACCTCGTTGGAGAGGAGGCCGACGCCCAGCGCCTTGACATGCTCGGTCCAGGACTCGACGCCCTTGGGCGTCGCTTCGAGCCGCGTCAATTTCTCGTCGCGCGCGAACTGCATCAGCCCGGTCACCCAATCGACGCTGTACTCGATGCTGCGCGGAATGTTGCCGAGTGCGGTATGCGGCCCCATCAGCATCATCATGTTGGGAAACTGATACACCATCAGGCCGAGATAGGTCTCCGGCCCGGACTTCCATTTGTCCTTCAGCCTGATGCCATCGGCGCCGCGGAAATCGATCCTGTCGAATGCGCCGGTGATGGCGTCGAAACCGGTCGCGAAGATGATGATGTCGAACTCGTAATCCTTGTCGGTGGTCCTGATGCCGTCGCGCGTGAGGCGTTCGATCGGCGTCTCCTTGATGTCGACCAGCTCGACATTGTCGCGGTTATAGACCTCGTAATAATGCGTCTCGAGCGGCAGGCGGCGCGTCCCGAACCCGTGGTTCTTCGGGATCAGTTTCTCGGCGGTTTCGGGGTCCTTGACGCGCTGGCGGATTTTTCGCGCGACGAAATCGCTGATGGTGGCATTTGCATTGCGGTCGATCAGGATGTCCTTGAAATTGCCTTGCCAGATGCCGAAGCCGCGCTCGCCATAGAGCTTTTCGTAAAAGGCCTCGCGTTCCTCGGCCGACACTTCGAACGCGCCGCGCGGATCGGGCGTGTGAATGAAGCAGGCGAAGGTCTCCTTGCATCGGGCGAACAGCTCGCCATAGCCGGCCTTGATCTGCTTTTGCGTCTCGGCGTCGATCTTGCCGTTGTGCAGGGGCGCGCACCAGTTCGGCGTGCGCTGGAAGACGGTGAGGTGGCCGACGTCGCCGGCAATGGTCTGGATGGTCTGCACGCCGGTCGCGCCGGTGCCGATCACCGCAACGCGCTTGCCCTTGAAGTCGACGCCGTCCTTGGGCCAGCGCGCGGTGTGAAAGCTCTGGCCCTGGAAACTGTCGAGGCCTTCGATGCGCGGCAACGTCGGCGTCGACAATGGCCCGATCGCCGTGATCAGGAAGCGCGCGGAGTGGCGGCTGCCGTCCTCCAGCGTGATGGTCCAGCTTCGCGTGGCCTCATCATAGACGGCCGCTGTGACGCGGCTTCTGAACTGGATGTCGCGGCGCAAATCGAACTTGTCGGCGACATATTTGCAGTAGCGCAACGTTTCCGGCTGGCCGGCGAAATGCTCGGACCACTCCCATTCCTCGAGAAGTTCCTTGGAGAAGGAATAGCCGTAGGAATAACTCTCCGAATCGAAGCGAGCGCCGGGGTAACGATTCCAATACCAGGTGCCGCCGACTTCGGTGCCGGCCTCGAACACGCGCGCCTTCAGGCCGAGCTCCCGCGCCCGATGGAGCTGGTACATCCCCGAAAGGCCGGCGCCGATGATGATGGCGTCGAAATCAAGGCCGGGCGTTGATACTGGCGGCGAGGCGGACACCTGATTTTCTCCCCGAAATCCGATTGCCTGGCGGACAAGGCTAGCCGGTCTTCTGCTTCCGAACAAACCCTGCATCCATGCGTGAGCGATGTGCAGGGTTGCGCGTTCTTACGGCCTTTGACTAGCTGGTATCACTCGCTTTATCGTCGCAGGCGGGGTGTTTGGGGGAAGCGGCGAAAAGGGAACAAGATGGAGCAGGCGCTGCAAAAGCGGCTCGATTCGATCGATGTCAGCGATCCCCGGATCTATCAGGACGACACCTGGCGGCCGCTGTTCGCCAAATTGCGTCGCGACGACCCCGTGCATTATTGCGAGGCCTCAGCCTATGGTCCCTATTGGTCGGTGACGCGTTACGACGACATTTTTACCGTCGAACTCGACCACGAGACCTATTCGTCGGCCAACGAACTCGGCGGCATTCAGGTCGCCGACCCGCCAAGCGGGAAGGAGCGCGCCAATTTCCTTCGCATGGACCCGCCCGGCCATACCGCGCAGCGCCGCACCGTCGCGCCGATCGTGGCGCCCTCCAACCTCGCCAATTTCGAGAGGCTGATCCGCGAACGCACCTCCGCCGTGCTCGACGCCTTGCCAAAAAATGAGATCTTCGACTGGACCGAGCGTGTCGCGGTCGACCTCACCAACATGATGCTGGCGACGCTGTTCGACTTCCCCTGGGAAGACCGGATGAAGCTGTCCTGGTGGTCGGACGTCGCGATCGCCAATGTGAGCTCGCCGGACGCGGTCGTGCATTCCGAGGACGAGCGCTCTGCCGAGCTTATCAACATGGGCGGTTATTTCCGGCAATTATGGAACGCGCGGATCAACGCGCCGCCGAGCTTCGACCTGATCTCGATGATGGCGCATTCCGAAGCCACCCGAAACATGGACGCGGCCGAATTCATCGGGAACATCGCACTGATGATCGTGGGCGGCAACGATACCACGCGCAATTCCATGAGCGCCGGCCTGCTCGCGCTGTGTGAGAATCCGGAGCAGTTCGAGCTGGTCCGCGCGCGCCGCGAACTGATCCCGAATCTCGTGTCCGAGATCATCCGCTATCACACGCCGGTGCTGCACATGCGGCGCACCGCGCGGCGGGACGCCGAACTCTGCGGCCGGCAGATCGCCAAGGGCGACAAGGTCGTGATGTGGTACATCTCCGGCAATCGCGACGAGGACAAGATCGAGCGCGCCGACGAGTTCGTCATCGACCGGCCGAAGGTGCGACAGCATCTGTCCTTCGGCGCCGGCATCCATCGCTGCGTCGGCGACCGGCTCGCCGAGCAGCAATTACGCATCCTCTGGGAGGAGATCCTCAATCGCGATCTGCGCTTCGAGATCGCCGGCCCCGTGAAGCGACTGTATTCGAATTTCATCCGCGGCATCCGCTCGATGCCGGTGAGGATCGTCAATTGATGTACGCGTCATTCCGGGGCGCCTCGAAGAGGCGAACCCGGAATCTCGAGATTCCGGGTTCGATGCTTTGCATCGCCCCGGAATGACGGAGGGGAAAAAGGAATGAACAAGCCCGTGGACGTCCTGATCATCGGCGCCGGCGCGTCCGGCGCTGCCGTGGCCTGGTCGCTGGCCGAGACAAAGATGCATATCGTCTGTCTCGACCAGGGCGGCTGGATGAAGCAGTCGGAATATCCGAGCACGGGCCGGGACTGGGAGGCGAAGTTCTACGGCGAATGGTCGACCAGCCCGAACATTCGCGGCCGGCCGGAAGATTATCCCGTTAACGACGACAACTCGCCGATCAAGGTGGTGAACTTCAACGGCGTCGGCGGCTCGACCATCATGTACACCGCCCATTGGCCGCGGCTGCATCCCTCCGACTTCAAAGTGAAGACGCTCGACGGCGTCGCCGACGACTGGCCTATCGACTACGATGTGCTGACGCCGTTCTTCGAGGAGAACGACCGGATGATGGGCGTCTCCGGCCTGTCGGGCGATCCGCTGTCGCCGCTGACGCATCCGCCGATGCCGCCGCAGCCGCTGGGGCTGTCCGGGCCGCTGATCGCCAAGGCCATGAACAATCTGGGCTGGCACTGGTGGCCGTCGGATACGACGGTGGCGACGACGGACTATGAGGGCAGGGCGCGCTGCATCAATCTCGGTCATTGCACGCCGGCCTGTGCGCAAGGCGCAAAAGCCTCGACCGACATCACCTATTGGCCGCACGCGATCCGCGCCGGTGTGGAGCTGCGCACGCATTGCCGCGTGCGCGAGATCACCACCAATGAAGACGGCATGGCCACCGGCGTCGTCTACTACGACAAGGACGGTGTCGAGCAGTTTCAGGCGGCCGAGGTCGTCATCCTGGCCTGCAACGGCGTCGGCACGCCGCGCCTGCTGCTCAACTCGGTGAGCGGAAAATTTCCGAACGGGCTTGCCAATTCATCCGGCCTCGTCGGCAAGAACCTGATGTTCCATCCCTACGCGCAAATCTACGGCTTCGTGAAGGAGCCGACCAACTCCAATCGCGCGCCGCCGACCTGCCTGTGGAGCAAGGAGTTCTACGACACCGATCTGTCGCGCGGCTTCGTGCGTGGCTACGGCATCCAGTTCGGGCGCGGTGCGGGCACGGTGTTCGAGGCGGTCGTGAGCGAGCAGAAGGGCATTCTGCCCTGGGGAGCGGATCACCACCGCGTGTTTCGCAGGCTGAACGGGCATCGGATGCACGTCTCGTCGATCTGCGAGGATCTGCCGGAGGAGCATAACCGTGTCACGCTCGATCCTGTGCTGAAGGACAGCCACGGTATCCCGGCGCCGAAGATCGACTACACCATCAGCGAGAACAGCCGGAAGATGATGGAGCATGGGCTGGCGCGGGGCCGTGAAATTCTCGAAGCCGCCGGCGCGAGCGATATCTGCCTCAACTCGCCGATCCCCTGGGGCGGCTGGCACCTGCTCGGCACTGCGCGGATGGGAACCGATCCCGCGCGCTCCGTCGTCAACGAATGGGGCCGCTCGCATGACGTGAAGAACCTCTTCATCGTCGATGGCAGCATTTTCGTCACCTCCGGCGGCGTCAACCCGACCTCCACAATTCAGGCGCTCGCGCTTTACATCGCCGATCAGATGAAGCAGCGGCTGGCCAATCTGTTCGATTGAGGACCCAAAATGATTGTTGAAAAATCTCTCAGTTCGGCGCAGCGCGACGATCTGCGTGTCGTCGCCGGCATGATGATTCCAGCGAGCGACGAGTACAAGGTGCCGGGCGCCGATGACGAGGCCATTCAGGGCGACATTCTTGCGACCCTTGGCCGCGACACCAAACTGGTGGCCGCCGCGCTCGATCATATCGCGAAGCTTGCAGGCCAACCGCTTGCCATGCTGGACGAAGCCAGACGCTGGGCGCTGGTGACGGAATTTCGCGCCAGCGGCGGCGCGCCGGCCGCAACGCTCGCCCGCGTCATCCTGCAATGCTATTACCGCGACGATCGCGTGTTGCGCTCGCTTGGACAGGAGCTGCGCGCGCCGTTTCCAAAGGGGCACGTGCTGCCGGACGGCGACTGGTCGCTGCTCGATCCGGTGAAGGCAAGGCCGCGGAGCCTGCGGGGAGCGACCGAGTGATTTGAGTTTCGTGGTTGATTTGCCGATAATCTGACTTGAGCGTATGGGAGGGGTTGCCGTGCCATCATTGAAACGGATTTTCTTTCGCGCGCTGGTCTCCCTGGCGATCGGGATCTCGGCAAGCGGTAGCGGCTTCGCACAGACTGCGGCCGGGTCCGCCTCGGCGGATGCACTTCCAGCCTGGGCTTTCCTGTGGGATCCGGCCGTCAAGGTGCCGCCGCCCGACGATAATCCCAATTCGCTCCCGGGCAGCGACGCCAAATACAGCTGGAAGCAGGCCCGCGATCTCTTCGTCGCGCCCGACTGGCATCCGAACGACCATATCGCGATGCCTGAAATCGTCGCCCTTGGACGCAAGCCCGATGTGCGCGCCTGCGGATCGTGTCATCGCGTCGAAGGTACGGGGGGTCCCGAAAATGCGAGCCTGGCTGGGTTGCCGGTCGACTACTTTGTCCAGCAGATCGCCGATCTCAAGAGCGGTGCGAGACAATTGTCCGGCCCCGCGAGGCCTTCGACGCAACTGATGATGGCGTCAGTGAAGGGGATGACCGACGAAGAGGCATTGGCTGCTGCGCAATATTTCGCGGCGCTGAAGCCGAAGAAACTCATCAAGGTCGTCGAGAGCGAGACGATTCCGAAAACCGGAGGTTCTCGCCTGTTCTATGTCCGCAGCCCGGAGGGCGGCACGGAGCCGCTCGGCCGGCGCATCGTCGAGATGCCCGATGATGTCGATCAGTTCGAGCTTCGTGATTCCCGGTCCACATTCACGGCCTATGTGCCGCCTGGAAGCCTCGCCAAGGGAGAAATGCTCGCGAAAGCCGCTGCATCAGGTGCGCCGATGGCTTGTGCAACTTGCCACGGGCTGGAATTGAAAGGCGCCGCCCCAATTCCGGCCATCGCCGGGCGCTCGCCAACCTACATCGTGCGCCAGCTCTACGAGTTTCAGCACGGCGGTCGCGCGGGGAGCGCAAGTGCTGCGATGAAGCAGGTGGTCGAAACGCTTTCGCCGGATGACATGATCGCGCTCGCGGCTTACGTCGCCTCGCTCGATCCGTAAGCGGGTTCGTTGGCGCTCGTCAGAGGTGCTGCCGCCTAGCCATTCGGGCAGGCCAGACAACGGCCTTGCGGCACGTTCGTTCAATAACCATCTGACTGGCCCAAAGGAATTTGTGCCATGTTGGATTTTACCTCAGACGGCGCTGCGGACGGCCTGTCCGTAGCCGCGACCGATACCGTCAACGACCAGCTGCTGCTGGATGCCTATTCCAATGCCGTGATCGACGTGACCGACCGCGTCGGGCCCGCTGTGGTGCGCGTCGAGACCGGACCAAAGGTGCGCAGCGCGCAAGAGCGCGGCGGGCTCGGCTCGGGCATCGTCATTTCGCCTGACGGCCTGGTGCTGACCAACAGCCATGTCGTGGGCTCGGCGAAGGAGATCCGGCTGCGCGATATCGAGGGCTTCGTCAGCGACGCGCATGTGCTCGGCGTCGATCCCGACACAGACCTCGCACTGCTGCGGGCCGACGGCGCGCGCGAGCTGCGCCATGCGAAGCTCGGTGATTCCAGGACATTGCGGCGCGGCCAGCTCGTGGTCGCGATCGGCAATCCGCTCGGATTTAAATCGACGGTCACCGCCGGCGTGGTGTCGGCGCTCGGCCGCTCGATCCGCTCGGTCTCGGGCCGCGTCATCGAGGACGTGATCCAGACCGATGCCGCGCTCAACCCCGGCAATTCCGGAGGTGCGCTGGCCGCCTCGAATGCCGAGGTGATCGGCATCAACACGGCGATCATCAACGGCGCGCAGGGCATCTGCTTTGCGGTCGCGAGCAACACCGCGCAATTCGTGCTGTCGGAGATCATCCGCCACGGCTATGTCCGCCGCGCCTATATCGGTGTCGCCGGGCAGACCGCGCCGGTACCGCGGCGGCACGCAGTGGTGGCCGGTGTCGATAACAGGATGGGCGCGCTTCTGATGACCATCGAGCCGGACGGACCGGCGGCGCAGGCCGGCCTGTTGCCGGGCGATGTCGTGATCCGGCTTGACGGCGTCGCGATCAACGGCGTCGACGACCTGATCCGCGTGCTCGACCGCGACCGCATCGGCCGCACGCTGTCGATGGAGGTGCTGCGCCTCGGCCGGCTGCGCACGATCGACATTCATCCGGTGGAACGGAAGCGGCTGAAGGCCGCGAGCTGAGCGGCGCACTTCGCTTCCGTCATTCCGGGGCGCCGCGAAGCGGCGAGCCCGGAATCCATAACCTCCAGCCGTGGTTATGGATTCCGGGCCTGCGCCTCACGGCGCATCCCGGAATGACGGCGAAGGATTACTCCGCCGCCGCCGCGAATCTCGCGTTCTCCAGATCCGCTTCCAGCCGCGCCTTTTCCGCCGCGGCCTTCCTGATGTTCTCTTCCTTGATGTGGCCGTAGCCGCGGATGGTTTCGGGGATGCGGGCGATCTTGGCCAGGAGCGGGATCTGCGCCGGCTTGAGCGCAGCCATGCGCTGATCGATCATCGCGAAATAATCTTCGACCAGCTTGCGTTCGGCCCTGCGCTCCCCGGTGCGGCCGAACGGATCGAAGGCCGTGCCGCGCAGGATCTTCAGTTTCGCCAAAACGCCGAAGGCGCGCAGCATCCAGCCGCCATACTCCTTCTTCATCAGCCGGCCGGACTTGTCGCGCTGCGCAAAGACCGGCGGGGCGAGGTAGAATTTCAGCGTGAAGTCGCCGTCGAACTTGTCCGAGATCTTTTTCGCAAAGCTGCCATCGGTGTAGAGGCGGGCGACCTCATACTCGTCCTTGTAGGCCATCAGCTTGAACAGGTTTTTTGCGACCGCCTCGGTCAGCTCGGTGGAGGCGGGTGCTGCTGCGCTCTCGGCCTTGCGCACCTTGTCGACGCCCGCGAGATAGCGGTCGGCATAGGCCTTGTCCTGGTAGCCGGTCAGGAACTCGGCGCGCAGTGCGATCTGCTCGTCGAGCGTCTTTGCGGGTGCGCCGGCGCGGGCGCGGAATTGCAGCACGCTGCGGATGCGCGACATGTCGTGGGCGGCGAGCCGCCCCCAGGTGAAGGCCTGCTTGTTCATCTCGATCGCGGCGCCGTTGATCTCGATGGCGCGGAGCAGCGCGTCCAGCGAGAGCGGGATCGCGCCCTTCTGGAAGGCGAAGCCGAGCATGAAGGGATTGGTGGCGATGGAATCGCCCATCAACGTGGCGGCAATGCCGGTCGCGTCGATGATCTCGAGATTGCGCTCGCCGATGGCGTCGCGCAGCGTGGTCTGCATTGCTCCGAGCTCGAAATCGATGTCGGGGTTCTGCACGAAGCTTGCGGTCGGCTGCAGGTCGGCATTGACGAACGCGCGTGTCACGCCGCGGTCGACGCGGCTGAGCGCGGTTGGGCCCGCGGAAACCACCATGTCGCAACCGAGGATCAGGTCAGCGCCGCCATTGGTGATGCGGACGGTGGAGAGGTCCTCAGGCCTGGCGGCAATGCGGACATGGCTCATGACCGCGCCGTTCTTCTGCGACAACCCGGTGAAGTCGAGCGCCGAGCAACCCTTGCCGTCGACATGCGCGGCCATGCCGAGCAGCGCGCCCACGGTGATGACGCCGGTGCCGCCGATGCCGGTGACGAGGATGTTGTAGGGCTTGTCGAGGTTCGGTGCTGCCGGCAGCGGCAGGTCGGCGAAGAGCTGGCCGGAATCCACCGCCGAGTTCTTCAGCCGCTTGAGCGAGCCGCCATGCACGGTGACAAAGCTCGGGCAGAAGCCTTCGACGCAGGAATAATCCTTGTTGCAGTTCGACTGGTCGATCTGGCGCTTGCGGCCGAACTCGGTGTCGAGCGGCTGCACTGAAACGCAGTTCGACGTCTGCGAGCAGTCGCCGCAACCCTCGCAAACGAGATCATTGATGAACACGCGCTTGGGCGGATCGGGATACAGCCCGCGCTTGCGGCGGCGGCGCTTCTCGGCGGCGCAGGTCTGGTCGTAGATCAGGACCGAGAGCCCCGTCACCTCGCGCAGCTCCCGCTGCAGCGCGTCCATGTCGCGGCGGTGATGCACGGTGGCGCCTGCCGGGAAATAATTGGCGGGATATTTGCCGGGGTCGTCGGAGACGATCGCAAGGCGCTTGGTGCCTTCGGCCGCGACCTGATGCGCGATCTGTGAAACGGTGAAGCCGCCCTCGGCCGGCTGGCCGCCGGTCATGGCGACCGCGTCGTTATAGAGGATCTTGTAGGTGATGTTGACGCCGCTGGTGGCCGCCGCGCGCAGCGCGAGCAGGCCGGAATGGGTGTAGGTGCCGTCACCGAGATTCTGGAAGATGTGCTGTTCGCTGGTGAAGGGCGCCTGTCCGATCCAGTTCGCGCCTTCGGCGCCCATATGGGTGATGGTCGCGGTGCGGCGCGAGGGAATCGACAGCGCCATGCCGTGGCAGCCGATGCCGGCCATGGCGCGGCTGCCTTCCGGCAATTTGGTCGAGGTGTTGTGCGGACAGCCCGAGCAGAAGAACGGCGTCCGCTGCAGCGTGATCGCCGCTTGCCCGGTCGCGGGCTGGTCGAAGGCCTCCAGCCGTGCCAGCCGCTGTTCCAGTGCCGGGCTCTGGTGGCCAAGTTTGCGCAGCCGCGCCACCAGCGCCGCCGCCACCACGGTCGGATTGAGTTCGCCTTCGCTGGGCAGGAGCCTCGCGCCGCTCTCGTCGCGCTTGCCGACGACGGACGGACGCTTCGAGGCGTCGACATTGTAGAGGATGCGCATCAGCTGGTCTTCGATGAAGCCTCGCTTCTCCTCGACCACAAGCACATCCTGAAGACCTTCGGCAAAGCGCCTGGCGCCGCTTTCTTCCAGCGGCCAGGTCAGCGCTACCTTGTAGATGCGCAGGCCCAGCGCCTCGGCGTCACGGTCGCTGATCCCGAGATCGGCGAGCGCCTGCCTCAGGTCGAGATAGGCCTTGCCTGATGTGATGATGCCGAGCCGCGCCGGCTTGCCGTCGAGCACGATCCGATCGAGCCGGTTGGCGCGGGCGAAGGCCGCCACCGCCTCCATCTTCGGGCCGAACAGCCGCTTCTCGGCTTCGAGCGGCGGATCGGGCCAGCGGATATTCAGCCCGCCCGGCGGCATCTCGAAATCATCGGGGATGATGACCTTGACCCTGTCGGGGTCGGAATAGATCGAGGCGGAACTCTCGACTGTCTCGCCGATCGCCTTGAAGCCGATCCAGCAGCCGGAATAGCGTGACAGTGCAAAGCCATAGAGGCCGAGGTCGATATATTCCTGCAACGTCGACGGGTTGATGATCGGCATCAACGCGGCGGCGAACACCTGCTCGCTCTGATGGGCGAGGGTGGACGACTGACAGCCATGGTCGTCGCCCGCCAGCGCGAGCACGCCGCCATGGCGGGAGGAACCGGCGGAGTTCGCGTGCTTGAGCGCATCGACCGAGCGGTCGACGCCGGGGCCCTTTCCGTACCAGATGCCGAACACGCCATCGACCTTGGCGCCCGGGAAAAGCCCGACCTGCTGGCTGCCCCAGACCGCGGTCGCGGCAAGGTCCTCGTTCAGGCCCGGGAAGAAGGCGATGTCCTGGGATTGCAGGAAGGATTTCGCGCGCCACAGCGTATGGTCGTACATGCCGAGCGGCGAGCCGCGGTAACCGGAAATGAAACCGCCGGTGTTGAGCCCCGCCGCGCGGTCGCGTTCGCGCTGCAACATGGGCAGGCGGACCAGCGCCTGGACACCCGACAAATAGATCCGCTTGGCATCGAGGCGATATTTGTCGTCCAGCCCCACCTGCATCAGCGTCATGTCGTGCTCCCGTCATCTTTTTTGGCGGACTGGGGTCCGGGCTGGTCGATGCAGCGCGGCCAAGTGAAAAGCATGGCCGGTCAATGTCAATACGCGCGGGCGGCGGGTCAGCCGCGCGTCGTGCCGCCATCGCGCGGCCAGGCGCCGCGGATTGCGCCGATCGCGCGGGGGAAGCCTGGGCCGTTGCGCAGGAAATAGGCAAGTGCTGATCGCGGCGATTGCAGCCATTTCAGGCGATCTCAACATCGCTGCCGAACCGGCTGAAAACATGAAGGATTCCGGGTGGGCCGCCGGCGCAACCGGATTGTGCATGGTGGCATGGCACTTGCTTTTATTTTGGCGAGAGTTCTCCGCACGGGGAGGCGTCAGGTCATGCTCAAGTCAGGCCAGCGAGCGGTTGGCACCGTGGTTGCCGAACCCGAACCGATCGATCTGGATTGGTCGGTCACCGCGCTCGTGATCATCGACATGCAGCGCGACTTCATGGAGCCCGGCGGCTTCGGCGAGACGCTTGGCAACGATGTGAGCCGGCTTGCGCGCGCGGTGAAGCCGATCGCCTCCGTGCTGGCGGCGGCGCGCGCGATGGGCATGCTGGTGATCCATACGCGCGAAGGTCATCTGCCCGATCTGTCGGATGCGCCGCCGGCCAAGCTCGAGCGCGGCGCGCCGTCCTTGCGCATCGGCGATCCCGGTCCGATGGGACGCATCCTGATCCGCGGCGAGGTCGGGCACGACATCATCCCCGAGCTTTACCCGCGCCGCGGCGAGATCGTCATCGACAAGCCGGGCAAGGGTGCGTTCTACGCCACCTCGCTTTCCGACGTGCTGGACTCATACGCCATCGCCAACCTCCTGGTGTGCGGCGTGACCACCGAGGTCTGCGTCAATACCACCGTGCGAGAGGCCAATGACCGCGGCTATCGCTGTGTGGTGATTGCGGACGGCTGCGCGTCCTACTTTCCGGAATTCCACGAGATGGGCCTGAAGATGATCAAGGCCCAGGGCGGCATCTTCGGCTGGGTCGCGGACTCAGGCGCGGTGCTCGAGGCCATGCAGGCAGGGACGTCAAACCTTCTGAAAGCGGGAGCATCACGATGAGCGGAAGCGGGGAGGCAGTCGCGAAGGCCGGTTTCAGGCCGGCATTGTGGACATCGGGAGACTGGAACGCGTTCTTCGGGTTCGGCACCAATATCCTGGTCAACATGCTTGTCCTGACCGGGCTGTTGCGCTTCGTGCTGAAGATGCCCGACAGCCTCGTGTTCGGCCGCATCCTGCCGGCGCTCGGGCTGATGATGTGCCTGTCCACCTTCTACTATGCCTGGCTTGCCTACCGCCTGGCGCTGCGGACCGGCCGCACCGACGTCTGCGCGCTGCCGTCGGGCGTCAGCGTGCCGCACATGTTCATCGTGACCTTCGTGATCATGCTGCCGATCACGCTCAAGACCGGCGATCCCTTGAAAGGCTGGTCGGCCGGCCTCGTCTGGGTGTTCTTCCAGAGCTTCATCCTGATGATCGGCGGCTTCGTCGCGCCCTATATCCGCAGGATCACGCCGCGCGCGGCCTTGCTCGGAACGCTGGCCGGCGTCTCCGTCACCTTCATCTCGATGCGGCCGGCGCTCGAAATGTTCATGACGCCGCAGATCGGGCTGATCTGCTTTGCCATCATTCTGGTGAGCTGGTTCGGCGGCGTCAGATATCCGCGCGGCATTCCGGCGGGCCTGATGGCGATCGCGGCCGGCATGGTCATCGGCTGGGGCTCGAATTTATTCGGGCTCGGGCTCGGAGGGCTAAGCCTGAAAGGCCTGGGCGACGCCTTCGCCAATTTCGGCTTCTCGGTGCCGATCCCGGCCGTGGGGTACGTGTTTTCCGGCTTCGAATATCTCGGCGTCATCCTCGTCACCGCGATTCCGTTCGGCATCTACGATCTCGTCGAGGCCATGGACAATGTCGAGAGCGCGGAAGCCGCCGGCGACGGATATCCGACCACGCGCGTGCTGACCGCCGACGGCGTCGTCAGCCTGATCGGCTGCCTGATGGGCAATCCCTTCATCAACGCCGTCTATATCGGCCATCCCGGCTGGAAGGCGATGGGCGGACGGATCGGCTATTCGGCGGCGACCGGGGTCATGGTGATCGTGCTGTCATGGCTCGGCATCATCTCGGTGCTGCTGGCACTGGTGCCGGTCGTCGCGATCTCGCCGATCCTGCTCTATATCGGCATGCTCATCGCTGCGCAGGCGTTCCAGACCACGCCGCTGAAACATGCACCGGCGATCGGGCTTGCCTTTACCCCGCATCTTGCGGCCTGGGCAAAACTGCAAGTCGACACCGTGCTCGGTTCGACGCTGAACGCGGCGCAATCGGTGGGCGGAATGGCGGCGGACAAGGCCGGCGAGGTCAAAGCCGCCGCGATCGCGGCGCTGCCGCAAGGCGGCGTGCTCTATCGCGGTCTTGAAGTGATGGGCGGCGGGTCGATCCTCGCAGGTCTCGTGCTGGGCGCGATCGGCGTGTTCGTGATCGAGCGCGATTTCCTCAAAGCATCGGCCTTTGCGCTGGCCGGCGCGGTGCTGACCTATTTCGGCTTCATGCACGGCGAGTTCGTCGGCGTCGGCGGCGGCCTTGGTGTCACGCCTGCTGTGGCGCTCGCCTATGCTGTGGTGGCGGCGGGGTTCTTCGCACTTGGCAAGTTCGGCCTGAGCGAAGACTACGTCTCGCATCCGGAAACGCCGCTGGCCGCGCCGGCGGAGTAGGGTTCAGGGCCGTACCGCCGGCGTCTCCAGCTTCATGCCGCGCGCGCGCGACATCAGGTAGAGCTCGAGCTCGACCAGCTCCGGCGCGCCATAGTCGAAGGCCTGGGCGCGCACGCCGGTGATGCAGCTGCGCAGGCGCCGCTCCAGCGACCCCAGCGACTGCCATTCAAGGCGGTAGATGGGATAGCCGGTCGGATGCGCCTGCGTGACCGGCGAGCCTGCGAGACGCCTGTCCCAATTGTCCTCGTGGCAATTGCTGCAGGCGAGGTTGAGCTGGCCCTGGCGCTGCATGAAGAGGTCGCGGCCCTTGTCCAGGAACGGCTTGAGTTCAGGATCATCGCCCGCGACAACAGGCATGCCGCGCGACTGGTTGGCGACAAAGGCCGAGAGCGCAAGCAGGTCGCGGCTTTCATAGGCGAGCGGCGGCGCGTCCTGGCGCCGCGCGCGTTCCAGATTGATGCGCTGCTCGATCGTGACGGGGCGGCCGAGCGTCTTGTCGAAGGCGGGATAGCGTGCGGCGATGCCCTTCATGCTCTCGCGCGCATCGCCATGGCAGTCGGCACAGGCCCTTTCCGCAGATCCTGTCCTCTTGTTCCAGAGCGCCTCGCCGTCGAGCACGAACAGCATGGCGGGATTGGACGTGTCGTCGTCCTGCATCGCGCGGGTGTCCGGACCCATGAAGGAATAGCCGGAGCGGCGCTGTTCCCCTGATATTTCGCCTGCATGGAGCGAGGCCATGGCGGCGAGCAGGGCGGCCATCGCTATCGCGCGGAAGCGATTCATTCGACCGTGATCGATGCCGAGGCGGTCGACGAGAAGCCGTTGTCGCCGATCCATTCGAATTCGAGCTTGCCGCTCTCCTTTGCGACCGTGAAGAAGGACATGAAGGGGTTGGCGGCAATCGCCGGGAAGAAATCGGCGCGGAAGATTTCGCTGCCGTTGTAGCGACAAATGAAGCTCGTGATGATGTCGCGCGGCACGAGATCGCCGGCCGCGGTGTGCCGGTAGCCAGTCTCCATGATGTGCGACATCAGCGTCTTGATCTCGATGATGTCGCCGCGTTTGGCTTTCCGTGGAACGTTGATCAGGGCGGAGGCCATCAGTTCACCTCCTCGGTGCAGGCGGCGAGCGTGACGACGATGTCGACGCTTGTCGACCAGAAGCTATCGTCGGAGAGGCGTGCGATCGCCACCACCTTCTGGGTATCGGCGAGCCGGATCCGGGTCGATATCTGCGCGCGTCCGGCCGACGGGCCGATGTAGAAATTGCCGATATTCGGCTGCGGGTTCTTCTCGTTGAAGACGTGGATGCTCTTCACATACTCCGTGGACGTCATCGGGCTCTCGACGCGAACCGTCATCGGCACGGTGTTGCCGTTCTCGACCAGAGGCGGAATGTCGAGCTTGACCTTCCCCGTGCGCACCGGCGCTTCGCCGACGACATTGCGGATCGCGGAGGTCAGCATGGCCGGCGTGGCTTCCAGCGGCCGCAGCGTGACGACGGGGACCGCGCCGGCGACGGCAGCGCTGCCGGCAAGGCTCAGGAAAGATCGGCGCGTCGGCGGAGTTCTCTTCATCGCGTGTTATGTCGTCCTAATCCCGAAGCGTTGCAAGATAAGCCACGATGTCCTCGATCTGGGCCGCGGACAGAATAGGCTTGCCCGTCCAGTTGCGGCCGACGCGGTTGAGCCCGTCGATGCGGTAATAGGAAGGCATGATCGTCTCCGGATTGAGACGGGAAGCGTCGACCAGCCGAAGCCGCAACTGGCTTGCCGACCAGCGAGTTCCGCTGCCGGACAGATCAGGTGCGAGATCGCCCTGGAACCTGGTTTCCGGAAACGGACCGGAATGACAGAGGATGCAGGTATTGGTGCGCTCCAGCACCAGCGCGCGTCCATGAGCCGCATCGCCCGGGGCGCCCGTGAGCGAGACCGGAATGCCGTCGCCAATGATCTTGTAGGGAACCAGGCCTTGCCCGTTCGCCGCGCAGGAGAGGGCGAGTGCGATGGTGGTGAGTGCGATACGGAGCGGCCTAGCCATAGGCGTCAGCCGTGATGGTCGCGAACCACCTCTCAGCTTCGTCGGCCTCGCGTGCGCGCAGCTCGCGTGGCGCATCGAGGGGACTGGTCGCACCGCCCTCGCTCTCGGCGAAGATGTCGTCCCTGGGCTGATAGATGCCCGCAAGCGAAAAGCCGTAACCGGGGGCGGCGATGTTGTAGCAGACGCCGGTGAGTTTCGGCGCCTGCGGCGGCTTGCCCGCGAGCAGGCTCGCGATCGCATCGGCGCAGGCCTTCCCCTGCGCGCTGGCGGCGGCAGCCGATTTCGGGATGCCGCCGCCGAGACAGGCGTCGCCGATCACATGAATATTGGGCGCGAGCTTCGACTCGAAGGTCACCGGGTTGATCGGGCACCATCCGGTATGATCGGAAGCGCCGGCGATGTCGGCGATGCGGCCGGCGCGTTGCGGCGGAATGACATTCGCGACCTGCGGCGTGTAATTGCCGAACTCGGTGACGATCGTGCTGGTCGAAGGATCGACCGAGGTGACGCGTCCTCCCTGCGACAGCGCAACGCGCTCGATCATCTCGCCATAGAGCTCCTTCCAGGCGCGCTCGAACAGCTTTTGCTGCGAGAAGGTATCCTTGGCGTCCAGGATCAGCACCTTTGAGCGCGGCTTCTTCGTTTTCAGATAATGCGCGATCAGGCTTGCGCGTTCATAAGGCGCCGGCGGGCAGCGAGCGGGGTTGGCGGGCACCGCGAGGACGACGGTGCCGCCGTCGTCCATCGCCTCCAATTGCCTGCGCAGCAGGATGGTCTGCTCGCCTGCCTTCCACGCGTGCGGCATCTTCATCGCTGCCGCTTCGTCGTAGCCGGGCAGGGCGCCAAAATTGAAATCGATGCCGGGCGACAGCACGAGGCGATCGTAACCCAGCGACGTGCCGTCGGCGAGGGCGACGCTGTGCGCGGCGGCATCGATCTTCGTTGCGGCCTGCGCGATCACGCCGATGCCGTCGGCCGCGATCTTCTCATAGCCGAATTGCTGGGCTTCGAGTTGGCGCAGGCCCGCGATCACCTCGTTGCTGAAGGGGCAGGCGGTGAAGATCCTGTTGGGCTCGAGCAGCGTGACCTGCACCTTCGCATCAAGCCGCTTCAGCGCGCGCGCGCAGGCCGCGCCGCCGAAGCCGCCGCCGACCACGACAACGCGCGCCGCCGATTGCGCACGGGCGACGTGGGGCATGGCCAGGAGGCCAACAGAGGCGCTGACGCCGAGAATGGCATCTCGTCGTGTCACCGGGCGCGCATGCATGAGCGTCATCCGGAAAAATGGCGGCGGTCCTTGCGGGCCGCCGCCTGGTTCGTTCTTTAAGCGAACGTGATGTTCTGGTCCTTCAGCGGGAACGAACGGATACGCTTGCCCGTCGCCGCGAAATAGGCATTGAGCACCGCAGGCGCAGCGACGCAGATGGTGGGCTCGCCGACCCCGCCCCAGAAGCCTCCGCTCGGCATCACGATCGATTCCACTTTCGGCATCTCCGAGATACGCATCGAGTTGTAGGTGTCGAAGTTGGTTTGCTCGATCGCGCCGTCCTTGACGGTACAGCCGCCATAGAACAGCCCGGAGAGGCCGTAGACGAAGGAGCCCGCGATCTGCCGCTCGATCTGCGCCGGATTGACGGCGTAGCCGGGATCGGTCGATGCGACGATGCGCTGCACCTTGATCTTGTTGCCGTCGGTCACCGAGATTTCCGCGGCCGCCGCGACATAGCTGTTGAAGCCCATGAAATGCGCAAGGCCCCGCGAGATGCCCTGCGGCGCAGGTTTGCCCCAGCCGATCTTCTCGGCCACGGCATCGAGCACCGCCAGGTTCTTCGGATGCTCCTTCATCAGCTTGCGGCGGAATTCCAGCGGATCCTGGTTCACGGCGTGCGCCAGCTCATCCATGAAGCATTCGACATAGATCGCGTTGTGATTGACGTTCACACCGCGCCAGAAGCCCGGAATGATGTGCGGATTGCGCATCGAATGATCGATCAGCAGATTGGGGATCGAATATCCGAACGCCGCCTCGCCCTTGGGATTGAGCCCCTGGAAGGTGGAGGGGTCCATGCCGTTGACCAGCCCCGCGGGGCGAAGCGTGGCCTGGATCGACTGGCCGGAGATCCGCATATGCAGCGCGGTCAGATTGTTGTCGGCGTCGAAGCCCGCCGTCATCCTGCACTGGGTCACCGGATGATAGCGGCCGTGGGTCATGTCTTCCTCGCGCGACCACAGCAGCTTGATCGGCGTGCCCGGCATCTGCTTGGCGATCGCCACGGCCTGACGGACATAGTCGGTCTGGCCGCGCCGGCCGAAGCCGCCGCCGAGCATCAGCTTGTAGACCTCGCATTTGTCGGCCGGCAGGCCGGATTCCTCCAGTACCGCGGCGAACGCGGCTTCGCCGTTCTGCGTACCGCACCAGACCTCGCACTTCTCAGGGGTGAAGCGCGCCGTGGCGTTCAGCGGCTCCATCGTGGCGTGGTTCTGGTAGGGATAGTTGTAGACCGCCTCGACCTTCTTTGCGGCGCTCGCGAGCGCGGCTGTGGCATCGCCGTTCTTGTTGCCGACATAAGCGGGGCCGCCCTCAAGTCCTTCCGACAGCCATTTCGCGATGGATTCGCTGGAGACCTTGGCGTTGTCGCCGTTGTCCCAGACGATCGGCAGCGCATCGAGCGCGCTCTTGGCGTGCCACCAGGTGTCGGCGACGACAGCAACCGATGACTCGTCGACCTTCACCACCTTCTTGACGCCCTTCATGCCGGCGACCTTGGCTTCGTCGTAGCTCTTCAGCTTGCCACCGGTGACAGGGCAATCCTTGATCGCGGCGTTGAGCATGCCCGGCAGCTTGACGTCGATGCCGTACATGGTGGTGCCCGTGACCTTGTCCGGCGTGTCGAGCCGCTTGAGGCCCTTGCCGGCGATCGTCCAGTCCTTCGGGTCCTTCAGCTTGACGTCGGCCGGCGGCGTCAGCCTGGCGGCGGCTTCCGCGACCTTGCCATAGGTCGTTGTCTTGCCGGAGGCCTTGTGCGTGATCACGCCCTTGGCAACGCTGCATTCGGAGGCCGGCACTTTCCATTCGTTCGCGGCGGCCTGGACCAGCATCTCACGCGCGGTGGCGCCGCCCTTGCGGACATAGTCCTCGGAGGTGCGGATGCCGCGGCTGCCGCCGGTCGAGAAATCGCCCCAGGCGCGCTTGCGCGCGACGTTCTGGCCGGGCGTGGGAAATTCGGTAACGACCTTGGACCAGTCGCATTCGAGTTCCTCGGCGACGAGCTGGGCGAGGCCGGTGAGCGAGCCCTGTCCCATTTCGGAACGCGCGACGCGGATCACCACGGTGTCGTCCGGCCGGATCACGACCCAGGCGTTGACTTCGGGCGAGCCGTCGGCGGCACGGACCACGGCGGGTCCGCCGAAGGGAAGGTCGAGGCCGAGCGCAAGGCCGGTGCCGACAGCGGCGGTGCCGACCACGAAGGCGCGGCGATTTATTCGAGGCGAGACGTGCTTGTTCATGACAGCTCTCCTCAGGCGCTGGTGATGGAGTGGATCGCCTCGCGCACCTGCTGGAAGGTGCCGCAGCGGCAGATATTGGTGATCGCCTCGTCAATGTCGGCATCGGTCGGTTTGGGCTTCTCCTTGAGGAGCGCCGCCACCGCCATGATCATGCCGCTCTGGCAATAGCCGCATTGCGGCACGTCATTGGCGATCCAGGCCTGCTGCACCTTGTGCAGGGTCGCGCCGGTCGCGAGCCCTTCAATGGTGGTGATCTGCTTGCCTTCGGCTTCGCGGACCGTGACCCCGCAGGATCGCATCGCCTCGCCGTTGATGTGGACGGTGCACGCGCCGCATTGTGCAATGCCGCAACCGTATTTGGTGCCGGTGAGCCCGACATTCTCGCGGATCGCCCACAGCAGCGGCGTGTCCGGTTCGACGTCGACGTTGATCGTTTTTCCGTTGATATTGAGGTTTGCCATCGCGATCCCCTGATTGATCCGATCCACCGATCGGACTCAGGCGGCATTTGTCCGCCAAATCCGGAATGTTTCAACTCAAGAATTTGCGCGCGTGCCGCGGACGATTTTTTGAATGATCCGGGAAGATATGCCCTGAGGCGGGGTTACGGCCGCAAATGCTGCGTGCTCGTGGGGCGTTACGCGCGTGGCGCAACTGTCAGGCGCAAAAAACTCATGACGCTGCCGAGTGCGGCGAAACCCGCTCCGGCCGCAAGCGCCAGCACCGCGCCGTCCCGGCCGGCAAGCGCGAAGCATAGTGCCGCGAACGCGGCGCCTATGGTCTGACCGGTCAGGCGGCCGGTTGCGACAATGCTGCTGGCGCTGCCACCGCGGTGCGGCGGCGCGCTCGTCATGATGGCGCGCATGTTGGGGGTCTGAAAGAAGCCGAACCCGATGCCGCAGATCACCATGCGCCAGACGATGTTGGCGACGCTCGGGTCCGCCGGCAGCAGGGCCAGCAAAGCCATGCCCACGGCAAGCAGCACCAGACCGAGACCTCCGAGAAGGCCGGCCGGAAAGCGGTCGGACAGTCGCCCGCCGATCGGCGCCATGATCGCGACCACAACGGGCCATGGTGTCATGAACAATCCGGTCTCGACCTGCGAGCGGCCGAGAAGGTCCTGGAAATAGAACGGCAGCGCGACAAAGGTGAGGCCCTGCACGGCAAAGGAGCAGACCGCGGTCGCCGCCGACAGCGCGAACAGCGGGCGCCGAAACAGGTCGATCGGCAGCATCGGGGCGGGATGATCGGCGTGCCGGCGCATCAGGATCCCGCCGAGCATGACCGCTGTTGCCAGAGCGCCGAGCATCACGGCAAGCGGCGCCCGATGCGCCGCGCCGCCAATCGCGATGATGAAGAGGCCGAGGCAGGCGGCGGCGAGCGCCGCGCCGATGAAGTCGAAGCGGTGCGCCGCATGCGGCGTCGCGGGCAGGGTCCTGATGCCGACCAGGAACGAAACGATTCCGAGCGGAACGTTGATGGCGAACAACCATGGCCAGGGCCCGAATGCGAGGATGGCAGAGGCGATGCTTGGCCCGAGGGCGAAGGCGGTCGCCACCACCATCGCGTTGTGGCCGAAGCCGCGGCCCAGCATGCGGCTGGGGTAAACGAAACGGATCAGCGCCGTGTTGACCGCCATGGTGGCGCTCGCGCCCAATCCTTGCAGGGTGCGCGCCACGAGAAGGCTCGGCAGCGACCAGGCAAGGGCGCAGGCGAGGGAGGCGAGCGTGAACAGCAGCACGCCGCCGAGATAAATGCGTTCATGGCCGACAATGTCGCCGAGCGCACCCAGCGGCAGCAGCGAAGCGACGATGGCGAACTGATAGACGTTGATCACCCAGATCACGTCCGCCGGGCTGACATCAAGATCGGCGGCAATGGCGGGCAGCGCCACATTGGCGATCATGGTGTTGAGCGAGCCCATCGCCAGCGCGGTGAAGATCGCGAGCACGGCCCAGCGCCGCTGTTCCCAAGGCAAACCGTCAGGAGGCGATCCATCGGTCACGGGCGCCGTGGACGCCTTCGCTGCCGCTTTTTCGAGCATGCCAGATATTTCTCCGGAACCGGCATGTACTACGGCCGTGTGACATCCCACAATCGCGGCACTGCATGATGCGTATGCGATGCGCTATTATGCCCGCCTCGGGACGACTTTCGGCTACTTCCCGGCCATCGGCCAATCGAATAGGTTCCGGCCCAAGGCGGTCACATCTCGAACGAATTTCCGCCGGCGGGGGAAGAGCGTTTTGGCAGATGCACAACTACTGGACCGGCGCGTCGAGGCTGTGCAAAGCGGCGTCGAGGGGAAGCGTCGGGGCGTCCTTGCGGGCGCCTGGATTGCGCTGCTGATTGCGATCCTCGCCTTCCTCGTCATCTATCCCGTACTCACGCTTTTGCTCGGCGCGCTGACCGACACCAATCCGGTGGTCGACGGCTTGAACCTGCGGCATCTCTCCGTCGGCAATTTCCTCACCGTGCTGCTCAATCCGAATGTGGCGGAAGCGCTGCTGAACACGCTGATCGCCTGCGGCGGGGGCACGGCGATCGCGGTCGTGATCGGGCTGTTGTTCTCCTGGATCGTGGTGCGCACCAATACCCCTTTCCGCGGCCTCATCGCCGCGGCGAGCATGCTGCCGCTGTTCGCGCCGCCGCTGGTGGCGGGCGTTGCGTGGTCGATCCTGGGGTCTCCGAAAACCGGGCTGATCAATACCGCCTTCAAATGGGCGGGGCTCGACTGGCGGATCGATCTTTATTCGCTCTGGGGGCTCGTGTTCGTATTCGGCATCTATTACGCGCCCTATGTCTATATGTTCACCTCCTCGGCCTTGCGGAACATGGATCCAAGCCTGGAGGAGGCCGCCGAGATCTCGGGCGCAAGCGCCTTCGCGACCCTGTTCACCGTGACGTTCCCGCTGATCATGCCGGCGATCGTCTCCGGCATGCTGCTGTCCTTCATCGTCATGCTCGGGATCTATGGCGTGCCGGCGGTGCTGGGTGCGCCCGCCAATCTCAACGTGCTGACGACCTACATCTTCAAGCTGACCAACTGGACGCCGCCGCTCTACAACACGGCGGCCGCGGTCGCGATCATCCTGATGGTGGTCACGGGTCTGCTGGTCTATCTGCAACAGAAGGTGCTTTCCGGGCGCAGCTTCACCACGGTGGCCGGCAAGGCATTCCGGCCGCGCAGTCTCAATCTCGGGCCGTGGCGCTGGGTGACGTTCTCGCTCGGATTGTTGTATCTGTTGATCGTCGTGGTGCTGCCGTTGCTGGCGCTGATCGTCGCGGCCTTCCGCAAATTCCTGTTCATCCGCGACATCTCCGCGCTGTTCGACATGCGCGCCTATTCGCTGGTGCATTTCGACGCCATCTTCGACAATCCGCTGACCATGAGGTCGATCTACAACGCGGTCGAGGTCGGCATCATCACGGCGGCTATCGGCGGCGCACTGGCGTTCGCGATCGGCTACACCATTCATCGCACCAGCCTGCCGGGCAGGCGCACCATCGACCTGATCTCGACCGTGCCGGTCGCGATCCCCGGCCTCGTGGTCGGCGTCGCCTATCTCTGGGCCTGGATCGGCGTTCCCGGCGGGCTCTACGGCACGATCTGGATCCTGGCGCTGGCCTTCATCGCGCGCTTCATGCCCGATACCGTGAAGTCGCTGTCGACCTCGTTCATGCAGATCCATCGGGAGCTGGAGGAGGCGGCCTGGGTCTGCGGCAAGGGCACGCTGGCCACGATCGGCACCATCGTGCTGCCGCTGGCGCGCCCGGGCGTGATCGCCTCGATGACGCTCTTGTTCGTGCTGGCGATCCGCGAGCTTGGCTCGTCGCTGTTTCTCTATACCAGCAACACCATGGTGATGTCGGTGCTGCTGCTCGACTATTACGAAGGCGGCAATGTCGGCAAGACCGCCGCCTTCAGCCTCGTGCAGATGGTGCTCCTGGGCGTCCTGATCGGCGGCGCCAACTGGCTGTCGCGCCGCGCCTCGCAGGGCGGCGTCGCGCAGGGGATCAAGTAGACAAGGAAGAAGAGTAAGGAGGATCGAGATGTCCAGGACAGTTACCGCGCTCGCAGCGATTGCCGCGCTTGCACTTGGCGGCGCGCCTGCAAAAGCCGACGAGTTCGGCTCGCCGGAATTGGTCGCCGCGGCAAAGGCCGAAGGCAAGCTCGTGCTCTACACCGCGAACTATGCGGAGGTGGAGCAGGAGGTCTTCAAGGAGTTCAACAAGCGTTACCCCGACATCAAGATCGAGATGGTGCGCGCTCCGGGCGGCCAGCTCATCACACGCGTGAAGACGGAAGCGGCGGCCGGCAAGCTGATCGCCGATATTGTCGACCATTCCGACCGCGCGTTGATGCTGCCGCTCGCCGACCTGTTCCAGGACTACGCTCCGCCGAACGCGTCGGATTACGATCCGGCCTCGCTGGTGTCGCCGAAGTTCTGGCCGCGCATCACGGCGATCTGGTCGATCGCCTACAACACCGAACTGGTGAAGGATCCGCCGAAGAGCTGGATGGATCTGACCAAGCCGCAATATGACAAGCTGACGGGGCAGGTGTTCGCGCAATCGGGCGGTACGACATGGACGCGCGTCATGTTCGAGCGTCAGGTGCTGGGCGAGGACTACTGGGCCAAGCAGGCGGCAACGCATCCCGTGCTCTATCCCTCGGGCGCGCCGATGTCGGACGCGCTGGTGCGCGGCGAGATCGCGATGGGGCCGCTGCTCTACAATGCGGTCTATCCCAAACAGAAGGACGGCGCACCGATCAAGATCATCTTCCCGCCGGAGGGCGTGCCGGCCAATCCCTACGCCACGGGCATTCCGAAGACCGCGGCGCATCCCAATGCGGCGAAGCTGTTCCTGAACTGGTGCCTGTCGAAGGAGGGTCAGACCTTCATGATCAAGCAGCATGGCAACCTCACCTCGCTAAAAGTGTCGCCGCTCTATCCGGAAGGTTTTGATCCGAAGGTCGCCAAGGTCTGGTATCCGGACTTCGAGCAGTATCAGAAGCTGCACGCCCAATGGGTCGCGGATTGGGACAAGACCTTTGGGTATCGGCAGTAAGCGGCGTGCGAAAAGGCTGGTGAGAGAATGACGGCGACGCTCGAGGTTTCCGATCTCCGGAAGCAATTTGCGATCGGCCGGCCGGCGGTCGACGGCGTGAGCTTCGCCGTGCCGGCCGGCGAGATCGTCGTCCTGCTCGGGCCGTCCGGCTGCGGCAAGACCACGACCTTGCGCTGCGTGGCGGGACTTGAACATCCGACCGGCGGGCAGATTTCGATCGCCGGGAAAATGGTGTCCTCGCCCGAGCGCGGCGTGCTGGTGCCGCCGCGCTTGCGCGACATCGGCATGGTGTTCCAGTCGTATGCGGTGTGGCCGCATATGACGGTGCGGCAGAACGTGATCTATCCCCTGAAGCACCGAAAGCTGTCGCGCACTGAGGCCGGCCGCAAGGTCGAGGAGGCGCTGGCGCTGGTCGGCCTGTCCGAGTATGCCGACCGGCCGGTGGTGGCGTTGTCGGGCGGGCAGATGCAGCGCGTGGCGCTGGCGCGCAGCATCGTCTACCGTCCGCAGCTTCTGCTGCTGGACGAGCCGCTGTCCAATCTCGATGCCAAACTTCGCCTGAGGCTGCGCGACGATCTTCGCGTCATCCTCAAGCAGACCGGCATGACCGCGCTTTACGTGACGCACGATCAGGCCGAGGCGGTGGTGCTTGGCGATCGCATCGGCGTGATGCGCGACGGCAAGCTGTTGCAGCTCGGTACGCCTGACGACATCTATAATCGCCCGGCGGATTTGTTCGTCGCCAATTTCACCGGCGCCACCAACGAGCTCGCCGGCACGCTGGTCGAACGCAACGGCAAGTTCGGCACGGTCGATTTCGGCGAGGGCAGGCGCGCCGACGCCGCGCTGCTGCATGCGGTCGAGATCGGCGACAAGGTCAGGATCGCGCTTCGTCCGGAGAACATCGCGCTCGGCAGGAATGACGGCGGCAATTCGTTTACCGCGCGCGTCACCGATCGCCGCTACCAGGGCACGCAGACGGTCTATGACATCGACCTGTTCGGCCACAGGCTCGAGGCGCTGGAGCTTGGCACCGCCGCGCGGCACACGGTCGGCGTCGACACGCCGATTTCGCTGCCGAGGGACGCTTGCTGGGCCTATCGCGACGCCGGCCCGGCCTCTTTCGATGAAGGAATGGGAGCGAAGCGTTGAGACGTTTGAGAGCGGCGGCGCTGCTGCTCGGCGTCGCGTTGTCGGCCGGCCCGGCCCTGGCCGGCCAGAGCGTGAGCCTGGTGCTGAACTGGACGCCGGGCGCGGATCACTCGCCGATCTATTACGCGAAGTCGCAAGGCTGGTACGAGAAGGCGGGCATCGACCTCGCCATCGAGATCGGCAAGGGATCGTCAGTGTCCGCCCTCAAAGTCGGGTCGGGTGCGGCGCCGTTCGGAATCGCCGATCTCGCCACCATGCTGGTCGCCCGCAGCAAGGGCGCCGACACGGTCGCGCTCATGAGCATCTATGCCAATACCGGTCAGACCTTCTATTGGCTGAAGAGCAGCGGGGTGAAGGGGCCCAAGGACTTCGCCGCCCGCAAGATCGGAAATCCACCGGGCGACGCCTCACGCGTGATGTGGCCCGCCTTTGCAAAGGCCGTCGGGCTAGCGCCTGACTCAGTGACTTTTGTGAATGTCGGTCCGACCGCTAAGCCGGCGGCGCTGAAGAGCCATGCGGTCGACATCATCAGCGACTTCTACAATTCCCATGACGTGAAGCTCAGGGAGTTCGGCGACGATCTCGGCTCGCTGAACTGGAAGGAGATCGGCCTCAATTCCTACGGCAATTCGATCATCGTCAACGGCGCCTTCCTGGACAAGAATCCGAAGCTTGCGGAGGATTTCGTCCGCATCACGCAAAAGGCCTATGCCGCCTGCGTCGCCGAGTTCGAGCCCTGCCTGAAGGCGCTGCTGGACAATGCAAGCGGCCTCGACCGCGAGGAGCAGCTGTTGCAATGGCGGCGGATCAAGGAGCTGATGACCGACGAGTTCACGACCACGAAGGCGCTCGGCTGGATCGACGGCGAGCGCATGAAAAAGGACTATGTGCTGGTCGAGACCTATCTCGGAATCGAGAAGCCGTTCGCGGTGGACACGGCGTTCACCACCAGGCTGCTCGATGGCGCCATCAAGATGGATGCGAGCAAGGTCGGGCGTTAGTCTTTCGGAAGTCCCATCCACGAACTCGTCATGCCTGGCCTTGTGCCGGGCATCCACGTCTTTGTTTCCACGAAGAAGTCGTGGATGGCCGGGTCAAGCCCGGCCATGACGATGTGGAGAGGGCAGCGCCGTATGCGATAGCCCTTGCTGCGAGGGTGAAATCTACCGCACCAGCGCGGCCCAACCGGGGCAGGAGCGCTCCTCCACGGGCACGAGCCAGGCCTTGTAGTTGCTGATGTCGATCACTTCCGCCGGCAGCATGACCTTGTCCGGCAAGGGTTCGCGGTGGAGGTGCCGCACCGCGGCCAGCGTTGCGGTACAACCGATCTTGAACATGTTGAAATCGACGGTGGCGAGGATGCGGCCCTCCTCGATCTGCTTGACCGCCGGCAGGATGCCGTTGATGCCGATCACAACAGTGGTGCGGTTGGCCTCCTTCAGCGCTTCGAGCGCGCCGAGCGCCATGCTGTCATTGGCCGAGAGCAGCGCGTCGATCTCCGCGAAATCCTTCAGGAAGCCCGCCATCACGCGCTTGGCGTCGGCCTGCTGGTAATTGCCGGGAGCGGAAGCCAGCACCTCAATTCCCGGCGTTTCTGAGAGCGCCTTTTTGTAGCCGCGCAGCCGCTCGCGGTTGGTGGGCGCGCCCGCCGTGCCCTCGAGGATCACGATCTTGCCCTTGGCTCCGAGCTTGTCGAAGAGATAGCGCGCCTCGCGATAGCCGATGTCGTAATCATCGGCGCCGACATAGGTGACGAAGCGTCCGGGCAACGGATTTGAGGCCAGCACGATGGGGATTTGAGCCTCGTTGAGCTTGTTCACGGACTCGACCATCGCGACATCGTCCACAGGAATGAAGACGACGACGTCGGGACGGCTTTTGAGAACCTCCTCGACCATCGCCTTCTGCTCGTCGACATTGTCGGGCTGCTTCGGCACGAAGTGCTTAATTTGCGCCCCGGCGGATTGTCCCACTTGGTCGGCGGCGAGACGAAAAGCCGCATAGGCCGGATTGGTGGTGTTCTTGGTGAAGACGGCGATGGTGATCGAGCTTTCGGCGGCGTTGGCGGGCAACGCCAAAAGCGCTGAGGCGGCGATCAAAGCGGTTGCGACGTATTCATGACGGTGTTTCCACACGGTTCGTCGTCATTGCGAGGAGCGAAGCGACGAAGCAATCCATGTCTCCGCAAGTGGCGACATGGATTGCTTCGCTCCGCTCGCAATGACGAGTTCACTAAAGCCACAGGATTTTCTTGCGGTAATCGAGATCGGTCAACAGTGGCTCTGCCGGTCCCTCGTGAAATACCGCGCCGCGCTCGAGCGCGAAGACGCGGTCGGCGAGCGCCAGCACCAGGTCGAGATTGTGTTCGACAATGACGATGCTCATCTGGCGGCGCAGCCGGTCGAACACCGAGAACAGCTCCAGCGTGACCGCCGGCGCAAGGCCCTCGAAGGGCTCGTCCAGCAGGAGCAGCTTCACATTGCCTGACATGGCGCGGGCCACCGCCACCATCTGCTGCTCGCCGCCGGAGAGATAGTCAGCCGCGACATCCATCCGCTCCTTCAGCCGGGGGAAATGGTCGAGGATTTGCGCCTCGTCCCAGACCACGCCGGTCGAGCCGTCGGTTTTCCGTGCGAGGCGGCCGAGCGCGAGGTTTTCGCGGACGGTCAACCCTGCGAACAGGCCGCGGCCCTGCGGCACATAGCCGATGCCGAGCCGCGCGATCTCGGGCGCCGAAAGTTGCGCGATGTCATGACCCTGATAGTCGATGGTGCCGGAGGTCGCGGGCACCAGCCCGGCCAATGTCTTCAGGAGCGTGGATTTGCCGGCGCCGTTGCGCCCGAGCAGGGCCACGATCTCGCCCTCGCGGACGTCGAGCGCGGCGTCGTGCAGAATATGGCTCTTGCCGTAATAGGTGTTGACGCCTGCGAAGCGGAGCAGGGCCGGCGCCTCGGTCCGCGCCTCCTCGGCGCGTTGATGGGTGACGGCGGGAATGCCCTTGCCGGTGTAGATCTCCTGCACCCGCCGGTCGGCGCGCACCGCCTCGGGCGTGTCGCTCATGAGGACTTCGCCCTGGTTCATGACCGTGACCGTCCGGGAGAAGCCAAGCACGCGGTCGATGTCATGTTCCACGATCAGCACGGGGATGTTGGCCGCGATGTTGCGGATCAGGTTCGAGACGCGCTCGCGCTCGGCGGCGGCGAGCCCCGCCAGCGGCTCATCCAGCAGCAGCACCTGCGGCTTCGAGCCGAGCGCGATGCCGAGATCGACCAGGCGTTGCCCGCCATAGGAGAGGTCGCCGCCTTCGATCGCCTCGATGCCCTCAAGGCCCA
Source organism: uncultured Alphaproteobacteria bacterium (assembly GCA_963696255.1). GTDB lineage: Bacteria > Pseudomonadota > Alphaproteobacteria > Rhizobiales > Xanthobacteraceae > Bradyrhizobium. The sequence goes on from CAVOJN010000001.1 coordinate 297,075, forward strand.
AAAACCTAAGAAGCTCCGTGGCTTCGGCGTGGACGCTGCCAAAGCTGTCGATGTCGCGCCAGATATTGAAGCGGCCGGGCGTGCGCGCTTGCAGCGACAGGCGAAGATTCTCGTAGATCGACAGGCCACGAAACAGGTTCGTGATCTGGAATGAGCGCGCGAGTCCCTTGTGGCAGATCTCGTCGGAGCCGACGCCCTGGATTTCGTGCCCGCGCAACAGGATCCTGCCGGCGTCGGCCGGGAACAGGCCGGAGACGAGGTTGAACAGCGTGGTCTTGCCGGCGCCGTTCGGGCCGATCAGGGCGTGAATTTCGCCGGCGCCCACCTGCAGGCTGGCGTCGGTGACGGCGCGGATGCCGCCGAACCGCTTGGAGACGCCGCTGACCTCCAGCACCGTGCCCTCGAGCTGCTGCGGCATCAGGAAAGAAGGGAGCGGCAAGTCGTCGTAAATCCGCCGCCTGCTCATTGCGGCGGTTTCCTCCGGGGGCGGGCGGACGCGTCGCATCATCTGCTCCCAGATGCCGACCAGGCCCTCCGGCGAGAACATGACGAAGCCGACGAAGATCAGGCCGAACCAGAGCAGCCAGTTTGCCGTCCAGATCGAAAACAGCTCCCGAAACAGGATAAAGAAGAGCGCGCCGAGCGCTGGTCCCAGTATGTTGCGCATGCCGCCGATCACGACCATGGCCAACAGCTCGCCGGCAAAGGGGACGGAGACGGCTTCCGCCGACACCAGGTAGTTCTGGAAGCCGAGCAGCGCGCCCGCGAGCCCCGTCACCACGGCCGAGATCACGAAGACGGCGAGCTTGTAGCGTTCGACCGGATAGCCCTGGAAAGTCGCGCGAAGCTGGTTCTCCCGGATCGCCACCAGCACATGGCCGAAGGGGGAGCGCACCAGGCGTACGAGCATGTAAAGCACGACAAGCGCGATCGCCGCGACCACGGCGTAATAGGCGAGCACGTGATCGAGATTGAGCGGGCCAAGGCTGCCGCGCTTCAGCCCGCCCAAGCCGTCCTCGCCGCCGGTGACCGCGCTCCAGCGAAAGGCAATGGTGTAGGTCAGGGCCGCAAGCGCCAGCGTCAGCAGGGAAAAATACACGCCGCGGCGGCGCAGGATGATGCTGCCGAGCACCGTCGAGATCACGGCCACTGATATCATCGACAGCAGCAGCGGCAGCCAGATCTCGCCGGGAAACCAATGCAGCTGGATCAGTCCTGCGGCATAGGCGCCGATCCCGAACCAGGTGCTGTGGCCAAAGGAGACGAGGCCGGTATAGCCGATGCAGAGATTCAGCCCCATCGCCGCGATCGCCAGCACGACGACCGCGATCCCTGTGTTGAGCGACAGTCCCAGCGCCTGCAAGGCGACGGGCAGCACCACCATGGCCAGCGCCGCGATCCACAACGGCCGGTATTTGCGCGCGATCGAGCTCGTCATTCGAACTTCTCGATCCGTTCGCCCAGAAGCCCGCGGGGACGCACCATGAGCACGACGAACATCAGGATGTAGATCGAGGCTTCGCCCGCGGCGGGCACGAAATGAATGGTGATGCCGCGCACCACTCCGACCAGCAGCGCTGCCAGCACCACGCCCCAGAAACTGCCGAGCCCGCCGATGACGACCACGACAAAGGCGACCGTGATGATTTCGGCTCCCATCGCGGGATGGACGATGGTGATCGGCGCGAAGAAGGCGCCGCCGAGAGCGGCGAGGCCGACGCCGAGCATCACGATCGCGGTCATGTAGGGCTGCAATCGGATACCAAGTGCCGCCACCATGTCCGGTCTCTGGATGCCGGCGCGCACCACCCGGCCGAACGAGGTCTTGTGCAGCAACAGCCAGACGCCGACCAGCACGACCGCCACCACGGCGAGGATCAGAAGCCTGTAGCGCGAGAACAGGAAATCGCCCATGAAGACGGAGCCGCGGAAGGCGGGCGGGATCGCCGCCGACAGCGGAGCCGAGCCCCATATGATGCGGATCGCCTGCTCGGCGACCATCGCCAGCCCAAAGGTCACGAGCAGGCTCAGGATCGGATCGGCGGTGTAGAAGCGGCGCAGGATGAACCGCTCGAAGACAATGCCGAGCAGCGCCACCGCGGCCGGCGACAGCACGATGGCGGGGCCGAAGCCCAGATATTTCGTGATCTCGACCGAGGCATAGGCGCCGAGCGCGTAGAATGCGCCATGCGCGAGATTGACGATGCCGCCGACGCTGAAGATCAGCGACAGGCCGAGCGCGATCAGAAGGTAGTACCCTCCGAGCACCAGCCCATTCACCACCTGTTCGAGCAGGAATGCGAACTGCATGGGAAGTGGTCCGGAAGGCGAAACGCCCCGATTAGAGCGAGCAGGGATTCTGCTCGCGCGTCGGAGCCAGCGACTCCAGCGGTTCGTTCGCGTCGGGCACGGCGGTGCCGAGCGCGATGAAGTCCCACTGGTCCTTGGCCTGGCCCTTCGGCTTGACGGTGAACGGATAGGCTTCCTGCATGAGCTGATGATCCCAGCTGCGGAAATGCGCCTTGCGCGCCTTCAGGATGTCGAACTCGGTTTCCTTCTCGAGATAGGCGATCAGCTTGTCGGTCTCGGTCGACTTGGTCTCGTTCATCGCCTGCGCCATGATCTTCAGCGAGATGTATTCGATCCAGGCGTGGTTTTCCGGGGGCTTGCCGTTCTTCTTGATGAAATTGGCGACGAAAGTCTTCGACGCGGGGACGTCGAGGGTGTGATACCAGACCGTCGGCCAGGTGCCGCTCAGATTGCCGTCGCCGGCGGCCCAGGCATCGGCGGTGTTGAGGTTGAAGCCGACGATTGGGTAGGGCAGGCCGAATTCGGCGTATTGCTTGATCAGGGTGGTGACCTGATTGCCCGCGAGGTTGGAGCAGACCACGTCGGGCTTGGCCTGCCGGATCTTGAGAAGGTACGGGCTGAAATCAGTGACGTCGGTCGCGATCAGCTCGTCGCCGATCAAATTGCCCTGGTTGGCCGCGAAAAAGCGCTTGGCCGCGTTCAGGAGGTCATGGCCGAAAATGTAGTCCGCTGTCAGCGTGAAGAACTTCCTGTCCTTCACCATGTTCTCGCGGACCAGCGCCTTGCCGACCGCGTTCACCATCACCGTGTTCGGGATGTCGACATGGAAGGTATACTTGTTGCAGTTCTTGCCGCGCAGCGCGTCCGAGCGCGCGCCGATCTGCAGGAACAGCCGCTTGTTGCGCTCGGCGACCTGCATGATGGTGAGCGCCGAGGCCGAATTGATCTCGCCCATCAGAAAGGCGACGCCATCCTGGTCCAGCATGCGCTGCGCCTTGGTCGAGGCGGTGGCCGGATTGACGGAATCCTCCGACAGGATATCGAGCTGTCGCCCCATCACGCCGCCCGAGGCGTTGATCTCTTCCGCGGCCATGCGGATGCCAAGCTGGGCATAGGCGCCGAGCGCGCCAAGAAAGCCGGTCAGCGGCGTCAGATGGCCGATCCTGATCTTGTCGCTCTGGGCGCTCACGATCGCAGGAAAGCCGAGAGTGGAGGCACCGGCAAATGCCGCACCGGCCTTCAGCAGAGTTCGCCTGTTGTAGCGGATCATGATGGTCACTCCTCCGGTGGCTCTTGCCCGACGCTTTGCGGGGCCTCGCGCCATCCCATCCATGCGAGAATGTGAGATGCGTTTTTTTATTGTTGGAGAGTATTTCCGGACGCAGGCCACCCTGTCAACGCCAAAAGCGCCGCAGGCCGTAGTCTTAAGTAGGCCTAGAGAGGGCTAGCGATGCTGCCCGCGCCGAATTCGGCGGAGAGGCGATTCGCGGCCGCTTTCACCACCTTGATGCGGCTCTGCATCGCCTGGTCGGTCATGCGCCAGATCGGACCGGAGATGCCTAGCGCGCCGACGACGTCGCCCGTAAAATTATAGACGGGCACGGCAACGCAGCGGACTTCCGCATTGAACTCGCCATCGTCGATGGCGACCGCGTTGCGGCGGACTTCGGCGATCTCGCGCATCAGGGCTGATGTATCGGTGATCGATTTCCTGGTCGACGGCTTCAGCTCGACCCGCTCCAGGAAGCGCTTGAGCTGGTCGGGACGGAGCGAAGCGAGAATGATCTTGCCGAGCGCCGTGCAGTGGGCCGGCCGCACCACGCCGACGCGGTCGGTGAGCTGGAACGCGCCGGCGCCGGAGGTGCGCGCGATCACGATCACCGCGTCGCCCATTCGCACGGCAAAATGGCCGCTTTCGCCGGTTTCCCGCGACAAATCCTCGAGAATGGGCGTCGCGAGATTGACCATCTCGATCTCATCGAGCGCGCTGGCTGCGAGCGCAAACAGCGGCCGGCCGACCCGGTAGCGCTTGGAGTTCGCGCTCCTGCCTGATGTAGCCGAGCGATACCATGGTCTTTGCGAGATGGAATGTGGTTGATGTGTGCAGGCCGACCAGCTTGGACAGTTCGGCCAGGCCAATGCCTTCGCGGTGGCGCGCGATCTCTTCCAGGATCGCGAAGGCGCGGCCCAGCGACTGCACGCCTGCCCGCTGACGGTCCTCGGCCTCGTCATCGATGTTCGGCTCGCTCGAGGGAACCAGTCGCGCGATGGCCGTTCGGCGGGTCTGTGCTGGCTTGTCGGCAGTTTTCGACGCTGTTTTCGAGTTGGCGCGCGCTTTCACTTTTTGTCTCCGCTCGGCGTCGCGGACTTTAATCAGGCTGCTTCCGCAAGGGAAGTGTTGGCCGCACCGCCGTGTCCAGCCAGCATACTACAATAGCAATTGACGTACAGTATTATGAGAAATAGGGTCGAGGGCAATCGAGGCTGCGTAGGGTAGCTGCGTAGGGCGGGCAAAGGCGCAACGCGCCGTGCCCACCATGAGGCAGCGTGCTCCGGAGGGTGGGCACGCTTCGCTTTGCCCACCCTGCGATTCGAGATTCAAAAGCGACGGTTGAGCACGAGGAGAACGACAATGGCAGGCAACATGCTCAACGGCGCCCAGGTGATTGTCGATTACCTGATCCAGGAGAAGGTGCCGCAGGTCTTCGGCCTCTGCGGCCATGGCAACATCCAGTTCATCGACGCGCTCTATGAGCGCAGCCAGGAGATCAAGACCATCTCGGTGCACCATGAGAGCGTCGCGGGCTTCATGGCCGACGTCTATTACCGCGTCTCCGGCCGGCCGACGGCGACCTTCACCTCCTGCGGACCGGGCTCGGCGAACCTGCCGATCTCGCTTGCGAACGCCTATCTCGATTCCGTCCCTTTCATGGCGGTGACCGGCAATGTGCCGACCAGCCAGTTCAACCGCGGTGCGTTCCAGGAAATGTACCGGCACTATCAGGCCGACTTTCCGTCCAGCGTGCGCACCATGTGCAAGAAGGTGTTCCAGCCGACCCGCGGCGAGATGGTGCCGCTGGCGGTGCGGCAGGCCTGGAAGACGATGGTGACGGGCCGGCCGGGGCCGGTCGTGGTTGATGTCCCCTTCGACGTCTTCATGGAAGCCGCGGCGGAGGAAGCCCCGAACGCGATCGCCTGGAACGCCCACATTTCGAGCCGCTGCGGCGCTGATCCCGACGGCGTGGTGAAGGCGGTCGACATGCTGCTGTCCGCCGAGCAGCCGGTGATCCTGGTCGGGCAGGGCGTGCGCTATGGCGGCGCCGCGGAGGAATTGAAGCGGCTCGCCGAGCGTCTGCAGATTCCGGTCGCGGCGTCCGCAAGCGGCATGGGCGCGCTCGATGCCAATCATCCGCTCTCGCTCGGCCTTGTGGCGCGCGCCGGTCACTACCAGGCCAATCACGCCGCGCGGCAGGCCGACGTGCTGCTGGCGCTCGGCGTGCGCTTCGACGATCGCACGTCGAGTTCGTGGATCCCCGGTTATTCCTTCACGATCCCGCCGACGAAGCTCATTCATGTCGACATCGATCCCGAGGAGATCGGCCGCAACTATCCGGTGGCACTGGGGCTGATGGCCGATGTGCGTACCTTCCTGCGGCAGCTCCATGCCGAACTCGATCGCCGGTCCAACACCTATGCCAAGGCGGATGCGCGCAAGAAGTGGCTGGCGCAGATCGACATCTATCGCAAGGAATGGGACAAGTTCGTCGCACCCGGCTTTTCCGACGACTCGACACCGGTCAATCCGCAACGCGCCGCGCTTGAGATCGACAAGGCTCTGCCGGAAGACGCCATCCTCGTCAGCGATATCGGCGTGCATCACAACTGGCTGCTCGGCTTCTGCAAGCCGAAGCGTCCGGATTCGCTGATCGGCTCGATGGGCTTTGGCCCGATGGGGTTCGGCGTCGCGGGCGTGCTCGGCGCGAAATTCGCAGCCCCCGATCGCCCCTGCGTCTCGGTCTGCGGCGACGGCGCCTTCTTCATGCATGCGAACGTGCTCGGCACCGCGGTCGAATACAATCTGCCCGTGGTCTGGGTGGTCTGGAACAATTACGCCTATGCGTCGATCCGCGGCTTGCAGCGCGGCTATCTCGGCGGCCGCGAGCTCGCGACCGACTTCCACGACCCCAACACCGGCGAACGCTACAATCCGGATTTCGCGGCGATGGCGCGGTCCTGCGGCGTCGAAGGCGTCCGTGTCGATCGCGCCGGCGACATCGGCGAGGCGATCCGCAAGGGCATCGCCGCCAACAAGCCGTACCTCATCGACGTCGACATCGCCGCCGACGTCAATCCATCCGGCGCCGGGGTGTGGGAATTGCCCGGTCTGGGCCAGAGCAAGGCCGGCATCGGCACCCGCTATCAGCCGGCTTAACCCGCACGAAGGAAGAAAATGCAGCTCAAGGGCAAGAAAGTCGTGGTCGTTGGCGGTTCGTCCGGCATAGGCCTCTCCACCGCGGAATTGGCCAAACGCGAAGGCGCCGATGTCATCGTCGCCTCGCGGAGCGCAGCGAAGCTCGATCCGATCGCCGAGCGGCTGAATGCGATCGCGATCCCGGCTGATGTCACCGATGACAAGAGCGTGGCCAACCTGTTCAGGAGCTCGGGCCCGGTCGACCATGTCATCGTTACCGCCGCGCAGCTCCGCAGCGGACCGTTCAGGACGGTCGCAATGGAGGACGTGCGCTCCACCTTCGAAGGAAAGTTCTGGGGCGCTTGGCGCGTCGCGCGCGCCGCGGAGTTTCGCGCCGGCGGCTCCCTCACATTGGTCTCCGGCTTCCTGAGCGTGCGGCCACGGCCGAACTCGGCGATCGTCAGCGCAGCCAATGCCGCGCTGGAAGCGCTGTCGCGGGCGCTTGCGCTGGAGCTCGCGCCGCTGCGGGTCAATTGCGTCTCGCCCGGCATCATCGATACTCCGATCCGCGCCGCGATGCCGGAAGAGGCGCGCAAGGAGATGCTGGCCAAGACGGCCGCGAGCCTGCCTATCGGCCGCGTCGGCCTTGGCGAAGACGTGGCACAGCAGATCGTGGCCTGCATGACCAACGGCTTCATGACGGGGTCGACGATCTATCTCGACGGCGGCGCGCTGGTCGTCTGATCGCGGGGAAATGGGATTTGGGGAGAAGCGATATGGCTTCGGACAGCAAGGGCGCGTTCATCCGCAACATCGCGGAAGTGCCGTGGCGCGAGTTTCCCAATCATTTTGGCGGGGCGCTGTCGAAGCCGCTTGTCATGCCGGAGACCGCAAATTCGCGCCACCTCGATTACCGGATCTCGATGTACCAGCCGATGGCCCATGTCGCGCGCCACAAGCACAAGGTCCAGGAGCAGATCTACCACGTGCTCGAAGGCGAGGGGCTGATGGAGATCGAGGGCAAGAATCATGTCGTTCGCAAACATGACTTCATCTATCTGCCGCCGGGCGTCGAGCATGCCATCTCGAACACCGGGCTGGTCGATCTCGTGTTTCTCGTGGTGACGTCGCCGGTGAGTGACGAGTAGTGCGTCACGAGTCGCTGAATTGTCGTTGCGAGGAGCGCAAGCGACGAAGCAATCCAGATTGGTGAGCCTCTGGATCGCTTCGCCTGCGCTCGCGATGACGAAGAAGGTTGCGCCTGCTAGAACTGATAGCGCCGGAGTCCGCCGTCGACCGGGATCACCGTGCCGGTGATGTAGCGCGCCCGCGGCGAGGCCAGGAATATCGCAAGCGCTGCGAGGTCCTCGGGCTCGCCCCAATAGCCCACGGGAATTTCGTGCTCGGCGAATCTCTTGCGGTAATCCTCCGGATAGTTGCGGCGGATCTGCTCGCTCATGATGCGGCCGGGCGGAATGCAGTTGACGGTGATGCCGTGCTTGCCGATCTCGCGCGACAATCCCTTCGCCCAGGCGTGGACGGCCGCTTTTGCGGCGAACGCCGCGTTCAGGCCCTCCGGCTCCGATTTCCCGGTGATGTTGATGATCCGGCCCCAATTGCGCTTCATCATCTGCGGCAGCAGCGCGTGCGCGACCTTGCGGTAGCTGGTGAAGTTGAGCGTGATTGCTTCGTCCCAGGCGCTGTCGGGCGCATCGACCGGCAGCGGGCGGCTGCCGCCGGCATTGTTGACGAGGATGTCGACATGGCCGAGCTCGGCGATGGCGGTGGCGGCAAGCTTGTCCGCGGCGCCCTCGGCGACGAGGTCCTGCACGACGGGAATGAGCGTGCCGCCGGCGGCCTTGACCTCGGCCACCAGCGTGTCCACGAGCTCCTTCCGCCTCGCCACGCCGACCACGCGCACGCCTTCCTGCGCGAGCCCCTTGGCAATGGCGCGGCCGATCCCGATGCTGACCCCCGTCACAACCGCCGTCCTGGATTTGAGCTCGAGATCCATTTCCGTTCTTTCCCGTTCACAAGAGGATTTGCCCCGCGAGGGCCCGCCGTGTACACCGCGGACCGTCATGCAGAGCAAGACATATCGCCCGAAGAAAATAAAGTGAGTCCGCGATGGTTTGGGATCCGCAGCAATATCTGAAGTTCTCGGGCCACCGGCTGCGGCCGGCAGTCGATCTTCTGATGCGCATTCCGGACGTTGGCGTCAGCAGTGTCGCCGACCTCGGTGCCGGCGCGGGCAACGTCACGAGGCTGATCAAGGATCGATGGCCGGAGGCATCAGTCACCGGCGTCGAAGGCTCCTCTGAAATGGTCGCGGCCGGCAGGAAGGCCGCGCCCGATATCGACTGGCTGCAGCAGGATCTCGCCTCATGGCGTCCGGCGCAGACATACGACGTGATCTATTCCAATGCTGCGCTGCACTGGTTGCCGGATCATGCCACGCTGTTTCCCGCGCTGATGCAGAAGGTCGAGCCTGGCGGCATTCTGGCGGTGCAGATGCCACGCAATTTCTTGGCGCCCTCGCATGTGCTGATCGGCGAAACCGCGTTGAACGGACCGTGGCGCAGCAAGGTGGAGCATCTGGTGACACCGCCGCCGGTCGCCGAGCCCGGATTTTACCACGGCCTGTTGGCGCCCCTTTCGGACAATATCGACATCTGGGAGACCGAGTATCTTCAGGTGCTGCAGGGCGAGAATCCGGTCAAGGAATGGACCAAGGGCACCTGGCTGACGCGCTATCTCGATATCCTGCAGGGCGAGGAGAAAGCGGCCTTCGAGGCCGCCTATGGCGAGCGGGTGGCGAAGGCCTATCCGAAAACCGCGTCAGGGCAGACACTTTTTCCATTCCGGCGGCTGTTCATGGTGGCCCAGCGCAAGCGCTGACCGACGCCCGTATTTTCCACATGCGACATTACCGCCAATCGACCGGCCAGGCCCGCCGCGCAACGTTAACCTTTGGGATGATGGACCTCATACCCCGCGTTCGTGCGGCTTAGGTCTAGTTGTTCGCGCCGGGGTTTGCTGCCACTAGACATGTCAAACCGACAAGAAAAACGCTCGTTTCAGCGCGGAGGACATTTCATGCATAGGTATATTCTTGCTGGCATCGCCGCCGTCTCCATGATGGGTCCCGCGGCAGCCCTGGCAGACGACCCCATCGTCATCAAGTTCAGCCATGTCGTGGCCAACGACACCCCGAAGGGGAAGGGCGCGCTCAAATTCAAGGAGCTTGCCGAGAAATACACCAACGGCAAGGTCAAGATCGACGTCTATCCGAACTCCTCGCTTTACAAGGACAAGGAAGAAATCGAGGCGCTGCAGCTCGGCTCCGTGCAGATGCTGGCGCCGTCCACCGCGAAGTTCGCCCCGCTCGGTGTGAAGGAATTCGAGGCGCTCGACCTGCCCTGGCTGTTCAAGGACGAAGCGACCTACAGTGCGGCCATGAAGGGGACAGTCGGCCAGTGGCTGTTCAAGAAGCTGGAAGCCAAGGGGATCACGGGCCTCGCTTACTGGGACAACGGCTTCCACATGGTTTCCTCCAACCGCCCGCTGACCAAGCCGGCGGATTTCGCCGGCCTCAAGTTCCGCATCTCCGGTTCGAAGGTTGCTGACCAGTACTTCCGCAATCTCTCGTCCATCCCGCAGATCATGGCGTTCTCGGAAGTCTATCAGGCCCTGCAGACGGGCGTGGTCGACGGCTGCGAGAACACGCCATCGAACTATCTGACTCAGAAATTCTACGAGGTCCAAAAGGACATCACTGTCTCCTACCACGCGCATCTGCAATACGCCGTGATCGTCAACACGAAATTCTGGAGCGGCCTGCCGGCCGATATCCGCGGCCAGCTCGAGAAGGCGATGGCGGAAGCGACCGACTATACCAACGAGATCGCGACCAAGGAGAACGAGGACGCGCTGGCCGAGATCAAGAAATCGGGCAAGACCACGTTGCACTACCTGACCGACGATGAACGCAAGGAATGGCAAACGGCGATGCAGCCGACCTACAAATGGGCGAAGGGGCGGGTCGGACAGGAGGTGCTCGATGTCGTCGCCAAAGAGCTCCACATTGAAATGAATTGAACGGGATCGGCGCGTCCGGAAACAATTGCAGGGAACGGTCGAGAGTGGATCACGCTCCCGGCCGTTTGGGCCTGTGTGGCGTGCTGATTGGGGACTGATTTGGTTCGCGCCTTCAACAGAGTGCTCGATCATATCGAGGAATGGCTGATCGCGGCGCTCATTGCGGCCGCGACGGGCCTGATCTTTGTCGCCGTCATCCACCGCTATGGCACCGGGCTTTCGGCCGATGTCATGAAATGGGCGACTGTGCGCGGATTCACCGCGCTTGCATCGACCGCGAAGGCCGTCTTTACCTTTCTCGCGGAGCTTGACCTGTCCTGGGCGCAGGAACTCTGCATCTACATGTTCATCTGGATGGCCAAGTTCGGCGCGGCCTACGGCGTGCGCACGGGCATCCATGTCGGCGTCGATCTTCTCGTCAATCGTCTGCCGGATCATTCGCGCAAGAAGGTGATCCTGTTCTCGCTGCTGTGCGGCGCGCTCTTCACCGGCATGATCGCCGCCTTCGGCGCATCCTTTGTCGGCGAAATGTTCAAGACCGGCCAGCAGTCGAATGATCTGGAAGCGCCGATGTGGTTCGTCTATCTGGCGATCCCGCTCGGCTCCGGGTTGATGTGCTTCCGCTTCCTTCAGGTTGCCTGGTCGTTTTTTCGGACCGGCGAGTTGCCCCATCATGACGAGGCCCATGTCGAAGGTGTTGAGGCGGACGGCTCGCCCGCGCTGCATCCGCAGCCCACAGGCGGCGCGACGCAAGCGGCGGAGCGCAAGGTCAGCCCGCTGGGCGTGGCCCTGATCCTGACACCGATCCTGATCTTCGCGGTCTGTCTCGGCGAGAAATCGGGCGTGCTGGTGATGCCCCAGGCGCTGCGTGCCGCCACCATCTTCGCGCTGCTGATCTCGCTGATGCTCACGGGGATTCCGGTCTCGATCGCGCTTGGTCTCACCGTGATGACGTTCCTGTTCACGCTGACGACGGTGCCGATCGAGGCGGTCTCGATGAAGCTCTTCACGGGCATCGAGAGCTTCGAGATCATGGCAATCCCGTTCTTCATCCTGGCCGGCAACTTCCTCACCCATGGCGGTGTTGCGCGGCGGATGATCAATTTTGCGACGTCGCTGATCGGGCACTGGTACGGCGGGCTTGGGCTAGCCGGCATCGTCGCCTGCGCGATGTTCGCGCTGGTGTGCGGATCGAGCGTGGCGACTGTCGCCGCGATTGGCGCGATCGTGCTGCCCGAGATGGTGCGGCATGGTTATCCGATGCGGTTCGGCGCCGGCATCATCACGGTCGCGGGCTCGCTCGGCATCCTGATGCTGCCCTCGATCCCGAAGATCGTCTATGCCGTATCAACCAATACGTCCGTCGGCGCATTGTTCGTCGCCGGCCTGCTGCCGGGCACGCTGCTCACCATCATGCTGTGCGCCGTCACCTGGTATCTTGCGCGCACGCGCGATTATCCGCGGCTGAACAGGGCGAGTTGGGGCGAGACCTGGAAGGCGTTCCGCGACAGCGTCTGGGGCCTGATGCTGGTCGTGATCATCGTCGGCGGCATCTACAGCGGTCTCTTCACGGCGACCGAGGCGGCCGCGATGGCCGCCGTCTATTCCTTCTTCATCGCCGTCTTCGTGTACAAGGCGATCGGGTTCAAGGACGTGCCGCGCGTGCTGCTGCGGGCGGCCAACACCAGCGCGATGCTGCTCTATATCGTCACCAATGCGGTGCTGTTCTCCTTCGTGCTCAGCAACGAGAATATTCCGGCCGCGCTCGCCGACTGGATCACGGCGCAGAACCTCGGCTGGGTCGGCTTCCTGCTGGTCGTCAACGTGCTGCTGCTGCTCGCCGGAAATTTCATGGAGCCGAACTCGATCATCCTGATCATGGCGCCGATCCTGGCGCCGGCAGCCAAGAAGCTCGGCATCGATCTTGTTCATTTCGGCATCGTGATCGACGTCAATATGGAGGTCGGTCTCTGCCATCCTCCGGTCGGCCTGAACCTCTATGTGGCATCGATGATAGCGCGGATGCGCATCACCGATCTCGCGGTGGCGGTCCTGCCATGGCTGTGCACGATGCTCGGCTTCCTTGTCGTCGTGACCTATTGGCCGGAGCTCACGCTGTTCCTGCCGAGATTGCTCGGCATGCATTGACATCAGCGGCTGGTGCGATGCCGGCACCTAGCCGTGGCTGAGAAGAAACGGCAGGGTCGACGCCAGCAGCAGGACTGCCAATCCGATATTGATCAGCGTTGCCTGGCGGGGATCGGACAGCAGGCGCCGCAGGGCGCCACCGAAGCCGATCCAGGCCGGTTGCGTCAGCCACGCAATCGCGCAGAAGACGCCGGCCGCCGCCAACGCGCCTTGATGCGACGGATTGGCCGGAAGGTAGGTCGTGGCCATCGCCATCGCGGAAGCCCAGCTCTTTGGATTGATCCACTGGAAGCCGATGCCGCTCCAGAATCCGAGACCGATGCCAGCCGTGTTGTCGCTGATCCCGCGGGACGTCGCGATCTTCCAGGCCAGATAAAGCAGATAAAGACCGGTCACCGCCCGCATGATCATGTTGATCACAGGCGAGGCCGATGTGGCGGCGCCAAGTCCAATCGCGACGGCGAACAGGAGCGAGCCGACCCCGAGGCCGGTGCCAATGGCGAACGGCATCGCGCGCCAGAAACCCAGCTGCATGCCTTGCGCGAGATTGATCATGTTGTTCGGTCCCGGCGTCGCCGTGGCGATCAGGCAGAACAACATGAAGGGCGCGAGCGAGATTTCCGCCATTTCGGCGCGTCCGTCCGTTTGCTACAATTCGAGTCATGTAGCGTGCCGAAAGGGACGGGTCTTGAACCAAAGCGACATGACAATCCTGGGTGATCCGGCCGACGGGGATCGAGGCCGCTTCCGCGTCCTGGCCAGCTTCGGCGGCACGGCGTTGTTCGACGCCGACTTCAGCAATTTTGTCTTCGCGCCCCACTTTCACGACACGCTGATGCTTGGGCTGATCCTTGAAGGGCAGAAGCGCTTCAGTCGCGGCAGGACGACATACGAAGTCGGCGCGGGCGGGCTCTCCGTCGTCAATCCCGGCGATACGCACACGGGCGGCGTCGCCGGCATCAACAGGCCTTTGCGCTATACCGCGGTTTATCCGAGCGCCGCGCTGCTTGACGAAGCGGGATTTCCTGATGGCGCAGATCTCGGCCCGGCCGTGGTCAATGATCCTGCGCTTCGATCGATGTTCGCACGCGCGCTCGCGCCGGCTGCGCCGGGCGCGGAAGCCGAGGAGGCGCTGCTGATTGCGCTGGCCGGACTTGCCGAACGGTATGGGACCAGTCCGCGACCATTGCCGCCAATGGCCTCGAGCGCCGTCAGGCGGGCGATGGACTACATTCAGGCGGAGTTGTCGGCAGAGCTGCGGCTCGAGGCCATCGCCGATCGAGCAGGCGTCGGCCCGCGGCATCTCATCCGCTGCTTTCGCGCGGCTCTGGGCATGACGCCCCAGGAATATGTCCGCCAGGCACGCGTCAGCGCAGCTGCTGCGCGATTGCGTCGCGGCGAAGCGCCCGTCCGTGCGGCGGTTGGCGTGGGCTTTGCCGATCAGCCGCACATGACCCGGGCCTTCCGAAGCGTGATGGGGATTACGCCGGCGGCCTATGCGCGGAGCTGGCGCGGCTAGGCTCGACGGTTAGGCCGACCCGAGGCCGAGACTGCCGTAGATGCGCCGTGCATAGACGCCGAACTCGTCTGTCGTCTTGATCGGCAGCGCGCGCGGAAAGGGCAGCTCGATCGGGAAATACTCCGCCATTCGCGCGGGCCCCGCGGTCAGTACGGCGCAATGCGACGCGAGAAACACCGCTTCCTGGATCGAGTGCGTGACGAAGATGATGGTCTTGCCGCTCTCGCGCCAGATCCGGAGCATCTCCAGGTTCATCTGCTCGCGCGTCAACGCATCCAGTGCGCCGAACGGCTCGTCCATCAGGATCAGCTTGGGATCATGGATGAAGGCGCGCGCAATCGCGGTCCGCTGCTGCATGCCGCCGGAGAGCTGCTGCGGATATTTATCCTCGCTGCCGGCAAGGCCCACGAGGTTGAGCAGGTCGCGCGCCCGCGCGCGCGCCGCCTTCATCGGCAGGCCGACGATCTCGGCCGGCAGCAGCACATTGTCCAGAATGGTGCGCCACTTCAAAAGCAGGGCCTGCTGGAACACCATGCCGATGTCGCGCGCGGGATCGAACGGGGTTGCGGCATTGCCGATCCGCACCGTCCCGCCATCGGCACTGTGCAGGCCGGCGAGGATCTTCAACACCGTGGTCTTGCCGCAGCCGGACGGTCCGACCAGCGACACCAGCTCGCCCTCCTGCACGTCCATGGTAACATCGGAGACTGCGAGGAATTCAGCGCCACCGGTGCGATAGACCTTGCGGACATTGCGCAGGCTGATGAAGGGCGCACGCTCGCTCATGCCAGCCATTTCTGCAAATGCGTCGCGACGAAATCGTCGTCGCTGAGATCGGCGTGCTCAACATAGACGCGGTCGATCTCCCGGAGCTGGCCGGGGCTCAGCCCCTCATGCGGATCGAGGCACCAGATGTTCTGCATCAGGCCCTGACGGCGCAGGACTTCGTGGCAGCCTGCGATGCAGCCGTGGAAATTGTTCGCGACGTCGAAGAAGGCGCTGTTGCAATCGGTGACACGAGCATCGAGCGCCAGCAGGTCGGCCGGAACACTCGGCTTGTTGCGCGCGGCCTTGCAGGTCTCGAATTGCTTTATCGCGCTATGCGTCCACACCGACCAGTGACCGAGCAGTCCGCCGCGGATGTGGGTGCGCGTGGTCATGCCCTTGTCTCTGATATCGAAGGGCAGCGTGAGGTCGAGCAGGATGTGGTCGTCATTACCGGTATAGAGCGTGATGCGGTCGAGCGCGCCGGCGGCCGCGACGCCGCGCAGCACATCGAGGGTACGGTAACGATTGAACGGCGCGATCTTGATCGCGATCACGTTGTCGATCTCGGCGAAGCGCCGCCAGAAATTCGCGGTCAGGATCACGCCGCCGACCGCAGGCTGCAGATAGAAACCGACCAGCGGAATCTCCATCGCCACGGTGCGGCAATGTGCGACGATCTCGTCTTCGCTTGCCGATTTCATGGCGGCGAGGCTGAGGAGGCCAGCGTGATAGCCGATGCCGCGCGCGATCTTGGCTTCTGATGCCGCCTGCTGTGTCGGACCGGCGAGGCCGGCAACCAGCGCCAGCGGCCGCTTCGTCCAGTTCGTGGCGGTCTCCGCCGCAAGCTCCAGCACCGGCCGGTAAAGCCCGACATCGCGGATCGCGAACTGCGTGGTATGCACGCCGACCGCAAGGCCTCCCGAGCCCGCATCGATGTAATAGCGCGTCAGCGCGCGCTGATGGACCTTGTCGAGCTTGCGATCCTGGGTCAATGCCAGCGGATGCGCGGGCAGCACGGTGCCCTCTGCGAAGAGACGCCGCACGTCGGATTTGATCTCGCTGTGGTGCATAAGACTGTCCTATCCAAATTCGGGGCCGGCGACCGCGAACGGCAATGTGCCCGGCTGGCTGGCGGCGCGGCCGAACCTCATGCGCTGGAACGGCCGTTCGATGGTCCAGCCGTTCGTCGTGAGGCCGTGAAGGAATTCCGCCTGCGTCGCGACGGCGTCGATGACCACGGGACCGGTTTCGCGGGTCGCGATGTCATGCACGATCCAAAGCGCGTGCGCCGGATCATCGGCGAACAATGGTCCGATGTGGCGCGCGATCCGCCCGTCGCGGACCAGCGCCATGGCGTGGCCATTGGAAACCAGTTTTGAGTTTGCGCGCCCAGCCAATTCCTGCAGGAGATCCCGGCGATCGAAGCCGATCGTACCGGTATCGGAGGCAGCGAAGGCGTCGAACTCGCCGGCGGGCACAGGCGCATGCGTCGAGTCTGATGCATTTGCCAGGCGCAGCCGGCGCAGCTCGATGGTCGGCGTGAAGCCGAGCGGGCCATAGACCGTGGCACCCGCAGGCGTCGCGTCGAGCCAGGTGGTGATGCCGAGCCTCTTTGCCTGCTCAAGACAGGCATCGACCAGCCGCGTCGCGAGCCCGCGCCGGCGCCAGCTTTCGGTGACCAGTACCATGCTGATCCAGGCATCGCGTTCGCTGTAGGGCAACAGCGCTGCCGTCGCGACCAATCGCCCGTTGCGGTCGCGCATGCCGAACACGGTTCCCTTCGTGAGGAAAAAGCGCCAGTCCGCCTCGTTCTGGTTCCAATGCGCTTCCGTCGAGAGCAAGAGGCCGCCTGCGGCGTCCCGCGCGTCGAGCCGGACGATGACGAGCTCATCAGTATCGTCCATCGCGCACCTCGTATTTGGTCGGCTTGCCGAGGCTTGGCATCGACCGGGCCACCCAATCCGCGGTCCATTCGATCAATTGCGCGGTGTCGACGATCGGCTGGCCAAACAGCTTCACGGCCTGCGACGTATTGGTGAGCCAGGCGGTCGGCTCTTCCTTGCCGACGATCACAGGTTCCTTGCCGAACAGTTTGCCGAATTCGGCTGCGAGATCGCGCACGGCCAGGATCTCGTGGCCGCTGACATTGATCGGCGAGGTCGGCGTATCGCAATGCGCGAGACATCGCAGGGCTTGCGAGGAGGCATCGCCCTGCCAGATGAAGTTGACGTGGCCGAGGCTGATATCGATCGGCTTGCCCGCGAGCACCTTGCTTGCGATGTCGTGCAGCACGCCGTAGCGCATGTCGATCGCGTAGTTCAGCCGGAACAACCGGCCCGTCGTTTTGAACTGGTTCGAGAAATATTCGAACATGCGCTCGCGGCCGACGCAGGATTGCGCATATTCACCCGGCGGATTGGGCGCCATGGTCTCATCCGAGCCTTTGCCGTTGACGGGCACGAACGGATAGACGCAGCCGGTCGAGAACGCGACGATCCGCGAATGTCGAAATGCCTGCGCGACCAGCGCCGGAACATGCGAATTCATCGCCCAGGTCAGCGCCAGATTGCCTTCCGCGCCGAATTTGCGGCCGGCCATGAAGATAATGTTGGGGGCCTGCGGCAGGGCCTTGATCGCAGTTTCATCCAGCAAGTCGCACTGAATGGTTTCGATGCCGCGCGCCTGCAGCCACGCCTTGACATCAGGTTCGCTGAAGCGCGCGACGCCGATGATCCTCCGGTCGGGGAGGGCGTTCTTCGCAAGTCCCGCGAGCGTCGGCCCCATCTTGCCGCCGATGCCGAGGATCATGATGTCGCCATCGACTGTCCGGAGATCATCGATCAGCGCCTGGCTCGGCCGGCACAGGATGTCGTCCAGCGCCGCGATGTCGGTGATCTTCTCCGGCAGGTTGTCGCGTGTGAGCAGCATGTCTTTCGGTCTCGCTATTGCAGCCTCACGTCGCGGACCACGAACAGCCGTTCAAGTCCGAGCACCAGGCCGTAAAGGGCAACGCCAAGCAGGGTGAGCAGTACCACCGCCATCACCATGGCGGGCGTATCGAGAGCTGACTGCACCTGGATCATGAGGTAGCCGAGCCCGCGGTCGGAAGCGATGAACTCGCCCACGATGGCGCCCGCGACGGCGAGGATGGCGCCGACCTTCATGCCCGAGAACACGTAAGGCAGCGAACCCGGAAGCTGGATCTTGCGGAACAGCGTCCACCGCGAGCCGCGCAGCGATTTGACGAGATCGAGCAGATCGGGCTCGACCTCGGAGAGGCCGCGGGCGGTGGTGAGGAGGATCGGGAAGAAGCAGATCGAGAAGGCGATCAGGATGTTGGCAAAGATGCCGTAGGAGAACCAGACGATGACGAGCGGTCCCATCGCCACTTTCGGAATCATGTTCATCGTCACGAACAGGGGCAGCAGGATCAGCGCGACGGCGCGCGACCAGGTGAAGATCAGCGCCAGCGCCACGCCGACGACCGCGCCCAGCGCGAAGCCGCCGAGGATTTCGACCGCCGTGACGAGGAGATTGGAGATCCATGCATATTTGGCGAAAGCGAGCGTCGAGAGCGCCGCGAGCGGCGAGGGCAGGATGAATTTCGGCACCTGGAAGGCGTCGACCAGAATCTGCCACAGCATGATCACGGCTAGATGCACGATCAGGATGATCGCAACCGACTTCACCGATCGTGGTCCCTCGGCGGGCAAATGCTGACTTCCTCCGTGTTGGTCCAAGTCTAGCTCGCGGCCGCGCAGGTTTCAACCATCTGGTTGATTAAGTTGCCCGGGGAAGCCCACATCGTCATTGCGAGCGGAGCGAAGCAATCCATGGTAGCGCTTAGTGATCAATGGATTGCGTCGTCGCGTTGCTCCTCGCAATGACGAATTCCTAGGGCCGCAGCGCCTGCAACACAAGGTCGACCACATGCCTGCGCCGGGCACGCCTCATCGCCGGGCGGCTCAGATCGGTGCCAAAAATGGCCGAGAGGGTGGGGGTGTTGGAGAAGAAGAAATAGCTCAGCCCCGCGATCGAGATATAGAGATGCACGGGGTTGATCCCGCGCCGAAAGGTTCCCTCGCGGACGCCCTGCTTCAGGATCTTGTCGACCATGCTGACAAGAGGCGAATGCATGGCCTCGAGCTTGCGGGAACCACGGACGTGGCGCGCCCCGCCACGGTTCTCATCATTCAGCAATACGATGAAATCGGGATGCGCGGCGAGGTGGTCGAAGGAGCTCTCGATCAGCTTCTGGATCGCCTCCTTCGGCGGTAGCCCTTCCAGATTGAGCCTGCGTTCGTGGGTCCGGATTTCCTCGTAAACCCATTCCAGGACGGCAAGGTAGAGCGCGTCCTTGTCGCCGAAATAGTGATAGACCAATTGCTTGTTGACCCCGGCGCGATCGGCGATTTCATCGACGCGCGCGCCGGCGAGCCCGCTGGCGGCAAATTCACGCCGTGCGGCGGTCAGCAGTTTCTGGCGCGTCGCTTCCGGGTTGCGCCGTTGTGGTCTCTTCGGCGGCCTTTTGCCGTTTGTGCGTCGTAAGGGCATTTCCAACCAAACAGTTGACAAGTACCGTGGGCCACGGTTGCATTGGTAGCCTTACCGGCCGATATCGACAAGGGCCGCTGGAAGCAAGGGAGCGTTGCCATGAAGTATGCAGGGCTGATGGGATTGGCGCTGGCGCTCACATTGCCGGCCTCGCCCGTGGCGGCCGCCGAGTTCGTCAATCTCATGCTGAACTGGACGCCGACAGCGGACCACTCCCCGTTCTACTACGCCAAGGCGCAGGGCTGGTACGAGAAGGCGGGCATCGATCTCACCATCGAGACCGGCAAGGGCTCGGGCGTCTCGTCGCTCAGGGTCGGTTCCGGCGGCACCCCCTTCGGCATCGCCGATCTCGCGACCGCGCTGGTGGCCAAGAGCAAGGGCGCCGATGTCGTGGCGATCATGAGCATCTACGCCAACACCGGGCAGACCTTCTACTGGCTAAAGAGCTATGGTGTGAACAGTCCGAAGGATTTTCCGTCACACAAGATCGGTAACCCGCCGGGCGACGCGTCGCGGGTGATGTGGCCGGCCTTTGCCAAGGCCGCCGGGATCGCGCCGGACTCCGTCAATTTCGTCAATGTCGGTCCGACCGCAAAGATCGCGGCGCTGAAGAGCCACACGGTCGATATCATCAGCGACTTCTACAATGAGCACGATCTCAAGGTGATCGAGTTCGGCAGTGATCTCGGCTTCATCAACTGGAAGGACATCGGCCTTAACCCTTACGGTAATTCGTTGATCGTCAACGGTGCGTATCTGGAGAAAAATCCGAAGCTGGTCGCGGAATTCGTCAAGGTCACGCAAAAGGCCTATGCCGCCTGCGTCGCGGATGCCGCGCCGTGCCTGAAGGCGCTGCTCGACAGCGTCTCCGGTCTCGACAAGGACAACCAGGAGCGGCAGTGGGAGCGCATCAAATACCTGATGACGGATGAGTTCACCACGACCAAGGGGCTTGGCTGGATCGACGGCGAGCGGATGAAGAAGGATTACGAGCTGGTGCAGACCTATCTCGGCATGGAAAAGCCGTTCGATGTGCAGACCGCGTTCTCGACCAGGATGCTCGATGGCTCGATCAAGATGGATGCGAGCAAGGTGAAGAAGTGACGGAGGCGTTGCGGGAAGCAACGACTCCGTCATTCCGGGATGGTCCCAACGGGTCCACGCGAAGCGCGGCCCGATGACAGGCTCCGGACCAGACCACAGATGCGCAATTGCGCATCGGGGAATCTCGAGATTCCGGGGTTCGCGCTGCGCGCGCCCCGGAATGACGCGCTAGGGGATACATCACTGTAACGACTCCCCCGGTCTCCACCATGCGCACCAGCTTCTCCTGATCGCTCTTAATCATCCGGTGTAGCGTGCCTCAGCAGGCACGATCTTTTCGAGAGACAGCGCGCGTTTTTCCGATCATGCTCCGGTCGTCTCGCTTGTCAGCAGGGAGCATGATCATGAATGAGACCGTGGGTAGGGAAGTCCCCAAGGGAGATCCGAAGCAAAACCCGAAGGACGCGTCGCCTTCCGTGATCGCCCAGCAGCAGGCGATGCTCAATGCGCTGCCATTTGCCGACACCGCCGATTTCGACGATGCCGCGCGGGGATTTCTGGGCACCGTCGAGCATGCGCAGATCATGTCGGCCTCGGGCCGTGTGGTCTGGAGTCTGGAGCCCTATGCTTTCCTCTCCGAAGCCGAAGCGCCGCCGACGGTGAATCCGAGCCTGTGGCGGCAGTCGCGTCTCAACATGCAGCATGGGCTGTTCGAGGTGGTGCCCGGCGTGTACCAGGTGCGCGGGCTCGATATCGCCAACATGACGCTGATCGAGGGCGACAGGGGCGTCATCGTGCTGGATACGCTGACCTCGATCGAAGGGGCACGCGCGGCGATGGAGCTTTACTTCAAGCACCGCGGCCGCAAGCCCGTCGCCGCCGTCATCTTCAGCCATACCCATACCGATCACTGGGGCGGGGCGCGCGGCGTGCTCGACGACGCGACGCTTGCAAGCGGCAAGGTGCCGATCATCGCGCCCAATCTCTTCATGGAGCATGCAGTCTCCGAAAACATCATCGCGGGCCCCGCGATGCTGCGGCGCGCGCAGTATCAGTTCGGGCCGTTCCTGGCGAAGGGCCCGCGCGGCCACGTGGATTGCGGGCTCGGCAAGTCGATGGCGGCGGGAGCAGTCGCGTTGCTGCGGCCGACCGACCTGATCATGGCGACCGGCGACAAGCGCACGATCGACGGCGTCGAATTCGAATTCCAGATGGCGCCGAACAGCGAAGCGCCGGCCGAGATGCACTTCTATGTGCCGCGCTACAGACTGTTGAACCTCGCGGAGAACTGCACGCACAATTTCCACAATCTGCTGCCGTTCCGCGGCGCCGATGTCCGCGATGCGCTCGCCTGGTCGAAATATCTCAACGAAGCGCTGAAGATGTGGGGTGGCAAGGCGGAGGCGATGTGCGGCCAGCATCATTGGCCGGTCTGGGGCAAGGAGCGGATCGACACCATGGTTCGCCAGCAGCGCGATCTCTACAAGTTCGCGCATGACCAGACCGTCCGCCTGATGAACCACGGCCTGACCGCCGCCGAGATCGCCGAAGCCATCCGTCTGCCGCAAAGTCTCGAGGGCGCCTGGCATGGCCGCGGCTATTACGGACACATCCGCCACAATGTGAAAGCGATCTACCAGAAATATCTCGGCTGGTACGACGCCAATCCCGTCAATCTCGATCCGCTGCCTCCGGTCGAATCCGGCAGGAAATATGTGGAGTATATGGGCGGCTCGGAGGCGATCCTGGCGCGTGCGAGACAGGATTTCGAGAAAGGCGAGTTCCGCTTCGTCGCGCAGGCCGTGAGCCATCTCGTGTTCGCCGAGCCCGACAACCAGGCAGCGCGTGCGATGCTCGCCGATACCTTCGAGCAGCTTGGCTATGCCGCCGAAAGCTCGACCTGGCGCAATGCCTATTTGTTCGGCGCGCAGGAGTTGCGGCACGGCATGCCCAAGACGCCGCCGCGCTCGCCGATGCCGCGCGAGACGCTGGCTGCGCTTCGTACCGAACAGCTATGGGACGTGCTCGGCATTCGCCTCAACGGCCCGAAAGCCGAGGGCAAGCGCATCGTGCTGAACTGGAGTTTCAGCGATACCGGCGAGAGCTTCGTTCTGAACCTCGAAAATTCCGCGCTGACCTACACCGAAGGCGTGCAGGCGGACAATGCAGGTGCGAGCTTCACGCTCGCGCGTTCGACGCTGGACGAGGTGATCGCGAAGCAGACCAGTTTTCGCGAGGCGATCGATGCGGGGAAGGTCAAGGTATCGGGCGATCCGGCGAAGCTCACGGAGCTGATGAGCCTGATGGATGAGTTTCCGCGCATGTTCGAGATCGTCGAGCCGAAGCGCTCGGTGGTCACGTAAGGATTGCCGTTCCGGGGCTGTCCCAACACATCATCCCGGAACGACGCTCGATTGATTCTGCTACTTTCCCGGCCCCATGAGGTGGAAACTCAGCAGGGCGCTTCCAATGTCGGTTTGGGCCAGCGCCAGGGCAAGACCGAGAAAGATCAAGGCCAATGCAATAACGCTGTCTCGATCCCAGCGCATGCAGAAGGTCTCCACGGTTGGGGTTGACGAAGCCGGCAGCGCAGGCGTCAGCCTGACGCCGTTGTCGGATCGATGACGGTGTGGACTTCGCTGACCTTGTTGGCCGGGAAGCCGCTCAGGCGGGCGTGCTCGTGCACAAGGGACTCGTTCTCGGCGACGTAGACGCAGAAGGTCTTGTCGTCGACGACATAGGACTGCAGCCACTGCACCTTGCCCTCGAGCTTGGCGAGTGCCTCGTTGGACGTGGCTGCCGCCCCCTTGAGCTGTGCGCCGTCGAAGCTGCCGACTCCCGGCAATTCGCGCTCTATGACGAACTTTTTCATCGTTGACTCCTTTGGCCGGGCGGCCTCATGCCGCAGGTCCGATTTGGTCGATTTCACGAACAGTTGACCGTGGCGCGAGCTGCGCGTAGGCGGGGGGCCGTGTAGACGGACCATCCAGCGGCGTCTTGGCCGGGAGCGCAGACAACATGGTTGAGCGTGCATTGGTGGTGCGGCGAGATGTCCGGCACCAGGTCGAGATCTGGTCCACCGAGCCGGCGGCGTCTGGAGAGCCTGTTTCGTGCTGGCGCGAGCAGGTCGGCCAGCTTTTTGGCGTCTCGGTCCTGGCTCCGGACGTTTCCGGCTTTTCCGCACGCGCGGTGGTGCGAAACTCCGGGCCATACCGGTTTCTCAAGTCCGAATTGACCAGCCTTCAGACCGTTCGCAGTCGCCGCGACCTTTCCAACTCGGCGGCCGACCACTTTTCCATCTACCTGCAACTGAAGGGAGAGACGGTTTCGGCGCGCGGCGATCACATCATCATGCTCAAGGCCGGCGATATCGGATTTTGTGACGGCCGGCGGCCCGTGCGCGCGACCATCGCCGGCAAATGCGCGATGGCCGTATTGCCGCGGGCCATGCTCGAACGGCGCGCGCCGTGGCTACGCGATCGTCCGCACCTGAAGCTTGCGCCGGATGCGCGCTTTTCCGCCAATCTGCGCATGCACATGCTGGAACTCACCTCGGTCAAAAGCTCATTGAGCCGGGCCGAGACGGGCCTTCTTGCCGACAGCCTGTGCAACCTGATCGCGCTTGCAGCCGCCGAAGGGATGCCGACAAAGCGCCTCAAGCCGGAGCTGCAGATGGAAGCGCTATTGGTCTATTGCCGGCAGCATCTTCACGATGCCGATCTGACGCCGCAGCGCGCGGCCGATCATCTCGGCATCTCCGTGCGAACGCTGCACTCGCGCTTCCGGCAGACCGGCCACACCTTCAGCCGCTGGCTGCTCGACAACCGGCTCGAAGGCTGCAGCGTCGCGTTGCGCGATCCAAACCAGCGGGCGCTCAATATTTCCGACGTCGCCTATCGCTGGGGCTTCAACGATCTGTCCCACTTCAACAAGGCGTTCCGCTCGCGCTTCGACCTGACGCCCGGCGAATGGCGGCACACCGCCGACGCTTGAACATCGGGGATCAGATGCCGAGATAGGCAGCCTGCACCTGCTTGTTGTTGGCGAGCTCATTGCTCAGGCCGTGCATGATCACATTGCCGCTCTCGAGCACATAGGCGCGCTGCACCAGCGACAATGCCCGGCTGACATTTTGCTCCACCAGCAGGATCGCCGTACCCATCCTGTGGATCTCGCCGATCTTCTCGAAGGTGACGTCGGTCATGACAGGGGCAAGCCCTAGCGACGGCTCGTCCAGCATCAGAAGCCGCGGCTTGAGCATCAACCCGCGTCCGA
This sequence comes from uncultured Alphaproteobacteria bacterium, assembly GCA_963696255.1. GTDB lineage: Bacteria > Pseudomonadota > Alphaproteobacteria > Rhizobiales > Xanthobacteraceae > Bradyrhizobium. The sequence goes on from CAVOJN010000001.1 coordinate 322,202, forward strand.
CCGCTAGCATCTGCTGCTCGCCGCCGCTCATGGTGCCGGCCAACTGCTTGCGGCGATCGGCAAGCCGCGGGAAAATGCCGTAGACCAGCTCCATGGTCTGTGCGCGCTCGGCCTTGGCCTTCGGCACGAAGGCGCCGATCTCGAGATTTTCCTGCACGGTCATTTCAGGGAAGACCTGCCTCCCTTCCGGAACGTGGGCGATGCCGAGTTCGGGAATACGATGGGCCGGCAGCGTCTTGAGGTCGATGCCGGCGAACGTCACGCTGCCGGTCGAGAGTTTCACCTGGCCCGAGATGGCACGCAGCGTGGTGCTCTTGCCCGCGCCGTTCGCCCCGAGCAGACCGACGGCCTCGCCTTCGCCGATCTCGATCGAGACGTTGGTGATCGCAGGCACGGAGCCGTAGGATGCGCTGACGCCGGAGAGCTTAAGCATGCGCGCCTCCCGGCGGCGGTGTATGCACGTAGGAGCCGAGATAGGCGCGGATCACCTCCGGATTTTCCACGATCTCTTTCGGTGCGCCTTCGGCGATCTTCTGGCCGTGGTCGAGCACCACGATGTGCCGCGCGACCGCCATGATCGCGCGCATCACGTGCTCCACGATGACGATGGTGAGTCCGCGCGCCGAGAGCTTTCCGACCAGTGCCACCGCCTGATCGATTTCCGACGGATTGAGTCCGGCCATCACCTCGTCGAGCAACAGGATCCTCGGCTGGGTTGCTAGCGCGCGCGCCATTTCCAGGCGGCGCTGATCGATCGTGGTGAGGTCCTTGGCCGCCGTCTGTTCGCGCGCGGAGAGACCGACGAAATCGATGGCCTCACGCGCCTTTTCGCGCGCGGCGGCAACGTGCCGGTCGCGCAGGAATGCGCCGGTCATGACATTGGCGAGCACCGTCATGGCGCCGAAGGGCTTTGCGACCTGGAAGGTGCGGGCAAGCCCGAGCGCGCAGATGTCGTGCGGCTTCAATCCCACGATCTCCTGCCCGAACGCCTGGACCGAGCCGGAATCGGCCCGGTGAAAGCCGGTCATGAGATGGAAGCTCGTGGTCTTGCCGGCGCCGTTCGGCCCGATCAGCGCCACCGTTTCGTTCTCCTTCACGGTGAAGCTGACGTCCTGGACGGCGCGCAAGCCGCCAAAGCGCTTGCTCAGCCCCTTGATGACAAGCGCCTCGCTCATGACGCCGTCCTCGCAGGCGAAGGTGCGGGCTTGCGGTTGCGGCGGCGCTGCAGGACCTCATTGACAAAACCCATGAGCCCGGTCGGCCGCCACAGGATCACCGCCATCAGGATCAGCGCATACACAGTCAGCTGAATTCCCCCGGTGCTGGAGCCGAGCCAGCTCTGCAGGAGCGCGGAGGTGGTTTCGAGGAGCACCGTGCCGACCACCGGCCCCCACAGCGTGCCGATGCCGCCGACGATCGAGACCAGCGCCGCCTCGATCGAGATGTTGAAGCTGAACGCGGTCGCGGGATCGATGAAGTAGATGTATTGCGTGTAGAAGGTGCCGGCGAGCGCGGTCAGGAACGCCGAGATCATGTAGATGTCGCGCTTGATGCGGGGTGCATTGACGCCGATCGCTTCGGCGGCGTCCTCGTCCTCGCCGATCGCAACGAGGTAGTAGCCCATCCAGGATTGCTCGATCCGGTAGGTGATCACGAGCGCCAGCGCCAGGAGGCCAAGGACGACATAATAATAGGATGCCTTGGTCTCGAATTGCAGCATCAGCGGCGAACTGCCGAGGTTCGGGATCGTGGTGCCCTCGGCGCCCCAGGCGAAGTCGCGGAATTTGAGAAAGATCAGCATCAAGGCTTGCGCGGTCGCGATCGTGGCGATGGTGAAATAGGGGCCGCGCAAACGGAAGCACAGCCAGCCGATCGGCAGGCTTGCGATCGCAGCGACCACGCCGCCCGCGACCATGCCGATCCAGGGCGAGACGCCGAAATCGATCTGCATGATGGTGGAGGTGTAGGCGCCGAGCCCGAAATAGGCGGCATGGCCAAGCGAGAGCTGCTTGGCGTAGCCGCCCATCAGGTTCCAGGCGACACCGATGAAGGAGAACAGCAGGATGCGAATGAAGATATCGATCGCGAACGAGCTCTTCACCACCTGCGGCAGCGCGATCAGGACGATCGCCAGGACGGCGAGGGCTGCGATCTTGAGCGGCGAGCCTCCCATCAGCGCACCCTCCCGGCGCCGAGGCCGTTCGGCTTGAAGGCCAGCGTGAGCAGCAGCATGGCGAACACCACGATCAGCCCGGAATCGGCGCCGACGAACTGAACACCAAGCGATTCCGCAACCCCCATCATCAGGCTGGCGATCAGCGCGCCCACGACGTTGCCGAGCGTGCCGAGCACGACAGCCACAAAGGCCATCAGCACGAAAACCTGTCCGACGAACGGGTAGGCGGAGTAGAACGGCATCAGCAGCGAGCCGGCAGCGCCGGCCAGCGCGAGCGCCGCGCCAAAGGCGACCGCGAACACCCGGTTGGGGTTGATGCCCATGAGGACTGCGACATCGGGCTTTTGCGACGCGGCGCGCATCGCCTTGCCGAGATCGGTCGTGTGCAGGAACAACCAGAGCGCGCCGCTCAATCCCATCGCCACGACAAAGGCGATCAATTTCGCGACGGGGATGTAGAACCCGCCGATGTGGAACGCCTCATCCGAATAAAAGGTATGGACCGTGCGGTAGTTCGCGGTGAAGAACAGCAGCGACAGGTTGAGCAGCAGCAACGACAGCGCGAACGTCAGGAAGATCTGCGGCATGTCGTTGGGACCCAGCACCCGCCGGATCAGGAAGTGCTGGATCAGTGCGCCGATGACGAACAGCACCGGCATCGAGATGAAGAGCGAGAGCAGGGGATCGATGCCGAAATAGCTGAACAGGAAAAACGTGATGTACATGCCGATCATCACGAATTCGCCCTGGGCGAAGTTGACGATCTTCACGACGCCGAAGATCAGCGTCACGCCGATGGACACGAGCGCGTAGATGCCGCCGATGAGCAGGCCGTTGATCACGGCCTGGATCACTGTCTCAAGCATGGCTAAATGCCGCCGGTCAGGTCTTCAGGAGCGGCGCGCGGGCGTCTTCCTTCGGGAAGATGCTGGCCAGATCTGCATTCTGCCACTGCACCCCGACCGGACGGCCGTAGATGTTCTTGCCGTCGGGGCCGAACTTGACCTTGCCTCCCGGAGCCATCGCGGCATAGCCGGACGAGACATCGAGCGTGGACAGCGCTTCGCGGACCTTCTGCGGATCGGCCGACGCGGCGCGCTCCAGCGCATCCGCCAGCATGAACGTCTGTGCCACCAGGCCGCCCGCATATTCGAAGGCGAACTCACCGGTGCGCTTCTTGAACTCCACGTTGACCTTTTGCGCATCGTCACTGACGTCGTGGTTCCAGTGCGCGACGCCCTGCAGCCCTTCGGCCGCCTTGCCGACGTTCTTGTAGAAGTCCGGCATGACGAAGCCGCCGGAGCCGCCATTGATTGCGATGTTGAGGCCGACCTGCCGTACCGTTCGCACGATCAGGATCAGGTCATTGAGGTAGGACAGCGAGAACAGCGCGTTGGCGCCGGACGCCTTGACCTTGTTGATCAAGGGGCTGGCGTCGGTGAAACCCGCCGAATACGGCTCGAACATCACGATCTCGACGCCTTCGCCGGGCGCGAGCTCCTTCAACCCGTTCGAGGTCGACGTGCCGAAGGCGGTGTTCTCGAAGATCACGGCGACTTTCGGCTGCTCGCTGACGAGTTTCGACATCTGCAATTGTGCCTTGGCGAATTGCGAGGCGCGCGCGAACGGCGTGAAGGTGTAGGTGCGGCCCTTGTTGAGCTGGTCGGAGCTCGAGCCGGTGATGATCGGCACCTTGGCACGCTCGCAGACCTCGCTCGCGATCAAGGTCAGTGCGCTGGCATAGCAGCCGTGGATCGCGGAGAGCTTGTTGCCTGTGATCAGGCGGTCGGTCTCGGTACGGGTCACCGTGGTGTCGCTCTGCACGTCCGAGATGATCAGGTTCAGCTTGGCGCCGCCGAGCGACTTGATGCCGCCGGCCTCATTGACCATATCGACGGCCATCTTGGCGGCTGCGACGCAGCCGACGCCGATCTGCGCCATGCTGCCCGTGGTCGGATAGAGCGCGCCGATATTGATGGGATCGGCAGCCCAGCCGCGCAGCGGCACCGCGCCGAATGCACCTGCCGCCAGCGCGGTCTTCAGGAATTGGCGGCGGCTTTTGCCGGCAATGACGGACTGCTTGTTGCCTTTGTTCATTTTGCTTCCCCCTTTGCGCCCGGTCCCGATGGCCTTGACCCGGCTGCTCTTTTTATCTGCTGGCGCCGCATACCATGCCCCACGGAAAGCTCAAAGCGTACAAAGGTCATGAGGCCATGTGGCAGGAGGTGCCGAGCGTGCGCCGCAGCATGGGATTTCGTTCTGCGATTGCAATTGTTTCAGACCGCGTGTGCAAACAGGAAAGCCGCCGATCTCGCTGGGAGATGGCGGCTTTCCCGACATTATATGTAAATTTGTGAAGCGCCTATTCCGCGCTGCTGACCAGCCGGATCCGCGGTTCGGCGCGGTCAGTCAAGCCGCGATAGGCTTCGAGATAATCGAGCGCCATCCGCCGCGCAGTGAAACGGGTCTCGAACCGCTTCCGGATCGCGGCCCGATCAAGGCCCGCCAGACGACTGACGGCGGCCACGGCGCTGGTCTCGTCTTCCACCACAAAGCCGGTCAGTCCGTCCTCGATGATTTCCGGCACCGAGCCTCTGTTGTAGGCGATCACGGGCGTACCGCACGCCATTGCCTCGATCATGACAAGGCCGAACGGCTCGGGCCAATCGATCGGCACGAGCAGCCCCATGGCTCCGCTCAGGAATTCCGATTTCTCCTTGTCGCTGATCTCGCCGACATAGTCGACAAGCGGGTTGCCCGAGATCAGCGGCGAAATCAGCTGATCGTAATAATCCTGGTCGGCGCGATCGACCTTGGCGGCGATCTTGAGTGGGATGCCACAGCGGAGCGCGATCTTGATGGCGCGGTCGACGCCCTTTTCCGGCGCGATGCGCCCGAGCACGGCGAGATATTCCTGTCTTGCAGGTTGTGGTGTCAAAAGTTTCTCCGGCAAGCCGTGGTGAATGGTGCGCACCCAGTTGGCCTGGGGCACCGGCCGCCGCTGCGAGTTGGAAATCGAGATAACGGGAACCTCTGAAAAGGTCGAAAACACCGGCTGGTGTTCAGGCAGATCAAGCCGGCCGTGCAGCGTGGTCAGGAACGGTGTCGGCTGCCTGTAGAACAGCGAGAATGGATAATAATCGAGATGGAAGTGGAGGAAGTCGAACTCTTCGTCGTCACATTTTTGACGCACGCGCTCCAGCATCACCATATGTAGCGCGTTGGGGTCGCGGACCGCGCCATCAAGACGCAACGCTTTTGGCCAGGTTGCGTCGAGTTTTGCCGAAGTCTGGGAATCTCCACTCGCGAACAATGTCACATCGTGCCCGAGCGTAACCAGTTCCTCCGTCAACCAGTGCACCACCCGCTCGGTGCCGCCATAGAGCCTGGGTGGAACGGCCTCCGTCAATGGAGCTACCTGCGCGATGCGCATCTCACTTTCTCCTTTTTTCGATCATGGAAAATCCGCCCCTGCTCGGCGCGCCCGCGTGCCAGGTACGCAACGCTGCCGCATATGCGAAGTTCCTGCACTGCAAGGTTACTTCTCGCAAAACGTACGTAGTCCTGTCGTGATGATGCCATGACCATCGATCACGCTCTCGTTTATTGCAGGAGACGACCGATGCATGGTTTGCGCAGGCGATATACGGCGCGCTGCGGAACCGGGAAGAAGGTCAATCGTTCACTGAGGTGGAACCGTATCTTCCGCTCTCTCCAACAGGTTCGCTCACCCATGGACCATCTCTCAGGATATGCGCATCGCCCATTTCCGTTTGTTCTGCGCTATCTGCGCCAGCGGCCGTTCTCGCATCTTACAATACTGGCCTGTGTCGTCGGCGCAGTTGCCTGTTCGGTGGGCACGCAATATGGCGTGAAATTCCTGGTCGACTGCCTCTCGGCGGGAGCTTCCCACGCCAGCAACGTATGGCTGGCATTCGCGATTCTCATGTCGCTGATCGCAGCCGACAATTTCCTCTGGCGAATCGCGAGCTGGGTCGCGAGCTTCACCTTTGTCGGTGTGACTGGCGATCTCAGGCGGGACATGTTCCGCCACCTCACGGGCCACGCCCAGAGCTATTTTTCGGATCGTATGCCGGGCATGCTCACGAGCCGGATCACGGCGACCTCAAACGCGATCTTCACGCTCGAGAACATGTTCATCTGGAATGTGTTGCCGCCCTGTATCGCCACAATTGCGGCAATCAGCCTGATCGGAACGGTCAGCCTGCCCATGGCGGCGGGACTGATCGTGATTGCGGGCGGCATGGTGATTGCCATGTTCCACCTTGCGGCTGCGGGGAAATCGCTCCATGACGACTTCGCAAACAAGGCCGCCGCGGTCGACGGCGAGATGGTCGACGTGATCAACAATCTGCCTCTGGTGCGCGCATTTTGCGGGCTGAGCCACGAGCACGACCGCTTCGACGCCTCTGTACGGCGTGAACTGGTCGCGCGGGGCCGCAGCCTGCGCTATCTGGAGAAATTACGCCTCACTCACGCGGCCGTGACCGTCGTGCTGATCGTCGCATTGCTGGCCTGGGGCATCCGTCTCTGGCAGCAGGGCGGCGCCACCACCGGCGATGTGGTGCTGATCTGCACGCTCGGGCTTTCCATCCTCAATGCGACGCGCGATCTCGCCGTCGCGCTGGTCGACGTCACCCAGCATGTCGCGCGGATGACGGAAGCGATCGCGACCCTGCTGCAACCTCATGAACTGCGCGATCATCCGGAGGCTGAACCGCTCACCCGCGCCGGCGCGGCCATCGCCTTCAACAACATCTCGTTTGAGTATCCGGGTGGGTTGAAGATCTTCGAACGCTTCAATCTGCGCCTCAAGCCCGGCCAGCGGGTTGGACTGGTCGGCCAGTCCGGCGGCGGCAAGTCGTCGCTGTTCGTGCTGCTGCAACGCTTCTATGATGTCGACCAGGGCAATATCACCATCGACGGCCAGGACATCTCGCGCGTGACGCAGGAGAGCCTGCGCCACGCGATCTCGGTGGTGCCACAGGATATCACGATGTTCCATCGCAGCATCCGTGAGAATATCCGCTACGGCCGGCCCGACGCCACCGATGACGAAGTGCTGCGCGCTGCGATTGCCGCGCGCTGCGAGTTTGTCGAAAGCCTGCCGGAAGGACTCGATACCACGGTCGGCGACCGCGGCGTCAGATTGTCGGGCGGCCAGCGTCAGCGCATCGCGATCGCACGCGCTTTCCTGAAGGACGCGCCGATCCTGCTGCTGGATGAAGCCACTGCCGCGCTTGACGGCGAGTCCGAGGACGCAATTCGCGAGGCGTTGGCCCGGCTGATGCGTGGCCGCACCGTGATCGCGATCGCTCACAGGCTCGCCACCTTGCGCAATTTCGATCGCGTCGTAGTGCTGAAGGCGGGACGGATCATCGAGGATGGACCGCCGGACCGGCTGATGCAGAGGGAGGGGCCTTACCGCGAACTGGTGACTCAGGAGATGAGCCGGCTTGCGAAGTTCGCTGCGTAAGCGTGGCGTTTCCATTCTGCCGGTTGTGTATCGAGTAACGCGCGGTGGCAAAGCATCCGAGGTTATCATGCCAGAGGCCGTCACTCAGATTTTCACGAGCTCGCAGGTCGTTGAGCTTGCCGTAGACCAGCCCTTCTACATCCCCATGACGGGGCAAGCGACGCGGCCGCGGCGTTCGCTCAAGCACGACGACACCTTCATCGTCCTCGACAGTCATGGTGATATGGGGGCCTCCGCGGGTGGACAGGACGGGTTGTTCCACGCAGATACCCGTTATCTCGCAAAACTTCAGCTCGTATTCGATGACGTTCAACCGCTGCTGCTCGGCTCCAATCTGCGCGACGACAATTCCTCGCTGACCGTCGATCTGAGCAATCCCGACATCTACGACCAGGACCGTCTGGTGCTGGAAAAGGACATGCTGCACATCGTGCGCACGATCTTCTTGTGGCGGGGCAGGGCCTACCAGCGTATCGGCCTGCAAAATCATGGCGATCGGCACGCCAGCTTCGACATCACCTTGTTGTTCGACAACGATTTCGCCGACCTCTTCGAAGTTCGCGGCGAGAAACGCGAGCGCCGCGGCGTTGGCTCGGCCCGCCTGCTCGGGCCGGCGGACGTCGCTCTCGAGTACAAGGGGCTCGACAACGTGTCCCGGCTGACGTCGCTGCATTTCGACCCGCGGCCGACCCGTCTGTCGGTCAATGCGGCGACCTGGCGTTGTGAGCTGGCGCCGCGCCAGACCGGGTCGCTGTTCGTGTCGGTGTCCTGCAACAAGCCCGCGGAACCCAAGCTCAAGCGCTTCTTCCCGGGGCTGCTGGCGCATCGCCGCGAGATGCGGCAGTTGACCGCGAGCTGCACCAGCGTCGAGACGTCGAACGACATCTTCAACGAGGTGCTCTGCCGCTCCATGGCCGACCTCAACATGCTGATGACGGAGACGCCGGAGGGACGGTATCCCTACGCCGGTATTCCCTGGTATTCGACGACGTTCGGCCGCGACGGCATCATCACCGCGCTCCAGATGCTTTGGCTTGATCCACGTGTCGCGCGCGGCGTGCTCGCGCGTCTCGCGCGCTATCAAGCCACCTCCGTCGATCCGCTCAACGACGCCGAGCCGGGCAAGATCCTCCATGAAATGCGCGGCGGCGAGATGGCGGCGCTGCGGGAAGTGCCGTTCGCGCAATATTACGGCAGTGTCGATGCGACGCCGCTGTTCGTGCTGCTTGCGGGGCTTTATGGCGAGCGCACCGGGGACTACAAGACGCTGAGCGAGCTGTGGCCAGCCATCGAAGCGGCGCTCGGCTGGATCGACGGCCCGGGCGATCCCGATTCCGACGGCTTTGTCGAATATCAGCGCGCGACCGACGCAGGCCTGCGCAATCAGGGCTGGAAGGATTCCTACGACGCGATTTTCCACGCTGACGGCAGGCTTGCCGAGGGCAACATCGCATTGGCGGAGGTGCAGGGCTACGTGTTCGCCGCCAAGCGGCTGGCGGCGCGCTGCGCGCATCGGCTTGGCCGCCGCGAGATCGCGCAACGGCTTGAGATGGAGGCGTACCAGCTTGCCCGGCGTTTCGAGGATGCGTTCTGGTGCGAGGAACTCGGCACCTACGCGATCGCGCTGGACGGCGAGAAGCAGCCGTGCCGGGTGCGTTCCTCCAATGCCGGCCATCTCCTGTTCAGCGGCATGATCGAGGAAGATCGCGCCCGCAAGGTCGCGGCCGATCTGCTGCGGCCGCATTTCTTCACCGGCTGGGGCATCCGCACCGTCGCGCTCGGCGCTGCCCGCTTCAACCCGATGTCCTATCATAACGGCTCGATCTGGCCGCACGACAACGCGCTGATCGCGCTGGGGCTCGCGCGTTACGGGCTGAAGCATTCGGTCGAGCATGTCTTCAAGGGATTGTTCGACGCGGCGACCTACATGGATTTGCGCCGGTTGCCCGAGCTCTTCTGCGGCTTTCGCCGCGAGAAGCATCGCGGACCGACTCTTTATCCGGTTGCCTGTGCGCCGCAGGCCTGGGCGAGTGCAACGCCGTTTACGCTGCTCGAAGCCACGCTCGGGCTGGAATTCGATGCCGACCGCTCCGAGATCAGGCTGCGAAATCCGAAACTGCCGGCGTTCCTCAATGAGGTGATCCTGCGCGAGTTGCGGCTCGGCGAATCCAGCGTGGACTTGCGGATCCGACGGCATGGCGACGAAGTGTCGATGGAAGTGCTGCGCCGGCGGGGACAGATTCAGGTGTCAATCGTGCTTGCGCGCTGACGCGCGCTCGCGAACAACGGACGAGGGGAACCATGCGCGGAAGACGCTTGTTCATCTTCTCAGGATGTCTTGTTTTGCTGGCGGCAGTCGTCGGCGCCCGTGCGGAAAGCGAACCGCAACAAACTGCGGTGCCCGCTGCGCCTCCCGCAACGAAGGAAGCAGCGCCGCCGCCCTCGGTTACGGTGATTGCGCCAATGGAGGCCCATGGCGTGCTCGGCCGGGACGTCAGAAGCCCTACGGACGAAAACATGGGGCGCATCGTCGATGTCCTTGTCGATCACACCGGAACGGTGCGAGCAGCGGTGATCGATTTCGGCGGCTTTCTCGGCGTCGGCAGCCGCAAGATTGTCGTCGATTGGAATGCGTTGCATTTCGGGCATGTCAACAACAAGGGCGACAGCCTCACGCTGGAGCTGACCAAGGCGCAGGTGGCGGCCGCGCCGGAATACAAAGAAGGCACGCCGATCGTGGTGCTGGGAGCGGCCGGCAACCTCTCACCTTTCGATTACGAGCATTAGGCAGGGAGGAGGGGTATTCTGGTCGCGCGCCCGTTCCATGTGAATGAGAGCAAGGATGACGATCGCAAGCGGGGCGCGATCGTCATGGATGATAATGTGCCGACGCCGCCGGGTTCCCCCGGGGACAAGCCGCATCCCTCGACGCAGAGCCTGCGGGGTCTCGACTGGTTCATCTTCTTTCTCGCCGATGTGCAGACCGGCTTCGGCCCGTTCATTGCCGTCTATCTCACCACGGAGAAATGGACCCAGGCGGAGATTGGTCTCGTGCTGTCGATTGGCAGCGTGGTCGGGCTGATCGGCCAGATGCCCGGTGGCGCCATCGTCGACCTGGCTCGTTCCGAGCGGCTGGTCGCGAGCTTTGCGATCGCCACCATCGGCTGTGCCGCGCTTGCTTACGCGGCGATGCCGATCTTCCCGGTGGTGGTGACGGCAGCGGCCCTGCATGCCGCGGCAAGCTGCGTGCTCGGCCCCGCGATTGCCGCGATCAGTCTCGGGCTGGTCGGGCCGTTCGCAATCGGCGAGCGGCTCGGGCGCAATGCGCGCTTTGCCTCGCTTGGCAACGGCGTGGCGGCGGCCGTGATGGGCACGGCGGGCTATTTCATCTCCAGCCGCTCGGTGTTCCTTGTCACCTTTTGCCTGGCGATCCCGACGCTGATCGCGCTGTCGCGCATCCGTGAGAGCGAGGTCGACGTGGCGCGGGCGCATGGCGAGATCGTACGCGCCACGCCCGATCCGCAGGCCACCAGTGTGGTGCGGCTGGTGCGGAAACGTCCGCTCCTGATCTTCGCCGGCTGTGTGCTGCTGCTGCAACTCGCCAACGCGGCGATGCTGCCGCTGATGGCGGGCGTGGTGACGACCCGATCAAGCCAGTGGGCGCCGGTCTTGATCGCCTTCTGCATCGTCGTGCCGCAGGCGATCGTGGCGTTGATGTCGCCGACGGTCGGCAACAGGGCGCAGGCCTGGGGCCGGCGGCCGCTGCTCCTGATCGGCTTCTCCGCACTCGCCGTCCGCGGTCTCCTGTTCGCGACCGTGCACGATCCCTTTGTTCTGGTCTTCATTCAGGTCTTCGACGGCATCACGGCGGCGGTGTTCGCGGTGCTCATTCCCCTGACGGTCGCCGATCTGGCGTTCGGCAGCGGCCACTTCAACCTGGCGCAAGGCATTGTCGGCACCGCGACCGGCATCGGCGCCGCGCTGTCGACGGTGCTGGCCGGCTATATCAGCGATACCTTTGGCAGTCCGGTCGCGTTCCTCGCGCTCGCCGGCGTGGCCGCGTTCGGGCTTGTGGCGATCACGCTGATCATGCCCGAGACCAAGCACGATCCCGGTGACGGCCGGTTCGCGTGAGATTTGCGGCTATGCGGGATGTGGCGCTTGATATTTTTGGAAGACCGCTTCCCACTTTTTTCCGGATCATGCCTTAGACTGAAATCGATTTGCGATAGAGCGCGCTGTAGCAGGCGGCTGGCAGCTCCCAGCTGAAGGAGCGCGCCATCGCGCTGCGGCGCATGGAATCGAGCCGTTCGCTCGACATGAAGGCCGAGAACGCGCGCCGGACGCCCCCCAAAAAGGACTCGATCGAGGGTTTCGAGAACAGGAAACCGGTCTCTCCGTCGGTGATCGTTTCGGCAAGACCGCCGGTCTGGTGGCCGATCGGCAGCGAGCCGAAGCGCTGCGCATACATCTGACTGAGCCCGCAGGGCTCGAAACGCGACGGCATCAGCGTGAAATCGCTGCCCGCGAAGATGCGCCGCGCCCGCGCGTCATCGAAGCCGATCTTGACGCCGATGGCGTCGGGCCTGCGCCGATGTGCGTCGACCAGCGCCTGTTCAAGCGCGGGTTCGCCGCTTCCGGTCACGATGATCTGTCCGCCATACTGGATGATCTCGTCGGCCACCGAGAGCACGAGATCGATGCCCTTCTGGTGGACCAGCCGCGCCACCAGTCCGAAAATCGGTCCGCGCGAGACCGCAAGTCCGAATTGCCGGCGCAGATTATCTGCATTGGCGCGCTTGCCTTCCCAATCGCCGGCCCCGAACGGCTGTGCCAGCTGCGCGCAGATGCGCGGGTCCCAGCTTTCATCGATGCCGTTCAATATTCCCGTCAATTGCCTGGCGTCGGAGCGGGCGCGAAGCAGGCCCTCGAGTCCGCAGCCGAACTCCTGCGTCGTGATCTCCCTGGCGTAGGTCGCACTGACGGTGGTGAGATGCGAGGCATAGACAAGTCCGCCCTTGAGGAAGGACAGCTTGTCGTAGAATTCGAGCCCGTCGATATGGAACGAGCTTTCCGGCGCGCCGATCCGCCGCAGGGAGTCCCGTGCAAACAGCCCCTGATAGGCGAGGTTGTGAATGGTCAGGATCGAAGGCAGTCTCGCGCCACTCCAGGCCAGATAGGCCGGGACCAGCGCCGCCTGCCAGTCATTGGCATGGACGAGGTCGGCTGCCCAATTTCTGTCCAGCCTGCCCATCGCAAGTTCGGCCGCGGCTGACGCGAGCCGGCCGAAACGGATGTCGTTGTCAGGCCAGTCATTGCCCTGTTCGTCGCCATAGGGGTTGCCCGGCCGCTCATAGAGTTGCGGGCACAACAGCACGTAGACCGGTACGCCGTCCGCGGTCGCGGCCCGTCCGAGCTTGCAGCCCGGCATGTCCGCCTTGGGTGGACATTCCCCAACAATTTCAAGGTGGATAATTCGCTCAACCACGTCGTGATAGCCGGGCAGCAGGACCCTCACATCGGCCCGGGCACGCAGTGCTCTCGGCAACGCGGCGGAGACGGCGCCCAATCCGCCCACCCGGACGAAATCGTCCATCTCCGTGGTGACAAAGAGTACCTTCAAGAAGTGCCCCCTGAAATGTCTCTCTATGTTGCTATGCAAAAACAGGTCCAAGTACATTCGCCTGATCGCGGCCTGCCGGCAGGTTCCGGTGAGCGCTTCCCTCGATGGTCTCGGCCATCTAGGTTCGGTTCAGCCGGCGACCGAAATCGGGCCAGGCGACGGGGCGGGAGGATTTTGGGAATGACCATACCTCATCTCAATGAGGACCATTTGACAGGCTGCTTCGCGGGCCTTCGCGTGCTCGACTTCTCGACCACCATTGCCGGCCCTCATTGCTCGCGGATGCTTGCCGACATGGGCGCCGAGGTGATCAAGATCGAGCCGTCCGAGGGGGAGACGATGCGGACCCGGCCGCCCGTGCGGAACGCGTGCTCCACCGCGTTTGGCCAGCTCAATGTCGGCAAGAAGAGCCTGGTGCTCGACCTGAAATCGAAGGAGGGGGTCGAGGCGGTGCGGCGGCTGGTTGCAACCGCGGATATCCTGGTCGAGAATTTCCGCCCCGGGGTCATGCACCGCCTGAAGCTCGATTACGAGGCGCTGCGGCCGCTGAATCCAAGGCTGATCTATTGTTCGATCTCCGGTTATGGCCAGTCAGGACCATCGGCGGAGTTGCCGGCCTATGCGCCGGTCATCCACGCCGCGTCCGGCTACGACATGGCGCATCTGGCCTACCAGCCGGGGCGCGAGCGGCCGGATTACTGCGGCATCTATCATGCCGACGTCTTCACCGGCACCTATGCCTTTGGCGCTATATCGGCGGCGCTATATCGGCGCGAAGTGACGCAGGCCGGCCAGCATATTGATGTCTCGATGCTGGAATCGATGCTGACGCTGACACTCAACGAAGTGCAGTGGTCGCAATTCGAGGTTCCGCCGGTCTCAAGGCCGATGTTCGGGCCGATTGCGACTAAAGACGGATATGTCATGCTCGCGATCGCGAGCGAGAAGACCTTTCAAGGACTGATGAGCGTGATCGGCCACCCTGAATGGGTGAACGATCCGCGTTTTGCGAAGTATGCCGACCGCCGCGCCAATTGGTCGCAATTGATGGATGGCGTCGAGGCCTGGTCTCACACCGTGACCACGGAGCAATGCCTTGGGGCACTCAATCAAGCGGGCGTGCCGTCTTCGGCCTATCGGACGGTGGCGCAGGCGCTTGCCGATCCGCAGCTTGCCCACCGCCATGCGCTGGCGGAGGTGGAGGATGGCGGGGGAACGTTCCGCGTCATGAACCTGCCGTTCCGAATGTCGGGCGCCCGGGTGGCCGCAGGCAAGCGCGTGTCGACGCTCGGCGAGCACACGCGCGCGCTGCTGAAGGAAACCGGCCTGTCGGAGGATGAGATTGCAGCGTTTTCCGGACGACCGCTTGTCGCCCAGCGAGGCTGACGACAGTCTTGCCGCTGCCTTCGATTTTGGCCAATGTGCGCGCCGACACAACACCGATCCGGAAATAACGATCCGAGAAATCGGACACTCGAGGTCTTGAGGAGCAATCCGATGAAAGCGCTGACCCGCGCGCGCAAGCTTGCGCCGATTTTCCTTGCGATGGCATTTGCGGCGGGAGCGCTTGCCGGTCCCGCCTCCGCACAAAAGGCGGGAGGCAGCATCACCGTCGGACTCGAACTCGACATTCCCGGCTTCGACCCGTTGAAGGTGGGCGTGTTCGATACCGCCGCATTGAGCGCCTCATCCGCGCTCTTCGATACGCTCACCTACCTCGACGACAAGGGCGAGGCGCAACCGAAATTGGCGCTGTCCTGGACTCATTCCGACGACTACAAGACCTGGACGTTCAAGCTGCGGCCGGGCGTCAAGTTTCATGACGGCACGCCGTTCAATGCGCAGGCCCTGAAGGAAAACTTCGACCGGCAAAAGGATCCCGCCAACAAATGCCGGTGCGCCTTCTACATCGCCTATATCCACGACCTGGAAGCGCCCGACGAACTGACGGCGGTGTATCACCTCAACGACCCCTCGGTGAACTTCCCCGCGTTGAGTTCATACGCGCACCAGAATGCCGCCGTTCAATCTCCCACCGCCTGGAAGACCAAGGGCGACGACTACAACCGCAACCCCGTCGGCACCGGCCCCTACATCCTGAAATCATGGACCGCAGGCGACCGCATGGTGCTCGAGAAAAACCCGAACTACTGGAACAAGGACCATATCTATCTCGACCGCATCATCCTGAAACCGCTGCCGGATGCGCAATCGCGCTTTGCAAGCCTGCAATCCGGTGAGGCCGACATTATCTGGGACGATGAGGCGGACTCAGACAATATCCAGAAGGCGCAGAAGGACCCAAAGCTGACCGTGCATACTTATGTCGGTTCGGGCGCCCAGGTTGCTGCTGTCAATACCAAGGCCGCGCCGCTCGATGACGTGCGCGTCCGGCAGGCTCTGGCGATGGCAATCGATCGCAAGAAATGGTCCCAAGCGCTCAGCGACGGCCTTTTGAGACCAGCCAGAAATCCCTATGGCGACGGCTCCTGGGTCAAATGCAAGGACGACGGCGCTCTGCCTTACGACGTCGAGAAGGCGAAGGCCCTGATCAAGGACTATGGCAAGCCCGTCGATTTCAAGATGATCTTTACCGCCACACCGCGCGGCCGGGCCAATGGGCAGGTGTTGCAACAGTTCTGGAAGCAGATCGGCGCCAACATGGAGATCGAGCAGATCGATCAGGCAAGCTTTCCGCCGCGCGCCTTCATGCGTCAGTTCCAGATCATCGGATGGCGCATCGTCGATTTCCCCGATCCCGATCCGCAGATGTATGCGAATTTCCACACCGGCAGCCCGGTCGCGCTCGCCAATTACTCCAGTCCCGAACTCGACAAACTGCTCGAGCACGCCCGCATCACGCCCGACGTTGCCGCGCGCACCGAGGACTATTGCGCGATCAGCCGGCTCACCAACAAGGAAGCGCTCTGGTTCTGGTTCTTCCAGAATACCTATTACGCAGTCTCGACGTCGAAGGTGAAGGGCTTGCCGAAGATGTATAGCGGAGTGATCGACGTGTCCGGTGCCTGGCTGGAATAGGTGACATGCTTCACTTCGTCGGCCGAAGGCTGCTCTACCTCGTCCCGGTGTTGCTTGCGGTCTCCGTGCTCACCTTCCTGATCGCATCGCTACTGCCGGGCGATCTCGCCTATGTGATCCTCGGCGACCAGGCGACGCCGGAAAAGGTCGAGGCGCTCCGCCACGACATGGGCCTCGATCAGCCGCCTCTGATCCGCTACTTCCACTGGCTCGGCCATATTCTGCAGGGCGATTTCGGCCGCTCTTTCCGCACCGGCCAGACCGTGTTGCAGGTCGTGGCAGAGCGGTTGCCGGTGTCGTTCGAGCTGATGATCCTGGCCGAACTGATCGGACTTGTGATCGGCGTGCCGCTTGCGATTCTGTGCGCCGCCAGAAGCGGCAGCGCGTTCGATCGCTTCATGACATCCACCGCCTTCGCGATGCTCTCGATGCCGACCTTCCTGTCGGCGATCCTCCTGATCTATCTGTTCGCCGTCAGCCTGCGATGGTTTCCGGCGACCGGCTACGTGCCGTTGTCCGAGGACCCGCTTGCCAATTTGCGCTTCATGGTGCTTCCGGCGCTGACGCTCGCGCTCGCGGAGTGGCCGGGCATCATGCGCGTCTTGCGTTCGGACATGATCGCGACCTTGCAGGAAGACTACATCGCGCTCGCCAGGGCCAAGGGCCTGACGGCCCGGCGCATTCTGTTCGTGCATGCGCTGAAGCCGTCCTCGCTCACGCTCGTCACGATCACCGGCATCAATATCGGCCGCTTGATCGGCGGTGCCCTGATCGTGGAGTCGATTTTTGCGCTGCCCGGGATCGGCCGGCTGATCGTCGGCGCGATCTATACCCGCGATCTCGTCATCATGCAGGGCGTGGTGCTGCTGGTCGCTTCGGGCTTCGTCATCATGAACTTCGTTGTCGACATGCTTTATGCCGTTCTGGACCCGCGGATCCGCCATGGCCACGCTTGAACTCGGCCTCGATGAAGGCGTCGCCGCAGCACCGGCGCGGCGCAGACGGCGGCTCGGGCCCGTGTTCTGGGCGGCTGCCGGCTGGATGCTGCTTGTCTTTGCGGTCTCGCTGTTCGCCGATCTGCTGCCGCTGCCGTCGCCGACCGACATGGACATGCTGGAACGGCGCGCGTCGTTCTCGGCGGCGCACTGGCTTGGCACCGACGGGTTCGGCCGCGACGAACTTGCGCGCCTTATCCATGGGGCACGGGTCTCGCTTTTCGTTGGACTGTGCGCGCCGGTGATCAGTCTCACCATCGGCGGCGCGCTCGGTCTGCTCGCGGGTTATTTCCGCGGCCGGTTCGAGACGCTGGTGGTGGGGAGCATGGACGTGCTGCTCGCCTTTCCGCCCCTGATCCTGGCGCTCGCCATCACCGCCTATCTCGGCCAGTCGATTCCCAATCTCACCATTATTCTCGGTGTGCTCGGCATCCCCGCCTTCATGCGGGTGGCGCGTGCCGCCACGCTCACCCTGGCGCGGCGCGAGTTCGTGATCGCGGCCGAAGCGCTCGGCGCAAGTCATGCGCGCATCCTGCTGCGCGAACTGCTGCCCAACGTGGTGCTGCCGCTGCTGGCCTTCTTTCTGCTCGGGGTCGCGGTCATCATCGTCGCCGAAGGAGCGCTGTCGTTCCTCGGCCTCGGCGTGCCGCCGCCGACTGCGAGCTGGGGCAGCATGATCGGGGAGGGGCGCGAAAGCCTGGAGGTCGCGCCGCAGCTCGCCTTCCTGCCGGCGATCGCGATGTTCCTGACCGTTCTCTCCTTCAACCTGGTCGGCGACACCCTGCGCGCGCTTACCGATCCGCGTCAGGCCTCACTGTGACGGAAGCGCCGTTGCTTTCCGTCGAAGGTGTGGCGGTCGATCTGCCGACGGCGCGGGGCAACCTGCGCGCGGTCGATTCTGTCGATCTCTCGCTCGGCGCCGGCCGGACGCTCGGCATTGTCGGCGAGTCCGGTTGCGGCAAGACCATGCTGTCGCGCGCCATTCTGCAATTGTTGCCGAAGAAGGCGAAGCTCTCCGGCCGCGTCATGTTCGATGGGCAGGATCTTGCCCGTTGCAGCCGGGAAACCTTGCGGAAGCTGCGCGCGCGTTCGATCGCGGTGGTGTTCCAGGACCCGATGACCTCGCTCAATCCGGTGCTCACGATCGGCACGCAGCTGATGGAGACCCTGCAGGAACATCTCGAACTCGACGCCTCGGAGGCAAGAAAGCGCAGCGTGGAGCTGCTCGCCGCCGTCGGCATCCCGGCGCCGGAGCAGCGGCTCGCGCAATATCCGCATCAATTGTCCGGCGGCATGCGGCAGCGCGTGGCGATTGCCATTGCCCTGTCGTGCGAACCGAAGCTCCTGATCGCGGACGAACCCACGACCGCGCTCGACGTCACCATCCAGGCGCAAATCCTCGACCTGCTCGCCCGCGAGCAGAAGCGCCGTCACATGGCGATGATCATCATCACCCACGATCTCGGCGTCGTCGCCGGCCGGACCGATGAGGTTGCGGTGATGTATGCAGGTCGTTTGGTCGAGCATGCCCCGACGCAGGCATTGTTCAAGCAGATGCGCATGCCCTATACGGAAGCGCTGCTCGCCGCCATCCCGAAGCTGGAAACCGCGCCGCACACGCCGCTGCCGGCGATCTCCGGCCGTCCTCCCGATCCGACCCGCCCGCTGAAGGGATGTTCCTTCTCGCCACGCTGCCGCTACGCCACCAGTCGTTGCGAGAGCGAGAAACCGCAGCTTGTGGCTTCCTCCTCGCCGGATCACCGCTACGCGTGCTTCCACCCGATCAAACATGACGCGAGTGTCGGCGCATGATCCGGCAGGGTGTGACATCGCAGCTTCTGCGCGTGGAGAACCTCGTTGTCGAATACACCGTTGGCAACAAGATCGTGCACGCCGTTTCCGGTATCACCCTCGAGATCGCGCGCGGGGAGACGCTGGGGCTCGTCGGCGAGTCCGGTTGCGGCAAGTCGACCCTTGGGCGCGCGGTAGTGCAGTTGCGGCAGGCTGTGTCCGGCCGCGTTCTGTTCGACGGCGAGGATCTCACGGCGATGCGGGGCGAGGCCCTGCGGAAGATGCGCCGGCGCGTACAACTCATCTTTCAGGACCCGATCGCTTCCCTCAATCCGCGCCGGCGCATCGGCGACATCGTGGCCGAGCCGCTCGTCATTGCGGGCGTGAGCGACCCGAAGGAGCGACAGGACCGCGTCAGCGAGGTGCTGAACGCGGTCGGCCTCGATCCGGCGCTGGTGATGGGTCGGCTGCCCCATGAGTTCTCCGGAGGGCAATGCCAGCGCATCTGCATTGCGCGCGCGCTGGTGCTCAATCCGGAATTCGTCATCTGCGACGAGCCGGTGTCGGCGCTCGACGTGTCCATCCGCGCGCAAATCCTCAATCTGCTGGAAGAAATGAAGGCGCGTTTCGGCCTGACGCTGCTGTTCATCGCCCACGATCTTGCGGTGGTCAAAGCGGTCAGCGACCGTGTCGCGGTGATGTATCTCGGCCGGATCTGTGAAGTTGGCCCGTCCGAACAGCTCTTCGCCAAGCCTGCGCACCCCTATACCGCGCTCCTGATCGAGGCGATTCCGGTGCCGGACCCCGACATCAAGCCGGCGGAGAGCGTTGCGGTCGGCGAGCCGCCGTCGCCGATCGCGCCGCCTTCGGGGTGCCGATTCCGCACGCGCTGCCCGCGTGCCGACCAGACATGCGCGAGCGAAGTCCCGGAACTGCGTCCCGTCGGAACCGGCCAGTACGTCGCTTGCCATCACCCTCTGACGTAAATAAACCGGGAGGCAAGAAACCACCGGGAGTAACGCCATGAAGAGCTTTCAGGTTGCCGATTTCAATGCACCTTTGAAGGAAGTCGATCACCCGACACCGCAGCCCACGGGCACGCAGGTGCTGATCAAGGTGAAGGCGGCCGGTGTCTGCCACAGCGACCTGCACATCTGGGAAGGCGGCTATGAGCTTGGTCATGGCCGGAAGCCGCTGTCGCTGAAGGACCGCGGCGTATCCCTGCCACGCACCATGGGCCACGAGACGGCGGGCGAGATCGTCGCCTTCGGGCCTGACGTGAAGGACGCCGACAAAGGTGGGCTCAAGGTCGGCACCGTCGCGCTGGCCTATCCCTGGCTCGGCTGCGGCAAATGCGCGAGCTGTCTTGCAGATGACGAGAACATGTGTGCGGTGAAGCCGAACGCGCTCGGCGTCTACTGCGACGGCGGTTATGCCGATTACATGACGGTGCCGCATCCGAAATATCTCCTGGACCTGAAGGGGCTCGACCCCGTCACCGCCGCGCCCTACGCCTGCTCGGGCGTGACCACCTATTCGGCGCTGAAGAAGGTGGAAAAAGACCTGGGCTCGCCGATCGTGATCATCGGCGCCGGCGGTCTCGGATTGATGGCGCTCTCCCTGCTCAAGGCGATGGGCGGCAAGGGCGCGATCGTGGTCGACATCGACGCGAAGAAACGCGAAGCCGCGGAAAAGGCCGGCGCGCTGGCCACCGTCGACGGCAAGGCGGGCGACGCGCTGGCGCAGTTGGCGCAGAAAGCCGGCGGCCCGATCCGCGCCGTGATCGACCTGGTCGGCAACGCCCAGTCCACCCAGCTCGGCTTCGACTGCCTGACCAAGGGCGGCAAGCTCATCATCGTCGGCCTGTTTGGCGGCGGCGCGCCCTGGGCGCTGCCGCTGATCCCGATCAAGGCGGTGACGATCCAGGGCAGCTATGTCGGTAATCTCCGCGAGACCAGTGAATTGCTCGACCTCGTCCACACCCACAAGATCCCCCCGATTCCCGTGACGCCGATGCCGCTCGCCAGGGCTAATGACGCGCTGCTCGACCTGCAGAAGGGCAAGCTGGTCGGCCGGGCGGTGCTGACGCCGTAGATTGCTGTCATTCCGGGGCGGTGCGTTAGCACCGAACCCGGAATCTCGAGATTCCGGGTTCGCCCTTCGGGCGCCCCGGAATGACAATCAAAACGCTTTCAGGAATCCCCCATGTCCGCCAATAACGCCTTTCATGTCGCCGTGCTCGCAGGCGACGGCATCGGTCCGGAGGTGATGGCTCCGGCGCTGGAGGTCCTGCGCAAGATCGAAGCGAGGTCGGGCCTGAACTTCCGCTTCACCGACGCGCCGGCGGGAGCCAACCATTATAAGGAGACCGGCAAGTCGATGCCCGACACCACGGTGCGGCTTTGCGAGGAGGCGGACGCGATCCTGCTCGGCGCCTGCGGCCTGCCGTCGGTGCGCTACCCCGACAACACCGAAATCGCGCCGCAGGTGGAACTGCGCTTCATCTTCGACCTCTATGCCGGCGTCCGTCCGGCGCGGCTGATCCCGGGTGTGCCGAGCCCGATCGTCGGCGCGGAGGAGCGCGGCATCGACCTCATCCTCATCAGGGAATCGACCGAGGGCCTGTTCGCCTCGATGGGGAAGGGCGTGGTGACCAAGGACGATGCCCGCGAGACGATGGTCATCACGCGCAGGACCTCGCAGCGTCTGTTCGAGTTTTCATTCAAGCTTGCCGAACGGCGCAAGCGGCGCGGTTACCAGGGCGTTTTGAGCTGCGTTGATAAAGCAAACGTCTTCAAGGCCTTCGCGTTCTTTCGCGAGATCTTCGACGAGGCCGCTCAACGTCATCCGGAAGTGAAGGCGGATCATCTATATGTCGACGCCTGCGCGGCAAATCTGGTCAAGCGTCCCTGGGACTTCGACGTGATGGTGACGGAGAACATGTTCGGCGACATCCTCTCGGATCTCACCGCCGGCCTGATCGGCGGCATGGGCATGGCGCCCTCGGCCGACATCGGCGACCGCTACGCGGTGTTCCAGCCCTGCCACGGCACCGCCCCCGACATCATGGGGCAGGGCAAGGCGAACCCGACCGGCATGATCCTGTCGGCGGCGATGATGCTGGATTGGCTCGGCGACAAGCATGGGCTGGAAGGAGCCGCCGAGGCTGCCGAGAGGATCCAGCGTGCGGTCGATCAGGCCTATGCCGGCGGCATGAAGCCGATGGAATTCGGCGGCGCCAACGGCACCGCCGATATCGCCAGGGCGGTGCTCGCGGGGCTGTAGGCACGGCAGGGCCTGCCATCGGGCCGCGGCGGGGCGTCGGGATGGAGGTCATGTTTGCCTGCCAACCAGCGAAAGTGGGATTTTCGGCCAATCGCTTCGTGCTATGGTTGAGTGATGTCACCGGTCGCATCTGGTTCCGCGCGCGTCTGCGTCATTGGTGCTGGTCCCTGCGGGTTGACCACAATCAAGAACTTGCTCGCTGCAGATATCGACGACGTGACCTGCTATGAGGAAGCGTCCGCGATCGGCGGGAACTGGGTCTATGACGACGATCCGGACCAGCGAAGCGTCTATCGCGCCACCCGGCTGATCTCCTCGAAACGCCTTTCCGAGTTCGAGGATTTTCCGATGCCGGCGGACTACCCGGATTTTCCCTCATGTCGGCAGATGCTCGACTATTTCAGGTCCTATGCCGAGCGCTTTGGCGTCCTCGCCAAGATCAGGCTCGACACGCGCGTCGAAAGCGCAAAACGGCTCGCCGACGGCAGGTGGTCCGTCAGCGTCGTCGGCCGGAACGGGGCAAGCTCCGAAACCTTCGATGATCTCGTCGTCTGTTCCGGTCATCATCGCGAACCCCTGTTGCCCCACTACCCCGGCAGGTTCTCCGGCAAGATGCTGCATTCGCGCGAATACAAGCGGCCCGAACCCTTCGCAGATCAGCGCGTACTGGTCGTCGGCGGCGGCAATTCGGCATGCGACATCGCGGTGGACGTGTCTCGCGTCGCTTCCTCCGTGAGCATCAGCATGCGCCACGGCTATTTCATTCTGCCCAAGATCATGTTTGGGCGGCCGATCGACCAGCTCTATGCCAGGATGCGGAGCTATCTGCGTTACGCCCCGCGCTTCGTTCAAGATGCGGTGGCGGAAGCGGCCGTGCGTCTCGAGGTCGGGCCGTGGGAGAAATACGGGCTCGAACGACCGCAAGGCCGCGCGACCAGTATGCATCCGACGCTTAATACCGCGATTCTCGCTGCGTTGCGCGACGGCGCCGTCGTGCCGCGCCGCGCAATCGCGCGGTTCGATGGCAAGATCGTCCATTTCAGCGACGGCACGAGCGATACCTTTGATTCTGTCATCTGGGCTACGGGCTATCGCCTTGGCTATCAGTTCCTCGATGACAGCGTCACAGGGCCGGAGTTCCTCGCTTCCCCACAGCTTTACCTCAGCATGATGCACCCCGGGATTGCGAACCTCTACTTCATCGGCCTCTTTCAGCCGATTGGGTGCATCTGGCGGCTTGCGGATCATCAAGCGCGTATTGCAGCGCTGCAAATCACGGGCGTGCTCGAGCGTCCAGGCGACGTCGAAGCGAGATCCGCGCGCGAGGTGAGCGACCGGCGGCGCCGATTCGGTTCATCGCCCCGCCATTCGATTGAGGTCGACTATCACGATTTTCGACGGGCGCTTTTGCGCGAGCTTGGCGAGCACGCCGGCGGATTTGAGACCTGAAGCCGAGCGGGCGCTGCGTGGCTGATCGCTCGGCTGCGGCTCCCGGTCAAAAACTCTGGTTGGAATCCAGATGAACTGTTTGGCGCCCGCCGTTCAGCTCCTTGAGCTGGTTTACGTATACTTCAGGCACCAGCAAATGGAGCGGGGTCTTCAATCCCATGAAGCTGGCTATGCGACCGATGAAAGAAGTGCAGTTGAACGTCTCCACGTTCCACACCGGCGAAGTTGCCTGAATATGCTTGATATAGGCGAAGACCTTTTTGGCGTCGGCCTCGTTCAGGTAAACCCGATAGTTCGCTGTCAGGTATTGTGGGTCAAGATCACCATAGCTTGCCCCCGTTTCTGAGGGCACAAACGTCAGGTGTCCTAACATATACGGCAAGACATCGCCCTTCGGATGCAGACCGGCAACCTCGACCTGCTTTTCCGATGTTTTTCCATACCAGACGAATGCATGTCCGTAGGATGCTGCCGTACGCGCGCGAAAATCGACGTAGTATGGTCCTTTGGACGCAAGCTTTCGGACCGGCCTTGCATCCGGTGTGGTTGGCAGGGCGCTGGGCGAGACAGCTGCCGTAGCTGTAGGTCGGATCGCTGGCACGCTGTTCTGCTTCTGCTGATCGGCACGCGCAGCAAGTTGTTGCGCGTGAGCGCTTCCGAAGCCGGAGCTCGCCGCGGTCGCAAACACAACAACCGCGAGAACAAACCGCAGGTCGGTTCTTCCGTGAAAAACTGTCGTCACTTTCAAGCCCTCATGCACCCAGGACGTCCCACGACATAGGCGTGGTTCGTGACCAGACGGCCGTCCCCCGGGCCCAAAAAGGGCGAGGGCACCATTCGAATTTTCCGACTAGCCCTTGGTCGTAACGACCGGTGCCTTGCCGACAGGGTACTTGCCGACAGGATACTTGCCGACCGGGAACTTTCCGATTGGTCCGGTCTGTTGGACCGGCTGCGGATGAGGCATGTCAGCCGCGAAAGCCGTTCCGACAAAGGCAAGCGATGCAGCGCCAATAACGAGGAATTTGAGCATTAGGAATCTCCCCTTTCCCCCAAGCAGACAGAAAATACCGCCGCATTCATCAGACAACAACTAACAGAACGTGCGAACCAAATTACCTTTGCGCTTTTTCGGCGAATGTTGCGGGAATGACACTATGGATTGCATGACTTCGAAACGCCGCAATTCATGAGCCGGCCTGTCAGGAGAAAGTCGACAAAAAGATCCACGGGAGGGCGCCTGGATCAGGCAGTACAGGTTCGATAACTGCCGAGGATTGTCAGCATCATTCGTCCTTCCCGGACGACCCGATAAGGAAGCATCCTAGGCCCGACCCAAACTGCGGAACCGGCAATTCGGGTTAGCTCGCTTGCGCAAGCGCTGCCTGTGAAAGCAACGTTTCCGCCGCCCGGTAGGGCAGGCCGTGCGCGGTGGCGACCGGTTCGCAGGTGATGTGGCCGGCGCAAACATTGAGACCCGCGCGCAGATGCGGATCGTCGCTGAGCGCCTGGCGCCAGCCCTTGTCCGCCAGTGCGAGCGTGAACGGCAGGGTGGCGTTGTTGAGGGCGAAGGTCGAGGTCCGCGCCACCGCGCCCGGCATGTTGGCAACGCAATAATGGACGACGCCATCGACGACATAGGTCGGGTCCGAATGCGTGGTCGGCTTCGAGGTCTCGGCGCAGCCGCCTTGGTCGATGGCGATGTCGACCAGCACCGCGCCCGGCTTCATGGTGGAGAGCATGTCGCGGGTGATGAGCTTTGGCGCGGAAGCGCCGGGCACCAGCACGGCGCCGATGACGAGATCCGCCTTCGTCACCCATTCGCGGATCGCCGCGCGCGTCGAGAAGATGGTCTGCACCCGTCCTTCGAAATGCTCAGACAGCCGGCGCAGCACCTCCAGCGATCGATCGAGGATGGTGACATGGGCGCCCATGCCGAGCGCGATCGTCGCCGCATGCGTGCCGGAGACGCCGCCGCCGATGATCAGTACGTCGGCCGCGGGGGCGCCGGGCACGCCGCCGAGCAGGATGCCGCGGCCGCCCGAGGCCTTTTCCAGCGCGTGCGCGCCGACCTGCGGGGCGAGGCGGCCCGCGACTTCCGACATCGGCGCGAGCAGCGGCAGGCTGCCGGTCGGTGACGTCACGGTCTCATAGGCGATGCAGGTCGCGCCGCTCTTGATCAGGTCTTCGGTCTGCGGCAGGTCCGGCGCCAGATGCAGATATGTGAACAGCGTCTGGCCGCTACGCAGCATCCTGCGTTCGGCGGCCTGCGGCTCCTTGACTTTGACCACCATGTCGGCGCGCGCGAAGATGTCGCTGGCCTTGTCGGCGATGGTCGCGCCCGCCGCGCGGTACTCATCGTCCGTCAGCCCCGAGCCGAGGCCCGCCGAGGTCTCCACCAGCACCTGATGTCCGTGATGGATCAACTCCACCGCAACCGCGGGCGTCATGCCGACGCGAAACTCGTTGTCCTTGATCTCCTTGGGAACGCCGATCAGCATCGCGAGCCTCCTTGAATTGTTGCGTGAGCATACCTTGACAAGGCGACGAACGCTGGTCGAATTTGGTGGCGTATTGGGCACTAACGCAAGTTTATTGCGCGTTTTCCAAGAGGGGCAGCAGATTCATGCAGGACATGGACATCAACCCGCGCGACCGGGCCATCCTCCGCGAGCTGATGCGGGACGGACGGCTCACCAATGCCGAGCTTGCCGAGCGCGTGAACCTCTCGGCCTCGGCCTGTCTGCGCCGGGTGCGCACGATGGAGGAGAGCGGCCTGATTGCGGGATACGTGATGCTGCTGGATACCGCGCGTGCGAACATGCCGGGCGTCGCCTTCGTGTCCGTGACGCTGAAGGACCAGGGACGCACCACGCTCGACAAGTTCGAGACCGCCGCGCAGCGCTATCCGGAAATCGTCGAATGCTATCTACTCGCCGGGCCGGCCGACTACCTGGTGCGCGTGGTCTATCGCGATGCCGCGGATTTCGAGCGCATCCACACCAAGGTGCTGACGCAATTGCCGGGCGTGATGCGCGTGCAATCGGCGCTGACTTTGCGCACGGTCAAGCGCACCACGGCGCTGCCGATTTGAGTGCGTAAGGGTGAAGACGCGGAGCTATGTGTGCGCTTCGGATCAGTCCAAAAGACCGGTGAAAGGCGCCTCCCTCACCGGTCGCCGACGATCATAACGTGATTGAGGCTTTGGGAATATGCTTGCCGGTGCAGCATGCCTGATGGAGGCTGACCGATGCTCCCTTGCCGCCAACCGCGATCTCTAAATCGACGAGCGTCAATTCCCGCATGTCGTCCATCTGGCCGATCGATGTCGCCCGTTCAACCTGCTTCGCATGATCCCGTGTCATCGGATGCCTCACCCGCGGTTGGAATAGATCACCTGAGCAGTAACCGAAACGGGCATGCGGCTCTGTGACAGGGGTCACACGTGAGCCTTCGTCCCGATATGCTTCTTCCACGACTCCGATTCAATTGCTGCGAAGAGATCGTGGACAGGAACGCGTCCGGGGCCTGCCACAGCACGCAGCTCAAGTTCTAATGGATGGGCTTCACTTGTTATCAATGCTGCTAGCAGACACGACTGCGAGGTCTACGCCCGAATGACGACGGCAGCAGCAACCACAGATGACGGCGGTACTAAAAAATCGGAGGTGCGAGCCACTCACGTAGAGCGGATTTTTGGATGTTGGACATGCCGACCGCTTATAAGGGTCCAAACTTCTTTCACTTTGGCCTTCGTCCATCTTTCTTTGGGTCGATCTCTGCAATCTTGCGAATGCAGTTGGCTTCCGTATCGTGCGGGCCGGACACGAACGTGCCGCTAACCTTGATCGCGTACCAGCCTGATTCCACTCCGAGGCGAAGCGCCTCTTCTGCCTTGACGTGCCGGGGTGAGAGATTTTGCATCACGTGCTTTCGGTTAGCCGTTGGTATTCAGGCTGAATTTGCGTCATCAAATCGAACGTCGGTCTCGTTCAGTTTTCCCCGCAAAGCCGGGCTAAATCCGCCAGCACGGATGCAACGAGGTCGCGATGATGGGTATCGGCTGGTGCGAGACTGGCCGCATACAGGTTCAAGACGTAACGCGCCTTGGCTACCGCGTCGGGCCAGTTGGCGGCCGGCACGGAGAGCAGTTCGATTTCGACAGCGCTTTGCCGCTCGCGTAACAGCGTCGCCTTGGCCTCAATCTCCGCGACCACGCGGCGGATATCCGTGGCCTTTTGCGCAGCCATGCCGCGGTGCTTGTCGAGATCGATCGGAGTTTCACTCACCGGGCGCGCTCGCGTCAATTTGCTGTGCGTTCGACAGATCGACAGAACTGATCGAAATCATCTCCATCGAAGAATGATGTGGCGACACGCCGGGGATCATGATCAGTGTGGCGACGCGCCGGAAGCATGGAAACGAAGTGCCTTCGATCATCTCCTCGTCAGCGATGACCTCGTAGTCGCCAGGTGGCAACAACCGATCAATCCCTTTGATTTGGAACGGACGCCTGAAGTGAACCTTTTCCCGCCGCGAGCGCATTGTCATAACGCAGTGCTCCTGCGCGCCAAGCAGCCTGGCTTTTCGGACGTGCCCGCATGTCTGCGCGCAAACCGGTTGATTAGCAATGATTATCTTTCAGCGAGGCGCTTCTTGATCCAAACAAGGCAACCGAAGTTGTATTCACGCGTTTCGCCGGTTCCACGATGACGTGAGGAGCATCGACAGGCGGCGTGCGATGACGAATAGGCAATCTAAAACATGTCGGGAGCGGGTTTTCTGATCGCTGTAGGCGTTCCAACTGGCGTCCAGTTGGAGTAGCCAAAAACACCAACCCAAGAAATTACTTCGGCCTTACACTTAATGCAGTTGAAGCTGCCGCTTTGATAGTCGCGAACCCTTTCCCTAAGGACGCGGAACCACATTTGGCAGTTCGGACAGCAATAATGCTCAACGGCCTGGGCGGTACTGATCATGAAGGGCAGCATGCGCCCGAACCAAGTGATTACCTAGGCTTATTTTACCAGACGTTTCGCCGGCCGCATGAGCCTGAGTCCCGCCTATTCGACTTTCGATTGCGTCGGCGCGGACGCTTCATTGGAAAATTGATTAGAGTTGGAACCGGGGTGAAAGGTGAGAGCTTCGCTCCGGATCGCTTTATGCAACTCTATTGTGTAGGAACACGACGGGTTCTGGAGTACTGCACCGAAGGCTCTTTATCCACAGTGAGTGTTGCCGATGCTCACCGAGCGTCGCGTGGGCACCCCACGATTCGAAAGGTTCACCTTATGAGCAAGCGCGACAATGACGCCGACAACGCGTTCCGTTCATCGGATAGGCCTCTTACCGAGTACGAGAAGGAGCAAAAAGCGCTGCGCAGAAACCTGGATCGATTGAGGGCCGAACGACTGGCAAGAGAAGCCGCCAACTCGAAAGAATCCTAGACGAGTGCGCATTCTCACGACATGTGCATAGCAGCCGCGACCTTGCACTGAGTGCAAGTGATAAGCCTCAATTGAGGCGGTAGGATCGACCGGTAACCATTGCGGCATTTGAGATAGGCTGCGAGCGGCCCCTATGTCCGCCCGGGTCACTGAATTTAGGGGCAGCGTTCTGACCGATCGGAAGATTTCCGTTTGGCCGTCAGAAGCTGACATCCGTGTCTTTACGAGTGCACGCCCTCAGATCGCCCGTGCCGCCCTCAGCTTTTCAATCTCCTCGGCGCTGTAGCCAAGCGACCCCAGGATTTCGTTTGTATGTTCGCCGAGATCGGGTGTCGCTGTCCTGATCTCGCGGTCGAAGCCCGTGATCTCGCAGGGCTGCGCCACCAGATCGAGGTCGCCAAGACGCGGATGATTGACGGATCGCTTGATGCGCAAGGCTTCGACCTGCGGGTCGGCGAAGGCCTGCTTGATGTTGTAGACGGGACCGCAGGGAAGGCCGGCGGCCACGATGATTTCGAACCATTCGACTGCGGTCTTCGCACTCAGCGCGTCGGCAATCATCTCGTTCATCGTTTCCTTGTTTTGCCGTCGCAGTGCGATTGAGGTGAAGCGCGGATCTGTTACCATGGTCTCACGGCCGATCAGCTTGCAGAAAATTGCAAAATTCTTGTTGCTGGTGGCGGCGATGTTGATGTGGCCGTCCGCGGTCGGAAAACAGCCCATCGGCGTGTTGGTAGGGTGGTTGTTGCCCTCCTGCGGCGGAATCTTCTTGTCCATGGTCCAGCGCGTCGCCTGGAAATCCAGCAGCGTCAGGCCGGCCTCGATCAGCGAGGTCTGCACCCAGCGGCCCTGGCCCGACACTTCACGATCGAGCAGCGCGATCAGGATGCCCTGGGCCAGGAATGCGCCCGCCATGATGTCGGTGACGGCGACGCCGACCCGCACCGGACCCTGGCCGGGAATGCCGGTCACCGACATGATGCCGCTCATGCCTTGCGCGATCTGGTCGATCGAGGGTCGCGACGTATAGGGGCCGTACTGGCCGAAGCCGGAAATGCTGGCGTAGATGATGCGCGGGTTGCGTTTTTTCACAGCTTCATAATCGACGCCGAGCCGTCTGGTCACGCCCGGCCGCATGTTCTCGACCACGACGTCAGCCTGTTCCGCGAGCCGCAGCAGGATCTCGCGGCCTTCCTCGCTCTTCAGGTTCAGCGTGATCGCGCGCTTGTTGCGATGCAGGTTCTGGAAGTCCGAGCCGTCGCGCCGGCCCACGAGTTCGCCGGCCTCGCCGTCTTCGGGCGGCGGCTCGACCCGGATCACGTCGGCGCCCCAGTCAGCCAGCGTGCGGACGCAGGAGGGGCCGGCGCGCGCCAGCGTCAGGTCGATCACCTTGAACCGCGCCAGCGGCAGCGAAGCCTGGCTTTGCGGAGTGACGTGCGCGGACGCGTCAACAGGCTTGTGCATGCTGGTTTTCCCCCACTGGTGCTCCTCATCAACGGAGCTACTTTCCCTTGAACTGGGGCTTGCGCTTTTCCATGAAGGCGCGGCGGCCTTCGCGGAAATCCTCGGAATCCATGCAGTCGATGCCGATCTGCTTGATCGCGCCCATGTCGCGGTCGGCGGGATCCTTCAGCACCTGTGCGATGGTGATCTTGGCTGCCTTGATCGCGAGCGGCGCGTTGGTCGAGATGGTGCGCGCGATCTCCATGGTCTCGCCCCACAATTCATTGGTGGGGATGACGCGATCGACGAGGCCGATGCGCAGCGCTTCCTTTGAATCGATGCGCATGCCCGTATACATGATGAGCCGCGCCCAGGAGGGGCCGACCAGCGAGACCAGATTGCGCAGCCCTTCATAACCATAGGCAATGCCGAGCTTTGCCGCGGGAATGCCGAACTGGCTGTCTTCGGCGGCGATGCGGATATCGGTCAGCATCGCGACCTGCATGCCGCCGCCGAGACAGAAGCCGCGGATGCAGGAGATGGTCGGCTTCGGATAGCTGCCCAGCAGCGCGCGCTGCGCGTCGCTGCGCCTTGAATATTCCTCGGACGCGGCCGCGTTGTGCCTGTTCTTCTCGAACTGGCTGATGTCGGCGCCGGACACGAAGGCCTTGTCGCCGGCGCCGACCAGCACCACGACGCGCACATCGCCATCGTCGCGCAGTTCGGTCAGCGCCTGGCCCAGGCCCTCCCACATGTCCAGCGACATGGCGTTGCGCTTCTCCGGATTGTTGAAGGTGACGACGCCGACGCCCTCGATCACGCTCTTGAGGATCTTGCCATCGGCAAAGGACTTTTCGTTGTTCTTGATGACATCAAGCATGGTGGGGCTCTCGGTTAGGAATAGGTGGTCACGAAGGGGCCGATCTGGGCGCGTTCGAACGCCGGCCGCGCCTGTATCCTAGCCCACCATTCGGCCACGCGGGGATGGTGCTTTTCGGATACCTGATCCGGCGCGATTTCCTCGTCGATCCGCTTGACGAAGGGAACGGCGGCGATATCGGCAATGGAATAGGCCCGGCCGACCAGCCAGCCCGAGGCCTTCAGCGCCTCTTCCATGCGGTCGAGCAATTGATGGGTGAGCTTGTCCGCCGCGGCTTGGCGCTCTTCGTCGGTATAGGGCTTGCGCGCCACCCGAAGCCAGGCTTCCTGCCGCTCCTTGCTCGGGATGTTCTTCATCTTTTCGGCGAGTTCCGCATCCGTCCATTTCTCCGCGACCTTTTGCAGATGATGCCGCCAGTTGAAGACAATCAGGTTGCCGATCAGGCCGTCGATGTGGCGGATCCAGTTCCGCATCTCGCCCCGTTCATACGGCGTTGCGGGCCGCAGCGGCGGGTCCGGAAAGCTCTCGTCGAGATATTCGCAGATCGTGCCGCTCTCATGCAGCGGCCTGCCGTCATGGATCAGGGTCGGGATCACGCCAAGCGGATTGATCTTTAGATATTCCGGCGAATGGTGCTCCATCGCGGCCATGTCGACCACATGGCTCTCGTAGGAAAGACCCTTTTCCTCGAGACAGAGCCGCACCCGGCGTGAGGCGCTCGAGCGCCAGCCGTGATGGAGGATCATCATTCCGCGTTTCCCCGCTTTTCTTCTTTTACGGGGACGTATCAATCACCGGGCGAGATGCTCCGTCAATGGATGATTGGCGGCTTCGTTGAAGAAGGCGGCTGTTTTATGTGGTCCGCCTGCTTGCGGTCATCACAGAGAGCTCGGCATGGACACGTTCGATGACGGTTGCGTAGTCCCGGCTTTTGGTCTGCCGGAACAGGCGAACGGCGGGATACCAGGGGCTGTCATCGCGGTTCAGCAGCCAGCGGTAGTCGGGCGTATGGGGCAGCATGATCCAGGTCGGGCACCCCATGGCCGCGGCAAGGTGAGCGATGCTGGTGTCCACGGTGATCACCAGATCGAGGCAGGACACGAGAGCCGCCGTCTCGGTGAAGTCGGTCAGATGGGCGGTGAGATCGATGATCTCAGTTCGTTCAAGCAGCAGAGCCCCGTCATCCGGGCGTGGATCCTTCTGCAAGCTCACGAAAGTCGCGTCGACATTCAGAATGGGCGTCAACGACTGCAGGGCGATCGATCGCTCCCGGTCATTGGGATGACCAAGACTGCCCGACCACACCAGGCCGACGCGCAACCTGTCGCGCGAACCGAGGCGCTCTTGCCAGGCCGCGACACGATCCTCTGGCGCAGACAAACGGACCGCTGGCGGGATGGTGCCGAGCGTTGTCCCGAATGCAAAGGGCAGGCTCATGACGGGACAGCGAAAGTCCACTTCCGGCAACCCCGTGTCGGAACGCGCGACACACTGCGACAGGCCAGGCAATGTCGAGAGAAGAGGCTGAAGCGAATCCTGCACCGCGAGGATCACACGAGCGCCGCGCGCCGCCAGCAATGGCACATAACGTGTGAACTGAATGGCATCCCCAAGTCCCTCGTCCGAGTAAATCAGGATGGTCTTGTCGGCGATGCGGGCCTCGCCAAGCCAGGGCGCGCCGGGACCATCGGGGAAGGCGATCGGCAGACCCGACACCCGCCACCGCGCTTCGCGGCCCCTCCATCCCGCCTCGAAATTCCCCAGCCACAATTGATCGTGCGCCAAATTCAGTTCGACCCGAGCGTCCGAGGGATCAATCGATCTGAGCTGATGGTACGTCGTCATGAGCTCGTCGAAACGGTGCATCCTCCTCAGCACCTTCGATTTGTTGTCGAGGGCGAGCTTGAAGGAGGGCAGGAGGTCAAGTGCCCGATCGAACCACTCCAATGCCTCCTCGAGGCGATCGAGCAGCAGAAGGGCGTCGCCGACATTGGCGCACAGCCCGGCGTTTTTGGGATCGAGGGCGTGTGCCCGGCGGGCATCGGCCAGATAGTCCTCGTACCTCTTCAATCCTCTCAGCACGACCGAGCGCAAGCTTAATGTCGCGGCGTTGTGTGGTCGCAGCTGCTCGCACAGGTCGCACTGAACGAGAGCTTCTTCGAACCGTCCCAGATTGTGGAGGCAGGCGGCACTGCCGCATGCGGCCTCGAGATGATGCGGATCGAGTGTCAGCGCCTGCCGATAGCACAACACGGCGTCGGATTGCCGTGCCAGCTCCTCGAGCACGCCGCCGAGATTGCTCCAAAGCGCTGCGTCGTCCGGTTTGAGCTGAATGGCCTTGTCGAAAACCTTCGACGCGTCTTCCAGACGTCCCGAGCGTCGCAGCGCGGTCCCGAGCGTCGCCAGAAAAGAAGGTTTTGGCTCCTGTCGGATCGCGCGCGATGCCCATTCGACGGCGTGATCGTACTCGGCGGCGTTGAGATAGATCAGCGCCATCGCATGCAGGAGCTCGGGATCTCCGGGGCCCGTCTCGAGCAGCTGTCGACAGCGCACCTGGGCTTCGAGAAGCCGCCCGGCCTGTAGTTCGCCCAGCACTTCGGCCGCAGCGAAGCCGCCGTTCGCGCCAATGTTCGGGTCGCGGTTGCCTTGCTTGGTGGCTGCTCTGGGCTCGCGACGATTCATCTGTGCGTTACATTTGATTTGATATTGCGATTTATAGGTGATTCTTGGCGTGCCCGAACAGGAACAGCCCGACATATCGGGCCGACACATCAGTCCGACATGGGGGTAGGACTTTTGGTTGCCTTTCTGCCCAAGGCTGCCTTTGATAAAGCCTGCCTTTGATATGTCGCAAGGCAGTCCCATCAGCGAAACCAGCGCTGAGGGACGTCAGG
Organism: uncultured Alphaproteobacteria bacterium; assembly: GCA_963696255.1. Classification (GTDB taxonomy): domain Bacteria; phylum Pseudomonadota; class Alphaproteobacteria; order Rhizobiales; family Xanthobacteraceae; genus Bradyrhizobium. Next base: position 356,721 of record CAVOJN010000001.1, read on the forward strand.
GAGGTCTCATGAAGTTGACGCGCCGGCAGGCGTTGATAGGTGTTGGCGGCGGGCTTGCGATGCTGGGCAGCCGGCCTGTCCTTGCGCAGGGCGCCTATCCGAGCCGCAACATCAAGATGATCGTGCCTTATCCGCCCGGCGGCACGACTGATCTGCTCGGCCGGCTGATCGCCGAACAGATCAAGACGGGACTGAACGCGATTGTCGTGGTCGAGAACAAGCCGGGCGCCGGCACCACGCTCGGCGCCGAGCAGGTCGCCCATTCCGAGCCCGACGGCTACACCCTGCTGATGGCGACGTCGACGACGCTCGCGATCAACAAATGGCTTTACAAGAAGCTGCCCTACGACCCCGTCAAGGATTTTGCGCCGGTCGCGCTGGTCGCAGGCGTGCCGTTCGCGTTGATCATCAATCCGTCGATCCCTGCCAAAACGCTCGCCGAGTTCATTGCCTACGCCAAATCCAATCCGGGGCTGGCCTATGGTTCGGCGGGCAATGGCAGTCCGCAACACCTCGCCGCCGAGATGATGCGATCCGCGGCCGGCATCGATATTCGTCACGTGCCGTATCGCGGCAGCGTGCCCGCCATGCTCGACGTGATCGCGGGCCATATCCCGTTCATGATCGTCGACCTGCAGCCGGCCCTGCAGCAGATCAAGGAAGGCAAGGTGCGGGTGCTGGGCGTGACCACGCCGAAGCGGGTTACGGCCGCACCCGACATCCCGACCATCGGCGAAGGCGGACTTGCCGGCTATGAACTCGTGGCCTGGCAGGGTGTGGTCGCCCCGGCCGGCACCCCGCGTCCGGTCGTCGATGCGCTGGCCGCGCAGATCAAGAAGCTCCTCGACAATCCGTCGACCCGCGAGCGGTTCACCAGCATTGCTATCGAGCCGCTGCCGGGGTCGACGCCGGACAGTTTTGGCGATTACATCAAGTCCGAGGTCGATCGCTGGGCCGACATCGTCAAGAAGTCGGGTGCCGAAGCCGAATGAATGAAAGCAATGTGCTGATTGTCGGGGCGGGGCCGGTCGGGCTCACGCTCGCCATCGACCTGGCCTGGCGCGGCATCAGCGTGACCGTCGTGGAAACGCGGGCGCGCGCGGCGCCGCCGGAGCCGAAATGCAATCACGTTGCCGCCCGCACGATGGAGATTTTTCGCCGGCTCGGCATCGCGCAAAAGATCCGCAATGCGGGATTGCCCGCCGACTATCCGCACGACATCAGCTATCGCACCTCGTTCACGGGGCAGGAACTGACCCGCATCAGGATTCCCTGCCGCCGCGACCGCTTCACTGCGACAGATGCGGCGAACTCGAACTGGCCGACGCCGGAGCCGCCGCACCGCATCAACCAGATCTTCCTCGAGCCGATTTTATTTGAGCACGCGGCCTCGCAATCGCGTATCACCCTCATCAACCGCAGCTCGGTCGAGGATGTCGTCATCGAGGACACTTGCGCCGATGTCTCGGTGCGCAATCTCGACAACGGCGAGCTCAGCCGGATCAATTGCCGTTTCCTGGTCGGCTGCGACGGCGCGCGATCGATCGTCCGCAAAGCGATCGGCGCCGAATTCTCGGGCGACGCCATCATCCAGCGCGTGCAGTCCACCTTCATCCGCGCGCCCGGCCTGATCGATCGCCAGCAGCATGAAAGCGCCTGGGGCACCGGCGCCATCAATCCGCGCCGCTCGGGCATGGTCTATGCGATCGACGGACGCGAACGCTGGCTGGTCCACAATTACCTGAGGCCGAACGAGGACGATTTCGAAGCGGTCGACCGCGATGGCTGCCTGCGCACGATCCTCGGCGTCGGCGCCGAATTCGAATACGAGATCATCTCGAAAGAGGATTGGTATGGCCGCCGCCTGATCGCGAACGCCTTTCGCGACCGCTGTGCGTTCATCGCGGGCGATGCCGCGCATATCTGGGTGCCCTATGCCGGCTACGGCATGAATGCGGGCATTGCCGACGCGATGAACCTGTCATGGCTTCTGGCGGCACATCTCAACGGCTGGGCGCCGGAAAATATCCTCAATGCCTATGAAGCCGAACGGTTGCCGATCACGAGCCAGGTCTCGCGCTTTGCGATGTCGCATGCGGAGGCCGAGATCAAGCGCCGCGGCGCGGTGCCGGGAGAGATCGAGGAGGAGGGGGCGCGCGGCGAAGCTGCACGGCGCGAGGTCGGGCGCCTCACCTACGAGATCAACGTCCAGCAATATGCCTGCGCCGGGCTGAACTTCGGCGCCTATTACGATCGCTCGCCCATCATTGCCTATGACGGCGCCGCGCAGCCTTCCTACACCATGAACAGCTACACGCCATCCACGGTGCCGGGTTGCCGCACGCCGCATTTTTTCCGCGAGGACGGAAGCTCGCTGTATGACGCGATGGGCCCCGAGTTCACCTTGCTGCGCCTCGATCCAAGGATCGACGCGACGTCGCTTGCCGGCGCGGCGCGGGCGCGAGGCGTACCGCTCAGGATTGTGGACATGGCAACACCGCTGCCGCCCGCTTACGATGGCGGCAGTCTGGTATTGTCGCGCCCTGACCAGCATGTGGCCTGGCGCGGCCATGGCTTGCCAGCTGATCCCGTCAACTTGATCGACCACATCCGCGGCGCAAGCGCTGCGCGATGATCGATCGGGAATGGCGTCAGGCCCCCGTGCCCTCGCGCCTATTCCTCGTTAGCGGCGATCGATTCCATCAAGGACACCAGCTGGCGCTGCACCGTCTGGTCCTTGATCTTGCTGTAGGCGCGCAACAACCGCAGGCTGAATGCGCTGTCCAGGAAGAGGAGACTCTCGACTTCACGCGCCTTGTTGTCGCCGTCGTAGAAGAACGTGACGGGCACATCGAGCGCGTTGGCGATCTGCTGCAGGCGCGCGGCGCCGACACGGTTGACGCCCTTCTCGTACTTCTGCACCTGCTGGAAGCTCACACCGAGCTTGTCGCCGAGCTCGGCTTGCGAGATCTTCTGCTCGACGCGTCTCAGTCGGATGCGTTTGCCGAGTTCAATGTCGGGTTTACCGGCACTGCGTTGCTTCATCTTCTTTGCGGCTGATTTGTTCATTTCTCGTCTCACCGTCCTTCGGTTTGAAAGCCCCCGAGCAATTGGGTCGGGGGTTCACCCATGTTGACCGCCTCGAACTCCCGCGGATGGAGGAACTCATCTCCAAACCAGGGGTATTTGGCGGGATTGAAGGCCTCAATCAGCCAGTCGATCATGTGCCGCACCCGAGGGATGCGGCCACTGCCTGGATGATAGGAGAGCCAGATGTCGAGCGACCATCGTGCATCGATATCGAGCGGCACGAGCCGGGCGCCGCCCGGCGCCTGTGCGTAGGTTGGAAACATGCCGACGCCGGCTCCGTTTGCGACCGCCCAGTAATTGGCGCTCGAAACGTTGGCCTTCATCACCACGAGGTCGCGCTCGGTGTAGCCCGGAAACAGGCTCGCGAATGCATCCTTGGCCACCACCTCGTCGGACATCACGAGCCGGTGCTTGACCAGTTCGTTCGCGGTCCTCGGCACGCCATAGGTGTTGAGGTAATGCTCGCTGGCAAAGAACATCAGGTGCATCCGGCCGAGCCGGACTTGCTTGACGTCCAGGACCTCCGACCGCGACAGCTGGATGGCGACGTCGGCCTCATGCCGCGACACATCGACGCTGCGTGTCGCGCAGTGCAGATCAATTAGGATATTTGGATACGTACGTTGAAATCCGACGAGGCGAGGGGCGAGCCAGAAAGTCCCGAGACCCTCCGTCACCGCGACCCTGATTTCGCCGGACAAGTCGTTGCTGGCCGACACGCTGGCGCGCAGCAGATCAAAGGCTGCCGCTTCCATCCGCTCGACGGCGGCGACGATATGCACGCCTTCCTCGGTCAGGCGGGCGCCATGGACGTCGCGGATAAACATGGTAGCGCCTGTTTGGCGCTCGAAATCGCCGATTCGGCGGCGTACCGCGTTGATGGACAGGCCAAGCTTTTCGGCGGCGGAGCGGAAGCTGCCGCAGCGGGCCACTTCCAGGAAAACCCGCGCAGCATCCCAGTCCTTCAGACTGGTGAGAGCCACCCTCCGGCGTTCTTCTAGCGGAACGCCCCTGTCCATCTCCAGATGCATACAAGTCCTTCCTGTCTGCTAAATTTGACAGAAACCTGCGCGGACTACAACCGTGGCGGGACGAATCCCCATTGTTTTAACTTTCAACCTTACAGATATGAACGGTATCATGAGGATGGTGGGGCACAATTTGCGGTAGTTCGAAAGATAAAGGCGCCTTTTTGGCTTTCCGTCATCGCTCCAGCCGCTCCCGCGACCAATCCGGCGATTTTCGGTTCGTCCTTCGTCGAACCGCATCAGGAATATCTGCCTACCGGTGGGTTTCTCCATCGTGCAGACCGGGGCGCCGCGACGACGCTGCGGTGGCTCGGCAACGCCGGGCAACGGGCAAGCCGGGCCAAGGAGGCGAAGGCCATGGCGGGCAGGGCAATGGAATGAGGGCCGGTGGTTAATTCAGACGAGCAACTGCTTACTGTTCTTGAGACCCTCGAGGAATGCCGGGCCGCTCTGCTGGATGTTGGCAAAAATGACACCGCGCACATGATCTCGGTGGCGATTCTCGATCTCCGGATGAAGCTCAACCGGATTGCAGACTCCGAGTTGAAGGCACTCTGTGAGGAGATCATGCTACCGGAAAGCGAAGGCCGATCCGGGCGGCGCCGGCCCCCGCTTCGTGTGGTCAAATAGCTTTCCGTTCCGCGACGCAAACGTTGTTGAGTCTGCGCTTGGGTGCGATGCCGCATTTGTGATTGCGAAAACTCCTCGCCATCGATACGGCCCGTAGCTATGCAACGTAGCACCGGGGGTAGGCTGGCCGGCCAGCCCCAGCGCGACGAGATGGCGATGACGGCATGATCCAAAACGTTTCGATCCCGGCGGCGTTGATTGCCGGTCTGATCAGCTTTCTATCGCCCTGCGTGCTTCCCTTGGTCCCGCCCTATCTTATCTATCTCACCGGCGCCACGATCGAGCACGTCGCCAATGATGAGAGCAAGGCCGCTTCGCGGCGCGCGGTGATGGTTTCTGCGCTGCTGTTCGTGCTCGGCTTCTCCACCGTCTTCGTCTTGCTGGGGGCCAGCGCCTCGCTGATCGGCGGGTTGATTCACGCCTGGTCGGCGCAGCTCTCGATCCTGGCCGGGATCGTCATCATCCTGATGGGACTGCACTTCCTCGGGCTGACCCGGATCGGCCTCTTGATGCGGGAAGGGCGCGTTTCGATTCCCCGGCCCGTCGGCCTCTGGGGCGCCTATGTGATGGGGCTTGCCTTCGCATTCGGCTGGACGCCCTGCATCGGGCCGATCCTCGCGGCCATCCTGTCGATCGCGGCGGCGGAAGCGACCGTTGCCAAGGGAGCGGGGCTGCTTGCGGTCTATTCCGCTGGCCTCGGCATTCCCTTCCTGATCGCGGCCTTTATGGTGGAACGCTTCTCCTCGGTGCTGGGCCGCATGAAGCGGCATCTTGTGACGGTGGAGCGAGCGATGGGAGTCTTGATGATCGTCACCGGCATCGGCTTTCTGACCGGTGCGGTGTCCAATGTCAGCATCTGGCTGCTTGAGACCTTTCCCGCACTGCAGAGCTTCGGCTAGGCGCTATATCGGTGCCTATTGGGCTTGCGCCTAGCCCTCTGTCCAAAGCCCCCGCATGAATTGAACTCGCAATCCGACGCGTTCCATGTTGCGGTGGCTGGTTGAGAACGGCGTGCAACCGCTGAAGACAATGTCGACGCCGGCTGCGGCGGCGTCGGAAATTCGTCTCCGAAGCATCGCAGATTGAAAACCGTGGCGCCGGAATTCCGGCTTTGTCGTCGCATCCGCGAGGTAGCCAATCCTGTCTTTCACATAGAGAGTCGCGGCGGCTGCCGGCTGACCGTTGAGCCGACCGACATAAAGTGACCATCCAGCCTGGTCGAGCCAGGGCCGAACGTTGGCCTTGAACTGGGCCTGATCCTTTTCGGCAATCTCCCAACCGGCCATGTAAGCATGAAGATAGTCCTCCATTGCGCTGCTGCTTTCGACCTTCTCAATCGCGGCCGGCGCATCAGCATTAGTGGGTGATCTCGTCGGCTCGCCCATGAGGCAAGCGTGAAATCCGGACTGGAAGAAGCCGAGCCGTGTCAGCTCGCGTCCGATGCCTACGGTGTGATGTCCGGGGATCATCTCGAAGGTCGGCCTGATCCCATGCTCGCGATACCACGAGACCAGTCCTTCGATGCATGGCTCGTGCCCCGCACGTAGGCCGACCACACGAGCGAAAGATGGGAGCCGGGCCATCAGGGCAACGGCCGTTTCATCTACCCATCGGATATTGATGTGAACCGGATTTCCCGGAAGCCGTTCGAGAACCTTCATGCGCGATATCGTGTAGGCGATGTCTACAGCCAGCGTCTGCTGTACCCGGTCCAACGATGGCGCCACCGCATCGCCTCTTTGCATCGCATTCATCCGGTCCGCCGGATCTAGCTCTTCTCTTCCAGCGAGCAGAGTAGCGTATAAACCACGCCGCGCGGCAGGAAATCGACCGTGGCTTCGCCGCCCAGCTGATCGCGCGTGCTGCGCTCGATCAGCCGCGAGCCGAATCCGCGCTGGACCGGCGCGACCACGGGCGGTCCGCCGGCTTCGGTCCAGATCAACCGCAGCTTCGGCGGAGTCTCCTGGAGCACGTCCCAGTCCAGCGTGACCTGGCCGGTCTCGTTGGATAGCGCGCCGTATTTCGCAGCATTGGTCGCGATCTCGTGCACGATCATCGACAGCACGACCGCGTGGCGCGGGGGCAGCGGCACCCGGGGGCCGAATATCTTGACCCGCCGGGGACTGGTCAGGAGATAGGGGCGCAGCACGCGCTCGATGAGCTCGGCAAGCTCCGATCCCTGCCACTTCTCCTCGCTCAACAGATTGTGCGTGTCCGCCAGCGCGCCGAGGCGGCCCTCGAATTTCTCGCGCTCGGCGCGGGTCGCGCTCCGGAAGGTCTGCACCGCGATGGCCTGCAGGATGGCCAGCGTGTTCTTCACGCGATGATTGAGCTCCTCGATCAGAAGGTCATGCAGCGTCTCGCCGCGCGCGATCGTCGTCGCCATCCGGACCGCAAAGGCAAGCCCGATCGCGAGCAGCACGATCCCGATCACGCTGGCAATGGCGAGATTGCGCCATAGCGGCGCGGCGAGCGATCTCTCCGAGATTCCCGCAGCGACGATCCATCCGGTCAGCGGCGAGTGGACGAAGCCCGACATCAGATGCTCGCCGTCCAGCGACACTGTCGGCTGCACCGCCTCCGATCTGCGCAGCATGGCGTCCAGAATGGAGGCCGTGGCGCGCTTGCCGAAACTTTCCTGCGGGTTCGGGACGCGGCCGAACACGATGCCGTTGCCGTCGAGCAGCGACAGCGTCCAGTCGCCGTTCGGCCTTTGCCTTTCGAGAATGTTCTGAAACGTCTCGAGCGGAGGCGTGAAGGAGATGTCGTAGATCACCCTGCCGTCGCGAAACACGGGCACCTCGACGGTCACGATCTGTGCCTTCTTTGCTGCGCCGATAAACAGGTTGGAATATTGCGGGTGCCCGGTCTCGAATACCTTTGCGACGATGTCGCGGTTGTTGCGCAAGGGCAAGCTCGCGGTATCGGCGTTGAGCGAGGAGAACAGCATGCGCCCGTCGCGATCGGCCACCAGGATAAGGCCGCCCCTGCTGTATTGCTCGACAAAACCCTGTGCGATGCGGCGAAAGCCGTCGAAGTCGCCGTTCTTCAGCGTATCCGTCAGCGCCAGCACCTGCAGCCCTCCGGTCATTCGCTGGATCTCGGCGTCGAGCGTGATACGGACGCTGCGCACGGTCTGCAGCACGCGTGCGGTCACATCCCTGCGGTCGTTCAGATAATTGTGAAAGATGATGCCGACGGCGAAAACGATCAGAGGCAGCGTTGTACCCGCGACCAGCAGCACAAGGCGCACGGATAATGACGGCTTTGGCACGCGATTCCCACCCTCAACAGGTCGAGCATAGGAGAAGCTTCGGGAGGCTCCAAAGATTTTGTTGCAGGGGCGGGGGCGGAACCCCTCAGAGGTTGCTGTCCGTGATCGCGGAATAGACCAGGGTCCTCAACTCGCGCCGCACTGGATAGGCGCTGGACGGCAGCACCTGGGTCATGAAGATCGCAATCAGCTCTTCCGCCGGATCGATCCAGAACGCGGTCGAGGCCGCGCCGCCCCAGTAATATTCGCCGGCGCTGCCGGGGAGCAGCGTCCTTGCCGGGTCCATGTTGACGCCGAAGCCGAGGCCGAAGCCGATGCCGTCATAGGTCGATTCGGAGAACATCGAGCGCGACAGAGCCGGCAGATAGAGGCCGCCCGGCAGGTGATTTGACGTCATCAGCCGCAAGGTCTTCGGACCCAGCAGCCGGACGCCGCCGACTTCGCCGCCATTGATCAATGCGCGGCAGAAGGTGAGGTAGTCTGCCGCCGTGGAGCACAGGCCGCCGCCGCCTGAAACGAACGTCGGCGGCGCGAGGAAAGGACTTGTCGCGGGATCGTCCTGCAGCTTGAAGCTGCTCGTCTTCACGTCGGCGGAATAGCAGGCCGCGAAGCGATGCGCTTTCTCCTTTGGCACGTGGAAGGCTGTGTCCTTCATGCCGAGCGGATTGAAGATCCGCTCTTGCAGGAATTGCTCGAACGGCTGGCCCGAGATCCTGCCCACGAGGTAGCCGACCACATCCGTGGAGACGGAATAGTTCCAGGCCTCGCCCGGCGAGAACTCGAGCGGTATGCTTGCTAGCTCCTCGATCATCGTATCGAGCGATCCCACGATCTCGACTCCGCCGATCTTCTTCTCCCTGTAGGCGGCATCGACATTGGAGCGCTGCTGGATGCCGTAGGTGAGCCCCGAGGTGTGGCGCAGCAGGTCGACGATCAGCATCGGCCGCGACACCGGCCGCGTCAGGAAATTCGGCGCGGTTCCACCCGCGAAGACGCCGAGGTCCTTCCATTGCGGAATGTATTTGGCGACGGGCTCGTCGAGTGCGACGCGGCCCTCCTCGAACAGCATCATGAAGGCAACGCTGGTGATCGGCTTGGTCATCGAATAGATGCGGAAGATCGTGTCGTCCTTCACCGGCGCCTTGCGCTGGACGTCGGCAAAACCCTGCACGGCCTGATGGACGACCTTGCCGCGGCGGTAGACAAGCGTTTGGGTTCCCGGGAACCGCCCCTGGTCGATGTAGCGGCGTTTCAAATGAGCCTCGATCCGGTCGAGGCCGGCCTTGGACATGCCGACGGATTCGGGCGAGGCGGGGGTGGGGGCGAGCATCAGCTGATCTCCGGTACGCGAGAATGTTCTTGATAGCTGAAAGGCGGGCGTGTTCCAACCCGCCCCCGCTTACCCGAAGGCCGCTATCGGTGTAGGCTCTCTCCGCGTTTGAAAGACAGCTTGCAGGACATTGTCATGACCCAATTCAAAGAAGCCGATCTGACCGCCGCGGTCGTCAAGAGCTTTGAGAGCGCCCCGGACCCGAGGGCGAGGTTCCTGCTGCAGGAGCTGGTGAAGTCGCTCCACGATTACGTGCGCAAGACTGGGCTCACCTTCGAGGAGTGGGAATATGCGATCGATTTCCTGACGCGCACCGGCCAGACCTGCACGCCGATCCGCCAGGAGTTCATCCTGCTGTCCGACGTGCTGGGCGTCTCGATGCTGGTCGATGCGGTGAACCATCGCGAGCGCGAGGGCGCGACGCAGACCACCGTGCTTGGCCCGTTCTATGTCGGCGACCACAAGCAGATGGCGCATGGCGCAGACATTTCGCCGCACAACAAGACCGGCGAGAGGATGTTCGTGCAGAGCCGCGTCACGGATCTGCAAGGCAAGCCGCTGGCCGGCGTGCCCGTCGACGTCTGGCATGCGGACGATGACGGCTTTTATGACTCGCAGAAGCCTTCCTATGCGACGCATGGTCCGACGTCGCGCGCGCGCTTCGTCACCGACGCCGACGGCCGTTTCTACTTCCGCACCATCCTGCCCTGCAGCTATCCCATACCGACCGACGGGCCGGTCGGCGAGATGATCATGCAGACCAAGCGCCATCCGATGCGGCCGGCGCATGTGCATTTCCTCGTCAACGCAAAAGGCTACGAGCCGCTGATCACCCATGTCTTCATCGACGGCGACAAATATCTCGACTCCGACGTGGTGTTCGGCGTGAAGGACGAACTGGTCGCGAAGATCGAGAAGCGCGGCGATCCGAAGATGCCCGACGGCAAGGACGCGGCCGCGCCATGGCATCTGATGACTTACGAATTTCATCTGAAGCCGGGCGGCGGCAACGCACCGAAGCCGATGGCCGCGCGTGCGAGCGAACCGGTTTAGCGGTCAATTGCTTCCGAGCAGAGGGGGCGCGGGCAAAGTCTCCCGCGATCAACTTTTGATCACACCGCTCACTTTTTGTGCGTCGCACAAGAAATAAGCGAATCGCAAATTTTGAATGCGAATCCGCTCTGCAAAAATTTCAGGCATCATCAATAACATGTTGAAATAGCTTTTATTTCTAGATCGCGGCGTGCTGGCATGAAGCTTGAATAGTTCCATCTGACGCCACCGCTGCCGTCCTCGAAAGCAATCATTTCATTTGCAGCCCCGCTCACCCAGCGGGAGGGCCTCCGGCTGCGCGCTTTCGTGTCTCTGCCAGATTCAGCAACGAAAGGATTTTGTAATGAGCAGTGAGAATCCAACCTGGATCTCTGACTGGAATCCCGAGGACCCAAAATTCTGGGAGAGCAAGGGCAAGTTCGTTGCCCGCCGCAACCTGATCTGGTCGATCGTCGCCGAGCATATCGGCTTTTCAGTCTGGGCGATCTGGTCGATCGTGGCGGCGAAGCTGCCCGCCGCGGGCTTCCACTATTCGACTGACGAACTGTTCCAGCTCGTTGCGTTTCCGGGCCTGATCGGCGCACTGATGCGCTTTCCCTATACCTTCGCGGTGACGACGTTCGGCGGCCGCAACTGGACAATCTTTTCGGCGGCGGTGCTGCTCGTTCCGACGCTGTGTCTGGCCTATTTCGTCAGCCACCCCGAGACGCCGTTCTGGCTGATGCTGCTGGTAGCGTCCACCGCGGGCCTCGGCGGCGGCAACTTCGCTTCCTCGATGGCCAACATCTCCTTCTTCTATCCGGACCGGATGAAGGGCTGGGCGCTCGGACTGAACGCGGCCGGCGGCAATATCGGCGTCTCCAGCGTGCAGCTCCTGACGCCGATCCTGATGGGCGTCGGCCTCATCAACTTCTACCAGGCCACGCCTGTCGGCGGCTTCTATCTCCCGAACGCCGGCCTGATGTGGCTGCTGCCGATCGCGATCGCTGTATTTGGCGCGGTGTTCTTCATGAACAACCTGTCCACCGCGAAAGCCTCGATCAGCAATCAGCTTGCGATCGTCAAGCGCAAGCACACCTGGATCATGTCCTACATCTACATCGGAACGTTCGGCTCGTTCATCGGCTACTCGGCCGCGTTTCCGCTTCTGATCAAGACGCAGTTCCCGCAGGTCACGATCGCGATCGCCTTCCTCGGCCCGCTGGTCGGTTCACTGGTGCGTCCGATCGGCGGTCTGCTTGCCGACAAGTTCGGCGGCGCCATCCTGACGTTCTGGAACTTCATCGCCATGGCGGCTGCCACCATCGGGGTGCTCTATTTTGTCGGTATCAAGGACTTCACCGGCTTCCTCGTGATGTTCCTGATCCTGTTCGCCACCACCGGCATCGGCAACGGCTCGACCTATCGCATGATCCCCTCGATCTTCCGCGAGCAGAATCTGCACAAGGCGCGCGGCAAGGGCGAGGCGGCGCGCGCGGAGGCGCTGAAAACCGCGTCGATCGAATCGGGCGCTGCGGTCGGCTTCATCGGCGCGATCGGTGCGGTGGGCGGCTTCCTGATCCCGCTCGGCTTCGGGAAGTCGATCGCGATGACCGGCGGTCCGCAGCACGCGCTGATGATCTACCTCGCCTTCTACGCGATCTGCCTCGCCACGACCTGGTGGTTCTACCTGAGGAAGGGTCCGCAGAGCGCGAGCGCAGCAAGCCTCGCCGAAGCGCGCGTGTAACGTCCCCTCATTATTCCGTCGCCCCGTACGCGGGGCGAAGGACATCAAGGCAGGAGCGAGAGATGACGCCGGAACAAATCAAACTCGTCCAGCAAAGCTTTGCCAGGGTTGCACCGATCTCCGATCAGGCGGCGGTGATGTTCTACAATCGCCTGTTCGAGATCGCGCCTGCGGTGAAGGACATGTTTCCCTCCGACATGCGCGAGCAGCGGCGCAAGCTGATGGCCACGCTCGCCATCGTGGTGAACGGTCTTTCCAGCCTCGAAATGATCCTCCCGGCCGCGAGCGCGCTTGCCACGCGCCATGTCGCCTATGGCGCAAAGGCCGAGCACTATCCGGTGGTCGGCGACGCGTTGTTGTGGACTCTGGAGAAAGGATTGGGCGCCGAGTGGACCGCTGATGTTGCCGATGCATGGCGTGCCGCCTACGCCACCCTGTCCGAATTCATGATTACCCAGGCCTATCGGCGGCCACAAGCGGCGGAATAGGGGCCTGTCATGAGCGAACCCCTCGTCATTGTCGGCAATGGAATGGCGGCAGCGCGGCTCGTCGACGAACTCGCCAGAACCTCGCTCGGCCGTTACGCCGTCGCCGTCATCGGGGAGGAGCCGCGGCTTGCCTATAACCGTGTACTGCTCTCCTCGGTGCTGGCCGGCGAGACCGCCTCGCATGACATCGAGCTGAAACCGGCGACGTGGTGGCGCGACCGCGGCGTCACCGTCAAATATGGCTGCCGTGTCACCGAGATTGATGTCGGCCGCTGCGAGCTGAAGATCGCCTGCGACGAGAGCGTCGAGTTCTCGCGGCTGGTGCTCGCCACCGGCTCGACACCGCTGCGGCTCAACGTGCCCGGGGGCGACCTGCCGGGGGTCCATACCTTCCGCGACAGCCGCGATGTCGATCTCTTGCTGTCGCTTGCCGCGCGCAGGAAGCCCGTCGTCGTGATCGGAGGCGGATTGCTCGGCCTCGAAGCCGCCTATGGCCTGGCGAAGGCCGGCGCGCCCGTGACCCTGCTGCACCTGATGGATCGCTTGATGGAGCGCCAGCTCGATGCGCCGGCGGCTGACCTGCTGAAGACGCTGGTCGAACGCAAGGGCATCAAGATCCTGCTCAATGCCAATACCGTGCGGGTTCACGGCAAGGCGCGGGTCGAAGGCGTCGAGCTCGCCGATGGCCGCCTGATCGATACGGATGCCGTGGTGTTTGCCGCCGGTATCAGGCCGAACACTGCGCTTGCGAAGGAGGCCGGCATTTCCGTCAACCGCGGCGTGGTGGTCGACGATTGCCTGCAGACTTCGGCCAGAAATATCTTTGCGCTCGGCGAGTGCGCCGAGCATCGCGGCGTCTGCTACGGCCTGGTCGAGCCGGCCTATGAACAGGCGGGCGTGCTGGCGCGGCATCTGGCCGCGCGCGACGCTGCCTATCAGGGCAGCGTGGTCGCGACCAACCTGAAAGTCTCCGGCGTGAGCGTCTTTTCGGCAGGCGATTTCCTGGGCAGCGATGCCAGCGAGAGCATCGTGCTGAGCGACGTCAGGCGCGGCACCTACAAGAAGCTCGTCATCCAGGACGGCAGGCTCGCCGGCGCGGTGCTGATCGGCGATACCGCGGATGCGCTCTGGTATCTCGAGATGATCCGTGGTCGCAAATCGGTCACCGCTATCAGAAGAGAGATGATGTTCGGCCGGTCGCTCGCGTCCGCGCCGAAAGCAGCATGACGGTCGTTGAGTCATGACCTCTGTCGATCCGAAGCTCCGTGCCACGCGCACAACCTGTCCCTATTGCGGGGTGGGCTGTGGCGTGCTCGCGACACCGGATGGCAGCGGCGGGGCGGCGATTTCCGGCGACGGCGAACATCCCGCCAATTTCGGCCGCCTGTGTTCGAAGGGGTCGGCACTTGGAGAGACGCTCGCGCTGCAGGACCGGCTGCTCTATCCGATGATCCGCTGCAAGGGCGTGCTGGAGCGTGTCGCCTGGAGCGACGCGCTCGATCACGTCGCCCACCGTCTGCAGCATATCGTCGCGCGCGACGGCCCCGAGGCAGTCGCGTTCTACCTGTCCGGCCAGATGCTGACCGAGGATTATTACGTCGCCAACAAGCTCATGAAGGGATTTGTCGGCTCGGCCAATGTCGACACCAATTCGCGGCTATGCATGGCATCCTCGGTCGCAGGCCACCGCCGCGCCTTCGGCGCCGACACGGTGCCCGGCTGCTATGAGGACATCGACGAGGCGGACCTGCTGGTGCTGGTCGGCTCCAATGCCGCCTGGTGCCATCCCGTCATTTTCCAGCGCATGCTCGCCGCCACGCAAAAGCGCGGCGCGCGCATGGTGGTGATCGATCCGCGCCGCACCGACACCGCCGAAGAGGCGGAGCTGTTTCTGGGGTTGAAACCGGGCAGTGACACCGCGCTGTTCTCGGGGCTTCTTGTGTATCTCGCCGAGAACGGCGCCCTCGATCGCGATTACATCGCAAACCATACGTCCGGCTTCGAGGGCGCGCTGGCGCGTGCGCGGCAGATTGCCGGCAACGTCGCGGCTACCGCGCTTGCGACAGGATTGTCCGAGGCTGACGTCGTCTCCTTCTTCGGGATGTTCCGCGAGACCGAGCGCGTGGTCACCTTCTACTCACAGGGCGTGAACCAGTCGGCACAGGGCACCGACAAGGTCAACGCCATCCTCAATTGCCATCTCGCGACGGGGCGCATCGGAAAGCCAGGCGCTTCGCCATTCTCGCTGACCGGCCAGCCCAATGCGATGGGCGGCCGCGAGGTGGGCGGGCTGGCCAATCAGCTGGCCGCCCATATGGCATTCACGCCAGTGGATATCGATCGCGTCCGCCGCTTCTGGCAGGCGCCGCGCATTGCCACCCGCGAGGGGACGAAGGCGGTACAGCTGTTCCAGGCGATCGCGCGTGGTGAGATCAAGGCCTTGTGGGTGATCGGCACCAATCCGGCGGTGTCATTGCCCGAGGCCGATGCCGTGCGCGAGGCGCTGAACAAGCTCGAACTGTTCGTGGTCTCCGAAAACGTCCGCTTCAACGACACGGTCGATGCCGGTCCGCATGTGCTGCTGCCGGCGCTGGCCTGGGGCGAGAAATCAGGCACGGTCACCAATTCGGAACGGCGCATTTCGCGCCAGCGCGCCTTCCTGCCGGCGCCCGGCGAAGCGCGGCCCGACTGGTGGACCCTGAGCGAAGTCGCCAGGCGCCTTGGCTTTGCCGATGCCTTCGCCTACAAATCCGCCGCCGACATCTTCCGCGAGCATGCGGCGCTCTCGGCCTTCGAGAACGATGGCAGCCGCGATTTCGATATCGGCGCGCTGGCCTCGCTCTCGGATGACGATTTTGACAGGCTGATGCCGGTGCAATGGCCACTTCGCGAGGAGGGAAAGCCTCAGGCGCGGTTTTTCGAGAAAGGGCATTTCTACACCGGCGACCGCAAGGCGCGCTTCGTTGCGCCGGAACCGCCGTCATTGCGCAGCGAGACCAGCAGGAGCCGGCCATTGTGGCTCAATACCGGGCGCATACGGGATCAGTGGCACACCATGACCCGCAGCGGCCTGAGCGCGCGTCTGGGCGCGCATCTGCCGGAGCCGTTTGTGGAGATCCATCCGGACGACGCCAGCAAATACGGCATTCTCGACGACAGCTTCGCGCAGGTGACCACCGATCATGGCCACTGCATTCTCAAGACCGTGGTCAGTGAACAGCAACAGCGCGGCATGCTGTTCGCGCCGATCCATTGGAGCGGAGCGAATGCGTCGGCCGCACGCGTCGGCGCGCTGGTGGCTTCCTTCACCGATCCATATTCAGGTCAGCCCGAAAGCAAGGCGACGCCGGCTTCGATCGCACCTTATGAATACGTCTTTCGCGGCTTCATATTGTCACGGACAAGGCTGGAACTGCCGCACAACATCTGGTGGGCAAGGTCGGCGATCGCGGGCGGATATGCATTCCTGTTCGCCGACAATGCGGATCTGACGCGCTGGTCCTCATGGCTGCGCAGGAGTGCGGGCGAGGATATCGCGGAGTACCGCGACGCCAGCGGCGGCATCTATCGCGCCGCAAGCTTTGCCGGAGATCGCATCGACACCTGTGTGTTCGTGGGACCCGCGCATGACGCGGGCGATTGCGACGTGCTCAAAAGTCTGTTCGCACTGGATGCCATCGGCGACGAGCAGCGGCGCTTCTTGCTGTCGGGCCGATCGAGCGAAGGTCTCGCCGGCACGGGGCCCGTGGTCTGCGCCTGCTTCGGCGTCGGCCGCGCCTCGATCTCGGAGGCGATTGCGGATGGCGCGCGCAGCGCCGCGGCGATTGGCGCCCGTCTCAAGGCCGGCACCAATTGCGGCTCCTGCATTCCCGAGATGAAGCGCCTGATCGCGCAGAGCGCCGCGGCTCCGGCCTTGTCGGCAGCCGCCAGCTAGAGGTCTAAAGGCGAGGAATCCAACCCGGGCGACTCAACAGGTAGTCGACCATTCGCGGGGGAATGCTCAAGCCCTCGGCTATCTCGCGTTCATCCTTCGGCAGTCCCGCAAGGATCGATGCTTCGCTCTTGCTTCGGACTTTGGAAAGCCACTCGGGATCGACCACCACGGCGCGGCCGACCGCAACCAGGTCGGCTCCCAACTTCATCGCTCCCTCGGCATCGGTGCACGTCTTGATGCCACCGCTTGCCATGACGGCACTGCGGCCGGCGATCACACGGGCAAACTCCGTGATCGGGCTCTCTGCCGGAGTGTAGGTCTTCTCGACCGGACCATTATAGACACGGGTCTCGCCTGTAGGCCGGCTCTTGCGATAGTCGTCGAGCGAAACCGAGATGTAGTCGAGATCGAGCTTTGCAAGTTCATGACAAAGCTGTTTGGCGTCCGCAAGCGTGTAACCGTCCGCTTCGGCCTCGAAAGGCGTCACGCGAAACCCTGCGATCAGTTTTGGACCGAGGGTGTCGCGAACGGCCTGCGCGACGGCAAGCGGAAAGTTCATGCGTTTTGAGAGCGTGCCTCCCCAATGATCGTCACGATGATTGGCCCGAGGCGAGAAGAATTGATGAACCGCGTAGTGGTTGGCGCCGTGGATCTCGACGCCGTCGAAACCGGCCTTTCGGGCCAGCGAAGCAGCCTCCCGGAAGTTTTCAATCAGGCCTCTCACCTCATCTGATGTCATCGCCCTTGGCGTCTTCGCGCCGGGACGCAACGACGCCACGGCCGAAGGAGCGCGCAGGGATCGTTCGCCGATCAGTTCGGGCTTTGCGATGCGGCCGCCATCATAGATCTGGAGGATCGCAAGACCCCCGGCAGCATGCATCACTTCGGCGAGACGGCGGAGGCTGGACAAATGTCCATCATGTGCCGCACCGATTCCCTGCCAGGAGCGCCCGTCCTGTTCGACGTAAGCGGCCGAAGAAATGGTCGCCCCGAACCCGTTGGCGGCACGCCGCCGGACAAATTCGAGTTCGTTGTCGGTCGCCGTCCCATCGTCATGGGACGAATCGGTTGTCAGCGGAGCAATGACGAACCGGTTTGCGATCTCTCGTCCGCTGTTGAACCTCAAGGGAGACCAGACAACCATCAATCAAACCTCCGATAGTCTCGCGCCTGCCGGCATCTAATGAACCCCGTTCCCTAACGAGGCCAGTCGCGCAACGCGACAAGTCCACCGTCGATCGGCAGCAGGATGCCCGTCACCCAGCGGGATTCGTCGGAGGCAAGATACACCGCGCCATGCGCGACGTCCCAGGCAGTGCCTTCGGTTTGCATCGGAACCATTTTTCGGCGGCGTTCTCGCGCCTCCGGGCCGAGATGACTGACCATCGGCGTGTGCACCGAACCGACGACGATGCAGTTGGCGCGGATGTTTTGGGTGACGTAGTCGGCAGCGACGGACAACGTAAAGCCGTGCAATCCCGCCTTGGCAGTCGCATAGGCGACCGCGCCCGGGCTTCCCATGAGCCCGACCGCTCCGGCGATCGACGACACCATGATGATCGAACCACCTCCGTTCTTCTTCATCCACGGGAGACAGGTTTTGGTGCACAGCATCGTAGTCGTCAGATTGGCTTCGAGCACTTTATTCCAATCATCCAGCGCGATGGTTTCCGGCGTACCCGCCGCACCGATTCCGACGTTGTTGTGCAAGATATCCAGGCGGCCATATGTCTTCACTGTGAAGGCGGCCATCTGCTCCGTGACTTCAGGCTTGGCGACGTCTCCTGCGAACACTGCAGCCTCGCCGCCTTCGTCCCTGATCTGCCTTGAGAGCTTCTCGGCTCGCTCGGCGTTGCGGTTGACCAGCACCACCCTGGCGCCTTCACGGGCAAACAGGATTGCGGTCGCCATCCCGTTGCCAACCCCTTCGCCGCGCGGCGCGGCGCCCGTCACCACCGCCACCTTGCCGTTGAGCCTTCCAGCCATGTTCTCTCCTTTAAGGGCCAGAACCTTGTCCCTCAAGACGTGAAGCAGCTTCCTATCCGCTCCTGAACTTAAATCAATTCGCGCAAAAGTCAGCTTTGTACCGATTGGCCTGCGCCCCGTCTTGCCCGCTCGAATCCGTCCGCCTAAAACCTCTGGCGATACGGAGAAAAAGGAGAGGAGGACCGCGCGATGCCGACCGATCCCGGAGAGTGGCACGCACAGGCGCCGCGCCTCGCACGCCGCGACGTGCTGAAGCGGATCGCGGCGACAGGCGCTGCGGCAGCGGTGCCGTCGTTACCCGCGCTCGCGGAGGAGGGGGCGAAGGCTGCTGCCGCGTCCGCCACTCTGGCCGAAACGCTGGCCCAGTACGCTGCCAATCTCAAATACGAAGACCTGCCGGAAGACGTGGTGCGGCTTGCCAAGCGCACCATCCTCGACACGATCGGCTGCGCCTATGGCGGCTACGAGGCGGGCCCAAGCCGGATCGCGACTAGGCTTGCGGGCGGCGTCAGCGCCAAACAGCCTGCGACCGTCCTGATCAGCGGCGTCAGGACCAGCCCCGATCTCGCAGTATTCGCCAACGGCGTGATGATCCGCTACCTCGATTTCAACGACGCCTTTGTCAGCCTGACCCACGGCGCCGGCCATCCGAGCGACACCATCTCAGCACTGCTGAGCTCGGCCGAGATTTCAGGCCGCAGCGGCCGCGACCTCATCACCGCAACCGTGCTCGCCTATGAGGTGTTCTGCAAGATCGCCGATGTCTTCGATTATCTCGGCAACGGCATCGATCATTCGACCATCACCGGCATGGCGGCCGTGGTCGGCGCCGGCCGGCTGATCGGACTCTCGCCGGACCAGATGGTGCATGCGATCGGCATCACCGTCGGCGGCAACACCGCGACCCGCCAGGGCCGCTCGGACGCGCTGTCGAACTGGAAGGCGTTCGCCGCGGCCGATGCCTGCCGCAAGGCGATGTTCGCGGTCGAGCTGGCGCGGGAGGGCATGACCGGTCCGGGCAAGGTGTTCGAGGGCACCTACGGTTTCTTCAAGGTGATGGGCAGGAAGCCGGTCGCGCCGCCTGCGCTCGGCGAGCCCTTTGGCATCCGCCGCGCCTTCACCAAGCGCTTTCCGCTCGGGCAGTTCTCGCAGACGGTGGCGCAAGCCGCGGTGGAGGCGCGTCCCTTCGTGAAGGAGGCCAACGATATCGCCGAGGTCGATATCCGCGTTTCGCATTCGGCGATCAAGATCATGGCCGACGGGCCCGAGAAGTGGAGACCACAGACCCACGAGACCGCCGATCACAGCATTCCCTATGCCGCAGGCCTGGTGCTGATGTATGGCAACATCGCGCCCGAATATTACGAGGATCCCTACCTGCACGATTCGCGCCTGCTGGACCTTGTCGGCCGCATCAAGGTGTCGCCCTCGGAGGAGGCCGACCGCACCGAGAACGAGTTCAATCTGTGCGAACTGGAAGTCGTGCTCAGGTCGGGCGAGAGAAAGACGACCCGCGTCGAATATCATCGCGGCCATTTCAAGAACCCGATGACGGATGCGGAGATGGAGGAAAAGTTTCGCCTGATGGCCGGGAGGCACCTCAGCGCCGATCGCCTCGACAGGCTTTTGGGCATTCTCCGCGGCATCGAAAACGAGCCGCAGCTGAACGGGCTGATATCGTCTACGCTGACCTGATCACGCTGTGACGGCAGCTTGCCAGAAGCAGCAGGAACAGGGCACGCCCGCTGTGATACCTGGCGGCGGCGCGGGATTTCTCACGGCCTTCCATCACGGCCTTGCCGGAGCGGTCGCGCACGAACCAGTCCCAGCGCAGGCGGCGCTGGACGATCTCGACCTCGAACAAAGGGCTTTCAAGCTGGCTCAGGATGGACATTGTTCAACCGTTCCCCGTCAGTCGACCGAGCGAAACTGCCGGCCCTTACGGGGCAGACACGATCCTCTCTGTATGAGTACGCCCAGGCCCAAAAAGGTTTGAAGCTTTCTTGAGGAAATGTGACCGATGCACGCTTTCGGGCAGCCGCAGCGGTACTTCTGGCAGTTTGACGCATGGTTTGGTCGCGAACATCCTCCCAACCCTACAACGGCCCTGCCGGCTCACCAGTGACCGAAATCACAAATTTGGGCCCTGTCAGATCAATTATTTGCAGCGCAGAACCAGAGGACTCAAACGCGCACAAATTGATCCCAGCCGGATGTCACAACCGATGATCGTCGCGGCGGCAATCGACGCGACCGGCGTGGTCCTCTATGGTGCGCGCGCGCCGCGAAACGCGAGGTGAAACAAGAAGAATGATGTACCTGGAAACCCCGCCCAGACTGATCGAGACCAGGATCTTTTCCGCGATGCCGGACAATTTCCGGCGCAAGGGCGTCGCTACCGAATGGGCCGACGCTAACCGGCCGGGAGCGCCGACCGACAGCTTCATCGAGGGGCCGTCTTTCGATGCCGAGGGCCATCTTTATATCGTCGACATTCCCTTCGGCCGCATCTTCCGGATATCGCCTGACGGCAAGTGGTCGCTCGCGATCGAATATGAGGGCTGGCCGAACGGACTGAAGATCGCGCGCGACGGCCGCATCCTGGTCGCGGACTACATGCACGGGCTGATGGAGCTCGACGCGCGGGCGGGAAAGATGCTGCCGGTCCTGACCTCGCGCAATTCGGAGTCCTTCCGCGGCTGCAACGACCTGCATCTGGCGTCCAACGGCGACATCTTTTTCACCGATCAGGGTCAGACGGGGCTGCATGATCCGACCGGCCGTGTCTATCGCCTGACCAGGGGCGGGCGGCTTGATTGTCTGATCGACACCGGCATCAGCCCGAACGGCCTCGTGCTCGATCCGAACGAGACCGTGCTGTTTGTCGCGATGACGCGCGACAACGCGGTGTGGCGCCTGCCTTTCATGAAGGATGGCAGCGTCTCGAAGGTCGGCCGCTTCTGCTCGCTGTTCGGGCCGAGCGGGCCTGACGGGATGACCATGGACAAAGCAGGGCGCCTGTTTGTGGCGCATGCCTCGGCGGGCCACGTCTTCGTGTTTGCGCCCAATGGCGAGTGCATCGCGCGCATCAAGTCCTGCACCGGCGGCGCCTGCACCAATGTCGCGATCGGCGGTGCCAAGGCCGACCGGCTCTACATCACGGAATCCGTGAGCGGCAGCGTGCTGGTCGCCGACATCGGCGGACTCGGCTAATCATTTGGCGCGTCATTGCGAGCGCGGCGAAGCAATCCATCTCGCCGGTCAGAAAGAGTGGATTGCTTCGGAACTCACGCTCCTCGCAATGACGGCCTGATTCTCAATGAGGCAATCGTGAACAAGAAACAATTCGGAAAAGGCGGCCCGGACGTCTCCGTGATCGGGCAGGGCACCTGGTATCTCGACCGCGGCGACCGCAAGCGTGCGATTGCCGCCCTTCATCGCGGCCTCGAACTTGGCATGACCCATATCGACACCGCCGAAATGTACGGCGATGCCGAGCTCGTCATCGCTGACGCCATCGCGGGCAAGCGCGACGAGGTTTTCCTGGTCTCGAAAGTGCTGCCGAGCAACGCGTCGCGGCGCGGCACCATCACGGCTTGCGAACGTTCGCTGAAGCGGCTGAAGACCGACCGTCTCGATTGCTATCTCTTGCACTGGCGCGGCTCCTACCCGCTGGCGGACACGGTGGCGGCCTTCGAGGAACTCGAACGCGCCGGCAAAATCCGCTCCTGGGGCGTCAGCAATTTCGATGTCGACGATCTCGATGAAATTCTGGAGGTGTCCGGCGGGGGCAAGATCGCCTGTAACCAGGTGCTCTATCATCTGAAGGAGCGCGCGATCGAGCACGCGGTGATCCCGTGGTGCGCAAGGCATGGCGTCGCCGTCGTCGCCTATTCGCCGTTCGGCCACAACGATTTTCCGTCGGCAGCCAGCGCCGGCGGCAAGGTGCTGCAGAAAATCGCGGAGCAGCACAAGGCGACGCCGCGCCAGGTCGCGCTGAGTTTCCTTGCCCGTGAAACTCCGGTGTTCCCGATTCCAAAGGCCTCCAGTTCCGAACACGCCGCTGAAAACGCGGCGGCAGGCACGCTCACGCTGAGCGCGGCCGACATTTCGTCGCTGGATGCGGCGTTCCCGCGTGGGGCAAAACCGCGCAGCCTGCCGATGCTGTAATTTGCCTACGGTTTTCCGCCACTCGTCATCGCCGCGCTTGAACCGGCAATCCGTCGTGTTTGCAAAATGGCTCTTTTCTTGATGGGTGCGCGGGCCTTCGCCTCGCCGAAGCAGCTTCGGCCGCGCAGGCGGGTCAGGCCCGCGCATGACGACATGAGCTCGCGACTCGATGCGTTAACAAATTGTTTCAGCGTCGCCCGCGCGCCCTCAGCGCATATCGGCGTCCCGCTAACGGGTGTTGCGGGAGAGGCTCAATTGGCGTTCTTTAGGGCTCTCGCTTGATTCGAAAATTTCAGCCCGAGTTTTTCTCGTGACTCCGCCACCAGCCGCAGCCGCAAGGCTCGACAGTGCACATTTGTCATTGCCGGAAAAGAAGCCAGCCGTCGTCGCAAGGCTCGACAACGCGCCGCTGCTGCGGTCTGAAGAAAAATCGGCGCCAGGCGGCGCACCGGCGCGCGCCGACCGGCCCTTCAAGGGCATCGCGCTGATCCTGCTCTCCACCACGTTTCTCGGCGTATCCGACGTCACCGCAAAATATCTCTCGGCGAGCCTGCCCTCGATCGAGATCGCCTGGGTGCGCTTTCTGGTATTCGCGCTGATCATGGTGCCCGCGATGGTGCCGGGATCGCCGCTGTTTGCGATGCGGATCAATAGCGTCGGCCTGCCATTGATGCTGATGCGCGGCGCAGCACTGCTCGGCTCCTCGCTGTTCTTCATCACCGGGCTGCGCTATCTGCCGATCGCGGAAGCCTCCGCCACGGGCTTCGTCGCGCCGTTGTTCGTCACAGCACTGTCGATCGTTTTCCTTTCGGAAAAGGTCGGCGTGCGGCGCTGGATCGCGACCGCGACCGGGCTCCTCGGCGTGCTGATCATCCTGCGGCCCGGCTCGGGCGCGTTTCATGCGGCGGCCTTCCTTCCGATCATCTCGGCGCTGGCCTGGGCCGCGACGCTGATCATGACGCGCATGATGAGCGGCAAGGAGCACGCCATCACCATCATGACCTATTCCTCGATCGCGGGCGTCGCGATCCTCTCGGTGCTGGTGCCCTTTGTTTGGGTGACGCCGAACTGGCAATCCCTGATGTTCGGCGTCCTGATCGGCGTTGCCTCGACCGTCGGTCAGTGGATCGTGGTACTGGCGTTCCGCTATGCCGACGCATCGGTGCTGGCGCCGTTTTCCTACACGCAACTCGTCTGGGTCTCCGTGCTTGGCTTCCTGATCTTCGGCGAGGTGCCCGACGGCTGGACCGTGGTCGGCGCCGCCTTCATCGTCGGCAGTGGCCTCTACACGGCGCACCGCGAGCGCGTACGCCGCTCGCAACTCCTGACCCTGGAAGGCGAGACCTCGCCAAACGCCTGAGAAGCGTCGTATCCTCTTGTTCTTGGGGCACCGTCGTGGCGCCGCCAACAACAAGAAAAGGGAGACGCATGCGCGCAGCCATTTTCAGGAACGGCGAGATCGTCGTCGACACCATGCCAGAGCCGAAGCCCGCAGCCGGGCAGGTGCTGGTGAAGACACTGGCCTGCGGCATCTGCGGTTCCGACCTGCATGCGCGCAAACACGCCCATCGCATGGTCGAACTGGCCAGGTTCTCCCCGGGCCGCAAGCCGATGGATCTGTCGCGCGATGTCGTGTTCGGCCATGAGTTCTGCTGCGAGGTGCTGGATCATGGCGCCTCGACCCAGCGCAGGCTGAAACCGGGAAGTCGCGTCTGCTCGCTGCCGGCCCTGGTCACGCCGGCCGGGCCGCAGGGCATCGGATATTCGAACGACAATATCGGCGGCTATGCCGAGCAGATGGTGCTGAGCGAGCCTTTGCTGCTCGAAGTGCCCAACGGTCTTCCGCCGCAGCATGCGGCGTTGACAGAGCCGCTGGCTGTCGGGGTCCATGCGGTGGCCAAGGCCAATATCAGGGGCGGCGAGGTGCCGCTGGTGATCGGCTGCGGTCCGGTCGGGCTTGCCGTGATCGCGGCGCTCAGGATGAAGGGCCTGCATCCGATCGTTGCCGCCGACTATTCGCCGGCACGCCGGATGCTTGCCGAAAAGATGGGCGCCGATGTCGTGCTCGATCCGGCGGTGAGCCAGCCCTATGGGGCCTGGGCCGAGCACGCCGCGATGTCGGCGGACGAGAAGGCCGCGCGCCCCCCGTTCCAGGCGCACCTGCCGGCGCTGAAGCCCGCGCTGATCTTCGAGTGCGTCGGCGTGCCCGGCCTGTTGCAGCAGGTCTTCGAGGGCGCGCCGCGCGATGCGCGGATTGTCGTGGTCGGCGTGTGCATGGAGACCGACAAATCCGAGCCGATGCTCGGCATCATGAAGGAACTGAGCGTCCAGTATGTGCTGGGCTACACGCCGGACGAATTTGCGGCGTCGCTGCGCTGGCTGGCGGAAGGCGAGGTTGACGCGGCCTCGCTCGTCACCGGCCGCGTCGGGATCGACGGCGTCGCCAAGGCCTTCGACGATCTCGCCAATCCGGAACGGCATACCAAGATCATCGTCGAGCCGTGGCGGTAGGTGTTTGGGCGCAACTGATCCTCCGTCATTCCGGGCTCGCGCCAAGAGGGCGCGCCCCGGAATGACGGGGAGGTAGGTTACGGCTATGATCACACCATGCCCATCGACGATTCCTCCCGCCCGCCTGTTCTCGCGCATCGGCGCTTCGTCGCGGATCGGCAGTCCTTTGCAGGGCTGACCCTGCGGCAGCGTTTCCAGCGCATCCATGACACCAATCTCTGGGGCGCGGCCGAATCCGTCTCGGGGCTGGGGTCGGAATTCGACGCGACCGCGACGCTGCGCGCGGAATTGCCTGATCTGTTGAAGCGGCTCGGCGCGTCCTCGCTGCTCGATGCGCCCTGCGGCGATGGCGGATGGATCGCTGAAGTCGACCTCGGCGTGCGCGTCACCGGCATCGACATCGTGCCCGAGCTGGTCGAGCGGCTGCGCGCTCGCGCCGCGCGCGGCGAAATCAAGGGCGATTATCATCTCGGCGACATCACCGCCGACCCCTTGCCGCGCTGCGACGTCATCCTGTGCCGCGACTGCCTCGTGCATCTGTCCTTTGCCAATATCGACCGCTCTTTGCAAAACTTCCGTCGCTCCGGCGCCGGCTTTCTGATCACCACCACCTTTCCCGAGTGGCAGACCAACGCTGATTGCGAGGATGGCGACTGGCGCGCGCTCAATTTCGAGCGTGCACCTTTCAATTGGGGTCGGCCTGCCGCGCTCATCAATGAGAACTGCACCGAGGCCGGCGGCGGCTGGCGCGACAAGAGCCTCGGTGTCTGGCGGCTGGCATGATCCGGACCGGCAGGGCGCGCGGTAGTGCAAAGTGGTGACCGGTTTTCCCTGCGACAAACGCATAGCGTTTGCGCGGAGATCACGCGCGAAATCCCCGCTCATTTGCTTTTGGATGCGCTGCACCTATAGTCCGCCGATCGAGCGGCAACGAATATCGGGCGGATGCGGGTTTCCATTATCACAGGCGGCGGCTCCGGGATCGGAGCGGCGGTGGCGCGGCGGCTTGCTGGAGCGGACCAGTGCCTGATGCTGCACGGGCAGGGCGCGGACGAGGCAGGGCGAGCGCGACTCAAATCGGTCGCGGCGGAATGCGAACGCGCCGGTGCGAGGGTTACGACGATGATCGGCGATCTCGCCAGCGCCGGCACGGCGGCCGAGCTCGTCCGCGCCACGCGCGCTTCCTTCGGGCCGATCGATGCGATCGTGCACGCCGCGGGCTTTGCCGATCGGCGCGGCTTTGTGAAACTCCCGCGTGAAGGGCTGGAACGCGCCTTTGCGGTGATGGCTGCCGCGTTCCATGAGCTTGCAACCGCGGCGATGGCAGACTTGGTGCGAGGTGCGCAGGCGCGGGTGGTCGCGGTCTCGAGCTTCGGCGCGCACCGCTTCGTACCGGATGGCATCTATCCCGCGTCCGCATCCGCCAAGGCAGCGCTCGAAGTGCTGGTGAAATCGCTCGCCATCGAGCTCGCGCCATCGGGGGCGACCGCCAACATCGTGGTGCCCGGCTATACGCGAAAAGACCCGGGCCTGTTCGGCGCGCTCGATGCCAGGGCGTGGGAAGCGGTCGCGAAAGCCAACCCGCAGTCGCGGCTCGCCGAGCCCCACGAGGTCGCAGCCGTGATCGCGTTTCTGTTGTCTCAAGATGCAGGCCATGTCACCGGCGCGCTGTTGCCGGTCGACGGCGGGCTGACATTGATGTGAAGTGTTTGGATGTGAAGGGTTGATCGATGGCGCAAAACACCAACAACAAGACAGACGTCGTCGTGCTCGGGGCCGGCATCGTCGGAGTATCCGCGGCCTATGCCGCGCGGCAGCGGGGGCTGTCGGTGATCCTCGTCGATCGCCGCGAGCCCGGCTCCGAGACCTCCTACGGTAATGCCGGCATTCTCTCCAGCGGCTCGATCTTCCCGCTCAACCAGCCCTCGCTGTTCAAAAACCTGCCTAAATATCTCTCCAACCGCCATCCGGCGCTGCGCTGGGATGTCGGCTGGGCCTTGCGAAATCCTGACTGGATCGCGCGGTTTCTCTTGAGTGCGCGCGCATCGCAGACGAAGCCGCGCGCACTTGCCCTCCATGGCCTGATCAAGGCGTCGCTGAAGCTGCATCGGGACTGGATCGTCAAGGCGGGCGCGCCCGATCGCATCCGCGAGACCGGCTGGCTGAAAGCCTGGCGCAGCGACAATGTCGGCGCGGCGAAGGCCGATCAGGCGGCGCTCGCAGCGTATGGCATCAAGAGCGAACTGCTCGACCGCCAGGCGATCTCCGCGCTCGAGCCCGGCATCCTGCCGGTCTACAGCGTAGGCCTGCTCCACACCGAAACGGCGTCGGTCGATTCGCCCGGGAACGTCACCAAGGCCTATGCGCGGATGTTGGCCGGCGCCGGCGGCGAGATCCGGAAATCCGACATCAAGTCGATCACGCCTGATGGCGACGGTTGGCGCGTGGTGCTCTCGGATGGCGACATCCGCGCGCGCCACGTCGTGGTCGCGCTTGGGCCGTGGTCGCCGGATCTGCTGCGTCCGCTCGGTTATCGCGTGCCGCTCGCGACCGAGCGCGGCTATCACCGTGAGTTTGTTCCGAACGTCGCGCGTCCGTTGCGGCGTCCGATCCACGACGCCGAAAACGCCTTCCTGATGACGCCGATGGAGAACGGCATCCGTGTCACCTCGGGCGTCGAGCTCACCGCGCGCGACGCGCCGTCGTCTTATGCGCAGCTGGACGAAGTTGTGCCGCTTGCGCGGAGCGTGGTTGAGTTCGGAGAACCCGTCGGCGAGATCTGGCGCGGCGCGCGGCCGACATTGCCCGACAGCCTGCCGATGGTCGGGCCCGCGCCACGTCATTCTGGCCTGTGGCTTGCTTTCGGCAACCAGCATATCGGTTTCACGACCGGGCCTGCGACCGGCGAGGCGATCGCCGCCATGATCGCCGGCGCAGAGCCCACGTTCGACGCGTCGGCATTTTCGCCGGCGCGCTATATCTAACGCGCGATAGGGTGCCATGCATTACGTCTGGGACTTCGCGATCCTCTCGAAATACAGCCACCTGTTCTGGCTCGGGCTCGGCTGGACCATCGCCTACACGATCGGGACCGTCTTCCTCGGCACCTTGATCGGTCTCATCGTCGGCATCCTGCGGCTCGCCCGCTTGCCCGTCATCGACTGGCTCCTGATCGCTTATATCGAGCTGTTTCGGTGTACGCCGCTGCTGGTGCAGATCATCTGGTTCTATTACGCCTTTCCCGTTGTGCTCGGCGTCAACATTCCCGCCCATGTCGCGGCCGTCAGCGTGCTCTCGCTCTATGGCGGCGCCTTCTATGCCGAGATCGTGCGCGGCAGCATCGAGAGCGTGCCGCGGGGGCAGTGGGATGCGGCGCGGGCGCTCGGGCTCACCTCGTGGCGCATGCTGCGGCTCGTGATCATTCCGCAGGCGCTGAAGCCGATGATGGCGCCTTATGTCAACCAGTCGGTGACGCAGCTGAAGAACACCTCGCTGGTGTCGGTCATCGCCGTGCCCGATCTCGTCTACAACGCAACCCTGATCAACGCCGACACCTACCGGCCGCTCGAGGTCTACACCGTCGTGGCCCTGATCTATTTCGCGATCCTGTTTCCGGCGACGCTCGCCGGCCGCCATCTCGAGCGCGGCATGACCTACGACAAGGTGTGAGATGTGAAGGTCGTAGGGTGGGTTAGCGAAGCGCAACTCACCATTTCTGCGGCCGCGGGAAAATGCGGTGGGTTACGCTTCGCTAACCCACCCTACAAATCCATCAATACACCCGCTTGCGACGCGCAGGCGATTTGCCTTTCCCCGCATAATAGGGATTGACCACGCACGACGCCGAGCGGCCGGAGGCTGAGGCCTGGCATTGGGCCATGTTGGTGTAGGCGCACTCGAAATAGTAATCCATGAATCCGCCGGTGTAGACCTGAAGGCAAACCGGGTAGGCGGGATCGTAGGTCTGCGCCTGAACGGGCGCGGCGGAGAGCGTGCCGCCCAGGAGAATGACCGGGATTGCCATGATCGGAACGCGCATCGAAACTCTCCTCATCAGGCCAGCCATTCAAGCCAGCTCATGCAAACAAGACGTTGCGTCATCTCGCGCTTGCGCGAGAGGTGACACCGTTCCGATCTCAGGCGCAAATCAAATGTTCAATTCGACCGGCACGTCTTCCGCCTTCACACCTGACAGCGACAGTCCCTTGACGAACCATTCGCGCATCTGGCCGGTGCCGCGATTGTAGTCGCACCACACCGAGAGGAAGTCGCGCCAGCGCTTGTCCGGCTCGCGCCGCACGGCCATGCTGCTCGCGATCGTCACCGCCGGCGACTGCAGGATCTTGTAGGTGCCGAGATTCGGGTTCTTGGCGATCGCGGTCAGTCCCAGCACCAGCGCGTTGACCACGCAATCGACGCGGCCGGAGGCCATCTGCAGCATCACCTCGTCGCGCGACTTCAGTGACGTGATCGTGGCGTTCGGCGCAAAGCGGCGCGCCACCGCTTCGTTGGCGGAACCGACGTCGACCGCGATTCTCACCTCGGGCTTGTTGATGTCGCCCCAGGTCTTCGCCTCCAAACCCTTCTTCAGCATGGCGCCGAACGGGTGAGGAAACACGAGCGTGGTGAAATCGACCACCAGCGCACGCTGCGGCGTCGGGTTGAGCGCAAAGCCGAGATCGATCTTGTTGGCCTGCAGGTCCAGGATCGAGTTGCCGTAGGTGGATTCGATATATTCCAGCTTGACGTCCAGCAGCTTGGCGATGTCGTTGGCCATCTCGATCGAAAAGCCGGACCAGGTGCCGCTGGCGAGATCCTTGTTGAAATAGGGCAATTCGCCCGGCAGCACCGCGATCCGCAGCACCTTGTCGGCGCGGATGCGGTCGAGCGTGTTGTCGGCGGCCGACTGCGCCGAGGCGGGCGTAACCAGCGCTGACGTCAACGCCGCGCCGCTGCCGATCGCAAGCGCATAACGCAGCGCATCGCGGCGATCTTCGGAAATCTTGGTCTCATCGGATTGGGTCACGCGGGTCCTCCTGGTCCATTTTCGTCGGAACCCTAGCGCCGGTGCCGCGACGCGACAATACGGCTTCTGCGAGTTATGCGGCTCATCCTTCGAGAGGCGGCCTCGCGGCCGCTCCTTAAGGAGAGGCGGAGCCGCGTCTCGAAGGATGGCTGCACCAAGAGTCGACATGGCTGCGCGTTCCCGCGGCAAGTTATGCCCGAGTCTTGCTCAACCATTGTCCCTCGAAATGAAGAGGGCGCAGGGAAAGCCGGATGCTGGCCGCACCCGCAGCCTCGCGTACGAAGGTAGAAAGTACGCGAGTTAGTCACTACAGGTACGCCGAAACAATCCGGCCTTCCCTGCGCAATGGTTTTAACGGCCTATAGCGCGCTCTCCTCGGTGAACCGGGCTTTCTTGCCACCGTCGCTCGCGGATCACGATCCGCAAACTTGATCCCAGCGTCGGGAGATCAGGACCACACGCCTTGGCCGTCCGTATCAGGCATCACTCGTCAGTTGATGCCGATCCGTCCATCGCATCCCGCGCCCAACACTCGTGACGATCGCGAAGCGCCCCTCTCTGTGAACGCGGGATGCGCGAACATAAATCATAAAATTCTGAAAAGCGGAAGTAGATTATTTTCGCATTCGGATCTTGAAACATTCGATCGATTTGAAAGCGCTCGCAAAATTGGCTTTTTAGCGCTGACCATTCAATGAGCCTGAATGCCCCGGCTTGCGCCTCGTCGCGCTTCGCAGAAAGGCTCTGTCGCAATTTTTCACCAAGTTTGACTCGTCGGGCAAATCACTGGCACAATGTCAGCATCCACAAAATCGCAAAGCCCGCGCCGGCAACGACCGCGGGCTTTTTTGTTTCTTGAAATGGAATGACGGCCTGATGCGTCTGCACAAAAAATCCTGAAATCAACGGTGGCAGGCACTGAGGAGATGCACAAAAACTCCTTGCGGGTGCTGTACCCGTGAGGACGATCATCAACAGACCGAGTCGCTGAACTATCAATGTCACGATCGAGCTTCCGGCGTGATGCTCGACTGAGGCAATTTGGTTATGCGTGATCCTCGGATTTTGAGATGCGCAGAAAGGCGCTCAATTGATAGATTGTTACGCTCTTCTGCGCGAAGCGATTTACGGGTGGCTAGACTTGCCGCCAGCGCTCCAACTTGGAGTTCCGCTTGTCACCCTCGTGGGGGCGTCACTCCTGCTTGTCGCGCTAAAACGCGTATCCGGGCTTCCGCGTTGGCTGCAGCGGGTAGTCGACCCGCCGTTTTATCTCGTTTCATTGCCCCTCGCGACGCTGATCGTCGGAACAGAATTGCTGGCATGGGTCGCTCCCGCCGTTCATCACTTAGCTCTAGTGCCGAGCTCTCTGATGCTCACCCCCCTCTACTTTCTGATTGGATCCTCGTACGATCCGATTGCGGCATGCACCATCGCAAATTGTTTGGTCGCACCTTTTGCTGTGTTCTTTTCCAGCATTTTTATGCTCTGGCGAACCCTGGGTCGACGGAAAGAAGGCGAGCCGTTCGTAACGCAAAAGCGTATGGTTTTGTTTCTCGTGATCGTATTCGCTTGGGGTTTCCTGACCTTGTCTGAATTCCTGTTTCAGGCAAGCGGACCACGTTGAATATTAACGACACGCTCAATCGCACCTTCTGTCAGACAACAGCACGAGTTGTGGAGCGAATGGTAGTCATTCGTCGACTGAACCGAAGTGAGCATTCAACGGACAGGTCTCATGTTGTCGCGACGGCTGATATTCGAAATGATCTACTGGCTCCCGCTGGTCGTGCTTCTTGTGTCGTCGCTCGGACTCGTCGCGCTCAGGCGGGTCTCGGGACTTCCACCTTGGCTGCAGCGTTTGGCGGCGCTCCCTTTCTACGTCATTTCGTTGCCCATTGCCACACTGCTCGCAGGAGTAGAAATGCTTGCATGGACTGTGGTGACCATTCAAGCTTTCGGCGTATCGACCCTCGTTCTCGGCTTCCCGATTATGGTTTGGCTCTCATTTCCGGTGGACCCGGCAGGCACGCTTGTCCTCGCAAATTACATTCTCGCGCCGTTCGCAGTGTCGTTTCTCAGCATCTATACGCTGTGGCGGACGATTGGACGGAAAGGGAAATTTGAACATTCCTCCAGCTTGGCAATGCGACCACTCGGAGCTTCAATTCTATCGCTCCTCTTCGTGTGGGCGTTTCTGAGCTTGCGATTTGACATTACTTTCGTTGCACCGAGCCAAGCTTGGCACTTGAGAATTTTCTAAGAACGCGCCTCCTGATCTCTTTGGGGATCGGCGCAAGTCGCTTCTGAAGTTCACTTTTCGCTCGTCGCTTCCAAGACGCGAAAGCGCGTCGATATCCAACAATCCCCCCGAATGCAGAAGTTGGCGCCATTGCTCGGCGTCAGCTCTCACGAACTCGGCTGATGAGCTTCCATCCAACTGCACTCATAGGAGAAACATGACAGATTCAACAACGTATTTCGGAGATCCCATCCGAGCGACTTACCCAAATGGAGACCTGATCATTGTCAACGGACGACCACTCCTGATCCCTCCAAACTTCAACCTGCAGAACGAGATCAACGCTGCGCATCAAGGCGCGTCAGCGCCGTGCCCACCGTTGGTCGGCCGATTACGCGGGACATGGTGGGCACACTTCGCTTTGCCCACCCTACACTTTTTCTCGATGAATGCATCACACCGGCAGCGCGATGGAGTACTTCACCTGGCTCAGCGCAAAGCTCGACTCGATCGAGGCGATGCCGTCGAGCCGCGTCAGCTTGGTCTTGAGGAACGCTTCATAAGAGGACAGGTCGGCCGCCACCACGCGCAACAGATAATCGCGATTGCCCGTCATCAGGTAGCACTCCAGCACTTCCTCCCATTTCGAGATCGCCTTCTCGAACCGGTTGAGGTCCTCCTCCTTCTGCCGCGCGAGCTTGATGGAGATGAAGACACTGACATGCAGCCCCAGCGATTTCTGGTCGACGGTTGCGATGTAGCGCGAGATGACGCCGCGTTCCTCCAGCAGCTTCACGCGGCGATGGCAGGGCGAGATCGACAGCCCGACCTTGTCGGCCAGCTCCTGCATGGTGATGCGCCCGTCCGATTGCAGCAGCGCGAGAATCTTGCGGTCGATGGGATCGAGGTCGGGCATTGGGAAAAAATCCGTCCAATTGGCTTATTCGTGGGAATATATCCCAATATTGAGCGGTATGGCGCGAAGATTTGAGATATTCTGGGCCGGCCCCGGGACTAGAATTTACCGGCCGCCAAGCTTCGGGAGTAACTCCATGACGATCGATTCCGCGCGTCTCGACATGCTGTCCGCGCTGTCGCGGAAGGCGTTGTGGCTGTCGTCCTGGACCATTCATCACGCCAACCACATCCGGCCCAATTCCGACGGGCTCAAGGTCGGCGGGCATCAGGCGTCCTCCGCCTCGCTCGCGACCATCATGTCGGCGCTCTATTTCCATGTGCTGCGTCCGGAGGACCGTGTGGCGGTGAAGCCGCATGCGAGCCCGGTGTTTCACGCGATCCAGTATCTGTTCGGGCGGCAGACCCGCGACAAGCTGGAAAATTTCCGCGGCTACAAGGGCGCGCAATCCTATCCGTCGCGCACCAAGGACACCGACGACGTCGATTTCTCGACCGGCTCGGTCGGCCTCGGCGTGGCGCAGACGCTGTTCGCCTCGCTGGTGCAGGATTACGTCAAGGCGCATGGCTGGATGGGGGACCGCCGCGAAGGGCGCATGATCGCGCTGGTCGGCGACGCCGAGATGGACGAGGGCAACATCTTCGAGGCGCTGGCGGAAGGCTGGAAGCACGGCCTGCGCAACACCTGGTGGGTGGTCGACTATAACCGCCAGAGCCTCGATGCCGTCGTGCGCGAAGGGCTCTGGGAAAAATTCGAGACCATGTTCCGCAATTTCGGCTGGGACGTGGTGATCGTGAAATACGGCAAGCTGATGCGGCAGGCCTTTGCCGAGCCCGGCGGCGAGGCGCTCAGGCGCTGGATCGACAATTGCCCGAACGCGCTCTATGCCGCGCTGTGTTTCCAGGGCGGCGCTGCCTTCCGCAAGCATCTCAGGGACGAGATCGGCGATCAGGGCGAGATCTCGGCGCTGATCGAGCGCCGCAGCGACGATGAGCTGCTCGCGCTGATGTCCAATCTCGGCGGCCATGACATGGAGAGCATGCTGGATGCGTTCGAGAAGATCGACCACGACCGCCCGGTCTGCTTCATCGCCTACACGATCAAGGGCGTCGGCCTGCCGTTCCAGGGCCACAAGGACAATCATGCAGGCCTGATGACCGTCGCGCAGATGGAGAAGTGGCGCGCCTCGCAGAACATCCGCCCCGGCCATGAATGGGAGAAATTCGAGGGGCTGCCGCAGGACCCAGCGGTGTTGAAGGCGTTCCTCGCCGACGTCCCCTTCAACCGCGGCGGCGCGCGGCGGCTGGAGGCGCCTGTCATCGAGGTGCCGCGCCAGCTCGAGTTCAAGCCGGCCGCGCAGATGTCGACCCAGCAGGGGTTTGGCCTCGTGCTGAACGAGATCGCGCGCGGCGACAGTGAGCTTGCGGCGCGCATCGTCACGGCCTCGCCCGACGTCACCGTCTCGACCAATCTCGGCGCCTGGGTCAATCGCCGCGGCCTGTTCGCGCGCGCGGAGAAGGCGGACCTGTTCCGCAGCGAGAAGATCCCCTCGACCTTCAACTGGGATTTTTCGCCTGATGGCCAGCATCTGGAACTCGGCATCGCCGAAATGAATCTTTTCATCCTGTTGTCGGCGCTGGGACTGTCACATTCGATCAACGGCGTGCGGCTGTTGCCGGTCGGCACGCTCTATGATCCCTTCATCGAGCGCGGCTTGGATGCGCTGAACTATGCCTGTTACCAGGACGCCCGCTTCATGCTGGCGGCGACGCCCGCGGGCATCACGCTCGCGCCGGAGGGCGGCGCGCACCAGTCGATCAAGACGCCTCTGATCGGCATGGGGCAGGATGGGTTGGCCTCGTTCGAGCCGGCCTTTGTCGACGAACTCGCCGTCATCATGCGCTGGGGCTTCGAGCACATGCAGGCTGCGGACGGCGAGGGCGGCTCCGTTTACCTGCGGCTATCGACGCGCACCATCGAGCAGGTGCAGCGGCCGGTCAGCGCGCTCCTGCACAACGACATCACCGAGGGAGCTTATTGGCTGCGCAAGCCCGGACCGAACGCGGAAGTGATCGTCGCCTATACCGGGGCAGTGGCGCCCGAGGCGATCGAGGCGACCGGCTTCATCGGCGAGAGCCGGCGTGACGTCGGGCTGCTCGCCATCACCTCCGTCGACCGGCTGCATGGCGGATGGACGTCAGCGCGGAAATTGCGCCGCGACCGCCGCGGTGTGCAGCATTTGAGCCATATCGAGAAGCTGCTGGCGCCGCTGCCGCGCGACTGCGGCATCGTCACCGTGCTCGACGGTCATCCGGCGGCGCTCGGCTGGCTCGGCAGCGTGCGCGGACACCGCGTCGAGGCGCTCGGCGTCGAGCATTTCGGCCAGACCGGCGCCATCGACGATCTCTACCGCCACTACGGCATCGACGCCAACGCCATCATCGACGCCGCCGAAAGCCTGACCGCGGGCGGGCCCGTGCTGCACAGGAAGATGGCGGTGTAGACCAAAACTAGAGCCGTCATTCCGGGGCGCGCCTCTTGGCGCGAGCCCGGAATCCATACTCCCGGTGGTGGTTATGGATCCGGGCTCGCGACTTCGTCGCGCCCCGGAATGACGACGGGGAGAGGTTGGCGACCATCGACCGATGCAAATTTCGTATAACGTGAATTGAAGTCGCGAATAGCGGCCTCGCTTGAATCTAGCCCACCCGCGGCCCTATATTACGGCTCAGCCGCACCCCGGTGCCCCGCGTATGGCGGGTCCGATTCCCGGTTCAATTCATATGGCTTTCGTGCAAGGATAGTTGCCGAACGCCTTACGTTCCCCCTCCATCCGCTCCGAAATAACGAGACATAAAGAGGTTTTCGATGGTCAACCGCATGCAATTCTACATCGACGGCGCCTGGGTCGATCCGGTCGTCAAAGGGAAAACCACCCCCGTCGTGAATCCGGCGACGGAGGAACCGATGTATGAGATCGCGCTCGGCTCCAAGGCCGACGTCGACAAGGCGGTGGCTGCCGCCAAACGCGCCTTCGAGACGTTTTCCCAGACCAGCCGGGAGGAGCGTATCGCGCTGCTCACCAAGGTCATCGACGGCTACAAGGCCCGGATGAAGGATATCGGCGCAGCCGTCTCCGACGAAATGGGCGCGCCGCTGCCGATGGCGGAACGCCTGCAGGCCGGCGCCGGCCTCGGCCATCTCATGAACACCCTCGAAGTGCTGAAGAAGTACGAGTTCGAGGAGACCCTGGGCACCGCCGTCATCGTGCGCGAGCCGGTCGGCGTGGTCGGCATGATCACCCCCTGGAACTGGCCGCTCAACCAGATCGCCTGCAAGGTCGCGCCCGCGCTCGCCGCCGGCTGTACCATGATCCTGAAGCCGTCCGAATTCACCCCGACCTCGGCGCTCATCTTCGCCGAAATCCTGCATGAAGCCGGCGTTCCCAAGGGCGTCTTCAACCTGATCAACGGCCTCGGCCCCGAAGTGGGCGCGGCCATGAGCGAGCATCCGGACATCGACATGATCTCGTTCACCGGCTCGACCCGGGCCGGCGTCGATGTCGCCAAGCGCGCCGCGCCGACCGTGAAGCGCGTCAGCCAGGAACTCGGTGGCAAGTCGCCCAACGTCATCCTTGAGGGCGCCGACCTGACCAAGGCGGTGACCGGCGGCGTGATGCACATGTTCAACAACTCCGGCCAGTCCTGCAACGCACCGTCGCGCATGATCGTGCCGCTGTCGAAGATGAAGGAAGTGGCCGCGATCGCGAAGGGCGTCGCCGAGAAGACCAAGGCCGGCGACCCCCGCGCCGAAGGCACCACCATCGGTCCGGTCGTGAACCGCACGCAGTGGGACAAGATCCAGGCGCTGATCAAGAAGGGCATCGACGAGGGTGCGACGCTGGTGACCGGCGGTCCGGGCCTGCCCGAGGGCGTCAACAAGGGCTTCTATGTCCGTCCGACCATCTTCGCCGACGTCACCAACGACATGACGATCGCGCGCGAGGAAATCTTCGGGCCGGTGCTCACCATCCTCGGCGCCAAGGACGAGGCCGACGCGGTCAAGATCGCCAACGACACGCCCTACGGGCTTGCCGGTTACGTCTCGGCCGATACGGTGGAAACCGCGCGCCGCGTTGGCCGGCAGATCCGCGCCGGCAACGTCAACCTGCAGGGCGTGCCCAACGAGCGCTCCGCGCCGTTCGGCGGCTACAAGCAGTCCGGCAACGGCCGCGAATGGGGCCGCTATGGCCTCGAGGAATATCTCGAGGCGAAGGCGGTCGCGGGCTTCAACGCCGCGTAAGCCGAACTCGGGATTTCAAGAAGCGGAAGCGGCGGGACCCATGGTCCCGTCGTTTCATTTTTGGACGACGACAACACAGGCCATTTGATGCTGAAGATCATCATCTGCATGAAGCGCAGGCCCGAAATGTCCCGGGCCGAATTCCTTCGTTACTGGAAGGAGGACCATGCCAAGGTCGTGACCGAGGTCGCAGGGCCGATGGGCATGCGCCGCAATGTTCATAATCACACGATCGCGACGCCGATCGACGGGCGGCTGCGCCAGGGCCGTGGCGCCGAGATGGATGATTATGACGGCGTCGCCGAAACCTGGTTCGACAGTCTGGAGGTGCTAACCGCCGCGACCTCCTCGGAGGAGGGACGGCGCGCGGCGCGGCTTCTGGCCGAAGACGAGGCGCGGTTCATCGATTTTTCGCGCTCACGCATTTTCTTCGTCGAGGAGCACGTCGTGGTGGGTGATCGGACCTTCTGAAGTGTCGTCCCTGCGAAAGCAGGGACCATAACCACAGGCGGACGTTTTGCGAGCGACGTTGGTTAGCAGTCCAACCGATAGATCCCGCGGTATGGGCCCCGGCGTACGCCGGGGCGACGGGGAGCTAGCCCCCGAGCGCGCCCTGGGTGTTCACGTAGAGCGCGTAGATCGACTGGCTCGCCGCCATGAACAGGCGGTTGCGCTTCAGCCCGCCGAAACAGAGATTGGCGCAGCGCTCGGGCAGGGCGATGAAGCCGATCGGGGTCGAGTCGGGCGCGAACACCATGACGCCGTCGAGGTTGGGATCGCCCATGCCCCAGCCGCACCAGAGATTGCCGTCGATGTCGCAGCGCATGCCGTCAGGCGTGCCCGGGCCGGCATCGATGTGGACGCGCTTGTTGGAGAGCCTGGTGCCGTCGGCGGAGACGTCATAGGCGAGGATCTTGCGGTTCGGCACGCCGCGGGACTCGACGACATAGAGGATCTTCTCATCCGGCGAGAAGCAGAGCCCGTTCGGTCCGAGCACGCCTTCGGCGACGATGCTGGCTTTGCCGGTTGCTCCATCGATCCGGTAGACGTTCGGTTCGATCTCGGGCTCGGCCTTGTAGCCCTCGTAATTGCCGAGCAGGCCGAAAATCGGGTCGGTGAACCAGATCGAGCCGTCGGATTTGACCACGACGTCGTTGGGCGAGTTGAGCGGCTTGCCGTTGAAGCTGTCGATCAGCACCGTGATCGAACCGTCATATTCGGTGCGGACGACCCGGCGCCCGCCATGCTCGCAGGTGACGAGCCGGCCCTGCCGGTCGCGGGTGTTGCCGTTGGCGAAGCCGGAAGGTTTGCGGTAGATGCTGACCGCGCCGGTTTCCTCCTCCCATTTGATGATGCGCTGGTTCGGGATGTCGCTGCACAGGAGATAGCGTCCGTCGCCGACCCAGACCGGGCCTTCCGCCCAGCGCAGGCCCGTCGTCAGGCGCTCCACGGCCGACAGTTTCAGCCAGTATTTCTCGAAACGCGGATCGAGCGCACGGATCGCCGGATCGGGGTAATAGGTTGCCGGACGCCAGCCAGCCGCATGAGATGCATCGGTCATTTGCGGTTCTCGTTGTTGTTTCCTCGCAGGAGGGTTTGCTATCACCGGTGCGGTTCCGCAGCAACCATCCTCCGCCGTCATTGCGAGGAGCCAACGGGTCGCGCTAAATGCGCGCCCGATGACAGGCTCCACGACGAAGCAATCCATGCCTTCCTTCCGCGGCCTTATGGATTGCTTCGATGCGCTCGCAATGACGGGGAAGGCTGTCTTGCTGCTCTCCATCCGCCAGCCCATACTCGGCTTAAGCGACCACGAAGAGGAAAGACATGCCACGCATATTGATGACCGGCGCGGCCGGCGGGATCGGCACATCCTTGCGCAAATTGCTGCCGTCGATCTACCCCGATCTCGTGCTTTCCGATCTCAAGGCCCCGGCCGATCTCGGCAAGGCTGAGAAATTCAAGGCGGCTGACCTGGCCGACATGGCGCAGGTCGAGGCGATCTGCGAGGGCGTCGACGGCATCCTGCATTTCGGCGGCTATTCGGTCGAGGGCCCCTGGGATCAAATCCTGCATTCCAACATCATCGGCGGCTACAATCTCTTTGAGGCGGCGCGCAGGAAGGGCGTCAAGCGCGTGGTCTTTGCCTCGTCGAACCACGCCGTCGGCTTCTATCCGCGCTATCACCGCATCGGCACCGACGTCACCACGCGCCCCGACAGCCGTTATGGCGTCAGCAAGGCGTTCGGCGAAGCCACCGGCGCGCTCTATGCCGACAAGCACGGCATCAAGGTGACGTGCATCCGGATCGGCAATTTCGGCGAGTCGCCGCTCGACCATCGCCGGCTGTCGATCTGGCTGAAGCCGGAGGATCTCGTTCAACTCTGCCGGATCGGGCTTGAACATCCCGCGA
Source organism: uncultured Alphaproteobacteria bacterium (assembly GCA_963696255.1). GTDB lineage: Bacteria > Pseudomonadota > Alphaproteobacteria > Rhizobiales > Xanthobacteraceae > Bradyrhizobium. The sequence continues at coordinate 396,837 of CAVOJN010000001.1, forward strand.
TCCATTTTGAAATCCTCTATGGCGCCTCCGACAATGAGCGGTCCTGGTGGGACAATCACCGCGCCTATGAATTGGGCTATCGCCCGACCGGCAAGGCCGAAGATTTTCGCGAGCACGCCTTTGCCGAACAGGCCAAGCTGAAACCGGACCCCGTCGGGGACTTTTATCAGGGCGGCACGTTCTGCAGCATGGAGTTCGACGGCGACCGCAGCCGGATCGTCGAGAAGAAGTGACCACCGTCATTCCGGGGCGATGCGAAGCGTCGAACCCGGAATCTCGAGATTCCGGGTCTGGTCCTTGCGGACCATCCCGGAATGACAGTGTGTGTGAGAGGAAACAAAAAATGACCGACGGATTGCGCAAGGGATTGGCAAGTTACGGCGACGCAGGCTTTTCGCTGTTCCTGCGCAAGGCCTTCATCAAGGCGATGGGCTATTCCAACGACGCGCTGGACCGGCCGATCGTCGGCATCACCAATACCTACAGCGACTACAATCCCTGCCACGGCAATGTTCCCCAGATCATCGAGGCGGCCAAGCGCGGCGTGATGCTGTCAGGCGCGATGCCGATGGTGTTTCCGACCATCTCGATCGCCGAGAGCTTCTCGCATCCGACCTCGATGTATCTGCGTAACCTGATGGCGATGGATACCGAGGAGATGATCCGGGCCCAGCCGATGGATGCGATCATCGTGATCGGCGGCTGCGACAAGACCCTTCCGGCGCAGATCATGGCCGCGATCTCGGCCGACCTGCCGACGGTGGTCATTCCCGTCGGTCCCATGGTGGTCGGTCACCACAAGGGCGAGGTGCTCGGGGCCTGCACCGATTGCCGCCGGCTGTGGGCAAAATACCGCGCGGGCGAGATCGACGACCAGGAGATCGAGGCGGTGAACGGCCGGCTCGCGCCGTCGGTCGGCACCTGCATGGTGATGGGCACGGCCTCCACCATGGCCTGCGTCACCGAGGCGCTGGGGCTTTCGCTGCCGATGAGCGCCACCATTCCGGCGCCGCATGCGGAACGCTTCCGGCTGGCGGAGGCGAGCGGCAAGGTGGCGGCCGCGATGGCGAAGGCGAAGGGGCCGAAGCCGAGCGAGTTCCTGACCAAATCGTCTTTCCGAAATGCGCAGATCGTGATGCAGGCGATCGGCGGCTCGACCAACGGCCTCATCCACCTGACGGCGATCGCAAACCGGACCGCGCACAAGATCGAGCTCGAAGCCTTCGACAAGCTTGGCCGTGAGGTGCCTGTTCTGGTGGACCTCAAGCCGTCGGGCGAGCACTATATGGAGCATTTCCATCACGCCGGCGGCGTGCCGAAATTGATGGCGCAGCTCGGCGGTCTCCTCGATCTCGACGCCAGGACCATCGAGGGCAAGACGTTGCGCGAGATCGTGGCGGGCGCGGAAGAAGTGCCCGGGCCAGGACGCGATCCGCGAACGGACAAATCCGATCAAGCCGGAAGGCTCGATGGCGATCCTGCACGGCAATCTCGCGCCGCGCGGCGCCGTCATCAAGCATGCGGCCGCGAGCCCGAAACTGCTGCAGCACACCGGCCGCGCCGTGGTGTTCGAGTCGGTCGAGGACATGACCCTGCGGGTCGACGATCCCGATCTCGACGTCAAGGCCGATGACGTGCTGGTGCTGCGCAATGCCGGTCCCAAGGGAGCACCGGGCATGCCGGAGGCGGGTTACCTGCCGATCCCGAAGAAGCTCGGCCGCGCCGGCGTCAAGGACATGGTGCGGATTTCGGACGCGCGGATGAGCGGCACCGCCTTCGGCACCATCGTGCTGCACATCACGCCGGAATCCGCGGTCGGCGGGCCGCTGGCGCTGATCAGGAACGGCGACATGATCAAGCTCGATGTCGAGAAGCGCCGCATCGATCTTCTGGTTGACGACGCCGAATTGAAGAAACGCCAGACGGCGATGAAACCCGCGGGGACACCGGAATGGGCCCGGCGCGGCTATGCCCACCTCTTCAACGAGACGATCCTGCAGGCCGACGAAGGCTGCGACTTCGATTTCATGCGCGAGAAGGGGAAATAACCGCCATCTCGCAGTTGCGAGTACATCGCTCGTTTGATTGACAATCAAACGACCCCGATGGGATGATCAAAGAAAAACATCATCCAGGAGGGGAAGAGATGCCAGGTTTGAGCAGGCTTTTGGGTGCGGTTGTTGTCGCATCCGTGGTTGCGGCCACGAGCGCCGCCGCGCAGGAGGTGAAGCACTATCGCTTCGCCTACGATCAACCGAAGACGACCGGTTACGGTATCCTCGGCGATATCTTTGCCGACAAGCTCAAGGAATTGAGCAAGGGCACCATGATCATCGACCAGTATCCGGGCGCGCAGCTCGGGCAGGAGCCGCAGGTCCTGCAACTGGTCAAGGCCGGCGACGTCGAGTTCTGCATCTCGTCATCAGCCAATGCCGCGACGCTGTCGCCGCAGGCCGGCGTGATGTCGATGCACTTTCTGTTCAGGTCAGAGGCGCATCTGGTCAAGGCGATCGCCGATCCCGGCGTCGCCAAAGCCGTGAAGGCCATGATTGCGGAGACGGTACAGGGCGCGCATGTGATCGCGCTTTCGACACTCGGCCTGCGCAGCATGTATTCGAAGCGTGAGATCAAGAAGATCGATGACATCAAGGGCCTGAAAGTCCGCGTCCAGGCGACGCCGACCGAGGACGTGACGTTCCCGGCCTATGGCGCGCAGATCGTGCATATGCCGTTCGGCAGCGTCTATACCTCGCTGCAGACCGGCGTCGTCGATGTCGGCGAGAACGGCGTCAACGTCTATCTCGCCAACAAGCACTATGAGGTCGCGCCGGTGCTGTCGCTGACCGAACACGAGGCTAACAACTCCCTGGTCTGGGTCAGCGACAAGGTCTGGAACGGCCTGACGCCCGAGCAGCAGGGTTGGGTCCAGGGCGCCGCCGACGAGGTCAACCGCACCCAACCCGCAAAGGCCATTGAGCTCGAGCATCAGTCGGCGGAGAAGCTGAAATCCATCGGGGTGAAAGTCGTCACCGACGTGGACAAATCCGGCTTCATCGCGATTGCCGATCCCCTGCTCGACAAGCTCGCCAAAGACCTCGGCCCGCACGCGGAGAAGATCAAGGACCTGATCCGGTCGATCAAATAGGACATCAGCAGCGTCCCGGCATGGACGGGGACGGCGTAGGCCCGTCACAAATCGCCGTGGCCGGATGTTCAATTGACAATCCGGCAACGCAAATGGTTTTATCCCCGCAAAATCCAACAGGGGGAAACCGTGAACTTAAAATTCAGGATCATGAGCGGACTGGTTGTGGTGGCCGCCATGCTCGCCACCGGCGCGAATGCGCAGGAGGTGAAGCACTATCGCTTCGCCCATGACCAGCAGCTCAACACGGGCTACAGCCTCGCCTATGACATGTTTTCCGCGAAGCTCAAGGAGCTGAGCAAGGGCACCATGCTCGTCGACCAGTATCCGGGCGCCCAGCTCGGACAGGAGCCGCAGCTCTTGCAGCTGGTGAAGGCAGGCGACATCGAATTCGCCATCGTCTCGTCGGCCAATACCGCGACCATCTCGCCGCAGGCCGGCGTCATGTCGCTGCATTTCCTGTTTCGCAATTCCGATCACGTCATAAAGGCGCTGTCCGACCAGAAGGTGATCGACGCTCTTGCGGCGATGATCGACGACACCGCGCAAGGATTGCATGTCATTGCGACGGGATCGCAAGGTGTCCGCAGCATCTACAGCAAGAAGGAAATCCACAACGTCGGCGACATGAAGGGCCTGAAAATCCGCGTGCAGGCGACCGCGACCGAGGATGCGATATTCCCGGCCTATGGAGCCCAGACCGTCCACATGCCGTTCGGCAGTGTCTATACCTCGCTGCAGACCGGCGTGGTCGATGCCGCCGAGAACAGCATCAATGTCTACCTCGTCAACAAGCATTACGAGGTGGCTCCCGTGCTGTCGATCACCGAACATGAAGCCAACAACGCGCTGGTGTTCGTCAGCGACAAGCTGTGGAAGAGCCTGAACGACGAGCAGAAGGGTTGGGTCAAGACCGCGGCGGCCGAAATCAGCGCCAAGGAGCCCGCCAAGGCGTTCGAGCTGGAGAAGGCGGCGGCGACCAAGCTGAAGTCGTTCGGCGTCAAGATCGTCGAGGATGTGGACAAGAAGTCCTTCACCACGATCGCCGATCCCTATCTCGACAAGCTCGCCAAGGAGCTCGGGCCGCACGCCGAGAAGGTCAAGAACCTGATCCGGGCGGTCAACTAGGCCGGACATGCTGCTGCTTCCTCGAGTCGTCCCGGCGAAAGCCGGGACCCATACTCCGCGGCGAGAGTTTGGGGCACGATGGCAACCAGCTTCGTTCGCCACTGACACTTGTGGCTTTGGGTCCCGGCTTTCGCCGGGACGACGGGGGAGTTGATGTCCATCGCCGATACACTGGTACCGAAACGGCAGCGTCATCTGAAGTGGCGGGCGCTGGACCGGCTCGAGCTCGTCCTGATGATTCTCTGCGGCGTTCTCTGCTTCGGCTTCTCGCTGTCGGTCACCGCCGACATCGTGACGCGAACGATCGGCCATCCCTGGCTGTGGCTGCAGGAAGTCACGTCCGCGATGTTCATCTATGCGATCTTCATCGGCGCCGCCACGGCGACCCGCCGCAACGACCATCTCTATCTCACCGCGATCGCGGAATCGATGCACGGTACGCCGCGCACGATCGTCGAGGTGGTGATACGGCTTGTCGTGCTTGGCGTCTCGTTCTGCCTGATCTGGTTCGGCTATCTCAATTATCTGCGTGGCTTCGGCTCGTTCCGGCTGCCATCGGGGCAGCCGATCGCTTATCTCTATTTCATCATTCCACTGTCCGGCATCCTGATCGCGTTGTTCACGGTCGAGCAGCTCGTCAACGGCCTTGTGAACGGCTTCGATCGTCCCGAACCTCCGGCGGAGGACGACCAGGCCATTCAGCAGGCGCAGACCATTCTTGAAACGGGAGGGCGCCGGTGAGCCCGCCCGTCATTCTTGCGTTGATGTCGTTCTGCTTCCTGTTCTTCGGGTATCTCGGCGTGCCGGTGCCGTTCTCGCTGCTCGCCGGCGTCTTTGTCGGCGCGTTTCTGGCCGACGTCTCGCTGGCCGCGATCATTCAGAAGATTTTTGACGGCGTCGATTCCGAGGCGCTGCTCGCGATCCCATTCTTCCTCCTGGTCGGCGAGCTCATGAGCTCGGCCAATGTCGTGGTGCGAATAGCCAATCTCTCGGTGTCGCTGGTCGGACATATCAGGGGCGGGCTGTCGCAGGTCGTCGTCGTGTTCTCGATGTTCTTCTCCGAAATGTCGGGTTCGACCACTGCCGACGTCGCGGTGATGAGCCGCGCGCTGGGCGGGCCGATGCGCAAGGAGGGCTACGAATCCGCCTTCATCGCTGCGATCATCGCAGCCGCTTCGACCATCGCCGCACTGGTGCCGCCAAGCATCACCGCCGTCGTCTATGGCGCCGTCGGCAACGTCTCGATCGCGGGCCTGTTCATGGCCGGCGTCGTGCCCGGCTTCATGATCGGCTTCGGTCTGATGATCTATTGCTATTTCTTCGGCCCGTCCGGCATGCGCAAGCCGCGCGCGCCGCTGAAGCAGGTCGCGCTTGCGGCCGGCGACGCCGCGCTGCCGCTGATGATTCCGGTGATCCTGCTCGGCGGCATCCTGACCGGCTGGTTCACGCCGACCGAAGCCGGCGTCGTCGCGGTGATCTGGATCATCGCGGTCGTGATCCCAGCGCTCAACAGGGGACACATCAAGCGGATTCCCTTCGACTTCTGTCTCGCCGGGCTGATCTTCTCGCTGCCGCTGATCACCATCGGCGCGGCCAACGCCTTCGGCTGGATGCTCGCCTATCTGCGCGGCGCCATCGTGATCGCCGACTGGATCACCTCGATTGCCGGCAACGATCCGCATTTCATCATGCTGTTGATGGTGCTGCTGTTCACGGTGGTCGGGGACTTCATCGAGCCGGTCCCGACCATCATCATCTTCATGCCGCTGGTGAACGCGCTGACCCAGGCCGGCGACATCAACGGCGTGCACATGGGCGTGGTCTTGATCGCAACGCTCGCGTTCGGGCTGATCACGCCGCCATACGGCCTGGTGCTGCTGATGGCCTCGAAATTCGTCGGCGTCAGTTTCGGCAAGGCGTTGCGGGCGGCGCTGCCGATCTATGTGGTGTTCCTCGTTACCATCACCTTCACGATCTATTTCCCGAGCGTGGTGCTGTGGCTGCCCAAGCATGTGATCCCGGAGTCGGTCGGCTGCTTCAAGTCGCCGGCGGGAACGGGCTATATCTGCCCGAAGTGATCAGCCGATCTCTTTAATGGTCCAACCCTGATCGGAGCGCTTGTAGTGGAACGGCGTTCCCTGCCGGTTCTTGAGCCAGCGGCCGCAGAGTGCTTCCGACATCGCCTGCATGACGGCATCATGGCAGACGAACAGGATGGTCGCGCCTTCAAACCGGTCGAGCCATCTGTTCACGCAGCCCAGGGCGCGCGGCGCAATGGCCGGCCACGGCTCGCCATCGGCCGGCAGGATCGAAACAAGGTCTTCGACCGTCTTCAGGCTGTTCGCCTTCATCACGTCCACGATAGTCTGCCCCTCGAGGCTGCCGAAATCGCATTCAATGATGCCGTGGTCGATCGCGACCGTCTTGCCGCGCGCCGCCGCAACGATTTCAGCGGTCGTCACAGCGCGGACGAGCGGGCTGCTCACGACGTGGTCAAGGGCCACGTGGCGCAGACGATCGGCGGCAGCGTGGGCCTGAGCGACGCCGTCTGCGTTCAGCGGGTTATCGGTCAGTCCCTGAAACCGCCCCTCGCGGTTCCAGTCGGTCGCGCCATGGCGAAGGCAAAGAAAAGATCGCGATGGCGCCGACGGCGTCATTTGCCTTTGCTCGTGAACTTCTTCACCGCGATCCGGAAATCCTCGGTGTGCATGCAGTCGATGATGGCGTCGCGCTCGGCATCGAGTTGCTGTTCGATCGGCGTGGTGTGAGCGCGATGGATCAAGGCCTTGGTCGCGGCGATGCCGGCGGGCGCGGTTTGCGCCAGCCGCAGCGCGAACTCGCGCGTCGCAGCCTTCAGTTCCGCAGGCGGAACGACCTTCGCCACCAGGCCCCATTGATGGGCCTGCTGCGCGGTAAAACTGTCTTCGGCGAGGTAGATTTGCAGCGCGCGGCGCGCGCCCACGGTCGCGACCACGCCGACCGTGCCGCCGCCATCGGGCGAGACGCCGAGCTTGGCATAAGCGGGCGTGAAGCGGGCATCTTCGGTTGCGATGCAGAGGTCGGCGACGAAGGCGAGCGACAGGCCCGCGCCGGCCGCTGACCCATGGACGCTGGACAGCACGAGCTTCGGCATCCGCCGCAAGGTCGTGATAAAGGCGTGATAATGCTTGAGGAGTTCGCCGACCACGGGCGCGACCGTGTCGCTGGCCGCGGCCGCCCCGATGGTCTGCAGATCGCCGCCGGCACAGAAGGCGCGGCCTTCGCCTTCAATGACCAGCACGCGAATGTCGTCCGACGCCTCGACCGCGGCGCTGAGCGCCTCGAGTTTTTGCGCGATGGCGAGATTGATCGAGTTGAACGCGGTGGGCCGGTTCAGCGTGATCGTTGCGATCGGACCTTCGATCCGTAGGAGGGCCGGGTCGTCGGAGTGGGAGGCGGTGAGAGGTGCTGTCGACATCGAAATCCCCGGGCTCGAGGGCAATGACCGGCATTTAAATCGCGGAAAGGGCGGGGTGACAATCCCCGCGACCGGCGGCAAGATATACTCAAATGCCCGCGCCGAACCGCGCGGCCCGAACGAACGGGAGGACGCGATCATGGATGCGAAGGTCGAGCGCGCCGTTTCCAGCGTTGATCCGTTCTCGCATGCCTTCCTGCAAGATCCCTATCCCCACCACGAAGCGATGCGCGAGGCGGGGCCGGTGGTGTGGCTGGAGCGGTATGGTATCTGGGGGATGGCGCGGCACCAGGAGGTGCGCGATGCCCTGACGGACTGGCAGAGCTATTGTTCCGGCGCGGGCGTGGGTCTCAGCGATTTCCGGAAGGAGACGCCATGGCGGCCGCCGAGCATCATTCTCGAAGCCGACCCGCCGCTGCATACGCGCACCCGCGCGGTGCTGACCCGTATCCTGTCGCCGGCCGCCATCAACGTGCTGCGCGAGACGCTGGTCCGCGAGGCCGAAGCCCTGGTCGATCGACTGCTGGCGAAGCGCGAGTTCGACGGCATCGCCGATCTCGCCGAAGCCTATCCGCTGAAGGTGTTTCCGGATTCGGTCGGCATATCGCAGGAGGGGCGCGAAAACCTCCTGCCATACGGCAGCATGGTCTTCAACGGCTTCGGTCCGCGCAACGATCTCTTCGAGAAGGCGATGTGCAACGCCGGACCGGTGCGCGACTGGATCATGTCGAAATGCAGCCGCGCAGCGCTCGCGCCGGAGGGACTCGGCATGCAGATCTTCCACGCGGTCGACGCCGGCGAACTCACCGAAGCCGAGGCCGGTATGCTGGTGCGTTCGTTCCTGTCGGCCGGGGTCGACACGACCGTGTACGGTCTCGGCAACGCGCTTTATTGTTTGGCAAAATACAAGCAGCAATGGACGATCCTGCGCGAAAATCCCGCGCTGATCCGGCTCGCCTTCGAGGAGGTGCTGCGCTTCGAGGCGCCGGTTCAGACCTTCTTCCGCACCACCACCAGGGCCGTCGATGTCGGCGGCGTCCAGCTCGGCGAGGGCGAGAAGGTGCTGCTGTTTTTCGCCGCCGCCAACCGCGATCCGCGACGCTGGGAGAGGCCGGACGAGTTCGACGTCAGGCGTCGCGCGACTGGTCACATGACCTTCGGCACCGGCATCCACGGCTGTGTCGGACAGGCTGTCGCGCGGCTGGAAGCCGAGGCCGTGCTCGGCGCGCTGGCCGGGCGCGTTGCGTCGATCGAGATGACGGCCGAGCCGACGCGGCGGCTGAACAACACCCTGCGCGGGCTCGACACCTTGCCGTTGCGGCTCGTTCCGGCCTGACGCGCGGGTGTCCCGCCCTTGCGCCGGAACGCCCCATCGGGCTTAATGGGCCCTCTATCATCAGGCACTCGGACACGAGCGCCGCTTTCGCCTGAAGATGGCAAGCCAAAATCCGCCAGAAGAGGTGACGAATGGGCGATTTCCGTCTCCCCAGAGCCGGGCTGTCGCGATGACGATAGGACCGGTTCTGATCGTGGGCGCCGGCCATGCCGGATTCCAGGTCGCTGCCTCGCTTCGCCAGCTCGGCTTCAAGGATCGCGTCGCCATCATCAATGACGAGGCGCATCTGCCCTATCAGAGGCCGCCTTTGTCCAAGGCCTATCTGAAGGGCACCGGCGGCCCCGATAGTTTGATGTTCCGGCCGCGGAAATTCTATGACGACCAGACGATCGAGCTGATCGCCGATCACGCGGTGGCGATCGATCGCGCCGCGCACAAGCTGAAGCTCGCCTCCGGCAGCGTGCTCGATTACGGCCATCTCGTGCTGGCGACCGGCGCGCGCAATCGCCTGCTGGACATTCCCAACGCCAAATTGCCGAATGTGCGTTACCTGCGCATCCTCGATGACAGCGAGGATCTGCGTGCGCGGCTTGCCTCAAGCAAGCGCGTAGTGGTGATCGGCGCGGGCTTCATCGGGCTGGAGTTTGCAGCGACCGCGCGGATCAAGGGGCTCGAGGTCGACGTACTGGAGCTCGCGAGCCGGGTGATGGCCCGCGCCGTGACGGCGGAAGTCTCGGACTATTTCCAGAAGCGTCATGCGGACGCCGGCATTCGCATCCATCTCGGCGTGATGGCAACCGCCATCGAAGCCGATGGCGACAAGATCACCGGTGTCAGTCTCAGCGACGGCCGCCACATCGGAGCCGATCTCGTCGTGGTCGGCGTCGGCGTGCTGCCGAATGTCGAGCTCGCCGCGGAAGCGGGCCTGCCCACGGCCTCCGGCATCATCGTCAACGACCGTCTCCTCACCGCCGATCCCGATATCTCCGCGATCGGCGATTGCGCGCTGTTCGAAAGCCCGCGCTTCGGCGGCTCGCTCCGGCTCGAGTCCGTGCAGAACGCCACGGACCATGCGCGCTGCGTGGCGGCGCGGCTGACCGGCGACGACAAAAGCTATGACGGTCAGCCCTGGTTCTGGAGCGACCAGGGCGACGACAAGCTGCAGATCGCGGGTCTCACCACCGGCTATGACCATGTGGTGTTGCGCGGCGATCCCGCGCAGAGAGCGTTTTCCGCGTTCTGCTACCGGCAGGGCCGGCTGGTTGGCATCGAATCGGTCAATCGCGCCGGCGATCACATGTTCGGGCGGCGCTTCCTCGGCATGGACCGGCAGCTCGCCCCGGACAAGGCGGCAGATCCGACTTTCGACCTCAAAGCTGCGCTCGCCTGATCGGGATCGCTTCCGCGCCGGCTGAAAACTCCTTCCGCACCTTCTCGATGTCGGCGAGCACCGGCAGTCCTGCCTCGTTGCCGAGCCGCTGAATCTTGTAGGTGGACGCGGCGCGTGCGAAATTGAAATGCTCGTGCCAGCTTTTCTCGGGATGGGCCAGATATGAATAGATATAGGCGCCGTGGAAGACGTCGCCTGCGCCGTTGGTGTCGATCACGCGCTCACGCGGTATGGGTAGCGCCGGCAGCGCGTGCACCGCGCCGGTCTCGTCGTACCAGAGCAGGCCTTTTTCGCCGAGCGTGACCCCGCCGACGCGACAGCCGCGGCTTTTCAGATAGTCCAGCATCTTCTCAGGTGTCAGGTCCATCTGCTCGCACAGGCGTTCGGCGACGATGGCAACGTCGATGAACTCCAACAATTCATGCGTATTTGTGCGCAGGCCGCCGCCATCGAGCGAAGTCAGGATGCCTTCCTCGCGGCAAAGCCTTGCATAGTGGATCGCTGCATCGGGCTGATGGCCGTCGAGATGCAGCGCGCGGCAGCTGCCGAGATTGAGCAGCGGGAACGGATGGATGTGCGCGTCATCGCGGCAGCGGACGATGGCGCGCTTGCCGTCTTTCGGCATGATGAAAGACAGCGAGGACGAGTTCACCTTGCGCGGATGGATGGAAATTCCATACTTCGCGCTCATGTCCTGAAACATGCGGCCGAGCCAGTCATTGGCGACGGTGCAGATCAGGTCCGGCACGATGCCGAGCTTGGCGCAACAGAATGCCGCGGTCACGGCATTGCCGCCAAAGGACACCGCATAGGCGTCGGCGACATGCTTTTCGTCGCCGACGGGCAGATGGTCGGTGATGAAGGTGACGTCGATATAGGTCTGTCCGATGAAAAGGGCCTGCATAGATTGTCCATCATGCGCTTGGTGAGTGGTCCCGGCCCCGGCGCCGACAGTTTAGCACCGGGAATCCCGGATGTTTGCTGAAATTGTTCGCAAGGACCCGCCTTTAATCGCTTAAGATGGGCAGGCCGGCGGCATATCAGTGACGACTGGATGTTGCCGGCACATTGCCGATAACGGTAACCGCTGCCGCGAGTTCCCGGCCGGTCAAAGGGGGGAGGGAAGGATGACTGTCTATTCTGGTCCTGTATTCGAGATGGCCGTCAGTCAGTTCAATGTGATTGCGAACCATCTCGAAATTCCCATGGATGAGCGGGACCGCCTCCTGATGCCGAAGCGGGCGATCACGGTGTCTTGTCCGATCCATCGCGACGACGGCACGATTGCGGTGTTCGAGGGCTATCGTGTGCAGCATCTGCTCACGATGGGGCCCACCAAGGGCGGCACGCGCTTTGCGCCCTCCGTCGATATCGGCGAGGTCGCCGCACTCGCGGTCTGGATGAGCTGGAAATGCGCGCTGGCGGGCCTGCCTTATGGCGGCGCCAAGGGCGGCGTCAATGTCGACGTCTCCAAAATCTCGAAGCGCGAGCTCGAAGCGCTGTCGCGCCGCTACATGCAGGAGATGATCCCTTTCGTCGGTCCGCATACCGACGTGATGGCGCCGGACATGGGCACCAACGAGCAGGTGATGGCCTGGTTCATGGACACCTATTCGATGTACCAGGGCCAGACCGTGACCGAGATCGTCACCGGCAAGCCGGTGTCATCAGGCGGCACGCTTGGCCGCCGCGAAGCGACGGGGCGCGGAGTGGCGCATCTCGCCAGGAAGGTGCTGGAGGTACTGAAGATCAGCCCCCCGGGCGCCACCGCGGTGGTCCAGGGGTTTGGCAATGTCGGCTCCTATGCCGCGCTCGGCCTGCATCAGTTCGGCATGAAGGTGATCGCGGTGAGCGATCACACCGGCGCGCTCTTTGATGCGAAGGGCCTCGACATTCCCGCCCTCATGAAACATGCCTCGATCCACGGCAGCATTGCAGGCTTCTCCACGCAGCTTCAATACGATCCCGCGCAAATCCTCACGCTGCCCTGCGACGTGCTGGTGCCGGCGGCGATGGAACGGGTGATCGACGCAAGGGTCGCGGAAAACCTGAAATGCCGCGTGCTGGCCGAGGGCGCCAACGGCCCAACCACGCCGGACGCCGACCTCGTGCTGGAAAAACGCGGGGACGAGGTCTTCCTCATTCCCGACATTCTCTGCAATTCCGGCGGCGTGGTGGTGAGCTATTTCGAGTGGGTGCAGGATCTGCAGCAATTGTTCTGGGAGGAAGAGGAGGTCATGCGACGCGAGTACCAGATCCTCGAACGCGCCTTTGAACAGATGCTTGCGCGCGCCAAGGCCGACAACATTTCGCACCGGACTGCCGCGATGGCGATCGGGGTGGAGAAGGTGCGGGCCGCGAAGAATACGCGGGGGCTGTTCCCATGATCTCCGGTCTCGACCACGTTGTGGTCCTCATCGATGATATCGCCAAGGGCGCCGCCAACTATGAGGCGCTGTTGGGCTGCTTGCCGTCCTGGCAATACAGCGGCGCGGGCGCCGACCGCGTACTGTTCACGCTCGACAACGTCACCGTCGAATTGGTGGCGCCGAGTGGGGTTGGCGTCGCCGCCGATCACATCCGCGGCGTACTCAAAGACAGCGGTGAGGGGCTTGCGAGCCTCTGCTTTCGCACGAACGATATCGGCAAGATGCACCGCCGGCTCGATCGTCTCGCGCTGAAGCCGGAGTCGGTCGCCGAGGTCGAGAGCAGCGACAGTGTGTCGGGCCGGTCGTTGCATTGGAAACGCACGCGCGCCTCGACCGACGTGACGCGCGGGGTGCGGCTGTTCTTTCTGGAACTCGATGGCGAACGGCCGCGCTCGAAGCCGATCGCCGATGCGCCTGTCATCGGGCTCGACCATGTCGTGGTCTCGACCGAGGACTCCGAGCGTGCCGCGGCGCTGTATGGCGCGCGGCTCGGCCTCGACATGGCGCTCGACCGCTCGCATCAGGACTGGGGCCAGCTGATGTTCTTCCGCTGTGGCGACCTGATCGTCGAAGTGGTGCGCCGGCCGGTCGCGGGCGGTGATGCCAACCGCGACAAGCTTTGGGGGCTGAGCTGGCGCGTCGCCGACATCGACGCTGTGCGGGCGCGCCTGCTTGCAGCCGGCATCGACGTCTCGGAACCGCGCATGGGCCGCAAGCCCGGCACGCGCGTCATGACGGTGCGCAGCGGCACGTGTGGCGTGCCGACGCTGTTTCTGGAGCGGACGCCGCGCGAGGGGCAGGCTGAGCAGGGGAACGAAATCCGTGCATCCAGTGCTTCAGCCGTTCCTTGACAGACGACATCTGCTCGCGGCGGGTTCGCGGTTGTCGTTGGCGAGCCTGGCATCGCTGGCGATCTGGCCGCGTCAGGCCAGAAGTCAATCCGGTCTGGCGGAGGGCTATGCCGAGGGCGACGGCGTGAAGCTGTATTTTGTCCGTGCCGGCGAGGGCGAGTTGATGCTGTTCCTGCACGGCGCCCAGGACTCCTGGACGCTCTATAAAAGCCAGCTTGCGGAATTCAGCCGCGACCACATGGTGGCGGCGCCCAATCTGCGAGGCTTTTCGCGATCCGATCAGCCGACGGCGGTCGAGGCCTATGCCATGCCGAGATTGCTCGGGGACATCCATGCCTTGCTTCGGCATTTCAGGAAAGAGCGATGCGTGCTGGTGGGGAATGATTGGGGTGGCTATGTCGCCTGGGTGTTCGCGTCGGCCTATCCAGGCCGTGTCGAACGCCTGGTCATTCTCAATGCGCCGCATCCGGCCATTTTCCTCCGCGAGATACGCAACAGCGCGGCGCAGATCCAGGCATCTCAATATGAGCGTGAGCATAACGATGCCGTCGCCCCTTATCCGTCCTGGTACAACTACTACCGCGCCGATCCCATCAAGGTGCCGTCGTCCCTGTCCGATGCAGCGCATATGGATATGCCGGATCTCGCGGCCCGGTTCTTCGCCGGTGTTGCAGAGCCTCCCGCGACTACGTCGCTTCGCGTCGATGTCCCGACGCTGGTGCTGTGGGGCATGAAGGACCCGGTCTGCCTGCCCGGCCAACTGGATGGCCTCCAAGACTATGCACCGAATGCCGTCGTGATCCGGATCGATGACGCGGGCCACCGCCCGATGCAATCCCATCCCGCGCTGGTCAATCGTGCTATCAGGGACTTCCTGCAGCATGCCCCTCGATGAGGCCGCGGTCGCTCGTGGCATCCCCTATGATGCGCGGCCATGGACCGCGCCGCGCGTGCCATGGTAAATCCACTCCCGCACCATCATCGGGCGAAGCGGTTGGCCAAAGCACGACCAAGGTCCAAGAGAAAATCCAAGGCAAAGTCGAAGGCGAAGCCAGTTCCGAAATGGCAGCGCGACCCCGAGGGCATGCGGCTTCGCATCCTCGAGGCGGCGAAGCAGGAATTTGCCGCCCACGGGCTCGCTGGCGCACGCGTCGATCGTATCGCCGCGAAGGCAGGCGCCAACAAGCGCATGCTCTACTACCACGTCGGCAACAAGGAAGACCTCTATCTCACGGTGCTGGAAGGCGCCTATGAGAAGATCCGCGGCGAGGAGCGCTCGCTAGCGCTCGAACATCTCGATCCACCCGAGGCGATCAGGACGCTGATCGACTTCACCTGGACCTATTTCCTGCGCAATCCCGAATTCCTTGCGCTGCTCCACACCGAGAATCTGGCGCGCGCGAAGCATCTGAAGCGCTCGACCAAGGTGAAATCGATGCATTCGCCCTTTGTCGAGATGATCGGCGCCGTGGTGCGGCGGGGTGTTGCGAGCGGCGACTTCCAGGCCGCCGTCGATCCCGTGCAGCTTTACATCTCGATCGCGGCGCTGAGCTTCTTCTATCTTTCCAACAGCGCGACGCTCGGCGTGATCTTCGGCCGCGACCTCCTGAGCCGCGAAGCGCGGGACGAGCGGCTCGACCACATGACCGGACTGGTGCTGGCGGCGCTGACCGGGAAGCCGTCGGCGGTGTTCGGCCGGAACGAGGCGGCGGGGGCGCGAGTGGCGGCGGATTCTGACGCGACCTAGCGCCGTCATTGCAAGGCGCGAAGCGACGAAGCAATCCATCGCACCGCAAGCGGAAGAGTGGATTGCTTCGCTGAGCCTGTCATCGGGCCGCGCTTCGCGCGGACCCGTTGGCTCGCAATGACGGTATCCTCGGGCGTCGGGTGTCACAGAGTTTAGCTGGACAGTATTTATCCATCGGGTTAATTTCCCCTGTGACGGGAAAACCCGACGGCAACCAGCCCCACAGGAAGCAATCGACATGACCACCCAACGTCTCGGCCTGATCATGAACGGGGTCACCGGCCGCATGGGGCTGAACCAGCACTTGATCCGGTCGATCGTTGCGATCCGCAATCAAGCCGGCGTGGCTCTTTCGAATGGCGATCGCGTGATGCCCGATCCGATCCTGGTCGGCCGCGACGCGGCCAAGGTGGAGGCGCTGGCGAAGCGCTTCGAGATCGCGCGCTGGACCACCGACCTCGACAAGGCGCTCGGCGACAGGAACGACAGCGTGTTCTTCGATGCCGCGACCACCCAGGCGCGGCCCTCGCTGCTGACGAAGGCGATCAACGCCGGCAAGCATGTCTATTGCGAGAAGCCGATCGGGACCACGCTCGCCGAGGCGATCGAGGTCGTGAAGCTCGCCAACGCCAGGGGCGTCAAGCACGGCACCGTGCAGGACAAGTTGTTCCTGCCGGGCCTGAAGAAGCTCGCGTTCCTGCGCGACTCCGGTTTCTTCGGCCGCATGCTCTCGGTCCGCGGCGAATTCGGCTATTGGGTGTTCGAGGGCGGCTGGCAGGAAGCGCAGCGGCCGTCCTGGAACTATCGGCATGAAGACGGCGGCGGCATTATCCTCGACATGGTCTGCCACTGGCGCTACGTGCTCGACAATCTCTTCGGCGAGGTCGAAAGCGTGGTCTGCATCGGCACGACGGACATTCCCGAACGCTACGACGAGAAGGGCAAGACATACGCCGCCACCGCCGACAACTCCGCCTATGCGACGTTCCGCCTCAAGGGCGGCGTCATCGCGCATATCAACATGAGCTGGGTGACGCGGGTCTATCGCGACGACCTCGTCACCTTCCAGGTCGACGGCACACTGGGTTCGGCGGTCGCGGGCCTCACCGACTGCATGATCCAGGCGCGGCAGATGACGCCGCGACCGGTCTGGAATCCCGACGAGAAGCGGCTGCACGATTTCTATGGTGACTGGCAGAAGCTGCCGGACAATGTCACTTACGACAATGGGTTCAAGGAACAATGGGAGATGTTCATCCGCCACGTTTGCGAGAACGCACCCTACAAGTATACGCTGCTCGAAGGCGCCAAGGGCGTGCAGCTCGCCGAATGCGCGCTGCAGAGCTGGAAGGAGCGGCGCTGGGTCGACGTGGCGCCGATCAAGGTGTGAAAATCTTGATCAGAGGCCATGAACTTACCGTCGTCATGGCCGGGCTTGACCCGGCCATCCACGTCGTGGCCTCCGCAAAGTAAGACGTGGATGCCCGGCACACGGCCGGGCATGACGAAGACTTCAACCAGGGTCTGGCCATGAACAAGCCCGTACTGCCGATGTCATCGCTGTCGCTGAAGCTGCCGAAAGATGACGGCTCGATCGAGACCTACCGCCTTGCGGCATCGCGGACGTTTCCGGCGAAGCTCGAGGGCGCGCTGAACCGCGTGGCGTTCTCCGCGGCGCATGTCGTGGCCGATCCGCTTGCCGATGTCGATCCGTGGCTCACGGCCGCCGTCGACTGGGACAGGACGATCGCCTTCCGCGAACATGTCTGGGATCTCGGCCTTGGCGTGGCCGAGGCGATGGATACCGCGCAGCGCGGCATGGGACTCGACTGGAACACCTCGCTGGAACTGATCACGCGATCGGTGCGCGCCGCAAAGGCCCGCAACGCGCTGGTGTTCTCCGGCGCCGGCACCGATCATCTGGCGGTGGAGGATGCGAAAGGGATCGACGACGTCATCCGCGCCTATGAGGAGCAGATCGCGGCTGTCGAGAAGGTGGGCGGCCGCATCATCCTGATGGCCTCGCGAGCGCTCGCAAAGCTTGGCCGCAATGCCGACGATTATGCCAGGGTCTACGATCGCGTGCTCTCGCAGGTGCGCGAGGGCGTGATCATTCACTGGCTTGGCGACATGTTCGACCCGGCGCTGGCGGGTTATTGGGGAACGGCTGACCTTGATCGTGCGATGGATACGGCGGTTGCGATCATCAACGCCAATGCCGCCAAGGTCGACGGCGTCAAGGTGTCGCTGCTCGACAAGCAGCGCGAGATCGACATGCGCAGGCGGCTGGACAAGCGCGTGAAGATGTATACCGGCGATGATTTCAATTACGCCGAACTGATCGCCGGCGACGAGCAGGGTTTTTCGCACGCATTGCTCGGCATTTTCGATGCGATCGCGCCGGCCGCATCCTATGCCCTGTCGCGGCTTGCGGCTGGTGATGAGGCGGGCTTCCATGACGTGCTGGGTCCCACCGTGCCGCTGTCGCGCCATATCTTCAGGAGCCCGACCCGTTTCTACAAGACCGGCGTGGTGTTCATGGCCTACCTCAACGGCCACCAGGATCATTTCACGATGATCGGCGGGCAGGAGAGCGCGCGCTCGACGGTGCATCTCGCCGAACTGTTCCGCCTCGCCGACAAGGCCGGTCTGCTCGCCAATCCGGAAGCAGCGACGCGGCGCATGAAGGCCTGGCTCTCGACGCGTGGTGTGGAAGGTTAGTTTGCGCATGATCTTGTCGGAAAACCGCTTCACACTTTTCCGGATCATGCGGTAATGCGCGATTTCTCTTCCGACCATCGCTGGCTGTCGCTCAACACCGCGACGGTGCGCAAGCAGGGCAGCCTTGTCGAGATCATCGATGCCTGCGCGCGGCGCGGCATTCGCGCCATCGATCCCTGGCGCGACCAGGTCGCCCATGTCGGTCTCGACCGCGCGGTCCGCGCGGTGCGTGACGCCTCCCTGGAACTGTCAGGCTATTGCCGCGGCGGCATGTTCGCCTCCGACGCCGCGCGGCGCGGCGAGGTGCGCGACGACAACAGGCGTTGCGTCGACGAGGCAAAAGCGCTCGGGGCGTCCTGCATTGTCCTGGTCGTCGGCGGCCTGCCGCAATATTCGCGGCCGGGCAGCGCGGCGTCCAGGGACATTACCGCGGCGCGGGCGCAGGTCGAGGACGCGCTGGCCGAGATGCTCGACTATGCGAGGACGGCGAAGATGCCGCTTGCGATCGAGCCGTTGCATCCGGCCTATGCCGCCGATCGCGCCTGCGTCAACACCACCAAGCACGCGCTCGACCTCTGTGACCGGCTTGATCCCCAGCGCAGCGGCGCGCTCGGCGTCGCGCTCGACGTCTATCATATCTGGTGGGATCCGGAGGTGATGGCTCAGATCGCGCGCGCCGGCAAGAATCGCCTGCTTGCTTTCCATGTCTGCGACTGGCTGGTGCCGACCAGGGACATCCTCAACGACCGCGGCATGATGGGCGACGGCGTGATCGAGATCAAGCGGCTCCGCGCGGCCATGGAACAGGCCGGCTATGCCGGTTATTCCGAGATCGAGATCTTTTCGAACGACTGGTGGTCAAGGCCGATGGATGACGTGCTGACGACGTGCATCGAGCGGCATAAGACGGTGGTGTGATCCGTAGACGTGTAGCTCGTAGGGTGGGCAAAGGCGCTGTTGCGCCGTGCCCACCACCAAGCGATCAGCCCTGAATGGTGGGTACGCTTGCGCTTTGCCCACCCTACGTCTCGCAATGACGATCAACCCGTCACGCACGGCACGCTCAGAAACCCGCGAAAGCGCACGCGGCCGCCGCGCACGGGCTGGCCGTTCAGCGCATAGTTCGGGAAGCGCGCGAGGAAATGCGAGATTGCGATGGCGGCTTCCAGCCGCGCCAGCGCCATGCCGGCGCATTGATGCGCGCCGGTGGCAAAGGCGAGGTGCCGGTTCGGCGTGCGGCCGATGTCGAAGCGTTCGGGATCGGGGAATTGCGCGGGATCGCGATTGGCGGCGCCAATACACAGTGTGATCGGCGTGCCCGGCGGCAGCGTGAGGCCGCCGAGCGCGACCTGTTCCACCGTCATGCGGTTGCCGAGCTGGTTCGAGCTTTCATAGCGCAGCATTTCCTCGATCGCCGTCTTGATCATGTCGGGATGGGCGACCAACCGCGTCTTCTGGTCGGGATGCTCGCTGAGCGCCACGAGGCCATTGCCGATCAAATTGGTGGTGGTCTCGTGCCCGGCATTGAGCAGGAAGATGCAATTGTGCAGGAGCTCCTTCGCGGTCAGCTTCTCGCCATCGGCTTCGCCCTGGATCAGCCGGGTCAGGACGTCGCGCTCGGGATTGCCGGGCCTCTCGCGCCGGCGCTCCACCAGGACTTCGAGATAGGCGAGAAAGTCCTGCACCGCCTTGTTGCCGCGCACGAACGCGGCCTCGCCGATCACGGGCTCGAGCGCGCCGAGGATCGCAAGCGACCAGTCGCGCAAGGGTTCGCGCTCCTCATGCGGCACATCGAGCAGATTACCGATGACCTCGATGGGGATCGCGGCGGCGAAGTCGTCGATCAGGTTGAACGCACCTTTTGCGGCGATGCGATCGAGCAGGCCATCCACCAGCCGCACCAGATCGCCTTCCATCCCGGCGATGGCGCGCGGCGACAATGCGCCCATGATCAGCCGCCGCACGCGGGTGTGGATCGGCGGATCGTTGAAGACCAGGCTCGTGGTGTGGTGCTCGTAGAGCGGCGAGGGGCCGTATTTCGGAAGGAACTCCTTCTTCTTGTCGGAGGAGAAAGCCTTCGTGTTCTTGTAAGCGGTGACGAGGTCGTCATAGCGTGTCAGGAAATAGGCGCCGTTCGGCAGCCGCTTGACCGGGTCGTTTTCCCGCAATGCACGATAGGTCGGGTAGGGATCGACGTAGAATTCCGGCGTCAGCCGTTCCAGGTCGAAATCGTCCGCCAGCGCTCGCGCGTCGCTACCCCTAGCCATGCTGCCTTACCCATTTTATGAAGGGCGATATGCCGTTTTTGCTCTTTCGTAAAACGCGCGGCTCTCTACAGTCCCGCGACCCATTTCCCTTGCTAGCCGACCGGACAAGAAAATGCACGCCCGTGCCGAAACCTCTGACGAACCGAAGGCCGCCTGGCCCGAGGACATCTTCGCCATTCTGCAGCGCTACGACGTGCGGCAGGTGCCCTACGTGCCGGATGCCGGCCATTCGCAGCTGATCCAGCGCGTGCTGGGCTCCTCCACCATGCGCGGTATTCCGCTCACCACGGAAGAGGAGGGCGTGGCGCTGCTCGCGGGCGCCTGGGCGGGCGGCCAGCGCGGCGTGCTGCTGATGCAGTCGAGCGGGGTCGGCAATTGCATCAACATGCTGTCGCTGACCCAGATCTTCCGCTTTCCGTTCCTCACGCTCGTCACCATGCGCGGCGAATGGGGTGAGTTCAATCCCTGGCAAGTGCCGATGGGATCGACCACGCAGGGCGTGTTCGAATTATCCGGCATCTGCGTGCTGCGCGCCACCGAGCCCGGCGAGGTCAGGGACGTGGTGGAGGCCGCCGCAAGCCAGGCCTACAACGCCTGCACGCCCACGGCCGTTTTGTTGTCGCAGCGCCTGATCGGCACCAAGGTTTTCGTGAAATGAGCAAAGCCAATCTTCTCGACCGCCGTCAGGTCGTCTCCACGCTTCTCGCCGACCGCAAGGACGCGTTGGTCGTCGCGGGCCTCGGCGCGTCCACCTACGATCTTGCGGCCGCCGGCGACAACGCGCGCAACCTCTATCTCTGGGGCGCGATGGGCGGCGCCGTCATGATGGGCCTCGGCCTCGCTTTGGCGCAGCCGGACACGCCGGTCGTTGTCGTCACCGGCGACGGCGAGATGCTGATGGGCATGGGCAGCCTCGCGACCGTCGCCCTGCAGAAGCCGAAAAACCTGTCCATCCTCGTGCTCGACAACGAGGCCTATGGCGAGACCGGCGGTCAGGTGAGCCACACCTCTGCCACCGCCGATCTGGTCGGCGTCGCGCGCGCCTGCGGCATTGCGGACAGCAAATCGATCTCGACGCTTGGCGAAATCGAGGCCTTCGGCAAGTCCATGCAGGACGTCACCAGCGGGCCACGTTTTGCCAATGTGAAGATCGACGCCGCCAATCTCGAGCGCGTGCTCTCCAATCGCGACGGCACCTTCATCATGAACCGGCTGCGAGGGGCGCTGGGACACGCGCCGATCTAGCGGCGGTCTTGCCGTCAGATCCTCATGGTGAGGAGCGCGTCTTTGCGCGTCTCCGGACGATGCTTCGCATCGCCGGGAGAACCATGAGGCCGCTAGGCGGACCTCATCCTTGGAGACGCCGTGGAGCCTGTCATCGGGCGCGCGTTCGCCCGACCCGTTGGCGGCTCCTCAGGATGAGGGGGAAATAACCGCGCAGTCGCCATCCGGCTGGCCTTACCGAAACGACTTGATCCAGTTGGCAAACCATTCATGGGCGGCCTCGCCGGATAAGGGCTCAGGCTCATGCTGTTGCAGCGCCTGGATGAGTTCCTCCGGTGTCATGCGGCTCCAGCCCCGTGGGAGATCAGGGCTGCTGAGTTCGGGGAAGTCAGAAGGCAATTTTGAAGCGGGCGCCTGAGAAGGAACAGCTTTTTCGAATGGGTTGTTGAATGATCCCTGTCGATCAGCACCGGTCGGGTCTGCTGGTGCCAAGGGCGACGACGTCGCTGGCGCGGAAGGCAGGTCATCCGGGACAAGATGAGTGGTGCCCGTGAGAAAACGCCCAAAATACGATCCCGGGATATCATATGGCGCGGGTGTCGATGGCGGCACATCGGGAGTTTCCGATCTCCGATAGCTTTGTGGTGTCGGAGAGATTAGCGAACCTTGATTGTCTGCCGGCGCAAAAGGGGGCCAGTTTCCAGTTCCAAAGCGACCGTCGAACGAGCGCGGCAGGTTGGCATCGGTCCATGGATCGGCCGTGCCGCGTCCTCCGTTCGTTTTTTTCGGTGATGGCACAGCGGGGACGGCGGCAGGCACCTTCGCGAAATGCTGCCGCGCCGCATTCGTCTGGTCGAGATAGGGCACCGCGGCTTTGGTTGGCGGAGATTGGAATTGGTGAAGCGAGCTTTTCTCGACGACTCCATCATTCAGTGCATTGATATCAGCGTTGCCCATGGCGGCGCCGGGCGTGGCGAGATATCGCTGGTAATCGTCGAGATAGGCGGGCGGCGCCGGATCGGGATCGATCGGGCCTTGCTGGTCCCAATAGGTCGTGGGATCGACAACTTTGCCGTCACGGTCCTTTAACTGATAGTGGCTTAATTTCGGCTTCACACCTGTATTCCCCATCGTCCCGATCAACTGCCCCGCAACGACGGGATCACCTATCGAGACATGCTGTGCATGAGTATGCAGTATCTCGTGTGTGAAGCCATTGGCGTCTCTGATTGCAATTCTACCGACATTGCCTTCGCCGGCGTTTGTAACGACTCCAGTGACCGGGGAACGCAACCCCTGATGGCTTAGATTGAGTGATGTCTGTCCGCCCAAATAGTTGAAGTCAATGCCGCCCGTGAGGGTTAGATGAACCCTTCGGCCTGGTGTAGGTCTCGCCATAAGGACTTGTGACGTGAGGGTGGACGTACGTTTTTCGACGCTGATCCCAGACTGGCGGCAATACGCGCCGCATGATGTCGTTCCATGACATGTCATTCTCCATGTGTCGTGGCAGATGAATTGCTCGATGGCGTTTTCAGCAGGAGCTGATCGTGGCTGCGTCGCGCGAGAAGGGTGCGTAGCACGCGCGCGATTCCGAACGAGATATCGTTCAGAGAGAAAATGTCGTTGAACCCGTCGCCGACGAGCAGCAACGAAAATCTACCAAATTTCGCGGGGAATTTTACGGCGCGACCGCAAACGTAAGGTCCCGATATTGATGGGGATCAATCACCGCGCAATGGCTGTCAGTTGATCGTAATATTTAGCGATCAGCGCGATATTGGCCTTGTATTGAACTTCAGGCAACGCGACCCGTAGTTGATCATTCAGATCGGTAAGCCTTTCCGTCTTGGACTCAGGCGACATCTTTTTATCCGCTTTAACGCGAGAGGCACGTATCCTGATAAGCGCTTCTCTACCGACATATCTCTTCGTGACATCGTCGAATCCGGATTCTATCAAGCCAATATTTTCGCTGATCTGCTTGTACTGATCATAGCTGGCAAGTCCGCATTTCCTTGCAACACCATCGAGCTTGGCTACGGTTTCGGGACGCAACTTGTCGATATCTTCTTCGGCATTGTCTGTCGTTTTGTTGACTTCCTCAGTTGCCGCAACAAAGCCTTGGATCAACTCTTTCGTCAGCGGCATCTGTCTCACAGGAAAAAATTGCTTTTGTGGTGCAGCCTGCGTAGGTGTCACCTGCCTGGTCTGTGCAAGAGTATCCCCACTTTCCAGTCCAGCCACGATCGGAAACGCAAGGCTGGCGATCACGATCGCGGACATACGAACTTGAAAAGAACGATGAGAACAGGAATTGTTTCGATACGGCACGGTCAAAATTGGGGGTGTCGGCATCGTTCCACCAATGGTTGTAAAAATAGAACGTAACACACATAGCATCAATATCAATCGTCGTGTCAACGTTTGACAAATCGCATCCGCCGCCGTTGCCAGCTCCGAAATTCGTGGGAGTTCACGCCGAGAAACGGCGCAATTTGGCGCAATTTTTCTCATTCGGGAGATTGTTGATCTGAGGGCGATAGCGAGTTGCTATCTTTCGGGGCACACCGTTGCCGGCGCGGGCTTCAAGTTTCTTGCGATGATGCCGCTATGCAGGTGATTTGCCCGACGGATTTGCCCGACGCGTCAAGCTTGGTGAAATTGCGGCGGCGCGCGCTTCTTTGAAACGCGACGAGGCTCCGGTCGGAGTGTTCGGGGTCACCCCGCGACAGCGCCGAAAAACTAATTTTGCGAGCCCTTTCAAATCAATCGAACGTTTCAAGAGCCAGGTGCAAAAATATTCCTCTTCCGGTTTTCGGAAATTCATGATCTATGTCCGCGTATCCCGTGCCCACAAGAGGGGCGCTTCGCGATCGTCACGAGTGTCGGGCGCGGGATGCGATGGACGTGTCGGCATCAACTGACGAGTGAGGCGGACGGCGAAACCGTGTGGTCCCGATCCCCCGACGCTGGGGTCAACCCCCGGAGCAAGCGATGTCGGCCTTGCGGTCGATACGCCGAGAGCCCGGGGGGACGGTGGCTAAAAAGCCCGGTACACCGGGGAGAGCACGTATAAGCCGCTAAACCATCGCGCAGGGAAGGCCGGATTGTTTCGGCGTACCTGTGGTGAATACTCGTATGCTTTTTTCTTGCATAGGAGGCTGCGGGTGCACCTGGCATCCGGTCTTCCCTGCGCCCTCTGCTTTCAGAGGGACGATGATGAGCCAAAACTCGGGCACGATGTGCCGCGGGAATGCGAGGTCGCGTCCGGCGATCTTGTCATGGGCCCGCAATTCCGGACGTTCCCTCCGTTGCACCGCAACAAAATCGTTGACTTCTTGTGTGGGTGAGTGCTTACTCACAAGATGACCAGCCTTCGCATGACCAGCGATCTCCGGCGGCAATTGATCCTTGGCGCAGCCAAGAGGTGCTTTGCCCGCAATGGCTTTGCCGGCACCACCACCAGGAGCGTGGCGGCTGCGGCTGCCATTTCGGAAGCGCTCCTGTTCAAGCATTTCCCCTCCAAGGCGGCGCTTTACGCGGAAATCCTGGCCGAGGAATGCCAGGCCGACCCCGTGCTGGCGCATCTGCTTCGTCTCGAGCCTTCGACGGCGGCGCTGGTGGAGCTGATCCAGGGGATGGTCCACCACTTCGTCCACATCTCGGACGGGCCGGATCTTGAGGAAGCGCAGCGGCTGCGGCTGATGGCGACCAGCCATCTCGAGGATGGTGAGTTCGCGAGGCTGCTGTATGCCAAGGTGGAAAAGCTGATCGGCGCGATGTTCATCGCCTCGCTGGAGGCCGCGATCGCCTCCGGTGACGCCACGCGTCTTGGCGGTGAGCCGCTCAACCTGTTCTGGTTTGCCCATCACACCGTGCTGACCGCCGCACTGACGCGGTTGCCCGCCGTTCCCTGCCTTGCGTATGGCGACAGCATCGATCTCGAACGCCAGCTTTGCGAGTTTCTTCTCAGGGGAATCGGGCTTAACGAAGCCGCAATTGCCGCGCATCTGTCCCGCAAAACGCCGCAGTCCGATCCGCTGCCGGCCACTGCAGAAAGTGCATGATGATGAATATCGTGACCGAACCCAAACTTTCGGGAAAACCCGTCGATGAAAAGGGCCGCCAGCGTCCGGTGCGCAAGGTGCGGTGGTTCCTGATCGTCGGCGTGCTGCTGGCGGTCGTTGTCGGCGGACTGGTCTGGTTCAATCATTTCCGCGGCCAGATGATCGCGCAGTTCTTTGCCAACAACAAGCCGCCGCCGGCGACGGTCACCGTTGCGGAGGCAAAGACCGAGCTGGTGCCGAACCTCTTGACCGCGGTCGGCGGGCTTGCCGCCGTGCATCAGGTCAACGTCACCTCCGACGTCTCCGGCCGCATCACCGACATCCTGTTCACGCCGGGCGCGCATGTGAAGTCCGGCGCGGCGCTGGTGCAACTGTTCGACGGACCCGAACAGGGCGATCTCGCGAGCTTCAAGGCGCAGGCGACCGGCGCATTGGCGGCGCTCGATCGCGCCAAGCAGCTCGCCTCGCGCCAGTTTGGTCCGCAATCGACCGTCGATGCGGCGCAGGCCACCTATGATCAGGCGATGGCCGGCATTTCCAAGACCGAGGCCGTCATCTCGCAGAAGCGGGTGCTTGCGCCCTTTGAAGGCGATCTCGGCGTCCGCATGGTCGAGGTCGGCCAGTACCTCACCGCCGGCACGACCATCGTCTCGCTGACCGATCTGTCCGAGCTCTATGCCAATTTCACGGTGACGGAAAAGGATTCCGGCCAGCTCAAGGTCGGCCAGATCGTGCGCATCGCCGTCGATGCCTATCCGGGCCAGAAGTTCGAAGGCAAGATCACGACGATCGAGCCGCAGATATCGGCCGACACGCGCAACATTCGCGTGCAGGCCACGATCGCCAATCCGGATTCGATCCTCAAGCCCGGCATGTTCGCCACCACCACCGTGGTGCTGCCCGACAAGCCGCCGGTGATCACGGTCCCGGAAACCGCGGTGGACTACACGCTCTACGGCGACTCCGTATTCCTGATCACCGAGAAGAAGGAAGCCGACGGCAAGAGCACGTTGACGGCAGTCCGCACCTTCGTGCAGATCGGCAACCGGATCGATGGCCGCGCCGAGATCCTCAAAGGCCTCAAGGAGGGCGACCGCGTCGTCGCCGTCGGCCAGAACAAGGTGCCGTCGGGATCCGCGGTCGTGATCTCGACCGATCCGGCGCCGCCGATCCCGGCAAAGCCGCCGCGCTACTGAAACCACATGGAAGCATGACCGTGAGTCATGCTTCCAGACCTGCAATCCAGATCGAAGAGAGCGCCGCGAGATGGCCTTCACCGATATTTTCATCAAGCGTCCGGTGCTGTCGATCGTCGTCAGCATGCTGATCCTCTTGATCGGCCTGCGGGCGGCGATGGTGCTGCCGATCCGGCAGTATCCAAAATTGTCGAACACGGTGGTCAACGTCACCACCGTCTATCCCGGCGCATCCTCGGAGCTAATCCAGGGCTTCATCACCACCCCGATCGAGCAGGCAGTGGCGTCCGCCGAAGGCGTCGACTACATCACCTCGTCCTCGGTGCTCGGCACCTCGACCATCCAGGTCTACATCAAGCTGAACTTCGATCCGAACCAGGCGCTCACCGAGGTGCTCGCCAAGGTCAATTCGGTCAAATACCTAATCCCGAAGGAATTGAACGATCCGATCGTCACCAAGACGACCGGCCAGACCACGGCGGTGATGTATATCGGTTTCTCCAGCGAGGAGCTCTCCGGCAGCGCGATCTCCGACTATCTGACGCGTGTCGTGCAGCCGGTGCTGTCGACCGTCGATGGCGTCGCCTCGGCCGACATTCTCGGTGGCCAGACCTTTGCGATGCGGCTGTGGCTCGATCCCGTGAAGATGGCCGGCCGCGGCATCTCGCCCGGCGATGTGCAGGCGGCGATCCAGGCCAACAATTTCCAGGCGGCGGCGGGACAGGCCAAGGGCTTCTTCATCGTCTCCAACGTCTCGACCAACACCGATTTGCAGAACGTCCAGCAGTTCAAGCGGATGATCGTGAAGGCCAAGGACGGCGGCTTCGTGCGTCTGGAGGATATCGCAACCGTCGAACTTGCCGCGCAAAGCACGGACGCCAGCGTCGCCTTCAACGGCGAGCACGCGATCTTCATCGGCGTGCAGGCGACCCCGCAAGGCAATCCGCTGACCATCGTCAAGGGCGTGCGCGCGCTGTTCCCCGAGCTCGAGCGCAATCTGCCGCCCTCGATGAAGATGAAGGTCGCCTACGATTCCACCAAATTCATCCAGTCGTCGATCGACGAGGTGGAAAAGACGCTGGGCGAAGCCGTGCTGATCGTGGTGGTCGTCATCTTCCTGTTCCTGGCCTCGCTGCGATCGGTGGTGATCCCGGTGGTCACGATCCCGCTGTCGCTGATCGGCGTCTGCACGCTGATGCTGATGGCGGGATTCTCATTCAACCTCCTGACGCTGCTCGCGATGGTGCTGGCGATCGGCCTTGTGGTCGACGACGCCATCGTGGTGGTGGAGAACATCCATCGCCATCTGGAGGAGGGCATGCCGCCGGTGCAGGCGTCCCTGAAGGGCGCGCGCGAAATCGTCGGCCCCGTCATTTCCATGACCATCACGCTCGCCGCGGTCTATGCGCCGATCGGCTTCCTTGGCGGCCTGACCGGTTCGCTGTTTCGCGAATTCGCCTTCACGCTTGCAGGCTCGGTGATCGTGTCCGGTGTGATCGCGCTGACGCTGTCGCCCATGATGTGCTCGGTGTTCCTCAAGAGCGCGGAAGAGGGCCGCTTCTCCAGGCTCGTCAACCGCGTGTTCGGCGCGATGACGCGCTGGTATGGCCGCAAGCTCGACCGCTCGCTCGACTATCGCCCCGTCACCTTGCTGTTCGCCGTGACGATTTTGGGCCTGGTCGGCTTTCTCTATATGCACACGTCCAAGGAACTCGCGCCCGAGGAAGATCAGGGCATCGTGTTCTCGGTGATCAAGGGCCCGAAATACGCCAATATCGACTATCTCGATTTCTACGGCGACAAGCTCAACAAGGCGTTCCAGAAGTTTCCGGAAACCGATCTGACGTTCGCGCTCAACGGTATCAACGGCCCGCAGAACGGCATTGCCGGCATGCTGCTCAAGCCGTGGGATGAGCGCAAGCGGTCCTCGATCAAGCTGAAGCCACTGGTGCAGGGCGAGATATCCAAGATCGAGGGCGTCCAGGCCTTCGCCTTCAACCTGCCACCGCTGCCGGGCGGGCCCGGCGGCCTGCCGGTGCAGATGGTGATCAATTCCACCGCGGGCTTCCAGGCTGTCTACGAGCAGATGGAAAAGCTGAAGGACGCTGCGCGCAAGAGCGGTCTGTTCATCGTCTCCGATAGCGACCTTGCCTTCAACCAGCCGGTCGTGCGCGTGAAGGTCGATCGTTCCAAGGCGAGCGATCTCGGCATCACCATGGCCAATGTCGGCAATACGCTGGCGACCCTGCTCGGCGGCAATTATGTCAATCGCTTCAATCTGGAGGGGCGATCTTATCAGGTGATTCCGCAGGTGCCGCGCGGCATCCGCCTGTCGCCGGAATCGCTCGGCGGTTACTACGTGCCGACCAACACCGGCCAGCAGGTGCCATTGTCCACCGTGGTGTCGATCGATACGGGCACCGATCCGAACTCCTTGACGCACTATAACCAGCTCAACTCGGCGACTTTCCAGGCCGTGCCCATGCCGGGCGTGACGGTCGGGCAGGCGGTGGACTTCCTGGAAGGCGAAGCCAAGAAGCTGCCGGCGGGATTCAGCCACGACTATCTCGCCGACTCCAGGCAATATGTGCAGGAAGGCAACCAGCTCGCGATCACCTTCGGATTTGCGCTGGTCATCATCTTCCTGGTGCTGGCCGCGCAGTTCGAGAGCCTCCGCGATCCCCTGGTCATCATGATCTCGGTGCCGATGGCGATCGTCGGCGCGTTGATCCCGCTGTTCTTTGGCGTCGCGACCATGAACATCTACACCCAGGTCGGGCTCCTGACCCTGGTCGGGCTGATCACCAAGCACGGCATCCTGATGGTGGAATTCGCCAACGAGCTTCAGCTCAATGAAGGGCTCGACAAGCGCTCGGCGATCGAGATGTCGGCCCGCATCCGGCTGCGTCCGATCCTGATGACGACGGCGGCCATGGTGACCGGCCTGATCCCGCTGTTGACCGCGTCCGGGGCAGGGGCCGCCAGCCGCTTCTCCATCGGCCTCGTCGTGGTCGCGGGCATGTCGATCGGCACCCTGTTCACGCTATTCGTGCTGCCCGCGGTCTATGTGACGCTGGCGACCGACCACCAGGCCAACGCCTCGTCCGAAAGGACGAAGCAGATCGCCGAATACGATCTCGGCCAGCAGCTCAAGCCGACATAAGCCGGAAGTTGCAGGCTTTTTCGATGGCGGCGGCTGTCTGACCGCCGCCACCGCGACTTTAGGGCAACCGGTTCGCCGCAGTGCCGCAAGAGACAAGGGCGTGCCTTCTTGTTAAAAGGCATGCGATGACCCTGTCCGCCCACCCCGATACGCCGCAAGGCCGTACGCTCGCGGAATCGCCCGCATCGGACGGGGCGCCCGCGGCCAGGACGTTGGGGACGCGGATCCGCAGCCGCCTCTTCACCAAATATGTCGCGCTGTTCGTCGCGGTGGTGGCCGTCGCGCTGCTGTCGAACGGCATTTTCGAGGTGTTCTTCTATTATCGCGAGCACAAGGCCGCGCTGATCCGCATTCAGCGCGAGCAGGCCGAGGCCGCCGCCGCCAAGATCAGCCAGTTCATCAAGGAAATCGAGAGCCAGCTCGGCTGGACCACCCAGCTGCCCTGGTCGCCGGGCTCGCTCGAAAGCCGCCGCTTCGACGCGCTTCGCCTGCTGCGCCAGGTGCCGGCCATCACCGAACTGGCGCAGGTCGATTCCACCGGCCACGAGCGCCTGCGCGTCTCGCGGCTTGCCATGGACGTGATCGACAGCGGGCTCGATCTCTCCAAGGATCCGAAATTCACCGAGGCCGTCGCTCACAAGGTCTATTACGGGCCGGTCTATTTCCGCCGCGAGTCCGAGCCTTACATGACCCTAGCCTTGGCAGGCACCCGAAAGGACGCGGGCGTCAGTATCGCCGAAGTCAATCTGAAGCTGATCTGGGACGTGGTCTCGCAGATCAAGGTCGGCGAGCACGGCCACGCTTACGTGGTGGGATCGCAGGGGCGGTTGATCGCCCATCCCGACATCAGTCTCGTGTTGCGCAACACCGACATGTCGAAGCTCGTGCAGGTGAAGGCGGCCCTGGATGAACAGGCCGCCCTCGCCGAACAGGCGGAGCGAGCGGCCCAGGCGATGAGCCAGTCCAATCCCGGTGCGCGCGCGCCTCCGCCGCCGGCGCCCCCGCCGCGGGTCGCAGGCGCGGATTCCAACATTGACTCCCTGCAAGGCGAGTTGAACATCCAGGGACAGGAAGTGCTGACCGCCTACGCGCCGATCTCGCCGCTGCGCTGGCTGATGTTCGTCGAGCTGCCGGAAAAGGAAGCCTATGCCTCGCTGCACGCGGCGCTCCAGCGGCTTGCCATCGTGCTGCTTGCGGCCTCGATCTTCGCGGTGCTTGCCGGAATTGCGCTCGCCCGGCGCATGGTCGGTCCGATCCAGGCCTTGCGCGCGGGCGCGGCGCGCATCGGCGGCGGCGATTTCGCCCAGCGGATATCGATCAAGACCGGTGACGAGCTGGAGGGCCTTGCCAACCAGTTCAACGACATGGGCGCGCGGCTGCAGGAATCCTATGCCGATCTGGAGAACAAGGTCGAGCAGCGAACGGCGGAGCTGACGGAATCGCTGGAGCAGCAGACCGCGACTTCGGAAGTGCTTGAGGTCATCAGCTCCTCCACCGGTGAATTGGGGCCGGTGTTCAAGAAAATGCTCGAAAATGCGACGCGTGTCTGCGGCGCCAATTTCGGCCAGATGAACCTTTACGAAAATGGACTTTTCCATCCGGTTGCGAATTACAATGTGCCCTCCGCCTATGCCGCCTCGGTGGGGCCGCCATTCCGGGCGCACCCGCAGAGCGGGCTGGGCACGGTTGCCCGAACACATGAGGTGCTGCACATCGACGATATTCGAACGCTTCCGTCCTATCTGGAAGGCGACCCCTCGGTTGTCGCGATAGCCGATCTTGCCGGGGCCCGGTCCTATTTCGTCGTTCCGATGCTCAAGGAAAACGAGCTGATCGGCGCCATCACGATCTATCGGCAGGAGGTCAAGCCATTCACCGATAAGCAGAGCGATCTGGTTGCCAACTTCGCCAACCAGGCCGTCATCGCTATCGAGAACACGCGCCTGTTGAAGGAACTGCGACAGCGTACCGATGATCTCAGCGAATCGCTGGAACAGCAGACGGCAACGTCGGAAGTGCTGCAGGTGATCTCCGCGTCGTCCGGCGAGCTGGAGCCGGTGTTCAGCAAGATGCTGGAAAACGCGACCCGGATCTGCGGCGCCAATTTCGGGGCCATGACCCTGTACGAGGGCGGCGGCTTCCGCACTGTCGCCATGTACAACACACCCAAGGCCTACGCCACGCAGATCCAAAAGCTCATTCATCCGCACCCTGCCGGTGGGCTCAGTGCTATCGCGAAAACGCACCAGCCCGTCCATATCTCCGATCTCAGGGCCGAACGGCCCTATATCGAAGGCGATGCCAATGTCCGGGCATTGGCCGACCTTGCAGGCGCCCGGACGGTGGTTCTCGTCCCCATGCTCAGGGAAAACGAGTTGGTCGGGTCGATCACGATTTACCGCCAGGAAGTGAAGCCGTTCACAGACAAACAGACCGACCTGGTCGCAAACTTCGCCAGCCAGGCCGTGATCGCGATCGAGAATGCGAGGTTGTTGAACGAATTGCGTGATCGTACGGAGGAGCTGTCCCGTTCCCTGGATGACTTGCGCACCGCGCAGGATCGTCTGGTGCAGACCGAGAAGCTCGCCTCGCTCGGCCAGCTGACCGCCGGCATCGCGCACGAGATCAAGAATCCACTCAACTTCGTCAATAATTTCTCGGCGCTCTCGGGGGAACTGATCGACGAACTGAATGACGTGCTGAAATCGACCGAGATGGGCGACAAGGCGCGCGAAGAGGTCGATGAGCTGACGCATATGTTGAAGGGCAACCTCGAAAAAGTCGTGCAACACGGGAAACGAGCCGACTCGATTGTGAAGAACATGCTCTTGCATTCGCGCGAAGGGTCGGGCGAGCATCGCGATGCCGACATCAACGCCATCGTCGAGGAGAGTCTCAATCTCGCCTATCATGGCGCGCGAGCCGAGAAGAACGGCTTCAACATCACGCTCAAGCGCGATCTCGATCCGGCCGCGGGTGCCGTCGACCTCTATCCGCAGGAAATCACCCGTGTCCTGCTCAATCTGATCTCAAACGGATTTTATGCCGCCACCAAGCGCAAGGAGACCAGTGGCGGCGATTTCGAGCCCGTGCTGAGCGCGAGCACCAAAAGCCTCGGAAACCGGGTCGAGATCCGGATTCGTGACAATGGCACAGGCATTCCCGAGAGCGTGAAGGAGAAGATGTTCAATCCCTTCTTCACCACCAAGCCGGCCGGCGAGGGAACAGGGCTCGGACTGTCGATGAGTCACGACATCGTGGTGAAACAGCACGGTGGCAAGATCGACGTCGATACAGAACCGGGGGCTTTCACCGAATTTGTTATTACGCTGCCGCGCAAGCTGGCGGCTCAGGGTGGCGGTCAGGCAGCCACTCAGGGAAGTACTGGAGGGGCACATTGAGCGTTTACATCCTCGTCGTCGATGACGAGCCCGATGTGGAGGCGCTGTTCCGCCAGCAATTCCGCCGCGACCTGCGCGCGGGACGGTTTCACATGGAGTTCGCGCCCTCGGCGCCCGCAGCACTTCAGCGCGCCGTCGAGGTCGGTGACCCCTCGCTGGTCCTGATCCTCTCCGACATCAACATGCCCGGCATGAGCGGGTTGGAGATGCTGCCGGAGGTGAGGGCAAAGCGGCCGGACGTGCCTGTCATCATGATCACGGCCTATGGCGACGCCGAAACCCGCAAGCGGGCCATCGAGCGCGGCGCGGAAGGATTATTGACCAAGCCAATCGACTTTGCGCTACTGCGCCAGGAAATCGATACCAGGCTCGGACAGGCCGCATGACCGCGACCATTCTGTTCGTCGACGATGAAGCCGACCTCGAGGCGCTTGTCCTGCAGAAATTCCGCAGGCAGATCCGCGAGGGCGCTGTGAATGTGATTTTCGCCCGTGACGGCCTCGAAGCGCTGCAGACGCTCGAGCAGAATCCTGATGTCGACATGGTCGTGTCCGACATCAACATGCCGCGCATGGACGGTCTGTCGCTGCTGCAGAAGATACAGGAAGCCGACGACAAGGACAGGAAGTCGACCATCATCGTTTCCGCCTATGGCGACATGAGCAACATCCGCACGGCGATGAACCGCGGCGCATTCGACTTCCTCACCAAGCCGATCGACTTCGGCGATCTCGAGACCACCATCGACAAGACCATCCGCCATGTCGTGATGCTGCGCGAGGCACGATTGCGGCAGGCCGAGGCCGAGCGCGCCCATGCCTCGCTCTCGCGCTATTTCTCGCCACAGGTTGCGCTGCGGCTGGCGGCGACCGCCGAGAGCGACAGCATGGAAGTGCAATGGCGCGAGGTCGGGACGATCTTCACCGACATCAAGGGCTTCACCACTCTGGTGGAGAGCGCTGCGCCCGACGTGCTCGGGTCGCTCCTCAACGAATATGTGGAGGGCATGACCGGCGTGGTGTTCGCCCATGAAGGCACGGTCGCCAAGGTGATCGGCGACGGCATGCATGTGCTGTTCAATGCTCCGGGCGAGCAGCCGGACTACGCCACGCGCGCGGTGGCCTGCGCCCACGACCTCGATGCCTGGGCTCAGGAATTCCGGGAGCGCTGGAACCAGAAGGGCGTCAATTTCGGGATTACCCGGATTGGCGTGCATGCCGGGCCGGCGCTGGTCGGCAATTTCGGCGGCAGCCATTATTTCGACTACACCGCCCATGGCGACACCATCAACACGGCGTCGCGGCTGGAGACCGCCAACAAGCACCTGGGCACGCGGATCTGTGTCAGCGAGATAGTGGCGAACGCGGCCTTGAATTTCAGGGGGAGGCCGGTCGGCGACATCGTCTTGCGCGGGCGCAGCGAACCCTTGCGCGCTTATGAGCCGCTCTGCGATGACGCCTTTGCCGCGCCCGCGAACGCGCAATATGCCGAAGCCTTCGCCAAGCTCGAGGCGGGTGACGCTGCCGCGATGCCGGCCTTCGCCGCGCTGGTTGGCAAGCATGCCGACGATCCTCTCGCCGGCTTTCACCTCAAGCGATTGCTCAATGGCGCCAAGGGCGTCAGGATGCAACTCGACTAACACCAGGAATCCCGTTCATGACCAGCGACTTTCTGCCCGGCAATTACCGGTTCATCCCCGCCGTGTTCCAGTATTCGGCGGGCGCTGCCGCGTTGCCCGGCTACGAGATCGAGCGGGTGCGGTTCGACAAATGGCTGCCGCTTGCGGAGGGTTTTGCGGCGGCCGCGACATACATCAAGGATGCCGGCCGGCCCCTGACCTCGTTCTGCGCCTGTGAGCTGCGTTCGCCTACCGCGTTTACCGATGAGGGCTTCCGCAACTTCAACCAGCACTACGTCAAGACGCTGGCCGAATGGGGCATCTATGACGGCACCACCAATCCGGTGGCGCGCAGCAATGTCTGCCCGGAGATCGATCCGCCGTCCGAGCCGTCATTCCACGCGTTCTCATTCACGCGCTCGAGTGCGGCCGCGCCGCGAAGCTTCGTGATCGCAGGCAGCGGCGAAGCGCAGGAAGGTGCGGCCAGCTACGCGGAACGCACCGTGCGCTACCGTGACCTCAGCGCGGACGGAATCGCGGAGAAGGTCCGCTACGTCGTCGGCGTCATGGAAAAGCGCATGGGCGAGTTCGGCTATGGCTGGAAAGACGCAACCGCAACGCAGACCTACACCGTGCACGATATCCACCCGGTGTTCGCCGAGGCCATCGTTCGCCGCGGCGCGGCCCGCGGCGGTCTCACCTGGCACTTCGCCCGGCCGCCCGTGATCGATCTCGAATACGAGATGGATTGCCGCCGGGTACTGCGGGAGACGGTGATTTAGGCGAGGCTGCCTCCTCGTCATTGCGAGGAGTGGAGCGACGAAGCAATCCGTCGTGCGGCAAGCGGAGAAATGGATTGCTTCGCGGAGCCTGTCATCGGGCGCGCGTTCGCGCGACCCGTTGGCTCGCAATGATGAGCTGCAGGGACCTACCGCGCCTTTGGATCGAGCGCGTCGCGCAGGCCGTCGCCGACGAGATTGAGCGACAGCACGACCAGGAAGATCGCAAGTCCCGGCCAGATCGCCATCCAGGGCGCGTTGGTGAGGAAGCGCTGCGCGGCGTTGAGCATGCTGCCCCAGGACGGGGAGGGCGGCTGCTGGCCGAGCCCCAGGAACGACAATGCGGCCTCGGCGATGATGGCGGCGGCGATCGACAGCGTCGCCTGCACCAGGAGCGCGGGCAGGATGTTGGGCAGGATGTGGAACAGCGCGATGCGCCAGCGCGGATTGCCCATGGCGCGCGCCGCCTCGACGTAATCCTCGACCTTCACGTTCAGGACCTGCCCGCGGGTGAGGCGGATGAAGATCGGCGTCGCCGTCACGCCGATGGCGATCATCGCATTGCCGAGGCTGGGACCGAGAAAGGCGGCCAGTGCAATCGCGAGGATCAGGAACGGACAGGCCAGCATGGCGTCGGTGATGCGGCTGATCAGCGCATCGATGAAGCCGCCGCGATAGCCGGAGATCAGCCCGAGGGGAACGCCGATCGAGAGCGCGATGCCGACCGAGATCAAGCCTGCCAGCAGCGAGGCGCGCGCGCCGTAGATCACGCGGGTGAGCACGTCGCGGCCGAGATCGTCGGTGCCGAACCAGTGCAGCGCGGTCGGCGGCTTGCGCACCAGCGTCCAGCTGGTCGCGATGGGGTCGTAGGGCGCGATGAGCGGCGCCAGCACCGCGAGCAGGATGAACAGCGAGAGCACGACGAGACCCGCCACGGCGCCCTTGCGCTTGAACAACCGCCTCACGGCGCGCCGCGTCGGGCTCTCCAGCTCGTCTCGCTGGTCGGCGGCGGGAAGCGCGTTGAAGACGGCGTCGGTCATGCTCGGAGTTGCGGATTGACGAGGATGTAGGCGATGTCGGCGATCAGGTTCAGCATGATGTAGATCGTCGCCGTCACCAGCACGACGCCCTGCACCACGGCATAGTCGCGGTTGAACACGGCGTCGACGATCAGCTTGCCGAAACCCGGCACCGAAAAAATCTGTTCGGTCAGCACCGCGCCCGAGAGCAGCGTGCCGAGCTCGAGTGCGCCCAGCGTGATGACCGGTGTCAGCGCGTTACGCATGGCGTGCTTGAGGATCACCGATCGCTCCGACAGGCCCTTCGCGCGCGCGGTTCGAACATAGTCGCTTTCCAGAACCTGAAGCATGGCGCTGCGCGTATGGCGCATCAGGATCGCGGCGATGGCATTGCCGAGCACGAAGGCCGGCATGATCGTGGAGGCGAGGCTGGCGCCAAAATTCTCGAAGGGAGAAACATAGCCCGAGGCCGGCAGCCAGCCGAGCTTGATCGAGAACAGGAAGATCAGCATGATCCCGAGCCAGAAATTCGGTGTCGAGATGCCCCAGAGGGCGAACAGGTTGGCGCCATAGTCCCACGCGGTGTTCTTCTTCACCGCCGAGATGATGCCCGCCGGGATGCCGATCAGGACGGCAATCACGATCGCCATCGAAGCGAGCTGCATCGTCACCGGCAGCTTCTGCTGGATCAGCTCGCGCACGGGCACCTTGATGCGAAGGGATTCACCGAAGTCGCCGGACAGCACGCCCTTGACCCAGTAGACATATTGCACGGGGATCGGTTGATCGAGCCGGTATTGATGTCGGATCTGCTCGATGACGGCGGGATCGCGCTCCTCGCCGGCCATCACCAGCGCGGGATCGCCGGGCAACAATTGTTGCAGCGAAAAGATCAGGATCGACACGAACACCAATGTCGGGACGAGCTGGGCGATGCGGCGCGCGAGGAAGTTCAGCATGACCGCGCTCCCGTTTCCGGCGCATTGCAGCGCTCAAACGCTGCAATGCCTTCAGGAAAACATGTTGTCCAGAACTCCCTCACTTCAGCTTCAACCCGGTCACGCGCACCAGGCCGTCGGGCATCTGCTTGTAGCCCTCGAGCTTGTTGGTCTGCGCGATCAGGATACGGCGGTGATAGAGGTAGAGGATGGCTTCCTCGTCGAGCTCGAGCTTTGTCAGCTTCTCGTAGTTCTGCCTGCGCTTGGCCGTGTCGGTGGTGAGGCGGGCCTCTTCCATGGCCTTGTCGGCATCCGCGTTCGACCAGGCGCTGTAGTTCTGTGGACCGCCGGTGTGCAGGAAAATATAGGAATTGCCGTCAGGATCGATGCGGCCGCTCCAGGCCAGCATGTAGGCCTGATACTCGCCGGCCTCCGCCTGCTTCAGCGACGTCGCGAATTCGGTGACGCGGATCTTCATATCGAAGCCGGCTTCGGCCGCCATCGACTGCACGACCTGCGCGACTGCCTCGGTCTCCGCGCCCTTCGGCACCATGAAGTCGACCGCGATCGGCGTCGTCACCCCCGCTTCCTTGATCAGGGCCTTGGCCTTCTCGACATCGCGGCCGCGGACAGGAAAGGCCTTCTGGTAGTAAGGATGCTCCGGGTTGATCCACTGATTGCCCGGCATGAACTCGCCGTTGAAGACGACCTGGTTGATCGCCTCGCGGTCGATCGCCAGATCGAGCGCCTGCCGCACCTTGGCGGACTGGCTGAGCGGGCCCTTGTTCTTGTCGTGACCGACATTGAGGGTGATGCCCTGATAGCCGAGCTCGATCGCGGTCGAAAGCTTCAGGCGGGAATCGGCGCGCACCTCCTTGATGTCGGTCGCAAGCAGACGCTCGAGCAAATCGAGACCGCCGGACTTCAGGTTGGCGAGCCGCACGGTGGAATCGACGATCGGGAGATACACGATCTTGTCGATGAAGACGTTGTCCTTGTTCCAGTAGTCGGAGAATTTCTCGAGCACGATGCGATCCTGCTGCACGCGCTCGACGAATTTGTAAGGGCCGGCGCAGACCGGATGCAGGCCGAACTTGTCGCCTTCGGCCTTTGCCGCTTTCGGCGACACCATCATGCCGGAGCGGTCGGTGAGCTGCGCGATCAGCGGCGAGTAGGGTGTCTTCAGCGCCAGCTTGATGGTGAGGGGATCGACCACCTCGACATGGTCGAGCGCGGCGAGCTCGGGCTTGCGGAACGAGCCGGGGAAACTGAGATGCCGCTCCAGCGAGAATTTCGCCGCTTCGGCGTCCATCGGCTCGCCATCGTGGAATTTCACGTTCGGCCGCAGCTTGATCGTCACTTCCTTGCCGTCAGCCGAGGTCTCATGCGACAGCGCGAGCTGCGGGACGATGTTGAGCTTCTCATCGATGTCGAACAGCTTGTCGCACAGACCGGCGAAGACGATCCGTCCGACATAGGTGCGTGCCATGGTGGGATCGAGGATGTCGGGGTCCTCGGCAAGCCCGATGCGCAGCGTGGTTTGAGCGAACGCGCTTGCCTCAAAACCAAGCAGCAATGCCGCGGCAGCCGCCAAACGCAGTATCTTCATCGCACTCGTCCCCTGTACAAAATTACGCTGTCGTCGATGGGCCGACTATACCAACACCATTCTCTGCCGGTCCTTCCTCCGAAAGACTGAAGGCCGCCACCAATTTCTCCAGCACCGGCGAAAAGCCGCCGTCGGACGGCACGACGCCGTCAGCCGACGGCAGTTCCGCGGTGCGGTGACAGGCGGCGGCGTGGCCGTTACCATCGGTGATCAATCCGGGCGCTTCCATCAGACAGCGTTCGATCGCGAACGGACAGCGGGTGTGGAAGCGGCATCCGGACGGCGGATTGAGCGCGCTCGGCATCTCGCCTTGCAGGAGCATGCGTGTGCGCTTTGCCTGTGGCTTGGCTACGGGAATGGCCGACAGCAGCGCCCGGCTGTAGGGATGCCGCGGCGCGGCGAACAGCGCGCTGGTCTCGGCGGTCTCGACGATGTTGCCGAGATTCATCACCGCGACGCGGTCGGCGATGTGCTTCACCACCG
Organism: uncultured Alphaproteobacteria bacterium; assembly: GCA_963696255.1. Lineage (GTDB taxonomy): Bacteria > Pseudomonadota > Alphaproteobacteria > Rhizobiales > Xanthobacteraceae > Bradyrhizobium. Next base: position 436,808 of record CAVOJN010000001.1, read on the forward strand.
CAAGGTCGTGCGAGACGAAGATATAGGAGAGGCCGAGCCTCTCCTGCAGGTCGCGCAGCAGATTGAGGATCTGCGAGCGGATGGAGACGTCGAGCGCGGACACCGGTTCGTCGCAGATGATCAGCTTGGGTTCGACCGCGAGCGCGCGGGCGATGGCGATGCGCTGGCGCTGGCCGCCGGAGAATTCGTGCGGATAGCGGCGCGCGAAACGCGGCTGCAGGCCAACGAGCGTCAGCAACTCCTCGATGCGCGCGCGGCGCCTGGCTGGTGGCACGAGATCGTGGAGCGCGAGCGGCTCGCCTAGGATCTGCGCCACCGTCATGCGCGGATTGAGCGAGGCATAGGGATCCTGAAAGATGATCTGCGCCTGCCGGCGGAATGCGCGCAGCTCGGTGTCATCGAGCGCAAGCAGGTCACGGCCCTCGAAGCGGACGCTCCCCGAATCCGGCTCGATCAGCCGCAGCACCAGCCGGCTGACGGTGGACTTGCCGCAGCCGGATTCACCAACCAGCGCCAGCGTCTCGCCGGCTTCCACATGGAAACTCACGCCGTCAACCGCCCGCACGAACGCCGTGGGCCGGCCGAGCAGGTTGCGCGAGGCCGCGAAATGTTTGACGAGGTCCGTGGCTTCGAGCAGGGCCATCACGCCACCAGCCTTTCCAGCGGCGCGCGGATGCAGCGCGAGGCGTGGCCGGGCGAGAGCTCCGCGAGCGGCGGCGGCGATTTGGTGCAGGCCTCGATGACGAACGGACAGCGCGCGGCAAACCGGCAGCCGGCCGGCGGGTTCGCCATGTTCGGCACCATGCCCTCGATGGTGGCGAGATGCGCGGCGCGCCGGTCGAGCCGCGGGATCGAGCCGAGCAGGCCGACGGTGTAGGGATGCTGGGGGGAGGCGAACAACTGGTCGACGGCCGCGCGTTCGACGATCTCTCCGGCGTACATCACCGCGACTTCGTCACAGACCTCGGCGACGACGCCCAGATCGTGCGTAATCAGGATGATGGCGGCGTTGCTCGCCGCCTTCAGCTCGCGCATCAGCTCCAGGATCTGCGCCTGCAGTGTGACGTCGAGTGCGGTGGTGGGCTCGTCGGCGATCAGCAGGCGGGGATCGCAGGCCAGCGCCATCGCGATCATCACGCGCTGGCGCATGCCGCCCGAGAGCTTGTGCGGATATTCGTCGATGCGTTTTTCGGGCGAAGGGATATGGACCCGGCGCAACAGCTCGATGGCGCGGTCGCGCGCGGCCCGGCGCGAGCCGCCGCGATGGCGCAGGATCGTCTCGACAATCTGGTCGCCGATGGTGAAGCTCGGATTGAGCGAGGTCATCGGCTCCTGGAAGATCATCGCGAGCCGATTGCCCCTGAGGTCGCGCAGCTCCTCGTCGGGCGCGCTCACAAGGTCCAGGCCATCGAAGCGGATCGAACCGCAAACCTCGGCCGACTGCTTCGGCAACAATCCCATGATCGCAAGCGAGGTGACGCTCTTGCCGCAGCCGGATTCGCCGACAAGACCAAGCGTCGCGCCTTTCGTCACGGAAAGATCGACACTGTCCACGGCATGAGTGGTGCGGCCGTCATCGCCGTGAAACAGCACACGCAGGCCCTTGATGTCGATCAGGGGCGTTGCGGTCATTTGTCGTCCGCAAGCGCTGCTGCAATGCCGGAATCGATGGTCGCGCGATCGGTGATCCCGGCGGGATTTTCTCGCGTGGGCAGAAATTTCCGGAAATGGACCCAGCGCTCGCGGCTGACGCGCTCCAGCCGCTCGAGTTCGGAGAGGGGATCGTCGTGATCATCGACGCGTAGATCCAGCGCCGACCATTCCTCGGTGTCGTGGATCAGCAGCGCGGCCGATTGCTTGCCGCGCTTGTCGCCGCCGGCGGCTTCGCCGGCGCGCATCGCTGATATCAGCCGCTGCGCAAAGGGCAGGTTCCTGTTCGCAACATAGGCCTTCGCGCTGTCCTCGAGGACGCGGGGGCCAGCGAGCATGTTGCCGGCGATCGAGAAGCCGTCGCCCGGAAGATGGCCGCACCAGTCGACGCAGTCCTCACCCGTATGCGCCGCGATCGCGCCCTTCGCATCCATGATATGAAGCTGCCGGCTTTCGCGGCCGTTATCGCTTGCGAGCAGCGCTGCGAGGATCTCCTTTGGGCTCTTGCCCCGGCGCAGCATCGCGACGCCGTCGATGCCGTAATAGGGATTGACGAGCGCTTGCGTGGCGATGCCACCCAAGCCCGCCGCGATATGCGGCACGCGCGCACCCACGGCAAAAAACTTCGTTGCGACCGCGATGCCGAACTGGCAGGTCACGTCGTCTCTCGCGATGATCGACCAGGTCATGTCAGCTTCTTAACGTCCGGCCGCGTAGCCCTGCATGCCCCTCGGATTGGCGGCCGCGCGGCGGCGTTTGCCAAGGCGGGAGGCGGCAGTCAATCGTCCTTCCGACCAGTCGGGGCCGGTTTCGACCACATGCCCGCGGCGGCTCAGTTCGTCGCGCGATGCCTTGGGCACGCGGTTCTCGACCACGAGCACGCCTGGGCGCGCGGTGCGCGGCCAGAACGAGATCGGGAAATGCTCGGAGTGCCAGGCCGGGGCGTCGATCGCCTCCTGCAGGTTCATCTTGCAATGGGCGTGGCGCAGGAAGAACTGCGTGATCCACTGGTCCTGCTGATCGCCGCCGGGCGAGCCCCAGGAGAGATAGGGTTCGCCGTCGCGCAGCGCCATGGTCGGCGACAGCGTGGTGCGCGGCCGCTTGCCGGGTGCCAGCGACGCCGGATGGTTTTCCTCCAGCCAGAACATCTGTGCGCGGCTGCCGAGGCAGAAGCCGATGTCGGGGATGACAGGAGAGGATTGCAGCCAGCCGCCTGAAGGCGTTGCCGAGATCATGTTGCCGTCGCGGTCGATGATGTCGAAGTGCACGGTATCGCCGCGCACTTCGCCGAAGCGGCCCACCGTCGGCTCGCCCGCGCCCATGGCGCCGACCGCCTCGCGATGGCCTTCCGCGCGGCGCAGCTTCACCACCGAACCAAAGCCTTCGACGGAGCCCGGCGTGAATTCCATCGAGGCCTTGTCGGAGATCAGCTTGCGCCGCTCGTCATTATAGGCGTCCGAGAGCAGCGTCTGGATCGGGATCTCGTTGAACTTGGGATCGCCGTAGAACTTCTCGCGGTCGGCGTAGGCGAGCTTGGCGCATTCGACCTGCAGGTGGATGAATTCGGCGCTGGCCGGATCGAGCCCGTCGAGCTGGAAGCCCTTGAGCAGGGCAAGCTGCTGCAGCATCACCGGCCCCTGGCTCCACACGCCGCACTTCTGCACGGTGTAGCTGCCGTAGTCGTAAGTCAGCGGCGCCTCGATCGTCGGCACCCAGCGCGCCAGATCGTCCGCGGTCATCACGCCCTTGTGCGGCGAGCCGGAGACGTCCATGACCTCCTGCGTCCGGCAGAACTTGTCGATCGCCTCCGCCACGAAGCCATGCGACCACGCCTTTCGCGCGCGTTCGATCTGCGCGACACGGTCGCCTCCTGCGCTCTCCGCCTCCTTGAGAATGCGGGCGTAGGTTTCGGCGAGCTTGGGGTTGGTGAAGATCGTACCCGGCCGCGGCACGTCGTTGTTGGGCAGGTAGACCGCAGCCGAGGTCGGCCAATGCTTCCGGAACAGCTGCTCGACGGTCTTGATGGTGGCGCAGGCGCGCTCGACCAGCGGATAGCCATTGCTGGCATAGGCAATTGCGGGCTCCAGCACATCGCGCAGCCGCAAGCGTGCCGTAGTCGCGCAGCAGCATCATCCAGGATTCGAAGGTGCCGGGAACGCAGGCCGCGAGCAGCCCGGTGCCGGGCACCATCTCCAGCCCCTCGCGCTTGTAATGGGCGATGGTGGCCCCGGCGGGCGCAGGGCCCTGGCCGCAGATCACCTGGGTGGAACCGCTGATGACGTCGTGCACGATGATGGGGACGTCGCCGCCCGGGCCGTTCAGATGCGGCTCGACCACCTGCAGCGTGAACGCCGTCGCGACACCGGCGTCGAAGGCATTGCCGCCCCTTTCCAGCGTTCCCATCCCGACCGCCGTGGCGATCCAGTGGGTCGAGGTCACGACCCCAAAGGTGCCCTCGATTTCGGGCCGCGTCGTGAACGGATCGGGATTGATGTTGCTGGCCATGAGACTGGCTCCTTCTTCAAAGCGGCCGCAATTGACCACAGCCCGGCGGTCCTGCCAACTGGCATGCCAGCGTCCCCGAACCGTCCTTTAGGCGTCCTCTGACCGGATGATCAGGCGGCGGCCGGGGCCTGGTTAACGGCGTGGCAGGCGACGCCTTCAATCAAGGCAGGGGCCTGCTTCCGGCAGAGGTCGAAGGCCAGCGGGCAGCGCGGATTGAAGGCGCAGCCCGGCGGCGGATCGATCGGATTGGGGATCTCGCCGCTGACGGGGATCCGCTGGCGGCCGGACATCGCGAGATCAGGCACGGCCCCGAGCAGCATCCTGGTATAGGGCATGCGCGGCCGGCTGAAGAGCTCGCGGCCGTCGGCGATCTCGACGATGCGGCCGAGATACATGACGCCGATCCGGGTCGCCATGTGGCGGACCACGGCGAGGTTGTGACTGATGAAAAGATAGGTCAGGCCGAACTTGTCCTGCAGGTCCCGCATCAGATTGAGGATTTGCGCCTGCACGGAGACGTCCAGCGCCGAGGTCGGCTCGTCGCAGACGATGAAATCGGCGTTGGAGGCGAGTGCGCGTGCGATCGCGATGCGCTGGCGCTGGCCGCCGGAAAACTCATGCGGAAATTTCGTGCCGTCGTCGGGATGCAGGCCCACGAGCGAGAGCAATTCACCAACCCGCTCGCGGATCTGGCGCTCGCCCTCGATCAGGCCGAAGGCGCGGATCGGCTCGGCGACGATCGCATCGACCCGGAAGCGCGGGTTGAGGCTCGCATAGGGATCCTGGAACACCATCTGGATGCGGCGCCGCAGTTTCTGGCGCACCTGCGACTGTTTCGGGTCGGTCATCGAGACACCGTCGATCAGGACCTCGCCCGACGATGGCCGCAGCAGGCCGACGATCATGCGCGCCACCGTGGTCTTGCCCGACCCGGATTCGCCGACGAGCGCGAAGGTCTCGCCCTTCCTGATGTCGAAGGAGACGCCGTCGACCGCCTTCAGGTATTCGAGATGGCCGCCTTCGAGCACGCGGTTCAGCCACGGTTTCGAGACGTCGAAGACGCGGCGCAGGTTTTTGACGTCGACAAAGCTCATGCCGCGCTGTCCTTGACGGAAGCATCATAGAGATGGCAGGCGACGGATTGCGCACCTTGCCGGATCGGCTCCGGCCGCTCGATCCGGCAGCGGTCGAACGCGTTTCCGCAGCGCGGGTTGAACGAGCAGCCGGGCGGGATGGCGGAAAGCCGCGGCATGGAGCCGGGAATCTGAACCAGCCGCTTGTCTTCGCCCGACAGCGTCGGGATCGCGCCCATCAATCCCCTGGCATAGGGATGCAAGGGATTGCGCACGACGTCCTGCACCGGACCGATTTCGGCGATGCGTCCCGAATACATCACGGCGACGCGGTCGCAGGTCTCCGCGATGACGCCCATGTCGTGCGTCACCAGCATGACGGCCGTGCCGTGATCGCGTCCGAGCCGCTTGATCAGCGTGATGATCTGCGCCTGAACGGAGACATCCAGTGCCGTGGTCGGCTCATCCGCGATGATCAGCTCGGGCTCGGCGCAGAGCGCCAGCGCGATCACTACGCGTTGGCGCATGCCGCCGGAAAATTCATGCGGATAGCCGTCGATGCGTTTCTCCGGGGCGGGGATGCCGACCTCGGCCAACAGGTCGATCGCACGCTTGCGCGCGGCGCTGTCCGAAAGGCTCAAATGCGTTTTGATGGTCTCGACGATCTGGTCGCCGATCCGGTACAGCGGGTTGAGGCTGGTGAGGGGGTCCTGGAAGATCATGCCGATCCGTTTCCCCCGGATCTTCCGCATGTCCTCTGGCGGCAGATTGTCGATGCGCAGGCCCGACAGCCGGATTTCGCCACCGGAGATGCGGCCGGGAGGATCAATGAGCCCGATCACCGCAAGACCGGTCACGGATTTGCCGGCGCCGGATTCGCCGACCACGCCCAGCACCTCGCCCTTGGCGATGTCGAAGGAGACGCCGTCGATGGCGCGCAGGAGATGGCGGCGGGTGGCAAATTCCACCTGAAGGTTACGCACGGAAAGGACGGGTTCGGTCATCGAAGTTTCGGATTGAGTGCGTCGCGCAGCCAGTCGCCGAGCAGGTTGATGGAAAGGATCAGCGCGGCGAGCGCAAAGCCGGGGAAGGCGACGATCCACCATTCGCCGGCGAACAGGTAGTTGTTGCCGATCCGGATCAGGGTGCCGAGCGACGGCATGGTATCAGGCAGGCCGACGCCAAGGAACGACAGCGTGGCTTCGGTGATGATCGCCAGTGCGAGATTGATGGTGGCGATGATCAGCACGGGCCCCATCGCATTCGGCAGGACGTGGCGCAGCATGATGACAGGCGCGGGCAGCCCCATCAATTGCGCCGCCGCGACGTAATCCTTGTTCTTCTCGACCAGCACCGTACCACGCACCGTGCGCGCATATTGCACCCAGAAACTCAGGCCGATCGCCAGCACCAGCACGCCCAGCATGCTCATGGCGTCCATGCGATTGCCAAACACGGACAGGGCGACGCCGTTGACGAGCAGCGCAATCAGGATAGCCGGAAAGGTGAGCTGCACGTCTGCGATCCGCATGATCAGGCTGTCGACCGCGCCGCCGACATAGCCTGCAATCAGGCCGAGCACGATACCCAACACGCCGGAGAACAGCACCCCCAGCACGCCGACGATGAGCGAGACGCGCATCCCGTAGAGGATCGCCGACAGCATGTCGCGGCCCTGCTCATCGGTGCCGAGCAGGTACGGGGCCTGGCCATCCGCTTCCCAGAGCGGGGGAAAACGCGAATTGATCAGCTGCAACTGCGCTGGATCGAACGGATTTTGCACCGAGAGGGCGGGCGCAAAGATCGCGAGCAGGAAGAACAGGATGGTCACGGCGGCCGCGGCCACGGTGAGCTTCGAGCGCCGGAACGAGTAGAACAGATCGCTGTCGATGGCGCGTTTGAACCAGCCGGGAGAGGCGGGCCGCGCCCCCTTGCTCGGTTGTGTGTGTGGGACGACGGCGTCGCTCATGGTGTCAGGCTCATGGGTTCAGGCCGGACGGCTGATGGTCGAGCGCAGGCGCGGATCGACGATCGTATAGAGGATATCCACCACCAGATTAATGGTGACGAAGATCAGGGAGACCATCAGCAGATAGGCCGCCATGATTGGAATATCGACATTTTGCACGGCTTGCACGAACAACAGGCCCATCCCCGGCCACTGGAACACCGTCTCGGTGATGATCGCAAAAGCAATGACCGAGCCAAATTGCAGGCCCGCGACCGTAATGACGGGCACCAGGGTATTCCGCAGTGCGTGGCCGAAATGGATGGCGCGGGTGGTCAGTCCGCGGGCGCGGGCGAAGCGGATGTAGTCGGTGCGCAGCACTTCCAGCATCTCGGCCCGCACCAACCGCATGATCAACGTCATCTGGAACAGGCCGAGCGTGATCGAGGGCATGATCAGCGCTTTCAGGCCGGAGATTGTGAGCAGTCCCGTCGTCCACCAGCCGAACCGCACCACCTGGCCGCGGCCGAACGACGGCAGCCAGCCCAGGATCACCGCAAACAGATAGATCAGGAGGATGCCGATCAGGAAGGTCGGCAGCGAAATCCCGATCAGCGAGACCGCCTGGAAGAGTTTCGCAAGGAGGGAGTCGCGCCGCAGCGCCGAATAAACCCCCATCAGGATGCCGAACACCATAGCCAGGATCGTGGCGCAGGTCGCAAGCTCCAGCGTCGCCGGCATGCGCTCCTTCAGAAGGGTGGCCACCGGCTGGCGGAATTGATAGGAGATGCCGAAATCGAACTGCGCGGCCTTGACGAAGTAATGCGCGAACTGGATCGGAATGGGATCGTCAAGTCCCAGTGAATGGCGGATCGCCATGCGCTCGGCGTAAGACGTGTCGATCGAGACCATCTGGTTGACCGGATCGCCCGCGAAGCGGAACATCGAAAACGAGATGATCCCGACGGCGATCATCACGCCGATTGCCTGAATGACCCGACGAAGAGTGAAAGCGAGCATATGGTCCTTTCACGTCTCTGCTTGTCGGAGCCTAATCCGCACGCAAACGCGTTCCGCGATTGGCACCCGCGAAAACCTGTTTCCGCTCTCCCGGATCATGCTCTCATGTGTCGCGCTTCGTTGCGTAACCTGAAAAACAAGGTCCCGGAAGCCTGAGCTTGCCGGGACCCTGATGTCGAACCGCTTACTCTTCCTGTTTGGTGGCCCAGTAGAGCAGCACCTCGTTGTCGGCGCGCTGTGTCAGCTTGACCTTTTTCGAGACGCCCCAGGACAAGGGCTGCTGGTGCAACGGGATGTAGGAATAGTCCTTGATCGCGATCTCGTAGGCCTGCTTGATCATCTGGTCGCGCTTGGTCGTGTCGGGCTCGACCAGGATCTTGTCGGTCAGCGCGTCCACTTCCTTGTTGCAGTAGCCGCCGAGATTGGCTTCGCCCCGGGTGGAGTCCTTGGGATCGTCGCGGCAGCCGAGAATGTCATGCAGCACGTTGTGGGAGTTGCTTGAGGCCGGCGTCCAGCCCAGCAGATAGAATGAGGTCTTGAAGCCGCCGGGCTTCAGCACCTTGGCGAAGTAAAGCGCCTTGGGCTGCGCCAGCAGCTCGATCTTGACGCCGATCCGCGCCAGCATGCCGACGACTGCCTGGCAGATCGCCGCATCGTTGACGTAGCGGTCGTTCGGGCAATCCATGGTGAGTTGGAACCCGTCGGGATAGCCGGCCTCGGCGAGCAGCTTCTTGGCGGCGTCAGGATCGTATTTCGGCCGCGTGAAGTCCTTCGACAGCGCGAACAATTGCGGCGCGATCATCAGGGCCGAGGGTGTCGACATGCCGCGCATAACTCGGCTCTTGATCGCCTCGACATCGATTGCCTTGTAGAAGGCTTCGCGGACGCGAACGTCCTTGAAGGGGTTCTTGCCCTTGACGCTTGAATAGAGCAACTCGTCACGAGTCTGATCCATGCCGAGGAAGATTGTGCGGATCTCAGGGCCGTTCAATACGGCGGCCCCGCTGCTCGCATTCACCCGCTGAATATCCTGCAGCGGTACCGGCTCGACGACATCGACTTCACCCGATAACAGCGCGGCGACGCGGGTCGCATCGGCTCCGATCGAGGTGAAGACGATTTCCTTCAGATTATGTTCCGGCTTCCCCCACCATCCGGGAAATGCCTTGAAGACGGTTTTCACGCCGGGCTGATGGCTCTCGATCGTGAACGGACCGGTGCCGTTCTCATGCAGCGTGGCATAGCTCGGCGTGGTCGCGGACGCCGGCGTCGGAGCGACCACGTCGTGCTCCTGGGCCCATTTCTTGTCCATGATGAACCAGCCGTCCCATTGCGAAGTCAGAATGGGATTGGGCGCGTCCAGCATCACGTCGACCGTGTAATCGTCGACCTTGACGAACTTGGCGTCGGGCGGAACGTTGGACAGGAAATTGGAGCCCTTTGCGCGAACGCGCTCGGCCGAGAACAGCACGTCATCGGCGGTGAACGGATCGCCGTTATGGAATTTGACTCCCTTGCGCAGATGAAAGCGCCACTGGGTCGGAGTCACCGTCTCCCAGCTTTCGGCCAGCGCAGGCGCAATCTTTAAGTCCCTGTCGCGGGTGACCAGGCCCTCATAGACATGGGCGTGGTGAGCGATCGTCGTCGTCTCCTTCAGGGTGTAGGGATCGAGCGACTTGAGCTCGCCCTGGTTCGCATAGCGCAGGGTCTGGCTGGATGCCGGCGACATCGCGAACGCGATGATCGAGACGCTCGCTGCCAACAGGATGTGACGAACCGACATTTGTATACGCTTCCTCCGCTAATGGGCGCTTGCATTTCGCAATGTCGCCTTTGATGCAACCAATGTGCCAGAGTGCTTGGCTGGCACGCAAGCGCGTTTTGGCCCGAAACCGCGCTGATTTGCGTCGGTGGGCTCCAACCGCTAGCTTTACTCTAGGCGTCCGGCTTGCGTGCGTCACTTTCAACTTTCGGAGTGCTCGCGTGGGGGAACTCAAGGCCGATGTGCTTGTGCTGGGAGCCGGCATGGTCGGCGTCGGCATCGCGCTGCACCTGCAACAGCGGGGGCGCGATGTCATCCTGGTCGACCGGCACGAGCTTGCCGGCGAGGAGACCAGCTACGGCAATACCGGGATCATCGAATGCACGTCGGTCTTCCCCTACATGTTTCCCCGGCAGCTCGGCGAGATCCTTCGCTATGCGACCAACCGCGCTCCGCAGGTGCACTACAGCCTTCGGGATCTGCCGTCGTTCCTGCCATGGCTGATGCGTTATTATCTGGCGTCCCGGCCGGACCGGGCGCTGCGCGGCGCGCTGGCGGTGATGCCGATGATCCGCCAAAGCCTGGTCGAGCACGAGGCGTTGATCGCGGAAGCCGGCGTGCCGGAGCTGCTGCGCCGGAATGGCTGGATCAAGCTGTTTCGGTCGGAGAGCACGCTTGCAAATGCGATCGGCGAACTCGAGCGGGCGCGGCAATATGGCGTCAACGCCGACATTCTCGATGCCGCGGCCATCGCGCAGCGCGAACCAAACCTGACCGGAGACTTCGCCGGCGGAATCCATTTCCCGGCGCCCGGATTTGTGCCCGATCCGGGCGGCCTCGCAAAAGCCTATGCGGCGCTGTTCAGGCGCAAGGGCGGGCGCTTTGTCGTCGGCGATGCGAGATCGCTGCAGCAGGACAGTGACGGACGCTGGCGGGTGGCGATGACGGGGGGATCGGTAACGGCGCGCGAAACCGTCGTGGCGCTCGGGCCGTGGTCGGATCTGGTATTCCGCCCGCTCGGCTATTCGCTGCCGCTGTCGGTCAAGCGCGGCTACCATTTGCACCTTCAACCTCGAGGCAATGCGACGTTGCGGCATCCGGTGCTGGATACCGACAACGGCTATGTGCTGGCGCCGATGAACCGCGGCATTCGCCTCACCACCGGCGCGGAGTTCACGCGGCGCGATGCACCGGCAACTCCCGTCCAGATCGAGCGCGCGCTGCCGAAGGCGCACGCGCTGTTCCCGCTGGGCGACGCCGTCGACGCCAGGCCCTGGAAGGGCGCCCGTCCTTGCCTGCCGGACATGTTGCCCGTGATCGGCAGGGCGCCGCGCCATCCCGGGCTGTGGTTCGACTTCGGCCACCAGCACCACGGGTTGACATTGGGGCCGGTGAGCGGGCGTCTGCTGGCGGAGATGATGACCGGTAAAACGCCGTTCGCCGATCCCGCGCCGTTTGCCGCGGAGCGGTTTGGTTAGGGCACGTCAACGGCCCGCGTGACATATTCCGCCAGATGCCCCGCGGCATCCATCGCCGCACACCATCCGAACACCATCGCAGGTCCGATCGTGGTGCCCGGACCCGGATAGGTGCCGCGAAAGATCGAGCTGGCGTCGTTTCCCGCGGCGTAGAGTCCGCGCAGGATCGTTCCGTCACGCACCAGCACGCGCGCCCTTGCGTCGGTGCGCAAGCCGGCGCTGCTGGCCAGATCCATCGGCCAGACCGCAACCGCGTAATATGGTCCCGGGCCGATCTTTCGCAAGCAGGGATTGGGCCTGTTCGCGGGATCGCCATTGAAGCGATTGAGCTCGCTCGACCCACGGCCGAACTCCTCGTCGATCCCGGTCTGCGCATCATGATTGTATCGGCCGATCGTCCGGGCAAGCTCGCCGCCCTCGACACCGATCTTGCCGGCGAGCGCTTCGATCGTCTCGCCCTCGATCAGATATCCGGCGCACAGATATTTGCCCACGTCGTTCGTGCCCGGATGGATCAATCCAATCCCGTAATCCCTGATGAAGCTGCGATCGCAGATCAGATAGGCCGTTCGCACAGTGGCGCGCGGGCCTGAACGCAGCATCGCTTTCACGAAATCATGGTAGGAGTCCGCCTCGTTGACGAAACGGCGGCCGGACGCGTTGACCGCGAGCAGACCCGGCTTTGCGCGATCGAGCAGGATGTGCGGGAAGACCGACATATGCCCGTCGCTCTGCTTCATGATCGAACACGGCATCCACAAGGCCGGGCTTTCAAGATCGGTCTCGATGTCAGCGCGAACGCGCTCGGCAGCCAGGATGCCGTCTCCGGTCGTCGACATCGGTGCAAGCGAATGCTCGCCCACGGCTTCCGGCAGCAATCTTTCGCGAAGTTCGCGGCTCCATCCGATGCCGCCCGTCGCCAGCACGACGCCCTTGCGCGTGCGTACCTTCAGATCTCCGCCCGGAGAGGCCAGGACAGCGCCGGCGATCTCGTCGCCTGTCACGATCAACTCCTTCAATGCCGTCTCAAATCTGAGATCGACGCTCCTGCGACGGATGTCGTGGAGCAGTCGCGCCACGAGGGCGTTGCCCATGATGAGACGCGTCCCGCGCCTGAAGCGAAGCCGATCGGACGCGTGCCGGCCGAGAAGACGAAAGACGTGCGTGAAATTCGCGCAGCTTCGGAACGGCGCGAGCAGCGCCGGAATATCCGACTTGCCGACCATCATCCCGCCGAGAACGGTGAATTCCCGATAGGGTGGCCTTATCCGATCGAAGTCGGCGCCGAGCTTGCGTCCGTCAAACGGAGCGACGCCCAGCGCGCGGCCACCGATCGCAGCGCCCGGCAAATTCTTGTAGTCCGGATGCACGGGAGGCGGCACGAAGCGCACGCTGGTCTTCTGTTCGAGATAGTCGAGCACGACGGGGCCGGTGGCGAGGAACGTGTCCAGGCGTTCGTCCAGAGCGTTGGCGCCGAGCACGGCCATCAGATAGGTCCGCGCGGCTTCGAGCGTATCGGGCACGCCCGCGAGCTTGCTTTGCCGGCTTCCGGGTATCCAGACCGTTCCGGCGGAGACCGCGGTCGTTCCGCCGACGGTATCTGACTTCTCGCAGAGAATGACGTGCAGCCCTTCGAGGGTGCCGACGAGCGCTGCCGTCAGGCCGGCTGCGCCCGCTCCCACGACAAGGAGGTCGGTCTCAACGTCCCACGGGCTGTCAACATCTGGCATTGGCGATTTCTTGAGTTCGCGGAAAGACCTAATGGGTCCTCGCTGTTTCGACGACGGCCTTGGCTGCCTTCAATGCGCGACGGGCGCGCGCCTCGGCGTCGAGGGTCTTTGCCAACTGGACGGTCGGGACCTCGATGCTGATGGTGATGTCGTTGGGCATCGCTCTCGCCAAGGCAACGAGATCCAGTTCTCCTTCACCGGGAAACATCCGTTCCTCGCGTGCGGCATGGAGGAGCCCTTCCGTGGTGGTCGGGCGTTCGGCGGGCGCGTCGCAGAGTTGCCAATAGTGCAGGCGGTGACGGGGAACGGTGCCGAGGTCTTCAATGCGGCTTCGCGAGCGATCGAAATGCAGCGCGTCGACGAGAACGCCCGCGCCGGGATGGCCAACGTTCTCCACGATGCGTGCCGCCGTCGTCAGGTCCGGGACAGACGTCCAGGGCATGAATTCGAGGTCGGACGTCAGTCCAAACTTGGATGCGGCTTCGCAAAACCGCGTGAAGCGCTCCGAAAACCTGTCGAGGTCCGGGTCGTAGCCGGCGACGAGAATGTGTTTCGCCCCGAGGCGTGCGCCGGCGTCGAAGAACGGCGTGAACGCAGCTATGTCTGTTTCGGGCCTGAGTGCCACGACTTCCAGATCGGCGACGGTGATGCCGGTTGCACGCAACCGCTCGAGCGTCTCGCTCATGAGCGCAGAATCGTCCATCAGGCCGTAGGCAACGCCACCGGGCATTGCGGGCAGCAATCGCAGCCCGACCTGTTCGTAGCCGCAGCGGGCGGCCACCTCGATGAGGTCGGGCGGCGCGAGTTCAAGCGCAGTCAAGGCGGCAAGCGAGAAGGTGGCCATTACCCGAAATCCGCAATACGAGCATCAAGTGCGAAGATGCCCTGATAAAGCTCGACTTCGCCGATCCCGTCAACGAGGTCGGGCGCAATCTCCTTGATCTTGCGCAATGCGCCCTGCACGGATGCGACGTCGAGCGCCTCAATGATCAGAAGTCCGGCGAAGAAGCCCTCGTTCTTGCGCATGCCTTTTTCGATCGTCGGCACGGAGGTACGGGCTTCGTCGGTCGCCCCGATCTGGACGGCGGCGATTCCGTCACATTCGCAAAGCGCCTTGGCCAGTTGTTCGGGCGATTTCGGCAGCTTCTCGATCCGCACGGGCACGATAGTAGCCCCTTCACCACGTCCGGTACGAGCGACCATGGTTCCCCCGCCGCGAATGAAATTGCCGAGCAGCGGCATGATGCGCTTCGACCAGGGCGTCGGAGCATTCAAACGCGCAAGATAGGCTTCGCCGTCAAGGACTTCGGGCGCCGCCAATTCGTACAGGATAAAGAAGCGGTTGATGTCGTCCCGTGCCGCGCGAAACACGCGCGACGCCAGGAAGCCGTTGGTCGTTACGCGCTCGGTCGTGTGCTCACGCGTCAACCAGTGGCGGTAATCGGTGAGGTGAGCGGCGTCGACATCGCTCCAGATGGCAAGAAATCCCGTGCCACGCATTCTGTCCTCCCTTGCCCTGTCCTTGCCTATGCCTTGCCGCCTGTTGCCAGACCGTGCAAGGCGGACGGAATCGATCTCGGCAATTGTCCCAGTTGTTGCACGACGGCCAGGATCGCGGCGATGTAGCCGTATGGGCCGAGGCCGCAGATGACCGCCGTGGATGCACTCGACGTGATGGAGTGGCGATGAAGTTCATCCCTGGCATGGATATTGGAGATGTGCACCTCGATCTTCGGGCCTTCAAATATCTTCAGCGCATCGATCAGCGCGATCGAGGTGAAGGAATAGGCGGCGGGGTTCATGATGATGGCGTCCGCCTTGCCACGCGCCGACTGGATCAGGCTGACGAGCTCGCCCTCCATGTTCGACTGATGGAACGAGATCGAGATCCCGAGCTGATCGGCCAGCGCCTGGCAGCTTGCCTCGATTTCGTCCAGCGTCGTCGAGCCGTAGATGTGAGGCTCCCTGATGCCGAGGTAATTGAGATTGGGTCCATTGAGGATCATGATCCTGGCGGTCATTGCGTCTCTCCTTCTTTTGCCGAACAGACGTGACTAGCCGCCGAACCATTTTGCCGGGATCGTCACGAGTCCCGGGAACAATACCATCGCGAACAGGACAACCAATTGCGCGATCATGAAGGGCCAGACGCCCTTGATGATATCCTCCATGCTGATTTTGGAGACGCCGCAAACGACGTTCAGGACGATTCCGACCGGCGGCGTGATCAGGCCGATGGAATTGTTGATGATGAAGAGGACGCCGAAATAGATCGGATCTATGCCGGCCGCCTTGATGATCGGCATCAGGATCGGTGTGAGGATGAGGATGGTCGGCGTCATGTCGAGCGCCGTGCCCACGATCACCACGACCACCATGATCGCCAGCATCAGGATCGTGTTGTTGCCCATGAAGGGTTTTAAGAGATCGACGACCTGCATGGAAATTTCAGACACCGTGATCAGCCACGACGACACCAGAGCTGCCGCGACGAGAAACATCACGACGCTTGTTGTCACTGCGGACGACACGATCACAGCATAAAGCTCGGACCATTTAAGTTCGCGGTAAATGCAGGTCGCGACAACGAGCGAATAGACCGCCACAACGACGCCGGCCTCGGTCGGCGTGAAGATGCCGAAACGCAAGCCCACGATGATGATCCCCGGAAGCATGAGCGCCCAGAAACCATCGATCACGGCGTGCAGGACTTCGCGAAACGAGGCGCGGGGCGGCGGCGTCAGGTTTTCCTTGCGGACGACCCACCACCAGGCGACGCAGAGGCCCAGTCCAAGCAGCAAACCGGGAACGATGCCTGCGAGAAACAGTTTCGAAATCGACAGTCCTGCCGCAACGCCAAAGACGACGAAGCCGATGCTGGGCGGGATGACGGGTCCGATGACGCCGCCTGCGGCCACAAGTCCGGCCGCGTAGGTCTTCTTGTGTCCCGCCGCCACCATCATCGGCACCAGCAGCGACGCGAGCGCGGCGGCATCGGCCGCAGCGGAGCCCGACAGCGAGGAGAGAATACAGGCCGCCAGAATCGTCACATAGCCGAGCCCGCCCCGGAAATGCCCGACCGCAACGAGCGCAACATTGACGATGCGCTTGGCCAGCCCGCCCTTGTTCATGATCTCGCCGGCGAGCATGAAGAAGGGAATGGCCATCAGCGGAAAACTGTCCGCGCCGTTGATGACGTTCTGCGCCACGATCTGCGAATCGAACATGTCGATCGTGCTCATCAGCGCGATGCCGCAGATGATCAGCGCAAACGCGATCGGCATGCCCAGCGCCATGGCTCCGAGCAGCGAGATGGTGAAGACGGCGATCGTCATGGCGTGACCCCGGTGACTCGGGCGAAGGGAAGGAGCGCGAAGGGGAGGGAGGACATCATTGCTCCTCCGATTCCCTGACAGCCACCATGTCCTCTTCGCTCGCCTGTCCGGTGATCACCCGGTACAGGTCGTAGAGAAGGATGATTCCGGCCGACACGCCGAAGATCACGCCGACACCGTAGAAGATGCCGAGCGACAGGCCCGTTGCCGGCGCGCGGTCGTCAATGTTGATCAGGGTCTGGCGCCAGCTTCCCGTGAGCAGCAGCCAGTCTGCGAACAGCATCAGGCCGTAATTGATGACGAAGCAGACGCGCTTGCCGGAGGCCGGCAACATCCGGACCAGGGTGTCGACCCCCAGATGCGCGTGCTCGCGCATCGCGACGATGGCGCCGAGAAAGGTGAGCCAGACCAGGAGCCACCGTGACAGCTCCTCGGAAATCGTGATGCCCGAGTTGAAGCCGTAGCGCAGCACGACGTTGCCGAAGACCAGCGCCACCATGACCACCAGACAGGCGGCGATGACGCCTTTTAGCAGGGTGCAATAGAGGTCAAGTAATCGAGCCATGCGTGCCGTCCGGGCAAGATGAGGGGCGGGCGATATGAAGGGTAGCAAGGTGAGGCAGGAGTCGGCCGCGGGCCGGCTCCGCCACTGCATGTTGATGATGCCGTCTACTTCACGTCCTTGCGGATGCGATCGAGCTCTTCGTTGAAGAGCTTCACCGTCTCCGGGCGGAGATTGGCGGCGATTTTCTCGACGACCGGCTGCGACGTCTTGCGCATGCGATCGAGCTCTTCCGGCGCGACTGTGTTGAACTGCATGCCCTTGGCCTGCAATTCCTTCAGCGCACTCTCAGTTTGCAGACGCGTCTGGTCCTTCTGATAGTCGCGGCTTTCCGCATAGGCTTCGCGCATCAGCCGCTGCTCGGTTGGCGAGAGCTTGTCCCAAAACGGTTTGCTCACCAGGATAATGTTGAGCGTGAAGGTGTGGTTGGTGGCGGAAACGTATTTCTGCACTTCGAAGAACTTGTTGGAGAGGATGACCGTGTAGGGATTTTCCTCGCCGTCGACGGTGCGGGTCTCCAGCGCCGAGTACAGTTCGCCAAACGCCATCGGGACCGGGTTGGCCTTGAAGGCGCCGAAGGTCTCGAGATAGACCGGGTTCGGGATCACGCGCAGCTTGAGCCCGTTGAAATCCTCGAGCTTGTTGATCGGACGGGTGCTGTTGGTGACGTTGCGGAAGCCGAGGCCCCAATAGCCGAGACCGATGAGCCCGCGCGAGGGCAGCGCGTCGAGCATCGTCTTGCCGAAAGCGCCTGTCCCCAGCGCGTCGGCCTGCTCGATGGTGTTCACGATGAAGGGGAAGTCGAGAAGCCCGAACTCGGGCACAACGGTTGCAAGCGACGTCGTCGAGGCCGACAGCATTTCCTGCGTGCCGCCGCGAAGCGCGGATTGCTGCTGCAACTCATTGCCGAGCTGCGAGGCCGCGAACTCCCGCACCTTCATCTTGCCGCCGCTCTTGGCCAGCAGGATTTCGGCAAATTTTTTGACCCCCAGGCTCACGGGGTGATCGGTGTTGTTCAGGTGGCCCCACCTGATCGTCCGCTCCTGAATGTCCTGCGCGGAAGCGCCCGATGTGAGCGCCACGCAGATCGCCGTCGCAGACAGCGCCCGTATCAAAAAGCCCATTGCTACCTCCCTGATATCCTGTCGGGCACGACCGGCGGCTTAAGCCGTTGTTTTCCATACCCTCAGGTCAATCAAAGATCATACAAAAATTTCCAAGTCAAATGATGAAATATATTTCATATGATAATTCTTATAACATCAGGTAGAAGAACTCTGATAGTGTGGCGCATCATCGATGGGTTCGGCCGGCCGGATGGCGGCAGCCGTAACGGCGGGATTCGGAAAGCATGACGTCACTAGAGGGACGGCCCTTGTCCGCAGGCGACAGCGGTTATCAGCGCATTCGATCCGACATCATTTTCGGAGTGCTCACGCCGTCCGGGCGTCTCAGGCTGGATGCGATGAAGGAGGATTACGGCGTCAGCATCAGCACGCTGCGCGAGATCCTCAATCGTCTGGCGTCCGAGGGATTTGTGGTCGCCGAGGGGCAGCGCGGGTTCGAAGTGGCGCCGGTATCGATCCAGAACCTGCGCGAACTCGCCGATCTTCGCATCCTGCTGGAGCACCATGCCATGGCCGAGTCGTTCCGCGCCGGCGACATGGAGTGGGAGGGCCGCGTGGTCTCCGCCCATCACAAGCTGGCGGCCACCGAACGCACCATCCTCAGCGAAGGCGACGATCCGGAACTGCGCAAGCGCTACGATGGTGAATTCCATCAGGCGCTGATTTCAAGCTGCGGTTCACGCGAGCTGATGCACACCCACTCGATCGTGTTCGACAAATATTTCCGCTATGCGCTCCGTTACCGGGGCGTCGAGACGGTCAAGCAGCACAAGACGTTGCTGGACTGCGCCCTGAAGCGCGACATCGACAGCGCGAGAGTGGTTCTGACCGAGCACATCAACGGCTGTGTGGCGTACGCGCTTTCGTCCTGGAAGGAGGAGGCGCACCCCTCCAACCATTAAATCAGCCGGACGCGAGATCGTCTGGAACGATCGGGCATCGATGATCGGGTTATTTGTGATCATCTCCTGATCCAAAGCCGACGTTCCTTCTTGCCGAGGATCCTGAGACTGGCAGGGACAGCGCCGCTATGATTTGATAGCTGGACGGGTGGGCAGGCGGGCTCGGTGGCTGGCGAGCGGATCGAACGGCGATTGGCGGCAATTTCGGTAGCCGATGCAGCCGGCGGATAGCGCCAGCGGTAACATGTCGGGACCCGAGATGTCTTCTCAGGATGAAGCAGCCACAGAGGCTCCTGACCTTGCGGCGACACCTTCGGCCTGGGCGCCGTTCGCAAGTCGCGCATTTGTCTGGCTGTGGCTGGCCAATACGGTTTCTGCCCTGGGGACCTGGATCCAGAACGCTGCCAGTGCGTGGATCATGACGGACGTGGCGCCGAGCCCCATCATGGTCAGCCTGGTCCAGGCGGCAGCGCAGCTGCCGGTGCTGCTTCTCGCCCTCCCGGCCGGAGCCGTTGCCGACCTGATGGACCGCAAGCGGCTGCTGATCCTGACCAACATACTGATGCTGGCCGCGTCGGCTATCCTCGCGATTGTTGCGGCGATGGGACACGTTGATGCCGCGATGCTGCTGTCGTTGACCGTCCTGCTGGCGGTGGGTGCCGCGTTGAACGGCCCGGCATGGGCAGCGTCCGTGCCCCTGACGGTGCCACGCCGATCGCTGGCGCAAGCACTGGTTCTCAACTCGGTCGGGTTCAATATCGCCCGAGCCATCGGTCCTGCGATGGGTGGGATGATCCTGGCGGTTTCCGGCGCGACGGCCGCCTTCGCGGCGAACGCGGCTTCCTTCGCCTTCGTTGCTGTCGTCGTCGGCATCTTGCTGACGTTCCCCCGAACTCAGGTGACAAACAACGTCCCACCCGAGCCATTCCGGTCGGCGATGCGCATTGGCGTCGCCTATGCGCTGGCTGAGCCGGTGGTGCGCAGCACCCTCGTCCGCTCAGCGGCCTTCTTCGGCTGCGCAAGCGCGATCTGGGCGCTGCTGCCGTTGTACGTGCGTCAGGTCCTGGGGCTTTCATCCGCATCTTTCGGCCTGATGATGGGCGTCATCGGCGCCGGTGCGGTGTTGGGCGGCTTGATGATGCCCGCTCTGAACAGATTGTTTCCACGCAACAACCTGATCCTTCTGGCCGGTGTGTCGTGCGGCCTTGCATTGGTTCCCCTTGCCATTGTTCCCACTGCCATGGCCGCCTACGCAGCCCTGCTCGTGTTCGGCATCGGCTGGATCGTCGGCGCCTCGAACCTGCAGGCGACGGTGCAATTGGCGGCCGCGCCGTGGGTGCGCGCTCGCGCGCTGGCGCTGTATCAAGCGGTGTTCAATGGTGGCATGGGCCTTGGCGCGATCTTTTGGGGTTGGCTCGGCGATCGCGCCGGTCTGACGGGAACGATCCTCACCGCCGGGCTTGCCGGCTGTGCGATTGCGCTTCTGACGCGGGCAATACACCTTCCCGCCGAGATCAATGATCCATCGGCCTCGGCCATAGCAGTTCCGCGTGCCCTGTCGATTGCCGACGAGATGAAGCCGCTGCTGCACAGCGCCCGGCATTGGTTGCGGGCCGCGATCAGCTACCAGGTCGATCCGTCGGACGCCGCGGCATTTCGCGCCGCCATGGCGGACGTACGGCTGTCCCGATATCGCGACGGCGCGGTGGGCTGGGCCCTGTCGCGTGACGTCAGCGACCCGACGCACTGGGTGGAGACATTTCTTGTCCGTGATTGGCATGAACTGCAGCGAGGGATCGGGCGCCTCAATCTGGCGGACAGCGAAGCTGTCGTTCGTGCGCGCTCCTACCATCTCGGTACGGAGCCGCCCCGCGTAACCCTCCTGCTGCAAGACCAGAGTAAGTGACGCTCGCGGCTGACCTTTCACGTTTGTCGGATATCGGGAAAAGGGCTGTCACCGATGCGGTGTCCGCTTTCGGGCTATGAGCGGACCAAACTCGGGCAGGGTGCAGATGCCCGGTGGTGACCCTTAGCGGACATGGCGGGGTACCACGCCGAAGTCCAACTTGATCCATAGTGGACCTCTCTGGAGATAGAGACAGGTCCGCCCACTTTCGACCCTTGCCTCCAGCTAGGCCGAAGCGGTCCGTCACTTTAGTTGCGGAATGCTTGCAGACGGCGCGACGTTTCCCCGGCCAGGGATTCAACCAAGGTCGCCGCATCCGTGTCCTTGGCGAGTGCGGCTGACTGTCCTGCTAGCAGGATGGTAAGCTCCCTGTCGCCACTTGCTCCGAGAGGCGCCGTCAGGCCCAACTGCGTAGGAAATGATACGGGTTCTAACCCCGAGGCGATGAGATCATCCGAGAGCCTGTTTCTGATGTATCGCGCGGGCCTGCCCGTAATCATATCGGTGACGATAGTGCAGGCATCATTGGCCTCACGCAATGCTGCACGGTGGGCATCCAACACGTTGGCTTCTTCACAGCGCAGGAACGCAGTTCCCAACTGAACAGCGCTCGCGCCCAGCATGAATGCGGCCGCTACTTGTCGCCCGTCGGCGACGCCCCCAGCCGCGATGACCGGTACGCGCACGGCGTCGACTACCTGGGGTAACAGGGCGAAGAGACCCGGCTGTACGCTGATGTCCACGCCGCTGAACGTCCCGCGATGGCCGCCAGCTTCGGTACCTTGTGCAATGACCGCGTCCACACCGCGCTCCTCCAACGTCTTTGCTTCCGCCACCGTAGTGGCACTGGAGATGATGAAGATCCCAGCGCCCTTGATGGCGTTCACGATCTCGGGCTGCGGCAACCCGAAATGAAAGCTCACCATCTCCGGCTTCGCGTGCAGCAACATCGCCAGGTGTTCGCGACTAACGTCACTTACAGCTCCCTGAGGCTCGGGAACCGGACCCAGACCTTTAGCATCGTAATGGGGCTGCAGACGCTTCCGCATCGCCTCGCTTACCTGCGGAGTGATCCTTGGCTCGGGCCAGAGTGGATAGTTGACGTTCAGGCTGCCGCTGCTTTGTTGCCGGAAACCTGCAATGCGACGTTCGGCATCCTCAGCCGAGAACTCCCACATTCCGAGGCCGCCGAGGCCGCCAGCATTGCTCACGGCAGCAGCAAGGGCGGGCGTGCTGAGCCAACCCATCGGTGCCTGGAGGATGGGCCACTTGAGATTAAGCCGCTCCGTGAAGGCGTTCCTCGACCACATGGATTGTTCTCCCAATGACGGTAATCAACGCTGGCTGCACCGCGGCATTTTAGAATTATGAGGTAGTTGAGCCAAGTGAGCGGAGCCTAACTCGCTTCAAGAAGATCGGTAGTCCGGGTTGAGCGACGCCTGCTCTTGGCAAAAGGGGGCCTGCCGAGGGTACCCAGCGATGTCCGCTATTGGCTGCGAGTTCAACCGGTCGCCGCGATGTCTGCCTTCAGAGCTGGAGCAGACCAGGAGCAGGCCGGGGACGGATGTCCGCCGATGCCGATAGCGGTCAAACGAGATCGGCGATAAAACACAGGCCCTGTGGAACTGGAAAAAACCATGGCTTTCTGGATAGCGGGCGCGGCTGGATTGGTTATCGCCTATCTCTTGGGTTCGCTGCCCGCGGGCTATCTGGCGGGAAAACTCCTCAAGGGCATCGATATCAGGGAGCATGGCTCCAAATCCACTGGCGCCACGAATGTCTTGCGCACCCTCGGCAAATGGCCTGCGTTGGTGGTGCTCCTCGCCGATGTGCTGAAAGGCGTGGCTGCCGTCATCATTGCCCGCTGGCTCTGTCCCTGGCTCTATGGCGAGTTGTCTCCGACGCCGCCAACAGTGCCTGATCTGCAGATATGGGTGCCATGGGCAGTTTGCCTGGCCGGAATTGCCGCGCTGTTCGGGCATAGCCGCTCGATCTGGTTGAAGTTTACAGGCGGCAAATCCGCTGCGACCGGGCTCGGCGTATTGCTGGCGATGTCGTGGCCAGTGGGATTGGGGGCTGCAATCGTCTTTGGCGTCGTGCTGGCGATTGCCCGGATTGTGTCCCTCAGCTCGATATCAGCGGCGTTGACAGCGATCATTCTCGTCTGCGCTTTCGAGCAACCGTTGCCCTATCGGCTGCTGGTGATCGGAGGCGGCATCTACGTGATGGTCCGCCATCGTGCCAACGTTCAACGGCTATTGGCGGGGACGGAGCCGCGCCTGGGCCGAAATGCCCCGGATGCGAACGCCGAAGCGCAAATCTGACGAAGCAAAAAGGGGCCCGCCGGCGCGGGCCCCTTTGGCAAACTCTCGAGGCTAAAGCGCGATGAGATTAGGATGAATCGTCATCGCGCTTTAGCTTATTGTCTGAGCATGATCTTTTCGGAAAACCGCTTCACACTTTTCCGGATCATGCTTTAGGGCGATAGCGCCCCTCACTCCTCCTGCTTGACCATCCAGTAGGGCAGCACCTGGTTGTCGGCGCGCTGCACCACCTTGAGCTTCTTCGAGATGCCCCAGGCCAGTGCCTGCTGATGCAGCGGGATATAGGCGTAGTCCTTCATCGCGATCTCGAAGGCCTGCTTGATCAACTGGTCGCGCTTGGCCTTATCGCTCTCCTGCAACACCTCGTCGGTCAGCTTGTCGAAGTCCTTGTTGCAATAGCCGGAGACGTTGGCCTCGCCGCGCGAGCTCTTGGGATCGTCGCGGCAGCCCATGATTTGATACATCACATCATGGGAATCGAGCGTGCCGGGCGTCCAGCCGAGCAGGTAGAACGACGTCTTGTAGCCGCCCGGCTTGAGTATTTTGGCGAAATAAAGCGCCTTGGGCTGCGCCACCAGATCCACCTTGACGCCGATGCGCGCGAGCATGCCGACCACGGCCTGGCAGATCGCAGCATCGTTGACATAGCGGTCGTTGGGGCAATCCATGCTGACCTCGAAGCCATCGGGATAGCCGGCCTCGGTCAAGAGCTTCTTGGCCCCGTCGGGATCGGCCTTCGGCCGCACGAAATCCTTCGACAGGGGGTACAGTTGCGGCGCGACCATCAGCGCCGATGGCGTCGACATGCCGCGCATCACCCGCGACTTGATCGCCTCGACGTCGATCGCCTTGTAAAAGGCTTCGCGGACGCGGACGTCCTTGAACGGATTCTTGCCCTTGACGTTGGAGTAAAGCAGCTCGTCGCGCACCTGGTCCATGCCGATGAAGATCGTTCTGACCTCCGGACCGGAAAGCACCTGCGCATTCGGGCTGGCGTTGACGCGCGCGATATCCTGCAACGGCACCGGTTCGACGATGTCGACCTCGCCGCTCAGGAGTGCCGCCACACGCGTGGCTTCGTTGGCAATGTTGGTGAAGACGATTTCCTTCAGATTGTGCTCGGGCTTTTGCCACCAGCCGGGAAACGCCTTGAACACCGTCTTCACGCCGGGCTGATGGCTCTCGATGGTGAAAGCGCCGGTGCCGTTTTCATGAAGCGACGCGTAGGACGGCGTGGTCGCGGCCACCGGCGTCGGAGCGACCGCGTTGTGCTCCTCGCACCACTTCTTGTCCATGATGTACCAGGTATTCCAAAGCGAATGCAGGATCGGATTCGGCTTGGTCAGGATGAAGTCCACCGTGTAGTCGTCGACCTTGACCACCTTGACGTCCGCGCCGACATAGGCCTGCAGGTTGGAGCCCTGGGCACGAACGCGATCCGCCGAGAACACGACGTCGTCGGCCGTAAAGGGATCGCCATTGTGGAATTTGACATTATGGCGCAAGTGGAAGCGCCAGCGCGTCGGCTCCGGCGTCTCCCAGCTTTCGGCCAGCCCTGGAACGATCTTCAGGTCCTTATCGCGCGCGATCAGACCTTCATAGACCTGGCCGAGATGGGCGTGGGTGGTGGATTCATTGAGGGTGTAGGGATCGAGCGATTTGAGTTCGCCCTGGTTAGCGTAGCGCAAGGTCTGGCCGAATGCTGCCGGCGCCGCCAGCGCGGTGATGGAGATTGCAGCCACGGCAAGGAACTTGTGACAAAGCGACATGGTTTTCCGCCTCCGCTGTCGGTGCCTTCGATGGGTAGCCTTCGATCGGCAAGCCTTGGATGGGTAAGCCTTGGATGGGTAAGCCTTGGATGGCCTTTGGGCCCAGTCTCGCGAGGGTCCGAACGCCGCGCAAGCGATTTTATGCAAAAGCCGGGCAACCCGGCGGGAACGGCCGCACCCGGAGAACGGTTGGGTTGACTATAGTTTCATCCGACGGGTTGAGCAGCTTGCGCGAAGGGGCCGGTCGTGTCGATACTGCGACACCCTGTCGTCGGCGCGGCCAAGTGTGGAAAATCCAGGGAGCGGATATGAAGGTAAACATCGAGATCGACTGTACGCCCCTCGAGGCCCGGCAGTTCTTCGGGCTTCCCGATGTGGCGCCGATGCAGACGGCGGTCATGGACAAACTGCAGCAGCAGATGATGGCGAACCTCGACAAGATATCGCCGGAATCGCTGATCCAGAGCTGGTTCAGCTTCGATCCCAAATTCGCCGAGCGGATGCAGGACATGTTCGTCAGCATGACCGGGCTCGGCGCGCTCAGTAGCGACAAGAAGAAATAGGCATGCTGGAGCCGGGCGAGGGGGAGACTTCGGTCCGGCTTCGTCCGCCGGGCCTTGCGCTTTTGCTGGCCGAAGCCAGAGGCATTTTCGAGCTCAACGCCAGCCTTCTGCTGTCGCCGCTCCTGATGCGCGCGCCGCGCGGTGACGGCCACCCGGTGCTGGCCTTGCCGGGCTTTCTGGCAAGCGACCTGTCGATGGCGCCACTGCGCCGATACCTGCGCGAGCTCGGTTACGAAAGCCACGCCTGGCGGATGGGCCGCAATATCGGCGGCGTTGCCAAAATGCGCGCCTCGCTGCTCGACCTGCTTGCGAGGATCCACCGCGACAGCGGCCGCAAGGTCTCCATCGTCGGCTGGAGCCTGGGCGGCGTCTATGCCCGCGATCTGGCACTCCAGGCGCCCGAGATGGTGCGCACGATCGTCACACTTGGCAGTCCCTTTGCCAACGACATAAGGGCGACCAACGCAACGCGGCTCTATGAAGCGCTCTCGGGTGAAACGGTGGGTGGCAATCCCGAGCTCGAGCAGGCCATCGCCGGCGACCTGCCGGTGCCCGTCTCCTCGATCTATTCGAAGAGTGACGGTATCGTGAACTGGCGGACCTGCCTGTTGCGCGCCTGCGAGACCGCCGAAAACATCGAGGTCCATTTCGCCAGCCATGTCGGCATCGGGGTCAATCCGGCCGCGCTGTGGGCGGTGGCCGACCGCCTGGCGCAGGGCGAGGGTCAATTCCGTGCCTTCGATCGCTCGGGACCTTTTGCCATTGCCTATGCACCCCCGGAACGGGCACAATCCTGAGCGCACCGAGCGCGGACAACGCGCCAGCGTGATTTCCGAGGGAGGAAAGCATGGGTGACGGCAAGAAACTGTCCTCGCTGGATGCATCGTTCCTGTATCTGGAGACGCCGGAAATGCCGATGCATGTCGGCAGCATGGCGATCTTCCGGCTGCCGGACGGGTACAAGGGCGACTTCTTCGAAGAGTTCAAGGCGATGATCGCCTCGCGCCTTCACATCGCGCCGATCCTGAAGGCGCGGCTGGAGAAGGCGCCGCTGGACATCGACCATCCTTCCTGGGTCGAGGACGACCAGTTCGACATCGACCGTCATATCTTCCGTGCCAGCCTGCCGGCGCCGCGCGACCGTGCCACGCTGGAGCGCATCGTGGGCTGGATGCATGCCAAGCTGCTCAATCGCGCCCGCCCGCTCTGGGAGTTCTACGTCTTCGAGGGAATGAAGGACAACGAGATCGGGCTCTATTCCAAGATGCATCACGCCTGCATCGACGGCGGCGCGGGCGCGGCGTTGACCAACATGATCTACGACATTTCGCCGGTGCCGCGGAAAGTCGACCCGCCGGCGGCAAAGGCCAAGGTCGGACAGGAGCCGCGTGATATCGCCGCCAACCTGCTCAACTCCTATCAGCAGCTCTGGACCCAGCCGCTCGATGCGGCAGCTGCCGCCAAGAGCATCGAGCTGCCGCGCTCGGGCAAGAGCGACATCGGCTCGATCCTGTTCGACAACGCGATGTACCAGATCGAGAGCGCGGTGCGCTTCGCCGGCAATATCCCGACCATGCTCAAAAGCGTTTCCGACGTGATCGGCAGGATCTCCGATCCGAAGTCGCGCGAAAGCCTGGCAAGCATGCTGTCGCCGCCGACGATGCTCAACAAGTCGATCTCGTCGGAACGGAGCTTTGCCGGAGTTTCGATCTCGCTGTCGCGGGCCAAGGCGCTGGCGAAGCTGTCCGGCGGCAAGCTCAACGACGTGGTGCTGGCGCTGTCGTCGGGCGTGGTGCGGCGCTATCTGTTGCAGCACGGCGCGCTGCCGAACAAGGCGATGACCGCCGCGGTGCCGATTTCGCTGCGCGAGGAGGGCAACACCGACTCCAACAACCAGGTGTTCGGCATGATCTGCTCGATCGCGACCAATGTCGACGATCCCCGGGCGCGGCTGGAGACCATCATCACTCAATCGACCAAGTCGAAGGAAATGTCGCATCCGTTGCGTGCGCTGATGCCGCAGGTCTCCAACGTCTCGATGCTGGGCGCACCGATCCTGGTGCAGATCCTGGCGCTGCTTTACAGCCGCTCCAGCCTTTCCGACGTATTGCCGCCGGTGGCCAACATCACGGTGTCGAACGTGCCGGGCCCGCGGCAGACGCTGTACGCAGCCGGCGCGGAATTGCTGCACATCTTCCCGGTGTCGATCTCGACCCACGGGGTCGCGCTCAACATCACCGTGCAGAGCTATCGCGACCAGCTCGATTTCGGCTTCATCGCCGGCGCCAACATCATTCCGCATGTGCAGATGCTGTGCGACATGCTGCCGGAGGAATTCGCCGCGCTGGAGGCGGCCTATGCGCCGCCTGCGGCCGACGTCAAAGGTGCGGCCGAGTAGGGACCAAAACCAATGATCGAAATGCCGCCGCTTGAGTTCGCGCAGACGAACGGGATTCGCATGGGCTATTACGATGCGGGTCCGAAGACCGACAGGCCGCCGGTGGTGCTGTGTCACGGCTGGCCCGAGCTTGCCTTTTCCTGGCGTCACCAGATCAAGGCGCTGAGCGAGGCCGGGATCCGTGTCATCGCGCCGGACCAGCGCGGCTATGGCGCGACCGATCGTCCGGAGCCGGTCGAGGCCTACGACCTCGAGCATCTGACCGGCGATCTCGTCGGACTGCTCGATCATCTCGGCATCGACAAGGCCATCTTTGTCGGCCACGACTGGGGCGGCTTCGTCGTCTGGCAGATGCCGCTGCGGCATCCCGCGCGCGTCGCGGGCGTCGTCGGCGTCAACACGCCGCATTGGGATCGCTCGCCGGCCGATCCCATTGCGCTGTTCCGCCAGCGTTTTGGCGACCAGATGTATATCGTGCAATTCCAGAACCCCGCGCGCGAGCCTGACAGGATATTCGGCAGCCGCGTCGAGCAGACCTTCGATGCCTTCATGCGCAAGCCCGCGCCGCGAGCGCCGGACGCGCCGCCGGAGCAGCCGATTGCCGGCATCGGCGCTTCCCCCGCGTCAACCTGGCGTTCCCCCAGATGATCGCGAATTACGACGCCAGGCACGATCCGCGCACGCCGATCCTGTCGGTGGACGAGAAGAAGGTGTTCGTCGACGCCTTTACCAGGACCGGCTTCACCGGCGGCATCAACTGGTATCGCAACTTCACCCGCAACTGGCTGCATTCGGAAGGGCTGGACCATACCGTGCGGGTGCCGTCATTGATGATCATGGCGGAGAACGACGCGGTGCTGCCGCCATCCGCCGCCGACGGCATGGAACGGCTGGTGCCAGACCTCGAAAAATGCCTGGTCCGCGACAGCGGCCATTGGACGCAGCAGGAGCAACCGGAAGAGGTCAGCGCCAGGCTGATCGAATGGCGTAGAAGAAGATTTGGGTGATGGCGTGCCACGTCGTCATTGCGAGGAGCGCAAGCGACGAAGCAACAACGTCGTCATTCCGGGGCGCCTCGAAGAGGCGAGCCCGGAATCTCGAGATTCCGGGTCTGGTCCGTTGGACCATCCCGGAATGACAGCCGAGTTTGAGGCGAGGCAGGGGATGCGATCAAGCAAATGCCATCGAAGAACAGACTGAGCCCGATCCCGCGACCGCCGACCAGGCCGGTGGTCGGCAACATGCTCTCGCTCAACTCCTCCGCGCCGGTGCAGAACCTGACGCGGCTTGCGAAGGAATTGGGGCCGATCTTCTGGCTCGACATGATGGGCGCGCCGATCGTGGTCGTTTCCGGGCACGACCTCGTCGACGAGTTGTCTGACGAGAAGCGTTTCGACAAGGCGGTGCGCGGGCCGCTGCGGCGCGTCCGCGCGGTCGCAGGCGACGGCCTGTTCACGGCCGACACATCAGAGCCGAACTGGAGCAAGGCGCACAACATCCTGCTGCAGCCGTTCGGCAACCGCGCCATGCAATCCTACCATCCGAGCATGGTCGATATCGCCGAGCAGCTCGTCAAGAAATGGGACCGGCTCAACGCCGACGACGAGATCGACGTCGTCCATGACATGACCGCGCTGACGCTCGACACCATCGGGCTCTGCGGCTTCGACTACCGTTTCAATTCCTTCTACCGGCGCGATTATCATCCTTTCGTGGAATCGCTGGTGCGCTCGCTCGAAACCATCATGATGATCCGCGGGCTGCCGATGGAGAATCTGTGGATGCAGAAACGCCGGCGCGATCTCGCCGCCGACGTCGCGTTCATGAACAAAATGGTGGACGAGATCGTCGCCGAACGGCGCAGGAACACCGATGCGACCGACATGAAGGACATGCTGGCGGCGATGATGACCGGCGTCGACCGCGCCACCGGCGAGCAGCTCGACGACGTCAACATCCGCTACCAGATCAACACCTTCCTGATCGCGGGCCACGAGACCACGAGCGGGCTTCTCTCCTACACGCTCTATGCGCTGTTGAAGCATCCGGACATTCTGAAAAAGGCCTATGAGGAAGTCGACCGTGTGCTCGGCCCCGATCTTGCGGCGAAGCCGACCTATCAGCAGGTCACCGAGCTCACCTACATCACCCAGATCCTGAAGGAGTCGCTGCGGCTGTGGCCGCCGGCGCCGGCCTACGGCATCTCGCCACTCAAGGACGAGAGCATCGGCGGCGGCAAGTACAAACTGAAGAAGGGCACGTTCATCACCATACTGGTGACGGCGTTGCATCGCGATCCCTCGGTCTGGGGTCCCAATCCCGACGCCTTCAACCCCGAGAATTTCAGCCGCGAGGCGGAGGCCGCGCGTCCGGTCAACGCCTGGAAGCCGTTCGGCAACGGCCAGCGCGCCTGCATCGGCCGCGGCTTCGCGATGCATGAGGCCGCGCTTGCGCTCGGCATGATCCTGCAGCGCTTCAGGCTGATCGACGTGCACCGCTATCAGATGCATCTGAAGGAAACGCTGACGATCAAGCCGGAAGGATTCAAGATCAAGGTGCGTCCGCGCGCGGAGAAGGACCGCGGCGCGTTCGCAGGTCCGGGCGCGGCGGCGGCAGCCCCAAAGGCGCCGCGCGCGCCGGCGACGCGCCCCGGCCACAACACGCCGATGCTGGTGCTCTATGGCTCGAATCTCGGCTCGGCCGAGGAGCTGGCGACGCGCATGGCCGACCTTGCCGAGATCAACGGCTTCGTCACGCGTCTTGGTCCCCTCGATGACTATGTCGGCAAGCTGCCGGAGGAGGGCGGCGTCCTCATCATCTGCGCCTCCTATAACGGCGCGCCGCCCGACAACGCCTCGCAATTCGTGAAATGGCTCGGCGGCGACCTGCCGAAGGATGCCTTTGCCAGGGTGCGTTACGCGGTGTTCGGCTGCGGCAACAGCGACTGGGCCGCGACCTACCAGTCGGTGCCGCGCTTCATCGACGAGAAACTGTCCGCGCATGGCGCGCGCGCCATCTATCCGCGCGGCGAGGGCGATGCCCGCAGCGATCTCGACGGCCAGTTCCAGAAATGGTTCCCGGCGGCGGCGCAGGTCGCGACCAGGGAATTCGGCATCGACTGGAATTTCACCCGCACCGCCGAGGACGATCCGCTCTATGCGATCGAGCCGGTGGCGCAGGCGGCGGTCAATACGATCGTGACGCAGGGCGGCGCGGTGCCGATGAAGGTGCTCGAAAACCGCGAGCTGCAGAACAAGGAAGGCAGCCATCCGTCCGAGCGTTCGACCCGGCATATCGAGGTCGAGCTGCCGGCGAACCTCAAATATCGCGTCGGCGATCACCTCAGCGTGGTGCCGCGCAACGATCCGACGCTGGTGGACTCGGTCGCGCGCCGCTTCGGCTTCCTGCCCGCCGACCAGATCCGGCTGCAGGTCGCCGAGGGCCGCCGCGCGCAGTTGCCGGTCGGCAATGCCGTGTCGGTCGGGCGGCTGCTCACGGAGTTCGTCGAGCTGCAACAGGTCGCAACGCGCAAGCAGATCCAGATCATGGCCGAGCACACGCGCTGCCCGGTGACCAAACCGAAACTCGTGGCCTATGTCGGCGACGATGAAGCTTCGGCGGCTCGCTACCGCAGCGAGGTGCTGCTCAAACGCAAATCGGTCTTCGACCTGCTGGAGGAACACCCGGCCTGCGAGTTGCCATTCCATCTTTATCTGGAGATGCTGTCGCTGCTCGCGCCGCGCTACTACTCGATTTCGTCGTCACCGGAGGGCGACACCGCACGGTGCAGCATCACGACATCAGTGGTGGAAGCGCCGGCAAGCTCGGGCCGCGGCGTCTATCGCGGCGTCTGCTCGAATTATCTCGCGCGCCGTCGCGCCGGCGACATCGTCCATGCGACCGTCAAGGAGACCAAGGCCGGTTTCCGCCTGCCGGATAACGATGCAGTGCCGATCGTCATGATTGGGCCCGGCACGGGGCTCGCGCCGTTCCGCGGCTTCTTGCAGGAGCGCGCCGCGCGGAAAGCCAAAGCTGCGACGCTGGGACCGGCCATGCTGTTCTTCGGCTGCCGCCATCCCGACCAGGATTTCCTGTATGCCGACGAGCTCAAGGCCTTCGCGGCCGACGGCATTTGCGAGCTGCACACCGCGTTCTCACGTGCCGACGGGCCAAAGACCTATGTGCAGCATGTGATCGCGGCCGAGAAGGACAAGGTGTGGCGCCTGATCGACAAGGGCGCGATCGTCTATGTCTGCGGCGACGGCGGCAGGATGGAACCGGACGTCAAGGCGGCGCTGGTGGCGATCTATCGCGAACGGACCGGCACGGATGAGGCTGCGGGCGCGCGCTGGATCGAGGACATGGGTGCGAAGAACCGCTATGTGCTGGATGTGTGGGCTGGCGGATAGGGTTGCTTGTGGTCTGCTCGCAATGGTCGCACATAGGCGCCGCTATCCTGCAGGCGGCGAAACGAGGTTCATGATGAAATCAGGTTTCTGGCGCAGGCGGTTCGGCGCCGCGGCGCTGCTGGCTTTTGTCCTGGCCATCTCGACGCTGCTTTCGCCGGTCCGCGCTGAGGAAGCCCGGAAGGTCGGCGTGGTGTCCTTTGGCCTCTTCGGTGATCAAGGCGTGTTCAGATCCGAGGCGACAGGAGCGGCCCAGGTTGTGGCAGGCCGCTTCGAGACCGGTTCGGTCGACGTCCAGTACAATTCCAGGAAAGGCGGGCGTGCGACGATCGAAGGGCTCGGCAGGGCATTGCAGGCCGCCGCCAGCGGACTCGATCCCGAGAAGGACGTTCTCTTCCTGATCCTCACCTCGCATGGCTCTCCCGACGGCCTTGCGATCAAGGCCGGCCGGCTCGTGCAGATCCTCACGCCGCCTCAGCTCGTTGCCATGCTTGCGAAGACCGGCGTGCGACACAAGGTGGTGGTGATCTCGGCCTGTTATTCCGGAGTGTTCATTCCCCGTCTCGCCAATCCCGATGTGCTCGTCATCACGGCGGCCGACGCCAACCATCCGTCGTTCGGCTGTCAGGACAAGGCCAAGTGGACTTATTTCGGTGACGCATTTTTCAATGTCGCGCTCCGGCAGGCGGCAAGCCTGAAGGATGCGTTTGTGGACGCGCGCTCGCTCGTCCGCAAGCGAGAGCTGCGCGAACATTTCGAGCCGTCGAATCCGCTGATGGAAGGCGGGGCCAACGTGCAATCATTGCTGGTTGCGCGCCCCTGAACGGCGCATCGCCGTGCATCGGACGTCGGACGCTCCGCGTGCGCATGCTGCCTCCCGCGAGGCCGGACATCTTGATCTAAATCAAGAGATGTTTTGCTGCAGGTGCTTGCCGATTGCGGGAGACGTCCCGCGCGTCCGGCCGTTCAGGAAGATGAACGGAAATCACGAGATATTTTGCCTGTGATAGGCCGGGCAACCCTTGCGCGCCGCGTTCGCCGGGCGCACGCTGGCCACGTCGCGCACTTTCATAAGTAAAGAGTTAGTTCTGGAGGAGGCGACTATGTCACGAGTCAAGCAAGCTTCGATACAGAAGCGCAAGGGGAAGGCTGGCGGCGTCCAAGTGCTGGGTGCTGCCGGACTGGGGTTGTCGCTGGTCAGTGGCGCATCCGCTTCCACGACGCCCACGATCGACGTCCCGCAGTCCGGCAATCCCGCGCCCAATCAGCGCTTCGTTCTTGGCGAAGAGGAAATGGCCGACGTCAGTCTCGCCACGTTCTATCTCTTCGACAAGGAAAACGTTGGCGGGCGCGGCGTGCAGATAGCACGCGGCTGCGGTGGCTGCGGCTGTGGTCACGGTTGCGGCGGCGGTTGCCGAGGTTGCGGCGGTGGGTGCCGAGGCTGCGCGGGCTGCCGAATTGGCGGCTGCGGGGGTTGCGGCGGCTGCGGGTTCGGCTTCGGCGGCGGCATCATCGCCTGCGTTGCCTGCGCGGGCTGTGCGGGTTGCGCCGGCTGCTGCCTGTCCTGGGGTTCGTGCCGCCTGTGCTGACCTGATGGCCGGCGTCGCCTGAGCCGGCATTTAAACGCCCGGATGGACGATCGCATCCGGGCGTATTGTGACGTCTGACGCCGAGCAGCGTGCTCGCCGCCTAACCACGACCATTTCGGCCCGCCCGCACGAGGCGGCCCGGCATCGCGCCGGTGTGCTCGCCGCGCTCGAAGATGGGAACGCCTGCCGCAATCGTCGCTTCATATCCCTCGACCCGTTGGATGAAACGCCGGCCGCCGGCCGGCATGTCGTGCACGAGCTCCGGCTTGTGTAGCCGCAAGCGGTCGAAATCGATGATGTTCACGTCGGCGCGTAGGCCCGGCGTCAACCGGCCGCGGTCGGACAGGCCGAAGAAATCGGCGGTCTCGCTGGTTTGCCGCTTGACCAGATGCTCGAGCGGCAGCCGCGGCCCGCGGTGGCGGTCGCGCCCCCAATGCGCCAGCATGAAACTCGGCAGACCTGAATCCACGATCGAGGTGCAATGCGCGCCGCCGTCGCTGAGGCCCAGAAGGCAGGCCGGATCGTTGAGCATTTCTCGGATCGGCTCGTGGTCACCCTCGACGTAATTGACCACCGGGAAGAACAAATACTGGTTCTGTTCGACCATGTAGTCGTAGGCGATTTCATCGGGCGTATGGTTGGTGCGCGCCGCGATCGCGGCCACGCTCTTCTCCGGACCCGGCTCGTAGTCCGGCGGGTCGTCCATGGTGAAGAACTTGTCCCAGCGGCTGGTGACGAGCTGGCGGAACTGCGAGAGTTTTGCGACCTCGGCCTCGGACGGCTTCTCCGCGAGGATTTTCCGTCGCAGTTCGGGATCGAGCAGCCGCTTGCGCTGCTCTGCGATGGGAAGGCTTTCGAGCGCCTTGTAGGTCGGCCGCACGGTGAACGGATTGAGCGCGGTGCCGATGCCCATCATCACGCCGATCGGCCGGCCGGCGATCTGCGCCGTGAGCGGCAAGCCGTCGGCGCGCGCCGCATGCACCGCCTTCATCAAGCGCCGCCAGCGCTCCGGATCCTCGAAGCGATCGGTGAGCAGGAACCAGACCGGACGGCCGGTGGCCCTGGCCTGCTTGCGCATCCAGCGCAGCTCGTAGTCCTCGTCGTCGAAGTCGCTGTTCATGCCGAATGCGCCGGCGCCGACCTCGCTCAGCGCCGAGCCGATCCCGAGCAGCTCCATGTCGTCGGCATCGCGCGAGGCCACCAGCTCGCCGTCGGGCGTCTTGTGCGAATCCGTCCGCGATGTGGTGAAACCGAACGCGCCGGCCCGCAGCGCATCGACGGTGATTTGCCGCATCTGCGCAATGTCGTCGGGGGTGGCCTTTTC
The DNA here is from genome assembly GCA_963696255.1 of uncultured Alphaproteobacteria bacterium. Lineage (GTDB taxonomy): Bacteria > Pseudomonadota > Alphaproteobacteria > Rhizobiales > Xanthobacteraceae > Bradyrhizobium. The sequence goes on from CAVOJN010000001.1 coordinate 472,179, forward strand.
GCGGCGGACGGCGCGATCGCCCATGACATAGACGCGCATCGGCAAATGGGCGGCCTGGGCGGCAATGTCGATGACGCGCTCGCGGCGCTCCAGCGCATCCATGAAATCCGGGAAAGTCTCCCATTCCCAGGTCAATCCTGCCGCCAGCACGGGGTTCGGAATCTCCTCGACCCCCTCCATCAAATCCATCAGGGCCTGGCGATGATGCTTCTTCACCGGCGCAAAACCCACGCCGCAATTTCCGAACATGACGGTGGTCACGCCATGCCAGCACGAGGGCGCAAGCAGCGGATCCCACATCGCCTGGCCGTCATAATGCGTGTGCACGTCGACCCAGCCGGGCGTCACCATCAACCCACTGGCATCGATCTCGCGCTTGGCGGGCCCCTGCTTGCCGCCGACGGCGGCAATCTTTCCGTCGGCAATGGCGACGTCGCCGCTGAAGGTGGGTTTGCCGGTGCCGTCAACGATCGTGCCGCCGCGAATGACGATATCGTGCATGCCAACCTCCCGCTTGGGTCGCGGCCTGCCGAGGCCGCACAGATGGGGGAAACCTCAGGGCCGTGGATGCGGCGAGACTATGCCAGTTTTTCAAGGACGAGAAGTCGAGGGACTGCGACGCATGTCTGGTATCCCTTAAGACGTCGATCAAACCAATTCAGCGGTTTCCACGTTCGCTGACGAGATGCTCCCGAAAGAAGCGTACGACACTCCCGTTGAACTCGCGATGAAAGGCGGCCCTGTCAAAACCCGCCGGATCAGTGCAGAAGCGCGGCAGATTTGCTGCAAACTGGGGAGAGCATGGTGGCAGGAAGGCAAAGTGGCCGGCCGGCACGACATGAATCTCGGGGTGACCCGGCAAGCTGTCGGCGACGCGCGTGAGGCCTTCCGCATCCACGCCCCTGTCTCGGGCTCCCAGTTCGGATCGCCAAACCTGCAAGGGGATGTGGATCGGAGCCAGAGTGCTCTTCGTGAAAGCCACGGTCGGCGCGGCGTCGGCAACCACCGCGGCTTTGATGCGATTGTCGTGGGCCAGGTTTTGCGGAACGTCGCCGCTGCGCAACCGCTCGCAAAATTGACTGTTATCGGTACAATAAAGCTTAGCCCTCTCGAAATCGGTGTTGGCGCCAGCGAGCACCAGCCCTGTATAGCCGCCCTTTGAGTAGCCGAAGAGACCGACCCGGGTCGGATCGATTGCGGCTCTGTCCTTCCAGTCTTTCAACATGAAATCGAGCAGGCGAACCATGTCCGCAGGGCGCGAGGCCCAGATAGACAGGGCTTCGCTTTGCGAGCGGTCGTTGCCATTATCTCCGGGATGATTGATGGCTGCGACGACGAAGCCCGCATCAGCCAATGCCTCCGCGGTGTCAGCATGTCCACCGAACCAGCCGCCCCGGCCGTGAGAGACGACAATCAGCGGCAGCCTCGCCCCGGTGACCGTACAATTCCTGGTGCCGCGAAGCGTGTTCATGAAGCCGACGGCCAGGCGACCGAGCGGTACGCTCTGTGGCTCCGCCGTGCATGGATACCAGATTGCGCCTGCCAGGCCCGGAGCTTCCAAAAGCTGGAGTCCGGCGCCCTCCGCTGGAAGAGTCAGACAGCACAGCAGCGTGACATACGCCAAACATGTCCTGAACAAGATTGTCTCCAACGAACGAACTGATTGAGAATGACCGTTGCGGTCACGGATTGACCGGCGACCCCGCCGGCAATTCAATTCCCTTGGCGCCGGCGGCGTGGCGCAGGAGATCGGGGCGGTCGGAGATGATGCCATCGACCCCGATCTCGATCATGCGCGCCATGTCCTCGGGCTTGTTGACCGTCCACACCACGACGCGCAATCCGAGGCCGTGGGCCTCGGTCACGAGCGCAGCGTTGATGTCGCCGAAATAGGGCGACCAGATCGCGCCACCGGCGGCCTTGATGGTGCGCGGCAGCGAGCCGCCGTGATCTCCAGGGTTGAAGCCCGCCGTCCAGTTGGTTGCCTTGTCGAGCGCGACTGTCAGCCCCGAGCCGCGCTGCAGTGTCAGGTACACAGTCGGAATTTTCGGCGCCCGTTGCTGCACGAGCTGCAGCGTTCGCCAGTCAAAGGACTGGATCATGACGCGGTCGGCGAACCTCGGCCTCGATCAGTCCGAGCAGCAGCGCGACGAATGTTTGCGGATCCGGCAATTCATCTGGATGGTTCGGATCAATCTTGGTCTCGATGTTGAAGCGCACGCAAGTGTTGCCGGACTTGCGCACCAGCGCGAACAGCTCCTTCAGCAAGGGGATGCGCGTCCCGGCAATAGCGCGCTGATCCGGGAATTGCTTCGCATAGGCGCTGTCAGGGCGGATCTGTCCGACATCATAATTCCTGACTTCGTCCAGCCGCAGCCTGACAAAGGGCGTGCCGGGCGCGGCAACATAGTCGCCCCTCGCATCGCGCGCGAGATCGGGATTGAGCCCGCGCTCATGCGAGATCACGAGCGCGCCGTCCGAAGTGACGCCGATGTCGAGCTCCAGCGTATCGACACCCATGGACAGGGCATTGGCAAAGGCTGGCAGGGTGTTTTCCGGCAGAAGGCCTCGCCCGCCGCGATGCGCCTCGAGATCGAAGGCCGTGTTGCAAGCCATGGTCGGTCCTGCGAAGAGACAGCAGAAAGCTGAAAGGAGGGTCAAGGTACGGAGGGGCGTCATCATTGAAGCAAGCGGCTCGATCACCAGGGGGAAAGACTGCTCTCTTTTAGAGAACGAGCCCCATCTCAGCAATCGCCCGGCGCAGCCCATTGACCGATCGCCTTGTGGTGGCGGCGGGCTCCGAGGCGGCATGCGTCTCGATGGTCAGCGTCAGCGGCCTCTCGCGGGCGGGCAGCGTCGCAGCCAATAGCGCTGCAATCGGCAGATCACCCTCGCCAACGGGAACGAAATGGCCGGCCACACTGGAATAGTCCTTGATGTGAAGCATATCGGTGTAGGGCAACAGCCGCGCGAGATCGGCCGCCGATGGCAGCAGGCCACTCCGACAGGCATTGGCGATGTCGGGCAGGGCGCGCAGGCGCGGATGCCGATATCTGGCCACCGCCGCCTCGAGCCCGGCAAAACCGGCGATGTTGCACACGCCCTCATTCTCGATATGCACCTTCATGTCGAACTTTTCCGATAGCGCCAGCAGTTCTTCGATGGGCTCGCGCAGATCGTCGACGCTGTAGCCGTCATAGGAGAGATAACTGAAGACGCGAAGGTCGCGCGCGCCGAGGATGTCCGCGGCCTCGAAGCCCTGTGCGTAGACATCGTACGGCCTTCGATCGCCGAGCTCGAAGCCGAACTGGTCGCCTCTGGTCTGCGCTGTCTTGCCGGGCGGACTCCACTTCAGCAGCGGCGTGCAGATACATGATACCGACAGTCCCGCGGCCCGGATCCGTCGTGCCGCCTCGGTCAGTTCGCTTCGCGATAGCGCCAGCACGTTCTGGCCATCAATGACACGCAGATCGATGGCGCCGATATTCTCCTCCCGCGCGAAGGCTATTCCTTCGTCGAGGGAGGGCGATACCTCGTCGGTGATCAACGAAATCGTCAGATCCGAGCGGCGCATGGGATGACCGGAAGAGAGAGGGCGGAGACGAGATCTACTTTGCCCGAGAATATCAGGATCGACCCGGGTGAGACCGGAAAAAATCATCGATCTCGGGCATAGCTGCGCGTCAGGCGGAATCATGAAAGCGGTGGATCGAGTTCCTGCGCCCTTGCGGGGACTCACCCGATCGAAAGGAACCGCCAGGATGACTACCTTCACAATTCCTGTCAGGCCAGTCCTGTCCAGGGCTTTTTTGGCTGGATTGGTCGTCACCTCAATGCTTATGCCGCCGCTCCAGGCACGTGAGAACCATGCAACCGAGCGACATCTAGCACAGAGTGTGGGCCCGGGCGCCGCTCGCATGGATCGTCGCAACGAGGCCCTTGGATGGATCCCTGCGCCGGCCGCCGGCGCAATTGCACCAGCGCCCTCGAACCGGCCTGGTGGAGTCTGCGATTGGGGGGATAACCCGATGATATGCTGAGACGTTAGACCTTCGCATTCGTGGGTGATTTGCCCGTCGGTCTGATTTTCCGAAATCGTGTCAATCCCTTTTTGCAAAAATATTCTACTTCCGTTTTTCGGAAATATATGATCTTGTCGTGCCATCCCGCCTCGGCAAGAGGGGCGTTACGCGTCGTCACGAACGTGGAGTGCGGGATGCGATGGACGCCAGCGGCATCAGTTCGACGAATGATGTCTGCTGCGGACGGCGAAGGCGTGTGGTCCTGATTCCCCGACGCTGGAATCAAGTCTGCCGTGGCGATGTCGGCCTTAGGTCGACACGCTGGCAGGCGACGGAGGCTATCAAGCCCGGTACTCCGGGGAGAGCGCGCTATAAGCCGTAACACCATCACGCGGGGAAGGCCGGGTTGCTCCGGTTGAACCTGTGGTGACTAACTCGTGTGCTTTCTACACTGCACACGAGGCCGCGGGTGCAACCAGCGCCCGGCCTTCCCTGCGCCCTCCGTTTCCGGAGCGGCCATGTCGATGCAAAGCTCGGGCATTTCGTGCCGCGAGAACGAAGGATTTTGTCTGTGTCGTCATTGCGAGGAGCCAACGGGTCGCGCGAATGCGCGCCCGATGACAGGCTCCGCGACGAAGCAATCCATGGCGCCGCAAGCGGAGAAATGGATTGCTTCGCTTCGCTCGCAATGACGACGTGCCGGCTGTTTGAATTCGCGCGACCCGTTGGCCTCAGCCCACCCTACGGTCTCCGCAAGCGGTTGAGGGCCCTGGTCGGCTCATCGTCGTAGGGTGCCTCGCGCAGAATCCCGGCGATCTCATGTTCGAGGCGCTGAGCGAATGCCGGACCGATCTGTTTCATGAGCTCGATCTGTTTTGGGAACGCGATGCGCCGGCAATCCTGGTCTTTTATTCGGTTGTTCAATTCGTAAAAGAATGCCTCCCTGTGCGTCACACTCCTGAAAACCCAGTACAGCAGATCGTCGTAGCTGGCACTCGATCTGCGCTCGATGTCCTGGCCGCGTTCCACGACGACATAGTGATAGAGGCCGTCATGAACCTCGACATGCGGATAGCCGTAGTCTCGTGAGACGCCGTAGGTTGGCAGATCATGCAGCGAGAACTCCGATACGGCGTGCGCGCGCCGCAACGTCCTTTTCGATCTCGTGCAGCGTCTTCATGGCAGGCCGGCTCGTGCTTACGCCGCCTTTGCACCGACCCCATGCGCGTGCTTGTCGATGGCGCCGATGATCTGCGGCCACATCGGGACGGGAATGGCATGGCCCATGCGTTCGACCATCATCAGCTTCGCGCCGGGGATGGAGGCCGCCGTGTCCCGGCCGCCCATCGGATGCACCAGCGGATCGACGGTCCCGTGAATCACCAGCGTCGGCGCTGTCACCTTGCGCAGGCGCTCCTTGCGGCTGCCGGAGGCGAGGATGGCGCGAAGCTGGCGGCCGACGCCGGCGGGATTGAGCCCGCGATCCCAGCAGAGTTCGGCGCGGGTGCGGTCGAGTGCTTCGTCCTCCGGGAACGAGCCGGCGCGGAGCAGTTTCCAGTTCTGGGCGAAGCGGGCGATATATTCCTCGCGGGTCTGCGGCGGCGGCGCCATCAGCATCGCGGTCGCCTCCCGGGTCGGCGGCGGAACCTTGGGATTGCCCGTGGTCGACATGATCGACGTCAGCGAACGCACCCGTTCCGGGAATGTGATGGCGATCTCCTGGGCAATCATGCCGCCCATGGATGCGCCAACCAGATGCGCCGAGCGGATCCGCAGATGATCCATCAGCGCGATGGTATCCTCGGCCATGTCGCGCAATTTGTAGGGCGCCGCGACCGGGATCTTCAGGAAGCGCAGTTTGAGCAATTCGACCGCTGTCAGCCGTTTGCCGCCGGAGAGTTTCGAGGATTGGCCGATGTCGCGGTTATCAAAGCGAATGACGCGAAAGCCGCGGGCGGCGAGCTGCTCGCAAAAGGCCTTGTCCCACAGCACCATCTGCGCGCCGAGCCCCATGATCAGCAGCATCGGCTCCGCGTCGGCGTCGCCGAAAATCTCGTAACAAATCTCGATGCCGTTGGCCCGGGCGAACTGCGGCAGCTGGTGGGCGACTGTCGTCACGGCGGGATATCCTCGCGGGTTGATGGCGCACGATCAGGAAACGTTCATTCCGGAAAGATCATGGCAAGTCGGAGCGCTCATCGCACTCCTGGGAACTCTATGGCACGGTTTGCCGCGCCGCAGAAGGATTTTGGGCGGTACCTGCGTCCCGGAGTCGCCCGCTGTGCGTGTTGACCGTGCCGTCGCAAGGGTGTGGTATGGCGGAAAAGAAGGGCAGCTCACGCCCCGAAGCTGGAGGAGGATGCCGATGGCTGACAAGAGCAGCGATCCGCTCGCGTTGTGGCAGAAAATGATGGGTGAGATGGAGAAGGGGTATAATGCCTTCGCCAATCAAGCCATGTCGTCGCCGGAATTCTCGAAAGCGATGAACCAGGCGAGCGGTGCGACGGCGGGCGCGCAGAAGCAGTTCGCCGAGCTCATGGAGAAGTATCTCCTCAACATGAACCTGCCGAGCCGCGCCCAGATGATCGGCGTGGCCGAGCGGTTGCAGAACATCGAAACCCAGTTGAACGAGATCAAGGCGATGCTGCAGCAGATGAACGCGGGCGCGTCGTCAGGCTCCGTCGGAGTGGTGCGGCCGCCGCGCACGAAGCGTCCACCCGCTCCGCCGTCCGCCGCGCCGCCTTCGGGAGAGAAAAAATGAATGCGCCCGCGGGTCTCGACATCGCGTCCATCCCGGAGCGGATCCAGTCCGAGGTCCAGCGCGCGATCCAGCGCAGCATCAAGGGGGTCGAATATTTCCAGACCTCCGGCCCGACGCTCGGCTCGACCCCGAAGGACATCATCCACTCCCGCGGCACGATGAATCTCTATCATTACCGGCCGCTGGCCGACGAGATTTATCGGATACCCGTGCTGATCGTGATGGCGACGACCAATCGCGGCTACATCCTCGACATGGTGCCGGGCCAGAGCTTCATCGAGTTTCTTCTGAAGCGCGGCTATGACGTCTACATGATGGATTGGACCCCGCCGCGGCCGGAAGAGAAGTCGCTGTCGATGGAGAGCTATGTCCTCGATTTCATCCCGGACTGCGTGCGCCATGTACAGCAGGATTCCGGCGAGGCCGACATCTCCGTCATCGGCTATTGCTTCGGTGGCGTGCTGTCGCTGCTCTATGGTTCGATCTTCAATGACGGGCCAATGAAGAACCTGATCTGCTTCACCACGCCGGTCGATTTTCGCGAACTGAAGCTGTTCCACAATTTCGCGGATCGCCGCTATTTCGACGTCGACCGCCTGGTCGACAGCGTCGGCAATGTGCCGCCGGAAATGATCCTGTCGTCGTTCGAGATGTTGCGGCCGGCCTCGCGCGTGACCAGCCAGGTGCAGCTCTGGGAGAACATCTGGAACGACGAGTACGTCAAGTCCTACCGGATGTTCGACCGCTGGGCGACCGACACGCTGCCGCTCGCCGGCGAATATTTCCGTGCCATCACCAAGGATCTGATGTGGGACAACAAGCTCTTCAACGACACGATGACGGTCGGCGGCCGCAAGGCGCAGCTTGCCGACATCAAGGTGCCGATCCTGCACGCGGTTGCCGAGCACGACCATATCGTGCCCTATGATGCGGCGAAGCATCTGATCACGAAGGTCGGATCGGAGGACAAGGAAGAGGTGATGCTGAAGGGCGGTCACGTCTCCCTCGTTGCCGGCCCCAATGCGATCAAGCGGCTGTGGCCGAAACTGAACTCATGGTTAGGTGGAAGATCGATATGAGTGAAGCCCGTTCCTATCCGCGTCGCGCCAGGACCGATGCCGGCGAGATCGAATTCCGCCTGATGACGCGCGCGGACGAAGCGGCTGTCCTCGACTTTGCGAGAAAGCTGCCGACGCATGATCTCTTGTTCCTGCCGCGCAACATCAGCGAGCCCAAGGTGCTGTCGGCCTGGATCAACGAGATCGAGCGCGGTGTGATCACGAGCGTGCTGGCGATCAAGGACGGCAAGGTGGTCGGCTGCGGCACGCTGGTGCGAGATCCGCATTCCTGGTCGCCGCATGTCGGCGGGATCCGGATGGTGGTCTCGCTCGAGGTGCGCGGGCAGGGGGTCGGTCGCGCGCTGTCGCAGGAGACCTTTGCGTTTGCGCTCGGTGCCGGGCTGGAAAAGTTGGTGGCCCAGATGACGGTCGATCAAGGAGCGGCGATCGCCCTGTTCGAGAGCCTCGGATTCAAGGCGGAAGCGCTGCTGCGCGATCACGTCCGGGACGTTGATGGCAAAAAGCACGACATTGTCGTGCTGGGGCACAATATCGCGCAGTTCCAGGCCCAGCTGGAGGCGTTCGGGCTTCCTGAGGCGGTCCAGCCCTAGCTCGTATCCTGCTGGAAACGCTTGATAAATCTCAATTATCACGGGCTCGTGATATCGCGATGCAACATTATTGTTGCATCGCACCATTAACTATGCCATATCAGATCTGCCCCGGGCCAAATCCGGACGGGGTGAGCCCATAGCTCAAACCTGAGGATGGAGAGAACCCCATGACCACCGAGACCACCAACGTGTACGACACCGTCAAGGAAGCCTTCGCTCCCGTGACCGAGGCGCTCAAGAATTTCCAGAACGTGGAAGTCCCCGAGGCTGCCCGTGAGTTCGTCAAGAAGTCGGCCAACACGGCCAAAGAGCGCGCCGCCGACGTTTACGCCGGTTCGGAGAAGGTGACGGCTGCGATCGAGACCGCGGTTGCCGATTCCGTTTCCGAAGCCGCCAAGATCAGCCGCAACATCCAGCAGGCGATGTATCAGGACGCGGAAGCGTTCTTCGCCGGTATCGACAAGCTGGCCTCCGCCAAGTCGATCAACGAAGCGGTCCAGATCCAGTCGGACCTCGCCCGTGCAAGCGGTGAAGTGTTCGTTTCGCGGGCCAAGTCGACCGCCGAGTATTTCGGCAAGCTCGTTGCCAACGGCGCCAAGACCGCCCAGGACAACCTCGCCAAGGTCTACAAGACGGCCTGATCCGACGTCGATCGGCGGAACAAATTCAAGGCCCGCTTTTCGGCGGGCCTTATTTTTTTAGCGCCGTGCTGTCATTGCGAGGAGCGCACGCGACGAAGCAATCCATTTCTCCCTCTGGAGCGCCATGCATTGCTTCGCTTCGCTCGCAATGACGGAAACTGATAACCTGCGACCATGTCCACCGGCAGCCTCTCCCTCGCCCCCACCGACGCCTCGCGTGCCGCCGACCTCAGGCGCATCAAGCTGCAGGCGACGCTGGTGCTCGCGGGCACGCTGGCGCTGTTCGTCATCGCAAAACTGCTCCTGAACACGCATCCCGCCTTCGGCTTCGTCGCGGCCTTCGCCGAGGCCGCCACCATCGGCGGACTTGCCGACTGGTATGCGGTGGTCGCGCTGTTCAGGCGGCCGCTGGGCCTGCCGATCCCGCATACCGCGATCATCCAGAGCAATCAGCACCGCATCGCCGACAAGCTCGGCGAGTTCATCGAGGTGCATTTCCTCGAGGCCGGCCCGGTCGAGGCCAAGCTGCGCGAGATCGATTTTGGCTCATTCGTCGCCGACTGGCTGCGCGACGCCAAGAAAAGCGACGATCTCGCGCGCTTTGCGTTGCGGCTGTTGCCGGAAGCGTTTGCGGCGACCGAGAGCTCGGGCCTGATGACCTTCGTCACCCGCCGCATCACCGCGCAGCTCCTGTCGATCGATCTGGCGCCGCTCGCTGCCGGCACGCTGCGCGCCTTTGTCGAGGAGGGACGGCATCAGGCGCTACTCGACGATCTCCTGCGCATCGTGCATGAGACCATCACGACCAAGGATACCATGGCGATGATCCGCGAGAAAATTCGCCAGGAATTGCCGACGCTATTGAGGCTCTACCGCGCCGACAAGTTCCTGCTGAACAAGATCGTCGCGTCCACCGGCGCGTTCCTCGAAGAGATCCGCAACGACCCCCGGCATCCCTTCCGCGGCGAATTCGACCGCATGGTGCTGGCCTTTGTCGACCGCCTTGCGACCGATCCTGCCTATGCCGGACGCATCGAGGGCCTGAAGCGCGATCTTCTGGCGCGGCCCGAACTCAACGAGCTCGCGCGCAATATCTGGTCGAATACCAAGAGCTTCATCGAGCAGAGCGCGTCCGGCGAGACGCAGGTGTTGCAGCGGCATCTCGCCGGTATGTTCGTGGCGGCCGGCGAGGCGCTCGCAGGCGACGCGGAGCTCCGCGCGGAAATCAACCAAGGCCTTGTCGCGGTACTGCGCAGCTTCATCGCCGATCAGAAGAGCGGCGTCTCGACCTTCATCTCCGACCAGGTGAAATCCTGGGATATGGCGCAGCTGATCTCGCTGATCGAGATCAATATCGGCCGGGACCTGCAATATATCCGCTTCAACGGCTCGCTGATCGGGGGGCTCGCCGGGCTGGTGCTCTACACCGCGGAATTCCTGCTGCGCCTGCTGTGACCGATCAGCCACGGCCGGGCTTTTTATTGCCCCGCATGTGAACTGGCTCGCTTGAAACCCCCAAGAGCCTTCCCTAGCTTTTTCAGATGGATTGTTGCGTTGCGAAACGATTCGATGGGTTTGACGTTCTTTCATTGATCTATTGGCCGGCGGCCTCAAAGGCTCCGCCTGAACAGGAGATACGATGACCGCTGCTGCGCAGTCGCTTCGCCCGCCGTCCCGGGCCCTGATGTTCCTGGAGGGGCGGGCCATCCATGAACTCGGCGCCTTCGTCGGCGCGCTGCCGCTGCTGTCTCTCGCTCCGCGTGGCGACGGTCACCCTGTGATGGTGCTGCCCGGGCTGATCGCCTCCGACGTCTCGACACGGCCGCTGCGCGCTTTCCTGAAGAACAGGGGTTATGAGGTGAGCGGCTGGGATCAGGGCCGCAATCTCGGCCTGCGGCCGGGCGTGCAGGACGCGATGGTCGATCACCTCGAAAAGATGAACGACCTCCATGGCCGCAAGGTCTCGCTCGTCGGCTGGAGCTCTGGGCGGGCTGTACGCACGCCAGCTCGCCAAGATGATGCCGGAGCGCGTACGCAGCGTCATCACGCTCGGCAGCCCGTTTGCGGGATCGCCGCGTTCGACCAACGCCTGGCGGGTCTATGAGATGGCAAGCGGCCGCCGCGCCGACGAAGAGGATGCGCGCTTCGGCGGGTCGCTGTCGGTCGCCCCACCGGTGCCGACCACGGCGATCTTCAGCCGCACCGACGGCATCTGCGCCTGGCAGGGCTGCATGGAGAAGGCCTCCGCGAAGTCGGAGAGCATCGAGGTCGAAAGTAGCCATTGCGGGATGGGTCATCACCCCGCCGTGGTCTATGCCGTCGCCGATCGCCTTGCCCAGGGCGAAGGACAATGGAAGCCGTTCGACCGTTCCGGCTGGCGCGCGATCATCTACCCCGACCCGAACCGCTAGTCTTTTCGTCATGGCCGGGCTTGTCCCGGCCATCCACGTCTTTGCAGCGTCCGAGCTCAAGACGTGGATGCCCGGCACAAGGCCGGGCATGACGAGTGAAAGACGTTCCTGGCGTTGTCGCACCGACGCAAAACGCGGTATGCGTGAGCCATGCCGCATCCGCTTGCCCGCATCATCGAACAGTTGAAGCGCGAACCTTCGCGCACCGGCTCGATCATCATCACGGTGTTTGGCGATGCGATCGTGCCGCGCGGCGGATCGGTGTGGCTCGGCACGCTGCTCCAGTTCTTCGAGATGCTCGACATCGACGCCAGCGTGGTGCGCACCGCGATGTCGCGGCTTGCCGCCGACGGCTGGTTCGAGCGCGAGCGGGTCGGCCGCAACAGTTTCTACCGGCTGGTCAGGAAGGGCCGGCTCACTTTCGATATCGCGACCCGACACATCTACGACCCGCCGCCGTCGGACTGGACCGGCCGCTTCGAGCTGCTGCTGATCGGCAATGGCGAAGACCGCGACGCGGCGCGCGAGGCGCTGAAGAATGCCGGCTTCGGCAGTCCGCTGCCGGGCGTATGGGTCGCGCCCTCTGGCGTGCCGGTCCCGGAGGAGGCCGCGAACGCGATCCGCCTTGAAGTCTCCGCAGAGGATGACAGCGGGCGACGACTGCTCGGCGCAAGCTGGCCGCTGCAGCGCACCGCGGACGCCTATCTGAAATTCATGAAGACCTTCGCGCCGCTGCGCGCGCTCCTCGATCGCGACAGGCTCTCCGACGCGGACGCCTTCACCGCCCGCATCCTGCTCATCCATTATTACCGCCGCGTGGTTCTCCGCGACCCGCTATTGCCCATGGTGTTGCTGCCAAAGGACTGGCCGGGTAGGGCGGCGCGTGCGCTGTGCGGCGACATCTATCGCGCTCTTTTACCCGCGTCCGAACAATGGCTTGACCATCACGGAACCAACGAAACCGGCCCGTTGCCGAAGGCCATTGGCGAACTTGGCCGGAGATTTGAGCGGTAGCGCAATATGTTACAAAACTAACTTGCAATTCGGAATTATTGTTATATGTTGGACCTCATAAGACAGGGGAGGTCGGCAATGTACACGCAGGCGCTCAACACGTCTGAACGGGATGATCGCCAAACCGGACTCGAGGACGCCGCCCGTGCGCAGACCTTTCAGGCGCGCATCGACGCGGACGAACGCATCGAGCCCAACGACTGGATGCCCGCCGCCTACCGCAAGACGCTGACGCGGCAGATCTCCCAGCACGCCCATTCCGAAATCGTGGGCATGCTGCCTGAAGGCAACTGGATCACGCGCGCGCCGAGCTTGCGCCGCAAGGCCGCGCTGCTCGCCAAGGTCCAGGATGAATGCGGCCACGGCCTTTATCTTTACGCCGCTGCCGAGACGCTCGGCACCTCGCGCGAGGAACTGGTCGACGCGATGCTCGACGGCAAGGCGAAATATTCCTCGATCTTCAATTATCCGACGCTGACCTGGGCCGATATCGGCGCGATCGGCTGGCTCGTCGACGGTGCGGCGATCATGAACCAGATCCCGCTCTGTCGCTGTTCCTATGGCCCCTATGCGCGCGCGATGATCCGCGTCTGCAAGGAAGAATCATTCCATCAGCGCCAGGGTTTCGAGATCATGTTCACCCTCTGCCGCGGCAGCGAGGAGCAGAAGGCGATGGCGCAGAATGCGCTCGATCGCTGGTGGTGGCCGGTCCTGATGATGTTCGGCCCGCCCGACAAGGCGAGCCAACACAGCGACACCTCCACCAAATGGAAGATCAAGCGTTTCTCCAACGACGAGCTGCGCCAGAAATTCGTCGACGCCACCGTGCCGCAGGCGCAGTTCCTTGGGCTCACCATTCCCGATCCCGGCATGAAACAGGATACGGAAGGCCATTGGTGCCACAGCGACATCGATTGGGACGAATTCAAACAGGTGCTCGCCGGCAACGGTCCGTGCAATCGCGATCGGCTGGCCGCGCGACGCAAGGCGCATGACGACGGCGCTTGGGTGCGCGAGGCGGCCGCCGCCTATGCCGAAAAGCGGCGAAACCGCCAGCTTGCACAAGCCGCCGAATAGGGAGCCAAGGGGAATTCAAGCATGGCCACGCCGAACACGCCTTTGTGGGAAGTCTTCATCCGCAGCCGCAACGGGCTCGCGCACAAGCATTGCGGCTCGCTCCATGCGGCCGACGCCACGCTCGCGCTGCAGGCCGCTCGCGACATCTATACGCGCCGCGGCGAAGGGCTCTCGATCTGGGTCGTGCCCTCGAACGCGATCACCGCATCCGATCCGTCCGAGAAGGGCATGATGTTTGAGCCGGCGGAGTCGAAGATCTACCGGCATCCGACGTTTTACGACGTGCCCGAAGAAGTCGGGCATATGTGATTTTCGCTTCGTCATTGCGAGCGCAGCGAAGCAATCCATCGAGCCCCAAAGCCGTGGATCGCTTCGTCGCTCCGCTCCTCGCGATGACGACCGAGTAAGCAGGTTGATCGAATGGCTGCTTCAAACATCCACGTCTCTGAAACTCCGCTCGTCCTCTACATCCTGCGGCGGGCCGACGACGCATTGATCCTTGGACATCGATTGTCCGAATGGTGCGGCCACGCGCCTGCGCTGGAAGAAGACATGGCGCTCGCCAATATGGGGCTCGATCTGCTTGGGCAGGCGCGCGAGCTCTATGCCTATGCCGCCAAGATCGAGGGCGGGGGCAATGACGAGGACAAGTTCGCATATCTGCGCGACGTCAGGCAGTATCGCAATCTGCTCCTGACGGAACAGCCCAACGGCGATTTCGCCCGCACCATGGTGCGGCAATTCTTCTATTCCGCCTTCGCCGATCTCTATTGGCTGAGGATGATGACGTCGTCGGACGCGACGCTGGCGGCGATCGCGGCGAAGTCGGAGAAGGAGAGCGCCTATCATTTGCGCCATTCCTCCGAATGGATTGTTCGGCTCGGCGACGGCACCGAAGAAAGCCGCCGCCGCGCGCAGGCCGCAATCGATGATCTCTGGGCCTTCACCGGCGAGATGTTTGCGGTCGATGCTGCCGAGCAGGCCCTCATCGATGCCGGCGTCGCGATCGATCCCGCCGGCCTGAGGCCGCAATGGCTGAAGACGGTGAGCGGCATCGTTGCCGAGGCGACGCTGAATTTGCCCGAGAACAACTGGATGCAGCTGGGCGGGCGCGTCGGCCGGCATAGCGAACATCTCGGGCATCTCCTCTCCGAATTGCAATCGCTGCAGCGCTCCTTTCCGGGGGCAACATGGTGACCTCTGTCCTCGGCGAGGCCGATCTGTGCCGGCGCGCCTGGGACGCGGCCTCGCGCGTGGTCGATCCCGAAATCCCGGTGCTTACGATCGCCGATCTCGGCGTGCTGCGGGAAGTGGTGGTGACCGACGAAGGCGTTGAGGTCGCGATCACGCCGACCTATTCGGGTTGCCCGGCAATGAACATGATCGCGGTCGAGATCGAGCTCGCGCTGGAACGCGCCGGCTTTGCAAAGCCGAAGGTCCGGACCGTGCTGTCGCCGGCCTGGACCACCGACTGGATGAGCGAGGATGGCCGCCGCAAGCTCAGGGACTACGGCATCGCGCCGCCGCAGCCGGCAAGCTCTCGGCGCGCGCTGTTCGGCGTGCAGGAGGTCGCATGCCCGCAATGCGGTTCGGCCAACACGGAGCTATTGTCCGAGTTCGGCTCAACCTCCTGCAAGGCGCTGTGGCGCTGCAAGTCGTGCCGCGAACCCTTTGATTATTTCAAGTGTCATTGAGGCAAGATGCGGGCCCCACCGTCATTGCGAGCGAAGCGAGGCAATCCAGCGCCTCCCGGCGGAGATAGTGTGGATTGTTTCGTCGCTGGCGCTCCTCGCAATGACGAGGGGAAACACTGATGTCCGCTGCCGCGCCGCGCTTCCACCGCCTGGCCGTCCATGATCTGCGCCGCGAAACGGCGGACGCGGTCTCGCTGACCTTCGATATCCCGAGTGAACTTGCCGACGACTACGCGTTCGCGCCTGGCCAATATCTGACCTTGCGGACGACGATGGACGGCGAAGAGGTTCGACGCTCTTATTCGATCTGTTCGGGCCCTGATGACGGTGAACTGCGAATCGCGGTCAAGAAAGTCGACGGCGGCGCGTTCTCGTCATGGGCCGCCGATGAGTTGAAAGCCGGCGACGAGCTCGAGGTGATGACGCCAACGGGCCGCTTCGGCGTGGCGCCTGCGCCTGACGAAGCCCGTATCTATGTCGGCTTCGCCGCGGGATCGGGCATCACGCCGATCCTGTCGATCGTGAAGGGCGTGTTGAGCCGCGAGCCGAAGAGCCGCTTCTTCCTGTTCTACGGCAACCGCTCCACCGAAAGCGTGATGTTCTGCGAGGCCCTGGAAGAGCTGAAGGACCGCTTCCTGCAGCGCTTCTCGCTGTTTCACGTCATCTCCGGCGAAGAGCAGGATATCCCGATCCTGCATGGCCGTCTGGATGACGAGAAGGTGAGAGTGCTGCTGCGTTCGCTGGTGCCGGCGGCAACGATCGATCATGTCTTCATCTGCGGCCCAACCGGGATGAGCGACGAGATCGAGGCGACCTGCCGCAACATCGGCATCGCCGAAGAGCGCATTCACGTCGAACGTTTCGTCTCCGGTCTCGGCGGCAAGCCGCGTCCGAAGAAGGTCGTGGCACCAGGTGCGCCGCCCAAGGCGTTTGCCGCGCTGATCATCGACGGCAAGCGCCGGGAAGTCCCGGTCGCGGAGGGCGAGGCCATCCTCGATGCCGCGCTCCGCGCCGGTGTCGACCTGCCGTTTGCCTGCAAGGGCGGCATGTGCTCGACCTGCCGCGCCAGGCTTGTGGAGGGCAAGGCGGAGATGGACGTGAACTATTCGCTGGAGCCGTGGGAACTGAAGGCGGGCTTTGTGCTGACTTGCCAGGCCAAGCCGGTTTCCGACAAGGTCGTGGTGGATTACGATCATGTGTAGTCATAACGGGAGAGATGCGTGAACCTGAAGGCCGCCCTGTCGCCCGATGATCTCGCGCAAGCCTGCGCGGATGCGATGTGGAAGGAGGACGAGGCCTCCTCCGGCCTCGGCATGAAGATCGTCGAGATCGGAGCCGGCCGTGCGACCCTGACCATGACCGTGCAGCCGCACATGGTGAACGGCCAGCGCATCGCCCATGGCGGCTTCATCTTCGCGCTCGCCGATTCCGCCTTCGCGTTTGCCTGCAACAGCCGTAACCAGAAGTCCGTTGCGGCGCAGGGCAACATCACTTTCATCAAGCCCGGCAAGCTCGGCGATCTCCTGGTCGCCACCGCGCGCGAGATTTCGCGCAGCGGACGATCCGGCATCTACGACGTGCGGGTGACCGCAGGCGACGAGGTCATCGCCGAGTTTCGCGGCCATTCCCGGGCGATACCGGGCACATGGCTGCCGGAGAGCGACAACAAACAAAAAACATTCGAGGGAACGCAGCATGGCAACCGCAAGTCTGAAAGCGAGGGGAAGTAGCTACCGGCCTGAACTCGACGAGGCCGAGCGCGCCTCGCGCGACGAGATCATGGCGTTGCAGAAAAAACGCCTGAGCTGGTCGCTCAGGCACGCCTACGACAATGTCGCGCATTACAGAAAGGCATTCGATGCGGCCGGCGTGCATCCCTCCGATTTCAAGGAGCTTGACGATCTTGCGAAATTCCCGTTCACGGTGAAGACGGACCTTCGCGACAACTATCCTTTCAACATGTTTGCCGTGCCGCGCGAAAAACTGGTGCGCGTGCATGCGTCGTCGGGAACCACGGGCAAGCCGATCGTGGTCGGCTATACCAGGGCTGACATCGACGTCTGGTCGTCGGTGATGGCGCGCTCGATCCGCGCCGCCGGCGGCCGTACCGGGATGATCATCCACAACGCCTATGGCTACGGCCTCTTCACCGGGGGCCTCGGGGTGCATTACGGCGCCGAGCAGCTCGGCTGCACCGTGGTGCCGGTTTCCGGCGGCATGACCGAGCGGCAGGTGCAGCTGATCAACGACTTCCGGCCCGACATCATCACGGTGACGCCGAGCTACATGCTCGCGATCCTGGACGAGTTCAGGCGTCGCGGCCTCGACCCGCGCAAATCGTCATTGAGATTCGGGATCTTCGGCGCCGAACCCTGGACCAACGCCATGCGCGCGGAAATCGAGGGCACCTTCGACATGGATGCGACCGACATCTATGGCCTGTCGGAAGTCATCGGTCCCGGCGTCGCGCAGGAATGCGTCGAGACCAAGGACGGTCTGCACGTGTGGGAAGATCACTTCTATCCCGAGGTGATCGATCCGGACACGGGCAGGGTGCTGCCCGACGGCGAGAAGGGCGAGTTGGTGTTCACCTCGCTGACCAAGGAAGCTTTCCCCGTGATCCGCTATCGCACCCGCGACCTGACGCGGCTGTTGCCCGGCACGGCGCGGCCCGGCATGCGGCGGATGGAAAAGGTCACCGGCCGTTCCGACGACATGATCATCCTGCGCGGGGTCAACGTGTTTCCGACCCAGATCGAGGAGGCGCTGCTCGCGACCGAGTGGTGCGGCGGACACTTCATCATCGAGCTGACCCGCGAGGGCCGGATGGACCAGATGGCGGTCCATGCCGAGTCCCGGCCCGAGCATTGGGACGGCAACGGTCTCCTGGAACATGCCGAGAAGGTTTCGGCCTTCATCAAGAACACGATCGGCATCACGGCCCCGGTCCGGATCGTCGCTCCCGACACGCTGGAGCGCTCCCTCGGCAAGGCCAAGCGTGTTTACGACCGGCGGCCGAAAGGGTAACTCCTGTCTCCGTAAATCACGGAAACGGGAATCATGACGGCGACGCTCAAGCCGATGGCAGTCGAAGCCCGCTGCGTAAGGCTCAATACCAAGGCGGAAAATGCACCTGCGCTCGCGCCGGTGGTTGAGGCGCGAATGCTGTCGCACGCCCCAAATCAGGTGCTGATCGAGGTCAAGGCAGCTGCCGTCAATCCATCCGACGTCAAGGCTGCGACCGGGCTGATGCCGTATGCGGTGTTTCCGCGGACCTCCGGACGCGACTATGCCGGCTTGGTGATCGACGGGCCGGCCGGCAGCATCGGGCGCGAGGTGTTCGGCTCCTCCGGCGATCTCGGCATTCGCCGTGACGGCACCCATGCCTCGCATCTCGCCGTTGAGGCCGAAGCCGTCGTGGACAAGCCGAAGGGCATTTCCTGGGAAGAGGCCGCCGGCATCGGCGTTCCCTTTGTCACCGCGATGGAGGGTTTCCGGCGGGCCGGGATGCCGAAGGCGGGCGAGACCGTGCTGATCATGGGTGTGACCGGCAAGGTCGGACAGGCCGCGGTGCAGATCGCGACCTGGCATGGCGCGCGCGCGATCGGCGTGGCGCGCAAGGCCGAACCCTATGAGGGGCACACCAATTCACCTGTCGAGATGATCGACGCCTCTGCCGGCGATGTCGCAGCTCGCGCGCGCGAGCTGACCGGCGGCAAGGGCGCCGACATCGTGTTCAATAGCGTTGGCGATCCCTATTTCCAGGCGGCGCACGAGGCGCTCGGCTTGCGCGGGCGGCAGATCCTGATCGCGGCTATCAATCCGGTCGTGCAGTTCAACATCCTGGAATTCTATCGCAGTCAGCATACATATGTCGGTATCGACACGTTGGGGCTGTCATCGGAAGCGACAGGCGGCGTCTTGCGCGAACTCTCGCCGGGATTTACCAGCGGGAAGCTGAAGCCGTTTTCGATCAATCCGTCATCGGTGTATCCTCTCGAGGAAGCCAAACGCGCCTTTGTCGCGGTCGCAGGTTCGTCCCGCGACCGCGTTATTCTGAAACCATAGTCCGACTGAGCCCGTCATTGCGAGCGAAGCGAAGCAATCCATGGTAGCTACTGAGCGAGAGCCTGGATTTCTTCGTCGCTACCGCTCCTCGCAATGACGGAAACACAATCCGAGAACGCGCATGCTGCCCGGTGAAGTCGCCATCCTGTCCGGTCTGGTCATCGGGCTCCTATACGGTTCGATCGGCTTGCTCTCCGGCTTTTGCATGATGAGCAGCCTGCGCGGCTGGTGGGCGGAAGGCGACGGAAGGCTGGTGCGGACCTATGCGCTCGCGATGGGGGTCGCGATATCAGCCTCGCAATTGCTCGCCGCGCGCGGCGCGGTCGATCTCGGCAAGTCGATCTATTTGCAGACGTCGTTTTCGGCGCCGATCATATTCCTCGGCGGCATGCTGTTCGGCTATGGCATGGTGTTGTCGAACGGCTGCGGATCGCGTGCGCTGATCCTGCTGGGGAAGGGCAATCTGCGCTCCTTCGTCGTGGTGGTCGTGCTCGGCATCTTCGCGGAAATGACGCTGAAGGGCCTGATCGCGCCGGCGCGAGTCGCGGCCATTCAGGTCACGCAGGCCACCGTCAAGATCAATTCGCTGCCTGCGCTGCTGTCGAGCTTCGGCCTCAACGAGGTCTATGGCCGCATGTTCGCGACCTCGCTGGTGAGCGCGGCGCTGATCATCTTCGCCTTCTCGCACGCGCCATTCCGCAGGTCGCTCGGCCAGATGGCGGCGGGCGTCGCCGTGGGTTTGTTGATCGCGGCCGGATGGTACGCCACCGGCCATCTCGGCGCCGATGATTTCAACCCGGTGCCGGTCGCCTCTCTCACCTTCATCGCGCCGATCGCCGACAGCCTGCAATATCTCATGCTGTCGACGGGATCGACGCTGAGTTTCGGCATCGCCACCGTTGCCGGCGTGTTCGCCGGCAGCCTCGTGACCGCGCTGCTCACGGGACGCTTCGAACTCGAAGGTTATCGCTCGCCCCAGCACATGCTGCGCTCGGCCGGCGGCGCCGCGCTGATGGGCGCGGGCGGCGTGATGGCATTCGGCTGCTCGATCGGTCAGGGCTTGACGGGGATCTCCACGCTGGCGCTGGCGTCTTTTGTCGCGGTCGCGGGAATCCTGGCCGGCAGCGGGCTCGGCCTGCGCGGCGCGCTCAGGGTGCGGCCGCTGCCGACGGTCTGACTTTTGAAGTCGCCAGCTTCATCACATCGAGATAGCCGGGCCGCACCTCCATCCGCTTGATCAGGCCTTTCTCGATCAGCAGCTGATGCGCTTCGGGTAGGCGGTAGCACGGCAGATACATGAAGAGGTGATGCTCGGCGTGATAGTTGACCCAATAGGGCGCGATCAGCGCGCGCTCGATCGGGTTTGCCAGCGTCGTGCGCGCATGACTGAACGGATCCTGGCCGGTCGAGGTGCAGGCATGTTCGGCGATATTGCGCATGCGCGTCACAAGCGACAGCCAGGTCGCCATGGCGACCAGCCAGACGCCGACAAACCAGATGCCGGCACCGCAGAGCCAGAACAGCGCGAACAGGAGTGCGTTGACGCCGAGGAAGCGCGCCATCTTCTCCCGTCCGGCCGAGACGAAACTCTCGTGCTCAATCGGCCCCTCCCGGGTTGCCGGCTTGAACAATGCCAGGAACAGCGGCAGCCGCTGCTTCACGAAGGTCTGCCCGGTGAGATCGCGGATGGCCTTGCGCCTGTAGCTGTCCTTCGAGATCGGAAACGGCGCCGACAGCGAAAGATCAGGGTCCTCCGGCTGCTGGGTGAACCGATGATGCTGCAGATGATAGGAGCGGTAGCTCGCGAGATCAGCGCCGACCGGCACCGCGCACAGCCATTGTCCGACGAACTCGTTGATCGCCTTGTTCGCATGCAGCCCGCTATGGGCGGCTTCATGCATCAGGATCGCAAGGCCCAACTGGCGTGTGCCAACGATCATGACAGCGACGAGCCACGTCAGCGGATTGGGCCAGATCGTCACCAGCGCGATGCTGCCGGCGATCGTACCCCAGGCGTGCGCGACCAGCCACATCGCGCGCCACGAGTTGCGCGAGGTCAGCCGGCTCCATTCCTCCGGCGTGAAGACAGTTTTGGGATCGATGCGTGCCACGGCCGGCATGAGCGGCTCTCGATTGGTTTGGACCTCGATTCTACGTCAATCCGCCGCCTGCGTCACGATACGAATTTCCGAGGTGAGGGTGCGATGCACCGGGCACTTGTCCGCAATCTCTAGGATTCGCTTGCGCTGATCGGGATCGAGCGGGCCTTCGAGGCCGATCCTGACCTCGATCTGGTCGAGCATGCCCTCTTTGGTCTCGCATTCCGCGCAGTCCTTGGCGTAGATCTTGTCGTGCTTCAGCGTCACGGTCGCGCGTTCGAGCGGGAAGGATTTTCGATCCGCGTAAAGCCGCATGGTCATTGACTTGCAGGCGCCGAGCGCGGCCAGCAGGAAGTCATAGGGTCCGGGTCCCGAATCCGCGCCGCCGGCGGTAGCGGGTTCATCGGCCAGCAGATGATGCGGGCCGACCGTGACCGTGTTCTGGAACTTGCTGGCGCGAGTCTCGCGCACCACGACTTGACGCGGCTTCTCGGGAAGCTCGGCGCCAGGCGCCTGGACGGCGGGAGCGACATAACGCGTTGCCCAGGCCGCGATGACATCGGCAACATAGCTGGAATCGCCCCGGTCGCTCAGGAGATGATCGGCACCCGCCAGCGAGACAAAGCTCTTGGGATGCTTTGCCGCGACGAAAATGTGCGTGGCATTGTCGATTCCGACGGTGTCGTCGGTCGGCGAATGCATGATGAGCAAAGCCTTGTGCAGATGGCGGATCTTCTCCATCAGGCTGTGTTCGGCGACATCGTCGAGAAATTCGCGGCTGATGGTGAAGGGCCGCCCCGCGAGCGAGACCTGCGCCTGGCCTTGCGCGCGAATATCATCGACATGATCCCTGAACAGTCCGGTGACGTGATTGGGGTCCGAGGGAGCAGCGATGGTGACCACCGCCTTGGCGTCCGGAATTTGCCCGGCGGCGGCGAGGATCGCGGCGCCGCCAAGGCTGTGGCCGATCAGGATCGTGGGCGCTTGCCGGGTTTCGCGCAGGTGATCCGCAGCGCGGACGAGATCGGCGACGTTAGACGAGAAGGTCGCGTTGGCGAAATCGCCTCCGCTGGAGCCGAGCCCGGTGAAATCGAAACGAAGCGTGGCAATGCCTTTTGCCGTGAGCGCCGTTGCGATACGCCTGGCCGCGAGCACGTCCTTGCCGCAGGTGAAGCAATGGGCAAACAGCGCGTAGGCGACAGGCGTGCCATCGGGCAGGTCAAGCGCCGCGGACAACTGGTGTCCGCCCTCGCCGGTGAACTGGAATTTTTCTGTCGGCATGGTGGATCTCTTTCTTATCCTCCCCTGGAGGGGCGGGTGAAAAGTCAATCGCCGGAATAGCGCTGCTCGGCCCAGGGATCGCCGCGATTGTGATAGCCGCGCACTTCCCAATAGCCCGGCGCATCGCTTTCGAGAAATTCGATCGCCTGCAGCCACTTCGTGCTCTTCCAGAAATAGAGATGCGGCACCACCAGCCGCACCGGACCGCCATGCTCCACCGGAAGCCTCTCGCCGGACCAGCTGTGGGCGAGCAGGGCGTCCTCGGCCGCAAAATCCTCCAGCGACAGATTGGTCGTGTAGCCGTCATAGCTGTGCAGCACGACGAAATGTGCGTTGTCGTGGGGCTGGCACGCCTCAAGCAGGTCGCGCGTCGGCAGGCCCTTCCATTGATTGTCGTAGCGCGACCAGGTGCTGACGCAATGGATGTCCGATGTGATGGACGTCTGCGCGCGTGCCTGGAACTCGGCGAAATCCCAGAAGACCGGGTTTTCGATCGCCCCATAGACGTCGAGCCGCCAGCGAGCCGTCGAAATTTCCGGCGTGAGGCCAAGGTCGAGCGTCGGCCAGTCCCGTGTCAGGTGCTGGCCGGGCGGCAGCCGCTGCTCATCCGGCCGCGCCGTCCTGCCGATGAGGAAACGGCGTTCGCGTGCCGAGCGCTGCTTGCTGCGCGTCAGTCTGGAGTCCGGCGGCATCTCAGCTTCGTCGCTCATGTCTCGCGCTCATTTGTGCCGGTGCATCGCCGATGCATGTTTGGTGTCGCGCATGGTCGAGTAGATCAGGAGCGACAGGAAGATCATCGCGCTCAGGTAATAATAGAACCAGTCCTCGTGTCCGAGGCTCTTGAAATAGAGCGCAATGGCCGGTGCGGTACCGCCGAACAATGACACCGTGATGGCATAAGGCAGGCCCACGCCGAGCGCGCGTACATTGGTCGGAAACAACTCCGCCTTCACGATGGCGTTGATCGAAGTGTAGCCGGCAACGAAAATCCAGGCAGCGCAGATCAACAGGAATGCTGTGAGCGGTGATTTCGTGTCTTTCAGCGTCATCAGGATCGGGACAGTCGCGAGTGTGCCGGCCACGCCGAAGAAGATCAGGAGCGGCTTGCGGCCGATGCGGTCGGAGATCGCGCCATAGATCGGCTGCAGGATGGTGGCGAACACCAGCGAGCCGAAGATGACGATGGTGGTCTGGTCCTCGGTCAGGCCGACGGAGAGCTTCACGAAGGTCTGCATGTAGGTGGTGAAGGTATAGAACGCCGCGGTGCCGCCGGCGGTCAGGCCGACGACCAGCAGCAATTCCTTCGGATAGTTGAACAGGGTTGTGATCGAACCGGTCGGCTGCACGGCTTTCTTGGCTTCGACGAAGGCCTCGGTCTCATGAAGGCCGCGCCGCATCACGGCTGCGAACACGGCGAGCCCCGCGCCGATCACGAAGGGAATGCGCCAGCCCCAGGCTTTCAATTCGTCCGGGGTCAGGAACACCTTTTGCAGAAGGAGCAACACGATGATCGCCGTGAGCTGGCCGCCGATCAGCGTGACATACTGGAAGCTGGAATAGAAGCCACGGTGCCTCGGATCAGCAACTTCGGAGAGGTAGGTGGCGCTGGCGCCGTATTCGCCTCCCAGGCTCAGCCCCTCGATGATGCGGGCGAGCGCGAGGATCGCGGGCGCGGCAAAACCGATCGAAGCATAGGTCGGCGTCACCGCGATCATCAGCGAGCCGAAGCACATGCAGACCACCGACAGCGTCAGTGATAGCCGCCGGCCGTAATGGTCGGCCAGGTAGCCGAACAGCCAACCGCCCAGCGGGCGCATCAGGAAGGTCGCCGCGAACAGCACCGCGACATTGAGCTGTTGCACCACGGGGTCGCTGTTGGGGAAGAAGGCCGGCGCGAAATAGAGGGCGAACGCCGTATAGGCGTAGAAGTCGTACCACTCGACGAGATTGCCGATCGAGCCGATGAAGATGGCCTTCACCCGCCGCTCGACATCGGCGATGTCGAGCTGATCGCTTGCGGGGTTGAGCGATTGGCTGGGCGCTGGACTGGTCATGGCAGGCCTCACGATACGGTGACGGCCCGCCTGGTCGGCTCAGATTTTAGGCCGTCCTCCCGAATAGCATCGGAAGCTGCCGCGGTCCACGCACCGTCCCCTCCGACCACGTCACCTTGCCGGCCGGATCGAGCCGGAAATCGGGAATGCGCTTCAGCCATTCCTCCAGCGCGACCGTCATCTCCATGCGCGCGAGATTGGAACCGACGCAGCGGTGAATGCCGAGGCCAAAGGCGGCGTGACGGTTCTCCTTGCGGTCAAGCACGACCTTGTCGGCGTCGGGGAACATCGCGGGATCGCGGTTGGCGGAGGGGAAGGAGAGCAGCACCATGTTGCCCGGCTTGACCGGGCAGCCGGCGATGGTGGTTTCCTTCATGACTTCGCGTGCCATCGTCACCGGCGAGTAGGCGCGCAGCAATTCTTCCACCGCGATGGGCATCAGCTCGGGTTCCCTGACCAGCCGCTCGCGATCCGAGGGCGTCTTCGCCAGATGCCAGAGCGAAGCGCCGATCGCGCTCCAGGTGGTGTCGATGCCGGCGATGAGGAGCAGCCGCAGCGAGCCGCGCACGTGATCGTCGGCGAGCGGCTTGCCGTCCTTGGTCCTGGCGTTCATCAGCGTCGTGATCAGATCGTCGGAGGGATGCGTCTTGCGATGTTCGATATGGCCGGCAAAGTAGGCGTCCATTTCCTCGGCTGCGCGAACCAGGATCTCCTGGTCCTTGATGCCAAGCTCGAGGATCTCGTGGATCCATTTGATGAAGAGGTCGCCGTCCTGCTCGGGAATGCCCAGCATGTGCGCGATGGCGCGGACCGGGACGTGCTTGGTGTAGCGCGCGGCGGCGTCGCATTTGCCGTCGGCGATGAAGCCGTCGATCAGCTCGTTGCAGATCGCGCGCACGCGCGGTTCAAGTTTCTTCATCGCATCGGGCGTGAACGGCGGCAGCAGCAGCTGCTTGGCCGGCTTGTGCACGGGCGGATCGGAGGTGATGGGCGGGGCGTTTCCGGTCTGCTCCGGGCGTATGTCGCGCACGATCACGCGGCGCGAGGAGAAATGTTCGGTGTCGTTGGCGATCGCCCGCACCGCTTCATAGGTCGTCGGCATGTAGCAGCCGAGGAAACGCTCGGTGTGCACCACGGGCGAGGCCGCGCGCAGCTCGTCCCAGATCGGAAAGGGATCTTCGGTCCAGCGCGGATCGGTGTGGTCGAAATCGCGGACCCAGTCGGTGACCGGCGGATGTTTGGGCAGGTAGCTCACATCGGACATCGGGCGGTTCCTTGTGCTCTGTTCGCTTCGTGACGTTCAAACGCAGGACGGAGAAAATCACTCCTCCGTCACCTCGATTGCGATTTCCGGGCAGTTGGTCTGGGCGAGCCAGGCCTTGTCTTCGAGGCCGGCAGGCACGGTGCCGTCGCCGATCTCATGGGCGTTGCCGTATTCGTCGAGTTCGAACAGTTCTGAGGCCAGCGACTTGCAGCGGGCGTGGCCCTGGCATTTGTCCTGGTCGACGCGGATCTTCAGCTTGGCCATGGCAAGCGTTCCCTTCTCTGGCGCGCAAAAGGCTTGTCGCGTGTGTCCTGCCCATTGTCGTACGCGGCTTCTTGCCGTCCGCGCTTTTAAGTTATACCATATTACATTCGTGCCCGTCGGGTTCGTCAAGTGGAATTCGGAGCGTCAGGATGTCGCCTCGGCTCGCCCGGAAGCCTGATAATACCTATCACCATGGCGATCTCCACGACGCCCTGGTGCAGGCCGCATTGCGCGACGCCGAGCTGGGCGGTCCCGAGGCCATCAGCATGAAGGCGCTGGCGAAAGAACTGGGCGTCTCGCAGCCAGCGCCGTATCGCCATTTCGCCGACCGCGACGCGCTGCTGCAGGCGGTGACCGCGGAAGCCTTCCGTCAGTTCACCGCGATCCTGCGCGAGGCGATCGGCAAGCCGTCGAAACGATCGAAGCTGTCGCGTCTTGCGCAGGCCGCACTCGAGTTCGGCCTGAAGCGGAACGGCATGTATCGCCTGATGTTCGCCTCGCGCAGCATGGCCAATGCCGAAAAGGACAGCGAGCTCCACGTTGCCGCACACGAAACGCTCGTCCTGCTGGTGGAATCGTTCGAGGCGCCGGCGGTCGGGCTGTTGCGGGAGCGGCACGCGATGCAGGTCTGGGCCGCCCTGCACGGTGTGATCTCGCTCGCCGAGCAGGGCCTGCTCACCGGCGAGGCCGCGCAGATCACGCGACAGGAACTGGTCGAGACCATCGTGCAGCAAACCAAGGCGGCGCTGTCGCTCGCGATCGAGAAGGCGGGCGGGGCCAAAATCGTAACCTGACCCATCCTCGCCATGCCCGGCCTTGTGCCGGGCATCCACGTCTTTCTATTCGCGATGTGAAGACGTGGATGGCCGGGACAAGCCCGGCCATGACGACGACAAGGGTAGCCCTTACCCCTTCACCCGCGGGTCGATCGGCGTGGTGCCGCGCACGCCCAGGATATCCTCCAGCACCCTGGCGCCGGCCAGGAGCTCGGCCTCGCCGCGTGGTTTTGCCACCATCTGCAATCCGACCGGCAGTCCCGATCTGGTGAAACCGCAGGGCAGCGACAGCGCCGGGCAGCAGGCAAGGGTGATCGCGTAGACGATGCCAAGCCATTCGACATAATTGTCGAACTTCTTGCCGTTGCATTCAGCGACGTAGCGGTTTTCGATGGGGTACGGCGATACGATGGTCGCGGGGCAGAGCAAGAGATCGTAGGTCTTGAAGAACTCCACCGCGCGTGCCGTCATCGCGACGCGTTGCGCCTCGGCGCGTTCGATCTGCTCAATGGTGAGCTTCAAGCCTTCCTCGATATTCCAGATCACTTCGGGCTTGAGCAGGTCACGCTTGGTGCGCAGCAGTGCTGCCTTGTGCAACGCAAAGTCGAAGGCGCGCAACACATGGAAGCATTCATGCGCCTCACGCAAGTCGGGATGAGCTTCCTCGACCGCGACGCCAGCTTCCGCGAAGCGTTCTGCGGCCTTGCGTGTGATGGCCTTCACCTCGGGATCGACGGGCGTGATGCCGAGATCCGGCGAATAGGCAACGCGCTTCGGTTTCCTGCCGCTTTTTGCCGCCGACAGGAACGAAGTCGGCATGACGGGCAGCGATAGCGGATCGTCTGGGTATTCACCACACATGGCGTCGAGCAATAGCGCGAGGTCCTCGACATTGCGCGCCATCGGCCCCTGGACGCCGAGATTGCGGTCGATCGCGGTGGCCGGCGTATGCGCGACCCGGCCGATGCTCGGTCTTAAGCCCACGATGCCGCAGAAGCTCGCGGGGTTTCGCAGCGAGCCACCCATGTCGGAGCCGTGTGCAAGCCAGGCCGTACCGGTTGCGAGTGCGACCGCTGCGCCGCCGGAGGAGCCTGCCGCGCTCTTCGAAATGTCCCAGGGATTGAGGGTACGGCCGAACACCTCGTTGAAGGTATTGGCGCCGGCGCCGAACTCCGGCGTGTTCGACTTGGCGTAGATCACGCCGCCATTTTTCTCGAGATGCTCGACCAGGATGTCGGAGCGCGCGGGAATGTTGTCCTTGTAGATCGGCGAGCCCTGCGTGGTCCGCACGCCCGCGACGTTGGTGAGATCCTTGATCGGGATCGGCAGCCCCGCAAGCATGCCGCGTTCGGCAGGCTTCTTTTGCATCAGCGCCTTCGCATGGGCGCGCGCGCGGTCGAAGCAGAGCGTCGGCAGCGCGTTGACCTTGCCGTCGACCTCGGCGATGCGCTTTTCCAGGACATCGAGCAGGTCGAGCGGGCTGACTTCACCCTTCCTGAGCTTGTCGACGATCGCATTCGCGGTTTCCCGCACCAGTCCCTGATCGGCCAATGGCGTTCTCCTGCCCGTTCCTTGCCCGTTCCGTTTCCTGAGTAGTGCTCTAGAACATTTTGCGGCATGGTGGCAACGCAAGTCAGGAGTTCTGGAATGACACCGATGGAGGCGCCGGATTGGCGCAAACTCAGCCGCGAGGAGCTCGATCGCGGCCTGAACAATAGCGAAGCGGTCGCAGGCAGCGCCGAGATCGTCGCGGGCTGGGACCAGCGTTCGGCGGAGCTGCGCAAGCGATTTGGCGGCCATCTCGATCTGCGTTACGGCCCGCGCGAGCGCAACCGCATCGATTTTCTGAAGGCGCGGGACAGCGCGCCGACGCTGCTCTTCATCCATGGGGGTTATTGGCAGGCCCGCGCCAAGGAGAATTTCACGACCTTTGCCGAAGGCGCGATGGCGCATGGCATCAATGTCGCGCTGACAGGCTATACCCTCGCGCCCGACGCCACGCTTGACCAGATCGTGGTCGAGATCCATGCCGGCATCGATTTTCTCGGCGGCCAGTTGCCGGCGCTCGGTGGCGACGGCAAAGGTCTCGTTGTGTCGGGCTGGTCGGCGGGCGGTCATCTCACCTCGATGGCGCTGTCGCATCCGAAGGTAAGGGCAGGCATGGCCATCTCGGGCATCTACGATCTCGAGCCGATCCGCCACTCCTATCTCAACGTCAAGCTTGGGCTCGACGAGGCGATGTCGCGCAGGAATTCGCCGATGATGATGGCGGGTGGTCCGATGAAGCCGCTGTCATTGGTGGTCGGCGCAGCCGAACTGCCGCTCTTGCGCCGGCAGACCGCCGATTTCGCCGGCCACCGCGCTCGCCATGGACTGCCGGGGACCTATGAGGAGATCCCTGGCGCAGACCATTTCAGCATCATGGACGAGATGGCGTCCCCGCAGGGGCGCATCACCACGCTGATCCGGCAATTATTCGAGCGGACGGCGTAGTTGCTACCGCCGTCATTCCGGGGCGATGCGAAGCATCGAACCCGGAATGACGTTCACAACGAAACTACCCCCAACCCGCGGCAATGCCGCCGTCGACCGTGAAGATCACGCCCGACGTATAGCCCGATCGGTCCGACGCCAGGAACGCCATGAGATCGCCGATCTCGCGCGCATGCGCGGGCCGGCCGAGCGGCATGCCCTTCTGGAATTCCTTGTAGCGGTTCTCGTCGCCGAGCTGATGCCTGGCGCGAGTCTTCAGCAGCGTGACATGGCGGTCGGTGCCGACCGGGCCCGGATTGATGCCGACCACGCGGATGTTGTCGGCGAGGCTCTTGCCGCCGAGCGCGCGGGTGAACGCCATCAGCGCGGCATTGCCGGCGCTGCCGCAGACGTAATTGGCATCGAATTTCTCGCCGGCCGCGCCGATATCGTTGACGATCACGCCACCGCCGCGCGCCTTCATCTGCGCGTAGATCGCGCGGGTGATGTTGATGTAGCCGAACACCTTCAATTCCCAGGCGTGCCGCCAGGTCGGCTCGTCGATCTTGTCGATCGAGCCGCCGGGAATGTCGCCGGCATTGTTGACGAGGATGTCGATGTCGGAACAGTCTTTCACCAGCCGCTGAATGTCTTCGGCCTTGCGCAGATCGACGGCGTGTGCTGACGCGTCGATCTGGTGCTGCGAGCGCAGCCGCTCGGCGAGCGCCTTCAGCGCGTCGCCACTGCGGGCGGCAAGCCGGAGATGACAGCCTTCTTCGGCGAAGGCTTCGGCCGCGGCTGCGCCAATGCCCTTGGAGGCGCCGGTGATGAGAACGCGTTTGCCGCGCAGATGCAGGTCCATGAGATGCTCGCTTGCTTTGGATAAGAGGCGGAAGTGTTAGGCGGGAGGTATCGTGGCGGTCAACATTGCACTGCAGCGTTGCGCTATCGCGCAGTTTGGTCCATTGCAGGGCCTTGAAACAAGGCCCTAAAACGGGCCGGCCAGATCACAAGGAAGTTTGAGTATGAGCAGCGCCAAGACGACATACCGGATCGCGGTCATTCCCGGCGACGGCATCGGCAAGGAAGTAATGCCGGAGGGCCTGCGTGTCATCGAGGCGGCGGCGAAGAAGCACGGCGTCGCCGTGACCTTCGACCATTTCGACTTCGCGTCCTACGACTATTACGAAAAGCACGGCCAGATGATGCCGGACGACTGGAAGGCCAAGATCGGCAAGCACGACGCGATCTATTTCGGCGCGGTCGGCTGGCCGGCGAAGATCCCGGATCACATCTCGCTGTGGGGTTCGCTGATCAAGTTCCGCCGGGAGTTCGACCAGTATGTGAACCTGCGGCCGGTGCGGCTAATGCCGGGCGTGCCGTCGCCGCTCGCCAACCGCAAGCCCGGCGATATCGATTTCTGGGTGGTCCGCGAGAACACCGAGGGCGAATATTCCTCCGTCGGCGGCCGCATGTTCCCCGACACCGACCGCGAATTCGTGACGCAACAGACCGTGATGACCCGCACCGGCGTCGACCGCATCCTCAAATTCGCGTTCGAGCTGGCGGCCTCCCGGCCGAAGAAACACCTGACCTCGGCCACGAAATCCAACGGCATCTCCATCACCATGCCCTATTGGGACGAGCGCGTGGAGGCGATGGCGAAGAACTATCCCAAGGTGAAGTGGGACAAGTACCACATCGACATTCTCACCGCGAATTTCGTGCTGCATCCGGACTGGTTCGACGTCGTCGTCGGCTCGAACCTGTTCGGGGATATTCTCTCGGACCTCGGTCCCGCCTGCACCGGGACCATCGGGATTGCGCCATCCGGCAACATCAATCCGGAAGGCAACTTCCCGAGCGTGTTCGAGCCCGTGCATGGCTCGGCGCCCGATATCGCGGGGCAGGGCATCGCCAACCCGATCGGCATGATCTGGTCCGGGGCGATGATGTTCGAGCATCTCGGCGAGAAGGAGGCGGCCCAATCCATCGTCGGCGCGATCGAGCGCACGCTCGCCGAACGTACGCTGCGCACAAAGGACCTCGGCGGCAACGCCGACACGACCGCCTGCGGCAAGGCCGTTGCGGATATGGTGGATTAATTGGCTCTCACCCTCTCCCCGTGTGGGAGAGGGTGGCTCGCATCGTGAAATGCAAGCCGGGCGAGATGATCCCGCGTCGAGCGGTGATTAAGGCGGAGCCGGGAATGCGCCTTGGCTTCGACGCGGGACAATCTTCAGAAAAGGTTCCAGAGCGCGCGTCCGGTTTCGATGATTCCCTCTTTGAGCATGTGGTACTCGGTGATCTTGTCGTGCACCCAGCCCGTGACTTCGCTCTTGATCCAGTGTCCGATGTCTCCAAGGAGGCCGCCGGCGGCAATCGCGTCCAGCTGTTCAATGGAAAGCTCGCAGTTGGCCAACTCGTCGTTCGCAGGAAGTGCCATTTTGTGTTTCCCTGGTCGATGCTTGCGGGATCATCCCCGCAACTCTGAGAAACATGCCGTTTCCACCTCGTGCTCGATGTGACGGACATCACGCAGGCCGCGCGCCCGCCAAACGCACGCTTCGCACAAGGGAGCGCCGGCCTGGACAGCCCGCGGCAAGGCGGTCGCGGACAGGGTCGATCAGCTAAAACCGTCGTCATGGCCGGGCTTGACCCGGCCATCCATCTCAAAGCAAGGCTTTCATCGAAGGGCGATGGATGCCCGGGTCAAGCCCGGGCATGACGAAGGAGCGAGCGGCGTCACCCCTTCACAATCCGTCTGCAATGCTCCCACGCCGCGTGAATCAAATTCTCGCTCGCCTCGGGCGTGCGGAAAGCTGAATGCGCCGATAGCGTGACGTTGGAGATTTTTGTCAGCGGATGATCTTGCGGCAGCGGCTCGATGTTGAAGACGTCGAGGCCGGCATGGCGGATATGGCCTGATTTCAGCGCGTCGATCATGGCCTGCTCGTCGACGATGGCGCCGCGTGCGGTGTTGACGAGGATCACGCCCTTGCGCATCGCGGCGATTTTTTCGCGGGACAGGAAGCCGCGCGTCTCGTCGTTGAGCAAGAGATGGATCGAGACCACGTGGCTGTCGGCGAGCAGTCTGTCGAGGCTGACGAACTCCACTCCCGAAAAACTCTTCTTGCTGCGATTCCAGGCGATCACCTTCATGCCGCTTCCGAGTGCAATCCGCGCCACTTCCGCGGCAATGCCGCCGAAGCCGATCAGGCCGAGCGTCTTGCCGGTCAGCTGCATGGCGTCCTCGCGCAGCCAGTTGCCGGCGCGCATTTCGCGGTCCATCCAGGGGATGACGCGGGCCGAGGCCCACATCAGCGCGATCGCGGCTTCCGCCACGGCGGTGTCGCCATAGCCCTTGATCAGGTGCACGGCGATGCCGAGCTCGGCCAGCTCCTCCGGATTCATGTAGCTGCGCGCGCCGGTGCCGAGGAAGACCACGTGCTTCAACCCGGCGCATTGTTTCGCGACCGCCGTCGGCAGCGCGGTGTGATCGACGACGCCGATCTCGGCACCGCCCAGAATGGAGGACCAATCCTCCGCCTTGATATTGGGATCGAGATGCACCTTCACATCGGGATCGCCGGCCTTGCGCTGCCGCTCGAAAATCTCGGCCAGTGAATCATTGGCGTCGACAAACACTCCGCGCACGAGATATCTCCCTTGTTTCTTTCCCTGTGTCTTGTTGTCATGACGCGACGCCGGCGAGCGCCAGCACGGTATGCATCAGCACATTGGCGCCTGCGGTGCAATCGAGCTGGGTCGCGTCTTCCAGCTCATTGTGGCTGACGCCGTCCTTGCAGGGCACGAACACCATCGCCGCCGGCACGACGGTGGCGAGATTGCAGGCGTCGTGGCCGGCGCCCGAGGTGATGCGGCGATGACTGTAGCCGAGCGTCTTCGCCGCGCTCTCGACGGCATCGACGAGTTTTGGATTGAACACCGTCGGCTCCTTGCGCCAGATCGCGGTGAGGTCAATGGTGGCCCTGCGGCGCGGCGCGATCTCGGCGATGGCTTCGCGCAGCTCCCCGTCGATGGCGTCCAGCGTCTTCGCTTCCGGGCTGCGCACGTCGATGGTGAAGGCGACCTCGCCGGGGATGACATTGCGCGAGGGCGCGGCAATGACCGCTTCGCCGACGGTGCCGACCGCGTTGGGGCCATGCCTGTTGGCGATGCGCTCAACGGCAAGCACGATCTCCGACAGCGCCGCCAGCGCGTCGCGTCGGAGCGGCATCGGCGTGGTGCCGGCATGACTTTCGAAGCCTACGATCTTGCCGTCATACCAGATGATGCCCTGGCCGCGATCGACCACGCCGATGGTCTTGTTCTCGGCTTCGAGCAGCGGACCCTGCTCGATATGCAGCTCGACGAAGGCGCCGAACTTGCGCTGACCGACCGGCTCACTGCCGCGGTAGCCGATGCCGTCGAGCGCTTCGCCGACGCTGACGCCTGAGGCATCTTTCCGGCCAAGGATGTTGTCGGTGGTGTATTCGCCGGCATAGGCGGCGGACGCCATCGTCGCCGGCGCAAAGCGCGAGCCTTCCTCGTTGGTCCAGTTGCAGATGCAAAGTGGCACCTCGGTCTCGATGCCGGCGTCGTTGAGCGTACGCACCACTTCGAGCGCGGCCAACGTACCGAGCACGCCGTCATATTTGCCGCCCGTCGGCTGCGTATCGAGATGCGAGCCGAGACCGACCGGCGGCTTCGACATGTCCCGTCCTTTCCGCACGCCGAACATCGAGCCGAGCGCGTCGATATGCACGTCGAGGCCGGCGTCCTCGCAGGCCTTCCGGAACCAGTCGCGCACCTGCTTGTCCTCGGGCCCGAGCGTCAGCCGCCGCACGCCTCCCTTGGGCGTGGCGCCGAATTTCGCGGTTTCATGGATCGTGCCCCACAGGCGGGCGGAGTCGATCTGCAGGTTGGATGCGATTTTGGTCATTCAGGCTTCCGGAATTGCGTAGGCGTTGGGCGGGACCGCATGGTAGAATCATCATGCATGACCTGTCGAGGCGTTGTCGCAGAGGCATGGTTTGTAGTTTGGAGCGCATGCGATGAATGTCGGATTGACCCGGAACGAGCAGGGCGAGCAGATCACGCCGAGCCTGCAGGCGCGGCTCGATTGCCGTGCGGGCATGGCGTCCTCGACCGCCGGCATCGCCAATGGCTATGTCCAGGGCAATCTCGCGATCCTGCCGGAAAAATTCGCTTCCGCCTTCCACCGCTTCTGCCAGCTCAACCCGAAGCCGTGCCCGATCATCGGCATGTCGGACGCCGGCGATCCCAGGATCCCGGCGCTCGGGATCGATCTCGACATCCGCACCGACGTGCCGCGCTACCGGGTGTGGCGCGATGGCGGGGTGGTGGAGGAGCCGACCGACATCATGGCGCACTGGCGCGACGATCTCGTCGCCTTCGTGCTCGGCTGCTCGTTCTCCTTTGAAGAGGCGCTGATGGCGGACGGCCTGCCGATCCGCCATATCGAGCACAAGGTGCGCGTGCCGATGTACCGCACCAACATCCAGTGCCAGGCGGCCGGACCCTTTGCAGGTCCCATGGTGGTGTCGATGCGCCCGTTCAAGCCGGCGCAGGCGATCCGCGCGGTGCAAATCACCTCGCGCTTCCCGAGCGTGCATGGCGCGCCCGTGCATCTCGGCCATCCGCATTCGATCGGGATCGCGGACATCTCCAAGCCCGATTACGGCGATGCCGTGCCGGTCCAGGCCGACGAGATCCCCGTGTTCTGGGCCTGCGGCGTCACCCCGCAATCGGTGATCGCGGCGGCGAAGATCCCGTTCGCGATCACGCATGCGCCGGGCCTGATGCTGATCACGGATCTGCAGAACAAGCAGCTCGCGGTGCTCTAACTCGTCGCACGCTCTTTGAAGCCTCGTCATGCCCGGCCTTGTGCCGGGCATCCACGTCTTTCTCTCCATGGAAGCAAAGACGTGGATGGCCGGGACAAGCCCGGCCATGACGAAATGCAAGTAACTCCGCTTTCGGTTGGCATGGACTCGCCCTTACAGCGAGGACCGCCATAGGGTATGATATCCGGAATCTCGACTTGCCGTGAATCTCTGCCACAGGAGAGCATGCCATGTTCGATCTCGAGCAATTCAATGCAGATTGCCGTACCGCACTCAGGCAAGATGCGTCGCATAAATCCGTGCGTGACGTCGTCGCCCGCGCAGTCGCCGATCCGGCCGGCGTTCTCAACGTGCTGGGTGAGCCCAAACGCCCCGGGATTCAAACTCTCTATCACGCGGCTGATTTGACGATCCTCAACGTGATCTGGGGACCGATGATGACGGTCATGCCGCATAACCATGAGATGTGGGCGGTGATCGGCATTTATACGGGGCGTGAGGACAATGTGTTCTGGCGCCGCGTGCCCGACGATCGGGGACGCATTGAAGCCGCAGGCGCAAGATCGCTCTGCGTCGGAGACGCGGAGCCGCTTGGCCACAACATCATCCATTCCGTGACCAACCCGATTCCGCGGCTGACCGGCGCCATTCACATCTACGGCGGCGACTTCTTTGCCGTTCATCGCAGCGAATGGGATGCCGAGACCCTGATGGAAGGCCCGATGGACGGCAAGCGGGCGGCTCGCCGCTTCGAGGAGGCGAACGAGCTCTATCAGCGTTTCTATCGTCCGCAGGCGGCGACGTAATTTGTCCGGTCATTCCGGGATGGTGCGCAAGCACCAGACCACAGATGCGCAATTGCGCATCGGGGAATCTCGAGATTCCGGGTTCGATGCTTCGCATCGCCCCGGAATGACGGTGTGAAATTCAATCGTGCCCATGTTCCGGCAACTCCAGCCCGAACATCTTCACCAGATCCGCGATCTGCTCCGGCGACAGATATCGCGGGTTCATCCCGCGCAGCAGCAGATAGAGCTTCGCCGTCTCGTCCAGTTCCTCGGTGGCGAATACCGCGGCTTCCAGCGTATCGCCTGATACGACCGGACCGTGATTGGCGAGCAGTACGCTCGAATATTTCCCCGCTAGTCCCCTGATGGCGTCGGCGACGGCAGCGTCGCCCGGCCGGTAATAGGGCACGAGCGCGGTGGCGCCGCATTTCATCAGGTAATAGGCCGTCATCGGCGGCAGCGCCGCGCGCGGGTCGATCTCGGGCAGCATCGAGAGCGCGACCGAATGGGTGGAATGCAGATGCACCACCGCGCGCGCAGCCCCGCGTGTCTGGTAGAGCGCGCTGTGCAGCGGCACTTCCTTGGTAGGCGCATCGCCTGACACGAGCTTGCCGTCGACCGAAAGACGCGACAGCCGGGCGGGATCGAGAAAACCGAGCGAGGCATTGGTCGGCGTCACCAGATAACCGCCGTCCTCCAGCCGGACGCTGATATTGCCTGACGAGCCCGGCGTCAGCCCGCGCTCGAACAGCGAGCGGCCGAAGCGGCAGATGTCCTCGCGAAGCCTTGTTTCGCTCATACTGATTTCCCGTTTTTCGCCTTGTCTCACGCTTTGGCAGCGCGGCCAAGCCGTGTTAGGCAGGTGTCCAAAGACCCAAGAACACGCGCGAATAAACCACGAGGGAACGCTGACATGCCCGAAACCGCAAAACCGCCCGTCGCCGTGGTCGGGCTCGGCTCGATGGGCTTTGGCATGGCAACCTCGCTCAAGCGAGCCGGCTTCGATGTCACCGGCTGCGACGTCTCGGCCGACGCCGTTGCCCGCTTCGTCAAGGACGGCGGCAAGGGCGCCAAAACGCCGGCGGAAGCCGCCAGGGGCGCCGGCATCATCGTCAGCGTGGTCGTCAACGCCGCGCAGACTGAAACCATCCTGTTCGGCAAGGACGGCGTCGCCGAGACGCTCGCCAGGGACGCCGTCTTTATTTCGTCCGCGACCATGGACCCCGATGTGGCGCGGCGGCTCGCCAGGGAGCTGGAAGCGACCGGCCGGCATTATCTCGACGCGCCGATTTCGGGCGGGGCGCAGCGCGCAGCGCAAGGCGAGCTCACCATTCTCGCCTCCGGCAGCGCGGCCGCCTTTGCCAGGGCGCGGCCCGCACTGGATGCGATGGCAGCAAAGCTTTACGAGCTCGGCGATGCCGCGGGTCTCGGTGCCGCCTTCAAGATGATCAACCAGCTGCTCGCCGGCGTGCATATCGCAGCCGCCTCGGAGGCCATTACCTTTGCCGCGAGGCAAGGGCTCGACATCAAGAAAGTATATGAAGTCATCACCGCTTCCGCCGGAAATTCCTGGATGTTCGAGAACCGCATGCCGCATGTGCTCGATGGTGACTACACCCCGCGCAGCGCGGTCGAGATTTTCGTGAAGGACCTTGGCATCATCCAGGACATGGCGCGCAACGCCCGGTTCCCGGTGCCGGTTTCCGCCGCCGCGCTGCAGATGTTTTTGGCGACCGCCGCCGCCGGCATGGGCCGCGACGACGACGCTTCCGTCGCGCGTCTTTATGCCCGCATCACCGGGACCAAGCTCCCGGGCGAACAGAAGTAAACAAATAGAGTATGACCCAGAAAAGTGGGAACCGATTTTCCGATTAAGATCATGCTCAGACAATAGAAGAGAACAGACATGCCCCGTTTCGCCGCCAATCTCTCGATGATGTTCACCGAGGTGCCGTTCCTGGACCGTTTCGAGGCGGCGGCGAAAGCCGGCTTCACGGCGGTGGAGTTCCTGTTCCCCTATGAGTTTCCTGTAAAGGAGGTCGGCCAGCGGCTGCATGGCAACGGCCTGGTGCAGGCGCTGTTCAACCTGCCGCCTGGCGACTGGGCGGCCGGCGAGAAAGGTTTTGCGGCGCTGCCCGAGCGTTTCTCCGACCTGCAGCAGAGCCTGCACACGGCGCTGCCTTACGCAGAAGCGACCGGCGTCAAGCGCGTGCATCTGATGGCGGGCATTGCCGAACGCAGCGACCCGAAGGCGGTAGCGCAGTTCCGCAAGTCGGTGGCCCATGCCGCCGAGTTCTTTGCGCCGCATGGCCTCGACGTCGTGATCGAGCCGATCAATGCGCGCAACGTGCCCGGCTATTTCCTGAACAATTTCATCTTCGCCCGCGATCTCATCAACGAATTGAAGATTCCCAACCTGAAACTTCAGTTCGACATCTATCACTGCCAGATCGTCCATGGCGATGTGACCATGCATCTGCGCGACATGATGCCGATCATCGGCCATACCCAGATCGCCAGCATTCCCTCGCGCAACGAACCCGACGGCGAGGAGCTGAATTATCCATTCGTGTTCGCCGAGCTCGACCGGCTCGGCTACAAGGGGTTTGTCGGCTGCGAATATAATCCGCGCGGCAAGACCATCGATGGGCTCGCCTGGTTCAAGCCTTATGCCGGAGTGAAGCCGTGAGCCTGAAACTCGGCTGTATCGCCGACGACTATACCGGCGCCTCCGACCTCGCCAATACGCTGACGCGCGCGGGCCTGCGCACCGTGCAGACCATTGGCGTGCCGGCCTCCGATCTCGCGCATCCCCGAGGTCGATGCAGTGGTGGTGTCACTCAAGAGCCGCTCGATCGAGGCCAGCATCGCGGTGGAACGTTCACGCGCCGCGGAGACATGGCTGCGCGGCCGCGGCGCCGCCCACGTGCTGTTCAAGATCTGCTCGACCTTCGATTCCACCGACAAGGGCAATATCGGTCCGGTCATGGACGCGCTCCGGGTTGTCTCGGCCGACACGATCGTGCTGGTGACGCCGGCATTCCCGGAAACCGGCCGCACCGTCTATATGGGCAATCTGTTTGTCGGCGCGGTGCCGCTGAACGAAAGTCCGCTGAAGGATCACCCGCTCAACCCCATGCACGATTCCAACCTGGTGCGGGTGCTGGCACGCCAGAGCAAAACCAGGGTGGGCCTTGTCGACCTTGCGACCGTCACGCACGGGGCGGAGGCCGTGCGCAAGAAGCTCGCCGATCTCGCGCGCGAGGGCGTCGGCGCCGCCGTGATCGACGCGGTGTTCGACCGCGACCTGGAAACAATCGGCACGGTGGCCGCTCAACACAGGCTTTCAGTCGGCGCCTCCGGCATCGGACTTGGTCTGGCGCGGGCGCTGGCCGGCGGCAAAGAGGCGACCTCCGCGGCCTCCTCGGAGAAACCTGTCGGGGGACCTGCGGCCTGCCTCGCGGGCAGTTGCTCGCAGGCGACCCTCGGGCAAATCGCGAGCGCCGAGAAGGTGATGCCGGTGCTTCATCTGGATCCGGATCAAGTCATTAAGGGCCGGGATGAAGCGCGGCGCGCATTGGCTTGGGCGCGCGAACGGCTTGGCAGCGGACCGGTGCTGATCGCCTCCAGCGCCACGCCTGCCGAGGTTGCCGCCTTGCAGGCGCGGCACGGCCGCGATGCCGCCGGTCACGCCATCGAGCAGGCGATGGCCGACATCGCCGAAGGCCTCGTGCTGTCAGGTGTGCACCGGCTGGTCGTCGCCGGTGGCGAGACCTCGGGCGCGGTCGTCGATCGGCTGCAGATCCCCGGATTTTTGGTCGGGGCAGAAATCGCGGCGGGCGTACCGGTGCTCCGCGCGGTCGGTGCAAAGGAAGGATCGATGCTGCTTGCCTTAAAATCAGGCAATTTCGGCGGGCCGGCGTTTTTCTCCGACGCACTTTCGCTCATGCGTTGAGCGCGCGTCGGCTCGCGTCTCGCATGCATTTTTGTGCGGTCCGTACTCCTACGGGTGCGGCGCGTTAACGCACCCGTATCTTTCCCGTGGTGTAGATACCGGCGCGGCGCGTTCCCGGCCGATTCCTTTGCTTCAGCGCCTTTGTTCAGCGCTCAAAACAGGTTTGTCATGCTCTCGAAAGTTTCGATCCGCGCCAAAGTCACGGCCATTGTCGCACTGCTGCTCGCCTCCCTGGCAGGGATGGGCCTGCTCTCCATCCTGAAGATGCAGACCATGAACAGAAACACCGTCGACATCGCGACCAACTGGCTGCCGAGCATTCGAGAACTCGGCGACTTGCGGACGGGCGTGATTACATACCGGAACGTCCTGCGCGAGCACATGCTGCTCTGAAACTCTCGAAGACAAGCAGGCCATCTGAAAAGACCCTGGAAGGCGTGGTCGAAAACAACACCAAGATACGTCAGCGCTACGAAGCGATGATCAGCTCTCCGGAAGAGCGCGCGATCTATGACGAATGGGTGAAGACCTGGACTGCCTACAAGGAAGGCGCCGCGAAGGTCATGGAGTTGTCGCGCAAGGAGGCGGGCAAGGTGCCTCTTGAAGCGCATGCGATGAACAAGAACGTGGTGCAACAAGCTTGTCGATTGCGGCGGACGAAATCCTCAAGAAGGATATCGATCTGAACGACAAGGGTGCCGACACGGAAACCCAGAATGCGGCCGATACCTATAATGCCGCCTTCTGGCTCGTCCTGACCATTCTCGGCGCGGCCATCGTCGTGGGCCTGGCAGCGAGCTTCTATGTCATCCGCGACGTTTCCGACGCCATCGCTTCGATCGTGAAGCCGATGCAGTCGCTCGGCGCCGGCGACCTCTCCGCCGATGTGCCGCACCAGGGGGAAAAGACCGAGATCGGCACAGATGGCGGACGCCTTGCAGATCTTCAAGGAAGCGCTGATCGCCAAGCGGGCCGCCGACGAGGCCGCGGCCAAGGACGCCGAAGCCAAGATCGAGCGCGGCCGCCGCGTCGACACCATCACCCGCGAATTCGAACAGATGATCGGCGATATCGTCACCAACGTCTCCTCGGCCTCGACGCAGCTCGAAGCATCCGCCGGCACGCTGTCGAACACCGCCGCGCGCTCGCAGGAACTGTCGACCACGGTTGCGGCCGCCTCCGAAGAGGCCTCCACCAACGTCCAGTCGGTGGCATCCGCAACCGAAGAGCTGTCGTCCTCGGTCAACGAGATCAGCCGCCAGGTGCAGGAATCGGCGCGGATGGCGAGCGATGCCGTCGGCCAGGCCCGTTCCACGACCGAGCGTGTCAGCGAACTGTCGAAGGCCGCAACCCGCATCGGCGACGTCGTCGAGCTGATCAACACCATCGCCGGCCAGACCAACCTGCTTGCGCTCAACGCCACCATCGAGGCGGCGCGGGCGGGCGAAGCCGGCCGCGGCTTTGCGGTGGTCGCCTCCGAAGTGAAGGCGCTCGCCGAGCAGACCGCGAAGGCGACCGGCGAGATCGGCCAGCAGATCAACGGCATCCAGGCCGCGACCCAGGACTCCGTCAACGCCATCAAGGAAATCTCCGGCACCATCGAGAAGCTGTCGGAAATCTCCTCGACCATTGCGGCCGCGGTGGAAGAGCAGGGCGCGGCGACGCAGGAAATCTCCCGCAACGTCCAGCAGGCGGCGCAGGGCACCCAGCAGGTCTCCTCCAACATCACCGACGTGCAGCGCGGCGCGACCGAGACCGGCTCGGCGTCCTCGCAGGTGCTTTCGGCGGCACAGACCCTGTCGTGCGAACTCGAGCCGCCTGAAGATCGAAGTGTCGAAGTTCCTCACCAACGTTCGGGCGGCCTGAGCCGCAGGCGGCGGCCCGACGACGGAGACGATTTGATGGGGCCGCAACCGGCGGGGTGCGGCCCCTTTGCTTGCAGGCCCGGTTTGTGGACCAGCTATCACGGAAGTGAAGGGAGGCTTTGCGCGGCGATGTTAGCTAAATCGCCACGGTTCGGCTAAACATCGCCGGCGGACGGCGAGGGGGTTCCAGGCCGGGGGTCCAAGTCTAGGGCTCAAGTCTAGAGCTCAAGTCGTCCGGCATCACCTTGGGAATGCCGCCTCATGATCGCACTGGTGCGGATTGCGCTCAGCCGACCCTATACTTTCGTCGTGCTGGCGCTGCTGCTGATACTGCTCGGCCCGCTCGCGGCGTTGCGCACGCCGACCGACATCTTTCCCGACATTCGCATTCCCGTGATCGGCGTGGTCTGGAGCTACACCGGCCTGCCGCCGGACCAGATGGCCGGACGCATCACCACGCCGTTTCAGCGCGCCCTGACCACCACCGTCAACGACATCGAGCACATCGTCGCCAATTCCTATAACGGCGTCGGCATCGTCAAGATCTTCTTCCAGCCCAATGTCGACATTCGCACGGCGAACGCGCAGGTCACGGCAATCTCGCAGACGATGCTG
The DNA here is from genome assembly GCA_963696255.1 of uncultured Alphaproteobacteria bacterium. GTDB lineage: Bacteria > Pseudomonadota > Alphaproteobacteria > Rhizobiales > Xanthobacteraceae > Bradyrhizobium. The sequence goes on from CAVOJN010000001.1 coordinate 514,842, forward strand.
AAGCAATTGCCGCCGGGGTCGACGCCGCCGCTGATCCTCAACTACAACGCCTCGACCGTGCCGATCATCCAGCTTGCGTTGTCGGGCGAGGGGCTGACCGAGCAGAATCTCGCCGACCTCGGCATCAATCAGCTGCGCACGCCGCTGGTGACGGTCCCCGGCGCCGCCATCCCCTATCCGTTCGGCGGCAAGCAGCGCCAGATCCAGATCGACCTCAACCCGACGGCCTTGCAGGCCCGCGGCCTGTCGGGGCAGGACGTCGCCAATACGCTCGCCGCGCAAAACCTGATCACGCCGGTCGGCACCCAAAAGATCGGCCAGTTCGAATACAACATCCAGCTCAACAACTCGCCGCTTCGGATCGAGGAGCTTGGAGACCTGCCGATCAAGACCGTCAACGGCGCCATGGTCTATGTCCGCGACGTCGCCACCGTCCGCGACGGCAATCCGCCGCAGACCAATATCGTCCATGTCAACGGCAACCGCTCCGTCCTGATGATGGTGCTGAAGGCCGGCGCGATCTCGACCCTCGATATCATCTCCGGCATCAAGCAGAAGGTGCTCGACATCAAGTCGCAGCTGCCTGAAACGCTGAAGGTCGGTTTTGTCGGCGACCAGTCCGTATTCGTGCGCGGAGCCATCGGCGGCGTCGCCAATGAAGGCGTGATCGCGGCCTGCCTCACCAGCCTGATGATCCTGCTCTTTCTCGGGAGCTGGCGCTCGACCGTCATCATCGCGGTGTCGATCCCGCTGTCGATCATGGGCGCGATCGTCATGCTCTCGGCGGTCGGCGAGACGCTCAATATCATGACGCTCGGGGGACTGGCGCTCGCCGTCGGCATCCTCGTGGACGATGCGACCGTCACCATCGAGAACATCAATTACCATCTGGAGCAGGGCAAGCCCGTGACGCAGTCGATCCTCGACGGCGCCCAGCAGATCGTCACGCCGGCCTTCGTCTCGCTGCTCTGCATCTGCATCGTGTTCGTGCCGATGTTCTTCCTGACCGGCGTCGCCCGCTTCCTGTTCGTGCCGATGGCGGAAGCGGTGATGTTCGCGATGATGTGGTCCTTCATCCTGTCGCGGACCCTGGTTCCGACCATGGCGAACTATCTCCTCAAGCCGCATGTCCATCACGGGCATGAGGGGCCGCCGCCCTCGCGCAATCCGCTGGTGCGCTTCCAGCGCGGCTTCGAGGCGAGGTTCGAGCGACTGCGCCGGGGCTATCGCAACCTGCTGACGCTCGCGCTTGCGCACCGGCCGAGCTTTGTCACCGGCTTTCTCGCCTTCGTGGCGGTGTCCTTCCTGCTGGTGCCGTTCCTCGGCCGCAACTTCTTTCCCGCCGTCGATGCCGGCAATATCCTGATGCATGTGCGCACCCAGGTCGGCACCCGCGTCGAGGAAACGGCCGGCCAGTTAGCCGACGTGCAGAAGGCGATCCGCAAGATCATCCCGCCCGAGGAGATCGACACGCTGACCGACAACATCGGCATGCCGATCTCCGGCATCAACATGACCTACAACAATACCGGCGTGATCGGTCCGCAGGACGGCGACGTCCAGATCAAGCTGAGGGAGGATCATCGTCCGACGGCGGAGCATGTGCAGGCGTTGCGCGAGCAGCTGCCGCGGCTGTTTCCGGGCATGACGTTTTCCTTCCTGCCCGCCGACATCGTCAGCCAGATCCTCAATTTCGGCGCGCCGGCGCCGATCGATCTGCAGGTGCGTGGCGCGAACATCGACGCCAACTTCGCCTATGCCAACAAGCTGCTGGGCCAGATTCGGCGGATTCCCGGCGTCGCCGACGCCCGCATCCAGCAATCGCCGAGCGCGCCGACCTTCAATATCGATGTCGACCGCACCCGTGCGCAATATGTGGGTCTCACCGAGCGCGACGTCACCAACACCCTCGTGGTCAATCTCGCCGGCAGCTCGCAGGTCGCGCCGACCTACTACCTCAACCCGGACAATGGCGTGTCCTACTCGATCGTGATGCAGACGCCGCAATACCAGATCGACTCGCTCAGCGCGTTGCAGGCTCTGCCGATCACCGCGACCGGCAATCCGCAGTCCCCGATCCTTGGCGGTATCGCCGATGTCACGCGCACGAAATCGAGCGCGGTGGTATCGCAATACGACATCCAGAGCATGGTGCAGATTTTCGCCACGCCGCAGGGGCGCGATCTCGGCGCGATCGCCGACGACATCAAGACATTGCTTGCCGACACCGCCAAGGATGTGCCGAAGGGCTCGTCCGTGGTGTTGCTCGGCCAGGTGCAGACCATGAATTCGGCCTTCTCCGGCCTTCTGTTCGGGCTGCTGGCCGCGGCGGTGCTGATCTATCTGCTGATCGTCGTGAACTTCCAGTCCTGGTCGGATCCCTTCGTGATCATCACCGCGCTGCCGGCGGCGCTGGCCGGCATCGTCTGGATGCTGTTCACGACGCGGACCACGCTGTCGGTGCCGGCGCTGACCGGCGCCATCATGTGCATGGGGGTTGCCACCGCCAACAGCGTGCTGGTGATCAGCTTCGCACGCGAGCGTTACGAGGAACTCGGCGATCCCGTGCTGGCCGCGCTCGAGGCCGGTTTCGTCCGCTTCCGCCCGGTGCTGATGACGGCGCTTGCGATGATCATCGGCATGACGCCGATGGCGCTGGGCCTGGGCGAGGGCGGCGAGCAGAACGCGCCGCTCGGCCGCGCCGTCATCGGCGGCCTGATCTTCGCGACCATTGCGACGTTAATGTTTGTTCCCGTCGTTTTCAGTATGGTACACAAGAAACAAGGCGCCAAAGCCGCCGCCTCACCGGAGATGCCGCATGCCTAGTGAACAGAGCCCCGCGCTGTCGCGCCGGAAGCTGGGCATTTTCGGGGTGCTGGCGGGCATCGCGCTGGTCGCCGTTGTCGTCACAGGTATCCGCGCGCGCGAGCAATCCGGCGAAAAGCTCAAGGAATGGACCGACGAGCAGGCCGTTCCGACGGTCGCCGTCACCCGGCCGGACGCCAAGGTCCTCAACCCCACCATCGACCTGCCGGGACGGCTCGAGGCCTATTCCCGCGCCCCGATCTTCGCGCGCGTCCAGGGCTACCTGAAGAACTGGAGCGCCGATATCGGCGCCCGCGTCAAGGCGGGGCAGGTGATCGCCGAAATCGAGGCGCCCGATCTCGACCAGCAATTGCTGCAGGCGCGCGCCGATCTCGCCAGCCAGCAGGCGAGCGCAAAACTGTCGGAGGCGACGCTGAACCGGCGCAAGACGCTGGTCGCCTCGAACTTCGTCTCGGCGCAGGAAATCGATGAGCGCACCGCCGATCTCTCCAACAAGAACATGGCGGCCAAGGCAGGCCAGGCCAATGTCGAGCGGCTGGAAGCGCTCGCGGGCTACAAGAAGATCACGGTCCCCTTCGACGGCGTCGTCACCGCGCGCGACACCGATGTCGGCGCGTTGATTAATGCCGGCGGCGGCTCGGGCCCCGCGATGTTCGTGATCTCCGACATCACCAGGCTGCGCGTTTACGTCAACGTGCCGCAGAACTACGTGCCCTCGATCCGGATCGGCGCCAAGGCCGTGATCGCGGTGCCGGAATATCCGACCCGCACCTTCGAGGCGACTGTGGAAGCCTCCGCGCAGTCCGTCGACGTGTCCTCAGGGACAACGCGGATGCAGCTCGGTCTCGACAACGCGGGCAGCGAGCTGATGCCGGGCAGCTACGCCAATGTGCGCCTGACGCTGCAACGCGAGGGCGTGCCGCTCAGCATTCCGGCGAGCGCGCTGATCTTCAACAAGGATGGGCTTTCAGTCGCGACCGTCGGCCCCGACGACAAGATCAAGTTCAAGAAGGTCGCCATCGCGCGCGACCTCGGCCGCACCATCGAGCTCGCCTCCGGTCTTTCACCTGACGATCGCGTCGTTGTCACGCCGCCCGACGGCATCGCCGACGGCGACGCGGTGCGTGTCGCCGGCGACAAGGCAGGTAGCGACAAGGGCGGCCCGGCGAAAGTCTCCGAAAAGCAGGACGTGAAGGGGTAGGGCGCTTTCGTCCGCTCTTGTAGGGTGGGCAAAGGCGCGCAAGCGCCGTGCCCACCATCTATCCGGCGATTGTGCCTTCGGTGGTGGGCACGCTTCGCTTTGCCCACCCTACGAATTCTCAGGCGACCCGCCATTGCGGCACCCCGTCGTCCGCCATCGTAATGTCGCCGAGCGAGCCAACCGGCGTGCGGTCCATGTTGCGCAGGTGAGCGAGCGTGGTGTCGTCTTGCGCACTGATGCGGGCGAGGGTTCGCTTGCCGTCTTCGGTCCGCAGCATGACGACGCCGTGCTCGACCTCGCCATTGTTGCGGTAGATCACGGTGAAGGCCTCGACCTTGCCCTTGCCTGAGGCCTCCGCGACAAACTCCGGCACCGCGCGCTTGTTGCGGTCGGCCTCCGCCTGCACGCTGGTCTCCTGCTTGAGGGCCTCCCGCGGCGCGTCGCGCGACACCACGAGCCCATGGTGCTTGGTGACGAAGCCGCCCTGGCCGTAGAGCAGGCCGAGCCTGGCCCCGCCGCGAACCTTGCGCACCATCGCACAGGCCGCATGCGTCATGTAGGTGTTGAGCGGCGCGCCAAAGAAGGTGAGGCCGCCGGTGACGGTCGGCTGCACGTCGCTTCCGAGCCCGAGCGTGCGGCGCGCCATCTTGGGCACGCAGGGAAAGCAGCTATAGAGCTCGATCGCATCGAATTTCTTGCCGTCGCCGCCGGCCAGTTCCATCACGGCTTTGAGCACGGCGTTCTGCGGATGGCTCTCGTAGAACTGGTCGCGGATCAGATAATCGCGCGGCTCTTCGGCCGATGCGCCGCCGAGCGGATAGACCAGCCTGTCCTCGGCCACACCCGCGGCGCGCGCCTTCGCAAGCGAGGTCATGAGCACGGCGCCGCCCATGTTCACGGTGGGATTGGCCACCATCAGCTTGGTGTAGGGCCAGGCGATCAGCCGGTTTTCCGGCGTCGCTGTCGTGATGTCGTCGGAGGAGAAGCGCTTCTTCAGCCATGAGTTGGGATTGTCGGACGCGACGCTCGCATAAGTCGACCACAGCGCGCCGGATTCGGCGAGCGCCTCGCGCGGGGTCTGGCCCCAATGCGCGGAGGTCGCGGACTCGTATAGTGGATAGACCGTGATCGGCCGGAACACGCCGAGCTTGACCGCGAGCGGCTTCTGGAACGCAGCGCCGCGCTTGGGTTCTTCGACATCATGCGCAAACGGCGTCCAGGGCGGGGTGATTTTCGCGCGCTCGGCCTTGGTCGCGGTCGACTGCGCCTCGGCGCCGCAGATGGCGGCCACGCTGCATTCGCCTCGCGCGATGCGCTGCGCCGCCTCATGCAGATAACGGATCGGGCTCTCGCCGCCGACCGGGCCGTAATAGCAATGCACCGGGTTCACGCCGAGGCGCCTGGCCAGCTGCTGCTCGGGCTCGCGATAGCGCCAGCTCAGGAAGTTGACCACATCGAGCGACTGAAGCTCATGCAGCAGCCTGGTGCCGGAATCGGCCTCCGCGCGCCGCAGCGCCTGCTCGAGCAACGCGAGCGGCTCGAGGCCTTCGGTGATCTCCTTCGGGCGATCGACGATCTCGCCGACGCCGACGATGACGGGGATAAGGTGTTCGGACAGTGCTGCCATTGTTCTTGTTGCTGCTCTCGCATGTTCGTTAGACCGTCATTCCGGGATGGTGCGTAAGCACCAGACCCGGAATCTCGAGATTCCGGGTTCGATGCTTCGCATCGCCCCGGAATGACGAGGTTTCAATCAATCCGCCACCAGCGCGTTCATGTGCTCGATCGCCTCGACGAAATCTTCCTTGAATTCCTGCACCACCGCACCCGCCGACTTCACGCTGTCGATCAGGCCGACGCCCTGGCCGACAAAATAGCTGACGAGGTCGCGCGCCTTGGGGTTGCCGGCGGCTGCCGCGCGGTCGATCGAATTGAAGGCGTCGCGGCTGACGATGCTTTGCAGCGGCATCGGCAGCGCGCCGGGACAATCGGGCCCGCGATCCCAGGCATCGGTCCAGACCGAACGCAATTGCCGCGCCGGCTTTCCGGTACGGCCCTTGGAACGGATCGCGTCGCGCGAGGAGGCCGCGATCATCTTCTCCCGGAAGATCTCGGAGGTCTCCGATTCCACCGTTGCAAGCCACACCGAACCGGTCCACGCGCCGGCCGCGCCCATCGCCATGCAGGCCGCCATCTGCCTGCCTGTCATGATGCCGCCGGCCGCAAGCACCGGCACGTCGCGGATCGGCTTGATCGCCTTGATAACCTCCGGCACCAGCACCATCGTCGACACCTCGCCGCAATGGCCGCCGGCCTCGGTGCCCTGCACGACCAGGATATCGACACCTGCCGCGACCTGCCGCAACGCATGTTCCTTGGCTCCGACCAGCGCCGCCACCGGCACGCCATGCTTGCGGCCGCGCTCGATCATCTCCCTGGGCGGCACGCCCAACGCGTTGGCAATCAGCTTGATCGGATGGCGGAAGGAGACGTCGAGCAGCTGAAGCGCGGTCTCGGCATCGAAGGGCTGCGGCTGGTTGTCGGCGACGTTGGTCGTGGTCAGCTCGATGTCGTATTTCTTCAGGAGGTTCCGTGTGAAGTCGCGATGCTCCTGCGAGACGCGCGCCTCCAGGCTCTTCCATGTGACGTTCTTCTCGCCCGCCGTCGAGATATTTTCCGGGATCAGCACGTCGATGCCATAGGGCTTGCCGTCGACGTGGGCGTCGATCCAATTCAGCTCCTGTTCGAGCGTCTCCGGCGTATGCGCGGTCGCGCCCAGCACGCCAAAGCCGCCGGCGCGGCTGACGGCCGCCACCACGTCGCGGCAATGACTGAAAGCGAGCAGGGGGAACTCGATTCCCAGCATGTCGCAGATCGGCGATTTCATCGGCGTTACTCCCGGCGAAAGTTTTTGTGTTGTTTGGACGCTAACCCAACAGAAGTCTTCGCGCAAAGAGCTTCACGTCGAACCACCCGGAAACTCGTCATGCCCGGGCTTGACCCGGGCATCCACGTCTTGACGAGACTGCGGTGGCAAAGTCGTGGATGGCCGGGACAAGCCCGGCCATGACGAAAAGGTCATGGGAGTGCGCGCGCTCCTCACAATGAGGTTCGAGTGGCTTCTACCCCGCAGAATATCTCTGCTGCGGTCTTGGCACTTGCGCTTTGCGGCTGCGCAGAGAATGCTGGTACACAAATCAAGTGATATTACGGGAGTCATCGTCCATGTCCGCGCAACCTTCATCCACCAGGCCTGCCGAGACCTACGACGTTGTCGTGGTCGGCGCGGGCTTCGGCGGCATGTACATGCTGCACCGGCTGCGGGGGCTCGGGTTCTCGGTGCGCGTCTACGAGCAGGGCGGGGGCGTCGGCGGTACATGGTACTGGAACCGCTATCCCGGCGCGCGCTGCGACGTCGAGAGCATGCAATATTCCTATTCCTTCTCCGAGGAACTGCAGCAGGAATGGGACTGGAGCGAGCGCTATGCGCCGCAGCCGGAAATCCTGCGCTACGCCAACCATGTCGCCGATCGTTTCAAGCTGCGCTCCGACATGGAGTTCAACATGGCGGTGAAGGCCTGCGCCTTCGACGAGCGCGCCAATATCTGGTCGGTCACGCTCTCCGGCGGCAAGACGGTGACGGCGAAATTCGTGGTGCTCGCGACCGGCTGTCTCTCCAATGCACGCAAGCCGGATATCAAAGGCCTCGAAAGCTTCAAGGGGCCGGTCTATCACACCGGCAACTGGCCGCATGACGAGGTCGACTTCACCGGCCTTCGTGTCGGCATCATCGGCACCGGGTCGTCGGGCATCCAGTCGGTGCCCGTAATCGCCGGGCAGGCCAGGCACCTGACGGTGTTTCAGCGCACGCCGCAATTTTCGATCCCCGCGCGGAACGCGCCGATGACGGCGGCGGACCGCAAGAGGTTCCGCGACAATTATCCGGAGATCCGCCGCTTTGCCCGCGAGGAATCGCGCAACGGCATCTACACGGAATTGCCCGATCGCGGCGCGCTCGACGACGGCGACAATGAGCGCCGCGCCAAATACGAGGCGCGCTGGCAGTACGGCGGGCTGACCTTCATGTCGGTGTACAACAATCTCGCGCTCGACCAGGCCGCCAACGACACCGCGGCCGACTTCGTCCGCGAGAAGATCGACGAGATCGTCAAGGACAGGGAGACGGCCGGATTGTTGCGGCCGGCAAACTATCCAATCGGCACCAAACGCATCTGCATCGACACCGATTATTTCGACACCTTCAACCGACCGAACGTGACGCTGGTCGACATCAAGGCCAATCCGATCGAAGAAATCTTGCCTAATGCCGTCCGCACCGGCGGCAAGGATCACGAGATCGACGCGCTGGTGCTTGCGACCGGCTTCGATGCCATGACCGGCTCGGTCGCGAAGATCGACATCACGGGCCGGGGCGGTCAGACGCTGAACCGGAAATGGGCGGAAGGTCCAAAGACCTATCTCGGCCTGATGAGCGCGGGCTTTCCCAATCTCTTCCTCATCACCGGACCCGGCAGCCCGTCGGTGCTGTCGAACATGATCGTGTCGATCGAGCAGCATGTCGACTGGATCGCCGATTGTGTCTCTTACATGCGCGAGCGCGGGCTCGACAGCATGGAGGCCGAGACCGCGGCGGAAGAGAAGTGGGTGGCCCATGTCAACGAGGTCGCCTACACCACGCTCTACCCGCAGGCCGATTCCTGGTACATGGGCGCCAACATCCCCGACAAGCCGCGCATCTTCATGCCCTATATCGGAGGCGTCGGGCCCTACCGGCAGATCTGCAACGATGTCGCCGCAAAGGGCTATGAAGGATTTGCGGTGTCGCGTGCGGAGGTGGAGCGGAAGGTCGCCAGTTGATCACGTCATTCCGGGGCGATGCGAAGCATCGAGCCCGGAATCTCGAGATTCCGGGTCTGGTCCTTCGGCCCATCCCGGAATGACAAGTGCGAACGTCAGGTCGCCCGCCAGCGCCGCTGCTTTTCGCGATTGCCGCAGTTGTTCATGCTGCACCAATGTCTGCGGCGGCCCTTGCTCCTGTCGATGAAGTAGACCTCGCAATCGCTGGCGCCGCATTTGCGGATGCGCGCGCGGTCGGCATCGGTGAGCAAGTCCTCGATCGCCAGCGCGCAGGCATGGAGCGGCAGCTCGGCTGGGTGCGGCGAGAGCCAGTCATGGCGGGCGATCGTCCGACCGCCGGACACGGCAAGCACCCTTGCGGCCCGCGCCACGCGAATGGCTGATGTGATGGCCCGGAGTTCGCGCCGAGGCACCGATCGCTTCTGATGCCACGCCGACAGCACGCAGTACAATTGCTCGCGCAACTCCCGAGCGCGCCTCGCGATGGCTGCGTGACCAGCCGCGGCGCGCTTGCGAAGCTTCCTGGCCTGACCGGGCGCGAGCAGCCCCGTCAGCTCCGTAAAGCGGACCAGGTCGGCATATCCAGCCAGATTCTCGATGGGTGCCGGAAACGGCCGCTCATCCAGCGTGTTGACGAAGTCCAGCGCCGGATGGCCGCCGCTGCGGTCGAATGATCTGGCAGTCTCCTTCATGTGTCCCTTGCCCGCGCGCGATTCCGTGCGTAACCTTATAAACCGATAATAAGGGTTATGGGAGGGACAGGCAATGCCCGGATCTCGCGGTGTCGCCCGCTACCTGAGCGGCGCAGCCTGTGGTCTCGCCGCGGTCAGCATCTGGTCCGGCTGGATTGTGGTGGCGCGGCTCGGGCTGCGCAGCAGCCTGACCCCCTGGGACATTGCCGCGCTGCGTTTCGCCGTCGCGGGGCTGCTGATGCTCCCGCTCGTCCTTGCGAGAGGTGTGGCCATCGATCGTCTCGGCTGGGGCGGGCTGGCGGCGATTGTGCTCGGCGGCGCCGCTCCCGTGTTTTTCGCCAATTGGGGACTGATGTTTGCGCCGGCCGCCCAAGCGGGAGCCTTGTTTCCCGGTGTCATGCCGCTGATGGTCGCTCTGCTCGCCGCATTCGTGCTGGGCGAGGAATTCACGCCCGCCAGGAAGCTCGGTTTTGCGCTGATCCTGCCGGGCGTGCTGGCGATCACGTTTGTCTCGGGTGGCGAACTCGGCTCGGCGCAGAATTGGGGACACGCGCTCTTTCTGTGTGCCGGGCTTGCCTGGGCGTTCTACACCGTCGCGTTGCGGGGAGCGCGGCTCGACGGCCTTCATGCCGCCGCGATTTCGGCAGTTGGCTCGATGCTGCTGTACCTGCCGGTCTACTGGATCCTGCCGGGGACGGCGATCGGACAAGCGCCTGTGTTTGACATCGCCCTGCAAGCCTTCGTGCAGGGCATTCTGACCGCCATCATCTCGCTGATGCTCTACGGCAAGGCCGTCGGCATCCTCGGCGCGTCGAGCGGGGCGGCCTTCGCCGCGCTGTGTCCGGCACTGACGGCACTGATGGCGATCCCGATCCTCGGCGAATGGCCGCAAATACCCGACTGGGCGGCCATTGTCTTGATCTCCGCCGGGGTCTACATCGTAAGCGGCGGGCCGCTACCCCGGTGGCTCCAAAAAACTGCACGACAACAAAGCAGAACCGGGTCGTAGTTCTGCGGGAGCCAGAGCCATGACCGACGCCCCCCTGAGCAACGCCTACGAACCGCCGAAAGTCTGGACCTGGGACAAGGAAAGCGGCGGCCGCTTCGCCAAGATCAACCGGCCGATCGCGGGTCCCACGCATGACAAGGAGTTGCCGGTCGGCAAGCATCCGTTTCAGCTCTACTCGCTGGCGACGCCGAACGGCGTCAAGGTCACGGTCATGTTCGAGGAGTTGCTGGCGGCCGGCCACAAGGGTGCGGAATACGACGCCTGGCTGATCCGGATCGACGGCAACCAGTTCGGCAGCGGCTTTGTCGCCGTCAATCCCAATTCCAAGATCCCCGCGCTGATGGACCGTAGCGGGCCGAAGCCGATCCGCATCTTCGAGTCCGGCGCGATCCTGGTGCATCTCGCCGAGAAGTTCGGCGCCTTCCTGCCAAGCGGCGGAGAGGCACGGGCCGAGTGCCTGTCGTGGCTGTTCTGGCAGATGGGCAGCGCGCCGTTTCTCGGCGGCGGCTTCGGCCATTTCTACGCCTATGCCCCGACCAAGATCGAATATGCCATCGACCGCTACGCCATGGAGGTGAAGCGTCAGCTCGACGTGCTCGATCGCCGGCTCGCCGACAACGAATATCTCGCCGGCTCCGACTACACCATCGCCGACATGGCGACCTGGCCCTGGTATGGCGCGCTCGCCAAGGGACTCGTCTACGGCGCGGGAGAGTTCCTGTCCGTGCACGAATACAAGAACGTCCAGCGCTGGACCGACCAGATCGCCAAGCGCCCGGCCGTGAAGCGCGGCCGCATGGTCAATCGCGTGTCCGGCGACCCCGCGAGTCAGTTACACGAGCGTCATGACGCTGATGATTTCGACACGATGACGCAGGACAAGATCGGAGAGCCGGCCAAAACGTAACAATCGGAGGCAATGATGATCGATTCAACTCGACGCGACATACTGGCCACGGGCGCCGCGGCGACGGCGATGGCCGCCGCACCGCGCGTGCTCGCGCAAACCGGGCAGGGAGGAGCCGCCATGAGTTTCTACGAAAGAGGTCCCGTTCGCATCCGTTACGAGGAGGCGGGCACCGGCTATCCGCTGTTGGTCATCGCCGGCGGTGGTCTCAACTCGACCATTGCAGGACTATCCGGCGAGCAATCGCCCTATAATCCGATCGAGGAGTTCAAGGGCGAGTACCGCGTCATCGCGGCCGATTTGCGCAATGCCAACAACGGCCAGTCGTCGGGCCCGCTTGAAGCCGATAGGCCCTGGGATTCCTACACCGACGATCATCTCGGCCTGATGGACCATCTTGGCATCAACAAATTCTTGGTGCACGGCTTCTGCATCGGCGGCCCCTTCATCTGGAATCTGCTGAAGCGCGCGCCCGATCGCGTCGTTGCCGCCGTGCTGTCGCAGCCGAGCGGCTCGCGTCCCGAGGCGCGCGATCTCTTCTATGAGAACAACATGAAAGGCTGGGGACCGGATCTCGTGAAGCGCAGGCCTGAGATCAACATGGAGCAGGTCGACAGGTTCCTGACCAGGATGTACCGCACCGATCCCGATTTCGTCTTCACGGTTTCGCGCGATTTCGTGCGCCAGTGCCAGACGCCGGTCCTGATCATGCCTGACGATATCCCGGCTCACCCTTACGCCGTCGCCATGGAAGCGGCGATGCTGGCGCCGAGAGCGGAGGTCACGATGTTTCCGTGGAAGCAGCCGAAGGATCGTATTCCGCTCGCGGTGCGGCAGGTACATTCGTTCCTGCGCGCGCACCGCCCGGCGACGGCGTAAGGCGTCGTCATTGCGAGCGAAGCGAAGCAATCCATCTATCCCCTTGCGAACTATGGATTGCTTCGTCGCTCACGCTCCTCGCAATGACGAAGTAACAGTCAGTGAGGTCAACGCGCCATGAGCTTCTTCGAAAAAGGTCCCGTCCGCATCCACTACGAGGAGGCCGGCTCGGGCGTTCCGCTGCTCCTGATCGCCGGCGGCGGCTTGAACTCGAACATCACGGGCATCACCGGCGATTATCCGCCCTTCAACGCCATGAAGGAGTTCGGCAACGAGTACCGCTGCATTGCCTTCGACCTGCGCAATGCGCCGCCCGGTCAATCCACCGGCCCGCTCGAGATCGACCGCCCCTGGGAATCCCACACCGATGATCAACTCGCGCTGATGGATCACCTCGGCTTCGACCGCTTCATGGTGCTCGGCTTCTGCATCGGCGGCCCGCTGATCTGGAATCTGATCAAGCGTGCGCCCGATCGCGTCGTCGCCGCCGTGCTCGCGATGCCCTCGGGCTCGCGGCCCGAGATGCGTGATCTCTTCTACGACAACAACATGAAGGGCTGGGCACCGCAGCTTGTCGCAAAGCGGCCCGATGTCACGATGGAGCAGGCCGAAAAATTCCTGACGCGGATGTACCGCACCGATCCCGATTTCGTCTTCACGGTGTCGCGCGATTTCGTGCGACAGTGCCAGACGCCGGTGCTGATCCTGCCCGACGATATTCCCGCGCATCCTTACGCGGTCGCCATGGAAAGCGCGATGCTTGCGCCGAACGCCGAAGTCAGCCTGTTTCCGTGGAAGGAGCCAAAGGAGCGCGTGCCGCTCGCGGTCCGCCAGATCCGCTCCTTCCTGCGCGCGCATCGCCCGGCGATGGGGTAGGCCGCGCGCTGTGGCTTCCTCTTGTTCGTCATTCCGGGATGCGTGCGCAAGCACGCAGGCCCGGAATCCATAGCCCCCGTCCGTGGTTATGGATTCCGGGCTCGCGCTGATGCGCGCCCCGGAATGACGAGAATTGATTTTCCGCTACGTCTTCGCCGCCACCGCCCCCTCCGCGGCCGGGAAGATCACGCGGTCGTCGGTGCGGCAATAGCGATCGGCGAACATGCGGCCCATCGGGTGATAGCGCTCCATGTGGACGCGCATCGCCTGACGGTCCCACAATTCGTCGCGGATGTAGAAGTTGATGCCTTCACCCATGACCAGGACGCGGTCGCCATTGACGTCGATTTCCTTCCAGGTCTTGCACTCCATCGCCCAGGGCGTGTCGGCAAGCCGCGGGGGCACGACCCTGGAGGAGGGCGCGAGCTTGAGGCCGAGATAGTTGGGCTCGCCGATCTCGGGCGGAAAATCGCCGCTTGTCTCGTGCATGGCGCGCGCCAGCGGCTCATCTGATATGTTGACCACGAACTCGCCCGTGCGCTGGATATTGACGAGCGTGTCCTTGATCCGGCCGTCCGGCCGCTTGTTGACCGCGAACATGCAGAGCGGCGGGTCCTCGCAGAACACGTTGAAAAAGGAAAACGGCGCGGCATTGACCACGCCGCTTGGCCCCATCGTTGTCACCCAAGCGATCGGGCGCGGCAGGACAAAGGACGTCAGCACCTTGTAGCGGTCGCGCTGGGAGAGATCGGCGGGGGCGTATTCCATGCCTGGTTTCCTCTATTGGCGGGGTTTGGCGCGAGACCCTATTCTGCTGCTCGCGCGCAATAAAGAGGGGCGCCGCGCGGGGCACGTCTGCGGGTCCTGAAAGCGGGGCCTGAAAGCGGGTCTTGAAAGCGGGTCTTGGAAACCTGCGGATATCGCAGGCGTTGATGCCTGTCCCGCTCGTGTCTTTTCCGAGAAAACGGTTGATCTGACGCCACCTGGGATTAGTTTGTACCCTTTGATCTGGAGTCGGGAGATGGGAAGCTTGGTTCTGCTCGATCTGATGGGAGGCGTGGCGCTGTTGCTGTGGGGCCTGCATATGGTCCACAGCGGCGTTCTGCGCGCGTTCGGGCCGGACCTGCGGCGCCTGCTGTCGAAGGCACTGAAGGATCGCTTCTCGGCGTTCGCGGCCGGCCTCGGTCTCACCGCGTTGTTGCAGAGCAGCACGGCGACCGCGCTGATCACGAGCTCGTTTGCGGCGGAGGGCCTGGTCTCGCTGGTGCCGGCGCTCGCGATCATGCTGGGCGCCAATGTCGGCACAACGCTGATCGTCCAGGTGCTGTCGTTCAACATCAGCGCGGTGGCGCCGGTCCTGTTCATCATCGGACTGCTCGCCTTCCGCAACGGCCCGCGCTCGCGCATCAAGGATCTGGGCCGCGTCTCGATCGGCCTCGGCTTGATGCTGCTGTCGCTGCATATCCTGCTGGACACGCTGGCGCCGGCGGAAACTGTCCCCGGTGTCCGCGTGCTGATGAACGCCATCACCGGCGATCCCGTGCTCTGCATCCTGATCGGCGCTGTCGTGACCTGGGCCGCGCATTCCAGCGTCGCCAGCGTGCTCCTGATCATGTCGCTGGCCTATTCGCACTTCATCGCGCCCCAGGCCGCCTTCGCGCTGGTGCTCGGCGCCAATCTCGGCAGCGCCATCAATCCGGTGTTCGAGGGGGCAAGGCGAGACAATCCAGCAAGCTATCGCCTGCCGCTCGGCAATCTGATCAACCGGATCGTCGGCATCGCGCTGGTGCTGCCGTTCCTGCGTCCGCTTGCCGAGCATCTGCAGCCGCTGCAACCGGACCTCGCCAGGCTCACGGCGCTGTTCCACATCGCGTTCAATGTCGCGACCGCTATTCTCTTCATCGGCGTACTGGATGCGCTCTCTCGCCTTCTGGTCTGGATGCTGCCGGATCGCGTGCAGGAGACCGATCCCGCGCGTCCCCGCTATCTCGACGAGACCGCGCTGGAGACGCCGTCGCTGGCGCTCACCGACGCCGCGCGCGAGACGCTGCGCATGGGCGACATGGTCGAGACCATGCTGCGCAAGGTGATGGCGGCGCTGATGGAGAACGACCGCGCGCAGGTGGCCCAGGTCTCGCGCATGGACAATGCGGTCGACGGGCTCGATGAGGCGATCAGGCTTTATCTCACCAAGCTGACGCGGGGCAGCCTCGACGAGCGCGAGGGCAGGCGGGCGATGGAGATCATCTCCTTTGCCATCAACCTCGAGCACATCGGCGACATCGTCGACAAGAATCTGAGCGAGCTCGCGACCAAGAAGATCAAGCGGCGGTTCCAGTTCTCGGCCGAGGGCGCCGAGGAGCTGTCGGCCTTCCATCGCCGCATCATGGACTCGCTGCGCATCGCGTTCGGCGTGTTCATGTCGGGAGAGGCGAGCGAGGCGCACAAGCTCTTGGCCGAGAAGGCGGCTCTGCGCAATGCCGAGCTTGCCGCGACCGAACGGCATCTGGAGCGGTTGCGGGAAGGGCGGCCGGAGAGCCTGGAGACCACCTCGCTGCATCTCGACGTGCTGCGCGACCTCAAGCGCATCCACTCGCATATCTGCTCGGTCGCCTATCCGGTGCTGGACGCCGCCGGTCAGCTCGAGAGGTACCGGCAGGAGACGAGCGAGGCTGCCGCGGTTACTGCAGGCGTCACGCAGGCGCTGCCGCGGTAGAGGCGTCATTCTCATCAAACTCGTCATGCCCGGCCTTGTGCCGGGCATCCACGTATTCCTTGTCTGTTGCTGCAAAGACGTGAATGGCCGGGTCATAGGCGAGCGGAAGCGACGCCGTTCTTCGAGCGGCTTTGCCCGGCCATGATGACACAAAAGGAACAATCACCCCTTCGGGAACAACTTGTCCCTGATGTAGCGGGAGGTCGGGGTGAGCCGGACGCCGCGCGGCTTGCGCCAGGTGGCGCGGTCGATCTCTTGCTTGTCGCCGATGGCGAGCCGGCCCGAAACTTTCTTGGTGATGAAGATGGCGTCGCTCATCCGGCGGCCGGAATGGCGGTTCTTCGCCTTGACCTCTTTCCAGAGGCGCAGCCGCCCCAGCTTCAGCTTCGGCAGCTCTTCCCGGATCTCGCGCTTGATGCAGTCCTTCTCGTCTTCCCGCTCGCGCTTGCGGCCGCCGGGGAACATCCACAGGCCGTCGCGCCGGCGCCTGACGAGCAGGACCCGACCGCGCTTTGCCGCCACGAGCTTGGATGACTTGGCCATATCTTTTTAGAACAACAGTCTTGTCTTTTTAGAACAACAGTCTTGGCTAAGAATTACCAGGAATTTTACCGGTCTTCGTCTTGTGCACAAAGCTCGTTGTGCGATCCCGGTAGTCCTACGGAAACCCGACGGCTGTGCGGCCGGTCTTCGCCGCACTGAGCGGCGAAGCTCGCCAGCCTGTTAACCGTGAGTGCATCGAGCGCGCCCTTGGCAATACGCTCGGCGCGCGTCACCTGCTTCAGCAGAGATTCCATCCTGGACATGGCTTGATCCTTTTAAAATACGATCGGAGGCAAAACGCCTCCCCCCACGCGCGCGCATTCCCACAAAATGCACGTCTTATTCTGTGCGGTGGGTCACATCAGCTGCGGCGGGTGGAGAAGGCCTTCTGGTGCTGATTCCGATGTCGCGTGGGACGGGCGCGAAAAAGAAAAAGCGACTGGCCTGCCGGTTGGGCAAGCCAGTCGCCCTCTTGCCGGGGGCGGGTAGTAGGGCTGCTGGACTATCCCGGCGAAGCTGTGCTGACCGACGGAGCCGTCATCAAGTCGGTCGGCGGTGAGTTCCAATTGGCGAAGGAACTGCAGAGCCACGAGCAGAGCGCGGTCGACAAGGCGGCCATCAGGCAAATGCCTGCGAGCTTGATCGGCTCGTCCAGGCTTCCGGCCATCCAGATCATCCAGATCGTCGAGCCCGTGGCGGCCGCGACGCAGATGAGCATGCGATGGGAAATGTTCATCCATCGCAGCATGAAATCGACCAGGCCGATGCTGCAGGTGTAGACGGCTACATAGGGAACCACCATCAGCAGTATTTGGCCCATCTCGCGGAAAAGGCTGACGGAGGGATTCTCATGCCAGAATGCGAAGCTCAGCAGCGCCATGGTTGCGCCCATCAGCAGAAAGGAACCGAACACGCCGAAGACAAGAAGCTGGACAAGCGCGGAAACGAAAAACGTCTTCTTCATCATTCTCTCCATCCACGCTGGCAGCATGGCGGTATTCCCTTCAGGGGGATGTGATGAAGGTCACACGGTCGGGGCATGAGCGGACGAGAGCGGCGAGCGGCGGCGGATTCACGCGAGGGCTGCGGGTGCCGCTGGCATCCGGCATTCCCTGCGCCCTCCGATTTCGGGCGCGCGAGACGAATGCATGACTCGGGTGCAATCGCGCCGCGGGAATGTAGGTGCATGGGCTCGTCATTGCGAGCGAAGCGAAGCAATCCACCTCGCCACAAGCGGAAACATGGATTGCTTCGTCGCGGAGCCTGTCATCGGGCCGCGCGTTCGCGCGGACCCGTTGGCTCCTCGCAATGACGACGTCGTTTGACAATCGTATCAAAACGCCGTGTAGCCGCCGTCGATCACCAAGCAGTCCGCGGTGTGATAGGACGACGCCTTGCTCATGAGATAGACCGCGATGCCGCCGAAATCGCTCGGCTCGCCGAACCGGCGGACGGGAATGCGCGGCAGCACGGCGCCGACGAACTTATCGTCGGCCAGGGCACGTGCGGTCATGTCACTCCTGATCCAGCCGGGCAGGATGGCATTCGCGGTGACGCCGTAGCGGGCGAGCTCGACCGCCAGCGCGCGGCACAGCGCGTTGATCGCGGCCTTGGTGCCGGCGTAATGCTCGTTGCGCGCAGTCCCGTACAGCGAAGCGAGACTCGAGGTCGCGACCAATCGCCCGAAGGCGTCGCCGCCCTGTGCGCGCTCGGTCATGTGACGGGCCGCGGCCTGGAACACGTGGAAGACGCCATCGAGATTGGTCGCGAACATTTTTCGCCACTCCTCCTCGCTGCGTTCGATGAACGGCTTGCGGCCGCCGCTGCCGATGCCGGCATTGGCGAAACAGCCATCGACCCGGCCGAAGGCGTCAAGCGTCCGCTTCATCGCTTCCTTTACGGAGGCGGGATCGCTGACGTCGCAGATCTGGGTGTCGACCTCGCCCGGGGCTTTTGCCATGGCCGCGGCGGCGGCCTTGTTCTTCTCGGCGTTACGGCCCCAGATCGAGACGCTACAGCCACTCAACGCAAGTGCGTGGGCTATTCCCAGCCCAATACCCCCGTTGCCGCCGGTGACGACCGCCACGCGGCCGGAAAGGTCGAAAATACTCATGGGGCGTTTCCATATCTGTTTGACGCAAGTCGGGTCGCGCCGCCAACCATGGACAAGCGGGCCCTAAAAATCAAATATGCGGCAAGTACAGCATTTACCGCGGCACGGACAACGTGACGCGATGAAGAGAGGAAACGATGCAATTCAAGCACTGCACGATCGAATTCGACGGGCCGGTCGCGATCCTGCGGCTCGACCACCAGGAGGTCATGAACGCGGTCTCCATGGACATGCTCGGCGGGCTGTCGGAAGCGCTCGACACGATCGAGGACAAAAAGGACGAGGTCCGCTGCGTCGTGCTGACCGGCGCAGGACGCGCCTTCTGCACCGGCGCCAATCTGCAGGGCCGCAACCAGCAGAAGCCGGGACGCAGCAATGCGGGGTCGGCGCTGGAGACCGGCTTCCATCCCTTCCTGCGGCGCGTGCGCAACCTGCATTGTCCGCTGGTAACGGCGGTCAACGGGCCGGCTGCCGGCGCCGGCATGAGTTTCGCGCTGCTCGGCGACATGATCCTGGCCGCGCGCTCGGCGTATTTCCTGCAAGCCTTCCGCCGCATCGGTCTCGTGCCGGATTGCGGCTCGACCTGGCTCTTGCCGCGCCTTGTCGGCAAGGCCCGCTCGATCGAATTGTCGTTGATGGGCGATCGGCTGCCGGCCGAGAAAGCGCTGGAATGGGGACTGATCAACCGCGTCCACGATGACGCGGAGCTGATGAAGGAAGCGATGAAGCTTGCGCATGAGCTCGCGAACGGTCCGACGGTGGCGCTGTCGCTGATCCGCCAGCTCTACTGGGACAGCCCGGAAAATTCCTTTGAGGACCAGCTCAACCTCGAGTTCAGGTCGCAGCGCCTGGCCGGTGCGACAGAGGATTTCAAGGAGGGCGTCACCGCATTCCTCGAGAAGCGGCCCGCCAAATTCAAAGGCAAATGATCAAAGGCAAATGATCGAAGACGAACTTACGCGTTGCGTGATCGGCTGGTATCCCGGCGCAACCGGCATCACCGGCGCGGCAAAGCTGTCCGGCGGCGCGAGCCAGGAAACCTGGTCGTTCGACATCGTGCATGCGGGCGGCCGGCACGGCGCAATCCTGCGGCGCTCGCCGAAAGGCTATGGCGCCTCGCCGACGCGCGCGGCCGGCCTCGACGCCGAAGCGCGGCTGATGCAGCTTGCGCATGACGCCGGCCTGCCGTCGCCGAAGGTGATGCATGTGTTGCGTCCCGAGGACGATCTCGGCACCGGCTTCATCATGCAGCGCGTCGAGGGTGAAACCATCGCGCGCAAGATCCTGCGCGACGAGCAGTTCGCGCGGGCCCGGCCGATCCTGGCGCGCCAGCTCGGCAAGGTCTCGGCCGGCATTCACAGCCTGCCGCGCGAGCAATTGCCGAAGTTGCGGGAGATGTCGTCGACCAGCGAGATTGCCGATCTCGGGCGCGAATATCGCAGCTTCAACTGGCCGAAGCCCGTGTTCGAGCTCGCGCTGCGCTGGCTCGCCGATCACGATCCCGGCCCGTCGAAGGAGGTGACGCTGGTGCACGGCGATTTCCGCCATGGCAATCTCATCATCGGTCCCGACGGCGTGCGTGCGGTGCTGGACTGGGAAATCGCGCATATCGGCGATCCGATGGAGGACCTCGGCTGGATCTGCGTCAACTCCTGGCGCTTCGGCGAGATCGACAAGCCTGTCGGCGGTTTCGGCTCGCGCGAGGACCTGTTCGCCGGCTACGAAGAGGGGGGCCGCACGGCCGATCCGGATCGCGTGACATTCTGGGAAGTGATGGGCACGCTGCGGTGGGGCGTCATGTGCTGCGGCATGATGCAGCGTTTCCGCACCGGTCCCGATCATTCCATGGAACGCGCCATGATCGGCCGCCGCTCGTCGGAAACCGAGATCGATCTCTTGAGACTGTTGGCCCCAAGAGGGAAGTAAGATGCAGGACGAACCGACACTGATCGAACTGACCAAGGCCACGGCCGACTTCCTGCGCAACGAGATCACGCCGATGATCTCCGGCCACAACGCGTTCAAGCTGCGTGTCGCCATCAACATCCTCGATCTGGTGACCCGACAGCTGACGCTGGAAGAGGAAAGCGACGCAGCCGAAGCCGCGCGGCTTTCAGGGTTGTTGGGGAGGCAAGGCTCCCTGATGGACCAGAACCGCGCGCTCGCCGACAGGATCGCCGGCGGCGAGATCGACCTGACGACACCGGGCCTGAAGGACCATCTCTGGCAGACGACGCTCGCCAAGCTCGCCGTCGATCAGCCGAACTATGCGTCGTACAAAAGGGAGACGGGGAAAAAGTAAGTGGCACTCACTCTCCATACCGTCATTCCGGGGCTCGCGAAGCGAGAGCCCGGAATCCATACTCACGATGGGGGTTATGGGTTCCGGGCTCGCCGCTGTGCGGCGCCCCGGAACGACAGTGGAGCTATGTCACCGCCCCAGCCACTTCGGCGGGCGCTTCTCGGAAAAGGCCTTCGGTCCCTCGATATAGTCCTGCGAGGCTGCCATGGCCTTCACGGCAGGATAGTCGCGCTGGTCGGTCATCGCCGTCTCCAGGGAGACCTCCATGCCCATGCGGATCGCCTGCTTGGAGGCGCGGATCGACATCGGCGAGTTCTTGCAGATCGTCTCGGCCCAGCGTTCGGCGGCGGCGAGCGCCTGGCCTGCGTCAACCACCTCGTTGACGAAGCCGAGCTCGAAACCTTCCTTCGCGCTGACGTGGCGCGCGGTCAGGATCATGCCCATGGCGCGCTTCATCCCGATCTGCCGCGGCAGCCGCTGCAGACCGCCGGCGAGGGCGGCCAGTCCGACGCGCGGCTCGGGAAGCGCGAAGGTCGCATTTTCCGAGGCGATAATGAGGTCGCAGGCGAGTGCGACCTCGAAGCCGCCACCCATGGCGACACCGTTGACCGCCGCGATGATCGGCTTGTCGCAGTCATAGCGCGTGGTCAGGCCGGCAAAGCCGCCCTTGTCCGTGCCGCGCTTGCCGCCCGCCGCCTGCCATTTCAGGTCGTTGCCGGCGCAGAACGCCTTGTCGCCGGCGCCGGTGACGATCGCGACCCACTGATCGGGATCGGCGGAGAAATCGTCGAACACCTTGTTGAGCTCGAAATGCGCGTCGATGTGCAGCGCGTTGTAGACTTCAGGCCGCGACAGCGTCACGATCGTGATCGGTCCCTTGCGTGTGACCTTCGAAAACTTCAGCTCCATCGTTCCTCCCCTGTTTTTCGCTGTGGCGCGATGGGCACGATCCTAGCCCGCGCGCACGGTTTCGTACCATTCAATTACGCAAGCGCGGGCCGCGCCGCAAGCCGCGCTGGCCTGCTTGACTTGAGGCCAGGTCGCCACCCAGGTCCCAACTCAAATCCTCGCTCACATCGATCGCCACAACGACAAGCCAAGCTAAGGGAGTAGCGCCTTGGATTTCAACCTGCCGGCCGACCTGGTCGCCTATCTCGACGAACTCGACCGCTTCATCATCAAAGAGATCAAGCCGCTCGAAGAAGCCGACGACAACATCCGCTTCTTCGACCACCGCCGCGAATGGGCCCGCACCGATTTCGAGAATGGCGGCTTGCCCAGGCACGAATGGGAAGCCTTGCTGCGCACGGCCAAGGACCGTGCCGACGCCGCCGGTCATCTGCGCTTTGCGATTCCGAAACGCTACGGCGGCAAGGATGGCTCCAATCTCTGGATGGCCGTGATCCGCGAGCACTTCGCGTCCAAGGGACTCGGTCTCCACAACGACCTTCAGAACGAGCATTCGATCGTCGGCAACCTGCCCATCGTCACCATGCTCGACCGTTATGGGACGGACGAGCAGAAGGCGATGATCGACGGCTCGATCCGGGGCAAATACCGCATCACCTTTGGCCTCACGGAGCCCGAGCATGGCTCGGATGCCACGCACATGGAGACCAAGGCCAAGCCTGCGATCAGCGACAACGTCAAGGGCTGGATCATCAATGGCGAGAAGATGTGGACCACCGGCATGCATGTGGCCACGCACTGCGCGCTGTTCGCGCGCACCAGCGGCAATGACGGCGACGCGCGGGGCATCACCTGCTTCCTGGTGCCGGCGAAGTCGCCGGGCGTGAAGGTCGAGCAATATATGTGGACCTTCAACATGCCGACCGACCACCCGCGCGTCAGCTTCACCGATGTGTTCGTGCCGGAGGACGCGCTGTTTGGCGAAGTCGGGAAGGGACTCTCGCTGGCGCAATGCTTCGTGCATGAGAATCGCATCCGCCAGGCCGCGAGCTCGCTCGGAGCCGCGGTCTACTGCATCAACGAGAGCGTCAAATATGCGCGGGCGCGAAAGCCGTTCGGCAAGGCGCTTGCGGAAAACCAGGCGATCCAGTGGCCGCTGGTGGAACTGGCGACGCAGGCCGAGATGCTGCGGCTTCTGATCCGCAAGACCGCCTGGGAGATGGACCAACTCACCCAGCCGCAGGTCGAGCACACGCTGTCGGACAAGGTGTCGATGTGTAATTACTGGGCCAACCGGCTCTGCTGCGAGGCCGCCGACCGCGCCATGCAGGTGCATGGCGGCATGGGCTATTCGCGCCACAAGCCGTTCGAGCACATCTACCGCCACCACCGCCGCTATCGCATCACGGAAGGCAGCGAGGAGATCCAGAAGCGGAAAGTGGCCGGGTTCCTGTTCGGCTATATGGGGGCGGGAAAGCACTGAGCATCGAGATCAGGAGGAACGGATGGAGGGCGGTTGCACCTGCGGACATATTCGTTATCGCCTCAGCGGAAAGCCGCTGATCGTTCACGCCTGTCATTGCACCTGGTGCCAGCGCGAGACCGGAACAGCCCACGCGCTCAATGCGCTCTACGAAGCGGAGCGTGTGGAGCATCTCAAGGCCGAGCCGGAGATCGTGGTGACGCCGTCAGCGAGCGGCAAGGGCCAGCGCGTCGCGCGCTGCCCGGTGTGCAAGGTGTCGGTCTGGAGCAATTTTCCGCAGGCCGGCCCCGCGGTGCGGTTCGTGCGTGTCGGCACCATGGATGATCCGGGCCAGTATCCGCCGGACATCCATATCTTCACGTCGACCAGATTGCCCTGGGTGACGTTCGGCCCCGGTCAAAAGGCCGTTCCCGAGTTCTATGACCTGGACGAGGTCTGGTCGGATGACGCCAAGGCGCGCCGCCGGATCATGCGAGAGCGAGCGTCATCGAAGAGGTGATTGTCATTTGCAGAACCGCGAGCCGCACCACCGTCGCGGTTTACGCGACGATGGTGCGAACTCGTGGTGCGCTGATCCGCCGTCAGGCGTGATGCCACATCAACTGGACCAGATGCTGGGCTTCCTGATTACTGAAGCCGTGTTGGGTGAGTTCGGTCTCGATGTGGTTCCAGAAGCTCGGAGTGGCCTGGTTTGCTTGAGCGCCCTGGCTGTGATCAGCGGAATGGCCACCGCAGCAGCCGTGGCCGGCATTGTTGCCGCCGGCCTGCGCGACCGGAGCGTCATCGTCGTCGCCAGCGCTTTGGCCGCCGGTATTGTGATTGCCCTGGCCGCTATTGTTTGCCTGTTGTCCGCCACCCTGCGCGGCCTGGCCATCGTCGCCGTCACCGGCGTTTTGTCCACCGGCATTCTGGTTGCCATTGCCGGTCGACGCGATCGGGCCGTCACCATGATGGTGATGATGGCCATGAACAGGCGGCGTGCCCTGTCCGCCGTTGTTTTGGCCACCGTTGCCCTGGCCGTTACCCTGTCCGCCGCCTTGTTGACCGGTGCCGCCACCTTGTTGACCAGTGCCGCCACCTTGTCCGCCACCGGCCGGATCTCCCGCCGGGGGTCCAACGGGGATGGTCGCTTGCGCGACACCGGGGACGGACGTCGCACCCTCCACCGTCCGCGAGTCACCGACATACTCTCCGCCACCGAGCGGAATGTTGTTGCCGGAAACGTCGCCCGCGTCGGCAACGAAGCCCGCGCCCGCGGCCTGGATTTGCGCCTGGTCAGCGGCGAGCGCATCGCCAGTGTCGCCGGCCAGAATGCCTTGCAGGCCATGGACGGCGTTGTTGGTATCGGCGTTGAGCGTGCCCCCAAGCAGCTCGTTGTCGAAGCGTGCGCCGAAGACTCCGCCCTGAGCGTGATCGAATGCTGCGCTGGACTGTTGGTAATTCTGGATCTCGGTGATGAGAGCCTGCAACTCGCCCGGTGTCGTGTTGTTGCCGGCCGCGACATTGTTGAGCTGGTCGTTGATCACGTTGCCTTCGGCGACGAAGGTGGCCCAGAAATTGGTCTGCGCCTGATCGTCCTGGAAGCGCGTGATCGTTCCCGAAAGATAGGCAGGCATTTCGGAGAAACCACCGATGTTTCCGGCAGCGCCGTTGCCGCCGGCGGCAGCATTCAGCGCGGCGTCGCCCTGAACGATATCGATGATGTCGAGCAGGTTGTCATTGGTCGCACGCGCAGCGACGTTGGGATTGGTCGCATATTCCGGATCAAAATTGTTGATCTGCCCCTTGATCTGCTCGATCACGGTCTCGAGGTGAAGTTGCGTCGTTGCGGCATCCACGCCGGTGAGGCCCGCGGCCTTGTTGATTTGTGCCAGCGTGTCTGGATTGTCGATGTTGGTCAGGCCCGCCAGGATCGCTTTCATATCGGTATCGAACTGGCCGAGATTGGTCGTATTGAGTCCGCCCACCGCCAAAGCGGTCGCTGCGTTGAAGACACTGCCGACATCCGCCAGCGTTGCGCCGGCGGCGCTGGCCTTGGCTAGAGCGGCTGCATCATCGGCCCCGGTCGGAAGCGCCTGGAAGCCTGCATTGTCGGCGCCCGTGCCGCCCGCATAGGTCGCACCTGCAAGTGCGTTGGCGAGGTTTGTATCGCCGTTGATTTCATTCAGGATCGAGGTTTGCGCCGTGTGAATCAGTTCCTGGTTGGTCGCAGCCGCGGCACTGTTGCCGACCGACCCATTGGCCAGGGTCAGAAGCGTCTGCAATTGTCCCTGCACCTGAGTCAGCACCGCGGTGTCAGCATCCGCCAAGTTGAAGGCGGCGCCTCCGACGGTCACGGCACCATGGTTGGCGAGCATGCCATTGATATCATTGAGCACGGCATGAATGTCGGTCGTGTACATGCCGAGATAGGCGATCTGGTTGTTGCTGTCCGCAGGAGTGTCCCACAACCCGCCGTCAAGCAAACGCGTCGCGTCGTTGAATACGGCACCCGCTTGCACGAGATCGGTCGACGGTATGAGCGCATCATTGCGTACGGTTGTTACTGCCATTTGTTTTTCTCCTGCTGGAACACGCTACCGCGCACGTTGCTGGGATTCATTTGGCGACCGAGGTTGTCGCAACTATGTCTGCACTTTGACTCATAACTTAACGAATGAGGCAACTCTCGGGTACCTCAGAGGCGCGCGCTCATTGCTCGACGAATGAACGCCTCATCTGGTCGATGATGGGTTTGAAAACATAGCTGACCATGGTGCGGCTGCCGGTTTGCATGA
Source organism: uncultured Alphaproteobacteria bacterium (assembly GCA_963696255.1). Classification (GTDB taxonomy): domain Bacteria; phylum Pseudomonadota; class Alphaproteobacteria; order Rhizobiales; family Xanthobacteraceae; genus Bradyrhizobium. Next base: position 540,953 of record CAVOJN010000001.1, read on the forward strand.
AAACTTCCGCAGGCATGCCCGGCACCAACTGCTGCCCGGCAAGCCGGCGGCGCTCATCGTCGGGCAAGGTGATGCGCACGGTGAAATATGACGAATTGGTTTGTTGATCACGACTGGTGTCGGCCGACACATAGGAGACCTCGCCGGTGAGCTGTGGCGTGGTGCGCTGGTTGAAAGCCGAGAAACGAACGAACGCTTTCTGACCTGCGTGAACGTGATCGATGTCCTGAGGCTGCAGCCGCGCCTCGACCTGCAGATCGTCGGCATCCGGCACGACCTCCATGATCGGATCGCCGGCCTTGACCACACCGCCGATCGTATGGGCGGAGAGTTGATGCACGATGCCCGACGTCGGCGCATGAAGCTCGATGCGATCGAGCTGGTCGCGCGCGGCGACGCCGCGTTCCACCAATTCGGCTTCCTTGCCCTGCGCCTCGCCGAGGTCCTTGACGACTTCGGTGCGGAAATCCTGATCGATGCGGACAATCTGGAGCTGAGCCTCACCGATCTTCGATTTGGTCTCGGCAATAGACGACAGCAGTTGCCCACGCTCGCCGTCGATGCGCGCGGCTTCCCGCTGCAGGGTGGTGAGACGGGTTATGCGGAACCAGCCGCTTGTCATAGAGATCCTGGACGCCGGCGAGCTCGCTCTTGATCAATTCCAGTTGCTTGCCCCTGGAATCGACTTGTACGTCCAGGCCGGAGATCTCCTCGGTGAGCTGAGCGACCTTGCTTTGCAGCAGGTCCTTCTGGCTAGTGCGCGCGCTCGACCGCGCCTTGAACAGTCCTTCCTCCGAGGCGAGCAGGCTCTTGACCGTCTCGTCGGACGCGCGCGCCGCGAGCGCTTTCGGAATTGCGAGTTGCTCGAAGTTCATCGCGCTCGGCGGAAAGACGGGCAATCTTGGCGCGGAACTCGTCAAGCTGCTTGCTCACCATCTGCAGGTTTGCCTGCACTTGCGTGGCATCCAGCCGTACCAGCAGGTCGCCGGCCTTGACGTGGCTGCCGTTCCGCACCGGGACCTCGGCAACGACGCCGCCAGTCGGATGCTGGATCGTCTTCACGTTGGACTGAACGACGAGGTTGCCCGGCACCACGACGGCGCCCGCAAGCGGCATCAGGAAAAACCAGCCGCCCCCCAAGACGCCCGTGATCAGGAGGATGCGAAGTCCGGTGCGCAATTCCCGTTCGTACGACCAGGCCGTCCCGGTCGAAAGGCTGCTTTCCGCCGGAGGCGCCGTGCCGTTTGCGGAGACAACGAATTTGGCGCCGGCCGTGAAGCCGCTGCGGCAGCTCGCGACCAACTGCCGGATGGCGGTCTCGTTGGCGACGGGCAGCAGCGCCCGGTGGCGAACATCGGTGTCCGCGGAAGGATTCGCCGCGATGCGATTTGGAGAGGCGGGCGCAAGGCTCGTCAGGTCCATCGTGAGAGGATCACGAGGCGCGAGCGTCGGACTTGGCCGGCGCGGGAGGAGCGGCCTCGCGCGGAGGAGCGGCCTCGCGCGGAGGAGAGGCAGGTTCGCGCGCAGGAGGGGCGGGTTCGTGCAGACGTTCAACGTCCAGCGGACTCGTCAGTCCGAATTGTTGAAGGCAAGCGGCAATGGCCTGTCTCACCCGGCTCTTGCTCTTGCGCTTGCGCTTGGCGGTCTGATGGCGGCGCGGATCCGGCTTCGTCCTCGCGCGCGGCTTGTGACGCGAGGCGCGTATCTCGTTCTTTTCGGCATCGATCGCCCTGCGCAGCCGCTGCAGCTCGAGAATGAGTGCGTCGCCCTGTGGTCCAAATTCGCCGGATTGAGGATCGCTGCCCCAACGCTGCGCATTTCGTTCGTTGTCGGTCATTCTCATGACGGCATCGTCTCCGCGGTGACGCTGCGACGCGTGGTCTTGTTATTGGGGACCGCGGGCTGTTGGGGGGCAGCGGGACTCGAACCACGAACGCGGGCGAAAACTTCCTGGCTCGTTCCGAATGCAATCGACTTGCCCTCGTACAGCACGATCGCCATGTTGAGCGTCGCCAGCGCGTTCGGCCGGTGTGAGATGACGATGACTATGCTGCCGGTACGGCGCAGTGATCTGTATGGCGCGGCCGAGCGCATTCTCGCCCTCGGCGTCAAGGTTGGCGTTGGGCTCGTCGAGCACGATGAGGAACGGATCGCCGAACACGGCGCGTGCCAGTCCGACGCGCTGCCGCTGACCGGCGGAGAGCGACATGCCGAGCTGGCCGATGCGGGTCGAATATCCGTCCGGCAGACGGAGAATGATGTCATGAACGCCGGCGATCTGCGCCGCCTTCAGGATCGCGTCCGACGTCGCGCCGGGATCGAAGCGGCAGATATTTTCCGCGACCGTGCCGTCGAACAATGCGACGTCCTGCGGCAGATAGCCGACATGACGGCCCGAGATCCTCGTTGCGCCATTGATCGATCGCCGCGCCGTCGAGCCGCACGACGCCATGCTGGGCCGGCCAGATGCCGACCAGGGCTTTCGACAGCGACGTCTTGCCGGAGGCGCTGGCGCCGAGCAGTGCAAGGCCCATGCCCGCCTTCAATGTGAAGGAGATGTTCTGGACGATCGGCTTGTCGGTGCCCGGCGCCGCGACGGAAAGCTCCTGGACGGAAAGCTCGCGGCACGGCCGCGGCAACATCACGGGCGGCGCGGCCGGCTTTGCCGTCGCCTTGCAGATTTCGCGCAGCCGCGCGATGCCCTGGCGCGCAGCGACCAGTTGCTTCCAGCTGCCGAGGGCGACCTCGACGGGCGCGAGCGCGCGGCCCATCATGATCGAGGAGGCGATCATGATGCCGCCGGACGCCTTGTCGGCGACCACGAGATAGGCGCCGATGCCGAGCATTCCCGATTGCAGGACGTAGCGCAGCACCTTCGCGCCGGAGCCGAGATTGGCGTGAGACGTCGGTGACGCGGATGTTCTCGCGCAGATAGCGCTCATTGACCCGGGCCCAGAGCGCGCCGAAGCGATCGACCATGCCGAGCGCCCGGATGACCTCGGCGTTGCGCTGGGTGGTATCGGCGAGCACCTGACGCTGCGCGCTGGAATCCATCGTGGCTTTCGCGGCGCTGCGCGACATTCGCTCGGTCACCAGGGTCATGGCGACGATGGCGGCGGTGCCGAGCACCGCGGTCATGCCGATCGCCGGGATGGAACAGAACATTGCCGATCAGGAAGATCGGTATCCAGGGCATGTCGAGGAAGGCGGTCGGGCCCATGCTCGACATGAAGGCGCGCATCTGATCGAGATCGCGCAGCGGCTGCTGCATCTGCATCGGCTTCGCGCCTCGAAGCGGCAGCGTGACCAGCGCATGATGGATGGAATCCTGCAGGCCTGACGTCGAACAGAGTCGCGACGCGGCACAGCATGCGCGCGCGCAGCGCATCGAAATAGCCCTGCATCAGATAGGCAAGCAGCACCATCAGCGAGAGGCCGAACAGGGTGGCGATGTTGCGGCTCGGAATGACGCGGTCGTAGACCTGCAGCATATAAAGGGAACCGGAGAGCATCAGCAGGTTGATCACGCCACTGAACAGCGCGATGCCGATCATCTTCCGTCGCACTTTCGCGCAGCCCACGCGAGATCGGATCGTCAGCGGCAGCTGCGGAAGGAAACAAGCGATGCAGGTAATGCAGGCGCGTGCGGGCGATCTCGAGCGATACTCATTCCAAAGACTTCCCCACTGTTGTTCGCTGGCGCAATGCAAGCTGACTACGGACGCAAGCCGACGATTTTTCGGCAACAGTGAGGAATTTTTTGTTCGAAAGTGGAATAAACTCCTTCGTCACAGAATTGTCTACCTATCACCTTGCTTCTGTGCGGATGTGGGGGCGGCGATTGACGCCACGAAGCTCAATGAAGGTTGCAGTCGACAGCGCGGTTTCTATCTCTAAGAGCAGCAGGAAAAGAAAATGAACCACCTCGCTAACGCCTTAAGGACCCGCCCGATCTCTCGATCGGCCAATAAAACCAGACAACGCGATAGTGAGATGGATCGCTCAAGCAGCGGGGCGTGGCTGTCTGCACGTTTGGCATTTGTCGTGATCAAGGAGATGAGTTCCATCGCCGGCTTCGGCGGGCGGATATTTGGGGAAGGTAGTTTGGGTCAAACTAGCAGTTTCGTGCAGGTGATCGCGCGGGCGCATGCTGGCCATGTCCGGCGTGTGCCCGAACCTGCCGCGCCTGCGACCCTTCCCGACAAGGGGAGGCGCAAGTGAAGCCGCGCAAGACGGATTATGGCACCATCATCCTGCATTGGCTGATGGTTGCCGCGCTCGGCGTCGCCTTTTTCACGGGCTTGCGCATCGCGACCGAAGCGCCTGACAGGGCGTGGATCAACGTGATCGACTTCCTCCTGCCGCAGGTCAGCGTGTGGACCTTGCACATCGAAGGCGGCGATCGTGCTGGTCGGCGTGTCGATCGCGTACACGATCTATCTGGTCCGCGCGGGCCTCGGTCGCCGCGTGCAGCTGGACAAGGTCGCGGCTGCGCGGCCTCTTCGGACGCAGGCAGGCGCGGCTCGGCGCGGTCAGCGTCGCTCCTGACCTGGATATTTTTCGGCACGATGGTGACGCTGATCATCAGCGGCGGCTTGCTCTATTTCGGCGTATTCGCCGGTTACACCCGCTGATGGTGCATTGGTTCGCGGCGTGGGTGGTGCTGGCGCTTTGCGCTGCCTGCACGTCCTGATTCACTTCAGGATCGGCGGCGGGCGCAATTGCTGCGGATGTTCCGCCCCGAGCGGCTGCCTGCCGCCGCCGCCGCGGCTCGATGCCGGTGGAACTGCTGACCTTGCTGGCCGAGAGCGCAGGACTTGCCCGGTACGTCTCTGCAGCTGGAGCAGCCGCGCCGGGACGAGCGGCGCGCAGACGGCGGGGAAGCGCACAAGCGCGACAACAGCGTATCGAAACCAACACGCGCAATCCGAAACCGGAGGAATGTCGACACTGCAACTCCAATCCCTTCGTGGTGGCCGTGGCCATCGCGATCACCGGCGGCGTCGGCCGTGTCGCGACCGACTGGCTTTCGGTCGAATGGCCTGCAAGTCCATCGTATCGCAAGCGATGACGCGCCGGTTCTTGACGGTGATACCTCCGATCCGGTCTGGCGAAGCATCCGGCCGTTTTCGCTGATGACCAACCAGGGCGGAAATTTCGACGGCAGGGGCGAGTCGCGGGTGGAGATCCGCGCGGTGCACGACGGCACCTGGGCCTATTTCCTGTTCACCTGGGAGGATCCGACGCGGTCGCTGAAGCAGTTGCCGCTGATCAAGAAGATCGACGGCTGGCATGTGCTTCACGACGGCTACGAGCGTGGCGACGAGCAGACCTTCAACGAGGACAAGTTCGCGGTGCTGCTGACGACCTCGAACGTGGATCTCGCGGGCGATCGCACCTTCCATGCGAGCCCGCATCCGGTTCCCGGCGCACCCTCCACCATGACCGGGCGCGGCCTGCATTTCACGACGCCGGATGCCTTGTCGATGTGTGGCAGTGGAAGGCGACCAGCGACGACCGGCTGGATGGACGATGAGTCATTTCGGTCCGCCGCTCGAGCCGAGCGCCGATGCAGGTCCGCAATGTCGTTCCCTACAAGGCGGGTTCGCGCCGGATCCGGGCAGCGCCAATTATTCGGACAATTTCGAGCGACCGCGCGAATGACGCAGCCGATGCCCGATCCGATCGTCACGCCGCGCCGGCTGCCCAAGGATCTCGCGGCGACGTTGAACGCCGGATGGGGCAGATCATCGCTCGATCCTGACGTCGGCGAAAGCGATGGCGCGCGATGGTTCATGATCGAAGCCGAAACCATGCCCTATACGCCGAGCAGGTCGATCGGCTGATTCCCGATCGGCACGATGCTCCCTGGCGTCATCGTTTCCGGGGAATTTACCGGCGATCGCGCCGATGTGCGCTGCGCGGCGCGCTGGGCCTCCGGACATTGGGCGCTCGAGGTGGCGCGGCGTCTCGATACCGGAAAGCAAATACGATCTGCCGATCAGGACCGGCATCTTCATGCGGGTCGCAGCCTTCGATCACAGCCAGATCAGGCACACGCGGCACGTCCGGCCCATACGTCTCGAGGTGGAATGATGCGGAAAGATCTGCAAGGTGACGCTCAACAAGGACGCCTTCCTCGCCAATTGCGGCGAACTGCTGCTCGACAGCGCGCTGATGAACGGCGTCGATCTGCCGCACGACTGCCGGAGCGGGGTCTGCGGCGCCTGCCGCGTGCGTCTTGTCGGACGGCAAGGTGTTCGGCGGCACCGAGGAGGGCAGCGACATGATCTACGCCTGCCAGGCGCAGGTCGTGTCCGATCTGAAGCTCGTCACCGAGGCGGTGCCGGAGACGGTTTCGCTGCCGGCGCGAGTGGCGCGAGCTCGACCCGCTGGCGTCCGACGTGATCGGCGTGATCGATCGAGCTGCCGAAGCCGCTGGAACTATCTGCCCGGCCAATATTGCAAGCTGCAGTTTCGCGGCTTCCCGGAGCGCTGCTACAGCCCGAGCTATCCGCTCGAGGGTGCGCCCAATCGCCGATGTGCTGCACTTCCAGATCAGCCGCTTTCCGGATGGCGCGGTGTCGTCGGCGCTTGGCGAGCGCATCCGTGTCGGTCATCGCGTGCGGCTGTCACGGGACCGTTCGGCCAGTGCGTTTTTCCGGCCGAATCATCACGGGCGAATCGTGCTGGTGTGCGAGCGGTACCGGCTTTGCGCCGATGTGGTCGATTGCGGCGGCAGCCATGACCGAACAGCCGCGGCGTGAGCTGATGTTCGTGGTCGCAGCAAGGAAGCTGCAATCGTTCTACATGCGGCGCAGCACTCTGCCGCATCGCGCTGTTTCCCGACTGTCGCCATCATTCCCGTGCTGTCGGAGCGGCAGGACATTTCGTCGGCCATTCGCGCCGGCCGGCCGACCGATTTTCTGCCGCCGCTGTCGGCGAACGATGTCGTGTACACCTCGGGTGCGCCCATGATGACCGATGAAGTCGCGCGGATCGCAGGGGCGGCGGGCGCGACCTGCTACACCGATCCCTTCGTCCCGAATGCGAAGGCTCCCCAATCTGCCAAGCTGATGGGGCGGTTGTTCGGCGGGCGGGACGCGCGAAAGGAATCGGCGTTGCTGGGTGCGGCGTGACGCAGGCGAAAACGGGCGCGCTCAATTCACCTGTCTGTCCTTGCCGGTCCAGTAGGGATCGCGCAGGTGGCGGCGCAGGATCTTGCCCGACGGATTGCGCGGCAGAGCCTCGAGAAAGTCGACCGATTTCGGCGTCTTGTAGCCCGCGATCCGCTCGCGGGTGAAGTTGATGATGTCGGTCGCGCTCGCTGTCCTGCCGGGCTTCATGACCACGATGGCCTTCACGGCTTCGCCCCATTTGTCGTCGGGAATGCCGACCACGGCAGCCTCTGCGACGTCGGGATGGTCGCAGAGTGCGCTCTCGACCTCCGCCGGATAGATGTTCTCGCCGCCCGAGATGATCATGTCCTTGATGCGGTCGTGGATGTAGAGGTAGCCGTCTTCGTCCATATAACCGGCATCACCGGTGCGGAGCCAACCATCCCTGTCGAGCGTTCTTGCGCTTGCTTCCGGCAGATTCCAGTAGCCCGCCATATTCGAGCCGGACCGGGTGGCGATCTCGCCGACCTCGCGCGCGGGCAATCGGTTGCCGTCGTCATCGAGGATCGCAAGCTCCACGCCCGGCAACGCCTTGCCGGCCGAGCGCATGCGTTCCAGTCCCTCCACATGGTCTTCAGGCGGCAGCGCCACGATGGTGCCTGTCGTCTCCGTCATGCCATACATCTGCACGAAGCCGCATTTGAAAACCTCGATGCACTCCTTGAGCAGCGCCGCCGGAATCGGCGAGGCGCCGTAGAGCATGTATTTCAGACGTGAGAAATCCACCTGTTTCGCGCGCGGCTGTCTCACCACGAATTGCATCGCGGCGGGCACCATGAAGAGTTTGGTGATACCGGATTGTTCGAAGAAATCGAGCACCTTTGTGGGATCGAATTCGCGTGCGATCACGCCGCGAGCGCCATGATAGAGACCCATCACACCCCAGCCGGATCCGCCGATATGGAAGATCGGCATCGCCACCAACGACACGTCGCTGGTGGTCCATCTGTTCCACTCGGGTTTCTCCGCCTCGCTGCCCGACTGCGCGAGATTGAGCATGTTGGCATGCGTCAGCATCGCCCCCTTGGGCCTTCCTGTCGTGCCTGATGTGTAGAGCTGTATCGCAACGTCGGTGCGTCTGATCGCAACACCGGGATCGCCGGCGCTCTGCGCGTCGCGCCAGGCGGCAAAGTCCTGCCATTCCACTGCGCCGCCTTCGGTCGTGATGATGGCGCGAACGCCAGGCAATTTGTCCTTGAGGTTGCGTGCCATCGTCACGAATTCCGGTCCGACAAACAGCACCGGCGCCTTGCAGTCCTCGACGATGAAAGCCACCTCCGGCCCGGCCAGCCGCCAGTTGACCGGCGCCATCACCACATTGGCCTTCATCGCGCCCATCAGCAGCTCGAAATAGACGTCGCTGTTCTTGCCGAGATAGGTGATGCGCTCGCGCGGCTTGACGCCCATCGCGATCAGCGCGTTGGCGACGCGGTTGGTGTTGCGGTCGAATTCCGCAAAACTGCTCTGGCGTCCCTCGAATTCAAAGGCGATCGCCTCGCCGCGGGACTTTGCCCGCATGCGGATCATCTCGGCCAGGTTTTGCGGCTGTTCGGTCGGAGTCATGTTGCTCCCGGAGATTATCGTGACGGGGGAGTCCAGCTTGCGTCTAGACGCTGATGGACCGTGTCCGCCCCCCGCTCGCTCATCCCCGTGCCGCACGGTCCTTTTCGTTTTGCGCCTTGATGGACTCGCGCGCCGTGGTCCAGTCATCGTCGCTCCAGTCGCGGAGCTGGTAGAAGTTGCCGCCCATCGCCAGCGCCTGCGCGCCGTCCATGGCGATGGTCTCGCCGTTGATCCAGTCGCAGCCGCCGGAGATGAGGAAGACCGCCAGGTTTTGCAGTTCTTCCATGGTGCCGACGCGACCCATCGGGTTCATCGCCTTGGTGCGCGCGCCGGCCTCGTCGCCGGGCTTGATGCGCTTGCTCATGCCCTCGGTCGGGATTTCGCCGGGGGCGATGGTGTTGAGCCGGATGCCGTATCTGCCCCATTCGGTGGCGAGCGACATGGTCATGGCATGCACCGCGGACTTGCTCATCGCGGACGGCACGACATAGGGCGAGCCGTTGCGCACCCAGGTCACGGTGACCGACACGACATTGCCGCGCTGCTTGTTGGCGATCCAGCGCCGGCCGACGGCGTGGGTCACATAGAATGTGCCGTGCATGACGATATTGGCGACGGCGTCGAAGCCGCGCGCCGAAAGCTCTTCCGTGCGCGAGATGAAATTGCCGGCGGCGTTGTTGATGAGGTCGGTCAGGGGGCCGCCGGTCCAGATCTGCTCGATCATCTCGTCGACGGCCATCGCGTTGCGGATATCGACGCCGTGGCTGACCACGCGCCCGCCGTATTGATCCATCAATTCGGTCGCGGTCTCGTCGCAGACAATCTTGCGCCGTCCACAGATATGGACTTCCGCGCCGAGTTCGAGAAAACGCGCGGCCATGGATTTGCCGAGCCCGGTGCCGCCACCGGTCACGAGGATACGTCTTCCGGCGAGAAGTTGGTCCCTGAACATCGTTTCCACCCCGGGTGAGGTCTGTTAATTGGTCGATTGACTAAATCCGCCCAACGCCGTTCTGTAAAGCTGCAACAAGGAATAAGCCCGGGAGATTTCCAGATGGAGCAGCGCGTCTCGATATCGGTCACGGACGGCATCGCCGATGTTCGCCTGGTGCGGGGGGACAAAATGAATGCGCTCGATGCCGCGATGTTCGAGGCGCTGGTAGCGGCGACCGAACGGCTCGGCAAGGAGAGGGGTGTGAGGGCGGTAGTATTGTCCGGGGAAGGCCGGGCGTTCTGCGCCGGTCTCGACATGGGCCGTTTTGCCGCCATGAAGGAAAGCGGGGGCAATGGCATACAAGGCGGCGAGGGCCGTGATCTGACGAAGCGGACTCACGGGCTGGCCAATTTCGCGCAACAGGCGGTCTGGGGCTGGCGGCAATTGCCGGTGCCGGTGATTGCGGCCGTGCAGGGCGTCGCCTTCGGCGGCGGCTTCCAGCTTGCACTCGGAGCCGACATGCGGTTCCTGACACCCGACGCGCGCATGTCGATCATGGAAATCAAATGGGGGCTCGTTCCTGACATGGCGGGCACGCCAATCCTCGCCACTCTCGTGCGCGACGATATCCTGCGCGAGCTCACTTATACGGGGCGGATCTTCTCGGCTCAGGAGGCGCTCACCTACGGGCTTGCAACGCGAATCTGCGACGATCCGCGGGCTGCGGCGCTGGAGGTCGCGCGCGAAATTGCCGGAAAGAGCCCCGATGCGATCCGCGCCGCCAAGCGCATGCTCAACAAGCTGTCGGTCGATCCGGGCCCGGCGCTGCTCGCAGAATCCGTCGAGCAGCAGAAGCTGATCGGAAGCGCGAACCAGACCGAAGCGGTTCGCGCCAATATCGACAAGCGCGCGCCGCGTTTCGCGGACGGGGGGTAGTTTTCCTTCCGTCATTCCGGGGCGGCTCGCAGAGCCGAACCCGGAATCTCGAGATTCCGGGTCTGGTCCTTCGGACCATCCCGGAATGACGACGTAAAACCGACGCAAGATCGGAATGGGAAAATGCAAACCCTCTACCGCGGCATCATCTCCGGCGAGCGCCGCCGTGATCACGCCGACGTCGCCGATCGCGCGACGCGCATCGCCGGTGGGCTGCACAGGCTGGGCGTCAGACAGGGCGATTCCGTTTGCATCCTGATGCGCAACGACATCGCCTTCATCGAGACGGCGTACGCGGCGATGCGGCTCGGCGCCTATGGCGTGCCGGTGAACTGGCATTTCAAGCCGGAGGAGATCAGTTACGTTCTGAAGGACAGCGGCACCTCCGTGCTGGTCGGCCATGCCGATATGCTGCATGACCTGCGCGAGTCGATCCTGCCTGGCGTCACGGTGCTCAGCGTGCCGACGCCGCCCGAAATCCTCAGGAGCTACAGGATCGATCCCGCTCACCTTGCGACGCCCGTCTTCGCGATCGAATTCGAATCCTGGCTGGCGGAACAAATCCCCTATGACGGCCCGGCGGTGCCGCAGCCGCAGAACATGATCTACACCTCCGGCACCACGGGTAACCCCAAGGGCGTGCGGCGCAATGCGCCGACGCCGGAGCAGAGCGCGGCACAGGAGTGCATGCGCGCGATGATCTATGGCACCAAGCCCGGCGTGCGTGCGCTCCTGCCGGGTCCGCTCTACCACTCCGCGCCGAATTCGTTCGGCATCCGATCGGCCCGGCTCGGCGGCGTGCTGGTGATCATGCCGCGCTTCGATCCGGAAGAGTTTCTTCGGCTGATCGAAGAGCAGCGCATCGACACCATCTTCATGGTTCCCACTATGTTCATCCGCCTGATGAAGCTGCCGGAAGAGGTGCGGAAGAAATATGACATGTCGTCGCTGCGCCATATCATTCACGCCGCCGCGCCATGCCCGCCCGACGTCAAGCGCGCCATGATCGACTGGTGGGGACCGGTGATCTATGAATTCTACGGCTCGACTGAATCGGGCGCCGTGACTTTCGCCAATTCCGAGGACGCACTGAAGAAACCCGGCACGATCGGAAAGATATCGCCTGGCGCGGAGCTGCGCTTCATCGGCGATGATGGCCGCGAACTGTCGCAAGGCGAGATCGGCGAGATCTATTCGCGGATCGCGGCCAATCCGGATTTCACCTATCACAACAAGCCGGAGAAACGCGCGGAAATCGAGCGGGACGGCTTCATCACGTCGGGCGACATCGGTTACATCGATGCCGACGGCTACGTCTTCCTCTGTGACCGCAAGCGCGACATGGTGATTTCCGGCGGCGTCAACATCTATCCGGCCGAGATCGAGGCGGTGCTGCACGCCGTCCCCGGCGTGCAAGATTGCGCGGTGTTCGGCATTCCCGACGAGGAGTTCGGCGAAGCCCTGTTGGCCATGGTCGAGCCGCAGCCTGGCGTGACGCTCGATGTCGCGGATATCCGCAAGCGGCTGAAGACGTCGCTCGCCGACTACAAGGTGCCTAAACATATCGAGATCCAGCGGAACCTGCCGCGCGAGGATTCCGGAAAGATCTTCAAACGCCGCCTGCGCGATCCCTATTGGGAACAAGCCGGGAGGAGGATTTAGGGCTGCGCGAACCCAACCGTCGTCATTCCGGGATGCGTGCGCAGCACGCAGGCCCGGAATCCATAATTCCAGCTGGTGGTCATGGATTCCGGGCTCTCGCTTCGCGAACCCCGGAATGACACCGAGCACCGCCTCCATCTTCATCTTGCGCTGCGGCAAAAAAGTTGCAGACTCGGCGTAGCCGGGCAGCCTCTGGAGCAGCGCGCCATGTCCCTTCAGACCATGCCTTCCGACTCCGAAATCAGGCCCAATCGCGCCGACGACGTGCAGGCGCTGGAGGACGCCAGGCTGCGGGATGATATCCGCCTGCTCGGGCGCATTCTCGGCGATACCGTGCGCGACCAGGAGGGCGCCGACGTGTTCGATCTGGTCGAGCGCATCCGCCAGACCTCGATCCGTTTTCACCGCGACGACGACCGCGCCGCCCGACGTGAGCTCGAAGCCATCCTTGACAGCATGTCGATCGCAGAGACGCTGCACATCGTGCGCGCCTTCAGCTATTTTTCCCATCTGGCCAACGTCGCCGAAGACCAGAACGTGATCCGCCAGATGCGAACGCGCAGCGCCGCCAGGGGCGCGCCGCGGGCTGGCGCCCTGGCTGATGCAGTGGCGCTGGCGCAGTCGGCCGGCGTCTCGAACGCGCAATTGCGCGCGTTTTTCGCGACCGCGCTGGTCAGCCCCGTCCTGACCGCGCATCCGACCGAGGTGCGGCGCAAGAGCACCATGGATCGCGAGATGGAGATCGCGGGCCTGCTCGACCGGCGCGAGCGCATGCAGCTGACCGAGGAGGAGTCGCAGGCGAGCGACGAGCAGCTCCGTCGCGCGGTGCTGACGCTGTGGCAGACCAATCTGTTGCGGCGGACCAAGCTCACAGTACTCGACGAGGTCGCCAACGGTCTGTCGTTCTACGATTACTCCTTTCTGAGCGAAGTGCCGCGGCTCACTTGTGCGCTGGAAGACCGGCTCAACACGGGTGAGGAAACATCCGGCGAGATTGCCTCGTTCCTGCGGATGGGAAGCTGGATCGGCGGCGACCGCGACGGCAATCCCTTCGTCACCGCGGACGTGATGCGCGGCACGCTGAAGCTGCAGTCGAGCCGTTTGCTGCAATTCTATCTCGAGGAACTGCACAAGCTTGGCGCGGAGCTGTCGATTGCGGCCTATCTCGCCGACGTCTCCGAAGAGTTGCGCGCGATGGCCGAGAGCTCGCCGGACAAGTCGCCGCACCGCAGCGGCGAACCGTACCGGCTCGCGGTGTCGCTTATCTATGCGCGGCTTGCGGCCACAGCCGAGAAGCTCGAGGTCGAGATCGTGCGACGCCCGGTCGGCAAGGCCGCACCTTATACCGGTGTGAAGGAGTTGCAGGCCGATCTCGACGTGCTCGATCGTTCCCTGCAATCGAACCATGCGCGGGTGATCGCGAGGGGGCGTCTGCGCCTGCTGCGCCGGGCGGTCGATTGTTTCGGCTTCCATCTCGCGCGGCTCGACATCCGCCAGAACTCGGCAGTGCATGAGCGGACGGTGGCCGAACTGCTCGACACCGCCATGCCCGGCACGTCCTATCTCGCGCTCGGCGAGGAAGCGCGCGTGGCGCTGTTGTCCGGCGAGCTGCGCAATGCCCGGCCATTGGTGTCGAGCTTCGTCAAATACAGCGAGGAGACGCTGGGCGAACTCGCGGTGTTCCATGCCGCCGCCGAGGCGCATGCCAGGTTCGGCAGCGACGTGATTCCCCAATGCATCATCTCGATGTGCCAGGGCATGTCGGACATGCTGGAAGTCGCGTTGCTTCTAAAGGAAGTCGGCCTGATCAATCCTTCCGGCCGCAGCGCGGTCAATATCGTGCCGCTGTTCGAGACCATTTCCGACCTGCAGGCCTGTGCCGGCATCATGGACCGCATGCTGTCGCTGCACGATTATCGGCGGCTGGTCGACAGCTGCGGCGGCGTGCAGGAGGTGATGCTCGGCTATTCCGACAGCAACAAGGACGGCGGGTTCATCACGTCCGGCTGGGAATTGTACAAGGCCGAGATCGGACTGGTGGAGGTGTTCGAGCGCCACGGCGTGCGTCTGCGGCTGTTCCACGGCCGCGGTGGCTCGGTCGGCCGCGGCGGCGGGCCGAGTTATGACGCGATCATCGCGCAGCCGGGTGGGGCGGTGAACGGACAGATCCGCATCACCGAGCAGGGCGAGATCATCTCCTCGAAATATTCCAACGCCGAAGTCGGACGCAGCAATCTGGAAATCCTCGCCGCCGCCACGCTGGAAGCGAGCCTGCTGCATCCCCGCCAATCGGCGCCCAGGCACGAATATCTCACCGCGATGGACCAATTGTCCGAGCTTGCCTTCAAGGCCTATCGCGGCCTCGTCTACGAGACCGACGGCTTTGTCGACTATTTCTGGGCATCCACGGTCATCAACGAGATCGCCACGCTGAATATCGGCAGCCGCCCGGCCTCCCGCAAGAAAACCCGCGCCATCGAGGATTTGCGCGCGATACCCTGGGTGTTTTCCTGGGCGCAGTGCCGGCTGATGCTGCCGGGCTGGTACGGCTTCGGCAGCGCGGTCGAGGCCTGGATCGCGCAGCACCCGGAACAGGGCATGCCCTTCCTGAAAGAGCTTTACCGGGAATGGCCGTTCTTCCGCATGCTGCTCTCCAACATGGACATGGTGCTCGCGAAAAGCTCGATCGCGATCGCTTCGCGCTACGCGGAGCTCGTGCCGGATGTGGCGCTGCGTGACAAGATCTTCGGCCGGATCCGGCGCGAATGGGAGCTCGTGATCGCCCTGCTGCTCGAGATCGCCGGCCAGGACCGGCTCCTGCAGGGCAACCCGCTGCTCGAGCGGTCGGTGAAGCATCGCTTTCCGTATCTCGACCCGCTCAATCACGTGCAGGTCGAGCTTTTGAAACAGCACCGCGCGCAGGATGATCCGGACGAGCAAGTGCTGCGCGGCATCCAGCTCACCATCAACGGCATATCGGCGGGCCTGCGGAATACGGGGTAAGGCACGAGTCGTGGCACCAGGCTCCATCGTCATTCCGGGGCGACGCGCGAGCGTCGAACCCGGAATCCATAACCACAAGTCGGGGTTATGGATTCCGGGCCTGCGCCTTGCGGCGCATCCCGGAATGACAGCGGATGTGGGAGCGAGTTGCGTGGCGAGCAGCGAATGGAAACTCGACCATTCGCTACTCGCCACTCCCCATTCGCCCTCTTAAGGCTTCATCGCGCCTTGCACGCTCGTGTAAACGGCGTACAGCGAAGTCGAGCCGCAGATATAGAGCCGGTTGCGCTGCTGGCCGCCGAAACAGAGATTGGCGACCGTTTCCGGAATGTGGATCTTGCCGACCAACTCGCCCGTCGGCGAGTAGCAGCGAACGCCGTCCTCACCCGGATCGCCCCAGCCGACGGAGCACCAGACACGCCCGTCGCGATCGGTGCGCACCCCGTCCGTGATGCTGGGCTTCGGCATCTCCGCAAAAACCTTGCCATTCGACAGCTTTCCGCCGCCGAGGTCCACATCGAAGGCTCGGATGTGCGAGGGATTATCGGGTCCGTCCGTGAAGCCGGTGTCGAGCACATAGAGCCGCTTCTCGTCGGGCGAGAAGGCGAGACCATTCGGCTCGACGAAATCGTCGACGACGACCTTGACCTCTCCCGACTTCGGATCGACCCGGTAGACGTTGTGCTTGTCCTGCTCCGGTGCGGCCTTGACGCCTTCATAAAAGCCGCCGATGCCGTAGGCCGGATCCGTGAACCAGATCGAATCATCGGAGGCCACGACTACATCGTTCGGCGAGTTGAGTTTCTTGCCATTATATTTGTCGGCGATGATCGTGATCGAGCCATCGAGCTCGGTCCGGGTAACGCGCCGGCCGCTGTGTTCGCAGGTGAGCAGGCGTCCCTGACGATCGATGGTGTTGCCGTTCGAGTTCATCGAGGGCTGGCGGAATACGCTGACGTGACCGTCGTCTTCGGAGAAGCGCATGATCCGATTGTTGGGAATGTCGCTGAACAGCACCATTCGGTAGGCCGGAATGTAGACGGGACCTTCGGCCCATCGGAAACCGGTGGCGACGCGCTCCACGGCCATGGTGCCTGCGAAGGCCGGGAAATCCGGGGGACCGAAAGTGGGCTTGCCTCCCTTCTTGGCGGACTCAAGATGAGAGTCCGGATAGCGGCTTCCCTGGAGCGGACCGAGCGGCAGTGCATCGCCTTGTATGGTCGGAGCGCCGGTCTGGCCGAGTGGCGCCACGGTCTCCGCGGATGCGCTTGCCGTCACGGCCGTCGCTGCCAACGCCGCCGCGCCCTTCATCAATCGACGACGGTTGAGCGGCCCAGTGCCGGGAAAGGTCAGTGGACTTGTCATGATTGCCTCCCTTGAATTTTTTGTTGGGAGGTAATCTTGTGCTCGCAATCTGGCATAAAGCAGGCGGATCGCAGTGCAGCAACCACAAATAGATCACTGCGTCGAGGTGCGAATAGCTAACGGCGAGTGGCGAGGAATGCCATTCGCTACTCCTTATTCGCCCATCAGATCGCGTCCCAACTGAAAATATCGGCCGAGCGGTCAAGCTTGTAGAATGACGGCTTCAACGCCGGCATCGCATGGTCTGCGATGGTCTGTGGCGTCCAGCCTTCGCTGCGCTGCACCGAACGGAGCGGGCGGTTCTGGCTGAACAGGAAGATCTCGTTCATGCGCACGCCAAAGATCTGCCCGGTGACGTCCTTGGAGGCATCGCTGAGGAGATAGGCGGCCACCGGCGCGATCTTCTCCGGTCCCATCTGCTTGATCTTTTCGACCCGCGCCTTCTCGGCATCGGTTTCGGTCGGAATGGTTCCGATCAGGCGGCTCCAGGCAAACGGCGAGATGCAGTTCGAGCGCACGTTGAACCGGTTCATGTCGAGAGCGATCGATTTCGACAGGCCGACGATGCCGAGCTTCGCCGCCGCGTAGTTCGCCTGGCCGAAATTGCCGACGAGCCCCGAGGTCGAGGTGAAGTGGACAAAGGAGCCGCTCTCCTGTTCGCGGAACAGCCGCGCGGCGGCATGGGCGACATAGAACGATCCCATCAGGTGAACCTTGATGACGGATTCAAAGGCTTCCACGCTCATGCGATGGAAGATCATGTCGCGCAGGATGCCGGCATTGTTCACCACGCCGTCGAGCTTGCCGAAATGATCGGTGGCCGTCTTGACGATGCGGCTGGCGGGGATCGCTTCGGCGACGGTCTCGAAATTGGCGACCGCCGTGCCGCCGCGCTTCCTGATCTCCTCGACGACTTCCTCCGCGGGAGTTGCGCTGTTGCCGGATCCGTCGGCCGCGCCGCCGGGATCGTTGACCACGACCTTGGCGCCTTCGGCAGCGCAAAGCAGCGCAATCTCCCGGCCGATGCCGCGGCCCGCGCCGGTGACGATGATGGATTTGCCGTCAAGTGATTTGGCCAAATGTGCCTCCCTGTTGGTTCGCCGTCATTCCGGGATGGTCCGAAAGGACCAGACCCGGAATCTCGAGATTCCGGGTTCGACGCTGGCGCGTCGCCCCGGAATGACGACGGTCGTTACTTCTCGTTCGTAAAGATGATCGTGCCCGACGCGGCGAACATGCCGCCGACGCCATGGCACACCGAAATCCTTGCGTTCGGCACCTGCGCCGGCGCGATGCCGCGCATCTGCCGCACGCTCTCCTGCAGCGCATACATGCCGTACATGCCGGAGTGCATGTAGCTCAGGCCGCCGCCATTGGTGTTGAGCGGCAGCTTGCCGCCGGAGCGCGTGTTGCCGTCGGCAATGAACTTGCCGGTCTCCTCGTGCGGCATGAAACCGAGGTCGCCAAGGCCGAACAGCGGCAAATGCGCGAAGGCGTCGTAGATCATGAGATGGTCGACGTCCTTGTGGCTGATGCCGGCTTCCCTGAAAGCGAGGGGGCCTGCGACCTTGAAGGCGCGCGAGGAGTTGAAAGTCTCCATCTGGCTCACCATCGGCGTTTCCACGCTCTCGCCGGTGCCGAGAATGTAGACGGGCTTTCCGGGGAAGTCCTTCGCACGGTCGGCCGAAGTGAGGATCAGCGCGCCGCCACCGTCGGTGACGAGACAGCATTGCAAGAGCCGGAACGGATAGGCGATCATGCGGGAATTGAGCACGTCCGCGACCGTGATCGGGTCCTTCATGCTGGCGCGCGGATTCTTCGCCGCCCATTCGCGCTGCACCACCGCGACCATCGCGATCTCTTCATGGGTGATGCCGTAGGTCTTCATGTAGCGCAGTACGGGGATCGGAAACATGCTGGGCGGGCCGTACACGCCGAATGGCGACTCGAACTGGCCGTTGAGGCTGTCCGGCGGCGTCGAGCGCGGCAGTTTGCCGATCATGGATTTGCCGCTCTCGGCATGGGTGATCAGCACGGTCTTGCAAAGGCCGGCTTCGATCGCTGCCGCCGCATGGCGGACATGCAGCATGAAGGAGCAGCCGCCGACGGACGTGCCGTCGACCCATGTCGGCTTGATGCCGAGATAATGACAGACCTGCTGCGGGCTCTCGACCGCCGTTGCGAAACCATCGATGTCGGAGAGCTTGAGGCCCGCATCCGCAATCGCATTCAGCGCCGCGTCCGCGTGCAGCTGGATCTGCGACACGTTCGGGATGACGCCAAGCTCGGTGGTCTCTGCCGCGCCGACGACGGCAACCTGGTTCCTGCGCATGGCTCTACCCCTTCGCCGGACGGAACAAGGGAAGGGTGATCTTGTCGTCGAGTTTCTCGAACTTGACCTCGACCTTCATGTCGAGCTCGAGCGCCTCCGGCGTTTGCGGACAGTCGACGATGTTGGTCATCATCCGCGGGCCTTCGTCGAGCTCGACGACGGCAATGGAGTAGGGGGGCGTGAAGCCCGGCGCGGCCGGGCGGTGGTTGATGACATAAGAATAGAGCTTGCCCTTGCCGGTCGCCTTGAACACGGAGACCTTGCGCGAGGCGCAGGAGGGGCAGAACGGCCGCGGCGGAAAATAGACATGCGCGCAGGCATCACAGCGTTGCAGGCGGAGTTCGCCTTCACGCGTGCCGTCCCAGAAATGCTGGGTTTCCGGCGTCGGTTTCGGTTTCGCGCGGGCAGGCTCGGCCATCTCTGTTATTCCTCCCGTGAACGTTCCAAACTTGATGCGACATTTGACCAACGGCCGTCAACGGTCCAGCCGCGCTACGCGCATGCCGCGTATTCCGTCACCCGCACAATGGATGAGCCGGGAACGCTTGTGTCCCCCCTGTCCCGCGCGTAGAAGGGCGCCAGAACCCAAGAAATTCGGGAGGAATTTTATGTTCAGGATCATGGGCGCGGCGTTCGCCGCCAGCCTTGCGCTCGCATCGCAGGCGATGGCCGCGGATGCGCCCTCGGAGATCAAGATCGGCACGCTCTATGCGTCGTCGGGGCGTTTCGCGTCGATCTCGATGCCGGTGCACAGCGCGCTGAAACTCTGGGTTGAGCAGAAGAATGCGGACGGCGGCGTCTATGTGAAGGCCTTCGACAAGAAGATCCCGATCAAGCTTGTCGCCTATGACGATCAGAGCAACACCGCGACCGCGTCCACCCTTTATAATCAGCTCATCACCCAGGATAAGGTCGACCTTCTGGTCGCCGATTCCGGCTCGGTGCTGACGGCGCCGGCGGTTGCGATCGCGCGCGACCACAAGATGTTCCTGTTCGACCAGACCGGCACCGGCGCGAGTTTCTTCTCCAAGGACAATCCCTATATCGCGCTGATGGCCGACCCGGTCTCGACCGTCTGGCCGAAGCCGGTCGCGGATTTCATCAGCCATGACGGGCCGGGCCTCGGCATCAAGAAGATCGCGATCCTTTATTCGACCAACGAGTTCACGGGCACGCAGGCCAATGCCTTCCGCAAATTCGTGAAAGAGTCCGGAGCTCCGATCGAGATCGTCTACGATCAGGGTATCCCGACCGAGACCACGAACTACAACGTCATCATCAACAACATCAGCAACACCAATCCCGACGCGGTGATCCATCTCGGCTATGCGCCGAACGATATCGCCTTCCTGCGCAACCTCCAGGACGTCGGCACCAAGTTCAAGATGCTGTTCTGCATCTATCCCGGCATCGAGACCGAGCTGTTGGAAAAGAACGTCGGCGCCAAGGAACTCGAGAACGTCTTCACCTATGTCCCGTCGTCGCAACTCGACTATCCCGTCGAGTTCGGCATGAACCTGAAGGATTTCAGGGCCGCCTGGGACAAGAAATATTCGGACGGCAAGGTCGAATTCGGCTTCAATTCGGTTGCCGGCTACACCACCGGGCTCGTGATCGAGAAATCGCTTTCCGTTGCCACAAGTCTCGACCAGATGGAGCTGCGCCGCGCGGTGTTCTCGCTCTCCGGCAAGCTCAAGACTCTCGACGGGACTTTTGAGCTGGACGAGATGGGCGGCCAGATCGGCGAGTTGACGCCGCTCGGTCAGATCGTGCTCAACGATCACGGCCACATCAAGTTCGTCTCGATCTATCCGCGCGAGACCGCCACCGGAAAACCTGTTTACCCGGCGCCGTGATGTCGGTCTTGGGGTTGGTCTTGAGGTTGGTCTTGGGGGGCAGGCGAAACTTCGGACGGCGGGCGCTGGCATGACCTATGCGCTCGTCGCCGGCGTGCTGTTCGGGCTGTATTTCAGCCTGGTCGGTATCGGCCTCAATCTCGTGTTCGGCGTCATGCGCATCGTCAATCTCGCGCATGGCGACATTCTGATGCTGGGCGCATTCATCGCAGTCGGCGTGGTCGGCATTGCCGGCCTCGATCCGCTGTTCGCCGTGCCGCTCGGCTTCGTCGTTTTCCTGCTCGCCGGCCTGTTGCTCTATTGGGTGCTGGTGCCTCGGCTGCAGGGCTCGGCCAATCCTGAAATGCTCTCGATCATCCTGTTCTTCGGCTTGTCACAGGTGATCGAGGCGATCACCACGATTTTTGCCGGCACCAGCGAGCGCTCGATCCAGAGCCGGCTGCTCGGCACTGTCTTCACGACCATCAAGGTCAACTGGTTCGGCGGCAAGCCGGGTGCGGCAGGCCCCGTCCAGATTTTCGGCCAGAGCTTTCCGGCGCCCTGGGTGGTCGCTGCCGTGACGAGCCTGATCGCGATCGCGCTGGTTTATCTCTATCTCTACCGCACGCGACTGGGAACGCTGACGCGCGCGGTGATGTCGCGCCGCGATGAGGCGCTCGCGACCGGCATCGATGTTGACAGGGTGTCCGCCGCGGCGTTCGGCATCGGCCTCGGCCTTGCAGCGGTCGCCGGCGTGTTCGCGCCCTTCATGTTCGGCTCGGTGACCCCCGCCTTCGGGGCGGACGCGACCGTGACGTCCTTCGCCATCGTCGTGCTCGGCTCGCTCGGCAACCCGCTGGGAACCGCGCTCGGCGGCGTGGTCTATGGTGTCTGCTACATGCTGGTGCAGACTTATCTCAGTTCATGGGCGGATCTCCTGCCGTATGTTCTCCTGATCCTGATCCTGTTGTTGCGCCCGAGCGGCCTGCTCGGAAGGCGGGTGCGCGTTGCCTAATGCGGCCAAACATACGCTGTTCATTCTCGCGCCGCTGGTGGTCGTGTTCGCGGTGCTGCCCGGCATCTATCAAAATCACCTGCTGCTGTTCAACTTCGTGATCTTCCTGATCCTCGCCCAGGGCGTGAACATCATCTACGGCTTCACCGGCTATCTGCCGTTCGGTTATGTCGGCTTCTTCGGCGCCGGCGCCTATGGTTTTGCGATCATGGTGATGCATCTGCAGACGCCTGCCGCGTTGGCGGTGCTGGTCGCCGGCCTTGTCGGCGTTCTGCTGGGCCTGTTGCTGACGCCGCTGCTTCGGTTGTCCGGCGCCTATTTCGCGATCGCCAATCTCGCGGCCTCGCTCGCGGTGCTCCACTTCGTGGCCAATCCGGCACTGGAGGGGATCACCAAGGGACCTTATGGCGTCTCGCTCACCGGCACCTTCAATCCAACCAACGCCTATTATGCCGCCTTGATCGTGCTCGCCTTGACGGTTGGCGGCGTGGTGTATCTGAAGAACTCCGGTTTTGGACTGGCGTTGCAGGCGGTGCGCGAGGACGCAGTCTCGGCGTCCATGGCCGGCGTCAATGTGGTGAAGATGCGCGTGCTCGCCTGGCTCGCTTCGGCGCTGGTCGCGGGCCTCGCCGGCGGCATCTATGCCTGGTACGTCTCGGTGTTCTATCCGGACAACGTCTTCTCCGGCGAGTTCTCGATCTTCGCCATCGTGTTCGCGCTGTTCGGCGGGGTTGCCACCATCACGGGGCCGATCGTCGGCGTGCTCATTCTCTACGGCATCTACAACCTGATCGGCTTCACCACGCCGCAATATTTCCAGCTCATCTATGGCCTCCTGATCATGGGGCTCGTGCTGTTCCTGCCCGCTGGTCTCGTGTCGCTCGCAACGCGCAGGGGGTGGCATGTCCCCTGAGGCCAAACCCATTCTCAACGTCTCCAGGCTCGTGAAGCGTTTCGGCGGCTTCCACGCGCTCGACGGCCTGAGTTTTCATGTCGTGCCTGGCGAAATTTTGGGCCTGGTCGGTCCCAACGGCTCCGGCAAGACCACCGCGATCAACGTCATCTCCGGCCTCTACGCCCCCGATGGCGGCGAGGTGGTCTTTGACGGTGCGTCGATCGGCGGCACCGCGTCGCACCGGCTGGTCCATCGCGGCATCAATCGCACCTTCCAGATTCCAAAACCGTTCCTGTCGCTGACCGTACGCGAGAACATCCGCGTCGCGCTGACCCATGGACAAGCGGGGACTGCCCCGCCGGCCATGGAAGCGCTGCTGGACCAATACCGGCTGAATGACGTCGCCGATCGGCCGGCCGCCGACCTCAACAGCGCGCAACAGAAGATGCTCGATCTCACGCGCGCGCTGGCGACGTCCCCGCGGCTCCTGCTGCTCGACGAGCTCGCCGCAGGTCTCAACCCGACCGAACTCGACTGGATCGGAGGGCGCATCAAGGCATTGGCCGCGACCGGGATGGCGATCATCGTCGTCGAGCATCTCATGGGTTTCATCGAGCAGATCACCGATCGCGTCATCGTGCTCAACGCGGGCAAGGAGATTTTCGAAGGCACGCTGGCGACCGCCGTCCGCGAGCCCCAGGTGATCGAGGTGTTCCTGGGAGGCGAGCATGCCGCCTGACATCGCGCCGCTGCTGGACGCCAAGGGCGTCGATGCCGGTTATGGCACGATGCAAGTGCTGTGGGGCGTCGATCTCGACGTAAGGGCGGGCGAGACCGTGCTGCTGTTAGGGGCCAACGGCGCCGGCAAGACCACTTTCCTGAAATCGCTGGTCGGCCTGATCGAGGCGCGGCACGGTCATATCAAGCTTGGCGGCCAGGACATCACCCGCATGCGGTCGGCCGAGCGGATGAAGCGCGGCATGACCTATATGTCGGAGCTTGCGGTGTTTCCCGATCTGTCGATCGAGGAGAACATCCGCGTCGGCGCGCAGGCGCTGGGGCATGCCGATCCGTCTGCGCGGGTCGACGAGCTTTACGGCCTGTTCCCCGTGCTGCGCGACAAGCGGCGGGATCCCGCGTCCAGCCTGTCCGGCGGCCAGCGCAAGATGCTCGGCATTGCGAAAGCGCTCTCGGCCGAGCCAAGGCTGCTTGTGATGGACGAGCCGTCGGCAGGATTGTCGCCGCTCTTTGTCAAAGAGGTCATCCGGGTCCTCTCCAGCCTGCAGGGGCGGGGGCTGGCGCTCTTGATCGCCGAGCAAAATATCGGTTTCCTTGAGGTCGCAACCCGGGTGTTCGTGCTGGAAGGCGGGCGCATCCGTTTCGCCGGCACGGTCGCCGAGATGAGCGGCAATGAAGAGCTGCACCGGGCCTATTTCGGCTTGAAGTAGTTCACCACAAACAAGACTGGCGGCCCGAAATGACCAGCTCGAACGATCCGACTGCACTTGATGTTGTGGACCTCGCGGCCCAGCTCGCTGAAGGGAAAATGTCGTCGGTCGAGTTGACTGAGGCCTGTCTCAACAGGATCGCGCGCTACGACGGGGCGCTTCACGCCTTCATCGACGTCTATGCCGAGGACGCGCGCAACGCCGCAAAGGCCGCCGATCTTGCTCGCGGCGCCGGTCACGCCGTCAGCCCGCTGCACGGCATTCCCTTCGGCCTCAAGGACCTCGTGGACCTCAAGGGAAAGGTGACGACCGGCGGCTCGAAGGCGTGGCAAAACAGGGTCTCCGAGATCACCGGCACACTGGCCGCCCGGCTGATCGCGGCCGGCATGATCGTGATCGGCAAGACCCACACCGTGGAATTCGCATTCGGCGCCTGGGGCACGAACCAGCATATGGGCACGCCGCGTAACCCCTGGGACATGCAAACCCATCGCACGCCCGGCGGATCGAGCAGCGGCTCCGGCGTGGCGGTGTCCTCGCGCATGGTGCCGTGGGCGATCGGGACCGATACCGGCGGCTCGGTCCGCATTCCCTCCGCCTTCTGCGGGCTGACCGGGCTCAAGACCACGGTTGGGCTGATACCGACCGACGGCATCCTGCCGCTGAGCACGACACTCGATACGGTTGGGCCGCTCGCGCGCAGCGCGGCCGACGCGGCGCTTCTGTTTGACGTGATGCGCACGGACGGACAGCGGCTGTCGATGAAAGCGCTGCGGCGCGGCGCGAAGGGCTTGCGTCTGGCGCGGATGCCCGACGTCGAGCGCGAGGGCATCGAGGCCGTGGTGCTCGCCGCCTATGACGACTCCTTGCGCGCGCTCGAGGGCATGGGAGCGGAGATCGTCGACGTCGCACTGCCGCACAAGTTCGTCGATTTCGCCGAGATGACCGGCGCTCTGATCGCGATGGACGGCTACCCCTATGTCCGGCACCTCGTTGAAGATACGTCGTCGCCGATCGACGAGGAAGTGCGCAAGCGGTTCAAGCCGGCCGCCAGGAAGTCGTCGACGGACTATCTCGTCCTGCTGCAGAAGCGCGAGCTGATGCGGCGCGCGATGGAGGCGGCGTTGGCCGGTGTCGATGCGCTGCTGACGCCGACCGCGCCGACGACCGCGATCCCGGTGGCCGATGTCGCGACGACCGCAATCGTGCCATCGCATTTTACCCGCGTCGTGAATATGCTCGGGGGTTGCGCGCTGGCGGTGCCGAACGGCTTGTCTCCGCCGGGCTTGCCGACTTCGCTGCACATTGTCTGTGGTCCGGGCGAGGAAGAGACCGCGCTGCGGATCGGAATGGCCTATCAGAGCGCGACGGACTGGCATCGTCGCGCACCAAATCTCGAATCCTAAGAGGCTCGAACCATCAGCGGGTTGTCAGGACATGCGCACAATCAGGATCGGCTCGGGAGCAGGCTATTCGGGCGACCGCATCGAGCCCGCCGTCGAACTCGCCGAGAAGGGCGACATTGATTACCTCGTGTTCGAATGCCTGGGCGAGCGCACGGTCGCGCTGGCGCAGCAGGCGCGAATGAAGAATCCGGAAAGCGGTTACGATCCGCTGCTGGAGGAGCGCATGCGCGCGGTGCTGCCGATCTGCGCCGCCAAGGGCATCAAGATCGTCACCAATATGGGGGCGGCCAATCCGGAGGCTGCCGCGAGGAAGACCGCCGAAATCGCGCGTTCGCTGGGGCTCTCGAAGCTGAAGATCGCAGCCGTCATAGGCGACGATGTGCTGGATGCCTGCAAGGCCGCCGATTTCCCGATCATGGAGTTTGAAGGCAGCATCAGGCAGCTCGGCAACAAGCTGCTCTCGGCCAATGCCTATCTCGGCGCCGAGCCGATGGCTGACGCGCTGAGCAAGGGGGCCGATGTCGTGATCACCGGCCGAGCCTCCGACCCCGCGCTGTTTCTGGCGCCGATGATCCACGCCTTCGGCTGGGCGATGGACGACTGGAATCTGCTGGGGCAGGGCACGGTCGCAGGCCATCTCCTCGAATGCGCCGGCCAGATCACCGGCGGCTATTTCGCCGACCCCGGATATAAAGACATCCCTGACCTCGCCCGGCTTGGCTTTCCCATTGGCGAAGTCGGCGAGGACGGCTCGCTGGTCGTGACAAAGGTGCCGGGCTCGGGCGGCGCGGTGACGGCGCAGACCTGCAAGGAGCAATTGCTCTACGAAGTCCACGATCCCGTCAGATATTTTCAGCCGGATGTGGTGGCGGATTTCTCGCAAGTGTCGGTCGAGGAGATTGCGCCCGATCGCGTGCGTGTCACCGGCGGCCGCGGCACGAAGCGAACGCCGACGCTGAAGGTCTCGGTCGGCTATGTCGACAGTTTCATCGGCGAAGGCCAGATCTCCTATGCCGGCCCCGGCGCGCTCGCGCGCGGCAGGCTTGCGCTCGAAATCGTCCGCGAGCGGCTGAAGCTGACCGGCGTCGCGACGAGTGAACTGCGCTTCGACCTGATCGGGATGGATGCGCTGCATGGTGCGCGGGTTTCCGCCCACGGCAACGAGCCCTACGAGGTGCGCGTGCGTGTGACCGGCCGCACCGATAACTTGCGCGAGGCTGTGCGCATCGGCAACGAGGTCGAGACTCTCTATACCAACGGTCCGGCCGGTGGCGGCGGCGCCTGGAAATCGGCGCGCGATGTCGTCGGGATCGCTTCCGTGCTGCTGCCGCGCGAGCTCGCAAAGCCGCAGGTCCGGTTCGTGGAGGCGTGATCCATGAAGCTCCGCGAGATCGCCCATTCCCGCACCGGCGACAAGGGCAACACGTCCAATATCTCCGTCATCGCCTATGACGCCAAACACTATCCGCTCCTCAAGGACCAGGTCACCGCCGAGCGCGTCAAAGCGCATTTCGCCGGCGTTGTCGAAGGCGAGGTGGTGCGTTATGAGTTGCCCAATATCGCCGCGCTGAATTTCGTGATGGACCAGACGCTCGGCGGCGGGGTGACCCGCTCGCTCGCGCTCGATGCACACGGCAAGTCGCTGAGTTCTGCGCTGCTCGACCTTGAGATTGAAGATAGTCTGCGCTCATAGTCGTCATGCCCGGGCTTGTCCCGAGCATCCACGTCTTGATGCACATAATCTGAGACAAAGACGTGGATGGCCGGGCCGAAGCCGGCCATGACGGAGGATGATGATGCCGAACCCGACCCTGGCCGCGCTTGCCGATGACCTCGAAGCCGGCCGCACCACCGCCCGAAAGCTTGTCGAGGAATGCATCGCCCGGATCGCCGATCCCGCAGGCGAGGGGCAGCGAACCTTCATTCATGTCGACAGGGACGCGGCGCTTGAAGCGGCCGATGCGATGGATCGCCTGCGCAAGGCGCATGCCGCGCCGTCGCGTTTCGCCGGCATTCCCGTGTCCATCAAGGATCTCTTCGACATCGCCGGGCAGGTGAGCCGGGCAGGCTCGCGCGCGCTGGAGGATTCAGCGCCGGCCGCGGCAGACGCGCCCGTCGTCGCGCGGCTGCGGCGCGCCGGCTTTGTCGTCATCGGCCGCACCAACATGACCGAGTTCGCCTATTCCGGCATCGGCATCAATCCGCATTACGGCACGCCGAAGGGCGCGTGGCAGCGCAATGTCGGACATGTCCCCGGTGGCTCGTCATCAGGGGCTGCGGTCTCGATCGCCGATCGTATGGCCTATGGCGCGCTTGGCACCGACACCGGCGGCTCCTGCAGAATTCCCGCCGCCTATAACGGCATCGTCGGCTACAAGCCGACGCAGAGCCGTATTCCACTCGACGGCGGCGTGCCGCTCTCGTTTTCCCTCGACAGTTACGGCCCGCTCGCCAATTCCGTGCAGTGCTGCGCGACACTCGATGCCGTGCTGGCCGATCAGGCGCTCCCGACCATCCAGCCACGGCCGATCAAGGGCGCGAGGCTGGCCGTGCCGATGACGGTCGCGATGGACGATCTCGATGAAGCCGTTGCGAAAACGTTCGCACGTGCGCTGGAGAGGCTGTCGCGTGCCGGCGCGCTGATCGAACACATCGAGGTGCCGGAATTTCTCGACGTCGGTGTGATGAACGCCAAAGGCGGCTTCGCGTCCAGCGAAAGCTATGCCTGGCACCGC
The DNA here is from genome assembly GCA_963696255.1 of uncultured Alphaproteobacteria bacterium. GTDB lineage: Bacteria > Pseudomonadota > Alphaproteobacteria > Rhizobiales > Xanthobacteraceae > Bradyrhizobium. The sequence continues at coordinate 569,260 of CAVOJN010000001.1, forward strand.
TATCTCCTGACCAGCAAGGGCGATGTCTACGATCCGCGCGTGGCCTTGCGCATTCAGCGCGGCGAAGGCATGAGCGCAGCCGACTACATCGATCTGCTCAACGCGCGGCGTTCGCTGATCGCGCGGGTCGCGGTCCGGCTTGCGCCTTATGACGCACTGGTCCTCCCGACGACGGCGAATACGCCGCCGAAAATCGCCGATCTCGCCGACGACAAGGCGTTCACCGTCGCGAACCTGCGATCCCTGCGCAACTGCACGCTGATCAACATGATGGACGGTTGCGCGATCTCGCTGCCGGCCCAGCGCGACGGCGAGGTGCCGGTCGGACTGATGCTGGCTGCGACCGGCGGCTCGGACCGCCGCATCTTCGAGCTGGCGGCAGCAATGGAAGGAGCCATCCGTGTTTGACCTGACCTTCACCGTGATCGATGCCGAGGGCGCGACTGTTCCGCTGACTCTCGCGATCGACCAGGCCGTGATTGCCGGCTGGACCGGCCGCGATCCCGTCGCGCGCGACAAGCACATTGCCGAACTGGAAGCGATCGGTATCGCGCGGCCCGCCACCACGCCGATCTATTATCGCTGCTCGGCGCGGCGCCTGACCCTGGAAGACTCCATCGAGGTCTGCGGCAATGATTCCTCCGGAGAGGTCGAGTTCCTCCTGATCGGCTGGCAGGGCCGCACCCTGGTGGGCCTCGCCTCCGACCACACCGACCGCAAGGTCGAGAGCTACAGCGTCACCGTGTCCAAGCAGATGTGCGACAAGCCGGTCGCCTCCACATTGTGGGAGCTGGAAGACGTCATCGGCCATTGGGACAGGATGATCCTGCGGTCCTGGGCGTGGATCGATGGCAGGCGCGAGCTCTACCAGGAGGGCACGCTGGATGCGATGCTGCCGGTGCAGACGTTGCTGGAAAAGGGTTTCGAAGGCGGCAAGCTGCCGGATGGCTGCGCCATGTTCGGCGGCACCTTTGCCGCCAAGGGCGGCATTCGCCCGGCCGATCGCTTCGAATTCGAGCTGGAAGACCCGGAGCGCAAGCGCGCCATCCACCACGCCTATGATGTGATCACGTTGCCGGTGAGGGGGTAAGCTTCCGTCATTCCGGGGCGATGCGAAGCATCGAACCCGGAATCTCGAGATTCCGGGTCTGCGCTTCGCGCATCCCGGAATGACGGAGCCATCGGAAATCGGGTGGCGGATCCCGTCCGACTGCCCCAGATTGGGGGCATGAAAACCAGCGCCAAAACCGCCATTCGCCCGGTTCCACCATCCGGCATCGCAACCCGCGTCGACGCGCTCGATTGGGCGCAGGTCGGGGCTGACCTCGACGCGCAGGGCCGCGCGCTTCTCAGGAATTTGCTGACGCCCGAGGAATGCCACGCAGTCTCCGCGCTCTATCCCGACGACGCGCATTTCCGCAGCCGCATCGTCATGGGCCGTCACGGCTTTGGCCGCGGCGAATACAAATACTTCTCCTACCCGCTGCCCGATCTGATCGCCGCGTTGCGGCCGGCGCTCTATGCGCGGCTGCAAGGCATCGCCAACAGCTGGAACGAGGCGATGGGGATCGACATCAGATATCCCGACCGTCACGACGCCTTCCTCAAGCGCTGCCACGACGCTGGCCAGGCCCGCCCGACGCCGCTGCTGCTGCAATACGAGGCCGGCGACTACAATTGCCTGCATCAGGATCTCTATGGTGAGCATGTGTTTCCGTTGCAGGTCGCAATCCTGCTCTCCGAGCCCGGGCGTGACTTCGAGGGCGGCGAGTTCGTGCTGACCGAGCAGCGTCCACGCATGCAGTCGCGCGCCGAAGTGGTGGCGTTGAAACAGGGCGATGCGGTCGCCTTCGCCGTGCATCACCGACCGGTACAGGGGACGCGCGGCATCTATCGTGTCAATCTGCGGCATGGCGTCAGCCGGCTGCGCTCCGGCAAGCGCCACACCGTCGGCGTGATCTTCCATGATGCGAAATGACGGCCGATCTCTTTGACAGGACCGAAGCGCTGCCTGCGCGCGAAGCGATCGCAGAAGGCGCGATGCTGCTGCGCGGCTTTGCGCGGCCGATCCAGCATGACCTGCTGACGGCAGTCGATGGCATTATCGCGCAGGCGCCGTTCCGTCACATGGTGACTCCGGGCGGTTACGAAATGTCGGTTGCGATGACCAATTGCGGCAGCCTCGGTTGGGTCACCGACCGGACCGGCTATCGCTATGACGCCATCGATCCCACCACCGGCAGATCGTGGCCCGCTATGCCCAAGATCTTTCGCGAACTGGCCGGGCAGGCGGCGGTGCAGGCGGGCTTTGCCGGCTTCCGCCCCGAGGCCTGTCTTGTCAATTGCTACGAGCCGGGCGCGCGGTTGTCGCTGCACCAGGATCGCGACGAGGAGAACTATGACGAGCCGATCGTCTCCGTGTCGCTCGGTTTGCCCGCGACCTTCCTGTGGGGCGGACTGAAGCGCACGGACCGGCCGGTGCGTTACCGGCTGGTGCATGGCGACGTCGTCGTCTGGGGCGGTCCCTCACGGCTGACCTTTCATGGCGTGGCGCCGCTGGCCGATGGCGAGCATGAGCTGCTTGGCCGCCGGCGCATCAACCTGACCTTCCGAAAAGCGGGTTAGCCGCGAGCCGGCCTCGAAGCTGGATTGCCGCATTTCCACATCCGGGCCGTCTGCCTTATGCTGAGCGCATGGGATCGACGGGGATAGCGGCGCACACCGGCACCAGCGGCAATCGCGCAGGCATCTATCTGGCGTTCCTGCAACTGGTCTTCACGCTCGGCTGGACCACCTATGTGATCTACCTGCCGGCGCTCGCAAAGGAAGTCGGGATCGCGCCGGGGGCGGTGATCTTCATCCTGATGCTCGATCAGGCGATCTTCACCATCACCGACACGACCATGGGAATCGCCGCCGATCGGATCGCTGCTTTAGTCGGACGACTGGGTATCTTCGTCGGCACGCTGACCGCGTTGTCTTGTGCCGCCTTTGTCAGCCTGCCTTTTGTCGCCGGCGCGGGCGATGGCGCGCAGATCTGGTTCATCGCACTGGTGGTGATCTGGTCGATCACGTCCTCGGCGCTGCGTGCGCCGCCGCTGCTGCTGCTCGGCAAATACGCCGCGCGGCCGAACATTCCTTTCCTCTCTGCGCTGGCGATGCTCGGCTATGGGCTGGCCGGCGCGGTGTCGCCCTATCTTGGTACCGTGTTCCGCGATATCGATCCGCGTCTGCCTTTCGTGACCTCGAGCGTGGTGCTGCTGATCACGACCCTCGCGTTGTCGAGGGTCGAGGGTGACCTCGCCAGGGACGCGGCGCCCGCAAAGCCGATTGAGCCGCCAAAAGCCTTCGGTACGGTGCCGGTGATCTTCATCGCGGCAATGCTCCTGCTCGCGCTCGGGTATCAGCTGCATTTTTCGGTCAACAGCGCGCCGTATTTTCTGCGCTTTGCCCAGCCGATGGAGCTGCAATGGCTGATGCCAGTGTTCTGGATCGGCTTCAATCTCGCGATGTTTCCCGCAAGCCTGGTCGTGAAGCATCGGGGCGGCCTGATCGTGATGGGAGCTGCGGGATTGCTGGGTGCGGTCGCGGTGCTGGCCGCCGAGCTCGCCGGCGGGCTCGAGATGCTCGTCGTCGCGCAGTTCGTCGCCGGCGCGGCCTGGGGCTGCATGCTGATGAGCGCGGTGTCGGCCGCGCTTGCCATCGGTCATACCGGCGCCGAGGGCAGGGTCACAGGCCTCGTGTTCTCCGCACTGGCGCTCGCGACATTCGCGCGGATGGCGGCGGTCGCGGGCGGATTGCAGAAGATGCCCGAATATGCGCCGCTGTTGCACTGGGCTCCGGTCGCCTGCTGGGCGGTCGCCGGCGCGGGCCTGCTCGTGATCGCGGCGGCCAGGGTGCAGCCGCGCGCGGCGTTTAGTTCCTCGCCGGGTGAATGAACGTCCACGGCGTGACCTCGGAGTCTCTCGGCACTTCCACCGCAATCAGATACGGTCCGCCGGAAGCAAGCGCCTTCTCCAGCGCGGGCCTGAAATGATCGGGCGCGGTGACGCGGCTTGCGCCCACGCCAAAGGATTCCGCAAGCTTGACGAAATCGGGATTGACGAGGTCGGCCGCGACCACGCGGCCGTCGAAACGGGTGCGCTGGTCGCGCCGCACATTGCCATAGGCGTTGTTGTTGAACACCAGCGTGACCACGCCGATGTTGAACTGCACGGCGGTGGAAAGCTCCTGCACACCAAACATGAAGCCGCCATCGCCGGTGATCGCGACAACGGGCTTGTCGGGATTGGCGATCTTGGCGCCGAGCGCAGTCGGGAAGCCCGAGCCGAGCGTACCCTGATAGCCCGAGGTGATGAAGGTGCGCGGCTCGTAGATGGGAAAGCCGTACCAGGAGGCAAAGCCGACCTGCGACAGTTCGTCGGTGACGATGGCGTCGTCGGGCAGGACCTCGCGCAGAATATTCAGGTAAGCCATTTGCGGCTGCACCTTCTGGATCTCCTGCTGCGCGGCTGCGGTTGCTTCGCGAATCTCGGCGCGGCGCCCGCTGCTCTTGCGATAGCCGGCCTTGCGCACGGCTGCGAGCAACTCCCGCGTTCCCGATCCGGAATCCGAGATCACGCTCACATCCGATGTGTAGCGGCGCATCTCCACGGGATCGATATCGATCCGGACCGATTTCAGCCCGTCAGGCCGGTAAGGCCAGCGCGACATGGTCGGCAACTCCAGCCGCGTGCCGATGCCGATCATCAGATCGGTGGCTGGCCAAAGCCGGTACGCCGCGGCCATGGTCAGGCCAAGCTCGTGCGCGTTTGACACGATGCCACGGCCACTGCGAAAGGCGACGACCGGCGCATCGATCATTTCCGCAAGCTCGAGAATCTCTTCGCGTGCATGGATCGCGCCGGAGCCGACAAAGATCATGGGCCGCTTGCTGGCCGCAATCAGCGCCGCGGCATCCTTGATGCGGTCCGGATCCGGTTGCGGCGCCGGGAAGGCGGCGAGCACCTGCGACTTGCCGACATCCGCGCTTTGCGTGAAGACATCCCAGGGCATTTCCAGCGCCACCGGGCCGCGGCGTCCCGACATCATCTCCTGGAACGCGCGCGCGACCATGGTCGGCGCAATGTCCGGATATTCGATGCGATCGGCCCATTTGACGAAGCTGCGCAGGGTGGCGAGCTGATCCGGCATCTCGTGCAGATGGCCGCGGCCCTTGTCCAGGAACTGCGTCGGCACCTGTCCGGTCAGGCACAGCACAGGCTCGTTGGCGCCGAACGCGGTCAATAGTCCTGCGCCGGCATTGAGCACGCCGGGGCCGGGCACCACGCTGAAGACACCCGGCTTGCCGGACGAGCGTGCATAGCCATAGGCCATGTAGGCACAGGCCTGTTCGTGCCGCGCGCCGATCACCTTGAGCTGCGCCTGATGGAACGCATCGAACAGGCCGTAGACCTGCGCGCCGGGCAGGCCGAACACCGTGTCGACGCCGTGCGCGACAAGGGAACTGACGATCGCTTCGCCGCCGGTCATGGAGGTCATGGCTGTTGCCTCATGCTTTCTCGTCGACGACGGCGTTGCGGAGCACGCCAAGCCCATCGGCCTCGACCTCGACGACATCGCCGGGTTTCAGCCAGTGCGGCGGGTCGAACCGCGCACCGGCGCCGGTCGGCGTGCCCGTCACAATGATGTCGCCGGGCACAAGGGTCGTAAAGGTCGAGATGTAGTTGATGAGATAGCGGAAGCCGAAGATCAGCCGCGACGTGCGGTCCTCCTGCCGCGTCTCGCCATTGACGCGGGTGGTCAGGCGGATGTCGGCGATCTGGGATTCACCGGTGTAGGGCACGATCCACGGCCCGAGGCTGCCGGTGGAATCGAAATTCTTGCCTTGCGTGACGTTGAACTTCGCATGCCGCAGCCAGTCGCGGATGGTGCCTTCGTTGCACAGCGTGACGGCGGCGATGTGATCGAGCGCGTCGCTTTCCTTGATGTGCCGGCCGGCCTTGCCGATCACCAGCGTCACTTCGCCTTCGTAATCGAGCTGGGCCGAGGCACGGGGCCGCACCACCGGCGTATCATGGCCGACAAAGGAACGCGGCGTGCGCATGAACATGCTCGGATATTTCGGCGCCTCCGAGTTGTCCTTGTACTCGGCATTGCGGTCGGGATAGTTGACGCCGATGCAGATGATCTTCTCCGGCGCCGGAATTGGCGGCTGCCATTCGATCGCGTCGAGTCCCAGATCCGGCGATCGCCGGCCACCTTCCTCCACAAGTTTCGAAAGAGCTCCCGCCGCGATGACCTCGCGCAAGGTCGGATAGTCCTTGCCGAAACGCGCCGAGAGATCGACGATTCCCTTGTCGGTGACGAAGCCGTAGGCCGTCTTGCCGCCGGCAGAATAGGTCGCAATGCGATTGGTCATGAGCTGTCCCATTATCCCGGAATCATGCCGGCGGCCTTGATGGCATCAGCCGCGGCAGGTGCCTTCAAGAACTCGATCAGTTGCCGTGCGGCGGCTTCTTCCTTTGCGCCGGTGGCGATCGCTGCCGGGAACACAAGTTGCTGCTGCAGATCGGCCGGGAAGGGGCCGGCAAGCTCGACGCCGGGCGCGTTGAATACATTGGTCAGGAAAATGCCAAGCTCGGCCTCTCCCTTGGCAACGGCGGTCGCGATCTCTGTCGGCGCGGCCTGCGCCCTGGTCTTGGCCTTCATGTCTTCGGCGATTCCCAGGCGTTCATAGACCTTCGTGATGTGGGCGCCGGCGGCGCTCGCGGGCACCGAGGCAACCGAGGAGGCCGCGAGCAGCGCCTTCTTGAAATTGTCCGATGTCGAGACGTCCGGCTTCGGCGCCCCCGCGCGGACAATGACGCCAAATCCGACACGCGCAATGTCCGTGGGATCGGTCAGATGGCTCTTTGCCGTCGCATCCCCGAAGACATCGGCCGGGACCACCACCACGTCGAACGCCGTGCCGGCATTGATGCGGCTGATGATGTTCGGCGTGGAATCGAAGTGGATGGAAAGCGTGTGTCCGCTGGCCTGCTCGAATTGCGGCCCCAGTTGCTTGAACAGGCCGGCAAGCGAGCCGCCGGCGATGAGCTTGAGTTCGGAGGCTTTCGCAGTCGTCATCGCCGTCATCACCATGCACAATGAAGTCGCCAGAAGTTTTGCCATCGCCATCCCGCCTAGTCCGCAACCGTAACCTGGGCGACGAAGGCGGGCTCGCGCACCTTGGTCGCCGGGAAGGGCGAACCTTCCTCGAACCAGGATCGCGGAGCGGGCGCGCCCCAGAGCGTTTGCCGGCGGGGATCGTTGAGCGACCAGCGTAGCGGCTCATGATCGTGATCCATGGTGAAATAATCGCTGGTGTAGAGCTCGAGGCGATGACCGTCGGGATCCCGGACATAGAGGAAGAAGGCGTTCGAGATGCCGTGCCGCCCCGGGCCGCGCTCCAGTTTCTTAAGGTAGCCGCTGGAGGCCATCACGTCGCAGAGATGAAGCACGTTCATCGCCGTCGGCACCCAATAGCAGAAATGGTGCAGACGAGGGCCCTTGCCGTTGGTGATGGCGAGATCGTGCACATTGCCCTTGCGATGCAGCCAGGCGGCGGCAATCCGTCCGTTCGGGCCGTCCTCCTCGGCATATTCGGTCAGGCGGAAGCCGAGCCGGGCATAGAAGTCCATCGTGTCCTGCACTTCAGCGGCAAACACGTTGAAATGGTCGAGCCGCTGCGGATGACAGCCCTTGTAGAGATCGTAGCGGCGCAGCAGATGCGGCCGCTTCTCCATCGTGGCGTAAAGCTCGATCTGGAATCCGAAGGGATCGGTGAATTGCAGCGTGCGGCCCTGGAACGGCTGCTCCGAGAATGCGTAGTGAACGCTGTTTGCGGAAAAGAAGGCGGCCGCCTTGTCGAGATCGCCTTCATTGCCGACCTTGAAGCCGATGCGGTTGCACGCGGGTGCCTGCGCTTTTCGCAGGACAAGCGAGTGGTGTTGATGTTCTTCGGAGCCACGAAGATAGACGGCGTCGCTGTCGGCGTCCTCGACATGAAGGCCCACCGTCGTCTCATAGAACGCGCGGCTGGCCTTCAGATCCTTCACATCGAGCACGACATGGCTGGACCTGACGATGTTGAAGGGCGGATCGAAGACGTGTGTCGGAACGGGCATGCTTTCCCCCTGTCTCACGTCGTCATTCCGGGATGGCCTGAAAGGCCAGGCCCGGAATCCATAACCACCATCGTGAGTATGGATTCCGGGCTCGCGCTACGCGCGCCCCGGAATGACGATAAACGTTAAATGCCGAGTCTCTGAATCTTGTGCGTGCCCCGCGCCAGCGAGACGTGCTTGGTTTCCATGTAGAAGTCGAAGGAGTAATCGCCGCCGTCGCGGCCGATGCCTGAGGATTTCATGCCGCCGAACGGCGTCGGCAGGTGGCGGACATTCTCCGAATTCAGCCAGATCATGCCAGCTTCGAGCGCGTCCGCCACCCGCAGCGCGCGGCCCATGTCGCCGGTCCAGACATAGCCGGTCAGGCCGTAATTGACGTCGTTGGCGATCTCGATCGCTTGCGCCTCATCGCGGAAGGGGATCACGGTCAGGAACGGCCCGAACACCTCTTCCTGCGCCACGCGCATCCTGGCATGTGCGCCGGTGACCAGTGTCGGTTGCACGTAGTGTCCGCCGCCGGGGCCATCGTGGGGCTTGCCGCCGACCGCGATGACAGCGCCATCCTTCTTCGCGACGTCGAAATAGGCGCAGACCTTGGCGAGATGCCGCTCATGGATCAGCGGCCCGATTTCGGTCGCGGGGTCGAGGGGGTGGCCGACCTTGAGGGCCTTCACCCGCGCCGTCAGCTTCTCGATGAATTTCTGCGAAATGCCGTCCTGCACCAGGAGACGGCTGGAGGAGGTGCAGCGCTCGCCATTCAGCGAGTAGATCATGAACACGACCGCATCGAGCGCGCGATCGAGATCGGCGTCGTCGAACACGATCACCGGATTTTTTCCGCCGAGCTCGAAATGCACGCGCTTCAGGGTTTTCGCGCCCTGGGTCATGATCGCCGAGCCCGTCGCGCTCTCGCCGACGAACCCGATCGCCTTGATCGCGGGATGCTCGGTCAGTGCCTTGCCGGCTTCCTCTCCGATGCCGTGCACGGTGTTGAGCACGCCGTCGGGCACGCCCGCTTCCTTCACGAGCCTGGCGAGCATATCGGCCGTCACCGGCGACCACTCGGCGGGCTTGTGCACGACGGTGCAGCCAGCGGCAAGCGCGGGCGCAATCTTCCACGTCGAGAGCATGAACGGCGTATTCCACGGCGTGATCACGCCGACCGGCCCGATCGGGACGCGGGTGGAGACGTTCCAGTGCTCCTCGCTCGGCATGTTGAGGCCGTCGCGGGCTTCCGCGCATTTGTCGGCAAAGAAGCGGAAGTTTTCCGCCGCGCGGATCGCGGCCCTGGCCATGAAGCGATGCGCTTGTCCGGTGTCGATGCATTCGAGCACGGCGATATCGTCGGCGCGGTCCTCGATCGCGTCGGCCACGCGATGCAAAAGCTTCCGGCGCATCGACGCGGACATGTTGCGCCAGGATTTGAAGGCAAGGGCGGCCGCGGTTGCCGCGCGGTCGATATCCTCAGCATTGCCGCGCGCAACTGACGCCAGCACCGTGCCATCGACTGGCGATCTGGTCTCGAAGGTTTCGCCCGAGATCGACGGGACGATCTTGCCGCCGATCACGTGGCCGATGCCATCGGCGCGGAGCTGTTTCAGGAGCGGCGCGACGCGATCCTTGTTGACCTGGAACAGATCGCCCTTGGGCGTGACCTTATCCATGAGCGGCCTCCGCTTTCAGCGCCTCGTGGATGTTGTTGCGCTTCCAGCTCGTCTCCTTGTCGTTGATCTGCATGTCGAACGACAGAGCAAACTTTTGTTGCGCGAATACTGGATCGAGATGCGCCGAGAGCGCCTTGAAGACGTGCTCGCCCGCTTTCTTTCGGGTTGCGAGATCGCGGCCTTCGCCGAGCCGCAGCACCATGTCGAGAAAGGCGAGGTTCGGATTGCCGTCCGCGATCGCGTAATCCTTGCACGGAATCGCGCGGACGCGGATCCCGCCGAGCGGGAAGATGCCGGTCTCGACCGCGGCCTTGCGGACAACTTCGACGAGCTCTGCCATGTCGACGCGTTTGTCGAGATTGGCGGAATATTCGATGGTGAAATGCGGCATGGCGGTTTCACTCCCAGATGTTGTTTTTGTTCAGGCGAAGTAGCAGCTCACGGAACCGTAAGCGCCATAATCGGCCTGGATTGTGTCGCCCTTTCGGGTCTCGATCGGACGAATGAACGAGCCGGCCAGCACGACCTGGCCCGGTTCGAGCGCAAGTCCATGTGGCGCGATCTTGTTGGCGAGCCAGGCGACCGCGGTTGCCGGATGATTCAACACGCCGGCCGCGAGCCCGGTTTCCTCGAGCTGACCGTTCTTGAAACACAATGCGCCGATCCAGCGCAGGTCGGCGTCAGTCGGGCGGATCGGCCGGCCGCCGAGCACGATGCCGGCATTGGCCGCGTTGTCGGCGATGGTGTCGAAGATCTTTCGGGTCGCCTTTGTCTTGGGATCGACGCGCTCGATCCTCGTGTCGAGGATTTCGAGCGCCGGCACCACAAAATCGGTCGCGTTCAGGACATCGAACAGGGTGCAGTCGGGACCCTTGAGGCGTTTCGCTATGACGAAGGCCAGTTCCGCCTCCACGCGGGTCGCGATGAAGCGGTCGGTGGGCACCAGCCCGCCGTCGGCAAAGAACATGTCGTCGAACAATATACCGGAATCCGGCTCGTCGATGTTGAGGGCACTTTGCATCGCCTTCGAGGTCAGCCCGATCTTGTGGCCTTTGATGGTGCGCCCGGAGGCCACCTTGATGTCGATCCACCGCTTCTGGATGGCATAGGCCTCATCGAGGGTGATGTCGGGAAATTCCTGCGACAGCTGCCGGATCTGCGTTCGCGTTTTCTCGGCGCGGTCAAGCCGTTCGGCGGCGTCGCGGATGTTTTCGATCGAGAGGGCCATGCGGGCTACGCTGAAAGATGGTGCAGGGAGATGATTAACATGTTAAGTTTATCGGATCAAACCCCTAAGGCCTTGTTGCAGTGCGAATTCGGCTGACCTGCAAATCTGGCTGACTTGAAGGACGGATGAGGCAGCACAGACCACCCAACGGAGCTCGCGTGAAAAAGGGGTCCGCCGGCAGGGTGCCCGGCAGAGTACCCATGCGCGACTTTTCGCGCTCGCTGCCGATGGCGCTGCTCCGCGCGCGTGAAGCGGTGATGCGGCAATTCCGCCCGTCGCTGCGCCAGCACGATCTCACCGAGCAGCAATGGCGCATTCTGCGCGCGCTTGCGGCGATCGAGGCCATCGAGGTCACCGAACTGGCGCGCACCGCCTTCCTGCTGGGGCCCAGCCTCTCGCGCATCCTGCGCGATCTCGATGCGCGGGGCCTGATCGAGCGCAAGACCGCCAAGACCGACCTGCGCCGTGGCGTCATCTCGATCTCCGAAAAGGGATTGAAGCTGATGGAGGTCGTAGCGCCCTCGTCGGAAGCGATCTATGCCGCGATCACCCGGCGCTACGGCGCGAGCAAGCTCGCCGAGTTGCAGGACATGCTGCGCACTCTTGAGACCAGCCTTGAGGGTCTCCACCCCGGGGAGGAGTGAGGGCAAATTTGCATAATGGCGAGGATGAGACGCATAGCTTTGCCCGTTGCCCAGCCTTTGAGCACGACGGGCAGTGTGCAAGAGAGGCGGGGAATGAGCGCCGGTCCCCGGCGTTAATGTTCTGGAAGCGGTCGCGACTTGCATCGTTAGTCGAGGTGGTTGCGATATCAATTTACTGAAGGCGTGAGACTTCGTAAGAGCAACGCGGTTTCGCGGGCCACCAGCTCGCCAACACCAAGAAAGGCCGACACTGATGCCCGGCCTCCAGGGAGAGTTCGAATGAGACTGACGAGACGCGATTTCGCGGCCGGAATCGTCGCCGGTATCGCTGCACCCCACATCATCACCAGCGCTCGGGCGCAGGGTTCGACAATCAGAATCGGCATGTGCGTTCCGGTGACGGGTCCCGCCGCCGAGCAGGGCCTCTGGGCGCAGAACGGCGCCAAGCTCGCGCTCGCAGCGGTGAACAAGGCCGGCGGTGTGCTCGGCAAGCAGGTCGAACTGGTGATCGAAGACGACCAGACCACCAATCCCGGCATCGTGCTGGCCTTCTCCAAGCTCGCGGCCCAATCGGATATCGTCGCGTTTCTCGGTTCGATCCGCTCGACCCAGGTACAGGCGATGGCGCCTGACGTGCTCAAGCTTGGTAAGCCCGTGATGATCGGAGGAACCAATCCGGGGCTGACCCATTCGGGCAATCCCTGGCTGTTCCGTTTCCGTCCCAATGACAGTTATTCCGGCCGCGTGATCGCCGACTTCGGCGTCAATACGCTCGGCAAGAAGAAATGGGCCATCGTGCACTCCACCGACGCGTTCGGCACCGCCGGCGGCGAGGCGCTGACGGACGCGCTCAAGAAGCTCGGCGCGCCGCCCGTGCTGGACCAGGGGTACGCCAACAACAGCCAGGACTTCACGCCCGTCGTGCTCGCGGTGAAGCAATCCGGCGCGGACGTGCTCGGCACCTATTTCACCTTCGAAGGCGATCTCGGCATCTTTGCCCGCCAGCTTCGCCAGCTCGGCGTCAACATTCCCTGGGTCGGCTCTCCCTCGGTGGTCGCCGTCTCCGCAACCAAGCTCGCGGGGCCTGCGCTGTTCGGCACCTATGGTGTCGCCGATTATGCCGAGGATTCCAGCGAAGCTTCCAAGGCCTTCGGCAAGATCTATCGTGACGCCTACAAGTTCGCGCCCGACAATCAGAGCGCCTGGACCTATGACGCCATCACCATTCTCTCGGCGGCGATCAACAAGGCCGGCACCACCGATCCCGGCAAGATCCGCGAGGCGATCCTCGCCACGAAGAAATATGCCGGTGCCGAAGGCGAATACAATTTCGACCAGAACGGCGACGGACTGCACGGCTACAACGTCGTGAAGAACGACAAGGGCAATATCGTTTACGACAAGCACATCGACTTCAACGACTGAGCTTGCGATCGGCCTCTCTCGTCGTGGGGGAGGCCGGTCTTTCCCTTTGAAACGCATCGGCTCCTCCACAATCGAAGGTCCGTCATGGATCTGATCCTGCAATTGCTGTTCACCGGTATCGGCATCGGCGCGGTCTATGCGCTGGTCGCGCTCGGTTTCGTGCTGATCTTCCGCGCCACCAATGTGGTGAATTTCGCCCAGGGCGAGTTCTCCATGGTCGCCGCCTATCTCATGGTGGTGTTCTCGGTCGATCTCGGCTGGCCTTACTGGCTCTCCTTCCTGATCGCGCTTGGCGGCATGGCGCTGCTCGGCGTGATCTTCAATCTCGGCGTCTATTATCCGCTGCGCCATCGCACCTATCTGCCGGTCATCATCGCCACCATCGGCGCCTCGATCCTGCTCGCCAATTCGGTGCTTGCGATCTATGGCCCGCAGCCGCAGGTGTTGCAGGGCTGGTTCGAGACGCCCGGCCTCCAGCTTGGTCCGGTCTACCTCGACAGCCAGTATCTCCTGATCATTTCGGTGACGGTCGCGCTCGTCATCTTCAACTACTGGTTCTTCGAGCACACGCTGCTCGGCAAGAAGCTGCAGGCAACCTCCCAGGACAAGGAAATGGCCTCGCTGCTCGGCATTTCCGTCTCCACGATGATCATGATCACCTTCATCTATTCGGCGATGCTCGGCGGTCTCGCCGGCATCCTCGTCGCGCCCATCCTGTTCGTCTCGATCCAGATGGGTTCGACGATTGCGCTGAAGGCGTTCGCCGCCACCATCATCGGCGGCTTCGGCGACGTCGCGGGCGCCATCATCGGCGGCCTTGCGCTCGGCGTCATCGAGACCTTTGGCGCGGCCTATATTTCGGTGCCTTACAAGGATGGGTTTGCCTTCCTGGTGCTGGTGGCTTTCCTGATCTTCCGGCCGCAGGGCATCTTCGGCGAACGCGTGGCGGAAAAAGCATGAGCACCGAAAGCGAGAAGATGGCGGCCGTGGCGCCTTTGGGGCGCGGCAAGCCGCTGGTGCTGCGGCATCTGCCTTATTTCCTTTGCGCGGCCATCCTGGTCGCGCTGGCTGCGATGACGCAGTTCGACGGCTACATCCTCAACATCCTGATGCAGGCAACCACGTTCTCGATTGCCGTGTTCGGGCTCTCCGTCGTGCTCGGCCTGTGCGGCCAGATCAACCTGGCACAAGCCGCCTTCTTCGGCTTCGGCGCCTATGCGGTCGGGCTCGGCACCGCCGATCTGCAATGGAGCTTCTGGCTCTGCCTGCCGGCGGGGGTGGGCGTGGCGTTCGTGGCCGGCGCGTTCCTCGGTATGTCGACGCTGCGTCTCGGCGGCCATTACCTGGCCATGGTCACGATCTCGTTCCAGCAGATCGTGACGCTGGTCATGATCAACGCCATCTGGCTCAGTCATGGCCCGGATGGCGTCTCGCATATCGGCCGTCCCGAACTGTTCAAGAGCTCGCAATCCTATCTGGCCTTCTGCGTCGCCATGCTCGCGATCGTCGGCTACGTCGTCTGGCATCTGCCGGACACAAAACTCGGCCGCGCCATGCGTGCTGTGCGCGACAACGAGCTGGCGGCGGGCGTGAACGGCATCGACGTCTTCCGCACCAAGGTCTACGCCTTTGCGATCTGCGCCGCGCTTGGCGGATTGGCCGGCGGGCTTTTCGCCGGCGGATTCGCCTATGTCAGTCCCGATCAGTTCTCGTTTGCCGAGTCGATCGTGTTCCTGACCATGTCGCTGCTCGGCGGCGTGGCCTCGCCGATCGGCTCGGTGATCGGCACCGGTCTGCTGATCCTGATCCCGGAGTGGCTGCGCTTTCTCAAGAGCGTGCCGGGGCTTTATCTCGCGATCTACGGTCTGTTCGTGATCCTGATCGTCCGCTTCATGCCCGACGGCATCTGGGGATTCGTCGCCGCGGCGTTCGATCGGTGGCGGGCGCAGACCAAGGCGCGGCCGGCCGTGAAGGCGCTGGAACTGAAGCCGGCGTCCGTGGGCGGCGACATCGTGCTCGAGGTCAGCGGGCTGTCGAAATATTTTGGCGGCCTCAAGGCCGTCGACGGCGTCGACATTGCCGTGAAGCGCGGCAGCGTGCATGCGCTGATCGGGCCGAACGGTTCGGGCAAGACCACGACGCTGAACGTGCTCTCCGGTCTCTATGTGGCCACCGCGGGCAAGATCGTGCTCGACGGCACCGACATCACCCGCATGCCGCCGCATCAGCGCACCGCGGCGGGGCTTGGACGCACGTTCCAGAATATCCGCCTGTTCCGTTCGATGACGGCTCTCGAGAATGTCGAGATCGGCGCCGAGCGGACCGGCAACACGATGATCGGCAAGGGGGACATCAAAGGGAGTTCTGCGGCGCTGACTGAGCGGGCGATGGAAGCATTGACCTTCGTCGGCCTCGGCAACCGCGCCAACGAACTGATCTCGAGCTTCTCCTACGGCCACCAGCGCCTGATCGAGATTGCACGCGCACTCGCCGCCAACCCGACGCTGCTGCTGCTCGACGAGCCTGCCGCCGGGTTGAACTCGACCGAGAAGCTCGAGCTGCACGAACTGCTCAAGCGGATCGCAGCGCAGGGGCTCACGATCCTGATCATCGATCACGACATGACGCTGGTCTCCGAAGCGGCCCAGCACATCACCGTGCTCAATTTCGGACGCCGCATCGCGGACGGCGAATCGATGGCGGTGCTTCGTCATCCCGATGTCATCTCCGCCTATCTCGGGAGCGAGTGATGCCGCTGCTCGAAATCCGCAATCTCGTGGTCCGCTACGGTGAGATCGAAGCGCTGCACGGCGCGACGGTTGCAGTCGACGAGGGACAGGTGGTGACGCTGCTCGGCGCCAACGGCGCCGGCAAGTCGACCACGCTGCGCGCCATCTCCGGCCTCGCCAGGCCTGCGTCGGGCGACATTCTCTTCGACGGCAAATCGATCGCCGCCCTCGGGCCCGAAGCGATCGCACGGCTTGGCATCTCGCATGTGCCTGAGGGCAGGCGGGTGTTTCCGGGTCTCACCGTCAAAGAGAACATCATGCTCGGCGCCTCCAACCGCCGCGCCTCGAAATCGGAGATCTCGCGCGAGGCGGATGCGATGTTCGACCTGTTCCCGGACATCCGGTCTTTCTCTAGCGCGCTGGGCTGGACCTTGTCCGGCGGCCAGTTGCAGATGGTCGCGGTGGCGCGCGGACTGATGGCCAAGCCGCGGCTCCTGCTGCTGGACGAACCATCGCTGGGGCTGGCGCCGGTCATCGTGCAGGCGGTGTTCAAGATCATCTCCGAGATCCGGCGCAACACCACGGTCCTGCTCGTCGAGCAGAATGCGCGCATGGGGCTGTCGGTTGCCGACTTCGGCTACGTGCTCGAGACCGGCCGGATCGTGCTGGGCGGCAAGCCCGATGAATTGTGGGGCAACGAAGCCATCCGCGCCGCCTATCTCGGCGGTCACGCCAAAGCCACCGCTTGAGACCAACGGGATACCGTCCATGGTGACCATCAAGGTCGAGAACCTCATCGATTTCGTCGCCGACGTTTTCGGCCACGCCGAATCCTCTCCGGAAGAGGCGCGACGGATCGCGACCTATCTCACCACGGCCAATCTCACCGGCCATGACAGCCACGGCGTGATCCGCGTGCCCGTCTATGTCAGGTGGAAGAAAACCGGCTCGGTGGTGCCGAACCAGACGCCGGAGATCGTGGTCGATACGCCCTCGCTCGCGGTGGTCGACGGCAAGTTCGGCTATGGGCAGACGGTCACGCCGATTGCGGTCAGGCTCGGCATCGAGAAGTGCAGGAAGGCGGGTCTTGCCGCGGTCGCGCTGCGCAACGCCGGCCATATCGGCCGTGTCGGCGACTGGGCCGAAATGGCGGCTGCCGAGGGCCTGGTGTCCGTTCATTTCGTCAATGCGGCGGGCTCGCTCCTGGTCGCGCCGTTCGGCGGCGTCGAGAAACGGTTGTCCACCGCGCCCTATTGCGTCGGCATCCCGCGCCAGGGGCAGGACCCGATCGTGCTCGATTTCGCGACTTCGATCGTCGCCGAGGGCAAGGTCCTGGTCGCAAGCCGCGGCGGCAAGAAACTGCCAAAGGGCGCGCTGATCGATGCCGACGGCAGCCACAGCGAGGACCCGCATGTGCTCTATGGGTCGTACACGCCCGACGGGCCGCGCGACCACACCAGGGGAACCGGCGCGATCCGCGCCTTCGGCGAGCACAAGGGCTCGGGGCTGGCGTTCATCTGCGAGCTGCTCGGCGGCGCCCTGACCGGGACCGGGGCCACCGCGCCCGACCGCCGCTTCGCCAACGGCATGCTGGCCTTCTATGTCGATCCAAAGGTGATCGATACCTCCAATGTCTTCGACGGCGAGATCGCCCGCTATGTCGATTTCATCCGCCAGACCCAGCCGATTTCCGGCGTCGATCAGGTCCTGATCCCCGGCGATCCCGAGCGCAGGACCCGGGCCGAGCGCACCCGGAACGGCGTGCCCTTGCCTGATGATACCTGGGCAGCGATAGTAAACACCGCGCGCGAGGTCGGCGTCAGCGAAGTCTCCATCCAGCGGGCGACGAGCTAGGTCTCGATCCCCGGCAAACGGCAAGAGGAAACGCGAGCAATGCCAAATAACAAGGTCAAGCAAATCTGGGCTCAGGGCAAAGTGGTGGTGAACGCCTGGCTTGCAATCCCGTCCGGCTTTTCGGCCGAGATGATCGCGCAGTGCGGCTTCGACAGCGTCACCGTGGACATGCAGCATGGCGTGCAGGATTACCTCTCCATGGTGCAGTGCTTCCAGTCGATCGACAAGCATCCGGTCACACCGATGGTGCGCGTGCCCTGGAATGAACCCGGCATCGTCGGCAAGGTTCTGGACGGCGGCGCCTATGGCGTGATCTGCCCGATGATCAACACGCCGCAGGAAGCGAAGAACCTCGTCGCCTATTCCAAATATCCGCCGATGGGTGTGCGCTCCAACGGGCCGATCCGCGCCGGCATGTACGGCACCGCGGGCTCCTACCAGAAGACCGCCAACGACGAGATCGTGCTGCTGCCGATGATGGAGACCAAGACCGCGATCGAGAACATGGAAGCGATCCTCGACGTGCAGGGCATCGACGGCGTCTATGTCGGCCCGTCCGATCTCGGCTTCTCCTATGGGCTCGAGCCGAAGCTCGATCGCACCGAGCCGGAGATCCTCAAGATCTACGAGAAGATCGTGAAGGAGTGCGACAAGCGCAAGCTCAACCCCGGCATCCATTGCAGCGGCGCCGACGGTGCCGCGCGCGCGATCAACATGGGCTTCAAGCTGGTGACGTTGTCGAACGAGGTCGGGTTGATGACGACCTACGCCAAGATGCAGGTCAACGCGACGCGCGAGAAGTCCGGCGGGAAGGCGTAAGAGCGAATAGCGAGTGGCGAATGGCGAATAGGGATTGGCGAACGCGGTAGTGCTATTCGCTACTCGCCAATCGCTATTCGCCCCTTTCAAAGGAGACATCCCATGGCCCCGGCACCCGTCATCCGCCTGCATCCCGACGACGGCGTGCTGATCGCGCGCTCGAGCCTGCCGCCCGGCCTCGTCGTGGCCGAGGGCGTCACCACGGCCGAGCGGATTCCGGCGGGCCACAAGGTGGCGATCAAGCCGATCGCAGTCGGCGAGCCGATCCGCCGCTACGGCCAGATCATCGGCTTTGCGACGCAGGCGATCTCGCCGGGCCAGCACGTGCATACGCAGAACTGCGGCATGGGCGATTTCGACAAGGACTATGCCTATGGCGTCGACGTCAAGCCGGTGCCGAATTTCGATCTGCCGGCGACCTTCGAGGGCATCCGCCGCGCCGACGGCCGCGTCGCCACCCGCAACTATATCGGCATCCTCACCTCGGTGAATTGCAGCGCCCATGTCGCGGGCCTGGTCGCCGACGTCTTCAAGAAGAACCCGTTCACCGGCGACAATCCGCTGGCCGATTTCCCCAATGTCGACGGCGTGGTCGCGCTGACCCACAAGACCGGCTGCGGCATGACCCAGGACGAGCCGCTGGCGCTGCTCCGCCGCACGCTCGGCGGTTTCGCGCGGCATGTGAATTTCTCGTCCGTCATCGTGCTCGGGCTCGGCTGCGAGGTGAACCAGATCGGCGGTCTCATGCAGGAACAGAAACTCGCCGGGCGCTTGCGCGCGATGGACATCCAGGAAGTCGGCGGCACCCGCAAGACGGTCGAGGCGGGGGTCGCCTTTGTGAGGGAGGCCTTGGCCGACGCCAACAAGGTCAGGCGCGAGGCCGTGCCGGCGAGCGAATTGACGGTCGCGCTCCAGTGCGGCGGCTCCGACGGCTATTCCGGCGTCTCCGCCAATCCGGCGCTGGGCGCGGCCAGCGACCTGCTGGTGCGCCATGGCGGCACGGTGATCCTGTCGGAAACTCCGGAGACCTACGGCGCAGAACATCTGCTGACCCGCCGCGCGGTCAGCCGCGAGGTCGGCGAGAAGCTGGTCGGCCTGATGCGCTGGTGGGAGGACTACACAAGGCGCGAAGGCGCCGAGATGAACGCCAATCCGAGCCCCGGCAACAAGGCCGGCGGGCTCACCACCATTCTGGAAAAATCGCTCGGCGCGATGGCCAAGGCCGGCAGCACCAATCTGGTCGACGTGCTGCACTATGCAGAACCCGTCACCAAGAAGGGTTTCGTGTTCATGGACACGCCGGGCTACGATCCGGTCGCGGCGACCGGGCAGGTGGCGGGCGGCGCGAACATGGTCTGCTTCACCACTGGCCGCGGCAGCGTGTTCGGCTGCAAGCCCGCGCCCTCGATCAAGCTCGCTACCAACACGCCCATGTACAAGCGCATGGAAGACGACATGGACGTCAATTGCGGCACCATCCTCGACGGCGAGGAGAGCGTGCAGGACTGCGGCCAGCGCATCTTCGATCTGATGCTGAAAACCGCCTCCGGCCAGCCCACCAAGAGCGAGAGCTTCGATTTCGGCGGCGCCGAGTTCGCCCCCTGGGTGCTCGGCGCGACGATGTGAGTTTCGCTGTCATTCCGGGGCGATGCGAAGCATCGAACCCGGAATCTCGAGATTCCGGGTCTGGTCCTTCGGACCATCCCGGAATGACGGCACAGACGTCCGCCTGTGCATTCCATTTTCAATTGTCAAACAGCGGCTCAGGCCAGCACGTCACGTTCCCGCGGCGCGTCAGCGCCCGAGTGATGCGGTCGTCTGTGCGCCCGGAAGAAGAGGGCGCAGGGAATGCCGGGTGTTTTGCGCACCCGCAGCCTCGCGTACGAAGGTAGAAAGTACGCGAGTTAGTCACCACAGGTCCGCCGAACAATCCGGCATTCCCTGCGCGACGGTTTTAACGATCTCCTTCGTGCTCTCCCTGGAGTGCCGGGCTTGATAGCCTCCATCCCACCGGGCTTACGACCCGGCAGTTGATCCCAGCGTCGGGGGATCAGGACCACACGACTTCGTCGTCCGCGACCGGCGCGCGTCGTCTTGCGCGCGGCCGTCGCGTCCATCGCTCCCTGTACCCAACACTCATGACGATCCGGAGCGTCCCTCTTGCGGGTACGGGATGACGCCTCCATACGCCTGATTTGGCTTCTGGAAAAGCGAAATATTTTTGATGGGCAGGGTTGACAGGATTTCGGAAAATCAGCCCGTCGGGCAAATCACTTCGAGTTTCGGTCGTGGACCACCTGCGATGGCGGCGATGGGGCACCGTTCGCCCAGGATCAATCTTTTCGTAGAATCTTGTCCATCGCCTTTCCGCGCGCCAACTCATCGATCAGCTTATCGAGATAGCGAATTTCTCGCATGGTCGGCTCCTTGATGTCCTCAACCCGGACACCGCAAACCACTCCCTTGATCAGGGCTCGCGACGGATTGATGCTGGGGGCCTGCGCAAAGAAGGTTTCGAAGTCGATTTTCTTCGCCAGTTGGGTTTCGAGCTCCTTCTGACCGTAGCCGGTCAACCAGGAGATGACGTGATCAACCTCTGCCTTCGTGCGTCCTTTCTTCTCTGCTTTCGCAACATAGAGGGGATAAACGCTCGCGAAGCTCATTGTATAAATTCGATGTTTTGCCATGACTGGTTCAGGAAGCTCCTTGCGGGCTTGCTCTCATGCTATCGAACGCTGGGGAGGTAGCGGCTGCGATCCGGCCGCCACCTATGCAGCACGAACTATATAATCACGCAATCGCTGTCACGCCAAAAGACAGCGCCCGGTATTATCGTCGCTCATGTGTCTCATCGGGACACGGGTGTGCCTCGGGAAGTCGCGCAACGTTTTGCCGGATCAGCAGGCCGGCCGCGCGCTGGCCTGCTGCTCCATGGGGAGAATCGTCAGTTCTTGAAACCCTGATTGCTGCACCACCACCAGGCCTCGGTGGATCTTGCACCAGACTTCGCTACCATTTCGGTGCATTCGACATAGTTATGCGCATAGGGCTTTGAACACTGGACCGGCGATATAGTGGGCCATGTCGTTGTCGAGCAGTTGCCGGTCGTGGTTGCGAGAGTATCGCGGCCGTATACGGGTGGATCGCCTGCGGATGCGATCGTGCTTCGACCGGGCAGCGTGCCGCGGGCAGCCATCCGCAGCCCCGGTTTCTGTGGTCTGGCTGTCTGCTTGGGCGCTCCGACCACGACGCCGGGAAGCGAAGTGACACCGCTGCGCGGGGGCTCAGTTTGTGACATTGCTGTGCCGCTCAGGCCGCACACAAGACTCGCAACGAACAGTGACGACACCCTCATAGTCCTATCCTCCCAAATGCACCGGCGGTTGTTTCCGCCGTAACGCGAAGGGTATCACGTTCATACGCGCGATTGGGATTGTATCAAATTGTACGATCTCGGAGAGCTCGTCATGTCCGGCCTTGCGCCGGGCATCCGCATCTTCGCTTCAGGAAAATATTATCGACGGTCGGACGTTAAGCGACGACTTACCCCACCTTCCGGCTCGCCGACGGCCGGCTCCGCAGGTTCTGGAAGAATTTATCCACCTCGCGCGAGAGCGTTTCCGCCGTGGTGGCGAGATCATCCGATGTGGCGAGCACGGAGGCTGCCGCCGTGTTGGTTTCCCCGATCGCCTCGCGCAGCGAGTTGATGTTGACGACCAGCGTCTCGTTGCCTTGCGCGGCCGATTGCGCATTGGTCGAGATTTCGCGGGTCGCCGCATCCTGCTGGCCGACCGCGCCGGCGATGTTCGAGGTGATGTCGTTGATCTCGCGCACCGCGCCGCCGATCTCGCGCACGGCATCGACCGCGTTCCTGGTCGTGGACTGGATCAGGCCGACATTCTGGCCGATCTCTTCCGTCGCCTTCGCGGTCTGGCCCGCCAGCGCCTTGACCTCGTGGGCGACCACGGCAAAGCCGCGTCCGGCATCGCCCGCGCGCGCGGCCTCGATGGTCGCGTTCAGCGCCAGCAGATTGGTCTGCTCGGCAATGGTCTGGATCAGCGTCAGCACGCCGTCGATGCGCTGCGTCGCCGCGGCCAGGCTCTCGATTTCGGAAATCGACTTCTCGGTGCGCTGGCCGGTCTGTTCCACCGCCTCCGCGGAATGCCGCACCTGGCGGCCGATCTCCTGCACGGAGGCTGAAAGTTCTTCGGCGGCGCCCGCGACCGCGGAGACGTTGCCGGACGCCTGCGAGGTCGCGTCCGAAGCCGCCACCGCGCGCTGGCTGGACTCCGAGGTCACGCGATTGATGGTCTGCGCGGTGTTGCGCATGGCCGATGCGTTGTCGGTCAGTGCATGCAGCACGGCGCCGATCGCCTGCTTGAACTCCTCGACGGAGGCCTCGATATGCCGGCTGCGTTGCTCGCGCTCCGCGGATTCCTCGGACACCTGCGTCGTGAGATTGCGATTGCGCTGCATCGCCTCCTGGAAAACCCTGATGGCGCGGGCAAGCGCGCCGATCTCGTCGGCACGGCCTGTGTGCGGCACTTCGACATGATCGGCGCCGCCCGCGACCTGCTCGATCGTCGTGGTGATGACGGAGAGGGGACGGGCGATCGATCGCGCGATGATGATGACGCCGACCACGACCAGCAACAGCGCCACCCCGCCGAGACAGGTCAGGACGAAAGAGAGCATGCGACTGACATCGGTCTGTGCGGCAATCCGCTTCCCCCGTTCGGCATAGACCTTGGAGAGCGCTTCAAGGTCCTTGTTCAGCGCCGAGCGCACGGTGCGGTTGGCGTCGTTGTCGCCCCATTCGCGGCCCGCTGCCGGACTGATCTCGTTGGCGCGGCGGACCAGCTCTGTCCGGAACTCGACGAACTGCTCGATACGCTTCTTGAAGGTCGCAAACTGCTCGGCATCGTCGGCTTGCACGATGCCCTGCCACCGCTGCACGACGTCCAGGATCTGGCCGTTGAATTTGAGCAGGCCTTCGCCGTACTTCTTCACGACGGCGGGATCGGTCGACATGTAGACGCCGCGCGATTCCATCACGACCGCATAGACCAGCGAATTGACGCGCTCGACATTCAGCGCGGCGGAATTGGCGGTCTCGATCGCATGCGTCAGCTCGGAGCTGTGCCGGTTGTTGTAGTCGGACAGCGCGGCGATCGCAGCCGTCAGCAGAGCAAACAGCGCGAAGATCGAATATAGCCGCGCGGCGAGCGAGAGCCTGGATGCCATGATGCTTTCCGAAATGAATGAATTACGTTCATACGTTCGGCGCCGCGGCTCCCCTCCGGGGAAAATGCGACCGCTCTTTAAAAATTATGCGAAATTTTCATGGACAAAGTCTTAAGCGGGGAGCCTTGTCGGTGCTCGTCGTGTACAAATATGCACATATAATCAGATAGTTGCGCCATCATATTACCGGTCCGGCCCATGGCTTCGGCTCCGTCATATCGGCGCAATATCGTCCCTGAAAATGGCGGGTGGCCGCGCTAGGGTGGGAGGTGCAGAACCGCCATGGCCTACCGTCACACCATCCGCGCCACCACCCACGCCTTCGACAGCCTGCGCGACCTGCTCGCCAAGGCAACGCCGCCGCGTGCGGGCGACCGGCTGGCGGGCATCGCGGCCGGGAGTGCCGAACAGATGGTGGCGGCGCGCATGGCGCTCGCCGACGTGCCGCTCGCGCAATTTCTAGAGGAGGCGGTGATCCCCTATGAGCAGGACGAGGTCACCCGCCTGATCATGGACAGCCACGATCGGTCCGCCTTCGCTCCTGTTGCCGCGATGACGGCCGGCGCCTTCCGCGACTTCCTGTTGTCGGATGCGGCGACGCCGCAAGCCTTGAAGGCGTTGGCGCGCGGGATCACCCCGGAAATGGCCGCCGCCGTCTCAAAGCTGATGCGCAACCAGGATCTCATCCTCGCTGCGAAGAAATGCGAGGTAACGACTTCGTTTCGCAACACAATCGGTCTTCGTGGCCGGATGAGCGCGAGGTTGCAGCCCAACCATCCCTTCGACGATGCCAGGGGCATCACGGCCTCCATTCTCGACGGGCTTCTGCTCGGCTCCGGCGACGCCTGCATCGGCATCAATCCGGCGAGCGATGATCCCGCCGTGATCGGCGGCCTGCTGCGGCTGCTCGACGAGATCATCACGCGGCTGGAGATTCCGACCCAGGGCTGCGTGCTCACTCATGTCACGACCACGCTGAAACTGATCGGGCAGGGATGTCCGGTTGATCTGGTGTTTCAGTCCATCGCCGGCACCGAGGCCGCCAACCGCAGTTTCGGGGTGGACCTTGCGCTGCTCCGGGAGGGACACGACGCCGGGCGGGCGCTGTCGCGCGGCACGGTCGGCGACAACGTGATGTATTTCGAGACCGGGCAAGGCTCGGCGCTGTCGGCCGATGCCCATCACGGAGTGGATCAGCAGACGCTCGAGGCGCGCGCCTATGCGGTGGCCCGGGCTTATTCTCCGCTGCTCGTCAACAGCGTGGTCGGTTTCATCGGCCCGGAATATCTCTATGACGGCAAGGAAATCATCCGCGCCGGGCTCGAGGATCATTTCTGCGGAAAATTGCTCGGCCTGCCGCTCGGCGTCGACGTTTGCTATACCAACCACGCGGAGGCCGATCAGGACGACATGGACAATCTCCTGACGCTGCTCGCAGCCGCCGGCGTCAGTTTCATCATGGGGGTGCCGGGGGCCGATGACGTCATGTTGAACTATCAGTCGACCTCGTTCCACGATGCGCTCTATGTCCGCGACCTGTTCGGCCTGAAGCGGGCGCCGGAGTTCGATGAATGGCTGGTGCGTGCCGGCCTCGCCGATTCCACCCTTCGCCTTGCCGGTGACGCGGGGCTGCTGCCCGATTTTGCGTCGCGACTGATCGACCGGAATGTTTCTAAAAATTGAACCAAAGCAACCATTGAGCCGTCATAAGCGTTGGCAATTCTGTCAGAATGTGGAGAATTTCTGGCTTGAATTCCTGGCTTGGCGGACAGACGTAAGCTTATGATGCCGGCATGTCTTTCGCTTGAGTGGAACGTCGCAGAGGAAACTGAATGAGAGCTGAGGGTGTTGAGACGGCTCGCCGCATTCTATGCGTCTTCCCGCGCTACACGTCCTCGTTCGGCACGTGGGAATATGCCTATCCCCTGACTGACGGCATCAAGGCTTTCATGCCGCCGCAGGGGCTGCTCGTGATCGCGGCCTATCTGCCGCCCGACTGGCAGGTCCGCTTCGTCGACGAGAATCTGCGCGCCGCCACCGAAGAGGAATTCGAGTGGGCGGAAGCGGTGTTCGTCAGCGGCATGCACATCCAGCGCCAGCAGATGAACGACATCTGCCACCGTGCGCATGCCTATGACCTTCCCGTCGCCATCGGCGGCCCTTCGGTCAGCGCCTGTCCGGACTATTATCCGTCCTTCGACTATCTCCATATCGGCGAGCTCGGCGACGCCACCGACGAACTGATCGCGCGGCTTTCGCGCGACACGCGGCGGCCGGACGAACAGATCGTACTGACGACCAAAGATCGCGTCGACATGTGCGATTTTCCGATTCCCGCCTACGAGCTTGCGGATACGAAGAAGTATCTTCTCAGCAGCGTACAATATTCCAGCGGCTGTCCCTATCAGTGCGAGTTCTGCGACATTCCGGGGCTCTACGGCCGCAATCCGCGGCTGAAGACGCCGCAGCAGATCATTGCCGAGCTCGACAGGATGCGCGAATGCGGCATCGGCGATACCGTGTATTTCGTCGACGACAATTTCATCGGCAACCGCAAGGCCGCGCTTGATCTGCTGCCGCATCTCATCGAGTGGCAGAAGAAGCACGGTTACGTCACCAAGCTTGCCTGCGAGGCGACGCTCAACATCGCCAAGCGTCCCGAAATTCTCGAGAAGATGCGGGAGGCCGCCTTCGTCACCATCTTCGTCGGCATCGAGACGCCCGATCCCGACGCACTCAAGGCGATGCACAAGGACCAGAACATGATGGTCGGCATCCTCGACGGCGTTAAGACCATCAACTCCTACGGCATGGAGGTCGTCTCCGGCATCATCCTGGGGCTCGACACCGACAAGGCCGGCACCGTCGATGCGCTGTTGAACTTCATCGACGAGTTCAGGATTCCGCTGCTGACGATCAATCTCCTGCAGGCGCTGCCGAAAACCCCGCTGTGGGACCGGCTGGCGCGCGAAGGCCGGCTGATTCACGACGATACGCGCGATTCCAACGTCAAGTTCCTGATGCCTTACGATGAGGTCGTCAACGCCTGGAAGCGGTGCATGGAGCGTGCCTACGAGCCCGCGAAGCTGCTGGCGCGCTACCTGCACCAGTGCGAATACACCCACAAGAACCGGATCAGGGTTCCGCGCTCGCCGGAAATGACGAGCTGGAGGAACATCCGGCGCGGGCTGATCATGCTCCGCAACATCTTCTGGAAGGTCGGCGTGCTCGGCTCCTACAGGCGCGAGTTCTGGAAATTCGCGCTCGGCCGGCTCCGGCGCGGCGATATCGAAGGCCTGATCGGATCGGTGCTGATCGGTCACCATCTGATCATGTTCGCGCGCGCGGCCTCGAGCGGGCGGCAGAACGCGTCGAATTACTCGCTCCGCTTGCGCCAGGCGCAGGTCCCGGCCGAGTGACCTTGTGAAGCCGCCGTCGCCGCCGCGGACGCTCGCAGATCTTCGAAAGCTCACGCCGGCACGCGTCGCGCTCGGCCGCTCCGGTGCGAGCCTGCCGACCGCGGCGCTGCTCGATTTCACGCTCGATCATGCGCGCGCCCGTGACGCCGTTCACGCGCCCTTTCATGCATCCGATCTGACGGCCTCTCTGGCTCACCTCGGTGTTCGCAGCTTCGAGGTGGCGAGCCGGGCCGGCAGCCGCGGCGATTATCTCAGGCGTCCCGATCTGGGACGGCGGCTCGATGAGGCGTCCGCGCAACGCCTCGCCGTCGCGCCCGATCACAAGCCGGGGCATCTGGCGCTCGTGATCGGCGATGGCCTGTCGCCGACCGCGGTCCATGCTCATGCGGCAGCACTGGTGCGCGAACTGTTGCCTTGCCTGGAAGCGGCGCAGATCGCGGTGGGTCCGGCGGTGGTCGCCTCGGGTGCGCGCGTGGCGCTGGGCGACGAAATCGGCGCGATGCTCAACGCGAGCATGGTCGTGATGCTGATCGGAGAGCGTCCGGGCCTGTCCGCACCCGACAGCCTCGGAGCCTATCTCACCTTTGGGCCGCGCATCGGCCTCACCGATGCCGACCGCAACTGCGTTTCCAATATCCATCGCGAGGGGCTGACCTATGAGGAGGCCGCCTTCAAGATCGCGTGGCTGGTTCGAGAGGGGCTGGCGCGCCGGATCACCGGCGTGGCACTCAAGGACGAAAGCGGCGACGCAAGGCCGCAGGGACTATCGCAAGCGAACTCCGAAAAATCCGGTCAGGCGTGACAAATCCGCCACGTCCGAGCCTGAATTTTCCAGCATTCCGCCCGGGTTTCGGCCAGGGGCGCGCGCTTGCGGGGAAAGGGCCGAACCTGCTAAACCGGCCCGACGATTTTGCATATGTTTTCAAGGGCTAGCGCGCATCCGAAACCCGGCCTTCGAGGCCGTCTCGCGCGTCCCGAAACTAAGCTGATATGCCGAGCCGAGTGAGAACTGGACAGAGCATGCTCGAAAAAACCCGCGACAATGAAATCCATGTCGAGATGGTCGAGGAGCCGCCTGCCAAGAGCATCGCCTTCGGGATCGAGCGGCTCGGCCTGATTCCGATGAAGGCGCCGATCCTGTCCTGCGTCGTCCTCGGCATCCTGATGGTGGCCGCCATATTCGGCATCGACCGCATCAAGATCGACGACTCGCTGAGCCAGCTGTTCCGCTCCAACAGCAAGGAGTTTCACCAGTACGAGGAGGTGACGAAGAAATTCCCGGCGGAGGAGTTCGACGTCCTCGTCGTGGTCGAGGGCAAAACGCTGCTTGCGCGCGACAATCTGGAGAAGCTGCGCGACTTCGTCACCGACCTGCAACTGGTCGACGGCACCCGCGGCCTGGTCTCGCTGTTCTCGGCGCGCCAGTCGCCGGCCCCGGGCAAGCTGCCGGCGGCGCTGTTCCCGGCTGAACTGCCCAAGGGCGCCGAGTACGACAAGTTCGTCGAAACGGTCAAAGCCAACGAGATCATCCGCGGCAAGCTCCTGTCTGAGGACGGAACGCTGGCGCTGATCGTGCTGTCGCTCGATCCGGAGGTGGTCGCTTCCAACAAGCTGAAGAAGACCATCGCCGACATCCGCAAGCTGATCAAGGAAGACATGGGCGATAGCGGGCTCAATGTGCAATTGTCCGGCGTGCCCGTGATGCAGCTCGAAATCCGCAACGCGGTCGAGCGCGACGGCCTGACCTACAACATTCTCGGCATCCTGGCCGGCTGTATCATCGCCATCATCTTCTTCCGGAAGATCTCCTTCATGATCGTGGCGGCGTTCCCGCCGATGATCGCGATCATGCTGGCGCTCGGCGGGCTCGGCTGGGCCAACTTCAATCTCAACATGTTCCTGAACGTGATGACGCCGCTCATCATGGTGATCAGCTTCTCCGACTCGATGCAGCTGACGTTCGCCGCGCGCGACCGCCTGATCGCGGGCCAGGACAAGTTCACCGCGTTCAAGAACGCCGTGCTTGGTGGTCGGACCTGCCTGCGTGCTCACCCACGGCACCGCCGGCATTTCCTTCATCGCCCTGCAATTCTCCGACTCCGACCTGATCCGCAAGTTCGGCGAGGCCGGGCTTGCCGCCACCATCATCGCGCTCGTCGCCGTGCTGTCGCTGGTGCCGGTGTTCGGCGTGCTGTTCGTGCGCAACGAGAAGGTGTTTGCGGTGAAATTCCAGAGCGCGGACGCCGGCGTGCAGGCGCTGCGCAATTTCTGCTACTGGATCGCGGTGCGCATGGTGAGCCGTCCCGGCCTGTTCAGCCTGATCGCGCTTCTGTTCGTGGTCGGCCTCGGCATCGTCTACGCCAATTTGCAGCCGCGCTATCGGCTGGCCGACCAGGTGCCGGACAAGCGGCAGGCGGTTGCCGCCTCCAACCGGCTCGACGCCAAGCTCACCGGCGCCAATCCGATCAACGTGCTGATCCAGTTCCCCAAGGGCCAGTCGCTCTATTCGCCGGAGACGCTGCAGACCATCGCGGATGTGCATGCGACCGTCGAGAAGGCCGCCGGTGTCGGCAATGTGTGGTCGGTCGAAAGCCTGCGCCGCTGGCTTGCCGAGAAGGCCGGGTCCACCGACGTCGCGACGCTGAAGGAATACATCAATGTCATTCCCGAACATCTGATACGGCGCTTCATCGACGCGCAGCAGGACGCGGTGGTTGTTGCCGGCCGCGTGCCGGACATCGATTCCAGCCAGCTCCTGCCGGTCGTCGACAAGCTCGATCAGGAGCTCGACGCGGTGCGCGCCAAGCATCCCGGCTACGAGGTCGCGGTGACGGGGCTTGCCGCGATCGCCGCGCGCAATTCGGCCGGCATGATCGAGAAGCTCAACCGGGGCCTCACCGTCGAATTCGCGCTGGTCGCGATCTTCATCGGGCTGGCCTTCCGCTCTTGGGTCGTGACGTTCGCCTGCATCCTGCCCGGCATCTTCCCGGTCGTGATGTCGGGAACGCTATTGTATCTGCTGGGCGAGGGGCTGCAGTTTGCCAGCGTGGTCGCGCTCACGGTGTCGTTCGGATTGGGGCTTTCCGCCACCATCCACTTCCTCAACCGCCTGCGGCTGGAGAGCAAACCCGGTGTCACCTCCGACATCGCGGTCGAACGCGCGACCGTGCTGGTGGGACCGGCACTGATCCTGACGACACTGGTGCTGGCCTGTGGCCTTGTCGTGACCGTGTTCTCCGATCTGCCGTCGCTTCGGATGTTCGGCTGGCTCAGCGCGTTCTCGATGGTGGCAGCCCTTGTCGCCGACCTCTTCATCCTGCGGCCCACCGCGATGTGGCTGATCAATCTCTCCGAGCGGCTGCGCGGCGGCAAGACCGGCAACGCGCTCGGCTAAAAGACATCTGCACGCAAACAAAGCCCCGGTCCCGGTCGCAGGGCCGGGGCTTTGTCATCCCGCCTTTTGAGCGACGCACTCGCATCGGCAGCGGAGATAGATGCTGTCGGGCTCATCGCCCCAGTCGTTCCAGGCTTGCAGTGCCCGCTCGATTTCCTCTGATGTGGCGAGGTTTCTCGCGATCAGATCATGCTTGAAGGCGAGAAGGGTCTTCCGCGCGTCCATCACGGACTCGCGCCGCGTTTGCGCATCGGCGCTGTGATTGACAAAGCTTGCGCCGCTCCACATTGGCACGAAGCCGTGGGCCCGCAGGATCGCGCCTTGCCGACGGCCGAAGCGAACCGCATCGGGATCGGAATGATCGTACCAGCGACTGAAGAGATCGAGTGCCAGCAGGAGATCCGGCGTCTCCGGGTAGAGAAGATTGCCGCCGACATCGGCGTCGCGCGTCGCGATGACGCCGCCGGGCTTGAGGACCCGCCTTGCCTCGGACAGGGTCGAGGCAAGCATCCGCGCGTCGAGATGGTAGAGGACGGCGTGGAAGAACACGGCGTCGAACCGGGCATCGCGAAAGGGCAGGGCCGTCATGCTTGCCTGGACAAAACCTGCATTGTCCAGACGGTCCGCAAAGGCCATGTCACGGGCGGAGCGTATCGCATGCGCATTGATGTCGATGCCTGTCGCCGATCTGGCGGCCTTTGCCAGGGCGGCCGTGATGGTCCCCGGGCCGCAGCCGACGTCGAGGACGTCCATGGCCTCGTTGAGAAACGGCAGAAAGAACGCAGCCGAACTGTCGCTGCGCTTGCGCTGAAAATCGAGAATGGCGTTGCTGTGCCTCATTGGGGCGGGCGTACAATTCGGCAAAGAGGAATCGTGGGTGAGCATAGACCAAGCAAAAGCCCCGGTCCTCGCGGGGGAGGGCCGGGGCTTTCGAATTCTGGCCGCCGATCGACGCTAAAACTATATCACCCTGGGGTTGGGGGCTCAGCCCTTCACCATGGTGATGTTGACGCCGCGGATTTCGCCCTTGGACGAGATCTGCACGGTCTGTTTGGTGCCGTTGGTTTTCAGCGTCAGGTTGGCGGCAAATCCGTTCGCCTCGACGAAGACTTCGATCGTGCCGTTGCCGGCGGTGCCCTGCAGATTGCCGAAGATATTGCGGCTGGCTTCGCTCCAGTTGCCCGAGATGCGGTCGCCATTGGAGGTGACGTCGCTGGTCAGGTCGAACTTGTAGCTGTCGCTGGCGCAGTGCAACGCCTGCTTCAGGCCCATGCCGGTGCCGTTGACCTTGTAGTCCGCCTTGCAGCGGATGCGCTCGGTCGAGCCGTCGGACAGCGAAACTGTGCCCGTTCCCGACCATGCGCCATCAAAGCCCGCAAACGGACCGGAATTCTGAGCATTGCCAGCCGACACCGACAACAGCAGCGCAGCGCCGACACCGGCAGCCGTAATCGCCTGTCCAAACAGACTGGAGCCAAACAGTTTCATAGTGAGCTTTCCCATCAAAATGACGTCCTGAGAGACGTCTCGCCGCATCGAAGGTTTAGTGTCGCCGTACTCTGTTAGGTTCAAATGACAAGGCCGGCCCGGCCGCCGGCGCGATCGAAACCCTTCCGTCGAGAATCCTCGCAACACCTTGTTCCGCCCTGCGAAACCTGCGAGGCGCGGGGCATGATGTAGCGGCTCTCGGTGCAGGCTTGCAACAGGTCATGTGGAAAAAAGTGTGCGGCGAATTATGCCCTAGTATCAGAAGCTTATATATGCCAATCAGCATCCTCCCGCGACGCCGGCAGAGAATGGGCCGGTCGCCGCAAATTTGGCCGCATTTTCCGGCGCTTGTGCATCGGCCGTTCGCGGCACGGTGACCAGGACAAGCCTTGTCAGTGATGCCTCGCGCGATCCCGGCGTTTTTTCCCGCGCTCAACGTAAGGACTACGATGCGTAAAAATCTCCTGGCTCTCATTTTGCTGTCGGTTTCCGTTTCCACCGGAGCACTCGCTCAGCAGCGCAGCGGCACGCCCGAGGAGCAAAAGGCCTGCACACGAGATGTGCAGCGCCATTGCCGCGCCGTGATCGATCAGGGTGATCTCGTCATCTTGTCCTGCCTGCAGCAGAATCGTGCCAAAATCAGTCCGGCCTGCGACCAGGTGCTCAAGAGTCACGGGCAGTAAGCGCACTTCGCCGGATCGCGAGGCGGGGCAACAGCATTGGTTTCGGCGGCGTATTCCCCTATATGGGGGACGCCCAGAAACCTGTTAGTTGCCGTCCCCGATGACCACCGCAGCCGAATTGCGATCCGGCAAGACGCACCGCGACGAGAACTTTCCGGTGGCGTCGTGGATCATCCATCCGCGCCACCGCGCGCTGATTCTTGCCTTCTATAACTTCGTCCGCACCGCCGACGATATCGCCGATCACGCGGAACTGCCGCCCGAGGAGAAGCTCCGCTATCTCGACCTGCTCGAGGCGGAACTGCTCGGAAAGGGCGATACCCAGAAAGAAGCGGTCAGCCTCCGCCATGCGCTGGCGGAACGCGCAATGCCGCCGCGCCACGCCCTCGACGTCCTGATCGCGTTCCGCATGGACGTCAGCAAGTTGCGCTACGAGAACTGGGACGAGGTGATCCATTATTGCCGCTATTCGGCGATGCCGGTCGGCCGCTTCATGCTCGACGTGCATGGCGAGGACGTCTCGACCTGGGTGGCCTCCGACGCGCTCTGCGCGGGATTGCAGGTCAACAATCATCTCCAGGACTGCGCCAAGGACTATCGCAATCTCAATCGCGTCTATCTGCCGCGCGATGCGCTCGCCGCGTCCGGCGCTACCGTCGAGATGCTCGGCGAGGCCAGTTCGCCGCCGCCGCTCCGGCAATGTCTGCACGCGCTCGCGGTGCGAACCGAAAGCCTGCTCGGCGAGAGCAGGCGCTTGAGCGCGGAAGTGAGGGATCTGCGGCTCGGTGTCGAGATCTCGGTGATCCAGGCCTTTGCCGACAAGATCGTACGCATGCTGAAGGTGCGCGATCCCCTGAGCGAACGCGTGCATCTGTCGCCGCTCGAACTCGCGGGCCTCAGCCTCGCCGGCATCGGCTGCGAGATGGCGCGCCGCGCGGTGGGCCGGCACCCCATCTCCAAATCCGTGGCGGGCGCATGAGCCAACAGGAAGCCGCCCCCGAAGCCAGCCACGCAACCACGGCGTCCGGCAGTTCGTTCTACGCGGCGATGCGCATCCTGCCGCCGGATCAGCGCGAGGCGATGTTCCAGATCTACAGCTTCTGCCGCAAGGTCGACGACATCGCCGATTCCGACGGGCCGAGGCCGGAGCGCCTGGCCGCGCTCCAGCAATGGCGCGACGACATCGATGCGCTCTATCGGGGCGATCCGCCGCCGCATCTGAGCGACTACGTCGCCTCCGTGAAGAAGTTCGATCTGCAACGCGAGGATTTCATCGCCATCATCGACGGCATGGAGATGGACGTGCCGCAGGACATCCGTGCGCCCGAGATGGCGACGCTCGATCTCTACTGCGATCGCGTCGCCAGTGCGGTGGGGCGGCTGTCGGTGAATGTGTTCGGGATGCCGCGCGAGGACGGTGTTCTGCTCGCGCACCACCTCGGCCGCGCGCTGCAATTGACCAACATCCTGCGCGACATCGACGAGGACGCAGCACTCGGCCGCCTCTATCTGCCGCGCGAAGGCCTGATGCTTGCAGGCATCACCGGCAACGATCCGACCCGCGTGATCGCCGATCGCGCCTTGCCGAAGGTCTGCTTTCCGCTTGCCGAGCGCGCGAAAGTGCATTTCGCCAAGGCCGACGAGATCATGGCGCGCAACCGGCGCCGCTCGGTCAAGGCGCCGCGCATCATGGGCAAGTATTATCGCGCAATCCTCGACCTGCTGCTCGCAAGGGGATTTGCGGCGCCGCGCGCGCCGGTGCGTGTGAGCAAGATCACTCGGCTTGGTATCATCTTTCGCTACGCTCTCATCTGATGCAAAAAACCGTTCACATCATCGGCGCCGGAATCTCCGGCCTTTCCGCCGCCGTGCGGCTCTCCAATGCAGGCTATCGTGTGCAGGTGCACGAGGCCACGCAAGCCGTGGGTGGCCGCTGCCGTTCGTATTTCGACGCAGCAACCAACCTCACCATCGACAATGGCAACCATCTCTTGCTGTCGGGCAATCATCATGCGCTGGCTTACGCGCGCTCGATCGGCACCGAGGCGGGACTGGTGGGACCCAAGACCGCGCAATTCCCCTTCGTCGACATCGCGACCGGGCAGCGCTGGCAGCTCGATCTCGGCAGCACCAGGCTGCCGCTCTGGGTGTTCGACGAAAGCCGCCGCGTGCCTGATACCGGCGTGCGCGACTATCTTGCGCTGGCGCCGCTGGTCTGGTCCTCGACCCGCCGCACGGTCGGAGATGCCATTCGTTGCGACGGCACGCTCTATCAGCGGCTGGTGCAGCCATTGCTGCTCGCCGCGCTCAATGTCGATCCGCCCGAAGGTTCGGCGGGGCTTGCCGGAGCGGTGGTGCGCGAAACGCTATTGATGGGCGGACAGGCCTGCCGGCCGCTGATCGCCCGCGACGGCCTGTCCTCCGTCCTGATCGAGCCCGCGGTCGCCTTGCTGAAGAGCAAGGGCGCCGAGGTGCGCATTGGCCATGAACTCCGTGAATTCGCCAGCAAGGGTGACCGCCTCACGGGCCTGACATTCGGCCCCGACGACATCATCGCCATCGGTGCTGACGATGCCGTGGTGATGGCGGTGCCGCCGCGCGCGGCCACTTCGCTGCTGCCCGGCATCAAGACGCCGACCAAATTCCGCGCCATCGTCAATGCGCATTTTCGCTTCGATCCGCCACCCAATGCGCCGCCGATCCTCGGTGTCATCGGCGGCCTCGTCGAATGGCTGTTTGCGTTTCCGCAGCGCCTGTCGGTCACCATCAGCAATGGCGACCGTCTCGTCGACATGCCGCGCGAGCAGCTTGCGGCCGAGATCTGGAGCGACGTCTGCAAGGCCGCGGGCGTCACGGCGGATTTGCCGCCCTGGCAGATCGTGCGCGAACGCCGCGCCACATTCGAGGCGACCCCCGAACAGAACGCCTTGCGGCCGGGCCCCGTGACGGCCTTCAAGAACCTGTTCCTGGCCGGCGACTGGACGGATACCGGATTGCCGGCGACGATCGAGGGATCGGTGCGCTCGGGCGACCGGGCGGCCGATCTGGTCCTCGCCCTGCGCTAGAGCATGTTGCGATCACAGGGAAGCGCAACATGCTCCAGCCTCTTGTTGAGCATGATCTCCGCGCAAACGCCAAGCGTTTGCCGCGAGGAAAACCGGTTTCCACTTTTCCGGATCATGCTGTAGAGCGCGATGAGTTCGATATGAACCGCCGTCGCGCTTTGGCTTCTTGTGTGGGCATGACGTTTCCCGATCATGCCTTGATGCGGACGATCATCCAGAGGTGAGGCCGATGCAGCCTGTCAATCAAGCAACTGAAATGGCTCGTGGCGACGCCCTCGAGAAGGGTATCACCTCCGCGGCTGCGGCCATGCGCGACCTGCAGCGCGACGACGGACACTGGGTGTTCGAGCTCGAGGCCGATGACACCATCCCGTCCGAATATGTGCTGCTGCGCCATCATCTCGGCGAGCCGGTCGATGCGACGCTGGAAGCCAAGATCGCCAAATATATCCGCCGCAGGCAGGGTACGCATGGCGGCTGGGCGCTGGTGCAGGACGGCCCCTTCGACATGAGCGCCAGTGTGAAGGCCTATTTCGCCCTGAAGATGATCGGCGATTCCGTCGATGCCGCGCATATGGTGCGTGCGCGCCAGGCGATCCTGTCACGCGGCGGCGCGATCAACTGCAACGTCTTCACGCGCTTTACGCTCGCGATGTACGGCGTCCTGACCTGGAAAAGCGTGCCGCTGCTGCCGGTCGAGATCATGCTGTTGCCGATGTGGTCGCCGTTCCACCTCAACAAGATCTCCTATTGGGCGCGCACCACCATCGTGCCGCTGATGGTGCTGGCCGCGCTGAAGCCGCGCGCGCGCAATTCGAAGGGCATCGGCATCGACGAATTGTTTCTGCAGGATACGAAGTCGATCGGACTCTCCGCCAAGGCGCCGCACCAGAGCTGGAGCTGGTTTCTGTTGTTTCGGGCGCTCGACAAATTGTTGCGCGTAGTCGAGCCGTTCTTCCCGAAGAAACTGCGCCAGCGCGCGATCGACGCCGCGCTTGCGTTTACCGAGGAGCGGCTGAACGGCGAGGACGGCATGGGCGCGATCTATCCGCCCATGGCCAACATCGTGATGATGTATGACGCGCTCGGCAAGGACGAGAATTTCCCGCCCCGCGCCATCACCCGGCGAGGGATCGACAAGCTGCTCGTGATCGGCGAGCAGGAAGCCTATTGCCAGCCCTGCGTCTCGCCGGTGTGGGATACGGCTCTGGCCACGCATGCGATGATCGAGGCCGGCGGCGAGGCGGCCACCTCGGCGGCGAAGCGGGGGCTCGACTGGCTGGTCCCGAAACAGGTGCTCGACGTCAAGGGCGACTGGGCCGCGAAGCGGCCGGACGTGCGGCCGGGCGGCTGGGCCTTCCAGTACAACAACGCCCATTATCCCGATCTCGACGACACCGCCGTCGTGGTGATGTCGATGGACCGCATACAGCGCGCCAGCGGCAGCCATGAATACGATGCCGCGATCGCGCGCGGGCGCGAATGGATCGAGGGCATGCAGAGCGATGACGGCGGCTGGGCCGCCTTCGACGTCAACAATCTCGAATATTACCTCAACAATATCCCGTTCTCGGACCATGGCGCGCTGCTTGATCCGCCGACGGAGGACGTCACCGGCCGCTGCATTTCGATGCTGGCGCAGCTCGGCGAGACCAGGGACAGCCCGCAGATGGCGGCGGGTATCGAATATCTGCGCCGGACCCAGCATCCGGAAGGGTCCTGGTACGGCCGCTGGGGCATGAATTTCATCTACGGCACCTGGTCGGTGCTCTGTGCGCTGAACGCCGCCGGCGTCAGCCACCAGGATCCCATGATGCGAAAGTCGGTGGACTGGCTGGCCTCGATCCAGAATCAGGATGGCGGTTGGGGCGAGGACGCGGTCAGCTATCGCCTCGACTACAAGGGATGGGAATCAGCGCCGAGCACGGCCTCGCAAACGGCGTGGGCCCTGCTGGCCCTGATGGCGGCCGGAGAGGTCGGAAACCCCGTGGTCGCCCGGGGTATCAAGTACCTAATTGCAACACAGAACGAAAAAGGACTGTGGGACGAGCAGCGGTACACGGCAACGGGCTTTCCCCGGGTGTTTTATCTGCGCTACCATGGATACCCGAAGTTCTTTCCGTTGTGGGCGCTCGCGCGGTACAGGAACTTGAATGTTACCAACAGCAGGGTGGTAGGGGTCGGAATGTGAATTCGGAGGGGGGCGAATCGTCCGCGGGCTTGGTGGACTCGCGGCCGGTACTCATTGTTACAGGGTTGGTTCAGGAGGCCCGAATCGCGGCCGGCCCTGGAAAAGCCGTCGTCTGTAGTTCCAGCGATCCGCAACAATTGCGTGCGCTGCTCACCGTCTTCGATCCCGCGACCATCCGTGGGGTCATTTCCTTCGGCGTCGCCGGAGGCCTCGATCCCTCCCTCAAATCGGGCGATGTCGTGGTGGCGACCGAAGTCACCGCCGGCGACGGGCGCTGGTTTGCCGGTCTTCCCGTAAGCGAAGAACAGGTCGCAAACTTCGCGATGGGCCGCATCGTCAGGGGCGGGCTCGCGGGGGTCGAGGAGGTCGTGGTGGCGCAGTCCTCCAAGGCTGCGCTGCGCTCGGAGACGGGCGCTGCCGCCGTCGACATGGAAAGCCATATCGCGGCCGCCTATGCAGCCGATGCCGGCCTTCCCTTTGCGGCGTTGCGGGTTATCAGCGATCCCGCCAGCCGGGCGCTGCCGGCGCTGGCGCGGGCCGCCATCAAGGCGAACGGCGATATCGACCTGCGCAAGGTCCTGCGGGGCGTGGTGCGGAACCCCAGGACGCTGCGCGCCCTGGTCTCCACCGGCATCGATTTCAACCGTGCTCTGAAGAGCCTACGCGGCTGTCGAAGCCTTCTGCTGGGCGGTGAGGGCCTCGTCGCGGCGAATCTCTGAGAGCTTCTTCTGGACCTGCTCCGAGAAGATGTACTGCGCCGGGCGCTGCGTGGAGAGGTCGATCTCCGGCGCGAGCGGACCGGTGGTCTTGACCCCGCGCAGGGCCACCCACATCGCCTTGAACGGATTGTTCAGCGCCGCGGTCGCAGCCGTCGGCTCGTAGCCGCAATGGGCCATGCAGTCGGCGCATTTTTCGTACTTGCCGGTGCCGTAGGAGTCCCAGTCGGTGGTCTCCATCAGCTCCTTGAAGGTCTTGGCGTAGCCTTCGCCGAGCAGATAGCACGGCTTCTGCCAGCCGAAGATGTTGCGGGCCGGCATGCCCCACGGCGTGCACTCATATTCCTGGTTGCCGGCCAGGAAGTCCAGAAACAGGCCGGAATGCATGAAATTCCAATTCTTCCCCTTGCCCAGCGCGAAGACGTCGCGGAACAGCTGCTTGGTCTTGGTGCGGTTGAGGAAGTGCTCCTGGTCGGGGGCTCGCTCATAGGCATAGCCCGGTGACATCGAGACGCCAACGCCGAGCTCGGTAGTGAAATCGAGGAATTTCGCGATTTCCTCGGCTGGATGGCCGTCAAAAATGGTGGCGTTGACGTTGACGGTGAATCCGCGCGCCTTGGCCGCCTTGATCGCCGACACCGCGCGGTCGAACACGCCCTTCTGCGACACGGCCTTGTCGTGGTGGTCCTTGAGGCCGTCGAGATGGACCGAGAAAAACAGATAGGGCGACGGCTCGAACAGATCGAGCTTCTTCTCGAGCAGCAACGCGTTCGTGCAAAGCGATACGAACTTCTTGCGCGCGACGAGGCCGCGCACGATCTCGCCGATCTCCTTGTGGATCAGCGGCTCGCCGCCGGGGATCGCCACCATGGGCGCGCCGCATTCGTCGGCCGCGTCCCAGCATTCCTGCGCGGACATGCGACGGTTGAGGATCGCATCCGGGTAGTCGATCTTGCCGCAGCCGACGCAAGCAAGGTTACATCGGAACAGCGGCTCCAGCATCAGCACCAGCGGATAGCGCTTCCGGCCGAGAAGCTTCTGCTTGAGCAGATAACCGCCGATACGCATTTCCTTGAAGAAGGGTATTGCCATTACGAACTTTCTCGTTAGCCCCGCAGAACAGTTGATCAGCTTGCCGCGAGCTGAGCGGGCAACCTGAATTCGATATTTTCTTCCCGACCCGGCAGCACCGAAACCGAAACCGGGCCGATGCGCCTGAGCGCCTCGATAACGTCGTCCACCAGCACCTCCGGCGCAGAAGCGCCCGCCGTGATGCCGACCGCTTTGGCGTGTTTCAGCCAGTCCGGGTTCAACTCACTGCCATCGGCGATGAGGTAGCTGGCGACGCCGGCCTCGGTGCCGATCTCGCGCAGCCGATTGGAGTTGGAACTATTGGCGGCTCCCACCACCAGGATAACGTCCACCAGCTTGCTCAGGTCCCTTACCGCAGACTGGCGGTTTTGTGTCGCATAGCAGATATCCCTGATATCGGGTCCTTGAATATCTGTAAAACGCGCGTGAAGGGCAGCAATAATGTCCTTGGTGTCGTCCACGCTGAGCGTGGTCTGGGTGATGTAGGCCGCAGGGGTTTCCCGGGCGAGCGTCAAAGCTTCAACATCTTCAACACTTTGCACCAATTGGACCGGTCCCGGAACCTGGCCCATGGTTCCCTCGACCTCGGGGTGGCCGGCGTGTCCGATCAGGATCAGGAAACGGCCTTTCGACATGTAGCGCTTGCCCTGATTGTGAACTTTCGTGACCAGGGGGCAGGTGGCGTTGAGCACGGGCAGGTCCCGCGCGGCCGCTTCCTCCTCCACGGTGCGCGCCACGCCATGGGCGGAGAACACCGTGACGGCCCGCGGCGGCACCTCCGAAAGATCCTCGACGAAGATGGCGCCCTTGTTCTTCAGGCTTTCGACTACGTATTTGTTGTGCACGATCTCATGGCGCACATAAACCGGCGGCCCGTATTTCTGGAGCGCGCGCTCGACGATTTCGATGGCCCGCACGACGCCGGCGCAAAAGCCGCGCGGCTGGGCCAGAAAAACTTCCATGGGACGTCCGTTAATCAAGTTGCCTCGCTTTCAGTCCCCAAATACCGCCCAGCGTCCCGATTTCTGCAATACAAGCAACATCGCCGTTTGTGATCCCCAGCACGCAAGCGCGGGGAGGCACTGGGGTATGTCTCAAAATCGATGGACCGGGATAGACGGGCCGCGTCCAAGGCCTTATTTCCCCCGCAACTGACTTTTGGAACCGGGCCGAAAAGAGTTGTCTAGATGGTATCATGATACGGCAATGAAGCCTTAAGTCTCTCACTCCTTCGTCACTTTACCGCCCGACAATCCGGGCTATACCACGGACCCTTACCGGAACCTCCGGTTTCGCGCTATGTGCCTGTGTCACCTTTAAAAATTCTTCGGAAACAAGGTTATCCCGGCCCGTTTTGGGCGGGCAGGCAGCAGACGTCTCCGGCGGGCGTTAACATTAGAAAGAAAAGCAGTGCTGACAAGTATTGTCGTCTCGATCGTGAAGGGCTGCACCAGGTTTGCGCCGCTGACCGTGGCGCTCGGGCTCATCCTCGCGATCGGCTCCGGCTACTACACGGCGCGGCATTTCGTCATCAACACCGACATCAACACGCTGATCTCCGACAGGATGGACTGGCGCCAGCGCGACCAGCAGTTCGACAAGGCGTTTGATCGGGACAGCACCATCCTTGCGGTCGTCGAGGCGCCGACGCCCGAATTGACGGGGGCGGCGGCCGCGGCGCTGGAAGCGAAGCTGAAGGGCGACAAGACCAATTTCGTATCGATGCAGCCGCTCGGCACCGGCGAGTTCTTCGAGAAGAACGGCCTGTTGTTCCTGCCGGTGAAGGACGTCGCCGACATTACCGGACAATTCGAGCAGGCCGCGCCCCTGATCGAGATCATGGCCGGCGATCCTTCGATCCGCGGGCTGACCGGCGCGCTCGAGACGGGCCTGGCCGGTGTCAAGCGCGGCGAGGTCAAGCTCGACAATGCCGCACGTCCCTTCAACCTGATCGCGCAGACAGTCGAGGATGTGCTGAACAAGGGGGATGCCATTTTCTCGTGGCGAGAACTCACCAGCGACAAGCCGCTGGCCAATTCCGACAAGCGCGCCTTCATCGAATTCAAACCGGTGATCGACTATGGCGCGCTCGAGCCCGGCAAAAACGCGACCGACGCGATCCGCAAAGCGGCCGTGGATGCCGATTTGCCCGGCAAGTACCACGCGCGGGTGCGGCTGACCGGCCCGATCCCGATCGCCAATGAGGAATATTCGACCGTCCAGGAAGGGGCGATCGTCAACGGCATCGGCACCGTCGTCGTGGTGCTGGTCATCCTGTGGCTCGCGCTGCATTCGGGCAAGATCATCTTTTCCGTGTTCGTCAATCTGTT
Source organism: uncultured Alphaproteobacteria bacterium (assembly GCA_963696255.1). Taxonomy (GTDB): domain Bacteria; phylum Pseudomonadota; class Alphaproteobacteria; order Rhizobiales; family Xanthobacteraceae; genus Bradyrhizobium. The sequence goes on from CAVOJN010000001.1 coordinate 611,413, forward strand.
CATCGGACTGTCGATTACGACGGCGGTCGGACTGATGCTGGTGGGCTCGCTGAACCTGCTCTCGATCGCGTTTGCGGTGCTGTTCGTCGGTCTCGGCGTCGATTTCGGCATCCAGTTCAGCGTGCGCTACCGCTCCGAGCGGTTCAAGAACGACAATCTGGTCGAAGCGCTTGGGGAGGCCGCTCACCGCGTCGCCATCCCGCTTTCGCTGGCGGCGATGGCGACGGCGGCCGGCTTCCTGTGCTTCCTGCCGACCGATTACAAGGGCATTTCCGAGCTCGGCGAGATCGCCGGCGCCGGCATGGTGATCGCGTTCCTGTCGAGCATCACCGTGCTGCCCGCGATCCTGAAGCTGATCAACCCGCCGGGCGAGAGCGAGCCCGTGGGCTATGCCTTCCTCGCTCCGGTGGACCGTTTCCTCGAGGACCATCGCGTCGCGATCGTGACCGGCACGCTTCTGATCGCGCTCGCCGGGCTGCCTCTGCTCTATTTCATGAAGTTCGACTTCAACCCGATGAACCTGCGCAACCCGAACGCCGAGTCGATCGCGACCTTCCTCGATCTGCGCAAGGATCCCAACACCGGCGCCAATGCGATCAACGTGCTGACGCATTCGGAAGAGGATGCGAAGAGGATCGAGGCGAAGCTCGACAAACTTCCCGAAGTGCTGCGCGTGCAATCGCTCGGTAGCTTCGTGCCCGACAATCAGCCGGCCAAGCTGAAGCTGATCGCGCAGGCGGCCAAGGTGCTCAATCCCGCGCTCAATCCGGATTCGATCGACGCGGCGCCCACCGACCAGGAGAATGTCAATTCGCTGAAGAGCACGGTGGAAAATCTGCGCAAGACGGCCGGTGACGGCAGCGGCGCGGGCGCGATCGCGGCGAAGCGGCTTGCGGACGCGCTGGAGAAACTCGCCAATGCCAGCGAGGCCACGCGCAACAAGGCGCAGGCCATCTTCGTCGATCCCCTCAACGTCGTGCTCGAGCAGTTGAGGAACGCGATGCAGGCTGGACCCGTCACGCTGCAGAACCTGCCGGAGGTGCTGCTGCGCGCCTGGCAGGCCAAGGACGGCCTGATGCGGGTCGAAGTCCTGCCCAAGGGCGATCCCAACGACAACGAGAATCTGCGCAGGTTTGCCAGTGCGGTGCTCGCGGCCGAGCCGACTGCGGTCGGCGGCCCGGTCTCGATTCTCAAGTCCGGCGACACCGTGGTCCAAGCCTTCGTCCACGCGGGCATCTATTCGCTGCTGGTGATCGGCATCCTGCTCTGGATCACGCTGCGGCGAATCACCGACGTGCTGATGACGCTGGTGCCGCTCCTGGTCGCGGGCGCCGTGACGCTGGAAATCTGCGTACTGATCGGCCTGCCGCTGAACTTCGCCAACATCGTCGCGTTGCCGCTGTTGCTCGGCATCGGCGTCGCCTTCAAGATCTACTACATCGTGGCGTGGCGCTCGGGCAGGACCAACCTGCTGCAATCCTCGCTGACGCGCGCGATCTTCTTCAGCGCGCTCACGACCGCGACCGCGTTCGGCAGCCTGTGGCTGTCCAGCCATCCCGGCACGTCAAGCATGGGCAAGCTGCTTGCGCTGTCGCTTGTCACCACGCTTGCCGCCGTGCTGCTGTTCCAGCCCGCGCTAATGGGTAAACCGCGCGATATCGGGAAGTAGGCAGATATCGCCGACGGTATCGGCTGGCTGGGTTCGGCCCTTGGCCGAGGCAGTCGCGGTACCGCTCGTGCTTTTCGGCGCGCCAGGGGCAAGGGCAGGAGCGGATGTGGCGGTTTTCGGCGCACCAGGTGCAGGAGCCGGTGCAGCGGCAGGAGCCGATGTGGCGGTTTTCGGCGCCGCTGGTTTCGCGGCAGCCGGGGCTGGCTTCGCAGCGCCCTTGGCCATGCTGTTGGCGGGACTGGAGGGAATCGGTGGAGCGACGCGGGCCCAGGTCTCGCCGCCGCAGAGGAAGCCGAGCACGCATCCCTTGATTTCGAGATGGTCGGCGTCAACAGGCGTGATCGAAGAGCTGTAGGTTTGCCCGTCCTTCGCATTGTAGACTTGGCCTTCCCACGAATCGGCACCCGCCTTCTTCTTCATGTCGAGCAAGATCGGCATGCCCAGTGTGGGCCTGCTCTGCAGTGAGGCATCGGGATTGTTCTTGTCGCGCCCGCCGGGCTCCTTCTCCCAGGCGACCACGCCCCACATGCTGCCGCCACATTGAGCGACCCGGATATTGGCGACACCATCGGCCACGCGCCAATCGCCGGTGGGATCGGCGGCCAACGCCGTCGCAAAACTTGTAGGTAATATTACGGACAGAAGAATCGCCGTTTTCATGATGTTTCTTGGGCAGTGCAACATGGTCCAAACCTGTGCTTGCGTTGCTGATGAGAAAAAGGGCAAAACGCCGCATCCCGCGTTTTCAGTTGACGAAAATGCCACTGAACCGAAGTATGTAGTTGATGCTGAGTTCCAATCTAGACGTTTCCGAGCTGTTTGTGCAGCGGCAGGCGCAGCGCAGTTCCATGCATGCGCGGCACCTGAACGAGCAATTGGTCCGAGTCCTCAAGACGATCGGCTATGACGTCGGATTCAAGAAGGGTCAAGGCCAGTACCTCTATGATCGCGATGACGCCCGCTATCTAGACCTACTGAGCGGATTTGGCGTTTTTGCGATCGGCCGCAACCATCCCGCCCTGCGGGCTGCGCTAAAAAGCGTGCTTGACAGCGATCTCCCAAATCTCGTGCAACTCGACGTTTCGACGCTTGCGGGCGTGCTCGCCGAACGGCTTCTGAAATATGTCCCATATCTGGACAAGGTGTTCTTCGCCAATTCGGGCGCGGAGACGGTGGAGGCCGCGATCAAGTTTGCGCGTTGCGCGACGGGACGGAGCGGCATCGTGCATTGCGCGCATTCGTTCCACGGCCTGTCCTACGGCGCGCTGTCGCTGACGGACGACGAGAATTTCCGTTCCGGCTTCGAGCCGTTGCTGCCGGGATGCACCGCGATTGCCTTCAACGATCTTGCCGCGCTCGAACAGGCGCTGGCCTCGCGTCAGGTCGCCGCCTTCATCGTCGAGCCGATCCAGGGCAAGGGCGTGAACATGCCGAGCGACGAATTCCTGCCCGGCGCTGCCGCGCTCTGCCGGAAATACGGCACGCTGTTCATCGCCGACGAGATCCAGACCGGCATCGGGCGCACCGGCCGCTTCCTTGCGGTCGAGCACTGGAACGTCGAGCCCGACATGGTGCTGCTCGCCAAGGCGCTGTCCGGCGGCCACGTCCCCGTCGGCGCGCTGCTGACGCGCAAGAGCATCTACGACAAGATCTTCAACCAGATGGACCGCGCGGTCGTGCACGGCTCGACCTTCGGCAAGAACGATCTGGCGATGGCGGCCGGCATCGCGACCCTCGAAGTGATCGAGCAGGAAAAGCTGGTCGAGCAGGCTGCCAAGCGCGGCGCCGAGCTTCGCCTCGCGCTGACGCGCATGGTGCCGGGCTATGAGCTGATGAAGGAAGTGCGCGGCAAGGGGCTGATGATCGGCGTCGAATTCGGCCCGCCGAAATCGCTGCGGCTGAAGGCGTCCTGGAATCTGCTGGAGACGGCGAACAAGGGCCTGTTCTGCCAGCTCATCACGGTGCCGCTGTTCAAGGATCACAAGATCCTGACGCAGGTCGCGGGCCACGGCCTGCACACCATCAAGCTTTTGCCGCCGCTCACCATCACCGACGACGACTGCAAATGGATCGAGACGGCGTTCGACAGCGTCATCGCCGCAAGCCACAAGGTTCCCGGCGCGATCTGGTCGCTCGGCAAGACGCTGGTGGACAACGCGGTGCGGAAGTCGGCGTAGGATCAGGCCGCCTTCGGCTTGTTCACGGTCTGGATGCGCTTGAGAACCCCGCCGAGATCGCGCTTCGCAATCTGAATATCGTAGTCGTTCTGCAGATTGAGCCAAAGTTGCGCCGTCGTGCCGAGCGCCTTGGCGAGGCGAAGCGCCGTGTCAGCCGTAATACCGGTCTGTTCGCTTGCGATTCGCTCGATGCGGGTACGAGGCAAGCCACATGCCTTGGCAAGGGCGCCCGCAGACATCTCCAGCGGGGCCAGAAACTCCTCCCGCAAAACTTCGCCGGGATGCATCGGTTTCAGTTTTTTGGTCATTGCCACATACTCGCCTAATGATAATCCACGATCTCGACTTCGCTCGGGCCTTCCACCGTCCAAACAAAGCACACTCGAAATTGATCGTTGATCCTGATCGAGTGCTGGCCTTTTCGGTTGCCTGTCAGGGCTTCAAGGCGATTGCCGGGAGGCGCTCTTAAATCGCCCAGCGTGGCCGCCGCATTGAGATAACGTAGCTTCCGGCGAGCCACTTTCGCCAAGTCAGCAGGAAACCCTTTCGGAGTCTCTCCGCTGAAAACTGCTTCGGTGGCCCTATCCCTGAAGGTCCTGATCACACGATCATATGTATCATCGAGTGATACGAAAATCAACGATTGTGTATCAATTAATGATACGAGCCAGGCCGGCGATCGATGTAGTGGTTTCGGGAGACTATGCCGGCTAGAAGCTCAACGAATCACCCCTCCTTGTTGGCCCGCTCCGCCGCCTCGAACTTCTCGCCGAACTCGTTGAGCTCGTCGGCGCCGATGTCGCTGACGGCCCAGTAGTTCAGGCCGCGGTCGCTCCAGCGGCGGATGTTGAAGCCCTGGATGGTTTCGATCTTCGCCGGCTTTCGCGCCGGGTTCGAGGTCTGCGCCACGAACAGGTTGATGACATGGGCGCGGCGCTTGTAGACGACGGCCCCGATGGCGCGCGCATCGACGTAATCCAGCCGGCCGCCGATCAGCGTAAAGCCCTGCGCGGTGAGGTCGATCACCGGCGGGGAGACATCGAGCTTGCCGTTGAACCACGGCTTCACCGTGTGCTGGTCGGAGGAGACCACATCGATCAGATGGCCGGGCTGCAGCGAGCGCAGGTGCGAGGAGACGATCTCGGACTCGATCACCTGCTGATTGTCCTCGCGAAGCACGACGGCCACGAGGAGAGTGGCGGCCATCGCCGACACCACCGAGCCCAGCGCGAAGCCGCGCAGCACCGAGCGGCGGCTCGCAAGCGGCGTGACGTTGTCAGGCGCTGCCTTGGCGACGGGCTTGGGCAAGGCGGCGTCCAGCCGCTGGCGCAGGCTCGCAGGCGCGGTGTAGCGCAGGTCGGTCTTGCTCATCGCCTCGCGCATTTGCCGATAGGCGGCGAGATCGGCCGTGCAGCGCGGGCAGGTTGTGATGTGAGCCTCGACCTCGCGCGCGTGGGAGGCGTCGAGCTCATTGTCGATCAGCGCGTGCAGCAGGATTTCGGCTTCGTCGCAGGTCATCGCTGTTGCTCCTGTTCCGCCAGCCAGGCCGAGCGCAGCATGGCGCGGGCGCGGGCAAGGCGGGACATCACGGTGCCGACCGGCGCTCCGACCGCGTCGGCGATCTCGCGATAGGAAAGATTGTTGATCTCACGCAATACAAAGGTCTCCTTGAAAGGTTCGGCGAGCGTATCGACCATGCGCCGGATCGCCGAGGCGTCGCGGTCGCGGATCATCTCCGCTTCCGGCGTCTCCTGCTCCTCGCGCCAGAGCGGCGTTTGCTCGGCGGTCTCGGGCGTGTCGTCGAGCACGGTAGCAGGCGCGCTGTTGCGCCTTGCATATTCGGCGCGGCAGACGTTGCGCAGGATCGCGAACAGCCAGGGCTTCATCGCCGGCCCGCGATAGCTGTCGAAATGCTTCAGTGCGCGAAGGTAACATTCCTGCACCGCATCCTCGGCGTCCGAGGCGTTGCGCAGCAGGTAGCGCGCCAGGGTGTAAACGTCGTCGAGATGCGGCAGCGCCGCCTCGCGAAAGCGCCGCGCCCGCTCCGGATCGTCCTGGATCGTATTCGCCTGGGTGCTATTCGCCGGCATCGCTGCTCGCCCGACCTTGGCAGGAACTGGATTGGCCCGGCCAGCGGGAATCCACTGGCCGGGCGCTATGGTGATGCCTTGGATTGGTCCGTTACTCAACCTTGATCATTCCCGTCATGTGCGGATGCAGCGAGCAAAAATACTTGTAGTCACCCGCGGAAGTGAAGGTAAACGAGAAGGTGCCGTCGGTATCCATGGTCTTGGAGCGGAACTTCCCGGCGGACACCACGGTGTGCGGAATGTCATCGTGGTTGGTCCAGGTGACGATGTCACCGACCTTCACCTTCACTTCGTTCGGCGAGAAGGTGAAATTGTCGAGCGACACCTTGATCTCTTCGGCCTGCGCCCGGCCGGAGCCGAGCGGCGAGAGGAGGGCCGCAGCCATGACGAGGGCAAGGCCAAGATTACGCACATTGAGCTTGCGCAAGCCGGCATTCCGCCAATCAAGGCTGCGGAGAGCAGTCACTGTCATTGCATTCTTCCCTTAGCCGGCAAGCGGCGTGTCGATGATCGCGAGCTTCTGGTCGTTCTGCTTGAAGTTGACGCTGGCGATGCCGAGCATGCTGCGGAGCTTCGCGTCCTCGACCTTCATCGGACCGGGCGAGGGGGCGGCGCCGGGCGCGGGCTGCGGGAAGGCGGTCGAGCGCGCGGTATGGAAGGTCACGGCGCCTTCCACCTTCTGCATGACCTGGTGGATGTGGCCGTTGAGCACGGTCACCGAGCCGAAGCCCTTCAGCATTTCCAGCGCGCGACCGCCGTCCTCGGTGCCCCAGCCCCATTCCGGATAGACCGTCCAGAGCGGGATATGGGCGAACACCACGACCGGCGTCGATTTCGACTTGCCCTTCAGATCGTCGGCGAGCCAGGCGAGTTGCTCGGCGCCGAGATTGCCGAGACCGCCGGCCTTGAGGTCGACCACGTTGACGAGGCCGACGAAGTGCACGCCATTGGCGTCGAAGGCGTAGTAGCCGGGGCCCTTGGTGCCCTTGCCGTAACGTTCCTTGTAGAACTTGATCTCCTCGTCGAGGAAGTCGTGCTCGCCGGGCACGTAGTGCACGTCAAGCTTGGCCTGCGAGATGATGCGTTCGGCGTTGTCGAACTCGGCGGCCTTCGACAGATGCGTGATGTCGCCGGTATGGATCATGAAGGACGGCTTCTTCGGCATCGCGTTGATCTTGTTGATCGCCTCTTCCAGCGTGCCGAGCGCATTCGGATTGGCCGGCTTGTCGAAGCCGACATGGCTGTCCGAGATCTGCAGGAAGGTCATGCCGGTGGGCTCGGCTGCATTGGCCGCATCGACGAGACCCAGCGAGTGGGGCACGCCGCCGGTAACGGTCCAGAGGACGCCGGTGCCGGCCCAGGTCATGCATTCCAATACCTTGCGGCGGCTGAGGCCGCGCTCGTCGTCGTTATGGTTGTGATCGTGATCGCTCATCGCTCTCTCCGTGGGACCCCTGATTGGGCGTCCTCGAAGTGATTGGGGGAGCGCGGGGTTTATTCCCGGTTTGCGGGCCGATTTCCGTTTCGAGCGCCGGGATCGATGACGATTTCGTGAGCGGTCGGGAGGCATCTCAATCCCCGCCGTCCGCGGCGATTTCTCGCGTTCGGGAGCGGGAACACGAACGGCCATGCGCGCATTTCAATCTAAATGTCTCATTCGCGGAGTTTGGTCATGTCATTGCAGTTGCGCCGTGCCGCGATGGCTGCGGTTTCCGTTCTTGCGCTCTCCACAGTTGCGGCAATGGCCGAACCGCCGCATGGCGGTGGACGAGGTGGTCCGCCTCCTGCTGCGGCGCGGCCTGCTCCCGCGATGCCGCATGCCGCGCCGGCGATGCCCCGCGTTTCGGCGCCACCCCGGATGGCCGCGCCGGCCCCGCATATGGCGGCTCCGGCCGCGCCCCCGCGCATGGCGGCTCCTCATATCGCCGCGCCCCGCGCGGCTCCGCAGATGGCACCACGCATGGCGACGCCGCATGTCGCAGCGCCGTCGCGGCAAATGGCGATGCCGCATGGTGGGCCGCGCTTCTCCGAAAGCCGTGTTGCACCTCATCGTGCCGCTCCTGACATTGCGCGCGGCAGGCCCGAGCGCGGACGATTTGCGGCCGGCCCGCAAGGGCATGGCGGGAACGCGAATGCAGCGGCGCGCGAGCTCAACCGCAATGCCGGCGAGCGCGATCTCAATCGGCATGCCACCGGACCGCAGAACGCGCCCGAAAATCGTCACGCGCTGGAGGGCTCCAGGCAACAGCCTGGCGGCAACACCGCCGAGCGGCGGGGCCCTCCTGCCGAAGCCGGTCACGAGACGGTCGGCAGCGTTTCGCCGCGAACCAATGAAGGACGCACCGCGCAAAGCCGGCTGGAGCAACGCCGCGCGCCGATCATCCGAAATCAGGTCTTCGCCGATCAGCGCATGGCGAGCAGGAACGGGGGAGCGGCGCAGACGCCAATGACCTTCCGCGGCCGCTATCCGCAATCGGCGTTGCGCGATCACGGCCGCCGCCACCATGGCGGCATCGTGCTGGGATTTGCCGGCCCGCTGTTCTGGCCCTATGCCTATAGCGACTTCGTCGACTACACCTTCTCGCCCTACGCCTACGACACCTTTTGGCCCTATGCCTATGACGACGTGTTCGCCGGAATCTATGGCGGCTACGCGCCGGAATATTATGCGCCGGAGGACGCGTATGCCTATGCGGGTTCACCTGCCTCCGAACGCGCCTACGGCCGCGCCACAGGCTCGGGCGCAGGTTCAAGCGCCGGCACTGCAGCGCAGGCGGCGCGCACCGAGCGCATTTGTTCGGGCGAAGCCAAAGGCGTGACGGATTTCGCGATCCAGAAGATCGCGCAACAGGTCACCCTGGACCAGAAGCAGCAGGACCTGCTCGATGACCTCAAGGCTGCAACGGTGAAGGCCGTCGACATCATGCAGCAGGCCTGCCCGACCGATTTGTCGAGCACGCCGACCGGACGGCTGGCCGCGATGCGCTCGCGCGTCGATGCGATGCTGAGAGCGGTCGAGGTCATTCGTCCCGCGCTCGACCGGTTCTATCAGTCGCTGAACGATGAGCAGCGTGAGCGTTTCATCGCTGTCGATCAGGGACAGCAGACCGCGAACAAGCAGAGCGGCGCTGATCTCAATCATCTCTGCCAGGGCGATCTGGCAGCCAGGAGCGGCGTGCCGGTCGACAAGATCCAGCGCACGCTGCGCCTCGATTCCGATCAGGAAACCAGGCTCAAGGCGCTCGATGAGGCGACGATCAACTCTGCGAAGTTGCTGGAGGCGAAATGTCAGCCTGACGAGAGCCTGACGCCACCCGGCCGTCTCGCGGCGATGCAGGACCGCCTCCAGGTCATGCTGAAGGCGCTTGATACCACCCAGGCCGCGCTTTCGAAGTTCTACGGCTCGCTGAGCGATGAGCAGAAGGCCCGGTTCGACCGCATGAGCGTTCGGGCGTCCTGAGCAAGGGCGGTCAAAGCGGCTCGCCGGAAGAGTGACGCCCTCGCGGGCCGCATCGAAGGGATGCGCTGCGAGGGCGTAGCTGCGACTTGATCCCGTCTGACTTTCCCGCAGAATGCCAGTCCCGTTCGCGGGCAATAATGATTGCAGGGGAGTCGTTCATGGCAGGAATTCTTGACGGCAAGGTCGCGTTGGTGACCGGCGGCGGATCCGGCATCGGGCGGGCGACCGCGGTCGCCATGGCGCGAGAGGGCGCTCGCGTCGCCGTGTCCGACCTCTCGAAAGAAGGCATCGAGGCGACGGTGGGGCTGATCAATGCCGGCGGCGGCCAGGGGATCGCGATCGCCGGCGACGTCGCCGACGAAGCCGCCGTCGCCAACATGGTGGCGCGCACCGTTTCGGCCTTCGGGCGCATCGACTGCGCGTTCAACAACGCAGGCGTCGCGGGACGCTCGGTCGGACCCGTCGGTCAGCGCACGCATGAACTGGCCCAATCCTCCGTCGCAAAGATGTTCTCGATCAATCTGATAGGCGTGTTTCTGTGCATGAAACATGAAATCACGCAGATGCTGGCGCAGGGCGGCGGGGGAGCAATCGTCAACACCGCTTCGATCGCGGGGCTGATCGGGCTTGCCACATCGGCCCATTATGTCGCGGCAAAGCACGGCGTCGTCGGCTTGACCAAGAGCGCGGCGATCGAATACGCGCAGGACGGCATCCGGGTGAATTGCGTCAATCCGGGTTACATCCAGACGCCGATGACCAAGGAGACGATGGAGGAGCGGTTCGACGAGATCATGGCCAAGGTGCCCGTGCGACGCCTGGGCGTGCCCGACGAAATCGCCGAAGCGGTCGTGTGGATGTGCTCGGACAAGGCCTCGTTCATGACCGGCGCCTCGCATGTCGTCGATGGCGGATATACGGCGGCGTAGCCGAACCGACCGGTGCGCAACGGCATTTCCCGGCCGGGTTTTCAAAGGCGCGGGGCACCGACAATGCCCCCTGCAAGTTCCAGAATTAACCTGAAACGCCGGTATTAAGCTGAATCAGCAAGGTTAACGGATGCTTTCGATTGCGTCATTCACCACGACGATTGAAACCCATGAGCGGAACCCTCCACCCTTGGACGTTGGGAGTAATGCGTCATGAGTCAGTCAACCAACGGCATTCCGCCGGTTGATATCGAAAGCGAAATTCGTTCGGGAATTCGAAACCGGCAGGCCTTGCAGGATCCACATGTATCGGTCGCTTCGCCACCGATCGACGCTGCAGAGCAGGCGATGCCCGATTATGTCGAGCACCGCGATGGAGCTACCGAAATCGGCAAGCTGTCGGCGGAAGCCGTTCTTCGCGAATATGAGGCGACCGCAAAAGAGATCGAGTCGATGGGCGCCGATCTGGTCGACCGCGTCAAGCAGTGCGAGGCCGTGACCCGTGACGCGCTTGCGGTGACCGCGGAGTTGAAGGAAATCGCGGCGCGCTATCGCGAAGAGGCCAAGCGGGTGTTCGAACACATCGAAAACTGCTCGCACATGGTGGCGGAAGCCCGCAAGACGGCCGCGGAATTGAGAGACAAGTTCGCAACTCCGCTCTCGTCGGAAAAGCTGAAACCGAAACGGAAATAGTCTCCGGGATGACGTGAGCGAGGCGATAGACGCCTTCCGCGCGTGAAGTTCGTCACACCACGACAGGGGTACGGACGCGTCCGGCCTCGCCGAAGACGCGCAGATAGCGTTTCATCTCGGAGGGATCGCCGGTCGCCTTTTCCGGATTGTCGGAGAGCTTGATCGCGGGCCGTCCGTCCACCGACGTCACCTTGCAGACGATCGAGATCGGATCGAGATTGGCCGATCCGTCCGGCGCGCAGCCGACGAAATCATTGGTGAGGTTGGTGCCCCAGCCGAACGAGAGCCGGACCTGACCCGAGAAGCGGTGATAGGTCTCCTCGATCGATCCGACGTCCATGGCGTCGGAGAACACCAGAAGCTTTTCCTTCGGGTTGCGGCCCTTCTGCTTCCACCATTTGATGATTTCTTCGCCGGCCTCGATCGGCGGCGCGCTGTCGGGCCGGAAGCCGGTCCAGTCGGCGACCCAGTCGGGCGCATCGCGCAGGAAGGCCCTGGTGCCGAAAGCGTCGGGGAGCGCGATCAGGAGATTGCCGCCATAGCTCTGCCGCCACTGGTCGAGGATGCGGTAGGGCGCCCAGCGCAATTCCTCGTCGTCATTGGCGAGTGCGGCGGCCACCATCGGCAGTTCATGGGCGTTGGTTCCGATCGCCTCGAGATCATTGTCCATCGCAAGCAGGATGTTCGACGTGCCGGTGAACGCCGGCCCCAAACCTTCCTTCACCGCCTCGACGCACCAGCGCTGCCAGAGAAAGCCGTGCCGCCGCCGTGTGCCGAAGTCGGACAGGCGCAGGCCTTCGAGCTTGCGCAGGCGCTCGACCTTGCTCCAGAGCTTGGCCTTGGCGCGGGCATAGAGCACGTCCAGCGCAAAGCGGCCCTGTCCCTTCATCGCCGCACGCGAGCGCAGCTCGTTCAAGATCGCAAGCGCCGGAATTTCCCACATGGTGGTGTGGGTCCATGGCCCGTGGAAATGCAGCTCGTATTGGCCCTCCACCTTGCGCAATTCGTATTCGGGCAGGCGGAAGGCGGCGAGCCAGTCGATGAAGTCGGGCGCGAACATGTGGGTCTTGCCGTAGAAGGTGTTGCCGGCAAGCCAGATCAGTTCCTTTTTGCTGAAGCGCAGCGTGCGCGCATGGTCGAGCTGAGCGCGCAACTCCTGCTCGTCGATAACCTCCGCAAGGCGCACCTGGCGCGAGCGGTTGATGACGGAAAAGGTGACCTTCTGGTTCGGGTAGCATTCCCGAATCATCTGCACCATCAACAGCTTGTAGAAATCGGTATCGAGCAGGCTGCGGACGATCGGGTCCAGCCGCCAGGTGTGGTTGTAGGTCCTGCTCGCAATGTCCGTGACTGTCATGGGGGAACCTTATCGCGCTGGATAGGGGCAGCCAACGGATTTCGAGCCGGGTCAGGCATTCCCGAAGGAACTTGACGAGGCCCGCCGGCTCCCTGCAGCGTGCCGGACGACCCACCGGGCGGACACCATGACCGACGCGAACGAAGTTGCGATCTCGCACCTGCAGCGCCGCAAGATCGAAGGGCGCGTGCTGATACCCTTCATTCAGGCCTTGCGCGACAAATTCGGTGACGCCGCCGCGCGCGATGTCATCGACGCGACCATCCGCAAGCTCGCCGCCGAGGACGGCGCGCGATGGGCCGAGAGCTACGGACAATCGATCCCCTCGTTGCGCAAGGTGGCGCAGGAGGTCTGGGCAGGCGGCGGTAGCCTCGAGGTTCAAATCCTCGATGAGTCCGGGGAGCATCTGGATTTCAACGTGACGCGCTGCCGTTACGCCGAGTTCTACAAGGAGATGGGCCTCACCGATCTCGGCTTCCGCATGCATTGCAACCGCGATTTTGCGATGGTGGCGGGCTTCAACGGCGAGCTCGAACTGTCACGCAGCCAGACCATCATGGAGGGCGCGGCGTGCTGCGACTTCCGTTTTCGCAAGCGGGCATGACAATGGCGTGCACTCCTGATCGCGGTAACATTCGGAAGCCAAATGTGAGTTGAGCTGATCTCATTCCGGCCTAGGTTCTTGCGAATGGGGCGGGCCATCATTTTCGACTTTGACGGTGTCATCGCGGATAGCGAGGTGTTGTCCAACACCGTGCTTGCCGAGATCGTGAGCGAATTGGGCGTGCCGACGACGCTCGAGGATTCCTATCGCGACTATATGGGCAAGCGATTTCACGACGTCATCGCAGCGATCGAGAAGACCGTTGGCCGCGCACTGCCGCCATCCTTCGGCGAGGAGTATCAGGGCCGGACCTTGCAGCGGTTCAGGCAGGAGCTCGCGCCGATTGCGGGCGCGCGCGAGTTCATCGACAAATTCATCGATGTGCCCCGCTGTATCGCATCGTCCTCCTCGCCGGACAGGCTCGCCGTCTGCCTCGACGTTCTGGACATGACCGGGCTGTTCGAGGGACGGGTGTTCAGCGCTTCGGAGGTCGCGCGCGGCAAGCCGTATCCCGACATCTTCCTGCATGCCGCGGCTCAAATTGGAGTGCCGTCGTCCGACTGCATCATCATCGAGGACAGCGCCAGCGGGGTCATTGCGGGACAGGCCGCGGGCTCCATTGTGATCGGACTGCTCGCGGCCGGACATATCCGCGATGGTCATGCCGCGACCCTCAAAGAGGCCGGCGCGCATCATCTAGCTGCGGACTATGTCGAGCTGGAACGGATCGTCGGCGAACTCCTCGCCCGGTAGCGCGGGTGCTGATCAGCGGGCTCGGGCGGACGCTGGTGGTGGATTGTCGTAGCAGCTATTGTCGTGATTAATCTTGTTGCACGGCTGATGAAGTAGTCGAGCGCACAGGACGCTTTGGCGCGCCAAGGGTGCCCGTACTTGCTGCGTGCGCTGCACATCGCGCACAAAGCACGGTGATGCCGGGACCGACTTCCTAGATAACGAAGACGGCTCCGACGCTAATGGGGGGCGCGTCGGAGCCGTCCCGCTCCGCCGACCGCTCGTATGGGGGGGGGCGCTAAACGGTCGTCGGTAGAATACAAGCGAGCGGCAGGATAGCGCAGCAACCTTTGATTTAGATCAAGTCGGAGTTTCACTCGTCGGTGAGCGAGGGCCGCATGAAACCTCTTCATCGTCTCGGGTGATGATGTATCGCATCTTCGATGCGATACGACCTCTCCCACAAGGGGAGAGGTGAACCGTTAGCGTGGCGCTAACTCGGCAACCGCGCGTCTTCCAGGATCATGCCGGCGCCCTTCTCGGCGATCATCGCGGTCGGCGTGTTGGTATTGCCTGAGGTGATGGTCGGCATCACGGAGGCGTCGACGACGCGAAGTCCCTCGAGGCCATGGAAGCGCAGGCGCTCGTCGACGACGGCGGTGGGGTCGCTGGCGGCGCCCATCTTTGCGGTGCCGACGGGATGGAAGATCGTGGTGCCGATGTCGCCCGCGGCCTTCGCCAGCGACGCATCGTCGTCGCCAACGGACGGGCCGGGCAGGAATTCGACCGGATCATATTTCTCCAGCGCCTTCTGCTTCATCAGCCGCCTTGTGGTGCGGATCGCATCGGCGGCGACCTGGCGGTCGTCGTCGGTCGCAAGATAATTCGGCGCGATCGAGGGTTTGTCGTCCACCTGCGGCGAGCGCAGGCGGACCGTGCCGCGCGAACTCGGCTGCAGATTGCAGGCGCTTACCGTGATCGCGGAGAAACGGTGCAGGGGATCGCCGAACTTGTCGAGCGACAGCGGCTGCACATGGAACTGGATGTTGGCCCGTTCGTGGCTCGCGTCGGAGCGCGTGAAGATGCCGAGTTGCGACGGCGCCATTGTCAGCGGCCCGCGGCGGCGAAACGCGTAGTCGAGGCCCATCAGCGCGCGCCGCGGCAGCGAATAGTAGGTTTCGTTCAGCGTGCGTACGCCAGACACTTTATAGATCGCGCGCTGCTGCAGATGGTCCTGCAGATTGCGTCCCACACCCTGCCGGTCGAGCACGACGTCGATGCCGAGCGGTGAGAGCCATTCGGCCGGCCCGATGCCGGAGCGGTGCAGCACCTGGACCGAACCGATCGAGCCGGCGCACAGGATCACTTCGCCCCTGGCGCGCGCCTCGATCGTCTCGCCGTTCTGCATGAAGCGCACGCCGGCGGCGCGGCCCTGCTTGACGAGAAGCCGGTCGACCAGCACGTTGGTTTCCAGCCGCAGATTGGGCCGGGAGAGCACCGGCTTCAGGAAGCCGCGCGCCGACGACCAGCGCCGGCCGCGCTTCTGGTTGACGTGGAAATAGCTGACGCCCTCATTGTCGCCGGTATTGAAGTCGGGGATCTTCTTGATCCCCATCTGCTGCGCGGCCTCGCCGACCGCGTCCAGAATGGTCCAGGACAGGCGCGGCGCCTCGATCCGCCAGCCGCCGCCGACACCGTGATGTTCGCTGTCGCCGAGGAAGTGGTCCTCCAGCCGGCGGAACACCGGCAGCACGTCGTCATAGCTCCAGCCGGCGAGTCCAAGCTGACGCCAGTGATCGTAATCGGCGGCCTGCCCGCGCATGGAGATCATGGCGTTGATGGCCGAGCAGCCGCCGATCACCTTGCCGCGGGGATAGGATAGCGCGCGTCCGTTGAGGCCGGGCTCGGCCTCCGTCTTGAACAACCAGTCGGAGCGGGGATTGCCGATTGCAAAGAGATAGCCGACCGGGATGTGGAACCAGATCCAGTTGTCCCTGCCGCCGGCCTCCAGGATCAGCACGCGCTTGCTGGGGTCTGCCGACAGGCGGTTGGCGACGATGCAGCCGGCGGTGCCGGCGCCCACGACGATATAATCGAAATCACCTTCAAGCCTTCTCATAACATCTCGCCCGGACAGCATTTTTGAGACGCCATAGCGCCACCGCGATCCCCTGTACAGCATGCTAGCGAAGGGATTGGGTCGATCATATTTTTGGTGCTAGAGAGGGGTGAAGCTTTAAACAATAACCCTGAGATATTGCCATGCCCATCGTGAACCGCGTCGCCGATCTGCAACCCGATATTCAGGCCTGGCGCCGGGACATCCATGAGCATCCGGAACTTCTGTACGATGTCCACCGCACTGCAGCATTCGTTGCGGACCGGTTGCGGGAGTTCGGCTGCGATGAGGTCGCGACCGGCATCGGCAAGACGGGCGTGGTCGGCGTCATCAAGGGCAAGCGGCCGGGCGGCAATGGCGACGTCAAGGCCGTCGGGCTGCGGGCCGACATGGACGCGCTGCCGATCCAGGAGGCGACCAATCTTGCCTACGCGTCCAAGACGCCCGGCAAGATGCACGCCTGCGGCCATGACGGCCACACCGCGATGCTGCTGGGTGCGGCGCGCTATCTTGCCGAGACCCGCAACTTCGCAGGCGACGCCGTCGTGATCTTCCAGCCCGCGGAAGAGGGTGGCGCCGGCGCGGCGGCGATGATCAAGGACGGTTTGATGGACCGCTTCGCCATCGACCAGGTCTACGGCATGCACAATGTGCCAAGCCTTCCGGTGGGCTCGTTTGCGATCCGCCCGGGTCCGATGATGGCGGCGACTGCAAGCGTCGACATCTCGATCGAAGGCCGTGGCGGCCATGCGGCGAAGCCGCACCGCTGCATCGACACCTTGCTGGTCGGCGCGCAGCTCGTGACCGCCATGCAGCAGGTGGTCTCGCGCAATGTCGATCCGCTGGATTCCGCGGTCCTCTCGCTCTGCCAGTTCAACACCGGCAACGCCCGCAACGTGATCCCGCAGACCGCCGAGATCCGCGGCACCGTGCGGACGCTGAAGCGCGACGTGGCCAATATGGTCGAAAAGCGCATGCACGAGATCTGCAACGGCGTGGCGCAGATGACCGGCGCCAACGTCAAACTCAAATTCGAGCATTTCTATCCCGTCACCATGAACCACCCCGCGCAGACCGAGATCGCGGCCAGAGTCGCCAGGGAAGTCGCGGGCGACGCCAATGTGTACGAGAATCCGCCGATGATGGGCGGCGAGGATTTCTCCTACATGCTGCAGGCACGGCCCGGCGCGTTCATCTTCTGCGGCAACGGCGACAGCGCGGAGCTGCATCATCCCGCGTACAATTTCGACGACGAGGCGATCCTACACGGCTCGTCCTACTGGATCAGGCTGGTGGAGAACACGCTGGCGGCGTGAGCGGCGCGGCGGTTCAGGGTAGCTTGTCATGCCCGGCCATGACGAAGCGCCACAAAAGAAAAAGGCCCGCGCTCGTCACGCGGGCCTTTTTGTTTGCGAAATCTTCGCCGATCAGAAGATGGAGGCGAAGGTGTAATAGAGGAAGCCGGAGAGCATCATCGCGATCGGCAGCGTCAGCACCCAGGCCATCGCGATGTTGCGCACCGTCGACCATTGCAGGCCGCTTCCATTGGCGGCCATGGTGCCGGCGATGCCCGACGACAGCACATGGGTGGTCGAGACCGGCAGGCCGTAGATATCAGCGGCTGCGATGGTCGCGGCTGCCGTGATCTCGGCGGCTGCGCCTTGCGCGTAGGTGAGGTGGGTCTTGCCGATCTTCTCGCCGACGGTCACGACGATGCGCTTCCAGCCGACCATGGTGCCGAGGCCGAGCGCGATCGCGACCGCGATCTTCACCCAGGTCGGTATGAATTTGGTCGAGTTGTCGAGCGAGGCCTTGTAGGCGTTGAGGGTGGCGACCTCGCCGGCATTGAGCTCGGATTCCTTGTCCTTGGCCAGGAAGCGCAGCGCCTCGGACACCAGATACATGTCGTTGCGGGTGTTGCCGACGGCTTCCGCCGGAACCTTCGCCAACGAGCCATATTGCTGGACCTGCCTGGCGATGTCGCGCACCAGCACAGCGAGCGAGGGGAAGGTGCCTTCGTTGATCTCACGTGCGGCGACATATTGGGTCACGGCCGGGCGGGGATTGCCCAGGATCTGGTGGCCGCCGGCCTTGCTCTCGATCACCTTGCTCGCGGCCTCCGAGTTGTGGATGAAGGCCTCGATCTGGCTCGCGGGCATCGCGCGGTTGAGCGCATAGGCCGTTGGTACGGTGCCGATCAGGATCAGCATGATCAGGCCCATGCCCTTCTGGCCGTCGTTCGAACCATGAAAGAAGCTGACCAGCGTGCAGGTGAGGACCAGGATGCCTCGGATCCACAGCGGCGGCGGCTGGTTGTTGACGGGCTCCTTGAACAGCGCCGGCGTGGCCTTCACCAGCGCCGTCTTGACAATGAAGAGCAGCATCGCGGCAAGCGCGAAACCAAACAGCGGCGACAGCAGCAGCGCCTTCCCGATGCTGGCGGCCTGCGTCCAGTCCACGCCCGAGGTGCCGTCACGGCCGCGCATCAGCGCGTTGGCGATGCCGACGCCGATGATCGAGCCGATCAGGGTGTGGGAGGAGGAGGCCGGCAAGCCGAACCACCAGGTGCCGAGGTTCCACATGATGGCGGCAATCAGCAACGCGAACACCATGGCGAAGCCCGCGCTGGAGCCGACCTGCAGGATCAATTCCACGGGCAGCAATGAGACGATGCCGAAAGCGACCGCGCCGGAGGACAAGAGCACGCCGGTCAGGTTGCACAGGCCCGACCACACCACGGCGATGTTGGCCGGCAGCGAGCGGGTGTAGATCACGGTCGCCACCGCATTGGCGGTGTCGTGGAAGCCGTTCACGAACTCGAAGCCGAGCGCGATCAACAGCGCAACGAGCAGCAGGATGTAGGGCAGGTAGGTCGTGATCCGCGTACCCGTGGCGTCGATGTCGACATAGATGCTGTAGGCGACGAACAGCAGCGCGGCTGCCACGACCCCCAAATAGATGACTCCGGTCAGCGGATGAAAGCCCTTGTCGAGGTCCGGCCCCCTGGTCAGGGCAGGCTCCATTGACCCCGGTAACGCAACGTCGCTCATTGTAATTTCTCCTGATCCCCAATGGGCAGGATTTTGCCCCGGCCATGTGACAGCCGGGTGAAATGGACAACGGAAACAAAGGTCGTTTGCGACGCTGGGCCGTCATGTGGGTGATACAAGCACCGAATCCTGAATCTCGAAGTTCGGGATTCATCGAATTTCGGCGGAGAATGGAGTTTCCCCGGGACCGAGCGAGAAGGCGTAGCTTGGCTTTTCAGCGCGCCGCCAATCACGCAGCGTGGGCGTGTTTTCGGGAGAATGCGGCGACCATCTTCAGGTCGTCGACGAAGAGCTGATATTCGCGTGCCTTGGCGTCCTCATCGGGCAGCCGCAACAGATAGGATGGATGCACTGTCACCAGCGCCTCGATGCCCTCGTCGAGTTCGATCAGGCGGCCCCGGTTCCTGTTGATCGGCGTGATCTTGCCGAAGACGCAATTCGCCGCGGTCGCCCCCATCGCCACCACGAGCTGAGGCTTGATCGCAGCGAGCTCGCGTTCATACCATTGGCGGCAAGCCCTGATCTCCGGCGTGACCGGCTTCTGGTGCAGGCGAATTTTTCCGCGCGGCACGAATTTGAAATGCTTCACCGCGTTGGTGACGTAGACCTTGGTCCTGTCAACGCCGGCTTCCTCCAGGGCGCGGTCCAGCATTTGTCCCGCGGGTCCCACGAAGGGATGTCCGGCGAGGTCTTCCTTGTCGCCGGGCTGCTCGCCGACCAGCATGATCCGTGCGTGCGCCGGGCCTTCGCCGAAGACGGTCTGCGTGGCGTTCTTCCAGAGCGGGCAGGCGCGGCAGGAGGCGGCTTCCTCGCGCAAGGCCGCGATTGAATCGGACGGCTGCGAGTTGCGTTGCTCCGCTTTGGATTTCTCCGCTTTGGACTTCATGGGCTCCAACCGCTTCTGGGGCTTGTGCGGCTCGCTCGCTTCGCGGGCGATCATGAGGCCCGTGAGGCGCGCGGCGTCCTCGATCAGGGGTCTAATGATCGAGGCCTCGGGCAGGTTCCTCCAATACTTCTTCGGCATCTCGGTCTGCATCGCCTTCACCTTCAGCCGCGCCGGATTGAAGATGCTGGCGTAGTAACGCCGCCACAGGTCCTCCAGGCGGTCTTGCGTCGGAGCCTCGGATTTTGCAACGCCCGGCGTGAAGACGACGGCGAGCCCATCCCAATGCGCGCAGAGATCGGGCGTCAGGATCGACCAGGGCATGTCGGCGAAACGGCGCGCGAAGAACGGCGCCGCCAATGCGACGATGTGATGCTCCGGCTCGAACCAGGCGATGTAGCGCGCATTGCGTTCGCGCCCGACCTCGCGGAAGCGGACAAAGGCGTGCATCTTGTGCTCGTCATGGCGCACGGCCTTGGCCATGCCGCCGATGCGGGCCACGTCCGGATCGGTTGCGATGTCGAGCAGATCGTGACGGGCGAGCAGCCGCCAGAGCAGGCGATAGAGCAGGGCAAAACGCTCGCTGTCGCGATGCAGGATGGCGACCCGCGCGAGCTCGACAAATCTCGCGGGTACGTTGAACGCGCCGGACGGCGCGTCTGACGGCACCGGTGAGGCTTCAGCCTCGAACAGTCCGGGCTCGGCGCCGCGCACGGACCAGCTGACATCGGCAGGTGTGACGCCGTTCACCGCCAATGCGCGCGCCGCCTTGCGCCAGCCGTCGAAGTCGGTTTCGCTGTCGAGGATGATGTGGTGCATGACTGTCTCCTCTTTCTTCTGGTCATTGCGAGCGGGTCTGATCGTCATTCCGGGGCGATGCGAAGCATCGAACCCGGAATCTCGAGATTCCGGGTCTGGTCCTTCGGACCATCCCGGAATGACAGTCACAAACAGCAATGACGACGTTCTTAAAACCCAAACCCCAATTGCTCCGCCTTCGGCCGAAACCGTTCCACCAGTCCCGCGCTGTCAAGCATTCGCGGCGAGGGGCGGTGATCGCTGAGCACGATGAAGGGCATCGCCTTGCCTTTCGGGATGTGCAATCGCGAGAGATCGGAAAGGCGAATGGAGGTGAGGCGGCGCGTGGCGATGATGCGATCGACCGCCTTGGTGCCGAAGCCGGGTACGCGCAGCAATTGCTCGCGGCTCGCGCGATTGACATCGAGCGGAAAGCGGTCGCGATGCCGCAACGCCCAGGCAAGCTTCGGGTCGATGTCGAGCGGCAGCATGCCGGCGTTGTCATCGACGATTTCCGTTGCCTCGAAGCCGTAGAAGCGCATCAGCCAGTCGGCCTGATAAAGCCTGTGCTCGCGCAGCAGGGGCGGAGCTTTGAGCGGAAGCGCGCGACTTGAATCCGGGATCGGGCTGAAGGCGGAGTAATAGACGCGCTTCAGCCGGTAGGCGCCGTAAAGATTGGCGCTGGTGTTCAGGATGGTGCGGTCATCAGCAGGGTCCGCGCCCACGATCATCTGCGTGCTCTGGCCGGCCGGCGCGAAGCGCGGAGGTGTTGCCTTCGTGGTCTTGTCGCTTGTTTTGTCCTGCCTGTTGTCTTGCGCCTCATCGAGCTTCAGCCGCAACCGTGCCATGGTGCGGCGGATCGCGCGCACGTCTTTTTCCGGCGCGAGACGCTTCAGGCTGTTTTCCTCGGGCATCTCGATATTGATGCTCAGCCGGTCGGCATATTTGCCGGCCTCGGTGATCAGCGCGTCATCGGCTTCCGGTATGGTCTTGAGGTGAATGTAGCCGCGGAAATGATGTTCCTCGCGCAGCTTTCGCGCCACGCTCACCACCTGCTCCATGGTGTAGTCGGCGCTGCGGATGATTCCGGAGGAGAGAAACAGGCCCTCGATATAGTTGCGCCGGTAGAAATCGATCGTGAGCTTCACCACTTCGTCGACGGTGAAGCGGGCGCGCGGCACGTTCGAGGAGGTGCGGTTGACGCAATAGAGGCAGTCATAGTTGCAGGCGTTGGTGAGCAGCACCTTCAACAGCGAGATGCAGCGTCCATCCGGCGCGTAGGAATGGCAGATGCCCATGCCTGGCGCGGTCGAGCCGAGGCCCTTGCGGTCGCTGGAATCCCGCATCTCCGTGCCGCTGGAGGCGCAGGAGGCATCATATTTCGCGGCATCCGCCAGGATTTCCAGCTTGCGGTACAGATCCATGCTTCAATCCATTGAAACTGTTCGTGATTTTCCCGGAGTGCCAATTCGATTGACTCTCGCCGGGCTATTAGCTTTATATTAGAACATATCATGAACAAATGAGCCAGCTCCTGGTTCTAAAAAATCAGGACGGTGTCATCGGATTTGAGGGAAGCGGCGCATGACGAGCGCACGCATGAGCACGCTTGCGTCCTTGCGCGGGCGCATCGAGCGGATCGAAACATCAGGCGCGGCTTTGCCGAACCGCGTCGCGCTCGGCCATGCCGAGGCCGATGCGGCGCTCCATGGGGGGCTGGCGCTCGCCGCCGTGCACGAGGTGTTTACGCCGGGCGCTCAGAGCGCGGCCGCGACCGGCTTCATCGCAGCCCTTTCGGCGCGCGTCACGGCGCGGCGGCCGCTGGTCTGGGTGCGGCAGGATTTTTGCGATCTCGAAGCAGGTACGCTGTCGATGAGCGGGCTTTCCGAACTCGGCCTCGATCCGCGCTGTCTCGTCACGGTGCGTGCCGGGGATGCCGAGAGCGCGCTGCGCATCGCGGCCGATGCGCTGGCCTGCGATGCGCTGGGGGCCGTGGTGCTGGAAGTCTGGGGGCAGGCGCGTCAACTCGATCTCGTCGCCAGCCGCAAGCTGACGCTAACAGCGCAAACGTCCGGCGTCACCGGCCTGCTGCTGCGGATCGCGGCGACGGCCGAGCCTTCCACCGCCGAGACGAGATGGATCGTGCGCGCGGCGCATTCGCCGCCGTCACCGCAATGGGGCGCATTATCGCCTGCGGCAGCTTTATCGCCTGCGGCAGCTTGGGGCGCGCCCTGTTTTGACGCCGAGCTTGTCCGCAACCGTCATGGCCCGACCGGGCGCTGGATCATGGAATGGAAATGTGATGAGTGCCTTTTCAGCGAAGCGGCGGATCCTCAGTCTCTGGCTGCCACGCCTGCCCATCGACCGCATCAAGCGGCAGCTCGCGCGGGCGAACGGCGACGAGCGGGCTAAGGATAGCTCCAACGGCAGTGATAACGACATCCCCGGCGTCGTCGTCGTCAAGGAACACAACGCGCTGGTGATCCATTCGCTCGACGATGCGGCCGCGCGCTATGGCCTCACCGCCGGCCTGCCGCTCGCCAATGCGCGCGCGATCTGTCCGCATCTGCAGGTCCACGACGCCGACGAAGCGGCGGACGCGAAGACGCTGGAGGACATCGCCGACTGGTGCGACCGTTTCACGCCGATGGTCGCGCTCGATGCTCCGCATGGCCTGTTCCTGGACATCACCGGCTGCGCCCATCTGTTCGGCGGCGAGATCCAGATCCTCAAGCAGTTGTGCGATGCGCTGACCGCGCAGGGTTTTGCCGTCAGCGCGGCGATCGCCTCGACATCGGTCTGTGCGCGCACCATCAACCGCCATGTCCATGGCTGTGTCATTGCCGATGGCGAGGAGGCCAATGCTGTCGCTCCGCTGCCGGTGTTCACGCTCGGCGCAAGCGACGTCATCACCAACGGCTTGCGCCGCGCCGGCCTGAAGACCATTGGTGATGTCGCCTCGCGCGCGCGAAACGAGATCACCGCACGCTTCGGCGCGGCCTTCACCACGCGGCTGGAGCAGGCGCTGGGCGAGGGCGATGCGCCGATCAGCCCGCGAAAGCCGCTGCCGGATTATATCGTCGAGCAGCGCTTCGCCGAACCGGTCGCGACCGAGACCGTGATCGCGGCGACGCTGTCGCGGCTCGCCGCCACGCTGGTCGCCTCGATGGAGAAGCAGGGCAAGGGCGCGCGGCGGCTGGAGGCGAGCTTCTTCCGTACCGATGGCGTGGTGCGCACACTTGTGGTCGATGCCGGCCAGGCTGTGACGCGCGCGGCCATCATCGACCGCCTGTTCAAGGAGCGGTTCGATGCGCTGAACGACCCCCTCGATCCCGGTTTCGGCTTCGACCTCGTCCGTCTCTCCGCGAGCCGCACCGAGATCGTGGTGCAGCAGCAGCGCGATCTCGACAGCCATGTGCATGACGATGACGAACTGGCCGCGCTGATCGACCGGATCGCGGCGCGGATCGGCGGCAGGCGCGTGACCGCGCATTTGCCGCAGGACACGCATATTCCGGAACGCGCCGCGCTCGCCGTGCCCGCGCAGCGCTGTCTCGCTGCCGCCACGTCAGCCGAATGGCCGGCGCGCGCCGCCGGCGAGCCGCCGCTTCGGCCATTGCGCCTGTTCGAGCGGCCGGAGCCGATCAAGGTGCCGCTCGCCACCATTCCCGATGGCCCGCCGCACCAGTTCACCTGGCGGCGCGCGCTGCATGCGGTCGTGCGCTCCGAGGGCCCCGAACGCATCGCCATGGAATGGTGGAAGGAGGACGGCAAGCGGCTGACGCGCGATTATTTCCGCATCGAGGATGCCGAAGGCCTGCGCTTCTGGATTTTCCGCGACGGCCTTTATGAAAGCGAGCTGCGGGACGAGGAGGGCAAGCCCGTCCCCGCCAACTGGTTCGTGCACGGGCTGTTCGCGTGATGAGCGTCAAATTCATTGCCGTCATTCCGGGGCGCGTCGAAGACGCGAGCCCGGAATGACGAGCCAGAATGATGAGAAATGTCATGACCATCCCCTATGCCGAAATCGGCATCACCACGAACTTCTCCTTCCTGCGCGGCGGTTCGCATCCGCAGGATTATGTGCATCAGGCGAGCGGGCTCGGTCTGGCCGCGATCGGCATTGCCGATCACAACACGCTCGCCGGCGTCGTGCGCGCCCATAGCGAGCTTGAAAATCCTGAAGTGCTGTACAAGCCGAAGCTTCTGATCGGCGCGCGCATCGTCTTCATGGACGGCACGCCGGATATCCTCGTCTATCCGCGCGACCGTGCCGCCTATGGCCGGCTCTGCCGGCTTCTCACCCGGGGAAAACGCGGCAGCGACGCCGACAAGGTCGAGAAGGGCGAGTGCCGTCTGGCATTCGACGATCTCCTGGAATTTGCCGAGGGGCAGCTTCTGGTCCTGATCCTGCCGCATCGCTTTGACGCGGCGGCCGCGTCAAAATGGCTGGAGCTGATGAAACAGAGCGGCGCCGAGGGCGTATGGCTTGCCGCGAGCCTGCTCTACCGCGGCGATGACCGGCGGCGCCTGGCGCAGCTTCACGCCATCGCGCGCGCGGCCCATGTGCCGCTGCTCGCGACCAACGAGGTGCTGTATCATCATCCCGCCCGCCGCCCGCTCCAGGATGTGCTGACATGTATCCGCGAAAAGACCACGATCGAGGCGGTCGGCACCAGGCTGCAAGCCAATGCCGAGCGGCATCTCAAGCCCGCAGACGAGATGGCGCGGCTGTTCCGCGATTTTCCGCAGGCGATTGCCGAGACGCTGCGCTTCGCGGGCCGCATCGATTTTTCGCTCGACCAGTTGAAATACCAGTATCCGGACGAGCCGGTGCCGCCGGGCAAGACCGCGCAGCAGCATCTGGAAGACCTGACCTGGGCCGGCGTCGACAAATATTTCCCTGACGGCATCAGCGACCAGCTTCGCGCCACCTTGCGCAAGGAACTCGATCTCATCGCCGAGCTGAAATACGCGCATTATTTCCTGACCGTGAACGATATCGTTCATTACGCGCGTTCCCAGAACATCCTGTGCCAGGGCAGGGGATCGGCGGCGAATTCCGCCGTGTGCTATGTGCTCGGCGTCACCTCGGTCGATCCGACCAAGGTCGATCTGCTGTTCGAGCGCTTCATCTCCAAGGAGCGGCTGGAGCCGCCCGACATCGACGTCGATTTCGAGCATTCGCGGCGCGAGGAGGTGATGCAATATGTCTACCGCCGCTATGGCCGCCACCGCGCCGCCATCATCGCCACCGTCATCCATTACCGGCCGCGCAGCGCGATCCGCGACGTCGGCAAGGCGCTGGGACTGACCGAGGACGTCACCGCAGCGCTTGCCGATACCGTCTGGGGCAGCTGGGGCGACGGCCTCTCCGAGATGCAGGTGAAGCAGGCCGGCTTCGATCCAAAGAATGCGATGGTGGTGCGCGCGGTCGAGCTTGCGACCGAGCTGATCGAATTTCCCCGGCATCTGTCGCAGCATGTCGGCGGCTATGTGCTGACCCAGGACCGGCTCGACACCTATGTGCCGATCGGAAATGCCGCGATGGACGACCGCACCTTCATCGAATGGGACAAGGACGATGTCGACGCCCTGCACATGATGAAGGTCGACGTGCTGGCGCTGGGCATGCTGACCTGCATCCGCAAATGCTTCGACCTGATCGATCAGCACAAGGGCGAACGCTTCAAGCTGGAGACGATCCCGCAGGACGATGCCGAAGTCTACGACATGCTGTGTCGCGGTGAATTGCTCGGCGTGTTCCAGGTCGAGAGCCGCGCGCAGATGAACATGCTGCCGCGCCTGAAACCGCGGGAGTTTTACGATCTCGTCATCGAGGTCGCGATCGTGCGGCCGGGGCCGATCCAGGGCGACATGGTGCATCCGTATCTGCGGCGCCGGAACAAGCTTGAGAAGGTGAGTTATCCCTCACCGTCACCGGAGCATGGCGACAAGGACGAATTGCGCCAGGTGCTGCACAAGACGCTGGGCGTGCCGCTGTTCCAGGAGCAGGCGATGCGGATCGCGATCGAGGCGGCGAAATTCACCGCCGAGGAGGCCAACGGGCTGCGCCGCTCGATGGCGACCTTCCGCAATGTCGGCACCATCGGCAAGTTCGAAGCCAAGCTGGTCGGCAACATGGTCGCGCGCGGCTACGACCCGGCGTTCGCGCGAAGCTGTTTCGACCAGATCAAGGGGTTCGGCTCCTACGGCTTCCCGGAAAGCCACGCCGCAAGCTTCGCGCAGCTCGTCTACGTGTCCTCCTGGCTGAAGCATTATCACCCCGACGCCTTCTGCTGCGGTCTCCTCAATTCGCAGCCGATGGGCTTCTACGCGCCCGCGCAGATCGTCGGCGACGCCCGCAAGAACGGCGTCGAGGTGCGCGATGTCGATGTGTCCTGCAGCTTCGCGCAGAATACGCTGGAGAATACGGGTGGGAGATATTGCGCGGTGCGTCTCGGCTTCCGCCAGATCGACGGATTTTCCTGGAAGGATGCGGATGAGGAGAGGCTGAAGCGACAGCAGGCGTGTTTCGGGATCGTCCCTCCCCACCGTCATTCCGGGGCGTCGCGATAGCGACGAGCCCGGAATCCATAACCACAGCCGGTGGATATGGATTCCGGGCTCGCGACTTCGTCGCGCCCCGGAATGACGACGTTGAGGACGACTGGGCCGCGCGCATCGTCGCCGCGCGCACGCGCCGGCCCTTCACCTCGCTGGAAGACTTCGCCCGCGACACCGGCCTGCCCAAGCGTGCGCTGATCCTGCTTGCGGATGCCGATGCGTTCCGCTCGCTCGGGCTCGACCGGCGCGAGGCGCTGTGGGCGGTGCGGCGGCTGCCGGACGACGTGCCGCTGCCGCTGTTCGAGGCCGCGACCGCGCGCGAGCAGCCGGACGAAAACGCCAGGCCGCTGCCGTTGATGCCGCTGCCGGAGCAGGTGGTCGCCGACTACCAGACCATCCGCCTGTCGCTGAAAGGCCATCCGATGCAGTTTTTGCGGGCGATGTTCGAGCGGGAGCGCGTCATGGCCTGCCGCGACGTCTGCCACCGCAACGACCGGCTGTCCGTTCGCTGCGCCGGCGTCGTGCTGGTGCGCCAGCGCCCGGGCAGCGCCAAGGGCGTGGTGTTCATGACGCTGGAGGATGAAACCGGCATCGCCAATATCGTGGTGTGGCCGAAGGTGATGGAGAAGTACCGCAAGGAGGTGATGGGCGCCCGCCTGATCCTGGTCGAGGGCTATATCCAGAGTAGCCCCGAGGAGGTGACCCATCTGGTCGCGCAGCGGCTGGTCGATCGCTCCCATGATCTCATCGGTCTCGCCAACGACGCGCTGCGCAAGGAGGCGATGCCGGTCGGCCCCGCGCTGATCGAGCCGCTCAACGGCGATCGCCGCGACCACGGCGAAAACTCCCCGCAGAAAATCCGCCATCCCCGCAATGTTCGGGTGCTGCCGCGGTCGAGGGATTTTCATTAGTGCTCGTCATTGCGAGGAGTGAAGCGACGAAGCAATCCACTCTTGATTTCCTGCCTATGGATTGCTTCGCTGCGCTCGCAATGACGGAAGCCTCCACAAGATCTCCCGCCAAATGGCTGGTCCGCCGCCATGTTGAAGCCATCGCACAAGCGCGCGAAAAATTCGCGGCCGAGGCGAGGGCCTTCCTCACGCCCGGCCCGCGGATGGTCGACGAGCTCGAGTGCGTTCTCTCGGTGCTGCTTGCGATCGTGTTTGGACATCTGGTCGGCGCCACCAACATCTCCTGGGCGGCGTTCTCCGGCTACATGGTCATGCGCGGGCACGTCTCGGAAAGTTTCCGGCGCGGCGTACTCAGGATTTTGGGCACGACCACCGGTGCCGCGCTGGCGGTGGCGACCTATCCGCTCGTGGCGGTCAGCCCGCTGGCGCTGTCCGCAGCGCTGGCATTGATCGGCGGCTGCTCGCTTTATGGCGCGCTCACCCACCGCCACGCCTATGGCTTCCTGTTCATCGGCCTGACCTTCTCGATGATCGTCCTCGGCTATCCCGAAAGCTGGATCGATCTCCTGGCTTTCGCGCGATCGCGAATACTGGAAGTCATTGCCGGCACGACGGCTTGCGTTCTCGTCAGCATGGTCTCGACGCTGACACTGCGGCAGAAATGGCCGGCCGATCTGCGGCCGGACTCCGGCGTCGTGCGCTGGCATCCGGATGCCGCGCGTCACGCCGCGCAAGGAGCCTTGGCCATGGCGCTATTGCCGCCGGTGCACGAATTGTGGCGCCTGCCCGAACTCGGCCAGGCTGCGGTCGCCATCATGGCACTGATGCTGGTGCCGGCGAGCCGGATCGGCGGCAGCGGTTTGCTGCCGGTCAGCCGGCGGATGATGCTGCGCGTCGCTGGCTGTATCTGCGGCGCGGCTCTCGCCGCCCTGATCCTGCTGGTCGCGCGGGGCTCTGCCGACATCCTCATCGCGGGAGCGCTGTTCGGCGTGATGCTTGGTCGGCACATCGAGAACGGCGCAAGCCCGATCGCCTATAGCGGCACCCAATTCACGCTGGCCATGCTGGTCGCGCTCGTTCCCGACAGCTACGTCGCCCCCGATCCGGAGGCCGGCGTTGCGCGGCTGGCCGGCACGATGCTCGGCATCGCGCTGCTCGAGCCCGTGCTCGCCGCCTTCCATGTCATCCCCTGGATGAGAGCCGTCGCGGCAAGGGACAAAGCATCCTGATCTTCCTCGACATGGCGCGAGGGAAAACTGCCACCGTCACCTTCCGATGTTGATCAGTCCAATCAACATCACGAATGTCCTGTCGCAGGATTTTCTCATTGACACCGACCGTCATTGCGAGCGAAGCGAAGCAATCCACGACCGCCGAGCGAAAGGCTGGATTGCTTCGTCGTGGAGCCTGTCATCGGGCCGCGCTTTGCGCGGACCCGTTGGCTCCTCGCAATGACGGAACTCGCCATGCAATCTCCCCGTGACATCCTCGCCGACCTCTGGCGCCTCGCCGGCGGCGCACCGTCCGCGCTCGACGCCGTCGCTCTGACCGGCGCAGAGCCGATCCTTCCGTCGTCCTTTCGCGTCGCCGCGGCCGCGCAGGTGCCGATCGCAGCCGCAGGACTCGCCGCCGCCGAAATCTGGAAGATGCGCAGCGGCGAGGCGCAGCAGGTCACGGTCGACATGCTTCACGCCGTCGTCGAGTGCCGCTCCGAGCGCTACATGCGTCTCGACGGCAAGCCGCCGCCGCCGACCTGGGATCCGACCGCCGGCGTCTACCGCACGCGCGATGGCGGCTATGTGCGGCTGCACACCAATTTCGCCCATCACCGCGAGGCGGTCTGCAGGGTGCTGGCCTGCGAGCCGGAGCGCGAGAAAATCCAGGCGGCCTTGATGGCGTGGGATGGCGAAGCCTTCGAGACCGCGGCCTATGGCGGCGGTGCGGTGGTGTCGTCCATGCGTTCGCACGAGACATGGTCGGCGACGCCGCACGCCAGGGCGCTCGCCGCGCTTCCGGTGCTTTCAATCGAAAAGATCGGCGAAGCGCCGCCCAAACCCTGGCCTGCGGGAAATCGTCCGCTCGCCGGTATCCGCGTGCTGGACCTGTCGCGGGTGATCGCTGCTCCCGTGGCCGGGCGAACGCTCGCCGCGCATGGCGCCGATGTGCTGCTGGTGTATGGCCCGAACGTGCCGGGCATGCGCTGGCTCACGATCGACACCGGGCGGGGAAAACTCTCGACCTTCATCGAGCTCAAGAGCGAGCAGGGCAGGGCGCAGATGCGTGAGCTGCTCGCGCAGGCCGATATCTTCTCGCAGGGATATCGTCCCCAGGCCATCGCCGCGCAGGGCTTCTCGCCCGAAGAGGCGGCAAGGATTTCGCCCGGTATCGTTTATGTCACGCTCTCGGCCTATGGCCATGCCGGACCGTGGAGCGAACGCCGCGGCTTCGACTCGCTGGTGCAGACCTCGACTGGCTTCAACCATGCGGAAGGCGCAGCCAGCGGCGTCGAGGGGCCGAAGGAACTGCCGGCGCAGATGCTCGATCACGCCACCGGCTATCTGATGGCGTTCGGTGCGATGATGGCGAAGGCACGCCAGGCGCGCGAGGGCGGCAGCTGGCATGTCCGCGTCTCGCTTGCGCAGACCGGGCGCTGGCTCTGGTCTCTCGGCCGCGTCGCCGATGGCTTTGCGCAGCCCGACCTGAAGGCGGAAGCCGTGGCACCCTTCATGGAAGATGTCGATTCCGCTTTCGGTGCGCTCAGCGCCGTGCGGCATTCGGCGATCCTCTCGAAGACGCCGGCTTCCTGGTCGCGCCCCGCCGTGCCGCTCGGCACCCATGAGCCGGAGTGGCCGGCGAGGTAGTGCAAAATCCGGCCGGCATGGAGCCGGCCGAATTTTGCTTGGTTGCTACTGCCCCGCCACGAGCTGATAGGCGCCGCGCTCGAATAGGTCGTAGACGGCGAGCGCCTTGGCGTCGGCGAACGGCAGATATTGCATCATGATCACGCCCGCGAGGCCGCGCGTGGGATCGATCCAGAAGTACGTGTTGTTGATACCGCCCCAGCTCAGGCTGCCTGGCGAACGCTTGCCGGAAACCTGATTGGCCGTGATCATGAAGCCCAGCCCCCATTTGTCCTGACCATCGTCAACGAAGGTGAAATCGGCGCTGCGCGGCAACGCGCTCTTGAGCGCACGCACCGAGACCGCGCCGATATGGTTCTGGCTCATCAGCGCCACGGTCTCGGCCTTGAGCACACGCGCCCCGTCAAGCGCGCCTCCGTTGAGGATCATGCGCACGAAGCGCCCGTAATCGTCGGCGGTGGAGGCGAGGCCGCCGCCTCCGATCGGCGAGGCGATGGTCAGTCCGGGCTGCGTTTTTTGCAGTTCGACCGCGCCGTCCATGTGCTCGCCGCTGCGCTGCTGTTGCGCGACGAGGCGAGGACCCTTTGCCTCCAGTACGTTGTAGGAGGTGTCGTTCATCTTGAGCGGGATGAAGATGTGCTCGCGGAAATACTCCTCGAGCTTCTGGCCGGACACCACCTCGACGAGCCGGCCGACGACATCGGTGCTGGTGCTGTAGTGCCAGCGCTCGCCAGGATCGAACAGCAGGGGGCCGCCGAAGGGATAGGTCTCGCCGGCGCGCGGCTTGAAATCGCGTATGATCGCGCTGGTGAAGGGATAACCCAATCCGGATGTATGCGTCAGGAAATGCTTCACCGTCGGCGGTCGCGATGCCGGACGGACCGTGTAGTCTCCGGTTTTCGCATCGAAGGATTCGATGACCTTCAGTCCCACAAGCTCCGGCAGGTATTTTTCGGCCGGATCCTCGAGGCCGATCCGGCCCTGCTCGATCAATTGCATCATTGCGACCGAGGTGATCGGCTTGGTCATCGAGGCGATGCGAAACAGCGCATCCGACGCGAGGGGACGCCCCGTTGCGACATCGGCCACGCCGAAGGCGTTCTGGTAGAGCACGCGGTCGCGGTCGGTGACCAGCGCAACCACGCCCGGTACATCCTTGCGTTCGATCGCGCCGCGGAGCGATGCGTCGATGGCGGTGCTCCCCGGTGAAGTCTGTGCAGTCGCGGTGCCCGTCAACGTTGCAACAGCGATCCCGGCGGTAACGAGCATTTCGGCGGCCTTTCGTTTCATCGTCAATGCCTCCCTGTTGCCCCGGCACCGCCCAACGAGCTCCCCAAGGCTTTGCTTTGTTGTTCGACGCCGGCTCGACGGCGCGGCGGCTTGTCGCTGTGTGACATTATCACTTGCAATTCACCGAGTTCTCGAATTCCTCCACCCGTCCTGATCTCTGCCGCAAAGCGAAAAGCGGACGCTGCCCACTTGCTCGCGTCTGGCGGGAACAGCGGCTCTATGCTTTGATTGCCCACTGAGGTGCGCCGGAGTGGGTTTTGCATAGAGGTAGACGGTGATCATTCTTGGAATCAATTGCGTGTATCACGAGTCGGCGGCTGCGCTGCTCGTCGACGGCAAGCTCGTCGCCGCTGTCGAGGAGGAACGATTCAATCGCATCAAGCACGGCAAGGAAGCGGTCTACGATAATCCTCATCAGTTTCCAGAGCGCGCGATACGCTTTTGCCTGAAGCAGGCCGGCATCTCGGCCGGCGATATCGATCACGTGGCCTATTCGTTCGATCCTAAGCTGCGCCGAGCGCGATTTCGTCCCGAATGGTGGTTTCCACACTGGGAGGAGGTCTTCCTGCTGCGGCTCGGACAGGTGCAGGACATTGCGGAGGAGCTCCTTGGACGCCGGCTGAGGGAAAAATTCCACTTCGTGTCCCACCATCTGGCCCACGCCGCTTCCGCCTATTTCCCGTCAGGGTTCGATCGCGCGGCCATCCTCAACATCGATGGGATCGGCGAGGCCGCCGGCTCGACGCTCGCGAAGGCTGTCGGCGAGCGCATCCAGACCATCGAAGCATTCGACTATCCGCACTCGCTTGGCTTTCTGTGGGAGGTGATAAGCGGCTATCTCGGTTTCTCCAGCTACGACGCATCCAAGGTCATGGGGCTCGCAGCCTGGGGCGATCCGAAGGTTTTCCGGAGTCAATTCGAACAGATCGTGCGCGCCGACAACGACAATTATGGTGTGAACCAGGATTTCATCGGCTTTCACGGCAACAAGTTCGAGAAGCTGGCGGCCCTGATCGGCCCGGGCCGGTTCGAGGAGTCCGAGCAGCTTGAGCCGCGGCATGCCGACATCGCGGCCGCCTTGCAGGAGGCGACGAACGCGGCGGTCATGGCGCTCGTGCGGCGCATCAAACGCCAGGTGCCGTTCGACAATTTGTGTCTGGCCGGCGGCGTCGGACTGAATTGCGTGACCAACGAGATTGTCCGGCAATCCGGCGAGTTCGCAAACCTGTTCATTCCCTCCGCGCCGCACGATGCCGGCACCGCGATCGGCGCCGCGCTTCTGGTGCACTGCGCAAAGCAAAAGAAACCTCCGCAGCGGGGCTACTCAACGCCCTATCTCGGTCCCTCGTTCACGCGCAGCGAGATCCTGGAGGCGGTCAAATCGGCTGGTCTCAAGGCCAGGCGCAGCAAATCGCCCGCGCGGGACGCCGCTGACATGATCGCCGGCGGCAAGATCGTCGCCTGGTTTCAGGGGCGCATGGAATTCGGGCCTCGCGCGCTCGGCAACCGTTCACTGCTCGCCGATCCACGCCGGCCGGAGATGCGCAACATCCTCAACCAGAAGGTCAAGCACCGGGAGGATTTCCGTCCCTTTGCGCCGAGCGTCATGGCTGAACACGCCGATGAATGGTTCGAGATCGGGGCACCCACGACCAGTCACGAGTTCATGCTGTTTGCACCGCCGGTCAGGCGCGAGCAGCGCAAGCGCATCCCCGCCATCGTGCACCAGGACGGCACCGCGCGGGTGCAGCTCGTGAGCCGCAAGTCCAATCCGCGCTTTCACGAGCTCATCTCATGCTTCCATGAGAAAACCGGCGTGCCTGTCGTCATCAACACGTCCTTCAACGACAGCGAGCCGATCGTTTGCACGCCGATGGATGCGATCGTCACGTTCCGCAAATCCGGCATCGACGCGCTGTTCATGGACGACGTGGTGCTGACCGCGAAGGGTTGACGCAAAAGCGCGATGATTGGAAGATAAATCATCGCGCTTTTGGCTTTTTGTTTGGGCACGGTCTTTTCGGAAAACCGTTCACACTTTTCCGGATCATGGCTTGATGCTCGTGAGGAGTAATGCAGCGACGCGAGTTCATATCGCTGATCGGCGCGCTGGGCATGTACCCGGTTGCTGCGCATGCGCAGCAGCCGGCCCGCAAGCGGCGGATTGGTCTCCTCACGAGCTCTGACAAGGAAGATCCCGAAGCTCAGGCGTGGGTCGCAGCGTTTCGGGAGGAACTCCGGAAGCTGGGATGGACGGACGGTCGCGACGTCGAGATCGATGTTCGATGGACCAACGCCGATGTCGGGCTGATGTCGCAATTCGCGGCCGAACTGGTGGCGCTTCAACCCGACCTGATTGTCACCAGCAGCACGCCCGCCGCCGGGGTGATGCTCAAACATACGCGGACCATCCCGATCATCTTCCTGCTGGTCGCGGATCCCGTCGGGAGCCGCTACATCGCGAGCCTGCCACGGCCGGGTGGAAATGCGACCGGGTTCACCCCGATCGTGGGCTCGCTGGGCGGGAAATGGGTGGAGCTGCTAAAGGAGATCGCCCCGCGCCTCGGCCACATCAACCTGATGTTCAACCCGGCGTCGGCGCCGTTTATCGAGACTTTCATGAGCTCTTTCAAGGCCGCCGCGGCGTCGCTCGGCACGGAGACACGCATCTCGCCGGTTCAGGACATGGGCGAGGTCGGGCAGATCATGTCTGCGAGCGAGGGCAATGGCGGGGTCGTGGTCATACCGGATGCCTTCACCGTGACCCATCGTGCGGAGATCGCCGCACTGGCCAGTCGTCATCATGTCCCTGCCATCTCCTGGTCCCGCTCATTTGCGGAACTCGGCGGCCTTATTTCCTATGGGCCCGTTCTCGTCGATGAATATCGGCGTGCCGCGTCCTACGCCGATCGCATCCTCAAGGGCGAGAAGCCGAGCGACCTTCCTGTCCAGACTCCCGTCAGGTTCGAGCTGTTCATCAATATGGAGACCGCCAAGGCGTTCGGGCTGACGGTGCCTGACAAGCTGCGCACGTTGGCCGACGGGATCATCGAGTAGGGGCAGGCGATCCTCTCTTCGGACGCACGCCGATGATCCGGGGATTCTTAACGGAAGTGAATGCGAACCCGGCAAAACCTTGTCGCGCTGCACGCTCGGATTACCTGAAGTTGCAGGCCTGGCGCGCCTCTGGTAATTTGAGGTGTACGTGCCTCATTTTGTCGGACGGCGGCTCCTTTTCGTGCACCGCTGAAATGGGTGTTCGTTCCACAAGAGCCGGCCGCATGTACGGCCGGCGCCATCCAAAGGGAGGTATGTAATGCAGCGTCTGGTGGTTGCGGGTGTGTCTCTTGCGCTGGCAACAGCGCTTGGTCTCGGCTCGGCAAATGCGGCCGACAAGAAGGTGCTCGCCTTCGTCGTCAACGGTGCGTCCGATTTCTGGAAGATCGCCGAGGCCGGTGTCAAGAAGGCGCAGGGCGAACTGCCCAATTACGACCTGCAGTTCAAATATCCCGAACAGGCCGCGGCCGCCGTCCAGCAGCGTGTCATGGACGACCTCGTGGCGGCGGGCGCCGCCGGAATCATGGTCAGCTCGGTGGATCCCAAGAACCAGACGGAACAACTCAACAAGGTTGCGTCGCAGACCGTGCTGTTCACGACCGACAGCGATGCTCCGCAATCGAAGCGCGTTGCCTATATCGGTTCGTCCAATACCGATCTTGGCAAGGATGCCGGCAAGCTCATGCTGAAGGCTCTGCCGAATGGCGGCAAGTGTGTGGGCTTCGTGGGACTGCCCGGCGCCGACAACGCGCGTGAGCGCATCGAGGGCGTCAAGGAGACGATCAAGGGCTCGAAGGTCGAACTGGTCGACGTCCGCGGCGACGAGATCGATCAGACCCGTGCCAAGCGCAACGTGGAAGACATTCTCGCCGCCATGCCGGACGTGAGCTGCCTCGTCGGCTTTTACTCCTACAACACGCCGCGCATTTACGAGGTGCTGAAGGAAGCGGGCAAGCTCGACAAGATCAAGATCATCGGCTTCGACGAGGATCCGATCACGCTCGGCGGCGTCAAGGAAGGCAGCATCGTCGGCACCGTCGTGCAGCAGCCGTTCGAGTGGGGCTATAAGGGCATGAAGCTGATGGCGGCCTATATCGGCGGCGACAAGTCGGGCATCCCCGCCAACGGGGTCATCATTGTTCCCGGCAAGGTCATCGACAAGTCGAATGTCGACGACTTCATGGCGTCGATGAAGCAGATGCTCAAGAAGTAGTGGACGCATCGGCGCTGCAGGGGTCGCAGCCTCCAATGCCAGATCCGTTCCTCGAACTGGTCGATATCAGCAAGACCTATCCCGGCGTGGTCGCACTCGACCACGTCGACTTGTCGGTGTCCCCAGGCGAGGTGATCGCCCTGATCGGAGAGAACGGCGCCGGCAAATCGACGCTGATGCGCGTGCTCGGCGGCGTCGTGGAGCCGAGCGGCGGCTTCATCCGCCTTGACGGCGCCGAGCGCCGCTCGCTGACGGTCGCGGACGCGATCAAGTCGGGTATCGCGTTCGTCCATCAGGAGCTCAACCTTTTCGACAATCTCGATGTCGCGGGCAACGTTTATATCGGCCGCGAGCCGGTCTATGGCGGGCCGTTGAAACTGATCGACCGCAAACGGCTCTACGCCCAGGTCCGCCCGCTGCTCGAGCGGCTCGGCGCCGATTTCGAGCCTGATGCGCCGCTCGCCGAGATGTCGCTGGCCCAGCGTCAGCTCGTCGAGATCATCAAGGCGCTGTCGCTCGATGCGCGCCTCGTCATCATGGACGAGCCGACGTCCAGCCTGACCCTGGCCGAGACCGATCGCCTGATGCGGGTCATCGCGGGGCTCAAGGCCGATGGCGTGAGTGTCATCTTCATCACCCATCGCCTGAACGAAGTGATGCAGTGCGCCGATCGCGCGGTGGTCTTGCGCGACGGGCGCGTGGTCGGTGCGCTCGCTCGCGCCGAGCTGACGCCGGCCGCGATGATCCGGCTGATGATCGGGCGCGACCTCAGATCGCTTTACGTGCCGCCCGCCGCCCCTCCCGGCGACGCCGTCCTTGATATCGTCGATGCCGTGACCGGCACCTATCCGCACCGTGCCGTGAGCCTGTCGGTCCGCCGCGGCGAGATCCTGGGCCTGGCGGGGCTTGTCGGTTCCGGGCGCACGGAATTGGCGCGTGCCATTTTCGGGGTCGATCCGCTGCTCGGCGGCACGATCAGGCTCGATGGTGAGCCGATCCGCATTGCCACGCCGCGAGCGGCGATCGAGCGCAGGATTTACCTCATCCCGGAGGACCGCAAGAGTTCGGGCCTGCTGCTCGACATGTCGACGGCTGAAAACATTTCGCTGCCGGACCTCAAATCCTATCAGCGGTTCTGGCTGGTGGATACCGCGCGCGAGACCGAGCATGCGCACCGCCAGCGCGAGCGCCTCAAGATCCGGACGCCCGACGTGGCCAGTTCCGTCGTCTCATTGTCCGGCGGCAATCAGCAGAAAGTCGTGCTCGCCAAATGGCTCTCGATGCGGCCGAAGGTCGTGATCTTTGACGAGCCGACGCGCGGCATCGACGTCGGAGCCAAACAGGAGATCTACGACATGCTGCGCGGCCTTGCCGACGCCGGTGTCGCGATCCTGATGATCTCGAGCGACATGGAGGAGGTCATCGGGGTCAGCGACCGCATTGCGGTGATGCACGAGGGCGCGATTTCGGGATTCCTTGATCGCAGCCAGTTCAGCGAGCACAATGTGCTCCAGCTTGCCGTCGGCCACACAGTTAAGGCATGATCCGGAAAAGTGTGAAGCGGTTTTCCAAAAAGATCATGCCCAAACAGGAAGCTAAAGCGCGATGACGATTCGATCCAATCTCATCGCGCTTTAGGCGAGGGAACCTTGCACAAGAAAGACCTGAGTCTGCTGATCCTGATCCTGGTGGTCGGTGCCGTCGTTGCTTTCATCAACCCAAGATTCCTGCTGGCCGGCAATCTCTCCAATACCCTCAACCAGGTCGGAATGTTCGGCATCTTCTCCATCGCCGAGGCCTTTGTCATCATCATCGGCGGCATTGAGCTCTCGGTCGGCTCGGTCATCGCGCTGCTCGGCGTCCTGTTCATCGACCTGATCGTCAATCATGACGTCAACTGGGTGGCGGCATTTGCCCTCATCATCGCCGGCGGCCTGGCGATCGGCGTAGTGCATGGCCTGCTCGTCACCCGGATGCGCATCCAGCCGTTCGTGGTGACGCTGTGCGGATTGCTGATCTATCGCGGCGCCGCGCGCTATTACACCGAAGACGCTACGGCGGGCTTCGGTTTCGGCGCGAGCTTCCCGACGCTCGAATGGCTGACCGCCGGCCGCACCAACGTGCTCGGATTTCCGCTGCCGCACAGCGTGGTGGCGCTGGTCATCGTCACCGCGGTCGCCTGGGTGGTGCTGCATCGCTCCATATTCGGGCGCTATCTCTATGCGGTCGGCAAGAACGAGGAGGCGGCGCGCTATTCCGGCATCCGCGCCAACCGCGTCGTGGTCTCGGCCTATATCATCTGCGGCGGCCTGACCGCGTTCTCGGCGATCCTGATTGCGATGTACACGCGCTCGATTTCGCCCGCGGTGCACGGCTCCTTCTATGAGCTCTACGCCATCGCCGCCGCCGTGCTCGGAGGCTGTTCGCTGCGCGGCGGGGAGGGTTCCATCATCGGCGTCGTGCTCGGCACCGTGCTGCTCCAGGTGCTGCAAAACCTGGTCAATTTGCTGGGTATTCCGAGCTCGCTCAACTTTGCCGTCATGGGGACGGTGATCCTGATCGGCGTGCTCGCCGATCAGTACCTCGCGCAGCGCGGCCGGCGCACGGCAACGGCCAGGGGACGCCTGCATGCCGCGGCAACGCCGCTGGAGCGCGCGAAAGCGGATTAGCGTCCGAATTTGCGCCCCGGCGTAACGGGCTGGACTGGGCGGCAATATTGGGGTGGACCTCTCACTTGCGGGAGAGGCGTAGGCCTCTTTTGGCGGCCGTTTCCGTCCATTTCTGGAAGAATACCAGGGGCTGGCTATTCGCCGCGGATATCACTCCGGCTCGGATCAGCCCTCGACCTCGATTTTTGAGGCCCGATACGATTTGCACTCAACCTTGGCCCACTTCATGGCTTGGTCGTAATCTCTACATTTGTAGCGAATTTCTCCGCCACGACGCATAATAATGACTTCACATTCCGGAGTGTGACTAAAGCGTCGCATCCGGACCTCAGCAAGCTCTTCACCAGGCATGACAGGTTTTCTCGACACTCACCTTGAGCACGCGTTGCAAAAACGTACTCCTCGTGGGTCAGCTTGGAATATGAAGTTGGCGACAACGCGCTCCGCAATGGATCAGTCATGTCAGATCTCGGGTAAAATTGGCGCAGGAATTGGGCGGACGGAGGAGGTGCCCCTTGAAGTCAAGGCTCGCTCGAGTTCGCAATGATGGAGACGGTGATCCTGATCGGCATGCTCGGCGACCAGTATCTCGCGCAAAGCGGCCGGCGCGCCGCTGTAGCGTCACTCGAGCGGCAAAAAGCGGAATGATCGCCTGACGCGACCACGAGACGGGATGCATTTCACGATACGAGTTGCAATCCGCCATCGTGAGATTCCGATTGCGTGCCGAAACCGTTTGTGTCTAAAACTCTTGGACAGTTGACCAAATGAGGTCCGGCCCGGCGGTCGAGCGTCAGGCGCGGCCGTTTGGAGACGGCCGAGAAGGGGTGGAAACGAGAGCATGTCGTCTGCGAACGGCTTTGGACTGGCGGGCATCATCGGAATGCCTGTCGCCCATTCGCGCTCACCCACGATTCATAATTTCTGGCTGAACGCCCACGGCATCCGCGGCGCCTATGTGCCGCTTGCCGTCAGGCCCGAGCGCCTGAAGGAGGCGTTGCCCGGCCTCGTCGGGCTCGGCTTTCGCGGCTGCAACGTCACGATGCCGCACAAGCAGACGGCGATGCAGTTGCTCGACCGTGTCAACGACACCGCGCGGCGCATCGGCGCCGTCAACACCATCGTCGTCGAGGAGAATGGCACGCTGAGCGGCTTCAACAATGACGGCAACGGATTCGTCCAGAGCCTAAAGGACGCGAAGCCCGACTGGCGTGCCGATGCCGGACCCATTCTGCTCTTGGGCGCCGGCGGTGCCTCCCGCGCCGTGGTCGTTGCGCTCCTGGAAAACGGCGCGACGCAGATCCGCATCGCCAATCGGACGGCGGAGAAGGCACAGGCAATTGCCGCCGAGTTCGGTTCCGTCGTCACGACCGTCCCATGGGCCGATCGCGGCGCCGCGCTCGCCGACGTCGCCTTGCTCGTCAACTGTACGGATCGCGGCATGATCGGCAAGGACGCGCTCGAGATCGATCTGTCGCGGCTCGATCCTGCGACGCTCGCCGCCGATCTCATCTACACGCCGCTCGAGACGCCGTTCCTGGCAGAGGCCCGCGCACGCGGCTGTCTGACGGTGAACGGCCTCGGTCTCCTGCTCAATCAGGCGCGGCTCGCCTTCAGGGCGTGGTTTGGTGTCATGCCCGACGTGACGCCCGAACTCGTC
Organism: uncultured Alphaproteobacteria bacterium; assembly: GCA_963696255.1. GTDB lineage: Bacteria > Pseudomonadota > Alphaproteobacteria > Rhizobiales > Xanthobacteraceae > Bradyrhizobium. The sequence continues at coordinate 652,202 of CAVOJN010000001.1, forward strand.
AAGGCCATTCAGGCGACGTTCTAAGGCTTGATCCGGAAAAGTGTGAAGCGGTTTTCCGATAAGATCATGCCCAAACAAGCCACAGCGGGGAGACTCTTCGCCATGATCTTGCCCGCGTGTCCCAAGATCGACTGCCACATCCACGCCATTGATCCAGCCCGCTTTCCCTATGCGGACGATACGCTGTATCGGCCGAGCGGGCAGGAGATCGCACCCGCCGCCCAGCTCATCCGCGTGTTCGACGTTTTCGACGTCAGGCACGCGCTCATCGTGGCGACCAACACCGGTTATGGGAGCAACAGCAGCATCCTGCTCGACGCTCTCCGCCTCGGCAACGGCCGCTTCAAGGGGGTTGCCGTCGTCGAGAAGGACGTTGATATCAAGGAGCTGGAGCGGTTGAAGGCAGCCGGTATCGTCGGTGTCGCCTACAATGTTCCCTTTCACGGCGCCGACCATTATCGCGACACCGCCCCGCTCGTGGAGAAGCTCGCCGGGCTCGGCCTGTTTCTCCAGATCCAGGTGGAGAACGACCAGTTGCTCGCGCTGCTGCCGCTGATCGAGCGCTCGCGCGTGCGCCTCGTGTTCGATCATTGCGGCCGGCCGGATGTCGGAGCCGGGCTGGCAGGAAAGGCTTTCCAGGCGTTGCTCGCGATCGGGCGCGAGCGCGACGCCTATGTGAAACTGTCGGGCTATTACAAATTCTCGCGGCAGGCGCATCCCTACGAGGATGCCGTGCCGTTCATTCATGCGCTCGCCGAGGCCTTCACGCTCGATCGCTGCATGTGGGGATCCGACTATCCGTTCCTGCGTGCGAGCGAACGCCTCGACTATGGGCCGCTGCTTGCGCTGCTGCCACGGCTGTTTCCGGCACAGGACGATCTGCGCCGCCTGCTGTGGCGGACGCCAGCGAAGCTGCTCGGCTTTGCGGACTGAAACAACAACAAGAAGAGCTATCAAGGGAAGATCTGGAGGGAGACTATCATGAGGTGTCTGGCTTATCTGGGCGGCATTGCAGTCGCGGCATCCCTGTGGGCGAACCCCGCCCACGCGCAGACGACGGTCTACATTCCCGACGTGGCCGAATTGTCCGGCCCCGGCGCGGTATCGGGCACCAATTGGCGCGACGGCGTCGCGCTTGCGGTCGACGAGATCAACGCCGCGGGCGGAATCCTGGGCCGCAAGATCGAGACGGAGCATCTGGACACCCAAAGCAATCCCGGCATCTCGCGCGCGCAGGTGCAGAAGGTGCTCGACAAGGATCCCTATGTCGTGCTCGGTCCGATCTATTCGGGCTCGGTCAAGGTCAACATGGCGCTGACCCAGCAGGCGGAGGTCCCGCAGATCGTCGGCGCCGAGGCCGCCGACATCACCATGCAGGGCAATCCATGGGTTTTCCGGACCGCCTTCGGACAGCAGGTCTCGATGCCGAAGATCGCCAACTATCTGCATGACCAGCTCAAGGTGAAGTCGGTCGCGCTGCTTTGGGTCAACAATGATTTCGGCAAGGGCGGCCGCGACAGTTTCATCAAGGAGATGAAGACGCGCGGCATCGACGTGGTCGCGGATATCTCGACCGAGCAGGGCCAGGTCGATTTCGGCTCCGACGTCATCAAGCTGAAGGGCGCCAAGGCGGACGCCGACTTCATCTATACCAATGAGGAGGAAAGCGCCCGCTTCCTGATCGAGGCGAAGCGGCAGGGACTGACGACGCCGCTGTTCGGCGAAACCACGCTTCTGAACCAGAAGGTGATCGAGCTCGCAGGCGCCGCCGCCAACGGCGTGCGCGGCCATGTCGGCTTAAGCGCGGATGCACCGGTGCCGGCGATCCAGGAGTTCGCGAAGAAGTTCAGCGCGCGCTACAAATACCGGCCCGATCACAACGGCATCAAGGGCTACACCGCCGTCTATCTCGTCAAATACGTGACCGAGAAGATCGGCAAATTCGATCGCAAGGCGTTCGGCGCCGCGATGAAGGGCCTGACGCTGACGCCGGACAAGGCGCCCGGCATGTTGATGGAGGCGAGCTGGGACCAGAACGGTGACATCGACCGCGCGAGCTTCCTCGCCGAGGTCGTCGACGGCAAGCAGAAGATCGTGGAGACCCTGCCGAAGCTGAAGCCGGCCAAGGTAGAGTAGAAGGCGGAGTAGGCTGGAGCATGGGCGCCGCGCCTATCGAAAGCGCACGAGCGCGCGGCCGTCGACGCATCGCCGAAGGCTGCGCCGTCCGCTCATACCCAGCCGCCGTCAACGACGTAGTGCTGTGACGTGCACGCGGACGCTTCATCGGAAGCCAGGAACACCACGAATTTCGCGATCTCGTCCGGGATCAATTTCCGCTTGAGACATTGCCGGCTCATCAGCTCTTCCTCGCCCTCCGGCGTCAGCCATTTCTCGATCTGCCGCTGGGTCATGATCCAGCCGGGCGCGACCGCGTTGACGCGAATATTGTCGGGACCGTAGTCGCGCGCCAGCGAGCGGGTGAGGCCGAGCATGCCGGATTTGCTCGCGGTATAGGCCGCCATGCCGCCTTGCCCCGCCATCCACGAAATTGAGCTGAAATTGATGATGGCGCCAGCCTGCGCGGCCTTCATGTCGGGCAATACCGCCTGCGCCGCAAAGAAGCTGTGTTTCAGGTTCACGGCGACGCGGTCGTCCCAATATTCCGGCGTCACGTCTTCCGTGCGGTGCCGCTCGTCATGGGCGGCGTTGTTGACGAGGACGTTGATCGGACCATGCGCCTTGCGCGCCTCGGCGATGCCTGCGCGAAGTGCCGTGATGTCGGTGAGGTCGACCTTTTGAAAATGCGCGCTGTGACCATCGCCTGAGAGTTCGCGGGCGAGGCGGGTGCCGTCCTCGACCTTGATGTCGAAGAACACGACGATGGATTTCTGCTGCGCAAAGCGCCGTACGATGGCTTCGCCTATTCCCGACGCGCCGCCGGTGACGAGGACGACTTTCCCGGCGAGATCGGAATAGATGGCACCCATGATTTTTCTCCTCGATGACGCAACGGCGACGGACTCGCCGCCAAAACCTGCCTTCGAGAGCTTAGCTGGTTCAGCGATCAGAAGGCCAGCTTGAAGAGAGCCGCCGGCATTCACGCGCCCCGCCACTGCCGTCGAACCACGAGCAGGTTACCTCTTTCGCCCGCGGGCTTCCGCGATGCGCAAGAGGTCGCCGAAACGTCGGAGCGCTTGTCGAACGGGAACGCCCTTTTTCTCCAGACCAAGAAGGTAATAGCTTTCCGCGCCTATGAATGCGTGGCTGACCAGGGCCGCAATCTCATCTGCGGTGAAGGGGCCGAGGCTGCCAAATTCACGCTCGGCCCGCCGGGCCAGTTCGGCAAGAAGCCTGAACCAATCCATGAGACCGGCCTGGATCACCTTGGCCACCGGGCTATCGGCCCAGCTCGCGGCGATCAATTCCTGGAGCACGCGGACGTAACCCGACGCAATGTCCTCGTCCAGATAGTCGCAGGCCCGGTCCCATTGCTCGGACAGTGTCAGCGCGCTGTCATGGAAGAGGGCGCTTTGCCGGTCGATGAGTTGCGAGTTCAAATGCTCGAATAGCGCCAGCACCATGCCCTGCTTGGATCCGAAGTGATAGTGGATCTGGCTGAGCGGAACCCCTGCGGCCGCGGCGACGTCCCGCGTCGACAGTTTCGCGTAGCCGTTTTGCCGCAGAACTTTCTTGGCCGCGTCCAGAACCACGGTGCTGGTCTCTATCTTTGCCAGGCTTCGCGCCATTTATCGCCTCTCAAGTCATGAGCTTGCCCACACGATCCATAAGTCGGTCGATCGACCGAAGTCAAGCGCGGGGAATAAATCACGCCGGCGAAGGTAAATGACTTGACTCCGGATACCTCCCTGTATAATTCGGCCGACCGACCGAATTTGGTCGGTCGGCCGAATGGTGACTGGCGGGCGAGTCATGGGCCAAATTTTCCAAAGAAGAGGATCAAATCATGACTGACGTCGATAATGACAAGCTCGGTGCCCTGGTCGGCAAGATGCTGGGTGATCTGGGCGGCGCGTTCAGTGTGCCGACTGCCGGGATTGGCTTCACGCTCGGCCTGTTCGACGCGCTCCATCGCGCCGGCCCGGCGACCGCGACTGAGCTCGCGAAGCGGACCGGCCTTGCCGAGCGAAACGTGCGCGAATGGGCGCTGGCGCAGGCCGCCAACGGCTATATCGCCTTCGACAAAAGGGACCAGAGGTTCAGCCTGTCGCCGGAACAGGCGATGGTGTTCGCGGTCAAGGACAGCCCCGTCTATCTCGAAGGCGCGTTCGATCTCGCCGCGTCGATGGTGGAGAGCCGACCCAAGGTCGAAGCCGCTTTCAGGACCGGAAAGGGAGTCGCCTGGGGTGAAAGCTCGGGCTGTATGTTTTGCGCCGTCGGCTCATTCTTCCGTCCCGGCTATGTCAACAGCATCGTGCAGTCGTGGCTCCCGGCACTCGAGGGAATGTCGAAGAAGCTGAAGGACGGCATCAAGGTGGCGGATATCGGCTGCGGCGTCGGATATTCGACGCTCCTGATGGCGAAGGCATTTCCCGCAAGTTCGTTCATCGGCTACGATTTCCATGCGCCGTCGGTCGAGCAGGCCAATGTGCACGCAGCAGCTCATGGCCTGGCCGATCGCGTGCGTTTCGTCACGGCGCGCGCCAAGGACATCGTCGAACGCGACTTTGATCTCGTCACCATGTTCGACTGCCTGCACGACATGGGCGACCCGCGCGGTTGCGCAAAACACGTGCGCGGCTTGTTGAAACCGGAAGGCGCCTGGATGATCGTCGAGCCGATCGCGGCCGACGACCCGTCCGAAAACGTCGGCAATCCGGTCAGCCGTCTCTACTACAACGCCTCGACCATGATCTGCGTGCCCACGTCGCTCGCGCAGGAGGTCGGAGAGGCTCTCGGCGCGCAGGCCGGCGAGGCGAAGCTGACCGAGGTGCTCAGGGAAGGCGGCTTCCGCCACGTTCGGCGCGCCGCCCAGGGGCCCTTCAACATGGTTCTCGAAGCGAGGCCGTAGGATCCGACGCGTGGTTGCGGCCGGTTGCGTTGGGCAGCCGGTCGCGTTCCCGGCAAATCGCGTCGGCCGCAGTCGGCGAGGATGTTGCCGCGGCAATTTCAATAGATTGAGAAAAAGGATCACAGCTTTGCGTGAAGATACCAATGCGCTCGACGGCAAAAGTGCCTGGATCGCCGCAGGCGCCGCACTTGCGCTTCTCACTGTCGCCCATGGCGCTCCAATGATCGCGGTGGTCGCCTTGAAATCCGTGGCCGCCGATCTCGGATCGAGCCGCGGCGCAGCGGCTGCGATCGCGCCGATTGCCTATCTTGGCGCAGCCGTCGGTGGAATTCCTGCCGGATGGCTGTGTGGCCGCTTCGGCACCCGCATTGTGGTCATCTGCGGTAGCTTGATGGCCGCCATCGGACTTGCCCTTTCCCCGCTCGGCGGAACTACATCGCTTTACATCGGGCACGGACTGCTGATCGGCCTTCTGGGAATCTCGACGATGCTGTCGCCGCTGGTCACCTATGTCAGTCTTTGGTTCGATCGGAGACAAGGCGCGGCCGTGGCGCTCATTTCGTCAGGGCAGGCGGTTGCAGGGGCGATATGGCCGCTGATTCTCGATGCAGCGATCCGTCACATAGGGTGGCGAGCCACAATGCAAGCCTATGCAGTCTTCCTCCTGATCGCGGTTGCGGGAATCGCCATGGCGTTCCTTCAGGAACCGCCGGAGGCCGCGCTCGTGGCAAGAGGAGGTTCGCTCAAGGCGGCAGTCGATTCCGGCGAAGGGAACTTCCCCCGGCGGGCCGGCATGATTGCCCTGATGCTTGCCATATTCTGCTGTTGCATACCGATGAACATGCCGATCCAGCATATCGTGGCATTTTGCGGTGACCTGGGAATTTCGTCGCAGCAGGGCGCGTTGATGCTTTCTGTCCTGCTTGGCAGCGCCCTGATCGCGCGTCAATTCTGGGGTTACTTTGCGGACAGGTTCGGCGGGCTCAAGACACTCTTGTTGAGTTCGGTCACTCAGATGCTGACGTTGGCAGCGTTTCTCTCGACACAGGACGAACGGGGTCTCTTCGCAATCTCTTCCGCATTCGGCTTCGGCTTCTCCGGTCTGTTGCCCGCCTATGTGATCGCGATCCGGAACTATTATGCGGCGGCCGAAGCCAGTTGGCGCGTACCGGCCGTGATGTTCGCCGGCTATGTCGGGATGGCTGCGGGCGGCTGGGGCGCAGGAGCCGTGTACGACCGTTACGGATTCTATGCGCCGGCGTTCGGCGTCGGAATTGTTTTCAACTTGCTGAACCTTGCCATTCTCGTCGCGCTCTATCTGGCGACGACCCGGCGAACACGGCCGCAGCCGCCTCATGCCTATCAGCGTGCCTGAATTGGTTTGTCGGATCAAAGTCGAGAGAGGATCAATGTCATGACTGCCAGGCGTCCGAACCAGAACGGAATGCGTGCGAAACTGCCAAACGAGACCGGGTTCGTAGAACGCGACGGCGTGAAGCTCGCCTACGAAGTCTATGGCGAGGGGACAGAGACGATGTTCTTTGTCCCGCCCTGGAGCATCGTTCATTCGCGCGTCTACAAGGCGCAATTGCCCTATTTCAGCGAGCGGTTTCGTTGTGTCACCTATGACGGCCGCGGCAACGGCAAGTCAGACCGGCCGGCCGATGTGGCGGCGTACTCGTTGGAGAACTATCTCGCCGATGCCATCGCGGTCATGGACGCGACGGGCGTGACAAAGGCGACTTTGGTCGGGCTGTCGTTTGGTGGTCTCGTCGCCAGCATCCTGGCGGCCTATCATCCAGAGCGCGTCCGGGCACTTGTTCTGGCCGGCAGTTTGGTGACCTTCGGACGGCATGATTACATGGCGCCGGAGAAGTTCCTGGCCGAGCGCGAGCAGTTCGAGGGCTGGGAAAAATGGAATCGCGGATATTGGCTCGCCCACTATCCCGATTTCATCGATTATTTTTTCAGAAACAACTTCCCCGAACAGCACTCGACAAAGCAGATCGAAGACGCCATTGACTGGGGGAGTGAGACCAGCGGTGACGTCATCGTCAAAACGATCATGGCAGGTGCAATACGCCCATCGCTCGATCTCAGTGAAGCGATGTATCGCAAGATCGATTGCCCCGTGCTGGTGATTCACGGTGACAATGATCAGGTTGCACCCCATGCGATGGCAAAACGTGCTGCCGAGTTGACGAACGGTGAATTCGTCACTGTTGCTGGCGGGGGTCACATCCCTCTCGCCCGTATTCCCGCGAAATTCAATTCGTTGATCGTCGATTTTCTGGATCGCAAGCTGGGCGTTCCGGTGCCCAGGGCTCCGGCGGGCCGTCGAGGGACCAAACGAGCCAAGCGCGCGCTGTATCTTTCATCGCCGATCGGCCTTGGCCACGGCCGGCGCGACATTGCGATCACGCGCGAGCTGCGCAAGCATCATCCGGATCTGGAAGTGGACTGGCTGGCCCAGGACCCGGTGACGCGCCTGCTCAATTCATGCAGTGAGCGTATCCATCCCCTGAGCGCGCGTCTTGCGAGCGAATCCCGTCATATCGAACTGGAATCCGGCGAACATGAGCTGCACTGTTTTCAGGCTATTCGCCGCATGGATGAAGTGTTGATCGCCAACTTCATGATTTTTCAGGACGCAGTCGATGCAGGCGACTACGACCTGGTGATCGCCGACGAAGCCTGGGACGTCGACCATTACTGGCATGAGCATCCTGAGCTCAAGCGTGCGGCATTGGCGTGGTTCACCGATTTCGTCGGCTACGTTCCGATGCCGTCGGGTGGCGAACACGAGGCCTTTCTGACGTCCGACTATAACGCCGAGATGATCGGGCATGTCGAGAACCATCCGGCTGTGCGCGATCGCGCCATTTTCGTCGGCTCGCCCGAGGATATTGTCCCCATGTCGTTCGGAAAGGACCTGCCGACGATGCGTGACTGGATTCCGAAGCACTTCGATTTCGCGGACTACATCATCGGGGAGCATCCGCATGCCTTCGGTAGCCGCGCTGAGCTGCGGCACAGGCTCGGCTACAGGTCGGACGAACGCATCTGCATTGTAGCGGTCGGCGGGTCGGGCGTTGGTGCGCACCTGATCAGGCGCATCCTCCAGAGCTGGCCGCTGGTTCACGCGAAGCTGCCGGAGCTGCGCATGATCGTTGTCGCAGGGCCGCGCATCGATCCCGCATCGCTCGGTGCTCCGGCCGGCGTCGAAGTGAGGGCCTTCGTGCCTGATCTCGACCGTCATCTCGCCGCCTGCGATCTCGCGCTGGTCCAGGGTGGCCTGACCACCTGCATGGAGCTCGCCGCTGCCGGGACACCGTTCCTTTATTTTCCGCTCAAGAACCATTTCGAGCAGAATTTCCATGTCGCGCATCGTCTTGACCGCTATGGCGCGGGAATTCGGATGGAGTTCGCGAATTCGACGCCTGAGAGGATCGCCGACGCCATGATCGCAGCCCTCAAGACGCCTGCACGTTTCAAACCCGTCGCAGCCGATGGTGCGGAGCGGGCCGCCCGAATGATCGCCGATCTGCTCTAGTGACCGTGCCCACAATTATGGGCATTTGCCCATAATGCCTGCCCACTCGATTTGTGGTTGACGTCGCCCACCGGATATCCCTTCATTGTCATAAAAGGGATGGAAACCGCGGGGAGCGAAGCAAAACCATGCGGATCGAGGAGTATCAAATGAGGTCCCCGCGCGGGACCTCGGAGGAGATTCTGGGCGAAATCCGCGAATTTTGCCGCGCGACCCAGACCGCCGAATCCACCTTCGGCCGCCTCGTCGTCAATGACGGCAAGCTGGTGTCGCGCCTGCGCGACGGCGCCAAGATCACGACCGGCACGCTCGACAAGGTCCGCGCCTACCTGAGCGAACATCGTCCTCAGCCTGCGAACGGCAATGGCGCGGCAGTGGCGATCGCGCAGCCCATGACCAGTGCCGCGGCGCCGGCCGACGTCGTGCCGTCAGGCTTCCGCTTCTTCGATAACAGGCAGAAATACCTGCTGTTCGTCTCGACCTGCAGCGAGAAGACGGAGATTGCCAACCGCGTCTCGCTGGAGCTTGCAACCTTGCAGCCGTCGCCGCCCGCGCTACGCCTGTTCGATGCCGGCGTCGGCGACGGCACCGTGCTGTCGCGGGTGATGCGGGCTTTGCATGCGCGCTTTCCGACCATGCCGCTCTATGTCGTGGCTAAGGAAATCTCCTACGAAGACGTGCGCATGATGCTGGAGAAGATGGCCGATCGCCTGTTCGAGCATCCCGCGACCGTGCTTGTCGTCACCAACCTCTATTATGCCGAAGCGCCTTGGCTGACGCCGCGTTCGGTGACCTCGGCGCAGGGCCTGATCTGGAAGGATGTCGCGCTCACCGGCAACACCGCCCATGGTTTTGCCGAGCAGATCGGCGAGCTCGAAGGCTTTCTTGCCGAGCATTGGCGCGCCGGGATCAGCGCCAAGACCGGCAACCCCGTCTACCAGCGCCCGATCGTGCTGACGCTCCGGCGGGAGGACCATTCCTTCCTGCTCGACCCCATCATGCCGAGGCCGGGGAGGGTGATGGCCGACTACGACCTCGTGATCGCCTCGCAGCCCTATCGCGCCCGCATCGGCGTCGAGTTCAAGGCGTCCAAGGTGGTGACCCCGCTGGTGCGCGCGCTCAGGCCCGGTGGGCGGCTGATCGGGATTCACTCGCATGGTCACGATCCGGGTCTGGAGATCATCGACCAGGTCTGGCCGGGCGAGGACCCCTTCAAGACCGACCGTTATGCGCTGCTCCGTCAGGTCAAGCACGAGCTCGGCGCTGCCGCGCGCCACTATAATTTCAATGCGTCGTCCGACGCGCGTTCGATCTTCCGCTATCACATGCACACGCTGCCGGATGAAGTGTCCGGCCCGATCGGCACCTCGACGCTGTTTGCGGCCTGGAACGCGGCGATCTATGTCGCGCAGATCGAGGACAATCGCCTGTCCGAAGTCGTGCGCGACGGCCGCTATCTCGAGGCCACCGACCGTGTGCTGAAGAAGCATGGCGGCCTCTGGTTCAACGACGAGACCTACGTGATCTCGCGCCGCCGCGCGCCGGGTTGACGGAGGAGAGGGCCGTGAGCGCGTCATCGGAAAGGCTCGCTGCGCTGCTCGCTTCCGCCTCGGTGGAGATTTCCTCCCATGGCGGCCAGCTCGAGGCCCTGCGCGAGCAGTTTGCCGCGGGCACGGAGGTCACCATCACCTTCCTGCCCGGGGACAATTTCCGCGCCAACGCCGATATGGCGACGGCCCTGCGCCGTGCCGGCTTCGAGCCGGTGCCGCACATCGCTGCACGCGAACTTCCCTCGCGCGAAGTGCTGGACGATTTTGTTGCACGGCTGCGCGGCGAAGCCGATGTCCGCCGCGTGCTCCTGATCGCGGGCGATATCGCAGGCCATCGGGGGCCGTTCAGGTCCAGCCGCGAGGTGGCTGCCACTGGGCTTCTGGAGTCGCACGGCATCGAGCGCGTCAGCGTCGCCGGTCACCCGGAAGGGCATCCCTATCTCGACGAGGCCGCCACCTTCCGCTCCCTGGGGGATTGGCGCGACTGGGGCGCGCAGAGCGGAATCCGCGTCGACATCGTCACCCAGTTCTGCTTCGAGGGCGCGCCGATCCTCAAATTTCTCGGCGAGCTGGCTGCCCGTGACATCCGGCTGCCGGTAACCATTGGCCTTGCCGGCCCCGCAACGCCCGCGACCCTCACAAAGTTCGCGCTCCGCTGCGGCATCGGCAACTCCATGCGCGCGCTGCGCAATCAGATCGGACGTTTCGGCCGGCTTCTGGTCGATGCCGGACCGGACGAGGTGATGCGCGCACTTGAAGCCGCGCCGGCCGCTGCGACAGCGTCCATCGCGGGCTTCCACATCTTCCCGTTCGGCGGATTACGCAAGGCGCGCAACTGGTTGCACGAATATCCTGCTTCCGCCTCCGAGCCGACCCAAGCGTCGGCTTCGTCGGCTCATCCAAACCCGTAGAGCCGCGCGGGATTGTCGACCAGGATTGTCTTGCGCACGGCGGCATCCGGCGCCCAGACCGGCAGTTGGTTGAGCAGGCGGCCGTCGTCGATCTGGAACAGCGGCGTCACCTCGGTGATTGGCTTGCCGGTGACCGAATTCGGATGCGGCCAGTCGGTACCCCAGACGATCCGATCCGGATTGGCTTCGATCAGCGCTTTCGCAAGCGGCACGACGTCGGAATAATCAGGCGCGAGCTTCGAGGAGCGGTAGGCACCCGAAATCTTCACATAGGCCTTGCCGGATTTGACGAGATCGACGAGGTCGGAAAAGCCGGGCTGGCCCACCCCTAGCGCCGCATCGGCACCCCCGAAATGGTCGAACACGGCGGGCACCGGCGAGGCCAGGACCAGCTCCTTGATCGCCGTGATCATCGGCAGCGTCGTGTAGAGCTGCACGTGCCAGCCGCGCGCCTTCATGCGATCGACCGCAGCCGAAAATCGCGCTTTGCCGACATTGGGGTCGCTCACGCCGCCGGTCGCAAGATTGAGGCGGATGCCGCGGAAGCCTGCCTTTTGCATTGCGTCGAGATCGGCCTCGCTGGTCTTGTCGTCGATGACAGCGACGCCGCGCGCGTTGGCCCCGCGCGCCTGCATGCCGAACTGCGTTGCCCGATTGTCGGGGCCGTAGACGCTCGGCGTCACGATCACCACGCGCTCGATATGCAACGCCTTGTGCAGCGCGGACATCTCCTCGGGCGAGGCGAGCTCGGGCGTGTAGACGCGGCCCGCGAAGAACGGAAACGTCTCGGGATCGGCGTGGATATGGGTGTGGCAATCGCAGGCGCCGGCCGGCATGTCGAAATTGACCGGCGTTGCGGGCTGGGCGGCTTTGGAAAAGGCGGCGCGGCTGTTCATGGCGACTCCGGTCGCAACCGAGGCCAGCAGGACATGGCGTCTGGTCAACATGGTCGTCTCCCTCACATTTTCTGTCTTGTGTCGGCCGTAACAGTATAACGCACGTCCGCCACAAGTTCGGCAAGTGGCCGCGATCCATCGAGCCGCAGGACCGGACAGCGCAGGGTCGCGAGCCAGGCCTCGTGGCTTTTCAGGCTGCGGCCCTCGCGCGTTCCGTCCTCATAATGCGAGGCCCAATCGAGAAAGCTTTCGGTCTCCTGATCCCGCCAGCCGCCGGGAGCCACCACGTCCGCGCCGAAATGCACAGCCTCGCGTTCGCGCAGGCGCTTCATCCGCAGTTCCCGTGGTGTCCTGAGAAACACGACGAGGTCGAACAATGTCACCAGCTCGTCGCCCCAGCCATCGAGGCCGCCGCTCAGCACCCAGTCGGCGCGTGGCAGGAACATCTCGCGCATCAGCCTCAGCCGGTCGGCCGCCTCGCGCAGCTTTCGATAGGGTGGCGTAGTCGGCTGCCACAGATAGTCGTCGGTGTCGTGATGCGGCAGCGCCAGCTCATCCGCGAGCGCGCGGCCGAGCGTGGTGACGCCCGAGCCCGAGGCACCCGTGATGTGAATGCGGCGGGTCTTCATTTGCGAACCGATCTACCGGAAATTCGCCGGACAATAAACACGCGAGATGCGGACGATTATCGGCCGCAAATGCGTTATAGCTGGAATCGTTCACCCGATTCCGGGCGATACCAATCGAGGTTGCGGTCAGGCCCGATGCCGAAAATCTTCACCGATCCCGAACAGATCGCCGAGGACATCATCCGCGATGTCGGGACAAGGCTTGTGGTTGGGCTGCCGCTCGGCCTCGGCAAGGCCAACCACATCGTCAACGCGCTGTATGCGCGTGCGGCCGCCGACCGCTCGATCGATCTGACGTTCTTTTCCGCGCTGACACTGGAGAAGCCCAGGCCCGCCAATCTCCTCGAAAGCCGCTTCATCACGCCCGTGATCGATCGCCTGTTCGGCGGTTACCCCGATCTCGCCTATGCCGCGCCGCTGCGCGCCGGCCGCTTGCCGCAAAACATCCGCGTCGTCGAGTTCTTCTTCCTGGCCGGGCGCTGGCTGCATGTGCCGATGGCGCAGCAGAATTACATTTCCGCCAATTATACCCACGCCGCCTCCTATCTCATCGCCTCCGGTCTCAACGTAGTGGCGCAACTCGTGGCCAAGCGCGTGCAGGGCGGCGTGGCGCGCTACAGCCTGTCCTGCAACACCGATACCACTCTGGACGTGTTGAAGGCGCGCAGCGAAGGCCGCGCCGATTTCAGGGTGGTGGCGCAGGTCAATTCCGAGCTGCCGTTCATGCCCGGGCCCGGCGACCTTCCCGCCGATACGTTCAGCGCAGTGCTCGACAGTCCCGCGACCGAGTTTCCGCTGTTCGCGCCGCCATCCGAGCCGATCTCGGACGCCAAATACGCCATCGGCCTGCATGCGGCCGGACTCGTGCGCGACGGCGGTTCTCTGCAGATCGGCATCGGCCAGGTCGGCGATGCGCTGGCGCAGAGCCTGTCGGTCCGCCACAAGGACAATGCGCGGTTTCGTGAGGTCATGGCGCGGCTCGCGCCGCGCGGCCCGCCGCCCGAAAGCGGCGTGTTCGACAAGGGCCTCTACGGCGTCAGCGAGATGGTCACGGAGGCTTTCGTCGGCTTGATCGACGCCGGCATTCTCAAGCGCGCCGTCGACGGCGTCATCCTGCACGGGGCGTTCTTTCTTGGTCCCAAATCCTTCTATCGCGCGCTTCGCGAGATGAAGGCCGAGGAGATCGCGCGCATCGCGATGATGCCGGTGTCCTTCACCAACGAACTCTATGGCGACGAGGAGAAGAAGCGCGCGGCGCGCGTCGATGCCCGCTTTGTCAACAACACGATGATGGCAACGCTGCTGGGCGCGGCAGTGTCTGACGGGCTGGACAACGGCCAGGTCGTGAGCGGCGTCGGCGGCCAGTATAATTTCGTGGCGCAGGCCTTCGCGTTGCCAGGCGCCCGCTCGATCCTCGCGCTGGAATCAACCCGGCAAGCCGGCGGCAAGGCGCAATCCAACATCCGCTGGAGTTACGGCCACGAAACCATCCCGCGACACCTGCGCGATGTCTTCGTCACCGAATATGGCGTCGCCGACGTCAGGGGAAAATCCGACGCCGAGGTGATCGCCGCGATGCTGTCGATCACGGACTCCCGCTTTCAGGATGAACTTGCGCGGGTCGCGAAAGACGCCGGCAAGCTGCCCGGAGGATTTCGAGATTTCGCCTGTGTATCGCGACAACACGCCCCATCGGATCGCGGCCGCGCTCAAGCCTGCGCGTGACGCGGGCCTGCTGCCGTCATTTCCGTTCGGCAGCGATTTCACCGACGTGGAGCAACGGCTCATTCCGGCGCTCGTCATCTTGCAGGATGCCCAGCATGCACCGTTGCATCTCGCTCAATTGGTGGGCCGCGGATGGACCAGGACCCCGAGCGCCGCAGACAGTGAATGCCTGGCCCGGCTCGGGCTCGATCAGCCGAAGACGTTTTCGGAGCGGATGTACCGCGCGCTGGTCAGCGCCGCACTGGAGGAGAGTGGGGCGGAAAAACCGTAAGGAATGCGTCAACCAACTCCGTCGTCCCCGCGAAAGCGGGGACCCATAACCACAGGCGGTTGTTGTTGCATCGTGCTGGAGGTCCAGCCTTCGCAAACACCATGGCCTGTGGTTATGGGTCCCGGATCGCGCTCGCTGCGCTCGCTTGTCCGGGACGACAGCGGAGAGGATCCTACCTGTTCCTGTTCACCGGCTTGCGCTTCTCGATGAAGGCGGCCATGCCCTCGGAGCGGTCTTCGAGCGCGAAGGTCGAGTGAAACAGATTGCGCTCGACATTGAGTCCGTCGGACAGCGTGGTCTCGAAGGCGCGGTTGACGGCCTCCTTGGCCATCGCCACCGCCGGCTGCGACATCGACGCGATTTTCTGCGCCGCCGACATCGCCTCTTCCATCAGCTTGTCCGCCGGCACCACCCGCGAGACGAGCCCGCTGCGCTCGGCTTCCGCCGCATCCATCATGCGACCGGTGAGGCAGAGATCCATTGCCTTGGATTTGCCGACCGCGCGCGTCAGCCGCTGCGTACCGCCGATGCCGGGAATTGTGCCGAGCGTGATCTCGGGCTGGCCGAATTTCGCGGTGTCGGCGGCGATGATGATGTCGCACATCATCGCGAGCTCGCAGCCGCCGCCGAGCGCATAGCCGGCAACAGCCGCAATGGTAGGTTTGCGGCATTTGGCGATCCGATCGCCGCCGATCGAGGCGAAATCGCTGGAAAACATGTCGATGAAGCCCTTTGGCTGCATCTCCTTGATGTCGGCACCGGCGGCAAACGCCTTCTCGCTGCCGGTCACGACGATGCAGCCGATCTTCTCGTCCGCCTCGAGGTCGTCGACGGCGGCGGCGATCTCGCGAAACACGCCGAACGACAGCGCGTTCAGCATTTTGGGCCGGTTGAGCTTGATGATGCCGACCGCACCGCCGCCTTCAAAAGCTTGGCTTTCGACAATGATGTGTTCGAACGTACTCATACCCACCCCGCTGGCAAGACTGCGGGCAATGTGCCTGCTGCGGGCCTGGGCTTCAAGTAGGCCTCGACCCTCATGGTGAGGAGGCGCGTCAGCGCCGTCTCGAGCCATGGAGGCCCAAATGGCTGCTCCCGGGCCTCATCCTTCGAGACGCCGCTAATGCGGCTCCTCAGGACGAGGGGATAGGCCAATATTGTGCAGTCTGGTCACGCTATGAACATGCGTGCCGCGGACGCGATCGTCAGCAATGCACCGAAGGCGATGAAGATCTTCCCGATCAGCGAGGTCTCATCCCAGGTGGCGTTCTGGCTGCCGGCGACAACGACGTTGGGATGTGGGGATGGCGTCTCGGCCTGGGTGACTGCGGGCGGCGTCTTGCCCTCGTCCGGGTGCAGGGAGCGATCGAGATCGTTGAGCTGGTTGGTGGCGGCCGCCTGGTCGGTCGGCGATGCCTGTGGTCCGGACGGATTGGCCGGCGTGCTCACGCTGACATTGTCGCTCGCCGTGGTGTCGGCAGCGCGCAGCGGGCTCGCGACGACAGCCAGGAGACCGACGGCGAGAATGAAGGCGGTGCGCCCGCCTGTTGTGTTGGTCATGTTACCAAACTCCCCAAAGTCCCTGTCCCTTATTCGCGACAGAGACCCTGCGGGGTGTCGGCAGAGGGGCAGAAAAAGGGAATCTTCGACTCACTCCCGGCGAAAACTTGGCGGTGACAAACTGCGCGCGGGGCATGCGCATGCGATTTCTTTGTGGAATCAATGGCGCGGTGTCGGGTGTGGTGATGCACCGATATGAGCGTAAAACAGCGATGGACCGTACGATCGCGAACGAGCCGAGCGCGCGCGGAGCGAACGAGGCGGTGTTGTCGCGTTCACGGTTTCGTGATCAGCGCGATCGGGGCGTAACAAGCTGATAGATCGGTCGAATTGAACTTTGGGAGCGTGTGTGCGCGAACGTGAAGACGAATGGACCGGCCTGATGCGGCTGGCCATCTCCGGAGACAGCGCGGCGTATCATCGGCTGTTGAAGGCGATCACGCCGGTGCTGCGCGCCGCCGCGCGCCGCGGGCTCGCGCGCGCAGGTCAATCCGTGGACCAGTCCGAGGATATTGTGCAGGACATTCTGTTGGCGGTGCATTTGAAGCGGCATACCTGGGATGCGAACGCGCCGTTCGCGCCGTGGCTGTTTGCGATCGCGCGCAACAAGCTGATCGATACGTTGCGCCGCCGCGGCAGGCGCGTCTTCGTCAACATCGACGATTTCGCCGAGACGCTGGCGGATCAGCCTGCCGCCGAGACAGCCTCGCCGACGGAAGTGGCGGCCCAACTCGAGACGCTGCCGGCGCGCCAGCGCGACGTGCTGCAATCGATCGCGGTCGAGAGCGCCTCGATCAAGGACACCGCCGCAAAATTCGCGATGAGCGAAGGCGCGGTGCGCGTGGCGCTGCATCGGGGCCTTGCGAGCCTCACCGCGAAACTGAGGGAACCTTGAGCATGGATACCGATCAGCTCATCAACATGCTCGCGGCCGACAACGCACACCGGCCCCGTCGGGTCTCGTTCGTGCTGGCGCTCGCGCTGCTGGCGGCCGCGCCCGTGTCGATCCTGATGTTCATGGCCGAGCTCGGCGTGCGCCCCGACGTCATGACCGCGATGCATAATCCGTTCTTCGACCTGAAATTCGCGGTCACACTCGCGCTCGCGGCGGCCGCGATCACCATCAGCCTGCATCTTTCGCGCCCCGAGGCCTCGCTGCGCGGCTTCGTCTGGCTGCTTGCGGTTCCGGCCGGGCTCCTGGTCGCCGGGATCTCCGGCGAGATGATGATGCCGCAGCGCCTGCCGATGATGACACGCCTTGTGGGCAGCAATTCCAGGGTTTGCATGACCGCGGTCCCGCTGTTGTCGCTGCCGCTGCTCGCGGCCTCTCTGATCGGGCTCCGCCACGGCGCGCCGACCCGGCCCGCGCTTGCGGGCGCCATGGCGGGACTATTGTCGGCGGGATTGGCCGCGACGCTCTACGCCGCGCATTGCACCGACGACTCGCCCCTGTTCGTCGCGACCTGGTACTCGATCGCAACCGCGCTGGTCACCGCCATCGGCGCGCTTGCGGGATCGAAAGTGTTGCGGTTCTAGATCGCCGCCGCACTTTAGCCTCTCACGCCGCAGGCGCGGTCGGGGGCGAGGACGTCTGCTGCATGCGATGGAAGCGGAGCACCTGCTGGGCGGTGGAGGGCCGCAGGCGTTCATAGGTGTCCTTGCAGGCCTGCAGGTCGGTCGGCTGGCAGTCGGCGAGATCGTCGCGCATGTCGATGATGTTCTTTACCGTCGACCACGACATGCCCGACACCTTGCACAGGATCATGACGCCTTCAGCATGGGTCTCGATCATCATGTTCTCGGCAATTGTCACCGAGACGCCGGCAAGAGCCGCGATCCCCGCATTGACTTCGTCGAACTTGCGGGCCTCGGCGAATTGCGCGACCTTGTGCTCGTCGAGCCTGCCGTCCTCGAACAGCGATCTGACCAGCGCATGCGCGATCTCGGTCTGCTCGGTCATGGCCGATTTCGACGAGCGGGCGCGGCGCGTCGCTTCGCGTACGGCCATCGGTACGTCGGCGGCCTGTTTGGGATTGGCGGCCTCGAGGCGCTGGCGGACGGTGTCGGACGCCTTCGCCAGCAGCTTCAGGTAAAGGTGACGCGGCATCGTCGGCCGCAGGCCGAGGCAGGTCGCAAGCTCGTCGTCGCCTTCGGCGCGCCCGATCAGACGCGTGAAGCAGCGCTCGGAGAACTCCGCGCCGGGATTGTTCACGGTAGAGTGGACGACCTCGTCATTGCCGCGCTGCACCAGTACGTCGGTGACGGCATGGCTGAGCACCTTGCGCTTGGAGATTGCCATCAGATGCGCCTGGCTTTTGCTGCGCGCGTTCTCGATCAGCGCCTTGTCGTCCAGCCGCATCGACTGTGTCAGCACGGGACCCGCAACCTCGATGATGTCGTCGAAGGCGAGCGAGCGGATGGTCTGCGGCGGCGCCGTGTCGATCGGCGCCAGACGTTCGGACAGCAAGGCCTTGGCGGAAACCTCGATGTGATGGATCAGGCACTGGAACACGTCGTCGAACAGGGCGACCTGATCGTCGGAATAGTCCACCGCGCCGTTGAGGAAGAGATCGGTGACGCGGCGCAGCGTCTCCACGCGGCGCGCGACGGTGCCGTGGGCGAGCGTCGATTGCAGCTCGTCGAGCAGGTTTTCGGGGGCGGGCGCAGATTTCGAACTCATGATCTCTATCCTGGAGGTCCTGGTCTTTGAGAAGTACTTGGCCGGCCGCGCTTTCCTTGCTGCCGGTGGGGAAAATGTTTTTTGCGTCTAGGCACTCGTAATGCGATTGCGTCCCTGCGCCTTGGAGGCATAGAGCGCGCGGTCGGCGCGGGCGAGGAAACTGTCGGAATTTTCGTTCTGACGCAGGCTCGCCACGCCGGCGGAAATCGTTACCTGCATCGTCGGCGAGAACGCGCTCCAGTCGAGTTCGGCGACGATCGCGCGGAGCCGATCGAGCATGCGCGCGGCGCGTTCTTCGGTGGTATCAGGCATTATCAGCAGGAATTCCTCGCCGCCATAGCGGCCGAATCGGTCGATGCCGCGGATGTTGGCGAACATGGTGATGGAAAAGGCGCGCAGCACCTCATCGCCAGTCGGATGGCCGAATGAATCGTTGATGCGCTTGAAATGGTCGAGGTCGATCAGCGCGATGGAGCAGGGCGAGCCCGCGCGTCCGGACCGGGCGATCTCCTCTTCCAGGAGCCGCATTGCGCAGCGGCGGTTGAACGAGCCGGTCAACTCGTCGAGTTCGGCGAGCTCCTCGATGCGGCGATAGGCTTCCTTCAGCTTCTGTCCGCTCTGATAGAGCGATTGCCGCATCGAACTTGAAAACAGCCCGAGAAACATGCAGCGGCCGATGGTGAAAGCGAACATCAGCATGGTCGCAAGCCGCTCGGTCGGATTGCCATGCGGCAGGCCGATCGACTTGTCGGTCAGCAGGAACAATGCGGCCAGCCCGCCCGCCGTCGCCGTCCAGAGCGTGGCGGTCTGCCAGACCGTGGTGCGCAGCGAGCCGAAATTGAACACCAGGAACAGCGTGCACAGGAACATCACGCCGACCTCAGGCGCGATGTAGGTGAACACCAGGATGATCCCGAGACTGATGAACAGCTGCGGCACCACGAAGTAGTGGTCCTTGTAGCGCTCGGTGACCCCGGTCTCGGACAGCACGAGATAGAAGGCGACGCTCAGCAGGCCTGCGGCCACGAATGCCGGCGCAATGGCGAAGGGGATGGTGCCCGCATGGACATAGAGCAGGAGGATCAGGCCATCGACGAGATAGCTCGCCGCGATCATCCCCTGGACCTGACGGCGCTGTCTCATCCGGCGCAGCAGCACCTTGGCCGGAGGCGTGGAACCACCGCCGTCGAGCTCTGCCGCGATCGGATTCAGAATAGGCGACGCCGTCGTGCCCATTGTCCCGCCATGGAGGAAATCAGCGGTAAAAATCTACGTGGGAAAGCCTTTAGGTTTGGTATCTTTTGGAACCGGATTCCGGCTACCGTTGAGTGTTACCGTAGCCCTTGATCGGCAATAGAAATTTGCCCAGAGCGGGGTAGGGGAAGGGACGCCCTGGCTGGCCGGACGGAACACCCCGTAGAACTACTGCTTGGCGGACGTTCGAACCTTCCGTTGGTTACGTTGCCCAATGAAGTGCGCTTGGTGAAAGTCGTTTGTAATATGGTACCATTTTCGAGGTATTTTCCCTTGGTTCTCGACTGGGTTATGCAGCCCCGGGCTCTGTGCGGTAGATCACATATGCTTACAACGTATGGGCGCATCCTAAAGAATCTTGCCTCCTTCATCGAACCCCAAGCCAATCCCCTCCGACCAATCCAGCGAGACGGCTATTGAGCGCTGCAACCGCAACGGACGAAGTCCTGATCGGCAGGATCGCTCAAGGCGACCGGCTCGCCATGCAGGTGCTGTACGGACGGCACCACGTCAGGGTGTTTCGTTTCGGGCTTCGGCTCGTGCGGAACGAGCAAATCGCGGAAGACCTCATCAGCGAGGTATTTCTCGATGTGTGGCGGCAGGCCGGCAAGTTTGAGGGCCGCTCCGCCGTTACCACCTGGCTCCTGGCGATTACACGGTTCAAGGCCCTCTCTGCGCTTCGGCGCAGGAAGGACGCTGAACTGGACGACGAGGCTGCGAACGCGATCGAGGATGCGTCCGACGATCCCGAAGTGGCAGCCACGAAGAAGGATACCGGTGAAGTGCTGCGTAAGTGCCTTTCGGCACTATCGGCGGAACACCGGGAGATAGTCGATCTCGTCTACTACCACGAGAAATCCGTGGAAGAGGTGGCCCAGATCGTCGGCATCCCGGAGAACACGGTCAAGACGCGCCTGTTTTATGCGCGCAAGAAATTAGCCGAACTGCTCAAGGCAGCCGGCGTGGAACGAGGCTGGCCATGATGGCATTGAGCAAAAAAATGCTGGAACAAGAGCCCAGTGAAATCGAAATGCTGCTGCCTTGGCATGCCGCCGGCACGCTGAATGCGCGCGACGCGCGGCGTGTCGAGGAGGCGCTGGCACGCGATCCCGGACTCGCCCGGCAATACGCCGTCATCCGCGAGGAATATGCCGAGACGATCAGCCTGAACGAGACGCTCGGAGCTCCGTCGGTCCGCGCCATGCAGAAGCTGTTTGCGGCGATCGACGCGGAGCCCTCCCGGCGGCCCTCGGTCTTCTTCAATCTGTCGTCGAGCGTCTCCGCTTTCTTCGCGAGCCTCTCGCCCCGCACGCTGGCGTGGTCGGCAAGCCTCGGCGCTCTGGCGCTGGTATTGCAGGCCGGCGTGATCGGCGCGGTGCTGATGAAGGACCAGGGAACGACCTATCAGGCAGCGTCGCTCAACAAGGATGATCCGCCGTCGCTGTCGCGCAATTTGGCTGGCAGTGCCGCAAGGCCGCCCCAGGCGTTCGTGCGTTTTGCGCCCGAGGCGAGGATGGCGGACATCAATACGCTGCTGGGCAGCTACAACGCTTCGATCGTCAATGCGACAGGCGACTTGTTTCGCCTGCAATTCGGCGACAAGGCGATGAGCAAGGACGAAGTCGCCGGCCTGATCAACAAGCTTCAGGGCGAGAAGATCGTCAGTTTCGCCGAGGCATCGCAATAAGCTTCCGCGATTTCATGTCTGATCCGAGGTCCAATGCCCCGAGATCCCATGCTTCATGACCATCCGAACCTGCGGATCGCGGCGCGTTGCGTCGCGGTCGCGCTGTCTGCGGCAGCCTTCATCGCCGGGCCGGCGGCGAAGGCGCAGAACATGATGCGCACGCCAAACCTGAATATCGCGCCCCGTGCCCCGAACGTCAGTACGAATATCCCCGGTCCGAACATCACGCCGCATGTCGACATCAATATCTCGGCCCGTACCGCCACCAACGGGTCGAACATAGGTGTGCGTCCGCATTTGTATGTGCGCACCTCGCCCAATCTCTATCCGAACTGCGGCGGGCCGCGCCGCGACGCCAACGGCGAATGCATCGATGTTTCCTCCGATGGCGACGGTTCGACGGGCAAGGGCACGGGCAAGAGCAAGAACGGCCCGCGCCGCAACGGCAACCAGCCGGCCCTCAACACAACGTCGATCATCAACGACATCGTCGCCGAGATCGATAGCGCTATCGACGCCGATGCGCTGGCCCGCAGCCATGGCTTGCGGCATGTCGAATCGCAGAATTTCCCGCTGATCGGTGCGAGGATCGGCTTGTTCCGGATTGCCGACGGCCGTTCCTACGAGGCGGCGAGCCGCGAGTTCTCCGCCGATAGCGGCGTGCGTTCGGTGCAGCGGAATTACCGCTTCTTCCTGCAGGATCAGAGGACTGTGCCGGCCGAGGGCGATCCCGCGCAATATGCACTGGCCAAGTTGCGGCTGCCCGAAGCGCACAGGCTCGCCCATGGTCTCGGCATCAGGCTCGCCGTGATCGACTCCGGTATCGATGCCAAACACCGCGAGCTTGCGGGCTCCGTCGTCGACAGTTTCGACGCGCTCGCCACCAGCGAAGGTGCGCATGTGCATGGCACCGGCATCGCCGGCGCGATCGTGGCGCATGCGCGGCTGATGGGAAGCGCCCCTGCGGCCCAGCTTGTGGCGATCCGCGCCTTCAGCGGCGCTGCCAACGGTGCGCAGAGCAACTCCTATGTGATCCTGAAATCGCTCGACTATGCCGCGCGGCAGAACGCTCGCATCATCAATATGAGCTTTGCCGGTCCGAAGGATCCGCTGATCGAGCGCGGCATCGAGGCTGCGGCGGCGAGAAACATCGTGATGATCGCCGCTGCCGGCAATGCCGGTGCGAAATCGCCGCCGCTCTATCCGGCGGCCAATCCCCATGTGATCGCCGTCAGTGCGACCGACGCGCAGGACCATCTGTTCCAGGCGTCCAATCGCGGCAGCTACGTCGCGGTTGCGGCACCCGGCGCCGAATTGTTCCTGCCGGCGCCCGACGAGAAGTATCAGATGACCTCCGGGACGTCGTTCTCGGCGGCCTATGTCAGCGGGCTCGCCGCACTGATGCTCGAGCGCAATCCTGCGTTGAAGCCGGTCGAGCTGAGGGCGCTGTTGGAGAAGACTGCGCGCGACCTCGGTTCACCGGGACGTGATGACCTGTTCGGCGCAGGGGAGGCCGATGCACTTGCGGCGGTCGAGGCCGTCATTGCGGCGGCTGCGCCGCCGGTTGCCAGCACCGCTGTCCCGTCGGGCGAGACGACGCCTGAAAACACGAGAGAAATCCGGGCATTGGCGCCGACCATGGCGTCGGAAAAGCCGGCCAATCCGTCTGCGGCCCATTAAGACACCGTCCCAACGTCCACTCGCCGGGGACCGAAAAAAAATTAACCACGGCTTTGAACGTAGCGGGCCCCTCCGGCGACCAATGACATGTGGGAGCGGTCATCCCTCCCCATGGCTATATCAGGCGCGAGCGCCCATCCACCCCAAGCGCCCATATGGCTCGACCCGTCCGGTTGTCCCCCCGGACGGGTCTTTTCTTTTTCGGCAGCATCATCGCGAATCCGCAGAACTACGGAATTTGCGAACACATCTGGACAGCCACAGGTTTTCCACAACATTATTCTGTCTCACGTACTGTTGATTCGTTGCGTCGGTCCTTGCGTCCGTTTTCCTCCTTACGGGCTGGTCATGACACATCGCAACGACGCGGCGCGTGGCGCCGACGTTCTCGGCCGCTGGCGCATGCTTGCCGAGCAGCGCCTCGAACATCTCACCGAACTCTTCGAAAGCGGCCGCTGGCGCCGCTACCACAGCGAAAAGGCCTTTCTCGAGAACATCAGGGAAGCCAAGAACGCCGTCGATATCTGGCGCGGACTTTCGACGGCCAAAGCCGTTCCGCAAAAGCCGGTCGCGGCCGCGCAGTCGATCCTGATTCGCGCACTGGCGCCGGTGCCGGTGATCGCACCCGAACCGATCAAGATCCCCGCGGCCCCGGAAGTCGCTTTCGCGCCGCAGGATGAGATGCCGGTGGCGCCCATCATCGATATGCTGGCGCTGGAGCAGGCGCTGGACGTGCCCGAGCTGACGATTGATCTTGCCGCGATCGAGCAGCGCTATCCGCTGTTGCGCAACACGTTCTAGCTAAAGCATGATCCGGCAAGGTGTGAAGCGGTTTTCCCTCGCGACATCAGCGGAACGCGTTTGCGCGGAGATCATGCTCAAACAACAAGCTAAAGCGCGATGACGATTCATCCTGATCTCATCGCGCTTTAGCGTCGGACCGCATTGCTGCCGATCACGATCTGGGCGTAACGCTGCGCTCCCTCGGCGGAGAGGTCAGCCGTCACGGCGTCGGGCGTGATCGAGCCCGACCACGGCGCCGCGCGGCGTCTCCGAGATCATGTTGTTGTTGACGAGGGCGGTGCCGGCGCCCGACGCCACCGACACGCCGATACCGGCAAACGTCTTGCGGATCACATTGCCTGATGATCGCGACGTCGCGCAGATATTTGCCCCAGCCCGCGACGATGCCGAAGGAAGGCGCGTTTTCGATGACGTTGCCGGTCACCGCACTGTCGGCCTCGACATAGATGCCGATGCCGGCGTCGTCGTCCGGCGCGGTTCCGATCGGGCGCTTCGGAATGAGATTGCGGATGATGTTGCCCTGGACGACCGCGATCCGTCCGCCCTCGTTGAAATTGCAGACGGACACGCCGAAGGCCGCGCCGTCGACGGTGTTGCCGGCGATCACTGCTCCCTCGAAGGAAAATTCCGAATAGAGCGCGACCTCGCGGACATCGCTGACGCTGTTGTTCGACGATCTGGATGTTGGACGCCGAATTGCCGCGCACCGCGGAATAATCGCAATTCCTGATGCGGTTGCCGCGCACGATCACGTTGCCGGCGCGAAACGCGTTGATGGCGTTGCCATACTGACCGGAGCCGCCGGGGCCGGCCTTGATGTCCTCGATGCGGTTGTCGGCGACCAGCGTGCCGTCATCGCCGATCGCCGTGCGCAGGATCTCGATGCCGTTGTCGTTCGTGCCGGTGATGGTGTTGCGCGAGACGATCAGCCCCTGCGCATCGAACGACACGATCGCGGTGCCGGCGATGTCGGTGATGATATTGCCGGAGATGTCGCCGGAGACCTGCTCGATCCAGATGCCGTTGCCGCCGCTGTTCGCGATCTCGCAATCGGTGATGCGGAGGTCGCGGCCGCCGAGGCAATGGATCAGCCCATGACGCGCGGGCAGGGGGATGTTGCCGCCGTCGAGCGTGATGCCGCTCAGGCCGACATGATCTGCGCCTTCGCCCGAGAACATCGATCCGCCGCCGCTGAAGACCAGCCTGGTCGCGCCGCGAACGCCGACGAGCTGTGCGCCGTTCGGCAAGCCGCAGCGTGCCGGTGCGATAGACGCCTGGCGGCAGTGCCAGCGGCACGGCGGCGCGCGCGGCCTCGTCGATCGCGCGCTGCAAGGCACGGGTCTGGTCGTCGGGACTGCCGGGCCGCACGCCGTATTGCGTGGCATCGCGTCCGAGGCAGGATGCTGAGTTGCGCGGCGCGCGCAGGCCCGGGCGCCGCAACGAGCGCGCCGGCAATGCCGGCCGCAGAGGCTCCGATGAGATGGCGGCGATTGAGGTCCATGACCGTCTTCCCGCGAAATGCGCGATCGAGGGCAGTATCCCAGAAATGCGATGTCACGCGGCGAAGGCGAGCGCGGTCCGCAGAAGGCGATTGTTGGGGGTAGGGTTAACGGCGCCGTCAGGCTCAGGCCGCTTCGCGCACCGCGCCGCGCGTCAGCTTCACGAGTTCCGCGAGCATCGCTTCGCCGGCATCGACCAGCTCTTCCAGCGTGATGCGGCCGGGCTTGCGGCGCCGCCGTCGCGCGCGAGCAGCGGAATGTGGACGAAGGCCGCGAGGCGCGGGCCGTCGTCCTCTCTGCGTCGCCTCGATCGCGCGCCAGCTCAGATAGTTGCAGAGATAGGCGCCGGCATCGCGCGAGGCGCGCGCGTCGATCCCGGTCGCGAGCGCGGCGCGCAGGAGTTTTGCGGTGTGCGGGCCGAACATCAGGGCATCCGCGTCGTCGGCGATCGATCCCTTGCGCACGCGCGTGCCGTCGGCGTCGGGCAAGATGGTGGTGATCGCGTTGCGGGCGCGCGTCTCGATCGCGCAGATGCGGGTCCGGTCGGCGAGGCCGAACATCAGCAGCGCATGCGGTCGTGCTTTGCCAGAAGCTGCGGCAGTTCGCGATCGACGGTCGCGTAGGTGACGTGAAAGATGTGGCTGGAAAGTTCGACGTCGTCGAAGGCGGGACGGCGCAGACCGCATCAGCCGCTCGACCAGCGTCATGGTCGGGTTGAAGGGCGCGCCCGGGAAACGGACCGAAGCCGGTGACGAGGATGCGCAGCCTATCGCCCATCACAACAGCTCCAGCATCTGCTCGGCCGCGACCGCCGGCGTGAGGCGGCCGTCGGCGACCTCGCTCTCGATCTTCTTCACCCTGGCGCGCGTGGAGGCGTCGGCGCGCAGCCGTGCCAGCATGCGCTGCTCCAGCATCGACCACATCCACTTCACCTGCTGCTCGCGCCGCCGCGCGGCGAAATCGCCGGACGCGTTCATCGCGGTGCGATGGTCGAGGATCTTCTGCCAGAGTTCGGCGATGCCGTCGCCGGTCAGCGCCGAATAGGTCACGACCGGCGGATGCCAGTGCTCCGAGCGGGGGTTGAGGATATGCAGCGCGCCGCGATAGTCGGCGGCGGCGCTGCTTGGCGCGCTTGAGATTGTCGCCGTCGGCCTTGTTGATCGCGATCATGTCGGCGAGCTCGACCAGGCCCTTCTTGATGCCCTGCAACTCGTCGCCGGCGCCCGGCAGCATCAGCGCCAGGAAGAAGTCGGTCATGTCGCAGACCGCGGTCTCGGACTGGCCGATGCCGACGGTCTCGACCAGGATCACGTCGAAGCCGGCGGCCTCGCAGAGCAGCATCGCCTCGCGCGTCTTCGCCGCGACGCCGCCGAGCGTGCCGGAGGAAGGCGAGGGGCGGATATAGGCGTGGTCGGACGCGGAGAGCCGCGCCATGCGCGTCTTGTCGCCGAGGATCGAGCCGCCGGTGCGCGCCGAGGAGGGATCGACCGCGAGCACCGCGACCTTGTGGCCCTGCTCGATCAGGATACATGCCGAGCGCGTCGATGGTGGTCGACTTGCCGACGCCGGGCGAGCCGGTGATGCCGACGCGGATCGGCCTTGCCGGTCGTCCGGCAGCAGCGCCTGCACCAGATCGCGCGCGGACGCCTGGTGATCGGCGCGCCGGCTCTCGATCAGCGTGATGGCGCGCGCAAGCGCCGCGCGGCTGCCGGCTGCGGAGTTCCTTGGCGAGGACCTTGATGTCGGGGACCTTAGGCGGGGGCATGGCTTGGTGTACACCGCCCGCGCGGCGCAGGCGAGGGGCCTCCTGGGCCGGCTTTCAGACGCGACCGCTCTCGTCGACTATTGATCCTCCGCATCGCCCTTCGGGCGCGCGCCGCCGAAGATGCGCTGGCCTTCCGGCGTCAGGTAGGGCTTCAGCGTCTCCCAGGGCACGAAGGCGACGTACTGGCCTTCGACATAGGGGCCGACCGCATAGGGCGGATAGTGGAAGGTGAGGCCGGAGCTCTTGCCGGCTTCGGTCGAGGGCGCGAGCGTGACCGCGCC
Source organism: uncultured Alphaproteobacteria bacterium (assembly GCA_963696255.1). Classification (GTDB taxonomy): domain Bacteria; phylum Pseudomonadota; class Alphaproteobacteria; order Rhizobiales; family Xanthobacteraceae; genus Bradyrhizobium. The sequence continues at coordinate 679,976 of CAVOJN010000001.1, forward strand.
GATCTTGAGCAGTTTCGGCTCGACGCCCTTGAACCATTCGGCGGTCGCGGTCTCGCTGGAATCACGCTTCTTCTTCTCGACCTTGAGCGAGGCAATGATCGCCTTCTGCATCGCGGTCATGGTCGGACCGTTGTCGGCGGTCTCGTTGAAGAACGGGCGGATGCTGATGCGGTTTGCTCTCGACCTTGTCCCACAGGATGGTGTTCACGTCGGTGTTGGGATGAGCGCCGTGGGTGTCCATGTAGTCGTCGCGGACGATGCTGACATAGCGGTCGGCAACCACGGAGCGGACACTGTATTTGCGCTCGAACGACCAGTCGCCGTCCTTGAAGAGCTGCGGGTCCTGTTTCATCTCCTTGGCCGCATCGGCGGCATTCTTGTCGAGCCACTTCTTGCCGTCGGCAAGGCAATAGGCCGAAAGCGCCGGGATCGGCCTTGATCTTGCCGTCGAGGAAGACGTTGGCCTCGATCGTTTTGTTCTTCAGCGCAGCGTCGGGCTTGGGGTCGGCGGCAAGCGCGAATGATCCCAGCGAGAACGCAACACCGATCAGAAGCGTCCTGCGAACGAAGCTGATTGCGGGCAAGCGCACGAAAAGGTCCTTGAAGGAAAGAGCGTGCACGGAGGGGCTATTCCGCCGCCTCGCTATGGCCGAGCCGGGCGTTGAGCTTGTGGATCAGCTCTTCGGCGGCGTCCGAGATCACGGTGCCGGGCGGGTAGATCGCCTCGGCGCCGGCCTTGTAGAGCGCGTCGTAATCCTGCGGCGGCACCACGCCGCCGACGATGATCATGATGTCCTCGCGGCCGTGCTTCTTCAGCGCGGCCTTCAGCTCGGGCACCGCGGTGAGATGGGCGGCGGCGAGCGAGGAGACGCCGAGAATATGCACGTCGTTCTCGACGGCCTGGCGCGCGGCTTCGTCGGCGGTTGCAAACAGCGGTCCGATATCGACGTCGAAGCCGACATCGGCAAAGGCCGATGCGATCACCTTCTGGCCTCGGTCGTGGCCGTCCTGGCCGATCTTGGCGACGAGGATGCGCGGCCGGCGTCCTTCCGCTTCCTCGAAGGCATCGATCAGCGCCTGCACCTTCTCAACCTTGTTCGACATCGCGGACGCCTCCCGCTTGTAGACGCCGGTGATGGACTTGATCTCGGCGCGGTGGCGGCCGAACACCTTTTCCATCGCGTCGGAAATTTCGCCGACGGTCGCCTTCGCGCGCGCGGCGTCGATCGCGAGCGCGAGCAGGTTGCCGTTCGCCTTCGGCCGCATTGGTCAACGCCGTGAGCGCGGCATCGACGTCCTTCTGGTTGCGCTCGGAGCGCAGCCGCTTGAGCTTGTCGATCTGCAGGCGGCGCACGGTCGAGTTTTCGACCTTCAGGATCTCGATGGCAGCCTCGTCCGTCGGCTTGTACTTGTTGACGCCGATCACGGCCTGCCGGCCGGCGTCGATGCGGGCCTGCGTCTTGGCGGAAGCCTCCTCGATGCGCAGCTTCGGCACGCCGGCTTCGATCGCTTTCGCCATGCCGCCGAGCTCTTCCACTTCCTGGATGTGACCCCAGGCCTTGGCCGCGAGATCGCGGGTCAGGCGCTCGACGTAATAGGAGCCGCCCCAGGGATCGATGATCCGCGTCGTGCCGCTTTCCTGCTGCAGGAACAGTTGCGTGTTGCGGGCGATGCGCGCGGAGAAGTCGGTCGGCAGCGCCAGCGCCTCGTCGAGCGCGTTGGTGTGCAGCGACTGGGTGTGGCCTTGCGTCGCCGCCATCGCCTCGATCGTGGTGCGCGCGACATTGTTGAAAACGTCCTGCGCGGTCAGCGACCAGCCGGAGGTCTGGCAGTGCGTGCGCAGCGACAGCGAGCGCGGATCCCTAGGATTGAACGGCTTCAGGAGTTTCGCCCAGAGCAGCCGCGCCGCGCGCATCTTGGCGACTTCCATGAAGAAGTTCATGCCGATCGCCCAGAAGAACGACAGGCGCGGCGCGAAGCGGTCGACATCGAGACCGGCGGCGAGACCCGCGCGCAGATATTCGACGCCGTCGGCAAGCGTGTAGGCGAGCTCGAGGTCCTGCGTCGCACCGGCCTCCTGCATGTGATAGCCGGAGATCGAGATCGAGTTGAATTTCGGCATTCGCTGCGAGGCATAGGCGAAGATGTCGGAGATGATCCGCATCGAGGGCGCTGGCGGATAGATATAGGTATTGCGCACCATGAACTCTTTCAGAATGTCGTTCTGAATGGTGCCCGAGAGCTTCTCCGGCGAAACGCCCTGCTCCTCGGCGGCCACCACGAACAGCGCGAGGATCGGCAGCACCGCGCCGTTCATGGTCATCGACACGCTCATCTGATCGAGCGGAATGCCCGCAAACAACGTGCGCATGTCGTAGATCGAGTCGATCGCCACGCCCGCCATGCCGACATCGCCGGAGACGCGGGGATGATCGGAATCATAGCCGCGATGGGTGGCGAGATCGAACGCGACCGACAGGCCCTTCTGCCCGGCGGCGAGGTTGCGGCGATAGAAGGCGTTGGAGTCTTCCGCCGTGGAGAAGCCGGCATACTGCCGGATCGTCCAGGGCTGATTGACGTACATGGTCGGGTAGGGGCCGCGCAGATAGGGCGCGATGCCGGGCCATGTCTCGAGGAAGTCGACGCCGGCAAGATCAGCCTCGCCATAGGCCGGCTTCACCGGAATGCCCTCGGGGGTGAGCCACGGCTCGGCCTTGCCGGCCGGAGCCTTGGCAGCGACCGGCTCGAAGGGGATGCTGGCGAAGTCGGGAATTCCAGTCACGAACGGCGTTCCCTCAATTTGGTAATGCTGGCCTCACATTCGACCAGCATTTCGTCTGCGCGTGGTCCCGCCACGAAAAGCTGACTGGCGAGCGAGCCTATCTTCCGACGCAAGACAAACAGCAAGGGGATGGTGATCACAAGCGTCGATATCGCCGTTGGTGCGGCCATCTCGCCGGAGCGAACTCCGAAGAAGACCAGCAGCGTGAGGCCGGCCATCAGGCCCGGCACGAGGAGTCCCAGTCTTTCGCCAACCTTCGCCTGTTCGGCGGCCTTGGCCAGCAGTTGGTCCCGTTGTGCTTCAAGGCGCGCAAGCTCCTCCATGTTGGTGGAACCGGTATGGCCGGTGGTATTGGGAGCAGCGGCGAGAATCTGGCTCATCTTCTTGTTTCCTCAATTCCGTTGATCAACCGCCGCGTGTCTTTCTCGAACACGCGATCATCGCGACGGTCCTCAAGCAGAACATCGAGGTCTGTAACATAGGTCACACTCTAATCTAGCACGATTGGAGCCACTGATAACCCACTCCGACAGGTCCTTAATCATGATCCGGATGCTGGTGGCTCGCGATGGTTGCCATCTTGTCCGGGCCGTAATTCTGCATGGTGGTCTGGCTTGGCAGGTTGGAAATCCCCACCACCCAGCCGAGCCGGGATTCCGTGCCGTATTGCCGGATCGGGATCACCCGGTCCGGCTTGTCGAAAGTGCCGGTCATGATCTCGATCCGCGGACCGTCGATGCGGCGGAAGCTGAGCGGCGTGCCGCAGGCCGCGCAGAAATCGCGCTCTGCAATCGAGGAAGATCGGAACGCGGCGGGCTTGCCCCTGGTCCAGGTGAAGTCGCTCTTCTCGATATCGGCGAACGAGGCGAAGGGCGCGCCGGACGCCTTCTGACACATCCGGCAATGACAGATGCTGACCTTGACCGGCACGGCCGTCAATGCAAAGCGGATCGCGCCGCACTGGCAGCCGCCGGTGAGAACGGGTTTTGCATCAGCGGTCATGTCCGCTCCATTTGCCCATAGGCCTCTCGCAGCAGTTGCAGCACGTCGCCGCCGGCAACGATGAAATCCGCGATGCCGGAATCGCGCAACGCGGCCTCCTGTTCGCCTGGCCTGCCTGCGAGATAGATATGTTTGGCGCCTGCGGCTGTTAAGGCCCTGGCGGCGCCGACGGCCTGTTGCAGATAGACCTTGTCGGAGGAGCAAATACAGACAAGCGCCGTGCCGGAAGCCTTCCAGGCGGCGGCAAGCACGGATGGATCGGAAAATCCCTCGCTGTCGACGGCCTCGATGCCGCCGGCTTCGAAAAAGCTCTTGGCGAAGGTTGCGCGCGCGGTGAAGTCGGCGGCGCTGCCGAGATTGGCGAGGAAGACTCGCGGCCGCTGGCCCGAGGCTTTGAGGATTTGATCCGACCGGTCGCGCAATGTCTCGAACGGTTCGGCCAGCCGCAAGCGCGGCAGTGGCTCGATCTTGACGGCAATGACGGTTTCCAGAGGTGCCGCGAGCGGTGCGACGTCGAGGACATCAGCCGGCTCCTCATGCAAATTGGGAAACTCGCTGGCTCCGGTCATCGCATCCTTGCGGCGGGCGACCGCTTTTTGACGCTCGGCCCGGACCATCGCCACGTTTTTCTGCACGAGGTCGCGCTCGAGCGCCGCCCAGATGCCGCCGGCGGCCTCGATGGTCTGAAACTGCGACCACGCGATCTTGCAAAGATTGCTCGTAAGGTCCTCGATCGCACCCGAGCCCGCGGCTGGATCGGCGACTTTTGCGAGGTTCGCCTCTTCGAGCAAAATGAGCTGGGTGTTGCGTGCCACGCGGCGAGCGAATGCATCGGGCAAACCGAGCGCGGCGGTGTGCGGAAGTACGGCGATGCTGTCGGCGCCCCCAAGGCCCGCGGAAAATGTGGCCATCGTCGCGCGCAACATGTTCACATAAGGGTCGCGCCGGGTCAGCATCCGCCAGGCGGTTTCCGCCGTGACATAGGCCGCCTTGGGAGCGACGCCACAGGCGTCTGCGATGCGAGCCCACAATTTCCGCAGGGCCCTGAACTTGGCGATGGTCAGAAACTGGTCGGCGTCCGCGGCCATGCGGAAGTAGATCATGCCGCATGCGGTATCGAGCGGCACGCCGGTCCCTGCGAGCGCTCGCAGATATTCCACCGCACTGGCGATGACGAAGGAAAGCTCCTGCGCTTCCGAGCCGCCCGCATTGTGGATGACGCGTCCGTCGGCAACGGCGAACGGTCCGCGGAAACCCGATTGTGCGAGTTCCGACACCATGCGCCCAAAACTCGTCGCAAGTTCGTTCCACGGACGCGGGCTCGTTCCCGATACGGCGAACCCGCCGATGGGATTGATGCTGGCGCGCATATCCACCGCAGCCGGGTCGATCTTCCGATGGTTCACCAATGCAGCGAAATGCTGCACCACATTGCGCGTCGGCCGACTGAGGTTGAAATCGATGGTAATGCCGGCGTCGAGCATGACGCCGTCGAGCACGCGCTCGATGGTCGCTGCCGATGCGTCCAGACCATAGCCGTTGGCGTTGATCGAGCCGGCCATGACCAGTGTCAGCCCGGTGGCGCCGTTCTCAAGGTCGAGGAGCGCCTGGGCGTTCGCCTGTCCCGCATCCGGATGGTCGATCCGCTGCATGACCTGCCAGGGCGCAGCCGGCGCGCGGCCGACGACGGCGCCTGCGCCTTTGGCGCGGTCATAGATCGGCTGAACCTTCAAGCCGTCATAGGTCTTGCCGACCAGCTTATCGTAAGGCGCCCCCTTCAGGACGCCATCGACCAGCTTGCGCCAGTCGTCGACGCTGGCCTGAGGGAAGTCGGCGGCAAGCCGCAGATCGTCGGTCGCGGAAGTCATTCGGTCAGCGGTCTCCCGGCACGCGAGGGGGGCCAATTGGCCGGAAATTGCCACGTCGGGGCGGCCAAGCCAAACGGTTGTTTTATCAGGCGCCTATTCCATATCCGGCAACCGCTCGATATCAGCCGTCGAGACGTCTGCAAGCGCCTCCGAGACGCGGCGGCCGCGGATCAGGCGATCGGGCGCAATCTCGGCAAGCGGCACCAGCACGAAGGCGCGCTCGAACAGGCGAGGGTGGGGCAATGTCAGCTCCGGCTTGTCGAGCGCGACGTCGTCATAGGCGATCAGGTCGAGGTCGAGCGTGCGCGGACCCCAGCGCTGCTCCTTCTCCCGCTCGCGGCCGAACTTCCGCTCGACCTTGTGCAGGACGAAGAGCAGCGCGTGCGGATCGAGGCCGGTTTCGATCTCGATGCACGCGTTGACGAAGCGCGCCTGCTGCTCTTCTCCCCAGGGCGGGGTCAGATAGTCGGAGGAGCGCGCAACGAGCGCGGCCTGCGCCATGCCGCAGATATTCGCAATCGCCTTGCCGAAGGTCGCGCGAACGTCGCCGACATTGCCGCCGAGTGCGATCAGGGCGCTAGCCATGCGGAGGCGTGTGCCGGTTGCGGGTGAGGACCACGCCGACATCCTCGAAGATCGCGGCAATCGGCGCATGCGGCTTGTGGACGGTGACCTTGACGGCGCGGATACGCGGGAAGGCCGCGAGGATTGCATCCGCCACTGCGCCGGCGGCGCGTTCCAGAAGCTTGTAGTTCTTGTCACGGAAGGCCGAGGTCGCGGTCGCTACCACGTTGGAATAGGACACCGTGTCGGACAGGCGGTCGGTGCGCGAGGACTCCGACAGGTCAGTGTAGAGTTCGAGGTCGATCACAAAGCGCTGTCCGACTTCGGTCTCGTGGTCCATGACGCCATGGCGCGCATGGATGACGACGCCGGTGATGAAGATCGTATCGGTCATTTTCTGTCCTCGATGGCCGCCAGCACGCGCAGCGCCTGCACGGTCTCGGCCACGTCATGGGTGCGGATGATGCGCGCGCCGCGCTGGGCCGCAATCACATGTGCCGAGATCGATCCGCCGAGGCGCTGATGCGGTTCCGAGGGCGAGACCGAGGCAATGAAGAGCTTGCGCGAGGCGCCGACCAGGAGCGGCAGGCCGAAGCTGTGGAATTCCGCCAGCCGCGCCAGCACGATCATGCTTTGCTCCTGCGTCTTGCCGAATCCGATGCCGGGATCGAGCACGATGTTGGCGTGCGGAATGCCGGCGCGTGCGGCGATCTCCAGCGAGCGGCCGAAGAAGGCGGCAATGTCCTGCATGATGTCGATGGCAGGATCGGCGCGGTCGCGGTTATGCATGACGATCACGGGGGCGTCGCGTGCCGCGAGCAGGGGCGCCATGCCGTCCTCGCGCTGCAGGCCCCAGACGTCGTTGGCAATGGCAGCCCCGTTGTCGAGTGCCCAGGCCACCACCTCAGGCTTCATGCTGTCGATGGACACGGGAACGCCAAGCGAGACGATATCGGCAAACACCGGCTGCAAGCGCCGTAGCTCCATCTCCGCCGACACCGGCTGCGCGCCGCCATAGGGGCGGGTGGACTCCGCGCCGATGTCGATGATGTCGGCGCCGTCCGCAACCAGGCGCTGCGCCTGCGCCAGAGCCTTGTCGGGCGCGAGGAATTTGCCGCCGTCCGAAAATGAATCCGGCGTCACGTTCAGCACGCCCATCACCGCTGCCGCAGGTCGTGACAGCAGTGCTCGCAGCACCGGGTGCAGCGATGGTGCGGTCGTGGCGGCCTGTCTGGAGGGGGCGTTGACCATGGGGTCGCTTTGCGCGGTCCCCGCATGGGAGTCAAGATCGGCGGTATCCGGATTAGTAGCTGATTTTCGGCTGCAGCTTGCGGGCCTGTGCAATCAATTGCTCGACCGACTTTTCGGACGGCAGGACGCGGACCAGCTTCCGCTTGACGTTCACTTCCTTCATGTTCTGGGCAAGCCTTGCCGGATTGCGCAGCGCGAGCTCCCGCACCGTGGTGACGCCGGCCGCGCGGATCAACCCGGCCTTCGCCTTCCCCATGCCGGGAATACGCATGTAGTCGGACACATTGGCCCACTCCAGGAGCTGCTGCTCGCTGATACCGGTCCGTGCCGCAAGCGCCTTGCGCCCCTTTACAGTACGAGCGGCCTCGAGCAACGCATCGGTCGTGCGGATACCGTGCGATTTGAGCTTCGAAGCGGAGAAGGCACTCATGCCTTCAATCTGGGAGATTGGGTATGTCATGACGCTCGATGTGATAGGAAGGTTCTTCAGGCGAACTGGCTGAGCCCCGGTGTCCCCGCAATGATCTCGCCCATTCGATCCGCTCCAATTTTGTCACGGCCGAACTTGAACAATTCGCGGGCGATGCTCTGAATTTCACCCATGCCCAAGCCCAGCCCCATCAGCCTGGTGCCAACCGCCATCAGGCCGCCACCCATCAATCTGGCGAAACCGCCGCCATTCCCAGATGCCTCAATTGCCGCTTCCGCCCCCGGAATCTCGTCGATCAGTGCCTGAACCTTGTCTGAAGGACCCTCATTGCGCAGAAAACTCAGAATAATACCGATGGTTTTTTCAGCGACAGCACTATCGATGCCGGCCTTTGAGGCCAGCCGACCTATCAACTCGTCCATATTGCCCCGCCCTCAACCGGTTAGATGACCGGCCGCTTGCTCAGTAAAAATCATCTTGAGCTTGCGAAAAACGAATTACAAGCGATCACGGCGCGGGGTGGTGCGTTTCATCATGAGAGTGTTGCAGCGTTGCAAGAGTGAACGCGGAATCCGCACAAAAGGCTCGACGCAATCGTCACTGCTTCGACTTTGGGTGGAATAAAGCCACAAGGCCCTCGCGCTGCGCGGCATTGAACCGCGTTCGCGGCCGTGCGTTGATTGGTTCAATCGCAATGCAAGATGACGTATGATCGCCCCAAGCCCGCAAGGGAAGCGAGAACAGGCAGAACGCCGAGAACAGGCAGAACGCAATGGCATCATCCGACAATCTGGTGGCGGATACCGGCGAGAAGATCTTCATCGGCAAGGGCGAACAGACGGCCTGGCTCACGCTTGCGCTTGCGAACCGCCACGGCCTCGTCACCGGTGCGACCGGTACCGGGAAGACGGTCTCCCTTCAGGTGATGGCGGAAGGCTTTGCGCGTGCTGGTGTCCCCGTGTTCGCGGCCGACATTAAGGGCGACCTGTCGGGCATATCTGAAATCGGCGAGCCGAAGGATTTCATCGTCAAGCGTGCGGCCGATATGGGCCTGACCTTTCAGGCAGACCAGTTCTCGACCGTCTTCTGGGATGTGTTTGCCGAGCAAGGACACCCTGTGCGCGCGACCGTGACCGAGATGGGACCGTTACTGCTGGCGCGCATGCTCGATCTCAACGACGTGCAGGAAGGCGTTCTCAACGTTGCTTTCCGTGTCGCCGATGACAAAGGCTTGACCCTTATCGACATGAAGGATCTGCGCGCGCTGCTGGATGCCATCGTGCCGGATGGAGGCAAGAAAGCCGCCGATGGCGAGGGGGACCCGCTGGCGGAGATCCGAAAGGCCGCGCAGGGGTTCGGCAATGTCACCCGCGCGACCGTCGGCACCATCCAGCGCCAGCTTCTTGTGCTGGAGAACCAGGGCGGTACCAAATTCTTCGGAGAGCCGGCGCTGACCCTGAAAGACTTCATGCGCACCGATCGCGACGGACGGGGCATGATCAATATCCTGGTCGCCGACAAGTTGCTGCAGAGCCCGCGGCTCTACGCGACCTTCCTGCTCTGGATGCTCTCGGAACTGTTCGAGGAATTGCCGGAGGTGGGCGACCTGCCGAAGCCCAAGCTCGTGTTCTTCTTCGACGAGGCGCACCTGCTCTTCAACGATGCGCCGAAGGCGCTGATGGACAAGATCGAACAGGTCGTGCGTCTGATCCGCTCCAAGGGTGTCGGCGTCTACTTCGTCACGCAGAACCCGATCGACGTGCCGGATCGCGTGCTCGGTCAGCTCGGCAACCGCGTGCAGCATGCGTTGCGCGCCTTTACCCCGCGCGATCAGAAAGCGGTTGCCGCTGCGGCACAAACCTTCCGGCCCAATCCAGGCCTCAACACCGCCAAGGTCATCATGGAACTCGGCAAGGGCGAGGCGCTGGTCTCGTTCCTGGAGGGGAACGGCACCCCGGCCATGGTTGAGCGCGTGATGGTGCGGCCGCCCACGGCGCGGATCGGACCGATCACGCCGGACGAGCGCAAGGCGATCATGGATGCAAGCCCGGTCAAGGGAAAATACGACACCGCCATCGACGCGGAATCCGCCTATGAGATACTGCAGAAGCGCCTCGCGGGCACGGCGGCGACCACAGGCGAGGCGGGCGGCGGCGGAATCTGGGGCCACGTCCGCGCGATTGCCGGAACGATCTTCGGCACCAATGTAAGTCGCGGCCGGTTGTCGACCGGTCAGCTTATTACGCGCAATATCACCCGTTCGGTGACCAACAAGGTGGTTGGCGGGATGGTCGCCGATGTCGGCAAGTCGATCGGGGGGCAGCTCGGCGGCTCGGTCGGCCGCGCGCTGGTCCGCGGTGCGCTCGGCGGATTGCTGCGGCGTTGAGTGTGATCGCGGCAATCGCCTCACTTCGATGGGATCGAGGATAGCTGCCGGGATCGCTGTCCGGACGTCTGCCTCCTGCATCCGACCAGTGCTTCCTAAATCGGGGACCGTCCGCTTTTTGAGCGTCGGGCGGGCACGCCGCGATGAACCCCGAAACGTGGTCCTGCGACCCAATTTGGTCCTTTAGGAGCCGAAGGACGGGAAGGGCGGGATCAAGATCGCCGATACGAAAAGGGCTTGGTTAAGCCCGCGACGGCTGCTCACAGCCCAGCACCCCCCAATGCTTCGTCGAGCTACTCAGCCCCCACCTTTGGAGGCCGGGCAGCGATGTGTGACCTTCGTCAAAGAGCTCGCTGAACGGATCCGGTATTCGCAACGACATTGTTTCATGAATTTTATGAGTTCCCCGTTTCATGGATTGAAGACCTCCCGTGAAGAACCACTTCCCATTGCTGGATCCGCTGCGTTTCGGGGCCGCTCTCGGCGTAGCCGTTTTTCACCTGATGTTCTGGTCCTGGGCCTGGTCTTCGATCAGCGCTCCCCCCGGTTTCGACCACTACGTCGCCGCTGACGTTCAATTCCCGTCCGCTGCGCCTTTCACCTGGTTCGGCTGGGTGGGAGTTGAAATATTCTTTGTTATTTCCGGCTTCGTGATCGCGAATTCCGCGAGCAAGTCTTCGCCGATCGAGTTTCTTCTTGGGCGCGCACTCAGGCTGTTTCCTGCGGTTTGGGTCTGCGCTACCGCGACCTTCATCGTTCTGCTTTTCTTTGCGAGCGGGCAAGCATCGGAATTCATTCTCCCCTACATCCAGGCAATGCTGCTCATTCCCAAGGGAATCAAAGGTCAGTGGCTCGACGTCATCTATTGGACGCTGGCGGCGGAAATGGCCTTTTACGGCCTGGTGTTTTGTTCGCTGCTCACGAAAAAAGTGACGTTGCGACACCTGGCTTTCGGTCTCACCCTCTATAGCGCGGTGTTCAACGCCTTCGCCTTTCTGGTGGCGTCGGGCGTGATAAAATCCGAAATACTTGGTCTTGTCGTTCTGATGTTTCGGGTCCCCTGCGCGACATGGTTGTTGAACCACGGCTGTTTCTTCGCACTGGGGATCTGGCTGTTCATGTCTGCAAACAGGAGATTGACGACGCGCGAACAGGTCGCTGTCGGCGTGGCATTCCTTTCCGGAGTTGCGGAAATTTTCTGTTTCTCCTCTTTCCTTACGACGCATATCCCCGTCATCTCGGATCAATCGTCCCTCGTGCCGATCACCGTTTGGGCCGCGGCGGTGTTCTTCATTGCCGGTACCGCGAACAGAAGCAGGTGCTTGACGGCTACCCCTTCTCGTGAGACGGCCGGTTATCTGAGAACGCTTGGGCTGATAACCTATCCGCTCTATCTCACCCACAACGTCATTGGGACGGCGATCATTCGCGTCCTGATCGATGCGGGCCTGGATGCGTCCCTGGCTGTAGGGGCGGGTCTGGGCATGCTCGTCCTGGTCTGCTGGCTCATCTGTGTGAAGATAGAGCCCGCCATTCGGCATCGGCTGACAGACGTCCTTGCAAACTTCGGACTGCTTCCCCGAACCGAGCGTCCATCGAGCCGGCCGACTGAGCTTCCGCTTCCTGGGCCGCGCGCTGCGCTGGCCGTCCCGGCGATGTGAACTTCGCGGCTCGGCAGCGCAGTTCGTGTTAGCGACTTGTCGGCACAGGCCTGACAGCGCAGGCGGAAATATAACCTCGCCACCTTCCGTATCGCTCACCCGGGTGACCCTGCCTTTTGAGGCAAATACCGGACGTCGCCATCCCGCACGCGCATACTGGCTTTATAAGTGCGCTCTAGCCCGCTGCCGCGCCCCGGGCTAAAACGCGAAAAATCACTTGAAGAGGCACGATCCATGGCCAACGCCCAGACCCAGAAAGTTCTCGACCGTATCGATGCCGATTTCGACAACAGCTTGCAGCGGCTGTTCGCGCTGCTGCGCATCAAGTCGATTTCGGCCGACCCGGCCTTTGCCAGTGATTGCAAGACGGCGGCCGATCATCTGGCGAAGGATTTCACCTCGCTGGGCTTTGAGGCCGAGGTGCGGGCGACCGCAGGGCATCCCGCAATCGTGGCCAGAAGCAACGGCAAGAGCAACGGAAAGTCGCGGCCGCACGTGCTGTTCTACGGCCACTACGATGTGCAGCCGGTCGATCCGCTCAATCTCTGGCATCGTCCGCCGTTCGAACCCGCCGTCACCGACCATGCCGACGGCCGCAAGATCATCGTCGCGCGCGGCGCGGAGGACGACAAGGGGCAGCTCATGACCTTTGTCGAAGCCTGCCGTGCCTGGAAGTCGGAGACGGGGTCGCTGCCGCTCGACGTCACCCTGCTGATCGAGGGCGAGGAGGAAGTTGGTTCGAAGAACTTCGTGCCGTGGCTCGAGGCCAACAAGGATGAGTTCAAGGCCGACTACGTCCTGGTCTGCGACACCGGCATGTGGGATCCGAACACGCCGGCGATCACCACCTCGCTGCGCGGCCTCGTCTACGAAGAGATCAAGATCAAGGCCGCCAGCCGCGACCTGCATTCGGGCGTGTTCGGCGGCGGCGCGCGCAACCCGATCCGCGTGCTCACCCATATCCTTGGCGGCCTGTTCGACGAGAACGGCCGCATCACCATCCCCGGCTTCTATGACGGGGTGAAGGATTTGCCGGCGGAGGTTCTCACGCAGTGGAAGAAGCTCAACCTCACGGCCGAGACCTTCCTCAAGCCGATCGGCCTGTCGATCCCCGCGGGCGAAAAGGATCGCCTCCTGATCGAGCAGCTCTCCTCGCGTCCGACCTGCGATATCAACGGCATCGTCGGCGGCTACATCGGCGAGGGCTCCAAGACGGTGATCCCGGCGGAAGCGTCGGCCAAGATCTCCTTCCGGCTGGTCATAGGACAGGACCCCGCGAAGATCCGTCAGGCCTTCCGCGACTACGTGACGGCGCGGATCCCCGGCGATTGCAAGGTCGAATTCGGCGATCATTCGTCGGCGCCCGCGATTGCGCTGCCCTGGGACATGAAGGCGCTTGCCGCCGCGCGCAAGGCGCTGACGGAGGAGTGGGGCAAGGAGGCGCTTGTGATCGGATCCGGCGCGTCGATCCCGATCGTCGCCGATTTCAAGAAGACGCTCGGCCTCGACTCGCTTCTGGTCGGCTTCGGTCTCGACGACGACAACATTCATTCGCCGAACGAAAAATACGACCTCAAGAGCTTCCAAAAGGGCATTCGTTCCTGGGCACGCATTCTGGCGGAACTCGCAGAATTGCCGCGGTAAGGCCACGCGACCTTCTGAACGCAAAAACGCCGCCCGGAATTGGGCGGCGTTTGATTCATGTGCAGAGGATTATGTTCTCTATTCTAGTTCGATCTCATGACATTTCAATGGCCCACCGCTAGGGCGCCGGGATCGACAACAGGCTCGAAATGCTGCGGCCGCGGATGTCGTAGACGCGCGCGAACACGACATCGTCGCGCTTGATCTCGACCATGACCGGAGCCGTCAGTCCCTTGCAGTAGAATTCGCCGAGCGTCATGGCGAAGTCGGCGGCATGGCTGTCCCAGCCGATCGTGAAATCAGAGCCCAGCGCGACCTGCGCCGGCCGCTGCGGTCCGCACACGGCGACCTTCCACTTCCGGTTTTGAGGCGGAATTTCCTGTCGCTCGATGAGCTGCTCGCGCAGGCCGTCGGACGCCTGCTTGAAGGCGAGGCCCCAATAATCCAGCATGAAGCGGTCGTCGGCGCCCCGCACGGTGCCGGCGATGTGGTTGAAATGCGTGTACTGATAGGGGTGGAGCCGGATCATCTCGCCGAGCGACAGCAGCAGGCCGAACGCGAATATCGCGAGCGTCACGGGTTGCCAGCTCCGGCGTTTGGCGCCGAGCCAGTTCATGATCCATGCAAAGGCGACGCCGCCCAGAACAGTCATCGGCGGGATCACGAAGATGAAGTGGCGGATGCCGTTGTAGAGCGCCGGGCGCTTCACGATCGCGATCGTGATCGGCAGCGTGGCGGCGAGCGTGAGCATCAGCAGGATGGTCTTGCGGCGGGCGGGAACGTCCTTGCGCGGCAGCAGCGCGAAGGTTCCACCGATGCCGACGGCCAGCAACACCAGCAGCACTTCAGGAAGTTGCAGCGCAAACAGCGTCGGCAGATACGACCATGGCATGTCCGGCACCGACACCAGCGCGCCGTCGAACATCTCCTTCCACGGTTTCTCGAAGAAGTGCGAGAAGTAGGTCAGGGCGCGAAAGGGATTGTCGAACTCCATGATCGACCATGGCCAGATCAGGCCCATGATCAGGTAGCCGAGCACGAGGCCGGGCAGCAGTACGTAAACCACGTGGGCGAAACGATGGATCGCCTCGCGCGGGCCCTGCGTTCTAAACTCCTCGAGGAACAGCGGCACGAATCCTGCGACCGCGTAGACCAGTGCCAGTCCGCCGAGAATGCGTGAGCCGATCGACAGGCCGGCGCCGATGCCGACGATCAGGATCGTGCGCGGCGTGGGCTGCGGATATTCCTCCGCAAGCCGCACCAGGCCCATCATGAGGACCACCATCGCGACCGCGAAAGGCGCATCCTTCGGGTTCATGAACATGTGGCCGTAGAAAATCGGGCAGAGCGCGAGCAGCAGCAGTGTCGCAAGCCCCGCAACCGGTCCGCCGACGCGGCGACCGAGGCGCCACGTCACGGCGAGCCCGATCACGCCGACGACGGCGCCGACGAGACGGCGTGTTTCGAACAGTTCGAGTGGAATGACCTTGTGAAGCAAGGCGGCGACCATGTCGAAGCCGCCGCCATACATATAGAGGTTGGCAAACGAGAGCGCGCCTGTGTCCCTGAAGCCGGAACCGTACATGCGCAAAAGAAGATCGGCATATTCGGCGTGGGTGTAATCATCCCAGCCCAATCCGTAATCGCGGAACGTCAATCCCGCGGTCAGCGCGACAACTCCCAGCACCAGCAGTGCGAGATCGTCGCAGGTCCGTTCCATCGATCGCCGCGTTGGCGTGTCGATGACGGAAGTCGTGATGGATGACATGGCTATTGGTAACCCGGTGTCCCCTAAAGGCCCAGTTTCTAGCGCTTTTGGGCCTCGTTCCCCGGGCATCCCTATAGCGCAGTTCATCTTACCAAGTAATTGGCAATTGTGGCGTAATTCACCTCCACTGCCATAATGCGCCGCAGCATCGGGTCGGGCGGGTGGTTGGCGAAGCTGTGATGAGCCGACGCCATGATTAACTTAAGTTACGGATTGTATTCAGCTTAAAGCCAGTCGCGGCAAATGGCTGATGGCGCCCCCAACAATATGACGGTATCGTGGCGGGGCGGAATGCGCGGGTCCGCGCAGGGTGGAGAAATGATCAATGTCTTGCAGGTGGCCGGGCTTGTTGCCGCACTGATCGGTGCGGTGGCGCTCTACTACGGGATCCCGGTCAAGGAGTTCAGCTTTGGCAACACCCTGATTCTGGTGGGCACAATGAGTTTGTGCACCGGTGCCATTCTGTTCGCCCTGTCGGTTGTTGGGCTGGAGCTGCGAACGATGGCGCGCCGCCTGGCAAGCGCTCGTCCCGCGCAGGATTCGCGAGCCAGACCCGCGCTACCACCGTTTCCCGCTTCGGCAGGCGCGCCTGTTGATGGCGGTCCGACCTTCGAGCAGCCGCCATCCGGCGGAGGCCGGATCGAGCCGTCAAGAGCGCCATCGGTTGTGGCGCCTGTGCCGGAGGCCGCGCCACCACCGGTGCCCAAGCCGAAGCGCAACCTGCTTTTCCAGTCCAGCATGCGACGGGATCGCGAACATCCCGAAGCGCGGCCGGCCGACCCGCCACCGTTATCAGTTGCGGAAGCTGGCGAAACGCCGCCTTCGAATTTCGAGGATGCCTGGCCCAAACCGGATCGCATGCGGGGCAGCGAAACGCCGCAGCGGCGCATGAGCCGGGTGTCGGCGACGCCCGCCGACGCTGGTGCAACTGCCAATCCTCCGCCGTCGTCTCCGGCAGAAGGGCAAGCGGCAGTGACCGTGCTCAAATCCGGCGTCGTCGACGGTATGGCCTATTCGCTCTACTCCGACGGATCCATCGAGGCGCAGATGCCCGAAGGCATGATGCGGTTTTCATCGATCGACGAACTCAGGGCGCACCTCGACCACCGCCCGTGATCGTGCCGCAATTTCAGCGGAAGATGTTCAAACAAAAGCGCCACTTCTTGCCACGTCGGCATTCATTTGCGCATATACTGTCCCTACGCAAGTTTTTGCAGTATTGACGGCGGCCGGATACTGTCCGGCCGCGCGAGGCCGCACTACCGAGTTTTGAAGGGGTCGATCCATGACCGATGCCGTCGGCAAGAGCTTCATCGATCTGACGGCGAATATCGTCTCGGCCTATCTCTCGAACAATCCGACGCCCGCCTCCGAAATTCCGAACCTCATCAGCCAGATTCATGCGGCGTTGATGCGTGTGTCGAGCGGACGGAGCGAAGCGCCGGCCGAGCCGCCCAAGCCGGCGGTGTCGCTGAAGAAGTCGATCAATCCCGACTATCTCGTATGCCTGGAGGACGGCAAACGCTTCAAGTCGCTGAAGCGCCATCTGCGCACGCAGTACAACATGACGCCGGAGCAGTATCGCGACAAATGGAGCCTGCCGCCGGACTATCCCATGGTCGCGCCGAACTACGCCGTGGCGCGTTCGCAACTCGCCAAGAAGATGGGACTGGGCCAGCAGCGCCCGAAGCGGGGATCGAAAGCATAATCGGCGGAACCCGAGACGCATTGGCGCCGACGTCACGCCGTGAGCTGAAGCGCGCGCTTCAGCCCGCCTCGGCCAATGCGGACCTGGCATCCGAGCGGATGCGCTCGACCATCGCGCGCAGGCCGTTGGAGCGCTGCGGTGTCAGATGGTCGCGAAATCCGAATTCGTCGAATACCGCGATGGCATCGGTTGCGAGAATGTCCTGGGGTGAACGACCGGAATAGAGCGTGAGCAGTATGGCGATCAGGCCGCGGACGATATGCGCGTCGCTGTCGCCGAGATATTTCAGGACCGCGCCGCCTGCGTTGCGCTCGAGCTGCTTCGACAGCCAGACCTGGCTGACGCACCCCTGCACCTTGTTCCCGGACGAATGCTCCGCCTCCGACATCGGCTCCAGCGTGCGGCCGAGTTCGATGACGTACCGATAGCGGTCGTCCCACTCTTCCAGCAGCTCGAAATTGTCCCTGATTTCCTCGATCGTCGTCATGGCGGCCCGTATTGATCCCATTCGCTTATATAGGATCGCGGCCCCGCGAAAGCGATATCTTCCGGGGTCGAAATTCCCGACCCTATTGCGCCGGCGGCAGGTGCCAATCCGTCGCCAGATCCTGTTCCGTCAGCGTGTCGCGCGGGGCCATTTCGGCCAGCAAGGGATCTTCGATCTCTGCGGCGCCTATCGAGCCGGTATGGTCCGGCGCCCTCTTGTCCGCCTCGGATTTCTTGTCGTCTGATTTCCTGTCCTCGGACTTCTTCTCGTCGGCCTTCTTGTCGGTGACCGAGCGGTAGATCTTGCGTGCGCCGTCCTGGGCGCGGACGCCGATTGCCGTTGCGGCCTGACCGCCGACCTCGCAGGCCTGCGGCTGACGCTTGCAAAACTGGCCCATGTCGGACATCGCCGCGGTCGCGGCCTGCACGGCATCGGAAACGCTGATCTGCGGCAACTTTTCCGATTCAGGCGTCTTGTCCCTCGGCAACAGCACGAGCACCAGCCCGAGCCAGAATGCCAAACGCAACAGGAAGAACATCTTGCGATCCTGGCCGTCTCCAGAACTCCGTGGCGGACAATCGTCCGCCGTCGGCTTTTCACCCAGCCATTGTCGATAGATCGCAAGTGATTGAAGCGGACTTAATTCGTCGAAAAATCGTCGAGGATTTGCTGCGCGCAATTTGCCGTAAATATTCCATTGACGCGGCAAGATCGGCCGCATCCACCAATTTGAAACCATAAGGTGGTCGCCGTGGAAACCCGCCGTTCACCATCTGCATGCGCAACGAAGACAAAATGCAGATGAAATCGCGGTGTTTTGTCGAGGTCCGGAGCGCCTTAGCGTTCGCTTAATGTCGCTCTGACACGGTGGCTCGCACAAGGGGGCGTTCCGGCGCGTCGTTTTTTGACGGACAAGCCGAGGCGCGAGAGCCGTGACTGTGTTGAGTACCATCCGCGACTGTCTCGATGCGCTGCTGCATCCGTCGGCACGTTACGACGCGCTGACCCGCGCGCGGCATCGCGCCTTCATGGCGCCGCGGCTGATCGGCAGCCTGGCTGCCTTCGCGGTATTTCCGGTCTATCTCGCCATGCGTGGCGCGCCCGGCGCGCTGGAAGTCGCCGCACTCGCCTGGCTGATTGCGCCGATCCTGCTGTCATGGTTTCTGTCCCGCACCGGCCGTTACGAAGGCGCGCATGTGCTGTCGTCGATCGCGCTCGCCGGCCTCGTGATGGCGGTCACCGTCACCACCGGCGGCATCGAGTCCTTTGCGGCCATCTGGCTGGTGGTGATCCCCGTCGAATCGGCGCTGTCGGCGTCGCGCCGCGTGGTCGGTTTCGCCTCGGCGCTGGCGCTGGCCTGCGCCGCGATGCTGATTGCCGCAGGCCAGCTCGGCCTGCTGCCACCGCCCGACATCAATCCTGCCGTTCGCGGGCTGTGCGTCGCGTTCGGGATTACGTCCGCGACGCTTTATGCCGCGGGCATCGCCTTCGGCGCGGAGTCGCTGGCGCGCACCAGTGTTTCTCTCCTCAGCATGGAAGAAGAGCGTTATCGCCTGCTTGCGCGCAACATGAGCGACGTGATCTCGCGCCATCAGCGCAATGGTGCCGTGCAGTTCATCTCGCCCGCGGCCGAGACCATGCTCGGAACGCCGGCTGCGCTGCTGCTCGGGCATGGCCTGTTCGATCGCGTTCATGTCGCCGATCGCCCCGCTTTTCTCACCGCGCTGTCGGATGCGGCCCGCACCGGCGAGGCGCGCAGCGTCGAGTTCCGTCTCAAGCGCGACGTGCCTCGCGCCGAGCGCGGCATTCATGGCGCCGTCGATTTCATCTGGGTCGAGATGCGCTGCCGTGCGCTCGAGCCGCCCGCCTGCGGACGCAACACTTCCGAGTTCGAAGTCGTCGCCGTCATGCGCGATGTCACCGACCGCAAGATGCAGGAGCAGGCGCTCGATCTCGCGCGCAGCGCCGCGGAAGCGGCCGATGCCGCCAAGACGCGCTTCCTCGCCACCATGAGCCATGAGCTCCGCACGCCGCTCAACGCCATCATCGGTTTCTCCGAGATGATCGCGCAGGAGCAGACGCTGATGCTGGATGCAGCGCGGCGCAAGGAATATGCGCAGCTCATCAACGATTCCGGCCAGCATCTCCTGTCGGTCGTGAACGGCATCCTCGACATGTCGAAGATGGAATCGGGAAATTTCGACATCGAGCCGGAGCCCTTTGCGCCGCGCGCCGCGCTCGTCAATTGCTGCAACCTGCTGGCGTTGAAAGCCCGCGAAGGCGGCGTCGACCTCGTCACCGACGTGCCGCAGGACCTGCCGGTCATGACCGGCGATCCCAGGGCGTTCAAGCAGATCGTCCTCAATCTCGTTTCCAACGCGATCAAGTTCACCGAGCGGAGCGGCAGGGTGACCGCGGCCGCCCATGTCGACGGATCGCGGCTGGTCGTTCGCATCACCGATACCGGTGTGGGAATTGCTCCCGATGACCTGAAGCGCCTCGGCGATCCCTTCTTCCAGGCCGGCAAAACCTATCAGCGTCGCCATGAGGGTACCGGGCTCGGCCTTTCCATCGTGAAAAGCCTGGTCGGCCTCCATTCCGGCGAAATGACCGTGCAAAGCAAGGTCGACGAGGGCACCACGGTGACGGTGAGCCTGCCACTCGTCTTCACGAGGCCCGCCTTGCCGGAGCAGGAGAACAAGATCACGGCGCTGGCCGTCGCGCGGGCGTCTGAGAATCCGGCATTTGAAGAACCGGTATTTCAGGACAAGATCGTTCAGGTGAAGAAAAGTGCCTAGAAAAGCCGTAGCAGAGGATGAGTTGCCGCGCCGCCGCCGGGGGTCCGCCGCCGCGGTCGACGACGAAAGCGAGCGCGGTCTTGCCATGCGCATCTTTTTGCACAGCCCGAAGGACGTGCTCGCGGGCCTGCTGGCTTTTGCCGGCGCGAGCGCCATCGTTGCCAATGCGCTCTTCCTGCAGCATGGGCCGCATCCGGCGCCGATGTTCGGTTCGGTCGTGCATATTCCGCAGGGCAATCCCGTGAACGCCAGCCTGATGCCGCGCCCGCGTCCGGCGGAGGCCGATGCGGCGTCCATCGAGCCGCGTCTTGCCGAGCCGAGGCCGAGCGAGTTGCGCCTCGCCGACGTCAGGGCCGGCGAGCCCAGATCGATCGATCCGCTCGGCACTCTGGTCAAGGCGACGACGACCGGCACCGTGCCGCCGGGTACGGCCGCCGCTGCATCGTCCACCTCGATCGTGCTGCGGCCCCCGGCGCCCGTTCCGCCGGTGCAGGTCACCGGCTCACGCCGCGTTGCCGCGGTTCAACGGGTGCTGACGGAATACGGCTACGGCCAGTTGCGTGCGACCGGCACGATCGGGGCGGATACGCAGGCCGCGATCCGCAAGTTCGAGGGCGAGCGCAGGCTGCCTGTCACGGGTCAGATGTCCGACCGCCTGGTGCGCGAGCTCACCGCGATGATCGGCCATCCCGTCGATTGACGTCGCGCCGCCGGCTCTAGCGCCCGCGCGGGCGCTGGCCTATGACTGACCCATGCGATTGAAAACCAATATCTGGGTGGCCGCCTATCTGCGTCGCTGCCAGGGCGAGGGTGTTTTCGGCGCGGTGCGCCGTCGCGGCGCGGAGGAGGCGGGTGCGGTGTTCGTCAAGGTCGCGACCATGGACGGCACCGCCATGCTGTATGTGCCGGCGCCGCAGACCGTCTATGACGAGGATCGTCCCGTGGAGCGACTGTTCACGCCCGTCTCTCCCGACCCGATGCCGGAACAGTCGGTGGAGGAACGCCTCACCAGGGAAGTGCGATTCGATCCCGACGCCTGGATCGTTGAAACCGAAGACAGGGCAGGGCGCCACTTCCTCGATCTGGCGAAAGCCTGATCAGAGCATGATCCGGAAAAGTGGCAGCCGGTTTTCCGAAAAGATCATGCTCAATCAAAGAAGCTGGAGCATGTTGCGATTCCTTGTAATCGTAACATGCTCTAGCGCCCTGATCCGTCCGTACCGGTGCGCACGGCAGGCGCGGAGCCGGGCTGCACCGCGGGACGTGTTTGCGAAGACGAGCCGCGCGCGCGCTGGCGTTCGTCGTCGTACAGAGCGGGGCGGTACTTGGCGCGCGTCTGCGCCATGCTCGAGCCGCGCCAGGCAGCGAGCATCACCAGCGAAGAGCGTTCGCCAAGCCGGTGGTAGAGCCGGGACAACCGGTAGACCGTGTTCACTGACGTGCCGAAGTCGGGCTTGAGGAACAGCAGCACGCGCTCGAAGACAGGACCCGGCATGCCGAGCGCCCGCATGGCGCAGGCGAGCGGTTCGCCGCCACTGTCGTTCACGATCTGCTGGGCGATGCTGGCCGGCAGGATCAACGTCTCGCCGAGCTCGAGCGTGAAATTTTCCAGGTCGGCAACGAAGGCTGCCATTTCCAGCGCTTCGATCGCGCGGGCGGCGCGGCCTGCCGGGACACGCGGCGACGCCTTGAGCGGTGTGTCAGCGAGGCTGTGCAGGATCTTGACCCGCTCGGTTGGCCCGGCGTGGAAGAACATGTCGCAGATTTCGGCGGCGTCGGCCGACTGCATCGCGAGATTCGAGGCGATGCGCGGTTGCGCGTCGGTGAGGGGCCTTGCAGTTTGCGTTTGCGTTGCCGCGGGCTCTGAGGAGGATTGCTCGCGGACTGGCGCCGGCTGATCCTCCGGTGCGGGCCTGAGCTCAAGCTTGTGCAGGATCTCCAGCGGCGTCCCCGGATAGATCGCGAGCCGTGCGCGCACGGCGGCGCGGGTCGCGTCGTCGACCTGGTCGACCAGGCGGGAGGCGAGCTCGACGAATTGGCGTGCTTCCTCGAAGGAATGCGTGTTTGCCTGCACGTAAAGGTCGGTCAGAACGCGCAACAAAGTGGGTCTGATGTCGACGCCCTCGCGCCGGGAGAGCGTCATCAATCCATCGAAGCCCGGAAACAGCGGTGATTTGATCATGTCAGGGTTACGCGACGTCTTCGAAATTGACCCCCAGCCTAAGCCGGGCCGCTTTAACAGCGCGTTAAGGAAAACAAATTCTAAAAGGTCGCCAGCAACAATACGGATGATGCCGCCCTGCAACGCAGGCCCATTTTGCCATCCCCGGTACCGCACGGATGCGCCGGATTAATACCTCGTTAACCACGTCCTGATCTTAATTAACGTGTCACGGGACAAATGCGTCGCCGTGACGACCAGAGAGAATGGGCATGGGGACCATCATTGAATTTCCGGCAGATGCGGCGTCGTCGCGCCGGCTGGGCTCAACTTTCGATGGCGCTTCACATGGCGGCATGGCGACCGTTCTGATCTTGCCGGTGATCCGGATCGAGCGTGATCCGGATGGAAAGCACGGCGGGCACGGTCCGGAAGAGGGCACGGCTCCAGGCCGTCGTCGTCGCCGTCGCTGAAACGCTGGGCATCGCGTCATGCCGGAAACGACATTTCCGATCCGGTATCCCGCGCCGGCCGTGTTGCTGCTATTTGCGGCCAGCCTGTTGGGCGGCTGCAGCGGCGGTGATCTCTTCCGCACCCGCGATGACATGCGCAACGACGACATGCATCGCTGGATCGGCGCCGAGGCCACGTCGAGTGTCGCTCTTCGGCCGTCGCAATATCAGCTGACCGACGACGAACGTCAGTTCCGCGATCTTGCCTATCCGCTGATCGAGCCGCCGCATTCGCGGCCTGCCTGGAAGAGCGTGTGGGGTGACTACACGCCGATCGCCTCGCCCTGGCGCCAGGGACCGGCGTTCGACCGCACGGCTTACGGCCGCGCCCTGATCGACGAGCCGCACCGTTCGCACTCCTCGCGATATGCGCAGCTGATCGAGGACGTACGCAACGACATCACCCGTTTCGAGTTGTTCTATGCCAGCGCGATCAAGGTGATCGATCTCGATCGCCGCCGCAATGCGAGCCTCGCCCGCGTCAGCGAGATCTCGCCGCGCGAGCGTACCGACGCAGTCGCCCGCATGCAGGAGAACTCGCTGATCGTGCAGTGGGTGCAGCAGTGCCTGGAACGGCGTGTGTCCTCCTATCGCTGGGCGCTGGAACGCCTGGTGCTGCAAGCCCCCGACACCATCGCCGCCGATGCAGACCGCCTGATCGGCGAACTCGCTGCGCAGACCGCCAACCCGCCGGTGCAGGCGAGGCCGCTCATCGGGGCTCCGGGCGTGTCGCCGGTCAACGAGCCCGCGGCTGTTTCGAAAGGCTGACGCGCGTCAGAATTCGTGTCACCCGGGTTCCGCGGGGACTGCTGCAACGCGCAATCGAAATAACGGTGCATGGCCGTTGCACCGCGTCGAGACCGGACATTATGCACGTACGATCATCATCGATTCCAGGGTGGTGAAACCGCCCGGAAAGCGGTCGCAACGTCGGCCAATGCGGGGGTGATGATGCAAATTGACCGGTTGTTCGTTCGGGCACTCCAGATTGCCGCTTGCGTAGCGGCGTGCTGCGCTTTCTTTCCGTCAGCGGGCCGGGCGTTCACGGAGGAGGATGCAAAGCGGCTTTGCACCCCTGACGTCTTGCGGCTCTGCTACGCCGAAATTCCCGACGTGGAGCGGATTACGGCCTGCATGCGCCGTCAGCGTGCTCACCTGAGCGAAGGATGCCGCAGCGTCTTTGGCAAGACCGCGCAATCGGCTTCGGCCAAGTAAGTCCTCGCCCGGTTTGGCCGGCTCGCTGCTTTGCAACCTTCGGATTGGGAGGCCGTGGCCGGTCGGGCGCGTTTCGGATACCGGGGCGGCAAAGTCCCGCCGGGCCGCGATCACCGCTCCTTGAAGGTTCTGGCGATTTGTTCGTGCAGGGGCTTGAGCAGGTACTGCATCGGCGTTCGTGATCCCGTTGTGATGAACACTTCGGACGGCATGCCGGGCAGGAGACGGAATGTGCCAAGCCGCTCGATCTCGTGCTTTGGCAGCGCGACGCGAGCGACATAATAGGCCTGCCCCTGGTTTTGGCCTTGTTGGCCCGGCGTCTGCCCCTGCGGGTTATCCCGGGCCGTATCCGGTGAAACATGGATCAGGCTACCGTTGAGTTCCGGCATGGTTCGCTGGTTGCCCGCGTTGATCCTCACCCTGGCCGCGGCGCCCACTTCGAGTTGATCGACCTGGTTCGGCATCACTCTCGCTTCGACGATCAGATCGTCATCGTGGGGAACGACATTCATGATGGTCTCGCCATTGGCGATCACGCCGCCGACGGTGTGAACGGCGAGACCGTGCACGACACCTGAACGCGGTGCGCGAATGTCAGTGCGCTTGAGCTGATCTTCCGCCGCCACCATCTTGTCGATCAGCTCGGCGATCTTTCCGTCGACTTCGCGCAAATCCTTGAGCAGATCGGTGCGAAAGTCTTGATCGATCTGGATGATCTGCAATTCCGTTTCGCTGATCTTGGCGCTTGCCCGCGCGATATCGGAGATGAACTGGCCGCGTTCGCCCTGCACACGCGTCTGGTCGCGCTCGAGGGTCATGTAGCGGGAGATCGTCACAAGGTTCTTGCTATAGAGGTCGGCGACGCCAACCAGTTCCCTGGATATCAGCTCAATCTCGTTCTCTTTCGCGGCCAATTGCGCCGTCAGCGCCGCGGATTTCCTCGTTGCTCTGGGAAATCCGTTCGCGGAGCTGCGCGCGCTGACCCGCACGGGCTTCCTTCCGGGAAACGAACAGCTTTTCCTCGCCGTTCATGGCGGCGGCCACACTTGGCTCGTTCTTGCGCAGGATGAGCGAGTCCGGGAAGGTGATCCTGTCGGCGAGGTCACGTTCCGCGATCAGGCGCGCACGACGCGCGACGTTTTCGTCGAATTGCGAACGCAAGACGCCGAGCGAGGACCGCGTCACGGTGTCGTCGAGACGGACAAGGATCTGTCCTTCCTCGACCTCGCTGCCGTCACGCACCAGGATTTCCTTCACGACGCCGCCGGTCGGGTGCTGGACCTTTTTGTCGACGGATTCCACGATGACCGTCCCGCTCGCGATGACCGCGCCGGCGAGTTCGCTGGTCGTTGCCCATCCGCCGAAGCAGCCCACAGAAGCAGGATCATCGTGTAGCCGATGACGTTCAGCTGGCGGATGACAGCCACGGGATCCCGGCTGCCGGCGTGCGAGGCGGGTAGCCTGAGAATTCACGTCCTGGTTCTGGTGGGTCTTCAGCTCATGACCCCACATCCACCTTGGTTCGTGGAGCAACGCGACGTTGCTTGTCGTCACGGGCTGGGAGGAGGGGGGCGACTCGCTCTTTCGGATGATGACGTCCCGCGGACCGAAGGCCTGCTGCGTGCCATTTCTCAGCACCAGGACCTTGTCGCATTGCTCAAGCACCGCCGGACGATGCGAGATGATGATGGCAATGGCGCCGCGCGCCTTGAGCTCGCGCAAAGCCGTTTGCAATGCAGCTTCGCCCTCGCTGTCGAGATTGGCGTTGGGCTCGTCGAGCACCACGAGGAATGGATTTGCGTACAAGCGCGCGCGCGAGCGCGATTCGTTGTCGCTGGCCCGCCGAGAGCACGGTGGCGGCATCGCCGATCCTGCAATCGTAGCCGCCGGGAAGTCGCAGGATCATGTCATGCGCGCCGGCGGCGCGGCCGGCGTCCAGCACGGCGCCGGGAATCCGGGGCGAGGCTCATTCGGGCGATGTTTTCCGCAATGGTGCCTTCAAAAAATTCGACGTTCTGCCCGACATAACCAATATGTCGGCCGAGCGCGCTCGTCACCCCATTGATCGAGCGCGGCGCCGTCGAGCCTGATCTCTCCGCGTGCGGCTGGCCAGACGCCGATCAGCGTCCGAACGAACGAGGATTTTCCGGTGCCGCTCGGACCTACGATCGCCAGTGCCTCTCCGGCGACCAGTGAAAAGCGAATGTTGGCGAGGATCGTCCTTCGTCCTTTCGGGGCGGCGACGACGACGTCTTCGACATCCAGGGAGCGCGAGGGCCCGGCAGATCGGTGTCGGCGCTGCGCCGCGGCAGCTGCCGCAAGGTGTTCGAGAGGCGCAACGAGCGATTGCCGGGCGCCGACCAGCGAGCGCCAGTTCGCAATGACGACATCGATGGGCGCCAGCGCGCGCCCCATCATGAGCGACGCGGCGAACATCGCACCCGCATTCAGTTCTTGCTGAATGACGAGATACTGAACCCATCGCCCAGCATCGACGACTGAAGCAGAAGCCGTATCACCTTGGAAATGCCGCTGTAGGTGCCGACCACATCGGAAACCTGCGCGGTGGCGGAGAGGTAATTCGTTGTTCGTTCTTTGCCAGCGTTGCGCCAGAGTGCCGCTCATTCCCATGGCAGCGATGGTCTCGCTGCCTCGTCGAACGACCTCGCTCGCGGTCGTCCTCGCGCCGCTGGCTTGAGTGAGCGTCGACATCGATGCGCGACTTCGCCGTTCGGTGAGGATGCGTCAGGGTGGTGAGAGCGATGGCTCCCGCCAGCGCCGTGGCTCCAAGCAGCGGATGGATCAGGAAGCAGATCGCCAGAAACACCGGCATCCATGGCAGATCGACGATCGCGATCGGTGCCGAACTGGTCAGGAATGCACGGATCTGGTCGAGGTCGCGCAAGCGGCTGATGTGCCTGAGCCGCACTGAGGTTGCGGTTGGTCAGCCGGATGACGGCTTCGAACAGCGGACACCAAGGCGAACGTCGAGCAGCGAAGCGATTCGGACCGTTAGCTGCGAACGCAAGACTTCGAATGCGCCCTGAAATGTATAGGCTGCAACGAGCAGGAAAGTCGACAACGCGACCAGGGTCGGAACGCTTCGGCTCGAAAGCACGCGATCGTACACCTGAAGCATGTAGAGCGGGCCGGCCAGCATCAGCAGGTTCACCATGGCGGAAAACAGGGCGACACTCAGAAAGCCGCGACGGCATTCCCGCAGCACGGCCGTCAGGTCAGGATGCCCCTGACGCAAGGTGGAGAATACGCCGATCACATTGATTTCCGGATTTTCTCAGACACTGGACGCAGGGGGGCGTCGCAGGCGGTGATCGCTCACCGCCTGCGGTCGTTGGCCGAAGGCGTCAGACGTGTTGCTGGTTGAGCTGATCGGCGCTGACAGCGATGTCGGGAATGGGCTGGATGATGGTGTTATGGCCCGTTCCGCCATCGATGACGTCGTTTCCGCCGCCGCCGCCCGAGATCGTGTCGTTGCCGGAGCCGCCCAGGATTGTTTCGCTTCCGAGGCTGCCGAGCAGGGTGTCGTTACCGGCGCCGCCATCGAGCGTCAGGTGCGGACCGGCATCGCTGAGATTGAAGGCGGCGATGACGTCGTTACCCGCATCACCGTGGATCGTGAGAGTGTCATCCTGGCTATAGTGCTCGATGACGATCCTCGCCGACAATCCGTCGATGACCAGGTTGCCGTCCTCGATCGACAGCGAGATGTTGTCAGCCCCGGCGGTGCCGTGGATGTCGATGGTGTTGTTGCCGCCGGTCAGATCGAGATTGATCTGCTCCACGCCGGAATAGGTCATGTCGGCGATGTTGATCGTGTCGCCGCCAAGGCCATGATAGTCGATCGTCTGCACGGCATAGGTCGTGATATGGTTGCCGTCGGTTTGGTCGCTGATGACGCCCATATACCGCCCGTTCTGGGTGAAGTTCACCGTGTGGTCGGCGCCCGACGAAAAGATATCCAGGGTGTCGTTGCCGCCTTCGCCGTCGAGGTTCTCATTGCGGGAGTTCGTATCCCAGGTGAAGCTATCGTCACCGTCGGTACCGTTCAGAGTAAACGTCATTCTTCTTGCCCTCTAGGTTTGGGTATTTCGAGTAGGAATTCCCCGCGCGAGCAGCCTCTTACTGATCCAACGGAACTTTTCATCATCTGATCGAAGTACGCTGACCGATGTACGTCGCGCACAGCGCTCTAGGCTTAAAGATGGGTGACTGAATGAATGCGGATCGTTCCTAAATTCGACACAAAGAGCACGGGCTTCGCTGCAAAGCCTGTTGTTGCGGCACGATCGCGATTCGCGTGCAGCCAATTCAGGCAAGGAAACGTTCTTATGGAAGCAGAACTGCGCGGAGCCGCGTCGAAGTGGAGGTCCGACGATGACAGGACGACGAAGAGTCCATCTGAAGTCTCGGAGAAACGCGGTCGCGTTGCGATTTAATGCCGCAGTTCAACGCTCTTTTTTTATCGCGGCGAAGCGTGCAGCGACTGCAGGTGGCAAGGTGAAAAGTTAGCTGAACACCTGTGAGAGGGGTCGCGCCGGTCATCGCTTGCCGCGCGGCGCTTCGCTTTGCTTTGGCGGCGGCGGCTGCTCGACCTGCTCGCCGCAACGCGACGCGGCGATGCTGGCCTGCGCCTGCGGCATCAGGCCAGGCTCCGGCGCCAGCGCCTTGATCACGATCAGGCCGGTCGAGGAGGGGGAGTCGATGATCAGCCGGTCGGCCGACGTGATTTCCTCGTCTTCCGGAAGTTCGTTGTGCTGCGCCTCGGTCATGAGGTCGAGCTCGATCACTTTCTTGCCGGCCGAGCGGTCGTTGATCGCGTAATAAGCGAGCTCGTTGCGGGTATAGAACGACACCGACGTGTAGGCCTGGCTGACGGGAACGGTGAGCTTGAGCGGGCCGCCGGAAAGATCGTAGCGGCAGACCGCCACGGCGAGCGCGGGATCGAGATAGGGCATCAGCGTGTTGCCCGGTTCGGCCGGCGGAAGCTCCGTCACCGCGTTGAGCTTGGTGATCGGAGCAAGTCGCGAGTAGGCGTCCTGGGTCGCGATCCGCGGCAAGGCCAGCACGCTGACCAGATGCACCACGCCGCCGAGCAGGACGCCTGCGAGGATCGTGAAGACGAGCCGGATCACGGGCACCCCACTGTCGCGATTTGCGGCATCGGTGCGTCGCGCTGGGTCCGCGTCGCAACGCCCACGGGGGTGTCGTACAGCCTGAGCATCAGCGAGTAGCGTTCGATGCCGCCGGTCGGAAGCCAGTTGCCGGCGCGCGAGCGCGACGCCACGCGAATCTCGAAGCCGCCATCGGCGCCGCGGACGATCTCCTGGCTGGTGAAGCCGTAACGCTGCAGGGCATTGGCGACCAGACGACCCTTGTTGTCGTAGAGCGTCAGCGTCCAGAACCGCGCCGCCGGCGTCACGCCGCTGACGACGACGTCGCAGCGGCCATCGAGAGGCTTCTTCTTGTCATCCCTGGTTGCGGTGAAGGAGATGCCGTCGCCGGTGCCGATCGGCAACTCGCCGTTGCGGGTGATGGTGGCGCGGGAGTAGGGATCGATGTCCGTGGTGCCGGTGCGGGGACGCGCGGTCCAGGCGCCGATGGTGAGCGTGCCGAGTTCGGTGCCGCGCGTCGTCGTCATCCATGTCGAGCCCAGGCCGACGGCTGCGGCCAGGGCCAATGCCACAAGTGCTACGAACAGAAGTCTCACGGGTCTCAGTTCTTGCGCGCCGCGGCCGCATCGCCAGGCGTGGCCGCCGCAAAGCTTTCAGGGAAGGCGAGCGAACCCGACTGGGTCGGCTTGCCCGGCTTCGGCGTCTCGCCCGCCGAGGTCTTCTCGGCTGACTTCGCCGCGTCATCCAGCAACTTTTCGATCTGCACGAGGAGATCGGCGCCACGCTTGGTCAGCACCGGCGGCGGTCCGGGCTTGATATCGGGCGGCTTGGGGGCATGCGTCACCACGGTGCCGTTGGCGGCAACGACTTGCTGGACCGGCTGCGGCGGCAGCTTCACGCCCATGCCGACGCCGGCCAGTTCCTTGATCTCGATGCCCTGATGGGCGACCGACATGATGTCGTGCCAGGTCTGCGCCGGCAGCGAGCCGCCGGTCATGCGGTTGGTCGGGGAGTAGTCGTCATTGCCGAACCACACCGCGCAGGTGAAGTTGCCGGTGTAGCCGACGAACCAGGCGTCGCGATAGGAGTTGGTGGTGCCGGTCTTGCCCGCGGTCGGAATTCCGTCGAGCGCGGCGCGGCGCGCCGTACCTTCGCTGACCACGTGGCTCATCATGCCGGCCATGTCGGCGGCCACCGAGGCGGGGATCGCCTGCCGCGGCTTCGGCCCGTCGCGATCCCACCGCCACACCAGGTCGCCGGCGCCGGTGCGGACTTCAAGCACCGCATGAGGGGTGACCGCCTTGCCCTTGTTGGGGAAGGTGGCGTAGGCCACCGCATGTTCGAGCACGGTGACTTCGTCGGCGCCGATCGGCAGCGACGGCGTATCGGGCAGCGGCGCCTTGATGCCGAAGCGGCGCGCCACCTCGACGATCTTGGCGCGTCCCGCTTTCGGTCCTTCCTTGCCGCCGAGCGCAATCGAGAGCTTGACCGGCACCACGTTGATGGAGCGTGTGATCGCCTGTGTCAGCGTCACCGCGCCGGAGTAGGAATGGCCATAGTTCTGCGGGCACCAGTTGCCGATGCAGACCGGGCCGTCGACGACGATCGAGGTCGGCTTGAAGCCGTTCAAGAGCGCAGTGGTGTAGACATAGGGCTTGAACGAGGAGCCGGGCTGGCGATAGGCGTCGGTGGCGCGATTGAACTGGCTCGCGCCGTAATCGCGGCCGCCGACCATCGCGCGGATGCCGCCGTCGAGATCGGACACTACCGTGGAGGCCTGCGTGGCGTGATAGTCGCGGCCGAACTGGCGCAGCTGGCCTTCGATCGCCTGGTCGGCGGCGTGCTGCACGTTCATGTCGATCGAGGTGCGGACGACGAACACGCGCTCGGTGTAGGATCTCGGGAAGGTGTCGACGAGCTTGCGCATCTCGTCGAAAGCGTAGTCGAGGTAATAGTTCGGCGAACTCTCGTCGCGGCGGTCGACGGCGAATGCGGGATTGCGCCGCGCGCCGAACACCTGACCCTCGGTCATGAAGCCGGCGTCGACGAGGTTGTCGAGCACGACGTTGGCGCGGGCGCGCGCGGCGGGCAGGTTGATGTGCGGCGCGAACTTGGTCGGAGCCTTGAACAGGCCGGCCAGCATCGCCGCTTCCGCCAGATTGATGTCGCGCACCGACTTGTTGAAATAGAAATGCGCCGCGCCATCGACGCCGAAGGTGCCGCCGCCCATATAGGCGCGGTCCAGATAGAGCTTGAGGATCTCGTTCTTGGTCAGGCGCGTCTCGAGCCAGATCGCCAGGAACGCTTCGTTGACCTTGCGCTCGATGGTGCGCTCGTTGGACAGGAAGAGGTTCTTCGCAAGCTGCTGGGTGATGGACGAACCGCCCTGGCGCACGCCGCCGGCCTGCGCGTTGGTGACGAGCGCGCGGGCCAGACCCGGAAAGTCGATGCCGAAATGGTCGTAGAAGCGGCGGTCTTCGGTGGCCAGCGTTGCCTTGATCAGATTGTCCGGAAAATCCTCCAGCGGGATCGAGTCATTGTGCTTGATGCCGCGGCTGCCGATCGGGTTGCCGTAGCGGTCGAGGAAGGTCACCGCGAGGTCGGACTTCTTCAGCCAGTCCTCGTCGGCGGTTTCCCGGAACGCGGGAACCGCGAGCGCGAGCAGGAGCACCAGGCCGCCGAGGCCGATGGTGGCGGCTTCCGAAAGCGGCTCGATGAAAACCCAGCGCTTCCAGCGGCCGACATAGAAGCGGTCCATGAAGGTCGAGTAGCGTTCATAGAGCTCGCGCGCGCCCTTGCCGGAGGAGAACAGTGAGGAGTCGATGCGCGCATCGAGGTCCAGGAAGAAGTGCCTGATCCTGGTCTTCCATCGCTCGGGAATGATCTGGCGCGGCACGGGGACTCTTCGTCGGTTCGAAGCCGTTCGAGCGCCCGGCCGGGGCGCTGTCGAGACGTCTTGCGCGTATGTTACGGCAAACCCAAGGCGGCTAAAAAGCGGCTAAAGCACCCCTCGGGGACTCATCTTTTGTTCTAACCGAGCGGAAGCGATAAACCAATGGTCCTGCTCGGAGTTTTGACCATCAGAATGAACGCGTCCAAGGATAATCCGAGGATATAATCCAAGGGTAATCCAAGCTATCCAGGGCTAAAATGACGGCGGGACAACCTCTTGCGGGCGGGCAGGAACAGCCCCTAGAAGAAATTCGCCCCCAGCCGTCCTAAACAGGCCCAACTCGCGCTATCAGGCATCTATGACCGCACCGCCCAAAAAGACCTCTGACCAGGAGGGATTTTTCTGGAAAACCAAGACGTTGGAGGAAATGTCCAACGCTGAATGGGAAAGTCTGTGCGACGGCTGCGCGCGCTGCTGCCTGGAAAAGCTGGAAGACGAGGATACCGGGAAGATCTTTTTCACCCACATCTCCTGCAAGCTGCTCGACGCGGGGCTGTGCAGCTGCAAGGATTATCCGAACCGCTCCAAAAAGGTCTCCGATTGCGTTCGCCTCACGCCTGAAAATGTCCGAACCCTCAACTGGTTGCCGCCGAGCTGCGGCTACCGCCTGGTGGCTGAGGGGCGCGACCTCTATTGGTGGCATCCCTTGATCTCCGGCGACCCCAACACCGTGCATGAGGCCGGTGTATCCGTCCGCGGCCGGGTGGAGGGAACCGAGGACGAGATCCCCGAGGACGAGCTCGAGGACCACATCGTGCGCTGGCCGGAAATCCTCCCCAGGCAGGCGCGGCTGAAGAAGCGGCCGAAGACGTGATGGAACGCCGCCCTCTGCGCTGACTCGCTCGGCGGGTAGCTCGGAAGCGAGGATGGTTGCGCTGCGGGATGCACCCATGCGCGCAGGGTGCTGCCTGACAGTCGAATTGCCGCCTAGATTGGCCGGGACACAGCGATTCTGCGCTGCCCCGGCGGCGCTCCGGACAAAAACATTTTCCTCATGAACAGACACGAACGGCAGAGCCGCCTTCCTGCCGCCCCCAATCATTTGGCCCAAGGCAATCAGGCCCAAGGGAATCAGGCACAGGAGATCGAGAGGGAGGTTGCCGAACTCCCCTCCGAAGTGATTGCGCTGTCGGATGCGCCGCCGATCGTGCCGCGCGCGCCGCTGACGCCCGACGAAGTCCGCGCCATCCTGGTCAGCCTGATGCTGGCGATGTTCCTGGCCGCGCTCGACCAGACCATCGTCGCAACCGCGCTGCCCACCATCGGCCGCCAGTTCCATGATGTGTCCAGCCTGTCCTGGGTCATCACGGCCTATCTTCTGGCGTCGACCGCGGTCGCGCCGGTGTTCGGCACGCTCAGCGACATCTATGGCCGCCGTGCCATGATCATCGCAGCGCTCAGCCTGTTCATTGCGGGCTCCGTGCTCTGCGCGGTCGCGCCCAACATGGGCGTGCTCGTTGTCGCGCGTGGCCTGCAGGGGCTCGGCGGCGGCGGCATCATGCCGATCGTGCAGACGGTCATCTCCGACATCGTCAGCCCGCGCGAGCGCGGCCAGTACCAGGCCTATTTCAGCGGCGTCTGGGTCGCCGCCGGCATCAGCGGACCCGTGCTCGGCGGCGTGTTCGCCGAGCATCTGCACTGGTCGATGATCTTCTGGATCAACGTGCCGCTGGCGCTTGCCGCGCTCTTCATGCTGCTGCCGAAGATGGGCAAGATCCCGGTGTTCCACCGCCGCCGCGAGGTCGACTGGCTGGGCGGCCTGCTTTTGATGGCCTCGGCAGTCGTCTTCATGCTGGTGCTGACCTGGGGCGGCAATCGCTTCCTGTGGCTCTCGCCTGTCATCCTCGGCATGGTCGGCGCGTCCGTAGCGCTGGCGTTCGCCTTCGTCTGGCAGGCAAGGCGGGCGCACGAACCGTTCCTGCCACTGCCGCTGCTCGGCGGTTCGGTGGTGCCCTATGCGATGATAGCGGGCAGCTGCGCGCTGGGAGCGATCACGGGGCTGACGGTGAACCTGCCGCTCTATTACGAAGTGGTCTATCACCTCAGCGCCAGCGAAGCCGGCCTTGCGCTGATCCCGCTTGCTGCGATCTCGACCTGCGGGGCCGCGATCGCCGGCCGCACGATGGCGCGCGCGCGTCGTTACAAGCGCGTCGCTATCGTCGGAACCTCGGTCGCGGCGATCGCGGGTGCCGCGCTCGCGCTCACGACGCTGCCGCTCTGGGGCATGCTCGTTCTGCTCTCGGTGTTCTCGCTCGGGCTCGGCACGACGTTCCCAATCAGCGTGGTCTCGCTGCAGAACGCGGTGGCCCGTCCGAAGATCGGCACCGTCACGGGCGCGATGAATTTCTTCCGCCAGCTGATGTCGTCGTTCACGGTCGCCGCATTCACCGCGATCCTGCTGATGGCGCTGGGGGCTGATATTTCGCTCGCCGGCGAACATCGCGGGCCCGTCAGCTCGATCCTGCCTTCCGACATGATCGTCGCGTTCAGCTATGTGTTCGGCGCGGCCGCGGCGCTGATGACGGGCGCCCTGATCTGCATGCTGCTGATGGAGGAGCGTCCGCTTGCGGGCCCGGCGTCCAAGTCTGTGGAGTTGGCGGAGTAGGGGGCTCGCCCGAGTTGCGTAGGGTGGGCAAAGGCGCAAAGCGCCGTGCCCACCGTCCATCCGCATCTTCCGTGAGATGGTGGGCACGCTTGCGCTTTGCCCACCCTACGATTGCCGTTCAACCGCATCGTCGTCATTGCGAGGAGCAAAGCGACGAAGCAATCCATATCTCCTGCGCGGAAGTATGGGATGCTTCGCGGAGCCTGTCATCGGGCGCGCATT
Organism: uncultured Alphaproteobacteria bacterium; assembly: GCA_963696255.1. Classification (GTDB taxonomy): domain Bacteria; phylum Pseudomonadota; class Alphaproteobacteria; order Rhizobiales; family Xanthobacteraceae; genus Bradyrhizobium. The sequence goes on from CAVOJN010000001.1 coordinate 715,125, forward strand.
CGCGCGACCCGTTGGCTCGCAATGACGAGGTCAAGAACCTGATTCAAATTTCAGACAGCTACTCGGTCGTCATTCCGGGCTCGCGCCAAGTGGCGCGCCCCGGAATGACGACGGAGTTTGCAAGCGCGATTCCGCATTCCCGCGGCACGTCGTGCCCGGGGTGATGCAGCGTCGTTGTCCCTCGAAAGAAGAGGGCGCAGGGAATGCCGCAAGCGCGATGCACCCGCAGCCTTGCGTGCAAGTGTAAAAAGCACGCAAGCAAGTCACCACAGGTACGCCGCAACGTCACGGCATTCCCTGCGCAATGGTGTTACGGCTTATGACGAGCTCTCCCCGGAGTGCCGGGCTTGATAGCCTCCGTCGCCTTGCAGTTTATCGCTGCAAGACTTGACGCCAGCGTCGGGGCGTCAGGACCACACGCCTTTGCCGTCCGCGACAGGCCCGCATCGTCTTGCGTGCCGCCGCGTCCATCGCATCCCGCTGCCCACGTTTCGTGACGATCGGCCGAAGCGCCCCTCTTGCGGAGCGGGATGCGCGCACCGTGGCACAATTTCCGAAAAAACGAAAGAGAAATATTTTTGCGGAAGGGGCTGGACAGGATTCCTGTGTGATTGCCCGACGGGCAAATCAGTCGATCCAGATCGCTCAAAAGAAGGACTTTTTGCTCCAGCCTTAGCCTTTCCCGGAGCTCTTGCCTGCCTGGTCCAGCTTGCTCGCGCGTTCGAGGAAATCGCTTGCCATCCGGATCAATCTGGCGCGCGTCTCGTTTCCCATGAGCTGGGCAACGCTTCTGCAATGAGCGGCCTTGGCGCGCAGGGCAGCGGCGCTTTCATCCTGCGGATCGTCATCGTTCGGCATCGCGGATTTCCAATCGCGGAAGCACGCCGGCGATGGCGTACTTCCATCAGTTCTGTTGGATATTCAAACGAACCAGGTGGCCGCTCGTCCGCACTCCGCACCCTTGCGCGTAGCAAGCATCTGCCTGATGCGGCGCAGCAGCAGCTGCGGCTTCAGCGGCGTCGGTACACTGTCATCGCTGCAAAGACCGGCCGCCACCTCCACGGCCCGCCGAGGAGTTCCTGTAAGAAGGACGTTCAGGTCGGGACGATGCTGCTTGACCCAGTTCGAGATACCAAAGCCATTGCCCGCGAGCTGCAGGCTGCTCACGACCACGGACACCGCGGAGTTCGCATCTCCGAGCGCAAGCTTCGCTTCGTCTAACGTGGTTGCTTCGAGGACCTTGTAGCCGCACTCGCGCAGATACTGGGCCAGGGGCATGCGTATCAGGACGTCGCCTTCCGCCAGCAGAACTGTGCCCCGATGCCCTTGCACTCGGTTCATCATCCCGTTCAACGGAGGGGGCCGGGGGTTGTTCCTATCAGCTGGTCAATGAGGCCGGTGACCCGGTGAGGATCATACGGCTTGGGGACAAATAAGCCGGAAAATGTCTTTTGGTGCGGATGTGCCGAGGTCACAAGCAGCTTGAGCTCGGGAAACTCCACCCGAACCGCCTGGGCAAGTGCCACACCGTTCATCGAGCCGGGCATGTTGACGTCTGTGAAGACGACATGCACCGCCACTCCACAGCGCAGAAGGTCTATCGCCTCATCAGCGGTGCTGCACTCCACGACCAGATAGCCGGCAGTTCGCAGCTCGTCTGCGATAAGGACCCGAATCCAGAATTCGTCTTCGACAACCATGACTGTCGGATGATCACCGGATTTTTGTTCGATGGAGCGGCTGCCGTTTCAATTCACTTTCAACCACTGACTCAGCGAATGATTCATTTTCCGCTCAACGAATCGTGCGTGCTGCCGTTCCAAACCTAAACTCGTGAAGAACCGGGTCATTAACATAGGATACTGCGGTGACGTTTCCCCCGAAGATGGCACAGCTTTTGTGTTGATGTCGCATTCGGGCCACATGCATCCGGTCTGCCAGAATATCGGCGTGAATAGCGACAATAACGGTCTGAATGATGAGCATGCTGACTAGTCCGCCTGGCATTGCGGTTTGCCAGTCCTAGATTGCATCGATCACTGATCGAGCAAGCGGCGTCGGTAGCTGAGAGACCGTGCGGAAGACGGTGGAGGACGATCGCGCCAAGCCACACGGCGGAGGCGAGCAACCAACAAGTTGAGAGGCGAGCGATACATGGCCAGCACGACGGACGAGAAAAACGCCAGAGAGAACCGCCTTCGGCTCTTCAGGGACGACGGTGAACGGGCGAAGCATGAAGCTGTGGAGGCTGGCCTTGCGGTTCGCAGGAACATGGAGCGTCTTCGCGAGCTGAGATTGGCAAAGGAAGCGGACATCGTTGCCCACGATTCCTCCGCTTGCAAACCGGCCGCGCCCGCAAGGCCACGGGTGAGACGACGAGTTTATTAGCTTCGCTCCTTGAACTGTCCACACATCGGTCATCGCGACCGGGTCGGCCTCATGTTTCGGCCACGCAAATCCGCATGAGATACTAAAGTCTCTGCCGGCGAGGATGCCACTCTCCTGCAAGCCTCGCCCGACCTCCGAATTGAGGCGGCCCGAAATCCCCATCGAGCAATCCGATCACGGTCAGGTTCTGCAGTCCGGCTCTCGCAACGCCCGGCGATCCAGCCGCGGCTACATTTTTGAACCGGGTGGCGCACGTGGTTGAGCGTGGTTCTTCCTCGCTTATGCCGACAGGAACATCGGCAAATAGAGGCGTAACGCAAGTAGCGCTCGCCAGTATCCGGCAGCATGCAAGTATGTCTGCGTTCTTCTCGGTTTCCGTCGCGAGCTTGAGCGCACGTAACGGCAACGATATGCTAATCCAATTTGTTGGCGCCGCCGGCGCTGCGCATCATCAGCAAGCCGCCTCGGCGCTGTCGGTACAATAGTGTTCAGATTGTTTGTCGAGCGACGTAATCAAAAAAGGGTGCCGTGATGTCGAGTCCCGCGACCGCAAGAACGAACCAACCAGTTGAGCTGGACGCGTTGGTGATTGGTGCAGGCTTTGCAGGCCTTTACCAGTTGTTCCGACTGCGTGATCGGCTTGGCCTGACAGTAAAGGCGCTGGAAGCGGCTGATGGTATCGGCGGGACGTGGTACTGGAATCGCTACCCTGGTGCACGGTGCGACTCTGAGAGTCATGTCTACTGGTATACGTTTTCCCTCGACTTGATGCGAGAATGGGAATGGTCCGAACGCTATCCGGGCCAGGCGGAAATTCTGCGCTACCTGAATTTCGTGGCCGACAAGTTCGACCTGAAACGCGACATTCAATTTGAGACCCGCGTTACGTCAGCGCACTACGACGAAGCGGTCAATCGTTGGCATGTCCGTACAGAAGCGGGCGAGACCTTCATCGCAAAATTTCTGGTCACCGCCGTCGGCTGCCTGTCCACCGCCAACGTGCCCGACATTCCGGGGCTGGAGACGTTCAGGGGTGACTGGTACCACACAGGGCAGTGGCCGCACGAGGGCGTCGACTTCACGGGCAAGCGCGTCGGCATGATCGGTACCGGATCGACGGGCATCCAGGCGGCGCCGGTGATTGCCGCCGAGGCCAGGCATCTGACGGTGTTCCAGCGTACCGCGAACTATTCAGTGCCGGCACGCAATATCCCGCTGACGGCGGACTTCAAGCAATACGTCAAGGACAATGCCGGCGACATACGTGCGACAACCCATCAAACCTACAATGGCATGGGATTCAGGGTCCAGGAACGCAAGGCGGTCGAGACGCCGCCTGCGGAGCGCGAGAGGATTTATGAGGCGGCGTGGGAGCGCGGCGGGTTGCAGTTCCGCGCATCGTTCGAGGACATGCTGATTTCCAAGGAAGCGAACGATACTGCTGCCGACTTCATCAAGAGCAAGATCCGCTCGATCGTGAAGGATCCCAAAACCGCTTCAGTCCTGTCGGACATTGATCATCCCTATGCAGCCAAGCGGCCGCCGATCGATACCGACTATTTCGAGACCTACAATCGGCCGAACGTCACGCTCGTCGACGTGAAGGCGGCGCCAATTCGGCAGATCTCGGAGAAGGGAATCCGCACGGACGAGGCGGAGTATCCCGTCGATATCATCGTTTTCGCGACAGGGTTCGATGCGATGACCGGACCGCTGCTCAGGTTGGACATTCGCGGACGGGGCGGCATCGCACTGAAGGATGTCTGGGAGGCAGGACCGCGCAATTATCTGGGCCTGCAGGTCGCCGGTTTTCCGAACCTCTTCACCATCACGGGGCCCGGCAGTCCATCGGTTCTGTGCAACATGCCGGTCGCCATCGAGCAACATGTCGACTGGATCACCGATTGCATCGATCACATGCGATCCAAGGGGCTGGAACGGATCGAGGCGCGGGCCGAGGCCGTCGAGAAGTGGGTGACGGAGGTCAACGAGGCTGCCGCTCGCACACTGCTGCCGCTGGCAAGGCATTCCTGGTATCAAGGGGCTAATATTCCGGGCAAGCCGCGGGTGTTCATGCCGTATGCCGGCGGCCTGGTCCGCTATCGCGAGATCTGCCAGGAGGTGGTTGCGCACGGCTACGAAGGTTTCGCTCTGTCGTAAACCTGTCGGTTCTATCGAGCTCATCCGCGCACGGATCGGTCTCGAATTGCACGCGTGCGCGGCGGTTGCGAAGCGCTTCTCCTCGGGTTTCACGAACATCAAGTGCCCGCGATGGTTCTGCAGGTGGGGCGCATCCTTCTCGAAGTCGCTGCCCAAAGCGGACTGAGGAGAGGGGCGCGTTAGTCTTCCGCTTTTGACCCGAAGCGGTCTTGTAATGCGATACCCGTTTTTGGGCCGCTCGGCAACTGTCACCAAGACTGACACCGAGCCCTTCTCAGCGCCATGTGATAGTTTAAGCGTTCAGGCCACGGGGACAGTCAATGGCAAGTGGGAACGTCTTTCTGCTCGCGTCTTTAAGGTTGTCGACAAGGACGCGGGAGCAAGAGCAATACGTTGACCAAAGCAAGGAGCGCGCGCCGCGGTGCTCGCGCCGGGATACTCGATGCAGCCTCGATGTGGAGGAGCGGGAAGGAAACGGCGGAGTGTCCGTAACATTCGTTGGCTGCGCAGCGGCTATCTCGCCGTTTGCCGCGTATGGGCAAAATGCCCTAAATGTAAGGCGCCTCGGAGTGCTGGTGAGTGGTGATGAAAACGCCCCCGAATCAAAGGCGCAGTTAGCAGGGTTCGTACAGCGGCTCGCTGAATTGGGCTGGAGCGAGGGTCGCAATCTCAGCTTGGACGTTCTTTGGGGTGCAGACAGCGTTGATCGAATAAGAACATTTGCAAGGGTGTTGGTCGCCTCTCGACCCGATGTGATCCTTGCGGCATCAACTCCTGTAACGGCTGCCTTGCATCGAGAAACGCAGACCATCCCGATTGTGTTTGTAGTTGTAAGTGATCCAGTCGGAGACGGATTTGTCGCAAATATAGCTCACCCAGGCGGCAATATCACTGGCTTCCTACACTCGGAAAGCGGCATCGGGGCCAAGATGCTCCAATTGCTGAATCAGATTGTCCCCGGCGTGAAGCGCGTGGCAACGCTGTTCAATCCGGATACGGCGCCCGGTGGCGGCACTTACTATCTACGTGATTTGGAAGCTGCTGCCCGATCTTATCGAATCCAAGCGATTACTGCGCGCGTCAAAAGCGATGCTGAAATCGAAGCTGTCCTCACCTCAGTTAGTGCCGAGCCGGGTGGCGGTCTGATTGTCCTGCCTGATCCCTCTATGTTCAATCGCGTTAAGACGATTGTGTCCCTGGCCACGCGAACGAACGTCCCTGCGATTTATCCGTGGAAGTTTGCGGTCACGAGAGATGGCGGTTTGCTTTCATACGGACCAGATCTGATAGATATCTATCGACGTAGCGCTGCCTATGTCGATCAAGTTCTTCGGGGCGTTAAACCAGCCGATCTGCCAGTGCAAGTGCCGATCAAGTTCGAGATGGCAGTCAACGCGAGGACGGCCAAAGCCCTCGGTCTCATCGTTTCACCTTCCCTGCTGGTCGCGGCCGACGAAGTCATCGAATGAAGCGGCGGGATTTCTGCTTCTGGGCCCTGCTAACTACCTGTCGAATGCGGCTCAGGCATCCTCCATGACCATAGCTGCGCATTTCTCCCCGATCATGATCGAAGGCGCATTGGTGTTGCCGCCGACGACCAGGGGCATGATGGAGGCATCGGCAACGCGCAGCCCTCGAATGCCATGGACCCGCAGACGGGGATCCACGACCGCGTCGCGGCCCGTGCCCATCCTGCAGGTGCCGACAGGATGCAGGTTCGAGACGCCGCGATTGCGGATGTCCTCGACGATTTGCTCGTCCGTTTCGACGACGGGCCCCGGTACCACCTCTTCCGCGACATAAGGCTTGAGCGCCGGCTGTTCGGCGAGCTTTCGCGCCAGCCGAACGCCGCGGATCATGGCATCGATATCATGCGCGCTTTCCATGAACCTGAACGCGATCTTCGGCGGCGCGAGCGGGTCGCGGCTTGCAAGGCTCACCAGCCCGCGGCCCTCGGGGCGCAAGTGAACGGGAGACATGCTGAACCCCGGCCATTTATGGGGGTGCATGCCGGTGCGGTCCCGGGTCTCGATCGACCAGAGATAGGTATTGATCTGGAGATCGGGACGATCGAAGCGGGGGTCCGTGCGGGTCAGGATGCCGGCATGCGTGGCGATGGCTGTCATCGGCCCATCTCGTCCAACCAGGTATCTGGCGCCGGCCGCAAGCTTTCGGAGCGGCGAGCGATGGAGCTCGTTGAAGGTGCCGGTCCTGGTCGAGCGCCAGGCGACATATGAATTGAAGTGGTCGTGCAGGTTGGCGCCGACCGGATTGAGGTCGTGCGTGACCTCGATCCCCATCTCGTTCAGATGATGACCCGGTCCGATGCCGGACAACAGCAGGAGTTGTGGCGAGCCGTAAACGCCGCCGGACACAATCACCTCGCCCTTGGCCCGGGCGATCTCCATGCCACGGGACGTGCGGAACTCGACGCCAACGGCGCGGCCGTTCTCGATGATGATTCGTGTCGCATGCGCGTCCGGCTTGACCACCAGGTTGCGGCGACCTCGTGCCGGTTTCAGATACGCGGTCGCGCTGCTCCATCGGCGCCCCTTGCCGACCGTTGCCTGATAGTATCCGGCGCCTTCCTGCGTCGCGCCGTTGAAGTCGCGATTGCGCGGAATGCCGGCCTGCACGGCCGCTTCGATCACCGCATCAATGATTTCGTGCTTGTAGTGCGCGTCGGTCACATTGAGCGGGCCACCGACGCCGTGGAATTCGTCCTCACCCCGCTCCTGGTTTTCGGCCTTGCGAAAGAAAGTCAGAACGCTTTCGTAGTCCCAGCCGACGCAGCCGAGCTGACGCCAGCCATCGTAGTCCGCCGCGGTCCCGCGCATATAAACCATGCCGTTGAGCGAACTCGTGCCGCCGAGCATTTTGCCACGCGGCTGGTAGGAGGTGCGCCCGTTGAGGCCGGCGACGGGCTCACTCTCGAACCTCCAATTGTAGGTTTTGTGTGTGAAGAGCCGGTAGTAGCCGACTGGAATGTGTATCCATGGTGAGCTGTCGCGCCCGCCCGCTTCGAGCAGGAGCACCCGGTGCCGCCCGTTCTCAGAAAGCCGCGCAGCGACCGCGCAGCCGGCAGACCCGGCGCCGGTCACGATGTAGTCGTAGGATTCCGCCTCCATCTCGCTCCCCATTTCCCATTGTTCTTCTTCATTGCAGACCCGCGTTGCCGACACTTATGGCAGGTTTCGGAGCCCTTGCGAAGTCCAGGTGGCGGCGGACTCGGGCTCCAGACCCCCTAGGCGAACGCTTTTCGGATACGCGCCCAGTCAGCCAGCGCGTGTTCATGTCCGGGCACGAGCTGGATGGTGAACTGCGAGTAGCCCGCGCCGCGCAGCGCCTCGATGCGCCGCTTGATCTCGGCCTCGCTTGCCGTGAAGGAGGTGGCGCTGATCAGCTCGGCGCTCACGAAGGGCTTCTCCTCGGGCTTCACGAACATCAAGTGCCCGCGATGGTTCTGCAGGTAGGGCGCATCCTTCGGCTCGAAGTCGCGCGCCAGGTCGATATAGCCCTGCATCTCGGGCCTGGTCCTCGACACCATCGTCACACCTGGCGCCAGTCCGGCCAGCGCCTCATCCGCCGCGCGATGCAGCATGACCGCGGCGCGCGGGCCCGCCTGTGCCATCGCACGCTCGAAGTCGGCGCCTTCACCGTCTTTCAGCACGCAGCCCAGCGCAAAGGCGGTCGCCTGAAGATCGCCCATCGCATGGCCGGCTTTCGACCACGCCTCGCGCATGGCCGCGACTTCCTTGATGCCGTTCTCGATATTGCCGACGAAGTTGATCCAGCCCGCCCTGAGCTTTGCGGTCAGCGCCTGGGTGCGCGGCCCGAAGGCCGAGAGATGGAGCGCGATCGGATCCTTGGTGTTGAACAGAGGCAGCTCGGGATTGAGGAAACGAATCTTCTTCTTCTGCCCCTCCATCTCGAACTCGACCGTCTCACGGCGCAGCAGGCCGTAGACCTGGTGGATGTAGGTCTCCATGTCCTTGACCTTGATGGCGCCGAAGCCCATCGCCCGCCGCGCGGTGAAGCCCGTGCCGATGCCGAAGTCGATGCGGCCCGGCGCCAGCTGGTTCAGCGTCGCCAGCGCATTGGCTGCGACCGGGGCAATGCGGTTCGACGGCACCAGCACGCCGGTGCCGAGGCGGATGCGCCTGGTGTTCACGGCCGCCGCGCCCATGGCGACGAAACAATCGGCGCTCAGCATCTGTGTGTCGTAAAACCAGGCATGGGTGAAGCCGAGCTCCTCGGCTTCTTTGGTGACCTTCCAGGAATCTGCGGCCGTTGGCAGGGCGATCCCGAAATCCATTCGTCTCCTCCGTCTTTTTTTGTTGTGTCACTCGTGCTCTTCGCCGCTCGAACCGTGGCGCCGCCCCCGGATATCACGCAGGGGATACGGTTTCGACCGGGCTGGAAACTTCGTCAGGTTTTCATGATGACTTGAGCAGGATTGCATGGCTCAATATACCCGTCCGACCAAATGAGGAAACCGGTCTCGTGCGATGCCTCGCTGTTGTGCTTTTTTCCGTCGCGACGGTTTCCTGCGCAATCGCCGATCCCGGCGATGCCGAAAAGGCCAGGGAGATGCTTGCCCGTGTTGCCGTGGTCGTTGAGCAGGACGAGGGCGTCGCCATGCAAAAGTTCAGCGCCGGCACAGACGGATTCAGGGATGGAAATATCTACCCGTTTTGTTTCCGTCTCTCCGATGGCGTCGTCATGACGGGACAGACTGCCGGTTCGGATATAAGGACATTCCCGGGCGTCGGGTCACAGATCTTCGAGGCTGCCCAGAAGCCTGAGGGCCAGATTACGGAGATCAGGTATTTGGCCAAGAAGCCACCACCTGCCGAAGCTACCCCGGTCGCAAAGGTCAGTCTGGTACGCAGGATCGGACAGATCGGATGCGGGGTTGGATACTATCCATGATGGGGCGTTGGTCGACGTTCCCTGCCGTCCTGTTCGATCACCTCATCGGCACAGGCGAAGAGCGACGCCGACCTGCGCGATAGTCCGGCAACCGCCTCGCCCTGCGGTAAACGTGAAGTGCCCGAATACCGCCGCTTGCACGTGGAACACGAAGGGGTGTTGCACGTTCTTCACAGGCTTGCCCGGGGCTGACCGCTTGCGACGCCTGATTTGGATGGTCGAAAATGCTGGCGCCTGGACGCAACGGAGTATCTTCGGGAGGGCCGATATGATTGACGAAAACTTCGATCGCCGCACGCTGGCCAATATGGAGGTCGCGCTCGATCGGGTTTGCGCAAAGACGCCGGGCGGTGACACGCACGAGGTGAGAAAGCGCGTCGCAGACGCCATTCTGCAATGCGCGCGAAGCGGAAAGAAGACGCTCGGCGCGCTCACGGAAGCAGGCGATCGTGTTCGCGTCGCCCGTCGCCCTGCGAAGATGGCGAAATCCGCGTAACAAGTCCGCATAAAAACTCAGCCCGACAAGTCAGCACGAGGGGACGGCTCGAAGACCATCGAGCGTAATTTCACCGGCTTATGCCGCTCGTGAAGCGGCTCGACCTTGGCCGACATGTGCTCGGCTCGCGCATATTAGGAGCGTGCGTCCCTGGTCGACCAGCCGGCCGGCCGCGCGACAAGTCTCGAAGAAGATCATCAACCGCCCAAAAGCTGGCGCGATTTCAGCTTACCGCGGTCGTCATCATGGAGAGCATCGCCCCTCCGGCCTGATTGCCGGGCATTACCGCAGCTCGTACCATGCGCCCGGTCTCTAACCTTCGAGAGGTAGCGATGCTGGGAATACCGATGCGCTACTTGCTGAAGCATCCGGCGAGCGGTGTTGCCGATCTGCTGGCCGACCCGATCGAAACCTGGACGACGATCCGCGAATCCTACGTGGCGGAGCGCGAGCTGCGCAGACCTCAATGTCCGTATGGGCCTGACCCGCGCTGGGAAGAGCGGCTTCATGAAAAGCTTGGTGTGACCTCGCCGTGCGAGGAGACGCGTGAGTTTCTGGAACTGTGGCCCCAGGTGATCGGTGAACTGGAAGCGAAGGGGATACGAGCGGGCCCGGAGAGCTTTCAGTGGTGGAACGACGGCGATGCCGCATTGGCGCGGGCCATATGGTGCCTGATGCGTCACCTGCGACCGCGAAAGGTCGTCGAGACCGGAGTGGCCCACGGCGTCACGTCGCGATTCATTCTCGAGGCGCTCAAGCGGAACGGCGACGGCCATCTCTGGAGCATCGATCTTCCGCCGCTGGAAAGGTCCTGGCACGAAGAGATCGGAGCGGCTGTTGGCGAGGGCCATGCAGATCGTTGGACCTACATCAGGGGATCGAGCAGGCGCCGCCTTCCAGGACTCCTTCATCAGCTTGGTTCAATTGACCTTTTCATTCACGACAGCCTGCACAGCGAGCGGAATGTCCGCTTCGAGCTCGATCGAGCCTGGCCGTATCTTGGGCGCAACGGCGCGATCGTTGTTGACGACGTCGATGCCAATTGGGGTTTCCGGTCGTTCACCGAGACTGTTGCCGGTCAGATCTCTTTAATCGGCGCGGCCGAGCCGCTTCGCCCCGACACAAGACGGTTCAACATGAAGGGCCTGTTCGGAATCATTCTGAAGGCACCCGATCTTGTTGATCAGGAGATTTGAGGAAAGGCCGCGAGCCTGCAGTTGATAGAACTCATCTACCGAGCTCTACCGATTAACATGGGTTAATCGCGGCGGTTGTGCGGGTGATATGGTCCGCAGCCACTGCGCCAGGCTCGGGGGGCGCTTGAGAGCGAGTAAAAGCCGGTGCACATCAATTCGACGCCGCTCGAAGCTGTGATGGCAAAGGATGCGAGGCCGCGGGAATGGCCTCCGGGCGAGGGCGAGATGGCCCGCCGCATCCGCGCTTTTGACTGGGCCTCGACACCTCTCGGCCCGATCGACACCTGGCCGCAAGGCCTGCGCAGCTCGATCCAGGCGATGTCGAGTTCGGCCTGCCGTTCCGAAAGGCTGAGCGCTATCGATCCAGACGGAAGCAATGCTGGAGAGGACGTCGCGGAGTTTTCGCTGGCGGACGACAATTTCGACATGCGTGCGTATATCCACCGGCTGCTCGAAGCGCGTCACGCGGAGGCGGAGGAACGCAAGAGCACCGAGAAGGCGCTGCGTGAAAGCGAGGAGCGACTTCGGACGGCGCTTCAGGCCGGCAAGATGGCCTATTGGACCTGGAATTCGGCGGAGCGGGTGCTGGTGGCATCGGACGCGTTGGTCGAGCTGATCGGACTGCTGCCGAACCAGGATTTGCGCGGCGGCATGGAAACGTTCGAGCTCGTGCATCCCGAGGATCGCAAGCGGCATCGCGAACTGGTCGAACGCCGCGGTAAGTCGGGCAAGGGATGGCACAGCACTTACCGCATCGTCCGGCCGCGCGACGGGCAGGTCGCCTGGCTCGAGGAGAGGGCGGAGGTTTCGCACGATCCGGCAACCGGCGAGGTGCGGATCACGGGTCTGACCTGGGATATCACCGGGCAGAAGCAGACGGCCGAGCGTCAGAAGATCCTGCTTGCAGAACTCCAGCACCGGACGCGCAACCTTCTCGGCGTCGTGCGGTCCATCACCGACCGGACCCTCAAACGATCCGCCTCATTGCAGGAGTTCGGCGCGAGCTTCCGTGACCGGCTTGAGGCGCTTGCGCGCGTGAACGGCCTGTTGTCGCGCCTCAACGAGGGAGATCGCATCAGCTTCAGCGAACTGATTCGAACCGAGCTGTCCGGCCTTGGCATTACGGAAGGCCTTGGACATGCGGGGCAGGTCAGCCTGCACGGCCCGGAAAACGTCAGGCTGCGCTCTTCGACGGTTCAGACGCTTGCGCTCGCGCTGCATGAGCTTGTGACCAATGCACTCAAATATGGTGCGCTCTCGCGGGCTGAAGGACGGCTTTCAATTCGCTGGTCGGTCAAAAGGCCGGCAACCGGGGACCGGCGCCTCCAGGTCGAATGGCGCGAGGAGGGCGTTCCGGTTCAGCTCGGAGCGAACGACCAGCCGGAGCGCAGGGGGTACGGCCGCGAGTTGATCGAGCGGGCCTTGCCCTATCAGCTCCAGGCCGAGACCAACTACGCGATTACGCGGAACGGGGTGCATTGCATCATCAGCCTTCCGCTCTCGACGATTCCGGAGGGCGTTGCACATGCCTGAAACGTCGCTGCGTGGCCGCCGCGTGCTGGTCGTGGAAGACGATTACTTCCTGGCCGATGACATGAGAGCCGAATTCGAACGAGCCGGCGCCGAAGTGCTGGGGCCGGTCGGACGGGTCAAGGATGCGCTTGATCTGCTTGCCAGTTGCGAACAGCTGGACGGCGCCATCCTCGACATCAATTTGAGCGGAGAGAAGGTCTATGTCGTCGCCGACGCACTTGAAGCGCGGGCTATACCGTTTGTCTTCGCCACCGGATATGATCCGGAGATCATTCCGCCGCAATATGCGTCGGTGATGAGATACGAGAAGCCGGTCGAGCCCCTGAAGGTCGGCAAGGCATTGTTCAGCCGATAGCGCGACAGAGCGCTGCTGCCGGACTTACCGCGCTGACTTTCCACTCGCGGGCAGGGCCCTGACGAACCGCGTGATCGCCGCGAGCACCGGTTGCTGGTCGCCCGCAAAGTACCAATGGTCGTTGCCCTCGAGCTCGATGAACTCGGCGCCGGCGATCTTGCTGGCGACGTGGCGCCCTGCGGCAATACGCACGGCGCGGTCCTTCCGGCGGTGCAGCACCAGCGTGGGGACGGAAACCTTCGGCAGCAGGTCTCTCACGTCCGTGTCCCGCAAGGCCTTGATCACGGCCGAAATAGCGCCGGGACTCGATCCCGCGCGCAACAGCCCGGCCCACCATGTCCTCGCCTGGGGATCGCCGGCGAGACTCGGCGCGAAGGTCTCGATCTCGGCCGGGCCGCCCCATTGGGCAACGAGCCGCTGGCGCCAGGCGTCATGCTGACTTTCCTGCAGCGCGTGCGGATAGTCCGGCGCCCAGCAGCCCTTGGCCAATGAGCCGAACAGGATGAGGCCGGCAACGAGACGGGAGTGATCGACCGCAAACTTGATGCAGGCCGGCCCGCCCTCCGAATATCCAAACAGGACGACGCGACGCGATTGTGTTGCGCGCAGCACGGTGCCGATATCCTCGTTCGTGACCTCCACGCTGGGGGTTGACCCGACCCGATCCGACAGCCCGACGCCACGACGGTCGAAGACGATGACCCGTCCCAGCGCCGTCAATGACGACACGAATGCCCGGCATGGCGGAAACTCCCGGCCCCGCTCCACATGCGACACGAAGCCGGGCACGACCAGGATGTCCAGATCGCCGCTTCCATAGGTCTGATAGGCGAGATGGATGCCGGCACCCTCGACATAGCGCGTTGTCGGCGCGTCCTGGGCCAGCGGCGCCGCGGCCGGATCCATCAGCGCTTCGGTCGCGGCTTCCGGCGCAACTCCAAGCTCCTCACGCAGCCGCTGCGTCAAGGCCACATGGTGCCGCTCCGCCGAGCTGCGATCGCCGGCCAGCAGCAGGCTGCGGATCAGGTGCCGGGCATAGACCTCGCTGAGCGGATCGAGCTCGACGAGGCGCCCCGCATGCGCAGTCGCGGCAAAGTGTTCGCCGGCCGCGTTCTTGTCCTGCACGAGGCGCTCGAGCGCGTTCATGAGCCGCCCCCGCAGCGCCTCGCGGCGATAGAACGCCCAGTCGTCGAACTCCGGACAGTCGGGCAGCGAGAAGCCCGCCAGAAAATCACTCCGATAGGTGAGACAGGCGTCCTCGAACGCGCCGGCGTCGCAGGCGCTCTCGAACAGCTGCAAATCGACCTTCAGCTCGATCGCCGGAGACCACCGCACGCTCGAGCGATCGGTCTCGAATACGGGCTGGCCGAGCGTCAGCTCGATGCGGTGAAGCATGCGCCGCAATCGCGCGCGGCCGGTCTCACGGGGGCTTTCCGGCCACAGCAGGGTGGCGACGACGTCCCGCGCAACCGCGCCCTTGGCCTCTGCGAGGTAGATCAGCAGCGCAAGGCCCTTGCGCAGGTTCAGCTTGATCGGGCCGTTGTGGCCATGGATCTCCGGAAACGCGAGTGTCCGAAGCGAGAGGGCAGTCATGAAATTCACCTTGATGTCCCCCCGGGCGCGCCCAAGGGGACGCGCAAGGGGACGTTTGGGGGACGGTCGAATGTTAGCAGGTCATGGTTGATCGAGCCGTCCTCCCATCGGGCGGTCCAGGCGCGTGGATTCAAGCCGTGGCCCACGCACAATAGGACAAGTCACCCATGCTCGCACACCTCCCGGTCCTGTTCTACGCCATCGTGAGCTACGCCATCTTCCTCGTTTCGGCCATCTACGCGATCGGCTTTTTCGGCAATTTTGTCGTGCCCTCATCGATCGATGTCGGAGCACCGGCCGGGCCGGGCGAGGCCGTTGTCGTCAACCTGCTGCTGCTCGGCCTGTTTGCGGTCCAGCACAGCGTGATGGCGCGTCCGGCCTTCAAGCGATGGACGGCTTCGATCCTTCCGGGGGCCTATCAGCGCAGCACCTACGTCCTGCTCTCCAGCCTGATCCTGCTGCTGCTGTTCGGACATTGGCGTCCGATCCCGACGCCGGTCTGGCAACTCGGGGGACTGGCGGCCTGGGTCATGATCGGCGTCTATTGGCTGGGCTGGATCGTCGTGTTCGGATCGACGTTCATGATCGATCATTTCGATCTGTTCGGCCTGCGACAGGCGGTGTTCGCGCTCCGCGGGGCGGAGCTGCCGGGTCAATCGTTCAGGACGCCGCTCTTGTACAGGATCGTGCGGCATCCGCTCATGCTGGGCTTCATCCTCGTATTCTGGGCCGCGCCTGTGATGACCGCCGGCCATCTCCTGTTCGCGGCCGTGAGCACCGGCTACATCCTGGTCGCGCTGCAGCTCGAGGAGCGGGACTTGATCGCCGAGTTCGGCGCGACCTATCAGGAGTATCGCCGGCGCGTGCCCATGTTGCTGCCGCGCATTTTCGGTACGGGGGCGAAGGCGCCCTGAGGGGCGGAGCCCCTCCACGATTCCGCTTCTTGTTTGTGCATGATCCTGCGGCGGCGCGCTCATCGGGGCGAAACCCGGCTCGCTTTTTTAATCATGTCCAAAGTGCGCTACTTGCGCGAGCCGTGCTGTTCGGTTGCTGGCGATCTTTTTAAAAGTCGCACGGCATGAAATTACTATTGAAGGTTGTTCATCATACAATGCACTGCATCGCGCGGGCTGCATTCTTGCTAACGCTATCAAGCAGTTGGTTTGGCTTGACATCTGCAGTCTCGATTTCTGTCTTCAGTCGTCATCGAGAAAAAGCACAGCGGCTCTAAAGAAAAAAATCACGGCACGCGCGCAGCGTCATCTTGTCTATGATAGTATTTATAATAGCATTCTACCTGTGCTCGAGTCTGCAAAAGCACGGTGACGAAGCAAGAGTACACGCACGCGCCCACGAAAGTCCGACTCCCGAACCGCCGACCGACATCGCTTGCCGCACTCGGAACGCGGTGAGGGTAGTGGCCTTCGGCATTCCTTCCCAAAGGATACGATGATGTTTGCACAGTCGCAGAAACTCGCCCGTTCGTTTGTTGCTCTCCTGGGTCTGACGGTAACGGCGCCATCGCTGGCGCAATTAGCGCCGACCGGCGAACATTATGCGGCGCGCGCATCGGATACGGGCTTTGGCGGCGGAGTGGGTTCGAGCGGCGGCTACAGCACCTCGGTGCCGCTGGATTTGCCGACGGCGCGGGGCGGTTTGCCGGTGCCGGTGAGCCTCGTCTATGGCGGTCGCCGGTTCGGCGCGGCCGGACTTGGCTGGGACGTGCCGCTCTCCACCATTCGCCGCAATGTGACGGTTGCGCATCGTCGTCCGGCGAATAATCCTGATGCGGGCCCGCAGGCACGCGAGCAGCTCACGTTGGACGGTGTCGATCTCGTGCGCAACGCCGCGGACACGGCCTGGGTGGCGCGCCGCGATGATGCGCAGCTCGAGGTGCGCGATGTCGGCGGCGGCGTGCTCGAAATGTATGACGGCAATGGCCGACGCTCTTCCTTCAGCTCAAATCCGGCGGGTTCTGGACAGCCGCTGGACAACGGCAATCTCTATTTGCTCCAGGATATTGTCGGCCCCGGCGGTGCGCATGTGCATCTTGATTACAGGATCGGCGCGCCAAGCCTTGCCGGCAGCCCCGGTTCGGGGTCGATCACCGGCCTTTCGATCGATCTGGCCAGCGTGAGTTACAATTACGATACCGCGACGGGCGCCTGCGCCAAGCATCAGGTCAATCTCGTCTACGACAATGACGATCCCAACGCGCCGCTGTCGCTGTCGATGCTCGGCAGCACCCCGCTGGTGCGCATGCACAAACTGCGTGCGATTGACGTGACCGCGCGCGAGAGTGACGCCAATTCGACACATCCGTGCTCCGACGTCACCATGCGCTCCTTGCGCACCTATAACCTGGACTACCAGAACGATGTCGATACCGGGCAATTCCAATTGCGCCGGGTCACCATGAGCGGCCAGGAGAACAGCGACGAGCGCAACAAGAATCTGATGCTGCCGGTGGCGACGTATTCTTACGGCCAGGTCACGGGCGTCGACGGCACGCTGCTCTATGGAGCGGGGGACGGGCAAGAAATTTCCCTCCCGAGCTTGCGGTTCGCCGGCTTTGGCGTTGCAACCACGTGGGTTTTCCAAGATGGTGGCGTCGTCGGACACGGCGGCATGGGCGGTCTTTCCGTGCAGAATCTCATCGACGTCAATGGCGATGGCCGAGCCGACCTTGTCTATAACTTCCCCGATTTCCCCGGGGTGGCGCTCAACAAGCCTGATCCCGCCGATCCAAAAAAATCCCTCTTTGCGCCGATCGATATTCTCCCTCGCCTCGGCAACTCGGTCAGAGGCTTGTTCGACCAGATGCAGTCTACAACCCTTCCGCGCCGGACGGACGTCGACGGCAATCGAAACGACGCGCGGCGTTGGACCCAGATGATCGACATGAACGCGGACGGGCGCATCGACGTTGTGGCTGCCGATGAAGTTTTGAATGCCTGGGCGGTTTATCTCAACAAACCAGACCCGCAGGATCCGAACCGCATTACCTGGGAGCGGCGCGAGATCGATATCCGCCCGCTGCTCAAATATCTGCCGACCTCTCCTGCGAACCTGGAGCAAGGTCCCGATGGCGTTTTCCTGGCGCTGTCGAGCACGGTGACGGGACACGACCGGCGCTTCAATCACTGCTGGAAAGCGGATGGCTCAAATTGGGTCGAGACCCTTGAGGGTTATTCCAATGGCAAATGCCAGGGACCGCAGGGTCAAGATCCCAACGCGCCTCTTTTTGCCTGGACCGACCTCTCCGATGTGACGATCACGCAATGGGAGCTGAGCGACATCAATGGCGACGGCTATCCGGACCTCGTTTTCAACGCATCCGCAATCGCAAACCGCGAGGCACCCAATCCGGGTCCGTTAGGGTCCGGCGCGGCAGGTGATTTTCGCACGACGGTGGTGGTGCAGCCGTTCGACCTGGCGACTTCGACCGAAGTCAAGGCGCTTTTGAACGTCGCCGGCCTGCATTTGGACACGGGCACGAACACGAGCGTGCCTTCGGCTAGTGATGTCCTGGTTTCGGGGACCTCGGCTTTTTCAGCGCCAATCACGCTGGATATCGGGTGTGGTGTCACGCGCTGGAGCGCCAACGATACGGGACCAGGCGGCCGCGGCGCGACCGTTCAGGAGTGCGGATTTGAAGATATCGACGGCGACGGCATTCTCGATCGGGTGAGCACGGTCGTGCCGCCGTCCGGGCCTTCTGTGCCGAACGTGGCGCGGCGCGGGACCGGCGACCCGGCCGCGCCATTCTCCAACGCCTTCATCCAGCTACCGGGGCCTGCTGCGCGTTCGCTATCCAATTTGGTGCCGACAGGCGATGGTCTGGGCCATTTCAGGCCCGCGGCCTGCCCAGCGGATGGCCAGGAGGACACCACTCACTTCTTCCCAACTGTGACCTATACGATCAAGCGAACGCATGGTCTGCGCGATCTCAATGGCGACGGCATTCCCGATTATATCGCCTTTGATTCGACAACCCACAGCTGGACCGTGGCCCTGGGCACGGGGACTGGCTTCGCGGCGCCGAAGCCGCTCGCCGCTGTGCTGCCCAACTTCGACCTCTCGCTGGAACAAGTCGGCTGCTTTCCCAATAACACGAGCGCCGGCACCCTGACGGGGCTCTATGACTTTTATGGCGACGGGCAGCCGGCGGTTGTCAGCACCGCGGGTGATCATCTTCGAGTTCAAAGATTGAATAAGTCGCCCAATGGCGCAAATCCGCCCACCTCGGGCCTCCTCACCCGGATCGAGAACGGCTACGGCGCCTCCACCGACATCACCTACCGTTCCGCCAAGGAGGACGCGACCACCAACCATCTCGTGCCCTTTCCGGAAGTGGTGGTGACAAAGGTCACGACCAACGATGGCTCGGGTCAGCCGCTCTCGCCCACGCTTTACGCCTATGGCGAGGCGAGTCAGTACTTCGATGCAGCCTATGACCGCTGGGTCTTCCCGGGTTATCGACGCAAGGTGAGCCTGCAAAATACTGGTGATCCCAACGATCCAGGCGCGGGCAACGCGGTCATATCGAACGCTATTACCCTTGATCCCTTTGACTTCGATGTCGATGTGGACGCGACCACCCGCTTCCTGCGCTATTTGAAAGTTGGCCGCACGAGCGACGTCACGAAGTTCTCCGGCGATCTCGGCAGCGACCCCTGGGCGCTCTTGACCGCCGACATCAGAACCGATTCGCGCCGGATTGCGGCTACGCATATGGAGTATGCAGGACGGCTGTTGCCGGTTGGCAAGACAGGCAATGAGTCCTGTGTCGATATGCTCGACCCCTACGACTACACAGGCTCCAGCCTCTACAACAGCCAGCACGAATCCTTTGACCAATGCGCCGAGCACGGCTTTGCAGTGCAGTCGGGCGTGACGTCCTGGCGCGGCACGCCCGGCACGGCGGTCGGCACGGCGGACGTGATCGTGAGCCCGCGAATCGTCAAGACCGGTTCCTCGGTCAACGCGTTCGATGATTTCGGCCGTGTGACCGATAGCACCGACAACGGCGACTTGGCTGACGACAATAACGTTCCCAACGACAATCTTTGCTATCATGTCGATTACGCCGCGCCGCAAACCTCACCGGTGCGCATCCTGAACGCGGTCGCTCAGCAAACCGTGCAGGACTGTCGCGGCGTGACACTCGCCAAGACTAAATTCGATTATGACGGGTACGTGGGGCACGCCAACGGGAAGGTAACGAACGGTTTTCTCAACGTCAGCCGAGTGACCCGCTATGATATGGACACACATATGTCGCTCGGTGACGATCTCGAGCTCTTTGTGCGAGCTAATGATGCCGCTGGAAATCCCAAGAGCATTTTTAGGAATCGTGATGAAGACGGTGCTGGAAACTTCAAAGATCTGACCTACGACCCTTTCGGCCTTGTCACCACCAAAGTGACCTTCAATGCGTCCAACCCCGATCGTACGATTTCCCCGCAATTGACCACCAGCTTCACGCGGGATCCCGTCACCCTCAATACAACGAGCACGACCGACCCGAACGGGACAGCGCGCGGCGCGGCTTACGACGGCTTCGGCCGTGTGACACGATCGACTGCGACTCCGTATGGCGGGACCGGCGGCGTGTTGTCGGCCACGACTTACGACGGCTTCACGCTCATCGATACGGACGGAGACGGCATTCCCGATTCGACTCCCCCGCAGGGCCGCTCGATCGCGCAGAAGATCTTCCAGGACACCGTGCCGGAGGTCAATGTCGCGACCGCGCCGGGCCGCATCGGAACGACCTTTTTAGATAGCTTCGGTCGGACCTTGAGAACTGAAGCGCAGCTCGGCGCCGACTATCAGCAGACCGTCGTTGTTGGCAAGCGTACCTACGATCCGCTGGGCCGTGTCAGATTCATCGCCGACCCGTTCGCGACCGATGAGCGCATTGTCGACTATGGCACGACCTATAGTTACAACATCGACGGTACACCGAACTGTCTTGTTCGCGGGCGCGGCCCATTATCAATAACCGCGGGCATGGTCGATGAGGTTCAAGAGATTTATTCGACGTGCTTCAACCGCGTCTTCGCCGACAATCGGGAACTCCAGGTTCGAAATGATGCCGATTCATTTCTGGAGGGCAGCTCCCAGTTTGGGGTCTCGAGCAGGAAGACCCTCGACGCGACGGGCCGGGTGCTGGAACAGGATGTCGTCAAGGACGATAACGGAATCAAAGTCCTCGCGGACGCGGCTTTCGGCTACGACGCGCTCGGACATCTGACCAGCGCAACGCGGTATCTGGACCCGGTCAATAAAACAGGTCCGGTAACGACCACCTGGCATTACAATTCGCTCGGCTGGATGACCAGACTTGACGAGCCGGGGGTGGCGGCGCAGACGCGGACCTTCAACAGTTGGGGCCAGGTCACGCAGGTGCAGTGGTGCGACGACAATAGCGCCGCGCCTTGTCCGGCCCAGGACCGCCGCAGCATGAGCTCTTTTGACGGGAGCGGCCGGCTGATCCATCGCGAAGACCGGGTAGCGGGCGCAATCGTCTCGGGCAGCGTCCACAATTATCAGTATGACGGTTCCAACAATCCGTTCATCCCCGACCTGCTGCTCGGCCGCCTCTGGGTCGCAGATGGCGTGAGATTGTCTTACGATAACCTTGGTCGGTTGAAAGCAAAGCAGTTTCCAACCGGCGCCGGGAACTCGATCGTCGTCGAAACCCACGACTACCATGACGACGGCTCGGAGAAGACCCTGCATCTTCTTGCTCCCGATAATTTGCGGGACGAGCAGGTCACCTACGCCTATGACTCCGCCGGTCGCGTCAATTCGGTCGTCTATGGTGACGGCGCGAGCGCACAGACGTTGTTCTCCGCGGTGGCCGGCTTCTCGCTGTACGACGTTCGCGGCCGCATCACTGGCGCGCAATATGGACCGGCGCAGCTTAGCGCCAATTATGCGGCCACTGGCCGGCGGCTCCTTCAAAACGTGAGCACGACATCCAGGGATGGGGCGCATTCGCGCATGCTTCTGTTCCCAACAGGTATTGACGAGCTGCCCGCGCCCTTTGATCCGGTGGGCCGCGAGCGGCAGCGCCGCGAATTCGTGGACTCAAACAACAGCTTCGTTCGCATGCGCAGCTATGATGCACTGGGGCGGCTGAGCGCCACGCAGAATCTGCAGGTCGTCCCGGATACCGTTTTGCCCGACCGCACTTTCGCTTACGACGCGCTCGGCAACATCCTGAGCCAGACCGACGCCAATAGCGGACACACAGGCAGCGTCTCACTCAATTATGGGACGACGGACCCCGACCGCGTCTGCGGGCTTGCCTATGGCACGGACACGGCGCCCCAGGCTCCCAACTGCAACGTCACCTATGATGGCGCCGGCAACATCCTGACCATGCCGAAGCGAAATGGAGGCACGCGCACGATCAGCTACTTCCCGAACGGCTCCGTGAGCGGCATGGCTGACGGCGCCTCAAATGCCACGTTCTCTTATGACGCCTTCGGCAGCCTGCAGCAGCTCACGATCAACTCGACGCTGGCAGATCAACGCGCCGACAAGTATTTCGGCGCGTTCGTCAAACAGCGCATCGAAGGCGCGCAGAGCGTCATCAACCGGCGAATACCGCTGCCGGGCGGCACCGCCACTCGGCATGGCCCAACGAACAACTGGACGTTCGCGTTCAGCGAGGCGCGCGGCACGCGCTTTGTGACGGACCAGGACGGCAATTTTGTTCAGGACATCGACTACCAGCCCTTCGGCGAGGTGAGGAATCCCAGCGGCGCCACGCCGGGCACCACCAATTACGAAAACGAGCAATGGAATGGCGGCGATCGCCTGGCCGCGTTCGGCGTCGTCAATCTCGGCGCACGTTTGTACGATCCCGTGATCGGCCGCTTTCTCAGTCGCGATCCGGTCTTTGATGCGGGCAATAAATTCAACCCCTATGCGTTCGCAGGGAATGATCCGGTTAATCAGTCGGATCCCAGCGGCATGTGGTGCATCAGCTTTCCCACATTCTTTTGTATTGGAAACGAAACGAATGGAAATAACACGAGCGGCCCAGGAAGCGGTGGTTCTGGCGCTAGTGGCGGCGGCGCACGCTCAGCTGGCGGAAATGGCAATCACTCAAATGGCGGCCAAGACAATTCAAACGACGGTCACAGCCCGACAAAGAATCGTGTTGGCGGTCCCCCCATGGCGCTTCCCAATCCCCTGTGGCTCAGTTGGCCGAGCAACCTCCCGGCGGGCCCTGATTTTGGTCCGCGAGACCGGGCAGGGACCCCGAATGGTGACGGAGCAGGCCCGCAGCAACCAGGCGCGGTAACACCTCCGAACAAATCCAATGCTGCTGCTGGTGGGCCCCCATCTAGGCGTTCTTCAGTAGAGGTTTATCCCAAGGGGCAACGATCCATTATTATTACTCAAGCGCCCAGCGGATGGGTTAACACGGAAATATCCGACGACGGCGATATCTGGACTGTGCTGACCTCCGATTGGTCCGGCCACGGAACCTGGGAACGCCGAGATGAAGTCTCGGGCCTGGATACTACGGAGTTCATAGTCAGGAATCCCGACGGCAGCTATACCGTTACCAGAATCATAACACAGTTAGACCTCGGCAAGAGCGATACTGATACATCGACTTACGAAGCAGGCCAATGGGATTGGCCCAATCGCAAATTCCAGGGCCCTGATGATTGATCGCGCCGGGAGTTTTTATTTGGGGAGGTACGAGGCCGCAGGTTTGCCGCTTAGCCGAACATGAGCTCCACCTGCCGTCTCGTCAGACGCGCCTTGCAAGATTCTCTGGAGTTGCCGGATTGGCGACACTCGGCGGCAATGGTGTACGCGGCATCGCGATCGATAACAGTCGTGTGAAAAACTCTTCGGCAGAACAGGCTCCTCGCCCGTTCGTCGACGGCCTGCCGTCGGTGCTCCTGATCGGCTCATTGCTCGGGCTTGTTTACGCCGCCCTCATGCTTCGTCGCGCGCCCGCGGATGCCGCGCGTCAACTGGTTCCGCTGGGGGCGGGACAAGGGGGGGCAGCGGGCGGCGCCAGTTTTGGCGCTACGAATTTCGTGAAACCGAGTGGTTGGAGCACACCCCATGGGCATTCCTGGGCCTGGGCTTTACTGAACCTGCGCAAGCCGCGTATCGATCTCCTCACGCAACACCGCGAAGTCGATCGGCTTGGTCAAAAGACCGGTCGCGCCGTTTTCCAGCGCCTTGCGTTTGGTGTCGGCGTCGCCATAGGCGGTGATCATGATAACCGGTACCTCCGGGCGCATTTCCTTGACCTTGGGCAGCATTTCCAGCCCGGTCATGCCGGGCATGTTGATATCAGAGAGGATCAGGATCAGCGATCGATCGATCGAGGCGGCGATGCGCGACAGCGCGTCCGCCGCCGAATTGGCGAAGTCCATCATGAAGCGCTGCGCGCGCAGATCGCGGCGAAATTGCTGACGAAATAATGCTTCGACGTCGGGTTCGTCATCTACAACCAGAACCAGAATATTCACGCCTAACCTCTGGATTTGTTTGAAAAATTATTTGTTCTCGGCAAAACGATCCTGAACTCGGTGAATTCACCCGGCGTGGTGTCGACCTCAATCGCCCCGCCATGCTGCTTCACAATGATATCGTGACTCATCGACAGCCCCAAACCCGTTCCTTCGCCGGCCGGCTTGGTCGTGAAAAACGGGTTGAATATCCGTTCCTTGACCTCGTTGGGGATTCCCGTGCCGTTGTCGCGGATCCGGATTTCGACATGATCGGTGCGGCCTTTTGTCGTGGTGCTGACCATGGGCTCGAAGGCCTCGCCGATCTCGGCCTTGCGCTTGGTCACGGCATAGAAACCGTTCGACAGCAGATTGAGAAAAACCCGAGTGATTTCTTGCGGAAAGGCCTCGATCATGCCCGCCTCGGGATCGAAATCGCGCCGCAAGGTGACATTGAATTGAGGCTTTTCGGCGCGAGCGCCGTGATAGGCGAGATTGAGGCTTTCGTCGACCAGCGAGTTGACATCGGTCGGCCGGTGCTCGCCCGAGCCTTCGCGTGAATGCAGCAGCATGTTCTTGACGATGGAGTCGGCGCGCTTGCCGTGCTGCACGACCTTGGAGAGGTTGTCCTTCAAAAGGCCAGTCAACTCATCGACTTCGGCGCGGATCTTGTCGGCCATCGAGGCCTGCTTGAGTTCTTCATTGAGCTCGTCGGTAAGTTCGACCGAGAGTGCCGCGAAATTATTGACGAAATTGAGCGGGTTCTTGATCTCGTGGGCGATGCCGGCGGTGAGCTGGCCGAGCGAAGCCAGTTTCTCGGTCTGGATCAGCCGGTCCTGAGCGGCGCGCAGATTGTCCAGCGATTTTGAGAGTTCACGTGTGCGCGACTGGACCTCGTCGAACAGGCGGACGTTCTCGATGGCGATCACGGCCTGGTCGGCGAAGGTCGTGACCAACTCGATCTGCTTGTCATTGAAGGGCCGCACCTTTCGACGCAAAAGCACGAGCGCGCCGACCGGCTTGCCCTCGCGGAGAAGGGGCACACCAAGGATGCTGCGGGGGTCGCCGCTCAGCCGCTGCGCCTCCCAAAAATTGTAATCGGGATCGGCGTGCACGTCGGGCACATGGATGACTTTTCCCTCCAGCAAGGTCCGCCCGCCGATGGACCCACGTTCGGGCGTGACCGGGACGTCTTTCATGCGTTCCATGAACTCGGCAGAGAAGCCATACGAGCCGGCCCGAAAAAACTGGTCGCCCTTCTGGCGCGTGATAAGGGCCAGGTCCGCCTCGCAGAGGCGGGCGGCTGATTGCACCAGCGTGTCCAGCACGACCTGCAGATCGAACGCCGAGCGGCTGATGACCTTGAGTACGTCGGCCGTTGCGGTCTGCTGCTGCAGCGACTCCTGCAGGTCACGCGTGCGAGCCTGCACCTCCTCGAATAGTCGGACGTTTCCAATCGCGATCACCGCCTGGTCGGCGAAGGTCTGTAGCAGCGTGATCTGCTTGTCGCTGAAGGGACGTACCTCCGTGCGGCGAAGCATGATGTCGCCAAAACATTTTCCCTCCGCCACCATTGGGACAGCCAGGATCGTGTGTATGCCGACTTTGGATGATAGAAGCTGCGCTTCTGGAAACTCCGCACCTTCGTTCGAGAGAACGTCATGCAAATGGATCGTCACCTTGTCGATGATCGCGCGACCCGCGACAAAGTCACGGTTGACCGGGCGCCGCTGCAATCCAATCGCTACCGGACCATGATGCGCGGCGTAGCAGACGTCATTGCGTTCCAACAGGTGAACGACAGCATCGTTGGCGTCGCAAAGTTCGCAGGCGCTCTCGACGATGGCCTTCAATACCGGGGCAACGTTGGTCGGCGAGGAGGCGATCACATTGAGGATGTTGGCGCTCCCGGTCTGGTATCTCAAGGCCTCCTCGAGATCGTGCGTTTTCGCTCGCACCTCCTCGAATAGGCGGACGTTGCCGAGCGCGATCACCGCCTGGTCGGCGAAGGTCTGTAGCAAGCTGATCTGCTTTTCGTTGAAAGCAACCGGCTCTAGGCGCCGGAGCGCGATTGCGCCGATCGCCTCGTCTTCGCGAAGCAGTGGCACGGAGAGGGTGCACCGGTGACCCTGCTCGCGCGATTGCCGCCGTCCTTCCGGAAAATCGGCCGCCTCCGGTCCATCAAAGTCCGAGACCTGCACCGGCACCTTGTCAACGACCGAACGGCCGGTGACCCACTCCCGGCTAATCGGGCGCGCGGACGTGCCGGTCGGAATCGGCCCATGATGGGCGCTGAAATGCAGCTCATCGCCATATCGCAGGAGAACGTTGGCGTCGTAGGCCCCGCACAGCTCGCAGGCGCTCTCGACGATGGCGTTCAGCACCGGCTGCACATCGGTCGGCGAGGAGGCGATGACGTTGAGAATGGTGGCGCTACCGGTCTGGTAGCGCAGCGCCTCCTCGATGTCGTGAGTCCTGGCCTGGACCTCGTTCAACAGCCGCGTATTTTCGATCGCGATCTCGGCCTGGGCCGCGAAACCTTGCAGCACTGCGATCTGGTTGTCGTCGAACGTCCGCACCTCCTGCCGGCCTGCGACAATGCGTCCGTAGACCCGGCCGTCCTTCAGCAACGGCACCGTCAGCAAGGTTCGGATGCCGCCGAGCTCGACCGCGGCGACAAACGAGGCCTCGGCGGGTTGGCTTTTTATAACCTCCATCAGATCGGCCCGCTGTATCGGTCGGCTATCCACGAGGCCTGCACGGATTCCGTCGGTGATCGGATAGCCGCGCCGCAGGAATTCGTCGAATGCGGGCGTCATGCCGCGAATCGCGACGGGCACCACCCGGTCGTCCTGGTAGAGCTGCAGACTGCCGCAAGGGGCGCCGCAAAGTTGATGGGCGTGCTCGAGAATGCAATCAAAGACCGCGGAAAGATTGCCGCCAGAACGATTGATGACCGACAGGATCGAGGCCGCCGCCGCCTGTTGCGCGCGTGCCTCCGCCAGCTCAGCGGTTCGCGCGCCAAGCTCACGTTGAAGCTCGGCGATGGTCCGCTGAAGATCAGCTTCTTTCGCCATCATGCCCGTCATGGGTTGCCGGTCGCCTTACCGGATTGGCTCGTCCGCGGCAGCACGAGACGAAACTCGGTGAATGCGCCTGGTTCGCTTTCGACCTCGATGGTGCCGCCATGCTGCTTCACGATGATGTCGTGGCTCATCGAGAGGCCCAGACCGGTGCCTTCACCTGCGGGTTTGGTGGTGAAGAAGGGGTTGAACATCTTTTCCTTCACCTCGGGCGGGATGCCCGTGCCATTGTCGCGAATGCGGATTTCGACATGGTCGTCACGGGCATGCGTGCTCGCCGTCACCAGCGGCTCGAAATCGCCGTCGGCATTGTCGGCCTTGCGCTTGGCCACGGCGTAGAAGCCGTTGGAAATCAGGTTGAGCAGCACGCGGGTGATTTCCTGCGGAAACGCCTCGATCATGCCCGCCTCGGCATCGAAATCACGTCGCAGCGTGACGTTGAACTGCGGCTTTTCGGCGCGGGCGCCGTGATAGGCGAGGTTGAGGCTTTCGTCGACCAGCGCGTTGACGTCCGTGGGCCGGTGATCGCCTGAGCCCTCCCGCGAATGCAGCAGCATGTTCTTGACGATGGAGTCAGCACGCTTGCCGTGCTGCACGACCTTGGACAGGTTGTCCTTCAAAAGCCCGGTCAACTCATCGACCTCGGCGCGGATCTTGTCGGCGACCGAAGCCTGCTTCAGGGCATCATTGAGTTCGTCGGTGAGTTCGACCGAGAGCGCTGCGAAATTGTTGACGAAATTGAGCGGGTTCTTGATTTCGTGGGCGATGCCGGCGGTGAGCTGGCCAAGCGAAGCCAGTTTCTCGGTCTGGATCAGGCGGCCCTGCGCGGTGCGCAAATCGTCGAGCGATTTGGAAAGCTCGCGCGTGCGCTGCTGGACCTGCTCGAAAAGGTTCACATTCGAGATCGCGATCACCGCCTGATCGGCGAAGGTTTCGACGGCCTGGATCTGCCGCGGCGTGAAGGGTCGCGTATGCGGCTGGCGCAGGATTATTGCGCCAATGACCTGGCCGTCGCTCAGCAGTGGCACCGCCAGCAGGGCACGCGCTCCGCCGAGTCCAGTCGATCCTTCTCGTAGGTCCGGATCGTCCAACACGTTCGCAAAGTGCAGTGTGCGCTTCTGATCATAGACCCGGGAGAGAATGGAACCGGGTTGCCCGATGGGCAGCGGATTGGCCTTCAGGTGATCCAGATGGGGGGGAAGTGAGCCCGCCACCGCCGTGACGTGAAACTTTCCGTCGCGCAGCAGAAATATCGTGGTGGCGTCGCATCCGCACAGCTCGCGCGACGTCTCGACGATGACGTCAAGTACCGGCTGCAGCGCGTCCGGCGAGCGGCTGATGACTTTCAGCACATCCGACGTCGCGGTCTGGAATTGCAGCGAACTCGGTGAGGTCATCCGTGCGCTGGCGCAGCTCGCCGAGCAGGCGCGCGTTCTCGATCGCGATCACGGCCTGCCTTGCGAAGTTGGTCAAAAGCTCCGTCTGTTTGTCGCCGAAGGGGCGGACTTCCTTGCGGTAGACCGTGATCAGGCCGATCACCTCGTCATCCCGTAGCATGGGTACGATGGCGATCGTTCTTGCGCCGCCCAGTTCCGCGAGCTGAACTGTGGACGGATTGCGTTGGAGATAGGCAGGAGTGTTGCGGATATCGTCCACCTGGACGACATGCCGGGAGCGAATGGCGGTGGCCATTGAGCTAAGCGGATGAATTGGCGTAACCACACCGGTTCGCGCCTCCACGAACGCCTGTGGTGCGTTGAAGATAGCCGCATTGTGGAACGTTTCGCCTTCCACCATCACCATCGTTCCGAACTCGGCGCCACAGACCCGCGTCGCGTTTTCCAGCATTTTGTTGAACACGGGAACAAGATCGTCGGGCGACGAGCTGATGACCTGGAGTACTTCGGACGTCGCGGTCTGCTGTTGCAGGGACTTCGCCGAGATCATCCGTGCGCTGGCGCAACTCGCGAAGCAGGCGGGCGTTCTCGATCGCGATCACCGCCTGGCTTGCGAAGTTGGTCAGCAACTCAATCTGCTTCTCGGTGAAGGGGCGCACCTCCTGACGATAGACCGTCATGACACCGATCGCGGCGTCGTCCCGCAGCATCGGGACCACGACGATCGTGCGTGCGCCGCCAAGCTCGGCCAGCTCGACCGCGTGTTGTGCGCGCGCGAGATAAGCTGGGCTCTCAAGAATGTCTTCGAGCTGCACCACCCGCTTCTCGCAGACGGCTGTGGTGATGGAGCTCAGGGGATGAAGCGGCCGGACCTGGTTGGTCCGCACGGCTGCAAGTTCGGGGGGCGCGTTGTAGAAGGCCGCTTGCCGGATCAGGTCATCGCCTTCCAACAGCAGCATCGACCCGAACCCGGCGCCGCACACCCGCGTCGCGTTTTCCAGCATCTTGTCGAACACCGGCGCAAGCTCGCCCGGCGACGAACTGATGATCTGAAGCACCTCGGACGTTGCGGTTTGCTGTTGTAGCGACTCCGCGAGGTCGTCGCTGCGATGCTGCAATTGATCGAACAGGCGGACATTCTCGATCGCGATCACGGCCTGGTCGGCAAAGGTCGTGACAAGATCGATCTGGTTCTGAGTGAATGCCTCCACGTGCTGACGTGCAAGGACGATCACGCCGATCGGCTCGTTCTCCCGCAGGAGCGGCACACCGAGTGCAGTGTGTTGCCTGGCCATCTCAGTCGATTCCCGCATCGTGTATTCGGGATCAGTCTCGACATCGAGGATCTGTACCGCGCGGCCTTCCAGCACCGCGCGACCGGTGACGGTGCCCCGATCCGGGGTGATGGGATGGTTCCTCAGGAACTCGATATATTCGGCGGTGAAGCCGACGGCGGCCCCGGCCAGATAGAGATCGCCATCGCGGCGCATGATG
Organism: uncultured Alphaproteobacteria bacterium; assembly: GCA_963696255.1. Taxonomy (GTDB): domain Bacteria; phylum Pseudomonadota; class Alphaproteobacteria; order Rhizobiales; family Xanthobacteraceae; genus Bradyrhizobium. The sequence continues at coordinate 745,249 of CAVOJN010000001.1, forward strand.
AACGCCATGTCGGCGGCGCAAAGAATCGCGGCCGTGTTCACCAGCGTGTCCAGCACCGGCTGCAGGTCGAACGTGGAGCGGCTGATGGTTTTCAGGACGTCGCCGACCGCGGTCTGCTGCCGGAGCGATTCGCTCAAATCCTCGGTGCTCTCCCGCAGTTCGCGGAGCAATCGCGTGTTTTCGATGGCGATGACGGCTTGCGCCGCGAATTGCTGGAGCAGTTTGATCTGCTTCTCGGAGAACGGTCGGTCTTCCTGCCGGAAGATCATGACATTGCCGACGACGCGGTCATCCCTGAGCAAGGGTACGGCGAGCAGGCGCCGTGCACCGCCTATGTCGACCAGCGCCCGCCGGTTTGGGTCGCCCCGGCGATAGGCCTCGGACCCCGGAAGGTCGCCGATTTCAACATACGGCTCACCTTGCAAAAGGCGTGCGGGTGACGTGCCGGGCCCGTATTCAAGCGGTTGCCTGCGGCGGAATTCATCGTATGCAGGGGCAAGTCCATGCGTCGCTTGGGTATGGAAGGCCTTGCCGTCATAGGTATTGAGTACGCCGAAGTTGGCTCCGCACAACTCCATCGCCTTGCCAAGCATCGTGTCGAACACCGGCGCGAGATCGCCTGCGGAGCTCGAGATGACGCTCAGCACCTCTGCGGTGGCAGTCTGTTGCTCCAGCGCTTCCGAAAGCTCGACTGTCCGTTCCTGCACCTCGTTGAACAGCCGGGTGTTCTCGATGGCGATGACAGCCTGGTCGGCAAAAGTCTTCAACAGTTGCACGTGATGGTCGGAGAAAGTGCCGGGCTCGACGCGGGTCACCGCGATCGACCCGATCGTCTCACCCTTGTTCATCAGCGGTGCGAACAACATGCTGCGGAAGCCGCGGGCCCGCGCGATTCGCGGAAGGCCGCCGGTCGACGCTTCGGTATCAGGGATCTGCATCACCTCGCCGGCCGTTGCCAACCGGTATGGCGCGGAGGCGGCCACGGATTGAGGAAAACTTGACTGGAGAATTTCATCCGCGTCCGGCGTCGTCGGCGTGAAGGCCTCAAGATACGCCGTTCCCTCGACAAAGCGCACAACGGTGCAGGAAAAGCCCCCGACCAGGCGATTGGCGCTCGCCGCGATCGCGTCGAACACCGGCTGCACATCCGATGGTGAACTCGCGATCACCTTGAGGATGTCGGCGGTCGCTGTCTGCCGTTCCAGCGCTTCCTGGGTCTCGTTGAACAGCCGCGTGTTCTCGATCGCGATCACGGCCTGATCGGCGAAGGTCTGGAGGAGCTGGACGTGAGAGGATGCAAATGCACCCGGTTCGGCGCGCGTAACTGCGATAACGCCGATCGGCGCGCCGTGGTTCATCATCGGTACGAACAGCATGCTGCGGAAGCCGTTCAGTCGTGCGATGTCCCTGATGCGGACGTGCGGTATCTCCTCGGTGTCGGGGACAGGGAATGGTTCGCCCGGCTTGGTCAGCTGGATTGGCTCGAAGTCATCGACGGGTCTGGGGAAATCGGCTTTGAGCGCTTCGTCGGCGACCGGATTGGTCGGCGTGAACGCGGCAAGATGGACAATGTCGTCGGACAAACGGAACACAGCCGTCGAGAATCCGCCGAGTAACCTGTTGGCGGCGGAGGCAATTGCATCGAATACCGGTCGCGTGTCTGACGGCGAACTCGCAATCACCTTGAGAATGTCGGCCGTTGCCGTCTGGCGCTCCAGCGCTTCCTGTGTCTCATTGAACAGTCGCGTGTTCTCGACGGCGACGACGGCCTGGTCGGCAAAATGCTGCAGCAGATCTATCTGCGATACGGAGAACGGCCTGACTTCCTTGCGGTAGATCGTGATCGATCCGCGCAGCGACCCACCCTTGCGGAGTGCAACGACGAGGGCAGACCGGGCGCCTCCGAGATCCACCACCGCGCGGCGCAAGGGGTTGCCCAGGCGATAGGCGTCCTCGTCCTTCTGATCCAGATTGTGGACCAGGTCTTCGCCTTCCAGCAGGCGCCAGTGCGCATCGCCGGGCTGCGGCTGGTTCATTCCGCCGCGGAAATGCTCGGCGAGGGCCGGCGGCACGCCGAGTTGTGCCGCAAATTCGAATCGTTCGCCGTCATAGGTCGTGAGAAATCCGAATGCCGCTTCGCACAGGGTCAAGGCGCGAGCCAGTATGGCGTCGAACACGGGCTGGACCTCGGACGGCGAACTCGCAATCACCTTGAGGATGTCGGCGGTCGCGGTCTGCCGATCCAGCGCCTCCTGGGTCTCGTTGAACAGTCGCGTGTTCTCGATTGCGATCACCGCCTGGTCGGCGAAGGTGCGCAACAACTGGTCGTGATGCTCGGAGAACGAGCCGGGGTTCGTGCGGCTGACGACAATGACGCCAATCGACTTTCCCTTGCTCAGCAAGGGTGAATACAGCAGGCTTCTGAATCCGCGCGCCCGCGCGATTTCCCTTAACGGGTCGTCGACTTCCAGGAGTTCTGTATCGACGATCTGCACCGTCTCGCCGGCCTGCGCCAATTCAAAATACCTGATGCCAGCAATGGGCCGCGGGAACCTGGCTCTCAGCATCGCGTCGGCAGTCGGGTTTCCCGGGGAAAATGCCACCAAGTGAACGATGTCATCGACAAACCGGTATACTCCGGTCGAGAAGCCGTTGATCAGCCGATCCGCATTGGCCACGATCGCATCGAAAACCGGCTGCACGTCCGACGGCGAACTCGCGATCACCTTGAGGATGTCCGCCGTCGCGGTTTGCCGTTCCAGCGCCTCCTGCGTCTCGTTGAACAGCCGCGCATTCTCGATCGCGATCACGGCCTGGTCGGCGAATGTCTGCATCAGGCCGATGGTGTTGTCGTCAAAGCCTCCCGGCTGCTCCCGTGCCACCGCGATTGTGCCGACCGGAGCGCCATCGCGCAGCATGGGAACGATGAGCAGACTGCGGACTCCGCGGGCGCGCGTGATCTCCCTGGTTGTGTCGTCGCCCTCGTGCCGGGCATCGGCATACATGACGATCTCGCCAGTGCGCGCGACGCGGGATTGAGCGCGCGTAGAGGAAATCGGCATCGGATACATCTGCCGAACGACCTGCATTCCGGCTTCGTTTCCGGCCGTGAGGGCTGCGAGATGAAGTTCGTCACCAACGATACGGGTAACGAGCGCTGTCAGGCCGCCGACCACGCGCCGTGCGCTTTCGGCAATGGCTTCGAACACCGGCTGTACGTTGGAAGGCGAACTCGCAATGACCTTCAGAATGTCGGCCGTCGCCGTCTGCCGCTCCAGCGCCTCCTGCGTCTCGTTGAACAGGCGCGCGTTCTCGATCGCGATCACGGCCTGGTCGGCGAAGGTCTGCACCAGCTCGACGTGGCGAGGCTCGAAGAGGCCGGGCTCGCGCTTGCACAATGAAAACACGCCCTCGACGTTGCCATCGCGTTTGAGCGGGATGCCCAGCAAGGCGCGGAAATTTCCAAGTTGCTGGTATCCATGCGCGGTGAATTCCGGATCTGCCAGGACGTCCGGCATTTGCTCCACGGCACCGCTCAGTGCCGTGCGCCCTACATTGGTGCCGACGCCGGGGGCAACCGGGTTGGCGCGGCCATATTCAATCGCTCCGGGGAAGTTGTATGCAGCCGTCAAATAGAACAGCTCGCCGCGCTTCTGGAAGATCGTCCCGATCTGCGCGCCGGACAGGGTGACGGCAGATTCCACGAGCGTGTTCAGCACGGATTGAAGGTCGAATGCGGAGCGGCTGATAACTTTCAGGACGTCTGCAGTAGCGGTCTGCTGCTGCAATGATTCCGACAGCTCGCGCGTGCGTTCCTGCACCTCGTTGAACAACCGCGCGTTTTCGATCGCGATCACGGCCTGGTCGGCGAAGGTCTGAAGCAATTTGCATTCCTTGTCCGTGAACACGGCATTTGGCTCGCGCCCCACGGAAATCACACCGATGCTGCGTCCCTGCCAGATCATCGGCGTGATGAGGCAGGAGTAATTGCCCATGACTTCCGCCGCGCGTGCAAGGCTCGGCGGGGCGGTCTGATCATTCAGAGCGTCGGCATAATAGCGTTGGCATTGTTCAACCAAGACGGGGCGAGCGGCGGTTTCCTCGACCGGCATCGGAAACACGTCCTTGAAGGCTTCCGCACGCGTGCCGCAATGGGCTGCCATGTGCAGCAGGCCGTCACCGGGGGCAAGAAGGATTCCGATTTCCTCAGTGCCGACAAGGTTGCGCGTAATCTCGAGGATGCGCTCGAAAACCGGCTGTGCATCTGCCATCGAGCTTCCGATGGTCTGCAGAACCTCGGAGGTTGCGGTCTGATGCTCCAACGCCTCCTGTGTCTCTTTGAACAGGCGCGTATTCTCGATCGCGATCACGGCCTGATCGGCGAAGGTTTGCAATAGCTGGATGTGATGGTCTGCGAACGGCCCGACCTCGCGCCGCGTCACGCTGATAACGCCGATGGGCCTTTGATCGCGCAGCAGGGGAAGGAACATGGCACTGCGCCAGCCACGCGCTCGCGCCACTTCTCGCGCAGCGGCCGGCGTGACCGCTTCGTCCTCACTGTCGGAAAAATGGACAATTTCACCCCGGCGAACCGCTTCACCCCACATGAATGTGGAGAGCGGCAGAGGGTAGAATGCCTTGAGGGCGGCATCGGCCTCCGGACTAATCCGTGTGTACGACATCAGATGCAACGCATCGTCCACCAGGCTGAGCACCGAAGTAGACGAGCCATTGACCAACTGATTCGAGCGCTCGGCGATCGCATCGAACACCGGCTGCACGTCCGACGGCGAGCTTGCGATCACCTTCAGGATATCTGCGGTCGCGGTCTGACGCTCCAGCGCTTCCTGCACCTCGTTGAACAGCCGCGCGTTCTCGATCGCGATCACGGCCTGATCGGCGAAGGTCTGCTGAAGCGCCAGTTCCTCGTCGGTGAAGGCCGCGAGCCGGTCGCGATGAACGACCATTGCGCCGATCGCCTTCGTTCCACGTCTGAGGGGCGTGCCGGATATCGTGCGGGAGCCGCCGGCGCGCGCCGCCGCAAATCCCGGAAAATCGGCAATCGAAGGGTCGAGATTGTCGACATCGGGAACGTGAAGTTGTCGGTTTTCGCGACAGACCAATCCCGCCAGGTTCCTTCCGTCGATCCCAACCTCGCTCGCGGGAATGGCCACGGACACGAGTTCTGACGCCTTGCCGACGCGGAGGGTGCGAATCCAGTCCCTGCCGTCCGTGATGCCGATGGTGATGGCGGAGGCATTGAAGAAGTGCTGAGTGGTTTCGGCGATCCGCTGCAGGGCGTGCTGGGCATCGCCGTGGGTATTCGCAATTGCACGTAGTATTTCGTCGCCGGCTTTCTGCCGTTCGGTCGCGGACCGCACTTCGTGTTGCAGCCGGAAACTGATCAGCGCGCTTGCGGTCTGCCGATCGATGGCGGCGTCGCGCTCGATCAAAGCGGTTTCGAGCTGCCGTTCGAGTTCGGCAATCCTGCGATTCAGATCGGCTGTCGCGTCGTCGGAAACCGCCGCCATCTGCCTAAATCCAGCCGCCCGGTGCCCGGGCCAGATTCCTCCATTATTTCACCCCGGGGCGGCCGGTTCCAGCGGCCGCCGGCGGATTTTCCGGCTTACCCCCGTATGCCCGTCAGGTCCCCGGCCGCGACACCTCGGTTTCCTTGGAGGTGATGAATTCCAGGAGCACCGGTACGCCCTCCTGGGTCTTCTGGATGCCGCGCTTGATCGCGCCCACGATGTCCTCGGGTTTGGTCACGCGCTCGCCATAGCCGCCGAAGGCGCGCGCCATCGCCGCATAGTCGCCGGATATGTCGGTGGAGCGATATTTCTCGGTCGAGATCGGCATCACCTTGAGTTCGATCGCCATCGAGAAGTTGTTGAGCAGGATCGACATGATCGGAATCCGTTCGCGCACCGCGGTCTCGAAATCCATGCCGGTGAAACCGATGGCGGCATCGCCCCAGACATTGATGCAGAGCTTGTCGGGCTTGGCGAGCTTGGCGCCCATCGCAAGCCCGAGGCCATAGCCGAGCTGGGTGGTCTTGCCCCAGCCGAGATAGGTGAGGGGCTCGACCGGCTTCCAGAACGGCGAGAGCTGATCGCGCGGGCTGCCGGCATCATGGGTGATGATGGTGTTCCTGATGTCGACGGTGTGCTGCAGGTCCCAGAGCACGCGATAGGGATTGAGCGGCGCGTCGTTGGAGGTGAGCTTGGGCATCCATTTCGCCAGCCATTCCTTGTGCGAGGCCGCGATCTCGGCGGCAACCGCAGAGGGATCGCGATCCGAGCCGACGCTCTTGCCGATTTCCTCCAGCAGCGCGTCCAGCACGAGGCCGGCGTCGCCGACGAGGCCGATGCTGCACTCGACATCCTTGTTGAGATGGTTGGGATCGAGCGTCGAGTGGATGATGGTCTTTCCGCCAGGCATCTTGATGCCGAAATTGGTCTCGGTGAAGGAGCAGCCGATGCCGAAAATGACGTCGGCCTCGGCGAGGAATTTCGGCACCGCACGCGGTACGGCGAGCCCGCCCGATCCGAGCGACAGCGGATGGGTTTCGGGGAAGGACGACTTGCCGCCCAGACTCGTGGTGACGGGAATGGCAAGCCGTTCGGCCAGCCGTTTCAATTGCGGCCACGCCTTGGCGTAATGCACGCCCTGGCCGGCGTAGAGCACGGGCCGTTTGGCGTTGACGAGCAGTCTGGCGGCTTCCTTGACATGGACGGGATCGGCGCCGTAGCGGGTGCGCAGCACCGGGGTGTAGTTGAGCGGCTCCGGCACCTCCTCGTTCCACATGTCCGAGGGGATCTCGACGATGACAGGACCGCCGCGGCCGTTCTTCAATTTGGTGAAGGCGCGGCGGAAGATGTTGGCGACTTCGCTGGCGAGGATGATCGGCTCGGTCGATTTCGCGAACGCCTTCATGGCCTGGCTGGAATTGAAATTCGGCTCGATATTGGAAATCCGCCGCGCATAGCCCATCGGCAGCACCAGCACGGGGACGGATTCGCCGTAGCATTGCGCGACGCCTCCCATGGCGTTTTCGGCGCCGGGCCCGTGCTGCATGCAGAAAGCGCCGATCGACCGGCCCGACGTGACGCGCGAGATGGCGTCGGCCATGTGCACGCCGATCCGTTCCTGCCGCACCATGATCGGCCTGATATTGGCGTTGGCGGCGTGTTCGATCAGGTGGTTGACGGGATAACCGCAGAGGATTTCGATCCCCTCGCGCTTCATGATTTCCGCAATGGCAGTGCCGAGCTTCATGGCTGTCTCTCCCCAGGAACCGGCCGATGCTGACGTCCGGCCTTTGTTGGGGCACGATCTGCCGCGCAAACGCCAGGCGTTTGTCGCCAAGGAGGGCCGCTCAACCGGTTCGGCGGCCCTTTGGGTGCGGATCCATGCCGTAGGGGGCGTAGAGGAACAGGAATTGAGCGGGCGGTAAAGCGCGCCTGAAGGGCCGCGGCCGAAGCTCTGATATGCATCCCGGGATCACGGCCGGCTGGACAGGGCCCGATTTCCGGCGGCTGATTTACCTTTTGTTCAGCGTGTTCCTCAATCACGGGGAAACCAGGGCCGCCCTAAATTGCGCGCTGCGCTGCGTGCGGGCACAATCCGCATCGCGAAAGGCGACAGGAGTTTGGAATGCGAAAGCTGATTGCGAGATTCCTGGCCGATCAGTCCGGGGCGACGGCGATCGAATATTGCCTGATCGCCGCCGGCATCAGCATCGTCATCGTCACCGTCGTGAACGGCCTGGGCAGCGCCCTCAACGGCAAATACAGCGACGTCAGCACCGCGCTGAAATGATGAAATGATGTGAGCGGCAGGCTGTCAGCCCGCCTTTTTGGCGCGGGCAGGCGCGCGCGTGGGCTTTGCGGACTTCTTCGGCTCTTGCTTGGGCTCTTCCTTGGCGGCGCGTTTGCCGCTCCCATTGCCTGAAATCGGCAGCAGCATTTCGCGCTGGCCCTCGGCGCGCTTCGGCTTCTTGCCCTTGCCCGTTTCCTTGGCCTTGGCGGCGGGGGCCTGCTTCTCGGTTGCGAGACTCTTCTTCAGCGCGTCCATCAGATTGATGACGTTGCCGCTGCTCCTGGGCGCGGCCTTGGGCGCGATCTTCACGCCGTTGCGCTTCTTGTTGATGAGATCGACCAGCGCCGTCTCGTAGTGATCCTCGAAGGCCTCCGGCTCGAAATCGCCGGACTTCTGATCGACGATATGCCTGGCGAGATCAAGCATGTCCTTGGTGACTTTGACGTCCTGGACGTCGTCGAAATATTCCTTCTCGCTGCGCACCTCGTAGGGGTAGCGCAGCAGCGTGCCCATCAGGCCCTTGCCGAGCGGCTCGAGCGCAATGATGTGCTCGCGGTTGGTCAGGACCACGCGGCCGATCGCGACCTTGTTCATGGTGCGGATGGTCTCGCGGATCACGGCGAAGGCGTCATGGCCGACCTTGCCGTCGGGGACGAGATAATAGGGACGGATCAGGTAACGGTTGTCGATGTCGGCCTTGGGCACGAACTCGTCGATCTCGATGGTGTGGGTCGAATCCAGCGCGATGTCCTCGAGCTCTTCCTTGCTCACCTCGATGTAGGTGTCGGTGTCGACCTTGTAGCCCTTGACGATGTCCTCGTTGGCGACTTCCTCGCCGGTGTCGGCGTCGACCTTTGAATATTTGATCCGATGACCGGTCTTGCGGTTGATCTGGTTGAACGAGACCTTCTCCGTGTCGGAGGTGGCTGGATACAGCGCAACCGGGCAGGTCACGAGCGAGAGCCGCAGAAAGCCTTTCCAGTTGGCGCGGGGGGCCATAATCAACTCCGAAACGCTACAGGACTAAAATATCAAAAGCCGAGGATAACACCCTCGTCCCCGATCACAAAGCTGGCGCGGGCAGGAATCGACCAACGGCGTTAACCCGCCCGCGGTTGCATCACGAACGCTGCGCTGCAAGGTCGCTAAACGGGGGTAGAACCGGAACATCGCCTGCAACGAAGGCGTTGCCGTGATGTGCGATGCCCACGGGGCTCGCCGTTTGCGATGCCCAGCCTCGCCTGCGAGACCCCGGGTTCGCGGAACGATGTGAGGATAATCCGAACGAGGTTCATCATGGCGACAAAAGACCGGCAAGGCCACATCGTTGAAACAGCAACAGAGGCGCGTCAGGCCGAACCGGGTCCTTCGGTCCTTGCGCTTCTGACGGTTTCGACCGGGCTCGCCGTCCTCATCCTCGGCATCATCTGGTTCGTATTCTTCCACGTTTGAGAAAAGGAGAAGGCGCCTTCAGGGCGCCCATCTGGCAATCGGGCAGGGGCGGGGAGGCTCACAAACCAGAAACCCACAAACCTCAGGTTTTCACTCAACCCGACAACCCGGTTAGATCGATCCGTTTTGAACGGATCGTTGCGCTGAGGCGACTGAGGATGGTTGTTTGGCGAGGAAGCTGCTTGTGTCTGGCTGGTTGTCCGGCTTGGCGGCTGACTTGGCGGCTGATCGTCAAAAAGCCATTGTGAAGAAAAAGTAACGTCGCGTTGTTCATTCCGTTCATGGGCGGTTCACGCCGCCGGGGATCATCTTGATGGTGCGTTCGGTACTCAGCTTTGGAGGCAAATGTGCGCTTGCTCGTCGTTGAGGACGACCCGGATCTCAATCGCCAGCTCACGACGGCGCTGAGCGACGCCGGCTATGTGGTCGATCGTGCCTTCGACGGCGAGGAGGGGCATTTCCTCGGAGACAGCGAGCCGTACGATGCCGTGGTGCTCGACATCGGCCTGCCGAAAATGGACGGCATTTCGGTGCTCGAGGCCTGGCGCCGCAACAAGCGCGCGATGCCGGTCCTGATCCTGACCGCGCGCGACCGCTGGAGCGACAAGGTGCAGGGCTTCGATGCCGGCGCCGACGACTATGTCGCAAAGCCTTTTCATCTCGAGGAAGTGCTGGCACGCATCCGCGCGCTGCTGCGCCGCTCCGCCGGCCATGCGCAGTCCGAACTGACCTGCGGCCCGGTATCGCTCGACACGCGGACCGGCAAGGTCAGCGTGTCAGGCAATCCCGTGAAGATGACCTCGCATGAGTACCGGCTGCTTGCCTATCTGATGCATCATTCGGGCCGCGTGGTTTCGCGCACCGAGCTGGTCGAGCATCTCTACGACCAGGACTTCGACCGCGACTCCAACACCATCGAGGTGTTCGTCGGGCGCATCCGCAAGAAGCTCGAAGTGGACATCATCCAGACCGTCCGCGGCCTAGGATATTTGCTGACGCCGCCCCCCGCCGGAGCCTAAAACTCGTGCGGCGGATTTGACATTCGCCCCTTTGTCGCCCACGAGTTCGTGAGGCGAATGTCAAATTCAAAGCCGCACGAGCAAAGATATTTGCTAGTGCCCCTTGTCGTTCTGACATTCGCAAAGAGATCGCCGCGACATTGATGCGAATGTCAGAACGGGGGCACTAGGGCATGCGCCGCAATTCGCTTGCCATCCGGCTGTTCTTTTCCGCGTCCGCCTGGGTAGTGGTGATCCTTGCCATCACCGGCATCGCCTTGTCGTCGGTCTATCGCGACGCGACCGAGCGCGCGTTCGATCGCCGGCTCAACCTGTATCTGCGTACGCTGATCGCCGAGGTCGCAACTCCGGACGAGCCGGCCGATCGGCAGTTCCAGTCGCTTGGCGAGCCGCTGTTCGAACTGCCGCTGTCGGGCTGGTACTGGCAGATCACCCGCACCGACACCGACAAGCCGGACGTACGCGCTTCACGCTCGCTGTGGGACAAGAAGCTGCCCAAGCTTGATGAGCGGGGCGTCGAACTCTCGACCGCCGGCATCCGGGTTGCCTATGTCGACGGACCTGAGGGCCAGAATCTTCGGATGGTGGAGCGCCCGGTCGATCTCGGGGCGGACGGCAGGTTCCTGGTCAGCGTTGCCGGCGATGCCGCGGAGATTTTCGACGAGACGCGCAGCTTCGACTATTATCTTGGCGGCACCTTTACCGCGCTCGGCATCGTGCTGCTGTTGACCACGATTTTCCAGGTGCGTTTCGGCCTCGCGCCATTGAAGCGCATTTCGGACGCCATCGCCGACATCCGTTCCGGCCGCGCCGAACAGCTGGAGGGCGAGTTTCCCGTCGAGATCGCGCCGCTCGCGCGCGAGACCAACGCGCTGATCGAGGCCAACCGCGAAATCGTTGAGCGCGCGCGCACCCATGTCGGCAATCTCGCGCATGCGATCAAGACGCCGCTGTCGGTGATCGTCAACGAGGCGTCCGCGCATCGCAATGATAACTTCGCCCGCAAGGTCCTGGAGCAGACCGATGTGATGCGCGACCAGGTCGCCCACCACCTGGAACGGGCGCGGATTGCCGCCCGCGTCTCTGTTGTCGGCACCGTCACCGAGGTGGCGCCGGCGATCGAGGCGCTGCAGCGGACGATGGAAAAGATCCATCGCGACCGCGCGCTCGCCATCGAGGTCAAGGCGGACCCCAACGCCAGATTCCGCGGCGAGCGGCAGGACCTGGAGGAAATGGCCGGCAACCTCGTCGACAATGCCTGCAAATGGGCGGCCTCACGGGTCTTTATCGAGGTGCTGGTGGAACGGCCGGCCGGGCCCGGCCTCAGCCCGACGCTGCGGCTGATCGTCGACGATGATGGACGCGGCCTGTCGGCGGCGGAGCGGGCGCAGGTGTCGCGTCGCGGCCAGCGGCTGGACGAGTCAAAGCCCGGGTCGGGGCTCGGATTGTCGATCGTCGTCGATCTCGCCGCGCTTTATGGCGGCAGCCTGTCGCTTGGCAGTGCGCCGATCGGCGGCCTGCGGGCGGAATTGGTGCTCCCCGGGGTTTGACGGTCCCCGATCGCTGCGGCGCAAAATGACCAAGTGACCGGCTTGGCGTGCTGACGCTCGCATGATCGTTGCGCGAGCCAAACGGGGCGTGAGGGAATGCGTCATTATGGCGCGACGCGAGCTCAGCGAACGCGAATTGATTGGCGGCTATCGGACTTGCAACAGCAGGCAGTGAAGCTAGGATTGGCACAAAGCTGGAGGGAGAAGATGGAATACAGAAAGGAAGCAAATCGCGGAAATCATGTTGTTTTAATAGCATTCTTCTTTGGTGCGCTGGGGCTTGCTTACGGATTGGCTCAAGTCGTTGGTACCGATTCATCAGCCTATGGAGGCCCCATATTCCTGGCTCTTACGGCGGGTGGAACATGGGGGTTGATCGGCTTGATATTCGGAGCAATGATAGGTGCGGCAGTTAACGGGGGCTTCTGGTCGATACCCATAATTCTGGTCCTGGTATTGGCTCTTCAAACCAAAATCATCACTCACTGAATTCGCGCTCGGCAGCAGCCGATACAACCGGCCCGCGAATCGGCTGGTCGTGTAAATTGACGAATTTTCTCTCCGCACATGCGGTCTCTGAATCTACATTGATATTGGCAATCGAGATTGCATGATACATAGAGCACTAGATTGGCCTTCCTTCAGACGTAGATTGACGTGGAAACTCTTCCACATGCGGCTGGCTATCGAAGATCGGCGCAGCCGCGCCTTTGACAGGCGCTACAAAGTAGATACGGCGCGGGAAGAGCTTCTGGACGAAATGGGCGTACCGTCCAACGACGTCGATCGAGGTAACAACATTTACCGGGTGACGTGGGGTTGGTTGATCGAGAAGGCTTTGGCCCAGTTAGACGTAGATTTTCATCGCTACAGTTTCATTGATTATGGCTCGGGCAAAGGCAAAGCCATGCTGATGGCTGCCCGCTATCCGTTCAAAGCCATCATCGGCCTCGAATATGCGAGACGCCTTCACGAGATCGCCACCGAAAACTGCCGGACATACCGTAACCTGGATAGAAAATGTCACTCGCTGTCGCCGATCCTTGGCGATGTGCTGCACTACTCGCCGCCCTCAGGTCCGATCGTCTGCTTCATGTGCAATCCCTTTGATCAGAAGACGCTGCGCGCGGTTTTCAAGAGTTGGCGCATGCGCCATGAAGCGGGGGCACGGGAGATTCGTATCCTCTATCTCAACATGCGCGACATCGCGGAGTCGGCTGAAGTTCTCGCAGAGCAGGACTGGCTGACTCCCGTAGCACGCAACAGGCGTTTCGTGGTGCTGGCGCCGTGCGTGCCACATAGTGCGGAGGGAGCTGATTGTTCGGCTCTCGCCGCTGTGGACGAGGCGCTCGCGTGAGATCGATGTCTCCTTTTGGCCCTTCGCGGCGTCTGCTGCCAATGCGCCGGTCCGTGCCGGGCGCGGGCGGGCGGAACTGGTGCTTTCCGGGGTCTAGCGGTCCCTGATTGCTGCGGCGGGGCACAATTACTAAACGACTTCTTAACGCGCCGACGCTTAAGGTGGTGGAGGGGCATCGCCCTTTCCGCGAACGTGAATCTTTAATACCGGCGCATGGGCCAGACATCGATCGACCGGCTGAAGGATTATCTCGGGCAGCTTCCGCCGCAGTCGCAGGCACTGCTGATGCGGGAGTTCGAGCGCGCGATCGAGCGCGGTCAGGACACCGCTGTCGCTACCCTCGTGCTGGAGCAATTGCGCAGTCTGGCACGCGGGCCAACCGAGCAGGCGCCGCCGCCCCGCAGTGAAGACATCGCGCGCTTGCTGTTCCAGCCGATCGAGCCATTCCTGGTCGACGGCAGTGCGCAGATCAGGCCCGGGCAGATCCGCCGCAGCTCGATCACGCCGATATGGCAGTGGCTGTTGCGCGAAGGCGCGCCCGATCAGGTCCATGAGTTCGAGAAGCAATCGACGGCGCGCGATGGCCAGTCGGCCGAAGCGGCGCTGCGCAAGCTGCAATTCGCCGTCGCGGAAGCCATCCAGAAGGCACTGTCGCCGCAGGGCTCGCCGCCGCGGCTCGGTGCGCAGAACGCCATCGAGGATCTGCTGGCTATCGGTTCCGTGCTGCCGGCGCGCGACGTGCTGGACGGGATGGTGAGCCGCTTGCCGATGTCGATGCGCAATTTCGCGGATGAGCAGATCCAGACGGCCGTCGAGGCGTTGAATGTCCCCACGCTGCAGACGCCGCTGCTTTTGCCCTTCGCGCTGTCGCTTGTGATGCAGCGTCTCGCACAGCCATGGCAGATCATCCGCATCGCGATCCGGATGGCGGCCTCCGACGATGAGGTCCGCGTCGCCGCCACGCCCTATGGCATGGCCGTCACCATCGCCCTGCATGATCTGTTCTGCCTGGCGGTCGATTTGCGCACGGATATCAGACGTGCCCATTTCGCCAAGGTCGGCGACAATCTCAAGGTGCTGCATGACGGGGTCCGGGGACTGCGCACCGAACTCGACCTGCGTCAGGATTCGGCCTGGGGTCGCCAGCTCGCCGCGGTCCGGGCGGAGATCTCCAACACGCTGCAATCGGAAATCGAGAGCGTGCCCGGACGGGTCCGCCGCATCCTGCGGCAGCGTTCCGACAAGGATATAATGGCCGGCGCCAGGATCGACGGTCCGGAAGTCGACGATACCGCGGCGCTGATCGGTTTCGTCGCGGTCTGTCGCACCTATGCGAGCGAATTGGCGATCAACGAGGTGACGCTCAGGACCTACTCGGACCTGCAGCAATATGTGGAGAAGGCCACCGAAGCGCTGGTCCAGTCGCTGCGCGCGGGCGATCTCAGGGCGCGCGGCTATCGCCAGATGCAGGCTGACGCCGCCGTTCGCTTCTGCGAAGCACTGTTCGGACACGAATATGCATCGCTGATGAGCAGGGCGGTCGAAAGCGCGCTCACGGCGGAGCGAAAATCGTCGCGGGCCGGCTGACCAGGTTGGTGCCCCCCGGTTCTTCGTGCAATTTACAGTTGACGGAATGGAGGAGGACACGTATTTTTCCCAGCGCAAATTTTCGCAACCAAGTCCTTCCAGCGCATGTCTTCGGCTATCAACTTCATTGAACTCGAAAACCGTGTAATCTCCGCGACATATCGGAACCTTATGGTCAGGGCGAAGATCGTTCTGGTCGACAAGGACAGCGGGACGGCCCTGGTAGAGCCCGTCACCACGATCGCCTCGCCGCTGCCGAACAGCAGCGTGCGGATCCGCCTGCCCGACGGGATCAAGCCGGGCACCTATTTCCTCCAGGCGCGCAATGCCCATGGCGAGGACATGGCCCGCAGCGCCGAATTCCGCATCGGCTAACCGGTTATCATTACAGGGCTTTCCGGCACCCCGGTGCCGGGGAATTGACAATTGTCAATTGCCGCGCTCGGCGGCTGTGGTGTAGACCGGCGCATAGAGCATGGTCCGGAAGAGAGCCTGCCCGCATCGCCGCGGCACGGGCGCCCTTTATTCCGCGGAGATCATGCGAAAACCGGATCCGGAACGCGCCATGACCGCTTTCCGAGTGCGTTGCAGGAATTTGCCTGGATGAGTTTGTGGTTCGTGTTCGCGCTGATGACGGCCGTGGCGATCTTCGCCGTGCTGTTGCCGCTTGGCGCGCGCAACACGACCGGAACCGGCGGCGATGAGGCCCTGGTTTACCGGGATCAACTCGCCGAGATCGATCGCGATGTCGCCTCGGGCCTGATCGGAGGCGCAGAGGCGGCAGCCGCGCGGGTGGAAATCGGCCGCAGGCTGCTCGCCGCCGCCGATCGGGCGCGCGGTCCCGACGCAAGAGCGGGCGCGGGATCGAGCCCGAAGCTGCGCCGCGCGGCGTCGGTGGTCGGGCTTGTGGGCCTGCCGCTGCTGGCGTTGGCCGTCTACCTGCCGCTCGGCTCGCCGCGGCTTCCCGACTTTCCGCTCGCGGAACGCGCGCGCGCACCCGATGCGGCCCAGCCTCTGGAAAACCTGGTGGCGCAGGTCGAGCAGCATCTTGAGAAGAATCCGGCCGACGGCCGTGGCTGGAAGGTGCTCGCCCCGGTGCTGCTGCGGATCGGCCGCTATGACGACGCGGTCCGCGCCTACCGCAACTTCATCACCCATGGCGGCGACAGCGCAGCCGCCCGCGCCGATCTGGGCGAGGCCATTGCCGCGGCCGCCGGCGGCGTGGTGACCGCGGAGGCAAAGGGCGAGTTCGAGCACGCGCTGGCGCTCGATGCCGCCGACGCCAAGGCGAGCTATTTCCTCGGAGTTGCCGCCGAGCAGGACGGCCGGAAGGAAGAGGCCGCCGCGATCTGGCGAGCGATGCTCGAGAAGGCGCCCTCGGATGCGCCATGGCGGCCGTTGCTTCAGGAGGCGCTGACGCGTGTCGGCGCGCCCACAGCGCCGGCCTTGTCGGAACAGACGATGGCTGATGCCAAGGACATGAGCGCCACCGACCGCGACGCCATGATCCGCGGCATGGTCGAGCGGCTGGCGGCGACGATTGAAGCAGAACGGCGACGACGTCGAGGGATGGCTGCGGCTGGTCCGCGCCTATCTGGTGCTGGGCGACCGCGACAAGGCCAGGGGTGCGCAGTCAGATGCGCGCGAGGCGGTCGGGAGCAACGCCGAGCGGCTCAAGCAGTTGAATGAAGGGCTGAAAAACCTGGGGCTGGACGGATGAGCGCGATGCGCGGTCTTGCGATATGTGGTCTTGCGATGAGTGGCGTTGGAGACGAAGCGTGACGCGCAAGCAGCGCCGCCTGACCCTGATCGGCTGTTCGCTCGCGGTGCTCGCCATTGCCGCCGGCCTGGTGCTCTATGCGCTGCGCGACTCGATCGTCTTCTTCTCGACGCCCTCGATGGCGGCCGAACAGCGTATCGCGCCCGGAAAGCGGTTTCGGCTGGGCGGGCTGGTGCAGCCGGGTTCGCTCGTTTGCGGCGGCAGCCAGGTGGCCTTCGAGGTCGCCGACGGCAGCGCGAAACTGCCGGTGACCTACAAGGGGATCCTGCCGGATCTGTTCCGCGAAGGGCAGGGCGTCGTTGCGGAAGGTGCGCTCGATGCCTCAGGCACTTTCAGGGCCGATACCGTCCTTGCCAAGCATGACGAGAACTACATGCCCAAGGACGTCGCCGACGCCTTGAAGAAGCAGGGCCACTGGAAGGACGATTACGACCAGAAGGTCGCGGCGGGCATGAAGGGCGCAAGCTGCGCGCACGGAGGCTAGTGAGGTGATCGCGGAAGGTGGACATTATGCACTGGTGCTGGCGCTCGGACTGGCGCTGATCCAGTCCTTCGTGCCGATGCTCGGCGCGCGCCAGGGCGATCCATCCCTGATGAACGTCGCGCGCTCGACCGCGCTGGTCCAGCTGCTGTTCGTCGCCGGCTCGTTCGCCGCGCTGGTGACGCTGCACGTCACCTCGGATTTCTCCGTCGTCAACGTCTTCGAGAATTCGCATTCGCTGAAGCCGCTGATCTACAAGATCACGGGCGTCTGGGGCAATCATGAGGGCTCGATGCTGCTCTGGGTGTTGATCCTGGCGCTGTTCGGCGGCCTCGTTGCGGCTTTCGGCAACAATCTGCCGCTGCGGCTGCGCGCGCTCGTGCTCTCGGTGCAGGCCTGGATCGCCAGCGCCTTCTATCTCTTCATCCTGACACCTCGAACCCGTTCCTGCGGATTGCCAATCCGCCGATCGAGGGCCGCGACCTCAATCCCGTGTTGCAGGATATCGGGCTCGCGGTGCATCCGCCGATGCTCTATCTCGGCTATGTCGGCTTCTCGATCTCCTTCTCCTTTGCGATCGCAGCCCTGATCGAAGGCCGCATCGATGCGGCCTGGGCGCGCTGGGTGCGTCCGTGGACGCTGATGGCGTGGATATTCCTCACGCTCGGCATCGCGATGGGCTCGTACTGGGCCTATTACGAGCTGGGCTGGGGCGGCTGGTGGTTCTGGGATCCCGTCGAGAACGCCTCGCTGATGCCCTGGCTTGCCGGCACGGCGCTGCTGCATTCGGCGCTGGTGATGGAAAAGCGCAACGCGCTGAAGGTCTGGACCATCCTGCTGTCGATCCTGACCTTCTCATTGTCGCTGCTCGGCACCTTCCTGGTGCGCTCCGGCGTGCTCACTTCGGTGCATGCCTTCGCCATCGGATCCCACGCGCGGCGTATTCATCCTCTTGATCCTCTGCGTCTTCATCGGCGGCAGCCTGTCGCTGTTCGCCGCTCGCGCCTCGTCGCTGAAACAGGGCGGGCTGTTCGCGCCGATCTCGCGCGAGGGAGCGCTGGTGCTGAACAATCTGCTGCTGACCACGGCCTGCGCGACGGTGTTCGTCGGCACGCTCTATCCGCTGGCGCTGGACGTGCTGACCGGGCAAAAGATTTCCGTCGGCGCGCCCTATCTTCAATCTGACCTTTGTCCCGCTGTTCGCGGCGCTGATGATCGCGGTTCCGTTCGGGCCGCTGCTGGCCTGGAAGCGCGGCGATCTGCTTGCCGCCTCGCAACGGCTGCTCGCTGCCGGCGTCGGCGCGCTGTGTGTCACCGCAATCATCTGGGCCTGGGTGCGCGGGGGCAGCGCGCTGGCGCCGCTCGCGATCGGGCTCGGCATCTTTGTCGTTGCGGGCGCGCTGACGGATCTCGTCGAGCGGATCGCGCTGTTCCGCAATCCTCTTGCGATTTCGCTCCGCCGCGCCCGTGGTCTGCCGCGCTCGGCCTGGGGTACTGTCTTTGCCCATGCCGGCCTCGGAATCGCGCTGATCGGAATCGTGTGCGAGACCACCTGGAACTCCGAATATATCGGCACGATGAAGCCGGATCAGGTCACCAGGCTTGCCGGCTATGAGTTGAGGCTCGACAGTCTTTCGCAGCGGCAGGGTCCGAACTATCGCGAGCTGGTGGCCGCCTTCAACGTTGGCCTCGACGGTGAGAAGCTCGCGACGATGACGCCGTCGAAGCGCAGTTTCACCACCCGCGGCGCCTCGACCACGGAAGCCGCGCTGCTGACGCGCGGCGTGAGCCAGCTCTATATCTCGCTCGGCGATACGACGACGGACGGCGGCATCACCGTGCGCATCTATCACAAGCCGCTGGTGCTTCTGATCTGGTTCGGTCCCGTGCTGATGGCGCTCGGCGGCGTGCTGTCGCTGTCGGATCGGCGCTTGCGCGTTGGCGCACCGAAGCCGGCGAAGGCGCAGCA
This sequence comes from uncultured Alphaproteobacteria bacterium, assembly GCA_963696255.1. GTDB lineage: Bacteria > Pseudomonadota > Alphaproteobacteria > Rhizobiales > Xanthobacteraceae > Bradyrhizobium. The sequence continues at coordinate 764,265 of CAVOJN010000001.1, forward strand.
GCGCCTGCAGGCGGCGGAGTAGGGAAGCGATGAAACGACGCAGCCTTGTCTTCAATTTCGTCGCGGCCTGCTTTCTCCTTGTGTTCGCGCAGTCGCCCGTGCACGCCGTGCTGCCGGACGAGGTGATGAGCGATCCTGCGAAGGAAGCGCGGGCGAGGACCCTTTCGCGCGAACTGCGCTGCATGGTCTGCCAGAACCAGTCGATCGACGATTCCGAGGCGCCGCTGGCGCGCGATCTGCGCCTCCTGGTGCGCGAGCGCATCGCGGCCGGTGACAACGATTCCCAGGTGATGGATTTCCTGGTCGCGCGCTATGGCGAATTCGTTCTGCTGAAGCCGAGATTTGAGCGGCAGACGCTGGCGCTCTGGCTGGTGCCGCCGTTCGTGCTGTTGGCAGGCGGCGTCGCCCTTTGGTGGCATGTCAGGCGCCGTTCGGCGGGTGAACCCGACGTCGCGAGCGGTCCGCTGACGGCGGACGAGGAAGCCCGCCTCAAGAGCCTGGTGGGAAGCGACGCGCCGGCCGAAGGCTCGTAAGCCGAGGCCGGGAATCGGCTCCTGACGGGCCGCGCAGGCTCCCTGACGAGGGGCGGCAAGGCCGCGGAAAAGGCTTAGTCTTTTGGTCGCATTTCAGGCACGGTTCCGTCCCGCCTTGTTCCCCAGCGGAACGCGAAAGACGGAAGCTGGAAGCGATTTTGCCCCAAGGGCTTAGCGCTCGCGATGAAGGGGCGAGAGCTGCGATCAACTGCCGCATCCCAACCAGCCTTCATTACAAAACTTTAACGCCACCGCCAGCGCGTCGTAAGGCGGCAAACCCCATGTTGGCAGGGAACGGTGCCAGCGGCTCCCACCAACCAAAATCCGCACTTTGGAGATAACTTGATGACCGAACGACCGATCGATCTTTCGTCCCTCACAACCCGTCCGCAGCCGCGCCGCTCGCTGCACTCCGCCCGCAAACTGGCGCTGATGGCCTCGGTGGTCGCGGGAATCGGCGATTGTCTCCTACGGCTTTGGCCCGTCGATCGGCCCGAACATGTTCGCGGCGCCCGCGCACGCGCAGGTCGCCAATGAAGTTCGCAAGGTTCAGCAGCCGGTCGGTTTCGCCGACATCGTCGAGCGCGTGAAGCCGTCGGTCATTTCGGTGAAGGTCAATCTCAACGAGAAGATCGCGAAGGGCGATGACAATAACGACGACGATTCTCCGTTCCAGCCGGGTTCTCCGATGGAGCGCTTCTTCCGCAGATTTGGCGGTCCCGATGGTCTGCCTCCGGGCATGCGCGGCCGTCGTGGCGGCAACCACATCGTGATGGGGCAGGGCTCCGGGTTCTTCATTTCCGCCGACGGTTTCGCCGTGACCAACAATCACGTCGTCGATGGCGCGAACAAGGTCGAGGTCACGACCGACGATGGACAGACCTACACCGCGAAGGTGATCGGCACGGACGCACGCACCGATCTTGCGCTCATCAAGGTGGACGGCGGCTCGAACTTCCCGTTCGCAAAGCTTGCGGACGGCAAGCCGCGCATCGGCGACTGGGTGCTTGCGGTCGGCAACCCGTTCGGCCTCGGCGGCACCGTGACCGCGGGTATCGTCTCGGCCATGGGCCGTGACATCGGCAGCGGTCCCTATGACGATTTCATCCAGATCGACGCGCCCGTGAACAAGGGCAACTCCGGAGGTCCGGCGTTCTCGACCGATGGCGATGTCGTTGGCGTCAACACCGCGATCTACTCGCCCTCCGGCGGCAGCGTCGGCATCGCCTTCTCGATTCCCGCCTCGACGGTGAAGAGCGTCGTCGCGCAGCTCAAGGACAAGGGTTCGGTCAGCCGCGGCTGGATCGGCGTGCAGATCCAGCCGGTGACGCCCGAGATCGCCGACAGCCTCGGCCTGAAGAAGCCGGAAGGCGCGCTTGTCGCCGAGCCGCAGGCCAACGGTCCAGCGGCCAAGGCCGGCATCGAGTCCGGCGACGTCATCACCCAGGTCAATGGCGAGACCGTCAAGGATGCGCGCGAGCTCGCTCGCACCATCGGCGGGATCGCGCCGGGTTCGTCGGTCAAGCTCAACGTTCTGCACAAGGGCCAGGAGAAGACCATCAACCTGACGCTCGGGATCTTGCCGAACGCGGTCGAGGCCAAGGCCGACACCGACAAGGACGACAAGGGCGGCGCCTCGCGCGGCACCGATGTGCCGAAGCTCGGTCTGACCGTTGCTCCCGCCAACAGCGTCGCCGGCGCCGGCAAGGAAGGCGTCGTCGTCACCGAGGTGGATCCGAAGAGCGCGGCGGCCGAGCGCGGTTTCAAGGAAGGCGATGTCATCCTCGAGGTTGCCGGCAAGACGGTTACGAGCGCCAACGATGTGCGCGATGCGATCACGTCCGCGAAGAGCGACAACAAGAACGTCGTTCTGATGCGGGTGAAGAGCGGCGGACAGTCGCGCTTCGTCGCAGTGCCCCTGGCGAAGGGCTAAAGCATGATCCGGAAAAGTGGATACCGGTTTTCCGATGAGATCATGCTCAACTAGGGTTCAAGAGATGGAGGGTGTCGCCGGCATCAGTCGCCCCCGCCGACGGCTTCTTCCGGGGAGCGGGCCAAAAGCCCGCTCCCGCCTCCTTCCTTCCGATGGATTTCGCCCCCCTCCGTCGGAAGGTCCTAAGGGCGGTGAGGTCCCCCAGCTTCACCGCCCACTTTTTCGATCAACCTATTGGCGTTCGGTCGCCTTGCATGAAAGCGCCGGCCGCGCCATGTTGAAGGAAAGTCGACGACCGTGACCGCCACTGCTCAAGCCGTTGCTCCGCAAATGCGCATCCTGATCATCGAAGACGACCGCGAGTCCGCCGATTATCTCGTCAAGGCATTCCGCGAAGTCGGCTATGTCGCCGATCTCGCCGGAGACGGCGAGCAGGGCCTCGCGATGGCCGAAAGCGGCGACTATGACGTGCTGGTGGTCGACCGTATGCTGCCGAAGCGCGACGGCCTGTCGCTGATCGGCGCGTTGCGCGACAAGGGCAACCGCACGCCGGTCTTGATCCTTTCGGCGCTCGGGCAGGTCGATGACCGCATCAAGGGGTTGCGCGCCGGCGGCGACGACTATCTGCCGAAACCCTATTCATTCGCCGAATTGCTGGCGCGGGTCGAGGTGCTGTCGCGCCGCAATGTCGGCCCGGCTGAAGAGACCACCTATCGCGTCGGCGACCTCGAACTCGACCGCCTCTCGCACCGCGTCGCCCGCGGCAAGGACGAGCTGACGTTGCAGCCGCGCGAATTCCGGCTGCTCGAATATCTCATGAAGCATGCCGGCCAGGTGGTGACGCGCACCATGCTGCTCGAGAACGTCTGGGACTATCACTTTGATCCGCAGACCAACGTGATCGACGTGCATATCTCGCGGCTGCGCTCCAAGATCGACAAGGGCTTCGAGCGGCCGCTGCTCCACACCATTCGCGGCGCGGGATACATGATCCGTGACGGCATTCGGTAAGCTGATCCGAACGACGGCGTTTCGGCTGACGCTGGTCTATCTGCTTCTGTTCGCGCTGTTCGCCGCGTCGCTGCTTGCCTATTTTGCCTGGAATACGCGTCGGATGATCACCGAGCAGATCACCACGACCGTCAACACCGAGATCGGCGAAGTCACCGGCATCTATGACCGCCGTGGCCTGCGCCTCCTGTTCAACACCATCCAGAGCCGCGCGCTGCGTCCGGGCGCCAATCTCTACCTGGTCACCACGCCGTCCGGCGAGGCGATCGCCGGCAATGTCGGTGCGCTTGCGCCGGGGGTAATGGGAACGACGGGCTGGTCGGAGACCGCGTACCGACGCATGGATGAGCAGGACAATGCCTATCACCGCGCACTCGTGAACGTGACCGAGCTGTCCGGCGGCTTTCGCCTTCTGATCGGGCGCGACCTCGAGGAGCGCCGGCGGCTGTTCGGGATCGTCGCCAAGGCCGCGCAATGGTCGATCCTGGTCGTGGTGGTGCTTGGGATCGGCGGCGGCATCTTCGTCGCGCGGCGCGTGCTGCAGCGGATCGACGCCATGACCGGCACCGCCCAGCGCATCATGGCGGGCGACCTTTCGGGCCGGCTGCCGGTCGGCCGCAGTGGCGACGAACTCGACCGTCTCGCCTCCAATCTCAATGCCATGCTGGAGCGGATCGAGGCCCTGATGATGGGGCTCAAGGAGGTGTCCGACAACATCGCTCACGATCTCAAGACGCCGCTGACGCGGCTGCGCAATCGCGCCGAGGAGGCGTTGGCAAGGTCCGGCAGCGAGGCCGACTACCGCGCGGCGCTCGAACGCACCATCGAGGAATCCGACGGGCTGATCCGCACCTTCAATGCGCTGTTGATGATCGCGCGCGCCGAGTCGGGGCAGGCGCGCGGCAATATGGACGATTTCGACGCGGCCGATGTCGCTGAAGGCATTCACGAGCTCTACGAGCCGCTCGCCGAAGATGGTGGCATGACATTGCGGCTGAAGACCGCGCCTGCGCCGTTGCACGGCAATCGCGAACTGATCGGCCAGGCGCTAGCCAATCTGGTCGAAAATGCCATCAAATATGGCAACCCCCCGGAAGCCAAAACCGCCGAGACGAAGGGTGCTGTGGTCAGCCTCGACGCCAGGCAGATCCTGATCGATGCAAGGCTCGAGGGCGACCAGGTGCTGCTCAGCGTCAGCGATCACGGGCCCGGGATTCCGGAAAGCGAGCGCAAGCATGCCATGGAGCGTTTCGTGCGGCTGGATTCCAGCCGGAGCCTGCCCGGTTCCGGTCTCGGCCTGAGTCTCGCATCGGCAGTCGCGACCCTGCACAATGGCGAGCTGCGGCTTGGCGACGCACATCCCGGGCTGGTCGCGACACTGGTCATCCCCGCCCGCGCCAGCGAAAGGCTTGCGGTTCAAACGCCGGATGTGTCACAGAAGGTGGCATGAGCTGATCCGCGAAGGGCGACGCGGAACCCCGGTTCTACGGGCCGCTGCCGGCGTGCATTCGCCAAGTGACGTTCGCCAGGTGTCGTTCGTCAAGTGTCATCTGCCAAGTATCATTCGCCATGACGGTACGCGCATTGGCCGCGCGGTTTGTGGATGGACCGTTCATATTCGGCGCCGGACAAGGCCGAAGAGGTCCTGAAAGGCTGGCTCGCGGATCTCGAGCCGGCGCAATCGGCCGAGATCGGCACGTTGCTGGCCGAGAGCAGGACCAGGACCATCCTGCTCGGCATCGCCGAGTTTTCGCCCTATCTGTTCGATCTTGCCCGCGCCGACACCGCACGGCTGATCCGGCTGTTGCAATGCGAGCCGGAGACGCATCTTCGCTCGCTGATCGAGGCCACCTCGCGCGAGGTCCATGCCGCCGCCGGCGAAGCGGACGTGATGCGGCAGTTGCGTCGCATGAAGTCCGAGGCGGCGCTCCTGATCGCGTTGTGCGACATCGGCGGCGTCTGGCCGGTGATGCAGGTGACGGCGGCGCTCACCGAGCTCGCGGTGACGTCGGTGCGGCTGGCTCTGCGCTATCTGCTGAGCCAGGAAGCCGCGCGTGGACGGCTGTCGCCTGACGATCCCGACAGACCTGAGGAGAATAGCGGCCTGTTCGTGCTTGCGATGGGCAAGATGGGCGCGGGCGAGCTGAACTACTCCAGCGACATCGACCTGATCGTCTTCTTCGAGCCTGCGGCCCCCACATTGGCTGATGATATCGAGCCGCAACCCTTCTTCGTGCGCGTTACGCAGGCGCTCGCGCGGCTGCTGCAGCAGCGTACGGGCGACGGCTACGTGTTCCGTGTCGATTTGCGGCTGCGGCCGGATCCGGCCTCGACACATGTCGCGATCTCGACCGATGCGGCGCTGAATTACTACGAGCGGGAAGGGCGCACCTGGGAGCGCGCCGCCATGATCAAGGCGCGCGTCTGCGCCGGCGACATGAGGGCCGGCGACGCCTTGGTCGCCGACATCGCGCCGTTTGTCTGGCGCAAGCATCTCGATTTTGCAGCACTTGCCGACGTGCACGACATGAAGCGGCAGATGCAGACCTATCGCGGCCAGAGCGAGATCGCGGTGGAAGGTCACAACGTCAAGGTCGGGCGAGGAGGGATCCGCGAGATCGAATTCTTCGCGCAGACCCAGCAATTGATCGCGGGCGGCCGCCACGCCGAATTGCGGGTGCGGCCGACGCTGGAGGCGCTCGCTGTGCTGGCTGCGAGCAACTGGATCACCTTTGAGGCGCGCGACGAGCTCTCGGCGGCCTACCAGTTCCTCCGCCGCGTCGAGCACCGGCTGCAGATGGTGGCGGACGAGCAGACCCATGCGCTGCCCGACAATGCCGAGGCCGTCGAACGCTTCGCGAGATTTCTCGGTTATGAGGATCGCGCCGCCTTCGCCGCCGATCTGCTGGCGCAGCTCAACATCGTGCAGGGCCACTACGAGAAGCTGTTCGAGGCCGATCCAGCCGGCACGGCGCAACTGCCCGATCTGGATTACAGCGCCGGCGCCGAAGACCAGCGCCTGCTGAACCATCTCACTGCGCTCGGCTTCAAGGAGCCGGTCAAGGCCGCGCAAACCGTGCAGCTCTGGATGTCGGGCGAGTATCGCGTGTTCCGGGCGGAATCGACCAGGGCCGCCTTCGCCCAGTTCGCGCCGGCGCTGATCGACGGACTGGCGCATGCCGAGGAGCCGGACCGTGCGGTGGTGGCCTTCGATCGCTTTCTGCAGGCATTGCAGCGAGGCGGGCGGCTGATCACGCTGCTCGGCCAGAACCGCGATCTGGTCGCGCTGGTCGCGCTGGTGCTCGGCGCAGCGCCCCGGCTCGGCGACATGCTGGCGCGTCAGCCGCAGCTCATGGACGGGCTGATCGACCCGCGCTTTTTCGGCGCCATGCCAGATCAGCGCGAGCTCTCAGCAACGCCTGGCCGCGACGCTGAAGGACGCCGCTTCCTACGAGGAATTCCTCGATCGGCTGCGCCTGTTCGGCCAGGAAAGCCTGTTCCTGATCGGCACGCGCATTCTCTCCGGCACGGTGTCGGCGCAGCAGGCGGGCACCGCCTTTGCCGACGTGGCCGAGGGCATCGTCGACACCGTGCATGGCCTGGTCAGGGACCGCTTCGCCGAACAGCATGGCCGCATCAGGGGACAGGAGACGGCGATCGTCGCGATGGGCCGGCTTGGCAGCCGGGAAATGACCGCAAGCTCCGATCTCGACCTGATCCTGCTTTATGATTTCGATGCCGAAGCGCCCGATTCCGACGGCGAACGGTCGCTCAGCGGCGCGCACTATTTCGCGCGTCTCACCCAGCGCCTGATCAGTGCGTTCACGACGCGGACGAATTACGGCGTGCTCTACGACGTCGACATGCGGCTGCGCCCGTCGGGGCGCGCGGGCCCGCTGGCTTCGCATCTCGCCTCCTTTGCCGAATACCAGGAGCGCGAGGCCTGGACCTGGGAGCATATGGCGCTGACGCGCGCACGCGTGATCTCGGCGTCGCCGGAATTTGCTGCGCGGGTCGAACGCGTGATCCGCGAGGCGCTGACGCGTCCGCGCGAGGCTGACGGCATTGCCCATGATGTCGCCGACATGCGCCGCGCGATTGCCCAGGAGAAGGGCGAGGACGACCCGTGGGAGCTGAAATATGCCGCGGGCGGCATGATCGATATCGATTTCGTCGCGCAATATCTCCAGCTTGTCCACGCGAGCGAGAAGCCTGATATCCTCAGCGTCGATACGCTTGCCGTGATCGAGAACGCAGCCCGGCTCGGCGTGCTGCCGCAGGCCGACGCCGAGATATTGCGGGCGGCGGGACGGCTCTATCACGACCTGACGCAGGTGCTGCGGCTCTGTGTCAGCGACAAGTTTGACCCGAAGACGGCCGGCGTGGATCTCTTGCGCGTGTTGGCCCGGGCCGGTGACGCGCCGGATTTCTCCTCGCTGGAAGCGAGATTAAGAGAGACGCAGGCCGAAGTGCGGCGCGTGTTCGGCGAGATCGTCGAGGGGAAGGGGTAGCTTTGGTAGCCCCGCATGAGCGAAGCGAGATGCGGGGCCTTCAGTCCCCGGGTGTCGCTTTGCTCACCCGGGCTACGAACTCAAACCTTCTTCAACGTCTCCAGTGCCCGGCGAACGTCGGGGTCGAGGCCTGCGCCGCCGGCGTCGAGATGCGCGAAGATCTGTTTGCGCATCCGCGGATCCCAGAACTTGCGGATATGTTCGGAAACGCCGGCGACCGTCTTCTCGTGGCCCCTGGCGCGGTGAAGAATTTGCCGATCTGGTTGGCCATGTAGACCAGCCGGTCAGGCGACGACGACATGCGCGCTCTCCCTGGCGCCGGCTTCCGCGGCGATCCGATCGCGGATGGGTAAAGACTTCAAATCCGTCGCCGCGGGCGACGGCGGCCAGCGTGATGCCGGCGGCATCTGCCATGCGGACCGCAAGCGCGGTGGGGGCAGAGACGGCGACCATCAGCGGCGCGCCGATCGCGGCGGTCTTCTGCACCATCTCGACGGAGACGCGGCTGGTCAGGAGCACCATGCCTTCGGTCGCTGCGACACGGTCACGCGCGAGCGCGCCGGCCAGCTTGTCGAGTGCGTTATGGCGGCCGACATCTTCGCGGAGCGCAACAATGCCGCGTGCAGGGCATCCAGAACGCCGCCGCATGGACCGCGCGGGTCTCGCCATTGATCTTTTGCAGCGGCGCGACGCCGGTCATCGCCGTCATGATCTCGCGCGGCGAGAAGGCACGGCCCGGCGAAACCACGGCCGCGGGGCGCACGGCCTCCGCAATGGAGTCGATGCCGCAGATGCCGCAGCCGGTCGGGCCTGCGATATGGCGGCGGCGCTCGTTGAGGAGCGCGGCCTTGTCCGCCGACAGCCACATGCGCAGCTCGATGCCGTCATCGAGCTCGACGATGTCGAGCGATTCGACCTCGTCGGGCGATTGCACGATGCCTTCGTTGAGGCTGAAGCCGACCGCGAAGTCCGGCAGATCCTGCGGCGTTCCCATCATCACTGCATAGGTGCCGCCATTATAGGTCAGCGCCAGCGCGGTCTCTTCGGCGATCAGCCGCGTGCCCTCGGCGAGACGGCCGTCCCGCCAGGCCTTTCGCTTCGCGGCGCTGATCGGGCGAGGCGGCATTATTCCGCGGCCTCCGCCGGCGCGATGCGGCGCGACTGTCGCGCCTGCGCGTCATAGGCCTTTTGCCAGTCCGACGGACCGTTCGAGGGCGAGATCTGCACCGCGGTGACCTTGTATTCGGGGCAGTTGGTCGCCCAGTCGGAGAAGTCGGTGGTGATGACGTTGGCCTGCGTGTCCGGGTGATGGAAGGTGGTGTAGACCACGCCCGGCGCCACGCGATCGGTGATCAGCGCGCGCAGGGTGGTTTCGCCGGCGCGGCTCTTCAGTCGCACCCAGTCGCCATCGCGCACGCCGCGCTGCTCGGCGTCATGCGGATGGATTTCGAGCCGGTCCTCGTCGTGCCACACCACGTTCTCGGTGCGTCTGGTCTGCGCGCCGACATTGTACTGGCTGAGGATGCGTCCCGTCGTCAGCAGCAGCGGGAAGCGCGGACCAGTGCGCTCGTCGGTCGCAACATATTCGGTCAGGATGAACTTGCCCTTGCCGCGCACGAAGCCGCCGATATGCATCACCGGCGTTCCCTCCGGCGCCTTCTCGTTGCAGGGCCACTGCACCGAGCCCAGCTCCTCGAGCCTGGCATAGGAGACGCCGGTAAAGGTCGGGGTCAGCGCCGCGATCTCGTCCATGATCTCGGACGGATGATCGTAGTGCATGTCAAAGCCCATCGCTTTGGCGAGCAGGATCGTGACTTCCCAGTCGGCATAGCCGTTGCGAGGGGTCATCACCTTGCGCACGCGCTGGATGCGGCGCTCGGCATTGGTGAAGGTGCCGTCCTTCTCCAGGAAGGTCGAGCCGGGCAGGAAGACGTGAGCGTAATTCGCGGTCTCGTTCAGGAAGAGATCGTGGACGATGACGCACTCCATCGCAGACAGGGCCGCGACCACGTGGCTGGTATTGGGGTCGGATTGCAGGATGTCCTCGCCCTGCACATAAAGCCCCTTGAACGTGCCTTCGATGGCCGAGTCGAACATATTGGGAATGCGCAGGCCCGGCTCCGGATTGAGCTTGACGTTCCACCGCGCCTCGAACTGTTCGCGCACGGCATCGCCAGCAATGTGGCGATAGCCGGGGAGTTCGTGCGGGAACGAACCCATGTCACAGGAGCCCTGCACGTTGTTCTGGCCGCGCAGCGGATTCACGCCGACGCCGGGACGGCCGATATTGCCTGATACCATCGCAAGATTGGCGATCGCGATCACGGTGGTCGAACCCTGGCTGTGCTCGGTGACGCCGAGCCCGTAGAAGATCGCGCCATTGCCGCCGGTCGCATAGAGGCGGGCCGCTTCGCGCAGATCCTTCGGATCGACTCCGGTCATGATCGCGGTCGCCTCGGGGCTGTGCCTGGGCTCAGCGACGAACCGCGCCCATTCCTCGAACTCGCTCCAGTCGCAGCGCTCACGCACGAAGGTCTCGTTGACGAGCCCCTCGGTGACGATGACGTGCGCGAGCGCCGTCAGCACGGCCACGTTGGTACCGGGCATCAGCGGCAGATGCAGCGCCTTGACATGCGCCGATTCCACCATCTCGGTGCGGCGCGGATCGATCACGATCAGCTTTGCGCCCTGCCGCAGCCGCTTCTTCAGCCGGGAGGCGAACACGGGATGCGCGGAGGCCGGATTGGCGCCGATGATCACGGCGACGTCGCAGTGCTCGACCGAGTCGAAGTCCTGGGTGCCGGCCGATGTGCCGAACGTCTGCGACAGGCCATAGCCGGTCGGAGAATGGCAGACGCGCGCGCAGGTATCGACATTGTTGTTGCCGAAACCGGCGCGGATCAGTTTCTGTACGAGATAGGTTTCTTCATTGGTACAGCGGGACGACGTGATGCCGCCGACCGCGTCGCGGCCATAGGTCTGCTGAATGCCCTTGAATTTGGCGGCGGCGAAGCTGAACGCTTCGTCCCATGGGACTTCGCGCCAGGGATCCTCGATCCGCTCGCGGATCATCGGCTTGAGGATACGCTCCTTGTGGGTGGTGTAGCCCCAGGCGAAGCGTCCCTTGACGCAGGAATGGCCGCGATTGGCCTTGCCGTCCTTGTAGGGGACCATGCGCACGACTTCCTCGCCGCGCATTTCCGCCTTGAAGGCGCAGCCGACGCCGCAATAGGCGCAGGTCGTGACCACGGAATGCTCGGGCTGGCCGATCTCGATCACGGACTTTTCGGTCAGCGTCGCGGTCGGGCAGGCCTGCACGCAGGCGCCGCAGGAGACGCATTCGGAGCCGAGAAAGCTCTCGCTCATGCCGGGCGAGACCCGGCTGTCGAAGCCGCGGCCGGAGATGGTCAGGGCGAATGTGCCTTGCACTTCCTCGCAGGCCCGCACGCAACGCGAGCAGACGATGCATTTGGAGGGATCGTAGGTGAAATAGGGATTGGACTCGTCCTTCGGCATCCAGGCGGCGTTGATCCCGCCATCGGATTTCGCGAACACGTGGTTGTCGCCCTCGTAGCCGTAGCGCACGTCGCGCAGGCCCACGGCGCCTGCCATGTCCTGCAACTCGCAATCGCCGTTGGCGGCGCAGGTCAGGCAGTCCAGCGGATGGTCGGAGATGTAGAGCTCCATCACGCCCTTGCGCAGCTTCTTCAGACGGTCGGTCTGGGTGTGCACGACCAGCCCCGGCATGACCGGCGTCGTGCAGGACGCCGGCGTGCCGGCGCGACCCTCGATCTCGACGAGGCAGAGCCGGCAGGAGCCAAAGGCGTCGACCATGTCGGTCGCGCAGAGTTTCGGGATCTGGTGGCCCGCTTCCATGGCCGCGCGCATGATCGAGGTCCCTTCGGGCACTGTCACAGTGTTCCCGTCGATGGTCAGCGTGACCATGGTCTCGGATCTGGAGAGGGGTGTGCCGAAATCGGTTTCCTGGATCAGGGACATGTCGATCCTCCTATTCCGCAGCCTGCAGGCGCGTCGGCGCCGGGCCGAAATCTTCCTTGAAATGCTTCAGCGCGCTCATGACGGGGTAGGGCGTGAAACCGCCGAGCGCGCACAGCGAGCCGAACTTCATGGTGTTGCAGAGGTCCTCGACCACGGCGAGATTTTCAGCGACGCGTTCGCCGCGCCTGATCCTGTCGATGGTCTCGACGCCGCGCGTGGAGCCGATCCGGCACGGCGTGCACTTGCCGCAGGATTCGATCGCGCAGAATTCCATCGCAAAGCGCGCCTGTTTCGCCATATCGACGGTGTCGTCGAACACGACCACGCCGCCATGACCGATCAGGCCGTCGCGGGCGGCGAAGGCCTCGTAGTCGAACGGCGTGTCGAACAGCGCGCGCGGGAAGTAGGCGCCGAGCGGGCCGCCGACCTGCACCGCGCGGACGGGGCGTCCCGTAAACGTGCCGCCGCCGATCTCGTCGATGAGCTCGCCGAGCGTGACGCCGAACGCGGTTTCGAACAGGCCGCCATATCTGACATTGCCGGCGAGCTGGATCGGCATGGTGCCGCGCGAGCGCCCCATGCCGAAATCGGCATAGGCCTTGGCACCGTTATCGAGAATGAAGGGGACGGCAGCGAACGACAGCACGTTGTTGATGACGGTGGGCCTGCCGAACAGGCCCTTGTGCGCCGGCAGCGGCGGCTTGGCGCGCACGATGCCGCGCCGGCCCTCGAGGCTTTCCAGCAGTGAAGTCTCCTCGCCGCAGACATAGGCGCCGGCGCCGACGCGCACCTCGAGATCGAAATCATGGGCGGAGCCGCCGATGCGCGCGCCCAGCAAGCCGCAGCGTTTCGCCGCCGCGATGGCCGTGTTCATCGCCTCGATCGCGTGCGGATATTCCGAGCGGATGTAGATGTAACCCCTGGTGGCGCCGACGGTGATCGCAGCAATGGTCATGCCCTCGATGACCACGAAGGGATCGCCTTCCATGATCATCCGGTCGGCAAACGTGCCGCTGTCGCCTTCGTCCGCATTGCAGACGATGTATTTGCGCTCCGCGCCGGTTTGCGCCACCGTCTTCCATTTGATGCCGGTCGGGAACCCCGCACCGCCGCGGCCACGCAGGCCGGAGGTGGTGACGTCGGCGAGAATGGCGTCAGGGCTCAGCGACAGCGCACGCTCGAGGCCCTTGTAGCCGCCATGGGCGCGATAGTCGTCGAGCGAACGCGGATCGACGATGCCGCAGCGGGCGAAGGTGAGCCGGGTCTGCCGCTTCAGCCAGGAGATTTCGTCCGCAAGGCCAAGCCGCAGCGGATGCGGTCCGTTACTGGCCATCGCATCGAAAAGGGAGGGCACATCTGTCGCGCTAACCGGGCCGTACGCCACGCGGCCCTTCAGGGTCGCCACCTCGACCATCGGCTCCAGCCAGCAGAGTCCGCGCGATCCGGTTCTGATGATATTGATCGGCAGGCCGCGCTTTTCCGCGATCTGCTCGAGTGCGGCCACAACTTCATCGGCGCCGACCGCAATCGCGGCGGCATCGCGGGGAACAAAAATCCGCATCTTCATCGCTGCGCCTCCGCGACCAGTGCGTCGAGACGCGCTTCGTCGAGACGGCCGACCACGCGGCCGTCGAGCATGGCCGATGGCGCGGTCGCGCACAGGCCGAGGCAGTAGATCGGCTCCAGCGTCACGCGCTCGTCGGCGGTGGTGTTGCCGAGTCGCGATGCCGAGCTTCGCTTCCGCGCGCGCGGCCAGCGCATCGCCGCCGGCGGCCTGGCATGCTTCGGCGCGGCAGAGTTTCAGCACATGGCGGCCGGCCGGTTCTTTGCGGAAATCATGGTAGAAGGTGAAGACGCCATAGACCTCGGCGCGCGAGAGGTTGAGCGCGGACGCCACCATCGGAATGGCAGGTTCAGGCATATAGCCGAAGGCTTCCTGCAGCGCGTGCAGGATCACCAAGGTCGGACCTTCATGCCCTGAATAGTTGGCGATGATCTCGGCGGCGCGCTGCTCATCCCAAGGTTCATGAAGCGATGACATCTGCTTTTCCGATCAGGACTTTTTCGCCCCTGATGGAGTAGTTGAATCCCTCCAAATATCAATAAAGCCGTCTCATGCTGCGATAGGGAATGGCAATTGATACAGATGCAAAATCACACGATAAGAAAATGGAATGAGCGGCAAAAACACGCGGCTTTCCTGCGTTTTTTGGCGGTGTGGATCACGCCCCGCCGTGATATTCGTGACAATTCGTTAACCGAACTTCGAGAGAGGCCCGCGGCTTGATCGACAAACTTGAACTCCTGCTCGCGCTCGCCAAGGAGCGGCATTTCGGGCGCGCGGCTGAGGCCTGCGGCGTCACCCAGCCGACCATGTCGACCAGCCTCAAGCAGCTCGAGGAATTTCTCGGCGTCATGCTGGTGCAGCGCGGCTCTCGTTTCCAGGGCTTTACGCCGGAAGGCGAGCGGGCGCTCGACTGGGCACGGCGCATCGTCGGCGACGCGCGCGCGATGCGGCAGGAGATCAATACGCTCAAGGAAGGCCTCTCCGGCGAGATCGCGATTGCCGCGATTCCGACCGCACTCGGCATGCTGGCCTCGCTGACGACGCCGTTTCGCGCGCGTCATCCGAACGTACGCTTTCGCATCATCTCCTCGACCTCGATCACAGCGCTTGCGCTGCTCGAAAATCTCGAGGTCGATGCCGCGCTGAGCTACATCGAGAACGAGCCGATCGGCAAGGTGCGCACCGTGCCGCTCTACAACGAGAGCTACCGCCTGCTGACCTCGCCGGACGGCATGTTCGGCGACCGCAAGGAGGTGACATGGAAGGAAGTGGGGCAGGTGCCGCTCTGCCTGCTTGACGCCCGACATGCAGAACCGCCGCATCATCGATCGCGCGCTTCGCTCGGTCGGCGTCGAGGCGACTCCGACACTGACGTCGAATTCGATCATCGTGCTCTACACCCATGTGAAGACCGGGCGCTGGGCCAGCGTGATGCCGGCAAAGCTCGCCGAGACGCTGGGCTTTTCCGATGCGGTGAAGGCGATCCCGATCGTCGATCCCGTCGTCAGCTACAGTGTCGGCCTGCTCGTTCCACAACGCGAGCCGCTGACGCCGCAGATCGCAGCATTGGTTCAGGTAGCGCGCGAGGTCGCGCCAACCCTGGCGTGAGGCTCGGCCTAGGCCGCACCGTCATGCGAGGAGCCAACGGGTCCGCGCGAAGCGCGACCCGTTGGCTCGCAATGACTGAGGGAGAGACTGCCTCACGCCGCCGTCGGGATATTCGGCGTCGCGTTGCGGGGATCGCGGGGCAGGCGAGACGCGGACCACCGTGCCTTTGCCAAGCCTTGAACGCAGCTTCATGGATCCGCCGTGCAACTGAGCGAGTGAACGGGCGATCGCGAGCCCAAGGCCCGAGCCGTGATAGGTCTTGGTGAGCTGGCTCTCGACCTGCTCGAAGGGGCGGCCGAGCTGCGCCAGGGATTGGGCCGCGATGCCGATGCCGCTGTCGGCGATCAGGAGCGTGATCCGGTCGCTGCTGAGGTGGCTGCGCACCACGACCTTGCCGCCTTCGGGGGTGAACTTCACGGCGTTGGAGAGCAGGTTGACCAGGATCTGCTTGGCGGCGCGGCGGTCCGCCACCAGCGAAAGCGTCTGCTCGATGTCGGCATCGAGCATCAGCTGCTTGTCTTGCGCGCGGCCCGAGACCACGCGGAGCGACTCGGCCAGCGTCTTGGAGAGATCGAGCGGCTCCATGTCGAGCTTCATGCGGCCGGCCTCGATCTTCGACATGTCGAGGATGTCGTTGATCACTTCGAGCAGATAGTGGCCGCTGGTCAGGATGTCGTGGCAATATTCCCGGTATTTCTCCGAGCCGAGCGCGCCGAACATCCCGCTCTCCATGATCTCGGAGAAACCGATGATGGCATTGAGCGGCGTGCGCAGCTCGTGGCTCATATTGGCGAGGAATTTCGACTTGGTCTGGTTGGCTTCCTCGGCGCGGGTCTTCTCGCGCTGGTACTTTTCCGCGAGATCGGCGAGTTCGAGCGCCTGCCGCTCCAGCGCCGCGCGCGAGCGCTGCAGGTCGATGACGGTGGCGCGCAGCCGCAGGTCGTTGTCGACGAGCTTCTGCTCGTGCTCCTTGATGCGGGTGATGTCGGTGCCGACCGAAACGTAGCCGCCGTCCTTGGTGCGGCGTTCGCTGATGTGCAGCCAGCTGCTGTCGTCGAGCTGGGCTTCGAAGGTGCGGGCGCCCGGTGCCATGATGGTGGTTTCGTGCAGGCGGGTGCGGACTTCCGGCATGCTGCCGACCTCGATCACGGTCTCGTAGGACGTTCCCGGGATCACGGCGGAATCCGGCAGCTTGTGCAGCCGCTGGAAGTGCGAGTTGCAGAGCACCAGGCGGTTGCTGGCATCCCACAGCACGAAGGCCTCGGGGATGGTCTCGATCGCATCGCGCAGGCGCAGGTCGGCCTCGATGGTGCGTTCCGCGAGGCTCTTCTGCTCGGTGATGTCGACGGCAATGCCGATCAGATGCAGGCCGGCATCGCTTGCGCCCTGGCTCAATTCGCAACGCACCCTGAGCCAGATCCAGTGACCGTCGGTATGCTTCATGCGGAAGGTCTGGTCGATGTGATCGATCTCGCCGGCGATCATCTGGTCGGCGATCGCAAACAGGTCGATATCGTCGGAATTCACCAGCGCATTGACCTCACCGAAGGTGAGGAGGTCGTGGCGGCTGTCCAGTCCCAGCATGGTGAACATCGACTGCGACCAGAAAATCCGGCCGCGGGAGAGGTCCCAGTCCCACAATCCGCAACGGCCGCGGTTGAGCGCGGTATCGATCCGGCCGCGCACGGCGTCGTTGATGAGATCGCCTTCGCGGGCCCGGGTCGATTGCCAGTGAAAGGCGAAGCCGAGGATGAGGACGACGAAGCCGGTGGTCGCCGAGAGCGTCACCGAGAGCGCCGAATCCGAGCCCCAGACCGGTTCCAGCCGTTCCTGGATGACGATCACCCGGCCCGGAAGTGCCTTGATGAGCTGCGACGTCGCCATGGCGCGGTTGCCGTTCGGCAGCATGAGGTCGAGGATCTTGCCCTGCGGGCTCGGGGCAGCGATCAGCTGCGCCGAGCTGATGGCGTCGAGAATGTCGTCGGTGGCGTCGAGGTTCGAGTTGACCGGCACCCGCGCCAGGATGCGGCGGTCGGCGCTGACCACGATGACATGCCGCCCGGCGACGAGGCCCCAGACGGGGATCATGTCCGGCAGCAGGAACTGCATGCGCTCGATATTGCCGAGCCGCTCCGCCCTGCTCGTGGTCGCCCGGTCGATCCGCTCGGCAAGGAAATCGGAGAGCGCCGTGAGGTCTCGCTCGGCGGATGCGCGTTTGAGCCGGCTCTGATCGAGCACCTGCACGAACGCGCCGAGGCAGATCGTGATCAGGAAGGCGATGATCAAGGTGGGCACGGCGCGGCGAAGTGTCGGCTCCGCCGTCAGCAGCCTGGTGTAGGCCGGCTTCGCGATCGATTGCGCCAATCCTTTGATCGAATCGGATTGAGCGCACGCGTTCGCAACATGCGCACGCGTCATGCCTTAGACCCCCGCCGGAAGTATTTTTTCACACCGTCCGGAAGCCCCCCAACCTGCTTCCGAATCATGATGATTTGAATCCAGTTTTTGCGGACTGTCGAGAGTCAACGAATCCCAGGCGCAAATAAATCTTGTCCCACGAAGAGTTTGCGACGTGAATTGACGGAGAAAGTGAGTCCGAAACAGGAACGGACGTCAAATCCGTTTCCCTCAAACGCGCGCCGGCTCGGCGTGGCTGATGACGCGCTTCACGGTCGGGAAGGCGCGGCGCAGCGCGCGTTCGATCTCGTCGACGTTCTCGTGCACCTTGATCACGCTCATCGAGGGGGCGGCGCGGCAATGGAAGTTAACGATTTCGCCGGCGTCGGTGTCGCGCACCCGGACATTGTGGACGTCGTGGATCCCGGTTTCGGCGGCGAAGCGCGTCAGCGCCGCGCGGATGGTTTCGATCCGCTCGGGCGTCGCGTCGGTGCCGAAGGGCAATTCGGGTTCCAGGGGCTCAATATGCGTGTCGACCTCGACGCCTGCGCCGAAATCGTCGCGGATGCTGCGCTCGAGGTTGTGGGCGATGTCATGTGCGCGCGTTGAGCGGCATGTCGCCGTCGACCTCGAGATCGATGCTGACGGTGAGCTTGCCGCCGAGGTCGTGGACGGTGACATGATGGACGGCGAGACCCGAGTTGCGCGCGATCACCATGATGCGTTCGCGGACGCTCTCGTTGTCGAGCGCCACGGGCACGGCGGTGAACGTCACGTCGGCGTCGCCGAGAGCCGCCGTGACCGCCGCCTGCACCTTCTGCTTGATCTCGTCGACCCGGTCGATCGGATAGGTGCGCGGCACCCTGACGATGGCGTCGATGAAATGCGTCGCGCCGACCATGCGGGCCCTCAGGCGTTCGACGCCGACCACGCCGGCGACCTGCTCGATCGCGCTGCGCGCCTGTTCCGGGACGCCCTGCGGCGCCCGGTCGAGCAGGGTTTCGACGGTGGCGCGCGCCATGCGCAGGCCCAGCGCTGCGATCATGATGGCCACCGCGATCGCCGCCGCGGCGTCGCCCCACCAGAAGCCGAGGCCCGCGAGCGCAAGCCCGATGATGACGGCGACCGAACCCAGCACGTCGGATGCGAAATGCAATGCGTCGGCGGCCAGCGCTTCGCTCCGCGTTTCGCGGGCGGTGCGCTGCAGCGCGCGCGCCCGCCAGTAGTTCACGGCGATGTCGATCAGGAGCACGACGAAGGGAATGGCCGTGATCGAGGGTGGCGGCGTGCCCGAATGCAGGCGGCTCCAGGCTTCCACCAGGATGCCGCCGGCCAGGACATAGAGGATGGCGATCACGCCGAGCGCCGAGATGCTCTCGAACTTGCCGTGGCCATAATGATGTTCCTCGTCGGCGGGAAGGTCCGAGACGCGGACCACCATCCAGGTGATGATGGTGGCGACCACGTCGACCGAAGAGTGCAAGGCCTCCGAGACCAGCGCCAGCGAGCCGATGATGATACCGACGATGAACTTGGCAATGGCCATGCCGGCGCTGGCGAAGATCGAGATCGCCGCGACGCGGGTTTTGACGGTGTGGGCAGAGGCGTTCATGCGCGTTCGTTTAGCAGCCCATCTGTTAACATCAAGCGTCGATCTCAAGCGCAATCGCCAGTCATTTGCAGGAGCGATTTGTTGCGAATTATTCCGAATTAAGAGCTCGTCATTGCGAGCGCAGCGAAGCAATCCATCCTTCCGCGTACGAGGTGACAATGGATTGCTTCGCTTGCGCTCGCAATGACGTGGCTTGCACCGAATACAACTCCGCGATCCCGCGGCGCGATGCGCCCGAGGTGTTCAAAATCATTCGCCCTGAAATGAAGAGGGCGCAGGGAATGCCGGGTGCGCGCTGCACCGGCGGTCTCGTGTGCAAAAGAGTGGTGAGACGCACACGAGCATACAGGGCAGCGGAGAGCATCCGGCATTCCCTGCGCAATGGTTTTACGGCTTATGCCGGGCTCTCCCCGGAGACGAGTTCGTTTTGCCTCCGTCGCCGGCGGATTGAAGGATTGTTCGAACCCGGTTGGGTCGACGCTCCTCCGCCGGCTTGACACCAGCAACGGGTGCCAGGACCACACGGTTTTGCCGTACGCAGCCGTCCTGCTTTCGCCGGACTTTGGCGCCGATCGTCTGCGCGCTGCGTTCGCTCACGGACGATAAGCCCGCCCTGCGACCACCACACGCGCCCGACGCTGCCGCGTCCACCGCAACCCGTCCCTCGTTCGTGACGATGGCCAACGCCCCTCTCGGTGGGACGGGATGGGCGAGGGGTGTAAAGGTGATTTGGGGAGGGTGTCAAGCATAATTTCTGTAAATCGGAAATTTTCTGACTTGTCGTGCGAGGCATTCCCCGCAACCAGATTTCACAGCAGCGAAGATCGTTGATCGGGGCCGGCTCGCCTGCAACGCGAAGGCGCTCTTTTCTTGTCGTCCGCGTTCACCGCACGCTCTTTGCCGAACTGGTACGAAAATCCGCAAGGCCGAAAGGCCTATGCTGCCGGCTCGAGTCCGGCCACCAATTCTAGCCCCGGAAGGGGACCCAAGCGCGGCGGAAGTGCCGAGCACGGGCGATCACCTACGAGCACGCCCGAGCACCGCGATCACGCGCGAGCACAGCGATTCCGACCTAAGCCATTGTCAGGGTTCACGAAAGATTTTGGTTGACCGCGTGCTCAACTTTGAGTGGACAATAAAAGTGCTATCTCATAATTTGAGTAGACGAAACGTTGCGGCCTAGATAACCAGTAGAAAAATCTAAGCCTTTGTTTTTGTTATATTTTAAATTATTATTCATGTTGTCGAGTTGAACACGACCTGGGGTCCAAACCCAGTTCCGCGGTACCCGCTGCTCATCGTTGACACCGGCCGGGGTCCAAACCCGGCCACCCCAATTAAAGGATACTGATAATGACCGTTCTGCCCATTCCGCCAATTCCGTCTATTCCTAAGCCCCGCAAGAAAATCGCCCAACGCCAACTGGATCTGCGCAATCGGCTCTGGCCGACACACCACGATGGTCACATCTGGCAGCGCAAGCAACACAATGGCTTCGCCACGATCCCACGAACGATGCCGTTGATCATGACCATTATGGATGATCTATCTGACGGTAAGCCGGTCGCTTCCACCTACATCGATCTGTGGTGCCGGGCCTTTGACGAGTGCTTTGTCACGCTCTCTAAGCCACGCGAGATGGCCTTCCATGCTGGATTTACCGGCCAGCGTGGCGAAAGAACGTGGCGTGAGCGGATGAGACTCCTCCATGACCTGGGCTTCATTGATATCAAAGAAGGCCCCTCTGGCCCAATGAGCTACGCGCTTATCCTCAATCCGTACCTGGTTATCCGCCGCTCAATGCTCGTCAAGCACCCCGGAGTTCGGGCAGACAAATACAATGCGCTCATGGAACGCGCGGGGGAAATTGGCGCTACTGACCTTGAGATGCCCGATCCATGGAATACGGCTGCGCCGCTCGCGACTACAGCGGCTCCCGCTGCAGCGGAATAACGGTTCGTCTATGCCAAAGATTAGGCCCGGCGACATGCGCGTCATCGACGAGGCGCTCGGAATGGGTAGCGGATACGTGCTCGACTTCAGTGATCGCACCTTTTCGCAATTCTTCGACAGCGAGCTGCAGGCGGATATCGACCAGGATCAATATTATGCAGGCGGTTCGTCGAAGGCCAAACGCCTACGCATGTATCTCGAGCTTGAGGCTCCCCACGTGGCCGCCAAGGCGCTCCGCACTCTCTGGGCTTACCGCGAGGATAAATGGAAGCCGGAGCGCGATACAGATCCGAAGGAACAGCATGTCAAGAAGCGCTTCTTTGAGATCATCCACACGCTTGAAGGCGCAAGTGGCCTCGCGAAGACCGATGCATTGGAGCGGTTCACCGCCAATGAGACGCTTGAGGAACTTATAGCCGGCATCGAACGCGACATCTCTGCCAATCGCCCTGCTGCGGCGTTGGATAGGCTGCACACCTACTGCATGAAGAAATTCGCGCATGTGCTCAACGGGCGCGGAATTGCTTTCCTCAAAGAGGACCCGTTGCATACGCGTGTCGGAAAGTACGTCAAAGCGCTTGAAACGGAAGGATTGGTCCGTGAGATCTCGCTGCGCATTCTCAAGACCTCCATCAGCATTTTTGAGAGCTTCAATACTGTCCGCAACAATGAATCATTCGCCCATGACAATGAAATTGTCGATCATGCAGAAGCTCGGTTCATCTTCGACGGCATCACAAATATCCTGCGTTTCATGAAGGCCCACGAGGCCGCTAAATTTGGTGCCTAATGCCCGGGGCATCGCTAACGCGCAGCGCCACGTCGGGGACACCAGAGCATCACAACGTCACAACAATCTTCCCGAGATGCTTGTTGGCTTCCATGTGCTCGAACGCCTTGCCGATGTCGTCGAACTTGAAGACCTTGTCGATCGGCAGTTGCAGCTTGCGCGACTCCACCACGCCCCAGATGTTCTTGCGGACTTCGTCGAAGATTTCGCGGAGCGGGCCGCTGCAAGACCACCGGACTTCAGAAATGCTCCAGGCCAAAAATGAGTACGCCTTCTGGCCATACTAGTTTGTAACATCGTGTATCGTTCTGACGGCCCGACATGGAAAATTTCAAAACGGTCACACGCGGAAATTCGCGAGATACATGGACACTCCAGTGATGCTTCTCCTTCCTTTTGGGAACGCGATGTCGATGGACAAGGAGAAAACGATGAAGGCTTTTCTGTTGGCTGGCGTGACCATTTTCTGTATGACCTCGGCCAACGCTGCTCCCAAGTCCGCAGCCGCTCCCAGCTCCGCAGTAGCGAGCAACTCGGTCGCATGTTCCATCTCTGGCGGTGGCTTTGGGACCTATCCGTCGGGCTGCCGCAACGCGGCAAACTTTAAGACTTACAATGAATGCAAGGAGTCGGGCATGAAGCGCGGCTGGAGACCGGAGGATATGGGGTGGTACTGCACCGGCTTGGGACTGCAATAAGCCAGTCAGAAGCGCGATGATCGAAGGCCGCTAAAGAGAGGTTACGCTACGTCCGGGACACGTTCGAATCACAGCGTCACGACGATCTTGCCGAGATGCTTGTTGGCTTCCATGTGCTCGAACGCCTTGCCGATGTCGTCGAACTTGAAGACCTTGTCGATCGGCAGTTGCAGCTTGCGCGACTCCACCGCGCTCCAGATGTCCTTGCGGACTTGGTCGAAGATCTCGCGGATTTCCTCGATGGTGCGGGTGCGGAATGTGACGCCGATATAGTTGATGCGGCGGGCGGCATGCAGGTCGAAATTGAACTCGGCGCGGGTGCCGCCAAGCCGGCCGACATTGACGATGCGGCCCTTGATCTTGGTGGCCGCGAGATTCTGGCTTGCGACCTTGCCCGAGACCTGGTCGACGATGAGATCGACGCCTTCGCCATTGGTGGCCTTGAGCACCTGATCCACCCAGGCGGGGTCGGAGGAATCCACCGCGAGATCGGCGCCGAACTCCTTCAAGCGCCCGCGCCTGATGGCATCGGTCGAGGAGCCGACCACGAGAGAGGCGCCCTTGATTTTGGCGATCTGCATCGCCATCAAGCCGACGCCGGAGCTCGCGCCCTGGATCAGCACGGACTGGCCCGGCTGCAGCGCGCCGTTCGTGACAACAGCGTTATGCATGGTGGCCAGCGCAACGGGGAGGGTGGCTGCCTCGTCGAAATTCATGTTGGAGGGCGCGCGAAACAGCCGGCCATGATCGGCGAGCGTATATTCTGCAAACGCAGACCCACCCGAGCCCATGATCCTGTCGCCAACCTTGACGCCTTTTGCATCGGGGCCGAGCCCGGCGACCTCGCCGGACCATTCCATGCCGAGCACCGTGCCGACGCCCCCGGCCGCGCCGTGCGCGTGGCCCTTGGTCATGCCGAGATCGGCACGGTTGAGGCCGCAGGCATGGACCTTCACCAGGACCTGCGTGCCCTTGGGCGATGGTTTGGGAACGTCGGCGATGGCGGCGCCGCCGGCGCCATAGACATAGGCCTTCATGGGATCATTCCTCTTGTTGTTGGTAGCGAACTGTAGGGTGGGCAAAGCGAAGCGTGCCCACCATCTGTCCGCAGGTCTCTTCGCGAATGGTGGGCACGCTGCGCTTTGCCCACCCTACGAATCTTTGCCCACCCTACGGCAGCAAATCTATTCCGCCGCCTGGCGCTTGCCGCCGGACAGCATGGCTTCAAAGCGCTCGCGCATGATCGCCTCGGCGTCGCGAATGATGCGCGAGATCAGCTCGGCGCAGGAGGGGATATCGTGGATCAGGCCCTGCACCTGACCGGCCGACCAGATGCCCTCATCGGAATCGCCTGACGCATAGACCATCTTGCCGCGTGCGCCGGCGACGAGATCGCGGATGTCCTCGAACTTCGCGCCTTCCTTCTCCATGGCGACGACCTTGGTGGAGATGGCGTTCTTGGCGACGCGCGAGGTGTTGCGCATGGTGCGGAAGATCAGCTCGGTCTCGCGCTCGTCATTGGCGACGATGCGTTCCTTGACGAGCTGGTGGATCGGGCTCTCCTTTGGTGCACATGAAGCGCGTGCCCATGTTGATGCCCTCGGCGCCGAGCGCGAGCGCGGCGACGAGGCCGCGGCCGTCGCCAAAGCCGCCGGACGCGATCATCGGGATCTTCACCTTGTCGGCCGCAATCGGGATCAGGATCAGGCCGGGCGTGTCGTCCTCGCCGGGGTGGCCGGCGCATTCAAATCCGTCGATCGAGATCGCGTCCACGCCCATGCGCTCCGCTGATAGCGCGTGGCGGACGCTGGTGCATTTGTGCACGACCTTGATGCCGTGCTTCTTGAATTCGGTGACGTGCTCCTGCGGCTTGTTGCCGGCGGTCTCGACGACCTTGATGCCGCTTTCGATGATCGCCTGGCGATACTCCGCGTAGGGCGGCGGCTTGATCGACGGCAGGATGGTGAGATTGACGCCGAACGGCTTGTCGGTCAGGCCGCGGCAGCGCGCGATTTCCCGGGTGAGGTCTTCCGGCGTCGGCTGCGTCAGCGCGGTGATGAAGCCGAGCGCGCCGGCATTGGCCACCGCCGCGACGAGCTCGGCCCGGCCGACCCATTGCATCCCGCCCTGCACGATCGGGTGTTCGACGCCGACAAGCTCGGTAAAGCGCGTTTTGATCATTCTTGCCCTCTGTTTCCCAATGCCGCGCTTGCGCGGCCCATACGCCAACGCCGCGTCGGGGCGGCTTTTGTTGTGCTGTCAGGGGGCAGGATGGCGTCAGGCCCGGCAAAAGTCTACCGGGCCTGACGCCGGTTCAGGCAGCGCCATCATGCAAAAGCAGGGGCTCTTCTTGCCGTCAGGCCGCGGTCTGCGTCGCTCCGCCCGAGGCTTCGTCGAAGGCGGTCGAGATGTCGCGCATGCTGATGACGCCGGCGAGCGCGAAGTCGTCGATCACTGGAAGGTGGCGGATGTGATTGATGTTCATGAGATGACGCACATGCTCCAGCGTGTCCGAGGACGTGCACGACACCAGCCGCTGCACCGACACAAGCTGTGAGACCTTGAGTGCGACGCCGGCCGCGCCATGCTCGGCAATCGCGCGCACCACGTCGCGCTCGGTGAACATGCCGGCGGCAGTGTTGCCCTCGGTACGGACCACGTCCTTGACGACGAGCGCGCTGATATTGCTGGCGCGCATCAATTGCGCTGCGACGCCGACGGTCTCGTTCATACGAACCGTGACGACGCGGGTCGATTGCCTTTTGCGCAGGATGTCTCCGACCTTCATTGCAACCTCCGTCAAGGGTGAGCCGCAGTCACGGGTCCTAGATTGGTATACATTATGCCAATTGTCAATTGAGACTTTGAAATCGAGAAAGGGAATAAAGCGTCACTAACATTGACGTTTCGGTACCCGGCGATCACGATCTGACCCTCGACCTCCAACTTCGGCGGATCACTTGCATCTGGCATACAACGCCTCGCAAGCCCGCCGTCGCTGCAAAAGAAAAGGGGACGCGGCTTTCAGCGCGTCCCCTCTGTCAGATCGACCTGTCGAGCGTCAGGCAGCTTTTGCGTTTGCCGCGAGATCTGCCGCCTGTTCGTTGCCCGCGATGAAAGCGCGGCGCAGCGGCTTGATCACGAACAACGCCAACAGCGCCGCCATGGCGTTGAGCACGACGGCAATCACGAACACCGACTGCCAGCCATATTTCGCCGACACCAGGCTTGCGAGCGGCACGAGCAGCGAGGCCGTGCCCTTGGCCGTGTAGAGCATGCCGTTGTTCGTGGTCGCGAACTTCGAGCCGAAGGTGTCGCCGCTGGTTGCGGGGAACAGGCTGTAGATCTCGCCGAACACCCCGAAATAGACCGCGGTCGAGAGCACGAACACGATCGGGATGTGGCCGTACCAGGACAGCGTCAGCAGCATGAGCGCCGCGGTGCCGAATGCGATGAACATGGTGTTCTCGCGGCCGATATTGTCGGAGACGAATCCGAAGAACGGACGGCCGAAACCGTCGAAGATGCGGTCGAGCGAGATCGCAAACGTCAGGGCCGCCATCTGGAAGCCGAGCATGCTCACGGGTTCGTTGGCGATCTTGTAGTCATGTGCGATCGGCGCGATCTGCGCAGCCGCCATCAACCCGCCTGAAGCGACCATCACGAAGACCAGATACATGATCCAGAAGATCGGCGCGCGCAGCACCTGCGGTGGCGTGAAGTCGATCCTGGTTTGCGGCAGGTTCAGCTTCTTCTTCCTGGCCGGCATTGCGACCGACGGCGGACGCAGGAACAACGCGAGGATGAAAACGACCACGCCCTGTCCGATGCCGAAGCTGAGAAATGCGCTCTCATAACCGCTTGTCGCGATCATCTTCGCGATCGGGACAACGGTCAGCGCCGCGCCCGCGCCGAAGCCGGCGGCGGTGGCTCCGGCAGCGAGACCGCGACGATCGGGAAACCACTTCAGCGCGTTGCCGACGCAGGTGCCGTACACCGCGCCGGCGCCGATGCCGCCGATGATCGCACCGGCGTAGAGCATCGTCAGCGACGCCGCCTGGGAGTTGACGATCCAGGCCAGCGCGATCATCACGCCGCCGAACATGATGACGGCGCGCGGACCGTATTTATCGACGAACCACGCTTCGACCGGCACCAGCCAGGTTTCGGTCACCACGAACAGGGTGAAGGCCAACTGGATGGCCGCGCGACCCCAATGGTACTTCGCATCGATCGGATCGACGAACAGAGTCCAGCCATATTGCAGGTTCGCGATCATCGCCATGCAGACGATGCCCATCCCGAGCTGCATCCAGCGGTAGCCGCCGGACGTTGGTTGGGCCGATGCCTCGGTTGAGTTGGTTGCCAATTCTTCCTCCCGCACGCTTTAGTATGTCCCGCTGCCGCTAAGACGCGGCTTATTGTCGAAAGCAATGACCGAGCGTGGTATACTATATTCCAACATGCAAGACCTTTTGCTATTCCCGGGACCGGTCATCCCTAGGCAGTTTGGATGATACCTGACCGACAATAGAGAGTTCCATTGCGGTTCGTCGGCCCGGTCTGGTGAATACCCCGGTGCTCCTCTGAAATTCAATAAAACGAAGGGCGTGCATGGCAGGCGCGCTTTACGAGACAGGATCGTTCCGCAGCGGCATCGCGGGCGCCGAATTCGGATCATTGCGGATGAACGGAATCCGAGGAGCATCAGCGACGCACGCATCGCTTGCCCTAGCATACGACCGTCTCCTGTCCGTCCCCCAGGAGCGGGCTCGCACGTGCGCGAACTGAAGCGCTACGTCAGGCGGTGGCCTCGGCGACCACCTTCCTGCGCCAGGGCTTCAAGGCTACGATCGCAAGCAGCGAGGCCAGGATGTTGGCGCCGGCTGCGATGATGAACACCTTGTCCCAACTTCCGGTCGTCTGCTGCACATAGTTTGCGATCGGAACCAGTAACGCCGCGGTTCCCTTGGCGGTGTAGAGCAGGCCGGCATTGGTGGTTGCGAATTTTGCACCGAACGTGTCGGTGCAGGTCGAGGGAAACAGCGAGTAGATCTCGCCCCAGGCGAAGAACACCAGTCCCGACAGGACCACGAACCAGACCGGATCGTGTCCGAATACGTAAAGCGCCCAGATCCCCAGCCCCTCGAGGCCGAAGGCGATGAACATGGTGTTCTCGCGGCCGATCATGTCGGAGATCCAGCCGAAGAATGGTCGCGTCAGCCCGTTGAGGATGCGATCGATGGTGGCTGCGAATGTCACCGCGGTCATGGTCATGCCGGCCAGCGTCACCGGAATGGCATCGACTTTCCAGTCGACGGCAATCGGCTTCAGGTTGGCCGTCACCATCAGTCCGCCTGCGCCGACGATCACGAACATGAAATACATCAGCCAGAAGATCGGCTGATGCAGCACTTCGCTCGGCAGATAGTTGCGGCGGCTCTGAATCACGGTGAGGTTTTGCGTAACCGCCGGGACCTGCCCAGGCTGCGGCGCGAGCAGGAAAAAGGAGAGAATCACGATGATGATTCCCTGTCCGAGGCCGAAGTAAAGAAACGTCGTCTGGAATCCGGAATCCCTGATCATGGCCTGGATCGGCGCGACCGTGAGCGCCGAGCCTGCGCCAAATCCGGCGGCGGTGATTCCGGCGGCGAGGCCGCGCTTGTCGGGAAACCATTTGAGCGCATTGCCGACGCAGGTGCCGTAGACGCCGCCGGCGCCGATGCCGGCGACGATCATGCCGAAATAAAAGCCGTTGAGCGTTGTCGCCTTGGCGTTGATCACCCAGCCGATCGCGCAGAGAACGCCGCCAACGAGGACGACAAGACGCGGACCGTATTTGTCGACGAACCAGCCCTCGACCGGCACCAGCCATGTCTCGAACAGAACGAACAGCGTGAACGCCCACTGGATCGAGGCGCGATCCCACCCGAACGTCTTCTGGATGTCAGGGACGAAGAACGTCCAGCCATATTGATAGTTGGCGATCATCACCATCGCGGCGACCCCGATCACCAATTGAGTCCAGCGATAGGTGTCGCTGACGCGAGCCGCCCCGGCTGTCGTCACGTGAGCCATCTCTGTAGTTGACCTCCCCCAAGTATCCTCCAAAGGCGAATCCTTCGCAGAGGATGACGCGCAGCCGCTATTCTTTTATCGGGTTTGCAAACGCTCAAGTTAACAGCGGTGCACTGGGCGCAAATGCCGCAGCCGACTTTTGACGGAGAACAACCGCAGAGCGAGCGTGCCGGAGCGCAAGAACGGCAGCGCAAAAACAAAAATGGCTCCGAAAAATTTCGAAGCCATTTTCTAAATTTTGATATCACTCGCGCGCAAAACGAAAGCGGCGGAGTTGCGGAAGGTGGTTCCGGGCGATCAGAGACCTACGCGCGGAACGTCGCCGTTGCGGATGGCGATCGCAGCGTTGCTGAGCAGCAGACGGTCGATCCCGGCCAGCAGGCGGCCGAACAGGGTGTTGACGGAGGACGTCGAAGTGGCGGCGAGCTTGGACATTTTTCTCTCTCTGGTTGCCGAGACGCGGTGCGTCGTTGCCAGAAGAAGTAAGGTATACAATATACCAGATCAATAAACTTGTTTGCATGGCAGCATTTTGAGATGTGCAATGCAACATACGGAGGCCGGTTCCCGCCCCAGCAAAAAGGCCGCCTCGTGGGCGGCCTTCGCAACTTATTGATATATGCCGATTATTCCGCCGCTTCCTTGCGCGGCGGGTCGAGCGCGCCGGAATCGTGGATTTCGGCGATCTGGTGATCGCTAAAGCCGAGCACCGTGCGCAGGATTTCGTCGGTGTGCTCGCCGAGCAGCGGCGAGCGCAGGACTTCGCTCGGCGAGTCCGAGAGCTTGATCGGGTTGCCGACCGACAGATATTTGCCGCGGGTGGGGTGATCGACCTCGACCACGGTGCCGGTGGCGCGCAGCGACTGGTCCTCGGCGAGTTCCTTCATCGACAGGATCGGGCCGCAGGGGATGTCGAACTTGTTGAGGATGTCCATGGCCTCGAACTTGGTCTTGGTCGTGGTCCATTGTTCGACCCGGGCGAAGATTTCATTCAGGCGCGGCAGGCGGGCCGCCGGCTTGGCATAGTCCGGATGCGTCTTCCAGGTCGGCTCGCCGATCACGTCGCAGATCTTCTCCCAGACCGGCGCCTGGGTAATGAAGTAGATGTAGGCGTTCGGATCGGTCTCCCAGCCCTTGCATTTGAGAATGCGGCCGGGCTGGCCGCCGCCGGAATCGTTTCCGGCGCGCGGCGTCGCATCGCCGAACGACACGCCTTCGCCGAACTGGCTGTATTCCCTGAGCGGACCATGGGCGAGGCGCTGCTGGTCGCGCAGCTTGACGCGGCAGAGATTGAGCACGCCGTCCTGCATCGCGGCGGTGACGCGCTGGCCCTTGCCGGTGTGGGTGCGCTGGTAGAGCGCGGTGACGATGCCGAGGGCGAGATGCAGGCCGGTGCCGCTGTCGCCGATCTGCGCGCCGGTGACGAGCGGCACGTCGTCGCGGAAGCCGGTCGTGGAGGCAGCACCCCCGGTGCACTGCGCGACGTTCTCGTAGACCTTGCAGTCCTCATACGGTCCGGGACCGAAGCCCTTGATCGAAGCGACGATCATCTTCGGGTTGATCGACTGGATCTTCTCCCAGGGGAAGCCCATGCGGTCGAGCACGCCCGGTCCGAAATTCTCAACCAGCACGTCGCAGCTCTTGATCAGCGCGGTCAGGACTTCCTTGCCCTTCGCGTTCTTGGTGTCGAGCGTGATCGAGCGCTTGTTGTGGTTCAGCATGGTGAAATACAGGCTGTCCACGTTCGGGACGTCCTGCAACTGGCCGCGCGTGATGTCGCCGACGCCGGGGCGCTCGACCTTGATCACGTCGGCGCCGAACCAGGCCAGCAATTGCGTGCAGGTCGGCCCCGATTGGACGTGGGTGAAATCGAGAATGCGAACGCCCTTGAGCGCCTTGGTCATCGTATTTGCTCCGTACTCGTCTCTGTTCCTGCCAGCGCAGGGACTAATGGGTTGAAGGGACCGCTTACTTCTTCTTCGTAAGCGCACTCTGCGGGTTGAGATTGCCGATGCGGCCGAACTCCGAGCCCGCCGCCGGATCGATCACGGCATTGATCAGGGTCGGCTTGCCGGAATCCATGGCGTCGTTGACCGCGCGCTTGAGTTCGTCCGGCGAGGTTGCGTTGACGCCGATGCCGCCGAACGCTTCCATCATCTTGTCGTAGCGCGAGCCCTTGACGAAGACGGTGGTCGCGGGGTCGCTGCCCGCGGAATTGACGTCGGTGCCGCGATAGATGCCGTCATTGTTGAAGATCACGACACAGACCGGCAGCTTGTAGCGGCAGATGGTCTCGACCTCCATGCCCGAGAAGCCGAACGCGCTGTCGCCTTCGACTGCGAGCACCGGCTTGCCGGTCTCGACGGCCGCCGCGATGGCATAGCCCATGCCGATGCCCATCACGCCCCAGGTGCCGACGTCGAGCCGCTTGCGCGGCTGGTGCATGTCGATGACGCCGCGCGCGAGGTCGAGCGTGTTGGCGCCTTCATTGATCAGGATGGCGTCCGGACGCTCCTTGATGATGGTGCGCAACACGCCGAGCGCGCCGTGATAATCCATCGGCGAATTGTTGTTCATCAGCCGCGGCGCCATCTTGGCGACGTTGTCGTCGCGCTTCTTCTTCACGGCATCGAGCCAGTCGGCCGGCGGCGCCGGCCAGTTGCCGCCCATGCCTTCGAGCAGCGCGCTGACGCAGGAGCCGATATCACCGACGACGGGCGCGACGATCTCGACATTGGAGTCCATTTCCCTGGGCTCGATGTCGACCTGGATGAATTTCTTGGGTGCTTCGCCCCAGGTCTTGCCCTTGCCATGCGAGAGCAGCCAGTTGAGGCGGGCGCCGATCAGCATCACCACATCGGCGTCCTTGAGAACGGTCGAGCGCGCCGCGCCCGCGCATTGCGGATGAAGGTCGGGCAGCAGGCCCTTGGCCATGCTCATGGGCAGGAACGGAGCGCCGCTCTTTTCGACGAATGTCTTGATCTCGCTGTCGGCCTGCGCATACGCCGCGCCCTTGCCGAGGATGATCAGCGGGCGCTTTGCGGTCTTCAAGACATCAAGCGCGCGCCTGACCGAGGCGGGGGCGGGGATGTGGGCGGGCGCCGCGTCGATCACCTTAACCAGCGATTTACGGCCGGCATCGGCGTTCATCACCTGTCCGAAAAGCTTGGCCGGAAGGTCGAGATAGACGCCGCCCGGACGGCCCGACACGGCGGCGCGGATGGCGCGCGCAAGGCCGATGCCGATGTCCTGGGCGTGCAGCACGCGATAGGCGGCCTTGCATAGCGGTTTCGCAATCGCGAGCTGGTCCATCTCCTCATAGTCGCCCTGTTGCAGGTCGACGATCTCGCGCTCGGAGGAGCCGGAGATCAGGATCATCGGGAAGCAGTTGGTGGTGGCGTGGGCGAGCGCATTCAAGCCGTTGAGGAAGCCGGGCGCCGACACGGTGAGGCAGATGCCGGGCTTCCTGGTGAGGAAGCCCGCGATCGAGGCGGCATAGCCCGCATTCTGCTCGTGGCGGAACGACAGCACGCGGATGCCGGCGGCTTGCGCCATGCGGCCGAAATCGGTGATCGGAATGCCCGGCACGCCGTAGATCGTGTCGAGGCCGTTGAGTTTCAGCGCGTCGATGATGAGGTGGAAGCCGTCGGTCAGTTCTTGCTCGGCGCCCGCGTTCGGGCTTGGCGGCGGTATTCAGCATGGGCTTCTTCTCCCTGGTCTCTATCTCTTAAGGACGAGTTGGTCGTCTTCTGTCGTGAACGTCTCGTTTGGGCATGATCTTTTCGGAAAACCGCTTCACACTTTTCCGATCATGCCTTAGGCCAGCTTGGCCGGGACGAGCTCCTGGCCGTGCGCTTCGACGAAAGCGGCAAGGCCGAGGGTGTGGTCGCGGGCGCGCTTTTCGGCGAGCTCGGTGTTGCGTTCTTCCAGCGCCTCGATGATCGCAAGATGCTCGGGCAGGGATGCCGCGATGCGTTCGGTGCGGCCGATGGTGAGCTGGCGATAGCCGCGCACATGCAGCAGGATCTCGTTGGTCATGTCGACCAGGACGGGCGATTCCGACAGCGAGATCAGCGCCTGGTGGAAGGCGATATTCGCCTTCGAATATTCGTCGACGTGATCCTGGGGCAGGCGGTCCTTGCTGAAATCCTTGAAGAAGTCGCGGAGCGCCGAAATGTCTTTCTTGCGGGCGGTGGTGGTGATCAGCCGCGCGGCCATGCTCTCGAGCGCCGCCCAGGCGCGGATCATGTCGACGATTTCGGCCTTGGTGCGGCGCACGACGATGATGCCCCGCCGCGGCACGGTCTTCACGAAACCGTCTTGTTCCAGCATGGCGATCGCTTCGCGGATCGGCGTGCGGCTGACGCCAAGACGCTCGGACAGGGCGCGCTCGTCCAGCATCACCGGATCGGGCGTCGCGTAGATGTCCATCTTCAGGATTGCTTCCTTCAAGGCCTCATAGGCCTTGTTCTTGAAGCTGGTCTCCGGGGCAATCCTGACGATTGCGATATCAGCCTCGGCCATCGGTAGCGCCGCCTTGGTTGGTTTCCGGTTTTGCACGACGTTCTCCATCTCGGGGAGACGTCCTTCTACATCAAAAGGTATGCTAAGATTTTTGGCATACCAGATGCCAGAATGTCAAGCAGCCAGCATTTTCAGCGTTTCTGCGAAGGGGCGGCTTGACAATAACGTTTGTGGCATACCAAATGCCATAAAACGTGAGGTCCCAGGAGGAAGCCCAATGTCAAATGCAAAAGATGCGGTCCGCAAGGTTCTGGATCAGGTCAAAGCGGACAAACGCACGAGCCTCACGGCGCCCGAAGGCAAGATCGTTTGCGACGCCTACGGGATTCCGGTTCCCAAGGAAGGCGTGGCCAAATCAGCAGCCGACGCCGCCAAGATCGCGACCGGCATGGGCTATCCGGTGGTGATGAAGATCGTCTCGCCGGACATTCTCCACAAGACCGAAGCCGGCGGTGTCGTGGTCGGGGTCAAGACCGCAGCCGATGCCGAAAAGGCCTACGACGCCATTCTCGCCAACGCCAGGAAATACAAGGCCGACGCCAGGATCGAGGGCATCCAGGTGCAGCAGATGCTGGCCGGCGGCACCGAGGTGATCGTCGGCTCGATCACCGACGGCTCTTTCGGCAAGCTCGTCGCCTTCGGCCTCGGAGGCGTGCTGGTCGAGGTCCTCAAGGACGTCACCTTCCGCCTCGCGCCGGCAACCAGGCAGGACGCGTTGTCGATGCTCGACGGCATTCAGGCCCATGAGATGCTGAAGGGCGTGCGCGGCGGCGATCCCGTCAACCGCGACGCGCTCGCAGACGTCATCGTCAAGGTCTCGCAGCTCGTCAGCGATTTCCCCGAAATGGTCGAGCTCGACCTCAACCCGGTATTCGCGACCAAGAAGGACGCCATCGCGGCCGACGTGCGCATCGTCGTTGATTTCGACTACAAGCCCCGGCCCAAGCCGCGCCCGACCGAAGAAATCGTCACGGCGATGAAGCGCATCATGGAGCCCAAGGCGGTTGCCGTGGTCGGCGCTTCCTCCGAGGACGGCAAGATCGGCAACTCCGTGATGAAGAACCTCATCAACGGCGGCTACAAGGGCGACATCTATCCGATCCATCCGAAGGCGGCCGACATCCTCGGCTACAAGGCCTACAAGAGCGTCAAGGACGTGCCCGGCGTGATCGACGTCGCGGTGTTCGCTATCCCTGCCAAGTTCGTGGCGGGCGCGCTCGCCGAGTGCGGCGAGAAGAAAATCCCGGGTGCCGTGCTGATTCCCTCCGGCTTCGCCGAGGCCGGCCATCCCGAATTGCAGGCCGAGATCGTCGAGGTCGGCAAGAAATACGACATCCGCCTGATGGGGCCGAACATCTACGGCTTCTATTATACGCCCGCCAATCTCTGCGCGACCTTCTGCACCGCCTATGACGTCAAGGGTCATGCGGCGCTGTCGTCGCAATCGGGCGGCATCGGCATGGCGATCATCGGCTTCTCGCGCTCGGCCAAGATGGGCGTCTCGGCCATCGTCGGCCTCGGCAACAAGTCCGACATCGACGAGGACGATCTGCTCGCCTTCTTCGAGCAGGACCCCAACACCAATCTGATCGCGCAGCACTGCGAAGACCTGAAGGATGGCCGCGCCTTCGCCGAGGCCGCCAAGCGCGTCGCCAAAAAGAAGCCCGTGGTCGTTCTGAAGGCGGGCCGCACCTCGGCCGGCGCGAAGGCCGCCTCGTCGCACACCGGCGCGCTCGCCGGCAACGACAAGATCTATGAAGACGTGTTCAAGCAGTCCGGCGTGATCCGCGCCCGCAGCTTGCGGCAGCTGCTGGAATTCTCCCGCGGCGTGCCGGTGCTCCCGACGCCCAAGGGCGAGAACGTGCTGATCATCACCGGCGCGGGCGGCTCCGGCGTGCTGCTGTCGGACTCGGTCGTCGACAACGGCCTGTCGCTGATGGCGATGCCGCCGGATCTCGATGCGGCCTTCCGCAAGTTCATCCCGCCGTTCGGGGCGGCCGGCAACCCCGTCGACATCACCGGCGGCGAGCCGCCGATCACTTACGTCAACACGGTCAAGCTCGGCCTCTCCGACGAACGCATCCACGCGCTGATCCTGGGCTATTGGCACACGATCGTGACGCCGCCGATGGTGTTCGCCCGCAACATGGTCGAGGTGAAGAAGGAGATGGAGGCGAAGGGTTTTGTTAAGCCGATCGTCGCCTCGCTCGCCGGCGACGTCGAAGTCGAGGAGGCGGCCGAGTATCTCTACCAGCACGGCATCCCGGCCTACGCCTATTCGACCGAGATTCCGGTCGAGGTGCTCGCCGCCAAATACAAGTGGGCGCGCGGCGCGGGCCTGCTCTGATCGGAAATCGATCGCTGCACTTCGTCAAGAGCGGCCGCCCTGAGAGGCGGCCGTTTTGCTGATGCGCGAGGACACGGACGGCGGCATGGATGAGGGATTGTCAGCGTGCAGCGCCTGGCCCTTGAAATGTGCGATAGCGTGGTCGATCAGACGGCGCGCGTTTGCGGGGCGAAAACGCTCCGGCATATAGATCGCCGAGAGCGGAAATGTTCCGGCGGTGTAATCGGGAAGGACGCGGACCAGCGAACCGTTTTCCAGGTTCGGCTTCACGAGACCAAGCGGCATGCGCGCAAGTCCCACGCCGGCTTGTGCCCATGACAAGATCCCAAATCCATGGGTCGTTGTCACCCGGCAGTGCATTTCGATTTCCGTGCGCGAGCCATCGGAAGCTTCCAACTGGAAAAACTGGCGCTTTCCAAATGCGGCGAGGCCGATGAACTCATGCCTGTTCAGATCTGCGGGGACGGAGATCGGATGGCTTCTCGCGAGATACTGGGCCGAGGCGACGAAGATGTTGCGGTCTTCTGTCAGCTTGCGGGCAACGAATGGTCCGCTTTCAATGTTGCCAATGCGAAATGCGACATCAATCCGTTCCGCGGCAAGGTCGACCATGTCGTCCGTTGCGACGACCTCCAGCGACAAGCCCGGGTATCGCCGCAAGAACGATGCGAGCATTGGAAGAATGAAGGGATCCGCGATACCCGCGGGCACCGAGATGCGCAGGCTGCCTTGCGGCATCTCCGCGACCTTGGCCGCCTGTAGCGCCTGATTGGCTTCCTTTATGATCGTCTTGCCATGCGCGGCGAGGACCTCGCCGACGGCGGTCAGCCTCACGCCACGTCCTGCCCGATCGAGCAGTTTGGCGCCGATCTCGTCTTCAAGCGCAGCGATGTGATGGCTGATCGAGGATTTCACTAGTCCGAGACGGCGGGCCGCCCCCGAAATGCTCCCGCAATCAGCCACCTCGGCGAGCACCGCCAGGCGATGGATACGTTCCGGCTTCATCGTTCGATCTGATTGTACCATTCGTCCAAATTCACGGGCTATCGCTCGATATTATTGAAATATAGGTCCCTGACAATCGACAACCCAGACCCCCTGAAGGATCAATATGAAAATTTCCTACCAAAAAACTGCCCTGCTGATGGGCACAGTGTCTGCTGCCTTGTCCCTGAGCTTTGCGGCGTTGGCTCAAGACGATCGACCGGGCTTTGTTCAGACCTTGCCTGACCAAATCAAATGGACTCAAGCCGCCACGCTGCTGCCGGGCGGACTAGCCGCCTCGATCTACGGCAATGCGCAAAAGCCAACCGGCTACTACATCAACCGGGTGAAGCTGCCCGCTGATTTCAAGGTGATGCCTCATAGCCACCCTGAAGAGAGCGTCTATACCGTCATCTCTGGCACCTTCTACATTGGCTACGGCGACAAATTCGACCCCGCCAAGCTCAAGGCATTCCCCGCAGGCTCGACCTTCGTGGTGCCGGCCAACACCAGTCATTTTCACTGGATGCGCTCGGGCGAAGCGGTAGCGCAAATCACAGGTGTCGGTCCCAACGGGTTTGAATACGTCGATCACGCCGACGACCCGCGCAAGAAATAAGCGGAGCGCGGGCTGACTTGCGGCATCTCCGCGGCCGTGGCCGCTTGGAGCGCGTGATTGGCTTCCTTGATGATCGTCTTGCCGCGCGCGGCGGGGAGCTCGCCGGCAGCGGTCAGCCTCACGCCGCGTTCTGCCCGATTGCGCAGTTTGACGCCGATTTCGCCTTCAAGCGCGGCGTCGACGTGATTGCACCATCTGTCCAAATTGACTGGCTATCGTTCGGTATCGAAATTCATGGTCCATGAAAACACTCGTGCGAGGCACGAAGGCGGCGGTTCGGTGCGGCGGTTTCGAACACTGATGGTGGCGGCCTTTCTGTCCGCAGCCTTGGCTTGGGATTTGGCTTGGAATTTGGCTCGGGAAGGGGACGTCGTCACGCCCTCCTTGAACGACGCCGGTCTGATTCGGCCGCACCACGCGACAACGGAAGCCTTCTACATTCGGCCGATCAATGCGCGCGCCGAGGATCCTCCCACTGTCACTCTTCAGGTTGGTGGAGACTCCAGATTTACGCTTGAGAGACCCTTCGAAACCGTGCTGATCGGAAATCCCAATATGGTCGACGTTCAGACCCAGGATGAACGCTCGGTTCTCCTGAAGCCGCTGAGTCCCGGAGCCACAAACCTCGTCTTCATTGATACGCAGGGCCTCGTGATCATCAACCTGACGGTCTTTATTCGCGAGGCAGGGTCAATTTGAAGCGTTAGGGATCATCGACTGACGAGCACCGGCGCCCGATCAATCCCCACGCTGGTTCGCCATGCGAGGATTTTTTGGCGTCAGCCGGCTGATGAGCGACACGATCGCAAAGCCGATCAGGGCGGACGCGGCATCGACCAAAAAATCCGCCAGCCGTGCATGACGTCCCGGCACGAAGAGCTGGAGCAGTTCGAGAACGCCGATCAGGACGACCGACAAACCGGCCGCGAGCCGCCTGTGCCCGGGATAGGCAGCGGCGAAGGCGAGCCCGACCAGCACGAAGGCCAGTATATGTTCACCGCCATGCGTGATGGCCGCATGCGGCCGGTAGGTCGCCGGTCCGAGCATGGCAAACGTGACGGCGGCAGCGAGCAGCCAGGCGAAAAGCCGCAGGAGCGTTGTCATGGGACCGGCATAACACGATTTGCCGGTCCGGTGCCTTGCCGCTGGTTCACAATATGCGTGTAGTTAATGATGCGGTTAAAGCGGCTGCCGCACGCCAAGGCCGTGCATGAAGCGTTCGCGGATCTGGACGGGATCACGCCGGGTCGTTCCGACGCCCGGCTTGTCGTCGATCCGCACGCCGATCAGCGTCGGCGTCGCTGATGACATCGATTGCTGGATCAGCCGCTCGAAATCGTCCTCGTCGGCAGCCCAGGTGCTGTTGGTAAGACCGCTTGCGATGGCGATGGCGATCAGATCGGTATGCTTCGCCGCCGGTGTCGGCTGCGCGCCGGTGATCTGGTAGATGCCGTTGTCCATGACGATCATCGTCAGGTTCTTGGGTGCGAGCGTCGCAATCGTCGAAAGGCAGCCGAGTTGCATCAGGAGCGAGCCGTCGCCTTCGAGCGCAAAGACGCGCCGCTTCGGTTGCGCCAGCGCGACCCCGAGCGCGATCGGAAAGGCAAGGCCCATGCTGCCGAGCATGTACCAGTTCTGCGGCCGATGACCGGCGGCCCACAGGTCGAAATTGGTGTTGCCGATTCCGCCGATCACGGCCTCTTCGTTCTTGAGCATGCCGACCAGGCGCGAGGTGAGGTCGAAACGGTTCATGATCTTCGTGTTGCGGGTGGGGGCGTTCATGGCGGCGCTCACTTATCGAAGACCTTGCCGCCGGTCAGAAGCGGCGAGAGGATCAGCGCCACCGGCGCCTGGGTGGTGATGGCCTGCTTGATCGAGCGGTCGACGATGAATTCGAATTCGTCCAGCCGCGTGCAGGTGTGATGCTCGATAGCGAGCGAATCCAGCACGGGCCGCATGGTCCGGCACACCAGCGACTGGCCGAGATTGAATTCCCCGAGCGTGCCGCGTTCCGACACGAACATGATCAGCGGGATCTGGGACGGCGCGACGAGCGAAGCCAGCACATTGGCCAGCGTCGCGAAACCCGACGTCTGCATCAGCACGGCGCCGCGCATGCCGGCCATCCAGGCGCCCGACACGATGCCGACCGCTTCCTCTTCGCGCGCGGTAGGGAAGGTCGTGAAATAGGGATCGGCATGAAGGTTCTTGATCAGCGTCGTCAGCACGCGATCGGGAACGTAGGGCACTAGGCGGATTTCGTTCCGCTTCAGCGATTGCTGGACGATACCATGCCAGGTTTCATGCAAGGTTTGAGGCGCCTGTTCCGGAGACGCTTGCGGCGAAGTTTTCTGCTCCGCGACGGCCATCCCGATCTCCCTTATTATTGCGGCCACCGATACCGGCCGAATGGGCCGCAACTTGACGCGACCGGCGGGATTGTCAACATGCCCGGGAAATTATGTGGTCTGCGCCGCACGGCATGCGAAGCCGTTCGCGGTCATGCCATAAGGGCGGCCACTAACAAAGACGATAACACCGGGAGGGTTGGAGTGGAGTGGTCCCTGAGCAGGCGCTTCTGGGTCGCGGGCGTCGTCGCCGCTGTCCTTGCAGGCGGCGGCGCCGCATCGGCGCAGTCGGCGTTTCCCACCAAACCCGTGCATATTTATGTGCCGTATGCCGCCGGTGGCGGCGTCGACATCCTGACGCGCACGCTGGGCGACGTGGTGTCTCGGCAATGGGGCCAGACGGTGGTGGTCGAGAACCGGCCGGGAGCGGGTGGCGTGGTCGCCTCGCAGGCGCTGGTGCAATCGCCGCCCGATGGTTACGCGCTGATCATGGTGGCGAGCGGGCATGCCACCAATCCGTTCCTGTATCCGAAAATCCCCTACGACACCTTCAAGGATTTCACGCCGATCTCGCTTCTGGCCTCATCGCCGAACATCCTGCTGGTGCGCGCGGATTCGCCGTTCAAGAGCGTCGCCGATGTGATCGCGCAGGCCAGGGCGAAGCCGGGCAGCCTTTCAGTTTCCCATGCGGGGACGGGGACGTCGACGCATCTCGCCGTCGAGCTGTTCAAGAGTCTGGCCAAAGTCGACATCAATGCCATTCCCTATAAAGGCGGCGCCCCCGCCATCAACGATCTCCTGGGCGGGCAGATTCAATTGTCGTTCAACAACGGACCGGAATCGGTCGGCCAGCTCCAGGCCGGTACCGTGCGGGCCCTTGCGGTGACATCAGGCAAGCGCGCGCCGTTCCTGCCCGACGTTCCGAGCATTGGCGAGACCGTGCCCGGCTATGACACCGAAGTGTGGTGGGGATTGCTCGGGCCCGGCGGCATGCCGCGCGATGTCGTCGAGAAGCTCTCGCATGATTTCGTGGCGGCCTTGAACAGCGATGCCGTCAGGGAAAGGCTGACCAAGCTCGGCGCGGAGCCGATCGGCAGCACGCCGCAGGCGTTCGACAAGAAGATCCATGACGACTACGAAAAATGGGGGCCGATCATCCAGGCCGCTGGAATCAAGGCGGACTGATGCCCGCGCCGCCCTGTCTGCCGCCGCGCGAAGTGACGCGACCCAAGGTGCCGCCGCCACCGAACGCCTGCGATACTCACGCCCATGTGTTCGGCCCGGCGAACCGTTTTGCTTATGCCGACGACCGCAGCTACACGCCGCCGGATGCGCCGCTCGAGACATATCTGGGCATGCTCGACGCCATCGGCTTTGCGCGCGGGGTGCTGGTGCAGGGCAGCGCCCATGGCCACGACAATTCGGCGATGCTCGATGCGTTGGCGCGGCAGCCGGTTCGGTTGCGCGGAGTCGCCGTCGCAGACGAGAACGTGACGCCGCAAACATTACGCCAATGGCATGCGCTCGGCGTGCGCGCGCTGCGCTTCAACCATTTCTTCCGTGGCGGGCAATTGCATTATCGCGGTGGCGTCCCGCTCTCAGCGGCGGCAAAGCTTGCAGCGATCATGAAGGAATCGGGCTGGCATCTTCAGCTCTGGATCGATGTGAAGGATCTGCCGGAGACGACTCCAGTGCTGAAGAGCATCGGTCTGCCTGTCGTGATCGACCACATGGGCCGCACGGATGCTCGCGCCGGCACGGGCACGCCGGGCTTCCAGAGCCTGCTTCGCTCCGTCGGCGAGGGCTGGTGCTGGGCCAAGCTGTCCGGCGCACACCGGCTGAGCGTGCAGGCGCCGGATTATCCGGACGCGCGGCCGTTCCATGAGGCGCTGGTCAGGGCCAACCCGGAGCGGCTGGTGTGGGGAGGCGACTGGCCGCATCCGCGCGTCGAAGGCGAGATGCCCGACGCCGGCCATTTGTTCGAACTGTTTCAGCAATGGACGCCGGACAAGGCGACGCAGGACCGTGTCCTCGTCGCCAATCCGGCACGACTCTACGGATTCTAGAAACTGAAAGCCGATCGATGACTGTCAACAACAAGCGCGTCTTCTACGTCAAATATCTCTCCCACCAGATCTACGTCGACATCATGAAGGGCAGGCCCGATGTCCGGCTCGACCGGCTGGAGAATGAAACGCCGGAGGGCGACTTCGCGCCGATCCTGTCGGCGGCGCATGTCTACCAGATCGGCGCCGCGCGCGACGAACTTGCACTGCACTTCCACGTGCATGACGCGTTCCTGCAGCGCGCGCCGAACCTCCTGATCGTGTCCAGCAACGGCGCGGGCTTCGATCCCGTCGATGTCGAGGCCTGCACCAGAGCGGGCGTGCTCGTGGTCAATCAATCCGGCGGCAACGCGCATTCGGTCGCGGAGCACGCGCTTGGCATGCTGCTCACGCTCTCCAAGCGCATCATCGAGGCCGATCGCGCGCTTCGCCGCGAGCGCGATGTCAATCGCAACGCCCTGATGGGCACCGAAGCCCAGGGCAGGACGATCGGCATCGTCGGCATCGGCAATGTCGGGCGGCGGGTCGCCGAGCTTTGCAAGGGGCTGCTCGGCATGAACGTGCTCGCCTACGACCCTTATCTGTCGAAATCCGAAATCGCAGAGCGCGGCGCGCAGAAGGTCGAACTCGACGAGCTCTTGCGCCGTTCCGACTATGTCTCGATCAACTGCCCGCTGACCAAGGAGAGCCGCGGCATGATCGGCGCGAAGGAGTTCGCGCTGATGCAGCCGCACGCCTATTTCATCACCACGGCGCGCGGCTTCATCCACGACGAAGACGCGCTGCTGGAAGCGCTGCGAGGCAAGAAGATCGCGGGCGCCGGCCTCGACGTCTGGTCCAAGGAACCGCCGCCGCCGGAACATCCGCTGTTGCAGTTCGATAACGTGCTGGCGAGCCCGCATACGGCGGGCGTCACCCACGAAGCCCGCGAGAACATGGGCCGGATCGCCGCGCAGCAGATCCTCGACGCCCTCGACGGCAAGAGGCCGCCGCGCATCATCAACCCCGAGGTCTGGCAGCACTATAGCGAGCGGTTTGCCCGGACATTTGGCGTCAAGCCGGCCTGAAATG
Organism: uncultured Alphaproteobacteria bacterium; assembly: GCA_963696255.1. Taxonomy (GTDB): domain Bacteria; phylum Pseudomonadota; class Alphaproteobacteria; order Rhizobiales; family Xanthobacteraceae; genus Bradyrhizobium. Next base: position 806,914 of record CAVOJN010000001.1, read on the forward strand.
AGTTCCAGACGGATGCCGGCGCCAAAGGCGTCGCGGGTGCTGCGGTATAATCGTCTGCGCTTCAGAAACGTTAAAGACAGCGATCATCGCAAGGCATAATGTCCACCGCCAGCGCAGCGGGAGGCAACCCAGCGCAGCGGGAGGAAACCATGTCACGCTATGTCGTCCTGTTCATGAAGGACGTGCTCGGCGGCAACGGCCGGGCGTCGGAGATCTGCCAGCGCTCCCTCGAAGTCGACGCATCAAGCGAAAGTCACGCCGCGGAACTCGCCAAGCAAAAATTCTGCGAAACCGAGCGGCTCTGCGAATGGTCGCTGCACGCTGATCGCGTCGAGGTCAGGGCGGGCTGACACTCTTCCTTTTCTCGGGATTTGCTTTTCTCAGGATTTGATCGGCACGAATTTCAGCGTAAAGCGTGCGCCGTGCGGCTTCCGGTTTTCCACCGTGATGGCGGCGGAATGCAATTCCGCGATGCGTTGCACGATGGAAAGGCCGAGGCCGGTGCTGCCCTGCTTGCGGCGATCACGCCGCCAGAAACGGCGGAAGATCAGCTTGCGCTCGTCTTCGCCGATGCCCGGACCCTGGTCGAGCACGCTGATGGCGCCGTCGTCCTCGACCACGAACTCGACGGTCGATCCCGCCGCGGTGTGGTTGATCGCATTTTCGGCGAGGTTGCGGACGGCGCGGCCGAGCATGTCCGGATTGCCGTTGACCCAGACCGGCCCGGTCGCGCCCGACAGCGCGATGTCCTTGCCCTGGGCCAGCGCGAGCGGCGCCACGAACTCCGCGACTTCGGCGGCGACCGCATGCAGGTCGGCCTTCTCGGCCGGCTCGACGGAGAGCGCATCAAGCTCGGCAATATCCAGAAGCTGGCCGATGATATGGGCCATGCCGTCGACATTCTGGCGCAGCGCCTGCCGCAGATCGTCATCATCCAGGAGATCGATGCGCGTGCGCAGCACGGCGAGCGGCGTGCGCAGTTCATGGGCGGCATCGGCGGTGAAGTCGCGCTGGATGCGGAATCCTTCCTCCAGGCGGTCGAGCCCCTGGTTGACCGCCGAGACCAGCGGGCGCACCTCGCGCGGAAGCTCCTTGGTCGGCAACCGCACTCCGGGTCGCGCAGGCGCGATGCTTTCGGCGATTTCGCTGGCCTCGCGCAGCGGCCGCAGCGCGCGGCGGAAGATCGCGATATCCGTCAGCAGCAGGATCAGCAGGATCGGCAGCGTGATCCAGCCGACATTTTTGTAGAAGTCGGCGACGATATCGTCGATCAGCACGTCGCGGTTGGCGAGGTCCTCGCCGGCCTGGATCCAGACCGTCCTGTCGCCGATCGTCTTCTTCACGCTGGCGCCGGAGACGGTGGCGGTGCCGCGGCGATGTTGCAGGAATTCGGTCGTCGCGGAGCGGGGATCGACGGGAAACAGCGCCTTGCGATCTTCGCGTGAGGAAAACAGCACCGCGCCGCTATCGTCGGTCACGGCATAGGAATAGCGGCCATAGGCCTGCGAATAGAGGCCGAGCAGGTCGAGGGGAAGGTCCAGCGTGAAATGACCATCGCTGTCGACGCTCAGGTGTTCGCCGACCGCGATCGCCTGCTCCTGCATCGCCTTGTCATGGATGTTGTCGGTGGCATAGCTGAGCAGCCAGGACAACGCGACCGACATCAGGATCGAGGTGACCGCGACCGCCAGCACGTGCAGGAAAACGATGCGCGAGATGATCGACTGAAATCTGCGCACGCTATTTTTCCTCCGCGATCAGATAGCCGACGCCGCGAATGGTGTGGACCTGGACCCTGGCGCCGCGCTCGGAAAGCTGCTTGCGCAGGCGATGGACATAGACCTCGACCGCGTTGGAGGCGACCTCGCCGGAATGTCCGAAGATGTGGTCCTCGACCTGCTTCTTGGAGACGACGCGTCCCTTGCTGCGCATCAGGAGTTCGAGCACCGCGGTCTCGCGTGCCGAGAGGACCTGCGGCTGATCGTTGATCGAGGCCTGCCGGTTTTGCGTGTCGAAAGCCAGGTTGGCGATCCGCAGGCTCGAACCGAGAAGCTGGCCGGGCCGCCGCAACTGTGCCTCGAGGCGGGCGAGCAGCTCTTCCAGCGCAAACGGCTTGACCAGATAGTCGTCGGCGCCGCTGCGCAGGCCGTGCACGCGATCGTGCAGGCCGCCACGCGCGGTCAGGACCAGGACCGGGACCGGATTGTCGCGCTGCCGGAGCTCGCGCAGAAGCTCCAGCCCGTCGCCATCGGGCAGTCCGAGGTCGAGGATGAGGGCGGCGTAGAACGTCGTGGACAGGACCGCGCGCGCGTCCTCGACCGTCGACAACACATCGGAATCGTAACCCGCCGTCTTCAGTCCCTTGGCCAGGAGCTGGGCGAGTTCTTCATTGTCCTCGACGATCAATAATCTCATTCGGTGTCACCCAATCGACACGACAAACCCGCCCGGCCGGGCCAGGATAGGCTAAGCTGCACCAGGATAGACTAAGCCGAATCGGCCCGACTGGAAGTCAGATGATCGGCGCGCTAAAGGCTTGCGTGCGGTCTGTTTGCGCGTGGTACGTAAGGCTCGTGTAAGCTTGACAATTCTGTCGTGAGGCTTACGCAGGAGCCTGCCTTTTGATCCCATGAGGGCCGGGATTTTCGGTCTCCTGATCCGTGAGAAGCAGGCTTGCCCCGGCGTTCAGCCGCGGGCGACACTGCGCTATTGCGGCGGTTCAATTAGACCAATATGAGGAAGGCGGGCCGAACAGACGCCCGCAAAATACGTAGCAATACGCGTATATCGACGGGCGGGCGGTAGGCGCGTAACTCATGCACAAAGTTGAAAAATGACATTCGGCGCGAACTGGAATCTGCGGCGGTTGATGATCGCGCTCGTGGCCGTCGCGGTTGCGGGTGGCGCCGTCACCATGGCCAGCCGGATGTTCGTCCAGCGCGCGAAGTCGTCCGAACCCACACGCCAGACCAAGATCGACCCGAGCCGTTTTGTCCCGACCGATGCGGAGTGGGCGAGCCTCACCATCGAACCGGCCAGGGAGCAGCTGTTTCGCGCCGAGCACGTCACCGAGGGCAAGATCGCGGTCAACGAGGACTCCTCGACGCCGATCTTCTCTCCCTATGCCGGCCGTGTCGTCAGGCTCCTGGTCAAGCCGAGCGACGTCGTCACGCGCGGGCAGGAGTTGTTCGTCATCGAGGCGACCGACACGGTGCAGGCGCTCAATGACTTCATCACGGCGTCGAGCTCGCTGAACAGTGCGCGCTCGAAACTCAAACTCGCCGAGATCAACGAGCATCGTCAGAACGATCTCTATCTCGGCAAGGCGGTCCCGCTCAAGGACTGGCAGAACGCACAGAACGATCTCTCGACCGCCCAGAACGACGAGCGCGCGGCCGAGACCGCGCTGGAGGCCACCCACAACCGCTTGCGGATCCTGGGGCGCTCGGAACAGCAGATCAGCGCCTTCCAGCAGACCCGCCAGATCAGCGCGGATACCTCGATTTATTCGCCGCTGGGCGGCACCGTCGTGCAGCGCAAGGTCGGCCCGGGCCAGTTCATCGCAGCCGGCGCCAGCGATCCCGTGTTCGTGATCGGCGATCTCTCCACGGTCTGGTTGACCGCCTTCGTGCGCGAGAGCGAGGCGGCCGATGTGCGTCTCAGCCAGGACATCGATTTCAAGGTGCTCGCCTTGCCCGGCCCTACCTTCAAGGCCCGCGTCGACTATGTCGCCGCGGCGATCGATCCGACGACGCGCAGGCTGATGGTGCGGGCGACCATTGACAACAAGGAGGGGCTGTTCAAGCCCGAGATGTTCGCCAATGTGACCATCTATTCCGGCGCCGATCACAACTCGGTCGGCGTGCCCAAGCAGGCCCTGATCTACGAGGCCGAACGCGTCCGCCTCTGGGTTGCGCATGATGACAAGTCGCTCGAGCTTCGCGATATCAAGACCGGCCTGATCAATGGCGATCTGGTCGAGGTCCGCACCAATCTGAAGGCCGGGGAGAAAATCGTCGTCAGAGGCAGTCTGTTCATTGACCGCGCGGCCTCGGGCACTTGATGTAGTGAGCAGAGCCCACCCGAATGGACCGTCTGGTATCCTTTGCTGTCGAACGCCGCTTCCTGATGCTCGGGCTGTTTCTGGCCGTCCTCATCGGCGGCCTCGTGGCGTTTCAGCAATTGAACATCGAGGCCTATCCCGATCCGACGCCGCCGATGGTCGACGTCGTCACCCAGTCTCCGGGTCTGTCGGCCGAGGAGATCGAACGCTACATCACCATTCCGCTGGAGACCCAGGTCGCCGGCCTCAAGAACCTCAATGTCATACGGACGATTTCGCTGTACGGCCTGTCCGACGTCAAGCTGCAGTTCTCGTTCGACTTCACCTACGAGCAGGCGTTGCAGCAGGTGTTGAACCGGCTGGCGCAGATGCCGCCGCTTCTCAACAGCGCGCAGCCGCAGATATCGCCGCTCAGTCCGATCGGTGAAATCTATCGCTACCGGCTGGTCGGTCCGCCCAATTATTCCGTGCTTGACCTGAAGACCCTGCAGGACTGGGTGTTGCAGCGCCGCTTCCGCACCGTGCCCGGCGTCATCGACGTCACCGGCTGGGGCGGCCGCACCAAGACCTACGAGCTGCAGGTCGATTTCAACAAGCTGGTGGCGAACGGGCTGACGCTGCCGCAACTGCTGCAGGCCGTCGGCAACTCCAACATCAATGTCGGCGGCAACACCGTCAATATCGGACAGCAGTCGGCGGTGGTGCGCGGCGTCGGCCTGATCCGCTCCATCGACGCGCTCTCCAACACCATGATCGCGGCGCCCAACGGAACGCCGGTGCTGGTCAAGGACGTCGCCGCCGTCACCGTCGGCGAACAGCCGCGGCTCGGCATCGCGGGCGAGAACAGCGACGACGACATCGTGCAGGGGATCGTGCTGATGAGGCGCGGCGAGCAAAGCTCGCCCACCATCGCCAGGGTCGAGCAACTCGTCGAGCGCATCAACAATTCCACCATCCTTCCGCCGGGTGTGCATATCGAGCGCATCTATGACCGCAAGGACCTGATCGAGACCACGACCAGGACCGTGCTCGAGAACATGGTCTTCGGCATCAGCCTGATCGTGCTGCTGCAATGGATATTCCTCGGCGATCTCAGAAGCGCGCTGATCGTCGGCGCAACCATCCCGTTCGCACTGTTCTTCGCCGTCACCATTCTGGTGCTACGCGGTGAATCGGCTAACCTGCTGTCGGTCGGCGCGATCGATTTCGGACTGATCGTCGATGCCACGGTCATCATGGTGGAGGCGATCTTCCGGCGTCTGTCGCAGACCGAGCGGCTGTCCGAGGCGGAGCTCGAGGCAATATCGGACAACACCGTGATGGACATGAAACACCATTCCATCCTGACGGCCGCCGCCGACGTGTCGCGTTCGATCTTCTTTGCCGCCGCGATCATCATCGCGGCTTTCATTCCCCTGTTCACGCTCAGCGGTGTCGAGGGCAACATCTTCAGCCCGATGGCGCGGACCTACGCCTATGCGCTCGCGGGCGGCATGCTCGCGACCTTCACGGTCACGCCTGCGCTGAGCGCCATCATCCTGCCCGCGCATGTCGAGGAGACCGAGACGCTTCATCATGCGTTTCCTGCACCGCCTCTACATACCGGTGTTGCGCCGCTCGCTCGCGCACCGGCGGCTGGTGCTGGTCGGCGCCACCGCGCTGATCGTGATGACGGTGATCGCCGTCCGCCTGCTCGGGCTCGAATTCCTGCCGAAGCTGGAAGAGGGCAATCTGTGGATCCGCGCGACCTTGCCGCCGACGATCTCGCTGCAGGAGGGCAATTCGTATGTCAACGAGATGCGCAAGCTGATCGCGGCCCGGCCCGAAGTCGAGTCGGTGGTCTCCCAGCATGGCCGCCCCGACGACGGAACGGACGCGGCTGGTTTCTTCAACGCCGAATTCTTCGCGCCGCTGAAGCCCGCCAAGGAGTGGCCGGGCGGCAAGGACAAGGACGCGCTGACCTCCCAGCTGCTGGAGCAACTGCAGGCCAAATTCCCCGGCGTCGAGTTCAACTTCTCGCAGTACCTTCAGGACAACGTCTCGGAAGCGGTCTCCGGCGTGAAGGGCGAGAACTCGATCAAGCTGTTCGGCAATGACCTGCAGGCGCTGACCGATACCGCCAACAAGATCAAGTCGGTTCTCGCGACCGTGCAGGGCATCACCGACCTCGCCGTATTCACCTCGCTCGGACAGCCGACCATCCAGATCGAGATCGACCGCGCCCGCGCCGCGCGCTACGGGCTTTCGCCCGGCGATATCAACACCACGATCCGTACCGCGATCGGCGGCGACAGCGCAGGCGATCTCTACGAGCCCGGCAGCGACCGGCATTTCCCGATCATCGTCCGCCTCGCGCCCGAGTATCGCAAGAGCGCGGAGGCGATCCAGAATTTGCGGGTCGGTGCGCAGGGCCCGAACGGCATCACCCAGGTACCGCTCAGCGAGGTGGCCTCGATCAAGCTGGTGTCCGGCGCCGCCTATATCTATCGCGAGCAGCAGGAGCGCTATCTGCCGATCAAGTTCTCGGTGCGCGAGCGCGATCTCGGCAGCGCGATCCAGGAGGCCCAGCAGAAGATCGCCGAGCAGGTGCAGTTGCCGCCGGGCTCGCGGCTCGAATGGGTCGGCGAGTTCGGCAATCTCCAGGATGCGATCCGGCGGCTCTCGATCGTGGTGCCGATCAGCCTGACCCTGATTGCCGTGCTGATCTGGTTCAATTTCGGCTCCGTCGTCGACACCATCCTGACCATGAGCGTGATTCCGATGGCGGTGTTCGGCGGCGTGGTGGGCCTGCTCCTGACCGGCATCCCGTTCAGCGTCTCGGCCGCGATCGGCTTCATCGCTTTGTTCGGCATTTCGGTGATGGACGGCATTATCATCCTCTCGCAATTCAATTCGCTGATTGACGAGGGGCTCGACCGTGCGACGGCGATCCTGCGGACGGGCGAACTGCAGCTTCGCCCGGTGTTGATGACCTGCGTGGTCGCGGGCGTCGGTCTCCTGCCGGCCGCGTTGTCCACCGGAATAGGCTCGCAGGTGCAAAAACCGCTGGCGGTTGTGGTGGTTGCGGGCATGATGCTGGCGCCGGTCGTGATCCTGGTGACGCTGCCGGCGCTGATTTCGATGTTTTCGCGAAAGACCCGGCGAGCCGGGTTTGCCGCGGAGCGTCTGGCTTCGGCCGAGTAAGGGACGGCGTGAAGGGTGGGGTCGTGAGTGGAGCTGCTTGCGGATACCGACCGAATTCCCGCTGGCCGGGACTCGGGATCGCTTGCGCCGTCGCAACGCTGCTTGTGCCGATAACTTCAACTGCCGCCGCCACGCTTCAGGACGCACTGGTCAAGACCTATCAGACCAATGCCCAGCTCAATGCCGAACGCGCCAGGCAGCGTGGCACGGACGAGAACGTGCCGCAGGCGATGGCCGGCTATCGTCCGCAACTGGTGGCGAGCCTGTCGTCCGGCCTGCAGGCTGTGCGCAACGTCCTGCCCGACAACACCGTGCAGAGCGCGACCTTGAGGCCATGGACCATCGGCTTGACGGTGACGCAGGTTCTGTTCAACGGCAACAGGACCGCCAACAACGTTCGGATCGCGGAATTCCAGGTGAAGTCGGGGCGCGAGGCGCTGCGCAACATCGAGCAGGGCGTCTTCCTCGACGCGGTCACCGCCTACATGAACGTGATGGCCAACTACGCGCTGCTCGAGGCGCAGCGCACCAATGTTCAGGTCTTGCGTGAAATCCAGGCCACGACCAAGCGGCGTCTCGATGCCGGCGACGTCACGCCGACCGATACCGCGCAGGCCGAATCCCGCGTCAGCCGCGGACTGGCCGACCTCAACGCCGCCGACGTCGCCTATGCCATCAGCAAGGAGATCTACGCCCAGGTGATCGGCGAGGCGCCGGGACATCTGGTTGCGGCAAGTCCGGTGGATCGCCTCATCCCGCCGAGCCAGGTGGACTTCGATCGAAACCGCCAGCCATCAGCATCCGGCTGTGCTGGGCGCGGGCTACGATGTCGACGTCGCCCAGACCTCGATCAAGTTGGCCGAGGGCGCCCTGCTGCCGCAGGTGAGTGTGCAGGGCAGCGTCAGCCGGCAGGTCCAGAACGACCCCACGCTGACTACGAACCAGACCGATCAGGCTTCCGTGGTGGGCCAGATCAACGTGCCGATCTATGACGGGGGCATGGCCGCCTCGCAAACGCGCCAGGCCAAGGAAGTCACCTCGCAGAGCCGGCTTGTGCTGCAGCAGATCAGGACCCAGACGCGCACGGCCGTGATCAGCGCCTGGGTCACGAACGAAGGCACCAAGGTCGCGCTTCGCGCCGCGGAATCAGAGGTCAAGGCGGCCGAAGTCGCGCTGGAGGGGGTGAGGCGGGAGGCCCGCGGCGGACAGCGCACCACGATCGACGTTCTCAATGCGCAGCAGGACCTCACCAACGCCCGGACCCGCCAGATTACCGCCCAGCGCGACCGGGTCATCGCCTCCTACACGATGCTCAGCGCGGTTGGACGGCTGGACATCCACACGCTCGACCTCAACACCCCTGATTATTCGCCCGACGTGCACTATTTCCAGGTCCGCGACGCCTGGCACGGGCTGCGGACCCCCTCCGGTCAATAGCCCAAAAAGTCGCAATTGAATTGAATTGGATCGTGGCTGCCATGCCGGACGGCGTCTTCCCGACTCCGGGCAGAAAGCATTAGCTGGCTGCACCTTACAGCAGGCTTACGAAAGACCTATGTTAGGGGAGAGAATCGGTCCAGGCGGCACGAATCGGGGCCCGAGGGCTTCGGCGGTCAGCCTACGGAGATCGTCATGGCTGGTCATATCATTGTTACGGACGAAGGGGCGACCCGCACCATCGTCATGCGCCGGCCGGAAAAGAAGAATGCGCTGACGCCCGAGATGTTTCTCGCCATGAGCGAGGCGATCAATTCGGCGCAGTCAAATCCGGATATTCGCTGCCTGATCCTGGCCGGCCGGTCGGGCGTGTTCACGGCCGGCGACGATGTCGGAGATTTCGTCGAGGAGGCGACCATCAAGCGCGAGGCGGCACAACCGCGCAACTCGGTCGCCTTCGTTCGTTCGCTCATCACCAACCGCAAGCCGATCATCGCCGCGGTGGACGGCATTGCCGTCGGCATGGGCGTGACCATGGTGCTTCATTGCGACTATGTGATCGCCAGCACCACCGCATCGTTCAGTGTCGCCCTTCATTCAGTATGGCCTGGTGCCGGAAGGCGCCTCGAGCCTGCTGCTGCCGAGAATGGCCGGCCATCAGCTCGCATTCTCGCTTCTGGTGATGGGCCGGCCGATGAGCGCGGCGGAAGCGCGCGAAGCCGGTTTCGTCAATGAGGTCGTCGCGGCCGGACATGCCGTCATCGAGGCGCAGAAGGTCGCTCGTGAGATCGGCGAGTTGCCGCCGGAAGCGGTCGCGATTTCCCGCAAGCTGCTGAAGTTGCCGCCTGAGGACCTGCTGCGCCGGATGGACGAGGAAGAGCATCTTTTCCGCGATCGCATTCAAGCGCCGACAGTTGTCGCGGCGGTCAAGGGTTTCATGGACCGCAAGCGGAAGTGAGTTGCGAACCTCGCGGCCAGGCCGGGCGCACGCATGTCCATCGGCCGACGAGCGGGCTCCTAGACCTAATACTTAAGCGTAGTCGTTAGCCCGAACACCGCGGCGTCGCCGATCCGCGAGAGACCGCTCGAATCGTTCGGGTTCGGGATGCCGCCGGACGGCCGAAACACATACTGGAAATACGGCGCCAGCAGCCAGCCCGGCTTGATATGCGCTTCATAGATCAGTTCGATCAGGGTCTCGTTGCTTCGCACCGGGCTCGCGAGGCCGCTGAAATACTGGGTGTCGAGATCGAGGCTGCGGGCGGCGCCCGAAATCCGCATATAGGCTATCCCCATTCCGAACCGATCAAGCGGACGACCGGGGGTAAAGCCGACGAAACCGACGCCGCCGTCCAGATAAAGGTCGATCAGGTTGCGGTCCGGTGGGCTGTAGGCGATGCGACCGAATGCCGTGACGCCGGGCAACGACGCCGAGACGGTTTTTTCAGTCACTCCCGGCGGTCGCCAGAGAGCCTGCTCCACAGTCGCGAAAATTCCAAAGTTACCACGAAGCTTTCCCGGGATGCCGGTCCCGGCGGGATCGGCGATCGAAACGCCCTGCGCGGTGAAGCGCTGATCGTCGAAATCCCCGAAATGCCGCCAGCCACCGGGGGTGAAATTGCCGGCGAGCGACTGTCCTCCGATATCGACGTGATAGTCGAAATGGATCTGGCCAATCAGCCACGGCGGATCATTGACGCGAAACGCGAGACCATGATTGTCGCGCAGTTGCGGATCGCCGTCGCCAGGTCGCGCCGGATTGCCATTGAACACCGCGGCGAAGGCAGTGACGTTGTCCGAAAGCGCAGCCTTGACGCGAACACCGGGCACCGCGATCGGCGGTGACGGGCCGCCGGCCGGAAGGTTGGTGGCCTTGATCGCCGGCCAACCGAAGGTGTTGTTGATGAAGAGGTCGTCGGTCTCGCTGTCGAAGAACTCGACATCGGCGGCTTGCTGACCAACCCTGATGTTCAACGCATTGTTGAAGAAGCCTTGCTCGAAATAGGCGGTGTACAGCCGCGTATCGGGGAGGGCCTCGATCTCGCTGATGGTGGCGAGGTTATGGATATAGTTGCGCGTCAGCCCGCGCCCGTAAATCTCATAGGTGTTGGCGTAGAACCTGCCGCCGGTCCAGCCAAACAACTTGTCGAGATCGGCATCGACCGAAAAATCGAAGCGGCCGGAATGGATGGCGCCGCGTGCGACGCCGCCTGATATGTTGCCGATGTTGTCGAAAATGTAGGTTGCACCGAAGTTGAGGCCCTTGTTGGCCAGTCCGTCATGCCATTCGTTGAACCATTTCGGGGCCAGCCATTCCGCCGCACTTTCATCCTTGGCGCCGGCGAGAGCGCCAGGGCTTGCCAAGGCACATGCAAGATACGCCGCTCCAAGGACGACCGGACTTCGCGGCCACGGCATTTGGCTGGCCCGGCACAAATCAGTCCGGCTCATGTCTGATGTCGGCTCGCATACTTTATTTTAGGATGCCGATGTGCCGCATGAAAACAAGGGCAGGCACAGCCGAGCCGACCATCAGCCCCATTGCCCACAGAAATCAGGTTTCAACCCCGGTCAGCGGCAGCCCCAGGCCTCGGGGTTCATACCGAACACGTCCGTGATCAGGGCCGGCGGCAGCAGCATTGATGAAGCAGGGAGATGCCGGTTGCTCTCGTCTTCATTCTTGAAGTCCTCGCGACAAACGCAGGGCGTTTGCGCGGAGATCATGCTCAATCAAAGAGGCTGGGTTACGCCTCCTTGTGATCGCAACATGCGCTACGGCGCGCAGGTGAAGCTCGACGCCAGATTGGCCGGGCCGGACTTGTAATGAGGCCACGCCGGCCACTGGCACAGCGGCAGCGCGCGCACGGTCGCAAAGGCCGGCGGTTCGACCTTCTGTTCGGCGACCTCGAGGTCACCGGGCGCGTGGCCCTTCTCGACCCAGTCGACCAGCACGCCCAGCATGTCGACATTGGCGGGTGCGCCGGAGCCGACATGATCGACGCCGGGCGCGGTGTAGAGCCGCGCGAATTCGGCGGTCTCGGCCTTGCCGAGTTTCTCCTGGACCCGTTGGAAATAGCGGATGCCGGCATAGGGGCTCTGGGCATAATCGGCCATGTGCTCGAGCATGATCAGCCGGCCACCGCGCGCGCGGAAGCGCGATAGGTCGGGATCGGTCGAATCCATCAGCGCCGAAACCGCGAGAACCCTGTCCTTGTAGTCTTCAGGCTTGTATTTGGTGACGTCGAGTTTCGGGTCGCGCGCGAACACATATTGGATGCCGCCCGCGCCATAGATCCAGGCGATTCCGTTGGTCGGGGCGGGCGGCTGGGCCGGCGCGCTCTTGCCGAGCCACCACGCCATCCAGCCGCCGGTCGGGCCGAAGGAGGGCGTGTCTTCGCCCGACACGCCCCAGCCCGGATAGTCGTCAAGGCCGTTGGCCATCGCGAAGCTGAACTTGTAGGGCGCATGCAGTGTCTCGATGGCCTTGATCTGCGCATCGGTCAGGCATTGATCGGCATTCTGTCCTTCCGTGCAGCGCAAGGTCTCCGGCTTGAACGTGGTCTTGCAGCCCACCGCGTCCTCGACCACGAGATCGGCGACACCATCGGCCTTGTCGCAGGCCTTCAGCACGGCTTCCGCGACGAGTTTCACCTGGGCCGGACGGATCCAGCCGTCGCCCATGGTGGCTACGCCCGAACGCGTGCCGGCGTGCTGCAACCCGACCCAGTTGATGACCGGCACGCGCGCGAAGATGCCGTCGAAATCCTCCGGGTAGCGCTGCGCCATGGTCAGGCCCTCGCGCCCGCCTTCTGACGATCCCATGAAGTACATCTTCTCGGGCGGCTTGCCGTAGGCGCGCTCCACCAGCGCGCGGGCCGCGTCGCGTACCTTCTTGTAGGACTTGTGCGAGAAATTCTCGAAGGCCTCGTCGTTGAGCGCAAACAATTGGGGAGGTTCGCCGCTCTTCGTCTCGTGGCCGGAGTCGGTGCCGTAGGTGACGAAGCCGCGCGCGAGCGGCGAGGGCTTGTCGTAGGGATAGGCGGGCGGCAGTGCGAGAGCCGTGATCAGCGTGCCGTTGAAGCCGCCACCGCCATATTGCAGCGTACGGCCGTTCCAGTCGGCCGGCAGGTTCACCTGGAACATGATCGGCGGCGCCTTGGCGTCTGCAGGTTCGATATGGCCGAGCACCTTGCAGAAAGAAGGGTGGGCCGGCGCGATCCGTCCCGACGGCGTCGCTGCGCGTTCGGACACAACGAGCGACGAAGCCGGCTGCATCTGCGCGGAATCGACATGCACGGCATCGGCCGCGGGTCCGGCAAGACCCTGGCAAGTCGAAGAGGGATTGCCGACAAGGCTTGCCGCCGCGGCCGGCGAGACAGACCAGGCGGCCGCGAGCAGAACCGCAACACCCATACGCGCATCGATCATGATCGGGCTCATTCCTGTTCGAGTGGGCTCGCATTCAAATGCGCGCGCTGACGCCCGTCAATCAGCGCGTGCGGGAACCGGGCTGGTCCATTAGTTCGAGAAGACGTCAGCTTCCGGTAAGCCCTCACGCATTTCCGTCCAACATCGCGTTGAAGAAGACGTCTAGGGAATCGGATAGCCCTTCCATAGCCACTCCAGCGCCGACGGCAGCGTCTGCGCGATCGTCGGGCGATCGACATGCTTGGCGTTGCGGACGAACAGGAACTGGTAGTGGTAGCCCTTGTCGGCCAGCACCTTTGCCGTCAACTCGTTCGACAAGGTCCAGTCGTGCATGCCGTCCGGGATGGTTGGATTGGGATAGAACAGGTCCTGGTCGCCGACGAAGAACCAGAAGCGGATCGGCTTGACCGGCGCGCTCGGGATCAGCGGTGCGCCGGGTGGATCGGATGGCGTGAGCTGGCCTGCCTTGACGATGAGATTGGGCGTCGCCGGACCTGCCCATGCGCTGTGATACTCCCAGGCGCCGCCGCGCAGGGCCGGATCCTGCGGCCATTGCTGGTTCACGAAGGTCGGCGAGAAGGCGAGCACCTTGTGATAGAGCTCGGGATGGAACCACGCCATCGTGAAGGCCGCTACCCCGCTTGAGCTCAATCCCATGGTGGCGCGCCCGTCCGGATTCTTCGTCAGCTTGACCTTGGCGTTCTGCTCCACGAGCGGAAGCACCTCGCGTTCGACGAACTGGGCGTAGATTCCCGACACGGCGTCATACTCGCGGCCGCGCTGGCTGCCCTGCGCATCCTGACCGCCATTGCCGATCTGGATCGCGATCATCGGCGGCACGCGGCGCTGCGCAATCAGATTGTCGAGCGTCGTTGCGAGGTCCTTGTAGGCGGTCGAACCGCCATCGCCGACAACGATGAAGGGCGCTTCGCTTCCGCTCACATATTGGGCGGGCACGTAAACGTCGATCGTGCGCGACCAGGTGCCGGGATGGCTTGTCGTGACGATCATGTTCGACTTGTCGCCGGGCGCGGTCGTCGTCACCATGATCGAGCTGTTGGTGCAGCCTGCGGTGTCGTCGCGGATCAGGCCGGGATTGTAGATCACGCTGTCCTTTGAGGACAAAATAAAGGACGTGGTCGTACCGCGCGGGACGCCGTCTTTGCCTGCCGTCTCGGGGGCGGGCGCGTGCGTCGGGCCGATGATGAAATTGCCTTCGGCACCAGCCGGCGGCAATGTGCCGTCGGCAAGCTCGGTCGCGCGCGGATAGTTCGGATTGGACGGGTCGCGCGTCGGCGGGGCGGTCTTGAAATCGAGACCGGTGGTGTCGATGAAAAACGGCGCCGCCTTGTCAGCCGTGTTGGCGTTCGGCGGAACAGCCATGTTCTGGGTCACACACGGCTGCTGGGCGAGCGTTGGTGACATCAGACAGGTGACAAGGACCAGTGATCGCGCAAGCGCGCCCGACATGCTTTTCATTTTTTTTCTTCTCCCTGCGAACCGACGTCTTCTCCCGGAGGTCGCGGTCCCCCGGGGCGTCTTCGCTGGAAGTATGGGTGATCGGCCCGCGGACGGTCAATCGCTGATCCCGGCTTGCGGACGTCGAGATGCCTTTACAGGCAGCGACCGAGCCCGCGTTCGGGGCAAAGCTTGATCGCGTTGGAGATCGAGAACAATAGCCGCGCGGAGCGCGTTGAATTGTCGGGCGCGCGGTAGCTCAGCGGGAAGGCGACGCCGATATCGGCCTGCAGGTCGTCGAAGAAGAAGAAGCGGATGCCGCCGCCGGCGGAGGTCAGCGCCAGCCCATCGCCGATCCGGAAGCCGTCGTTCCAGACCGCGCCCGCGTCGACGAAGCTGTAGAGCTGATAGCGGGCGAGATAGCGCCAGTTCGGCACCTGATCGAAGCGCAGTTCAAAGGATCCGGCTAACCCATTGTCTCCGCTGAGTTCGGCTGCGCCATAGCCGCGTCCGAAAGCCGCGCCGCCGAGGTAGAATTGCTGCGAGCTGTAGAGCGGACCCGACGCGGTCTGGCTCGCCATCGACACCTTGGCCGACCAGGCGTCGGTCAGGGTCTGATAGCGCGTGTAGTAGAAGTTCAGCAGGGAGAAATTCGGCGAGGCGCCGTCGCGCGAGGCGAAGTCATCGCCGAACTTCGAAGCGCCGAAGATGTCGAGCCCCTGCCGATAGGTCATCGTGGCGTAATTGGCGCCGCCGAATGCGTCCTGCAGGCGATAGTCCGACGTCAGGCTGACGGTGCGGATGTGGTCCTTGTAGATCGGGCCGAAGAGGTCGCTCTCGGACGCCTCGGTGATCCCGGCCGCCGCCGTCAGCGTGAGCGTCTGGCGCAGCGACTGGACGGGAACGATGCTGCCGTGAACTTCGAGGGCCTCCGTTCGCGTCATGTCATTGAACACGCGGCGCCAGTCACCCGGCCTTGCCTCGCTGTAGAGCGCCGACCCGCCCACCCGCGCACCGTCAATGCCAACCGGCGTATCGTACGCAACTCGGCCGAAGCCGAGCTGGCGCGGATCGTTGGCGATGGTCGACAGATTGACCGCCAGCGTGTCGCCCGGCCGCAGATAGGAGTTCAATGCGCCGAGCGCGTAAGTCTGCCAGGGTCCGACCGACGCGGAGCCGAGATTGTCGAGACCGTACCAGGCATAGAGGTGCCAGGTCTTCAGATACACGACGAGACGGAAGCGGCCGGTCGGACCGCCTATTTCCTCGATCGCGGAATCGGTGACGCGCACGCCGGGCCGGCCGTTGATCAGCAGCAGTTGCCGCTCGAGTGTCGCAAGCCGCGACGGACGTTCCGCGAGCACGGGTTCAAGCATCGGCCTGACGCCGAATTGATCGGCAGCGCCCTCGCCCTGCAGCGCGACGTCCGTGATGCTGCCCTCGATCACCTGGATGCGGACGCGGCCGTCCTCGATGTCCTGCGGCGGAATGATCGCGCGGCTCAAGTGAAAGCCGGCCGCGCGATAGAGGTCGCCGATGGCTTGCGCGATGCTGGCGAGGTCGGACTGCGAAACCATTTTTCCGAGATAGGGCTGCCAGGTTGCAGCCAGGTCCTCGCGCCGCATGGCGGTGTCGCCGAACAGCAGGATGGCCCGAAGCACGAATTGGGGTTTGGTATCGGCGCTTACCTCGGGCCTCGCCAGCGAGGGCACACGCAGCGTCGGCTTGGCCTGCTGCGGCCGGCCCGAGCCCAGATCGTCGAAATCTTTTTCGGTCTGCCCGGGATCGAAGCCGGGCTGATTCGCCTGCTGCGCGCGCGAAGGTGTCGCGAGCGAGACGAAAAGCGTGGCCATCAGGCCAAAAAGGGTAATGCAGTATAGGAAACCGGAAGCGCGCGCTCCTGTTTCCCCGTACTTCCACGGAGGATACGCCGTGAACTCGGGGACTACTGTTAGAGCCATGATTTTTCATAGGTTTTTATGGTTGACAAATGGTTAACGCCGATGCGTCGAACCTCGCGCATCGCACTAAGGTGATGTTGAAACTTTTCCTCTAATCCTCAGGCCGACGGCGGGCAGACTTGAGGATCGTCCGATGCTCTCAAGAATGGGAATGCGCCACGGTCTGGCGATTGCAGCGTTTCTCTTGACGGGCTCGGTCGCGTTGGCGGCGGATGATGGCGTCTGGTCGGTCAGCAAATCCTCCGGAGAGGTGTGGGTCACCACCGCCGGTGCAGCGCAAGTCTCTCTGAAGCAGGAAGAAGAATTGAAGCCCGGCGACACCATTCGCACTGGACGCAATGGTCGCGTGCTGCTTGTGCGAGGCGAGGAATCCATCCTGATCTCGCCCAATTCCGTGATCGGCGTTCCCGCCGAGAAGAAGGACGGGATGTCGACCACCATCCTGCAGCAGGCGGGTTCGATCCTGCTCGAGGTCGAAAAGCGCAACGTCAAACATTTCGAGGTCGAAACGCCCTATCTCGCCGCTGTGGTGAAGGGCACCCAGTTCAGCGTCACGGTGAATGCCCGGAATACGACCGTCGACGTGAAGCGCGGACAGGTCGAAGTCTCCGATTTCAAGTCGGGCCAGATTGCGCTCGTGTTGCCGGGCCAGGCCGCGACCAGTTTCGAACATGGCAACGGCGGGCTTTGGCTCAGCGGATCGGGCACGTTCAATCCGATCGAGCAGGGCAAGCCGCGTGCATCCTCGATCGAACGCATCTCTGTGCCGAAGGGCGGCCTGCTGGCGCCGCGCAATGGCGGCGACGGCAAGCCGATCCATGCGCTCCACCAGGACACGGGCAAAACCGGCGTCGCGCAGCGGAACGTCATTCGCATTTCAAATGCGCTCGGCGAGGTTCGCCTCAACGTTCACAAGGCCACCCACGGGTTGGCGCATGGTACGGATGCGACGAGCCGGGTGCGCAACGCGTCGCGGGATCTCTCCACCACGGACACCACGGTCTGGGGCGGCGGTGACAACAAGTCCAGCGTCGCTGCGGTCAATACCGGCGGCCAGTCAGGTAACGGCGGCAATGGTGGTGGTAGCGGCGGAAGCAGTGGCGGAGCCGCGAGTGCGGGTGGCGCCACGGCAGCCGTCGTCTCAACGGTCAATGGCGCTGCGGGCGGGGTCGTTGGCGATGTCAACGGCGTTGTGAATGCTGCTGTGGGCCTCGGCAAAGGCCTCGGTAACGGCAATGGCAATGGCAATGGCGGGATTGGCAACCTCAAGGGACTTGGCAATCTGAAACACCTGTGACGGATCGGGATCGAAGGGGGAGCGGGCGTGGACGGTAACTGAAGTCCCGCCCGGGGGATGAGTTGAAACACTATCGACCGCATATCCTTGTGGTAATCGCGCTGGCCGTCGTGCTGGTATCGGGATGGCATGACGCCTTCCGTAACGCGCTTGCCGATCTGCGCTTCAACTGGTTGCAGCGCGAGGCGAGCGGCGAAATCGTCGTCGTGTCGATCGACACTCCATCTCTCGAGAAGATCGGCGTCTGGCCGTGGCCGCGCCGTCTTCACGCCGAACTGCTTCGGCAGCTCGAAAAGGCGGGAGCGCGCGATGTCGCTTTCGACGTCGATTTCAGCGCGCCGTCGGATGCCGCATCCGATCAGGAGTTTGTGGAAGCGCTGAAAGGCGCCGGCGGATCAGTCGTGCTCTCGTGGTTCAAGCAACCCGGTGCAAACGGTGCAGTGCATGTCAATCGCCCGTTGAAGCCGTTTGCCGACGCCTCCTGGGCAGCTGTGGTGAATGTCGACGGTCGAAGCCGACGGGCGCGTGCGTCACTATCCTTTCGGCGAAAAGCTGGGCGGCGAGTTCGTGCCATCGATGGCGGCGGTGCTCGCCGAACAGTACAACAGCCAGGCAACCGCGGTTCCTGATCGATTTCGGCATCCGCACCGCCTCGATCCCGAAAGTCTCCTATGTGGATGTGCTGCTCGGCAATCCGGCAGCGCTGGCGCGCGTGAAGGACAAGAAAGTCGTGATCGGCGGGACCGCGCTCGAGCTCGGTGATCGCTTCAGCATTCCCAACGGCAGGGTCATCTCCGGTCCGGTGCTGCAGGCGCTGGCGGCCGAGTCGATCCTGCAAGGCCGCACGCTGCACTGGACCTCTGACGTCGTGACCCTGGCCGGAATCGCCATGATCATGCTCGTCATGATGCTTGCGTGGCGAAGGCTCGCCGCGGGCCCGCGGGTCATCGTCCTGTTCGCTCTCGCCGCTCTCGTCGAGATCGCCGCAATGCTGTTGCAGGCGAGATGGCCGTTCGTCCTCGACACCTCGCTGCTGCCATGTGACGATCGTGGTCTATCTCGCCGCGATCGCGCTCGACGAAATCGATTTTCGCGGCCTGCTCGGGCGCATCGCGGAGCAACCGCTTCCAGCGGATCGCGATGTCGCTCGGCGATGGTTGGTCTGCACGGACCGCGACTATCTGATCACGGTCTGGAACCCCGGCGCCGAGGCGATCTTCGGCTACCATGCCGCCGAGATGATCGGTCAGCCCTTCGATGTGCTCTGCGCCGGCGGCGCCAGGGGAACGCCATTCTCGATCCGCAGTGCGGCCAAGCCCGCCTGGCTTCTGCCCGGCGGCGCCGTGATGGAATTCGAAGGACGGCGCAAGAGCGGCGAGGTGTTCCCTGCGGAGGCATGCTTCTCCGGCTGGCAGGGAACCGACGGTTTTCAGTATGGCGCGATCTTGCGCGACATTTCGCTGCGCAAACGCGAAGCCGCGCGCATTCGCTATCTTGCCGAATACGACTCTCTAACCGGACTTGCCAATCGCGACACGCTCCAGGCCAGTCTCTCGGCCATGATTTCATCAGCCGACAAATCCGCAAGCGAGGTCGCGCTTGCTGGTGATCGGGCTCGACGGCTTTCAGCAGATCAACGAGATGCTGGGCCACGTCTGCGGCGACCAGGTATTGCAGGCCGTCGTCCGATCGGTTGACGACGCAGACCGGCAGGGACGGCGTGGTGGCGCGGCTGAGCGGCGACGAATTCGCCATTGCCGATTCCCGCTCCGGCTCCGCCACGCCGGCCGCGGAATTTGCTGAAGCTCTCGCGCACGTACTTCGATTTTCCGCTCGCGGCGGGCACCCGCGAACACCGCGTCAAGATCAGCATCGGTCTGGCCGTCTATCCGGAGGGCGGCCGCACCGCGGACGAGCTCCTGAGCAACGGCCATCTCGCCCTGTCCCGCGCCAAGGCAACCCGTCGCGGCGGCTATCGTGAAATTCGAGAGCTCCATCCGCGACGAGCTCGAGGCGCGGCTGATGCTGGAAGCCGAGATCGCGCTCGCGGTCGAACGGCAGGAGTTCGAGCTGTTCTATCAGCCGCAGGTCCATCTGGTGGATGGCAGCCTGATCGGCGCCGAGGCCCTGATCCGCTGGCGCCACCCCGAGCGTGGACTGCTTTCGCCGGGACTGTTCATGCCGGTCGTCAATTCCTCCTCGATCTCCGAGCGCATCGCAGGATGGGTGATGCAGACCGCGTGCGAGCAGGCGCGAGAATGGGAGCTGGCCGGGCGCGGTGTGCGCGTCGGCATCAATCTCTCGCCGTCGCAACTGCGGTCGGGCGATCTCGCCCAATCGGTCTCGGACGTTCTCGAGAAGACAGGGCTCACGCCGTCCCTGCTCGAACTGGAGGTGACCGAGGATATCATTCTCCAGGATGAGGAGCGGGTGCTCGAACTCTTCCGAGCGAATCCAGGAGCTCGGGGTCCGGATCGTGTTCGACGATTTCGGCACCGGCTATGCCAGCCTCAGCTATCTGAAGAAGTTCCCGCTCGACGGCCTCAAGATCGACCGGTCGTTCGTCATGGACCTGCTGTCCGATCTCGACGACACCGCGATCGTCAGTTCGACCATCGGCCTGAGCCGGCAGCTGGGGCTGTCAGTCATCGCCGAAGGCATCGAAAGCCGCGCCATCGCCGATGCGCTGCTGCGCATGGGCTGCGAGGAAGGCCAGGGCTACTTCTTCGGCAAGCCGATGCCGGCTTCGGATTTCGAGGCGCGCTTCGTCGCCGCGCGCGAGGTGGCCACCGCGGTTTGACGACAACACCCGGCGTTCCCTGGTCTGAAATAAAGCTAAATTAAAACAGTATCTTATATTAAATCCCTCAACTGGAATCGGGCAGCGGAGTCGTCTGCCGCGTCCACCGTCTGAGCAACCGGCCGCAACCGGCGGGCAGGCAATCGACCAACACGGCAAGGCTGGCGCGCGGGCAGCATCTAACGGCAAAAGACAAGGCCGGAAATGCAGCCTATGATTGTTGAGGGCGATCTCGCGTCAATGACGACACGATGAATCCCCGCAGAATCCGGGATATCGGGACAATGTTGGCAGCAATCGCCATGTTTGGCAGCAATCGCCATACGTCCGCCCGGACTTCTGTGCCATTCTCGCCGCAAACAACAATCTGCACCGAAGGGAGTGAAGCATGCTGAAGCTAAGGATAGTCTGGCTCGCTGTAGCGTTTGCGGGCGTTGCCGCTACTGGGGTCGAGCGGCGCGTTCGCGCAAGACAAGGGAACCGTCGGAATCGCGATGCCGACCAAATCCTCCGCGCGCTGGATCGACGACGGCAACAACATGGTCAAGGCGCTGAAGGAGAAGGGCTACGGCGCCGACCTGCAATATGCCGAGGATGATATCCCGAACCAGCTCTCGCAGGTCGAGAACATGGTGACCAAGGGCGCACAAGGCGCTGGTGATCGCGGCGATCGATGGCACGACGCTCTCCGACGTGCTGAAGCAGGCCAAGGCCAAAGGCGTCGTCGTGATCGCCTATGACCGCCTGATCCGCGATACGCCGAACGTCGATTACTACGCGACATTCGACAATTTCCAGGTCGGCGTGCTGCAGGCGCAGTCGATCGAGCAGAAGCTCGGCCTGAAGGAAGGCAAGGGGCCCTTCAACATCGAGCTGTTCGGCGGTTCGCCCGACGACAACAATGCCTACTTCTTCTACAACGGCTCGATGTCGGTGCTGAAACCCTACATCGACAGCGGCAAGCTGGTGGTCGCGTCAGGCCAGATGGGCATGGACAAGGTCTCGACGCTGCGCTGGGACGGCGCCACCGCGCAGGCGCGCATGGACAATCTGCTCTCTGCCTTCTACGGCAAGAAGCATGTCGACGCCGTGCTCTCGCCCTATGACGGGCTTTCGATCGGCATCATCTCGTCGCTGAAGGGCGTCGGCTATGGCAGCGCCGACCAGCCGATGCCTGTCATCTCCGGGCAGGACGCGGAGGTGCCTTCGATCAAGGCGATCCTGCGCGGCGACCAGTATTCGACCATCTTCAAGGACACCCGCGACCTCGCCAAGGTTGCAGCCTCCATGGTCGATTCGGCGATGAACAAGAAGGAGGTCGAGGTCAACGACACCAAGACCTACAACAACGGCGTGAAGGTGGTTCCGTCCTACCTGCTCAAGCCGGTCGTGGTCGACAAGAGCAATTGGGAGAAGGTTCTGGTTGACTCCGGCTACTATAAGAAGTCGCAATTCGACTGAGCGAAGATTGAGCCGGCGGGTGCTTGAGCGCCTGCCGGCCGTGCAGGATACGACGATGACGGCAATGCTGGAGATGCGCGGCGTCAGCAAGAGCTTTGCGGGCGTGCGCGCGCTTCGCGACGTCAATTTCACCGTCAATGCCGGCGAGATCCATGCGCTCGTCGGCGAGAACGGCGCCGGCAAGTCGACCCTGATGAAGGTGCTGAGCGGCGTCTATCCCGCAGGCCAGTATGAAGGCACCATCGTCTTCGACGGCGAGGAGCGCCGCTTTCGCGACATCAACGACTCCGAAGCGCTGGGGATCATCATCATCCACCAGGAGCTGGCGCTGATCCCGCTGATGTCGATCGCCGAAAACATCTTCCTGTCGCATCCGCCGTCGCGCCTTGGCGTGATCGATCGCGAGACGGTCTACCGGCGCACAAGGGACCTGTTGGCGCAGGTGGGTCTGCGGGAATCGCCGGACACGCTGATCACCGATCTCGGCGTCGGCAAGCAGCAACTGGTCGAGATCGCCAAGGCGCTGTCCAAGAAGGTGCGGATGCTGATCCTGGACGAGCCGACTGCCAGCCTGAACGAGGCCGACAGTGCCGCCTTGCTCGATCGTCTCGTGACATTTCGTGAGCAGGGCATCGCCTCGATCCTGATCTCCCACAAGCTGAACGAGGTCGCCAGGGTTGCGGATCGTATCACGGTGCTCCGCGACGGCCGCACGGTGGACTCGATCGATTGCCGTAGCGAGTCGGTCGAGGAGGACCGCATCATCCGCAGCATGGTCGACCGCGATCTCGCCCATCGTTTTCCCGAGCGGCAGGCCAAAATCGGCGAGCCCGTGCTCGTGGTCGAGGACTGGTCGGTGCAGCATCCGCTGCATCCCGAGCGGCAGGTGATCAAGAATGTGGAGTTCCAGGTGCGGGCCGGGGAGGTCGTCGGCATTGCCGGCCTGATGGGCGCCGGCCGTACGGAATTTGCCATGAGCCTGTTCGGCCGGTCCTGGGGGTACGACATCC
This sequence comes from uncultured Alphaproteobacteria bacterium, assembly GCA_963696255.1. Lineage (GTDB taxonomy): Bacteria > Pseudomonadota > Alphaproteobacteria > Rhizobiales > Xanthobacteraceae > Bradyrhizobium. The sequence goes on from CAVOJN010000001.1 coordinate 830,012, forward strand.
GCGGCCGGGTCCGGCTCGACGGAGGTGAGGTCAGTCTGCCAAATGTGTCAGCGGCGATCGATGCCGGCCTTGCCTATGTCACCGAGGACCGCAAGCAGCTCGGCTTGATCCTGGCCGATGACGTCCGCAAGAACATCACGCTGGCAAGCCTGAAGCAGGTCGCTTCCCGCGGGGTGATCGACGATATCAGGGAACTGAAGGCGGCAAGCGACTATCGCAACCGCATGCGCATCCGCAGCCAGGATGTGTATCAGGAGACGGGCACCCTTTCCGGCGGCAACCAGCAGAAAGTGGTGCTGTCCAAATGGCTGATGACGGCGCCGAAAGTCCTGATCCTGGACGAGCCGACCCGCGGCATCGATGTCGGCGCCAAATACGAGATATACTGCATCATCAATGAGCTCGCGGAAGCCGGCAAGGGCGTCGTGGTGATTTCTTCGGAGATGGCCGAACTGCTCGGCATCTGCGACCGGATCTGCGTCATGAACGACGGCGCCTTTGTCGGCGAGTTCCCCGGAAACGACGCGACGCAGGAAAAGATCATGCGCGCGATCATGCGCAACGAGCGGATCACGAGGTCCGGCGGGCAGGCGCGGCGCGTGGGAGAACTCCAATCATGACCGACAAGTCGGTGTCACTCCCCGAGGAGCGCAAGCACGACCGCAAGGAAGATCAGAAGGGCGGCAGCTTCCTCAGGAACAATCTGCGCAATTACGGCATGCTGCTGTCGCTGTTCGCAATCATGCTGTTCTTCCAGGTCATGACCGACGGCACGCTGATGCAGCCGCTCAATCTGACCAATCTCGTGCTGCAGAACAGCTACATCGTGATCATGGCGCTCGGCATGCTGCTCGTGATCGTGACCGGCCATATCGATCTGTCGGTCGGTTCCGTTGCGGGCTTCATCGGCGCGGTGGCCGCCGTGCTGATGGTGCGCTACCACATCGATTTTCCGCTTGCCGTCATCGCATGCCTGATCGTGGGCGCCGCGATCGGCGCAGCGCAGGGTTATTGGGTGGCCTTCTTCGGCATCCCGTCCTTCATCGTCACGCTGGCGGGCATGCTGGTTTTCAAGGGCCTGGCGCTCGCGGTGCTGCAGGGTCAGTCGGTTGGGCCGTTCCCGCCGACCTTCCAGAAATTGTCCTCAGGCTTCATCGCTGAGATTTTCCCTGATATTGGCACGCTGCATCCGACGTCATTGTTGATCGGCATCGTGCTGGCGCTGGCGCTGGTCTATACCAGCGCCAGGGGCCGCGCGCGCGAAGCGTCGCATGGTATCGAGGTCGAGCCTTATGGGCTGTTCCTTGCGAAGAGCGTCGCCCTGGCATTCGTCGTGCTCTATTTCACCTATCTGATCGCGTCCTATCGCGGCTTTCCCGAACGTGCTGGTCATCATGGCCGCGCTGATCGCGCTCTACGGCTTCGTCACGCGGCGGACGGTGATCGGCCGGCAGATCTATGCGGTCGGCGGCAACGCCAAGGCAGCGAAGCTCTCGGGCATCAAGACCGAGCGGCTGACCTTCTTCACCTTCGTGAACATGGGCGTGCTCGCAGCACTCGCCGGCCTCGTCTTTGCCGCGCGGCTCAACACGGCGACGCCAAAGGCGGGGACCGGCTTCGAACTCGACGTGATCGCCGCCTGCTTCATCGGCGGCGCCTCGGCCTATGGCGGGGTGGGGCGGGTCGGCGGCGCCGTGGTCGGTGCCATGATCATGGGCGTGATGAACAACGGCATGTCGATCCTGGGCATCGGCATCGACTACCAGCAGGTGATCAAGGGTCTGGTGTTGCTGGGCGCCGTCTGCTTCGACGTCTATAACCAGCGGCGCTGACGCTCATTCGACGTCGACGACAATCTTGCCCTGAGCGGACCGATCTTCGATCGCCGCATGTGCCTCGGCGACATTGGACAGCGTGAAGCGCCGTGGGTCGAGGCGAGGGCGGAGTTGTCCCGCCTCGGCAAGGCGTGTGGCCTCCGCCATGATCTCGCCGTGATGCGCGCGGCCTTCGCCGGTGAGCAGCGGCAGCAGCGTGAAAACGCCGGAATAAGTGCCGGCGCGAAAGGACAGCGGCGCCAGCGCATGCGTGCCCCAGCCGAGCGCGCTGACGACGTGGCCGAAACGTCGCACCGCGTTGAAGGAGCTATCGAGTGTAGCGCCGCCGACGGTGTCGTAGACCACGTCAAAGCCCCGGCCGCCGGTGTGCGCGGCGACATATTGCTCGACGCTGTGCTTGTCGTAATCGATCGGCGTCGCGCCGAGCTGTTCAATAAACGGGAGGCTCCGCGCCGAACCGGTCGCGAACACGTTCGCGCCGATCGAGCGCGCAAGCTGGACGGCGACGTGTCCAATACCGCCGGCGCCACCATGGATCAGCACATTCTGGCCGGCCTGAGTGCGGGCACGGTCGACCAGTCCTTCCCACGCCGTGATGAAGATCAGGGGCAGGGCCGCTGCGTCCCGCATGCTCAAATTGGCTGGCTTGCGCGCCAGCAATGCGGCATCGACCGCGGCATATTGGGCAAGCGAGCCGGGCACGCCGCCCACCCCGCCGGTCATGCCATAGACCTCGTCGCCTTGGCGGAACGCGGAAACATCAGGTCCAACCGCCTCGACGATGCCGGCAAGGTCGATGCCGAGAATCGCGGGCAGGGGATGGCGCGCATGCGCCGCGACGCCGGCCCTGATCTTCGTGTCCAGTGGATTGACGCCGCTCGCGGCAATCCTGACCAGCACTTGTCCCGGCGCGGGTTTTGGCCGCTCGACGGATGCGAGCCTGAACGGCATCTTGGGGCCATCGAGAAGTGCGGCTTGCATTCCGGCTTCAGTATTCATTTTTTCGCTATGTCTCGGTTGCTTTGGCTGCGATCGCCTTCAGCACGGCCGACATCGTATCGACGATTTGCCCGGCCTGCCCGCCATGGCCATGCCGCCCCGCGAGGTAGACGGGATCGTTGTAGGAGAGCCAGGTCGCTCCCGCTTCGTCCTGCCAGACCAGCGCCTTCAGCGGCAGGTCGATGCCGATGGTCTGCGCCGACTGCATCAGGGGCGTGCCGGCCTTGGCATTGCCGAAGATCAACAGATCCGTCGGCCGCAGCGTGAGGCCGGCCGCTGCCGCACCTGCCGCATGATCGATATGAGCGAACACCGTCATGCCCCGGCTGCGGACCTCCGCCTCGAACCTGTCCATGGTTTCCTTCGGTCCGAAGCGGCTGAGCACACTGATCAGTCCCTCTGCCGCCATTGCCTGCACTCCCCGAAACCGATAGCTACCGCCAACGCTATGGCCTTTGCCGCGCGTTTCGCAAAATCACGATTAACGGCGCAATTTGTAACCCTGGTGATCCTTTTCACGCTTTTCCACGCCACAAGGGCCTCCAGTTGCGCTATGAACTGACGGCGGCATCACGGACGAATCCTTTGGACATCAGGCGCAAAAAGCTGTTCGAAAACGAGAGGCTGACAATCGGCGTGTTCGAGTCGCGTCCGACCCATGATGCCTGCGGCGAGGTCGAACGCCAGACGCTGAATGCGATGGTGCTGCCCTTCAGCGGGCTATTCGCCAGGCACGACTCGCCAGGCCGGCAGGTGACGGGCACGCCAAGCCACGCGATCTATTTTGCCCCCGACGCGCCATACCGGATCAGCTTCCCCGGGGCAATCGGCGATCGCGCCATCATCCTGCGGTTCGACGAGGCGCTTGCGCCCGAACAGACAGGCCAGTGGGCGGGTGAAGGCCCCGCGGCGCAAGGTCTGCTGCCGGCCAGGGCGATGATGCTTCGCAATCTCCTGTGGACCAGGCTGCAGAAGGGCGAGGCGGATGATTTCGAGGCCGAGGCACTCGGGCTCGATTTGCTCAATTGGTCCCTTGAATCGGTGCGTCCGGGCAAGATGCCGGCGCGCCGCTCGGCGCTGGCGCGGCGAATGCGGGCGCTGGAGCGGGTGAAGGAGGCGGTGGCCTCGGCGCCCTCGGACAAATGGAACGTGGCAAAGCTCGCCGGTGTCGCAAACCTGTCGCCGTTTCATCTCTGTCACGTGTTCCGCGAGATGACCGGCACGTCCATCTACGACTATGTGCTGCACGAGCGGCTGGCGCGCACCCTCGATGCCGTGCTCGACTGCGGTGATGACCTCACGACGATCGCGCTCGATGCCGGTTTTGCCAGCCACAGCCATTTCACCGCGCGCTTCAGGAGTTTCTTCGGCTGCACGCCGGGCGGCCTGCGCCGGCTGGCGAATGCCGCAAAGGTCGCCGAATTGCGCAAGATCGTGACAGCGGGCGCGACCCGATCCGCCTAGAACGCCCCCGTCACAACGGAGGTGTCTGTCATGGATATCGCAACCTTTCACAAGAGCCGGCGTTTTGCCGAAGTCAAATCCGGACGCATCGCCTATGTCGAGCAGGGGCAGGGGCCCGTCGCGCTCTTCATCCACGGCGTGCCGGTCAACGGCTATCACTGGCGCCACGTCATCGAGCGCATCAGGCACCGCCGGCGTTGTATCGCCATCGACCTGATGGGGCTCGGTTTCACAGAGATCGCGCCGACGCAGGATGTCTCTTTCACGGCGCAGGCGCAGATGCTGGCCGAGGTGTTGGATTCGCTTGGGATCGACAAGATCGATCTGGTCGCCAACGATTCCGGAGGTGCGATCGCACAGATTTTCGCCGCGCATCACAGCCACCGCCTGACCTCGCTGGTGCTGACCAATTGCGACGTGCACGACGGCTGGCCGCCGCCGCAGGTGCTGCCCTTGATGGAGCACGCGCGCAACGGCACGATCGCCGCGGTGTTCGGACCAACCGCCGAGCGCCCCGATCTCGCGCGCGAGCGCTATGCAAGCGGTCAGTCGGTGCCGCTGTTCCGTAGCTACGCCGATCCATCGATCCTGACGGACGACCTGATCCGTCTCTATTTGCAGCCCCTGCTGTCGTCGCCGGAGCGGATCGATGCCTTCGCGCGCTATTGGCTCGGCTTCGACAACAGGCACACGGTGGCCATCCACGACAGGCTGAAAAAGCTTGAGGTGCCGACGCTGATCGTGTGGGGACTGAAGGATATCTTCTTCGACGTGAAATGGGCCAGATGGCTGAAGGACACGATACCGGGCGCAAGACGCGTGATCGAGGTCGAGGACGCGCGGCTGTTTTTCCCGGAGGATCGGCCCGATACGCTCGTTCCGCCCGTGCTCGCCTTCTGGGACGAGGTCGGTCGGCCATGATCGCATAGCTCCGGCCGTTGTGAGGACCACGATTGGCGCGCTAGATTTGGCTCCCGAAAGTTTCAAGAAAAGGGAGCGAACGCGTGGGCCGGAAGATAGCGATCATGGGCGTGGGGGCGGTCGGCGGATATGCCGGAGCCCATATGGTGCAGGCGGGCGAGGACGTAACGCTGATCGATCCGTGGCCCGAGCATGTCGAGCATATGCGCAAGCACGGCCTGCGCGTGACCCACGCCAGGGACGTGCCGGAGTTCACCGTGCCGGTGCGTGCGCTGCATGTCACCGACGCCCAGCAGCTTGCGAAAGAGAAGCCGGTCGACATCGCCTTTGTCTGCATGAAGTCCTACGACACGGCATGGGCGACCATGCTGATCCAGCAATATCTGGCGCCGAACGGTTACGTCGTGTCGCTGCAGAACTGCATGAACGAGGAAACCATCGCTAGCGTCGTCGGCTGGGGCAAGACGCTGGGCTGTATTGCGAGCCGCATCACCGTCAACCTTCCAGCGCCCGGTCATATCCATCGCGGCGCCGGCAAGGGCGGCGAGGCGCACACCGTGTTCCGCACGGGCGAGGTGCATGGCCGCATCACCGAGCGGGCGGAGGAGATATGCCGTCTGGTCGGTTTTGCCGACAGCGCGATGGTGACGAACAATCTGTGGGGCGAGCGCTGGTCGAAACTGGTCGCGAACGCCATGGGCAACGGCATCTCCGCGTGCACCGGACTGTCTGGCGGGCAGGCGCTGGAAAACGAGCCGATCCGCCGTTTCTCCACGCGGCTTGGCAGCGAAGCGATCCGTGTTGGCCAGGCGCTGGGCTACCAATTGGAGGACATCCTGCACCTGCCGCCGGAGACGATCGCGCGTGCAGGCGAGGGCGACGAGGCGGCGATGCGCGTCTGCGACGAGGAACGCTTCAAGCTCGAGGGCAAGACCGCGGCCGGGCAGCGACCCTCGATGGGCCAGGACATGGAGAAGGGCCGGCGCACGGAAATCGAATTCCTGAATGGTTTCGTGGCGCGCGAGGGAGCCAAGATCGGCATCGACTGCAAGGCCAACAAGGTGCTGACGGATATCGTGACGCGCGTCGAGCGGAACGAGTTGAAGCCGGACCCGCTGCACATTACCGAGCTCCGGCTGAACTGACTTAAATCTCCGAAGCAACGTCTGGCGCTGCTTCGGGTGGTGAGGGAGAGCAGCCAATGGAGATCAACACGAACTTCAACGAGCGCGTGGTCGTCCACGCCGATCGTCTCGCGTGGACGCCATCGCCCATTCAAGGCGTCGACCGTCGCATGCTCGACCGGATTGGGGGCGAAGTGGCGCGGGCGACGTCGATCGTCCGTTATGCCCCCAACAGCAAGTTCTCTGCGCATGTCCACACGGGCGGCGAAGAGTTCATCGTCCTGGACGGTGTCTTTCAGGATGAACACGGGGATTTTCCGGCAGGGAGCTATATTCGCAATCCTCCGGGATCGTCGCATACGCCTGGCTCGGCGCCCGGCTGCACGATCTTCGTCAAGCTATGGCAATTCGACCTCGCCGACCGAAGCCATGTGCGGATCGACTTCGAACAAGATGAGATTTGTGAAGGATGCCGACCACCCGGGCGTCGAGATATTACCGCTGTTCCACGATGGGCACGAGGATGTCTCGCTTGAACGATGGCATGCGAATGCAGAGCTTCGGCTCGATGCGCCTGATGGCCTGGAGGTCCTCGTTCTCGACGGCAGCTTTCAGGAAGGTGGCGAAACCTTCACTCGCTATTCCTGGCTGCGGCTGCCAAAGGGCGGAGGAGCCCGTGTGACGAGCGGCGCGTCGGGCGCGCGCGTCTGGATCAAGCGACATCATCTGGCCACGCCGCCGCAAGCGCCCCGCGCCTGAACGCTGCCGGACCGCTGGTTGAATGTCGCAACCGGGGAAATGCGGCTCACCGCGATGCGGGCGAACTCGTCAGTTCGCCCACCATCAGGCTGTCTGGCTGTTCCGGTTCGGCATGCCCCCCGTCGCAATGATCTCCGCACTTAATTGCTCGATCGTCGTGCGATGACGCATGGCTGTCTGCCGGATCAGCGTGAACGTGTCCTCTTCGGATAGCGCATGCGCGCGCATCAATTGGAGCACCGCGGCAAAGACCACGCGGCGGGCGCGGACGCGATCCTCCAGCTTCTCGATGTAGGCAGCTTCCTCGCTTCGTCGCTGCGCGCAGTCAAACGCCATCACCAGGGCGGTGTAGAGACCTGCCGACCGCAGCGGCTTGATCAGGAAGGATGCGGGCTTGAGATCAAGCAGCCATTTCAACCGGCTCGGTGTTTCGGTGCCGATCAGGGCGATGATCGGCGCGGTCATGCTTGTTGCAGGCGAGGTGTCGGATTTGATCGGGATGCCGTCGGCATCCAGAATGATGACATCGACCGGGACGTCGGGCGCAATCGACCGCTCCGGATCCGTCTCCGTGACGGTCATGCCGAGCCGATGGAGCTGGCGGCGCAGTACCGGAATCTCGCGCTCGTCTTTCATGATCATGAGGGCGTGACGGCCACGGACGGAGAAGGGCGATGATTTCGTCATTTGATGACCCGCAGGTGGTTGGGACGCTTCATGACAACGTCGTCTTCTTTGCCCGGCTTAGCGCCAACCGAAGCCGGATCGAAGTTGGACAGATACGGATCGGGACGCTCGGGCGCGTCCGCTTGCCAGAACACCTTGAACTGGCAACCGGGCGCCGAACGGGCCAGGCGCGGCGTCAGGAAACAGTGATTGTTGTCGGGGTCGACCCAGATCGGTCCTTGCGGAGAATCATAGCGGTGATCGGCGGCTGCGCGGCGGACGGCTGCAACATCGGCCGATCCCGCGCGGCGGATCGCACGCGCGAGCAGCATGACGCAGACATAGGTCGATTGGCTATCGACCGACACATGGCTGTCGGTGCCGTGCCGGGCTCTCCAGCGCGCAACGAACGCGCGGTTCTCCTTTTCCTCGATACTCTCGAAATAGGCGGACGATGTGATGCAGCCAACAGACGCGGCGGGGCCGATCAGCTTCAGCTCCGGCTCACAGAGGCTACAGCTCAGGACAGGGATCGAGAGACCTGCGCCTGCCAATGCCTCATGCAGCCTGCGCATGAAAACGTAGCTCGATTCTCCAACCAGCGTGTTGAAGACCGCAGGCGGCTTCCGTTCGACGATCTCGTTGACGATGTGATCTACCGCCGTCTCGCCCAGCTCGAGCAGTCGCTCGGCCAGAATGCGTCCGCGGGCCGTGGTCACGATCTCGCGCAACACCCGGTTGGTTTCCCAGGTCCATACATAGTTGGAACCGACACAAAAGACGTCGTTCGCGATGTGCTCGAGCATGTGCCGCACCAGCGGCACTACCGTATGATTGGGCGCAGCGCCGACATAGATCACGTTGTCGCTGCTTTCGAAGCCTTCGTAGCGGGCCGGATGCCAGAGCAGGCGTTCGGTGCGTTCGACGATCGGGATCACCTGCTTGCGCGAAGCGGACGTGTAGCAGCCGACGATGTGCCCGACCCGATCGTGCCGAATGAGATCGTCGCAGGCGTTGTGATAGGCGGGCACGATCCCGCCGGGGTCGCGCAGATGCGATTTCAGGGTGAAATCGAATTCGTCACTCTGGTTGACCTCGTCTACCGCCATCAACGCGCTCTTCTCCATCTCGCGGCCCATCATCGCGTAGGGTCCCGATCGGGAGAAAACGAGGCCAAGTGGAATGGAAGGCTTGGTCATCAGGAGCGTCCGGAAGCTCGCGTGGCATCAGCTTGTTGCAACCGCAGCGATACATCCCCCGATCTCTTTTCGTGCTTGCACGGCGATTGTGCTGCGCCAGCTCAAAAAAGGTGCGGGTGTCAGATTGACAAGCCCGGAGAGACTAAGACACAATCCTTTCGCACGTAAATACCTGCATGGCGAAAGAGTTCTCGCGCAGCCGATGGCGTCTGAGTGACAATCTCGAAGTTTCGTTCTGCAACGTAAGACGACCCGACCATCATAGCTTCGGCATGGAAGCCATTCGGGGCCCTCGCAGGCCACGGGTGGCTTTTTCTGTTTGCCCGGAGAAGTGCAAGAACAAGATCAAGTGACGGGATCAAGTATGGCAGTTCGGCTTCCGACTCTCGACCAGATCAACCGCCTCGGGTCCGATTTCGGCCTCGTTCTCACCGCCGATGAAGCTGCTGCGTTCCAGGAGGCCTTCAAGGGACCGCTGACTTCCTATGGCCGGCTCGACGAATTGGTCGCTCCACCGCTTTCGTCCGTCACGCCGCGCTCGCCCGGATACCGGCCGCCGTCTTCGGAAAATCCCTACGGTGCCTGGTACTGGAAGACAGACATCAAGACCGAAGCTGCTGGCATGCTGAGCGGGAAGAAGGTCGCGATCAAGGACAACATTTGCGTCGCCGGCGTGCCGATGATGAACGGCTCGGCCTTGCTTGAAGGTTACGTTCCCGAGTTCGATGCCACTGTCGTTACCCGGATTCTCGAGGCCGGCGGCACCATCGCGGGCAAAGCTGCCTGCGAAGATCTGTGTTTCTCCGGCGCCAGCCACACCTGCGCGACCGGCGTGATCCGCAATCCGCACAATCCGGCGCACAGCGCCGGAGGTTCATCGGGTGGCAGCGCGGCGCTGGTCGCGGCCGGTGAGGTGCCGATGGCGCTCGGCGGTGACCAGGGTGGCTCGATCCGCACCCCTTCGAGCTGGTGCGGCGTCTACGGCCTGAAGCCGACCTGGGGACTCGTTCCCACCACCGGTTCGATGCCGATCAGCTATTCCGTCGATCATTGCGGCCCGATGTGCGCGTCGGTCGAGGATGTCGCGCGGCTCCTGACCGTCATTGCCGGGCATGACGGCTGGGATACGCGGACGATTTCGGCACGCACCGGCGATTACATGGGCGCATTGGCAAGGCCGGCAAAGGGAATGCGCATCGGCGTGCTTCGTGAAGGGTTTGGTCATGCCGAAAGCGATCCTGCCGTAAGCGAAAAGGTCAGGCAGGCGATCGCGGCCCTGGCCAAGGCCGGTGTCCACGCCGAGGAGGTGTCGGTGCCCTGGCATCTCGATGGTCCGCATGTGTGGAGCGGGGTCATCCTGGAAGGCGCGGCCGAAATGATGCTCAAGGGCTATGGTGTGGGCAACAACATCCAGGGCTACTATCCGGTGTCGATGCAGGAAGCGCTGGCCCGCGGCATGGGGACGCGGATCAACGACGTCTCACCGACCGTGAAGCTTGTGCTGATGCTCGGCGAATACATGCATCGCAATTATCATGGCCGCTATCACTCGAAGGCACAAAACCTGCGCGTTTTGGTGCGTCGCGCCTATGACGATGCGTTGAAGGACTTCGACGCGCTGGTGATGCCGACCATTCCTTTCACGGCGACGGTCATCCCGCCGGCCGATGCGCCCCTCAATACGGTGATCGATACCGCCCTCAATATGCAGGCGAACACCTGCTCGTTTGACGTTTCGGGCCATCCTGCCTTCACCGTGCCATGTGGGCGTGTGAATGGTTTGCCGGTCGGCTTGATGATGGTCGGGCGGCACTTCGAGGAGGCAACCTTGATCACCCTGGCTGCGGCGGTCGAGAAGGCTGGCGACTGGAAGCTCAACTAGCGGCGCGGGTGCGCAGGATTGAGGACATCGCGATGATCAACGATCCCTGGCTGAAGACCTCGATCATGGCCAAGCGCGGCGTCGCGAAAGGCCAGTCCGGCCGCCGCCACGAACTCTCGATTGCGGCTCAGGGCCCGTTTCATTACGTCTATGGACCCTATGCCAAGCCGGTCCTGACCATCGATCCCGGCGACGTCATCGATGTCGAGACGGAAGACGCTTTCGGCGGCGTCATCACAAGCGAGCAGGACAGCCCGACCGCGAAGCTGAAATTTCCCTTTCTCAATCCGCAATGCGGGCCGATCGCGGTGAGAGGCATCGGCAAGGGCGATTGCCTCGCGGTTCATATCCAGGCGGTCAAGACAAGAGGCGAGCAACCGGCTGGCACGACCTGCATCATTCCGGAATTCGGCGGTCTGGTTGGGACGGCCTCGACCGCCATGCTCAATCCCCCACTGCCCGAGCGGGTGCGAAAGGTACATGTCGACACCACGGGCGTGCGTTGGAACGACAAGATCACGCTGCCGTACCAACCCTTCATCGGCACCATCGGAATTTCACCGGAGATCGAGGCGATATCCTCGTTGCAGCCGGACTATCACGGCGGCAACATGGATCTGCCCGACGTCGCCCCTGGCGCCATCCTTTATTTCCCTGTCCATGTCGATGGCGGGCTGCTCTATGTCGGCGACTGCCATGCGGCGCAGGGCGATGGCGAGCTGTCCGGCGTTGCCATCGAGCAGCGCGCCACCGTTACGCTCCAGGTCGATGTCATCAAGAACTGGAGCTTCGCCTGGCCGCGCCTCGAGACCGAAAACTTCGTGATGACGATCGGCAGCGCCCGGCCTCTCGAGGATGCCGCGCGCATCGCCTATCGTGAGCTGGTGCGGTGGATGAGCGCCGAATACGGCTTCGATGAAATCGACGCGTACATGCTGCTGAGCCAGGCCGGCCGCATCCGCCTGGGCAATATGGTCGATCCGAAATACACGATCGGCGCGTCGATCCTCAAGAAATACCTGGCCTGATGAGAATTTCGACAAACGGAGATGGGACAATGAACATGCATCGCAGAACGTTCTTGAAGGGTACGGCGGCTGCTGCTGCGGCCGGCGCGTTTTCCTCCAATGCCTACGCGGAGGATCCGATAAGCGTCGCAAGCATCCATGACCTCTCGGGTGGTCTCGACATCTACGGCAAGCCGATGGTGGATGCGATGACGCTCGCGATCGAGGAAGCTAACGCCGCGGGCGGCCTGCTCGGACGCCAGCTCAAGCTCGTCAATTACGATACGCAGTCGAACATGCAGCTCTATACGCAGTTCGCCCAGCAGGCCGCGCTCAAGGACAAGGTCGCCGTCGTGCATGGCGGCATCACGTCGGCCTCGCGCGAAGTCATCCGGCCGGTGCTTGACCGCTTCAAGACTCTTTATTTCTACAACACGCAATATGAAGGCGGCGTCTGTGACCGGAACCAGTTCGACACCGGTGTGACACCCGCGCAGACCGTTGAGAAACTCGTGCCCTACGCCATGAAGAAGTGGGGCAAGAAGGTCTATGTCATCGCGGCCGACTACAATTACGGCCAGATCACCTCGCAATGGGTGAAGAAATACGTCCTCGAAAACGGTGGCGAGGTGCCATCGATCGACTTCTTCCCGCTCGATGTCACCAATTTCGGCCCGACCATCTCCAAGATCCAGGCCGCAAAGCCCGATTTCGTATGGTCGGCGCTGGTCGGCGGCGCGCACATCTCCTTCTACCGCCAGTGGGCGGCGGCGGGCATGCGCAAGAGCATTCCGATGGCGTCGACGACTTTCGCCGTGGGCAACGAGCACATCGTGCTCTCGCCCGAAGAGTGCAACGGCATGCTGGTGTGCTACAATTATTTCCAGGACCTCAAGAACCCCGTGAACGAGGCCTTTGTCGGCAAGTTCCACAAGCGTTTCGGCGCCGACTATCCCAACATCACGGAACTCGCGATGGGCACGTACCAGGGATTCCGGCTTTGGGCGGAAGCCGTGAAGAAAGCCGGCAGCGTCGATCGCATCAAGGTGATCGAAGCGCTGGAGACCGGGATCAGCATTGATGCCCCCTCGGGCAAGGTGACGATCGATCCGCCGACGCATCACTGCGTGCTCGACGTCCATATCGCTGAAGTCAGCGACAAGAAGCTGAAGGTGCTCGAAGACTTTGCACAGCAGAAGCCGGCGGATACCGCCGCCGTCTGCGACCTGATCAAGAACCCGAACGACAACCAGCAATACGTGATCAAGATCTGAAAACGCGAGATCTGAGCACGCAGGTCCGGCCCTCGCGGGCCTCGCATGGAAGGTAGACGTGGATCTTGTTGCTATCCTGGCAATCCAGGTCGTTTACGCAATAGCCAGCCTGGCGCTCATCAGCGTCGGGCTGGCGATCATTTTCGGCATGATGCGGGTGATCAATCTCGCGCATGGTGAATTCCTGATGCTCGGCGGCTATGCCGCGATCGTCGCCACCAATCATGGCGTCAACATCTGGCTCTCGATGCTGGTGGTGGCGCCGATCGCCGTTGGCCTGCTCGGCGTTGTCGTTGAGCGCGCCATCATCCGCTTCCTCTACGGCCGGATGATCGACACCATGCTCGCCACCTGGGGCCTCAGCCTGTTCCTGGTCGGTCTGACCACCGCGATCTTCGGAAATACCACGGTCGGAATCTCGGCGCCGCTTGGCAGCATCCAGATCGGCGATTATCGCACCAGCGCCTACACGCTGTTCGTGATCGCCGTTGCGGTGGTGGTGCTGGGCGTGATCTTTGCCGCGATGCGCGGGACGCGCCTCGGACTGATCGCGCGCGGCACGATGCAGAACGCCAACATGGCGGCGGCGCTCGGCGTCAACCCGCCGCGGGTCTACGCCGTCACCTTCGGGATCGGAGCGGCACTGTCCGGCCTTGCCGGCGCGGTGCTGGCGCCGGTGTCCGGCGTGTTTCCCACCATCGGGGTCGCCTATGTCGCAAAGTCCTTCATCACCGTGATCGGGGGCGGCGCGGCCATTCTCAGCGGCACGGTGTCGGCCTCCGCCTTGTTCGGCACCATCAACCAGATCGCCACCTTCGTCACGACGCCGGTGTTCGGTGAGGTCGCCTTGCTCGCGGCGGCCATCGTGCTGATCCGGCTGCTGCCGCAAGGCATCACGGGCCGATTTTTCCGGAGCGGACTGTGAAAGCGCGCGGCTACAATATGGCGGGTCTCGCGCTGGTTGGCGCGATCGGGCTTGCCTTCATGTTCCTCACCCCACGGTTTGCCGAGCTCGATGTCGTGCTCGATCTCACCGTCTATATGATCATGGCGATCCTGGCGCTCAGCCTTGCATTGATCTGGGGCTATGGCGGCATTCTCTGCTTCGGCCAGTCAGCGTTTTTCGGGCTGGGCGCCTACACCTATGCGATCACGATGTTCAATATGGGCGAGAGCACGGTGCCGTTCCTGCTCGCGATCCTGTTGCCGGCAGCCTTTGCCGCACTGCTCGGCTATTTCATGTTCTATGGACGGATCAGCGACGTCTATCTCGGCGTCATCACGCTGACCGTGACCTTGATCCTGTTCAATTCGGTAAATTCCACCGCCGGTCCGGAATTCCATATCGGAGCGGCGCGGCTCGGCGGCTTCAACGGCATTCCAGGCATTCCGCCGCTCAACATCCCCGGCAACAAGGGTGCAGTGATCGATCTGGAAGGGATGTTCTATCTCTGCACCGGCTCGCTGCTTCTGACCTATTTCGGCTTGCGCCTGCTGCTGGCGAGCCAGTTCGGCCGCATCATCGTCGGCATCCGGGAGAATGAGCGGCGCGCCGAGCTGCTCGGCTATGATCCGCGCGCCTACAAGCTTGCGACCTTCACCATCGGCGGCGCGCTGGCCGGCTTTGCCGGCTGTCTGTTCGCAAATTGGGGCAACTTCGTCAGCCCGACCATTTTTGGCCTCTCGCAATCCGCGCAGATCATCATCTGGGTCATCGTGGGGGGACGCGGCACGCTGATCGGACCGATCGTCGGCTGCATCGGCATCCAGTGGCTGAGTGCAATGCTGGGCGCCAACCAGCCGAGCGGCGGCTCCGACCTTTGGTCGAAGATCTTCGCCAACGCGCCGCTGATCCTGGGTAGCATCCTGATCGCATTCGTGCTGCTGGTCCCCAAGGGCCTCGTTCCGACGCTGTCGGACATCGTGCTCTCCCTTTTCCGCCGCCGGCAACGGCAAGAGCAGCGCGGCTTCGAGCCGCAACAGGCGGAGTAGGGCGATGGCGACACCACTCCTCCAGACCCGCGATCTCAGCGTGCATTTCGGCGGCGTGAAGGCGGTGCGCAACGTCAACTTCAGTCTGGCCGAGGGCGAATTGCGCTGCCTGATCGGCCCGAACGGCGCGGGAAAGAGCACCTTCTTCAAAATGCTGACCGGTCAGCTCGAGCCGACCCATGGCCAGGTATTGTTCCGCGGCCACGACATTTCCCGCGCGCATGCGCATCAGATCGCGCGGCTCGGCATCGGCATCAAGACCCAGGTGCCGAGCGTTTTCGATGGGCTCAGCGTGCGCGAGAACATCTGGCTTGCGGCAAGTCGCATTCACTCCGGTGAGCAGGCGAGGCGCCTGGTCGACGAGATGCTTGAGCGCATCGGCATGACGAAGGCGGCCGAGATGATCGTCGGCCAGCTCGCCCACGGACAGCGACAATGGGTCGAGCTAGGGCTCGTACTCTCGACCGATCCCGAACTCATCCTGCTCGACGAGCCGGCGGCCGGCATGACGCATGAGGAAGTTCAGAAGACCGCGGAGCTCGTGCGCGAGATCAACCGCACCAAGGCACTGATCGTCGTCGAGCACGACATGCAGTTCATCCGCATGATCGCCAAGCAGGTCACCGTCTTCAACCAGGGCAGCGTGCTGGTGGAGGACAATGTAGATAACATCATGCGCAATCCGATGGTGCGCGACATTTATCTCGGCAAGCAGGCAGCCGCATGATGCTCGATGTCAGGGGACTATGCACGGGCTATGGCCGCATCCCGATCCTCAACGGGGTCGATTTCACGGTCGAGGAAGGAGAGTTCATCGGCATCCTTGGCCATAACGGCATGGGCAAGACGACGCTGCTGCGCGCCCTGATGGGCTATCTGCCGGCGACGGGCGGACGCGTCCATTTCGCGGGCAAGGATATCACCACGCTCGAGCCCTATCGCCGTTCCCGGATCGGGCTCGGCTATGTGCCGCAGGGGCGGGAAATATTTCCGGGCCTCAGCGTCCTCGAGAACTTGAGGATGGGTTGCATCGAGCGGCGCGACATAAGCGAGCAGGAGATCATCGCAACGGTGCTGGACCAGTTCCCGCGGCTGAAGCCGCTGCTCGATCGGGCCGGCAGCGCCTTGTCCGGCGGCGAGCAGCAGCTCCTTGCGATGGCGCGTTGCCTCTGCGGCGCTCCACGGCTCATCCTGCTCGACGAGCCGACCGAAGGCATCCAGCCCTCGATCATCGACGAGATCGTCGAGACGCTCTCGCGGCTGCGCGCCACGAGCGGTCTCACCATGATTCTGGTCGAGCAGAATCTCGATTTCATCGCGCAATTGTCGCAACGGATCCTCGTCATCCAGAAGGGACGCATCACCCAGGAAGTGCAGCCCGACGCGCTCCACAATGCGAGTCTCGTCGGCGAATTTGTCGGAATAGCCACATAACAAGCCCGCACGGGCGGGCATTGACCAGAGGGAGAACATGCCATGGCCGTCAGACGACCCACTCTCGATCAACTGCGCGCGGTTGCCGAAGATCTTGGCATGCATATGGGCGAGGCCGAGCTGAAATCCTACGACGCCTTGATGCAGGCGAACTACGCCGCCTATGACGCGGTCGACGCGATGCCCGACTATGTACCCGCGGTCAAATATCCGCGCACACCCGGTTATCGGCCGGAGGGCGAGGAGAACAAGTACAACGCCTGGTACGTCAAGACCGAGATCAAGGGCGCGCCGAGCGGCAAGCTCGCGGGTAAACGGGTTGCGCTCAAGGACAATGTCAGCCTCGCCGGCGTGCCGATGATGAACGGCGCCTCCACCCTCGAAGGCTACACGCCGGATGTCGACGCCACCATCGTCACGCGGATGCTCGATGCCGGCGCGACCATCGTCGGCAAGGTGCATTGCGAGTATTTCTGTTTCTCCGGCGGCAGCCATACCTGTGCGGCCGGTCCGGTTCATAACCCTCACAAGATGGGCTACTCGGCCGGCGGCTCGTCCTCGGGAAGTGCGGTGGTGCTTGTGACCGGCGAAGCCGACATGGCGATCGGCGGTGATCAGGGCGGATCGATCCGTATCCCGTCCGCTTTCAGCGGCACCTACGGCATGAAGGGCACGTTCGGCCTCGTTCCCTATACCGGCGTCATGCCGATCGAGGTCACCATCGATCACACCGGACCGATGACGCGCAATGTGCGCGACAATGCGCTGCTTTTGGAAGTGCTGGCCGGCGCTGACGGACTCGACCCGCGGCAGGGCTCGCCGAAAGTATCCGCCTACACCGAGGCGCTCGGGCTTGGCGTGAAGGGGCTGCGCATCGGCGTGGTGAAGGAGGGATTTGGCCACCCGAGCTCGGAGAAGGACGTCGATACCAAGGTCAGGACAGGAGCGGAGCTGTTCCGCAAACTCGGCGCGACGGTGGAGGAGGTGTCGGTGCCGATGCATCTGGCGGCTCCGGCGATCTGGCTGCCGATCGCGGCCGAGGGCGCCACCGAGTTCATGATGAAGGGTAACGGCATGGGCACCAACTGGCGTGGCCTCTACAACACCACGCTGCTTGATGCTCATTCCGGCTGGAAGCACCGGGCGGACGAGCTGTCCGACAGCCTCAAGATCACGATGCTGCTCGGACACTACTTCACCAAGCATTATCGCGGTCATTTCTACGCCAAGGCTCAGAACCTGAACCGAAGGCTGCGCGCGGCCTACGACGCTGCGTTCGGCAAATACGACCTGCTGCTGATGCCGACGCTGCCGATGAAGGCGACGCCGCTGCCGCCAGCGGATGCGCCGCGCGAGCTCTATATCCAGCGCGCGTTCGAAATGGTGCCGAACACGGCGCCCTTCAATGCCAGCGGACATCCCGCCATGAGCATCCCCTGCGGCATGAGCGACGGGCTGCCGATCGGGCTGATGCTGATCGGAAAATACTACGACGAGTTCGACGATATACCGCGCCGCCGCCGCCTTCGAGGGCGCCGGCGATTGGACCAAGATGTAATCAACCCGGCCGTGGCGCGACAGGGCATGATCCGGAAAAGTGTGAAGCGGTTTTCCGAAAAGATCATGCCCAAACAAAGAGGTCGCGCCGCGGCCGCCTGAGGAGGCAGCCATGGATCTCGGACTAAAGGGAAAGAACGTGCTCGTGACCGGCGGCAGCAAGGGCATCGGGCTTGCGATCGCCGAACTCTTTGCGGAGGAGGGCGCCAATGTTGCAATTTGCGCCCGCAACGCGGACGAGGTCGGAAAGGTGGTGAAGGCGCTTGCGGCCAAGGGCGTCAAGTCGTGGGGCGAGGCGATCGATGTTGCCGACGCAGCAGCGCTCAAGGGATGGGTCGAGAGCGCGGCTGCGAAGCTCGGCGGCATCGACACGATCGTCTGCAATGTCAGTGCGCTTGCGGTCGGCGATACGCCCGAGACCTGGGAGAAATCGTTCCGCACCGACATGATGCACACGGTCAATTCGATCGCGGCCGCCAAGCCCTTTCTGGAGAAATCCAAATCGGCATCGATCGTCATCGTCTCCAGCGTGTCCGGCTTCGAAGTCGATTTCGCTGCCGGTTCCTATGGTGCGATGAAGGCCGCGCTGATCCACTACTCCAAGGGTCTGAGCAGCCAGCTCGTCGCGAAAGGCATCCGCGTCAATGTGGTGTCGCCCGGAAACACCTATTTCGAGGGCGGGATCTGGCAGAACATCGAACGTGGGATGCCGGATCTTTACAAGACGGCCATGTCGCTCAATCCGACAGGGAGGATGGGAACCGCCCAGGAAGTCGCCGCCGGCGTCGTGTTCCTGGCAAGCCCGGTCGCAAGCCGCGTCTCCGGCACCAATCTCATTATCGACGGAGCGTTGACCAAGGCGGTCTAGGCGCAGTGTCGATTGAGCGCGGGACAGCTTCACGTTGCCGGGCTCAGTCTTGAGCGACGCCATCACAGCGGCTTTTGATCGGCGAGGGGGCTTTGCAACCTCGCGCATGTCCTCGTGCAGGTCGACAAGATCGCCAGATTTGCGAACATCGGCACTACGCGTGGCTTGGGCGCTCCATCGCGGTCGATGTTGCGCTCCATCTCGAGCGCCCAGTCCTCACCATCCTTGCGACGGCGAAAGCTTTCTGACACGTAGCTTCTTAAGGTTGGCGTCAGAAAATCTGACCGAACGGTCGAGCAGACCGGCGTCGCCGAGTGAGTTGCGGCCTTTCATCACCGGCGGCAGCCTCGGTTCGCGACTTCCGCTTTAGGCCGATTCTGTGAAAAAGGCGGCTGTTGCGACGCAGAGGGATCAGCGATTCAGTCTGTCTGACTGGCAGAATCCTCCCGCCTTCGAGGAATGACCGGCGGTTCAAAGAGCGTTACTGCGCCGATCGGGCCGAGCCGGAGCAGGCGGCGCCTCCGCGCCCCTGGAGGATCGGGCCGCGAAACTCGGTTTTGTGTCCGCCGAACCGCGGCGAACGACAATGAGAGTCATCAGGCACCCCAAAATGTTTTACGACGCGTCGACCTCAGCGAGGCCGGCCGTAAATCGCTTGCATCTTGGTGCGGATCTCGTCGGTTGCGTCTCTGGCATCGGACTGGTTCCAGACGACCTTGGGGCTGATGAAGACAATCAGCTCGGTGCGATCATGCTCATTATCGTGGACCTTGAATACATCACCGACCTTCGGGATGTCCGACAATATGGGGATGCCCGTGCTGTTTTCCGATTTGGTGTCGCGGATGAGGCCGCCCAGCACCACCGCCTCGCCGCTCTGGATGGCGATCGACGAACTGATCTTCCGTTGCTGGATGGTAGGGGCGGAGCCCGTCGATCCTGGCGGGGCATTGCTGACTTCCTGATTGATGTCCAGTGTGATCAGGCCGCCTGAATTGACCTGAGGCGTCACCTTCAGGATCACACCCGTATCAGTGTATTGGAAGGTCTGGACCACGGGCGCGCCGGCGGCGGCGACGCTTTGCGCGTTGGAAGTGATGACGGGGATCTGGTCGCCGACCTGCAAGGTCGCGGTCTTGTTGTCGAGCACCATGACCTTGGGCGAGGACAGGACCTTGATATTCGTAATCGCCGCGACGGCGTTCAGGGATGCGGCGACATCAAGCGCGCTGAAGAAATAGGAGAAGCCTGGAAATTTCGACAGGATTTGCCCGCTGCCGAGGCTGCTGAACGTCGTTGTATTCTGGCCGCCGTTCTTGAAGAACCATTCGATACCATATTTGAGGTCGTTGGTGAGCGTAACCTCCGCAATCGTCACTTCGATCAGGACCTCGGGTGGGATGGTATCGAGGCGGATCAGCGCGGAGAGAACTTTCTGATATTCGACGGGCGTCGCGCGGATCAGCAGTGAATTGTTGCCGGGATCGGCGATGATGCGAAGGCCGTTGTTGCGCTTGTCATCGCCGCGGCCCACGTCCTGGAGTGTGCCCTGACCGGCATCTGCGGCGGCGCCCCCTGCAATCGCCGTACTATTCGCCCCTCCATTGGCAGGCGCGCTCGCAAGCTCGACTGTCCTCGTGTCGGGAGGCGTGTCGCTGCCCCTTGACCCGGCGGCGTCCGCGATACTGCCGCCCGTCTGGAATAACCTCGAAAGCAACGGCGCGATCTCCCGCGCCTTGCGATTTTTCATGCGGTAGACGTAAACGCCTTGCTCCACGTCGTTGCGGCTCTGATCGAGCCCCGTGATCCAGCGCTGGGTCAGCTTCAAGGTCGCCTGGGTGGAGGCGAAGACGAGAAGGGTGTTCAGGCGCTCGATCGGCACAACCTGGGGCGGATTGAATCCTGTTTGATTGGCATAGCCCTTGATCAGATTATTGAGCTCGCTTGTGATCTGCGTCGTCCTGGCATTTTTCAGTCTGAAATAGCCAAAGGACATGCCCTTCAACGGACTGACGTCAAAGGTTTCGATGGTTTCGAGCAGCGATTTCATCTCGGGACCAGTGGCCGACACGATCATGAGGTTTCTGGGATCGTCGACGCGCAGAATGCTTTTCTCGGGTGCGAGCGGCTCCAGGATCTTCGCCATTTGGGACGGCGCGATGTGCTCGAGGCGAACCACCGTGACGCCGGAGCCGGGCGGCAGTTCCCCATGGCTGGCGAGGTTGAGGGATTTGCCGGAGGCGCTTCGCGCCTTTGCCGCAGGCAGGATGCGATAAAGCTCGCCGTCCTTCACAAGGGCAAGCCCTGCCGCAGAGAGGGCGGTTTCAAGGGTTGGAATGAGATTGGACTTTTTGATCGGACGGCTCGTCCGCAGTGTGATGCGTTGCTCCACGCCTGCGTCGATAACGACATTCTCGCCAAGGATAGTGCCGAGCACCGATTGGGCGACCTCGCGTACATTGGCCTCGGAAAAATTGAGTTCGACCTCGTTCTGCGTAGTCACGGTCGCGCCAGAGTCCGAGCCGGCAGCGCCGCTGGGCTCCTGAACGAATTCGCCGCTGCCAAAATGCAGCTCGGACTCGGTCTTGGCCGAGCGCTTACCGGAAGGAGTGACAAGTGCGGTGTCAGAGCGATTGGCGCGAGCCGAAGAGCCGGAACCTTGATCCTTCGTCGCACTGGCGGGAAGGGAGAGCAGCGGCTCGTCGCTACCGACGAACGAACTCGCCGCGCAACCGGCTAGCAGGAGAGCGAGATTGGCGATCAATATGCATCGGCAGATCGTCACGCGTGTCCCCAAGCAGCCGCTATCTAAAATCCGCATCGCTTGATGTCCTGCTGATATCGCCGAGAGGTTTTTCGTCTCGAGCTGTAACGATCCCGCGCTTCCGTTTCATTGGAAGCTTCACCGGGCGCGTCGACTTGGCGATCGCCCAATTCTTTGCGTGAGGACGAAATGAGTTGTCAACCAACTCAGTGCTCACAAATTCGCGGATAGTTGCCGGCGATCCGGCCGCGCTCAGATACTCAAGATGAAGCATGCGGCACGTTCAATCAGTTCGGTTGTGCGAGCTTGGCCATTATCACGCGTCGACATGTTGGCGATGTGGACCGTCGTTTGTCGATCCTTTCCGATAAGTTGCTCATTTACGTGAAACAAGCATTGGTTGTGTCGCGTATGTCGTAACCGAGCCTATGTCGTGTGAAGCAAAGCGCATTCTTCACCAACTAAACCAAGCGGTTGGTTTGAGAAGAGGGCTTCCAGCGTCATTCCTTTCTTCAGTTTTCATAGAGAGAAAGTTCAGCTGATCTAAAAGCAAAAATCAAAGCACGTCGGCGATCGCCGTCTTGCTATGAGAGATGAGAATCGTCATTCTACCTCTGATAGAATCAAATAATGCGGTTATGCGCATCAAACTGCGTGACGATTTCAATCGATCCACGAGCCCATTCTCGCCGCCGCTCACGAAAACGCGGTGAGGAATAGCTCGCCTCCCGGCAAGAAACTTCGAAGGAAAACGACGATGATTGCATTTCCGCAGAAGCTGGTCCGTTCCTTCGCTGCTCTTTTGGGTCTTGTCGTAACCACGCCTTCGTTGGCGCAAATGGCTCCCACTGGGGACCATTACGCGGCGCGCGCGTCCGATACGGGTTTTGACGGCGGAGTAAGTTCGAGCGGCGGCTACGGCACGTCGGTGCCGCTGAATTTGCCGGAGGCGAGGGGCGGCCTGCCGGTGTCGGTGCGCGTCGTCTACGGCGGACGGCGGTTTGGTGCGGCAGGGCTCGGCTGGGACGTGCCGCTGTCCTTCATTCGCCGCAATGTGACGGTCGCGCACCGACGGCCGGCCGACAACCCGGATGCAAACCCGCAACCTCGTGAACAACTCTCGCTCGTGCTGGACGGCGGGGGCGTCGACCTTGTCCGCAATGCCGAGGATACTGCCTGGGTGGCGCGCCGCGATGAGGCGCAACTCGAAGTGCGCGATGTCGGCGGCGGGGTGCTCGAAATGTATGACGGCTATGGTCGCAGATATTCCTTCAGCTCCGACGGCGCCAACGCCGATCAGACCAGCGTAGGCGCGCTTGACAACGGAAATCTGTATCTCCTGAAAGACATTTTTGGCCCTGGCGGAACGCCCGCGGCGCAACCGCATGTGCATCTTGATTACGCCTTCGCGACGCCAGGCCTTGCTCAGGACCTCGAGCGAGGGACCCAGCCGACGGGCTTGTCAATCGATCTCACCAGCGTGAGATACAATTATGATACTGCCACTGGCACCTGTGCCAAGCATCAGGTCAATCTCGTCTACGATACCGATAGCGGTCCGCTGTTGTCGTTACAGATGCTGGGCGGAACCCCACTGGTGCGCATGCACAAATTGCTTGCCATCGACGTGACCGCGCGCGATAGCGCCGCGGAGTCCCCGCATCCGTGTTCCGACACGACCATGCGATCGCTGCGCACCTATAATCTGGAGTACCAGAACGACGCCGACACCGGGCAATTTCAGCTGCACCGGGTAACCCTGCTCGGCCAGGAGAACACCGACGAGCGCGCCGCTACGTTGCCTGTGGCGACCTACAGCTACGGCCAGGTCACGGAATCGAACGGCAGCCTCCGCTACAGGCTCTCTCAAGTGGTGCCGTCCGCTTCGCTGCCCCCGGGATTCGACACGAGTTTCGCGATGGCCAGCACAGCCATGGTGGTCGGTGCGAACCCTGATGTTGTTACGGGCTCTTCCTTGCAGAATGTCCTTGACATGAACGGGGACGGCCGCCCCGACCTTCTCTATTTTCGGGGTGAGTTTCATCCAAGTGGGCCCGCATTGACCATGCACGCGGCGCTCAACAAGCCGGACCCCGCCGATCCCTCGAAGTCATTATTTACGCCGGTCGACGTTGGGGTCAATCTCAGGGAAATGCAAACCCAACTCAATTCCCGTGATGTTGATAGTTGGGGCCATTCCAACGACACCGACGGCAGTTTTAATGTAGTTGAGCGGTGGGTCCAAATTATCGATATGAATGGGGACGGCCGTCTCGACATCATCCGTGCCGATGAAGTCGGCAACGCCTGGGTGGTCTATCTCAATACCCCGGCTGTTGACGATCCAGACCATATCGTCTGGATCCGGCGCGAGATCGATATCCGTCCGTTCCTGCAACACTTGCCCGGTCATGAACAAGACCCATTCCTATTTATCCCGGTTGGCATAAATATCCCGCTGTCGCAGACGTCGTCGGGGCACGACCACCGCTACAATCACTGCTGGAAATGGGACGGCTCGCAATGGACCGAGAGTCTCGATGGCTATTCAAGCAGCAACCCTGCCGACAAATGCCAGGGACCGCAGGGGCAAGACCCGAGGCGGAATGATTTTGGCTGGACCAATCTCGCACAAAAGACGATCACACAATGGGAACTTCGTGACATCAATGGCGACGGCTATCCCGACCTCGTGTTTTTGGATGGGACCGGGCTCGGCACCCAAGGCGCTGTCCTTAATCTGGACGCACCCAATCCTCCGCCGCAGAACCCTCCTTGGCTTAGGTCAACAGTTCCGTGAGACCCAGGTTACCCAGCCCTACGAGCTGAGAGGGACGACCAAGGTAATGGCGATCTTGAACGTCGCGGGCGTTCATTTGGAAAACGATGTCGAGAAGCAGGGTGTCGTCGAAGGAACAACCTATAGCTTTTTGGTTTCAGGCGGAACGTCAGCTTTTTCCGCGCCGATCACGCTCGACGTCGGGTGCGGCGTCAGCCGTTCGCAGACCGACACCGATGCGGCCGGGCGCAGCGCAACGACAGAGGTTTGCGGTTTCGAGGACATCAATAGCGATGGTCTTCCGGATCGCCTGGGAAATGCGGCGGTGCCAGATCCGGTATTTGGTGGGAGTATGCTGGTGAATGTGGCACGGCTTGGGACGGGTGATGCGAGCGCGCCATTTTCCGACGCCTTCATCCAGCTGCCGGGGCCTGCGTCGCGTTCGCAATCCGATCTGGTGCCGACCGATAATCCCGGCGGCTTCAGAGCGGCGGCCTGCCCGGCGCAACAGAACGGTCCGTCGCCGCTTCCATATCCTGATTCAACCTTTCCGATCCGGCAGACCCATGGCTTCAGCGACATCAATGGCGACGGCATCCGCGACTATCTCGCCCGAGATGCAAATGGCGTCTGGACGGCGGCATTGGGAACGGGCGTCGGCTTTGCCGCGCCGAAAACGATCGAGAGTGAAGGCAGCGGATTCGAGCTCTCGCTCGAACGGGTCGGCTGTTTTCCCGATAACACGACATCCGGAACGGTAGCCGGTCTCTACGACTTCTATGGCGAGGGACAATCCACGCTGGTCACCAACGCCAACAATGGCCTCAATATCTTCAGACTTAATACGTCCGTTGTTTTTGGCCTTGGTGTCGTGTCAAATCCGCCGACCTCGGGGCTTCTCACTCAGGTAGCCAACGGTTACGGCGCATCGACGACCATCACCTACCGTTCAGCGAAGGAGGATACGCTTACCAACCATCTGTTGCCCCGTCCGGAACTGGTGGTGACGGCGATCGCGACGCAGGATGATCGTACCAAGGACCAGCTCTCGCCGGTGCTTTACGCCTATGGCGAAGCGAGCCAGCATTTCGACGCCGCCTATGACCGCTGGGTTTTCCCGGGCTATCGGCGCAAGGTGAGCCTGCGAAACACGGGCGACGCGAATGATCCCGGTGCGGGCAATGCTGTCATTTCGGACGCTATCCCGTTCGTACCCATTGTCGATTTCAACGACCTGGAGGACTTTCAAACCCGCTTGCTGCGCTATCTCAAGGCGGGCCGCGTCAGCGATGTGACGAAGCTCTCAGGCGAGCTCGGCCGCGACCCCTGGGCGCTCTTGACCGCCGACATCAGAACCGATGCCCGCCGCATCGCGGCGACGCATATGGAGTATGCGGGACGGCTCTTGCCCCAGGGACGATCAGGCAACGAATTTTGCGTGGAGATGATTTTCCCCTATGACTATCCGAACTCCCACGCTTACAACAATGACTTCGGTTCATTGGACCAATGCGCGGAACGTGGTTTCGCCTTGCAGTCGAGCGTGACGTCCTGGCGCGGCACGCCCGGCACGGCGGTCGGTACGGCGGACGTGATCGTGAGCCCGCAAATCGTCAAGACTGGCTCCTCGGTCAACGCGTTCGATGATTTCGGCCGTGTGACCGATAGCACCGACAACGGCGACTTGGCCGACGACAATAACGTTCCCAACGACAATCTTTGCTATCATGTCGATTACGCCGCGCCGCAAACCTCACCGGTGCGCATCCTGAACGCGGTCGCTCAGCAAACCGTGCAGGACTGTCGCGGCGTGACACTCGCCAGCAAGCGCTTCGAATATGACGGGTTTTTTGGGCACGCGGCTGGGAAGGTGACAAATGGATTTCTCAACATAAGCCGAGTGACCCGCTATGACATGGACACGCATGCTTCGCTCGGTGATCTTGAACTGTTTCAGGTGGGCTTTGACCCGGCCGGAAATCCCAGGAACATCAGCAGGACCCGCGACGAGGACGGTGCCGGAAACTTCACAGATCTGACCTACGACCCATTCGGCCTTGTCACCACCAAAGTGACTGTCTCTGCGGTTAACCCCGATCGTACGGATTCCCCGCAATTGACCACCATCTTCACGCGCGATCCCGTCACTCTCAATACAACGAGCACGACCGACCCGAACGGGACTGCGCGCGGCGGCGCTTACGACGGCTTCGGCCGTGTGACACGATCGACTGTGACTCCGTACGGTGGGACCAGCGGCGTGTCGTCTGCCACAACTTACGACGGCTTCACGCTCATCGATACGGACGGAGATGGTATTCCCGATTCGACTCCCCCGCAGGGCCGCTCGATCGCGCAGAAGATCTTCCAGGACACCGTGCCGGAGGTCAATGTCGCGACCGCGCCGGGCCGCATCGGCACGACCTTTTTCGATAGCCTCGGTCGGACCTTGAGGACTGAAGCGCAGCTCGGCGCCGATTATCAGCGCACCGTCGTCATTGGCCAGCGCATCTACGATCCGCTGGGCCGTGTCAGATTCATGTCCGACCCGTTCGCGACCGATGAGCGCGTTGCCGGCTATGGCACCACCTATAATTACAACATCGACGGCACACCGAACTGTCTTGTGCGTGGGCCCGGCCTTTATCCAATAACCGTCGGCATGGTCGATGAGGTCCAGGAGATTTATTCGACGTGCTTCAACCGCGTCTTCGCCGACAATCGGGAACTCCAGGTTCGAAATGATGCCGATTCATTTCTGGTGGACAGCCCTCAGTTTGGGGTCGCGAGCAGGAAGACCCTCGACGCGACGGGGCGGGTGCTCGAACAGGATGTCGTCAAGGACGACAGCGGAATGAAAGTCCTCGCAGACGCGGCTTTTGGCTACGACGGGCTCGGACATCTGACCAGCGCGACGCGGTATCTGGACCCGGTCAATAAAGCAGGGCCGGCGACGACCACCTGGCATTACGATTCGCTCGGCTGGATGACCAGACTTGACGAGCCAGGGGTAGCGTCGCAGACGCGGACCTTCAACAGTTGGGGCCAGGTCACGCAGGTGCAGTGGTGCGACGACAATAGCGCCGCGCCTTGTCCGGCCCAGGACCGCCGCAGCATGAGCTTTTTTGACGGCAGCGGTCGCCTGATCCATCGCGAAGACCGGATAGCGGGCCAAATCGTCTCGGGCAGCGTCCACAATTATCAGTATGACGGTTCCCACAATCCGTTCATCCCCGACCTCCTGCTCGGCCGCCTTTGGGTCGCAGATGGGGTGAGATTTTCTTACGACAACCTTGGCCGGGTCAAAACAAAACAGTTTGCGACGGGGACCGGGAACTCGATCGTCGTCGAAACCCACGACTACCATGACGACGGCTCCGAGAAGGTCCTGCATCTTGGTCTTCCCGATAGTTTCAGCGACGAGCAGGTCACCTACGCCTACGATTCCGCCGGTCGCGTCAATTCGGTCGCCTACAATGACGGCGCAAGCGCCCAGACGTTGTTCTCTGCCGCTCCCAACAGGGCCCTTTACGACCCGTTCGGCCGCCTGACCGGGGCGCAATACGGGCCGGCGCAGTTTAGCGCGGAGTATGCGACCACTGGCCGGCGGCTCCTCAACAACGTGAGCACGACATCCCGGGATGGGGCGCATTCGCGCATGCTTCTGTTCCCAACAGGCATTGACGAGCTGCCCGCGCCCTTTGATCCGGTGGGCCGCGAGCGGCAGCGCCGCGAATTTCGTGGACTCAAACAACAGCTTCGTTCGCATGCGCAGCTATGATGCACTGGGGCGGCTGAGCGCCACTCAGAATCTGCAGGTCGTCCCGGATACCGTTCTGCCCGACCGCGCCTTTACTTACGACGCGCTCGGCAACATCCTGACCCAGACCGACGCCAATAGCGGACACACAGGCAGCGTCTCACTCAGCTATGGGACGACGGACCCCGACCGCGTCTGCGGGCTTGCCTATGGCACGGACACGGCGCCCCAGGCTCCCAACTGCAACGTCACCTACGATGGCGCCGGCAACATCCTGACCATGCCGAAGCGAAATGGAGGCACGCGCTCGATCAGCTACTTCCCGAACGGCTCTGTGAGCAGTATGGCTGACGGCGCCTCAAATGCCACGTTCTCTTATGACGCCTTCGGCAGCCTGCAGCAGCTCACGATCAACTCGACGCTTGCGGATCAACGCGCCGACAAATATTTCGGCGCGTTCGTCAAGCAGCGTATCGAAGGCGCGCAGAGCGTCACCAATCGTCGCATCCCGCTGCCGGGCGGGACTGCCACTCGGCATGGCCCAACCCAGCGGGGTTATTGGCAGCCCCAATATGGCAGTTCCAAATCCCATTCGGACTGGTGGAGCGCGCAACCTATGTCCTTGCCTTCATTCTCCCGAATCCGATCACGCTGTCTCTTGGCGTTGGCGGCTTGCTGCTGGCGCTTGGCGAAGGAGTGAACCAGTTTCAACAAAGCGTACTTGGGTTCGTCGCAGGCGGGGCGTCGCTGGTCCTGGTGGCCTTTCTCTATCGATATGTTCGAGGGCGCGACGGGCTTGGCTTCGGCGATGTGAAGCTTTTCGCGGCCGCCGGAGCGTGGGTGAAGCTCGATGGCTTGCCTTCGGTGCTTCTGATCGGCTCATTGCTTGGGCTCCTCTATGCCCTGTTCATGCCTCGCCCGGCGGCCGTGGATGCTGAGGGGCAATTGGTTCCGCTCGGCGCGGGACTGAGCGCCGGCGTTTGGCTCACCTGGATTTACGGGCCGTTTTTCGGCTGGTCTCCCGACAATGCCTTTTTCGGGAGCGGGGTCGGACCATGAGGGTGATGGAAGCGGAGGCCGGCATACGGGCCGCAGTCAACGAGGAAGGCCGCTTTCTGTCTTGCCTCGTTGATGGCGGGTTGCTGACTGCCAATGATGTGAATCGCCTGGCGCGCACGCAAACCGAAACCAGCGAAAGTCTTTGTCAGCTCATTCCGAAACTTGGACTCCTGGAAGAGAAAGTGCTTGCGGAGCAGGCTGCGCACTTCTTGAAACTGCGGCTTTTCGACAAGGAGACGGTGCCGTCCGGACCACTTTTGCCGGAGCAGCTTTCCGAGACATTCCTCATGGCGGAAGGGCTCCTGCCGGTTCAGCTGCATGGCGGCTCCCTGGTCGTGGCAACGTCCGACCCGTTTTCTGACTACAATCGCCGCGCGATCGAACTCGCCGCCAGGCTCCCCGTAGGGTTCGTGGTGGCGACCCAGTCGGATATCGAGAGCGCGCTGCGACGCCTCTATGGGCAGCCTGAAGGCGGTGCGGAAGCGCAAGCCGATGGGAGCAGCGACGCCGGATACGAGGAAGACATTCAGCGCCTGAAGGATATGGCGGCTGAAGCGCCGGTCATTCGTTTCGTCAACCAGCTTTTTCAGGAAGCCGTCGAAAAGCGGAGCTCCGACATCCATCTCGAGCCGTTTCATAGCGCGCTGCGCGTTCGGTTTCGTATCGACGGGCTGTTGCGCGAAATGGAGCCGCCGCCGCAGCACTTCACTTCGGCGATCCTCTCACGCGTCAAGCTCCTTGCGCGGCTGAATATCGCCGAACGCCGTTTGCCCCAGGATGGACGCATCCGAACCGTCATCAAGGGCAAAACCATGGATGTGCGCGTCTCGACCGTGCCGACGCTCCATGGCGAGCGCGTGGTCATGCGCCTTCTCGACAAGACAGCCGTTTCGTTCGAGTTCAATGATCTCGGGCTCTGCGATGAGGATTTGAGGCGCTATCTCGGCGTATTGAGCAACCCGAACGGCATTGTCCTTGTCACTGGGCCTACCGGCAGCGGGAAGACCACGACGCTTTATGCCTCGCTTCTGCATCTGAACAAGGTTGATACCAACATCCTGACCGTCGAAGATCCCGTCGAATACGAGCTTCCCGGCATCAATCAGATTCAGGTCAAACCGCAGATCGGGCTTGGTTTTGCCAACGCACTCAGATCCCTCGTGCGCCAGGATCCGGACATCATCCTGATCGGCGAAATTCGCGATCTCGAAACGGCGGAGATCGCGAGCCAGTCGGCGCTGACAGGACACAGGGTGCTTTCGACCCTTCATACCAATGATGCCGCCAGCTCCGTCACGCGCTTGATCGATATGGGATTGGCTGATTTTCTGATCGCCGCCACGGTCCGGGGAATCGTGGCGCAGCGACTAGTTCGCCGGCTGTGCAACAGCTGCAAGAAGGAAGTCGCGGCACCGACCCATTTGCATGCCGCTCTTGCGCCATTCCAGCGCGACAAGCGGGACATTACCGTTTTCGAACCACAAGGTTGCCGCGCCTGCGAAGGGTCAGGCTATCGCGGACGCCTCGGTATCTACGAGGTGCTCGTGGTCAGCGACCGGATCAGGGAGATGGTCTCGGCGCGTGCATCGGCGCCCGACATCAACGCCCAGGCAGTTGCCGAAGGCATGGCCACGCTATTTGAGGATGGCCTTCGCAAGGTGAGCCAGGGCATGACCTCGATGGCCGAGATCCTGCGCGCGACGCAGGAGGTGTGAGGTGCCGACCTACGCCTACAAATGTGTTGATCGTGGCCAAAAAGTCGTAAGAGGGGTTCGCGAGGCCTCGCATGCCTTCGAGCTTGCGCGACTTCTTCAGGCGGAGGGACTGACGGCGCTCTCGATCGCCGAAGCCGGTGCCGCGAAAAAGAGCTGGCTTCCGCAGCTTGCGGTCGAGGGCGGCGAGTTGAGCCGGTCTGACGTCATCCTGCTCCTTTCCAATCTTGAAATGCTGCTCAGTGCAGGCGTCGATCTCAACGCAGCGCTCTCGGCTCTTGCAAAATCAACGAAGAAGAAGGAACTGCAAGGCGTCATTCGCGAGTTGCGCGACTCCGTCCAGAAGGGGCAGAGCTTTGCCGATGCCTTGGCGAAATCGACCGCCAAGGTTCCAAACGTTGTCATCAACAGCATCCGGGCCGGCGAATCCGGCGGTCAGCTTCGCGAAGTGCTGCAGAAGCTTTCGGACCATCTCACGCGATTTGAAAAATTCCGTTCCGACCTGGTCTCCTCCCTCATCTATCCCGCCATTCTCCTTGCGATGGCGGTGTTGGCCATTGTCCTCCTCGTTACAGTCGTGATCCCGCAATTCAAGCCATTGTTCGAAGATGCAGGTGCCCAACTCCCGCTCGTCACAAGGATCGTGATCGGGACTTCCGATCTCGTCCTCGACAATCCCGTGACCCTGCCGCTCGCCGGAGCTGCGCTCATCCTGTTCGTGCGGAGCGTTCTGAAAAGGCCTCAAATTGCACTCTATGTGGATCAGGCCAAGCTCGGCTTGCCGTTTGGAGCCGGCGACCTGTTGAAAAGGATCGAGGCTGCCCGGTTTACAAGACTTGCCGCACTCCTTCTCACGAACGGCATTACGATGATTGCGGCTCTCGAACTGACGCGAGAGGCGACCGGCAATCGTGCCTTCGCCAAAGCCATCGATGAAGTCACCGTCAAAGTCCGGGAGGGAGCCCGGTTTACCACTGCTCTTTCTGCGACGGGTATCATCCCCGGCCTTTATCGCGACATTCTGGAAGCCGGCGAAGAGGCAAGTCAGCTCGAAATGGTTTTAGGCCGTGTCGCCGAAATGGCCGAACGCGAGACCGAGCTTGCGCTCAAGAACTTCATGGCCGCCTTCGTGCCGCTATTGACCATGGCACTCGGCGGTTTCGTCGCCAGCATCGTCGCTTCGGTGATGCTGGCGCTGCTTCGCGTCAATGACCTCGTACTTCATTGAGAATGGTTGACCTGCCATGACTGATAGACAGCTTCATCCCCTGCGGCGCCACATTCGATCGGAGGAGGGCTATTCGCTTGTCGAACTCCTCGTCGTCATGGCGATCATTATGCTCCTGGGCACGATCGCGGTGCCACAGCTGCTGAAATACCTGGATGGGGCCAAGCAAGACACAGCACGTGCCCAGATCGAGAGCCTTACGTCTACACTCGACCTTTTCAAGCTGGATATCGGTCGTTATCCGACCCAGGAGGAGGGCCTTGAAGCACTTGTGTCAGCACCTGCCGGACTCGCCGGCTGGAACGGCCCCTATGTCAAGCGCAAGGACATGCTGCTCGATCCCTGGAAACGGACATATCATTACAAACGGCCGGGAGATCACGGCGACTACGATCTGTCGTCGTTAGGCGCGGATGATCGCGAGGGCGGCGATGGCAGCAACAGGGACGTCACGAGTTGGTAGGATGTCCGACAAAGGCTATTCACTCGTCGAAGTCTTGACCGTGCTTGTCATCTTGGCACTCCTAACGGCCGTGACGGGCGTGTTTCTGAGAGGGCGAGGCAAGCCTTTCGAGGTGCGGGTGGCCGCCCTGGATCTCGCGTCGTGCCTGAGGCTCGCGCGCGCCAGCGCCGTTGCTCGAAATCAGGAGCAGGTGGTCGTGATCGACCTCGATCAGCGGCGCTATGCTTGTCCCGACAAGTCTGGTCCGTTTCCGAACGAATCCCGGCTTCTGTTTCGCACCGTGACCTCCGAATACCTGAAGGGCAAGACCGCTACGTTACGATTTTTCGGCGATGGGGGCGCCTCGGGCGGACATGTTCTCCTGGAGGAGCATGGCCAGATCTGGGTCGTGCGCGTCACTTGGTTGAGCGGTGGCGTCGAAGTGTCCCGCGAAACGGCCTGGCCCGAGCAGTGACATGAGGCGGTCGTTTGCAGCCTGTTCGAAAGCCGCAGCAAGCCGCCGGTCCGCGGCGGGGTTTGTCCTCATCGATGTGCTGGTGTCGCTCCTGATCACGAGCATCGTCATTGCTGTTATGTTTGAAGCGATCTCGAAGAACCTCCTCATTGTCGAACGGGTCACCGATCGTTATCAGGCGGCGTTATTCGCGCGCTCGAAGCTTGCAAGCCTTGGTATCTCGGACCCGCTCGCGGAAGGCCAAAGCGAAGGGCGGTTCGACACCACGTTTGCATGGGTGCTGACAGTCACGAGAGACGAAGACCTGAATGCTGGCCGTGAAGCGCCGCGGCTGGTGCTCGTCAGCGTCCAGCTCGATGTGCTGTGGCAGCGACAGTCGAAAAAATTTCAGCTCACTTACAGGACCCGGAGGCTGGCTCCGCAAAAGGAGGCCTCGTTGTTCGGGACCGGCCGCGTCGAGACCGACGATCCAGGCAGGTCAGGATGACAAGGAACGACGGACTCTCAACACAGGAAGCGGGCTTCAGTCTTGTGGAGCTTCTCGTCAGCCTTCTGATTCTCAGCATGGTTGCTGCGCTTCTCGCTTCCGGCTTGACTCTTGGGCACAGAGTGTGGGGTCGCTCGGAGCAGCGTGCTCAGGCCGCGCGTGAGATGTTCGACGCAGAGGCCGCACTACGGCGACTGTTCGATGCCATGCAGCCCCTTCGGTCGGGCTCGCAAGCTGCCGGGACGATCGAATTTCGCGGGAGCAGCGACGAAATCGAAGGCATCGTTCCGCTACCCAATATCGGTCTGGGTGGACTCTATCGATTGCATCTTTTCTGGAGAAGAAGCGATCGTCGGCTCGACCTGGACTTCCACGTCTATGAGCGGGGAGGGGAGACCGGTGGCAATCCGACGAATCTCACGACGCTCGCAAGTGAGATCGACAACATGGAGTTTCGCTATTTCGGCAAGGCCACGGGAGAACAAGAACCAGGATGGCACGATGAGTGGCGGGGCCAGGAAGAGCTCCCGGCGCTCATCTCGATCAAGGTTACAACGACAAGAGACGTTGTCTGGCCCGAGCTTCTGATTGCGCCGCGCGTCAAAGCCGTCGACTGGCGGTGAAGCATGACGCGTGTTCCCTTCGCTCCAAGACAAGTGTTGTCTCCTCGGGGTTCCGCGCTCATTGCGGTCGTCTTTACGCTCCTGATTGTCGCAGCGATCACGGGCAGCCTCATCACCCAGACGCGTACGGACCTTGCTTTGAGCCAAAACCTCGAGCTTGGAGTCGAGAACGAACTTGCGGCTGAAGCAGGAATCGCCGTTGCGATCCTTAACCTCAGCGATCCGGACAACAAGAGCCAGTTCGTTCCGGATGGACGAGCCTATGATGTCAATATTGATGGCAAGCATCTCACTTTGGAGGTCCAAAGCGAGGCTGGGAAAATCAATCTCAACCAGTCGCCAAATCCACTTCTGAGGCGGCTTTTTCGTTCATGCACAGACGAAGATTCGGCGGAACTCCTCGGCAAAGCCGTGGAGAGTTGCACTGCAGCCAAGGACGGTCCCGCGAAGGCATTTCTCACGGTCGATGAGCTGAGGCGGCTGCCCGGCGCAAGCGAAGAGCTCATCTTCGCGATCGAGCCCTTTGTGTCGGTCTACAATTTCAGGGCGGTGCCGGATTTTCGTCTCGCACCGGAACGATTGAAAGCCCTCATCATGGACGGCCAGAGCCGAACCTCTTCCGACATGACGCCTCCTGCTGGCGCGTCTTCGAACCTGTCGGGCATTTACACGATCACGGCTACGGTTCTCGACGGCGGGTCGGGAGCGTCAATCCGGACGGTTGTTTATGTCACGGGCGATAAACGCGAGCCTTATTTCGTGTTCGACTGGCGACGAGTGGTGGCCGTAAGAGTGTCGCGTGCAAGGAGGCAAAAGCGCAATGATCGGATGGGGGCTGGACGTTGTCGAAAAGACCTGGCGCTGGTGGCTTTTGGAACTTATGACATTGTTGCCTCAAGCCTATCTCAAGCGCCTGAGGTCGTCGCGGTTGACGCTTCTTCTTAGACCGGGCGAAGCGATCACCGAGATCACCGCCGCGGCCGGTGAGAAGCGTTTGTTTCAGGAAGGGATTGCCTACCCGGGCGCGCCGGTGCAGGCTCTCGATCGCTTGCGGGATATCATCGGTGCAGCGACCAAGGGAAAACGCGTCGATGTGATTGGTGTCGTCTCCGAACGCCAAAGCCTTACTCGGCCGCTGGTCTTGCCGTTCGCGGCCAAGGCTCATCTGGGTGAAGCCGTTCGCTATCAGATCGAAAGGCTGAGCCCCTTCAAGCCCGACAACACGCTCTACGACATCAAGCAGCTGGAAGGCGGCGGGCAGGCCAGCGAACTTCGCCTCGAGCTCACCATAGTGTCCAGGACCCTGATTGAAGAAATCAGGGAGCGCGGCGAAAAACTCGGCCTTCGCATTGATCACTTCGCAATAGAATCCTCTGAGGAGAATGCTCTCCAGACGTTGGGCTTCGCAGATGAGCCGGCCTCGCACGGCAAGACGGCTCTTGAGATGAAGGTGCTGGTGGCGGCTCTCTGCATTCTGATCGTGAGTTTTATTATTGTTCCACTCATTGGCAAATGGCAGCAGGCATCCGCCCTGGAGAAGGAGGTCAGGGTCCTCAAGCCAAAGGCCGAGCAAGTGCAAAAAATGCAGAGTGAGCGCGACAGTATCATTGCCCGCCGCGCCCAGATGGTCGGCCTGAAAAAGGCCGCCTTGCCGCCGATTGCCGTCCTCTCCAGGCTTTCAGAGAGTTCTCGACGACCAGACATTTCTGTTCGATATGCGGATGGAGCGCGCGACGGTTACCATCGCCGGGATGTCCTCTGATGCCTCGAAACTCGCCCAACGACTTGGCACGATAGAGGCGTTCAAATCCGTGAAGTTTTCGGGGCCTGTGACACGTGATGTCCAGTGGTCGCGTGACCGGTTCACGCTCATCCTAGAAGTGGCTGCGTCATCATGAACAACCGCGTCGTTTTCGCTTTGAGGAAACTCCTCGTGCTGGCCATCCCGCTGCTCGTAGCCTTTGCTGTCTGGCAACTGGCGGCTGCTCCGTTGCTGACGCTGAACCGCGATCTCGATGAAAATGCGGAACGCAGCCAGGCGCTCCTTCGCCACTATCGCCTGCTGATGAGCCAGACGAGTGAGGTCAGTTCCGAGCTCCAGCGCTTGAAGGAGAACAGTGGGGGAGACGACCTGTTTTACAGCACGCAAAATGTGAACGCGGCGGCTACGTCACTGCAGCAAAAGCTGGGCGAGCTTGTTGCGGCAACCGGAGGACAAATTCGCGCCGCTCGTGTCGAAACCAAACCAAAGAGTCCGAACTACGAGCCGTTTGCGGTCAACATGACCTTTGCCACGTCTTCGGCTGGCCTCGCAAATCTCCTGTTTCAGCTCGAGACATTGCGACCGATCGTGCTTGTCGATGGAGTTTTCATCAATGCGGGGCCTACTCTGCAGGCCATGCAGCACAATACGAATGGCGCTGACAATGACAAGCGCGCCGCCGAGGATCAGGTTCTGGATGTGGCACTCACCGTGTCAGCGTTCGCTTTGACGAAGGGATAGGTGATGCGATGGATGCCTCACAGGAGTGTTGCCTTGCGTGGCCTCGCATGGGGGCTGACGGCCGCTCTGCTTCTCATGTCGATGTGGTGTTGGCTAAGCCTTGCAGATCGTGAAGCGCCTTCCGGTCAGCCAGTACAAAGTTCGTCCGCGGCTCGTGCGATCACGCCCGTCGCGCTTCCCGAGCAAACAGCCTTCGAAAACTACCGTTTCGCTCTCGAACGGCCGTTATTCCATCCCTCCCGGCGTCCATTTCCCGATCGGAAGACTCTGGTCGCGTTGGAGGCCGCCGCAAAGTCCAGGCAGGTTCCCCCGCCACCCGCCGCGCCGGCCCCGCGCCCGCCGTCGGCACCGCAGAACGTTCAGCTCCGTGGCACTGTGTTGGTTGGTCCGCTCCAATCGGCTGTCTTTGAGCGAGCTGGCAGTCAGAACTACATAAGGTTGTCCGAAGGCGGACAACTGGATGGCTGGACGCTCATCAAGATCGGCCAGGAAGAAGTGGTGCTTCGTCTGGGCGACCAATCCGTGACTTTGCCGCTCGCAAAGTCGAGTGACGGCAAGCCGAATGAGGTCCGTCAGCGCCGGCAATAGTCGCGTGAATATCTGCTTGAATGAGCAAAGGGATGTTGGGAAGTTTTGCTTGATGAGCCGTCCGCAGTTCGAGGATGGCCACTGAATGACCACCGAAAATCCGCGAAGCTCACGGCCACGCTGAAGGGCATTCTCGTGAGCGTACGGCGCAGTCCGTTCGAATCGTATGTCGAATCTACCGGCGCGATGCGCTTGCGAACAACGGGCGAAAGACATCCAGAAACCCGATTGCAGCCGGCGTCAGCGGACGGCTCTTTAACCGCAAGATGCCGATGCTGCGCACGAGGGGCGGTGACACTAGCTTCTTGACCACGACCCCGGGCGGGGCGCGCCGCGGCAGCGCCGATGCTGGGACGATCGCGATACCGACATCGGCGGCAACGAAGTCGAACATGGTGCCGAATTGTTCGACGATCGTCATATGGTTGAACGCGATGCCATTGGCTGCGGCAACACCGTCGATCAACCGTCGTAGGCCGGAACTCGTCGGAAGCGAAACGAATGTTTCTGCTCGAAGTTGGTTGAGACTGAGGACACTCTTTTTGCGCAGCGGATGCCGGGAGGGCAGGACCGCAAAGCAAGATTCCTCAACCGCGCCATCGGCGACAACTTCCTGACCGAGCCCTATGGCGTTGCCGAGGCCGAAATCCGCAAGACCGCTACGCACGTCTTCGTGGACCTCGCTTCCGAGCCCCTCACGCAGGTGAATCTCGACGCCGGGATGTGCCTTGCGATACGTCAGCACGGCCTGCGGCACCACCTGATGGGTGAGCGAAAGCAGGCAAGAGATGATCAATCGTCCCCGAACCTGTTGACCGAGCGCGCGGGCGTTGTCGACCTGAGTACCGAAGTCGTCAAGGAGGCGCCGTGTCGATGCCGTGAATTCGCGACCGGGCGCCGTGAGGACGACGTTACGTGTCGACCGCAGAAACAGCGAGACGCCCAGTTCCTCTTCGAGTTGAAGCACGAGGCGGCTGACGGCGGACTGCGTAATGCCGAGATCGGCAGCGGCTGCAGTAAAGCTGCCATAGGTCGCAACCGAGTTGATGGCGCGGAGATGTTTGAGACTCACCTCCAATCCGCGTGCGCGGCGCTCTCGTGGCACGGCGATATATTCCGTTTTAGCATCAATAAATAGGATCGGAATATAATTGACCTATATGGCGACTGCGTCAACGATGAAGACAACAACCACAATGGGACACGCGGGAAGGAGCCCTGATGACGACGCGGAAGAAAGGCGCGTTGGACGGCGTCAGGGTGCTCGATCTCACACGCTTTTACTCGGGCCCATTCTCGACCCTGTTGCTGGCAGGTTTCGGCGCGGAGGTCATTCGCATCGACGGGCCAGGGCAGGGGGATCCTGCCATGACGGGGCCGCCGTTCCTCGGGAAGGATGGCGTGTCGCTCGATCGCCGGCACGAGAGCGATCTCGGTCTTGCCTATCTGAAGCGATGTCGTGAGAAAAAGTCGATCACCCTGAACCTGCGCGCGCCGGAAGGCATCGAGATCTTCCATGCGCTGCTCCGTACGTCTGACGTACTGGTCGAGAATTTGCGTCCCGGAGCAGCCGAGCGGCTCGGGATCGACTACGAGTCCAATCGACGGGTCAATCCCGCCATCGTCCATTGCGCGCTCACCGGTTATGGATCAACCGGTACCGACCGCCATCTCAAGGCTTATGATCTGATGATTCAGGCCGCCACCGGCCTGATGTCCATCACGGGCTGCCCGAACGGCGCACCTAGCAAGGCGGGAACGGCGCTTGCGGACGGAATTTCGGGGGCGTTTGCCGTCTCCGGCATTCTCGCGGCGCTGATCGAGCGGCGTAGCTCGGGGCAGGGACAGTTCGTCGACGTCTCGATGGCCGATTGCATGCTGTCCCTGGTTCTCGACGAGCCGCTCGATTGTTACGGCGACCTTGGGATGGGCCCGCGACAGGGCAACCGCATCATGCGATTCTCGCCTTTCAACACATATGCCACGCGCGACGGTGCGATCGCGATCGGTGCGGCAACGAACGAGGAGTGGCTCGGACTCCTGCGCACAATTGACCGCACAGACCTCGCGCAGAGCGAAGAGTGGATGAATATGGGTTGGCGCGTCGCCCACAATGCAGAAGTCGATGCCGTCATCACCGAATGGACGATGGCGCGGCTTACGGTGGAGGCGATCGATCTGCTCAACAAGAACGACGTCGCTGCAAGCCCGATCCGCGACATCGACAACATCATGGCCTGGGAGCATCTCGGCGCCCGTGACATGCTGCATACATTGGAACATCCAATGGAGAAACTGAACCGGCGCGTCGTCGGGGCGGGCTTTCCAATCAAGATGGGACGAACCCATAAGGGATATGCTGCTCCGGCGCCGACGCTCGGCCAGAGCAATCGGGACGTCTATGGCGGATTGCTCAATTTATCCGCGGAGAAGATCGAGGATTTGAAGGCCAGGCAGATCATCTGAAAAAGCGAGGCGGCGGGTGCCTGCCATCTCGAAAATCGCGGGGGAACGTCATGAGGCGCAGACGACGGATCAATCTGACGGCTCTAGCGCTGTTGACCGGCTGCACGCTCGCTGCGGCGGCTTGGGCGGAGGACACGCCATCGCCGGTCAGGATAGGCGTGCTCTCCGACATGTCCGGAATGTATCGCGACATCATGGGGCCCGGCTCTGTCCTGGCGGCGAAGATGGCGGTGGAGGATTTCGGCGGGAAGGTGCTCGGCCGTCCGGTCGAGGTGATCTCTGGCGATCACCAGGCGAAGCCCGATGTGGGAGCGGCCATCGCCCGCAACTGGTTTGACAATGGCGGCGCCGACATGATCGTCGACATCGCGCAGTCGGCCGTTGCGCTCGCCGTGCAGGAATTGGCGCGATCCCGGAACAGGATCGTGGTTCACGGCGTGACCGGGACGCCCGCGATCACGCAGCAGGCCTGCGCGCCGACAGCATTCTCGTGGTCGCTCAATGCCTATGCGATATCGGCCCCGTTGCCGAAGCCGCTCATCGAGCGTGGGCTGGACAGCTTCTTCTTCCTCTCGGCCGATTATTCCTTTGGCAAGGCCATGGAGGACGCTGCTACCGGGGCGATCAAGGCTGCCGGCGGCAAAGTCGTAGGCTCGGTGCGCTTCCCGCAGAACAATCCCGATTTCAGCTCGTTCATTCTCCAGGCGCAAGCCTCCAAGGCCAAGGTCCTCTGGCTGATTTCCGCAGCAGAGGACACCACCAACGCGCTGAAGCAGGCAAAGGAGTTCGGCGTCGCCGAGGGCGGCCAGCATATCGTCGTTCCCCTGACCTACATCACAAATGTGCATGCTCTGGGCATCCAGAATGTGCAGGGCCTCAGCTTCGCAACGCCGTTTTATTGGGATCGTACGCCCGCGACGCGCGCATGGTCCGAACGCTTCTTTAGCCGGCATCATGCGATGCCGACCATGGATCAGGCCGCCGTCTATTCGGGGACGCTCCATTATCTGAAGGCCGTCGCCGCCGCCAATACTCTGGATGGTGTGAAGGTCGCCGACGAGATCAGGAGACTTCCCGTCAACGACATGTATGTCGAGGACGGCTCAGTGCGCGCCGATGGCTGGCTGATGCATCCGTTCTATCTTGCCAGCATCAAGGCACCCAGCGAGGTCAAGAAGCCCTGGGACTACTACAGGATCGAGAAGGTCATTCCCGCATCCGAAGCGGCCCAGCCGCTGTCACAGAGCCAGTGTCCGCTGGTGACGCAATCGCAATGACATTCACCGCCAAAGGAGAAGGACATGCCCCGCGAAATCCTCAAGATGTACTCCGACTACAAGAGCCCATATGCGTGGCTCGCGTTCGATCCGGTCTTCGAATTGGAGAGCCGGTATGACATCGAGGTGAAGTGGCGTCCGTTCCAGCTTCGCATCAAGGGAAGCGGCCAGCGCAGCGTGTATTCGGAATACAAGGTCAAGTATTCCTACATGGACGCACGACGGACCGCAAACGAGCGTGGGGACAAGAAAATCATCCGCGGCCCCCTCAAGATCTTCGAGAGCTCTCCGGCGCTGATTGGCGGTCTTTTTGCGGAGAAACAAGGCCGTCTCGTCGAATACAGCCGCCTCGTCTACGAGCTGTTCTTCCGCCGTGAACTCGCGATCGACGAGGTTGACGCGGTCGAGCGTTTCATCGAGTCGCTCGGCATGTCCGGCTCGGACTATCGAGCCTATTTCGAGGGCAATGGCCGCCGCGACTATGACGAAGCGCAAGAGGAAAGCCAGCAGGACCGGATCTTCGGCGTTCCGATCTGCGTTTTCCGCGGCGAGCAGTTCTGGGGCAACGATCGTGTTCCGATGCTCGAGAGCCGGTTGCAGCGGGAGGGCCTTGCGCTCGCCCGCGAAAAACAGACCGCCTGATTGGCCCGGCTCCCGGAGGCTTCGATGATCGATCTCTATTTCGCGCCGACACCCAATGGCTGGAAGATCTCGATCCTGCTGGAGGAGTGCGAACTTCCTTATGCCATGGTGCCCGTCAATATCACGCGCGGCGACCAGTTCGGTGCGGAGTTTCGCAAGCTCAATCCCAACGGCCGAATTCCTGTTATCGTCGACAGGGAGCCAGCCGATGGCAGCGGGCCAATCACTGTCTTCGAATCGGGAGCCATCCTGCTTTATCTCGCGGAAAAGGCCGGACACTTCTTTCCGCGTGACCTCCGCGGCCGTTATCGCGTTCAACAATGGCTGATGTGGCAGATGAGCGCGCTCGGGCCGATGCTCGGCCAGAACGGGCATTTCTCGCTCTATGCCACGGAGAAAGTTCCTTATGCGATCGAGCGATACCGCAACGAGGCGCGGCGCCTCTACGGCGTGCTCGACCAGTGAACTAGGCGTGACCGGTTCCTATGTTGCAGGCGATGACTATTCGATTGCCGACATCGCCTGCTTTCCCTGGGTGATGACGCACAAGGCGCAGGGATTTGACCTCGATGAGTTCGTGCATGTCAGACGCTGGTATGCCGAGTTGCGGGCGCGGCCGCGGCTTCAGAAAGGGCTAGCGGTCGGCCGCGGTGCGATGCGCAAGACGCTCGATGATGAGGCGCGTAAGATCCTGTTCGGATCGGCCGGCCAATCCCTCGATGCGGTTAAAGGCGAACAAC
Organism: uncultured Alphaproteobacteria bacterium; assembly: GCA_963696255.1. GTDB lineage: Bacteria > Pseudomonadota > Alphaproteobacteria > Rhizobiales > Xanthobacteraceae > Bradyrhizobium. The sequence goes on from CAVOJN010000001.1 coordinate 872,538, forward strand.
TGGAAAAGTCACGATGACACTCCCACCCAAAATGCTGACTGGCTATCGCGTGCTTGACATCACCCAGTTTGTTGCTGGGCCGACATGCACGCGTCTTCTGGCCGAGGCCGGCGCCGACGTCATCAAGGTCGAACTCGCTCCGTTCGGTGACCGATCGCGCTTCCAGGGGTTGAAACCCCGTGACGGCGCGCACAAGGATACCTCGCAGAGCACCTACTTCTTCCAGCAAAATCATTCGAAACGAAGCCTGGCGCTCGATTTCAAGCAGGAGAAGAGCCGGGAGATCCTGCGGCGGCTGGCGGCGCAATGCGACGTTCTGGTGGAGAATTTCACGCCGGGCGTGATGGAACGCGCAGGTCTCGGCTACGAGGCGCTGAAAAAGATCAATCCGAAACTCATCATGTGCTCGATCTCCTTCGCGGGCCAGACCGGCCCGCTCGCCGACAAACCGGGCTTCGACTATATCGCACAGGCCTTTGCCGGCATTACCGGCGTCATTGGCGACCCCGAGGGCAAGCCGGCGCAGGTTCCGGTAGCGATCGGCGATGCCTCGACTGGCGTTGCGGCAGCGATGGCCGTGGGTTTTGCGCTGCTTCACCGAGAGCGCACGGGTGAGGGACAATTCATCGAGGCCACGCTGCTGGACACCTATTTCCATATGCATGAGGCGAATGTGCCGAAAGTCGCGCTCCGCGGAGATTCATTCGTACCGCAGAGGGAGGGTTCGCTGCATCCGAATGGCGGTCCGGTGGGTGTATTCGATTGCGGGAGGGGTGAATTTATCGTCATTTGCGCCCTGGCCCATCAGTGGCCGCAAATGGTCCGGGCGCTGAAACGACCCGAACTTGAAAACGATCCCCGTTTTTCGTCGGCCCGCGCCCGGAGCGACAACAGGGTGGCCGTCGGCGAGCTCGTCGAGGCCTGGCTCAAGACTTTCCCGTCGCGCGAGGCCGCGCTCGCCGCGCTCGAGCAGGAGAGGATTCCGTGCGCGCCGGTGCTGACATTGAACGACGCCATGTCCCAGCCGCATCTGACCCAACGCGGCACGGTACGATATGTGAACGATCCCCAGATTGGCAGATTTGCGATACCCGGCAACCCCGTGCGATTCTCGGAATGGCCGCAGCCTGATGACCTGAGAGCCGATCTTCTCGGTGAGCACAATGAACAGGTACTCGGCGAGATCGGCCTCTCGAAACAGGAGATCGATCAGCTCTATTCCGAGAAAGTCCTGGTGCAGGACAAGCAATTCCGACGCGCCCAAGCGCGGGCGTGAAATGGCATGGCCGGCCAGTAAAAAGGCACGAGGCCCGTTCAATACCGGCAAATGCCTCATCCAACTCCTCAAATGCCTGGATGCCGTCATGCCTTCGGGACTTTTCCCCGCGGACGCAACCATTGGTCGAGACAAGGGCCCTTGAACTATAATTTTAACACTGTTATAGATTTTAACGGTGTAAAAACTTTGGTAGCGAGCGTGAGCAGAGAGGATAACAAACGAGTTCGTCGCGGGAAGATTTTCTCCGTCGCAAGAAGCATCATCCATTCGGATGGCGTTGAGGGATTGTCGTTACGGGGGCTGGCAGAGCAGGCGGGCGTCACGGTCCCCACTCTTTACAATCTGATTGGCTCGCGAGGCGCCATTTTGTCCGCGCTTTGCGAAGATGCGCTCGACGAGTTGGATAAACGGCTCCAGGACGTTGGCGCACAGAATAGCGGATTAGCGCAAGCCGAAGCGATCGTCGTTATTTCCGTCGAATTGTTCACGAGCGATCCCAAGACGTTCCGGGCTGTTTTTGAAGCACTCGAACAGCTCACATCTCCGCGTGGAACGACGCCTCGTGCAGCGCGCGCCCTTGCTCGCTGTGCAAGTCTTCAAGTCAATGCCTGCCGGACGGCGCGAGCTAACGGCGACCTTTGCGGAACGCTGGATCCGCGGCTTCTCGGCGAACAGATATTGGCCTTGTACCGGATGGCGATGCGGCGATGGGTCGTTCGCGAGATCGATGGACCGGCGTTCATGCAGCATGCGCTTTTCGGCCTGTTTACGTGCCTGCTGGCCGATGCGTCACCCCGGGCCGCTTCGATTTTGCGCGGGCGGTTGAAAAGTATCCAGAAACAGTTGCTTCAGGAGCCGTCGACGATGCGCTCGGTTGCACGCTCAAAGTAAGCTCGAAATGGAGGCGTTCATGAACCACCAAACCGAAGTCGACATTCTAACACGGTTGCTCGCTCATTTGGAAATGGGCACCACCGCTTCCGCAGACCGGGTGCGAGGTGCAGAAATTTCAGTCTATTCGTCAGCGGACCTGCTGACTCAGGAAAAGCTGGTGATGTTTTCTGGTTATCCTCTGGTTGCCGGTCTATCTGCAGATTTACCGTCTCCGGGAGCTTTCCTGACCCAGCAACTTCTTGGAACGCCGGTCCTTGTCGTACGAGGTGCCGACGGTCGAGTGCGAGCCTTTGTCAACGTATGCAGGCACCGGGGAGCGATGGTTGAAAATGCGCTATGCGGGGTGCGTAAACTGTTTACCTGTCCGTTCCACGGCTGGAGCTTTGACGCAGAAGGACGGTTGGTCGGAATGCCCCATCGGGAGACGTTCGGGGACATCGAGAAATCCACGCTCAATCTCACTCCGCTTCCCGTACAGGAAAAGTACGGGATCATATGGTTGAAATTGGCGCCAAATGGGAATTCGTTTGAAATTGACGATCAATTGGCGGGGCTCGGAGAAGAGTTGGAGGGCCTCGGCTTGAACAGCGCGGCGCTTGTTGGTCGAGATCACCTCGCCAACAAGATGAATTGGAAGTTTGCAATCGACACGTTCGGGGAAACGTATCACTTCGCTGTTCTTCACAAGGATAGCGTGAACAAGAGCTTCCACAGTAATGTCCAACTCTACGACATCTACGGTCGGAATCACCGCATGGTGTTCGCCGGCCGCGGCATCGAGAAGTTGCGCGAGAAGCCCGAAAGTGACTGGAGCCTGCGACCGAACAGCCTGTTAGCGTATTATCTTTTTCCCAATACGCAATTGCTCATTCAGCGCGGCGGTATTTCGCTGTTCAGGATATTTCCCGACGGCGACGATCCGCAGAAATGCGTCACCGAATTCTCATTCTATGCCGAGAGGTCGCCCCGAACTCCGGAGGAGGATGTTCTCGCGAAGTATTTCTTTGAGCGGACGCGGAACGTCATCCGGGATGAAGATTACGCCATGGGTGAAGCAGCGCAGCGTTCGCTCGCGAGCGGCGCCCACAAATACGCGGTGTTCGGACGTAATGAGCCTGCCCTTCATCATTATCATTCGACTTACAGGGCAGCGCTCGGGATGCAGCCCCTCGTTAGTTTCTGACTGATACAGGAGGCGGGGATGAGTTCTGATCTGGTCCGCTATTCGGTCTCAGGCGGCGTTGCCGAACTGATGCTTGATCGTGCGCCGGTCAACGCGCTGAGCATGCCCCTGATCGACGCGTTACTGTCGGCGCTTGCAAGAGCGCGGGACGACGAGACAGTTCGCGCGGTGATCATCGGTAGCGCTCACAAGGTGTTCTGTGCGGGCCTTGATCTCGATCTGGTCCGGGGCAAGCCGGGAATCGAGACCAAGAAATTCCTGGAGAAGCTCTATTTCGCGTTGAACGATATGCAATACCGCATGGGTAAGCCCACCATTGCTGCTGTTGAGGGTGCGGTGCGCGCGGGCGGCATGACGATTGCGATCTCCTGCGATATGATCATCGCGGGGGATGCATCGTCGTTCGGTTATCCCGAGATCGATGTCGGCCTGATTCCCGCGATTCACTTCGTGCAGTTGCCGCGACTGGTCGGCAAGCATCAATCCTTCGGTCCGCTGTTTCTCGGTGATCCGTTCGACGCCGCGACCGCCCTTCGCATGGGCTTGCTCAGCGAGGTCGTGCCCAAGGGCGCTGCGCTAGATCGCGCCCGCGAGGTAAGCCGGCGGCTCGCGGCCAAATCCTCTGTGATCATGAAGATCGGCCGCGATGCCTTCATGCGCGCTATCGATGCCGATTTCCGCCGTTCGGTGGAGTACGCTGCAGAAAGCTTTGCTCTTGTCACGACGACCCAGGATTGTCAGGAAGGGTTGAACGCATTCGTCGAGAAGCGGGCGCCAAGGTACCGCGGGCGCTAAGAGTGCCGCTGTGGCGTCGTTTCCTGACTGCGGTGTGGTCTCCCGGGCTAGCCGATCAATGTGTTTGCGTAGTTGATGTTGTCGTGAGCCGACGCGAACTCGAGTTGTCTGGCTTACTGGTTTGATCAAAGTCTGGCTCTGTGCTGTTGCAGAACTGATCTGCCAGTCTCAGCCAGACGTTGGGCTATTTGCGATAGCGGGTCTGGATGGAATTGACAAAACTGGATGGGTCGGCTGGTCCTGAAGAAGCGGGGAGCTCTAGTACGCTACTGCGTCATGATTGGGAGCTTAGAGAGGTCGACGCCCTGTACAATCGGCCATTTGCCGATCTCTTGTTCAATGCTCAGAGCATACATCGGAGGAATTTTGATCCAAACTGCATCGAGATTGCAAGTTTGCTCAGCGTCAAGACAGGAAATTGCCCGGAGGATTGCGGTTATTGCTCGCAGAGCGCGCACTATGACAGCGGCGTAGGGGCGACACGGTTGATGGACCCAACCGAAGTGATCGCGTCCGCTCGCCGCGCAAAGGAGGCCGGCGCGACCCGGTTCTGCATGGCGGCAGCTTGGCGCGGCCCGAAGGCCCGCGATCTCGATGTTATCTGCACGATGGTAAGCGGGGTCAAGAGCCTTGGTTTGGAGACGTGCGCTACACTTGGAATGCTGACACCGTCACAAGCTCTCCAGCTTCGCGATGCCGGACTTGATTTCTACAATCACAATGTCGATACCTCGCCGGAGTTCTATAGCAAGATTATTACCACACGCACGTTGCAGGATAGGTTGGACACGCTGGAGCTTGTCAGGAATGCGGGGATCAAGGTCTGTTGCGGTGGAATTGTCGGCATAGGCGAGTGTCACGAAGACCGGCTCGGTCTGCTCAGGTTGCTCGCCAATCTGCCGGACCACCCCCAGAGCGTGCCGATCAACTTATGGAATGAGGTGAGTGGCGTTCCCGTCGAGAAAATGGCTGACCGGCCTGACCCGATCACTATAGTGAGGTTGATTGCCGTCGCCCGAGTTCTAATGCCGATGAGTGTCATCAGACTGTCTGCAGGTCGGCAGTACATGACTGACGAGCTGCAAGCGCTTTGCTTCCTGGCGGGTGCAAACTCGATCTTCATCGGGGATGTTCTTTTGACCACGAAGAACCCGCAACTCGACAAGGACGTCAAGCTGCTGCAGCGCCTCGGCATCAGCTCCAGTGCGAGCCCACCGACCGCTGTTGACCTTGATAACGTGCCGTGATTGCGGACTTGGCAACGCCACGGCTCATGACGCCGGGCAAGTTGGTCAGCTTGCATCGAAGTTCGCCCAGCGCGCTGTCTGTCTTCTCTAAGGTCGGCGCAATCTAGTTTGACCTTTTGCCTGGCGCCAGCTCACCGGGACCAGCCATGGTCGCGAGCCGCGCCATCTCGCCCGAGGCCGGTGGGCAGGACGTTACTATGCCGGCGGAGTTTCAATCTGGCTCACCTTTTTGGTTCAAGTCTGGACCTTTGCCTTGGTCGTTTGAACGATTCAATGAAAGCAGGTGTTGACAGTTTTCGATACTATCAAAAGACCTGAGGGTAATTCGATGAGTCAGGGTCAATCCCAAGCCGCCGCAGACGTTACGATCTTTCGCGAGGCGGTTCGCCGTTTTTTCGAACGCGAGTGTACACCCTGTCTTGATCGTTGGAAGATGGAAGGAGTGGTTGACCGAAACCTTTGGAAGAAGGCTGGAGATGCTGGCTTGCTGTGCGCCGCGATTCCGGACGAGTACGGTGGCGGCGGTGGCTCGTTTGCCCATGAAAAGGTGTTGGTCGAAGAACAGGCACGAGCGGGTCTGAACGGTTGGGGCAATAGCGTGCATAGCGGGATTGTAGCGCACTACATCCTCCAGTACGGCTCCGACGAGCAGAAGCTACGGTGGTTGCCGAAGCTGGCATCCGGAGATCTCGTCGCCGCTATTGCCATGAGTGAACCGGGTACGGGCTCCGATCTCCAGGGCGTGAGGACGACAGCGAGAACTTCTCGGGAAACCAATACGTCATCGACGGGCAGAAAACGTTTGTCAGTAACGGCCAGCAGGCAAACCTGGTGTGCGTCGTCGTCAAGACCGACCCGACGAAGGGGGCGCGCGGAACCTCCCTTATTGTCGCCGAAACAGATCGACTTGAAGGATTTCGCCGCGGGCGCAAGCTCAGGAAGATAGGGTTGCACGCTAACGACACCTCGGAGCTCTTCTTCGATAGCGTGCGTCTACCAAGGGCCAACTTGCTTGGAACCGAGGAAGGGCACGGCTTTGCGCAGCTGATGCAGCAATTGCCTCGAGAGCGTCTTATCATAGCAATCAGCGCAGTCGCGGCGATGGAGAAGGCGATCGAGATTACCGTTGAATACGTCAAGAGCCGCAAGGCGTTCGGTAAATCGATCATGGAGTTTCAGAACACCAGGTTCAAGCTGGCCGAGGCCAAGACCAAGGCGGCAGTTACGCGTGCGTTCGTCGAGCATTGCACCAGTCTGCTTATCGCCAACGAACTCGACGCAGAGACTGCTGCCATGGCGAAATGGTGGGCAACGCAGTCGGAAAATGAGATTGCCGACGAATGCCTGCAATTGCATGGCGGTTACGGCTACATGACCGAGTATCCGATCGCGAGCATGTGGACGGACGCGCGCATTCAGAAGATCTACGGCGGCACCAATGAGATCATGAAAGAGATAATCGGGCGTTCGCTGTAAGCGTGCCGCCGATGCGGCGCTGGAAGCGCATCGGCTGGCGGGAAGCCTACAATCAGGAAGAACCACAAAGATGGTCGACGCGTACATATTTGATGCCGTGCGTACTCCGCGCGGCAGAGGAAAGAGTAACGGCGCCTTGCATGAGCTGACGCCGCTCTACCTCTCGACCGTCGTGTTGAAAGCGTTACGGGATCGCAACCGTCTCGACACCGGGATCATTGATGACGTCGTCCTTGGCTGCGTGTCTCCCGTGGGAGAGCAGGGCGCGGATATTGCCCGCCTGGCGGTGCTAAATGCTGATTACGCAGAGACAGTGGCCGGTGTACAGGTCAATCGATTCTGCGCCTCCGGTCTAGAGGCGGTCAATATCGCGGCTGCGCAGGTGATTTCCGGACAGTCAGACTTCGCAATCGGCGGAGGCGTAGAGTCCATGTCGCGCATCCCGATGGCGTCGGACGGTGGCGCATGGTCGGTCGACCCGACGATTGCCTTCAAGAGCTACTTTGCGCCCCAGGGGATCGGAGCTGATCTCATCGCCACCAAGTGGGGATATTCGCGAAATGATGTCGACGCTTATGCCGTGGAAAGTCAGAAGCGTGCTGCAAAAGCCTGGTGTGAAGAGCGCTTCAAAGGATCCATCGTACCGGTAAGAGACGTTATCGGGCAGATCTTGCTCGACCATGACGAGTATATTCGGCCTGACACTACGATGCAGTCGCTGGCGGCCTTGAGCCCGTCCTTCAGAGAGATGGGAGCAGAAGCAGGCTTCGACGAAGTTGCCTTGCAGCGGTATCCTGAGGTCGAGCGAATTTGCCATGTCCACCACGGCGGCAATTCATCCGGAATTGTCGACGGCGCGGCTGGCATTCTCATCGGCTCGAGGGAAGCAGGCGAAAAAGCCGGGTTAAGGCCTCGCGCCCGTATCAGGGCGTTTGGTTCGATCGGATCGGAGCCCTCGATCATGGCGACCGGACCCGAAAAGGTAGTACGAAAACTCCTCCGGCGGGGGGGAATGAGTCCGAAGGACATAGACCTCTACGAACTGAATGAGGCCTTCGCGGCGGTCGTCTTGCTATTCATGGAGTTGATGGACATCCCGCACCAGAAGATCAACGTCAATGGCGGGGCTATCGCCATGGGGCATCCTCTCGGTGCAACAGGAGCGATGATTCTGGGCACGTTGCTCGATGAACTGGAACGTCGAGATCTTGAGACGGGTCTGGTTGCCTGTGCGTCGGTGCCGGTATGGGAACGGCAACAATCATCGAACGGGTATGAGGAGTTTGCAGCTGTGACGATGATCCGTGTGGATCGAGACGCTGATGGGATCGCGACCCTGATATGGGATATGCCGGGTCGCACGATGAACGTGCTTTCGGATGCCTCAGTCGCGGAGTTTCAGGAGGTCGTCGAGACGTCCGTTACCAATCCGAAGGTGAGAGGCGTTGTCGTGACGTCCGGCAAAAACGGTTTCATAGCCGGTGCTGATCTCGCAATGGTGGAGAGAATTGCCGCCAGCCAGCGACGGCCCTCCGATGAGGAAGTCGCCCGTATCTATAGTGGTTTTATGTCGTTCAATCGATTGCTCCGAAGGATAGAAAAATCTGGCAAGCCTTTTGTAGCTGCAATAAATGGCACAGCGCTGGGTGGTGGCTTCGAGATCTGCCTTGCTTGTCATTTTCGCGTAGCAGCCGACGACCGACGTATAAGACTTCGGACTGCCTGAGGCGAAATTAGGGCTTATGCCGGCAGCCGGCGGAACTCAGCGCCTGCCGCGTCTCATCGGCATCATCAAGGCGTTGCCGCTCCTTCTGCAAGGCGAGTCTCTCGAACCGTCGGACGCCCTCAATGCGAAACTCGTGCATGAAGTCGTGCCTGCCGGGGCCCTGATCCATCGAGCAAAAGCAATTATCCTGGCCAAGCCCACAGCCGTGCAACCTTGGGACGAACATGGCAAAATGCGTCCCGGCCTGGACGCTGTGACCAATCAGTTCTTCGCGACCACCAACGCCAAACTGCACGCCCAGACCTTCGGAAACTACCCCGCGTTGGAAGCAATCGCTAGCGCGGTGTATGAGGGCTATCAGGTGCCGATCGACGCGGGGCTGAGGATCGAGGCGCGTTACATGGCCAAGGTCATGACACACCCGACGACCAGGAACATGATCCGCTCTCAGTTCATCAATATGCAACGAGCCAGAAAACGCCCCGCGCGCCCGAAGGAAGCGCCTGCGTCCAGGTTGGACAAGGTTGGTATTGTCGGGAGCGGAGCGATCGGGACGGGTATCGCCTTTGCGTCTGCTGTAGCAGGCATGAGTGTTGCCCTCATGGGGGTCGGCGATCAAGCGGCGTCTGGGGCCAAAGCCAATGCACTTGAGCTTATCGACCGCGCTTTTGAAAGAGGAAAGCTGGATGCAGGCGAACGAAGTGCCATTCTTGATCGGGTCCACACCAGTGCCGACCGTGCGTCGCTGAAGGATGCCGATCTGGTCATTGTCGCTCCACCCGACGATCCGGCTGTCAAGCCGGGCGCAGGCTGGCAGTCGATAGAGCGGCGCGACTGTCCGGTTGTGCTTTTCAATGACTTGAACACGCCCATAGCGCATTACGCAGAGAAGTCTCCCAGGCCGGAAAACGTTGTCGGAGTGCACGTTTTGCCCCCCATGCGTGAGATACAGCTTGTTGAAATTATTCGTAGCAAAAATACGTCTGATGCGGCGCTGGCATGTGCCATGGACTATGTGAAAAAGATCGGAAGAATATCTATCGTGATCGATGGAGATCGCGGAATTTACGGTGCACGGGTAGCTGCAGCCTACGCGCACGAGGGTATCGCTGCGCTTGTGGAAGGCGTCAGTCCGGCGTTGATCGAGAATGTTGGCAAGATGACAGGTATGGCGGCTCCGCCGCTGGCCTTCTGTGACGAGGTTGGCCTCGATTTTCTCCTTGGGGCTTTCGAGTCCCGCCAGAACGATAACCGTGATCCTCACTGGTCCAGTAGTGTGGTCGACATGGTTCGGCGATTGGTGGAGGCCGGGCGGCTTGGCAGGAAGGCAGGCAAAGGCTTCTACGATTATCCCACCGGAGAGAGCAAGCGCCTTTGGCCCGGCTATTCTGGCAAAGCGGGCCCGATCGCGCAGACCGCCGTTGAGGAATTGAAGAAACGGTTTCTCTACATTCAAGCCCTCGAATTCTGCTCGATGTCTTGAGGACGGTATCCTGCAGGATCCGCGCGACGCCGACGTTGGCGCCATTCTGGGTTGGGGCTTTGCTCCGTGGACAGGTGGCCCTCTGTCCTTGATCGACACAACCGGAGCGAGGGCCTTCGTGTCCGAATGCGATGCCCTGGCCGAACGGTTCGGTCGGCGGTTCATGCCTGATGCTTCGCTGCGCTCGCTGGCTGAATGCGGAGGGACTTTTTACACAGAGTCCTCGGCTGTCTGACGTCGTGGAAAATCCGTCAATGAGTGGTCCCCTCTCGGGCATTCGGGTCGTTGAATTCGCGGGTATCGGGCCGTGCCCGTTCGCAGCTATGCTTCTGTCTGACATGGGAGCCGAAGTAGTTCGCATAGGCCGGCCTGATACGGCGCTTCCCGATGACAAGAGCATCACCGATCGTGGTCGACGCTTCATCAACGTTGATCTCACGGACCCGGCCATCGCTCATCAGGTGCTCGAACTCCTCGACAATGCAGACGCTCTTATGGAAGGCTATCGTCCGGGTGTGATGGAGCGCCTCGGCTTGGGCCCGAAGGAGGTGTTGGCGCGGAATCCGCGTTTGGTCTACGGACGCATGACAGGTTGGGGGCAGAATGGACCCCTTGCCAACGCTGCAGGCCATGACATCAACTACATCGCCATCACGGGAGCGCTCGCCGCCATAGGTCCGCGCGATAGACCAATTCCACCTCTTAACCTGGTCGGGGATTTTGGCGGCGGTGCCCTTTACCTTGTGGTTGGCCTGCTTGCCGGCATCATCGAGTCTCGTCGCTCGGGCCTCGGTCAAGTCGTCGATGCTGCAATGTGCGACGGCACGGTTTCGCTGATGACGATGTTTTACGAGATGTTCGCCCGGGGTCAGTGGGTGGATCGTCGAGAAGACAATCTGATTGACGGTGGAGCGCCCTTCTACGGCGCGTTTGAGTGCGCCGATGGAAAGCACGTAACAATTGGGCCGATTGAGGCGAAATTCTATGCCGAATTCCTGGAGTGCGTCGGCTTGATAGACCCCGCGTTTGCCAGACGCGATGACAAGAGATGCTGGCCGACGCTAATGGAGAAGATTCGAGCTGCATTCAAGCACAGGACGCGCGACGAGTGGTGCGCAATTCTGGAAGGGACCGATGTCTGCTTTGGTCCGGTCTTGACTCTGGCCGAGGCACCCAAGCACCGCCACCTCGTCGAGCGATCAACCTTCCTTGAACTGAACGGCGTCATCCAACCCGCGCCAGCGCCACGCTTCTCGCGTACGCCATCCAGGATACAGAACAGCTCGACCGAGCATGACATCGCCTCTCTTCTGCAGGACTGGCAGGAGGCATCGACTTGAGCCAGGCAAAGCTGCCGGACCAATCCATTCGCCAAGAGTCATGCTGAATATCGATTGCCCGCCATGCAGTCACGACGTCGCCCGCGGCACGTTCACGCTTTGCAACTGCCGCCAATCGACCTTGTTAGTGCTGCTGCGGGGTAAATGATTCGCGAATTCGACCAGACGAGGCACCTTATAGGCCGCCATGACACCCCGCGCCCATCCTATCAATTCGTCGGAATGCAATGTCGCGCTGTCGTGGCGAACGACATATGCCTTGACGGTCTCTCCCCGGTAGGCGTCTTGTACGCCGACGACGCAGCATTCCCGGACGGCTGGATGTTGATGCAATATCAGCTCACATTCAGCCGGCCATACCTTGAAGCCCGAGACATTGATCATACGTTTCAATCGATCGACGAGATGGAAGTAGCCGTCGTCGTCGACCCAACCCAGATCGCCGGTACGCAGGAAACGCACACCGTCGCGATTGAGAAAAGTCTCGGCGTTTGCGTCGGGCCGATTCCAGTATCCCTGCATGACTTGCGGGCCCGCAATGATGATTTCTCCCGTCGTGCCTTGTGGAAGTTCCTGCAAAGTGTCGGGATCGATGATCCGGGCGACCGTTTCGTGAATTGGGATACCCAGACACTGCGCCTTCGGTCGATCGACGGGATTGATGTGGGTGGCCGAAATTGTTTCAGTCAGACCGTAGCCTTCGACGAAACGCAAACCCCAACGCTTCTCGAGTTGCGTGGCAACGGCGGCGGGCATGGCCGCTCCGCCTCCGGTGATTATCCTCAGCGTTTCAAACATCGTCGCATCAAAGCCTGGCGCCGAAAGAACGTCGACAACCATCGTTGGTGCTGCGCTCCAGACCGTGACGCCATAGCGCTTGAACAATGGGGCAACCAGTTCGCGGTCCCATCTTGTCATCAGTACGGTCGTGGCTCCCGCCATCACGCAACCGTTCAGGGACAATTGCATGCCCGCTCCATGGAAGAGCGGCATAAAGCCTGTCACGACGGATGTTTCGTTCAGGCCGTACCACATTGCCTGTGCGGCGGCCGTGAACAGGGTGCTTGCATGGGTATGCATGCATGCCTTGGGCTTTCCGGTGGTACCTGACGTGTAGATCAGCAGACAGAGATCGTTTGATGCGGCGGTGTCGGGCAACGGTGGGCGGGTTTCAGAGAGCGCTTTCGACCACGGAAGGAAACCCTCCGGCAGCAAGTCCGGCAGCACGGATTCGGACATGACGGGTGGTAGAGGCAGCGAAGCGGGCTCCGGCACTTCCTCAGAATAAGCCGCAACAATGACGTGATGCAGTGGAGCGGGGACCAGTCCGGAAAAACGCTCCAGCAATTCGGCTCCGATCAGTGCTGTGTGCGCACCACTGTCCTGGCAGAGATAGGCGAGTTCTGCCGCGGTATTCATCGGATTGACAGGAACGATAACCGCGCCCGCGTGGGCTATGGCCAGATAGGCCGTGATAAAGTGTGGTGAGTTTTGCATATCGAGCAGAACCCGATCTCCGGCACGCACGCCGGAATGATGCTGCAGATAGGCCGATAGTCGATGAACTCTTGCCAGCAACTCGGCAAAGCTGATCTCGGTGCCATAGAAGATCAGTGCCGTATCATTTGGGCGCCTCTCCGCTGACAGGCGTAGCGCTTCGCACAGGGTGCGGGGCAACGGCGAAAGATCGGTCGGAACGTTTACCGGCCAAAATGGTGACTGATGCTTTGCATTGGCCGGCGGCGTCATTCGAGATCTTTCTTTGAATTGTAAAATAGTGGTGTAGCTGGCCGTCGCCCGAGCCACGCGGTGATGCCAAGGCGAAATCAGTAAACTCGCTTGATGGGCCTCTCATAACCCAGCGTTTCCATCGGACGGTGGAGAGGCAGGGAAAGGAAGGTCCAGAATGTTTGCAAACGCATAAGCCAGCGGTCAGGGCGAAGATGCAACTTTCCGGTAGGCAAGAGCCCAGGGGCACTGCAAGCGAGCGAATCTCAGTTGGGGTCTTGCGAAGCGCGTGCAGGAAAATTCTAGGCGACTCCGCGTGCGCGACCGTCCCAATAGGGCGCGCGGAGAGATTTTCGATCAATTTTGCCAAGCCCCGTCAGCGGAATGGCGTCGACGAATTCGATTGATTTCGGGGACCAGGGCGCGCCGCGGTTCTGTTTGACATGAGCCTGGAGGATAGACGCGTTGGTAGCGGCGCCCGGCTTTAGAACGACGAAGGCCTTGACGGCTTCGCCCCATTTATCGTCGGGAACACCGATGGCCGCTGCCGAGGCAACTGCGGCATGCGACATCAAGGCGTCCTCGACCTCGCGCGGGTAGATATTAAATCCTCCGGAGATGATCATATCTCTCGTGCGGTCGACAATATAGAAATAGCCGTCTTCGTCTTTCACCGCGACGTCGCCGGTGTGAAGCCACCCACCGCGGAATGCCTCCTTCGTGGCTTCAGGCTGCTTCCAGTAGCCGCTCATCACAAGTGGGCCACGCACACATATCTCGCCTGGCTCGCCAATATCAACTTCCCGCATCTCGCGATTGAATAGTTTGATCGCGACCAGCGGGCTTGCCATGCCACAGGAGCCGAGGCGCTCCGGATGCCTGGGATCGTGGTCTATCTTCCGTAACGTCGTAAGGCACTGCGGGGCTTCCGCCTGCCCATAAATTTGTACGAACACGGGTCCGAACGCTCCAATCCCCTCCAGCAGGCGATCGGGTGACATGGGCGCTGCCCCATATACGATCATGTCGAGCGATGACAGATCATAGCGGGCTCGAACCGCTGCATGATCGAGCAGGGAATAGATCATCGTCGGCACCAGAAAAGTCGCAGTGATCTGCTCGTCGGCGACGACCCGACAGTAGTCCTCGATCTCAAAGGTCGGGAGCAGTCGTGTGAACCCACCCCTGAGCATCACGGGGAAAATGGCGACCCCCGCGGCGTGACTGATCGGGGTGGCGGCCAGGAAGCGAATACGGATCGGCCAGTCCCAATCCGCCAGAAGGGTGGTTGTAGCGCTCGTCAGGGCTCGGTGAGGGATCATCACGCCTTTCGAGCGCCCGGTTGTGCCGCCGGTATAAGCGAGCCAGGCGGTTTCATCCGGCTCACTTTCGTCGACGAGTGGAGCGGCCGTCACGTGCGGCAGCGCGGCAAGCAAGTCGACTGCGCCATCGACCGGGCCAAGCGACAGAAAGTGTTTCAATCCTCCGGCGCTGGATCTGATGGCGCGGCCGCGCTCGGCGAATTTGGCACCATCCACGACAAGCGCGTCGATTTCGGCATCCTCAACCACAAAGACATGATCGTTTTCGGCGGCCATCGGATGAAGCGAAGTATAACGCATACCCATGACCATCGCTGCGCACATCACCGCCCAGGCCTCGACACGGTTGCTCGAAAGCAGTGAAATTGCCGAGCCCTTGTGCAAGCCCATGGAGCGAAATACTGCGATCACCCGGCCCGTCGCCTGGGCGAGCTCGCGATAGGTCCAACGAACGTCGGAATCCGCAATCGCCGGGAGATCAGCGAACCGCTTCAGTGCTCCAATGAGCATTGCTCCAAGCGTACCGCCTTCATGTAGTGCGTTCATCGAATCCCCAGCGTCCTCCGGCCCGGCATCGACCCTGGAGGGTGGAAGCACAAGAGAGCCGTTCTCAGGGAAACCCGCCAAGGCTGGCCTCATGCGAGCGCAAGTAAGGACGGATGAGAAGGTCCAGAAATACGATAAACGCCTGGGCCAGATGAGACCTGCGCCGATACGGGCCGATCGCTCCCGGACTGGTGAGGAACCGGCGATGTGTTATCGTAAAATATCCCACCGGCAGGGCCGGTGAGCGCGCTTTCAGGAAAAGATCGCTTGTTATGGAAAGAGGTCGCCCTCAAAAGAAGCGTGTATCCATCGCCGGTATGCACATTGAGCGAATGTCAAGCGTCCCCCTGCATCTGCAGATCGCCGAACATATGCGGCGCGGCATTCTGCAAGGGACCTTTCCAGCTGGTACCCAGTTTCTAGGCTCTCGCGAAATCGCGAAAGAACTGGGCTGCTCCCGCACCGTCGTGCTGACAGCCTGGGATCTCCTCTACGCGGAGGGGTATCTCGAATCCATGCCGAGAGGTGGCGTCAAGGTCGCGAAAGTCCGCGAACCGTTCTCAACGCCCGACCACTCTTCCCCGCAAATGATCGCGGACCAGAAAATCGAAATGGCCCGGTTCTCCAACCGCTGGCAATCGCTTCTATCGTCCGAGTACACGACGGACTGGAAATCCGAATTCTCTACGGGCGCTCCGGATATTTCGAGCTTCCCATTCAAGGAATGGGCGAGGCTCCTTCGTCAAGCATGGCAGAACCCGCGGACCGTGGATTGCATGAACCTTCCGGCTGAAGGACATCCTGCACTACGTCAGGAGATTGCCAATTATCTCGGGGCAGTGCGCGGTCTGGTCTGCGATGCGAAGCAAGTGTCGGTCACATCTGGTACATCCGGCGCTCTGGATTTCTGCAGTCGCATGATCCTCGACGAGGGCGACGAGGTATGGGTCGAAGAACCGGGGTTTGTAGAAGCGCGATGGGCCCTGACAGCGGCCGGCGCGAAACTGGTGCCAGTTCCTGTCGATGGGAGCGGATTGAGCGTTGCCGAGGGAATTCGCCGCGCGCCGCGCGCGAAGCTCGTTGTCGTGACCCCGTCGCACCAGTATCCGACGGGTGTCAACATGGCGTTGCACCGTCGGCTTGAGCTCCTGAACTGGGCAAACGCGGAAGGCGCCTGGATTATCGAAGACGACTACAATTCGGAGTTCAGGCACGAAGACAGCATGACCGCCTCACTCAGATCACTCGACGAAATGGGGCGCGTCATTTACCTCGGTACGTTCTCAAAGCTGATGATGCCCAATTTGCGGCTTGGATACATGGTCGCTCATGAGCGCTTTACGGACATGTTTTCAAGAGGCAGGGCCCGAATAGATGTGCACACCTCCGGGATCGGGCAGACAGCATTGGCCGAGTTTATGCGAGAGGGGCATCTTCTGCGTCACCTGCGGCGCATGCGCAAGGTTTATGCCGCGCGGAGGCTGGCCTTGATGGAAGCGATAGAGACATTGATGCCGGATGATCTGGTCGTGTCGTCGTCCTCGACCGGGTTGCATCTCGTAGCCTTCTTTACGCAGAAACTCCGGCAAAGGATGACGGACACAGAGGCCGTGCAGAAATTGAGGCAGTCAGGTATCCGGGTCCAACCGCTTTCGCAGAACTATATCGAGAACGCCGTGCGTCACGGGTTCGTGTTTGGATACGGTCAGCTCGGCGCCAACGATGCGTTCAAGCTGATCGGCTTGATGGCGAGGCGCCTTTCCGAGCCGAGCGAGTGATCGCGGCCTTGATTGAAAGGGCGCCGGGAGCTGAACGCTTGAGCTACACGCGCCTGTCCTGCGGCACCGGGCTGGTGGGACTCGATCCGACGATGCTCACAGCGCGGGTCTGTTGAAGCAGGACCGCCATTTGTTCCCGGGAGGGGCCAGGCCGCATGCATCCAATGATTGAGAAACAGATACGAAACAAGCCGGAATGGCCATCAGCGGTTGGGCGCGGCGGACTGGTCTAGATAATTGGGGTCACTCTGGCTCTGTATTGTATTTGGTGTTCGGTCGCTAAATCCGATGGGTTGTTAACACTTCGGATTGGGCCTCATGACGAGCAGCAATGCGTTCATCCTGGCGATCTTCGGGATCGTTAGTGTCTGTCTCGGTCCATTCGAAGCGAAGGCGCAGACCCGGGCAGAGACACTTCGTCAGGTGACCGGCAACAACATCAATACGCTTGATCCGACAATGCCGGGCGCGACGCGGGAAGCGTTCGGGCTATCGCTCAGCCTCTACGACCGCCTGCTGACCTTTGATCGAAAGATTGAAAACAACGTCCGGGTCTTTGACCCCAGCAGGCTTCGTGGCGAACTGGCCGAGAGTTACGAGATCAGCCCGGACGGCCTGAAGATCACCTTCAAACTGCGTGCTGCAAAATGGTCCGATGGGTCACCGGTTACGGCTGAAGACGTGAAATGGTCGCTTGATAGGGCCGTGAGTGCAAAATCACTCTCCGCGGGACAGATCGCGAGTGGTTCTTTGACCAGGCCCGAACAGTTTGTGGTTGTCGATGACCGAACCATCGAAGTTCATTTGGACAAGGCGGACCGGCTCGCGCTTGCCAATCTGGCAATTCCGCTGACTCCAATGTTCAACAGCAAACTCGTGAAGCAACACGCGAACGCCGACGATCCGTGGGGACAGGAGTGGCTCAAGACCAATGCGGCTGGTGGGGGAGCCTACGTCGTTGAGGCCTTCAGGCCCGGTGAACAGGTCATTCTGCGCCGCAATGAAGAGTGGAAGAACGGGCCCGACGGCAAGCCGGCGTTCTTCAAGCGAGTGATCGAGCAAACCATTCCAGAGGCGAGCACGCGCGCCAGCTTGATCGAAAAGGGCGACGCCGATATCGCGATCGACCTTCTTGCGACTGAAATACCGACCCTGCAGGGGCGCGGAAAGGTACGAGTGGAGTCCACACCGCAGAGCAATGGCTTCACCATGATTGCATTCAATACGCAAATGCCGCCTTTCGACAACGCCGCCGTGCGGCAGGCGATCGCGGCTGCTCTGCCGTACGACGACATGTTCAACGCCGCCATAATTCGGCAAGGCCGACCACTCTTCAACGCATCCTGGAGTTCTCCACCGAACGGGGCGTTCCCGCAGCCGATGCCGGTAAGAACGGATCTCGATAAAGCGAGGCGGCTACTGGCGGAGGCCGGCCTGGAGAAGGGATTCAAGACAACGTTCACTATCAATGTTGGATCAGCTCCAATCACGGAGCCGATGGCGGCCCTGATCAAGGAGGCGCTGGCAAAACTCAATATCGAAGTCGAAATACAGAAGCTGCCGGATGCGCAGATGGGGACCTTCATCAGCGAGAAGAAGCTCGCGCTTTTTACTGAGGGGTCGTCCGCGTGGCTTCCTACTACAGACTATTTCTTTCGAACATTTTTCACGGGCACCCAACGCTGGAACTACAGTTCCTGGAAAAACGATACGGTGCTGGACCTTGCCACGCGAGCGCGGTTTGAACTGGACCCGGTAACGTACGAAGACATGAGCAAGAAGATGATCGCCGAGTTCGCAAAGGAGATGCCGCTCGTGCTGTTGTGGCAGGCCAATCAGGATGCAGTCATGGCGCCGAACCTTGACGGCTACACCTACTGGTACCATCGCCAGGTGGACTTTCGTGATCTGACACGGAAGGGACTGTAGCGCAGCTGGCCGATTGAGAAGGCATACGATGTTGGGGGCGATGACGGCGATAGCACTGAGGGTAGCGGGAAGATTCCTGTCGTCGATCCCCGCGCTTTGCGGTGTCCTGATTCTAACGTTCCTGCTCATGCGGGTTCTGCCGGGTGATCCGGCTGTGTTTTTTGCATCGGGGCCGAATGCCGGGCAGGCGGAAATCGAAATGCTGCGACGGCAGATGGGACTGGACCAGCCGATCCCCATACAACTGGTCAAGTACGTTCGTGACGTCGGTGCGGGGAACCTTGGCAGGTCTCTGACCACTGGACAGTCTGTCGTTACTGACCTCAAGCAACGGCTGCCGGCATCATTCGAGCTGACTGTGGTCGCCCTTGGCATGGCGCTGCTGGTCTCTATCCCACTTGGAATATTCGCAGCCATAAAGCCAAACTCAATCCTGGATCATGGTGTGCGGGCGGTTTGCACATTGGGAGTATGCGTACCCACCTTCGTTTCCGGGCTGGTTCTCGTCTTCGTGTTTTACTACCTTCTAGGTATTGCGCCCGATCCTACCGGCCGCCTCGATGTGTTCATATCACCGCCGCCTGCGGTCACCGGCTTCTTGTTGATCGATTTTCTGATCACTGGCGACTTTGACGGATGGAGGAGTGCGGCTGCGCAGATCGTCCTTCCCGCATCCACGATGGCTCTCTTTGTGCTTGCGCCGCTCACGCGTATAACGCGCGCCTCGATGATTGGAGTGCTGAGCAGCGACTTCATTCGGACCGCGCGCGCTGTCGGGCTATCGTCCTACAGAATCTATGTCGTTTATGCCCTGCGAAACGCGCTGCTTCCCGTGCTCACCGTCATAGGGATCATTTTCTCCGTCATGCTTGGAGCCAACGTCCTTGTCGAAAAGGTATTTTCATGGCCGGGCGTTGGTTCTTACGCTCTCGATGCCCTGCTGTCGGCAGACTATGCGCCGGTCCAGGGCTTCGTCCTGATGATGGCCTCGATCTTCGTCGCAATCAATCTGTTGATCGATCTGTTATACGGTATTGCTGATCCGCGAGTGTCGATCACATGAGTGTACAAGCGCTCCGACATGCCCGGTGGGTCGTGGCCTCCAACCCGCTCAGTATGGTCGCGGCGGCTGGGGCTGGGTCGATTGGCTTGATCGCAGTTCTCGCACCGTGGATTATTCCATATGATCCACTTGCGACCAGTGTGGGCAACGCGATGCAAGCACCCGGCGCCCTTCATTGGTTCGGGACTGACCAGCTGGGGCGAGACATTCTAAGCCGGGTCCTGGCCGCGACGCGCATCGATCTTGCCATTGCCGTGGTTTCGGTAAGCGTATCATTCATATTTGGCGTAATCGTCGGGGGCGTCTGCGGGTACGCGGGAGGCTCTCTGGATCGCTGGATCGGACGTGTCGTCGACGTATTGATGGCGTTTCCGCTGTTCGTCCTGGCGATGGCGATGGTTGCCGCCCTTGGCAATCGTGTCGAGAACATCGTCATTGCGACCGCCTTCATAAACCTCCCGTTCTACATTCGCTTTGCGCGGGCGGAGGTGAATGCAAGACGCAATGCCGGCTGGGTGGAAGCGGCACGTGCTGGCGGCGAAGGTCATCTCTCGGTCATTCTCTTCTTTCTACTCCCGAACATCTTTCCGGCTTTTGTTGTTCAGATTTCGCTTAATCTTGGCTGGGCGATCCTGAACGCGGCCGGACTGTCCTTCATTGGCTTGGGAGTGCAAGCGCCGAGTCCGGAATGGGGAATTATGGTGGCGGAAGGGGCGCGTTTCATTATCTCGGGAAAGTGGTGGCTGGTGCTATTTCCCGGAGCCGCCTTGATGCTCTCGGTGCTGTTCTTCAATCTTCTCGGCGACGCGCTCCATGATATTTCCGACCCAAGACTGCGCACATGAACACACCGTTGCTGTCGATCGACGACCTGCATGTCAGTTTTCTAACCCGAAATGGGGCCGTCGATGCGCTTCGGGGGGTGAATCTGGAGCTCCAGGCCGGTCAGACCCTTGGTGTGGTTGGTGAAAGCGGATCAGGAAAGTCTGTGACCGCATTTTCGGCCATGCAACTGCTGGAGCGCGCCGGTCGCATCACGCGGGGGACGATAACGTACCGGGGGGTCGACATCACCCGTGCGAAAGGCCGTGATCTGAGGGCACTTCACGGTGCGCAAATCTCCATGATATTCCAGAATCCGCGGGCAGCACTCAATCCCATTCGCACCATCGGTCTGCAGATTGCCGATGCGCTTGGTGCGCATAGAAGCACGTCAGCCAGTGACGCGCGCCGGCGGGCGCGCGATCTGCTCGAGCAGGTGCTCATCAAGGATCCTGATCGAAGGCTCGGCGCATATCCACACGAACTGTCCGGCGGTATGTGCCAGCGTGTGATGATCGCAATGGCAATTGCCTGCGAACCCGCACTTCTGATTGCCGATGAGCCGACGACCGGTCTGGACGTAAGTACGCAGAAATCGATCATGGATCTGCTTGCTGAAATAGTGAGTTCCCGAGGTATGGGAATGATTTTGATTACGCATGACCTGGGTCTTGCGGCGCAGTATTGCGGCAATATTGCCGTGATGGAGCGTGGGGTCGTCGTTGAGCAGGGGACGCCCCGGGAGCTGTTCGGGTCGCCCAAGGTTCCTTATACAGCGCGCCTGGTTGCGGCTTCTCCTACTCGCACCTCCCGAGTGGAAGATCTCGTGCCGGAGTGTACCGCTGCGCCCATTGCGGTGCGCAAGGATCGCCCTGTGTCTTCCGGCCGTTTGGAGCAACGTGTTGATGCGCCGCTGCTGACTGTGAGCAGTCTGGCCAAGGAATTTGACCGGACCAAAGCGGTGGACCGTGTCTCATTCGATGTAAGAGCGGGAGAGAGCCTTGGACTGGTAGGAGAATCAGGTTCTGGGAAGACAACGATATCGCGTCTGATTTCCCGGCTGATTGATCCCAGTGACGGAGAGATCATATTTGACCAGGAGTCAATCAGTGCCATACCAGCTCGGGACTTCAACAGATCGCCGTTTCGAAAGGAGATTCAGATCGTTTTCCAGGACTCGCACGATAGCTTGAACCCAAGGTTCACTGCTTTCGAACTCGATCGCCCATCCCATACGCAGGCTCCTGGGTTTGCGCCGGCGCGCTGCGTTGACTGAACGCGTTCTTGAATGCGCCCAACGAGTGGGTCTGCAGTCGGATCTCCTTGACCGCTTTCCGCATCAATTATCGGGCGGTCAGAAAGCGCGAGTTGGTATTGCCCGTGCAATTGCCACTCGGCCACGTCTGCTCGTGTTGGACGAGCCGACCGCGGCGCTGGATGTCTCGGTGCAGGCCGTCATACTACAATTGTTGATGCGACTGCGCAAAGAGGAGAACCTGTCCTACGTGTTCGTCAGCCACGACCTCAACGTCATTCGCATGCTTTGCGATCGGACGATCGTTCTGCGTGGGGGAGCTATTGTCGAGCAGGGCAGGAGCGGGGAGCTATTTGCAAATCCCGTGCACGAGTACACGCGCCAGCTCCTCGCTGCGATACCGCAGTTCGACTTCGCTGAAGGATCGAACCTGGACGAGCATCCGGCCAATCGTGCCGGCGCAGTCAGACACTGAAACGCAAGAAGAGGCAGTCGGCGTGGACGGAGATTGGGAAATTGGAACCGACATTGGCGGCACCTTCACGGACATCATTGCGCTGCATGTCGGAACGTCGGAAACCAGAATTGCCAAAGTACCCTCAAGGCCTGACGATCCCGTCAGGGCCATGCTGGAAGCGATTGATGCGGTCGGACTGCGCAAGGCCGAGGTGCGCCGCTTTGTGCATGGAACGACGCGCATTACGAATGCGATCATCGAGGGGCGCTTGCCGAAGGTTGCGCTTGTCGCGACCGATGGATTCGAGGATGTCCTCGAGATAGGCCGCTATCGTCGACGCGATCTTTATCGTCTGGATATAGCGCCCAAGTCTCCTCCGCTGGTTCCTCCCGAACTCTGCTTTGGCCTGGCAGAGCGTATCAGCCATGACGGGAAAATTATCAAGCCGCTGGTCCATACCGAGATCGACCGCCTGCTGGGCTGGCTGAAAGAGCGGGATGTGCACACTGTTGCGATTGCCCTTCTGCATTCCTATGCCAATCCGGTCCACGAAAGAATGGTGGCCGAGCGACTAAAGGGAGTGATCCCTTATGTTTCCATTTCGCATGAAGTGAACCCGGAAGCGCGGGAATACGAGAGAGCATCATCGACGTCCTTCAATGCCGCTGCGATGCCTATCGCCGTCGAGTATCTCGACGAACTGGAACGACATCTGCCACTCGGACCTGGCCTGCAGGTGTTTCATTCTGCCGGAGCCATGATCCCGGTTCCTGCCGCCAAGCGCAGGCCGCTTGTCATGGCGATGTCGGGTCCGGCGGCGGGAGTGTCGGCATCCGTAGCAGTCGCGCGATCCATCGGTAAGTCTCGCATCCTGACCTTCGATATGGGAGGAACGACAACGGATGTTTGCCTGATCGTCGATGGTCAAGCGGAGATGACCGACGGACGCATGCTCGGCGACAGGCCTCTCCGACAACCCATGCTCGCGGTACACTCGATTGGCGCCGGCGGCGGCTCGATCGTGCGCAATACGGTCGGCGGCCTGACTGTTGGTCCGGAGAGCGCAGGAGCGGAGCCTGGACCAGCCTGCTATGGTCGGGGAGGGCAGCGCCCGACGATTACTGACGCCAACGCACTGCTCGGTTATCTCAATCCCGTCATGCGTCTAGGCGAACGGACCGGTCTTGACCTGGAGGCTGCATCCCGGGTGATCGAGCCAATTGCGCAATCGTTGGGTTTGCCGTTGTCCGAGACCTGCCTTGGAATTTTGCGCGTGGCCAACGCGACGATGGCGCGAGCTCTTCGGCGAGTGACGGTCGAGTGTGGCGTGGACGGGCGAGAGTGTACGCTCTTGGCATTCGGCGGCAGCGGTCCGATGCATGCCGCGAGCCTCGCTGAGCTTTACGGTATTGCCGAGATTGTAGTGCCGTCGGCTTCCAGCGCATTTTCTGCCCTCGGTTGTCTCACGGCCGACTTCAGTTTCCTTCACCAGCAGACGCTCCGTGCTGAGTTGAATGGCATGGAGGCGTCAGATCTATCCTCGCGCGTGAGATGCCTGATCGACGAAGCATCAGAGCCGTTACTGGCGTTTGGGATCGACCGGGATGCAGTCAAAATCGATCTGGTCGCGCTCATGCGTTATGCAGCGCAGAATGACGCCATTCCGATTCCATTCGAACTGCCATTGGACGCTGATGTTCTAAACCGTGCCTTTCATGCCCGGCATCGCGAGCTGTTCGGCTACGCGACTTCGGAAAACTGCGTCATCGAAGCCATTAGGGTTCAGGCGCGCCGCCCAACCGAAAGGACAGCAGGTGCAATCAAGTCACCAAGACTCAAGGCGGGACGCTCTACACGTAAATGCTGGTTCGACGGCACGGGAGAAACTGCAACGACCGTTGTCCAGCGGGCAACGCTATCTGGAACGTTAGCCGGACCAGCCATCATCGAGGATGCCTGGTCGACCATCGTCGTGCCGCCAGCATGGTCTGCCCGTGCGGATGAAGCAGGAAATATCTTTCTGAACAAGGCGGCATCATGAATCTCGACCCATTTGTCGTCGAAGTCATCCGTCACGGCCTATCGGCAGCCGCGGAAGAAATGAGCCTTGTGATGACAAGGTCGGCTCGGTCACCCCTGCTCCGGGAGGCCGGCGATCTGTCGTCCGCGGTGACCGACGCCGAGGGAGGGCTGGTCGGGCAGGGCCGCGATATCCCGATCCATCTTGGCGCA
Organism: uncultured Alphaproteobacteria bacterium; assembly: GCA_963696255.1. Lineage (GTDB taxonomy): Bacteria > Pseudomonadota > Alphaproteobacteria > Rhizobiales > Xanthobacteraceae > Bradyrhizobium. Next base: position 897,093 of record CAVOJN010000001.1, read on the forward strand.
ATGGCTTATACCGTGCCGGAGCTTCTGAAAGTCGTACCCGCCGATACGCTCAGGGACGGAGATGTGTTCATCTACAATCTCGGTGCGCTTGGCGGCAATCACCTCAACGACGTAAAGGTGGTTCGCCCGGTCTTTTTTGAGGGGGCTATCGTCAGCTTCGCCGTCAGTCTGGCGCACTGGCCTGACATTGGAGGAAGCTGGCCCGGCAGTTATTTCGCCAAGGCAACGGATACGTTCCAGGAAGCTATGCGGATCCCGCCGGTGCTGATCGCGAACTCAGACGGCGTGAATGCGCCAGTCATGCAACTCCTCAAGGCGAATGTGCGCGATCCGGAATCGTGCGAGGGCGATTTGCTGGGACAGATCGCAGCGACCAAGGTCGGGGAGGCGCGCATTCAGCAGCTTTGCCATCAGCATGGCAAGGCGTGTTTCGTCGCGACGCTGTCTCGCCTGCATGACTTGTCCGAAAGCGAGATGCGACAGGCAATCCTGGAACTACCGGATGGCGTTTACGAAGGTGAGGACCACATGGATGACGGGGGCCCCGAGGGCGGGCCGGCCCGAATCCACGTCAAGATCGCTATTTCGGGCGATAGGGCGACTTTCGATCTCTCGGCCAGTTGTGATCGCGTTTCGAATTTCTGCAACACGACGCCTTTCATTGCGCGTTCTGCGGTTGCCTATGCAGCCAGGATCATGAGCGGACGCGAGATGCAGCAAAATGCCGGCGCCCTCCGCCCACTTACGATCATCACGCGGCCAGGTTCGATCCTGGAGCCTGGCTGGACTGCGGCTGTAGCGGCTGGCAATCACGAGACCTCGATGAGGATCGTTGATGCGATCTTTCGAGCAATGCAAGGCGTGATTCCCGAACGGTTGTCGGCAGGAGGAGCCACGACAGCCGCGGTACTGTCGTTCGCTGAGCCTCTTCCGGATGGCACCTGGAAAATGCTCTATGAAGTCCATGGCGGAGGCGAGGGCGCACGGCATGACCGCGCCGGCGCCCCGGCGACTCGCGTGCATCTTGCCAATACCTCCAATACGCCTGCTGAAGTGATCGAGGCGAACTACAAGATTCGTGTTGAACGCCAGGCAATTCGACGGGGGTCCGGTGGAACCGGAAAACATGACGGAGGCAACGGCGTCATTCGAGCCTACCGTGTGCTTGCGCCCTCGATGCACTTGATGACGTGCATCGAGCGTATGGCCGTTCCTCCCTTCGGCATTCAGGGTGGCAAGTCCGGAGAAACCTGTCGGATCTCGCTCGTCAGAGGCGGCAAGAACATCGATCTCGATGGGAAGTCGAACCTGATATTGCTCATGGACGACGTGATCACGCTGGAGACGTGTGGCGGAGGCGGGTACGGCGCGGCCTAGCCCTGAAGATCGTCGAGGCTCTGGTCCACCTTTTCTGCGTTCTTCTGGCCCTCGCGCCTGTCGTTCCGTCAATCTACCTTTCCCGATCAGTCGAGCGTAGTGGCATGACGCCTGATGCGTATGTTACTCGATGAAGAAAGTTCGTCAGTGAGCAGACTTCTAAAGACCGGGCTCAATGCGGGAAACGAGGCGCCGCCCGTGGTTGTAGGCGGCGAGGGCGTCTATTTCCATCTTGATGATGGCCGACGCGTCATAGACGGTAGCAACACAGGGGGAGCCCTGGGACACCGCCATCCAGCCATGGTGGAGGCTATGCGCCGGGCGGCTGATACACCGGTTGTGAACGAGGGATGGACCTGGGTTGGTCGTGAAAAGGCTGCCGAGGATCTGGTCAGCAAGGCCTTCAAGGGTGAAGAGGGTTGGGTTGGCGCAGTACGTTTTTGCATCAGTGGCAGCGAAGCCAATGACATGGCTTTATCATTGTGTCAGGCGTTAACCCAGCGTTCTGCCCTTGCGACCCGCGAGCGAGCCTATCACGGATTGGTTGGTCTTTCTCGCAGCATGACCGTGCAACCTCAGTGGCACGGCGGACTGGCCGTGCATGCGGGTGGATCACGCAAGCCCGCCCAGTTGGCTCCTGTGAGAGTTTTGCCTGCGCCCGACAACGCAATCTATGGAATTAGGTCCACTAACCTTTCGCCGCGAAGAAGTTTGGCTGGTGCGACGACGACATTGTCGGACACCGCGGCGACCATCATTGACTACACGCAGGGTGGCATCTATCACGACGGGGAATACCAGGATGAGCTGGCGACACACGCGGCCAGGGCCGGTTCCTTTTGGATCGCGGACGAGGTGGTGACTGGTGCTGGCCGTGCTGGCCGCTGGTTCGCATTCCAGGGTGCCAAAAGCCGACCGGATATCGTCACGCTAGGCAAGTCACTCGGCGGTGGAGCCGCGTCGGTTGCAGCCGTTGTTGTTTCGAAAGCGATCGTGGAGCAGCTCAAGGGAACCAGCTGGCAGAATTACGGGACTTTACGTGGACACCCGATGAGCATGGCGGCCGTCAGCGCGTACCTGGACTGTGTGACCGCCGAGGATATCCTTTCCCGCGTAAGCGGCCTGGAGAGGCTCTTCGCGCACCGCCTGCTCGAAATTGCAAGCCGCCATCCGAGCGTGAAACGTGTCGCGGGCCAGGGTCTGCACTGGACCGTCGAACTGCACGGACCGGACTGGCGGTTATGGGCGGCTGACACGACGGAACAACCCATAGCTTCCCGCGTGGCCACGCGAGCGCTGCAGGCAGGAGTGGTGATTGGAACGAGCGGCGAGCAGACCTCGCTCTTTCTTGCGCCTCCACTCATCATATCGGAGCAGGAGTCCGAGCGCCTTTTCGAGGCGCTGGACCACGGGCTCTGGGTTGCCGACCAGGAATACGCTCGATCAAAAGTGACCCACTAGTTGCGTCTGAATGCCGGAGTTTGGATTTGGAAATGCAGAGCACCGATGAAGCCGAAGTTCGTGCGGTCATCTCAAGCTATTTTGACGCCTTGTATCAGGGGGATGTCGAGCTGTTTCGACGGGTGTTGCATCCGCGAGCTAGATTGTACTCGGCCACCGAAGGCACGCTGGTTGACCTCGACGTGGACACCTATCTGGGCTTGGTCGCTGGCCGGCCTTCGCCGGCATCGCGCAAGGATCTCCGCGACGATCAAGTGTTGACTGTCAAAATTGCGTCGCCGACGACGGCTCACGCCAGGGTAAAGGATATGTATCTTCCGAAGAAATTCATAAACGAGCTGTCCTTTATCAAGATCGAAGGACGATGGCAGATTGCTGCCAAGATATGGCACTTCACCATCGGATAGTTGGCGAGCTATGATTGAATCTCGTTTAGAACCGATATTAGGCCCCGAAGGTCAATATTGGGCCCATCTTCGAGCGGGGCGGCTCATGATTTAACGCTCGCGCTCGTCGGGCCAATGGGTTTTTTACCCCAGATTGATTGCCCCAGGCACAGGCGCTGCCGACTTGGAATACGTCCCGATTAGTGGACTGGGGACTGTCTACTCGACCACCACGGTTCGGCGTACCGGCAAGCACGACGATCACCACAACGTCTGTCTGGTTGATCTCGATGAGGGCGTCCGGATGCTCGGCAGAATTATCGGCGTGACCCCCGAAGAGATTTGCATCGGCTTGCGGGTGCAGGCGGCCATTGAGCGTGTCGATTTTGGAATATACGCCAACAGCGAACAGCCTGTCGTTGTATTCCGGCGAGCGCCTGCCACAGCCGGAGTGGTGCGGTGACAGTCTCGCCGTTACGCGGCAAAAGCGCGATCGTCGGAGTTGGCTACTTTGGTCTGGGCCGCTCGCCGGGGCTGTCGCCCATGGATTTGGTGGCGGGTGCAACTGCCCGGGCTTTGAGCGACGCGGGTCTCAGCTTGAAGGACATTGATGGTGTTTGCGGGGGCACCCTGTATCACATGTTTCCCACGCTATCGATTGCCGAGTATCTTGGAATCCGCCCGCGGTGGGCATGTTCAGACCAGACCGGCGGGTCGTCTTTCCTTTCTCACCTGCTCCAGGCAACGATGGCAATCGATGCAGGCCTCTGCACGACGGTCCTGATTGCGTACGGTTCAAACCTCAGACAGGCGGGAAATTTCGGCATTCTTGAATTGCCTGCGCTGGACAAGGTCTACGGATTGGAGTTGCCCCTGCCGGGATACGCGATGTGTGCGGCTCGACATATGTTCGAATACGGTACGACGCGAGAGCAACTGGCGGAGGTGGCGGTAGCCGCGCGCCAGTGGGCTCAGAAGCATCCCGATGCCACGATGAGGACGCCTCTGACGATATCCGATGTGCTGGCTTCGCCTCTCGTCGCTGATCCGCTGTCGCGGCTGGATTGCTGCCTGATGACCGATGGCGGCGCCGCGATCATCGTCACAGATCGAGCCCGCGCGTGCGTGCTTCGGCAACCGCCGGTGTATTTCCTGGGCGGGGCAGGGGCGACCTGGAGCCGGGAAGTGTCGCAGATTTGCGAGCTCTGCACCTCACCGACGGCTGAAAGTGCACCGCGCGCGTTCGAAATGGCTGGCGTCACGACAGAGGATGTCGACGTCGTTGAACTTTACGACGCGTTTACGATCAACACCATCATGTTTCTCGAAGACATGGGGTTCTGCAAAAAAGGCGAGGGTGGCCCTTTTGTCTCCGGTGGGCGTATCGCACCGGGTGGTCAATTGCCGGTCAACACCAACGGCGGCGGCCTGTCTTTTGCGCACCCGGGAATGTACGGAATGTTCACGCTTATCGAGGCCACCGAACAATTGAGGGGCGCCGCGGGCGATCGGCAGATCCCCGACGCAGAGATCGCCATAGCGCACGGAAATGGCGGCACGTTCTCTCACGAGTTCACCTCGATCTTGGGAGCATCCCACACCGTGTGAGCGGTTTGCCCACGAGCGATCGCGGGCGCCGGGTAACTTGAGTTGCTCTGCCAAGTGCGCACCCTCGGGCCGGTAGCGGCGGCGCCGGCAACATCAGGTTCGAGGTGGCGTCGGCCAAGGACTTTTCCGATAGGGATCTCGACCTGGTGACATGCTTTGATGTGCTGCACGATCTGGGTGATCCGGTGGGAGCTGCAACCCACATATACCGCTCGCTCAAGCCGGACGGTGCCTGATGGAGCCGCTCGCGGGTGATGCGACGGAAGATAATCTCGGTCCGCGTGGGCGCGTCATCTATGCGATTTCGACGATGGCTTGCATACCAGGGTCCTTATCGCAGGAGGTCGGTATGGCGCTGGGCGCTCAGGCCGGAGAGAGAAAACTCACTGAAGTCATCCAGGCTGGTGGCTTCACGCGGGTTCGTCGCGTCGCAGAAACGCCGCTTAACATGGTCCTTGAAGCCCGACATTGAGGTTTTTGAGCACTGCGCGAACCGATAAAGGAGCCAGTTGGATTCTAGATGACCGTAATCATCAAAAAAGCGAGATGAGATGGGAGGCATCCGCTGCCGAACAACAGCAAACAGCTACGCGAGAAATCGTAACAAGCGTAAAGCTGACCTCGATAGATACAAGTGGGGTATGACAAACCATCATCGGTGTGACGGAGGCCTCGCGCGGTGCGGGTGCTTCCGCTACACGTGTGCTGAACTTTAGCTTGTGAGCTTTGCTGAACAGTCCAATGCCTCGAGCAGAGGGTCCAGACCTTCTTCACGAGGGTACGTGGCGCGGGGTCACCTCATTGTTGCTGGTCGAATCCGAGCGCCGCTGGCTACAGCCAGGGAACACAGGGCATGAGACGACTCACCATCTTGGTTGTGCAACATGAGGTTGGTAGAACGCTCTTTCCAGGAATTTACCGACGCGATCCAGACCGCCGAGGATGAAGTCGGCTTTGGTGCAGGCCTCTTCTCCAGACGCGGCAGTGGCTAGGCCGAGCGACCCGCGCGGCACCACTGCATCTCCTTGCCTGAGGGATCCGTTCGGCCGGAGCTGTCAGCGAGGAGGCTTGCCAACCTCATGCATGTCTTCGTCATGCAGGTCGATCAGGTCGCCAATGTGCGAACGTTCCGGACCACGCGTGGATTTGGCGCTCCATTGCGGTCGATGTTGCGCTCCATCTGGAGCGCCCATTCCTCACCATCCTTGCGCCGCCGGAATGTCTCGGCCCATAACGAGTCTTGCGGTGGACCTGGACGCACCAGTTTCCGGATGCCAATTGAGTGAAGGTCGTCACGCGTGTGCACTCCGGCTTTCGTGTGCACTATGTGTGCACCGAGAGGTCAAAACGGGTACAAACGAGTGCAATTTGGGCTAGTTTGGAGTGCAAACGGTCTTCTTCCATCCCATTGAGAGTGTAGGTTAAACGGTTGAAATATCAAGACTATCGCTTCTCCGTCGCGCCCATGATGGATTGGACGGACCGGCACTGCCGCGCGTTCCATCGTCTGCTGTCGCGCCGCGCGCGGCTTTACACGGAGATGCTGACCACCGGCGCCATCATCCATGGCGACCGCAGGCGTCTGCTCGGCTTCGATACGAGCGAACATCCCGTTGCGCTGCAGCTTGGCGGCTCGGATCCGCACGACCTCGCGACCTCGGCCAGGATCGGCGAGGATTTCGGCTATGACGAGATCAACCTCAATGTCGGCTGCCCGTCGGACCGGGTGAAGGACGGCCGCTTCGGCGCCTGCCTGATGGCGGAGCCGGAACTGGTCGCATCCTGCGTCGAGGCCATGAAGCGCGCGGTGCGCATTCCCGTCACCGTCAAGTGCCGCATCGGCATCGACGATCAGGATCCGGAAGTCTCGCTCGACCGTCTGGCGCGCGGCGTGATCGCGGCAGGCAGCGACGCGCTGGTCGTACATGCGCGGAAGGCCTGGCTGAGCGGATTGTCGCCAAAGGAGAATCGCGACATCCCGCCGCTCGACTATGACAGGGTCTATCGCCTGAAGGCGGCGCTGCCCGGCGTGACCGTGATCATCAACGGCGGCGTCGCCAGCATCGAGGAGGCGAAAGCTCATCTTGCGCATGTCGATGGCGTGATGCTGGGACGCGCGGCCTATCAGGATCCGTGGCGATTGCTCAGCGTCGATCCGCTGCTGTTCGCAGAAGCGGCCCCGCATGCGACGATGAAGGACGCCTTCGCCGCGATGATGCCCTATATCGAACGCGAGCTCGCGCAGGGCACGCGGCTGCATGCGATGACCAGGCATTTTGTCGGCGCCTTCCATGCAGTGCCCGGCGCCCGCGCCTTTCGCCGTCATCTCGCGGAGCAGGGCACGAAATCCGGTGCGAGCGTGAATGTGTTGCATGATGCCATTGCGCTAGTCCAGAACCGTGCCGCGGCCGCGATCGCTGCGTGAGGTGGTGGGCGCGGGGAAGCCGCGCAGCACCAGACGGTCGGCGCTGACTTCCCAGCTCTCCAGCCGGTCGAGAAAACTCATGCCGAGCAGATTGGTCTTCATCTGGCCGCGTTGCACCACCAGCGCCGGCACCGAGCGTTCGACCAGCCTGCCGATGGCGAGGCGGTCGAGCGTGAGGCGCGCGGCCTTGGTGTGGCCACCGGCGGTTTCGACATCGACGTCATATTCCAGAAGCTCCAGCGGCAGCCCGATCGCCTTCGCGGTGTCGTAGGTCAGCACCACCGAGGTCGCGCCGGTGTCGATCACCATCGGCGTGACGACCCCGTTGATCCGCGCGCGGATCGCAAACTCGCCGCCTTGTCCGCGGGGAATGTGGACCGCCGAGGCAGGGGCCTTGGCGCGCTTGCGCAGCATGTCTGAAACGCTGTCGGTGGCGCGCGCGAGCTGCTCGGGATCGCGATAGGCGACCACGGCGCTGATGGTCGCCGCCATCAGGAACAGCACGAAGAAAACGCGCGTCATCGCGCGCCCCCGGCATAGGTGTAACCGCTCTTCGTCAGCGTTTTGGAACGGGCGTCAGCCCGGCTTGCTCCATCCGCCGCGGCAGCTCCGCCATCACGGCCTGCCGCTCCGCGCTCGCCATCCGCTGCCAGCGCGCAATCTCCGGCAGCGTCCGGCCGCAGCCGAAGCAGAGATTGGACCTGGGATCGATCATACAGACTGCGACGCACGGCGTTTCCTGGCTCATTCCGCAAATGTGATGGCATTCGCCTGCTTGTGCAAGCTTTCGCCAAAGCGCGAAGACCGCACTCCGGCCTCTTGTTTGGGCACGGTCTTTTCGGAAAACCGCTTCACACTTTTCCGGACCATGCCGCTAGAGTCCCGTGCCCGCGCTCATGATCGGTTTGTGCCGCGCCCGATGCTTCTCGTCGGTCACAGGCGGCGCGGTCTCCGGCTGCAATGGCGGGGCTTCCTCCGTCACCGGCGCGAGCGCCGACATCACCCGTTCAGGCGGGAAGGTGACGATCACCTCGGTGCCGATGCGTATCTTCGACTTCAGCGTGAACGTGCCGCCATGCATGTCGATCAGGCTCTTGGCGATCGGCAGGCCCAGGCCAGCGCCCTGTTCGGCCGATTTGATCGAGTTGGAGCCTTGCCCGAAAGAAGCGAGCACGATCGGGATTTCGTCCTCGGGGATCCCCGAGCCCGTATCCTTCACACTCAGATATTGCCCGCCGGAGGCGGTCCAGCCGACCTTGAGCCAGATCTCGCCGCCCTGCGGGGTGAACTTGATCGAGTTGGAGAGCAGGTTGAGCACGACCTGGCGCACCGCGCGCTCGTCGCCCCAGATCCGCGGCATGGTCCGCTCGAACACCTCGTGAATGGTGATGCCGCGGGTGGAGGCGCGCAGCTTCAAGAGATGGTGGCAGTCCGCCACCACATTGACGAGCGAGATCGCTTCCTCGTTGAGCTCGTAGCGGCCGGCCTCGATGCGCGAGAGGTCCAGGATCTCGTTGATGAGGTTGAGCAGGTGGACGCCGGAATTGTGGATGTCGGCCGAATATTCCTTGTAGACCGGCACCGCATGCGCGCCAAAAATCTCGCTCTTCATCACCTCGGAGAAGCCGAGGATCGCGTTCAGCGGCGTGCGCAGCTCATGGCTCATCTGGGCGAGGAAGCGCGATTTGGCGACGTTGGCCGACTCGGCGCGGTGGCGCGCTTCGTCGGAGATCGACTTCGCCTGTTCGAGCTCGCCGATCAGCGCGTCCTTTTCGGCGCGCGCTTCCAGCGTCGCCAGCGTCGTCGAATGCAGGCGATGGGCGAGCAGGGCGAAATAGCCTTCGGCCGCGATCGCAAACGCTGCCAGCACGTAATTGTCGAACTTGCCGCTCAGCACGAAATCGAGCGCGATCGCGACCGTGATCGGCACCGTGGCGGCAAGGGCCGCAATCGGCAGGTTGGCCGCCAGCATGCTCGACACCGCGATGACGAGCAGCATCAGGAACATCATCAGCGTGTCTGATATCGCGCCGAGCGCCGGATGGATCAGGATCGTCATCCAGCCGAGCCCGTAGAGCAGATCGAGCAGCACGAACCGGCCGCGCCATTTGGCGGTCACGGCAATGGAGGGCGGCGCGGCGAGATAGCGCACGCAGGCGCGCACGATGCCGACATGTATGCAGAGCATCGCGCCGGTCCAGGCGGCGGCCGAGACCGGCTGGGTCCAGACGCCGAACAGGAAGCCGGTCGCGACCACCAGCAGCATCACGACATAGGAGGCCGACATCCTGGTCTGCGCATATTGGCGCAGCAGTTCCTGGTCGAAAGCCGGACGCGTTCCGCTGGTGGACGTTAACCGATCGCGCGCCTCGCGAACCCGCTGTGCAGCGGCGCGCCGATTGGAGGCGGGCGGCGCGGCAGGCGGTTCGGCCGGAAGCTGCACGACTTCCGGCTTATCGGCGGCGTTACTCATCAAACAACACAAACCCCACCCGCTTCGGCGGGCACTCTTCCACCCTCTATTAAGTGGGCCCAAATCCTTAAGAGCTGGGTAAGAAAACGAAAAATTTCCGTTAACAGGTGGTTAAATTAACTTTTGAAGGGCGGTGGCTACGGCTGCGAAGTGGGGGATCACTTCCTCATTTGTCATTCCGGGGCTCGCCTCCTGGCGCGAGCCCGGAATCCATACTCTCGATCGTGGTTATGGATTCCGGGCTCGCCGCTTTGCGTCGCCCCGGAATGACGACGGAGATTGGAGGCACACCTCCGCATTCCCGCGGCAGCGAAGCGCCCGGGTCGTGCATCATTTGTGGCCCTCGAAAGAAGAGGGCGCAGGGAATGCCGGATGCTGGCCGCACCCGCAGCCTCGCGTGAAGCAAAAAACACGCGAGTTCGTCACCACAGGTCAGCCGACACATGCCGGCATTCCCTGCGC
>CAVOJN010000002.1:0-387421 GCA_963696255.1 uncultured Alphaproteobacteria bacterium
ATAGCGCTTAAGAACGAAAGGGCTCATAGCTCCTTTCGGCTGAGGAATTGTTGAGTCCGCATGCCCGACCGCGCGGAAGTCTATTTCGAAGACCACAAGGCCTCGCCGGACATTGGGCGTTTGGCTTTGCGCGGCGGGATCATATCGGTCGCGATGCAATACGGTAACGGCGCCCTACAGATGGTCGCTGCGATTATCCTGGCGCGGCTCTTGGCACCGGAGGACTTTGGAATAGTCGCGATCATTACCGTAGTTACAAGCTTTGCACCGGCACTCATCGATTTTGGGCTGGGAGATGCTACTGCGCAAAGAAGAAAGATAGCTCCAAGCCAGGTAAGCAGCCTTTTTTGGCTCAGCACTGCGATTGGATTGATAGTTGCAATCGTTGTCGCTGGCTGCAATTCGCTGATTGCAGCGGTATATCGTGAGCCGAGGCTGGGTCCGATCGCATTGTGGACTTCAATCACCTTCGTGCTGTGGGGAGTATCAAATCAGCATTTGGCGCTCTTGCGACGAACGATGCGATTTGGCGCAATTGCTCGAATACAGCTTGCAAGCGCCCTGGTGGGAATCGTCACTGCCATCTCAGTGGCGCTCTGCGACTATGGCTACTGGGCACTCGTATTGCGTCCCATTGCAAACGCAGTCTGCGTTGCTTGCGGTGCCTGGTTCATGTGCGCATGGAGGCCCGGATTCCCGGTCTTGGATGACGAAGTGAGATCAATGCTCCGTTTTGGGCTGCATGTGGTGGGATTTTCGGTGACGTATGCGTTAGCGAGAACGGTGGATCGGATCGGGCTCGGTTTGTTTTACCGGCCTGACACCATCGGTTACTATCAAAACGCGACGACGCTCTATGAGAACTCGATTTTCGAAGCGCTTCGCCAGTTACACACGGTCGGAAGCGCATCCCTCAGCAAACTTCAATCCGACCCTGTGGCTCTCCGGAACAAATACGAAGCGGCGTTGTCCGCAGTTGCATTCTTCGTCATGCCAACGGCAGCGATCCTGTCGGTGTCGGCAGAAGATATTACCGTCTTGTTATTAGGCGAAAAGTGGCGAGCGGCCGGTTCACTCCTGAGCATTATTGCCCTACGTGGCATTTTCCAGGTCATTACAGCTTCCCAAGGGTGGCTGCATCTTTCTATCGGAAGGGCGGACCGGTGGCAAAGCTGGGGGATCGTCTCGTTGTGTGTCCAGGTTGCGGCCGTTATCGGAGGTCTGCCCTTTGGGCCCGCCGGCGTGGCCGCTGCAAGCGTCACCGCAAGCTTGCTCATTGCCGTACCCTCGATCATTTATGCGGGTCGCCCGATAGATGTTGGCTTCACCCTCCTGATTCGTGCTGTAGGTCCCCAGCTAATCGGGGCCATCAGCATAGCGGCAGCAGGGTGGTACCTGCGAATGACGATTCTGTCGGGTTATTCCAGTTTTGCTCGCATTTTGTTGTTGAGCGTTCTGTGTAGCTGCTTTTATCTTGCCGTGGTTGTAGGGATTTTTCGCGTTACCGAGCCGCTTAAGGTGGCGCGCGCCGCTGGAACGGACCTACTGCGGACTCGATAGCATCATGTCCTATCAAGTAAACGTCTCTGCAATCACAGGCACTGGTTCGATGCTTAGAACCTATTACGCGGCTCGGGTCCGGGCTCACCGCAAATCGTGAAAGTCGAACCCGCACAGAGAGCTGCGACGGAGCCGACAACGCTCAATGAATCAACACGGACGATTGCTTGCGCAGCGCATTGCGGTCGATCTTGCCGGACGGCAACCGCGGTAGCGAGTTGACACGTTCGAAGCGCATCGGCACCATGTAGCTTGGCAAACGTTTTTGCAGGATTTGGCGCAAGTGCGCCCTATTCACCTCGGTCTTGGTCACGAGATAGGCGATGAGTCGGTCATCGCCTGCCTCCTTAAGCAGGACCGTTGCGGCGACGGAGACCCCCGGTACATTCGATAGGCACGCGTCGATCTCGCCGAGCTCGACGCGAAAGCCGTGGATCTTGATCTGGTCATCAATGCGACCCTTGAAGACCAGTTTTCGATCGGTGTCGATTTCGACTACATCGCCGGTGCGATACAAAATGGGATCGGAGCCGTCGCTTTCGAAGGGATTCGAGATGAATTTTTGGGCCGTCAAATCGTCGCGTCCGAGATAACCTTTGGCGACGCCCGGACCGCCGATGAGCAATTCACCCTCGACGCCCACTCCAACCGGCATCAGATTCGTGTCCACGACATAACAGGAGTAGTTAGGAATGGGCCTCCCGATGGTTACGTCCTCACATTGGCGCAACTGCGAAGCGGTTGCCACGATGGTCGTCTCCGTCGGCCCGTAAGTGTTGTAGAACGCGCGCCCCTCGCGCGCCCAACGTTGGACAACCGCAGGCGTGCACGCCTCGCCGCCGAGGATGATAATGCGTAGCGTGCTCACGTCGCGTGATAGCGCCGCTAGCAGCGTCGGCAGTGTGTCGAGTACAGTTACGCCGGCGCGCTCTAGCCTCCCGGGCAGCTCGTCAATCTCGTAGATGGTCTCAGCGTCAGCGACGAACAGCGAGGCACCGACCATGTAGGGTAACCAGATTTGTTCCACGGATAGATCGAAGGCCGCGGAAGTACCCTGAAACATCACGTCCTCTCTAGTAACACCGTACACTTCGTTCGCGGCCCGCAGAAAATGGCAGATATTCCGGTTATTGACGGCAATGCCTTTCGGCTCGCCGGTCGAACCAGATGTGTAAATCACATAAGCTGCATGATCAGGGGTCGCGCCGAGCGCGCGCGCATCAACACTGGATTGATCAGCGGGGTCGACGATCTTGACAACGTCGATAGCCGGGGAGCGCACTACACCGATTGCGCGCCGTACGCGTTCGGCGTCGGCAAGCAGCAGGTGAGCGCTGGCGTGTGCAAGGCAAGCAGCGACGCGTTCGACTGGCGTATCCGAATCAAAGGGCAGCCATGCGGCGCCCGTCTTGACGACGGCAAGCTGCGAGATGAGCGCATCGACGCCACGTTCCAGCCAGACGCCCACAACTTCGCCGGCCTTCGCACCACATCGCACAAGTCCGCGCGCAATGGCCGCGGCGCGCGCGTCAACCTCGACGTAAGTAAGCTCGCCATCGCGTGTCGTCATGCAGGCGTCATTAGGCGTCCGGGCAACCGTCGCCGCAAACATTTCACAGAGTATTTCGTCGCGCAGCAATTCCGGCATAGGCCGGCCACGCAAGGCGGGGCCATCGCGCGACGCATCAGCCGATACTGCGAGCACATCTACGCGAGGCTCGACGGCGGCCGCCCTCGACTTCATGGATCGGCGACGGATGTGCGAGCAGATCATCGCCAAAGTGTGTTCATTGACGGCCGTCAGATGGGCACTGTAAATCGGGACAACTTCCAGATTTGGCGCAAGCTCCAGCCAGCCAAGATCGTAGGGCCAGATATCCGCGTGTTCGGTTGAGCGAAATACGACACCAGGTGTGGCAACAAGGCGAGCGTCACGCGCAATCGCCGCCGTCCAATCACGAATACCCTGCATTGGAATCGAGCTATTTATGAAATTGTTCATGTAAAGCAGGAACTCGTTTTTTTCCTGTTTTGGAATTATTGGGCGCAAATTCCTCAAAACCGCTTTCACGAGCGGCTTTTTGGCATTGATACCAATGCGGTGCCCGAGTAGCCGCTGGCGTCTACGATTATCGTGCAACGCGAATTTGATAATGCGCTTGAACAGGGATTGTTTTTGTTGGCTCGCTGACGCCGGCGCCTGCATCACCGGCGAACGGCCGTCAATGATGCTGAGCCGCTCGATCGTGTATCCAAGGCCCGCCAGAACGATGCACATCGCGTACGCGACGCTCGCGCCAAATGAATAGCCGACGAGGCTGAGCCGGCACGGTTCTGGCGACACCGCTTTGATCTGGGCGACAATGAAATCAAAATAGCGGTTGACGTCGCAAATGATATCCCATTCTTGTCGCCAATCCGGATATTCAAGGAGTAATATGCTAAAGTCGGTCTGCAGCGCGTTCCGTAGATCAATCATTTCCCGCATAAGTAGGCCGCCGCCGGGGCACAGCACGAGAAACGGCAAGTCGGGCTTCTCGATTGCTTCTATGCCAGGTGCGCTCAAATACCGCGCCAACGCGCGGGGCGTTGGATGATCGAACAGGGCGCGGAGGGGTATCTTCACGCCTAATTCCTTTGCAAGGCTGGAAATCAGCTGAGCCGCCAACAATGAATAACCGCCCTGCTCGAAGAAATTCGCGCGAACTGGGAAGGTGTCGACGCCGAACGCGCGGGCGAAAGCTTTACAGATCTGCACTTCGCGCTCTGTATTCGGCTTGTCCTGGCCATCGCTCTTTTCGATGTTCGCGGGTTCTTTGGCGTCCGACGTCCGGCCAGATTTGACCAGCAGGGCGCGATCGGTCTGTGAAATCCAATCAATGGTGTCGACAGCCATTGCCCTGTCAGAGTTGCACACCCGCTCAAGGCAGATCATGAACCATTTGTAGTGCGCGACGAGCAGCGCCGACTCGTATCGGTTGGCATTGCCGTTGAGCGCGATCTGCAGGCTGCCCTCGCCCGGCTGCTCGAAGACCGAGATCGAAATGTCGTCGACGGGGCCGTTGGAAAGATTGTGCACTGACGCGGTTAGCGGGCCGAATTTTGGCGAGAACTCGAATTTCATGACGTTGACGGCGATGGCGTAGAGTTCGCCCTTGAGGCTCGGCAAACCCGCCTTTATTTCCGACAGCGGCACGCGTTGGTGCGTCAATGCTTCGCGAATTCGCGCGCGCACCTGGGTGATCAGATCGGCAAGCGTCGTATCGGATTTGGCTCCGAACTTCAATCGAACCGGCACGGTATTAGACACGTTGCCGGGCACATTGCGGGCTGCGGGCGTGGCTCGTGCAGCAACGAGCAACCCGACCGTGATATCCGAAGCTCCAGTCAATCGGCGCAGATACAGCGCTGCAAGGCAGACGAAGAGACCGCTAAGGCTAACCCCTGTATCCGCCATGATTTTGCGGATTGCGGCGAAGATAGGGGCGGGCACAGCCTCCGCGTGGCGCGCTGGCATATAGGATCCACGGGAGGGACGGCTGGACAGTCGGCTCGGGGCGGGCAGATTCGCCATTTGGTGGAGCCAATATGCGCGTCCTTTCTCGAATTCTTCGGAATGGCGGTATTCTGCGTCTTCACGCAACAGATCGGGGAACGTACCGGGAATTTTTGTCTTGGACTCGACGGCGTCGATAAGACACGAATAGTTCTCGGCCATACGACCCGCGACGAGGTTGCGGGCGGAGCCATCGACGGCAAGTTGATGCGCGATCAGGCACCAGAAGTGGCGCGTCTCGGCAAGCTTGATCAGCGTCCACGAGAACATTGCATCGGCGATGTCGAAGGCGCGGGCCAGTTCCGCGACCATCCAATCCCGTGCTGCTTCCGAAGGATCCGTCTCGTGCGAGAGGTTGACAATGGTGGGCAACCAATCGCCAATCGGCGCAATCCATTGAATGGGCTGTCCGTCTCTCTCACTAAAGCGAATCCGCAGCGCTTCGCATTCTTCAACGGTCTGGCGCGAAGCGCGTACGAAAGCGTCCAGATCAAGATCGCCGACAAGGACAGTATATTCGCCGGTGTTGAGCGCCGCACCGTTAGCCTCGAGCGCCTGCAACGCCCACAACTCGCGCTGGCTCGTCGTCCACCCCGCGAAAGGAATACCGGACTGCCACATTAATCTACCGAATATTACAACTATGCTGGATGCGAAAACATGCCCTGTTTCGCCTTCGCCGCACCTAGCTTAATGTGAGAAGCTTATCGCGTCAGTGTAGCAAGAGGAAGGCAACTCAAGTCGGAGGACCGACACCTGCGCTGGTTGCCAGGGGTGGTCATGTCCCCACTTGTGTTGCCGACGTAGTGAGGCCGGTTCGGCGGGGTTCCGTTCGGGGAACAGGGGAAGGGGGACCTCTTTCCTCAACTGGTCTGCTGCAGTGCGGCGTAGTCAGCCCACCCTCGCCCGTTGCGCAGAAGGCTCAACAGGTCTACGCCGCTCCACGCAACAGGGGAGGAGTGTAGAGATAGGCCGCCACGTTCAGCGGCGCAAAAACGATAAAGAGGCCCAGGACCAGGCCAGTGCCAGTCCAAATGATCTGCTCCGGGCTGATATCGAGACTACGGATCGCCCAGCCAGTCCCACTGCTGGCCCTTGCTGAGCATCACTTCCCAACAAAACATGACAACAACCAGCAGCAACAAGCCGAGCGAGTCAAAGTGGAACGGCCGCCTCGTCGACTCCGCACGCTCTCTGATGAGATAATCCGGGTCGCGGAGAAGCGCGTTGCATCCGGCCAGCGCCAGGCGATGATGCGCCGGTCGAACTGCAGGATCCGGTCCTTCAGCCGCACTGCTTCTTGCCAGGAAACTTGGCGTCAATTTCAGCCGATTTGCCACGCCTGAAGATCTCGCAGAAATGCGCGGACATCGTGTCGTCCAAACGCAAATTGAGGAGCCGGCAGCGCCCACACCCATCATTAGGCGAGAGCCCGCTAAGCTGAAAGTGAAGCCTGCTAAGAACAATACGTTATTCGTCGTTCATGGGCGAGATAATAGACTTAATGAAGATTTCTTCAGCCTTCTTCGCGCCCTTGGCCTCAATCCAATTGAATGGAGCAAAGCTGTAGCAAAAACCAAAGGCAATAATCCCGATGTAGACAAGATTATCGGCGGTCAAATGAAGTCGGTTCAGGGCATTGTCGTTTTAATCTCTCCCGATGAGCAGGTTAGGCTCAAGTCGAAATTTAGTGACCCAGCCGCGCCCACTGAACGAGAGCTACAGGACCAGGCTAGGCCCAATGTTTTGTTCGAAGCTGGTTGGGCATTCGGCGCCTACCCAGACAAAACACTATTGGTAAGAGTTGGAAATACTCGTCCGATTAGCGATCTGGGCGGAAAACACATCGTGAAGCTTTCCAATGCGCCTGCGAGCCGAAAGGAATTGGCTCAGCGCCTTAAGAAGATAAAATTTAAAGTCGATACCGAAGGCACGTCTTGGCTGACAGAAGGTGATTTCGATTTGAAGATCGGGAATCTCGAGACCGACCCAAATGCCGAAATGCCGAGGTTTTCGGGCCTGTGAGGTGCAGGTTGTAAATTTAACTCAATCGCCGGACTGCGTGGCTGGGGCGGGAGGGATCGAACCTCCGAATGGCGGAATCAAAATCCGCTGCCTTACCGCTTGGCTACGCCCCAACTGGCTGCTCGGGTAAGGCGCGACGGCACCTCGCATCCCGGTCCCGAGGGTCTATAGGGGAACTCAGGGCATTTCAACCGTCGTGCGGGACCGAAACCCGATTTTGAGCCTTTATATATAGGGCCGCCCTTCCAAATCAGGCTGCTCGTTTCGGTGGACTTCCCGGCGGAGTTGAGAGCCGGCGGATTTCGTGGGAAGACGGCGGTATCACCCGGGGAGAAGGTCATGACCTACCGCGCGCCGATCAACGACATGCTGCTTGCGCTGAACCATGGCGCCGGGCTGAAGGCGGCCGTCGAAGCCGGCCATTACGGCGACTTCGATCCGGAGATTGCCGCCGCCGTGCTGGAGGAAGCAGGCAAATTCGCCAGCGCCGTGCTGGCTCCGCTCAACCGCACGGGCGACCAGCATGGCATCAAGCTCGAGGCCGGCAAGGTCACGACCGCGCCGGGCTGGGGCGATGCCTACAAGCGCTGGACCGACGGCGGATGGAACGCGGTGTCCGGCCCCGAAGCCTTCGGCGGCCAGGGCTTGCCGCTTGCGATCAACGCCGCCTGCAATGAAATCTGGAGCGCGGCCAATATCGCCTTCCAGCTCTGTCCGCTCCTGACGCTGAGCGCAATGGAAGCACTCGATGCCCATGGCAGCGACGAATTGAAGAAGATCTACCTGGCCAAGCTGGTTTCCGGCGAATGGACCGGCACCATGCAATTGACCGAACCGCACGCCGGCTCCGACGTCGGACTGCTGCGCACCCGCGCGGAAAAGCAGGCCGACGGTACCTATCGCATCAAGGGCACCAAGATCTTCATCACCTATGGCGACCACGACATGACCGACAACATCGTGCATTTCGTGCTCGCGCGATTGCCCGATGCACCCGCAGGCACCAGAGGCATATCGCTGTTCCTCGTTCCGAAATTCCTGGTCAACGCGGATGGCTCGCTCGGCGAGCGCAACGACGTCTATCCAAGCGGGATCGAGCACAAGCTCGGGATCCATGCCTGCCCGACCTGCACCATGACCATGGGCGACAAGGGTGGCGCGATCGGTTACCTGATCGGCGAGGAAAACCGTGGAATGCACTGCATGTTCACGATGATGAACCAGGCGCGGCTCGCGGTGGGTCTGGAGGGGGTCGGCATCGCCGACCGCGCCTACCAGCAGGCCCTCGCCTACGCGCAAGAGCGCCGTCAGGGCAAGGCCACTGACAAGGCCGCCGACAGCGCAGGAAAAGGCGACGGGCCGGAGCCCATCATCGTGCATCCCGATATCAAGCGCATGCTGATGCAGATGCGTGCGATGACCGCCGCCGCGCGAACCATCTGCTATGCCACCGCGGTCGCGCTCGACGTTTCCGTCCGCGCCAAGGATGCCAGGGTGCGGGCCGAGGCCGCCGCGCGCGCCGCGCTGTTGACGCCCGTCGCCAAGGCGTTTTCCACCGATATCGGCAACGAGGCGGCCTATCTGGGCGTACAGGTTCATGGCGGCATGGGCTTCATCGAGGAGACCGGCGCAGCGCAACATTCTCGCGACGCGCGCATCACCCCGATCTATGAGGGCACCAACGGCATCCAGTCGATCGACCTCGTCACGCGCAAACTGACCGCGCAGGGCGGCGCTTCGCTCTGGAGCCTGCTCGCCGAGCTCGATGTAACGGTAAAACAGGTCGAAAACTCCAACGACCCCGCCTTCGGCACGACCGGCGCGAAGCTGCGCGACGCGCTTCTCTCGCTGGAACGCGCCAGCAAATGGCTGATCGAGCGCGTCGCATCCAGGCCCAATGACGCACTTGCCGGCGCTACACCCTATCTCCGCCTGTTCGGCTCGACGGTCGGCGGCTGCATGCTCGCCGGCGAGGCCTTGGCCGCACGCAAGGACGGCGACGGCGAGCGTTACATCACACTGGCGCGCTTCTTTGCCGAGAACGTCACGGTGCAGTCGTCCTCGCTGGAGAAGACAGTGACGGAATCGGCGGACGCCGTGAATGGCGCGGACGCGGTGCTGCTGGGGTAATACTCCGCTGTTGCGACCAAACCGTAGGGCGGGCAAAGGCCCGCTTGCGCCGTGCCCGCCACCTATCGGGTGCCGTTGTCGGTGGTGGGCACGCGGAGCCTGTCATCGGGCCCGCGCGTTTGCGCGGACCCGTTGGCTTTGCCCACCCTGCGTTCTGCCCGAACGTTCACGCCAGCGTGTGCACGATCACGGGACCCGCGACCGCCGTCGCCTGCCCGACCAACAGCGGCCCGAGGTTCTCGTCGATCCACGCCAACGCACGCCTGTTGGCCTCCTCGGCGCCTTCGAAATTGTTGAACAGGCTGATCGCGGTCACGGTGTCATCGCCGGCATAGACCACGTAATAGGCCCGAAAACCTTCGACGTCGCTGATGATGGGAATAGCGCCTTCCTTGATCCGGCGCGCCAGTTCTTCGGCCGTTCCGGTCTTTGCCTTGGCCTGACGGATGGCGGCATACATGAGATCCTCCTTCCGGCTGTCGTCACGGTTGGGCTGTCGGGACCGACGTGCCCGCACGCGTTATTGTACGCCCGCGCGTGCGGCGAAAGCATCCGCCGCCTGACAAGACCGGCAAAACCAGATGTGCCGTCCTGACCCGAACAAGCTCCGTCGGGAGCTGCGGCAGGGGCAACAGACGTCCCGCAATTTCGAACTAGTCCCTAGGGAGATTTTCCGGGAACTCGCCCCCGGCATGGGTAGCATTTCGCAGAAAACTGCTGCTATTACGTCGAATGAATACGATCTTTACTGCCGCAATACCGGCCTTTGCTGCCATGGCTCCCGTCCAATTGTCGGACAAAGCCCCCCAAATCTCCACGAGTATTAGCCCGATCTTATCATAGGTTATTCCGCTAAATGTCGGGGGCTGTATGGTACCTGCTGGGAACTATGGGGGCAGGCCTGAAACGCGGCGAACGTTAAGGCTTCAAACCATGTTGAGTGAGTTCGGCGTACCGACATACATCCTCCA
Source organism: uncultured Alphaproteobacteria bacterium (assembly GCA_963696255.1). Lineage (GTDB taxonomy): Bacteria > Pseudomonadota > Alphaproteobacteria > Rhizobiales > Xanthobacteraceae > Bradyrhizobium. The sequence continues at coordinate 10,243 of CAVOJN010000002.1, forward strand.
GAGCGATGGCCTCTTTCGTGAGGGGCTGAGGCTCATCCTGGCGAACACTCGATTTCGGCCGCACGGCTGCGGAATCCGGCTGGACGACCTTACCGAGGTCCCCAGCGACAGGCCCATCCTCTTCATCGTAGGAATGAACGCAGAGCAGGCTGTGATCTGCGGCGACATTCGCAATCAATACCCGTTGGCCTTTATCGTGGCCGTCGCCGATGAGAGTAATCCCCGCTCCCTTGCCGGCGCACTCGAGGACGGGGCGAACGCGGCACTGTTCAGCTCGGTCGGCCCCGAGGAACTGGTGAGTACGCTGCAGGCGGTGGTGAACGGAAAGTTAATTCTCATCGATGCGCGCCTCTGGTCATTGGAGATCGCGCCGAAGGCTGAAGAGCGGATGGCGCCTCCCATCGCTGATGAGCATCCCTGGGAAGCCGCGGACGAGCCTCGTGCAGGCAAGCGACTGTCTGCGCGCGAGATCGCCATCCTCGAACGTATCGTGCAGGGCGACTCCAATAAACACGTTGCGCGCTTCTTCAGCATCGCGGAGCCGACCGTCAAGGCGCATGTGAAGGCCATTCTGACCAAGATTGGAGCGAGCAATCGCACGCAGGCGGCGATCTGGGCGTTGAACCACAGGCTGTTCAATGACGCCGAAGGCAAGCCGCAGCATCTGCCCATCCTGCTCGACGACGCCCGTAGCTAGGCTCGGCTAGGGAGCGCCGGATGGACCGGCAGGCCCGATCAGCGGCTCTCCGAAACCGGCGGCCGGCTGCTTCTGGCGGCGCCACAACACCGAATGGACGCCGGCGCCTCCCCGGTGCCATCCCGTTGCGACCGTCACAACGGACAGCGTCGCAAGCACGAGCGAGACCAGCAACGCGACTTCGGGCGCGGCCACGACCGGCTTTGGCTGCGACGCAGGCTCCGGCTCGAGATCCCGCAGTTCGATCCAGAGCAGGTTTTCGTCCGGCCACCTGTCCATCAGCATCGGCTCGCGCATAGCCATGACAACGTCGGGCATCGAGGCAGGCACCTCCGCCGGTGGTGGATGATGGTCATAGGTCCAGCAGCCGTCGCCGTCCTTCGCGAGCATGCGCGTCGGCCATGTCCGCGCCGCTTCCGCATAATCGAGACAATGGCGCGATGCATGGGCGGCCGTCGATGTGATGATGGCCAGCAACAACACCAGCGCCGCGGCGAGCGGTGGAAGACCATGCTTGAGGCGGACGAGATTTCCAACGCACGCGGCATCGGCGGTGTCGACATCGTCATTGTCGGGATCGCACCACTCCGCGAAGCATTCACGGCAAATCCTGGCGTCACCGAGCCAGAACGAAGCTCTGACATAGTCTACGGGGCGCCGGCAACAATCGCAGATCATCGCCGGACATCCTTCACGATGCGTTGAAGGTCTTCGCGCGCTGCGCGTCGATCCAGCTCGCTCGCAAGCGCCTCCCCTGCCCGGCCGTCCGGATCGGAGTAGGACAGGGCGCGGCCGGTTGCGACCTCGGGGGTCCTTGCCACCGTGCAGCTGCCGAGCATGACGGTGAGCAGGAAGATGGCGGGCGGTGCCGCGAGCAGCAGATACGGCACCGCCCGGTAGACGATCACGGCGCAGACTCTGTACTTTTGGCCGCGATCTTGTCCCGGAAGGTTTCGCACGTTCGGCGTACTTCCTCCGCGACATTCGAACAGGATTCGATTTCATTGAACATGCGCTTGCCTTCCTTGCGGTAGCGCATGGCGGTCGCCTTGACGTCCCCAAGCATGGCGTTTGCGGATACGGCGAGCTCTTCGCAGCGCTGCACCATATCCTTCAGGATGTCACCCATCGCCTCGATCTCCTTGGCGGTGGATTCGTATTCCCTGACCATGGCCTCGGCCGAGAGCTTGCCGATCTCGGTGACGTCTTCGCGATGGCTGACATATTCGGGAACAGCAGGAGGCGGTGTCCGCCGCTCGATGGCATGGATCTGTGCTTGCCTCTGCGGAAGAATGTTCTCGACGGTCGCGTTTTGTGCAGTCATGGATTTTACACCCCTGTTACTTTTTCAAACGCCGGAAGCCGGGCGACTTGCGGCCAGCTCGTGGATCGTCGGGCCATGCACCTTGATCATGAGGACGTGGTTCGTCCCGACAATTTCGATGTTTTCCGTCGACCGGTTGATCCATGAGAGTTTCAGGAATCACCGCGGTCAAAAGCCGCTGCGGATGAATAACCGCGCCATTCATTGCGCGGCTGTGCGTGCCGCACAGGGTTTCGAGTCGTCGTCCCAAAGGCATTCTCCGCACTCCAGACACATCTGCACACGCACGGTGCTGCCTCGCCGGGAATCAAGGATGGAATGAGCGAGGCAGAGCGCCCTGCAAGTCGGGCAACGCAGGAGCCGACTGTTTACTTCTGTTTCAATCTGCGGCACGTCGTGGCACCCCAAGGCTCACTGCGAACGCGCCTCCAGCCGCCCTTCCTTACGCAGAGATCAATGACGGCGATGCTGGTCAAATTGCGTCGTTTTCCGGGGGAATACTGACTAGCCCGTCCGAAGTAGTGAATGGGACGACATCGGATGCGACGGCGGACAAGAAAATCGCGTCGGCCGGCATCGCAAGCAGCGTCGATTTCACGCTAGGAGCAGCAGCCACGTACCGCCTGGCGGCAAACCTGGAAGACAATCCGGTGCGGCAGCGGTGTTGACTTTTGTCAGCCGGACAAACGATCATCGGATGATCGACCGGACGCCGCCACTGCCCTTGTCAGCAGATGTCCTCCACACCCAAGCGCAGCTCCTCATCCATCGCTCGGCTCCGCGCGCTGAGCCATCGCTACCGCCTACAGCTCATCCTCGCGCTGCGCGTCACGATATCGGCGCTCTCGGCGCTCGCGCTGGCTGAACTGATGCATCTGAAGCTGCCGCTATGGGCGGTGCTGACGTCGCTGATCGTCACGCAAATGAGTCTCGGCCGTTCGATCAAGGTCGCAAGCGACTATCTGATGGGAACGCTCGCCGGCGTCGCCTATGGCGGGGCACTGGCGATCCTGATTCCGCACGACAGCCAATGGGCGCTGTTTGCGGTGCTGGCGCTTGCGATCGCGCCGCTCGCCTTCATCGCGGCGTTCAAGACCAATTTCAACGTGCTGCCGATCACCGCCATCATCGTGCTGCTGGTGCCGAGCATGCAGCATGTAAGCCCGATGACCTCGGCGCTCGACCGGGTACTCGAGGTCGTCGTGGGCGGAATGGTCGGCTTCGTCGTTTCCTTCCTGGTGTTCCCGTCGCGGGCGCACGCGCTCACGACCGATGCCGCCGCCGACACGCTGGAGCTGATCGCGGCGGCGCTCACCAGATTGCTGGAGCACCATTGCGGCGGCGAGCCGGCGGACATCCGCCAGATCAACGCGGAGATCGCGACCTTCCTCCTTCGCCTGAATGCCACCGGCGCCGAAGCCGAGCATGAACGCGCCGCCCGCCTCACATCCGGACCCGACACCGGTCCCCTTCTGCGCACGCTGTTGCGGTTGCGGCATGACATCGTCATCCTCGGCCGCGCCGTCGGTTGCGACTTGCCGAAGCCGGTCCAGGCGCGATTGACACCGCCGATGCAGAAGATCGCGCCGGCGGTCGACCGCTTCCTCCGCTCCAGCGGCGCCGCGCTGCGCGCGCGCACGCAGCCGCCGCCCCTGACTGAAATCGAGCAGGCTTTTGCCGCCCATTCCGCGGCGTTCGATGCGGTGCGGCGCGACGGCCTCATCCGCGGGACTAGCAGCGAGACCGCCGAGCGGTTCTTCGCCCTTGGCTTCGCGCTCGACCAGATGCACGAGCACCTCGGCGAGGTGCATCGCGTGGTCGGCGAATGGGCCCGCGAATGACGGGGGTCGCCCATGTGGTTAAGGCGGCCATAACCATATTTGCACAATCGCCCGCCTCCGGCTAACGGCGCAGCAACTTCGCCTCGTGTAGGGTCCATCCATCCAGAAGACGGCAGGAGGACTTTTCATGCGCGCATTTACGCTGGCCCCGGTGATCCTCGCGCTCACCCTCGGCGCAACGGCGGCCGCGGCAGGACCGCGCGTGCTGACCGTCGACCCGCGCGATGCGGCCGCGCCACGCCCGACAACGGAAGCGGATTTTTCGAAATATCACGGCTTCATGTACAACCTGTCCGACTATGCCGACCGCAAGGACATCGACAAGATCGAGGAAAACCTGAAGCACCAGTTCGATATCGTGGAGAAGGCGGGCTTCAGTTCGAAGGTGCTGAACTTCTTCCACTCGATCCCGATCATTGCGAGCGACACGGACTGTCTCGAACTGAGCGCCGCGCTCGCCTGCTATGGACCCATTGCGCCGAACCGCGCCGAGCGTGGCTCTTATGGCGTTACGGTCTGGGATTCCGGTATTCACCAGTGGGTCAATGCCGACATCATCGACCAGGCGGCGGACTCCGGCCTCGGCGTCATCAAGCTGCGGTCAACCATGACCAAATACACCGACGATCCGATCCTGCTGCACGAATTCCTGCACGCCTTTCACAAGCGGATGATGCCGAACGGATACGACAATTTGGGCGTCAGGGCCGCCTACGCGGATGCCAAATCCAAGGGCGTCTTCGACAAGAAACAATATGCGCTGTTCAACCAGCAGGAATTCTTCGCGGTGACCGCGAGCGTCTTCCTTGCCGGCAAGGAATCGATGCACGAGCCGAAGACGCGCGCCGTGCTGAAAGAGAAGATGCCGGACTATTACAAATATCTGGCCGAGCTGTTCGGCTTCGATCCGGATCCGAGCCTGCCCGACAAGCCGGCCGAAAAGCCGGCCGAGACCCCGGCAACCCCGGTCGCTTCTGCGGCGCCAACGCCTTCGGCTGCTCCAGCTCCGCCTGCCACGCCGGCGACGAACTGATCGCGACCGGCCGCTGACGCCCTGTCGTCGGCGGCCGTTTACCACCCGCGCCAGCGGTTCTTCGCAAAGGTTGTGAAATCGTCGCGCAAGCCTTCTATAGTGGCGCGATGAAATCCTCGTCCTGCCTCGCATTGGCCGTGCTGGCGCTGGCAAGCACGCCCGCATCGGCCCAATCCCCCGCGCCCGTCAAGCTTCGCATCCTGGCGGTCAACGACTTCCACGGCTACCTCCAGCCGCCGCCCGGCGGCATCCGGATTGCCGATCCCGCCGACAAGGCGAAGAAGATCACCGTGCCGGCCGGTGGCGCCGAGCACATGGCGAGCCTCGTCCGCGAACTTCGCGCTGACCACAAGAACAATATCTTCGTCGCTGCCGGCGATTTGATCGGCGCGAGCCCGTTCCTGTCGGCGATGTTCCATGACGAGCCGACCATCGAGGCCATGTCGATGATGGGGCTGGAGCTCGCGTCCGTCGGCAACCATGAGTTCGACGAGGGCAAGGACGAGCTGTTGCGCATGCAGAACGGCGGCTGCCACCCCGTCGACCACTGCCTTGGACCGCATCCCTTTGCCGGCGCAAAATTCCATTATCTTGCCGCCTCCACCTTTCTGAAGGATGCGGGCAAGACGCTGTTTCCACCCTATGAGATCAGAACGTTCGACGGCATCCCCGTGGCCTTCATCGGCCTCACGCTCAAGGGAACGTCGGGTCTGATTTCACCTGCCAGCGCCGAAGGCCTCGAATTCCGCGACGAGGCCGAGACCGTGAATGCACTGGTCCCGGAGTTGAAGGCAAGGGGCGTGGAAGCGATCGTCGTGCTGATTCACGAGGGCGGCTCCCCGACCGGCGACTATAATGAGTGCCCGGGCATCTCGGGCCCGATCGTCGAGATCGTGAAGAAGTTCGATCGCGCCGTCGACATCGTGGTCAGCGGCCACACTCACCAGGCCTATGTCTGCAACATCGACGGCCGGCTGGTCACCTCGGGCGACAAATACGGAACGCTGGTCACCGCGATCGATGTGACGCTCGACCCCGCCACGCGTGATGTGGCCAGCGCCAGCGCCGACAACGTCATTGTCCGCAATACGCTCGCCGCCGATCCCGGACAAACCGCGCTGCTCGAAGCGTATGACAGGCTGGCGGCGCCCATCGCCAATCGCCGCGCGGGGCTCGTTGAGGATACGCTGTCGCGCGTGCCCAACGCGACCGGGGAAAGCACACTGGGCGATGTCATAGCCGATGCGCAGCTTGCCGCGACGCAGGCCGGAAAGGACGGCGGCGCCGTGATCGCCCTCACCAATCCTGGCGGAATCCGCGCCGACATCGAGAAGAAAAGCGACGGCACGGTGACCTATGCCGACGTGTTCGCAAGCCAGCCATTTCGCAACCAGCTTGTGACGGTGACGCTCACGGGCGCCGCCATCAAGGCCGCGCTCGAGCAGCAATGGAGCGACGAGAAGCGGCCGCGCATCCTGCAAATCTCGAAGGGATTCAGCTACAGCTGGGACAGCACCAGGCCGTCAGGCGCGCATATCGATGCGGCCTCGATGAAGCTCGACGGTGCGCCGATCGAGCCCGAGAAGACATATCGCGTCACAATCAACAACTATCTCGCGCTCGGCGGCGACGGGTTCGTCGCGTTCAAGCAGGGCGCGAACGCGCAGCTCGGCCCCTATGACAATGATGCGCTGTTCGCCTATTTCGAATCGCACAGTCCGATCGCGCCCGCAGCCCCCACGCGGATCGTGCGGACCGATTGAGGGGCCATCGGCGAACCGCGCCCGCTTGCCCCTTTCCGTTCCCCCGAAAACGCCTATTTGTCGAAGGATGATCTCTTCGGAAAACCGGTTCCCACCCTTCCGGAACATGCGCTAGATTGCGCACTTCTCGTTTGCGCGTGTTCCGCACGCCAGGGTATCACATGTCCACGCTTCTGCTCAGTCACCCAGCCTGTCTCAATCACCTGACGCCTCCGGGCCATCCCGAAAGACCCGACCGGATGCGTGCGATCGCGGAGGTGCTGGCCGATGACCGCTTCAAGCCGTTGACGCGCGCCGAGGCGCCTGAGGGCGACCTCGATTCCGTCGCGCTCTGCCATGGCGAGCATTACATCGGCGAACTGCGCCATGTCGCGCCGACCTCGGGCCTCGTCTACATCGATGGCGACACCTCGATGTCGCCGGGCACCTGGGAAGCCGTCATGCGCGGCGTGGGCGGCGCGGTGGCCGCGACCGACGCCGTGATGACCGGCAAGCATCCGAACGCCTTTGTCGCGGTGCGCCCGCCCGGCCATCACGCCGAAAAATCGACACCGATGGGATTCTGTTTCTTCGACAACGCCGCGATCGCCGCGCGCCATGCCCAGCGCAAATACGGGATCGCCCGTGCCGCCGTGATCGATTTCGACGTGCATCACGGCAACGGCACGCAGGACATCTTCTGGGCGGACAAGTCCGTGATGTACTGCTCGACACACCAGATGCCGCTGTTTCCCGGCACGGGCGCGCGGGGCGAGCGCGGCGAACACGACACCATCGTCAATGCGCCGCTCGCGCCGGAGGACGGCAGCGCGCAATTCCGCTCCGCCTTCGAGAACGCGATCCTGCCGCAGCTTGAAAAATTTGCGCCCGAACTCGTGATCATCTCGGCCGGCTTTGATGCGCATCACCGTGATCCGCTCGCCTCGATCAACCTCAAGGCGGAGGATTTCGGCTGGGTGACGAAAAAGCTGATGGATGTCGCCGAACGCAGTGCCGGCGGGCGAGTTGTTTCGGTGCTGGAAGGCGGCTATGACCTGCAGGGGCTGAAGGAATTGGTGGCCGCCCACGTCACTGCGCTAATGGGCACCGCACTGATGGGGACCACGCCAAAACCTTGAGCGCGCCACAATGCGTCCGCAGTGGGAGCCTTTCCTCGGAACTCGCTGGCGCGCGCAGTTGAGCAGAGATTAGGGAAATCAGCATGGCCGAGAACACCCTGGTGGACGTCAAGAAGCTCTCCTTCGAGCGCGCGATCGAGGAACTGGAGACGATCGTGAAGCGGCTCGAGGACGGCAAGGTCCCGCTGGAGGAATCGGTGACGATCTATGAACGCGGCGAGGCGCTGAAGCGCCGCTGCGAGGAACTGCTGCGGCAGGCCGAAGCCCGCGTCGAGAAGATCACGACCGATGCGAGTGGCCAGGCGGTCGGCGTCGCCCCGCTTGACGTCCAATAAGGACAGGCGCTTGTTTTCCGCCGGCAGGCTCCCGGTCCCACAGTCAGTCGGAACACCAATTTCGCCTACTCCAATCCGGCATCGCGCCGCGCATGGCCGCAGGGAAGGAGCTGGCAGGCACCGAATCCGCGCCGAGACCGCCGTCAGGCCTCAAATCAGGGCAGAAACGGAACTGTTCTCGCGGGGCCGCAGTTAACGCCAAGTTGCGTCACATGGCCGTTCCGGCCGATCGCGGGTTGGCTTTGAGGGTGGCTTTGGTATAAAGCTGGAGGGACTGTGGGCTTTTGGGGGCGGTCCGTCGGCCGATCTTTGGTGCTACTAAGCACCTGATAGGACTGACAAAATTGACCGAGATGGAAGCGCCCACGAAACGTGACTGATATCACATTGATTGATCAGGAGCGCCTTTAAGTTTTGAAACCAGGCGTCGATCCGCGCGACTAACACCTTACGGTCAAGTCTGACGCTGCGACGAATACCTGTGAAACCCTCGCGTCGGAGCGCAAGTTCCGGCCTGCAAACTGGAACGGATGCCGTGACCTCATACAGCAAGACCCCCCTTCTCGATACGATCAAGACGCCGGAGGATCTGCGCCGGCTCAAGATTGATGAGCTTCGGCAGGTGGCCGACGAGCTTCGCCAGGAAACCATCGACGCGGTGTCGGTGACGGGCGGCCATTTCGGCGCGGGTCTCGGCGTCGTCGAGCTCACCACCGCCATCCATTACATCTTCGACACGCCGCGCGACCGCCTGATCTGGGACGTCGGACACCAGGCCTACCCGCACAAGATCCTGACCGGCCGCCGCGACCGCATCCGCACGCTGCGCACCGGCGGCGGCCTCTCCGGTTTCACCAAACGCAGCGAAAGCGATTACGATCCGTTCGGCGCAGCGCACTCCTCGACCTCGATCTCCGCCGGCCTCGGCATGGCGGTGGCGCGCGACCTCTCCGGCGGCAAGAACAATGTCATCGCCGTGATCGGCGACGGCGCGATGTCCGCGGGCATGGCCTATGAGGCCATGAACAATGCCGGCGCCATGAACTCGCGCCTGATCGTGATCCTCAACGACAACGACATGTCCATCGCCCCGCCGGTGGGCGCGATGAGCGCGTATCTGTCGCGGCTGTACTCCGGCAAGACCTATCGCACGCTGCGAGACGCCGCCAGGCAGATCAACAAGCGCCTGCCCAAGGTGCTCGGTGACCGCGCCAATCGCGTCGAGGAATATTCGCGCGGCTTTATGGTCGGCGGCGGCACGCTGTTCGAGGAACTCGGCTTCTATTACGTCGGCCCGATCGACGGCCATAACCTCGACCACCTCGTGCCCGTGCTGAAGAATGTCCGCGACATGAACGAGGGTCCGATCCTGGTTCACGTCGTCACGCAAAAAGGCAAGGGCTACGGGCCGGCCGAGGCCTCCGCCGACAAATATCATGCGGTGGTCAAGTTCGACATCGCGACCGGCACCCAGGCCAAGGCCAAGCCGAATGCACCGGCCTACCAGAACGTGTTCGGCCAGAGCCTCGTGAAGGAAGCGCAGAAGGACGACAAGATCGTCGGCATCACCGCCGCGATGCCGTCCGGCACCGGTATCGACATCTTCAACAAGGCCTTCCCGGAGCGCACGTTCGACGTCGGCATTGCCGAACAGCATGCCGTGACTTTCGCAGCCGGCCTTGCGACCGAAGGTTACAAGCCGTTCTGCGCGATCTACTCGACCTTCCTGCAGCGCGGCTACGACCAGGTGGTCCATGACGTCGCGATCCAGAGCCTGCCGGTTCGTTTCGCCATCGACCGCGCCGGCCTCGTCGGCGCTGACGGCGCGACCCATGCCGGCTCGTTCGACAGTGCCTATCTCGGCTGCCTGCCGAACTTCGTGATCATGGCGGCTTCAGACGAGGCCGAGCTCGTGCACATGGTCGCGACCCAGGTCGCGATCAACGACCGGCCCAGCGCGCTGCGCTATCCGCGCGGCGAAGGCCGCGGCGTGGAAATGCCGGAAGTCGGCGTGCCGCTTCCGATCGGCAAGGGCCGCGTCATCCGCGAAGGCAAGAAGGTCGCGCTGCTGTCGTTCGGCACCCGGCTTGCCGAGTGCGAGAAGGCGGCCGACGAGCTTGCCGCGCACGGGCTCTCCGCCACCATCGCCGATGCGCGCTTCTTGAAGCCGCTCGACGAGGAACTGGTGCTGAAGCTCGCTCGCGACCACGAGATCCTCATCACCATCGAGGAAGGATCGATCGGCGGTTTCGGCTCGCATGTCATGCAGTTCGTGTCCGACCAGGGACTGCTCGATTCCGGCATGCTGAAGTTCCGCTCGATGATCCTGCCCGACGAATTCCTGGATCATGATTCGCCGGCGGCGATGTATGCCCGCGCCGGCCTCGACTCCAAGAGCATCGTCAAGAAGGTGTTCGAGGCGCTGGGCAAGGACTTCAAGGCCGAGACCGTGAAGCTCGCCTGAGTTCCTCGCGAAGCACTCGGTCCGAAACAGAAGTCAGACCTCCCCCGCCGGGGGAGGTTTTTTACCTTTAACGCCGCACGCGTTTGCCGGTGACCCATGAACATCTATCTGGCAGGTCCCGACGTATTCCTGCCGGACGCGGTCGAGATGGGACGGCGCAAGGCCGTGATCTGTGCGCGCTATGGCGTGACCGGGCGCTACCCCCTCGATAATGTCATCGAGCGCGCCGCGGCCGACGTCTCGCTACAGATCTTCAAGGCCAATGAGGCAATGATGGACGCCTGCGAGGCCATTATTGCCAATCTCACGCCGTTTCGCGGCCCGGGCGCCGACGCCGGAACGGTGTACGAGCTCGGCTACATGGCCGGACTCGGAAAACTCTGTCTCGGCTACTCCAACGATCCCACCCTCTATGCCGACCGAGTTCGCGGGTTCACGGAGATCGAGGGACGCGACGGCCGGCTGATCGATAGAAGCGGTCTGACCGTTGAAGATTTCGGCCACGCCGACAATCTGATGATGATCCATGCGCTCGAGCTCCACGGCGTGCCGCTGGTCTTGCCGCGGGCAAAGCCCGCCGATCTCTGGCAAGACTTGACCGCGTTCGAAGTTTGCGTACGCATGGCCTCGGAACATGTTGCAATTACAAAGAATCGCAACATGCTCTGACCTCTTTGATTGAGCATATTTCCGGATCATGCTCTAGAACGGCGCGCGTCCGCCCGATGACAACCATGAGCTCAACATGTCCCGTTCCGGCAAACGCATCGATGTGCTCCTGGTCGAGCGCGGGCTGTTCGAGAGCCGGGCACGGGCGCGCGCGGCAATCGACGCGGGCCTCGTCGTCGCCAATGACAAGCCCATCGTAAAGCCGTCGGAAGTCGTCCCTGGCGATGCCGCGCTCAGGGCCGAGGCGGCGCATCCCTACGTCTCCCGCGGCGGCGTCAAGCTCGCAGCCGCGCTGGAACAATATCCCATCGAGGTCGAGGGCCATATCTGCCTCGACGTCGGCGCGTCCACAGGAGGCTTCACCGAGGTTCTGCTGGCGAACGGCGCGGCCATGGTCTTTGCCGTCGATGTCGGACACGGCCAGTTGCACCCCTCCCTGCAAGACCATCCGAAGATCGTCTCGATGGAAGCAACCGACATCCGCAAACTGGCCGACAAGCGCCTGCCGGCACGGCCCGACGTGGTGGTGATCGACGTCAGCTTCATTTCGCTGAAGGCCGTGCTGCCGGTGGCGCTGTCGCTTGCAGCCGCGCCCATGCACCTGCTCGCATTGATCAAGCCGCAATTCGAGGCGCCGGGCAAACACGGCAAGGGGGGCATCATCCGCGACGAAGCCGTACACCGGCAGGTCTGCAGCGACATGGCAGCGTTCGCGGCTGAACAGGGATGCACCGACATCGAGGTATTCCCGTCGGCGATCAAGGGCGGCGACGGCAATGCCGAATTCTTCCTCGGCGCGCGACGTGGTTGAAAAACTCCTCATCGATCATGTCGGTCATCGCGGCGACGGTGTCGCGCTCGCGCGCGGCGAGACGATCTACGTGCCCTACACGCTCGGCGGCGAGACGGTCGAGGTCGAGGAGGTGCACGGCCATCCCGACCGGCGGCGGCTGCTTGCGCTCAATGCTCCGAGCCCTGAGCGGATCGCGCCGTTCTGCCCGCATTTCGGCGTCTGCGGCGGCTGTGCGATCCAGCATTGGGAGGTGGATCGCTATCATGCCTGGAAGCACAATCTTGTCGTTGAGACGCTGAAACAGGCGAAGCTCGACGTCGAGGTGTCGCCGCTGGCCGACGCCCATGGCGCGGGCCGCCGCCGCATCACCCTGCATGCGCGGCTCGGCACCCATGATGTGCTCAAGGTCGGCTTCACCGCCGCCAATTCACACGACGTGATCCCGGTCGACCGCTGCCCGATCCTCGACCCCGCACTGTCAGGCGCGCTCGAAGCCGCCTGGGCGCTCGCCGAGCCCTTGACCAAACTCGGCAAGCCGCTCGACATCCAGGTCACGGCGACCAATAACGGCCTCGACATCGACGTGCGCGGCTCCGGACCGCTGACCTCGGCGATGATCGCGACCCTGTCGGCGGTCGCGGAGAAGCATCGCCTCGCCCGGCTGACCCGCCATGGCGAGCTGGTACTGATGCGCAGCGCCCCAACTGTGACGATCGGTCCGGCGCAGGTGACACTGCCGCCGGGCTCATTCCTGCAGGCAACGACGGCCGGCGAAGAGGCGCTGGCTGCGCTGGTTGAACGACATGCCGGCCGCGCCAAACACATCGCCGATCTGTTCTGTGGCGTCGGCCCGTTCGCGCTGCGGCTGGCCAGACGGGCGCGCATTGCGGCATTCGATAGCGATGAGGGCGCGGTCGCTGCCTTGCAGAAAGCCGCGACCGCGACATCCGGCCTGAAGCCGGTCAAGGCGGAGACGCGCGACCTGTTCCGGCGACCGCTGGTGCCGCCGGAGTTGCGGGATTACGACGCGGTCGTGTTCGATCCGCCGCGCCAGGGCGCACAGGCCCAATGCGAGCGGCTCGCAGCCAGCAAGGTGCCGATCGTGATCGCCGTCTCCTGCAATGCGGCTACCTTTGCCCGCGACGCCAAGATCCTGGTCGATGGCGGCTACCGGCTCGAAGGCGTCACGCCGGTCGACCAATTCCGCCACACGCCCCACGTCGAACTGGTGGCGCGGTTTTCACGCCAAGAGTGAGGCTCTTATGGCCGATCCCCTGGTCGATCCCGTCCTGAACCGCATCGTGCCGGCGCTGGCCACCGTGCCGGGTGTCGCCGCGATCGCACTCGGCGGCTCGCGCGCGCGGGGAACAGCGAACGAAGCGTCCGATTACGACATCGGACTCTATTATTCGGCCGCACAGCCGATCGATACGGACGCGCTTCGGAAGTCCGTGCGGCCGCTTGTCAACGAACGCGACGCCGCCGAAGTCACGTCGATAGGTGGATGGGGTCCCTGGATCGTCGGTGGCGGCTGGCTCACCGTCGACGGCCACAAGGTCGACCTGATTTATCGCAGTCTCGACGACGTCGGGCGTATGATCGACGCGTGCCGCGCGGGCGAGGTCACCATGCATTACCAGCCCGGACACCCGCATGGCTTCTGCTCGTCGATCTGGATGGGTGAGGTCGCGTTATGCCGGCCGCTGCACGACAAGCGTGGACTGCTCGCGGCGCTGAAGGCGAAGACGACGCCCTACCCCTCGGCACTGCGCGAGAGCCTGATCAAGCGGTTCCAGTGGGAGGTGCCGTTTGCGATCGAGAATGCCGAGATTGCCATCGCGCGCGGCGAGCAGACACATATCGCCGGCTGCGCCTACCGCGCGATGGCCTGTCTCGCGCAAGTCCTGTTTGCCCTCAACGAGCGCTATCTCATCAATGAAAAAGGTGCGTTGCAGGAAGCTGCTGCATTTGCGCGAACGCTTCCCAAGCTGAACGAGCGCGTCACTCGGATCTGGCATGCGATCGGCGAAGAAAGGTTCGACGCCGCGCTCTCGATCTTGCGCGGCCTCGAAAGGGAATTGCAGGCAATCGCCTGACTATTTGAGCACGCTCTTTCCGGAAAACCGGTGTCCACGTTTCCGGATTATGCTTATTGCACCACGTCCAGCTTCACATTGGCCGTGCCCGAGCGCACCATGCCGAGCGCCTGCGCCGCCGAATAGGAAACATCGACCACGCGGCCCGGCACATAGGGACCGCGGTCGTTGACCCGGACTGTGACCGACTTGCCGGTCGTGGTGTTGGTGACGCGCAGCTTGGTGCCGAACGGTAACGATGGATGCGCCGCGGTCAATTCGTTCGGGTCAAATTTTTCGCCGCTGGCGGTGGACTTCCCTTCCGAATAGTAGCTGGCGACCCCGCCCGATGCCGTCTTGGGCGTGAACCCCTTGGGCGTGAACCCCTTGGGCGCAAACACCTTGGGGTCGAAGATCCTTGAGGCGAAGATATTGTTGGACGGCGCGTCGCGCCGGCGCACGACGGATACGCGCGGCGCCTCGGGATGACGTTCAATGGAAGCCTGCCGGCTGGATGGCGCAAACGCCGACTGCCGGTGCGCGACATTGGATTGTGCACACGCTGCGAGCGCCATGGCTCCCAGCGTCACGCCGAGCACGCGAATGACATTCGGTCGGCTCGTGATAACAACTCTACGCAACGCATCAACTGAACCACCGGCGTCGCCGGCACGGCTGATGGGACGCATTTCAAATCAAACCCCGGTTGCCCGGCCCCACGCAACATCCGCCACCCGATGCAGGCAGAACCGTGACTTGAGGGCGGATGCCACGTTTTGGCCATGCGATTGCAGGGCAAGTGTTGCGGGGCGGTTACAGCCGCTCAAGGCTAGCCGAGCTGCCTTTCCCGAACCGCGATCGGGTTGGATGCTACTGACGCTCGGGCAAGACGCTGATAATCTCGGCAACAGCACCCACTGCGTACCATGGGTTGGACGATGCCCAGTCTGGATGCCGAACCTGGTGCTTCTGACGAAACCGATCGCGCCGGCCCCCCGCTTCTCGATCCACGTTGCGGCGACGTCGAGGACGATTTCGCCAGCCCCAAACAAAGTTCGTTGCTGGCCATCGCCGGCAATTTGCTGGTCGAAATCAGCCTGCCCAAGCTGGTATTCGCCTGGACCGTCCTGCTGCTGTTGCCGGCGATGCTGCTCGGTCTGGCCCCTTTGGTCGCAACAGCCTGGTTCACCGCCCTGTCCGATCACATCGTGGAGCTGAGCGAGCTTGGCGCTGTTCTCGTGTTTGTCGCCATCGTCGCAGTGGGCTGGTTTGGATGGCGGCCCCTGTGGCGGATGGCGGAGAGCAATTTCTGGTCGCTCAATGCGCTCATCATTCAACCCGGCTACGTCTTCGGCCGCGAATTGCTTCGCCATCTGGCGGAGCGGACGTTTGCCAGGAACTGGACACCGCGTGAACGGGCGCGGCTGCGCGCCGCCAGCTCCGCCGCCGCCGGCGTCATCATGTGTGGCTGCGCGACGGCCGTGATCGCTCTCGTCTGGCCGGGCACGCGCTGGATCGGCACGATCGGCGATCTGACACTGTCTCATCGCGTTGTTGTGCCGACGATCGCCAACGCCATCGTGCTGGTGTCGGCCTATCTGGCGATCATAGCGCTGTTGTGGGGTTTTGCTGATGCCAACATGGATCAGCCGCTCGATCTCCCGGCTTTCGATGCGGAGCCCTCCTCGCGGCGCCGTTGGCGCATTGCCCATCTCTCCGACCTTCACGTGGTTGGTGAACGCTACGGCTATCGCATCGAAAGCGGCCGCGGCGGTCCGCGCGGAAACGAACGCCTCGATCGCGCTCTGGCGCGTCTTGCTGATATCCATGCGGCCGATCCGCTCGACCTCGTGCTTGTCAGCGGCGACATGACGGATGCGGGCCGCGCAACCGAATGGGCCGAATTCCTCGATGCGATCGCCCGGTATCCGGCGCTTGCCGCGCGCATGGTCGTGGTCCCCGGCAATCACGATCTGAACATTGTCGACCGGGCCAATCCCGCCCGGCTTGATCTGCCCTTCAGCCCGGGAAAGCGGCTGCGTCAGATGCGGACGCTGTCGGCGATGGCCGCCATCCAGGGCGATCGCGTCCATGTGGTTCGGGACAACGGCAAGGGTTGGCCGACCCTCAACGAAGCGCTCGAACCACACCGCGGACGCATCGCGGAGTTTGCCGAACGGGGCGGACTACGCTTGTCGATCGGACTCGAACCCGTGTTCGACGACCAATTTCCAATGGTTCTGTTTCCCGGAGAGCCTGACGGCCTCGGCGTCGTGATGCTCAATTCCAATACGAAAAGCCATTTTTCCTTCACAAACGCGCTCGGATTTCTGTCGCTCGAGCAGATGCATCGCCTCGCCGTTGCGGTCGCTCAATTCCCTGACGCCAGCTGGATTATCGCCATGCATCATCACCTGCTGGAATATCCGATGCCGGCAAGCTTTTCGGAGCGGGTAGGAACTGCCCTTGTCAACGGCAGCTGGTTCGTGCGGCAGTTGGGACCTTTCGCGGACCGCGTGGTGGTGATGCACGGGCATCGTCACATCGACTGGATCGGCAGTTGCGGCTCGCTGAAGATCGTATCGGCGCCATCTCCCGTGATGGGATCGACCGACGACGGGCCGACCCATTTTCATATCCATACACTGGTAACACGTCACGATGGTCGCCTGTCTCTCCTGGCGCCTGACCGCATCGAGATCGCCGGTATCCGGGGCGCTAGACCTTAGAGCATGATCCGGAAAAGTGTGAAGCGGTTTTCCGAAAAGATCATGCTCAGACAATGAGCTAAAGCGCGATGACGATTCATTCTAATCTCATCACGCTTTAGCGTCCAACGTCGTCGGCTGCTTCGAGCCGGCAAACAGTTCTGATATCCATCGGCTCGAGGGATGCTGGGCGCAGAAGCTCAGGGCCGCGATGACGATCGGAACGCCGATAAAGGTGCCGAAAAGCCCCCACAGAAACGTCCACAAAAGGGTCGCGAACAATACGAGCAACGGGGAGATCGACAGCATGCTCCCCGCGATGCGGGGCTCGATATAGCTGCCGATCACGAACTGAATGATGTTGAGACAGACGAAGACCGTCAAAACCTCCTGCCAGCTGTCGAACTGCGTCATTGCCAGCAATGTCGGAAACAAGGTCGCGATGAACGGGCCGATGAAGGGGATATAGTTCAGCGAAAAGGCGATCACGCCCCACTCGACGGCAAACTGCAGACCTGCAAACCAGGCGAACGCCGCGACCAGCAAGCCGGTCAGCAGGCTCATTTGTGTCCTCACCAGGATATATGTCCTGAACCTCGCAGCGGTCGTTGCGCTTCCGTCGAGCACGATGCGGGCGAATTCGCGGTTATCGAGCGATTCGATGTTGCGCCGCAGGCGATCGACTTCCAGCAATCCGAGCATGAGATAGACCATCGCAATCACCCAGAAGGTCAGGGTGGTGTTGACGCGACCGGTCAGGAACTGCGTGGTGCTCAACATCCAGCGCACGTTGAAATGCTCCGCCCAAAACCCGGCGATCGAGACGCCATGACCATCGAGCCACGTCACCATTTGCTGATAGATCGCCTCGTATCGCGCCGCATCCATGACCAGAGATCGAAAAACCCGTCCAAAACCCCAGACCACCAGCGAGGCAAAGACCCCGCCAATGGCGAGCGTCACCAGAAGCGTGATGGCCAGCGCGAGCAATTTCGGTATCCGGGCCTGCAGCCAGGCCTGCATCGGCCAGACGATGGCGATGATGAAGAGCGCAAGGGCCAGTGGGGCAAACACGCTTCTCGCGTAGGTGATCGCGGCAAGGACCCCCAGTCCCGCCATGAGCTGAATGTTGACTTTCATCTTTCAGTACCTGCCTGGCGAGATCGTACGAAACGGCTGGAGCCCGGAAAAGGTCATCACCCATGACCGGATTGGGTACTCACATGGGTTCTGCAGTCAAATAATGGTTAGGATACCAAGGGGGCTGTTGTGGCCGGCAGCATGGATCGACTAGCTTAGCGTGTGTGACGCTACGATATGTCAGATAGGTTTCCACATTGGAGGACCGGTCATGACGATTTCTTCGGGTATCTTACCAGATCGACCCGGTTCCGACATCGCGCCGCTACGGGCGAAGTGGGGCTGGGTTGTCGCTCTCGGCGTTGTCTATCTGATCACGGGCTTTGTGGCGCTTGGCAGTGTCGTGCTTGCCACCGTAGCGAGCGTGCTTGTGGTCGGCGTGATGATGATCATCGCCGGCGTCGCCGAGGTGATCAACGCTTTCCAGCTGAAGAGTTGGAGCAGATTCCTGCTGTGGGCCCTTCTGGGCCTGCTCTACATCGTTGCCGGCTTTATGGCATTCGAGAATCCCGTGTTCGCTGCCGTGGTGCTGACGCTCGTGCTGGGTGTGTCGCTGTTTGCCTCCGGCGCCATGCGCATCTTCCTGGCATTCAGCATGAAGCGCGAAACACCCTGGGTCTGGGTGGCGATTTCAGGTGCCATCACGCTGCTGCTCGGGTTGTTGATCTTGGCGCGCTGGCCCGTCAACAGCGTCTATATCCTGGGCCTCTTTCTCGGAATCGATCTCATCTTTGCAGGTGCGAGTTGGCTCGGAATCGGGCTCGGCCTGCGTCGAGGGCCAGTCGCCTCACAGGCGTGATCGCTCGCGATTGCGGGATCGACATCTGTGCAGCAAGATGGCGGAGGTGATAGCGCGCACGCCTATGCCGGCGGATCTCGCCTTGCAGGGCGGCGGGCATGCAGGAGGCTGATCATGGCGCTGAGATCGCTGACCTTGGCCGCGTTGGCCAGCTTTTCACTAGCCCATCCCGTTCTTGCCCAGTCGGACGACGACAAGCTGGGCAAAGTCCACTTTGAGACATCCTGCAACGCAGAAGCGCAAAAGCTGTTCGACCGCGGCATGCTCTACCAGCACTCGTTCTGGTACCGCGCCTCGCAGAAGATGTTCGAAGATACGTTGAAGGCGGATCCGACCTGCAGCATCGCTTATTGGGGCATCGCCCTCAGCCTGCTGTGGAATCCCCACGCTGCGCCGCCGGCGAAGAATCTCGCGGAAGGTGCCGCGGCGATCGAAAAGGCAAGAGCTGTCGGTTTCAAGACGGAGCGCGAGCAGGCCTATGTCGATGCGCTGGCGGTGATGTACAGGGATTACGACAAGGTCGATCACCGCACCCGCGTCGTAGCCTATGCGAAGGCGATGGAAGGGGTGGCGCAACGCTACAAGGATGACGATGAGGCGCAAATCCATTATGCGCTTGCGCTCAACACATCGGCCTCTCCGGCCGACAAGACCTATGCCAGCCAGCTCAAGGGCGCAGCCATCTTGGAGCCGATCGCCTTGCGGCAGCCGCTCCATCCGGGAGTGGCGCACTACCTGATTCACCTCTACGACTACCCGCCGATCGCGCAGAAGGGCATCGAGGCTGCACGGCGCTATGCCAAGGTCGCACCGGATGCACCGCACGCGCTGCACATGCCCTCGCACATCTTCACCCGGGTCGGCTACTGGAACGACTCGATCGCATCCAACCTCGCATCGGCGCAGTCGGCGAAGAATTCGAGCGACTTCTCCGAGGAGCTGCATGCGATGGATTATCTGGTCTACGCCTATCTGCAGCTCGGACAGGACGGCAAGGCCAAGGCCGTCATCGACGACATGAAGACGGTCTCCGGCTTCAGCGAAAGCTTCATTGCAGGACCTTACGCCGAGGCCGCCTCGCCCGCCCGTTACGCCCTGGAGCGCGGCGACTGGAAGGCCGCCGAAGGGCTGGACGTGCGGCCGAGCCCCCTTGCCCATGTGCAGGCGATCACCTATTTCGCGCGCGCAGTCGGAGCCGCGCGGGCTGGCGATGGCGAAGCGGCCAAGCCTGACATCGCGAAACTCGGCGAGCTTCGCGACAAGCTCCGCGACGCAAAGGACGCCTACTGGTCGGGGCAGGTCGATATCCAGGCCAGGATTGCCTCCGCCTGGTTGCTCTACGCCGAGGGCAAGAAGGACGATGCGCTGAAGGCGATGAGCGACGCCGCCGATGCGGAGGACCGCACCGAGAAGCATCCGGTGACACCGGGCGTTCCGAAGCCGGCGCGCGAACTCTACGGCGAGATGCTGCTCGACAGCGGGCGCACGAAAGATGCCCTGGAGGCCTTCGAGGCGACGCTCAAGAAAGAACCGAACAGGCTTGGAGCGTTCGCAGGAGCAGCGAAGGCCGCAAGCCAGCTCGGCGACACCGCCAAGGCGCGGGACTATTACGGTAAGATCGTCGAGCAGGCCGGCAGCGGAGATAGCTCCCGCGGCGACGTCGCCGATGCGCGCAAATATCTTGCCGGAAACTGAAAAATGTCAGGGCGCTCAGAGCTTTCGTGCGCGGCATTATCATTTGCGTTGAGCCTGATGACGCTACCTGCGGCAGCCGCGTCACTGGAGATTGTCGGCTATTCCGGCCTTCTCGGCGAATGGGAGTTGACGGCCACTGTCACAGAAGACGGTTCAGCCACGCCGAAAAACTATTCGGGCCCCCTCTCGATGAAACATGTCGGTCTCTGCACTCAGGACGGCCCGGAGGAAAAAAGCGGCAACTTGCGGGTTCAGATGCTTCCGTCGTCACCACGGATGGAAGCCACACTCCTGATGGATGGCGTCGAGTGCCGCTATCGGGGAGTCCTTTCCGATTTCTACAGCGGGACCATGAGCTGCCCTGGCCGCGAGGCGGTGCCGCTGAAGCTCTGGATCAAGGAAACAAGATAAACCGCAGCGAAGGCCCGAACTTACGCCAGCTTGTTCACCGTGTTGGTGGAGGACGTGCTCGCCGGCTTGTTCTTCGTCACCGGCACCGAATAGCTTTTGTTGCTGATCTGAACCACGACCGTTCCGGTGACCCCGTTATTGGTCGTGAACTGGCCCTTATTGCCGAACATCACCGAGTTCTGGAACACGATGGCCGCCCCGGTCTGGATCGTCTTTCCGTCGGCAGAAAAGCTGACCTGCGCATCCCTGCCGTCCACTGACTTGACCTGAAAGAAGGCGCTGTGCCCGTTCTGGGGCGAAAAGCCGCTCCAGCTTCCGACCAGCTTGCTCTGGTCTTGGGCCGACGCGTCCGGCTGCTTGTTCAGGACCGCGGTCTGCTTGCCGACACCATTCGAGAATTCCAGCGCAGCCACCTGGCCGTTCTTGGTGCCGATCGTCACGTCGCCGAAATCGATGGTGGCGCCGTTGACCTCGCCGATGCCCCGCTCCGTGTGACCGTTGTGGGTATATTCGACGGTGGCGGCCTGCCCCCTGATGTTGACGACCTTGAACTCGACAGGCTGCGAGTTACCCTTCCAGGTGCCCTTCCAGTCACCGATCAGATTGCTCTGATGGTAGATTCGCTCGGTTGCCGGCGAAATCTGGCTGCCTTTCGGAATGCTTGTTATCGCGGCCATCGGTCCGTCAGGTCCTGTCCAGGCATGCGCCAAGGCGAGGCGCGCACGGCGCAGCCGCCGGCGTCTGGACGACGGCGGTTGGCGTCATTGTGATCAAGCCATCCCCTGAGTTAACGAATGCTTAAAAAAGCGACGGCCGGGCGGGGCAAATTGCCTCTGCCAGTGTCCTACCGTCCCCAGCGGTCCTGCCAGATCTTCTCGCCGATCATGCAGGAGACACGCGGATCCCGCTCGGCGACGCGGACGACCGGCCGCTCCGGCTCGCGCCCTGCGACCTCCAGAAGCAATTTGGTGCGGATCGCTTCCTTGAATTTCTCCCGATCCTTGATCGAGACGACGAACGAGCCCGGACCGCCGATCACGCAGTCCTCGTAGTACCAATCGAGATTGTCGATATCCATGGTGGAATAGGACGGCTCCTTCACCATGATGGGAAGGCCGTTGATGACGATGCCTTTCGACAGCGCCTCATCGCGGGCGCCGGTCACCGGCGCGCCGTTATTGTTGGGGCCATCCCCGGAGATGTCGATGACGCGGCGCAGCCCGTGATAGGGGTCTTCGTTGAACAGCGGCATCGCAAAATAGATCGCGCCCGAGATCGAGGTGCGCGAGGCGCGGCGGATCGGCGTTTTCATGATCTCGTTGGCGACCGCGTCGGCCGTTTCGGGCCCGTCGATCAGCCGCCAGGGGATGATGATCTTCTGGTCGCTGGAGGCCGCCCACTCAAAATAGGTGACGGAGATCTTGCCGTTCGGCCCACTTTTCAGCGCCTGCAAAAACTCCTTCGAGACGATGGCCTGCGCATAGCCTTCGCGCTGGATCGCGAGCTCGTCCATGTCCATGGAGTATGAGACGTCGACGGCGAGGACCAGCTCCACATCGACGGTCGGCCTGGTGTCTTCGGCCGCGGCAGCCGCCGAACGCATGCCCGGCTGACGTGCCGGTGTGGCATTGACGGCCACGTCGCCGGCCAATGCGCCCGCCAACAGCATCGCCCCGATCGAGACATACCAGCGCATCAGCTGACCTCCCATCGCAAGCGCGATGCTGACACGCAAATAGGGCGGCGCAAAGTGGGAACATGACTTGTCCTTCACATTCCGGTTAATCCCTGCCCCGCAAAAATCACGGAGCGGAGCTGCAAGACATTTCGCAAAATCAAAAGTGCGTGCCGACGACGGCACGCCTTGCTCTTGAGCGCCGGCCCCGGGGGATTAGGCCTGTCGTTTGTCGCCACAGTCCAAGAGACGGGGGCTCGATCCGGGTAGGTTGCTTCTCACGAAAGGGCTCGCTGTCCATGATGATGAAAGATCATCGCCTGGATATTGCTGATCTCCAGCCCCGCAATGATGGCGGGCCCTTTCGTACCCTTCCTGCCCGCGTTCTGAAGTTCCCTGCCGCAGCCTGCCACCGAGGCGGCCCGAAACGCGCCTGACAGGGCGCCTGCCATCTAACATTTCCGTCAACTTCGCCAGCGCAAAGAAGCCATCGAAAACACGCGGGTTTCAAGCCCGCTCCCGAGCCTGTATCCTCAGGTCATGGCTGAAACCGTCACCAAGCCGAAAACCAGGGTCAAGACCAAGGTCGAGCGGCCGCGGCTGCACAAGGTGATTCTGATCAATGATGACTTCACGCCGCGCGAATTCGTGGTCACGGTGCTGAAGGGGGAATTCCGCATGACCGAGGATCAGGCCTACAAGGTCATGATCACCGCGCACCGGCTTGGTGTCTGCGTGGTCGCCGTCTTCACCAAGGACGTCGCCGAGACCAAGGCGACGCGGGCCACCGATGCCGGTCGCGCCAAGGGCTATCCGCTGCTGTTCACCACCGAGCCCGAGGAATAGAAGCGGCGGCCGCGACCCAGGCCCGCCTACCTGACGGTGATCGTGATTTTTTCGGAGACCAGAGGCGGGTTGAACGGATAGTGCTTGCCGTCGCCCAGGACCAGTTGAAGCGTATGCTTGCCCGGCGGCAATTCGAGACGGGTTTCGGTCTGGCCCGCGCCGAAATGAAGATGGTTCTTGTCCTGCGGAATCGGCTCGTTCGTATCGAGCGGCTCCTTCACATCGATCAGCAAATGATGATGACCACTGTTGGGAAAATCCTCGCCCGCATGCGTGACACCCATGTTGCGCAGGCCAAAGCGACACCAGAAGCCGCCCTTGATGACTGCGCCGTTCTGCGGCCATACGAAATAGAGAAGCGCGTCTTTTGCAGGCGTCTTTCCCTGGGCCGGCGCCGCGGTCGGCAAGCACGCGAGCGCCGCGGCCAGCAGCAAAAGCCGGACAATCTTCATATGTACCTCCCGCGAGGCCATCAGGGAGAAAGGGAGACCCGAAAACCGTGTGTCGGATATCGAACGCCGGTGTCGTAACTGTCGCGGTTGGCCGGGCGCACATAACGCGCGTCATTCTTCCAGGAGCCGGAGCGGATGACGTGTGAGCCGCAGTCGCCCTCCGTCCACGCCGACCCGTCCGTAGGTGCACCGACATAGTTCTTGTGCCAGCAATCCTCGACCCATTGGTCGATGCCGCCGCCCATATCATACAGTCCGAACGGATTGGGCTTGAAGCTGCCGACCCTGGCCGGCTGCTCGACCGAGGCAATGTCGTTGCAGCCCTTGCAATTGGCCATGCCTTGCAGCAACTCGTCGCCCCACCAGTATCTTGATTGCGTTCCGCCGCGGGCGGCATATTCCCACTCGGCCTCGGTCGGCAGACGATACGGCTTATGCGTCGCGGCCGCGAGCCAGCCGACGAACTGCCTGGCGTCGTTCCAGCTGACATTGGTGACGGGCGCGTCCTCCCTGCCCGTTGCCGCGAACTGGCAGGCCTTTGCCGCAGCACATGCGTTCCATTCCCGTACGGAAATCGGGTAGCGGCTGATGGCGAACGGCTTGATCGTGACGGCATGAACCGGCTTCTCCGAGGCGTCCTCATTGCTGCCCATCATCAGGCTGCCGCCACGCAGCATGTTCATTTCGGGCTCGTGCACCGTCGCGGCCGGTGGTGCCGGAGGCTGCGCTGGAGCCGCGGCCTGCGATTGCGGCGGCGCCTGCTTCGGTTCCGCCGCAGGCGATTGGGCCGGCTGTGCCGGGCGCACCGGCTCCTGGGCGGGGGGAGCTGCCTGAGCTGGCTGCGGCGCGGGTGGCCGTGGCGAGAGCGGCTGCGGCAGCTTCGGCGAAGTCCTGGTTGCCACCTGCGCCTGCGGCTTCTGGTATGGAAACCAGTACCAGAGCACGCTGGCGCCAATTCCGATCAACAGGAAGCTCAGCAGAATAATCAGAATGTTTTCCCGGCGCCTGCGCGCCTTGTTGAAGGCCGCCGGGTCCGGAAGCACCCGATAGACCCTGACCGGATCGGTGATGTTCTTGACCTTGCGGTCTCCGAGCGACTCATAGCCGCACACCAGCTTGTGCTTGATCTGCTCATAGATGCCGCCCGAAATGAATACCTGGCCCGGTACGGCAATGTTCTCGAGGCGAGCCGCAATGTTGACGCCCTCGCCATAGATGTCGTCATCTTCGATGATGACGTCGCCGAGATTGACTCCAATCCGATAGTCGATCCGCTGGTCTGACGGCAGCGACGCGTTGCGTCCGATCATGTTTTGCTGGATGACGATGCCGCAACGCACGGCCTCGACCGGACTGTCGAAAATCGCGAAGAAGCCGTCACCTGTGGTTTTGACCAGCCGGCCGTGATGTTCCGCAATGCTCGGTTCGATCAGATCGCGCTGGATTCGCTTCACGCGCGCATGGGTACCCTCCTCATCGAGTTGCATGAGACGGCTGTACCCGGAGATGTCACCGGCGACGATCGCGGCAAGGCGGCGAGGCGTGGCGCCGCGCGGCGGAACATAGGTCTTGCCGGAATTGATATCGCGAACCTTGTCGCGCATGTCCAACTCCACGCACTCGATACTGATTATGCTCTAACGGCGTCCGGGCGCGCTGCTTGTGAACGTTCTCATCAAGCGCATTCGTCGACGCGCGGCACTGTCATCAATTCTGACAGTACAACAGCATTCCGGCACTATATCAGAAAGTGGGAGACACTGTTGTGTGCTCGATCACGTTTGCAAACGCGCAATTGCACGCCGCATGTCAGGGAGACTGACTTTCATATGTTAAGGGTCTCACTGTTCCGCCGTCTGAGCAGCCGAGGCCCTCGCACGGCTGTCGGCCATGACGTCGAGGACAACGGCCCCCATCACGAGCGCGCCACCGACGAGCGCACGCAGGCTCGGGACTTCGTCAAACGCAAGCCAGACCCAGAACGGCATCAGCGGCGTCTCCAGCGTGGCGATCAGTGAGGCCTGTCCGGACGGAAGATACCTGGATCCGAGCGTGAACAGCGTCAACCCCATGCCGACCTGAAGCACTCCGAACAGCGCGAGAATGACAAGATCGTTCTGGCCGATCGCGATCACGTGCTGCGCGAATGGGAGACTGATCAGGCTGGCCACAAAATTCGACATGCCTACCGCCGCGACCATCGAGGTTTCCCGATGCCTTCGGATCACCACCGTCATCAGCGAGATCGACAGCACCATCACGCAAGCGAGCACGATGCCGCGATAGTCCGACGCGCCACCCGCGCCGCTGACGATGATCACGATTCCGCCAAGAGCGACAACGCTCGCCAGCAGCGTATGCGCAGACACGGCCTCTCGCAGCCAAAGCCAGGCGATTCCCGCCGCCGCGAATGGCTGCACCGCGACGATGATCGCGACATTGGCGACGCTGGTGAGCTGCAGCGACGGGATGAAGTTGACCATGCCGATGGCCGAGAGACCGGCGACCAGCCAGCCATTGGCTCCGAGCGCGACGAGCCTGCGGGCGCCGGCAAGACCCTGGGTCAGGATCACGAACAGCGCGATCGAGCCGCCGCCGAACAGCCCCCGCCAGAACAGGATGGTCCAGGGATCGAAGTGCAGCAGCCGCGTGAAGAACGGCGCGGTGCTCCACGCGATCGCGGCTGCGATGACCAGCGCGATGCCGGCGCGGTGCTGCCGGTCAGTGGACTGCATCGGCGATCATTTCGTCACGAAGGCCGAAAACGCGCTGGGACTCCGAAAAGCCGGCGATCGGAAATTCACCGAGATCGATCCAGTCGTCATGGCAAGCGCCGGCGAAGGCGGCCGATGCCACCACCGTCCGATGCAAGCGGCCCGCGATCTTCTCGAGCCTGGCGGCAAGATTGACCGCAGGTCCGATGCAGGTGAAGTCGAGGCGGCTCGTACCGCCGATATTGCCGAACAGAATGTCGCCGATGTGCAGGGCCAGGCCGAAACGGAAGTGCTCCACCGCATTTCCGTTGGGATAGTGCATGGCGCCAACATTGGCGCGAGCCTTGCGGCCCGCTTCCAGCACCCCGCCGCAGACCTCGCCCAGATTGCCGCCATCCCTGGCGATCGGAAATACGGCGAGCAATCCATCGCCCATGAATTTGAGGATCTCGCCGCCATGTTCGCGGATCACAGGCACCTGGCAATCGAAATACTGGTTGAGGATGTCGACGACGGTTTCCGGCACCAGGCGGTCGGATAGCGCGGTGAAGCCGCGCAGGTCCGAAAGCCAGATCGCGGCCCGCATCGCTTCCGCGTGCCCCCGGCGGATTTGTCCTGCAAGGATGCGCTCGCCGGCGCGGTTTCCGACATAGGTGTCGAGCAGCGCGGCCGCGGTGCGGCGCATGGCGAAAATTTCGCCCAGCCGGGTGAAGGGCGGAATAACCGATCGCAACGCGGTCAGCTGCTCGTCTGTGAAACCGCCTTCCGCCCGCGTGCACCAGCTCGACGCATGCGTGGTGCCGTCAGTAAAGAACAACGGCAACGCGATATAGTCGGTGACGCCCTCTCCCCGCATGTCATCGAAGAATGGAAACCGCTTCGCCTCGGGATCGTCGAGACGGTAGCGCACCTCCTGCCCGCTGGCATAGAGAAGCGCGAGCGGGCTGGTCTTGAACTGGGGTGAATCCGGCAGATCGAAAGTTGCGGTGTTGACGACGACCTCGCCACCCGGATGCCAGATGAAACTGCGGCCGAACACATCCGGATGGAGCGTTTGCACGAAGGCGCCGACGCGCCAGAGCGGGATGCCGAGCGCGACCAGTCGCTCGCACGTCTCCCGCAGGAAGGCGGGCGGCGCCGGCGTGGAGCGCGCACCGTCCATCAGCCATCGGATCAGATCCTGCAACTTTGAGGCATCCATGACCGCCATTAGCAGAGCTTGATCCATGGACGTCAAGCCAGCATAAACGCATTGCGTTTTCGCGAGAGCCGGGCAATGTCAGCTGCTGTCAGCACGGACTGGAAGAGACCCGGCCCCAGCAACAAGCCTCGCGCGGATCATCGCGTGATCGGAAGAAGACGCCGGGAATCAATCCGGCGGAACATCGAGTTCATGTAGGAGAATGGAATGCGGATTGCTGTGGTCGGCGCCGGCGGCGTCGGGGGCGGATTTGGCGCGGCGTTGGCGAAAGCCGGGGCGGATGTCACCTTCATCGCGCGCGGTGCTCATCTGGCCGCGATGAAAGCCGACGGGCTCAAGATCGAGAGCCCCCGCGGCGATACGCATCTTGCGCCAACGCAGGCGACCGACGACCCCAAGAGCGTCGGCAAGGTCGATATCGTGCTGTTCTGCGTCAAGCTGTGGGATCTCGAAAGCGCGGGCGAACATATCAAGCCGCTGGTCGGTCCCGGCACGGCCGTGATCCCCTTGCAGAACGGCATCGATGCCGCCGAGCGGCTGATCCCCATTCTCGGACGCGAGGCGGTCATGGGCGGCGTGGCGCAGATCAGCGCCTCCATCATCAAGCCCGGCGTGATCCGGCAGGTCGGCACCTTCATGCGCATGATCTTCGGCGAATTCGACGGCCAACGCAGCCAACGGGCGCAAGCCTTCCTCGCGCTGTGTCAGAAGGCCGGCTTTGACGCCACCTTGAGCGAGCAGATCGAGACCGAGCTCTGGATGAAATTCATTCCGCTGGCGACCAATGCCAGCATCACGGCGGCGACGCGCCTGCCGATCGGCAAGCTCCGGGACGATCCGGACGTCAAGGCGATCTTCCTCGCCTGCATCACCGAGGTCATCGATGTCGGCCGCGCCAAGGGCGTCGCCCTTCCGGCCGACGCGCTGGCGAGGACTCTCGATTTCCTCGGCCATGCTCCACCCGCGATGAAGGCGTCGATGGCGCTCGATCTCGAACGCGGCAACCGCATGGAGCTGCCCTGGCTGTCGGGCAAGGTCGTCGAACTCGGCCGCGAGCTCAGCGTGCCGACGCCGACGCACGATGTGCTGTATGCGTTGCTCAAGCCCTTTATCATGGGCACGCCGGCATAACTCCGCCAAGCTCCCCTGGAAGAAGGGAGATGCTTTGCTGCGTTGGCTATTTTCCAACCTGCCCGCGATGGCGCAGGAAGTGGTCGGCCAGCACGCAGGCCATCATGGCTTCGCCGACGGGAACGGCGCGGATGCCGACGCAAGGGTCGTGACGGCCCTTGGTCAGGATCTCGGTCTCGCCGCCATTGCGATCGACGGTGCGGCGCGGGGTGAGGATCGACGAGGTCGGCTTCACGGCAAAGCGCGCCACCACCGGCTGGCCGGTGGAAATGCCTCCAAGAATGCCGCCGGCGTGGTTGGAGAGGAATTTCGGGCCCTCATTGCCCATCCGCATCTCGTCGGCATTCCCCTCGCCGGAGAGCTCAGCCGCGCCAAAGCCGGCGCCGATCTCGACACCCTTCACCGCATTGATGCTCATGAAGGCCGCCGCGATATCGGCATCGAGCTTGGCATAGATCGGCGCGCCAAGCCCCGCCGGCACGCCTTCGGCCACGATCTCGATGACCGCGCCTACCGATGAGCCCTGCTTTCTGATGCCGTCGAGATAATCCTCGAAGAACGCCGCTCTGTCCTTGTCGGGACAGAAGAACGGATTCTTGCCGATCTCGTCCCAATCCCATTTATCGCGGTCGATCTTGTGTGGGCCCATCTGCACCAGCGCGCCGCGCACGACCGTCTCGGGCAAAATCTTGCGCGCGATTGCGCCGGCCGCAACCCGCATCGCGGTCTCGCGCGCCGAAGAGCGCCCGCCGCCGCGATAGTCGCGCAAGCCGTATTTGGCTTCGTAGGTGAAGTCGGCGTGACCGGGGCGAAACTTGTCCTTGATGTCGGAATAGTCCTTTGAGCGCTGATCGGTGTTCTCGATCAGAAGCGCTATCGGCGTGCCCGTCGTCACCTGCACGCCGGTTTCGGGATGCGCCATCACCCCGGACAAGATCTTCACCGTATCCGGTTCCTGGCGTTGCGTGGTGAAGCGCGACTGACCGGGCCGGCGGCGGTCGAGATCGCGCTGGATGTCGGCCTCGACCAGCGGGATCAGCGGCGGGCAGCCATCGACCACACAGCCGATCGAAACCCCGTGGCTCTCGCCGAAGGTCGTGACGCGGAACAGATGGCCGAAGGTGTTGTGGGACATGGTTTGCTGACAGTCAGCGCTGATTGCTAATTGTCGACATAGCGCGGCAGATGAACAAAAACCAGACGTCATTCCGGGGTGGTCGGAAGAACCAGACCCGGAATCTCGAGATTCCGGGTTCGATGCTACGCATCGCCCCGGAATGACGGCGCAGGTTAACTATACTTCTCCAGCCTGCCGTCGCCGAACACGTAGACCACGCCCTGCCCGATGGTCAGATCGGAGGCGCTTTGCGGTGTCTCGAAGCCTAGCGCCACCATCAGGGCGCGCGCGGTGCCGCCATGGGCCACCACCACGGTGTCGGCCTTCACCTGCGCATACCATTCGGTCATGCGCCGCTGAACGGCCTCATAGGTCTCCCCGCCCTCGGGCGCGACCCGCCATTTGTCGGCAAGTCGCCGGGCAAAGCAGACGGGGTCCGCGGCCTGCATTTCGGCAAGCGTGAAACCCTCCCATTGACCATAGCCGATCTCGCGCAAGCGATCGTCGGTCCCGTAATCCCGCACCGGAAGGTCCAGCGTGCCGCGCATGATCTCCATGGTCGTGCGCGCGCGAAGCAGCGGGCTCGACACATAAGGCAGCTCTGACCTGACCGGCCGTCGCGCACGAGCAGATCGGCAAGGATGTCGACCCGCCTGCGCCGCCTGGTTGCGGCCGAGATCGTTGAGCGCGGTGTCCTGCGCGCCCTGCAATCGGCCGTCGGCGTTCCACTGGGTTTCGCCGTGGCGAATGTAGTAGATGGTCGGACCGGGCATCAGCGATCGCCGGCTATTCCTTTGCCAGCGTGATGTCGGGCGCGTCCGGCCGCTTCATGCCGACGACGTGATAGCCGGAATCGACGTGATGTACCTCGCCGGTGACGCCGCGCGACAGATCGGAGAGCAGATAGAGCGCGCTGTCGCCGACTTCCTCGATCGTCACCGTGCGGCGCATTGGCGCGTTGTACTCGTTCCATTTCAGGATGTAGCGGAAATCGCCGATGCCGGAGGCCGCCAGCGTCTTGATCGGCCCCGCCGAGATCGCGTTGACGCGGATGTTCTTCTCGCCGAGATCGGCGGCGAGATAGCGCACGCTTGCTTCAAGCGCGGCCTTGGCGACGCCCATCACGTTGTAATGCGGCATCCATTTCTCGGCGCCGTAGTAGGTGAGCGTCAGGATCGAGCCGCCGTCGGTCAGCAGCTTCTCCGCGCGCTGCGCGATCGCGGTCAGCGAGTAGCAGGAGATCAGCATGGTCTTCGAGAAATTATCGGCAGTGGTTTCGAGATAGCGGCCGTCGAGCTGGTCCTTGTCGGAGAATGCAATCGCATGCACGACGAAATCGATCTTGCCCCACGTCTGCTTCAACACGTCGAACACGGCGTCGATGGTCGCGGGGTCGGTGACATCGCAATGACCGAGCAGAAGCCCGTTCAATTCCTTTGCCAGCGGTTCGACCCGCTTCTTCAGCGCGTCGCCTTGCCAGGTCAGCGCGATCTCGGCGCCCGCCGCATGGCAGGCCTTCGCAATGCCCCAGGCGATCGAGCGGTTATTGGCAACGCCGAGCACGACCCCGCGTTTGCCCTGCATCAGACCGGAATGTTGCGCCATGATTAATCCACCGTGATAGGCAGATCTGGGTATACCAGCCCTCCGCGCCGGTACAGTCCCTAATCGGTACTCCATGCGGGGCCGTTTACCTCAAAGCCTGACAGCCGGAATAGGCGCATGAATTGGGTGTTATGTTGAGGTAGGACTTCACTATCACACCGGGCTTGAATGAGCGCGTTTCGTCAGAGTGTTGAAGCCATGATACCGGCGCTGCGCCGCTATGCGCGCGCGCTTGCGCGCGACGCCGATATCGCCGACGACCTGGTGCAGGACACGCTTGTGCGTGCACTGCGCTCGGAGCGGCTGTTTCTCGGGGGCGACGTCAGGAGCTGGCTCTATACGATCCTGACGAACCTCAACAAGAACCGGCGCCGATCGCTCGCGCGCCGCCCGCAATTCATGCCGCTCCTGGAGAACAATCCGGATGCGAGCGGAACGGAGGCGGAAGGCCGCGACATTTCACGCGCGCTGTCGACCCTGGTCGAAGAGCAGCGCGCGGTCTTGCTGCTGGTGATGCTGGAGGGCCTCAGCTATCGCGAGGTTGCCGAGATTCAGGGCGTGCCGATCGGCACCGTAATGTCCCGGCTTGCGCGAGCCCGGGCTCATGTGAAAGCCGTTCTCGAGGGCGAGCGGCCAGCGCTGCGCCGTGTAAAATAGCCGATTAGCGACGTGTTTGATGATTAGATATTTTTCGACCGGAATTGGACAGAGACCACGACAATGACCGACCCGAATATTCCCGTGACCGAAGACGAGCTTCACGCTTTCGTCGACAATGAGCTGCCGGCAGAGCGTCGCGGCGATGTCGAGGCATGGCTCGCCGCGCATCCCGACGATGCCGAGCGGGTGCATTCATGGCGCGCGATGGCCGAAGCGCTGCATGCGCGCTATGATTCTGTCGCCAACGAGCCCGTGCCGAAGCGGCTCGAGCTCGAGCGGCTGACGCGGCCGCCACGCAAATGGGTCTATGGCGCAATCGCAGCCTCTCTGCTCGCCTTTGTCGCCGGCGGCGGCGCCGGCTGGCTCGTGCATGGCGTGGCCGCGACGCCCTCAACCTTCCAATCCTTCACCGCGGACGCGCTGGAAGCCTATCGGCTCTATGTCGTTGAGGTTCGCCATCCGGTCGAGGTGCCCGGCAGTGAAAAGGCTCATCTGCAGCAATGGCTGACGAAGCGTTGCGGCTGGGAGGTTTTCGCGCCCGAACTCAGCTCGACGGGATTGAAGCTGGTTGGCGGACGGCTGTTGCCGGGGCCGACCGGGCCCGCTTCGTTCCTCATGTACGAAGGTCCGTCCGGCGAGCGCTTCACCATCTACACGGCCAAGGCGTCGAATGAGACGACCCAGATGCGCTACACCACCCAGGAGCACAATGGGGGTAAGGACGGCGCCCTGTTCTGGGCCGATCGCGGCGTCGGCTACGTCGTGTCAGGCACCAGCGACAGGGAGCGTTTGAGCCAGGTGGCCCGGCTGGTCTACGACCAGACCGAGAAAAAAGGCGGATGATCCCGCTTTGCGTGTGAAGAACAGGCCGATCTCTGCGGGCGCTTTAACAAAACGTCAATGCGAGTGCCCCAATTCGGACATTGAGAATCTGGAATCAAGTCATGGGTGCGTCTCATTATCGCACCGGATGATCACGAGAAAATGAGTAGCGTTCGATCCGCCGATCGACGCACGCGGCCTCGAGCTGGGGTTTTGTACCGCGCTGGTCCCCCTCTCGAGGCCGCACCCGTTTCCTCGGGTCCAAAGAGCCCGAAAAAACTCACACGATCGAATTTTCAGTCGATTTCAGTCAGGTGAGATCGCTTCGAGGATTGTAGGGGTGTCCTTCACGCCACTTCTGCATCAACGCCTCCAAATCCGAGTCGTTCCCGTCTGGCAGCATGATGCGAGTGGTGACGAAGAGGTCGCCGGGAGTTCCGGTCGCCTTCGGTAGACCCTTGCCCTTCAGCCGGAAGGTCCGGCCGCTCGACGTATTCTTGGGGATCGAGAGTTCCACGGCGCCCCCCAGGGTCGGCACCCTGACCTTACCGCCCAGCACCGCCTCGTAGAGGGTGATCGGCAGGTCGACCCTCAGATCGCTGCCATCGACCTTGAAGAAGGGGTGCGGGGCGATATTGACCGTGATCAGAAGATCGCCCGGCGGATGACCCTGTGCGGTTTCGCCCTGCCCTCGTAGCCGGATCTGCTGGCCATTGATGACGCCGGCCGGAATCTTGACGTTGAGTTCCTTGCCGGTCGGCAGCCGTACGCGTTTCTCGGTGCCGTTGACCGCCTCCTCCAGCGTGACCGACATGGCGACAGTGAGATCGAGGTCAAGCCCGATCCCGCCTGTCTCAAACTCGAACGGGGCCGCCCGGCCCGCGCCACCGCGCGCCCCACGGCCGGCATTGGCAAACATGCTGTTGAGGATGTCTTCGAAACCGCCACCGCCGCCGGACCGGAAGTTATAGCTTTCAAACCCGCCGGGGCCGGCACGGCCGCCCGCGCCGCCGCCACCAGGAAAACCGGTGAAGCGCGGCTTGCCTTCGGCATCGATCTCGCCCCGGTCGAACTGCTTGCGCTTGTCCTCGTCGCCAAGGATTTCATTGGCCGTATTGATCTCGGAGAAACGCGCAGCCGCCTTCGGATCGTCCTTGTTGCTGTCGGGGTGATGCTTCTTGGCCAGTTTGCGAAAGGCGCTCTTGATCGCCGCAGCGCTGGCGCCCCGCGGCACCCCCAAGACCTCATAGGGGTCGCGCATTCGTCACGTCTCCTTCAGGAAAAAATAACCATAAACCAAGGGCAGCCCGCCCGCTTTGGGTTTCATCTGGTGTGCGAGTTGTATTTTTGCAACTGGCTGGCCCACCTTTGCCTTACCTCGCTCGAAACGCAGCGCATATCGCGGCAATCGCAGCCTTCCTGATACGCGGCAAGAAAGGCAGAAAGCCGTCAGCCAAAAAGCGGTCAGCTTGGACGCCAGGGCCTGAGATTGTGTATTTCCCATCTCCCATTGCCGCCATGGCACGCCGACCCCTGCAGCCAGTTCTCGGTTTTTCCGTTGACGTAGCTTGCGAGGAAATCGCGGCAGGTGCGCCCATCGTCGGAGGCATAGGCCTGCGCCAGCGGGGTCACGGAGCCACGCGCGCCGGTCTCGGGATTCTGCCAGGGCTGGCTGGAATCCTTGTTGCCCTTGGTCAGCACGTCGGAGGCGGCATTGCGGGCGAACGCGAGGTCGCTCTCCGTCGGCGTGGGGTCGGCCGGCTTGATCGAGCCCGTCACGTCCCGCCCGGTCGTCTTGACCTTGTCCATCATCATGGCGAAGGGCCCATCACCCTGGGACAGGCTGCAGCCGCCGGTCGCCAGTCCCAGAAAAACCGTTACGACCGCGCCCGCATTGGGCGTGAACGCCGATAGGCCAGCGCCCTTCCATGCCCTATATAGGACCTGGATCAACAGCGCTTTTTGGGACGCTGGCGGACGCAACTCGGACTCCACGCATGACAGACACGACCTCCATCAAACACCCGAGCCCCTTAACATTAGGTGATTTCACGCAGGCCGAAGAGCCGTTCGCCCTTTTCGCGGAATGGTTTGCGGAAGCCTGCAAGTCGGAGCCGAACGATCCGAATGCGATGTCGCTGGCCACCGTTGACGCCACGGGCCTGCCTGATGTGCGCATGGTGCTGATGAAAGGCTACGACGCCACGGGTTTCGTGTTTTACAGCCACATTGCGAGCCAAAAAGGCCGCGAGCTGGCCGCAAATCCTAAAGCGGCGTTACTGTTTCACTGGAAGTCGCTGAGGCGGCAGGTGCGCATCCGCGGCAACGTGTCGCCGGTCACCGATGCCGAGGCCGACGACTATTTTGCGACGCGCCCGAAGCAGGCGCAGATCGGCGCATGGGCTTCGAAGCAATCGCAGCCGCTGGAAAGCCGCTTCGCGTTCGAGCAGGCGATTGCCAAGGTCGCGGCCAAACATCTGATCGGCGAGGTGCCGCGTCCGCCAGGCTGGAGCGGCTGGCGTATCGCGCCTGTCCGTTTCGAGTTCTGGCACGACCGTCCCTTCCGCCTGCACGATCGCATCGAATTTTCACGCGACACGCTGCAGGCGTCGTGGACCAAGACGCGGCTGTATCCTTGACATCACGTCATCCCGGGACGACGGGCAGCGTCGAACCCGGAATCTCGAGATTTCGGGTTCGCATCTTCGACGCGCTCCGGACTGACGGAAAGTGAGAGACCACTAGATGCCGCACTCCGCCAATACGCCACGGCGCACGCTACTCCTGACCGGCGCTAGCCGTGGCATCGGGCACGCAACCGTGATCCGCTTCTCATCGGCAGGCTGGCGCGTGATCACCTGCTCGCGCCATCCATTTCCCGAAGATTGTCCCTGGGACGCAGGCCCGGAGGATCACATCCAGGTCGACCTCGCCGACCACGACGACACGACCCGCGCCATTTCGGAAATCCGCCAACGGCTGGAGGGCGGCGCACTGCATGCGCTGGTCAACAACGCCGCGATTTCGCCGAAGGCCGCCGGTGGCACACGGATGGGCACCATGGATACGGATATCGAGACGTGGAGCCACGTCTTCCGTGTCAATTTCTTCGCGCCAATCATGATGGCGCGCGGGTTGATGGAGGAACTGAAAGCCGCCAAGGGCTCGGTCGTCAATGTCACCTCGATCGCGGGCTCGCGCGTGCATCCCTTCGCGGGGGCGGCCTACGCGACGTCAAAGGCCGCATTGGCGGCACTGACGCGGGAAATGGCCTCCGATTTCGGCCGCATCGGCGTGCGCGTCAATTCCATCGCGCCCGGCGAGATCGACACGTCGATCCTGTCACCGGGAACGGAGAAGATCGTCGAGCAGAACATCCCGATGCACCGGCTCGGCACCCCCGACGAAGTCGCGCGCATCATTTACGTGCTGTGCACGGAAACCGGCTCCTATGTGAACGGCGCCGAGATCCATATCAATGGCGGCCAGCACGTGTGAGACGCGCTGGATGTGGGCTCAGCCGTCCCCTGCCCACGCAAGCATAACAGCCTTCCCGAGGTTACCCTGACAGGAGACGCGCGGATGTGATCTGCGCAAGCTGGAAGCGGCAGATGCGGCGGACTAAGTTCGCTGCATGGGACGCTTCGCCTCGACCGCCGAACTCTACGAGCAATTCCGGCCGGCCTATCCGGCTGAATTCTTCCGCGACGTCGCAGAGAAACTGCGGATGTCGAAGCAGCACCGGCTGCTGGACATCGGCACCGGGCCCGGCCTGCTCGCCATCGGATTTGCGCCCTATGCCGGTCACGTCACCGCCATCGATCCGGAGCCGGCGATGCTCGCTTCGGCGAGGCGGGCGATGGCTCGCGCCGGGCAGACGGCGCAACTGATCGAAGGCCGCGCCGAGGATTTGCCTGCCGAGGCCGGTTCCTTCGACGTCGTCACCGTCGGCCGCGCCCTGCACTGGATCGATCGCGCGGTGTTCGGTTCGCTATTTGCGCGTCTGGTCGCGCCCGACGGCGCGCTGGTGATTTGCGGCTGCTCCCCCGCCCGCAACGGCCGCAACGCCTGGCTCGAGACCTACAACGCCGCGCGGCGCGCCTGGTCGCCTGAAACGCTCTGGTCGGAATCGGGAAAGGGCGAGCGGACACCGCGCGACCTGATTGCGCTGCTGGAAGGCACCGGCTTCAAGGCGACCGGGGTGGTCAGGGTCGAAACCGTCGGCGAAGTCAGCGCAAGCCATCTTGCACAGCGCGTGCTGACCTTCTCCTCGTCCTCGCCGGCCGCGCTCGGCGACAAGGTCGATGCGATGGTGGCGGATGTCGAAGCACAGCTCGCGCCGTTCGGACGCGATGGCCTGATCACCGAGATCGTGGTCTCGAGGGCAGATATCGCGCGGCGCTGAAGTCAAAGGGCGATTGGCGAGTTGCGAATAGCGAATGGTCATCTCGCCGGGTCTCTCTTCCCATTCGCCGCTCCCTATTCGCAATTCGCCCCATTCCTCACGTCAACCCGCGCAGAATCTGGGCGGCCTGCCAGCGCAAACGCAGCACGTCGGAATTGAAGGCGCTGGAGCATTCCTCCTCGCGTTCGCCATCGAGCAGCGCGGCGCCGCAGTGGCGGCATACGCGCGGGGAGAGTGCCGGCGCCCTATCCGTCGCGTTGCGCTGGCGGTAGCGCGAGAGGTCGATGACATTACGCGATGCGGTTATGGGTTTCTCAACCATGGCTTTCCTCTTGGCACATGATGCGAGGAACGGTTCCCGATCATGCAGCTTGCCAAGTCGCGCTTTTCTGCCGCGCCTTAGCATGTTGTTGA
This sequence comes from uncultured Alphaproteobacteria bacterium, assembly GCA_963696255.1. Classification (GTDB taxonomy): domain Bacteria; phylum Pseudomonadota; class Alphaproteobacteria; order Rhizobiales; family Xanthobacteraceae; genus Bradyrhizobium. The sequence continues at coordinate 48,150 of CAVOJN010000002.1, forward strand.
GCATGACTGCCGCTGATGTCCGCGCCATACACCGCCGTCGTGCACATCTCAGCGTTATCGCAGAGAAGTTTCGATCAAACGTTCAGGGCACTGCTCAAATTTTAAGGGAGCGGGAAAAGCCTGGAAATAAAGGCTTCACAGCCACTTCTTCATCTTGAAAATCCAGTAGGGCACGATGGCTGCCGCTACCATGGCGAGCAGCGCGAACGGATAGCCATGCACCCATTCGAGTTCCGGCATCGACTTGAAATTCATGCCGTAGATCGAGGCGATCAGGGTCGGCGGCATCAGCACCACGGCCATGACCGAGAACAGCTTGATGATGTTGTTCTGCTCGAGATTGACGACGCCGAGCATGGCATCCAGCACGAAGGTAATCTTGTTGGAGAGGTAGGAGGCGTGGTCGGTGAGCGAAGCCACGTCGCGCTGCTGGGTCTTGAGCTGCTCGCGCATGTCCTTGCTCCATTTCACTCCCTCCATGACAGCCGACAGAAAGGTGACGAGCCGGCCGATCGAGACCAGGCTTTCTCGGACCTTGGAGGTGAGGTCGCCCTTGCGGCCGATCGCGATCAGGATCTGCGAATAGCGCTTGGCGTTGCCGTGGCGCTCGCTCTCGGGTTCGAAGATGTCGTGGCTGACCACGTCGACGTCAGCGCCGATGCGCTCGAGAATGTCGGCGCAGCGGTCGATGATCGCGTCGAGCAATTCCATCAGCACCTGTTCGCCGGTGACGCTTGACGCGCAACTCCGCGCCAGCTTGTTCTCCACCAGGGTGAACGGCTTCGGCTCGTCATAGCGCACCGTCACCAGGCGGTGGCCGGACAGAATGAAGGTCACCGCCGTGGTCTTGGGCATATCGGTATCGGACTGGCACATCAGCGTCGCGGTCATGTAGCGCGCGCCGTTCTCGATATAGAGACGGCTGGAGATTTCGATCTCCTGCATCTCGTCCCGCGTCGGTACTGCGATCCCGGCGAGCTTCTCCACCGCCTTGTCCTCCGCCGGCGTCGGATTGAACAGATCAACCCAGACCGCGGTTTCGGGCAGCAGGGCGGCCGGTTCCAGAGCCGCCTTCTTGAGCGAGGTTTCGACGGGAACAAACACAGAAAGCATGGCTCACTCCGGGCGGCACCAACTGTACCCAAACGGGCTTAGCTCGATTCTGGCAAGCCGCCGATGACAGCGTGTTAACTGGCGGTTGGTATTTGTGGCAGGCCGGCGGCGACAGGGTGGCATGGATTCGGCGATTCCGAGCAGACCTGCTCGAAAAACAGCCGAAATCGACACCCCTTGCGGCAAAAAAGACACAACCACCGGTCCCGCAACGCGGGATAAGTGTCTAAGTTCTGGAATTGTGGCGGGTTTCGACGATAATAAGGATTAACTAAATCATGGCGTTTGGGGCGCAGGATCGCTGCTCCAAACCCAAGGCTTTCGATTGGAAGTCACCATGTCGCTAAAGGTGAAACTTGAAATCATGGCCGCTGCCGCCGGGCTGATGCTGTCGGGCTGCATGCAGTCCACGACCTATGAGGCGACCAACGCCACCGCCTTCAAACCGCGCGACAAGGAATACCTGGCGAAGATCCGGTACACCAACACGCCTGTGGCCGAGCCGTTCCGCCGCGCGATCGTCGACTATCACCGCAAGGAAGCGTCCGGCTCGATCGTGGTCGATTCCGACAATCACTATCTCTATTACGTGCTGAACGACGGCAAGGCGATCCGCTACGGCATCACCGTCGGCGAAGAAGCCATGGCTTGGTCCGGCATCGCCAAGATCGGCGCGCATGACCGAATGGCCGGGATGGCATCCGACCAAGAGCGAGATCGAGCGGCTCGGCGTGCCGACCTTCGTGGCGCCCGGACCGGACAATCCGATGGGCTCGCGCGCGATGTATCTCTATGCGAACGGCAAGGACACGCTGTTCCGGCTCCACGGCACCAACCAGCCTGAATATATCGGCGCGTCGATCTCGTCCGGCTGCATCCGCCTGACCAACGAGGACGCGATCGATCTCTATAACCGCGTCAAGATCGGAACCATCGTGGTGGTGCTGGAGCCGCACCACGGCGACTCCCCCTTCAACTCGCAAATGGCGCTGCAGGGCGGCGGCAACCCTACATTCCAGTAAGCGACCGAGGTCGATCACGAACAAAGAGCGCCGGTTTCACCGGCGCTTTTTTGTTGCCGGCCTCTTCGCGGGCGGCGGCTCCGCGGCAGCCCGCATCATCCTCGGCATTCTGCGATTCAGGCCGCCTCCGGCTTTCCGCCGCTTCTCCTTGTCGCCATCGGATTTGGCGGCGACCTCGCGCGGCGGCGCTTCCTCGGGCCGCTCGGCCGGCATCAGGGGCGCGATCTGCGGCAGCGGGATCGTAGCACGTCCCACTGGCAGATCCTGTAATTGTTGCGCCGCTCCATCAGGTCGAGATGGATGTGGTCCTCGTGATACCAGTCCGAGCCCGGACCGAGCACGGTCATGAAGCGCGCGCACACCGAATGCAGCACGGTCTCGCGCAACTCGCGCGGCACGGTGCGGTCGGTCAGCGCGATCGAGCGGCCGTCGGCGAGCTTGAAGCGCACGCACGTCGAGCGCGTTGGCGCGGCCATGCTCGGACAGATGCGCGCCGGGGATGCGGTTGAAGCCGCGGCATTCGTAGGAATCGAAATTGTCGAGAACGCTGATCTCGCTGCCGAGCTTTTGCGGTCAGCGGCGCGATGTCGGTGCGGACCCAGTCGGCGATGGCGGTCGCCATCGAGCAGCGCAGCGTCGCCGCCGGCGTCACCGCGACGCGGTGCTTGTCCGGCAGCACGATCGCCTCGAGCCGCACGAGGTCGGTGCCGCCGCAGCCGCCGGGCCCCTTGATGTCGGGAATGCTCGGCGCGATCGCGATGTCTTCCGTCAGCGCCAGCCGGCAAGCCGAAGGCTGCGGCGGCGCGGGCGAGTGCCGGGCCGCCTGCTCGGCGGGCTTGTCGGCTCGGTCGTGCCGGGCTTCGCCGCCGCCGGGCTTCGGCGCTCGGCCGCAGGCGCCTCCGGCAGGACGCGGCCTCGGCAGCGGAATTTTCGCCGGATGTACGCTCCCGCGCAGCCTCGGCGGGCCATCGCCGAAGAGGTCATCGAGGCTGAGCCGGCCTGCGCCGGTCGGCTTGCAGCCCAAGCAGGAGCCAGAACGCGGCGGCCATGGCTGCCCAGCCCGGCCGGGAGCATCCATATGGCCACTTGCGATGTCCGTTTCCCGCGATAAGGTTCATGACAATTCCAGAATTAACCGCCTTTCCCGCGGTTTCCCACGCGGCAAGGCGCAAGTAGATAACGCTTCAGGAGGAAATTCGGATGCTTGGTTTGATGCAAGACTGGCCCTTGCTTTGTCATCGGATTATCGAGCACGCGGCGAAGTATCACGGCACGCAGGAAGTCGTCACCCGCTCGGTCGAAGGTCCCATTGTCCGCACCAATTACGCCGAAATTCACAAGCGCGCGCTGAAAGTTTCGCAGATGCTGCAGCGCGACGGCATCAAGCTCGGCGACCGCGTCGCCACCATCGCCTGGAACACCGCGCGTCATCTCGAATGCTGGTACGGCATCATGGGCATCGGTGCGATCTGTCACACCGTCAATCCGCGGCTATTCCCCGACCAGATCGCCTGGATCATCAACCACGCCGAGGACCGCGTGGTGATCACCGACCTCACCTTCGTGCCGATCCTGGAAAAGCTCGCCGACAAGCTGCCGACCGTCGAAGCGCTTCATCGTGCTGACCGACAAGGCGCACATGCCGCAGACCACGCTGAAGAACGCGGTCGCCTATGAGGAATGGCTGACGCAGGCCGACGGCGATTTCGCCTGGGAGGACTTCGACGAGAATACCGCCGCCGCGATGTGCTACACGTCGGGCACCACGGGCGATCCGAAGGGCGTGCTCTATTCGCACCGCTCCAACGTCATCCACTCGCTTCATGGCCAACTCCAAGGACGCGCTCGGCACCTCGGCCAGCGACGTCATGCTGCCGGTGGTGCCGCTGTTCCACGCCAATAGCTGGGGCATCGCATTCTCGGCGCCGATGATGGGCACCAAGCTCGTGATGCCGGGCCCGAAGCTCGACGGCGCGTCGGTCTACGAGCTGCTCGACACCGAGAAGGTCACCCATACCGCCGGCGTGCCGACGGTCTGGCTGATGCTGCTGCAGCACATGGCCGCCAACAATCTGAAGCTGCCGCACCTCGAATTCGTGGTGTGCGGCGGCTCGGCGATGCCGCGCTCGATGATCAAGACCTTTGTCGACATGGGCGTCACCGTGCGCCATGCCTGGGGCATGACCGAGATGAGCCCGCTCGGCACGCTGGCGCGCGCTTGAAGCCACCGTTCACGGAAAGCCAAGGGCGACGAGTTGCTCGATGTCCTGCAGACCCAGGGCTTCCCGCCCTACGGCGTGCAGATGAAGATCACCGACGATGCCGGCAAGGAGCTGCCGTGGGACGGCAAGACCTTCGGCCGGCTCAAGGTGTCGCGGTCCCGCGATCGCCAAGGCCTATTTCCGGGTCGACGCCGATATTCTCGACGACGAAGGCTATTTCGACACCGGCGACGTCGCGACCATGGATCAGCACGGCTACATGCGCATCACCGATCGCTCCAAGGACGTGATCAAGTCCGGCGGCGAGTGGATTTCCTCGATCGACCTCGAAAACCTCGCCGTCGGCCATCCCGCGGTCGCGGAGGCCGCCGGTCATCGGCGTGCATCATCCGAAATGGGACGAGCGGCCGCTGCTGATCGTCCAGCTCAAGCAGGGACAAAAGGCCTCGCGCGAGGACATCCTCACATTCATGGAGGGCAAGATCGCCAAATGGTGGATGCCCGACGATGTCGCGTTCGTCGAGGGCATCCCGCACACGGCGACCGGCAAGATCCTCAAGACCGCGTTGCGGGAACAGTTCAAGAGCTACAGTTTCCCGAACGCGGCGGCATAGGAATCCATCAGCCGCCATCGACCAGATCAGCCTCTCCCGGCAACGGGAGAGGCTGATGCTTTTTTCAGCACCAGCTCAAGTCAAAAATTAACCGCTTCAGCCGCCGTCTCAACGACGAAAGACCAATAGGAACAAGTGCTTGAGACCTCTATTTTCCGGCCGACTTCAAACACAAAAGAGGAACGCCCGAGATGAAGAGATCTATCGCGCTACGCCCGCTGCCATGGTTGATGCTTGCTGCGATGAGCGTCACGGGCGCGCAAGCGGCCGGGAACAAGGTGGTGATCGGCGACATCGACGACATGTCGGGGCTCTATGCCGACGTGATCGGACCGGGCGGCGTGGAAGCCGCCAAGATGGCGATCGACGACTTCGGCGGCAGCGTTCTCGGCAACAAGATCGAGTTCATGGAGTCGGACCACCAGAACAAGCCGGACGTCGGCGCCCAGAAATTCCGTGAATGGGCCGACCGCGACGGCCTCACCCTGGTGCTCGGCGGATCGAATACCGGCGTCAGCCTGGCAATGAACAATGTCGCCAAGGAAAAGAAGATTCCCTTCATCGCCATCGGCGCCGCCGGCGCCTCGCTGACCGGCAAGGACTGCACGCCCTACACCGTGCACTATGTCTACGATACGACGTCGCTCGCCAATGGTACCGCCAAGACCATGGTGGGCCAGGGCGGCAAGACCTGGTTCTTCCTCACCGCCGACTATGCGTTCGGCACGCAACTGCAGGAAGCCGCTTCGAAGGTCGTGGAGGCCAATGGCGGCAAGGTCGTCGGCGCCGTGCGCGTGCCGCTCTCGACCTCGGACTTCTCGAGTTATCTGCTGCAGGCGCAGAACTCAGGCGCGCAGGTGCTCGGGCTCGCCAACGCCGGCAACGACTTCACCAACTCGATCAAGGCGGCCGACGAATTCGGCATCGGCAAGTCGATGAAGCCGGCGGCACTGCTCGCTTTCATCAGCGACATCCACTCGCTCGGGCTGAAGACCGCCCAGGGCCTCTATCTCACCACGGGCTGGTATTGGGACCTCAACGACAAGACCCGTGCTTTCGCCAAGCGCTATTACGAGAAGACCAAGCGCGAGCCGACCATGAACCAGGCCGGCTATTATTCGGCGACCATGACCTATCTCAACGCGGTCAAGGCGGCCGGCACCACCGATTCCGACAAGGTGATGGCCGAGCTCCACAAGATGAAGATCGACGACATGTTCACCAGCAACGGCAAGATCCGCGCCGACGGCCTGATGGAACATGAGATGTACATCATGCAGGTGAAGAAGCCCGAGGAATCGAAGCATCCCTGGGATTATTACAAGCTGGTCCAGACCATGTCGGGCGAGGAAGCCTTCGGCAAATTGTCCGAATCGGCCTGCCCGCTGGCCGCGACGCATTAAAACCGGCGCACTTGAAATCGGCGCACTTGGCCCCGATCGACAAGGGCGCGCGCCGTCGCCGCGCGGCGCGCGCCCTCTTGTTCCGGTCCAACGAACCAGCCGCACCCGCCGAGACAAACCGCTTCCCAGTGGACCGGAAAGTGCGCTAGGTCACCTGAACGCCCGTTTGCCCATTTGGCCAGGGGCGGCCGAATCCATGCCGGAATAGTTCAGGATGGCCCGCAGGTTTTCCGCCCCCTATCAGTCGGAGCCCTTCTCCGGCCTCGCCACCTGGGCACGCAATCTGGCCGTATTCTCGGTCGTGGCGGTTCTGGTGTCGATCCTCATCGTCCGCTTCGGCTTCCTGGAGATGAAGCCGGCGCTGGCGACCTTTTTCGGCGCACTCGGCCTGGCCACGCTCTCCATCCTGATCGGGCTGGCCGGCTTTGCGGCGATCTGGCAGAACGGCACGCGCGGCATGAGCCGCATCCTGCTGGCATTCCTGATCAATGGCATAGTTCTCGCCTACCCGGCCTACCTCGCCTGGCAGTATCGCAAGCTGCCGCCGATCCACGACATCACCACCGACCCCATCGATCCGCCGCGCTTCGAGGCACTGGCGCGGTTGCGCAGCGGCGACGGCGCCAACACCGCGGTTTATGCCGGCCTCTATTCGGCTGAGCAGCAGCGGCAGGCCTATCCGGATATCGAGCCGGTCGAGCTCGAAATCCCGGTCGACCGCGCCTATGCGATCACGCTGCAGCTCGTCAACAAGCGCAAATGGCTCGTGATCGACGAACGCGCGCCGCTGCCGCCGCGCCGCGTCGGCCGCATCGAGGCGGTAGCGCGGACGCCGATCATGGGCTTCCGCGAGGACGTTTCCATTCGCGTCGCACCCGACGGCGACGACTCGCGCGTCGACATCCGCTCCTCGTCGCGCTTTTTCGAGAGCGATCTCGGCTCCAATGCCGCGCGCATCAGCAAGCTGATCGACGATATCAACACCGCGGCCGAGGCGGCCGCGCTGAAGCCGGTGAAGAAGGCGGTCCCGCCACCGGCCAAAACGCCGGCGAAGACGGTGAAGAAGTGATCGACCCTCGTCAGAGCGTTGGCACTGATTTTGGATTGGCAAGATGGACCGGCGTTGCCGGGTAGCTGAAGCTGTCACCCCGCGTTGCGTTGTTATTCTTGTCAACCTCGGTCGTAAGCCCGGAAATCGTGTCCTTGTCGATCGTCAGGGTCATGAAACCCCAGGTCTTCGCTCCATATTTCAACACGGCGCCGGTATCGGGGGCCTTGTCGCCCGCCGCGGAATGAAGGGCGTGCAGATTGTGATAGCCGCCATTGCCGCACACGATGAACGGCGTAGGCTTGCCCGGCGCGATCGTTTGCTCGATCCGCTGATAGTCGTGGACGTGCCCGGACATCACGAGGTTGGGCACACGTCCCGTATCGCGGATCGCGTTCTCCAGTACGTCGGCCATCTTGGAGCTGCCGCTGTGATAGACATCAAACGAATAGATCGGATGATGGAGCGCGAGAATCAGCGGAAGGTCCTTCGGGGCGGTCGCGAATTCGTTCGTGACCCACTGCTGCTGGGTGGAGTCGATCGAGCCGTGCTCAGGCACGTTGGTATACATCCCCACGATCGTCGCGTAGGGCGTCACCAGGGTCCAGTAAACGTTGGGAAGGTTCAGCTGGACCCGCGGCGCATCCTTCGAAATGGGGTCAACGTCCGGGTGAGCCTGCATGAAGTAATCGACCCAGCCATCGAGTGAGGTCTGAGCCGTCGGGTCGTCGACCTCGCCGTCATGATTGCCGGGAATCGAGAAGATCGGCGGCGTGTAATGTGAATAGGGTTCATAGAACTGGGCGTAATAATCGTCGTGCATGCCGGTGAAATAAACAACGTCGCCAACATGATAGCAGAACATGGGCGGAATTTCCGCGCTGCTCAGATCATTGAACATGTGCTCGGCGACATTGTTCTGATATTCGCCGTCCTGAACGCCACCGGAATCGCCGACGACGTGAAACACCATCTTGCCTGCCTTCTGCATCGCCGTTCCAATTTCCGGGAAATTGGCCACGACATCATAATGATAGGGAGGCAGATCGAGCGGCCGGGGCAGTGGCTGATAACTCGTATTGCGATGAGTGACGGGATGTAGCGCAGCAACACCGGGATGCGACTGCGACTGCTTGTTCTTGGGCCGTACTTTGACGGCGGCGACATGCCAGGCGGGATTTCCAGTATGGCTCTTGATTCCGACGCGGTGTTGGACCATGTCATTCCCCCTTTGCTATTCCTGCGGATTTGAAACTCGGTACGACGTTCGAGGGGCTTGTCTGAAGGCCGCAGATCGCCGGCATTTCAAACAGGCCGCGCCGAACCTGAAGGTGAATACGCCACAACGTATTCACCTTCAGGTGACATGGTTCACAAATACAACTGAATTTTAATTGAAAGATGACGCCAACCTGACCGGTGAGGAAGAGGCTCCGTCACGGACCGGTGAAGGCGAAAAAGCCGAAGGCATGACTCTGGAGCGGTTGAACCAGGATTTCCATACAGCGAGTTTGAGTGCGATCCAAAACCTGTCGTCGGGCGCTCCGAGCGGAGCTTGGCATCGCCTTCCGAACGATGCGCTATAGCGCGATGAGATCAGGATAAATCGTCATCGCGCTTTAGCTTATTGTTTGAGCATGATCTCCGCGCAAACGCTACGCGTTTGTCGCGAGGGAAAACCGCTTCACACTTTTCCGGATCATGCTCTAGGAAGACGCAAGCCTGTACGTCCCGCCGATCACGGGATCGCCGTCGGTTGCGACCACGCCGCGCGTGACAAGGTCCTCCAGATGCGCCAGCACGGAATAGCCGGCGGCCGTCGTCAGCCGCGGGTCGATGCCGATATAGATCGCGCGCACCATGGTCGGGATATCGGCTTCGCCCTTTGCGAGGCGATGCAGGATGGAAGCCTCGCGCGCCTGACGGTGACGGATCAGGAAGCGCACATAGCGCGGCCCTTCCGGGATTTCCGGACCGTGGCCGGAGAAATAAAGCTCTTCATCGCGCGCGGCGAGGCGATCCAGCGAAGCCATGTAATCGATCATCGAGCCGTCGGGCGGGGCCACGATGGAGGTCGACCAGCCCATGACATGGTCACCGACAAAGCTGATCTTGCGCTCCGGCAAGGCAAAGGCGAGGTGATTGGCGGTATGGCCGGGCGTCGCCACCGCCTGCACCCTCCATCCCGCGCCCTCAATGACATCCCCGTCCTTTACCTCGACATCGGGCCGGAAGCCTCGATCAGCGCCGGATTCCGGATTGTGCTTCTCGCTCTCGAAGCGCGGCCGCGACGCCCGGTGCGGGCCCTCTGCATAGACGGTGGCGCCGGTCGCCTGCTTGATCCGGCCGGTGTTGGGCGAATGGTCGCGATGGGTGTGGGTGACGAGGATGTGTGTCACGGTTTCCCCGCGCACGGCCTCGAGCAGCGCTTTTGCGTGCGCCTCGCTGTCCGGACCGGGATCGATGAGGGCGACCTTGCCCTTTCCCAGGATGTAACTGACGGTGCCGGTGAAGGTGAACGGGCTCGGATTGTCACAGAGCACACGCCGCACACCCGGACGAACTTCCTCGACCACGCCGGGCTTTAAAGGAAAGTTTCGGTTGAACGGAACGTCGTCGTTTTCGGCCATGGGCTTCCACACGCAGTCGTCATACCCCGCGAAAGCGGGGTATCCAGTAAACACCAGCAGTCGAGATCAAACGAGGGGCCTCTAGGATACTGGATCGTCCGCTTTCGCGGACGATGACAGGGGAGAAATACGGATCCAGCGGAAAACGCACCACCTAAGTAAACGCCTGGATGCCGGTGATGGCGCGGCCGAGGATCAGCGCGTGCACGTCGTGGGTGCCCTCATAGGTATTCACGGTTTCCAGATTCGCGGCGTGGCGCATCACGTGATACTCGATCTGGATGCCGTTGCCGCCGTGCATGTCGCGCGCCATGCGGGCGATATCGAGCGCCTTGCCGCAATTGTTGCGCTTGACGATCGAGATCATCTCCGGGGCCATCTTGCCCTCGTCCATCAGCCGGCCGACGCGAAGCGAGCCCTGCAGGCCGAGCGCGATCTCGGTTTCCATGTCGGCGAGCTTCTTCTGCACCAGCTGTGTCGCCGCCAGCGGCCGATTGAACTGCTTGCGGTCGAGCGTGTATTGCCGCGCGCGATGGAAGCAATCCTCGGCCGCACCCATGGCGCCCCAGGAAATGCCGTACCGGGCTCGATTGAGGCAGCCGAACGGACCTTTCAGCCCCGAAACATTCGGCAACAGCGCGCTCTCGGGCACCACCACGTTGTCGAGCACGATCTCGCCGGTGACGGATGCGCGTAATGAGAGCTTTCCGCCGATCTTCGGCGCGGAAAGGCCCTTCATGCCCTTTTCCAGGATAAAGCCACGGATCTGGTTGTCATGGGCGGCCGACTTGGCCCAGACCACGAAGACGTCCGCGATCGGCGCATTCGAGATCCACATCTTGGCTCCGTTGAGCCGGTAGCCGTCGGACACCTTTTCAGCCCGGGTCTTCATCCCGCCGGGATCGGAACCGGCATCGGGCTCGGTCAGGCCGAAGCAACCGACCCACTCTCCGGTTGCCAGTTTGGGCAGGTATTTCTTGCGCTGGGTCTCGTCGCCATAGGCGTAGATCGGATACATCACGAGCGACGATTGCACCGAGTTCATCGACCGATAGCCTAAATCGACGCGCTCGATCTCGCGGGCGACCAGGCCATAAGCCACATAGCTGGCATTGGCGCAGCCATACTCTTCCGGCAATGTCACGCCGATCAGGCCGAGCTCTCCCATCTCGTTGAAGATCTCGCGGTCGGTCTTCTCCTCCAGATAGGCCTTGATCACCCGCGGCAAGAGCTTGTCCTGCGCGTAGGCACGGGCCGTATCGCGGATCAGCCGCTCGTCTTCGGTGAGCTGGTCGTCGAGCAGGAACGGATCGTCCCACTGGAAAGAGGCCTCCGCTGGCTTGTCCTTGGCTTGGGGGCGCACGCTCATGAAAAATCCTTTCGCGTCGTTCCTTTAAGGAATTGGTTGATAAATTAAAGCGCCAAGCGTGGAAGCGCAATCGGGGCAACTGTCATTCCGGGGCGCGCGAAGCGCGAACCCGAACTCTCGAGATTCCGGGTTCGATGCTGACGCATCGCCCGGAATGACGACGTGTTCTACATCTTCAAGCCGTTCGTTGGAGACGATCTCGATCCCGAAGCCGGACAGTCCCTTGTAGTCATGCACCGAGGAGGTGAGGTTGATGATCGAGCGTGACGCCGAGATCCCTCAGAATCTGTGCGCCCACGCCGACCTCGCGCCACTGCCTGTTGCGATCGGCCTCCGCCGTCTTCGGCTCGCCCACCGGCTCGACGGGAACACCGGCCGCGCCGTCGCGCAAATAGACCAGCACGCCGCGGCCCGCCTTCTGGAAGTGCTGCAGCACGACATGCATCCGCGCCTGGCCGGTGAAGAGGTCCTTGACGATGTTGGGCTTGTGCAGCCGTGTCAGTACGTTCTTTCCGTTGCCGATGCCGTTATAGACGAAGGCAACGTGGGCGATCTCGTCGAAGGGCGAGCGGTAGGCGTAACCCTGCAGCGGTCCGATCGGGCTTTCCGTGACGAAGGTCGAGACCCGCTCGATCAGCTTCTCGCGCGCCTGGCGATAGGCGATCATGTCGGCGATGGTGACGTGCTTGAGCTTGTGGGCCGCCGCAAAGCGGGCGACCTGCTCGCCCTTCATCACCGTGCCGTCGTCATTCATCAGCTCGGAGATGACGCCCACGGGCGGCAGGCCGGCCAGCCTGCAAAGATCGACCGCCGCCTCGGTGTGACCCGAGCGCAGGAGCACGCCACCGTCGCGCGCGATCAGGGGAAAGATGTGACCCGGCCGGGCGAAATCATTGGCCCCGGCATTGGGATTGGCGAGCGCCCGGCAGCAGGAGGCGCGTTCCTCCGCGGAAATGCCGGTACCGCCGTCCGGCTTGTAGTCGATCGAGACCGTAAAGGCGGTGGTGTGCGCGGAATCATTATGGGCGACCATCGGGTCGAGCCGCAGCCGTCGCGCGTCGTCGGTGGTGATGGGAGCGCAGACGATGCCGGAGGTGTGGCGAATGATGAACGCCATCTTGTCGGCGGTGCAAAGCGAGGCCGCGACGATCAGATCGCCCTCGCCTTCACGGTCATCGTCGTCGGTCACGACCACAAGCTCGCCCCGGGCGAACGCTTGCAGCACTTCGGGAATTGTATCCGCCATATCCTTTGTCGTCTCTCAAACTGCTTTCGAGGATGCATTAGCCGGACTTCGGCATCCGCGCCAGCATCAAGATGCAGACCAGGGCGGCACCGGTCCAAGGCCTATTCCGCCATGCGGTACTTGCAATCGCGGTCTGCGAGCGCAAGGCCATCGCCGGGGATATGATATCCAACAGCCAATCGCTGCTGCCGGGCTTGACCGGGCGCGCGCTAAATGGACCAATCGAAGCCGCCCGGCGTTACGCTAGGCCGGCGCATCGGCCAAGACAAGAAACGGAAACAAAAAAGCAAGAACGAGAAAACCATTAGGGAGTAGACATCCAATGTCCGCCATGACGAGCTTCGACTTCGCGCCGCTTCTGCCGCCAGGATTGCCGGCGCCCGCCGCGAAATGGGCCGGACTTGCGAAATACAGTTTCATTGGGGGCAACAACGACCCGGAGCAGGTCCCGGTCGACGGGTTGCTCGACGCCGTCACCGCCGTCCTGAAGCGTGAGGGCAGCACACTCGCCACCTACGGACTGGCCAGCGGTCCGCAGGGCTACCGGCGCCTGCGCGAGTTCCTCTCGGCAAAGCTCAAGCGCGATGCCGGCATCTCTGCCACAGTCGACGACATCCTGATCGTCTCCGGCTCGCTGCAGGCGCTCGACCTCGTCAACCAAACGCTGCTGGCGCGCGGCGATACCGTAGTCGTCGAGCAGGAAACCTATCAGGGTTCGCTGAACCGGCTGACCCGGCTTGGCGTCAACACCATCGGCATTCCCCTTGACGGTAACGGCATGCGCATGGACGTGCTGGCCGCGAAACTCGCCGAACTCAAGGCAAGCGGCATCAGGCCAAAATACATCTACACCATCCCGACCGTGCAGAATCCGACGGGCACCATCATGCCGGAAACGCGGCGCGCCGAATTGCTGAGGCTGTCGCAGGAATATGGCGTGCCGATCTTCGAGGACGATTGCTACGCCGACCTGATCTGGGACGGCAAGCGGCCGCCCGCGATCCATGCCATGGCGAAGAACGGCGGCGTGATTCATATCGGCTCGTTCTCGAAATCGATTGCGCCGGCGCTCCGCGTCGGATTCATCGTCGCGCCCTGGGAGATGCTGTCGCGGATGCTGGCGCTCAAGACCGATGCCGGATCGGGTGCGCTGGAGCAGATGGTGCTCGCCGAATATTGCGCGCCGCATTTTGCCACCCACGTGCCGAAATTGACGCGAGGCCTGCGCCGCAAGCTCGATACCCTGATGGAAGCGCTGAACGAGCAGTTCGGCACGTCAGCGGAATTCGAGGACCCCAAGGGCGGCATCTTCCTCTGGGTGAAGCTGCCCGACCATGTCGACACGCTGAAGCTCTATCAGGCGGCGCTCGCCGCCGGCGTTGCCATCAATCCCGGCCCGGAATGGTCGACGAACAAGCGCTTTGCCGGCTGCCGGCTGCGGCTGTGCTTCGCCAGCCCCTCCGAGCAGCAGATCCGCGAGGGCGTCGCGGTGCTCGCCGACGTCTGCCGGAAGGAATTCGGCGTGCCGGCGCGGAGCGGCAATGTGGAGCGGAAGCACGGTTAACATGGATTGCTTCGCTTACGCTCGCAATGACGACTGGGTTAGTCCCTCCTCGTCATTGCGAGGAGCAGCAATCCATACCGCCGTCCGCGCGCCAGCCTCACCGCACCGAGAACGGCGCCTGGTAGGGCCGGCCGAACGGCACACCGTTCATCACCGTCTGGATCGGCTTGAGAGAGACCTTGCCGTCCCGCTTGTTGTTGCGGGTGTCGACGAAGGTCACCGGTCCCTCCACCAGTTCCATGATGGCGACGTCGCCGGGCGCACCGACCTGCAACGTACCGATTTTCGGCGCGCGGTTGATGATCCTGGCGGGCGCAGTGGTCGCCATGCTCACCACCTGCTCCAGCGTGAAGCCCAGGGTCATGAACTTGCTCATCACGTTGGGCAGGAACGGAATGCCGGGCGAATTGCCGGAGAACACGTGAATATCGGAGGAGACCGTGTCGGGCGTGCAGCCGCCGGGGATCGCCACGTCCGCCACCGTGAAATCGAAGCTGCCGCCGCCATGGCCGACGTCGAAGATGACGCCACGCTGCTTGGCGGCGAGCGCCGCCGGCAACAGCTTGCCGTCCTGAACGATATTGGTGAACGCGCCCGAATTGTTCGGCGCGCCGGAATAGCAATGGGTCAGGATGTCGCCGGGCCGCAGCAGGTTGAGAATGTCGCTCATCAGCTCCTTGGTCTCGACACCGCCGATATGCACCATCATCCGCGCCGGCCAGCCGCACATCTCGCAGGCCTGGATTCCGCGCTTCAACGGCTCGAGGCCGTGCTTGTAGATGACGTTCTCGGACATCCGCACCTTGACCCCGATCAGGAAATCCGGGTTTTCGGCAAGCCCCATCGCACAGGCTTCGACCTGCGCATTGTCGATGTTGTAGAGTTCGGCGACCGGGAAGGAAGACAATCCGTTGTTGGCGATGTGGAGGAAGGCGTACATGCGCGTCCGCGTCTGCGCCACGATGAAACGGCGCATCGCCGCGAGATTGTTGACGCCGGCATCGCCCGCCGAGACCACTGTGGTGGTCCCCTGGAACTGCACCAGTTCGTCGGCGGGAATGCCGATCGCCGAGCCATAGGGATAGACGTGGCAATGCAGGTCGATCAGCCCGGGCATGACCAGCTTGCCGGTTGCATCGATGCTCTTCAGGGCGCGCGCAGGCGGGATGCTGTCCTCGACCGCCTCGATCACACCCCAGCGGATGCCGATGTCGCGCCTGGCCCGCAGCGACTGGCTGGGATCGAGCACCTCGCCACCCTTGATCACGAGGTCGTATTTGTCATTCGGACCCATGGCGGCGCCTGCGGGACGACCCGACAACGCCACGGCGGCGGCCGATCCAGACAGCGAAAGGAAATGACGGCGTGACAACGCGGACATCGGCGCTCCCCCTGATATTTTTATGAAGCGATGATGCGCCGCGGTTGCGCTTTCCGCAAGAGACAGCTCGCATCCCGCATGGCTTCCCGCGCGAAGGCTGGCTGGTCACCCGCGAGATGGAAGACTAGGCTCCCGCCATCAATAACAAGGATCGAACGCGGTCCGAACGGGAGACGTCCATGGTGCCACCCAAACTGCTGTTCGCAGGCGCATTCTGCCTGCTCGCTTCAACGGCCGCCTTTGCCGAAGACCCGCTGCCCCGCGCCAAGCCGGAAGACGTCGGCTTCTCCAGTGAGAGGCTGGCGCGAATCGACAGCGTGCTGAAGGCCGATGTCGATGCGGGACGGATTCCCGGCGCCGTCATCGCCATTGCACGCCATGGCAAGCTCGTGAAGCTCGATGCCTATGGCTTTCGCGACAAGGACGCCAAGATCGCGATGACGACCGACACGATCTTCAACATCGCCTCGATGACCAAGCCGATAACGACTGTCGGCGCACTGATGCTTTACGAGCAGGGCAAGCTCCTGATTGATGACCCGCTTTCGAAATATTTCCCGAAATTCGCGACCATGAAGGTCGCGCTGCGCGACAATGGCGAACCGATTGCGGACACGACACCGGCCAATCGCCAGATCACGATCCAGGACCTGATGCGCCATACGTCCGGCCTTATCTATGGCGGGCGTGGCAATACGCTGGTGCACAAGATGTATCCGGCCGGCAGCAGCGACGCCGCCAAAAACTATGACGGCACGGCTTTCCTCGACAAGCTGTCATCGCTGCCCCTGCTCTATCAGCCGGCCACCGTCTGGGATTATGGCTTCGGCCTCGACGTGCTCGGCCTCACCATCGAGAAGATCTCGGGCCAGTCGCTCGGGCAATATCTGCAGGCCAATCTGTTCGGCCCGCTCGGCATGACCGATACCGGCTTCTCCATTCCGGCGGACAAGGCCGCGCGTTATGCCAAGCCGCTGCCGGCCGATCCCGATACCGGAAAGCCGCAGGCACGCAGCCCGGAATTGACGCAAGCCATCAAATTCGACTGCGGCGGCGGCTGCGCTGCGTCCACCGCATCCGACTATTTGCGTTTCGCCTCGATGCTGATGAATGGCGGCCGTTTCGGCGAAGCGCGCGTGCTCGGCCCGCGGACTGTCGCCTACATGCTGTCCGACCAGCTCGGCACCAATATCAAGAACCTTGTCGGCAATGCCGATC
Organism: uncultured Alphaproteobacteria bacterium; assembly: GCA_963696255.1. Taxonomy (GTDB): domain Bacteria; phylum Pseudomonadota; class Alphaproteobacteria; order Rhizobiales; family Xanthobacteraceae; genus Bradyrhizobium. Next base: position 64,980 of record CAVOJN010000002.1, read on the forward strand.
CGACCCGCGCCGATTACGGCTTCGGTCTTGGGCTTGCACTGCGCACCCAGCCCGGCGTTGTCAGGATGATGGGATCCATCGGCCAGTTCTCCTGGCCGGGGGCGAGCGGCACCGACTGGTGGGCCGATCCGAAGGAGGAGCTCGTGGTGGTCTATCTTTCGGCCGCGCCCGGACCGATCCGCTGGCACTACCGGCAGAAGATCAACGCACTCGTCTACCAGGCGATCGCGCAGTAGGCATGATCCGGACTCGAAGGGCCGCGCAGCGCAAAGTGTGAAGCGGTTTTCCGAGGAGATCATGCCCAAAAGATGCTGAAGCGCCGCAGGCGCTTCAGCGCATTGGCCTGCGGCAATCGCGCGCAGCACGCGTTTTCTGAATGGCTGTTCAGGAAACTCCCGCAAGTTCCGGCGGAACGTTCTTTCTCACTCGAGGTTTAAATCAGCACTGAGAGTGAGGAGGACAACATGAGGAAGATTGGTTATCTCGTCGCGGCTATCGGTGCCATTGCTGTTGTAGCGCCGACGATCGCAAGCGCCGAGACCGTCGTGATCAAGCGTGGCCACGACCACGATTGGGGTCGCGCCCGCGCGGAATACCGCGTGCATCGCGATCGCGATTGGCATCCGGGCTGGCATCGTCACCATGATCGCGTCGTGATCAAGGAACGCCACCGCTACTAAGAAATCGGAGACCGACACGGCAAATGGCCCCGCAAGGGGCCATTCGCTTGTCTCGTTTCCTGCCTGATCGTCGTGCTCAATCCCAGGCGGGCGAGAAACCGGGGCTGACGAAGCGCTTGTCTTTCGGCAAGCCGGCGATCTTTTTGCGATCGTCGTCGTCGAGCTTCACGCCGAGCGCATCCCAGTTCGCCTTCTGGCTCTCGTGGCGCGATGCTTTCGGGATTGCCGCGACGCCGTCCTGGTCGAGCAGCCATCTCAGCGCCACCTGCGCAGCGGTCGTATGGTGCTTCTTGCCGATCGCCATCAGCGTCGGATCGGAGGCGGCGCGCCCCTGTGCCAGCGGGCAGTAGGCCACCAGCGGAATGGACTTCGAGTCCATGTATTTCTTCACCTTCGACTGATCCAGCATCACATGATATTCGATCTGGTTACAGGCGATCGGCGCCTTCAACTCCTCGACCACGGTCTTGAGCAGCGCGATATTGAAATTCGCCACGCCGATCGCCCGCGTGCGACCCTCCTCCTTCAGCTTCATCAGCGTCTCGAACATCGAGGGCAGATTCATGCCGGGCTTCGGCCAGTGCACGAGGTAGAGATCGACCACGTCGAGCCGCAGCTTTTTCAGGCTGGTGTCGAAGGCCCGGCGCATGGCGTCGGGCGCCAGATTCTCGTTCCAGACCTTCGTGGTGACGTGCAATTCGCCGCGCGGCACGCCGGAGGCGGCGATCGCCGCACCGATGGCATCCTCGTTGGCATACATCTCCGCGGTGTCGAGATGACGGTAACCGAGCGCGAGCCCGCTTTCGACGGCCGCCCGGCAGACGTCCCCCTGCATGCGATAGGTGCCGAGCCCCAGCCGTGGCAACCGAATGCCCTGGGTTTGAAATGAGTCCATGATTGTGCTCCTTGCGAACCGGCGCCGCCTTGCGCACCGGGCAGACCGTAAAAGCGCTTTGTTGTCGGGATTGATTTAACGGCGGGCGGAACCGAAAGAATAGCCTTCCTGCAAGGCCCGCCTCAAATCAAGATCGGTTCAGCCATCGGCATGGCTGAACGCCGTTTCGATCGGGGGGCGAAGAAGTCGACGGAGCTGGATGCGAGCCCGCGCGTATTATTGCCAGGCGCAGATGCCGCCTCCGGTGCAGGGCCATTTCTGGATCCGCACATCCCCCGCCTGCGCATCGAGCGGGTTGCGGTGCCGATGGGCCAACGTCGTCCGCGACGTACCCTTCGGCTTCAGATGCACGGCTGCCTTCGGCACCTCGGGGGCGATCCGGTCATGGGCAATCCGGTTCGGATGCGTCACGCGGACGTCCTGCACGGAGACTTCCTTGGGCTGAACGTCCAGTTCTTCGCGTGCCCAATAGGGCTCGCTGGCGTGATCACCCGCCGCCTCGTTCCTGGCTTCCGCTTCAGCTTGCAGCGCGACGGGCGCGAATTCCGCCGGCGGTCCGAGGCGTTTGGGTGATAGCACGGCTTGGGAGAGGTCGAGGCCCAGGAACTCGGACGGGCGATATTCCTCATCGGCCCAGGCAACGCTGCCGGCAGCGAACAGCGCGGCGGCGACAAGGGCAGGAACCACACGTTTCAGGACCATTCAGGCCTCCGAATACCGGCGAGACGTTCCCCCCATTCCCCAATTTAGGGTGCCGGCCGGTCGACGCCAACGCGGATCGGGCTTCAAGGTTACCCGGTGCCTTTCGCCTCCACGAAAAACTTCGCCAACAGGGCAGAATTTATTTGGGAAAATGCCGAATCCAGCTAAGGATTCGGTAAGCCTTTTGCGGCGCATGGCAAGCAGCAACGATGTCGCTGCCTGCCAAACCTAGCCCCAGCCTATTTCTCGAACGCGCCGTAGACGAGGTTTTTCAGCGCGACACGTAGCCGCGTGCGTTCCTTGACGGCTTGCACCATGAACACGACGAACATGTTCTCCTGCCGGTCGACCCAGAAGGCCGTGCCGCCCGCGCCGCCCCAATTCATCTCGCCGACCGAGCCCTCAACAGGCGAGACACCGGCATCCGTGCGCACCGCAAAACCCAGCCCGAAGCCGAAGCCCGGCCCCGGCAGATAGTACGGGCCGGGAGTGACGCCCGAGCCCGTGCCGATATGGTTCGAACCCATATAGGCGACGGTCTTCGGGCTGAGATAGCGTTTGCCGTCGAGTGTGCCGCCGTTGAGGATCATCTGCGAGAACCGCGCATAGTCATCGAGCGTCGACACCATGCCGCCGCCACCGGATAGCAGCTTGCGCGGCACGCGCGGGTCGCCCACCTGGGAACCAGCGCCAATGGTGCGGTCGTTCGGAAAGGGTTCAGCGATGAGCTTCTGCTTCGCGGGATCGGTGACGTAGAAGGCGGTATCCTTCATCCCGAGCGGATCGAGCAGCCTCTCCTTTTCGAACTGATAGAGCGATTTGCCCGAAACGACCTCGATGACCCGGCCGAGCACGTCGGTCGACTGGCTGTAGTCCCAGGTCGTGCCGGGCTGATAGGCCAGCGGCAGCTTGGCCAGCCGCTCGGTGAACTGCGCGAGATCGGGATCGTCTGCGCCAAGCCCCGCCTCGACATAGGCCTTCTTGACCAGGCCTTCACCGAAGAAGCCGTAAGTCAGTCCCGAGGTGTGGCGCATCAGGTCCTGGATCGAGATCGGGCGCTTCGCCGCGACGAGATCGAGATGCATCTTGCCGTCTTCACCCTTGACCTCGACCCCCACCTTCACATCGGCAAAGGCCGGAATGTATTTCGACAAGGGATCGTCGAGTCGAAGCTTGCCCTCCTCGACCAGCATCATGGCCGCGACCGTCGTGATCGGCTTCGACATCGAATAGATGCGGAAGATGGTATCCGGCGTCATCGGCGCCTTGGTGGCGGAATCGCGCACGCCGAAGCTCTTGAGAAAAGCATCCTGCCCGTTGCGCCTGATCAGCAGGATGGCGCCCGGCATTGTTCCACTGTCGATCTCGTTCTGCAGATAGGCGTCGATGCGGGCGATGCCCGCGCTGGAGAACCCCGCTTTCTCGGCCTGGGCGGCCGGCTCCTCCGCAAGAACCGGTGAGGCGGCGGCAACAAACGCGACAGCCGCAACGGCGGCAAGGCGAGTTCGAAACTCGGCAAGCATTGACTCCTCCCTTGAAAGCCGGATCTTGATGCCCGGGCAGAACCTTTTTTTCAGCGACCGGATCGAAATAAACGCCCCTCGTCGCGACGCCACGTCGTAGCGGAGTTAAGCCCCACCGGCCAGCATCTTCACGAGCCGGTAGAGATACTCGTTGCCGTTGTAGAACGATTTCATCGGCACCCGCTCGTCCCTGCCGTGAATGCGCCCGGCATCGCCGGGCTCCATCGCCATGCCGGAATGACCGTAGGTCGGGATCCCGGCGTTGCGAAGGAAGGCCCCGTCGGTGGCGCCGGTGCTCATCACCGGAATCACGGCGGCGCCCGGCCAGAACTCGTTCGATAATTTCTCGATCGCGCCGACGATCTCCTCGTTGAGCCTGGAGGGTTCGCTTGCAACCTCGCGCTCGATCTGCGTCACGGCGATGCCGTCATCCGCCAGCACCTTGACGAGCGTCGCCTTCACCTCGTCGGCCGGCTCGCCCGGGATGATCCGGCAATTGACCTTGGCGATGGCCGATTGCGGCAGCGCGTTCGCGGCGTGGCCGCCTTGCAGCATGGTGGCGACGCAGGTGGTGCGGAGCTGTGCGTTGTATTGCGGACTGACCGAGAGCCGGGCGAGAGCCATCGCATCCGGCTTGTCCGCGAGCACCGCGCGGATGTCCGACGCATTCTGCTGGTCCTCGAACTGCGCGGTGCGCGAAAACCAGGCGCGCGTGGTATCGTTGAGGTGCAGGGGAAATTCGAATTTCGAGAGCCGCACCAGGCCTTGGGCCAGGCGGTAGATCGCGTTGTCCTTTCGCGGCACCGATGAGTGGCCGCCGCTATTCGTGGCTTCCAGTTGAAAGGTCACCGGCACCTTCTCGCTGGTCTGGATGCTGACGCGGAGAGCCTTGCCGTCTCTCAGATTGACCGGGCCGCCCTCGTTCAGGGCGAACTCGGCATCGATCAGGTCGCGGTGATTTTTGATCAGCCATTGAATGCCGAGCGCGTCGTGGTCGAAAATCTCCTCATCCGTTTCCAGCGCGAGGATGATGTCGCGGTCGGGCTTGTAGCCTTCCTTCCTGTAGCGGATGAGGTTGGTGACAAAGGACGACGCCATGTATTTGTCGTCGCTCGAGCCGCGCCCATAGAAATAGCCGTCCTGCTCGGTCAGCTTGAACGGATCGACGGACCAGTCGGAGCGCAGCGCCGGCACGACGTCGAGATGCGCCACCAGCAGAATCGGTTTGCGTTTGCCGGTCCCCCGGAGCCGCGCCACCAGATTGCCCTTGCGCGGCGCGGGGGAGAAAGCGTGGACGTCTTCGTCTGCAAAGCCGGCCGCCTTCAGCCTGGAGGCCATGGCCTCGGCCGCCTGCCTGGTATCGCCGGTCGCGGTGGTCGTGTCGATCTCGACCAGCTCCTTGTAGATGTCATGGGCCATCTGCTGGTTCGGCGTCAGTTCCTCGGCCCTGGCACCGCCCCCCGCAAGCAGGAAGGCTCCGAACCCGGCTGACAGCAGCAGTGACGACATTTGCCTGCGATGCATGACACGATCCCCACCAGATTGTGACCGCAATTGAGACAGTGGAGGCCCTGTCGTGCAAGCCGTCAAGCCCCTCGCCCGACGCCGGTCATGTCAGCTTATTTTGCATCCTTCACCGCGATCACCTCGATCTCGACCAGGAAACCGGGATTGGCGAGCGAGGCGACGCCGACCACCGAGCGCGCCGGCAGATTAGGCTGGCTGCCGCCGAAGAACTGCGTGTAGCCCTCCATGAAGGCCTTGAAATCCATCGGCGCGGACGTGCTGTGCACCAGGAAAACCTGCATCTTCACGACATCGCCCATGGAAAGGCCAAGCCCTTCCAGGATGCCCTTGATGCGATTGAGCACGCCCACCGTCTGGGTTTTCGTGTCTCCATACGCGGCGGCGGTGGACGGATCGGCATCCTTGTTGACAGTGGGCGGGACCTGCCCGCTCACATAATACGTCGTGGCATTGCCGCCGACCTGGACGGACTGCGCAATCGGGAAGCTCGAATTGGGGATCGGGTGCCGGATCACTTCGCTGTGCGCGGCATTGCCGAAAATGCAGGCCGACAATGCGGCAAGCCACAGCGCTCGCAATCTCATCTTCGCCCCCTTTGCTTCAGCGCCGCGCTTCGCTGACGTCCTGCGCGGTCACCATGTCCCGATAGTTGTTGCCGAAATGCGTTCGCACATAGTTCACCACGGCCGCGACCTGCGCATCGCTCATCATGCCCCCGAAAGGCGGCATCGCGCGACGGCCGTGAACCACGAGCGTGATGGGATAGCCGGGACTCTCAAGATTGGAATTGGCGGCGAGCGACGGATAGGAGCCGGCGCCAGTGGCGCCGCCGGCGTCGCTCATATGGCAGCCGCGGCAGACATTGTTGTAGAGTTCCTCGCCGCTCATTTCGACGAAGCGATAGCCCGAACTGAAGGTGCGCTGCCCTTCCTGCGCCAGGGTGGCTTGCGTGAACGTTTCCTGCACCAGGACCGCGCTCGCAAGCGCAAGCAGGAACACGCGGCGATACGACCGGCTTCGCTGCATCATATCTTCATCACACGTTCATGCAGCCGCGTGATCGCGTCGAGCGCGGAGAGGATGGCGCCCTCCTGCCACGCCGGCAGCGCCGAGGCATGTTCGCCGGCCAGCACAATGCGCCCGTCGATCTGGCACAGATTGGCATAGTGCTGCTTGCGACCTTCCTCCGACCATTCGCCGCTGCAGCCCAGCGTGAACGGCACGCGATGCCAGGCCACCGCGACGCCGTTCTCGAATTCGGATTTATATTGCGGATGAATGGCTGCGCCGAACTCGACGGCGCGCGCGACGCGTTCGGCGGGCGGCATGGCAGTGAATTCATAGGCATTGGCGGTATCGAACATGTAGGCGCCGAGCAGCACACCCCGCCCCGATCTGTTGTAACCGCTGTTGGGATAGGCGATCTGGCGGATCGGCAGATCGGTGTAGCTGATGCCGCCATAGATTGCGTCGTCCTCCTCCCAGAAGCGGCGCTTGAATTGCAGGCCGATCTTGACCGATGCGGCATAGGGAAGAGCCTCGATCGCCGCCTGCATGGCGGATCCGACATCGAGTGGAATCTGGCTCAGGATCGAGAGCGGGATGGTGCAGACACACCAGTCGGCCGTGACCGAGTTCTGGATCGACGGGTTGGTGGTGTCGATATAGCTCACGGTGACGCCGCGATCGCCCTGCTTGATCTTTGTAACCTTGGCATTGAAGCGGATGATGTCGCCGACCTCCTTCGCGAAGGCCTTCCCGATCGCATCCATGCCCCCGACCGGCTGGAACATCGTGGTCTGGAAATTGTATTGTGCGAAATTTCTCAGATGGCGCCACAGGCCCGATTTCAGGATGTCGGAGAGCCCAACGGGCTCACTCGGCACCGGCAGCGCGGCAAGGCCGCCGCCCGGAGGTGCGGCAAAGCCGCGAACCGCGGACGCGTCCAGACTGGCACTGTATTGATAATCGCGGTCGAGCGCGCCCCAGAAGCGCAGCGCCTGCAGCAGGATTTCCTGATCCTCCTTGGTGACGGCTTCCCCGAGCTTGCCCTGCCGGGTTGCCTTGGCAAGCAACTCCGACACATGGCCCTGGAAATCCGCCCTCACCGCGCGGATCCGCTGCGGCGCGCCTCCGAAGGCGCTGACGGAATGAAGATAGGCGTTGTGATTGAGCTGGTTGAACGGCTCGAGCACCACGTTCAGCCGTTTGCAATAATCGAGCAGCGCGCGGTGGTGATAGGGAATCCGCCACGGACCGGGGTTGAGATAGAGCCCCGGCTGGAAATCGCAGTTCTGGGTCGCGCCGCCGAGCTCGGTGAAGCTGTCGCCGCCGCGGATGGTCCAGTTGCGGCCGCCGGCGCGCTTGTTGAACTCGAGCACCTGCACTTGATAGCCGGCATTGCGCAGCTCCAGCGCCGCGGTCATGCCGGCAAGTCCGGCCCCGAGCACCAGAACCGACGCGCCCTTCGGATCGCCTCCGAGCTTGATCGGGCCCTGATAGCGCGACTCCGCGGCAAAGCCGAGGCTCGTCATCGCGTGATACATTGCTGCACTGCCAGCCATCGCCCCGATCAGCGAAAGCAGGTCGCGCCGTGTAACCCCTGCCGTTTCGTCTTGCATCCTGGTGTTTTTCAAACCGCCGCCGGTGCGGCGGGAGGCGCGCATCGGAACCGCGCGGCGTTTCCGTGTCAAGAAAGGACGTGACCCTCCACACGCGGTGTTGATTGGAAAAGCGTCAAACGGCTGTCGCCGTTCACGCATGCCGACACGCCTTTTCGCAACTTGGAGACGCAGCCTTCTCCAGTGTTGCACGCATGACGGCTTTTCAATTCGAGGCTATCGCAATAAACATGCGCCTGCTAACCTCGACCGCGATCGCCCGGCAACCAGAACCGCTGCGCATGACGGCGGCAGTCGGGCATCCGGGGAGAGAGATGGCCGATGTGACGCTCGACGCCCAGGGCGGCGTCCCCAGTGCGCAAGGCAGTGTCGCACGGGGGCAGGACAATTCGCCTGATGGCGCGCAGGGCTGGCTCGACGCGCTGGAAAAATCCTCCCTCACACCGCGCTACTACCTGACGATCGCGCTGATCGTCATGCAGGAGATGTTCGAATTCTACGACTTCTTCCTGGTCGGATATCTCGTCTCCGTACTCGCGCCGGGTTGGCATCTCACCTACGGACAGAGCGCGATGATGCTGCTCTCCTCCGGCGTCGGCGCCATCGCGGGCGCGACGATCGGCGGCAGGTTCGCCGACATCGTCGGGCGCAAACGGATGATCTGGGGCGGCGGCATGGTGTTCGCGCTGGGCGCTGCGGGCATCGCGCTGATCCCGGACGGCGCCTGGATCCAGTTTTCCCTGCTGCGCTTTGTGGTCGGCTTTGGATCGATGGCGGCGACGACGGCACAAAACCCGCTGATCGTCGAGATCACGCCGACCCGGTATCGCACGTTCGTCTCCAGCATGATGGTGGTGCCGGTCGCGCTCGGCACGATGTTCGCCGCGATGGTCTCGGCAGGCCTGCTGCCCGTCATCGGATGGCGCGGTGTCGCCTTCACCGGCGTGGCGCCCATCGTCACCTCGCTTCTGATCCTCTGGTTCGTGCCGGAGTCGATACGCTGGCTGCTGTCGCGCGGACGCAATGAAGATGCGCGGCGCGAGGCGGCGAGGCTGCTTGGCGTGGCCGAGGCCAGCATTTCGCTGCCGTCAGCGATCGAGCCTGCAAGGAAATCCGGGTCGATGGCGGATCTGCTCGGCGACCAGAAGCGGTTCTGGTGGGTGGTCGTGATCTGGGTCGGCATTTCCACCGCCACCTATGGCGTTCAGTTATGGGGCCCGACCATTCTGTCGCAACTGCTCAAGATCACGCCGCACGAGGCGGCACACTACTTCGTCTATGTCAGCATCTCCTCGCTGCTCGGCCGCGTGCTGTTTTCAGTGCTGCCGCTTTATATCGGCCGCCGTGGTGCGGCGATGGTCGGCACGACGATCTCGGTTCTGGTGATGCTCGCGATCTTCACATTCTACCGCGAGTTCATCTTCGGCTGGCCCGTGTTTGCGCTGCTGATCATCTTCGGCGCGATGTTCTACAGCGGCATGTTCTCCAACATCTCGCCCTATGTCGTCGAGGTCTTTCCGGTCTCGCTCGGCGGACGGGCGTTCGGACTGGCGCAAGCCTCCAACGGTGTCGGCAAGATTCTGGGACCGGTGTGCCTCGCGCTGATCGCGGGAAGCAGCGATGTGGTGTCGCCGAAGGCCACCGTGGATGCGGTCGCGCCCGCCTTCCTCTTCCTCGCGGCCTGCGAACTGGCCGCGCTGATCGCGATTGTCGCTTTCCGCCGGGAGCCTCACGGCAAGCCGATGGAGATCGCGTGAATCACGGGCCAATCAACAAGGACGAGAAATGCTCGACATCCCCGTTCTGATTTCCGGCGGCGGGCCGGTCGGTCTTGCCGCTTCGCTGTTTCTCTCCCAGCACGGCGTACGCTCGCTATTGGTCGAGCGGCATCCGTCGACGGCGTTGACGCCGAAGGCGCGCGGCATCAACGCCCGCACCATGGAAGTCTTCCGGCAAAGCGGGATCGATGCCGCCGTTCGCACCGCAGGGCTCGCCGAAGGCGGCACCGGACTGATCGTCTGGGCCGAGACGCTCGCCGGCCGTGAAATCGAGCGGCGGGTGCCGGGCCGCGCAGTGGCGAAGAACATGGCGATGACGCCCGTCAAGAACTGTCTCTGCGCCCAGGACGATCTCGAACCCGTCATTCGCCGCTATGCCGAGGCGGCGGGTCCGGGCGAGCTCCGCTTCAACACCGAGATGATCTCTTTCGCCGACCGGCCGGACGGCGTCACCGGCATGCTGAGGGATCGCGTAACGGGCGCCGAAATCCCCTACACCGCACGCTACCTCATCGCAGCCGAAGGCGCACAAAGCCGGGTGCGGCGCGCGCTGCCGGTGAACATGGTCGGCGAAGAGAAGGTCTATGACAGCGTCAACATCCTGTTCCAGGCCGAGCTGACCCGATACGTGAAGGACCGACCCGCTGCACTCTATTTCATCGAACAGGACGATCTTCGCGCCACATTCCTCACCATCAACGGCACCAACCGTTGGGGCTACCTGATCCACAGCCCGAAGAAATATGGCTGGCGCCCGGACGACTTCACGCCCGAGTTTTGCGCGGAGCTGGTTCGGGAGGGCATCGGCGTGCCTGATTTCCCGGTCAAGATACTCGGCGCGAACCCCTGGGAAGCCTCCGCGGTCGTTGCAGACCGCTATCGCATCGGCAACATCTTTCTCGCCGGTGACGCCGCGCATGAGATGCCGCCGACCGGCGGCTTCGGCCTCAACACCGGAGTGCAGGACGTCCATAACCTGGCCTGGAAGATCGCCGCCGTGTTGCGCGGCGAGGCGGACGAGTCGCTGCTCGACACCTATCATGAGGAACGGCAGCCGCTCGCGACGATTACGACAAAAAACTCGCTCGCCAACGCTTTGTCCATGGGACGCACCGAGCGGCAGAGCGGAGTCCTGCCGCGGCGCGAATTCCTGAACGAGCAGGGCCTGATCTTCGGCGTCGGCTACGCCTCGAATGCGGTCGTACCCGACGGCTCGCCGGCCGCCGTCGTCGACGATCCCGTCACGGAATATGTGCCGTCGGCGCGGCCGGGCAATCGCGCGCCCCATGTCTGGCTGCAACGCGGCAATGATCAGATCTCGACCGTCGACCTGATCGGTCCGCACTTTCTGCTGCTGGCGGGCGCTGATGGAGAGGCCTGGCGACGCGCAGCAGAATCCACCAACCCGCCATGGCCGCCGCTGGTCACCCAGATCATCGGTCCCGATACCGAGGTGAGCGATGGCGACGGGCAATGGCAGGCGGCCTATGGCATCGAGGCGGACGGAGCGGTGCTGGTGCGGCCCGACGGCTATGTCGCCTGGCGCAGCCGCTCGAGCGTCGCCAATCCGGAAGCTTCCTTGCGCGCCGCGTTCGATCAAATGCTCGGACGCGTCACTGCGATGGCGTGATCAGCCCTTCACCGCGCCCGCCGTCAGCCCGCTGACGAGATAGCGCCGCACCGCGAACAAGCGCCCCCGAAGGTATCCGAGTCGCACTCCCCAGACTTCGTGCAGGGCTGGACTTGCGCCGGGTCGAGAGGCTTAATGATGTCCATCGCCGGGACGTCCCGCTACAAAAAGAACAACAAGGACTCCTGCCGACCAGAGGAAACGCACAAGGACGAGGCTTTCATGCTTGGGCTCATGCAAAACCGGCCGCTGCTGATTTCGGACCTGGTGGATTATGTCGCGACCTGGCACGCCGAAACCGAGATCGTCTCGCGCGATCCGAAGGGCGTCATGCACCGTTCCAATTACGGGCAGATCGCCTCTCGCGCCAAACGGCTTGCCAACGCCCTTGCCGCGCTCGGCGTCGGCCCCGGCGACCGCGTCGCAACGCTGGCCTGGAATTCGTGGCGGCATCTCGAAATCTATTACGGCGTGACCTGCTCCGGCCGTGTGCTGCACACGGTCAATCCGCGCCTGTTCATCGAGCAGCTCGTCTACATCATCAACCATGCCGAGGACGGCTACATCTTCTTCGATCCGGATTTCACTCCTCTCGTGGAGCAGCTCGCGCCTCAGCTGCCGCTGGTGCGCGGCTGGATCGCGCTGTGCGACGAAAAGGACATGCCTGCCACCAGGGTCAAGAACCTGCTCTGCTTCGAAACCTTGCTGGCGCAGGCCTCGCCCGAATACGCCTGGCCGCAGTTCGACGAGAACACGGCCTGCACGCTCTGTTACACCTCGGGCACCACGGGCAATCCCAAGGGCGTTCTCTACAGCCATCGCTCGACCGTGTTACATGCCTTCGCCGCCTGCGCCGCCGACGGTTTCGCGCTGTCGGCCAAGGATTCGATCCTGGTCGTCGTACCGCTGTTTCACGCCAATGCGTGGAGCCTGCCGTTCTCGGCGGCCATGTGCGGCGCCAAGCTGGTGCTGCCCGGTCCGAAGCTCGATCCGGAAAGCATCTACATGCTGCTGGAGCAGGAGGGCTGCACCAAGGCCGGCGGCATTCCGACGATCTGGCTCAACTTCCTCGCCTATGTCGAGAACAACCGCGCCAAGCTCGATTTGTCGAAACTGAAACTGAAGCTCGTGTTCTCCGGCGGCACCGCGGCGCCTCGCGCCACGATCGAGAAATTCCGCGACCTTCTCGGTGTCTTCCTGCTGCATGCCTGGGGCATGACGGAAACCAGCCCGATCGTCACGCTCGGCACGCCGCTCACCAAGCACGAGGACGCCACCGCGGACGAGATCGTCGACATGCAGGTCAAGCAGGGGCGCCAGATCTTTGGCGTCGAACTGCGCCTCGCCGGCGAGGATGGGCAAAGCGTGCCGCATGACGGTCAGACCGTCGGCCAGCTCAAGGTGCGCGGCAACTGGGTGATCTCGGGCTATTTCAAGGGCGAAGGCGGCAAGGTCGTCGCCGACGACGGCTGGTTCGGCACCGGTGATGTCGCCACCATCAATCCCGACGGCTATGTGCAGCTGACCGACCGCCTGAAAGACGTCATCAAGTCCGGCGGGGAATGGATCTCCTCGATCGAGATCGAGAATCTCGCGGTCTCCCATCCGGATGTGTTCGAAGCCGCCGTCATCGCGATCCCGCATCCGAAATGGCAGGAGCGGCCGTTGCTATTGGTTCAGCCCAAGCCCGGCGCAACGCCGACCAAGGAATCGATCCTGGAATTCCTGTCGACCCGCATCGCCAAATGGTGGATGCCTGATGACGTGATCTTCGTGGAGTCGTTGCCGCACACCGCAACGGGCAAGCTCCTGAAGACGGAGCTGCGTGCCAAATATGGCGGGCAGCTCGCGGTCGCTGGCTGACTGCCAGCCTAGCGCAGGACAGTTTGACCCTCGTCATGGCCGGGCTCGTCCCGGCCATCCACGTCTTTCCTCGCTTTCCTGAAACGAAGACGTGGATGCCCGGCACAAGGCCGGGCATGACGAAGATTGAGACCCAAAGGCACGTCCAATCCCGCCCATGCGGGCAGTTTTGCCAGGACTTGCAAAGCTCCAGATTAGGCCCAACCTATCTGGAGCTTCCCATGAGTGATCAAAGCGCCCTCGCCTCCCTGTCCTCCGCCCTCGAACGCGTCGTCGCAGCAGCGCGGCCATCGATCGTTTCCGTGCATTCGCGGCGCTCGCGCGCCTCCGGCTTTGTCTGGAAGCCAGGCCTCGCGGTCACTGCCGATGAAGCGCTCGCCGAGGAAGGCGACGTCACCATCGTGCTTGCCGATGGCACGACACGTCCGGCCACTATCGCCGGCCGCGATCACACCACCGACATCGCCTTGCTGCGTTTCGACGGCGCGGGGCTGACGCCGGCGAAACTCTCCTCCCGCGTGCCGGCCCTCGGATCGCTGGCAGTGGTCGTCGCGGCCCAGAATGGCAGCGCCACTGCTGCACTTGGCGCGGTGTCGTTTGCCGGCGAACGCTGGCGCAGCCTGCGTGGCGGCGATATCGATGCACGGATCGAGCTCGACGTTCGGCTGCGGCACAGCCATGAGGGCGCGCTAGCGCTGAATGCTGCGGGTGAGGCTTTCGGCATGGCGGTGCTTGGGCCGCGGCGCGTGCTCGTCATTCCGGCCGCGACGATCGAACGTGTCGCAACAAGGCTGGAAAGCCATGGGCGCATCGCGCGCGGCTATCTCGGCCTCGGGCTGCAACCCATCAAGCTCGATGACGGAATCGGCGCGATGGTGATGAGTGTCGACAAGGCCGGCCCCGGTGCGGCCGCGGGCCTCCGCCAGGGCGACGTGATCGTCGGCTGGAACAATGAGAAACTTTCTGGCGTGCGGTCGCTGTTGCGCGCGCTCGGCCCCGACAGCGTCGGGACCGTGGTGGATGTGATGGCACGGCGCGCCGATGAGCCCATCACTTTCAAACTGACCATCGGTGAAAGGCCGGACAGGTGAGCGAAGAGGCTTCGCCGTCAATCACCATCACGATCGAGATCGCCGATCCCGCACTCGCCGACCGGCTCGCCTCCCTTCTGGGCGGTGTGGCCGGGCTGAGCCTCGTTGCGCGGGGAGATCCGGCCGATGTCACGCTCACGGCGAAGCGGGCGCAGGGAACAGACGGGCAGGACGCGGAACTGACCCCGCGCGAACTCGATGTACTCGCGCTGATGGCGGAAGGCGCCTCCAACAAGGTGATCGCAAGACAGCTCGGCATTTCCGTCCATACCGCCAAGTTCCACGTCGGCTCGATCCTGGACAAGCTCGATGCCACTGGCCGCACCGACGCCGTCGCGCATGCGGCCCGGCGCGGCGTCATCCATCTTTAAGGCGCCGCAGCTCGAAGCGGCCCTTGCACCGAAACGGCGCGAACAAGCCTCCGATGTCGGTCCAATTGCCCCAGGGCCGGGAGAAAAGGCAATTCTTTCCGAATTCTTAAGGCGACAATCCCCCGGGAGAACCGTCAAAATGTTGGAACGGGGGAATGTCCCCATGGTTGCGGAAGCGGTAAAATGAAGCGACGCATTCAACCGCCCCAACGAGCCCGATGATTGCCGCATGGACAAGCCGCTGAAGCCGCCGAAAGAGGCTCCCGATTTCGAGCTTTCGCCGACCAAGCCGCGATCGGGCGGCCGGGTGGTGCTCGCCTCGCTTGTGGTGTTTCTTGTCGTCGCCGGGATCGTCTGGTGGACGCGCCAGCAAAGCGCGCCGCAGCCGGAGGCAGGTGCCGGCCGTGGCCGCGGCGGCGGCGCACCGATGTCGATCGTTCCGGAAACCGTCGGCAAGGGCGATATCGGAATCAATCTCAATGCGCTGGGGACGGTGACCTCGCTCGCGACCGTCACCATCCGCACCCAGATCAGCGGTTACCTGACCAATGTCGTCTTCAAGGAAGGCGACGAGGTCAAGAAAGGCGACCTGCTCGCCGAGATCGATCCGCGTCCCTATGAGGCAGCGCTCGCGCAGCAGCGCGGCCAGCTCGCGCGCGACGAAGCCACGCTGAAGGGCGCGCAGGTCGATCTCGCGCGCTATCAGGGCCTCGCCGCGCAGAACGCCGTGCCGCGTCAGCAGCTCGATACGCAGACCGCGCTGGTCGCACAGGACCAGGGCACGGTCGAAGCCGACCGCGCCATGGTGAAGGCGGCCGAGGTCAACCTCGCCTACACCAAGATCGTCTCGCCGCTCGACGGCCGCGTCGGACTGCGCCTGGTCGACCAGGGCAACTACGTCACGCCCGGGCGATACCAACGGTCTCGTCGTGATCACGCAGCTCAAGCCGATCAGCGTGCTCTTCACGTTGCCCGAGGACAATCTGCAGGCCATCGCAAAGCGGCTGCAGGACGGCGCGCCAGCTGCCGGTGACCGCGCTCGAACCGCTCCGGCACCACCAAGCTCGACGACAGGCACGCTGACCACCTTCGACAGCCAGATCGATCCGACCACCGGCACGATCAAGCTGCGCGCGCAGTTCCCGAACGAGAGCGAAGACGCTCTATCCGAACCAGTTCGTCAACATTCGCCTGCTGCTCGACACCCACAAGGACGTGGTGACGATGTCGACCGCCGGCATCCAGCGCGGCGTGCCCGGCACCTTCGTCTATCTCGTCAAGGACGACAGCACGGTCACGGTGCGCCCGGTGAAGCTCGGCGTCACCGACGGCGACCGCGTCGAGGTGCTCTCGGGCCTCCAGCCCGGCGATCGCATCGTGATCGACGGCGCCGACAAGCTGCGCGAGGCGCCAAGGTCATCGTGCGCGCCGAGGCCGGCGGCAACGCCGCGCCGGCGCGGGTGCTCGCCGCCAACGCGGGCGACAAGGCAGGGCGGCGGCAAGAGGCGGCGGTCCGACGGCGAAGCCAAACAGGACGAACCGAAGCACGACCAATCGAAGCAAGGCGAAGCCGAAGCAATGAACCCGTCACAGCCGTTTATCCTGCGGCCGGTGGCGACCACGCTCCTGATGATCGCCATCATGCTGTCGGGCATGCTGGCGTTCCGCTTCCTCCCCGTCGCGGCGCTGCCCGAAGTCGACTACCCGACCATCCAGGTCCAGACCTTCTATCCCGGCGCGAGCCCCGACGTGATGACCTCGTCGGTCACCGCGCCGCTGGAAGTGCAGTTCGGCCAGATGCCGAACCTGAACCAGATGAGCTCGGTGAGTTCGGCCGGCGCCTCCGTCATCACGCTGCAATTCAGCCTGACCATCTCGCTCGACATCGCCGAGCAGGAAGTGCAGGCCGCGATCAACGCCGCCGGCAATCTCCTGCCCTCCGACCTGCCGGCGCCGCCGATCTACGCCAAGGTCAATCCGGCCGACGCGCCGATCCTGACGCTCGGCCTCACCTCGAAGACCATGCCGCTGACGCAGGTCGAGGACTTCGTCGATGCGCGGCTCGCGCAAAAGATCTCGCAGCTTCCCGGCGTCGGCCTTGTCAGCATCTCCGGCGGCCAGCGGCCCGCGGTGCGCATCCGCGCCGACATCCGCAAGCTCGCCGCCTACGGGCTCAACATCGACGATCTCCGCACCACGCTCGGCAACGCCAACGTCAACACGCCCAAGGGCAATTTCGACGGCGGCATGCGCGCCTACACCATCAACGCCAATGACCAGATCCGCAACGCCAGCGACTACCAGTCGCTGATCGTCGCCTACAAGAACGGCTCGCCGGTGCGGCTCTCCGACGTCGGCGACGTCGTCGACGGCGCGCAGAACGACAAGCTCGGCGCCTGGATGAACGAGACGCCGGCGATCATCCTCAACATCCAGCGCCAGCCCGGCGCCAACGTCATCTCGGTCGGTCGAGGGCATCAAGACGCTGCTGCCGCAATTGCAGGCGACGCTGCCGGCCGCGATCGACCTCGCCGTCCTGACCGACCGCACCGTCACCATTCGCGCCTCGGTGCGCGACGTCGAATATGAGTTGACGCTCGCGGTGATCCTGGTCGTGCTGGTGATCTTCGTGTTCCTGCGCTCGACGCGCGCGACGCTGATCCCGAGCCTCTCGGTGCCGCTGTCGCTGGTCGGCACGCTCGGCGCGATGTACCTGTTCGGCTTCAGCCTCAACAATCTGTCGCTGATGGCGCTGACGATCGCGACCGGCTTCGTGGTCGACGACGCCATCGTGGTGATCGAGAACATCTCGCGCTATCATCGAGGAAGGCGACTCCCCGCTTGAGGCCGCGCTGAAAGGCTCCGAGCAGATCGGCTTCACCATCATCTCGCTGACGGTGTCGCTGATCGCGGTGCTGATCCCGCTGTTGTTCATGGGCGACGTGGTCGGCCGCCTGTTCCGCGAATTCGCGATCACGCTGTCGGTGACCATCCTGATCTCGGCCGTGGTGTCGCTGACGCTGGTGCCGATGGCCTGCGCCAAGCTGCTCAAGCCCGAAACCGAGGCGCATGAGAACGCGCTTCCAGCGCTGGAGCCGCGAGGGCTTCGACAAGGTCATCGAAATCTACGGCCACATGCTGCAGTTGGGTGCTCGATCGCCAGACCTTCGTCGCTCTTGATCGCGCTCGCGACCTTCGGCCTGACCGCTTATCTCTATGTCGCGATCCCCAAGGGCTTCTTCCCGCTGCAGGACAGCGGCGTCATCCAGGCGATCTCGGAGGCGCCGCAATCGGTCTCTTATGCCGCGATGGCGGAGCGGCAGCAGCAGCTCGCCAGCATCATCCTCAAGGACCCCGACGTCGACAGCCTCTCCTCCTTCATCGGCGTCGACGGCACCAACACCACGCTCAACTCCGGCCGCATCCTGATCAACCTGAAGCCGCATGACGCAGCGCAAGTCCGACATCTCCGCCGATCATGCGCCGGCTCAAGGAGGCGACCGGCGCCGCTGACCGGTATACGCTCTATATGCAGCCGGTGCAGGACCTGACCATCGAGGGCACGGTCTCCAGGACGCAGTACCAGTTCATCCTGCAGGACGCCGATCCGGCGCAACTTGCGGAGTGGACGCCGAAGCTGGTCGACAAGCTGCGGACGCTGCCGGAGTTCAGCGATGTCGCCACCGACATCTCGGCGCAGGGCCTTTCGGTCTTTGTCGATATCGACCGCGACCAGGCCGCCCGCTTCGGCATCACGCCGGCGACCGTCGACAACGCGCTCTACGATTCCTACGGCCAGCGCATCGTCTCGACCATCTTCACCAACTCCAACCAGTAGCGCGTGATCCTCGAGGCCGACCCGTGCGCTGCAGAACTCGCTGCAGTCGCTGAAGGACATCTACCTGCCCTCTTCGGTCGGCTCGACTCCGGTGCCGCTTTCGGTGCTGGCCAGGATGCGGGAGGAGACCGCGCCACTGCAGGTCTCCCATCTCGGCCAGTTTCCGTCGGCCACGATCTCGTTCAATCTCGCGCCCGGCGCCTCGCTCGGCGAGGCGGTCGCAGCCATCAAGCAGGCGCAGATCGACATCGGCCAGCCGCTCGGCGTGATCACGAGCTTCCAGGGCGCGGCACTCGCCTTCCAGTCCTCGCTGTCGAACCAGCTGTTCCTGATCCTGGCCGCGATCGTCACCGTCTATATCGTGCTCGGCGTGCTCTATGAGAGCTTCATCCATCCGATCACCATCCTGTCGACGCTGCCGTCGGCCGGCATCGGCGCGCTGCTGGCGCTGATGGCGGCAGGCCAGGACCTCACCATCGTCGCGATCATCGGCATCATTCTGTTGATCGGCATCGTCAAGAAGAACGCGATCATGATGATCGACTTCGCGCTCGACGCCGAGCGCAACGAAGGCAAGTCGCCGCGCGAGGCGATCTACCAGGCCTGCCTGCTGCGCTTCCGCCCGATCATCATGACGACGATGGCCGCGGTGCTCGGCGCGCTGCCCCTGATGATCGGCACCGGCGCCGGCTCGGAGCTGCGGCATCCGCTCGGCATTTCCATCGTCGGCGGCCTGCTCGTCAGCCAGATGCTGACGCTGTTCACGACGCCCGTGATCTATCTCTGGTTCGATCGTCTCGCCGTTCGCTTTGCCGGACGGCCCGCAAGCGTACATCCGGCGAGCGGGGTGCGTGAGCCATGGAGCCGTCAACCCCCTTCATTCGGCGGCCCGTCGCAACCACGCTGCTGACCTTCGGCCTCGCGGCGGCCGGTGCGGTGGCGTTCTTCAAGCTGCCGGTGTCGCCGCTGCCGCAGGTCGACTTCCCGACCATCTCGGTGCAGGCAACGCTGCCGGGCGCCAGCCCGCAGGACGTCGCCACCACGGTGGCGAGCCCGCTGGAACGCCATCTCGGCCAGATCGCCGACGTCACCGAGATGACCTCGATCTCGAGCCGGTCGGCTCGACCCGCATCACCCTGCAGTTCGGGCTCAACCGCGACATCAACGGCGCGGCGCGCGACGTGCAGGCCGCGATCAATGCCGCCCGCGCGGATCTGCCGACCAGCCTGCGCAGCAATCCGACCTACAAGAAGGTCAATCCGGCCGACGCGCCGATCCTGATGCTCACGCTGACCTCGGACACCGCGACCCGCGGCGATCTCTATGACGCTGCCTCGACGGTGCTGGCGCAAAAGCTCTCGCAGGTCGAAGGCATCGGCGAGGTCGTGGTCGAGCGGCAGCTCGCTGCCCGCGGTGCGCGTCGATCTCATTCCCGCAAGCGCTCTACAAATACGGCATCGGGCTCGAAGACGTCCGCGCCGCACTTTCGAGCGCCAACGCGCACAGCCCCAAGGGCGGCATCGATGTCGGCGACAAGCGCTACCAGATCTATGCCAACGACCAGGCCAACAAGGCCGACGACTACAAATCGCTGATCGTCGCCTATCGCAACGGCGCGGCGGTGAAACTCACCGATGTCGGCGAGGTCACCGACGGCGTGGAAAACCTGCGCAATGCCGGGCCTCGCCAACGGCAAGCCGGCGGTGCTGATCATCCTGTACCGGCAGCCCGGCGCCAACATCATCTCGACCGTCGACGCGGTCAAGGCGCTGATGCCGACATTACGGGCGTCGATTTCGCCCGCGATCGATGTCGACGTCGGCGTCGACCGCTCGACCACCATCCGCACCTCGCTGCGTGATGTCGAGCGGACGCTGATCCTGGCCGTACTGCTCGTCATCCTCGTGGTGTTCGCATTCCTGCGGAACCTGCGCGCAACCTTCATCCCCGTGGTCGCCGTCTCGGTCTCGCTGGTCTCCACCTTCGGCGCGATGTACCTGTTCGGCTACAGCCTCGACAATCTCTCGCTGATGGCGCTCACGGTCGCGACCGGCTTCGTCGTCGACGACGCGATCGTCGTGCTGGAAAACGTCACCCGCTACATCGAGGAGGGCATGTCGCCGCTGGAGGCGGCGCTGAAGGGCGCGAACGAGGTCGGCTTCACCGTGCTCTCGATGAGCATCTCGCTGATCGCGGTCTTCATCCCGATCCTTCTGATGGGCGGCATCGTCGGCCGGCTGTTCCGCGAATTCGCCGTGGTGATCTCGATCTCGATCATGATTTCGCTCGCGGTGTCGCTGGCGACGACGCCGATGATGTGCTCGGTGCTGCTGCGGCGCGACACCGGCGAGCACGGAAGGATCTACCGGCTGAGCGAGCGCTTCTTCCAGGGTATGCTGAACTTCTACCGCCGCACGCTGACCTCGGCGCTCAATCATCCCCGCTTCATCATGCTGGTGTTGGCCGCCGTGGTCGGCCTCAATTTCTATCTCTACGACGTCGTCCCGAAGGGTTTCTTCCCGCAACAAGACACCGGTCGGATCATCGGCTTCATCCAGGCCGACCAGAGCATCTCGTTCCAGCTCATGCAGCAGAAGCTCGCGCAATTCGTCAGCATCATGAAGAAGGATCCGGCGGTCGAGACCGCCGTGGGCTTCACCGGCGGCGGCCAGACCAATTCCGGCTTCATGTTCGTCTCGCTCACGCCCTTGAATGAGCGCAAGGTCAGCGCCGATGCGGTGATCGGCCGATTGCGGCGCCAGCTCGCGGTCGTGCCCGGCGCCACGCTGTTCCTGCAGGCCGTGCAGGACATCCGCGCCGGCGGCCGCGCCAGCGGCGCGCAATATCAATACACATTGCAGGGCGCTTCGCTCGACGAGTTGAACGAATGGACGCCGAAGATCGCGGCAGCGCTGCAGCGCGAACCAAAGCTCACCGACGTCAACAGCGACCAGCAGAACAAGGGTCTCGAGTTCGAACGTCGTCATCGACCGCGACACCGCATCGCGTCTCGGCATCACCGTGAGCCAGATCGACAACACGCTTTATGACGCCTTCGGGCAGCGCCAGGTATCGACCATCTATGTCGCTCGCAACCAGTATCACGTCATCATGGAGGTGGCGCCGCGCTTCTGGGAGAACCCGGAGACGCTGAAGGACGTCTATGTCTCGACCGCGGGCGGATCGGTCGGCGGCTCGCAGGCAACCAACGCGGTCGCGGGCACGATCGTGTCGAAGAGCAATTCATCGGGCCCGGCCGCCGCCAACGCGCAGGCGGCGCGCAATCTCGCCAACAACTCGATCGGCGCCACCGGCAAGGGCGTGGCGTCGACCGGCTCGGCCGTCAGCACCAAGCAGGAGACGATGATCCCGCTTTCGGCGGTCGCGCATTTCAGCCAGGGCGCGACGCCGCTCGCGGTCAATCACCAGGGGCTGCTCGTCGCCAACACCATCTCGTTCAACCTGCAACCCGGCGTGTCGCTGAGCGAGGGAATCGCCGTTATCGATGCCACCATGAACCGGCTCGGCGTGCCGGCGACCATTCGCGGCACGTATGCGGGCACCGCGAAAGTGTTTCAGGACTCGCTCGCGAATCAGCCGTTCCTGATCCTTGCCGCGCTCGTGACCATCTATATCGTGCTCGGCGTGCTCTATGAGAGCTTCATCCATCCGCTCACCATCCTCTCGACGCTGCCGTCGGCCGGCGTCGGCGCGCTGCTGGCGCTGATGGTGTTCAAGACCGAGTTCTCGATCATGGCGCTGATCGGCGTCATCCTGCTGATCGGGATCGTCAAGAAGAACGCGATCATGATGATCGATTTCGCTCTTGACGCGGAGCGCAACCGCGGCCTGAGTCCGCTCGACGCGATTCGCGAGGCCTGCCTGTTGCGTTTCCGACCGATCATGATGACGACAATGGCGGCCATGCTCGGCGCTGTTCCGCTCGCGCTCGGTATCGGCGAAGGTGCCGAGCTGCGCCAGCCGCTGGGAATCGCTATTGTCGGCGGACTGATTCTCAGCCAGGCCCTCACCCTTTATTCCACACCCGTCATCTATTTGTATCTGGACAGACTCCGCCTGCAGAGCCAACGTCGCCGAGGCGGGGCGGCGCCGCGAATCCCCGGACCTTCGCTGCAGCCGGGCGAATAGAACAGGAATGTTGGGGGTACAACGAGGCGTGGATGTCGGACGTGTCCGGAGGGTCTTCCGGCCGGGGATGTTGCTCGCGCTCGTGCTGAGCCCCGCATTGTCGGGCTGTATCATCGGGACCGAACGGCCTGAGCTCAGTCTCGAAGTGCCGGCGGCCTATCGCGCCGCGTCACGCAGCGACGCCGATGCAGCCGTTCCGATCGTCGACTGGTGGCGCGGCTTCCGCTCAAGCGAGTTGACGACGCTGATGGACGCGGCACAGCTCCACAACCTCGACATCGCGGTGGCGGTGGCGCAGATCGTGCAGGCGGACGCGCAGGTCGGCGTGTCCGGCGCGGCACTGTTGCCGTCATTGACCGGCAACGCCAGCGCCGAACGCCAGAAGCAAAGCAGCGCCAATACGATCCTCAGCGGCCAAGGGGTCGGCGGCACGACCTTCAACACGTTTTCGACCGGCCTGACCGCGAGCTACATGCTCGATTTCTGGGGCAAGAACCGCGCCGCGCTCTATGCGGCCGAAGAGAATGCCACGGTGTCGCGCTACAACCGCGAGGTCGTGACGCTCACGACGATCGTGACCGTCGCCAACACCTATTTCCAGGTGCTCGCAGCGCAGGACCAGCTTCGCGTTACCCGCCGCAATCTGGAAGCGGCCGAGCGCATCCTCAATCTGATCAAGAAGCAGTTCAACGGCGGCACCGCGTCGCAGCTCGACGTGTCGCAACAGGAGGCGCTGGCGGCAACCCAGCGCGCCGCGATCCCGCCGCTCGAGGTCACGGTGGGGCAGAACATCGCGGCGCTGGCAGTGCTGGTCGGCCGCGCGCCGGCCAACTTCACCATCCATGGCGGCACGACGCGCCAGATCGCGGTGCCGCGCGTCACGCCCGGCCTGCCGTCAGAATTGCTGTATCAGCGTCCGGACATCAGGGAGGCCGAAGCACAGCTCTCGGCCTCCAATTTCAGCGTCGAGTCCGCGCGCGCCGCCTTCTTCCCGCAGATCCAGCTGACCGGCACGACCGGCCTCCAGAGTGCGGCCCTTGCCAGCCTGTTCACACCGGGCGCGTGGTTCTACACCCTCACCGCCAGTCTGACTCAGCCCATCTTCGACGGTTTCCTGCTCGAGAGCCAGTTGAAGCAAGCCAAGGGCGTGCAGCTCCAGAATCTCAACGCCTATCGCAAGGCCGTGCTGTCGGCGTTTTCCGATGTGGAGAAAGCGCTCATTGCGCTTCAGAAGTTCACGCTGCAGGAACGGCTCCAGGCGCAGGTGGTCGCGGCCTCGCGCGAGGCGTTCGACATCGCCGAAAAGCAGCTGAATGGCGGCACCGTCAATCTCATTACTGTGCTACAGGTTCAACAGACGTTGTTCACCGCGGAGAACACGCTGGTCCAGGTCCGGCTGAGCAAGCTACTCGCCGCGACCAGCCTGTTCCAGGCGCTGGGCGGCGGCTGGACCCCGGGCGGCACACTGGTGGCGGTGGAGTGACGCGGATGCGCAGCGGTCGAAAGCTGAACATTGTCGCGGCCTTGATTGCAGTCGTCAGCCTCACGAGCGCAAGCGCGCGGGCACAGCAACTGACACCGCCAAACATTCCCCTGATGTTCGGCATGACTCCCGACCAGGCCTCGCAGGCGCTTGGCGTGCCGCTTCATTATGTGCGAGGCCGTCCGGGTGATGAACTCCTGGCCGCGCTGCCGAACGTGAAGGGTGCGGCGCTGGCGAGCCGCAGCGACGGGCTTTACCTGCAATTTCGGCACGGACGTCTGTCAGGCTGGAAAGGCGATTGGGGAACGATCCGGCCATGACTTTGAACATGACTCGGAGAATGCGGATGATCACCTTGCGGAGGGCGATGGCCGCCGCCGGCTTCGTGATGCTGCTGACGTCAGGTGCGGCGCAGGCGCAAGACCTCGGCCTCCGCCCGCTGCGCTATGGCAATACCTCGTCCTGGTATTACGACAACCGCGACGACCATCGCGATTATCCGACCAATGGCTTTTTCCCCGGAAACTTTTCCGCCGATCCCCCGACCTCCTGGCTCGGCATATCAGGCGCGCTCGCCGGCAATTCCGAACGCTCGGCGCGGCCCTATCCCTCTCAGGTCGTGATCGGACCTGTTCCGTATCGGCCGGCCTGTCTGCACCTGCGCTCCTACGATCCTGCAAGCGGCACCTATCTCGGCCGCGAAGGCCTGCGCCATCGGTGTTGAGAGGGTTCACCGTTTGGGGTGCGGCTTGCGCCCTGGAAGCGGCGTTCCGGTGACTGCCCGGTACCACGCGGCGTCTGATTGAGCCAGCGCTCTGGCCGCGGCAAGATCAGACTGCGCGCGATAGAACTGGCTGAGGGCGAGATAGCAATCGGTGCGTTCCGGTCCGCGAGGTATCCCCTCGCAGTTCGTCTGCGCGATAGCGGCGCCGGGGAAAATCGCCAGCGCCACGGTGAGCCTCACTGTCCAATGTGCCATGCCGCCCTCCGACACGGTGCGTCGGGTTCGAACTTCGCCTGCCTGAGCCGAGCGCAAAGTCGCATCTCAACCATTTCCCGCGAGCCGCTCGGCATATTCGATCGCCTCGATCATGCTGCGCTCGTTGGCGATGCCCTTGCCTGCGATGTCGAAGGCGGTGCCGTGATCGACGGAGGTGCGGATGATCGGCAGGCCCAGCGTGATGTTGACGCCGGACAGCTCCTGCCATTTGCCTGTGGCCGGATCGATCTCGAAGCCGAGCAGCTTCACCGGGATATGCCCCTGGTCGTGATACATCGCGACGACGGCATCATATTGCCCGGCGCGCAGCTTCACGAACACGGTGTCGCCGGGGACGGGTCCAACCACGTCGAGACCGTCAGCCACCGCTTTCGCGATCGTCGGCGCCGATATCTCCATATCCTGCCGGCCGAACAGGCCTCCCTCGCCCGCATGCGGATTGAGCGCGGCGACCGCGATCTTCGGACGCGCGATCCCCATCGCCTTCAGCGCCTTGTGGGTGAGATCGATCACGAGGCGCAGCCGCTCAGGCGTCAGCCGCGACGGCACGTCCTGCAGCGCGACATGGGTCGAGACATGGCTGACGCGCATGTTGCCGTGCGCGAGCAGCATCACCGAGCCGCGCACGCCGGTCAGCGTCGCCAGCATTTCGGTGTGCCCTGGATAATGATAGCCGGCCTTGTTCAGCGCCTCCTTGTTGAGCGGCGCGGTGACGATGCCGCCGACGCGCCCCGCCAGCGAGAGCTTGACGCCCTGCTCCACCGCCTTGTAGGCGAAGCGGCCGCCATCGGCGGAGAGCACGCCGGGCGCGATCGCGGTGCTTTCCTCGTCCGCCTGCAGGAAAGCGAGATTGGGCCAATCTTTGTCGTCGGCTCTCACCTGGGCGACGTCGAGACCGGCCGCGACCTGCCGGTTGGCCTGATCGAGCGCGCGGCCGCTGCCGATGATCAGGAGCTTGAGATCGGACGCGTCGAGGCGATCGCGCAGCCTGGCGCAGGCCTTCACGATGATCTCGGGACCGATGCCCGCGGGATCACCCATCGTGATCGCGAGATGTCGCTTGGCCATATGGTACCTTCCCTCACATCAAACGGTTCTGCCGCAGCAGCGAGAACCACAGATCCGGCGGCCCAAAAGCACCGGACTTCGATATCACGTCAACCCCCGCCCAGGGTCCGCCCTGTATCACGGATTTGGGAAGGCCGGGCTCGATCCGCCCGATCACGCGCAAGGCGCGTGCCTCGACCGCAAGCATCTGCGCCTTCAGCGTCTCGCCGCCCGCGATCACCAGCGTTCCGGGTGGATCGATCGCCTGGGCGAGACGCGCCAGTTCCGAAGCAAAGTGCTCGGCCGCCGCCGCGCGCGACACCCCGCCTGACGTTTCGAGCCGAATGAGGGCGATGCCGCCACCGAGCGCGCGCTTGATCTTGTCGATGTTTGGTCCGACGTCGGAGCTCCCCAGCACGGCAGCTTCGCATTGCGAGAGCTGCGCGGCGGTTGCCGCGTGATCCGAGCCGAAGACACCGAGCAGCGGCGTTTTCAATTGCGTTGAAACCGAAGCATCGGTGCCGCGCGCAAGTGCAGCGGCGAGCCCGCCGCTGCCGCACCACAACACCCTGCCGGAAAAGTCGCGGCCAATCTCCGCAATGCGGTCGAGATCATCGTCACGCTCCGCATCGAAGATGCTGATGCCGTTCTGCAGCGCAGTGTCACGACCCGTGAGCCGCGCCTCAAGACCGCGCTGCCGAAACTGGTCGACGATATCAGGACCAGCCACGCTCCAGCTTCCATCAGGCATCCGCTGATATTGCCGGCCGCCGCGCGTGATTCGCCCCTGATGCGGAAACGCGGGCGCGACGATGCAGGCGTCCCAGAGACCGGATTGCAGGCAGGCCTCGAGCTCCGCGACCCACGGCCCACGCAACAGACTGTCGATTTTCTTGCAGGCGATATCGGCACCGCCAAGCCGCGGTGCAATCCTGCGCACGATCGCCGCGGCCCGTTGCGCGTCGCATTCGCGCGTGCCGCTGTCGATGGCAAAGCTTTGGACTCCCGGGCCTAGCGAATCCGCAGACCAGACCACATCGAACGGACCGCAGGCGCCGACAAATTCCGCTGACGTGTCCAGCGCTCCCGTCAGATCGTCGGCCAAAAGCTTCAGGGACAGCATGCGATCAGCACGGGCTGCCGACGATCACCGAAGCGCGCCTCGGCTGGCGAGATTCGTCATCATCGCATCGATGCCGAAGGTCCAATGCTCGCATTCGTCGCTGCAGCCGCATGCGGTTGATCAGCTTGCCGAGCTTGGCCGCGCGAATGGTGACGACGTCGTTGCGCTTGTGGGTGAAGCCCTGCCCCGGCGTGTCGCGATCCTTCACCGGCGCGAACATCGTGCCAAGGAACAGCGCAAACCCGTCGGGATATTGATGCACGGTCCCGATGGTCTGCGCCACCAGGTCCTCCGGATCGCGGCTGATCCGGCTGATCGAGGAATGGCCGTCGAGCACAAATCCATCCTCGCCCTCGACCGTCATGGTGATGTCCATCTTCCTGACATCGTCGAGCGAGAAGGTCGCGTCGAACAGCCGCACGAAGGGACCGATGGCGCAGGAGGCGTTGTTGTCCTTGGCCTTCGACAACAGCAGCGCGGAGCGCCCCTCGAAGTCGCGCAGGTTGACGTCGTTGCCGAGCGCAGCGCCCACGATGACGCCCTTGCTCGAGACCACCAGCACCACTTCCGGCTCGGGATTGTTCCAGGTCGATTTCGGATGCAGGCCGGCGTCCATGCCTGTGCCGACCGACGACATCACCGGCGCCTTGGTGAAGACCTCGGCGTCAGGGCCGATGCCGACCTCGAGATACTGGCTCCAGGCCTGCTGCGCGATCAGCACGTCCTTGAGCCGCATCGCTTCCGCCGATCCCGGCTTCAGCTTCGACAAATCGTCACCGACCAGCAGCTCCACCTCCTTGCGGATCGCGGTCGCGGATGACGGATTGCCGCGCGCCCGCTCTTCGATCACGCGCTCGAGCATCGAGACCACGAAGGTCACGCCCGCCGCTTTCAGCACCTGAAGATCGAGCGGCGCGAGCAGCCATGGCTTGCCGGCATCGCGGCTGTCGGGCGCGACATTGGCCGCGACATCATCGAGAGAGCCGATCTTGATCCCCGCAGCTCCGCGGAGCGCATTTGCCGGGTTCGGCAGCTCGACCAGCGCACTCACGGTGGGAAAGCTCTCGGTGACATCGTAGACGCCGTCGGCGCGCACCGCGACCACGGCGGGCCCCTTGGCCTGCGGCAGCCAGACACGGCCGACCAGCGTTCCCTTGGTGCCGTCATCCGGCAGGATCGACGCGGCGTTCAACGGCTTCATTTCTCTTCCTCCCTCGACTTTACCGCTGTCTTTAGCAGGTGTTGTCGGGAGGTGGGATAGCGGAATGGGGCTGCCTGACCACGCGCCTGCAACAAAGCAAAAGGCCCCCGACGACGGGGGCCTTTTCTCGAGAAGCGCAGACCTCTCAGACCGCGTCCTTCGCGGCCTTGACGGGCCTTGCCCGTACGATCTTGCGAGCGGGCTTGGCCTTGAACATCATCTCTTCGCCGGTGAAGGGGTTGGTACCCTTGCGCGCCTTGGTCGCCGGCTTCTTGACCACGACGAACTTCGCGAAGCCCGGAACGAGGAAGATTCCGTTCTTCTTGAGTTCTTTGTGACCGACGTCGACCAGCGTGTCCATGACGTTCTTGACGTCGCGCTTGGACAGTTCGGTCGCGGTGGCGAGTTCTTTCGACGAGCTGAGACTTGGAAAGTTGTGTGGCCATTAGAGCTCCTTTGATTCGGACCAGTCAGACAATAACCAAATAGGAAAAGAAGTAAGGAGGGTCTGCACGTTTTTTTGCTGTTTTCGGCCGAATTATTGCTGATTCCGGTCCACTTATCCACCGAATAGCTGGAAAATACGGGGTTTTTGGCTGATTTTCCGACGAGCGCCATGCTTTTTCCTGCCGGAAGGCCGCGGCAATGTCGCCGGACGGGATGTGGGCAACGCAGTAAAACAAGGCGTTTTTGCTCTCCCGGGCACCGTCCCGGACTTCCCGCATGTGCGCCCATCCGAGCAATGCGGCTGCCACACGTTGGTCCTCGAACGCATTCGACCCGGGGCCGCGGATGGAAACGCTCGAGGCATATCTCGACAGGAAAGAGCAGGAGCTGAACCTGCTGAACGGCTTTCTTGCCTCGCCGCTCGCGATACGGTGCCCCGTCTCGGCAGCCGAAGTCATCAGCCACAAATTACAGCTGGCCGCGGCGATGAAGGCCGAGCAGGCGCTGCATGATTGGTCGCTCACCGAAACGGCATGGGCCCATCCCACCGGCCGCCACGCCAGTCCGTTCAGGTTCAGATACGACTACCAGCGCGCGGACCTCGACGTGCGCGGACCGTCCTTTTACGACATCGATGATCTCCAGCGGATTGCCGCTTCGTCACGCCGGCAGCTTCGGTTTCGACTTCGGTGCGACGGAATGGTTTCACGACAGAAGCCGCGATCGTTATGCGATCAGGATCGCGGTCCCCGATCTTCCGACCGCGCTGTGGGACGAGGTCGCAGAAGCCGTGGCCCGCTGGTGGTCGGCGCATGAGGTGCCCGGCCTTCGCACGCGGAGTTTTTCGGCAAATCCATCGGCGGGATATTCCTTGGGATCATCATGATCAGCAGCTGCGCTCGCGGCTGCGCAGATAGCTCAGTCCGTGCACCGTCAAGCGGCCGGGGTCGCGCACGCCGCCTTCGGCCAATCGCTTGATGTGCCGCGCGAGATCACGACGCGTCAGCGGGTCCAGATCGTGTCTGGCCACCTTGCGATAAATCTTGATCGCGCGTGCGAGCGGTTTGGCGATTTCAACGGACGTCATCGCGACTAACCCCCAGAGGCACGCCGTCGTTCCCTGCATCGGATACGCAGGTTCCATGTCACCGCGTTCATCGCTTCCGCGCGGCCAAAAAGGCCAGCCGTTTTTCGTGAGAAATCGGCCGACTTTTCCTTTTTCGATCCAGAACTCGATGTTGATCGCGGGAGGCCCATAACATAGGCTAATGGGATAGATTCAGCCGCACATTGTAGGTTCCTGGCATGCTTGCACCTGTCAAATCAGAACGCTTGTTGGACGAATTGATCGGCCAGGCCGTTGCCAGTATCGAGGCTGCCGAATTTTCAGCGCTGCCCTATCCCCATATCGTGTTCCACGATTTCTTCCCGCGCGCCTTCTACCAGGATCTGATTCACAACGTTCCGACTCAGGGCTATGAGCCGATTACGGCGTCGCGTTCCCGTATGGCGCTGCGGCTCTATGGCGATCACGTGAAGGGCATCGAACGGGAACTTCAGCCGATGTGGGACGCCGTGTCGGCCATGTTGGTATCTCCGCAGCTGGAGGACGCGATCAGGCGCCGGCTTCACGCCGGCCTGGAAATTCGCGCGCGCGGCGATAAGGTCG
The DNA here is from genome assembly GCA_963696255.1 of uncultured Alphaproteobacteria bacterium. Classification (GTDB taxonomy): domain Bacteria; phylum Pseudomonadota; class Alphaproteobacteria; order Rhizobiales; family Xanthobacteraceae; genus Bradyrhizobium. Next base: position 95,618 of record CAVOJN010000002.1, read on the forward strand.
CAAGCGCTGCTGATCTCAAACTGGTTGCAAAGCCTGTCGTCTACCGTGACACCGACGGATATGAGATCAAGCCGCACCCCGACACGCGGAAGAAGGTCGTCACGATGCAGCTCTACTGCCCCGAGGACGACAGCCAGGAGAGCCTGGGGACGACGATCTATCAGATGTCGCTGAAAGGTCTGATGCATCCCCGCTCCTATTGTCTGGAGCCGGTGAAGACCATCCCGTTCCTTCCGAACGTGGGATATGCGTTCGTGGTCCTGAAGGCCTACCATTCGCTCACGCAGATGAGCTGGCACGGGCGGCCGAAGATCGCGACCGACAAGGTCCGGGTGTCGATCCTCAACACCTTCTATGCCGACGCCAACGTCGGATTCTGATTCCGTCTCGCTTCATCCCTGCTTCATACGGAAAATGTGGGCAACCTTCATCTTGACGACGCACGCCTGACCGTTGCGTTCAACGGTCAAGGCGACATCCTTGCCGATGCCCGCTGCTCAGGCGTCGAAGCCAGTTCCACCGCTTCAGCAGGGAACCTGTGGTGGTTCCCCGAACCTCCCGCCTAATCTAGAGGCGGTCGGGGTGATGTGGCGCGGTCGGTGGCGCATCCTTGGACTCAAGCTGCGACAGGGCCGCATCGATCTCGTGAAGTTCGTGCTCGACCTCGGCCAGATGCTCGGGCCCGACCTCGTGCCGTCGGTCGAGCAGCCTTCGCTTCCGCTCAAGAAGTTCGGCGACATTACGCATGACAACTCCGAAGCGTCGCCCCCGGAAGATGTTTGACCATCCAATGCCGATAACACCGCGAGGTTCCATATCGCGGGCAATCGTGCGCCCAGTTGAACCAGTGTGATCTGGCGAGCCCGGGCCGGAAGGTCAAGCACCGGCTTCGGCAGGCGCCGGGCCGGCCCGCGACGGGCAAGATGACACGGCTCGCCTCAATTCGGGTAGGTCGCATCCTCATGTGGTGAAAATGTCGAGAACGGGAGGAAGTCCCGGGGCGCAGGATCTTCAGCGTTCTCGCAGGCTCTCCTGCCGGTAGCGCAGCAATGGCGACATCAAATATTCGATGATCCGCCGCGAGCCGGTCTTGATTTCAACCGTCACCGCCATGCCTGGAGCGAGAGTAACGACCTTGTCATCGACCTGCATGCGCGTGTCGTCCAACGCCACTTTTGCCGAATAGAGCAACTCCTGTCCGTCCGGCTCGCTCGAATCCGACAGCGCGCCGTCGGTTTTCTGCCCGCCCGCCTTCGCACTCGCCTTCTCGCGTACGATCGCGTCCCGGGAGACGGTGACGACCTTGCCCTGCAGCAGCCCGTAGCGCGTGAAGTTGAAGGTATCGATCTTGATCTCTGCAGCCTGGCCTGCGGACACGAAGCCGATGTCGCGATTGGAGATCATGGCTTCCGCCTCCAGGCGGCTGTCGCTCGGCACGATCTGCATCAACTGCTGGGCCGGCGTCACGACGCCGCCGACGGTGTGCAGCGCGAGCTGCTGGACCGTCCCGTCGATCGGCGAGCGCAGGACCTGCTCCTCGAATTTGCGGTCAGCCTTCACCTGATCCTGGCCGAGCTGTTCGACCTTCTTCAAAGCGTCGGAGAGATCGCTCAGCGCCTGGCGCTCGAAGCCCGATTTCGTCTGTTCCAATTGCTCTTCCAGGGCGCGCCTCGCCGCGCCGATCTCGAGCAGCTTGCGCTGCTGTACGGCCCTTTCGTTCAGCTGATCCAGCAATCTGGTCTGCGCTTCGAGAAAGGCGATGCGGTTGCCATACTGGATTTCCATGGCCTTGCGGCGAATCGTGGCGGTTTCCTCGAGCATCGGCATCGAGGCATCGATCTTGGCAATCGCAGTCGAGATCGAATCCGCCTCCGCCTGTTTTTGCTCGATCTGCCGGCTGACCGCCGCGAGTTTCGACACCTGTTCGGCGGCCTGCGCCTGCAACGCCGAGCGCGTCCTTGCAATATCCAGCTCGGTTGCACCTGCCGGTACAACGATATCGTGCGGCGCGTACAACTCCTGGAAACTGTCCCGCAACGCAGCCAAACGCGCCACGTCCATCTGGTTGAGAAGCAGGTCCTGAGCCACCCGCTTGCGCTCTGCCTGTGTCACTGTCCGATCGAGCTCGATCAGGAGCTGCCCGGCCGTGACGCGATCACCGTCGCGTACGCGGATGGCCGAGACGATGCCGGTCTCGAGCGGCTGAATGGTCTTGGTCCGGCCGGTCGGCACGATCTTGCCCTGGGCGGTCGCGATGATGTCGACATGGCCGAAGACGGACCATCCGGTCGCGATCGCAAAGAACAGGATGATGGTCGCGCCCACCGCGCGCCCGACGGGCGAAGCAGGCGTTTCGAGGATTTCGAGGGCAGCCGGAAGAAACTGCCGCCCGGTGTCGGATCGTCCCCGCGCGACCTCAGGCGGCTTCTGATTGCCGCTTTCCTTTGCGCCTTCCTTCGCGCGTTCCTTGGCGCTTTCCTTTGCGCTTTCCTTGGCGCGTTGTGGCGCCTTCATGCTTTCAACCGACGACATGGAGACCCGCCTGGATCTGATGCAGCATGGCGTACCGCCCAGCTCGCTTGATCAACTCGTCATGCGTGCCGTCCTCGACCAGCCGTCCGGCCTCGATGGTGATGATCCGATCGGCGTTGCGCACGGCCGAAAGACGGTGAGCGATGATGAAGACGGTGCGGCCGGCGCAGATCCTGCGCATATTGCGCTGGATAATGCTCTCGCTTTCGTAGTCGAGCGCGCTGGTCGCCTCGTCGAAAATCAGGATTCGCGGATTGGTGACGAGCGCCCGCGCAATGGCGATGCGCTGCCGCTGGCCGCCCGACAGGCTCGCGCCCCGCTCGCCGACGACCGTGTTGTAGCCGTCGGGCAATCCCAGGACGAAGTCGTGTGCGCCGGCCAGTTCCGCCGCCGCGACCACGCGCTCCATGTTCATCGCGGGGTCAGCCAGCGCGATGTTCTCGCGAATGGTGCGATTGAACAGCACGCTCTCCTGAAGGACGGTGCCGATCTGGCGCCGCAGCCACGCGACGTCGGCGACCGTGAGGTCGACGCCATCGATCATGACCCGGCCGTTCTCCGGCACATAGAGCCTCTGGATCAGCTTGGTGAGGGTGGACTTGCCGGAGCCGGACGGGCCGACGATACCGACCACCTGCCCCGGCTCGACCTTCAGGGAAACATCGTCCAGCACCTTCGCGCCATCGGGCCGGTAGCGGAAACTGATATGGTCGAAGTTCACTTCGCCCTTGATCTGCGGAGGCGCCGCGCGGCCCGCGTCGAAGGTGGGCTCCGGTTTGGTATTGAGAATGTCGCCGAGGCGGTCGATCGAGATCTTCGCCTGGTGGAAATCCTGCCAGAGCTGAGCCAGGCGAAGGACCGGCTGCGCCACCCGGCCCGCGAGCATGTTGAAGGCGATGAGTTCGCCCACGGTGAGCTGGCCGGAGATCACGAGATGCGCGCCGAAATAAAGCGTCAGCGCGGTCACGACCTTGCTGATGAACTGAACCGACTGGCTGGCCCAGTTGCCCAGCGAGAGAACATCGAAGCTGGAGCCGACATAGCCCGCGAGCTGCTCCTCCCAGCGCCGTTGCATCTGCGGCTCGATCGCCATCGCCTTGAGGGTCTGGATCGCGCTGACGCTCTCCACCAGAAAAGCCTGGTTTTCCGCACCGCGATCGAACTTCTTCTCAAGCCGCTTGCGAAAAATGGGTGTGACGCCGGCAGAGATCACGATGTAGAACGGAAACGATCCGACCACGATCCAGGACAGGAACGGCGAATAATAGAACATCACCGCCAGAAACACGAAGGTGAAGGCGACGTCGATGACGAGGGTCAGCGCCGAACTTGTCAGGAAGTTCCGGATGTTCTCCAGTTCGCGCACCCGCGCCACCGAGTTGCCCGCCCGCCGCGCCTCGAAATAGGCGATCGGCAGCGCGATCAGATGCTTGAAAAGCCGCGCGCCCAGTTCGACGTCGATCCGGTTGGTGGTGTGCGAGAACACATAGGTGCGCAGGCCTCCAAGCACCGATTCGAAAATCGAAACAGTGAGCAGACCGAAGACGAGCACGTCGAGGGTGGTGTATCCGCGATGCGTCAGCACCTTGTCGGTGACGACCTGGAAGAACAGCGGGGTCACCAATGCGAAAAGTTGAAGGAAAAATGACGCCAGCATGACCTCGGCGAGCAGGCGGCGATATTTGTACATCGCCTGCAGGAACCAGGTGACGTCGAAATGCCGGGCCAGATCGGCGAGCGAGGCACGGCGTGCCAGCAGGACAACGCAGCCGTTCCAATTTGCCTCAAAGTCGGCGCGCTTGATGATCTGGGGCGCCGTCTGCCGGGGATCCTGCACCAGGATATCCTCGGCGCCGACCTTCCCGGCGATCACAAAGGTCTCGTCGCGGCGCTGGATGATCGCGGGCATCGGCAGCCGGCTCAAACCGCTCCAGGTCTCGTTGACCGCGCGTGCCTTGAGCTTGAGATCCTTGGCGCATCGCAAGATCTCGGTGACGCCCACGAGGCGTCCGCCGAGTTGATGCGCAATCTGTGCCGGGTCAGCAGGGACCTGATGAAAGCGCAGAAGCAGCGCCAGACATTGTAATCCGGTATCCTGGCGTACGACTTCCATCCCGCCCCACACTATCTCAAGTTGTTGAGATTTATTATTGCACCCGCGAACGACGGCTATTTAGGCTTGGATCTCGCGCACTGCCAGTGATTGTCGAAGTAGCAGACATTTATCTGCGGTACTATCTTAATGTTTCGCTTCCAGATTGCATCAATGGCGAAAGACACGGCAAGTGCTCGCCATGGAGGTGGATTTTGATATCGCAACCGACGGAATCACCTCGGGCGCGCGGCGAGTGCACGACAGCACAGACCGGAGCATCTTGCGTACCCTTTATGGTGTACGGCCAGGCGTAACGCCCGTCGCGTTGCCGTGGCCGGCGTTGGGGCGGCGAAACGGTCGAGCGCAATGCGGTTGTCGCGGTGATCGAGCCGCATTTGTCGTGATGACAGAGCGACTCAGACTATCGGCGTTCGCCCGTTTTAGGCCGCGCCGCCATGTGCGAGAGATAGCCGACGATCAGGTCGAGCTCGTGGTCGCTCAACTGGTCCGATGAAAAGCCGGGCATCTGCTGTGCGGGCCAGCTGCGCACCGATTTCGGGTCGCGGATCAGAGCGCGCAGTGCATCCGGCGTCATATACCGGGTTGGATTCATCGGCTGATTCAGGTCGGGCCCCATGTGGCTTGCACCGGCGCCGTTCAGGGTGTGGCACGGCAGGCATTGCGTGACGAAGAGCGCCAATCCTGCGCGGAGCGGATCATTGGCCGGCAATGCCGGATCGACATCGAGCGCGGGCCAGCGTTCCACCGGCAGCGGTTGGCTCTCGATCCTCTTCAGCTGGTAAGGCCATTGCTCGCTGCGGATCGCCGCAACCGATGCGCCGGTCCAAACGACATAGAACGGGCCGGCGCTGGAGGTCTTGCCCGGCAGCGGAGGCCAGGGCGCATCCGCCGGTTCAACGGCAAGCCACGCAACCGCCTTTGCCGGATCCTTATTGATAAGGATATCGAACGGCAGATGTGCCACAAACCCGTCGGTCGCGACCGTGTCGATGACGGCATCCGCTGGAGGTTTGAGTCCCACGAGCAGCGCGGCCAGAGGGACCGCGCGGTAGCTCATGGTCCTGCCGTAAGCGACATCATTCGCAATCGTCACCTCCGAGACATCCGGGCGGCGCAGAAGCTCGTCCCGTCCGAATTGGCGCGTCTGCCCGCCGATCGAGATATCGATCACGGGATCCGCCGAGGCGATGCCCGGCAGCAGGACCAGGCAAGACAGGAGGAGCAATGACAATGCACCGATCCACGTCTTCCAATTTGAGCTTTCCATAAGGCCACCACGATTCCCGGCTTCCCGGGCGGGATGATCTCGTAGAATTGCGGCCACCGCAACGAAGGTCCGCGGGGATTCGCTGTCCTCACCCTCGCCCGATCCCTTGCCTGAGGCGCAAATTTCACCCACACTTCCTGCTAACCATAAAAATCGGGAGGACGCCAAATGCTTGTTCACCGGATGACGTTGCTTGCCGCAACCATCACGGCGCTTGTTGCCACGCCGGCCTCGGCCCAGAGGCAATACGGGCCCGGCGTCAGCGATACCGAGATCAAGATCGGGCAGACGATCGCCTATAGCGGACCGGCATCTGCCTATGGCACGCTCGGCAAGGTCGAGGCCGCCTATTTCAAGTGGTTGAACGACACCAAGGGCGGAATCAACGGCCGCAAGATTACCTTCATCTCCCGCGACGATGCCTACTCTCCCCCGAAAGCGGTCGAGAATATCCGCAGCCTTGTGGAGGGCGATGAGGTTGCCCTGGTCTTCGGGGTACTCGGAACGCCGCTCAACATGGCGATCAGGCCTTATCTGAACAAGCAGGGCGTGCCGCAGCTGTTTGTCGCTGCCGGCTCCTCGGCGCTGAACGACCCCGCGCATTTCCCGTGGACGATGGGATGGCAGCCGAATTTGCGCGACGAAGCGAAATTCTACGCCAGGGCGCTGCTCTCCCATAACGCAAAGCCGAAGATCGCCGTGCTCTACCAGAACGACGATTTCGGCAAGGATCTGGTGAATGGCCTCAAGGAAGGCCTCGGCGAAGACGCCGACAAGCTGATCGTCAGCGCGCAGAACTTCCAGTCGACCGACCCGACCATCGACAGCCAGATGGTGATCCTCCAGACATCGGGCGCCGACGCGCTGTTCCTGTTCACCTATGCCAAGCAGGCGGCGCAGGCCATCTCGAAAATGTCCGACCTGAACTGGAAGCCGGAGACCTATCTGCATCTCGGCGCGGCCTCGGTCGGCGCAACCTTCAAGCCGGCGGGCCTTGATAAATCAAAGGGCATCATGAGCGCGGGCTTCATGAAGGACGTCACCGATCCCAAATGGGCTGGTGACACCGACGTCAAGACCTGGACGGAATGGATGATCGCCAACATGCCGAGCGCCGATCGCAACGACAGCCTGACCGCGGCCGGATACAGCTTCGCTCAGACGATCGAGCAGGTGCTGAAACAGTGCGGCGATAATCTCACCCGAGAGAACATCATGAAGCAGGCGGCGAACCTGAAGGATTTTCGCGTCGGGCTGCTGTTGCCGAACAGCCGTATCAACACCTCGTCCACGGACTATCGCGTGGTGACCTATATGCAGTTGCAGCGTTTCAACGGCACAAGCTGGGATGACGTGAAGTAACCGGAGGCCCACTCATACGCCTGTCCTGGCGCCGTCGGGTCCTTTCGGACTCCTCGCCTCGCAGAACGATCGCATCGACAGAGCACGCTCCTAGAAGGTCAACTGCACCTTCATGGAGCGACTGCGGTCGCCTGCAAGCTCAAAGGCCGTTTGCACGTCGGCAAGACCGAAGCAGCCCGTTAGCAGCGGCTTGAAATCGACGGCGCGGCGATTGATGAGATCGACGGCAAGGCCGAATTCCTCGTGAAACCTGAAGGTCCCGCGAACCTCGATCTCCTTGGCGACCACCGTATTCTGGGGAATGGATACGTCGCCGCCGAGCCCGAGCTGCACCAGCACGCCACGCGGCTTCAGCACCTCCAGGCCTGCGCGGATCGCCCGCTCATTTCCGGACGCTTCGAACTGCACGTCGAAATAGCCCTTGTTGGCTGCGTAGCCGGCAAGCTGCTCTGCATTATCAGCAACGTTGATAGTGCGATCCGCTCCGACCTGTTCCGCCTTCTTCAACACGGCGTCCATCACATCGGTCGCCACGATCTCGCGCGCGCCATGCACGCGCGCGGCGATGATCGTGAGCGCCCCGATTGGACCACAGCCGGTGACAAGCACGCGTTTTCCCAGCAGCGATCCCGCCCGCGCGACCGCATGCAGCGTGACGGCGAAGGGTTCGGCAAAGGCGGCCTCGTTGATCGAGATGCCATCGTCGATCCCGTGGCATTGCCAGGCTTCGGCAACAAGGCGCTGGCGGAAAGCACCCTGAATATGCGGCATGGGCATCGCGCTGCCGTAGAAGCGCATGTTGAGACAGTGATTCTGCAGCCCGTGCTGGCAGTAATCGCAGATGTTGCAGGGCCGGCTCGGCGAAACTGCAACCCTGTCACCGGTTGCAAATTTCGAGACCCCGGCGCCGATTGCCTTGATCGTGCCTGCGATCTCGTGACCCAGGATCATCGGCTCCCGGATCCTGACCGTGCCGAAACCGCCATGGTTGAAGTAGTGCAGGTCGGACCCGCAGATGCCTCCGGCTTCGATGGCAACTTCGACCTGTCCCCGCCCCGGCGTCTCCGGCTCGCGTTCCTCGACGCGGAGATCGCGGGCGGCGTGAATGACCACGGCTTTCATGATTTTCTCCTCAGCAAGCAGACGATCGTGCGTCCATGATCACAGAGAGGCCGTGATGCCGCCGTCGACAAAGAGCGTGTGCCCGTTGACGAATGACGATGCATCTGCGGACAGAAAGACCGCAGCGCCGATCAGCTCCTCCACATTGCCCCAGCGCGAAGCCGGCGTCCGTTTTTCGAGCCATGCCGAGAAAGCGGGGTCGTCGACCAGCGCCTGGTTCAACGGAGTCTTGAAATAGCCCGGCGCGATCGCATTGACCTGCAGGCCGTGCCTCGCCCAATCGGTACACATGCCGCGCGTGAGATTGCGGATCGCACCCTTGGTTGCGGTATAGGGCGCAATTCCAGGGCGCGCCAGCTCGCTCTGAACCGAGGCGATGTTGATGATCTTGCCCTTGCCGCGTGCGATCATATGGCGCGCGACGGCCTGCCCCACATAGAAAGCGCTCGACACGTTGGTTCTCAGCAGCAATTCCCACTTCTCCGTCGGAAAATCCTCAAGCGGAGCACGAAACTGCATGCCGGCATTGTTGACCAGAATATCGATCGCCCCGATCGTTCGTTCGATGGCGGCAACGCCTTCGCGGACAGCTTCCGCGACAGTCACATCGAAGCCCGCGACTGCGACCTCGTGCCCGGCCGCGGTCAAGCCTGCGGCGGCGGCTTCGAGTTTTGCGCCGTCGCGTCCATTCAGGATGACGGAGGCTCCGTGTTCGGCAAGCCCTCTCGCGATGGCAAGCCCGATCCCCTGGGACGATCCGGTGACGAGAGCTCTCCTGCCTGCCAGACTGAACAGTTTGGATACCACTGACGAACCTTCTCTGTGATCGACGTTTCGAGTTCGGGGAAAACGCATTATTCCGGCAGAACGTGTTCTACGCGACCTGATCGGTCTCGCGACCACCTTTGTTCGCGCCGTCGTAGGCCCGAACGATATCCTTTGCTGCCTTTCGCAATTGAGCAAGTGTGTATCCGGGTTGATAGAGTGCCGTACCAACGCCAAATCCCGTAATTCCCGCGCCGAACCATTCCGCGAAATTCGCAGGACCAGCGCCGCCGACGGCATACAATTCAGTCTGCGCCGGCAAGACCGCGCGCATGGCCTTGATGCCGGCAGGGCCTATCACCGAGCACGGGAAGATCTTCAAACCGTCGGCGCCTGCCTTGAGGGCGCCAAAACACTCCGACGGCGTCAAGACGCCCGGCCACGACGCCAGTTTCAACGCCTTGGTTGCGGCCACGACTTCAGCGTCGAAATTCGGCGAGACGATGATGCGTCCACCGGCACTGGCAACATCGCGAACTTCCTGCGCGGTCAGGACGGTCCCTGCTCCGATCGTCGCCTGCGAACCGAACGATTTTGCCAGCGCGGCAATCGTCTGCAATGGACGCGGCGAGTTCAAGGGAATCTCGATCGTGGTCAGACCGGCTTCGAGCAGCGCTTCGCAAATCGGCCCGGCCTCTTCGGGCCTGATGCCACGCAGTATGGCGATGATGTTGCGGGTCATGAGAACTCCTTTGCGATCTCAAGATAGGCTGATTTCAGCCCGGTCAAGGTCACGTGAGATGCATCGACCATGCGCGGTTCCTGACCCAGCCCCCGAAGCGCCCGGGCATAAAGCTCGGCTTGCGGGCCGTTGCCGACGATGGTGAGCGCCTGACCGGACCAATCATCCCTGGCGGCTGCAAGTTCGGCACCAATCAACAGTCCCGACAATCGCGCTTTGGCGGCTGCCGGACTCAATTCCGAAACAAGAGACTGGGCGCGGATCGAGAACAGGCGTGCGGCAAGTTGTGCGGGCTGCGCAGCCATGGCTTCAACGCTGGCGGCAAATTCGTTTCCGTCCGCTCCCGTTCCATCCAGACTGTGGCGCAGGACGGAGTGCGCCGACAGCAGGCTGAACAATTCTCCGGTCATGAAGGTTCGAAAACGAACGATCTCACCCGCATCGACCCGCACCCATTTGGTGTGAGTTCCGGGAAGGCAAAGCACGCCTGCAAACTGCGGATCGTCCGAGATGATTCCGGCAATCTGGGTTTCCTCGCCGCGCATGACGTCGGGCGCCGGTCCGGTCTGTTTGACACCGGAGAGGATGAACACGCGCAATCGCGGATCGCGCGTTCCGGGACGGCCGACCGCGTCGAAACCAACGGGCTTGCACGGCGCCTGACGATACGGAACTTCGATCCAGCCCTGGCGCGCACCGACCATGCCACAGCAGACCACGGGCGTCTGCCGGTTTTGCGGAAGCCAGTCATTGGTCAGCGTCAGCAGGGCCGGCTCAAAACCGGATCGATCGAGCTTCGCCATGCCTTGATCCGATGACCTCTCGGCGATCACCTGGCATTCTCTGTTCAATCCCCAAACCCTGAGATTAGAGGTGCCCCAATCAGCCGCGATCCAGTCAATGTCTTTCAAAATCGGTCTCCCATGACTGCTGGAGATATTGCTTTATTTCCGTTTTGGCCGGAAGTCTTCATGCGATACTTCTGCAAAGGCCCGAGGCACAGATGACGAAAACGATTGCTGAACTGATCGAACAACGGTTTGGTCTTCCGAGCGCGGCCGGACAGGACACCCCGGCGGAAGGTGAACTCGCATCCATTCTCAGTCACCGGACTCACCGGCGCTATACCGAAACACCGGTCTCCGAGGACTTGATGCAGCAAGTGCTGGCCGCAGGCTTGTCGGCCCCGGCCAAATCGGATCTGCAGCAGGTGGCGATCGTTCGCGTCGAGAACGCCGGCCTCCGCCAGGCCATCGCCGAACTGCTGCCGTCCATGCCATGGGTCGCCCAGGCGCCGCGGTTCCTGGTGGTCTGTGGCGATTCGCGCCGCATCCGCCGCGTCTGCGAACTGCGCGGCATTCCATTCGCGAACGATCACCTCGATGCCTTCTTCAATGCCACGGCCGATGCCGCGCTGGTGCTGCAAAATCTGATCCGTGCGGCCGGCGCGGTTGGGCTTGGCGCCTGCCCTATCAGCGTGATCCGCAATCATGCGGCGCGGATTGCCGAACTGCTGGCGCTCCCCGATCATGTCTTTCCGCTGGCGGGACTTTGCCTTGGCTGGCCGTCACGGGAGGGATTTGTCAGCCTTCGCCTGCCTATGGCGCTCACGGTGCATGTCGATCGCTATGACGATACGAACCTTGCCGCCGAGATCGACGGCTACGACCGCCGCCGCGATGGGCGTCACAGCATCCCCGAGACCGACTGGCGCCATGTCGGGCGTTTCGGCAAGCCGTCTTTCTATGGCTGGTCGGAGGACAAGGCGCGTCAGGTTTCGACGCCTGAAAGGCAGGATTTTGGGGCATTCATTCGCCGCCAGGGTTTCAAACTGGACTAGCCCGAGAAGGAGCAACTCATAATCGGATATCTCAACCCGGATCGAAGGATTGCTCCCCGCTGGCTAATCGCTTCATAATGCCAGCAAGCCGGAAGCGGAACGCGGCAAACAAGACGGAGAGAGCAAATGGCCTATACCCTTGAGCAATTGAGCGCTGACATCCGTAAGACCCTCAACGCGGATTCCGGGGCGACCGGCAAGCAGCAGGTCTGCAAACTCGTGTCGAAGGCGCTGCTCGATCAGGAATTCATTGCCAGGCACCTGACGGCCGAGCAGTGCCGCCCGCGCAAGGTCTTGTACGAGGATCCGGAGCTCGGCTTCTGCGTATGCGGACATGTTTACCCGAACGCCGCAAGCGGCGCGCCGCACGATCACGGATCGAGTTGGGCCATCTACGGCCTGGCGGTTGGCGATACAGAGATGACCGACTGGCGTGTCGTCAAGAAGGGCGAAGGTGACGCGCCGACCCTGGTCGAGCCCGCCAAGACCTATGTCCTCAAGCCGGGCGATAGCCACTTCTACGATGTCGGTGTGGTCCACTCGCCGAAGCGTGAGGGGCTCACGAAGCTGGTGCGCGTCGAAGGCAGCAACCTGGATCACGTGAAGCGTTCGAACATCAAGGCGGCCTGACTGCTCGCCGTCTGGAGGCAAACATGCCGGGTATCCATCATGTGACCGCCATCAGCGGTGATCCAGTCAGGAACTTGAGGTTTTACACGCGCGACCTCGGGCTGCGTTTCGTCAAGAAAACCGTCAACTTCGACGACCCATCGACCTATCACTTTTACTTTGGCGACGAGACCGGTCGTCCCGGCAGCATCCTGACCTTCTTCCCCTGGATGAAAGCAACCGCGGGGCAGCGCGGTGTTGGCCAGGCCAGCCAGACCGCCTTCCGCGTTCCCCTGCGGTCAATCGGCTATTGGACGGACCGCTTCATCGAGAAGGGAATTTCGCATCAGACGCCGGAGAAGCGTTTCGGCGAGACCGTTCTGCCTTTCGCGGATCAGGACGGGATGGCGCTGGCGCTCGTCGGTGTCGCCGATGCAGAGAACAAGTCGAGCTGGAGCAACGGCGACGTTCCCTCAGAACATGCGATCCGCGGCTTTCACGGCGTGACCCTGTTGCTCGACAGCGAGCAGAAAACAGCGGCGATCCTGACCGATGTCCTTGGTTTCCGCGAGGCTGGCCGCGAAGGAGCCGTGCTTCGCTTCACTGCAGCCGGCGACACCAAGGGCAGCGTGGTCGACATCCACGAGGCTGCGGGATCTCCGCGACATCACCAGGGGCGCGGTTCGGTGCATCACATCGCCTTCCGCGCCGCGGATGACGCACAGCAGGCTCGGATGAGCGAGAAGCTGATCCGCAACCACGCTCAGCACCCGACCGAACAGAAGGACCGCAACTACTTCCGGTCGATCTACTTCCGCGAACCCGGAGGCATCCTGTTCGAGATCGCCACCGATATTCCCGGATTTGCAGTCGACGAACCCGTCGAAACTCTTGGCCGGGATTTGAAGCTGCCCATGTTTCTTGAATCGCGTCGCAAGGAAATCGAGGGCCTGTTACCGGTTCTCGGGGCGGCGGGATGAAATCGATGCCGGCCGGCGATGGGGACCGTCTTTCCCCAACTCGTGCGCTTCAATATTGCAGGGTGGGTGGAACGTCGCGAAGCCCATGATAAAATGACGCCGATCGACCCGCAGGAGAACGATCGGCTCCTGGAAGCGCGCGCGACTACTGCGCCCCCAAAAGCCTGCCTTACGGTGGGCATTCGAGCCTCTCGGGAGGAGCGGATATGCGGCAAAAGCCGAGCACATGCCAAAAAACGCCTTCTTCAACAGAAGGCTGCAAAACGACACCCGCCGTTCTGGAGTTTCGCGTACGCGCTTTCGGTCTACATGGTCATTGCTCTCGAATTCAGGGACGTGCTTTTAGAACCCGTTAGCTGACCTGAAATTTTCTGCGCAAGGAGGTATCTACCCCACTTCGAACCGACCACACGTATTGGCCAACAAGCGGTCGCAACACCTCGTCAAGTTTTTCAGATCGCTCCCTACTTTAGCCCTCCCCCTCCATCACGTGGGGAAAGTACTGTCGATCCCATTCATCGAGCCGAAGAAGAACCTTCGCCGCATGAACGATTTCATCGGTCGATCGATATGGCTTCGAACAGAGCCTTACTTCCGCGCCCTCGTAGCTTCCCATATGAAAATGCTCGCTGGTCGGCTTCAGGGCTAGCAGCGCTCGCACGAAAAAGTCACGACCTTCCTCGTTGAACCTGATCTCAAGCTCACCACCCGAGGTGAGGTTCAACGTGATTCGAGATGCCATAACGTCTCCTGCAGGATTATGACGCACTGATCCTCGTCAGAAACTCGCGCTGCCAAGGTTTGAGATTTGCGTCGTCGAGATGCGCTTTCGCTCGCTCGCGTATCTCGGCCGAGACAGGCGGGCCTCCCGGGGGAAATTGTTCGACGTCGGCGAAGACGGCCACGGCATTTCGGACTTCCGGATCGATCGAGACGACCGCGACAAATCTAGCGATGTCTCGACCGGCCTTACAGGGCGCTCACGGACCGATCGCTTCGGGGCCTTAATGCAACCTTTAAGTGCCCGACCCTTGACTTGCCTCGACCAGACCTCTATGTTCCCGTTTCGTTCCAGTCCGCCACGAGGGGCGTTTCGCGACCGTCACGGACGTTGGACTGGAATGCAATGGACGCGGCCGTCTCGCGTGACGAGCGGATGACCGCGGACGGCAAAGGCGTGTGGTCCTGGCCCCCCGACGCTGGGGTCAAGTCCTGCGGACTGCGATGTCGGCCGCCCCCACGGGCCCGACACGACGAGTTCCGCGAGACGACGGAGGCTATCAAGCCCGGTACTCCGGGGAGAGCACGCTATAGGCCGTTAAAACCATTGCGCAGGGAATGCCGGATTGTCTGGCTGACCTGTGGTGACAACTCGCGTGTTTTTTGAGTTGCACGCGAGGCTGCGGGTGCGGCCAAGCACCCGGCATTCCCTGCGCCCTCGTTTTCGAGGGACGAGAATGACTTCATCGTCCGGACGCGCCCGCGTCGCGGAAACGCACCCTTGCGCCCAGCGAGGACCCGAGCGTTCAACTCCGGCGGTTGACCTGGACCCTCGGCCATTGCCGGCGAGACACCCTTTGTTACCCCCGAAAGGACCATAGCCCTCGCCGCGAAAGCCGCGAAGCCGACAGTGCCGCCACCGCAAAAATGAGACTGCCCGTCAAGTCGAAGGGGATCGAAACCGCGCGCGCGGTCTCGCTCATCAGCTACCCTCCCCGCGCGGCGATGCCCCGGCCGGGCGGAGTGCGACCGGCCCCCTGAAAAATGCGGCACGACAAGGGAGGAGTTCAATGGTGAAACGTTGCATCGGATTGGTCGCTCTGAGCACCCTGTTGCTCTCGAGTGCGGCCTTCGCCCAGGACAAGATCCGGGTTGGAGTTACTGCGACCCTCGAGGGCACTTACACAGTACTTGGCGAGGACGGCATACGTGGTCATCAGACCGCGCTCAACGTGCTGGGCAAGAAGATCGGCGACAAGGAGCTGGAGTTTGTCGTGGCGTCGACAGACGCGACGCCGGACTCGGCCGTGCGCGCCGTGCGCAAGCTGATCGAGCAGGACAAAGTGCAGATCCTGCTGTCGCCGCTGTCGGGCGACGAAGGCATTGCGGTCAAGAATTTCGCTAAAACCCACCCGGAACTGACGTTCATCAATGCGGCGTCGGGCGCGCAGGAAACGACTTATGTCGATCCGGCGCCGAACTTCTTCCGCTTCAACATGGACGGCGCGCAGTGGCAGGTGGGTCTTGGTAATTATGCCTACGGAGCCAAGGGCTATCGCAAGATCGCGACTGTCGGCGAGGACTATTCCTTCATCTACACCCAGGTGTTCGGGCTGGTGCTGGAGTTCTGCGGAGCCGGCGGACAGGTCACCAATCGTCAATGGGTTCCACTCGGCACCAAGGATTTCGCGTCTGTCATCGCAGCGCTACCCGACGATGTCGATGCGATCTATCTCGGGCTCGGCGGCGCCGACGCGGTCAATTTCCTGAACCAGTATCAGCAGGCCGGCGGCAAGGCACATTTGATGGGCGGCTCGATCATGATCGACCAGACCATCCTCTCCTCCAAGGGGAGCGCCAAGAACGCCCTGATCGGCACCCTCGCGGCAAGCGGCCAGGCCGACACCTGGGAGGATCCGGGTTGGCAGAAATTCGTGAAAGCCTACCAGGACGCGTTCCCGCCGGAGAAGCGCTTCCCGAGCCCCTCGCTGCTGGCGACGAACTATTATGGATCGACCATGGCGCTCATTCTGGCGCTCCGGCAGGTCAATGGCGATCTCAGCAACAACCAGGCCAAGCTCAAGGAAGCGCTTGCGAAGCTCGAGATCGATGCGCCGAACGGCAAGATCAAGCTCGACTCCAACCGGCAGGCGATCGGCACGAACTTCGTCACCGAAGTGGTCGATGACGGCAAGGGCGCGTTGTTCAGCAAGGTGGTCAAGGTCATTCCAAACGTGAACCAGACGCTCGGCTACGATCCGGCCGTATTCGCCAAGATCGGTCTGCCGAGCCGGACCGTTCCGGAATGCAAGAAATACTGACCTTCCGGCCCGTCTGTGACCCGGACGTAGGGTGACCGCGACAATATCGTCGCGGTCCCCCCACTTGGGGCTCTTGCAATCCCTTCCGCGATGATCGACGCTGTCCGAAACGATAAGAACGTCTATCGGGAGGGAGGGCATGAGCCGAGCGCTCGCCGTCTTCCACGGCCGGTTTGGCCGCGCGACGGTCTACCAGTTGAACCGCCCGTTCAACATGCATGCGCATCGCGAGGGGCACCTGATCTTTCATGTCGGCGGCACGCCGGCCCGGATCGACGTGAACGACGAACGATGGCTGCTCGCCGACGATTCCATCGTCGCGATCAACCCTTGGGAACCGCATAATTTCGTTCCCACCGACATGGGCAACGGCGCCATCTTCTTCGTGCTTTATGTCAATGCCGAATGGTTTGCCCCCGACGCCGCACGAGCGCACGGGCTGCGGTTCGGACGAACCTGCTTCAAGCGTACCGCCGCGCTGGACAAGCACATCAGGCGCACCGCGGCCCTGGTTTGTGGTGCGCCCTCGCTCAGCAGCCTCGACTGCGAGCTGAGACATCTGATCGACGGCTGTCACGAGGAGAGCTGGCAAGCGTCCGAGCCCGCAGAGCAGGCGCGGGTAACGGGCGCGACGGTCACGGATTTTCGGGTGCGCAAATCCATCAAGTTGATGTCGGAGAGCCCGGGCGCCGAGCTCGAACTGGATTCGATTGCGCGGGAATCCGGCCTTTCGCGGCCGCATTTCTATCGGCTATTCCGGACCCAGACGGGCGTGACCCCTCACCTCTATCTCAACACGCTGATGATGGAACAGGCTCTCGACGCCCTGGTCGCAACCGAAGCGCCGATCGCCGATATCGGTTTCGATCTCGGTTTCTCCTCCCAAAGCGGCTTCACGCGCTTCTTTGCCGCCAATGTCGGTATGGCGCCGACCGAATACCGTCGCGTCGCCAAGGTCTTACGTCCCTGACCACGGGCTCGAAAAGATACTGACGATCAAGTCCTCCCCTTGCGGCGTCGCTAGGATGCCACGCAGGGCGCGATCGAAATGGCCGGCAAAATGGCCAGGGCGCCCGGGAGGACCGTATGGCGATGGCGGAAAATGCCCTTGTTTTCCGGGCATTCGGCCTTGAGGCCGGAGGCGTTCGTGCCGGAACGGCCGGGGGGCAGGCGTGAGCCGGTTCATCGAGCGCCATCCGGCCTGGGCATTGATCGTTCTGATCGCGATTGCGCTTCTGCTCTGGCTGATCTTCGCGGTATGGCCGCCGGGCCTGGAGGAGGCGATCGGCCGGAAGAAGGTGTTCCTCAACGCCGTCTTCAACGGCATTACTCTTGGCGGTCTCTACTTCCTGGTCGCGAGCGGATTCACGCTGATCTTCGGCCTGATGCGCAACGTCAACCTGGCGCACGGCTCACTTTATCTGTTCGGCGGCTATGTCGGCTACGCCATCAGCGTCTGGACCGGCTCCTGGATTCTGAGCTTCATCATCGCCTTTGCCGCTGTCGCGCTGGTCGGCATCATCCTCCAGATCGTCGTATTCCGGCGCATGGAGGGGCAGGACCTTCGGCAGACCATGGTCACGATCGGGCTGTCGATCGTATTCGCAGACCTGATGCTGTGGGCCTTTGGCGGCGACTTCTACCAGATCCAGACGCCACACTGGCTGATCGGCCCGATCGAATTGCCGTTCGTGACGGCCGTCAAATCCTCGGGCGAGGCCGTCTACCTGCTCTATCCGCTGGTGCGGCTGGTGATCTTCGCCGCCTCGGTGGTGATTGGCGTTGCGATGTGGCTCGCGCTCAATCGTACGCGCGTCGGCATGATGGTGCGTGCGGGCGTCGATGACCGCGACATCCTCGCCGCCACCGGCGTTCGCGTTCAGATCGTGTTCGTCACGATCTTTGCGCTGGGAGCCGGACTTGCCGGCATTGCGGGCGTCGTTGGCGGTACATTCCAATCGCTGTCGCCCGGTGAGGACACGCGGTTCCTGCTCGCCTCACTGGTCGTCGTCATCGTTGGCGGCATGGGATCGATTCCGGGAGCTGCACTGGGTGCCCTGATCATCGGACTCGCCGAGCAGCTCGGCTCCGTCTACATCCCGACCTACGCGATCGTCGTCACCTTCCTGATCATGGTGCTCGTACTGGCGATACGGCCACAGGGCCTGCTGGCGAGGCGCTGACATGGCACTGACCCAGGAAGCACCGGGCGCCCGCCTTCACACCAGGCCACCGCAAGCCGCGGCCAGGCGGCCCGCAATGGCCTGGACGGAATTCCAGAATCCGGCCGCGTGGGCCGTCGCCGTGATCCTCCTGATCATGCCGCTGATCGCCAACGGCTTCTTTCTGATCGAGATTTTCGGAACCACGCTGATCCTCGGCATCATCGCGCTCAGCCTGATGTTCCTCGCGGGCTATGGCGGCATGGTCAGCCTGATGCAGCTCACGATCGCCGGGTTCGCCGGCTACATGGTCGCCGTGTTCGGCGCGAGCGGCAGCGCCAATATCAGCCTCGGCTGGCCGTGGTGGCTGGCAACGCCGGTCGCGATCGCGCTGGCAACCGCCTTCGGCACGCTCGGCGGCGCGCTCGCAGTCAGAACCGAAGGCATCTACACCATCATGATCACGCTCGCGATCGGCGCGGCGTTTTATTACTTCACCAATCAGAACTGGGCGATCTTCAACGGCCACACCGGCATCAACACCATTGCCACCCCGCATTTCTGGGGGGTGGACTGGCGTTCCGACATTCCCTTCTATTACGTGACGCTTGTCACCGCGGCGCTGTGCTATTTCGCGGTGCTTTATCTCTCTCGCGCGCCGTTTGGCCTCGCGCTGCAAGGCGTGCGCGACAATCCGAGGCGGATGGCCGCACTCGGCTTCAACGTCAACGCCCACCGGGTCGCGGCTTATGCGTTCGCATCCTTTGTCGCGGCGCTCGCCGGCGTTCTTCAGGTTTGGAACTACCGGCAAATCTCGCCGGGCTCGGTTGCGGTCGAGCGCTGCATCGATGTTCTGATCATCGCCATTGTCGGTGGAATTACACGGCCGGTGGGGCCATTCATCGGCGCTTTCATCTTCGTCGTCCTGCGCACCTTTGCGCTCGACTTCCTGGTCCATGTGGGGCTGGACGGCAATCGCTTCCGCCTGCTGATCGGGATCGGCTTCCTCGCCATCGTGTTCTGGTCCTCGGACGGTGTCATCGGCCTGTGGGAGCGCTGGCGTCGCGGGTACCCGACGCGTCCGGACAGAGGACGCGCCCATGGATAGCGTTGCGCAACGCCTGTCCGCTGTCGGTACCGGCGCCGCGCTGGAACTGCGTGGCGTGACGCGGATGTTCGGAGCGCTCGCCGCATTGATGGACGTCACGATTACCGTGCGACCCGGCGAGCGCCGCGCAGTGCTCGGCTCGAATGGCGCAGGCAAGACGACCCTGTTCAACTGCGTGACCGGCGATTTCCCGCCCTCCTCCGGCACCATCCGCTTCTTCGGCGAGGACGTCACCCATTTCCCGCCCTATGAACGCATTCGCCGGGGTTTGCGCCGCACCTATCAGATTTCGGCGCTGTTCCCGGGATTGACGGTGCAAGACAACGTCTATCTCGCCTGCTGCGGTGTTTCGCGCGGGCGATTTTCGCCGCTGCGCCCGCGCCCCGACGATGCGCTCATGCATTCCGCGGATCTGTTGATCCAGGCGGTTCATCTGCCGTCCGTCAAGGACCAGCGCGTTTCGGAACTCGCACATGGACAGCAGCGTCAGCTCGAGATCGCCCTCGCGCTGGCCGGCGCACCGCGCTTCATCCTGTTCGACGAGCCTGCAGCGGGCCTCTCGCCAACCGAGCGGCGCGAGCTGATCGAGATCCTGACGTCCCTGCCCTCACATATCGGCTACATCATCATCGAGCACGACATGGACGTCGCGCTGCGCGTCGTCGAAAGCGTCACGATGATGCACAACGGCCGCGTCTTCAAGGAAGGGCTTCCGGAGGAGATCGAGTCCGATCCCGAAGTGCAGGAGCTTTATCTGGGAGGCGGGCATGAGTGAGACCCGTCGCGCCGCCCCCGCACTCGAAGTCCGCGGCCTTGACGTCTATTACGGTCATTCGCACGCGCTGCAGGGCGTCGATCTCACACTGGACTCGGGTGTGTTCTCGGTGGTCGGCCGCAACGGCATGGGCAAGACCACCCTGTGCAAGACGGTCATGGGCCTGCTCAAGGCGAGCGGAGGCTCAATCCGCGTGCGCGGCGAGGACATCACCAATCAGTCGCCGGCGCGGATCGCGCGGCTCGGCGTCGGTTATGTTCCGCAAGGACGCCGGCTCTGGCGCTCGCTGAGCGTGGACGAGCATCTCCGGCTCGCCGCCGGCGTTCGGCGTGGGCCATGGAGCGTCGAGCGCATCTACGAGACGTTTCCGCGCCTTGCGGAACGCAAAGGTCATGGCGGCGGCCAGCTTTCCGGCGGCGAACAGCAGATGCTTGCGATCTCGCGCGCGCTGCTCACCAATCCGCATTTGCTGGTCATGGATGAGCCGACCGAAGGGTTGGCGCCCGTCATCGTTGCCCAGGTCGAGGACATGCTGGTGCGCCTTGGCGAGGAAGGCGACATCGCGGTTCTCGTGATCGAGCAGAATCTCGGCGTGGCGACGGCGATCTCGGGGAACGTCGCCATCATGGTCAATGGCCGCATCAACCGCGTGATCGACTCCGCTCGGCTCTCCACGGACCGCGAATTGCAGCAGCGATTGCTCGGCGTCGGCGTCCACACAGAAGGCGAGCCCGACGTCGAAGTGACCGAGGCAAAATCCGAGACCGGTAAACCCTCGCAGCGCCCGCCGGGCTCGGCTCCCGTCCGGATCTATGTCTCCAACCCGGTCCTGCCGACCCGTTGGTCGCAGCCGGTTCCGATCGCCCGGATCGAGGCGGCGGCCCGCACAATGTCGACCGGCGTGACGCGCCTGGAGAGCACTTCGAGGCAAAGACGGGAGCCGGCGGTTCAGGAGGCATCGGCCCCTCCCACCGTCCTTGTCGTCGGCACGCTCGATACCAAGGGCGCGGAGCTCCGCTTCATCAGGGACATCATTGCCGGAAGCGGTCTGCGCACGCGCCTGGTCGACGTCTCGACCAGCGGCAGGCTCTCGACCTGCGATGTCCCGGCGCAGGAGATCGCGCTCAACCATGGCCGCGGCGGATCGGCCGTTTTCGGCGCCGATCGCGGCGCCTCGGTCACGGCGATGGCGGAGGCTTTTGCAAAATGGCTGCGCCGCCAGCGCAACGTCGCCGGCATCATCTCGGCCGGAGGTTCGGGTGGCGCATCGCTTGTGGCGCCGGCCATGCGCGAATTGCCAGTCGGAGTGCCCAAGCTGATCATCTCATCCGTCGCCTCGGGTGATGTGGGTCCTTATGTGGGGCCGGCCGACATCACCATGATGTATTCGGTCACCGATGTGCAGGGGCTCAACTCGATCTCGCGCGCGGTGCTCGCCAACGGCGCCAATGCGCTGACCGGCATGGTCAAGGCACGCCTGGACGAGACCAGCAACAGGTCACGCAACGGGACCAGCGCGCTGCCCTCCATCGGCATCACCATGTTCGGCGTCACGACGCCGGCCGTGCAGAAGATCACCGCCCAACTCAAGGACGAGTTCGAGTGCCTTGTGTTCCATGCCACGGGCGTGGGTGGGCGCTCCATGGAGAAGCTGGTCGATTCCGGGCAACTGGCCGGCGTGATCGATCTCACCACGACCGAGGTCTGCGATCTCCTGATGGGTGGCGTGTTGCCGGCCACCGAAGACCGTTTCGGCGCGATCATCCGCAGCCGCATTCCCTATGTTGGGTCAGTCGGTGCGCTGGACATGGTGAACTTCGGCGCGCCCGAGACCATCCCCGATCGCTACCGCCAGCGCAAATTCCACGTCCACAATCCGCAAGTCACCTTGATGCGGACCACCGCCGAAGAGAACGAGCGGATGGGCCGCTGGATCGGCGATCGGCTCAACCAGATGGATGGGCCAGTACGTTTCCTGCTGCCCGAAGGCGGCGTGTCCGCGCTCGACGCGCAAGGGCAACCGTTCTGGGACCCGGAAGCGGATGCGGCGCTGTTTCGTTCGCTGGAGCGCACCGTGCGCGCGACAGGCAACCGGCAGATCATCCGCGTGCCGCGCAACATCAACGATCCCGAATTTGCGTCCGCCGTCGTCAACGCGTTCAGACCCCTGCTGGGCCGGACGGGCGGCAGGCGAAGAGTGGCGAGGTGACCCATGGCCCGGTTTGAACGCAAGGCGCTGCTCAAGAAATTCCGGGAGATGGTCGCCCGGGGCGAGCCGATCGTCGGCGGCGGCGCGGGCACCGGCTTGTCGGCCAAATGCGAGGAAGCCGGCGGGGTCGATCTGATCGTGATCTACAATTCCGGCCGCTATCGCATGGCCGGCCGCGGCTCGCTGGCCGGCCTCATGCCTTATGGAGACGCCAACGCCATCGTGCTCGAAATGGCCGGCGAAGTGCTGCCGGTCGTCACCAGGACGCCGGTCCTGGCCGGCGTCAACGGCACCGATCCGTTCCGCGACATGGATTTGTTTCTCGACCAGCTGAAGGCGCTTGGTTTTGCGGGCGTGCAGAACTTCCCGACCGTCGGCCTGATCGACGGCATCTTCCGCGCCAATCTCGAAGAAACCGGCATGTCCTACGCGCTGGAGATCGAGATGATCTCCAATGCCCATGAGAAGGACATGCTGACGACGCCCTATGTTTTCAGCGAAAAGGAAGCCGCCGCCATGGCGATCGCGGGCGCCGACATCATCGTCTGCCATCTCGGCCTGACCACGGGCGGCGCAATCGGCGCACAGACGGCGCTGAAGCTCAAGGACTGCCCGGCGCGTATCGACGCCTGGGCGGAGGCGGCGCTCAGCGTCAATCCCGACATTATCGTTCTCGCGCATGGCGGTCCCATTGCAGATCCCGCCGACGCCGACTTCATCATGAAGAACACCAGCAACTGCCACGGTTTCTACGGCGCCTCCTCGATGGAGCGGCTGCCGGTGGAACGGGCGCTCACGGATCAGGTTCGCAAGTTCAAGGCAATCGGCGCGCGCTGAGCCGAGGCCGAAGGGAGGAGAAGATGTCGGGGATTCTGGTCGGTCAATTGATCCTCTGGTTGATCGTCGCGATCATCGTGATCGTCATAGGCGTCTACGTCGTCAACTGGCTCTATCACCGCTCGTCGAAGGAAGTCTCCTTCGTCCGGACCGGATTCCTCGGCGAGCGGGTCGTGATCAACGGCGGCGCGTTCGT
This sequence comes from uncultured Alphaproteobacteria bacterium, assembly GCA_963696255.1. Lineage (GTDB taxonomy): Bacteria > Pseudomonadota > Alphaproteobacteria > Rhizobiales > Xanthobacteraceae > Bradyrhizobium. The sequence continues at coordinate 119,281 of CAVOJN010000002.1, forward strand.
GCTGCCCTTCATTCACGACTACACGCCGGTCAACATGAACGTGCTGCCGATGGGCATCACGCGCGCGAAGCAGGATGCCGTGATCACTCGCGACCGGATGCGCGTCGACATCGAGGCCGACTTCTATGTCCGCGTGCAGCCGACCCGCGAGGCGGTCTCCATCGCCGCCGCGACGCTGGGACGCCGGACGCTCGAGCCCGGGCAACTCCATGCCCTGCTCTCCGGCAAGTTTGTTTCCGCCATCCGCTCGGTTGCAGCCGAGATGAACATGGAGCAGATGCACGAGCAACGCGGCGAATATGTCGCGCGCCTCAAGGCGGCTGCGGCGGAAGCCCTGGCCCAGAACGGCCTGGAACTCGAATCCGTCGCCATCACCGACCTCGACCAGACCGACCTGGAATATTTCAACCCGTCGAACCGATTCGACGCCGAAGGTCTGACCCGGCTGATGGAGGACATCGAGGCCAAGCGCAAGCTGCGCAACGACATCGAGCAGGACTCGATGATCAAGATCCGCACCCGCAACCTCGACGCCGAACGGCAGGCGCTGGAAATCGAGCGCGAGAGCGAGACCGCCCGCCTCGATCAGGAACGCGACATCGAAATGCGCCGCGCTTTGCAGCGCACCGAGGTGGCGCGCGAACGCGCGCTGCGCGAGACCGAGTCCGAGCAGGCCCAGTTCACCGCGCGCGAGGCCATCGAGAAGGCCCGGATCGCCAACGAACTCGCGATCGCCGAAGCTCGGATCGCCTCCGAACGCGAAACCCGCCAGCGCGAGATCGAGCGCACCCGCGCCGTCGAAGAGAAGGAGTTGCTCGCCCGCGAGGAGATCGAGAAGGCCCGCATCGCCAATCAGCGGGCGGTCGACACCGCACGTATCGCATCGGAGCGCGAGGTGCGGCAGCGCGACATCGAACGCACGCGGACGGTGGAGGAAGCCGAGATTGCCGCCCGCGAGGCCGTCGAGAAGGCGCGCATCCAGCAGGATCGCGCCGTCACCGACGCGCGAATCGCCAACGAAGAAGAGACCCGCCGCCGCGAGATCGAACGGACCCGCATCGTCGAGGAAGCCGAGATCGCAGCGCGGGAAGCGACCGAGAAGGCCCGCATCGCTCCAGACCATGACGGTCAATGTCGAGCGTATCACGTCCGACGAACGAACCCGCGCGATGGAAATCCAGCAGGTGCGGACCGTGCAAGAGGCGGAGATCGAGGCTCAGAAAGTGGTCGAAGCCGCCCGTATTGCCCGGGAACGGAGTCTTGCGGCCGAGCGCATCGGCGCCGAACAGGCCACACGGCAGCTCGAGATCGAGCGCAACAAGACGCTCGAAGTCGCCGGCATCGCCGCGCGCGAAGCGACCGAAGCGTCGCGGATCGCCCAGGAAGAGCGGGTGCGAGAACTCGAGATCGCGCGCAACCGCGCGATCGAGGAAGCCGACATCGCCTCACGCGAAGCGATCGAAGCCGCCCGCATCTCGCAGGAAAAGGTGGTCGCCGCCGAGCGGATCCGCGCAGAACGAGAAACCCGGGGGCTCGAGATCGCGCGGACCGAAGCGATCGAGGCTGCCGAACTCAAGCGCCGCGACGCCATCGAGCGCCAGCGCATCGAGGTCGAGCTGGCACTGGAAAGCGAGCGCATCAATTCCTCCAAGACACGCGAGGTGCTCAACATCGACCAGAAGAAGGCGGTCGAGATCGCCGACGAGGAGCGCGTGATTGCGCTTGCCACCAAGCGGTCGGAACGCATCGATGCCGACCGCCAGGTCAAGCAGGCCGAGATCGTGGCCCGCAAGGAAGTCGAGACCACCGATGTCTCGCGGGAGCAGGCGCTGGAGGCAGCACGGATCGAACGCCGGCGCGCAATCGAACAGCTCGAGATCGCCCGCACCCAATCCCTGCAGGAAGCCGAGATCGTCTCCCGCGAGGAAGTCGAGCGCGCCCGCATCGCCTCCGACCGCGGGCTCGACGAAGCCCGGATCGGGCGCGAGCGCGACCTGCGCAAGCTGGAAGTCGGCCGCGAGAAGGATGTCGAGACCGCGATGATGGAAAAGGCAATCGCCATCCATCAGAAGTCGCTGGAAGAGTCGGCGGCGCGCGCGGCTGCCGAAAATGCTCGGGTTGGCGCAACCGAAGCAGCCGAGCGCGTCATCACCGCGCGCGAGAGCGAGATCGCCAAGCGACGCAAGACGGTCGAGGTGTTGATCGCAGAGAAGCAGGCGGAAGAGACACGGATCGCCGCCGAGGCCGAACGGGTCCGCGCCGCGGTCGAGGCCGAGGCGCAACGGATGCTCAACGAAGCCGAGAACGTGCTCACGGACGAGGCGCGTTTCTCGCTGTTCCGCCGGAAACTGCTCGACCGGATCGAGGGCATCGTGCGCGAGAGCGTCAAGCCGATGGAGAAGATCGAGGGCATCCGCATCCTCCAGGTCGACGGCCTCAACGGAGGTGGCGGCGGCAGTGGCGGTCGCAGCGCCACCGACGAGGTGATCAACTCGGCCCTGCGCTACCGGGTGCAGGCGCCGTTGATCAATTCGATCCTGTCGGAAATCGGTGTCGAAGGCGGAAGTCTCGCCAAGATGCCGGGCCTCATTCGCGAGGCGCGCGACATGCAGGGCATCCGCGATTCGTCACGCAAGGGTGGCGGACAAGCCGGCCTCGCCGCCGGCCGCGGGTTCCGAAGGTCCTGCTCCCACCGAGCGCGGTCCGCGCAAGAAAGGATCGTAGACGCCATGGCTCGGGTTTACGTCTCTACCGTCGTCAACGCGCGCAATGACCGTGTCTGGGCGCGCGTGCGCGACTTCAACGGCATGCCGAACTGGCATCCGGCAATTGCCGAGAGCCGGATCGAGGGCGGCGAGGCTCCGGACAAGATCGGCTGCGTCCGGGACTTCCGTCTGCGCAACGGCGACCGCATCCGCGAGAAACTGCTTGGTCTATCCGACTACGACATGTTCTGCACCTACTCGATCCTGGAATCGCCGATGGGCGTGGAGAATTATGTCGCCACGTTGCGCCTCACTCCCGTCACCGACGGCGATCAGACGTTTCTCGAATGGACCGCCGAGTTCGATTGCGCGCCGGAGCGCGAATCCGAACTTGTCAGCAATATCGGCGGCGGCGTGTTCCAGGGCGGCTTCGACGCTCTCAAGCGGGCGTTTGGAGGTTAGCCATGCCGCATGTCGTCAGGAGCGCAATTCTGAACGCACCGACCGACGCGGTCTGGAATGTGCTGCGTGACTTCAATGGCTACGACCGCTGGCATCCGGCAATCGCGACCTCGACGATCGAGCGCGCGCAGGCGTCGGACAAGGTCGGCTGCGTTCGCCGGGTCAGGCTGAAGTGACGGGTCCGAACTGCGTGAGCAGTTGCTGGCACTGTCCGATCTTGAGCAGACCTGCAGCTATTGCCTGCTCGACACTCCGATTCCGCTGTTCAACTACGTGGCCCATGTCCGGCTGCTGCCGGTCACCGACGGCGATCGCACCTTCTGGCACTGGGAATCGCGCTTCACGACCCGGCCCGAGGATGCCAGGCGCCTGACCGAGATGGTCTCGGAACAGATTTACAAGGCGGGCTTCGACGCCGTTCGCGCGCATCTGAAACAGGCTGCATGATCGTGGAGATGAATTGATGCCCGTCACGGTGAAATCGTTTGCGAGTTCAGGCGAGGCAGCCGCGGCACTGTCGTCCGATCGGGGCGCGCGCTATCTCGGGGGCGGCACGCTGGTGATGCGGGCGCTGAACGAAGGCGATATCTCGATTTCGACCATCGTGCGCGCCAGCGATCAGGCGCTGACGCGGATCGACGCCGCCGGCTCGCGCGTCAGCATCGGCGCCGGCGTCACCTTCGCGAGAATACTGGCCGAACGTGAACTGGCCTTCCTGCACGCCCCTGCCCGCTCGATCGGCGGTCCCGCGGTCCGCAACATGGGGACCATCGGCGGCAATCTGTTTGCGCCGAACCCCTATGGCGATTTCACGGTCGCGCTGCTGGCGCTCGATGCGGTGGTTTCCGTGCAAGGCGGGTTTGGCGCCCGCGACGTACCGATCTGAAGAGTTCCTGCAATCGCGCGAGTCGGCAGGCCGGTACATTGGTGCTCTCGGTGTCCTGCCAGAAGCCGCTGGCCGCCGACGCGTTCCGCTACCGCAAGATCGCCCGCATCAAGCCGAAAGGCGGTTCGGTCATCACGCTGGCAGCGCATCTGCCGGTCAGCAGCGGCCGCGTGCTCGGCGCCCGGATTGCGCTCGGCTCGATGGCGCCGACCGCGATCCGCGCCAAGGCTGCCGAACGCGCGCTTGAAGGACGCCCGCTCGATGCTTCCACGATCGCTGCGGCCGCTGCCGCCGCGGTCGAGGGCACCTCACCCGCCGACGATGCGCTGGGGAGCGTCTGGTACCGGCGCGAGATCGTCGGCGTCCATCTGCGTCGTCTGTTGTCCGGTCAGGAATAGGATCGTCATGGCCAAGACTGCCCTGCAATTTCGTCACAACGGCCGCGACGTCGCGATCTTCGTCGATGGCGGCACCAACCTGCTCGTCGCCTTGCGCGAGTTGATCGGTGACATGACGCCAAAATTCGGTTGCGGCCAGGGCGGCTGCGGCGCCTGCAGCGTGCTGATCGACGGCGAACTGCATCTGTCCTGCCTGACGCTTGCAGAGGCGGTGGCCGGGCGTTCCGTCGAAACGCTCGACGGCATCAAGGACGGCCCCAATCTGCATCCGTTGCAGCGCGCCTTTGCCGAGAACTTCGCTGCCCAGTGCGGCTACTGCACGCCAGGCATGCTGATGGCTGCCAAGGCATTGCTCGACCGCAATCCACAGCCGAGCCGCGCCGAGGTGGTCGAGGCGATCTCCGGGAATATCTGCCGGTGCACCGGCTACGAGCCGATCATCAACGCCGTGCTCGCCGCTGCCACCAGCGGCCGGGCGCGCGCGTAAAGGAAAACGCCATGCTGGAACTGCGCAAGGACATCTTCGCCGACGAGCGCGACGATAACCTGAAGGAAATCGGCAAGGGCACGCAGCGGCAGGACATGCTCGGCCATGTCACGGGCACCTCGACCTATTTCGACGATCACAAGCTGCAGGGCATGCTGCATCTGAAGGTCGTGCGCAGTACGCATGCCCATGCACGCCTGCGCCGTATCGATACGAGCGAGGCGGAGCATTCGCCCGGCGTGCGGCGGATCATCCGCGGCGCCGACGTGCCGCGCAACCTCAATACGCTGCTCAGTCTGATCAACTTCGGCAAGGATGACGAGCCCTCGCTCGCGGTCGACAAGGTGCGCTACAAGGGCGAACCGATCGTCGCCGTGGTCGCCGACAGCTCCGCGCGAGGCCTATGAGGCCATGGCCAGGGTGCGCGTCGATTACGAGCCGCTGCCATCCGTCTTCGATGTCGAGGAAGCGCTGAAGCCCGGCGCGCCCGTGGTCAACGAGACCTATCCGAAAAACACCTTCACCTATTACGACGTGTACGATCACCAGAAGCTGCGCTTCGGCGATGTCGAGCGCGGTCTCGCGGAGGCCGATCATGTCCTCGAACAACGCTACCAGATGTCGCCGATCGAGCATGCGCCGACCGAGACCAACGGTTCGATCGCCGCACCCGATACCAATGGCCGCTACGTCGTCTACACCTCGACGCAGGCCCTGTTCTTCTCGGTCGACACCTGCGCCAAGATCCTGGATGTTCCCTCGAACACCTTTCACTTCATCGGCGGCACGGTCGGCGGCGGTTTCGGCGGAAAGGTAGACACGCTGACCGAGCCGCTTTGCATTCTGGCGGCGATGCTGACCGGACGCCCCGTTCGCTACGTGCTCGGACGCGAGGAGGAAATGCAATATGGCCCGCCGCGCGGAGCCGAGCGCATTTACATCAAGGATGGCGTCATGCGCGACGGCCGCATCGTGGCGCGCAAGGTCCGCGCCTATTTCGACAGCGGCGCCTATACGCGTCTCTCCAGCTACGCCGCGGTCAAATGCGCCGCGCATCTGCCGGGCCCCTACACCATCCCGAATGTCTATGGCGACATCTATTGCGTCTTCACCAACCGCACACCGGCGACCGCCATGCGCGGCTTCGGCGTGACCGCGATGGACTTTGCGATCGAGTGCCAGATGGACAAGCTCGCGCATCTCGTCGGCATGGACCCGATGGAATTTCGCATCCTCAATGCCTATCGCGACGGCGACATGAAGGCGCATCGGCGCGAGGCAAAGAACACCGCGCTGATCGAATGCGTGCAGGTTGCGGCTGAAAAGGCCAAATGGCCGCTTCGCGACGAATTTCGCCGCGCCTCCTCGCGCAAGGATGGCGGCGGCCAGCGCGCGGCCATCCCGCCGACGCCACGCGACTCTCGTCCGCAGCCTGCGATGGCCTCGCAGCAGCGGACCAGCTACGACCGCGCACCCGCCGCATCCCGCGAGCCGCCGCATGCGCCGCCCGCGCCACCGCAACCGCCGAGGCCGCCCGCCGCACCCTCGCATGGCGCCGCCCGTTTCTCTTCCGTCTTCGGCACCAGGAGACGCTGATCATGGCCAGGCATCGCGGACGCGGCATCGCGTCGGTCAACTACCCCATCGGCATGAACCTTGGCGGCGACCCCAGCCAGGCGCTGGTGCATTCGAATCCGAGCGGCAAGTTCACGGTGGCGCTGTCCTCGATCGACCTCGGCCAGGGCATGAAATCGGTGACGCGGCAGATTTGCGCGGAGACGCTCGGCGTCCCGGTCGAGGACGTCTATGTCGACACCGCCGATTCCGACACCGGGCCGCATTGCATGGGCTCGTTCGCCTCGCGCGGCACGCATCGTGTCGGCAACGCCGTGATGGCCGCGGCCAAGGAAGCGCGCGGCGTGATGATGGAGGCGGCCGCCGAGGAACTGGAGGTGAATGCCGCCGATCTCGAGACCGACGGGCGCGGCAACATCCATGTCAAGGGCGCGCCGCACCGGTCGATCTCGACCAAGGACGTGGCGATCGCCGCGCAGTTCAAGCAGGGCAAGACCATCTCGGGCCGCGGCATTTTCCTGGTGCCGCTCTCCAACGTCGACCCCGAAACCGGCGAGATGTCGCCTGCGACCTGTTACGCCCATGCCTGTCTCGTGGCCGAGGTCGAGGTCGATGACGAGACCGGCGAGGTCGCGATGGTGCGGATGGACAGCGCCTATGAGCTCGGCCGCGCGCTCAATCCGCGGCTGGTCGAGCAGCAACTCGTCGGCGGCGCCTGGATGGGCGTGAGCCACGCGCTCTATGAGACGCCGGAACCCTATTATCCCGATCCGAGCCACGGGCCGCGCGATTTTGTCGAATATCTGATGCCGGGTCCCGGCGACATCTGCCCGCACGACATCGCCGTGCTCGAACGGCCTGCCGCCGATGGGCCGTTCGGCGCCAAGGGTCCGGGCGAGATGTGCGCCAATCCGGTGTTGCCGGCGGTCGCCAATGCGATCTTCAACGCGGTCGGCGTTCGCATCGATGACCTGCCGATCACGCCGGAAAAGGTTTTACGTGCGATCAAGGCCCAGGGCGGCGCGCGGCCGCAGGCGCGACGCTGAGGAGACGAGATGGCGGTCCGCGGCAACATCGTCGGCATCGATAGTCCGGAGGCGCTGGAGAAGGCGCTGCGCGCCGCCTACTACCTCGCGGATGAGGGGCTGGCGACGGCCGCCTATCTTTCGCTCGCGCTCGGCAAGCCGCTGCTGCTCGAAGGCTCTCCCGGTGTCGGCAAGACCGAAGCCGCTAAGGCCATCGCCGCCGTGCTCGGCCGCCGGTTGATCCGCCTGCAATGCTATGAGGGCATTGACGCGTCTGCTGCGCTCTATGAGTGGAATTATCCGCGGCAGATGCTCGCGATCCGGCAGGCCGGCGAGGAAAGCATCGACATTTATGGCGAGAGCTTCCTGATCGAGCGTCCGATGCTGGCGGCCCTGCGTGCGCCTGACGCGGCCGTGCTGCTGATCGATGAGATCGATCGCGCCGACCAGGAGTTCGAGGCCTTCCTGCTGGAATTCCTCTCCGACTTCCAGATTTCCATCCCCGAGCGCGGCACGGTGCGCGCCGCCGAGCGGCCGGTCGTGGTGCTGACCTCGAACCGGACGCGCGACCTGCACGAGGCCTTGCGGCGGCGCTGCGTCTATCACTGGATCGATTATCCCACGGCCGAGCGCGAGGCGCGCATTGTGATGATGCGGGCCTCCAGCGTCGCCGAGCAGACCGCTCGCGCCGTCGTGGCGGCGGTCGGCAAGCTCCGCCGTGAGCCGCTCAGCAAGGCGCCGGGCATCGCAGAGGCGGTGGATTGGGCCGAGGCTGCGACGCTTCTGCACAAGGGCGGGGCGCGCTGGCCCGACGCCTTCAAGCGGTCGATCGGCGTTGCCCTGAAGGACGAGGAGGACCTGCACTTCATCGCTCCCCGTCTCGACGCGCTGATTGCGGAGGCGGCGGCGTGAACGAGGAACTTCAGCTGCCGCATGCGGCGCGCATCTTCATCTCCTTCGTGGCCCTGCTGCGCGCCAACGGGTTCGCGGTCGCACCGGAGCAGACCACGGCCTTTCTGGCAGCGATCGAACTGCTTGGTCCGCGCAGCCTCGAGCACATCCGCCAGGCCGGCCTCGCAACGCTCGCGCCGCCGCCGGAGCGGCGCGCGACCTACGACCGGCTGTTCGATATCCACTTCCGCGGCAGCGAGGCGATCGAGCGGGCCGAGGGTGAAGACGAGGACGTCGTCCGCCTCCAGGAGGAAGGCCGCGGTGGAGATGAGCCGCCATTGTCCGACGAAGCCAACGAATCCGGTCTCGCCGCGGCGCGAGCCGAGGCCCTTGTCGAGCGCCGCTTTGCCCATGGCATCAGCAATGACGCGCTGCGTCGTCTCTCCCGCGAAGCGCCGGCGCGGCTACCCCGACGCCGTGGCCATCGCCGCATGCGCGCCCGCCGCGGACCCTTCGCCGATTTGCGGCGCACGTTGCGCGACAGCGTACGCAACGATGGCGAGGTTCTGCGGCTCGGACGATTGAGGCGGCGGTTGCGGCCGCGCAAGCTGCTTGCTGCTGATCGATGTCTCCGGGCTCGATGAAGGCGCGCACCGAGGAGAACATGAAGCTGGCGCATGCCCTGCTTCAGGCGGTCAGGCAACGCCGAAATCTTCACCTTCGGAACCCGCCTCACCCGCGTCACCCGCCCGCTCCGTCTCAAGCGCCGCGAGCAGGCGCTTGACCGCGGCCGCGCATCTCGTCAGCGACTGGGATGGCGGCACCCGCATCGGCGATGCGTTGCAGGCCTTTCTCGCCGTACCGCGCTTCGGCGGCTACGCGCGCGGTGCGGCGGTCATTATCATCTCCGACGGCCTGGAGCGCGGCGACGTTTCGGCGTTGCGCGATGCCGTCGCAAAACTTTCGCGCCGCGCCTGGCGCGTCAGTTGGCTGACCCCGCTCGCGACGCGGTCCGGCTTCCGGCCGCAAACCGAAGCACTGATCGCGATCCAGCGCTTTGTCGATGACATCGTCGATGGCGGATCAAGCCCGGCCGTCGTGTCGCATCTGTTGTCGCTGGGCAGGAGAGCCGCGTGAACGAATTCGTCGACGCGCATCATCACATCTGGCGTCAGGCGGACCTGCCCTGGCTGGTCGGGCCGATGCAGCCGCGCATCTTCGGACCCTATGAAGCCGATCCGGCGCGACTATCCGATCGAGGAATATCTCGACGATCTCGCCGGCTCCGGCGTCACCCGCTCGGTCTATGTACAGACCAACTGGGCCAACGACCGATTCGAGCAGGAAACCGCCTGGGTGCAGGAGACCGCGGACCGGCATGGCTGGCCGCATGCCATCGTCTCCTTTGCCGACTTCAACGTCGAGGACGTCCGCCCGCAGCTTGACCGTCTCGCCAGATATCAGGCTGGTGCGGGGCGCGCGCATGCAACTGCACTGGCACGAGAACCCGCTGTATCGCTTTGCGGCGCGACCCGATCTCTGCGCGGATCCGAAAATCCGGCGCAACATCGCACGCCTCGCCGATTACGGCTGGAGCTTTGATCTTGCAGGTCTTCGCGCCACAAATGGCCGACGCAGCCGCACTCGCCGAAGCTTGCCCGAACGTGACGTTCATCCTGCAGCATGCCGGCATGCTGGAAGATCTCTCGCCGCAGGGGCGCGCCGCCTGGCGGGCCGGCATGGCGCAGCTCGCGAAATGTCCGAACGTCGTCTCAAAGCTTTCGGGACTCGGCACGTTCATCCATCGCAACGATGCCGCGCATATCGCCGACATCATCGAAGGATACGATCGCTCTGTTCGGCGCGGAGCGCTGTCTGTTCGGCTCGAATTTTCCGATCGAGAAACTCTGGACCACGTATCGCGAGCTGGTGGACGCCCATCGCGCTGCCGCCGCCACGCTGCGCCCTGAGCAGCGCGACGCAATTTTCGGGGCGACCGCAATGCGCGTCTATCGCCTCAAATCATAAGAAAGCAGGTGCTGGGAGGACGTCATGCCGCTGGAAATCAAGATTTTGGACTATGGCGATATCGAGCTGGAATCGAGCTTTCTCGTGCTCGGCCGCGATTGCGGCCGCACCCGCCGTGTCCTGACACTCGGCTTTCTGATCCTCGGCGGTCCTTATCCGGTCGTGGTCGATACCGGCTATCGCTCCAACCAGATCATGGAGACGCTGGGCATGCGCGGCCTGCAATTCCATGAAAACATGATCGAGAATCAGCTGATGCGCCACGGTGTGCGCATGGGCGACGTGCGTTTCGTCTGCCACACGCATCTGCACATCGATCACGCCGGCAAGGATGATCTGTTTCCGATGAACACGACGGTCGTTCTGAACCGCCGCGAACTGGAATATTCGGTGTCGGGCCTGATGCATCCGCAATATCCGGCGCCCGACATCAAGCATCTGGTCGACCGCCTGCACACCAAGAGCGCGCTGCGCTTCCTCGATCTCGAATTGACCGGACCTGTCGAGTTGATGCCCGGCGTCTATTGCGATGCGGCCAACGCCCACACCGAAGGCTCGATGAACATCCATGTTCACACGGCCGACGGCATCGCAACCATCTGCGGCGACGTGATCTACGACTTCAACGACCAGATCGTGACGCCCTTCAACGAGATCCAGGATGCCGAGCCGCGCACCACGGGCAATCACGGCACCAGCAAGCGCGCCGAGAAGGCGGCGATCAAGAAACTGCTCTCCAGCTCGCGCTATCTGCTGCCGGTCCATGACCGGCCGGCGAAGATCGAAGGCGGCAATGTGGTGGGCCGCCTGCATGACCAGGTGCCAGGTCCGGTGGTGCAGTCCCTGCCCCAACGCAACTGGTTCCCCGCCTGAACGCAAAGGACGGCGCAATGACCCATGTGACGCTGCGGCCCGAGTTCGAGAAGCCTGATCGACCCCTATGCGCCGGTCGGCCAGGTCGGCACCGGCTTCAATTTCACGGAGGGCCCGATCTGGCATCCGGTCCTGCACTACCTCCTGTTTTCGGACATGCCCGACGACGTGCGGCGACGCTGGGATCCGCGACGCGGCGTAAGCGAGGTCAAGCGACCGTCGAACAAATGCAACGGCATGACTTATGATGCCGAGCTCAACCTGATCGTCTGCGAGCATGCCACCTCGTCGCTGATCCGCGAAAGACCGGACGGACGGCGCGAGACTATCGCCTCGCATTTCGAAAACCAGGAGCTCAACAGCCCGAACGACGTCTGCGTGCATTCGAGCGGCGCGATCTATTTCAGCGATCCCTGGTACGGCCGGATGCCGGTCTATGGCGTCGAGCGGCCGCGCCAGCTCGGCTTTCAGGGCGTCTATCGCGTGCCGCCCGGAGGCGGCGCACCCAGGCTGGTGGTCGATCGCTATCTGTTCGAGCAACCGAACGGGCTCTGCTTCTCGCCCGACGAGCGTACGCTCTACGTCAATGACACCGTGCAGACGCTGATCCGCGCCTTCGATGTCGAATCCGACGGCTCGCTTTCGAATGGGCGCGTTTTCGCCAGCGGCATTCGATCCGAACTCGAGCCCGGCGTGCCCGACGGCATGAAATGCGACCAGCGCGGCAACATCTGGGTGACGGCGCCCGGCGGCGTCTGGGTCTATTCGCCCGCGGGCGAGCTGCTCGGCAAGGTGCGTGTGCCCGAGCTTGTCGCCAACCTCGCCTGGGGCGGCTCCGATTTCCGCACGCTCTACCTGACGGCGACCCATTCGGTCTATGCGATCCCGACCAAGGTCGGGCCGCGGCACGAACCCTACATGAACGCGCGGGCGTCGGCCGGCGCGGGCGCAACGTCGTCCTCTGCGGCGCCGATCCTCTCCGGACAGGACATGCAGATTGATCCGCGGCGCTGCGCGATGATCGTTCAGGACCTGCAGAACGACGTCATCATGGATGGCGGGGCGTTCGCGGAATCCGGCGCTCCCGCGCATGCGAAGCAGCAGCGCGTGATCGAGAATGTCCGGCGGCTCGCCGAGGCGGCGCGTGCGCGCGGTATCGTCATCATCCATGTCTGGTTCATCGTCGAGCCCGGCGCGCCGGGGGTGACGCTGAACGCGCCGCTGTTCGAGGGGCTTGTCGACAGCAAGGCCATGGTGCGCGGGAGCTGGGGCGCGGCGCCGGTGCCGGGGCTCGAACCGCAGCCCGGTGATTTCATCGTCGAGAAAATGCGGATGAGCGCCTGGGAAGGCACGCGGCTGGAAACGATCCTGAAGGCGACGGGACGCGACATGATCATCAACACCGGCGCCTGGACCAACATGTCTGTCGAGCACACGGCCCGCACCGGGGCCGACAAGGGCTTCTTCATGATCGTGCCGGAGGATTGCTGCTCGACCATGAATGCCGACTGGCACAATGCGTCGATCAATTTCGCGCTCCAGAACGTCTCGGTCGTCACCAACGCCGATGCCGTCATGAAGGCGCTTCGCTGACAGGGCCTGGACATGCCCAAGCTGTTCCACCTGAACTGCTCGCCGCGGGCGGACTCGGAGTCCTCGGCCGGCGCGCGGGTGTTTGTTGACGGCTTCGGAAGGCGCGGCCGGACTGGGACATCGACACGATGAACCTCTGGCGCGACCTTTGCCGGACTTCGAGGGCTATGTGCTGGAGGCGAAATATGCCCGGATGAACGGCAAGGCCTTTACAGACTCACAGCGCGACGCCTTCGCGGTCGCCGAGCGCATCGCGATCCGTCTCGCATTGGCCGACCGCGTGCTGATCTCGACGCCGATGTGGAACTTCAGTATCCCCTACAAGCTGAAACAATGGTTCGACGTTATCGTCCAGCCCGGCCTCACCTTCCGCTTCGATCCGGCGCACAGGTTACCAACCCCTGCTCAAGGACCGGCCGACGCTGGTGATCGTCGCAAGCGGCAGCGATTTCGTCACCGGCATGAACCGCGGCCGCACCGACATGGCGACGCCTTATTTGCGCGAGGCGCTCCGCTTCATCGGCGTCAATAATGTACGGTTTGTTCCGATCGGGCCGACGACCGGCCCGGCCGAGCCCATCCGCATCGCGCGGGAGAATGCCCATCGGCGCCTGGCCGAACTCGCGACGGGATTCTGAGGCTTCCTTTTCCAGGATGATTGTGAGAGGCCGAGCCGTCCGGGTTACCGGCTTCGCTGCGGGTGCCATCAAGGCAGATTGTCCCGCAAAAAGATATCGATACGAATTTGCTCCTGATCAAAACTCAGCGGCTCCCCCGAGCAGTGCGCAAGAAGAACCCGCGCCGCGGAACGTGCCTCATGACCGGGGTCCTGGTTGATGATCGCATCGATCGTGCCACGAATCAGGAAGCGCCGGCTGTGCTGGGTGAGCTCATGAGCGATCCACACGATATCGCGGGCACGCCCCGAGGCTTCCAGCGCATCCGCAATGCCACGATTGCCGGCGCCGCAAGAATAGATACCGAGCAGCTCGGGGCATCTTTCGAGCAGCTCGGCGATGAGCACGCGCGTCCGCTCGCTATCGTCGCGTCCTTCAAGCACGGGCAGCGCAACAAGGTGAGGATATTCGCTGGTCAGGATCTGATGAAAGCCGAACTGCCGCTCGGAATGGTCGCGCAGCGACAAGGAGCCCGCGAGGACGGCAACGCTGCCTTTGCGCCCCGAAAGAAAGCGCCCCATCAGCGTCGCGGCGGTGCGGCCTGCGGCCGGATTGTCGATGCCGACATAGTGCAGACGGCGGGCGCTCGGCGCATCCGAGACCAGGGTCACCACAGCGACGCCGCGCGCGGCCAGATCATCGATCGCCGCGCGCACCCTGGGATGATCGAGCGCGATAACGGCCACGCCCTGATAGGCCGGCGACAATTCCTCCAGCGTTCCCGCCAGCACATCCGGATCGAACACGTCGACATGCAGGATGTCGATGAATCCGCGCTGTCCGGCGAGCCATTCCGCCGTGCGTTGGACCTGCTCGGTCAGATTCGTCATGAAGCTGTTGCTGCCTGTCGGCAGCACAAAGGCGAAACGGAACGTCTGTCCGCGCGCGAGCCGCGCAGCCGCCACGTCGGCGCGGTAGCCGAGCTTCGCGACGGCGGCCTCGACCCGCGCGACCGTCTTGGCCCGCACGCCATCCCGGCGGTTGACGACGCGATCGACGGTAGCCCGCGAAACGCCCGCCGCGCGTGCGACATCCTCGAGTGTGGCGCGCGTCGCCGAATGCAATTCGGCGCCGGTCATCCGCGCGCAGCCCAGAGCATGCCGCGGATCATCATGGTCCTGATCTCGGGCACGTCGAGTTCATAGGCGCGATGGCCCAGCGATGAATAGAACACCCTGCCTTCGCCGAAGCGCTTCTTCCAGACCACCGGCATCACGACGCCCCTGGTCCAGGGCGCATGCTCGCCGGAGAAGGTCGTCGTGGCCAGCACTTCGTTCGCCGGATCGACATGCATGTAGTATTGCTCGGACCGATGCTCGAAGCTCTTGAGGCCCTTCATGATGGGGTCGTCAGGCTTCGCCAGGTCGACCTTGTAGTCGATGATGTTGCCGGGATGCGCGACCCACTGGCCGCCGCAGAGAAACTGGTAATCGACGGAATCGCGGAAGGCATCGCACATGCCGCCGTGATGGCCTGCAAGCCCGACGCCGTTTCGCACGGCGTCACATAAATTGGACGCCTCCGGCTTCTCGATCTTCGACATGGTGTAGATCGGAATGATCAGCGAGAGATCGTGGATCGCGGGGTCCGCGAATGCCGCCGTCGTGGTCTCGATGCGGACATCAAACCCCTCCTGTTTGAGCCAGCCACGTATCATCGAGGCACACAGATCCGGATCGTGTCCCGACCAGCCGCCCCATACAATCATTGCCTTGCGCATTGTCATCCTCAGTCGATCTGTCCGGTTTCGCGTCCCGCCGGCAGCATGGCCGGACGATCGACGCGGTTCTCGATCTTGATTCGGCGTCCCTCATCGGCGGAAATCTGGAATGCCTCCATCACCTCCAGCACATGGAGCGCAAGCGCGCCGCTGGCACGATGCGCCCGGTTCGTGACGATGGCCGTCGCCATGTCGGCGACCCCGATCGAGCGGAATTCGCCATCGACATGCCCGTGCGTCAGCGGCACGATTTCGAAGTCGCCGCCGGTCTTCGCGACCTGAACTTCGCCGCCGAAACGATTGGGATCCGGCACCAGGATGCTGCCCTTATCGCCGTAGATCTCGATCGGGGTATGCCGGTGCTTGGGCACGTCGAAGCTCATGGCGATCGAGACCACCGCGCCGCTTTCGAACTCCAGCGTGCCGGCGACATGGGTCGCGACCTCGACCGGAATCATCTGTCCGTTCATCGGCTCGCTCGTGACCAGCCGTTCCGCTTTCGGGCGCGCGGTCGAACCCATCACGCTCGCGACGGGACCCAGAAGCTGCACCAGGTCGGTAATGTAATAAGGCCCCATGTCCAGCATCGGCCCGCCACCGCGCAAATAATAAAAGCCGGGCGCCGGATGCCAGCGCTCATGCCCCGGGCACATGAAGAACGCGCTGCCGGCGACCGGCGTGCCGATCACCTTGTCGTCGATCAGCTTGCGCGCGGTCTGATGGCCGCCGCCGAGGAAAGTGTCGGGCGCGCAGCCGACGCGCAGGCTCTTTTGCGCGGCGAGATCCATGACCTTGCGCGCCTCCGTGACATTGACCCCGAGCGGCTTCTCGGAATGGACGTGCTTGCCGGCGTTGAGGACCGCGAGACTCACGTCGGTATGCGCCAGCGGCACCGTGAGGTTGATCACGATCTCGATGTCGTCCCGCCTGAGGAGCTGATCCACGCGCATCGCCGGCAGCCCAAATTCGGCGCCACGACGTTCGGCCGCATCGCTCCGCATGTCCGCGAGCGCCCTGACATCGAGCACCGGGAAGCGCTGGGCGGCCTTGAGGTATGCGGTGCTGATATTGCCGCACCCGATGATTCCAATTCCGACTGTTCTCATTTTTTCTCCGTTCGGTCGCTCATCCCTTGACCGCGCCCGCGGTGAGACCTGCGACGATGTGTTTCTGCGCCACGAGAAAGAGGATAATCGTCGGCAGGATCGTCAGCGTGATGAAGGCGAGGATCAGGTGCCATTCGGACGAATATTCGCCCTGATAGACCATGATGCCGAGTGGCCAGGGATAAAGCGCATCGGTATTGAGCATCACCAGCGGCAACAGATAGGCGTTCCAGCTGTTGACGAAGGTGATGGTACCGACGGTGGCGAGGATCGGCCGTGACAAAGGCAGGGTCACATAGCGGAAGAAATTGACATAGCTGCAGCCATCGACCAAGGCCGCCTCGAGCAGCTCGTAGGGAATGTCCTTGAAGAATCGCCGCAGCAACAACACGCTCATTGCGAGACTGAAGGCGACCTGCGGCAGGGCCACGCCGAAATAGGTATCGAGCAGCCCCAGATCGCGCACCTTGATGAATAGCGGCAACACGGCTGTCGCGGCGGGAAACAGCAAACCCAGGGTCAGATAGCTCAGCAGCATCGAACTGCCGTAGAACTTGACGTGAGCAAAAGTGAACGCCGCCATCGAAGCTGTGAGCAGAGTCAACGTCACCGTGAGCGTCGAGATGATCAACGAGTTGCGCAGAAGCTGCCAGTAGCGCGTGGAGAACAGGATGTCGGCATAGTTCTGCCATTCCCAATGCTGCGGCAGGCCGAACGGATTGACGCGGAGCTCGCCGAGCGTCTTGAAGCCGCCAAGCAGGGTCGCGAGCAGCGGCACCAGCACGAAGACGGCGACGAGAAAGAGGAACAGCGCCTTGAACAGCATCACGGGATCGATCGGTGCGCGCGCGGTCTCTGCATTATTCATCGCGCATGAACCATCGCTTATAGGTGAAGGCGAACGTAACGCAGATCACGAACAGAATGACGCCGACCGCGCTGCCGTAACCGACCCGCATGCGCGAGATACCGTTATTGTAGAGAAAGCTCACCATCGTGTTGGAGGAGTCCGCGGGACCGCCGCGGGTCAGCGGCATCACCAGGTCGAACAGTTGCAGCGAGCCTATGATGGCGAAGAACACCGACAGACGGATTGTTGGATACAGCAGGGGAATCACGACATGGCGCAGGGTCTGCGAACGGGTCGCGCCATCGATGCGCGCGGCCTCGACAAGGCTCTTGTCGAGGCTCTGGAGTGCGGCGATGAAAAGCATCATGTGGAAGCCGAAATACTTCCAGACGATGACGATCAGGACAGCCAGCATCGCTGTGCTGGTCGAGGCGAGAAGATGCGGCGGCTGGGCTCCGAAGGCACGCCAGATCGAGGCGACCAGCCCGTAATCGCCGTCATAGACAAAGGAAAACATCAGGCCCGTTGCGATCTCGGCCAGGATATAGGGCAGGAAGAACAGCATGCGTAGGGCCACCGCACCGCGGAATCGATCGGCCAGCATCAGCGCAAGTGTCAGTGCCAATGGCAGCTGGATCAGCAGCGAGACCGCAATGATCATCCCGTTGTTGCGTAGCGCGAGCCAGAAGGCGCGCGTTTGCAGCACAAAGCGGTAATTGTCGAACCCGATCCAGTTGGTCGGCCGGCCAAAGCCGTTCCAGTTGAACCCGGAGTACCAGGCAGCCTCACCGATCGGCAGCACGACGAATAGCGAGAACAGCAGCAATGCAGGCGGCAGGAAAAGGATAAGGACGGTGAAGCGACCGTCCCAGGCCGGGCGCGAGCCGCTGAGCGAGGGGAAGGAGGTCTTCGCGGCGCTCACGGGCGACGAGCTCGCGATCCTCCCCACCATCGTCAGTTGCCCTGCTTCCACGCCGCCTCGATCGCCGCGGCTGCGTCCTGCGGGCTCATGCTACCGCCGGCAATCTCCGCGCTGACATCGTTGACAACGCGACCGACCGATGGCCCGAGGCTCTGGTCGTAGAAGTTCTGATGATAGTTCGACCTCGCCAGATTGGATGCGATCAGCTTCATGAATGCGTTGTTGAGGCCGGCCTCTGCGCCCTTCACGACGGGAATGATGTAGTTGCCGGCCGCGAGTCGCGTCTGCACGTCCTTCGAGACGAAGAACTTGAGGAAGTCGACGGCCTCCTTCGGCGAGTCCTTGGTGACCAGCCAACCGGTGATGCCGCCGAGCGTATCGGTCGGCGCGCCCTTTCCGCCGGGCACGACAGGAAAATCGAACCAGCAGATCTTGTCCTCGCTCAAGCCGACCTTGTCGGCTGCCAGGGCACGCTGGAGATGATAGACGGTGCTGATCGCGAGCGTCATGGCCGCCTTGCCGTCGCCGAAATAACCTACGGCTTGCGGATTCTTGAAACCGAGGAAGCCGTTTTGGAACGGCTGAAGGTCGACGAGTTGCTTGAACAGCACGCCCGACTTCTGGAAGGTCTCGCCGGCAAAGCCGCCGTTCTCGCCCCGCAACGCCGCCTCGAAGGCAGGCTTGCCGCCGATGCGCACGGCAAGATGCGTCCAGTAGAAGTGAAGCGGCCATTTATCTGCGCCACCGACGACGATTGGCGTTACGCCGGCGGCTTTCAAGGTCTTCACTGCGGCGAGCAAATCGTCCCAGGTCTTGATCGAGGCCGGATCGACCTTGGCCTTGGCCATCAACTCGCTGTTGCACAGGAAACCCACCTGCGACAGCGCGGTCGGCAGACCGTAGACATGGCCATTGCTGGTGAATGCAGCGAGCGCTGCCGGTGTCAGGCTGTCGGCATAGCCCTTGACCTGATCGGTGATGTCCTGGAGAACGCCGGCTTCGATCTGCGCCTTCAGCACGCCGCCTGCCCAGCTATAGATGATGTTCGGACGATCCTTCGATTGCAGGATGGTCGGCAGCTTGGCCTTGTAGGCCTCGTTCTCGAGGAACTGCATCTCGATCTTGACGCCGGGATGCGCCAACTCATAGCTCCGTGCCACCTCCTCCCAGATCTTCACCTGGGCCGGATTGACTTCGATATGCAGCCATTTCACTGTTGTATCGGCAGCGGCAGCACCAGCCGTGAGCAACCAAGCAGCGACAGCAAGCCCGACCTTCTTCAGCGGCCTCATCTCCACGCTCCTCCCAGGAACAGGCCTTGCCCGGCCTTTTGCGCACCCTGCCTTCAATTTCTAAGGTGCGCAACTAGGTTTTTGAGCTGCGCACCTCAAGCTCGCCTTGAGCAGTGATTGGCGGCTCGTTTCCACCTTATTGGAGAGGGAGTTACGGCCGCTACCTATCCTGATCTGGCAGGCAGGATCGTTCCGGTCACCGGCGGTGTCTGAGGGCATCGGGGAAGAGATCGTGCGGCCGGCGCTGGTCTCAGCTCCGGATCACGCTGCATCCGCGCCGCCAAGATAGGCGTCGCGCACCCTGGGATCGTTCTTGAGTTCGCGCGCCGGACCGGAGAGCACGATGCGACCGGTCTGCAGCACATAGGCTTCGTGCGCGATTTCCAGTGCGAGGCTTGCGTTCTGCTCGACCATGAAGATCGACACTCCGTCGTGGTTGATGGTCCGGATCAGCTCCAGCACGCGATCGACGTAAAGCGGAGACAAACCCATGGTCGGCTCGTCCATCACAATCATCCGCGGCCGGCTCATCAGCGCACGCGCCATCGCGACCATCTGCTGCTCGCCGCCCGAGAGCGAGCCGGCACGTTGCGAAAGCCTCTGGCCCAGCTTGGGAAACAAGCCCAACACCCGCTCCAGATCGCGCGCGATCCCGGCGCCATCGTTGCGCACGAAGGCACCCATCAGGATGTTTTCCCGTACGCTCATGTCGGCAAACAGTCGCCGCGCTTCCGGCACGGAGCCGATACCCCGCCGGACGATCTGCGGCGTGGTCAGACCGAGCGTCGAGGCGCCGTCGAAGATCACCTCGCCCGAGCGGGGCCGAACCAGGCCAAGGATGATCTTCATCGTCGTCGACTTGCCGCTGGCATTGCCGCCGAGCAAGCAGACGATATGGCCGCGCGGCACATCGATCGATAGATCGAAATGAACCTGCGCCTGGCCATAGAAGGTGTTGACGCCGGAGAGCCGCAGAATTGGAGCGTTGGAACCAGGGTCGCCGTTCACGCTACCTCCTCCGGCTCATCGCGCGCAGCCTCCGACAATCCGTGTCCCAGATAAGCCTCGATCACCTTGGGATCCTTGCGCACCTCCTCACCGGGGCCCTCGGCGATCTTCTTGCCTTCATCCATGACGATCACGCGATCCGACAGGCGCATGACCATGTCGAGCTTGTGCTCGATCAGGAGGATCGTCAGTCCTTCGGCCTTGAGCTCGGCGATCAGCGCTTGCATCTCGGCCGTCTCGGTCGGGTTCATGCCTGCCGTCGGCTCGTCGAGCAGGAGCAGCCTTGGCTTGAGCGCCAACGCCCGCGCGATCTCGACGCGGCGGCGATTGGCATAGGACAGGCTGTAGGCCGGCTGATCAATCCGCGGCAGGAGACGCTCGCCAAATCGCGCCAGGATGCTCCTCACCTCCTCGCGCAAGCGTTCCTCCTCGGCCTTGACTGAGTTCGGGCGCAACAGCGCAAGACCGAGCTCGAGCAACGGACCGATCAGCGGCACCGACGGCTTCACTGCGCGCAGCCGCGTATGCGCGCCGATCAAGACGTTGTCCATCACGCTGAGGTTTCCGAACACGCGGCCGAGCTGGAACGTGCGCGCGATCCCGATATCCGCAAGCCGCTCCGGCGCAAGGCCGGTGATGTCGTTGCCGTCGAGATGGACCTCGCCTTCATCCGGCCGGTCGATGCCGGTCACGAGATTGAACAAGGTTGTCTTGCCGGCGCCGTTGGGGCCGATGATGCTGAAAAGTTTGCCCGGAGCGATGTCCAGGTCGATGCCGTCAACCGCGATCAATCCGCCAAACCGGCGGGTCAGTCCACGCAGCGAAAGCAGGGAAGGTCCGGCCATCAGATCGTTCCCAACACGCCTTGCGGCCTGAAGCGGACCAGCAGCAGAAGCACGATGCCATAGATCAGGATGCGGTACTCCGCAGCAATCCGGAACGCCTCGGGCAGCCCCACCAACGCCACCGCGCCGACGATCGCGCCCGCGACGTTGCCGAGCCCGCCGAGGATCACGACGGTCAAGGCCAGGATCGACTGCTGCGTGTTGAAGGTCTCGTGATTGATATAGGAATAGAGATGGGCGGCGATGCCGCCCGAGATGCCGGCCGCAAATCCGCCGAAGATGAAGGCGAGCGATTTGTATCGGTTCAGGCTGAGACCATAGGCGCGCGCGGCGGTATCGTCGTCGCGGATGGCGCGAAAGCTGCGGCCGAGATGCGAGGTGAGCAGCCTCGCCTGCAACAGCGCCAGCAACAGCATCACGGCGAAGCTGAACCAGTAGATGGATGGTGCGCTCACGAGTTCATAGCCGAACAATGACAATGGCGGGATGCCGGACACGCCGATCGGTCCATGAGTGACCGATTCCCAGTTCAGGATCACGAGCGAGACGATCTCGCCGATCGCGAGCGTTGCGATCGAGACGTAATGGCCGCGCAGGCGAAACGACGGCGAGATCAGCAGCGTGCCGAGCGCCGCCGTCACCAGCCCTCCGCAGATGATGGCAATGCCGACGGGAAGCGAGAAATTCAGCGACAGCAGCGCCGACGTATAAGCGCCGATGGCAAGCAGCGCCGCGTGTCCGAGCGAAACCTGCCCTACCGTGCCGGCGACCAACGTCAGGCTTAGCGCCAGCATGCCGAGCAGCCAGGCGTTGATCAGGGTCTGCAGCAGATAGGCCGAGACCGGAAGGAGCGGCAACAGCGCAAACACCCCGGCCGCAGTCACCAAAGCCCAGCGCGGAATACGCACCGGGCGGCTCGGCGCGATGAAGGTGCCCGTCAGCGGTTCCGGCGGCGCCTGCCGCGCGCTCGCGAACAGGCCATTCGGCCGCAGCACCAGCACCAGGATCAACAGCAGGAAGGCGAACAGATTGCGGTAGCTGGTGCCGAATACAGCGACACCATAACTTTCGACCAGTCCCAGCAGCATGCTGCCGACCACCGCGCCCGGCACGTTGCCGGCCCCTCCGACGACCTCCGCGACCACACCCTTGAGCGTCGCCTGCAGGCTCATCGCCGTGTCGATCTGGTTGTAGTACATGCCGACCAGCATGCCAGAGACGCCGCCAAGCCCGGCGGCGATGCCGAACACGGCCTGATTGACACGATTGACGTCAACGCCCATCTGCATCGCGGCGTCGCGATCCTGCGCGGCGGCCCGAACCGCCCATCCCAGCTTGGTGTAGCGCAGGAACACGAACAGCAGCAGCGCGCTGCTGATGCCGACGCCGGCAATGAGGATATCGAGCGGACCGATCGTCCCCTGCCCGACCTGAAAGCGGATGTCGGGCAATTGGCTCGGCAACGCGCGCGGGTTCGGCGAAAAGGTGAGCATCACGATCTGATCGAGCACGAAGCTGATCCCGATCGTCGCCAGCAGCGGCGCAATGCGCACCGAATTCTGCAGGGGTCGGAGGCCGAACCGCTCGATGATCAGTCCGACGATAGCTGTGGCGGTCGCAACAAGGGCAATCGTGACGACGAGCGGTGTATGCAGCTGCACCACCGCGACCCAGCCGATATAGGCCCCTACCAGGTAGATCGAGCCTTGAGCAAAATTTATCAACCGGCTGACGCCGAAGATCAACGCGAGCCCGACCGCAACCAGCGCGTAGACATTGCCGACGATCAGCCCATTGATCGTGTAGTCGAGCCAGGAGGACAATCTCTATTCCCTGCGATAGGAACCGGGAGAGACTCCCGGTCTTTCGAAATCAAGTCGGCTTGCCGTTCCAGATCGTGAACTGGCCCTTGTGAACGACGAGCTCGGCGTTCATCGCCCCCTGCACGCGGCGGGTCGCGACGTCGAAGGTCGCCGGTCCGAAAATGACGGTCGGAACGTCCTTCACCTTGGCGAACGCGTCGCGGATTGCCTTCCGATCCGTTGACTCGATCCTGAGGACGGCGGCCGCGACATTCATCGCATCATAGGAATAGGCATTGAAGGAATCCGGTTCCTGTCCGTTATATTTCGCCTTGAACGCGGCGATGAACTTGCGAACCTCGGGACGCGGATCTTCGGGGAAATAGCGGGTGCCGACATGCACGTCCTCGACGGCCTCGCCGCCGAGCTCGATAAACTTCGGCGAATAGACCGAACTCGCTGCGCAAATGACCTGCTTCAGTCCCACCTGGCGCGCCTGGCGCGCGATCAGTGCGCCATCGGAATAATAGGAGATCAGGATAAGGCCGTCCGGATTGGTGTCGCGGACGCGTACCAGTGTGGAACGAAAATCGCGTTCGTCGGCAATATAGCCCTCGGTGACGGCGACATCTGCGCCGTAATCCTTGGCGGCCCTGACGAAATAGTCCTTGCTGGTGCGCCCCCAATCCGTGTTCTGGTGCAGGACGGCGAGCTTCTTGAGGCCAAGATGGCGCACGGCGTAGAGCGCCAGCAACGGCTGTTCGTCGGCCTGGCTTACGGACGTGCTCCACATATAGTCTCCGCCCTTGGTGAAGTCGGGATGCGAATTGGTGAATCCGAACTGCACGAGGCCGCCGCGCTGATAGATTGGTGAGGCCGCCATCGAGGCCGGGCTGGAGAAATCGCCGAGC
Source organism: uncultured Alphaproteobacteria bacterium (assembly GCA_963696255.1). GTDB lineage: Bacteria > Pseudomonadota > Alphaproteobacteria > Rhizobiales > Xanthobacteraceae > Bradyrhizobium. Next base: position 143,337 of record CAVOJN010000002.1, read on the forward strand.
TCCATCACGATCTTCGGATCGGATACGAACTTCTGGGCGATGGCGACCGACTGACGTGGATCGCTCTGGCTGTCCTGGAAGGTGTAGGCGAGCTTGCGCCCGTTGATGTCGCCGGCGGCGTGGATTTCATCCAGCGCAAGGTCGAAGCCTTGCTTCCACTGCGCACCGTACTGCGCATTGGGCCCGGTCAGCGGACCGCTGACGCCGAGCATGATCGGCTCGGAGGATTGCGCGAAGGCCACGCGCGAGGCAGTTGCCGTCACGGCGGCGGCAAGCGACGCTTTGACCAGCGTGCGACGATTGATGTTGCTCATCCTCGGCTCCATCCGTTCTTTCAATTCAGATTCCGGTTCCTGCAATTTCAAGGCCAGCGATCACTTGGCGGCCAATGTCGGCTCGCCGAGCGACAGCATCAATCGGTTCGCCCAGTTGAAGAACGCTGCACTGTTGATCACGTCGACGATTTCGGCGTCATCGAGCCCGACGCGACGCAGCTCCTCGATGTGCTCCTTGCCGAACGCGATCGGCGTGGAGGCCAGCGCCACCGACGCCTTCACCACCGCATTCCAGCGAGCGCCAAGGTCGGCGCCGACGCCGTCATCAAGCAGGCGCTGCACATCGTCGCCCCGCTTTGAATAGGTCGTGGCGAAGCGCGCATGCACCGAAGCGCAATAGATGCAGCCGTTGTAGCGTGAGGTGGCAGCGGCGGCGAGCTCGCGTTCGGCTCGCGGCAGGCCGTCGGCGACATTGTAGAAGATGTCCTTGTCGGTCCTGGTTCTTGCTTCGAGGACTTCGGGATCGCGCACCAGGAGGCGAAAGTAATCGGATTTGGCGCGTGCGCGATCGACCAGCCCCGCAAGATGCCGCTCCGTCAGCTCTGCTTCAGGCAGCGGCGCAAGCCAGGGCAGCCAGCCCAGTTCGGCCTGGGTGAAAGCCACCGGCTCGGATTTATTGTCCTGGACGACGACTGTGTCATTCATGCGCGCGATCTCCTGGCTGGCCTCATCTTCTAGCTAGCCTCATCTTCTAGCCAGCCTTGGCCGCCGCCGGTGCGGACACCGCGAGTGAAGCACCGAGCGTGCGCAAGCCGGCGACGGAGCGAACCTGAAACGACAGGAACGCCACCAGCTGCGACAGGACGACAATGCCGGTACTCGACCAGCCGGCATCAAGCAGTGCTTGCATGGCTTCGGGTTTGGCGTCACGTGGACGGAAGACCAGCAGATGTGCGTGCTCAAGCGCAGCGGCAAGTCTGCCGGACATGACCGACTTGGGGCCCTCGGCAAGCCGATAGATCAGGCCGGTCTTATCCTCGCTCGAAAGCGGCCCGGCTGGAAATGCGCCATACGGGCCGATGGTCTTGCCTCGCTCGATCTCGGCTTTGAGCGTCTCGACCAATTGCAGACTGCCTTCAATCTTGCCGAGCCTGGCCAGATAGAAATCGGCCACGGCGCGCTCCCCGTGAACGCCAGCCACGAAAGCCGCGACCGCGCAGCGCTCTGCGGCAAGCATGTCATCGAAATCGCGCGGCTCGAACAACGCAAGATAGCTCTTTTGCGCGTTCTCCCGGGCCTGCAAGCGGCGGCCACGGATGGCATCGAGGCTCGATCCCGGCTCGATGCCGGCCAGAAGGTCTATGATGTCTGTCATTTCTGTACTCGTCATTGGAGCCCCTTCAAACAAGCTCGACGTCGGCCGATGTCTTTTTCGCCCAGCCCAGCGCCGGCGCCACCTTCTCGGCTACGAGATCGATCGATCGCAGGATGTAGGGATGCGGCGGGTCGACGGAATGCACCTGGAAGACGAGATCGGTGACGCGATCAAGCGTGCTATCCGAGCGCAACGATGCGATGACGTCGTCGGGCGTTCCGACATGCGTGTCGAACGCCCTGACCATGTCAGCCAGCGAGTCTCCGGGCGGCAGGTGCCCGCCGGCCATGAACCTTGGCAGCGCCAGCCGCAATCCGATGTCGGCCAGACGCATCGCGTCATCGCGACTGTCGGCGGCGAAAATGCTGCGTGACGCCATGATCCGTGGCTCGCGTCCGGTCGGCAACTCAGCGAGATAGGCGTCGATAATCGGATGCTGAATTTCGGCCAGCGTCGCGTGCGGGTTGTCTTTCGACCTCGGTTGCGTCCGCGACAGCAGCAGGCCGTCGCCGGCCTTTCCTGCCCTTGCTCCGCCGGTCACTGAAAAGGTCGCCTGCCAGATCCGGTCGCACAATTGCGGCCGCGACGGATAAAGCCGATCGCCGCCGGCGAGCGGCCGGCCCGCGAGACCGGTGCGGAGAATGTCGAGATTGCGAGCGAAGATGTCGTTGCGCTGCGCGCTATCGAGTCCAAACGCGGCAAAGGCGGTCGGGTTGCCGCCGGTTCCCACGCCGAGTTCGAACCGGCCGCTCGACATCAGGTCGAGAACGGCCGCGTCCTCCGCTACCCGAACGGGATGCTCCAGCGGCAGCGTTACGATACCGGTGCCGAGGCGAATGCGAGAGGTCTGCGCCGCGACAAAGCCGAGGAACGCAAACGGAGCCGGAAGCCCGCCCTCACCCTCATGAAAATGATGCTGGGCGATCCACGCGGAATCCAGCCCGGCCTTCTCCGCGTGTCTGATCTGCTCCGCCGCCAGCCGATATCGCTCGGCCGGCGTGGCCTGATCGAGCAGCCGCGTGAAGAAACCCAATCTCTTGAAATTTGCGAGACGTTTCATGAGGTACTTCGTAACCGACATGGAGACAGCCCGCGAGTTTGCTCGCACATCACAGGACAGTCAAATCAGAGCAGGCAATTCGCGGCATCAGAGCTGCGTTCGCCCTTTACACGGCCGCGGCAGGAATGTCCTCTCATTCTCGAGCCGTTCCGGGAAACAGCCTTTCCAAAACCCCCTCAGCCACGATCGTCCGGCCATTCACTGCTCAATTCGCCGTCGAACCGGGGCGTGGTGAAGTCAGCGCATCGGGGGTCTTCCGGGACGGGAGCGTCCGGAATGATCACCAAGACCCGGCAGGAAGCTCGTGGGTACGAGGCGGATCGGCACCGGCCCGCGTGCATGTAAATGCGGCACACTTGCAGGCGAATGAGACCGCGTTCTCGAGCTTCGACGCGGAGATGTTGCGCAATCGCGACCGGTCAATCGAACCAGATCGATGCAGCGCCGCAAGTAGTGCGGCCTGAAAGCTGTCGCCGGCGCCGATTGTATCCACGACCTGGACCGCCGGCGCCATCGCCTCGATCATCCCCGCCGAAGAGTGCCAGGCATAGGCACCGAGACGTCCGCGAGTGACGACAACCAGCAATGCGCCTTCAGAGAGCATGAGTTCGGCCCGCGCCGCATACGGCTCGTCACCGAACAGATACGAAAAGTCCACATCGGACAGCTTCACAATGTCGGCCTGACGCCAGAACGCTCCCATCCGTGCGCAATAGGCTTCCTTGTCATGGATCAGGACTGGCCTGCAATTGGGGTCGAAGGAGATCGTCGCACTCTGTTTGGCGTCCTCAATCAAAGCCAAGGTCTCCGCTGCTCCCTTGTCGTTGACGAGTGTTGTCGATCCGACATGAATGCATTCGACGGAATCCAAAGGAAGCGCGTTGCGCCGGTAGACCCAGTTTCGTGACGCTGTGTCGGCGTCGTAGAAGGCGTATTGCGTCTCCGTGCCTGCCACGCGTGCAAAGGCAAGCGTTGCCGGGTGATCGCTTCGCGTCGCATAGCGGAGATCGACAGCCGAACTCGATGCATGATCGGCAATCATCCTGCCGAACGTGTCGGTCGAGATGCCGCCGACGAACCCGGCCGGGACATCGAGCCGCGCGATCCCGATCGCGATATTGAGACAGGACCCGCCGACTACAGGTGTGAGAGCCTCGCGGCCATCGGAAGTTTTCGAAGGCAGGAAGTCTATCAGCGCGTCGCCGCAACTCAGAATCATCGCGGGCCCTCCCCACCCAGGCGGCGCATGGCGTCTCTGCTCTCGCGGTCCAGCTTGCGGAGCAGGTCATGGACGGTTCGCTTCGTCCGATGGAATTCCGCCATGCCCGGGGCGGTCGGCTCGCTCAACCGGCCCAGCGCCGACATGGAAGCCATGGTTTCCCCAAGGGACCCAAAGGCACCGCTCGCTACCGCTCCCAGCATCGCTGCACCAAGCAAGACGGGCTCCTGCGTCTGCGGCAACGCCACGGTGAGGCCAGTCGTGTCGGCCATGATCTGCCGGACCAGCGGGCTGCGGCCGGCCCCGCCGCCCATGACGATCACATTGCTTCCGACCTTGTGCGCGGCGAACGCGTCGACGACATCGGCAAGGCCATAGGCCAGACCGCAAAGACCCGCCACGAACAGCCGCTCCATCGCCTCGACATCGGCGTCCAGATCGAGTCCTGCGATGACGGCGCGGGAGTCGGGGTCGGCGTAGGGCGAGCGATTGCCGAGAAACTCGGGCAGTACATGAAGGTCGCGCGCCAGCTTCGCGGCGCTCCCGGCGCTGCCGGCCCGCGCCATGATCCGCCGCTCCAGAAACTCGATGACCTCGACGCCCTCGCTCCGCGCGGCCGCACTCGCCTCGGCGTGTGCCGGATGCGACCGAAGCAGATGATCGACAGCGGCCCCGGCGGCCGATTGTCCGCCTTCGTTGAGCCAGAAGCCGGGCACCATGCCCGAATAATAGGGTCCCCATACGCCGGGCACGAAGCAAGGATCCACCGTCGTGGCCATGATGCACGCCGACGTGCCCATGATGTACGCCAGCCGGTCACAGACGTTGACCGGGTTGGGTTCGATCCGGCCGCCGATAGCGCCGATGCCTCCCGCATGCGCGTCGATCAGCGAGGCGCCGACCCGCGTTCCCGGACGAAGGCCGAGTTCGTATGCTGCTTGTTGCGTGAGCCCAGCGCCGATCGGCGAGCCGGGTGCGACAATCTCGGTTCCGATCCTCGCAAAGTTCTCGGCAGTGAATTCCTCCAGACCCACGCGTTGAAAATACGGCGCGCTCCAGCGCTTCTCATGGGCCAGGAAATTCCACTTGCAGGTCACGGTGCACATCGAGCGCACGGGCGAAGCTGTCGCGCGCCACGACAGAAAATCGGCGAGATCGAAGAAGTGGCCGGCCGCATCGAAACTTGCGCGCAGATGCCGCTTCAACCAGAGCAGCTTCGGCACCTCCATCTCGGGCGAGATCAGCCCGCCGACATAACGCAGCACGTCGTCCTTTGTATCATTGATCTCGCGTGCTTCGCCGGTTGCGCGATGATCCATCCAGACGATGACGTTGCGCTGCGGATCACCCGATCCGCTCACCGTGACCGGCGTACCGTCGGAGGCCAGCACGACAAGGGAGCAAGTCGCGTCGAAGCCGATGCCCTTGACGGCGTCAGGAGGAACCGCGGCCTCCGCCATGGCGCCACGCACGGAATTCGCGCAGGCGTTCCAGATATCGACGGACGATTGTTCGACGATGTCGCCGGCCTCGTGCCAGGTCGTAATCGGATGCTTGGCAAGTCCGAGCAGCTTTCCGGTCTCGTCGAATATGCCGGCCCGCGCGCTCGAAGTCCCGACATCAACGCCGATAAAGGCCTGCCGCATACGCGCCCCCTAGAACCAGAGGCACGAGCTTACCAGCATGTGTAGCCGCCATCGACAAGAACAATGCTGCCTGTCATCAGGCTCGCCGCGTCGGAGGCGAGGAACAGGACGACGGAGGCTATCTCCTCGACCTGGCCGAGCCTCGCCATCGGGGTTCCGCCGATCCAGGCGTCGTACATTTTCGGGTTGCTTTTCACGAAGGCGTTCAGCGGCGTCTCGATATAGGTCGGCGCCACCGCGTTGACCCGAACGCCGCGCGCGCCCCACTCGGCCGCCAGGGACTTGGTGAGATGGTGCACGGCGGCCTTGGAGGCATTGTAGTAGCATTGCTCCTGCGGCTTGTTGACGATGAAGCCCGACATCGATCCGACATTGACGATGGTTCCCGCTTTCGCCCGCAACATGTGCTTGCCGAAGGCGCGGCAGCACCAGAAGGTGCCATTGAGATTGACGTCGATGACATCAAGCCAGTGCTCGTCGGCGACGGTCTCGGCCGGCGTCTCGCTGCGCGCGATGCCGGCATTGTTGACGAGAATGTCGACTTTCCCGTAGCGGGACGTCATCTGATCGGCAACGTCGGAGACACGCTTGGAGTTCGTCACGTCCATATCGACCAGCTCGATCTCATGGCCTTTCTTCTTCATCTCGGCGCGCCCGGCTTCCGCCACCTTCACGTCGCGGTCGGCAATCACGACCCTTGCGCCGGCTTCCGCCAGCGCCTCGACGCAGGCGAGCCCGATTCCCTGGCCGCCCCCGGTCACGATAGCGGTCTTGCCGCCGAGCCTGAATTTCTCGAGATACATGGTCCTCTCCGTTGATGTTGCCGGAGTTTCGTGCGCTGCGGCCTACGCCCGGATGGCGCGGCCGCTGTCGTCGAAGCGGTGGATCCGGGCGGGATCGGGCGACAGCGAAACCTTGTCGCCGGCGCTCAGATTGAGCTCCCCGATATAGCGCGCCGTGAGCGTCCCGACCGGGCCGGCATCGACATACAGAAAGGTATCGCTGCCGAGATGTTCGGCGGCGGTGACCGTTCCCTGCCAGCCCTGCCCCTCGCGATCGACCTTCAGATGCTCGGGCCGGACACCGATCGTGGCCGCACCACGCTGCAGCGCGGCCTCGTCGGCGATGAAGTTCATTTTCGGCGAGCCGATGAAGCCCGCGACAAAGAGATTGGCCGGTCTCTCATAGAGCTCGAGCGGCGAGCCATATTGCTCGATCTTGCCGGCGTTGAGGACGACGATCTTGTCGGCCATGGTCATCGCCTCGACCTGATCGTGGGTGACGTAGATGGCGGTGGTGGCAAGTTGCTTTTGCAGCCGCGTCACCTCCTGCCGCATCTGGACCCTGAGCGCAGCGTCGAGGTTGGAGAGCGGCTCGTCGAACAGAAACGCCTTCGGCTCACGCACGATGGCGCGCCCGATCGCCACGCGCTGACGCTGCCCGCCGGACAGTTCGCGCGGCTTGCGGTCGAGATAGGGCGTGAGATTGAGCGTCGCCGCCGCAGCCTCGACCTTGCGGTTGATGTCGTCCTTCGGCAGGCCCGCCATCTTGAGGCCGAAGGCGATATTGCCGCGAACGCTCATATGCGGATAGAGCGCATAGGACTGGAACACCATCGACAGCCCGCGCTTGGCAGGCGGGACGCCAATGACGCTCTTGCCGTCGATCAGGATGTTGCCGCCGGTCGTATCTTCGAGCCCGGCGATCAGGCGCAGCAAGGTCGTCTTGCCGCATCCGGAGGGACCGACAAACACCACGAACGATCCGTTGGCGATGTCGAGGTCGGCGCCCTTGATGATGTGCACGGGCCCAAACGATTTCTGGACACCCTGAAGCGTGATCTGACCCATGATGTGTCGCCTTCCCCTATTTGACGGCGCCGAAGGTCAGACCGCGGACGAGCTGCCGCTGGCTGAACCAGCCGAGGACGAGAATTGGAGCGATCGCGAGCGTCGAGGCCGCCGAGAGCTTGGCCCAGAACAATCCTTCCGGACTCGAGTAGGAGGCAATGAAAACCGTGAGCGGAGCGGCGTTCAGCGTCGACAGATTCAGCGTCCAGAATGCCTCGTTCCAGGCAAGGATCAGATTGAGCAGCAACGTCGAGGCCAGTCCGGGCACCGCCATCGGCGTCAGCACATAGATCAGCTCCCTGCCGATGGTCGCGCCGTCCATGCGCGCGGCTTCAAGGATGTCTTTCGGGATCTCCTTGAAATAGGTGAAGAGCATCCAGACGACGATCGGCAGATTGCCGAGGCAAAGAATGAAGGTCAGCCCCGTTCGGGTGTCGAGCAGACCGAAATTGCGGTAGATCAGATAGATCGGCACCAGCACGCCGACCGGCGGCATCATCTTGGTCGAGAGCATCCAGAGCAGGATGTCCTTGGTGCGCTTGGTCGGCGAGAACGCCATCGACCATGCCGCGGGGATCGCGATCGCCATCGCGATCAGCGTCGATCCGCCGGCGATGATGATCGAATTGAGCGCGTGGTGGAGATAATCGCTCCGCTCCTGCACGGTGACGTAGTTCTCCGTGGTCCAGTGGAAGAACAGGAACGATGGCGGGACCGCGAAGGCTTCGAGCTCCGTCTTGAAGCTTGCGAGCACCATCCAGAGGATCGGAAAGAAGATGAGAAACCCGGCGATCCAGGCGCCAGTGGTTGCGATCACCTTGTGTCTTGTCGTGACCTCGCGCGCCATGGGATCAAGCCTCCAGATTCCGGCCGACGATGCGGACGAGGAAGAAAGCCACGATGTTGGCGATGACCACAGCCACGAGCCCGCCCGCCGACGCGCTTCCGACGTCATACTGAATGAGGGCCTGGGAGTAGATCAGGAAGGCGATGTTCGTGGTCTGCAGACCCGGCCCACCGCCGGTGGTGACGAAGATCTCGGCGAACACGGTCAGCAGGAAGATCGTCTCGATCAGGATCACGACCGTGATCGGCCGCGCCAGATGCGGCAGCGTGATGTAGATGAAAGTCGACAGCGCAGGAGCGCCGTCCATCTCGGCGGCCTCCTTCTGCTCCTCGTCGAGCGATTGCAGCGCGGTGAGCAGGATGAGGGTCGCAAACGGCAGCCATTGCCATGCTATGATGAGAATGACCGACAGCAGGGGCGCGTCATTGAACCAGTCGATCGGCGTGACGCCGAACAGAGTCGCAATCCAGGCGAACAACCCCGAGACCGGATGCATCAGGAGATTTTTCCAGACCAGCGCGCTGACGGTCGGCATTACGAAGAACGGCGCGATCACCATCAGCCGCACGATGCTGCGCCCTATCACCGGCTGGTCGAGCAGAAGCGCGAGCGGAATTCCGATCAGGATGGTCAGCGCCAGCACCGAGCCGACCAGCACCAGCGTATTCCGTAGCGAAGCAAGGAACGCCGGATCGGTCAGGAAATATTCGTAGTTCTCCAGGCCGACGAACTGTCCGGATTCGGGATCGAGCAGATTGTAATGCAGGGTCGAGAAATAGATCGTGAGCGCCAGCGGCACGATCATCCAGATGAACAGCAACGCGACCGCGGGCGTCATCAGCGCGCGCGCCAGCCCCTGCGTCTGTCGGGTAGCCATCCTCGCCTCCATCTCCTGCGAGAAAGCGCGACCACCCGCCATGGGTTTGAGGATGGTCGCCAGGCTGCACAGCCCGGGAGAATGGGCTGAGGTCGAAGTGCGTGCCTATTTGATATAGCCGGCGCGCTTCATCTCGCGTTCGGTCGAGGCCTGGGCCGCCGCGAGCGCCTGATCGACCGTGGTCGAGCCGGAGAGCGCCGCGGAGAACTGCTGACCAACCTGCGTACCGATGCCCTGGAATTCGGGGATCGCCGCGTATTGCACGCCGACATAGGGCACCGGCTTCACCGTCGGCTTGTTCGGATCGGCGGCGTCGATCGACGCCAGCGTCGGCTTCGCAAACGGTGCGACCTTGAGATATTCGGGGTTCTCGTACAGAGACGTGCGCGTGCCCGGCGGAACGTTGGACCATCCGTCCTTGGACGCAACGAGCTTGGTGTAGTCCTTGCTGGTCGCCCAGGCGATGAACTTCTCGGCCGCGTCGGCCTTCTTCGAGCCTGCCGGGATCGCGAGGTTCCATGCCCATAGCCAGTTGGCATTCTTGCCGAGACCGGTATTGGGCGCGAGCGCAAAGCCGACCTTGTCGGCAACTTGCGAATCCTTCGGATTGGTCACGAAGGAAGCGGCCACTGTCGCATCGATCCACATCCCGCATTTGCCGGAATTGAACAGCGCGAGATTTTCATTGAAGCCGTTCGAGCTGGCGCCGGGAGGACCCGCCTGCTTCATCAGATCGACATAGGTGGTGAGCGTCTTCTTCCATTCCGGCGAATTGAACTGCGGCTCCCATTTCTCGTCGAACCAGCGGGCGCCGTAGGAATTGGCCATCGCGGTCAGGAAGGCCATGTTCTCGCCCCACCCGGCCTTGCCACGAAGGCAAATTCCGAACACGCCGGCCGACTTGTCCGTCAGCTTCTTGGCGGCATCGATGATGAAGTCCCAGGTCGGTTTCTCCGGCATGGTGAGACCGGCCTTCTGGAACAGGTCAGTGCGATACATCACCATCGAGCTCTCACCATAGAACGGCGCGGCATAGAGCTTGCCGTCGACAGAAACGGCGTCGCGGATCTTGGGAAGCAGGTCGGCGACATCATAGTCGGCGGGAAGCTTGTCCAGCGGCACCAGCCAGTTCTTCTTGGCCCAGATCGGAACCTCGTAGGTGCCGATGGTCAGCACGTCGAACTGACCGCCCTTGGTGGCGATGTCGGTGGTCACCCGCTGGCGCAGCACGTTTTCTTCCAGTGTGACCCATTTGACCGTGATGTCGGGATTTTTCGCAGTGAAATCGCTGGTCAATCCCTGCATCCGGATCATGTCGCCGTTGTTGACGGTGGCGATCGTCAGGGTCGTTTCCGCGACGGAGGGGACTGAAACCAAAAGCGCAGCCGCGCCCATGAGGGCGCCTAGGACGTTTCTCACGGTGACCTCCCTATGTCCCGTGTTGAGCATATGCCCACACGTTGAGCTTATGTTCACACCGGAGCGAACGCTTGTCAAGGCGAGCACGCGCGATTCCGCTCGCGTGACGGCTGCGTGCGAATACCCATTTTGGCGTTGCGACGAAGGACGACCGGCGCGGATCAGGTCAGAACAGCGCGCGCCGTTGTTTCGTCGGTGATGAGCCCGTTGACGAGGCGCCCGGCGAGTGCGGCCTTGATTGCCGGAACCTTGGCCTGTCCGACCGCAGCGGCGATCGTCGCCGTCTTCGCCGGCACCTGCGGGGGGATACTGGTCAGCCGCCGATTGGTGCCACCCTTGATGAGGCGGCCCTTGGAATCGTAGGCCCAACCAGTGATTTCGCCGATGGCGCCAAGCCGCATCATTTCGAACAATTCGTCGCGGGTGACGAAGCCGTCGACATGAACCTGGGCCTTCTGATCCATCTGGCCGATGCCGATCAGCCGCAGATCCGCCTTGGCTGCGACCGCCTTGACCCGGGCGATCGGATCGATCCGGACCATGCGGTTGCGCTCATCTTCCGACGACATCAGGAACGGCAAGGGCATCGGGTAATGACGCGCGCCAGTGCGGTCGGCGAGCCGCCCGACGGTGTCGAAGAAGCTGGCCGAGCCGTCCGCGGAGATGTTGCCGACCAGCGAGACGATCTGGTGGTTCGGCCGGTCGATCGGCGAGACGCGTTCGACTGCGGCCCGCACGGCGCGGCCCGTGCCCAGCGCCACGATGACCGGCGTTTCGGAACGCAAGGTCGATTCCAGGAGATTGCCGCATCGCTCTGCGATTCCTGCCGTCGAAAGCGGCGCAGCCACGTCAGCCGGCACGACTTCGGAATGCGCGAGATCAAAGCGCTCCTTCAGCCGAAACGCCAGTTCCATGCATGCGGCAATGGGATGTTCAAGCCGGAAGGTGATCAATCGCTCGGCAAGGCAGAGCGAAACCAGGCGCTGTGCCGAGGCGCGCGAGACCTGCAGCATCTTCGCGATCTCGTCCTGGGTGTGACCTGCAATGAAATAGAGCCAGCCCGCGCGGGCCGCATCATCCAGGCGGGATCTTTCTCCCTCGGTCGGAGCCATCGCCCTGTCCTTCCCTCCAGAAATCCGCCATCCGGTCGAAGACCCGGTCGGCGCCGGCTGCCTGCAGTATGCCCCGCCCATTCCGCGATTTATAATGGCTCCCGCCGGAAAATCCCCATACCTGCATCCCGGCGGCCTTCGCTGCCATGACGCCGCTGACACTGTCCTCGATCACCAGCGTTCTTGCCGGCGCCGTCTGCATCCTGTCGGCCGTGTAGAGGAAAAGGTCGGGCGCCGGCTTGCCGCGCGCCACCATCTCCGAGGTAAACACGCGATCATCGAAATAGGGCGCAAGGCCGGTTCGCGCGAGCGAGAATGACACTCTCTCGATGTCGCTGGACGATGCAACGCAATGCGGTATCGGCAGAGTTTCGAGCAGGGAAGATACTCCCTTGATTGGCCGAAGTGACGCCTCGAAGCTCTCTCGCACCCGCGACTTCAGGTCGGCCAGGAAGTCGTCTGGAAGCGCCCGGCCCTGTACGGCATAATGCTGCAAGATAGCCGCTGTGCTGCGGCCGAGAAAAAGTTCAAGCGCCGCAGCGAGCTCGAGCGTGATGCCGTAGCTCGCGAGAACATCGGTAAGACATTGGCAGCTCAGCATCTCGCTGTCGACGAGAACGCCATCGCAATCGAAGATGATTAAGTCCGGTCGATCCTGGCCACGTTCCATCGAAACATGAGAGCATATGCTCAATTTGGGAGCAATAGCTCAGCGCTACCGCCTCGCTTTGTCAGCTTTGCTCTGAATTGGAAGAACCTCGTTCGGTTGGCCGGCGATTTCCATCGCGTGGAGCAGGCTGATTTCGAGCAAGAGGCAAGCAGGACGCAGCAGCACCTCGGCCTCATCGCAGCGCTGCTCATCGGTCCTGACTGGGTGGCGCGCGTTTCTCATTTGCGCTGCCGACGACCGGGAATGTCAAGGCGGTGCGCTGCCAGCGTCCAGAGGAGCGACTTCTTCATGGTCGATGCGGGAGCGAGGGACTTGGCACCGCGCCGCTGTTTCTCGGCGGGCGGGGCGAGCGGGACCTAGATGCAACCTCCAAGTGCCATTGCCCTTGACTCGCTCTCACCGTGTCTATATGTTCCCGTTTCGTTCCAGTCCGCCACGAGGGGCGTTTCGCGACCGTCACGGACGTTGGACTGGAATGCGATGGACGCGGCTGTCTCGCGTGACGAGCGGATGACCGCGGACGGCAAAGGCGTGTGGTCCTGGCCCCCCGACGCTGGGGTCAAGTCCTGCGGACTGCGATGTCGGCCCTCACGGGGCCCGACACGACGAGTTCCGCGAGACGACGGAGGCTATCAAGCCCGGTACTCCGGGGAGAGCACGCTATAGGCCGTTAAAACCATTGCGCAGGGAATGCCGGATTGTCTGGCTGACCTGTGGTGACGACTCGCGTGTTTTTTGAGTTGCACGCGAGGCTGCGGGTGCGGCCAAGCACCCGGCATTCCCTGCGCCCTCGTTTTCGAGGGACGAGAATGACTTCATCGTCCGGACGCGCCCGCGTCGCGGAAACGCACCCTTGCGCCCAGCGAGGACCCGAGCGTGCGACTCCGGCGGTTGACTTGGACCTACCCAGCCATCAGAACCGATTTTGACGGAAACTGGCGAAGAAGATGGTCGGAGTGGCAGGATTCGAACCTGCGACCCCTGCGTCCCGAACGCAGTGCTCTACCGGGCTGAGCCACACTCCGACTAAGACCGCGGCTTATAGCCTTGGGTTTCGCGCACCGCAAGAAGCCGATTTTAGGGATTTTAGAGCCTGATGAATGTGGGCCTGACCACCGAGATTCTGCCCGCCGGCGAAGCCGCCACGCTGTCTGCGGCGCGTGCGCTGGCCGCAGGCGGACTGGTCGCGTTTCCGACCGAGACCGTCTACGGCCTCGGCGCCGATGCCACCAATGCCACCGCGATCGCCCTGCTCTACCAGGCCAAGGGCCGGCCCGCCTTCAACCCGCTGATCTCCCATGTCAGCGACCTCGCTGCCGCCAGGCGCATCGGGTGCTTCGACGACACCGCGCTCAAACTCGCGGAAGCTTTCTGGCCGGGCCCGCTGACGCTGGTGCTGCCGAAAACAGGCGATTGCGCGGTTGCGGATCTTGCGACCGCGGGGCTCGACACCATCGCGATCCGGATTCCCTCGCATCCGGTGGCGCGCGCGATCCTGAAGAGCTTCGGCAAGCCGGTGGTGGCGCCATCGGCAAATCTGTCCGGCCATGTGTCGCCGACGACAGCGGCGCACGTGAAGAGCGATCTCGATGGCCTGATCGACCTCATCGTCGACGGCGGCCCGGTCGAGGTCGGCGTGGAGTCCACCATTGTCGGGTGTTTTGACGTGCCGATGCTGCTCCGCCCCGGTGGCTTGCCGCGCGAGGAGATCGAGCGCGTGCTCGATCGCAAACTCGTGCAGGCCCCGCCGGACGCCGAGAGCGACAGCGGCCAGCCGCTGGCGCCGGGCATGCTCGCCTCGCACTACGCGCCGCGCACGCGCGTGCGCCTCGATGCCACCTCGATCGAAGCTGGAGAAGCGCTGCTTGCCTTTGGGTCTCCGGTCGCGGGTGCGGACATGGCCGCCGCCGTCATGAATTTGTCAGCTCGGAGCAATCTGACTGAAGCGGCGAGCAATCTTTTCGGCTATCTTCGCGCTCTCGATGCCAGGCAGGCACGGACGATTGCTGTGATGCCGATCCCCCACCATGGGCTCGGCGAAGCCATCAACGACCGGCTGCGCCGCGCGGCTGTCGGACGGGAATGAGCTGGATGTAAGCAATGAATGTGGTGCAACCGACTGTGGCCTCGCCTTCCCTCTCGAATGAGTTGATCGCGAAATTTCGCAAGGTCGTCGGCGACAAATACGCGCTGACAGAGAAGGCCGATATCGCGCCCTACACCACCGAGGAGCGCGACCTCTTTCAAGGCCACTCCCCGCTGGTGCTGCGTCCCGGTTCGACGCAGGAAGTGGCTGCGATCTGCAAGCTCGCCAACGAGCACAGAATCGCGCTGGTGCCGCAGGGCGGCAACACCGGGCTCGTCGGCGGGCAAACGCCGCATCATGGCGAGGTCGTGATCTCGCTGAAGCGGATGGACGGGATACGCGACGTCGATACGGCGTCGAACACCATGACCTGCGAGGCCGGCGTGATCCTGCAGATCGCCCAGCAGCGCGCCGCCGAGGTCGATCGCCTGTTCCCGCTGTCGCTCGGCGCGGAGGGAAGCTGCACCATCGGCGGCAATCTCTCGACCAATGCCGGCGGCACCACGGCGCTGGCGTATGGCGTCGCGCGCGAGATGGCGCTCGGCGTCGAGGTCGTGCTCGCCGACGGGCGCGTGTTGAACCTGTTGTCGAAGCTGAAAAAGGACAACACCGGCTACGACCTGCGCAACCTCTTCATCGGCGCCGAAGGCACGCTCGGCATCATCACCGCGGCGACGCTGAAGATGTTTCCGAAGCCGCGAGCGATCGAGACCGCCTATGTCGGACTGAAGTCGCCGGCCGAAGCGCTGAAGCTGTTGTCGCTGTCGCAGAATGAGGCCGCCGGCACGCTGACGAGCTTTGAATTGCTCTCGGAGCTCGCCGTCGATTTCTCTGTCCGCCACGGCATCGACGTGCGCGATCCCCTTGGCGACAAGCATCGCTGGTATGTGCTGATGGAACTGTCCTCCCCGCGCGACGACGCCCGCGCCACGCTGGAGGCGATCCTGGAAAAGGCGATGGAAGACGGCATCGTCGATGATGCCGTGATCGCAGCGAATTTGAGCCAGCGCCAGGCGTTCTGGAAGCTGCGCGACGAGATGTCAGCGGCGCAGAAGCCGGAAGGCGGCTCGATCAAGCACGACATTTCGGTGCCGGTCGCCGCGGTGCCGGCCTTCATCGCGGAGGCGGACGCCGCCGTGGTGAAACTGATCCCGGGCTTGCGGCCGGTCCCGTTCGGCCATCTCGGCGACGGCAACATCCACTATAACGTCAGCCAGCCGATCGGCGGCAACACCGCCGAGTTCCTGAACCGCTGGCACGAGGTCAACAAGGTCGTGTTCGACATCGTGCTCAAGATGGGCGGCTCGATCTCGGCCGAACACGGTATCGGCGTGCTCAAGCGCGACGAGCTTCCCGACGTCAAGGACAAGACCGCCATCGAGCTGATGCGGGCCTTCAAGGCGATGCTCGATCCCAACGGCATCATGAATCCCGGCAAGGTCCTGTGAACAAGCCATCGAAGGGCCTCACGCTCACCGTCACGCCGATCCAGGACAGCGATGTCCCCGAGGTCATCAGCCTCTGGAAGCGCGCCGGTCTTGTCCGAGAGTGGAACGATCCCTCCGGCGATATCGCGCTGGCGCGGAAAGAGAGCAATTCGACGATCCTGCTCGGCCGCGATGCCGATGGCGCGCCGGTGGCCTCGGTGCTGGTCGGCCATGACGGCCATCGCGGCTGGGTCTATTACGTCAGCGTCGATCCCGACCACCGCTTCAAGGATTACGGCCGGCAGATCATGGCATCAGCGGAAGACTGGCTGCGGGCGCGCGGCATCATGAAGCTGCAACTGATGGTGCGCGGCGACAACGCCAGGGTCCATGCCTTCTACGAGTCGATCGGCTATTACGACCAGAGGCGCACGACTTTCGCCAAATGGCTCGATGGCCGCGACCCGACGCCGTAACCGGAAAATCTCATGAGCATCTCAGACCGCGTCCGCATCAAGAACATCCGTGCGCTCTCGGACAATTACGGCAAACTGAAAACGACGACGCTCGATTGGCGCCGCGCCGACGGCGAGTGGCAAACCCAGGAGCGCGAGACCTACGACCGCGGCGGCGCCGCGACCATCCTGCCCTACAACCTTGCGCAGCGCACGGTGGTGCTGATCAGGCAATTCCGCTACCCCGTCTTTGTCGCCGGTCATGACGAGTTGATGATCGAGACGATTGCCGGGATGCTCGACGGCGAAGCGCCGGAGGTTCGGATCCTCGCCGAGGCAGAGGAAGAGTCCGGCTATCGCCTGCATGACGTTCGAAAACTGTTCGCGGTTTTCATGAGCCCGGGCGCGCTGACCGAACGAATCCATTTTTTCGTCGCGGAATACGAACCTCACATGCGTGTCGGCGACGGCGGCGGGCTCGCGCATGAAGGCGAGGACATCGAGGTGCTGGAGCTTTCGATCGACGAGGCGCTCGCCATGATCGCCGACGGCCGCATCGCCGACGCCAAGACCATCATGCTGTTGCAACACGTCGCGCTGAATATTTTCAAGTGAGACCCATGCTGCGTAGGGTGGGCAAAGCGACCACGTCCACCGAAGCTCGCCACGAGCGAAGGCGGAAGCGTGCTCACCGTGTTGGCTATGCCGAGCTACAACAACAGTCATCCCGGACAAACGAGCGTTGGCGAGCGCGATCCGGGACCCATCACCACCGAAGCCTGGCTTATACCAGGCTGGAGCCACAGCGCGCTCGACAACAAGCGCCCGTGGTTATGGGTCTCCGCTTTCGCGGGGACGACAACGGAGTATGGACGGCGGAGAAACTAGAACAAACTCCCCTGCCCGTCGTCGACCGACGGCGGAGGCGGCTTGCGGGGCGTGGGCTTCTTCGGCTTCGGCGCCTCTTCCGCCGCGCGCTGCGCCTCGGTGATCGGCAGCAGCAATTGCGCGTCGTCATTGTCCGCATGGTTCACCCGCGTCGACACTTCATACCAGGTGAACTCGCCTTCATGCGGCCCCCTCAAAAAGCCCATGACCGGCGCGGCGTCGTCCTCGCTGCAATCGAGCCAGCGATCGAAATCGCCTTGCATCAGCGTCACGGGCACGCGGTGATGCAGAGCCGCGAGATCGTGGCTTGCCGCCGCCGTCACGATCGCGACCGTGTCGAGTTCCTCGCCGTTCGGACCGATCCAGCTTTCCGCGAGCGCTGCGAGGCCAAACAGGCTGCCGTCGCGGCGATGAATGAAGAAGGGCCGCTTGCGTCCGCCGGCGACCTGCCATTCGTAATAGCCGTCGGCCGGAATCAGGCAGCGCCGCCGCCGCATCGCGTTCTTGAAGGCCGGCTTGTCGTTGACGGTCTCGGATCGGGCGTTGATCAGCAGCGTCATCTTGCGGGGATCCTTGACCCAGGATGGGATAAGCCCCCAACGCATCAGCTTGAACCGCCGCGCGCCATTTTCGACGATCACCACAGGTACAGGTTGCGTCGGCGCAATATTATGCCGCGGCGGGAAATTCGGTTGCTCGGCGTATCCGAACACCTGCCGGATCGCCGCTGGCGGTGAGGTAATGACAAAACGTCCGCACATTCTGATGCTTAAATAGGTGTCCGTTCAGCACCTTTTAACCCCGAACCTGAACACTGGAACACTAATGACCGCCATGGCCCAACCATCCGCGCGACGCGATCGATCGTTACCGCCATCCACGGGCCCTGGTGCAGAGGCCCGTGCGGCGGAGCTCAAGGCCGCCAACATCAATCCCCAGACCGGCCTCGCCACCGACTACCTCAATCACTTCAACGAAGCCATCATGCTGCTGGAGATGATTCCGGACATGCCCGAATGCTCGGAGGATTTCCTGCAGTGGTCGCCGTTGTCCTATGCGGAGCATTTCACCGCGTCGAATTTCAAGGCGCGGGATCTTGCGATCGAGGCCTATGAATCCTCCGAACCCGAGATCCGCGCCGAATTCGACCAGATGACCGAGACCATGACCTCGATCCTGAAAGAGGTGGGCGCCGCGATGCGCCAGGCCACCCAGGATACGACCAAGTCCACGCTCGCCGAGCAGGCCATCGGCTGGCTCAAGCCGCTGGTGACGGCGGCCGGCGGCGTCATCAACGGCGGCTATGAAGCCGACGTCGAAAGCATCATGGCGGCCTGATCGCCATGGCAAGTTCGGATCAGCCCAATCGGCCGCAGCTTGCGGTCAGCGCCGTCATCTTCCGCGACGGCAAGGTGCTCCTGGTGCGGCGCGCGCGCTCGCCGGGCAAGGGCTTTTATTCACTGCCGGGCGGACGGGTCGAATTCGGCGAAAGCCTGCACACCGCGCTCGCCCGCGAGGTCGACGAGGAAACCGGCCTCAGGATCGACATTGTCGCCCTGGCGGGCTGGCGGGAGGTGCTCCCTTCCGCAGGCGGTGGCGGCCATTATCTGATCATGTCGTTCGCGGCCCGCTGGGTGGCACGGGAACCCCTGCTCAATGACGAGCATGACGATTTCAAATGGCTCGCACCGGGTAGCTTCGGCGATCTCAAGATGACAGGCGGGCTTCTGGAGGTGGTCGAGGCCGCCCGCCGCATCGTGGAGGGTTAGGCATGATCCGGAAAAGTGTGAAGCGGTTTTCCCTCGCGACAAACGCATGGCGTTTGCGCGGAGATCATGCCCAAACAAAGGGTTTCGCGCCTTGCTTCCAGCGCATTTAAAGCGCTATCACGCTGGCTCTGGATCCCATGCCGAAGCGCCTGCTCGCCATCTTCCTTTTGTCTGTCTGCCTCGGCGCGAGCGCGCGAGCGCAGGATGCGGCCGCGCCTTTCGACGGCGACCTGCAGCGGCTGGCGGAGATTCTCGGCACGCTGCATTATCTGCGCGGCATTTGCGGCAGCAACGAAGGCGCCAAATGGCGCAACCAGATGCAGGCCCTGATCGATGTCGAGACGCCATCCGGCGATCGCCGCGCCCGCATGATCGCGGGCTTCAACCGCGGCTATAACGGTTTCCAGCAGACTTACCGGACCTGCACGCCGGCGGCGACCGTCGCCATCCGCCGCTATATCGACGAGGGCTCGAAGATCTCCCGCGACCTCACCGCGCGCTATGCCAACTGAGGCTGCGCCGGTTTGCGGACACGAGCGCCGGCAAGTCTTTCGGCGCGCCGTTAACCCTTCTTAAAGAACCGGTCTAGGCGGCGCGTGCCAGCATGCTAAACCATGCGCCTCCGACGCGTTTTCCGAGCACCGGATCGCGGTAACTCTGCTTGTTGGGTTTCATGCACCCCTTCTCCTTTGCCCCCGCCCGCGATCCCCTGCCCGACAACGAGCAGAAGCAGACCGCCCTCAACTATCTCAACGAGGCCTGGGCGGAAGCGCGGCATGATGGGGTCGACGGCGACTGCCTCGCGCAGGCGAGCCTATTCGCGGCGCTGGCCGAGCTGGTCAGCACCTATGGCGAAGACGCGGTTGCGAAATTCGTCGAGAATCTTCCGGAGCGCGTACGCAACGGCGAGTTTTCGCTCGCGCTTGCCAGACAATAAATCCGGGCGACAAGCACTAAGCCTTCAGCGTCTCCAGAAACCGTACCGGTTCGCCCTGCGAGGGCGCCGTCAATTCACCCTGCCACATCACGCGCCGGCCGCGAACGAACGTCCCGACCGGCCAACCCGTGACGCGCACGCCGTCATAGGGGGTCCAGCCGGCTTTCGAGGCGACCCATTTATTGGTGATGGTCTCGCTGCGCTTGAGGTCCACGACCGTGAAATCGGCGTCATAGCCGGCCGCGATGCGCCCCTTGCAGGCAATATTGAAAAGCCGCGCGGGACCAGCGCTGGTGAGATCGACGAAACGCGCAAGCGAGAGCCGCCCGGCATTGACGTGATCCAGCATCAACGGGACCAGCGTCTGCACCCCGGTCATGCCCGAGGGCGAAGCCGGATAGGCTTTGGCCTTCTCCTCCAGCGTGTGCGGCGCGTGGTCGGACCCGAGCACATCGACGATGCCCTGCTCGATGCCGCGCCAGATGCCCTCGCGATGATCGGCCGAGCGCACCGGCGGGTTCATCTGGGCATGGGTGCCGAGCCGCTCGTAGCATTCGGGAGCAGCCATGGTCAGGTGATGCGGCGTCGCCTCGCAGGAGGCGACATCCTTGTGATCCCTTAAGTACTCGATCTCCTGCTTGGTCGAGATATGCAGCACATGGATGCGCTTGCCCGTCTCGCGCGCGAGCTTGACCAGCCGCTCGGTCGCCATCAGCGCCGCGGTCTCGTCGCGCCAGATCGGGTGTGAACGCGGATCGCCTTCGATCCGAAGCCCCTTGCGGTCGTTGAGGCGGTATTCGTCCTCTGCATGAAATGAGGCCCGCCGCCGTATCACCTGGAAAATCCTGCGCAAACTCTCGTCGTCCTCGACCAGCAGCGCGCCGGTCGAAGAGCCGATAAATACCTTCACCCCGGCGCAGCCGGGCGCGCGTTCGAGTTCAGGCAGATCCCGAACATTCTCGCGCGTGCCGCCGATGAAGAAGGCGAAATCGCAGTGCATGCGATGGTGGCCAAGCTTGACCTTCTCGGTGAAGGTCGCTTCCGTCACCGTCAGCGGATTGGTGTTCGGCATCTCGAAGACCGCCGTCACCCCGCCCATGACCGCGCTGCGCGAGCCCGTCTCGAGGTCTTCCTTGTGGGTCAGCCCCGGCTCGCGGAAATGCACCTGCGTGTCCATCACGCCGGGCAGGATATGCAGGCCCTTGCAATCGATGATCTCGGCGGCATCGGCCTGCGAGAGCCCACCGATTTCGGCGATGCGGCCACCGCGTATCCCGATGTCGCGGACACCCTCGCCGTCCTGGTTGACCACCGTGCCCGATTTTAGAATGATATCAAACGTTTGAGTCATCACTTTGCAGCGTCATTTCAGCGGATTTGGGCCGGCATCGGCCTTGTTCGCAGCACCTTAGCCACTTAACTTGCGATGTGATATCCGTGAGTTGCGTTTCAACAGGAACTTCAAGAGCAACCTCTTATGAAAGCAGCGTTTCTTCCCGACCGGGGCGTCGTCAAAGTATCCGGTGAGGATGCACGCAACTTTCTCAATGGTCTCGTCACGACGGACGTGACGCCGCTTGCGCCGGGACTCGGCCGGTTCGGCGCGCTGCTCACGCCGCAGGGCAAGATCGTCGTCGACTTCCTGATCACGGAGGCGCCGTCCGGTCATGGCGGCGGCTTCCTTCTCGACTGCCCCCGGCCGCTCGCGCAGACTCTCGCGGACAAGCTTGGTTTCTACAAGCTGCGGGCCAGGGTCGCGGTCGAAAATCTGTCCGACAGTCTCGGCGTCATCGCCGCCTGGGACGGCGATCCTGGGGTCAAGCCCGACCTCGCTCACGCCGATCCACGCGAGCCCGCGCTGGGCTGGCGTATTCTCGCCCCGCAGGATCTTGCGACCAAGATCGCAGATCTGATCGGCGCCGATCTTGTCGACAGCGAGGCCTACGAGGCCCATCGCATCGCCGCGGGCGTGCCGCGCGGCGGGCTCGACTTCACGTATGGCGACGCCTTTCCCCATGAAACCAACATGGATCGCCTGCACGGCGTCGATTTCGACAAGGGCTGCTATGTCGGACAGGAAGTGGTGTCGCGGATGCAGCATCGGGGCACCGCGCGCACCCGCACGGTTCGGGTCACGCTCGAAGGCGCGCGGCCGGAAGCAGGCACCACGGTGCTTGCCGGTGACAAGTCCGTCGGCACGATGGGATCGAGCTCCGGCCAGAACGGGCTGGCGCTGATCCGCACCGACCGCGTCGCCGATGCCCTTCAAGCCGGCGTCACGCTGACGGCCGGAGGACTGGGCATCCGCCTCTCCGATCCCGATGCGATCCAGGCCCCGACCAGGCAGACCGTCGCATGAGCCGCTCCCCGCGCCTGCATGCCGACGGCAAGATCCGGTGCCCCTGGCCGGGAGAGGACCCGGTCTACGTCGCCTACCACGACACCGAATGGGGCGTGCCGGAATACGACGACCGCGCGCTTTATGAGAAGCTGATCCTCGACGGCTTCCAGGCCGGCCTGTCCTGGATCACCATCCTGCGCAAGCGCGACAATTTCCGCCGTGCCTTCGACGACTTCCGCCCCGAGAAGATCGCACGCTACGACGCCAAAAAAGTCCACGCGCTGATGAACGATGTCGGCATCGTCCGCAACCGGGCGAAGATCGAAGGCACCATCGAAAGCGCCAGATCCTATTTGAAGATTATGGAAGGAGGCCCTGGCTTTTCGAAGCTTCTCTGGAATTTCGTCGATGGCAGGCCGAAGGTGAATCAGTTCAAGACCACGGCCAGCGTCCCGGCCTCGACGCCGGTCTCGATCCAGATTTCCAAGGAGCTGTCGAGCCGCGGTTTCAAATTTGTCGGCCCCACCATTGTCTACGCCTTCATGCAGGCAACCGGTATGGTCAACGACCATCTCGTCACCTGTTTCTGCCACGGCGCCTGTGGCGCCAAGCCGCGCGCCCCGCGTCTCAAGGCCAAATGACAGCGCCCCGACGCGCCGCCGCCGACGCGCGGGTCTGGCAGCGGATGCTGTCCGGGCGTCGGCTCGACCTGATCGATCCCTCGCCGCTCGACATCGAGATCGCCGACATCGCCCACGGGCTTGCCCGCGTTGCGCGCTGGAACGGGCAAACCAGCGGCGCGCATATCTTCTCGGTCGCCCAGCACACCTTGCTGGTCGAAGCCGTGATGCGCGCGCATGCGCCCCGGGTCGATACAACGGTGAGACTTGCGGCGCTGCTGCATGACGCGCCGGAGTATGTGATCGGCGACATGATCTCGCCGTTCAAGGCCGTGCTCGGTGGCGACTACAAGGTGGTTGAGCATCGCCTGCTTGCCGCGATCCACATCCGCTTCGGCCTGCCGGCGACCCTGAGTGCTGAGATCACCGCGCAGATCAAGACCGCCGACCGCGGCGCGGCCTTTCTGGAAGCGACGATGCTCGCCGGGTTTTCCGAAGCCGAGGCCAAGCGCCTGTTCGGCCGCGATCCGGGCCTGCCCGAAAGCGTGCGCGACGACTACCTGACGCCCTGGAGCGCGGCCAGGGCCGAGAAGCGATTCCTCACCAGATTCAACTCGTTGCACGCTTGAATGAAGGCTTTGAACCTGCTTTCACCGTGATGACCGCAGGCTTATAATCTTCAAAAAAGGACCGCCCAAAAGGACCGCCATGATTCACGTCTGTTCGCTTGCCGCCTTGCCCGAGATCGTCAGGATAACCGGCGCCAGCCATGTGCTGACGGTGATGCGCAATGTCGAGCAGGTTCAGCGGCCGGCCTCGGTCCTCGAAGCCAATCATCTGAGGGTTCCGATGGACGACATTATCGAGCCGATGGAAGGCTACACGCCGCCGTCGGCCGCCGATGTCGAACAGGTCCTGAACTTCGTGCGCGGCTGGGATCGCGCCGCGCCGATGGTCATCCATTGCTATGCCGGCGTGAGCCGCTCGACGGCAAGCGCCTTTGCCGCGGCCTGCATGCTCAATCCGCATCGCGATGAAATGGAGATCGCGCGCAAGCTCCGCGCCGCCTCCCCGATCGCCTCGCCCAACCGGCTGATCGTCAGCCACGCCGACAAGGCGCTCGGACGCAACGGCCGCATGATCCGCGCGCTCGATGCGATTGGCCCGGCCAGCATGATGGTCGAGGGCAAGCCGTTCCTCGTCGAGCTGGAATAACTCCATGACCTCCGCTAGTGCGGTAGATTTGACATTCGCTGCGCTGTCGCAGCGATATGGTTCGGCGAATGTCAAATCTGAAAACCGCACTAGAATCATATTATTGCTAGTGTCCCTTTGGCTCTAACATTCGCAAGAGAGCCTGCCGCAACGGAATGCGAATGTTAGAGCCCGGACACTAGCATGAGCGACAAACTTCTCACGCCGATCGAGATCGGACTGACGGCGGCGATCGTCGCAATCGAGACCAATGGGCCGTTGATCCTGACCGCCTCCGGCAGCGATGGCGACGCCCTCACAGGACTTCCCTTCGGCCCGTTCGATGCGGTCTCGCACCGTACGTTCGAGATCGGACTGCGAGCATGGGTGGAGGAGCAGACCGGCCTTCGGCTCGGCTATGTCGAGCAACTCTACACCTTCGGCGATCGCGGCCGGCATACAGAGCCTGGCGATACCGACATCCACGTCGCCTCGATCGGCTATCTGGCCCTGACCCGCGCAGCCGACAACAACGGCGCGCGCGCACCCGGCGCAAACTTCGAGCCCTGGTACCGCTTTTTTCCCTGGGAGGACTGGCGGCAAGGCGCCCCGGCCATGATCGAGCGCGACATCCTTCCCGAACTGGCCAGGTGGTCGGAGCAAGGTGAAGCACCGGAGGCCGCGCGAGCGCTCGCCCGCAAGGATCGGATCCGGTTCTATTTCGCCACGGAGGGCACGCCCTGGGACGAGGAGCGCGTGCTCGACCGTTACGAGCTGCTCTATGAAGCGGGGCTGGTCGAGGAAGCGCGCCGTGACGGGAGGCCTGCGGCCCTCCAGCGCACCTCGCTGCCTCGCCTTGGCGTCTCGATGCGCTTCGATCACCGCCGGATTCTTGCCACCGCGATCGCACGGCTCCGGGCAAAACTGAAATATCGTCCTGTGGTATTTGAACTTTTGCGGCCGGAATTCACACTGACCGAGTTGCAGCGGACCGTGGAAGCGATCTCGGGCCGGCATCTGCACAAGCAGAATTTCCGCCGGCTTGTGGAAACAGGCGCGCTGGTCGAACCCACGGGCGTGACGTCGACACAGACTGGCGGTCGTCCGGCGGCGCTGTTCCGCTTTCGCCGAGAGGTGTTGCAGGAGCGACCGGCGCCCGGCCTGCGCGTGAGCGGGCGGCGTTAGCGCAATCAGTCTGGTGAGCCTTCGGGCTGCCCCCTGGAGATGTGATGTTCGACTGGCCCTTCGAATTCCTGCCTCTGCTGATCGCGGGCGTGGCGCTGGTCGTCGCGCGCAACGCGTTCAACCGCGCGGACGAGCTGCGCAGGCGCCTCGATACCATGGAGGCGGTCGCCTCTGCAGCCGCAGCGAGGCCCATGGCCGCGCCACCGCCGATTCCGCCGCAAGCGCAGACCGAGCAGGCGCCGCCACTCGTCGCCGAGCCGGCCAGCCAAGCCGCGGCGCCGTCCGAGCCATCCACCTTCGACATCGACGCGATCAAAGCCGAGATCGCACCACCACCCGTCCCTCCGCCTGCTCCGCAGCCGGCCGATCCCGGCCTTGAAGAACAGCTCGGCACCCGCTGGGTGGTATGGATCGGCGGCCTGACGCTTGCGCTCGGCGGCTTCTTCCTCGTCCGCTATTCGATCGAGGCAGGCCTGGTAGGTCCCCGCGTGCGCATCTTCTGCGGCGGGCTGTTTGCGCTGGCGCTGCTCGCCGCCGGCGAATGGACGCGGCGCAAGGAGAGTATCTCCGACATCGTCGCGCTGCCGATCGCCAACATTCCGGCCATCCTGACCGCGGCCGGCACGGCGGTCGCCTTTGCGACCGTCTATGCCGCCTACGCGCTCTACGGCTTTCTCGCACCGGCCAGCGCCTTCATTCTGCTCGGCCTGGTCGCGCTCGGCACGCTGGCCGCCGCGCTGTTGCATGGACCAGCGCTGGCAGGGCTTGGCGTCGTCGGCGCCTTCGTCACGCCGATGCTGGTGTCTTCGGAGAAGCCGGACTACTGGGCGCTCTACATCTATCTCGCGATAGTCACCGCGGCTTCGCTCGGGCTTGCGCGCATCCGGCTCTGGCGCTGGCTGGCCGTGACGACGATTGCCTTCGCACTGTTCTGGACCCTGCCCTGCCTCGATTGCGGCCCGTCGATGGTCGCCTCGCACCTGTTCCACATCGTCGCGGGCTTCGTGCTTGCCGCGGCGCTCGTGGTCTGCGGCTTCATGTTTGGCCCCACCATCGGGGAAGACCAGATCGAGCCGATCTCGTCCGGCTCGCTCGCCGCCTATCTGTTCGGGGCGCTGGCGATCGTGCTGGCAAGCGGCCACGCGGATACGGCGTTGATCGCCTTCGCCATCCTGGTCGCGGCCACGCTGTTTGTCGCCTGGTTCGCCCCTGCGGCGTCAGCGGCGGTCGGCACGGCCGCGGCCTTCGTCTTCATCGTGTTCGCGGAATGGGCGGTGCGGGCCAATACCGAATTCCTGGTGGTGCCCGGCGGTGCGATGCCCGGCATCGGCCCAAATCCGGTCGGCCAATCCGTGACGCTGCATCTCGTCGCAGCTGCTGTCTTCGCCGCAGGCTTCGGCGTCGCAGGATTTTTGGCGCAGGGCCGCTCGAACAACCCCGTCGTTCCGGTCCTCTGGTCGGTATCCGCGACGTTCGTGCCGCTCGCACTGCTGATCGCGCTCTACGCCCGCATCGTCCATTTCGACCGCTCGATTCCGTTCGCGATCATGGCCGTGATCCTGGCCGCGGTTTTCGGCGGTGCAACAGAGACCCTCTCGCGCCGCGACAACCGGCCGGGATCGATGATCGCGACTGCCCTGTTTGCCACGGGTACGCTCGGCGCGCTCGCGCTGGCGCTGACCTTCGCGCTGGAACGAGGCTGGCTCACCATCGCGCTCGCATTGATGTCGATGGGCACCGCCTGGATCTCGATGCAACGCCCGATCCCGTTCCTGCGCTCGCTTGCTGCGATCCTCGCCGCAATCGTGGTGCTCCGCATCGGCTATGAACCGCGGATCGCGGGCGACGCCGTCGGCACGACACCGATCTTCAACTGGCTGCTCTGGGGTTACGGCATCCCGGCCGCTTCGTTCTGGATCGCCAGCCATTTCATGCGCCGGAACGGCGATGATGCTCCGTTGCGCGTTGTGGAATCGGCGGCCATCCTGTTCACGGTGCTGCTGGTGTTCATGGAGATCCGCCACGCGATCTATGGCGGCGACATCTATCACACCGTGCCCTCGCTCGCCGAATTCGCGCTCGAACTCTGCGCCGCGCTCGCCATGGCGATCGGTCTCGAGCGGTTGCGTCGGCACGCCAACAGCATGGTGCATGACATCGGCGCGTTGACGCTGACGGCGATTGCCGGACTTGTGGCCGTGTTCGGCCTGCTGTTGCTGGAGAACCCGCTTATCACGACCGTTCACCTGGATGGCGCCGTCGTCAACCTGCTGCTTCTGGCCTATGCCATGCCGGCCGTGCTGATGCTGCTGTTGTCCTACGCGGTCGCGGCACGCCGCGGCGCGGCCTACGCCAACACGATTGCCGCCGGCGCGCTGATCTTCGCGCTGACTTACCTGACGCTCGAAATCCGCCGGCTCTATCACGGCCCCATCATCACTCTCGGCACGATCGGCGGCGCCGAACAATACACCTATTCGATCGCCTGGCTGGCGTTCGGCGTCGTGCTGCTCGCCATCGGCATAGTCGTCAATTCCGAGCGTGCGCGGATCGCCTCGGCGGGCGTGATCGCGCTGACGATCGCCAAGGCCTTCCTGGTCGACATGTCGACACTGACGGGCGTCTACCGCGCGCTGTCGTTCATCTGTCTGGGCCTGGTGCTGGTCACGATCGGCTGGCTGTACCAGCGCATCCTGTTCCGCAGGCAACGGGCGGCAACGCCGGCAGCGCCGACGCAACCATCGTAATCAGGCGGCGCGCTCCTGTTGCGAGAGCACGCCGCCCACTTGCCGGCGCGGCCGAAGCCGCAGGAGACGAACGTCAGGCAGCCCGTACCGAGCCGAGGAATTTCGCGACTTCGGATTTGAGCCGGCCGGAGTCGGCCGACAGGGTCTGCGCGGCGGAGAGGACCTGCGAGGAAGCCGATCCGGTTTCGGAGGCGCCACGCTGCACGTCGGTGATATTGGACGAGACCTGCTGGGTGCCCTGTGCCGCCTGCTGGACGTTGCGGGAGATCTCCTGCGTCGCCGCACCCTGCTCCTCGACCGCTGCGGCGATCGTGGAGGAGATTTCCGACAGCCGCTCGATGGTGCCGGAGATTTCCTTGATCGCGCCGACCGACTCCTGGGTCGCGGCCTGGATGCCCGAAATCTGCTGGCCGATCTCCCCGGTCGCCTTCGCCGTCTGCTCGGCCAACGCCTTCACTTCGGAAGCGACCACGGCAAAGCCGCGGCCGGCTTCGCCGGCGCGCGCCGCCTCGATGGTGGCGTTGAGCGCCAGCAAATTGGTCTGGCCGGCGATGGTATTGATGAGTTCGACCACGTCGCCGATGCGGCTTGCCGCCTTCGACAATTCGCTGACGCGATCGGTGGTGGAACGGGCCTGGCCAACGGCATCGCTCGCCATCCGCGCCGATTCCTGCACCTGGCGGCTGATCTCGGTGACCGAGGACGACAGCTCTTCGGTCGCGGAGGCCACCGACTGCACGTTGGTGGAGGCCTCCTCAGAGGCCGCCGCCACCGTGGTCGCCAGCTCCTGCGAGCGCGAAGCCGTTGCGGTGAGCGTTCCCGCGGAGGTTTCGAGCTCGCGCGACGCCGATGACACCGTCTCGACGATCCGGCCGACCGCGCCTTCAAATTCGTCCGCCATTCTCGCCATTTCCGCCTTGCGCTGACGGGCGAGCACTTCGTCCTGCTTGATCTTGGCTTCGGCTTCGTCGCGCGCCTTCTCCTCGGCCTTGACCTTGAAGGTCTCGACCGCCTGCGCCATGTCGCCGACCTCATCCTTGCGGTCGAGGCCCGGCAGGATCACGGAGAAATTGCCGCTGGCGAGTTCCTTCATGCCGCCTGTGAGACCATTGAGAGGACGAATGATGCCACGAGCGATCAGGAAGGCGATGGCAAGACCGAGCACCACGGCAAGGCCCGCGACCATCTCCTGCATGGTGATGGTGGTGGAGATGCGGTCAGCGGTGTCCGCCGTGGTCTTTTCGAAAGCCGCATCGATGGCCTTTGTAACGTTGTCCATCTTCTCGATGGCATTCACGATCACCGGGGTGATGCTGTGATAATAGAGCTCGTCGCCGCGCACGAGATTCGGACCGGTGTGGTCGAAGGCTTCGGCATATTTGGCGATGCCGTTTTTGACCGTCCCCAGCAGGCTGCGCAGGTCGGGCGTCAGGTCCAGCTTGTCGAGCAATGCGACCTGTTCTTGCGCCTTGGCCACGTTGGCCTTGAAGACAGGGAAGCCCTTGGCATCGCGTGTCGCCAATGTGCGCCAGTTCGCCACGCGAACCAGCAGAACCCGGGACTCCAGCACGTTGCCGTTATGCTCGAAGGGCGTGCCGCGTGCCGCGTCGACGAACTTCTGCACGTCCGCCGCCATCTGGTCGCCTTCGGTGTAAAGCACCTTGCGGCCGGCAAGCATCTGCTTGACCGCATCGCCAAGTTCGGCTCGCTTCGTCTTCAGCTCCGCAACCTCCTTGATGGCGTCCCGGTAGTTGGCCCTGCGTTCCTCACTCTTGGTGGTGGCGGCCGCCTGATCGAGCAACTCCGAAAGATGCGTCATGCGCTTGTCGGATTCCGCAAATGAAGCCTCATCCTGGTCGAAGCTGTAGCGAAGAATGCCGCGGCGGATCGCCTGCAATTCGGTTGTGATCTGGCCGACGCGGATCGTGTTCTTCGACTGCAGGCTCATCTGGTCAACCTGCTCCCGCACAGCCGAGAGCTGCGACACGCCGAAGATGGCGAGGCCCGCGCAGAAAACCAGAAGAACGGCAAAGCCGCCGTAGAGCCGGCCACGAATCCGGAGGTTCAGAAATGACATGAGGCAATCCTTGCAAGCGCACGGAGGGAAGGAAGGGCCTGAGAAAGGCGACCATGCGCCGAGGCCCCGACTGGCATTCCAAAGCGGCGCCACGCTGCGCCTGCCGTCGCATCAAAGGCTCGATGTTTAAAATTAGTGCTAAATTGTCGCACCGTACGACTACGGAAATCCCCGTCTCAAGGCTCTGGCCTTGCAAACCGAACGGGGCGTGCGTGCAGGATGACTCTCAGAGATTGCGGATAACGGGTGTCTGCCGCCTCTTTGGCCCCCTCGGCCTGGTCCTCATCGCAATCGCTGGCGCACAGGCGCATCCAGTCTCAAGGGCGGCCGGCACCATCGGCCAGCCGCACCGCCACCGCTTTATCGACCGGCTCCCGGAGAGCCGTCTTCGCGTGGATCAGGCTGCCCGCACCGTATTGAGGAATTTTCCAACCTCGAGCTTGAGGCGGTTCGAATCGCCCGACAGAGATTGCGCAGCCGAGAGGACTTGCGAGGACGCCGATCCGGTCTCGGTTGCGCCACGCTGCACGTCGGTGATGTTGGACGAGACCTGCTGCGTCCCCTGCGCGGCCTGCTGGACGTTGCGCGAGATCTCCTGCGTCGCCGCGCCCTGCTCTTCGACGGCGGCCGCGATCGCCGAGGAGATCTCCGAAAGCCTCTCGATGGTCCCCGAAATATCCTTGATCGCGCCGACCGATTCCTGGGTGGCCGATTGGATTCCGGAGATCTGCTGGCCGATCTCACCGGTCGCCTTCGCCGTCTGCTCGGCCAGCGCCTTGACTTCGGAGGCAACGACCGCGAAGCCGCGCCCCGCTTCTCCTGCGCGCGCCGCCTCGATGGTGGCGTTGAGCGCCAGCAGATTGGTCTGGCCCGCGATGGTGTTGATTAGCTCGACCACATCGCCGATGCGGGTGGCCGCCTTGGACAACTCGCTGACGCGCTCCGTGGTGGTGCGCGCCTGGCCAACCGCATCGCCAGCCATGCGCGCCGATTCCTGCACCTGGCGACTGATCTCGGTGATCGACGACGACAGCTCCTCGGTCGCTGACGCCACCGACTGCACATTGGCCGATGCCTCTTCCGAAGCGGCGGCGACGGTCGTCGAGACTTCCTGGCCCCGTTCGGCGGTCGAGGTCAGCGTTTTCGCGGACGCCTCGAGCTCCGTTGAAGCCGAGGACACGGTGTCGACGATCTCGCCGACCGCGGCTTCAAAGCTGTCGG
This sequence comes from uncultured Alphaproteobacteria bacterium, assembly GCA_963696255.1. Lineage (GTDB taxonomy): Bacteria > Pseudomonadota > Alphaproteobacteria > Rhizobiales > Xanthobacteraceae > Bradyrhizobium. Next base: position 174,634 of record CAVOJN010000002.1, read on the forward strand.
CCAGCCGGTGCATGTCGGCCTTGCGCTGCTCGGCGAGGATCTTGTCCTGCTTGATCTTCGCTTCGGCCTCGTCGCGCGCCTTCTGCTCGGCCTTGACCTTGAAGTCCTCCACCGCGCCTGCGATGTCGCCGATCTCGTCCTTGCGCCCGAGGCCCGGCAGCACCACGGAGAAATTCCCGTTGGCGAGTTCGCGCATGGCGCGCGTCAGAGACTGGATCGGACGCGCAATGGTGAAGACAGAAAAGATGCACGCGCCGACCAGCACGATCGCGACCGCAATACCGACAATCATCGATATCCGTTCCGCCGCCGACATCTCATGCTGCGCCAAAGCGGTTTCTTCCTCGACGCGATGCTTTGCGAAATCGACGACCTTGTTGGAAAGCTCTTCCAGCTCTTTGGCAATCGGTGCGCCGACCTCGCGGGCGAGGCGGCCCTCCTCTGCATGAAGCTTCAGGAGACGCGCCTCGAGGTCCGGAGCGAGTTCGCCGCTCGCGCTGCGCTTGGCCTCGATGTCGTCGGCCTCCTTCTGAACGGCGATGACCTCCTTGGCCACTTTGGTCATGTATTGTTCGGCAAGCGCGCCCATCTTCTCGATGCGCGCGCGATTTTCAGGATTCTTCGAGAGCTTGAGGGTTTCGCCGATGTTGGTCTGCGCAGACTTGTACCGCGAGTCGAGATAGTCCTGCGCGGCCTGCAATTCCTCTGCCTTCTTTGCGAGACGCGCATCGCGCATTCCAATCATCATGCCGCGCACCGAGGCCTTCGCTTCGACGGCGAACCTCGCAAGCGTATTCTGGTGGCTGATGGCATCGGTCGCCTGCCCGACCGCGGCGTTGCCGGTCAACTGGAAGAAGATCATTGCGCCGACGAGCAACATGCTGAGCGCCGAAGTGACGGCGAGCTTGGTGCCGATTCTCATATTCTGGATGAACTTGATCATTGCCATGAATTCCTTGAAAAATTTCGCGCGCAAATCGTCTTCATCGAGTCGTGCTCGGCGGACGGCGGCCGTTCCGTATCAAGGAATAAGCCAGAGTTCCGAATTAAGATTAAAGAAGACACCCGTAAGACTACGTGTGCGACAAAACGCCAGTCGAGGGAGCAGGTTGCCATTGCTCGGGGCCCACCCGCTCCCACTCGCAGAAGGTTAATAAGCCGGGGTTCTTCTACCAGAAATCGGCACGAAGGCTGGACCTAGTCCATCGCCTCGCCCAGCAAGCGAATCCGGAATACCGGCTTGCGGGCTTCGTCCAGAAGCTCCATGCGCCATTCTGCGCCCTGATGAAGGCCGCGCGAAATGCCGCCGAGCAGATTGGCGCAGACCGCCTTCATCTCGGTCCAGGCTGCTTCGCGAGTCTCGAACTCGTAGGGATGTTCGGATGCGCCGGAGTAGCGGCCCTGGCTGATGCGGAAGAAATAAAGCGGCATTCCTCGATCCACAGGCAAACTCCCCCGGATCGCACACTGGACCGGGAACGCTACCAAGGCATGAAGGTTCGTGTCCGTATGACTACGGCGCGGTCAATGCCCGCGCCGTCATCGAATGCTCTTCCGAAATTTCCAGTCGAAACAAGACCGGCGGCTACTGTGTCGAACGGCGCAGTTCCAGGCTACCTTCCGGTCTGGACTCGGCCTTGGGCTCGGACCTGAGGGGCTCGAGCTTCGAGCTCTCGACCCGCGGCGTCTCCACGCCCACGGTCACTTCGGCACGCGAATTGTCGATCGAACCGGTCCGGTCGGAACGACGCGACCGCGGATGCGCAACCGCGCGCGCCATCAGCATCTGCGTTCCACCCTGATGGTGGAAATCGCAATAGGCGAAGCCCATCCCGGAAACCGAGCCGCGGAAGCTGACCTCGGAGGTCTTGTCGAGATTGAAGCAGGGCTCGAACGGCATGCCGCGCAACGATGCGCAAACCGACTGGCCACGGATCTGCAACGTGTTGCCGGGAAGACGAACATGCCGGATCGGACCGGCGCCGGAGAACTGCACGGCGCCCGCGGCGCCCATGTCGTCGAGGATGCGGCCTGCGCCGCGAGTCCCGTCGAAGCAGGTAAATGAAAACACCCTGCCGGCGACAAACTTACGCGCCTCCTCTGCGGTCATCATTCCGGCAAGCGCCGGCATGATCATGGCTCCAACCGCGATGGTCCCCAACACAAAACGCGCAAGCATCTCGATACTCCGACTTGACCCAAGCCGCGGGTGACGCCGTTTTCCCTTTACCCGCTGCTTACCATACTAACCGTGGCAACATTGGAGCAGCTTGGTTGGTAAAGTCTGAATGCCGTTAGACAATTTTTACCACGATACGACCGCGGACCTGACCGGCAAGGATTTTCTCGCCCATGCCAAGAACTTGGTTAATCGGAATTTCATGAGTAATTTCAGCTAGTTTTCCCCGGTCGAGATCGCGGGCCAGCCGTTCCCAGGCCAATTTGCGCGGGCCAAGCGGGCACATGACGGAGTTGATACCGAGAAGGCACACCCCGCGCAAAATGAAGGGGGCGACCGACGACGGCAGGTCCATGCCTGCGGCCAGGCCGCAGGCCGAGATCGCCCCGCCATATTTCGTCATCGACAACAGGTTGGCGAGCGTGGTCGACCCGACGCTGTCGACACCGCCGGCCCAGCGTTCCCTGGCCAGCGGCTTGGCGGGAGCTGAGAGTTCGTTGCGGTCGATCACCTCGGCGGCGCCGAGGCTCTTCAGGTAAGGCGCTTCCGACAGTCGCCCTGTGGAGGCGATGACGTGATAGCCGAGCCTGGCCAGCACGGCGGTCGCGACCGAACCAACGCCGCCGGCTGCGCCCGTTACAACCATCGGCCCGCTCTTCGGCGACAGGCCGTGCTTTTCCAGCGCCAGCACTGCCAGCATCGCGGTGAAACCGGCGGTGCCGATCGCCATCGCCTCGCGGGCGGACAGGCCATCAGGCAACCGCACCAGCCAATCGCCCTTGACGCGCGCCTTCGCGGCATAGGCGCCGAGATGGGTTTCGCCGAGTCCCCAGCCGGTGCAGACGACCTTGTCGCCCGTCTTCCAGTCCGGATGCGAGGATTGCTCGACCGTGCCGGCAAAATCGATGCCCGCGATCATCGGGAATCGCCGCACCACCGGCGCCTTGCCGGTGACGGCAAGGCCATCCTTGTAGTTCAGCGTCGACCATTCGACGGCGACAGTGACGTCGCCCTCCATCAACTCGGCTTCATCGAATTGTGTGAGTGCGGCGGTGGTGCCCTTTTCCGCCTTGTCGATCCTGATCGCCTTGAACGTTCCCAAGGTAAACTCCCCTGAAGCTTTCGTGCTTTCAGGGGATGTTTAACCGATCAGGCAGGCTGCGCAATGACCCTTTGGACCGGCTTTTCGACGATCGGCAGATTGATCAGCGCGGACAGCACGCCGAACAGCACGGAGAGCCACCAGATCGGCGTGTACGAGCCGAACTTCTCGAACACGATGCCTCCGAGCCAGACGCCGAGGAAGCCGCCAACCTGATGGCTGACAAAGGCGAAGCCGTACAAGGTCGCAAACCATCGCGTGCCGAACATCAGCGACACCAGCGCGGAGGTCGGCGGCACGGTGGACAGCCACAACAGCCCGCTCACCGCGCCGAAAGCAATCGCACTCACGGGCGTGATCGGAAACGAGACGAAGGCGATGGTGGCAAGCGCGCGGGCAAAATAGATCACCGACAGGATGTAGCGCTTCGGCAAGCGGTTCTGCAGCCAACCGACGCTGAGCGAACCGACCATGTTGAAGAGTCCGATCGAGGCCATCACCCAGCCGCCGACTTGGACGGAGATGCCGCGATCGACCAGGAACGGCGGCAAGTGCACGGTGATGAACGCGAGCTGGAAGCCGCAGGTGAAGAACCCCAGCACCAGCAGCACGTAGGAGCGGTGGCCGAAGGCCTCCGCCAGCGCCGTCGTGAACGATTGCTGCTGGGCGGCCGGTCCGTTCGCCGACGTCGCCGGCGGCGTCGACAGCGCGAGCGACAGCGGCACGATCAACAGCATCAGCATTGCGAACACAGTCAGAGCCGACTGCCATCCGAAATTATCGATCAGCGCCACGCCGAACGGCGCGAACACGAATTGCCCGAACGATCCGGCCGCGGTGCCCGCGCCGAGCGCGATGCCGCGGCGCTCAGGTGGCAGAAGCTTCGCGAAAGCCGAGAGCACGAGATTGAACGAACAGCCGGAGAGCCCAAAGCCGATCAACACGCCGGAGCCGAGATCGAGCGACAAGGGGGTCGACGCGTAACGCATCATCAACAGGCCACCGGCATAGAGCAGCGCACCGACGAACATCACCCTGAAAACGCCGAAGCGGTCCGCGATCGCACCTGCAATCGGCTGACCGAGACCCCACAGCAGATTCTGCAAGGCCAGCGCCAGTCCAAACACGTCGCGGCCCCACGCGAACTCACTCCCCATCGGCTTGATGAAAAAGCCCATCGCCGATCGCGGGCCGAAGCCCAGAAGCGCGATCGCGCAGCCGCAGGCGATGATGACAAGCGGCGAGCGCCAGCTTGTGAGACCGGAAGCTGGACGCAGATCGCCCGTACTTGTCGACATGAGGTGCCCCTTTTTTGGTCGCGGCTCGACGACACGGCCGCGTTGGTGACGAGCAGTTAATGCATCTGCATCGAAATCCAAGAACCTCGCCGGAAATTTCCCACCGCGCATCGGAGCGATGCAAATCTCGATGGTCAGGTGCGACAACTTACCGGCCTCGCATCACTGGCAAGCAGCGGCCCGACGTGTTACGTTAGATTTGCTCATATTGAGGATAATGTCCTGAGTGGATGAGTGACCGGCCCAGGAAGGCCGGTTTTCTAAGACCCTAAATATGCTCGCTTTGAGCATATAATGCACGGAGGCACACCATGCCGATTGCCGCCATCTACGGCCCCGACGATCTCGACCAATCCGGACGCCGGCTTCCCGCCTTGATACCTGCATCCGGTCCGGCCCGCTCCGGCGCTGGAATAGCCGCCCTGCCGATGCCCTCGCTGGAGTGGACGCCGGAGGTCGAGCGCGCCACCGCGCATCTCTATGACCGGGTCAAGCGCATCGTCCCGCCGGTCGAATGGCCGCTGATGGCCCCTCTCATCAAGGCGATCAACGAGCTGAAGGTCGCGCGCGACGCCGTCATCCTCGCCCACAACTACCAGACCCCGGAGATCTTCCACTGCGTCGCCGACTTCAAGGGTGACTCGCTGCAGCTCGCCGTCGAGGCCTCGAGAGTGAAGGCTTCCACCATCATCCAATGCGGCGTGCACTTCATGGCAGAGACCTCCAAGATCCTGAGCCCGGACAAGCGGGTTCTGATCCCGGATTCGCGCGCCGGCTGTTCGCTCGCCGCCTCCATCACCGGAGCCGACGTGCGGCTGTTGCGTGAGCGCTTCCCCGGCGTGCCAGTGGTCGCCTATGTCAACACATCAGCCGACGTGAAGGCCGAGGTCGACATCTGCTGCACGTCGTCGAACGCGGTCGCGGTGGTCGAGAGCCTGAACGCGCCGGAAGTGATCTTCCTGCCGGATCAATATCTCGCGAGATACGTCGCTTCCAAAACCAGCGTGAAGATCATCGCCTGGAAGGGCGCCTGCGAGGTGCATGAACGCTTCACCGGCGAGGAACTGCGCGCCTACCGCCAGGCTGATCCGACCGTGCAGATCATCGCCCATCCGGAATGTCCGCCCGATGTGCTGGCGGAAGCCGACTTCACGGGCTCGACCGCGCACATGATCGATTGGGTGCGGCGGAATCGGAAGGCACGCATCGTCATGATCACCGAATGCTCGATGGCCGACAATGTGCAGGCCGAGCTGCCGGATGTCGAAATGGTGCGGCCGTGCAATCTCTGTCCGCACATGAAGCGGATCACGCTCACGAACATTCTGGAGAGCCTCGTTCACCTGCGCGAGGAAGTCACGATCGACCCCGCGATATCAGCCAGGGCCCGGCGTTCGGTCGAGCGAATGATCAACCTGAAGAACTGAAACACTGTCGTCGCGGCGAAGCGAAGCGCGAGCCGGGACCCAGAACCACGGAGCCCGTGATTGCCGGGGAACGGAAGCCCAGAGCTTCGTACGGGAACGACCGCCGGTGGTTATGGGTCCCCGCGTTCGCGGGGACGACCCAAAGGAGAAAATCATGACCAGCAACATCCACGACCTTACCCGCCAGAGCGACGATGTCGTCATCGTCGGTGGCGGTCTTGCCGGATTGTTCTGCGCGCTGAAACTTGCACCGCGTCCGGTCACTCTTATTTCGGCGGCTCCCCTGGGCGAAGGCGCCTCCAGCGCCTGGGCACAGGGCGGCATTGCCGCAGCCGTGTCCGAGGGCGACAGCGCGGAAGCGCACGCGGCGGACACGGTGGCGGTCGGCGGCGGCATCGTCGATGAGGCGATCGCGCTGTCGCTCGCACGCGAGGCAGGCGCACGCATCCGCGATCTCCTGCATTACGGCGTCCCCTTCGACCGTGACCTCGAAGGCAGGCTCGCGGTTGGCCGCGAGGCGGCGCATTCGGCGCGGCGCATCGTGCATGTGCGTGGCGACATGGCGGGCAAGGCGATCATATCGGCCCTGATCGAGGCCGTACGCAGGACCCCCTCGATCCGGGTCATCGAAGGTCTTGTCGCCGAGTCCCTGCTCACGGAAGACGGCGCGGTCACCGGATTGCAGCTTCGTAAAGCCCACGACACGGCCGCACGGCCCGTGATCATCGCTTCGCGCGCGATCGTGCTCGCGACCGGCGGCATCGGCCATCTCTATGCCGTCACGACCAATCCCCAGGAAGCCCGTGGCCTCGGGCTCGCGCTCGCCGCACGCGCGGGAGCCGTCATCGCCGATCCCGAATTCGTGCAGTTCCATCCGACCGCGATCATGGTCGGTCGCGATCCGGCGCCGCTCGCCACCGAAGCGCTGCGCGGCGAAGGCGCAACGCTCATCAACAACAACGGCGAACGCTTCATGCAGGCGATCCATCCGCTCGCCGAACTCGCACCCCGCGACATCGTGGCGCGCGGTGTGTTCGCCGAACTCGCAGCCGGCCGCGGCGCATTCCTCGATGCGCGGCAGGCGCTCGGCCCCCGCTTCGCCGAAAGATTTCCGACCGTCCATGCGAGCTGCCTTGCCGGTGGCCTCGATCCCGCGACGCAGCCGATTCCGATCGCACCGGCCGCGCACTATCACATGGGCGGCGTCGCCGTGGATGCACGCGGGCGCAGTTCGATTGAAGGGCTGTGGGCCGGCGGCGAAGTCTCCTCGACAGGAGCCCACGGCGCCAACCGTCTCGCCTCCAACTCGCTGCTGGAGGCAGTCGTCTATGCCGCGCGCATCGCAGACGATATCGCGGGCCAGCAGATCGCGACACCTGCCAGCCTGCCGCCAATGCTGGTGGTCCCGCGCAACGGCGTGATGCCGGCGCAGGCTGCCAGAGGTTTGCGCCAGATGATGAGCGCGAATGTCGGCGTGGTCAGGGATGGCGAGGGATTGGCGGAGGCCGTGCGGTCCTTCGCGGCGCTCGAGCGCGGCGCAGCCAACATGACACTGCGCAACATGGCGACGTCAGCCTTGCTTGTGGCGGCTTCCGCCTGGAGCCGCCGCGAAAGCCGCGGCGCGCATTTTCGCACTGACCATCCCGCCGAGAATCCGGCGCTGGCCCATCGTACCAAAACCACGCTGAAGGCGGCGATCGAGGTCGCCGAGACGCTCGACGCTGCCGGCATCCGAATTCCACAACCAATGACCGCCTAGAGGGTTACCCCATGACTGTTGCTGCTTCGCTTCTCCATCCCGACGCCTTCCTCTCGCCGCTCGCAATCGATGACGCCGTCCATCGCGCACTTGACGAGGATCTCGGCCGCGCCGGAGACATCACCTCGACGGCGACCATTCCGGAAACAAGTTCTGCACGCGCGGTGATGGTCGCGCGGCAGGCGGGCGTGATCGCGGGCTTGCCGCTGGCGGTCGCGACCTTCCGGAAGCTCTCTCCAGACATCGGGATCGATGCGCATGTTCGCGACGGCGCCGCGGTCGCGAAGGGCACCAACGTGATGACGATCACCGGCCCGGCACGTGCCATCCTGACCGGCGAGCGAACCGCGCTGAACTTTACCGGTCGCCTCTCCGGCATCGCGACGCTGACTTCGGAATATGTCCGGCGAGCGTCCGGCACCAAAATGCGGATCTGCTGCATTCGAAAAACCACGCCGGGGCTGCGCGCGCTGGAGAAATACGCGGTCCGTTGCGGCGGCGGCTTCAACCATCGCTTCGGGCTCGACGATGCGATCCTGATCAAGGACAACCACATCGCGGTTGCCGGCGGCGTCAAGCCCGTGCTGGAGCGCGCCCGCGCCTCGATCGGTCATCTCGTCAAGGTCGAGATCGAGGTCGATACCACAGCGCAATTGCGCGAGGTGCTCGATACCGGGCTCGCCGACGTCGTTCTGCTCGACAACATGGATGTGGCCACACTGAAGGAAGCGGTGACGCTCGCCGCCGGCCGAGTTGTGCTCGAAGCCTCGGGCGGCCTCACCTTCGACTCCATCGCGGCGATCGCAGCGACCGGCGTCGACTACGCGTCCTCGGGCGCGCTGACGCATTCCGCTCCGAACTTCGACGTGGCGCTGGATATTGACGTGTAACGGGAGCTGAGTCATTCCGGGATGGTCCGAAGGACCAGACCCGGAATCTCGAGATTCCGGGTTCGCCTCTTCGAGGCGCCCAGGAACGACGACTATCTTCGGACCGAATTCGGGTACATCTCCGCTTCGCTCTTGGCTTCCGCGGCGAGCTGCTGCGACAGCGCGGCGGTCTGCGCCGGCGTGCCCCAGCTCGGCGCGTCGCTGCCGTCGCCCCACTTCTTCGGCCGGTAGAAGGTGTGCACCCCGAACTTGTAGAGCCTGGTCATTTCATTGACCCAGGACGGACGCACATAATAGGCGTGGTAGTGGGTCGACTTGCCGACTTCCGGCAGCCAGATCTGGCCGTCGAGCATCGCATTGGCGATCTTCCCGGCGCGATCCCACATGTCGGGCTCGCGGATCACGTCGGCATAATTGTCGCAGGCGAAGGTGAACTGGCAGGCCATGTGCCGGTGCTTGTTCTGGTAGACCACGCCACAGACATCGTTCGGATATTTGCCGGAAAAGGCGCGGTTCATCACGACCTGCGCGACGGCGATCTGGCCGCGCACGGCTTCGCCGCGAGCCTCGAAGTAGACGACTTCGGCGAGGCACTTCTCGGCTTTCGCGCGCGACTTCTCGTCATTGAGCCCGAGCCGCTCGGCCGGCGTCTTGCCCAGCTGGTTGTCGGCATTGACCTCGCCCTTCGGCGCGATGCTTTCTCCGCTCTCGGTTTCCCGGGCGATATCCTCCGACGGCGGCCTGAGAGACGTCACCTTCATGTCGGGATCTGGCATCACGATGGTCGGCTCTTCGCCCGGTTGCCAGCGCTCGATGCTTTCCAGGGAGCCGCCGAGCGAGGTGTTGCCGAAGAACAGGTTCGCGGTCTTGATCTTGAAGCCGTCGCGCGCGGGAGGAAGCTCGAGCTGAATGGCACCGGGCGAATTTTTCAGGTCGTCCAGCGGCTGAGCTTCCAGCGATAATGAGATGTCGTATTTCGACGATGCGGGCGAGCTGTATTGTGGCAGTGGCGGCGCGTTCATCGCCGCCTGCAATTCGGGATCGAGCGGCGCGGAACCTGGCACACGCGCTGCCGTCTTCGCGCCCATGACGGACGAATTCGATGTCGCGGGATCCTCACGCGGCGGCGGCGGCGGGGTATCGTCGGGGCGACCGGTCTCGGGTTCGATGACGGGCGGCGGCGCGATGACGAGGCGATCGCCCTTCAGCGTTCGGTCCACTCTCGGAAAATCGGAGGGCTGGTAGCGCGGCGGCGTCTGCAACACGCTGTTGCGCGGCAACGAACCCGTGATGTCGCCGCCGGAACGATCGAGGCTCGCCAGCCGATAGCTCGCGCTTTCAGGCGTCGTTGTGCCGATCGGCCGGCCGAAGCTGTAGGTCGCGAGCTGGATGGTGGCGGCTGCGCCACTGACGCGCTTCTGCCAGCGTTCTCCGACACCGGGCTGGCGCGCGAGCAGCGAGGCGATGTCCTGATAACCGGTCTCGTTCGGCATCAGGGCGAAGATACACAGCGCAAGGCCGAAGGACGCGAACCGCACGCCCTTCGGCTTCTTACGCTGTGACTGGTATCAACGCACTCACGCAACGCTACACTCAGAAAAGTTCGAATGCAGTACATCCGTGCAATTCGATCTTTTCCGGTGATATCTAATTTAGGTTGCCGGGGCGTTAATCCGCGTGGCCCGCACGACACAGGCAAGCGATCGCTGCCGTTGCGCGGCAGCTTCAGAAGCGTTGGTAAATCGGCCTTGAGTGGAAGTGGTAAATTTCAGGTCAACAAGAATGCTGAAGAAATCCTTGTCGGTTCCCGTGTCGGTACGGGACAGGGCCCGTCATTGCGAGCATAGCGAAACAATCCAATTCTGAGCTTGCCCAGGCATGGATTGCTTCGTCGCTGGCGCTCCTCGCAATGACGGTCCCTGTTTACGCCTGGCTCGCCACCGCCTTGCCGATCGCGGCCTGCGCCGCGGCGAGACGGGCGATCGGCACGCGATAGGGCGAGCACGAGACATAGTCGAGGCCGACGTCGTGGCAGAACGCGACGGAAGCGGGATCGCCGCCATGCTCGCCGCAGATCCCGACCTTGAGGTCCGGGCCGCGTCTTGCGGCCGCGCTGCACGCCGATCTTGACGAGCTCGCCGACGCCGTCCTGGTCGAGCGCGACGAACGGATCGATCTCGAGGATGCCCTTGGTGACGTAGGCGCTGAGGAAGCTCGCCGCATCGTCGCGGCTGATGCCGTAGGTCGTCTGTGTCAGGTCGTTGGTGCCGAAGGAGAAGAACTCGGCGCTCTTGGCAACGTCGCCGGCCAGCAGACAGGCTCGCGGCAATTCGATCATGGTGCCGACCTGATAGGCGAGCTTGGTGCCGGTTTCCTTCATCACGGCCTGCGCGATCGCATCGATGCGCGCCTTGACCAGGTCGAGCTCGGCCTTGGTCGCGATCAGCGGCACCATCACCTCGAGCCCGACCGCCTTGCCGGTGCGCTTCTGCGCCTCGACCGCGGCCTCGAAGATGGCGCGCGCCTGCATTTCGGCGATCTCGGGATAGGCGATCGCGATCCGGCAGCCGCGGAAGCCAAGCATCGGATTGAACTCGGCTGAGCTCGCGGGCGCGATCGGCGAGCCGGCGCGGATCGGTGTTCATCGCGCGCGCGACTTCCTCGATCTCGGCATGGCTATGCGGCAGGAACTCGTGAAGCGGCGGATCCAGAAGCCGGATCGTCACCGGCAGCCCCTTCATGATCTCGAACAGCTCGACGAAATCCGCCCGCTGCATCGGCAGCAGCTTCGAGAGCGCGGCGCGGCGGGTCTGCTCGTCTTCGGCCAGGATCATCTCGCGCACGGTGCGGATGCGGGTTTCCTCGAAGAACATGTGCTCGGTGCGGCAGAGGCCGATGCCCTCGGCGCCGAACTTGATCGCGGTGCGCGCATCGTCGGGTGTATCCGCATTGACGCGCACGCCGATCTTGCGGACCTGGTCGGCCCAGCCCATCAGGGTGCCGAACTCGCCCGACAATTTCGGCTCGATCATCGGCATGCGGCCGGCAAGCACCTGGCCGAGCGAGCCATCGATGGTGATGACGTCGCCGGTCTTGAAGGTGCGGGAGCCGATGCTCATCGTGCCGCGGCCATAGTCGACGCGGATGTTGCCGCAGCCCGAGACGCAGGGCTTGCCCATGCCGCGCGCGACCACGGCGGCGTGCGAGGTCATGCCGCCGCGCGTGGTCAGGATGCCTTCGGCGGCGTGCATGCCGTGAATGTCCTCCGGCGAGGTCTCGATGCGCACCAGAATGACCTTGCGGCCATCGGCCTGCAGCTTCGCGGCTTCGTCCGAGGAGAACACGATCTCGCCGGCGGCCGCGCCGGGCGACGCCGGCAGCCCCGTCGCGATCACGTCGCGCGTGGCGTTGGGATCGATGGTCGGATGCAGGAGCTGATCGAGCGACGCGGGATCGATGCGCGACACCGCTTCCTTCTTCGAGATCAGGCCTTCATTGGCGAGCTCGACTGCGATCTTCGAGCGCCGCCTTCGCGGTGCGCTTTCCGCCGCGGGTCTGCAGCATCCACAACTTGCCGCGCTCGACCGTGAACTCCATGTCCTGCATGTCGCGGTAATGCTTCTCCAGCATCGTGTAGATCCGCGTCAGCTCCTTGAACGCATCAGGCATCGCTGTTTCCATCGATGCCTTGTCGGAGCCGGACTCTTGCCGCGCAAATTCGGTGATGTCCTGCGGCGTGCGGATGCCCGCGACCACGTCCTCGCCCTGCGCGTTGATCAGGAACTCGCCATAGAGCCGGCTCTCGCCGGTCGAGGGATTGCGGGTAAAGGCGACGCCTGTCGCCGACGTCTCGCCCATGTTGCCGAACACCATGGCCTGCACGTTGACGGCCGTCCCCCAGGACTCCGGAATGTCGTGCAGCTTGCGATAGGTCGCCGCCCGCGCGTTCATCCAGGATGAGAACACGGCGCCGATGGCGCCCCAGAGCTGGTCGTGCGGATCCTGCGGAAACTCCTTGCCGGTCTCGCGCGCAACCGCGTCCTTGTACTTGCCAACAAGCTCGACCCAGTCCTCGGCGGAAAGATCGGTATCGAGAGAATAGCCCTGGCTGTCCTTGAAGGTGTCGAGGATATCCTCGAAATGCGAATGGTCGAAGCCTAGCACGACATCCGAATACATCGTGATGAAGCGGCGATAGCTGTCATAGGCGAAGCGGCGATCCTCCGAGAGCTCGGCCAGCGCTTCGACGGTCTGGTCGTTCAGGCCCAGATTGAGCACGGTGTCCATCATGCCCGGCATCGAGGCGCGCGCGCCGGAGCGCACTGAAACCAGCAGCGGATTCCTCGAATCGCCGAACACCTTTCCGGTCAGGCGGCCGACATGATCGAGCGCCTTCTCGACCTGCGCCTTCAATTCCTTCGGATAGGTTTTGTCATGCGCGTAGAAATAGGTGCAGACGGAGGTCGGGATGGTGAAGCCGGGCGGCACCGGCAGGCCCAGATTGGCCATTTCGGCGAGATTGGCGCCCTTGCCGCCGAGGAGATCGCGCAAGCCCGCCTTGCCCTCGGCCTTGCCGTCTCCGAAGGTATAAACCCATTTGCCAGCCTTGACCGTTTCCGCAGCAGGCGCCTTCGCCTGTTTGGCGACCGGCTTGACCGGGCCCTTCTTCAGCGCTTTCCGGGCTGAGGCCGACGGCGCGGGCTTGGCCCGGCCGGAAGCCGAGGACTTTGATTTCGCTGGGATTTTCTTCGACTTCGCAACGGCTTTGGCCATGGCTCTCTGAACATCCGATGGGGGTGGGTTTTGCGCGCCTTACACCATTTTGAGCGGTTCCGCGCAAGCGGCGAAACCGCCCTTGCAGTGGACCGCTACGCTCTTGCAGTCCACCGCTACATATGCAGCCAGCGGAGCAGACCGAGCCCGACCAGCCCGATGACGATCAGATAGATCGCGACGATGAAATTCAGCAGACGCGGCATGATCAAAATCAGGATGCCGGCGATCAAGGCCACGATGGCAGGCACATGCGCGGTGGTGATGACCATAGTTACTCCTGTGATGCGGGGGGAATCGCTTCGAGGCCATCACTGTATATCGCTGCGGGTTCCGAAAGAGGAGACGCGCCAGTCGCCGGCGAGTTCCGCTGTTCACAAAAATTGCCCGAAAATGCCGCGGGTCGGATCGGCCGTTCCAGGGAACGATGTCCTGCACACAGCATTGGGGTGCGACGCGCAGGCGCCACGCATGATCCGGAAGAGTGTGAAGCGGTCTTCCCAAAAAGATCATGCCCAAATGGAAGCTTGGCTTCGTGACGAGATAGAGGAGCAGCCTATGCGGTACAAAATACTTGCCATTGCAGCAGTCGCGGCAGCGATCAGCGCACCGGGTGCGACGTTCGCGCAGACCGTCGGCATAGTCACCGACGCCCCGGGCATTACGGTCGAACAACGGCCAGGGTTCCGCGAATATGTGGTTCGCGAACGTATCCCGGCCTATACCATTCCCGAACGCGTGGTGGTGGGCGGTGTGCTGCCGGAGACCGGCGTGACGTATTACGACGTCCCGCAGACATTTGGCGCGACACCATATCGGTACACCGTGGTGAACGGCTCGACCGTGCTGGTGGAGCCGCGCACGCGCCGCATCGTTCAAATCATCGACTGATGAAACATGTCCGGCTGCCGCAGCGGCGCCCGGACATTCAGGCCCCGCCCGGTTTCCCCGCCGGGCGGGGCTTTTTTCACGAATTCTTTTTCGCGATGAGCCGGTGGATCTTCTTGCCCGAAGACGCGCTGACCACTTCCTCGTCGAGCAGCAAGGTCGTGTCCTTCAATGCCGTCCGCACCAGGCCAGCGTCGAAGGCGGCGTAGAGCCGGCCATGGCTGTCGCGCAGGTCGCCACCTTCCGTCACGCGCCAGCTCAAATACAGAATCCCGGCCGTCTTGACGATATCGAGCATGCGCGCCACCGACGGCGCGATCAGCGCGGGATCGAGGTGCATGATCACGGTCTCGCACAGCACGTTATCGAAGCTGCGGGACCGGATGCCCTTGAGCTCCGGCAATTCGGCGCGGGCAAATTTCAGCCGCGGATAGCGGCGCTTCGCTTCCGCAAGCAATCCATCGGAGGCGTCGAATCCCTCGGCAACGAAGTCATTGGCGTTCAGCCAGGCCACCTCGCGGCCGCTGCCGCAGCCGATATCGCAACTGGTGCCGCCCCTGATGAAATAGTCCTCGACGACGCCATGCAGATCGACCGGTGCAGGCTGCGCGTGCCAGTCTTTCGCGAATGCTGCCGCATCCTTGTCATAGGCGGCAAGCGTCGCCCGATCCATGGCGTCAACCCTCGATCCTGGAGAAGTCCGCGACCGCGCGCGTGGCACTGCGGATTTCGTTCAACAATTTTAGTCTGTTCTCCCGGACCTTCGGTTCATCGTCATTAACCTTGACCTTGTCAAAGAAGGCATCGACCGCGGGCCGAAGCGTTGCCATGAAGCTCATGGCACTCTCGAAATCCTCGTTCATCACGGCGACGCTGGCTTCGACCTTCACCAGGTCGATCGCGTCGGCGAGCGCCTTTTCCTCAGGGAGACTGTAGAGCGCGGGACTTGGCGTGCCGTCAAAAGTCCGCTTGTCCCGCTTCTCCTCGATCGCGAGGATATTGCTGGCCCGCTTGATGCCGGCAAGCAGGTTCTTGCCGTCATCGGTATCCAGGAACTTGCCGAGCGCGTCCACGCGGCGGACCACGAGAAGAAGATCATCCTGGCCGCCGAGCGAGAACACGGCATCGACGAGATCATGCCGTGCGCCCTGCTCGCGCAGCTGGACCTTCAACCGGTCGGCGAAGAAGGAGAGGAGATCGGCAGGAAGTTTCGCGAAATCCCCTTTGACCGACAATCCGGCAATTGCGGATTTGGCAACGGCCAGGACCGGCAGCCGCAGCTTATTTTCCACGATCAAACGAATCACACCGAGCGCCGCACGCCGCAGCGCATAGGGATCCTTCGATCCCGTCGGCTTTTCATCGATCGCCCAGAAGCCGACCAGCGTGTCGATCTTGTCGGCAAGCGCGACCGCAATCGATATCGGATCGGTCGGCACGCGATCATTCGGGCCTTGCGGCTTGTAGTGGTCCTCACAAGCCGCGGCGATCGCAGCATCTTCCCCTTGGGCCAGTGCGTAATACTTGCCCATCAGGCCCTGCACCTCAGGGAATTCGCCGACGACTTCGGTCAGGAGGTCCGCCTTCGCCAGACGCGCGGCGCGCTTGGTCTTCTCGACATCCGCACCGACCAGCGGCGCAATCTCCGCCGCCAGCCTCTCGATGCGCTTGATGCGTTCGGCCTGCGTGCCCAACTTCTCGTGGAACACGATGGCGTCGAATTTCGGCAGGCGCGCCTCGAGCTTGGTCTTCAGATCGGTCTCGTAGAAGAATTTCGCATCCGACAATCGCGGGCGGATGACGCGCTCGTTTCCGGCGACAATCACCTTGCCGCCATCGCTCGCCTCGATATTGGCGGTGAGAACGAACTTGTTGGTCAGTTTCCCGGTCCTGGGGTCCTTGACCACGAAGCATTTCTGATTGTTGCGGATGGTGGCGCGAATGACCTCGTCGGGGATCGCGAGGTATTCCTCCTCGAACGTTCCCATCATGACCACGGGCCATTCGACGAGGCCCGCGACTTCATCGAGCAGATGTTGGTCCTCGACCAGTTCAAACCCCTGCGCAAAGGCGAGCTGCTTGGCATCGGTGAGGATCGTATCCTTGCGCCGTTCAGGATCGAGCACCACCTTCGCGTCCAGCAGCTTCGCCTCGTAATCCTCGAAGCGGCGCACATTGATCGGCGCGGGCGCCATGAAGCGGTGACCATAGGTGGTCTGAGCGGCCTCGATGCCGTCGACTGCAAACTTCACGATGTCAGGCTCTTCGGTTTCGAGCCCGAACGTCGCCGTGATGGCATGCAGCGGCCGCACCCAGGACAGCGAACCCGCTTTCGCGGAACGCGCGCCCCAGCGCATCGATTTCGGCCAGGGGAACGTGCGCACGATCACCGGCAGCATCTCGGCGAGCACGTCGAGCGTAGCGCGGCCCTTCTTCTCGATCAGCGCGATATAGAAATCGCCCTTCTTGTCCGGCTGGATTTTGGCTTCGCCGATCGAGGCGAGACCCGTGGCTTTCAAAAAGCCCTGGATCGCGGCATCGGGTCCGCCCACGCGCGGGCCGCGGCGCTCCTCTTTCAGATCAGGCTGCCGCACCGGCACGCCGTGCACGGTCAGCGCCAGCCGCCGGGGCGTCGCGAAGGCCTTCGCACCTTCATAGACCAGACCTTCGGCGACGAGCTTTTCCGTCACCATGCGGCGCAGGTCGTCCGCCGCCTTCGCCTGCATGCGCGCGGGAATTTCTTCGGAGAAGAGTTCGAGCAGAAGGTCGGGCATCAAACCGCCCTTCCCGCTTCGGTATGCACCCAGGCTTCGCCACAGGCCTTCGCCAGCTCGCGCACACGCAGGATGTAGCTCTGCCGCTCCGTCACCGAGATCACGCCGCGCGCATCCAGCAGATTGAACACGTGGCTCGCCTTGATGCACTGATCATAGGCCGGCAGCGCCATCAGATGTTCCTTCTGGTTGCCGCCCAAGTTCTTGTTTTCTTGCCATCCGGCGGCGAGATATTTCTTGCAGGCTTCCTCGGCCATCTTGAACTGTTCGAACAGCATCGCCGTGTCGGCATATTCGAAATTGTGCCGCGAATATTCCTGCTCAGCCTGCAGGAAGACATCGCCATAGGTGACCTTGTCGGCGCCATCGCGGCCATTGAAATTCAGATCGTAGACGCGATCGACGCCCTGCACATACATCGCAAGCCGCTCGAGCCCGTATGTCAGTTCGCCTGCGACTGGCGCGCATTCGACGCCCGCCACTTGCTGGAAGTACGTGAACTGCGACACTTCCATGCCGTCGCACCAGCATTCCCATCCCAGGCCCCACGCGCCGAGCGTCGGGCTCTCCCAATCGTCCTCGACAAAGCGGATGTCATGCACGGCCGAATCGATGCCGATCGCGGCCAGCGACTTCAGGTAAAGCTCCTGAAGGTTCGGCGGCGACGGCTTCATGATCACCTGGAACTGGTAGTAGTGCTGCAGGCGATTGGGGTTTTCGCCATAGCGGCCGTCCTTTGGACGCCGCGACGGCTGCACATAGGCGGCGTTCCACGCCTTGGGCCCGAGCGCGCGAAGCGTGGTTGCGGGATGAAAGGTGCCGGCCCCCATTTCCATGTCATAGGGCTGCAGGATCACGCAGCCCTGCTCGGCCCAGAACCGCTGAAGCGCCAGGATGAAGCCCTGGAACGAGCGTTCCGGGCGCATATGGGGTGGCAGCGTTTCCATCGTCGCAGGGGTCTCGCGGGGATAGATTTTAAGGCGCGGGACCGTATTCGCGCGGGGATCAGGAATCAAGGCAATGATGGGGCTCAGTCCCTCACAGGGAGGGGCCGCAAAGCGGCGTCTCCGGACGATCTGAACCATGAGGCCCCGATCGCGGCCTCATCCTTCGAGACGCGGGCTCACGCCCGCTCCTTGGGATGAGGGGCTGACAGGATCAGCCCGGGCGATAGGCGCCGGTCACGGGATCACGGCGAAGCGTCTTGATTTCGCTCGACCGCGCAGCCTCGGCCACGCGCGCAAGGCGCAATTCTTCAAGCTCCTGGTTGATTCGCACGGCCGTCTTGTAGGCCCAGCGAACCACCGCGAGCCCGCCCAGAACGCCCGCAAATGCAACGATTGGCATCGGTCGATCCTTCATTGGTCGCGCTCCCCGGCCATATTCTCGCCCAAGCCGCCCTGCGCCGCAATCCGCATCTTCGTGACCAAAGGGCGCGGCTAACGGTTTCAAAAGCCGAATCGCGCCCAAATCGCCCGAGTTTCCAGCGCCGAAATCAGTTCGTCCGGCAGGCCTGAGGCACCGTCGAGCGCGGCCAGCGCGCCGGCGCCGGGGGATTTCCGCCCGAGCAGACCGGCCAGCAAACCGCTGGCGGGCGCGATCACAGGGGTCAGCACCTTCTCGCCGTAACGAGCGCGCAGGGTCGAGCGCAAATCGCCGACGGCGTCCGCAAGTCCGAGCGAGACCGACGTCTCACCGGCCCAATATTCGCCGGTGAACAGCGTGTCGTCGGCGCCTTTGAGCCGCGCGCCGCGGCTCTGCTTCACCAGAGCGATGAAGATCGCATGGATCTCGCGCTGGATTTCCTTCAGCCGCGCCACGTCTTCAGGGTCTTCCGGCAGGAACGGATCGAGCATCGCCTTATGCGAGCCGGCCGTGTAAAGCCGCCGCTCCACGCCGATCTTCTTGATCAACTCGGTCATGCCGAACGACCCGCCGACCACGCCGATCGATCCGAGGATGGACGAGGGATCACAGAAAATCTCGTCGCCCGCGCAGGCGATCATGTAGCCGCCGGATGCCGCGACATCCTCGACAAAAACCAGGACCGGCAACTGCTTTTCCGTCGCGAGCTGACGAATGCGTAAGTAGATCTGACGCGATTGCACCGGCGAGCCGCCCGGCGAATTGATCGAGAGGGCCACCGCTTTCGCATTCTTCGTCGAGAAGGCGCGTTCCAGCATCTTGGCGACGCCGGCGAGTGTCATGCCCGGGCGAAGCGGGGTCACCGCCCCGATCACGCCTGAAAGCCTGACCACGGGAACCACGGGCGTTCCCCGCCGCAGCCGCGCCGGCAGCAACGCCAGGCAGCGGTCGACCAGGCTCGGTTGGCCATTCCCGATCACGCGTCGATCACTCAATTGTTCCGCCATCCACTTACCTCGAATTAACCATTTTTTATCACGCCCCTGTCATTGGTGCGCTTGGAACGCGCCTTGCATTGCGGTCGTTGCCGGGGGCTGCAACGCGCAGCGGAGAACGACATGAAAATCTATCTGCTGATGATGATTATTGGGACCCTTCTGACGGCGGTACACTTCACTTCCGCGCCGAAACCGCAGTCAAAACCGCTTCAGCAGTAGACTGGCTCCCCCACCCTCAGGGAGCCGCCAGGGGCAACACGCCTTCTCCTGCTAACATTTTCGCGACCTCTTTATTAGGCAGGCCTGACTCATCGTTGAGCAACAGGCTGGCCAGGATTCGTGTCGGCGCCTTCCCGCCTTTCACGGCGCGAACGAGCACGCGGATCGCGGGCCTTCCGCCATCCCCATGGACCGGCAGGATGGCCAGGCTGCCGAACCCGCGTCCCAGCGCGGCAAGCACCTGAGATAATCCATCAGCACGCCAAATCAGCGTCAGTGAGCCGCCTGATTTGAGCAGTCTTCGGGCTGCATGAATCCAGATATCCAGTGTCTCGGCGTCCGCGACATGCGCGGATGCCCGACCCTCGTCCGGCGAGGCACGATGACGCGCGGCATCGTTGAAGGGCGGGTTCATCAGCACGACATCGGCGCTGTCGGCTGCCAGTCCGGAGGCCGCGAACGCGTCGGCCGCTGCGGTTACATCGAGCACCAGCACATCGGCCGCCAGACCGTTGACGGTGGCATTGTCGCGCGCGAGCCGTGCCAGCTGCGGCTCGATCTCGACCAGCGTCAGCGCGATCGCGCCCGTTGCGCGCTTTGCCAGCGCGAGACCGGCCGCGCCTACGCCGGCACCGAATTCGACGACGCGGTCGCCCGGCCGCACCGCGGTCGCAGCCGCCAGCAACATGGCGTCATGACCGGCGCGGTGACCGGATCTGGGCTGGCGCAAACGCAATCGGCCACCGAGGAACGCGTCCTCGGTCGTGTCAGCCAACAGCTCACTCATCGGGCCGCAATTCGTGCGACAGGCCTGCGTCTACGAGAATTTGCCGCGCCGCCTGAACGTCGTCGTCATGCACGAGGATCCGGCGCGGCAGAATGCCGAGCGAGCCCTCGATGATGCTCATGTTCTGGTCGGCCACGAAATGATCGATATTGGCGCTGTCGAGCAAGGCGCCAATCGCCGAAACCAGGACGATGTCGTTGGTTCGAACCAATTCCTGCAATCTCACGCACTCCTCAAAGCGATCCGGCGAATGTCAATGGCATCCGGCCCTTGCCGCATCGCGTAGCACTTTCTATTGTCAGGAAGGATAGCAAATGTGGAGACCCGCGTGGCGGTTATTGTTCCTTTCGAGACCCCCGAGGCAGCCTCGATCGAGGCGATGGTCGGCCTCGTTGCCGCCGACATGGAGCGTGTCAATGCCACGATCCTGTCGCGGACGGGCTCGGAAGTCACCATGATCCCGGAGGTCGCCAACCACCTGATATCGTCAGGGGGAAAGCGGCTCCGCCCCATGCTGACGCTGGCGATGGCTGGACTCTCCGGCTATTCCGGCGACGGACATGTCAAGCTCGCCGCCGCCGTCGAGTTCATGCATACGGCGACCCTGCTGCATGACGACGTGGTTGACGAGAGCGAGCTCAGGCGCGGCAAATTGTCCGCCCGGATGCTCTGGGGCAACGAGGCCAGCGTGCTGGTCGGCGATTTCCTGCTCGGACAGGCATTCCGGATGATGGTCGAGGTCGGCTCGCTGCGCGCCCTCGACATTCTCTCGCAGGCGGCCGCCACCATCGCCGAGGGCGAGGTGATGCAGTTGGCGGCAGCGAAGAACACCGCCACCACCGAGGACGAATATCTCGCCGTGATCCGCGGCAAGACCGCCGAATTGTTCGCAGCCGCCTGCGAGGTCGGCCCCGTTCTCGCCAACCGGCCGAAGGCGGAGCAGACCGCCTGCCGTTCGGTCGGCATGAATCTCGGCATCGCCTTCCAACTCGTCGACGACGTGCTCGACTATGGCGGCAAGTCGGCCAAGCTCGGCAAGAATGTCGGCGACGATTTCCGCGAGGGCAAGATCACGCTGCCGGTGGTGCTGGCGTTCCGCCGCGGCAATGACACCGAGCGCGCTTTCTGGGTGCGTGCGCTCGAGCGCGGCGAGATCAGGGACGGCGATCTCGACCATGCGATCGGGTTGATGACCAAGCACCGCGCGCTGGAGGATACGCTGAGCCGGGCCCAGCATTACGGCGCAATGGCGGTCGACGCGCTGGCGCTGTTTCCGGCCTCGCCGATGAAGGCCGCGTTGGAGCAGGTCGTAGCCTTCTGCCTGGCGCGGTCGCATTAGTGCCGCCGGCTGCGGATTTTTTGCTCTTCCTCCTTGCCGCGCTGGTCGTCGCTGTTGTTCCGGGCCCGGGAATTTTCTATGTCGCCGCGCGCACGCTTTCCGAAGGCAGAAGGGCCGGCATCGCCTCGACGTTCGGCACCGCGCTCGGCGGTCTTGTGCATGTGGTCGCGGGCGGTCTTGGCGTATCCGCGATCATCATGGCAAGCGCGGAAGCCTTCGGGTTGCTCAAACTCGCCGGCGCGCTCTATCTGATCTGGCTCGGCTTCAGGGCATTTCGCGACGCGGCCAAGCCGGCGCCGGAAGCCGCGCCAGGCAGACGCGCGTTTCGCGAGGGCGTTGTAGTCGAAGCCACCAATCCCAAGACCGCGGCCTTTTTCCTCGCCTTCATCCCGCAATTTCTGGACCCGGCGGCGGCGCATCCGGCGTTGCAATTCATGGCGCTCGGCCTGATTTCGGTCACGCTCAATACGCTGGCGGACGTCGTCGTGGTCGCGGCGGCCGCAGCCACAAGGGCAAATCTGGCGCGAAGGCCGCGCCTGTTCCCGACTCTGCGCCGGGGCTCGGGGGTGTTCATGATGGGGCTCGGCGCCTCGCTGCTGCTGGCGCGTCGTCCAGGTACTGGCTAGCTCAGCACGCCCGCATGCACCCACCAGGCGGAGTGATCGCGCCGGATCCGTTCTGCAGCGGCGTGAGCGCTTGCGTCGTCGGCGAAGATCGCAAAGCAGGTCGCACCCGAGCCCGACATGCGCGACAGCAGCACGCCGTCCGCGGAGCCGAGCGCGTCGAGCACGTCGGCGATCACGGGCTGGAGGCCGATGGCGGGCGCTTCCAGATCATTCGGGATCAGGCCGATGGCATCGACCCAGTCGGCGATCGAGGCGCCGCCGTCCGGCCAGGCCGGCAATTCGATCACGTCGGCGGCGCCGACCAGAAGCTCGCCATTGCGCAAGCCCAGCGCCGAGAAAACATCCTTGGTGGCGACGGGCACGCGCGGGTTGACCATCACGCAAGGAAGTTTCGGCAAATTCAGCGGCAGCAGGCTCTCGCCGACGCCGGTCATGTCGCAGGCATGGGAGCTGAGGCATACCGGCACATCAGCGCCGGTTTTGAGCGCGACGTCGCGCAGGCGAGCGTCGTCGAGCGCAAGTCCGTTCAGCCGCGCCAGCAGCCGCAAGGCAGCCGCAGCATCGGCGGAACCGCCGCCAATGCCGGCTGCAACCGGCAACATCTTTTCCAGCGTGAATGCGCCGAGCTTGAGTCCAGGCACACGCTCGGCCAGAAGCCGGGCAGCCTTGAACACGAGATTGTCCGCGGTCTCGCCGCAGGCTTGCGCGAGCGGTCCCGTGGTGTTCAGCGACAGTTCGGATCCGGGCTCCAGCGTCAGGCGGTCGGCGCAGTCGGCGAACGCCACCACGCTTTCGAGATCGTGATAGCCGTCGACGCGACGCCCGACCACCCGCAGGGTCAGGTTGACCTTGGCACGGCCCTGATCAGTCAACATCGGCAGCAAGCCCCCCAGCCCAACTCGAAAAGGCCTCAGCCGCCCTTGCCGTCCTCTTTGCCGTCTTCCTTCTTCTCGACGGAAGCAGCCGCCGGCGTCGGATCGTCGGCCATGCCGTTCTCGATCTTGGCGAGAATCTTCGGCAGATCGTCGGGCTCAGGCTTGAGGTCGCGCGCATGCGCCCACTGGAATTTCGCCTCCAGCGTCCGGCCGATGCGCCAATAGGCGTCGCCGAGATGGTCGTTGATGGTGGGATCCTCGGGCTTGAGATCGATCGCGCGCTCGAGGTTCTTCACGGCCTCTTCGTAATTGCCGATGCGGTAGTAGGCCCAGCCGAGCGAGTCGACGATATAGCCGTCGTCCGGGACGCTGCTCGACGGCACGCTTGATCATCTTCATGCCCTCGTCGAGATTGACGCCCTGGTCGATCCAGGAATAGCCGAGATAGTTCAGCACATGCGGCTGATCCGGCTGCAGCTCGAGCGCCTTGCGCATGTCGGCTTCCGCCTTCGGCCACTGCTTGGAACGCTCCTCGCAGATGCCGCGATAATAGTACCAGACGCTGTTGGCCTTGTCGTTGCCCGGCGGCAGCTCCGCGACGCCCTTCGAATAGGTTTCGCCGCAGTCGGCGAATTTCTTGCGGCCGCGCTCGATATTGCCGAGCGCCATGATGGCTTCGAGGTCCTTCGGATCGGAAGCCACGACCTCGCGCAGGATCTTGATCGCCTCCTCGCTGCGATCGGCGGAATCGAGATCGGTCGCGAGCTGGATCTGGGCGTTGCGCTTCAACGGCGAAGACGCCGGCACGCGCTCATAGACCTTGATCGCCATCTGCGGCTTCTTCACGAACTCGTAGAGGTCGGCGAGCGACAGCAGCGCCAGCGGATGGCTCGGCTGGAGATACAGCGCAAGCTGCAGATAGACCAGCGCGAGGTCCTCGCCGCCACGGCGCGTCAGCGTCGCGCCGATGCCGTAGAGCGCCTCGGCTGCGCCGGCCTGCGCCGAGTCGACGAGCGGCGGCAGCTTCTTGCCCGACTTGGTCTCACGCAGCCCCTCCAGCACCAGCGGATGGCGCGCGAGCTTCTTGTCGAAGGCTTCGTAGATGCCGACGGCCTTGTCTTCGTCCTTGTTGCGCGTCAGCCAGTGCGCATAGGCCTCGCTGATGCGCAGCATGGAATCGTCGAGCTTGTAGGCGCGCTCGAAGCGGGCGCCGGCTTCCTTTTCCTTGCCCGACAGATCCAGGATCATGCCGGCATGCAGATCCTTGAACAGTCGGATACCATTCGGGCCCGGTCAGCTTGTCGATGCCGGCCACCGCGCCCTTGGTGTCGCCGGCGCCATAGGCTCGCCCAGGCCGACAGCAGGGTTGCGACGAGATCGGTGATCGGACCGCGAACCGATTGGTTGATGTTGAGCTGGGCAGCGGACCATTTCTTCTGCTTCAGCGCCTGAACGCCGACGACCAGCCGCGCGACGCGGTTCGACTTGTCGTTCGCGAGGATCCGCTCGGCGAGCTTGACGGCCTCGTCGACGTCGCCGTCCGCGACCGATGAGATGAAGGCGCGATCGAGCAGCTCGTTGTTCTTCGGATCGCTGCGCAGCGCCGAGCGATAGAATTCGGCCGCGGAGGCCGCGTCACGTTCCACGCTGGCGTGGCGGGCGGCGAGATAGCTGCCCGAGGTCGTCAGCGCCTTGAGATCGTTGCGGCTCGGAAACTGCGCCGTGGGCATGGACGTGGCGTCCGGACGTTCGGGCGTCTGCGCCAAAACCGAGCCCGGCATCGCCATCGCGGTCAGAGCGAGGGCGGCAACAGTCCAGCGATTGCAACGAATGGAAAACATCACGGTTCGCTCTAGCTATTTGAGGAATTTGGCTCGTTTCGACGCCAGCACGGCCAGGCAGCATCGGTCAACGCCATTGGTCACAGACAATGCCGTTTTTGCCGCCTAACCGCAAGGATTGGAACGATATTTCGTGAAACGCCACAAGCGGTCCCCGGCACCCTTCCAGAACCGCCGCAGTGTGGCCTTATCGTGACCGACAGCGCCGGTCCACCGCCCAATCAGCTCACGCAATCGTGCTTACATTGCCTCGTAATTAGGCCCGCCGCCGCCCTCCGGGGGAACCCAGGTGATGTTTCCGTTCGGATCCTTCACGTCGCAGGTTTTGCAGTGGACGCAATTCTGGGCGTTGATCTGGAATCGCGGACCCGAAGCCTCCTCCACCCATTCATAGACGCCGGCCGGGCAATAGCGGTTGGAGGGACCCGCGAACACATCGTGCTCGGATGTCTTCTGCAGGTTCATGTCGGCGACCTTGAGGTGAACCGGCTGGTCCTCTTCATGATTGGTGTTGGAGAGGAACACCGACGACAGCTTGTCGAAGGAGATCTTGCCGTCCGGCTTCGGATAGGCGATCGGCGCATGCGCCTTCGCCGCGTCGAGCGTCTTGCGATCGGGCTTGGCATGCGACTGCGTGCCGAACAGCGAGAAGCCGAGCGTATTGCACCACATGTCGAAGCCGCCGAAGCCCGATGCCGAGGATGGTGCCGAACTTCGACCACAGCGGCTTGACGTTGCGAACGGGATGAAGGTCCTTGCCGATCGGCGACGAGCGCCAGGCATTTTCGTAGTCGACAAGCTCGTCATTGGCGCGGCCTGCGCCAAGCGCGGCGGCGACATGTTCGGCCGCGAGCATGCCGCTGCCGATCGCGTTGTGGACGCCCTTGATGCGCGGCACGTTGACGAAGCCTGCCGCGCAGCCGATCAGCGCGCCGCCTGCGAAGGTCAGGCGCGGCACCGATTGATAGCCGCCCTCGGTAATGGCGCGCGCGCCATAGGACAGACGCTTGCCGCCTTCGAAAATCGGGCGGATCGACGGATGCGTCTTGAAACGCTGGAACTCGTCGAACGGCGACAGGTATGGATCGTCGTAATTGAGATGCACGACAAAGCCGACCGCGACCAGATTGTCGTCGTAATGATAGAGGAACGAGCCGCCGCCGGTGTTGGCGCCGAGCGGCCAGCCGAAGGAATGCTGGATCAGTCCCTTCTGGTGCTTGGACGGTTCGATCTGCCAGACCTCTTTCAGGCCGATACCGAATTTCGGCGGCTCACTGTTGGCATCGAGCGAATATTTGGCGATGAGCTGCTTGGTCAGGCTGCCGCGCGCGCCTTCGGCAAACAGCGTGTATTTGCCGACAGAGCTCCATGCCGCGCGTGAACGAATCCTTGTGAGTGCCGTCCTTGGCGATGCCCATGTCGCCGGTCGCAATGCCGCGCACTCCGCCCTTGTCGTCGTAGAGCACCTCGGCGGCGGCAAAGCCCGGATAGATCTCGACGCCAAGCGCCTCGGCCTTGCGCGCGAGCCAGCGGCAGACCTGCCCGAGCGAGCCGATGTAATTGTGATGATTGCTCATCAAGGGCGGCATGATGAAGTTCGGCAACCGAATCGCAGCTGACCCCGTCATCCAGTAGAAGCGATCGTCCTTGACTTCGGTCTTCAGCGGGCAATCGGAATCCTGGCGCCAGTCCGGGATCAGCCTGTCGAGCCCGGACGGGATCCATCACCATGCCGGACAGGATATGCGCGCCGACTTCCGAGCCCTTCTCGACCACGACGACGTTGAGGTCGGCGTTGAGCTGCTTCAGCTTGATCGCGGCGGCAAGGCCGGACGGTCCGGCGCCGACGATCACGACGTCGAATTCCATGGATTCGCGCGGGGGTAACTCTTCGCTGCTCATGATCTTGGCTCGGCCGAGTTGAAAACGTCCAGTCGCCCCCGTTGTTTCCGATTTTTGCGGAGAGGACAACCACCGAATTACGTTTGATGATGGCGCAAGGGGGCGTAAATTGAAGCCATGTCGCTGCCCGCGCCCGATCCAGCCCCCAATGTCGCGCAATTGCTGGCCTTTTATCTCGAGGCCGGCGTGGATTGCGCAATCAGCGAGGAGCCGATCGACCGTCTCGCCGAACCCGACCTCGCCCCTGCTCCGCCACGCGAGATGCCGGCGCCATCCGCGGCGCGGGCGATGGCTGCGCCTGCCGTGCTCACGGGACTGGCCGAAGCGCCGCCCGCGCCGGATGCAGCGATCGCTTCCGCGCGGGAGCTCGCGCGCACCGCACCGACGCTGGAGGCGCTGCGCGCTCTCCTCGACAGGTTCGACGGCTGCGCGCTGAAATCGACGGCGACAAGGCTGGTCTTTGCCGACGGCAATCCGGAGGCGCGCGTGATGTTCGTCGGCGAGGCGCCGGGCCGCGACGAGGACATCGCGGGCCTGCCCTTTGTCGGCCGCTCCGGCCAGTTGCTCGACCGCATGATCGCCGCGATCGGGCTCGACCGCAGCAAGGCCTATATCGCCAACGTCATTCCATGGCGGCCGCCCGGCAACCGCACACCGACGCCGCAGGAGACGCTGGTCTGCCTGCCCTTCATCCAGCGCCAGATCGAGCTGGTCGATCCCGACGTGCTGGTGACGCTCGGCAATCCCTCGACCCAGAGCCTGCTCGGCACGCGCGAGGGCATCATGCGCACGCGCGGCAAATGGTTCGACTACGACACCGGCACGCGCAGCATCCGCGCACTGCCGACCTTCCATCCGGCCTATCTCCTGCGCTCGCCGTCCTACAAGCGGATGTCCTGGCAGGATCTGCGCGCGATCGCGAAGGTGCTGGCGAAGTGAGACGTCGTCATTCCGGGATGGTGCGTAAGCACCAGACCGCAGATGCGCAATTGCGCATCTGGGAATCTCGAGATTCCGGGTTCGATGCTGACGCATCGCCCCGGAATGACGAGAACGCTATTGCGCCTTCGGCCGCACGATGGCCCAGCCGATCCGCAACAGCGGCTGGCGGCCGTTCACCAGCCATTCGAAGGCGCGCGGCACTTCGGGCGCGAGCCCCGGAAAGCGCAGGGCGATCTCGGGCGGCGGCGTGCCCGCGGTGTCGGACGCACGCCACACCACGACGCCGCCGGTCTCGTTGAATTTCGCCGGCGTCACCCAGGGCGTCCGTTGCGGCGTTGCATCGAGAAACAGATGCGGACGTCCGCGGGTCAAGCGCGACCAGGCTTGCGATCTGCGCGTCGCCCGCGACCGCACGCAGCCGCTGATTGGTGCGCCGCTCGAAGCTGTCGCCGAAGAACTGCGCGATCGAGCGCGACGGCAGCGAGGTCGCCACCTCGTTGCTCCCCGTCCAGGGCAGGAACAGCGTGGCCGCGACGGCAGACAGAGCGGGCGCGACGATGGCCGCGGCCCAGACCGTGCGCAACAGCCGCTGGCGGCGGATATGCACGAGATCGCCGGCCACGACGATCGCAGCCAGCCCCGACATCATCAGCACGAGGCCGGCGCCGCCCACGACGCGATCGAGATCGAACAATCCGGAGATCAGGCTTCCGGCAAGGGCCGGCGCGATCGCGAAGAAATAGACGAAGTCGCGCGCCAGGGCTCGACCGGCGGCCGATAGATGATCGGCGCTTCCTCCGGCGAGCGGCTGAACAGTCGGCTGTTCAGCACCACGAGGAGTGCGATGCAAACATTGCCAGCGACCAGACCGCCGAGCAGCCATCCCCAGTGCTGTCGCTCGCGCGCTGAACTCGGCGAGGCCGGGCCATGGCGGCATTGCGAGCGCATCCGCCCGGATCAGCCACACCAGATAAGGCAGCACCAGCACGACGATGACGAGGAGCGCAAACAGCGGATCGAACGACATCAGCGTGCGCCGCCCGCGCTCGGTCGCAACCGTGAAGCCCGCGACCAGCAGCAGGAGACCGATCGCAGCCGACGTCGTCAGCAGCAACAGGCCGGCTTCGATCGACCATGCGAACCAGACATTGCGCCGTTTCTGCCCGATCAACTGCCAGGAATGAAACAGCAGCAGCGCCCAGAGCGGCCGCGCCAGCACCAGCGGTCCGAACTCGAGGCTCGGCGAAGAAAAGGCGGTGACCGTCATGGTCAACAGCACCGCGAGCACCGCCTGCTGGCTGCCGACGATGGAGCGCGACAGCAGATAGAGGAACCAGAAGGTGGCGACCGAACAGAGCTGCGCCAGGAAATAGACGCCGATCATGTGATTGCCCGCCGCCCGAAAGGCGATGTCGGCGAGCCAGAAGGCAAGCGGCGGACCGAGATCGGTGCCGACCTGGTATTCCCGGCCAAAGGCCAGGATGGTCGCAGACGCCAGGCGGCGGGCTTGCGTAGAACAGGAGCGAGCACGATCAGCCAGATCGCGGCCTGGAACAGCGCCACGATCCAGACCACCAGTCGCGGCCGGGCGCGGATCAGTTCGATGACAAGCGACGTGAAACGCATGAAACGCCCGGCAGTCCCCCCAAAAGGCCAGCCTCGCCAGCCTCATCCAGCCCGATATTTGATATCGCGCAGATGACGCCGAGGCAACTAAACTCCGTTTGCGGCGGAAAGCGGGAACTCAACCGAGCTGTCCACCGCAAACAGGTCCGCCTCGCGCTTGCACCGTCCAGGGCTGGTGCTTCTCGCGCGCGGCGATGACGGGCGCGAAGAAGCTGCGGTGATGCGCGCAGGGACCGAGCCGGTCCAGTGCTTCGAGATGCTCGGGAACCGCATAGCCCTTGTGCTGCTCGAAACCGTAGCCCGGACACTCCCGCCCCAGCGCGCTCATCAGCCGGTCGCGCGTCACCTTGGCAACGATGGAGGCCGCCGCGATCGACAGCAGCGATTCCATCGCCGCCGATCACCGCGTCGCAGTCGCAAGGCAACGCCAGCCGGTCGCGGCCGTCGACAAAGACGTGTTTCGGCATCTCGGGCAGCGCATGCACGGCACGCGCCAGCGCCCACAGCGATGCACGCAATATATTGTCGCGATCGATCCGCGCGGGCGAAGCCACGGCCACCGCGAATGCCGAGGTCGCGCAGATCTTTTCGAACAGCTCTTCGCGCTTTTCGGCCGTCAGCCGCTTGGAATCGTCGATGCCCCTCGGGAATACGGTCGGGATCGAGCACGACTGCGGCGGCAACAACCGGCCCCGCGAGCGGACCGCGGCCGGCTTCGTCGCAGCCCGCGATCGGCCAGATGCCGCGCTTGAAGAGCGCGCGCTCGCGCCGGAAGCTCGGCGGAGCCACCGCGATCACGCCTTTCGGCAGTTTGGCCGGCTTCTCGGCCGATTGCTTCGCGGCAGATTTCTCGACCGGCTTCTTGTCCGACTTGTCCCGAACTCATGCCGGGATCGTGCTGAAGCGGGCGCGAAGACGCAACCGGGAACTTTTGCGCACCACGCGCCTATCACCACTCTCAACAACACAGGTTGCAATTTAGGTTGAGATTTGAGTTGCGGTTGATATCGGCGCGGCGCGCGGATCAATCCGGCAGATGCACGCGCCGGTCGTCCCCGACGTCGATGCCCGGTGCGACCACGACTTCCCAGGGATGGCCGTCCGGGTCGGCGAAATATCCGGAATAGCCGCCGTAATCTGTGCCTTTCGCGGCTTTCAGGAGTTCGGCGCCCTTCGACATCGCGAAATCCAGTACCGCGTCGACTTCCTCGGGCGAATTGCAATTCCAGGCGAGCGTCATGCCGCGGAACGCTGGTCGGCCGCGGCTTGTCCGGCAGGGTGACATCCTGTGCGAGTTGGTCCCACGGGAACAGCCCGATCACGGTCGCGCCGGTGTCGAAGAACGCCACCGCCTCGCCGGTGGCGCTGAGCTTTCGCGTGAAGCCGAGCGCTTCATAGAAGGCGATGCTCCTCCGCATGTCACCGACGCCGAGGGTGATGACGGTGAGACGGGGGATTGGTGGCTGGCTCTTACTCATGTGCTTCCCTACTTGTATTTGACTTCGTCATGCCCGGCCTTGTGCCGGGCATCCACGTCTTTCGTGCCACGAGTGCGCAAAGACGTGGATGGCCGGGACAAGCCCGGCCATGACGAGGAAAGTCTGACGTGCCGCCATGTTCTCAAAACAAACTCAACTGTTGCCCGCTGCCCTTCGGCTTCACGAAGTGATCCGTGGTCAGCTTCGAACGGCGCTTGTTCAGCCCGAGCTTTTCGCAGGCGATCTCGAAGCGGCGGCCGATCATCCAGGCCATGGGGCCGGTGCCCTTCATCCGCGTGCCCCACTGCGAGTCGTAGTCGCGCCCGCCTCGCATGTCGCGGATCAGCGTGAAGACGTGGCGATAGCGGTCTGGATAATTGGCCATCAGCCATTCGCGGAAGAGATCGCGCACTTCGAGCGGCAGCCGCAACAGCACGTAGCTCGCTTCCCTGGCGCCGGCATGGGCGGCCGCATCCAGGATGCGTTCGATCTCGCTGTCGTTCAGCGCGGGGATCACCGGCGCGACCATCACGGTGGCGGGGATCCCGGCATCGGCGAGAAGCTTCAGCGCTTCGAGCCGCCGTGGCGGCGTCGGCGCGCGCGGCTCCATGGTGCGCGCAAGCTGCGGATCGAGCGAGGTCACCGAGATCGCGACCTTGGCGAGGTTGCGCTTGGCCATGCGCGAGAGGATGTCGATGTCGCGCGTCACCAGCGCGGATTTGGTCACGATGCCGACCGGATGCCCGGCCTGCTCCAGCACTTCGAGAATGCCGCGCATGATTTTGCGTTCGCGCTCGATCGGCTGATAGGGATCGGTGTTGGTGCCGATCGCGATCATGCGCGGCTCGTAGTCCGGAGCCGCCAGTTCCTTTGCGAGCATCGCCGGCGCGTCGGGCTTGGCATAAAGGCGCGATTCGAAGTCGAGCCCCGGCGACAGTCCGAGATAGGCGTGGGTCGGACGCGCGAAGCAGTAGACGCAGCCATGCTCGCAGCCGCGGTAGGGATTGATCGAGCGATCGAAGCCGATATCGGGAGAATCGTTGCGCGTGATCACCTTGCGCGCGGTGTCGATCTCCACGCTGGTCTTGAACGCGGGCAGTTCGTCGAGGCTCTGCCAGCCGTCATCGAAGGCAACCCGCGCCTCGGCCTCGTAACGGCCGCTGGCGTTGGATTGCGCGCCGCGACCGCGCCGCCGTTCCCGATCGATCGCGACCGCGAGTTCCGGAAAAGGAGCAGGTGCACCCGCCGGTTCGGAGGGCGCCGTGACCGGCGGGTGCCTGAGGGCATGAGAGGATGCTCGGCTCATGGTCCATGAGATAGCACACCATGAGAACAAATCAAGAACAATAGATTGTGAAATTCCGCAGCTTGCGGGTTTTGTTCAGACCGGCGACGGCGAATCCCGGCAGCAGACGGGATGCCATGATTGTAACAAGCTGATAACAGTTCCGCGCTTTTTCAACGGCGAGCCGGCCAAACCGCATGCTGAGTGTGATCATCGCAACCGAAGGCGTTGAGCAATCGACGGTCGCCACGCTTGCGGCGCTGGTGCCGGGCGCCGCAGCCGGCGTAATCCGCGAGGTGCTGTTGGTGGACCGCGGCGACAACGGCGTGATCGAACGCGTCGCCGACGTCTCCGGCTGCCGTTTCCTCCGCTTTGAGGGACCGCGATCCGCGGCACTGGCGGCCGGCGCCAAACAGGCCCGCTCGCCCTGGCTGATGTTCCTGCGGCCCGGCGCGGTGCTCGATACCGGATGGATCGAGGAGACCAGCCAGTTCATGCAGGCGGTGGCGCTGAGCGGCCGGCCGCGCGCCGCGATCTTCCGTTATGCGCGCTCGCATTATGCGGAAACGGGTCTGCGTGACCGCCTTCACTTGCTCGCGCGGAAACTCAGGGGGCCGTTGGCGGACCAGGGTCTTCTGATCGCGCGCGATCATTACGAGCGGCTCGGCGGCTACGCGCCTGACGACCCCCGTTCCGAGGCCCGGCTGCTCCGGCAGCTCGGCCGTTCCTCGCGCGCCATGCTGCGCAGCCGGGTCGTGATGATGTGAGCGGGCCAACGATATACTTGCCAAAGTCAAATAATTATTTGACAATGGCAAATATCGGGAGTGGCCCGTATGTCCAGTATCGAATCCGACGGCGAGATCGCGGCCGTCCGCGCCTTCAACCGCTTCTATACCCGCAAGCTCGGCGTGCTCGACCAGCATCTCGGCAAGAGCCCGTATTCGCTCAGCGAGGCGCGGGTGCTTTACGAGCTTGCGCACCGCGATGACCTTGCAGCCAAGGAGATCGGCGCCGGACTGGGCCTCGATGCCGGCTATCTGAGCCGCATCGTGCAGGGTTTTGACGAAAAGGGGCTGATCACGCGAAAGCCGCTGCCCTCCGACCGACGGCAGGTTTGCCTCAACCTCACCACCAAGGGACGGCAGGCCTTCGCAAAGCTGGTGCTCTATTCGCAGAACGAGGTCGCCGCGATGCTGGCGGCGCTCGCGCCCGGCGACGGCAGGCGGCTGACCCAGGCGATGGCGACGATCGAGCATTTGCTGGAGCCGAAGACGAGTGAACGCGCCCCGGTCCTGCTGCGCAGCCACCGCATCGGCGACATGGGCTGGGTGATTTCGCGTCAGTCCATCGCCTATGCCGAGGAATATGGCTGGGACATCAGCTACGAGGCGCTGGTCGCCGAGATCTGCGCGCAGTTCATCAAAAACTATGACGCCTCGCGCGAGCATTGCTGGATCGCGGAGGTGGACGGCGAGCCGGTCGGCTCGGTCTTCCTGGTCAAGGCCACCGACGAACTGGCCAAGCTGCGGCTGCTGCTGGTCGAGAAAAAAGCCCGGGGGCTCGGAGTCGGCCGCGCGCTGGTCGAGCAATGCATCCGCTCCGCCCGCGAGAAGGGCTACAAGAAGATGACGCTGTGGACCCAGAGCACCCTCCTCGCTGCGCGCGGCATTTATCAGAGCGCCGGCTTTCGTCGTGTCGCGGAGGAGAAGCATCACAGTTTCGGTGTCGATCTCGTCGGCGAGACCTGGGAGATGGATTTGTAGGCGCGGCAACGGTGCAAGGATTTGATCGTCAAATAGCGCTTCCGCCGTCATTGCGAGGAGCGACGCGACGAAGCAATCCATCTCGAGGCAATGGGAGTTATGGATTGCTTCGCTGCGCTCGCAATGACGAACTTTGTGCGAGCATTAGCGTTCCCGCGGCACGATGTGTCCGGGTTTTGCATCCTGGTCGTCCCTCTCTCATCAGAGGGCGCAGGGAAGGCCGGGTGTTTGTCGCACCCGCAGCCTCGTATGCAGTGAAAAAAGCATACGAGTTCGTCACCACAGGTACGCCGAACAATCCGGCCTTCCCTGCGCAATGGTGTGACGGCTTACTCCGTGCTCTCCCCGGTGTACCGGGCTTTGTTAGCCACCGTCGCGAATGGGTTATCCATTCACTTGACCCCAGCGTCGGGGGGACAGGACCACACGGCTTGACCGTACGCCATGACGGGCTTCGTCAAACATGTCACGGCGTCCATCGCATCCCGCTGCCAACGTTCGTGACGATCGCGAAACGCCCCTCGGATCGGCAACAGGACGAGGAACGACATACGCCTGATTTGCGTTTCTGAAAAGCAGAATATTTTTGCAGGCAGGGCTGGAACTCGTCGGGCAAATCAGGTGTAACGCGCGCGGCTCCTGACGGGATGGCCTCACTTTCGCTTTCGGCGGCATTGCGGACATGACATGACTTGTTGCTGGCTCAACCCGGTCGTGAATGAGCCATTGCGGAAATCGCACCCAACTCAGAGCCGAAACCAGGGCAGAGTGAGATAGACGCAAGCGATCATCGAGAGCGCAGGAATGAGCCATACCCATCCCGACCAGAAATGTCGCACTGAACGTCCGGGCAACGACGCGGCAACAAGGCCTGCCATCAGTGCTCCGAGTGCAGCCGTCGCCGCCCATCCGTACCAGTACATCGCAGGAGCCAGAAACCCCATCGCGGGGTCGGCGACGTCTCGTGAATGATGCGTACCTGCAAGCACGATGCCGAGCGACGGGAAGACAGTGAACAGAGCCAGGTCCTTTGCGACGGCGACCACGTAGAGAATCGCGAATGCCGTCCCGAACGCAAACGCAAAGCGGCGGAACGAGACCGATGGCGTCATGAGCCAAAACCCATGATGTTGTTGGCGACATGACCGGTCAGAAAGCCCCACCAAACGATGAAGGCAAGGATGGAAGTAAGCGCGGTGCGGATTTGGGTGGGCTCATCGGCAAGCGGCCGTCGCCAGCAAACCCAGTAGGCAGGCAGCAACGCTAGCCCGATAGCGGCGAAATGTTCCTTGAGGTCGAAGAAGCCCAGGACATGCCAGTGGCCGGCGCGCTCTAGCTCGGGCCGCACATCCACTCGAAAATAAAGATAGACGATCCCACCCAGCACGGTGGAAACCGCATACAAGACGACGACGGCGTTGGCGAACGAGGCCGAGGGTACCGAACGAAAGCGGCCCAAGAACGAGGCGGGCCGCGCGTGAGCCGCTTCCCAGGCCGCCAAAGTCTGGTGTGTCGTCGCGCCAAGTAATGCGACCGCGACCAAGCCGTGAATGATCAGGAGAGTTGTCGCCAGAACTCTGCTCCCGTAAACGCCTGCTTCCGGTTCACTTGAAGAGCTCCTCAACCCCGAATGGCTCTGCCGACCACGGCCGGAACCGATTGAGGGTGAATTTGGTCTTCTGGCCAGGCTGGACATCGACAAGCACGTAATTGTACTCCTCTTTCGGAGCCTGTCCCTTCCAGTAGAGGTCGGCCGGATAGTCGGCGGGTACCTTGATGCTCGTTCGACCCGGAAGGATCGGGTCTTGTTCGGCGCCCCCGCCACCCAGCATCAGATACTTCACTCCGTCCACGTCGTAGATTTCCGTGGTGTGGACGTGCCCGTTCAACACGACCACTTCCATGTCCCTGGCATAAGTCGCAATCACCTTGTGCGGGTTGTCGGGGGCCGGGATCGGACCCAGGCCCGAGCGCGCAAAAACCGGATAGTGGAAGACAATAAAGGCCTTCCGAATTCCATTCGCCTTCGCCTCGTCCATCCACTTCTGAAGTAGCGTCATTTGCTCGGCATATTTCGGCCGATCGGCGTCCCATTGTGAGGGCGACCGGTAGTCATACTTGCCGCTCCACAGATAGATGAAGCGGGCGCCCTTGAAGTCGAATTTGTAGATGAGGTTTTCCGGCGTCACTCCGAACTTCTTCAGATAGGGCATCGCCGAAAGAACGCCCTCGATTTTCGGATCGGCCCATACCTCATGATTGCCTACGCTCATGAAAAATCGCCCGTCCAACCCGGCTGCGCGCATTTCATCGTCTGGCGCGGGCAGCTTCATCAACATCGTATCGTTCACGCGCTTCCAGTATGGACTGTCGCTGACGGTCAAGCCTTGATTGCCCCACCATACGGCGTCGCCGCTATTGACCACGAATCTGGCGCGACCGGATTGAACGTCCTTGACGATCTCACGGGTCACCCATTCGCCGCCCTGAAGCCGGAACATCGTTCGATGCACTCCGGGAAGCAGTTTCACGTCTTCAACCGATGCCTCGGTGACCCAACCTTTATCCATCGTCAAGGTCATGACTTCCGTCTTGGACGCGAACGGCATGACGACTTTGATCAGGTCCTTTGTGACCGGATCGAAGATCATCTTCACATCCTTCGCTACGACGGCTTCGGCAACCTTTTCCGGCATGACCAAGCCGAACATCTCGACGAAGAACTTACTGAGGTCCGGCTGCCCTTCCTTCAGCGGCAAATACATCATCGGGCGGGTATCGCCGACCGCAGCGAACGAAAACCCATCCGCTCCGGGTGCTTGCGCGGTCGTTGTTGGTGTCTGGGCACTGGCAACGAGTGGCACGGAGAATGCGGGCAGTGCTGCGAGTGCGCCGAGAATGAGGCGACGACTGGGCTCGTGACGCGGGGAGGATTGCATGATGATCACCCCTGATCGAGGGAATGAGCCGCCGCACAGAATGAGCAAACAGCCCGATCTACCGACCGGTCCTCCGTAGACCCTCGGCGGCGGGAAAGCTTGATCCAGATCAACATCATCACCAGCCGTCGGCATCCCAACGTTTCCCCCTAATCGGTGGGACAACACAACGGAAGCAAGACCTGGTGGCTCGAGGCGGGCGCCGTCGCGGGAGGCTGCATCTTTGTCGCTTTCGGCCGTGGACAGACGTCCGACTGTGCAACTAAACGCGAAGTTTGATTGCAAGCGCAGCTGCGTCTCACGATTCTATTTTTTTCGATGCAGGCCGGGTTTCACGACGACGGTCTCCGTAGATTTCAGAGGAATTCATGCCTTCCATTTTGCTTAAGGTCTACCAGACGCCATTCGCAGAGAAAGGCGCTGAAGAACCCTCAAAATGGAGCCGCGATGCAGCCGATGCGGCCCTCGCCGTGGCCAACTCCATCTGGTCGAAGGCGAATATTGCGTTTGTGATCGTCGACTGGGTCATGGACAAGCCGCTCGACATGGCAAAGGGCGACCGTTCCAACGATCGCCGCCTGCTGGATGTGCTCAGCTTGCGGTATGCACAGGAGAAGCTGGTCCATCTCTACCTCATCAATCTCGTTCCGAATCTCACCGCCGGCGGCTGCTCGTATCTCGATAGCGATCCCGAGTCGGCCGCTTTCGCGCAATGGTATGGGGCCAGCGGCTCCGATGGACGGGTTTGGGCCCATGAATTCGGCCATCTCCTGAGTCTGGATCATGTCGACGTGGACTACTCCGACGACAAGCAGGCGGCGCTGCGCAGCAACCTCATGACAAAGGGACTGAGCATGGGCAAGGACTTGACCGCCGATCAGATCAACAGGGCCAAGAGTTCAAAACTGGTCAAGCGATTCAGCTCCTGATCGCGCAGGCGACACGCATCGATTCTATTCGATCACCCGATGATTCTATTCGATCACCCGATCCGCGCGCGCCGAAAGGTCCGGCGACAGCTCGGGATGCCGGCATCCGCACGAATGCCGAAGCCAGCTAACGAACCACAAACACCAGCTTGCCGCGGAAGTGGCGGGCCTGGCTGACTTTGTGCGCGGCCACCGCGTCGCTCAATTTGTACGTCGTCACCTCGGGAGGACGGACCGCGCCTGTCCTGACCAGCTCCACGATCCGCTCGAGATGCGGGCGGTCGCGTCCGACATTCGGCCGCAGCGCCACCACATCGGTACGGTCCGGCTTCGGGGCCTGCGGGCCCGACGCGATGAAGGCGGCGCGGCCGCCGGGCTTGAGCACGGCAAACGAGCGCTGCGCGACGTCGCCGCCGACCGTCTCGAACACGGCATCGCAATCCTTCACGACCCTGGTGAAATCAGCCACATTATAATCGATGATCTCATCGGCGCCGATCTGGCGCAGATAATCGTGGTTCGCAGCACTTGCCGTCGTGATCACATGCGCGCCCAGATGTTTCGCGAGCTGAATGGCGAAAGCCGCAACGCCACCCGCGCCGCCCTGGATCAGGATGGTCTCGCCGCGCTTCAGCTTCAACGTGTCTTCGACAGTGGTGATCGCCGTCAGACCGGCCAACGCCAGTGCGGCGGCATCGACATGCGACAGGAAGCCGGGTTTCTTGGCGACGATGGACGCCTTGATCGCAATCTTCTCGGCATAAGCGCCTTCCTGACCGACGTCGCAGACGCCGAAGACCTCGTCTCCGGCGCGGATATCCGTCACGCCGTCACCGACGGCCGACACCACGCCTGAGAAATCCCGTCCGAGAATGTAGGGGAAATGGCTGAGCTGACCCGATTTGCCGTCACGAACCTTCCAGTCCGCGCCATTGACGCTGGCGGCGACGATGTCGACCACGACCTGTCCGGGAGCGGCCACGGGATCTGGCATCTCGCCGTATTTGAGAACTTCCGGCCCGCCGTGCCGTTCGATGTAAGCAGCTTTCATGTTTCCCCCGTTTCTTGTTGTAGCCCGCATGAGCCAACGGGTCGCACGAATGTGCGCCCGATGACAAGCTCCGCGATATGCGGGGCAGATAGCAGACCCGGCTATCGCTGTCGCTCACGGACGCGCTCCGCCGTGGTCACGTCCTCGATATCGCCGGTCGCGATCTTGGCGTTCACATCGGCTGGACGCTGCTCGCCTGTTGGTCCCTTCGGCATCAGCTAGGGTAATGCTTAGCGGTAAGCTTGCCAAGACGAGGGCAAATGCATGCAGAGAATCTTCAAGCGCATGCTGGGGATCCTGGCGGCGTTGGGCATTGCGGTGTTGATCGTCTGTCTGATCCTGGCCGCAATATTCCTTTTTTCCGTAATCCTGATCGTCCAACATGGCGGAGGCTGAGGCGTGCGACAATAATGAGACGGCCAGATCACGCCGAATTGATTTGTAACCCGCTGTTCGATCCTCGGTTGGCTGATTGTGCCTGTGTCGATTACAGATGAGCATTTACTTTCTGAATAAGTAGGCCGTTTGGGTCAGCCTCATTCAAACTGAGACGCTACCCGCATTTCTGTCCTGACACGCCTTGTTACGCCGAGGCGCCTTGCGCCTTGTTACGCCGAGGCGCCTTGCGCCTTGGGCCGCCGCAGATGCTCGTCGAGCCGCGGCATGATCTCGACGAAATTGCACGGCCGCGTGCGATAGTCGAGCTGGGCCGCGAGAATGCCGTCCCAGCCGTCGCGGCAGGCGCCGGGCGAGCCGGGCAGGCAGAAGATGAAGGTCGAGCCGGCCACGCCCGCCGTGGCGCGGCTCTGCACGGTGGAAGCGCCGATCTTGGCGTGGCTCAGCATGTGGAAGGCGATGGAGAAACCATCCATCCGCTTCTCGAACAGCGGCTCGACCGCCTCCGGCGTCACGTCGCGGCCGGTGAAGCCGGTGCCGCCGGTCGTGATGATGACGTCGACGCCGGCATCCGCGATCCATTTGCGGATGACGGCGCGGATCGCCTCGACATCGTCGGTGACGATTTCGCGCGCCGCAAGCCTGTGGCCGGCAGCGGCAAGGCGATCGGCCAGCGTCGTGCCGGACTTGTCGTCGGCGAGCGAACGCGTGTCCGAGACCGTCAGCACCGCGATGTTGAGCGGGATGAACTGCCTGCTTTGATCGGGTGCGGACATCGGCTCTAGCGCACCGCGCCCGGATCGAAGGTGTTGCAGGCCTCGATGGTGCCCTTCTGATAGCCGGTCATGAACCACTGCTTGCGTTGCGCGGCCGAGCCGTGGGTGAAGGAATCCGGAACCACGCGCCCCGTCGCCTGGCGCTGCAGCGTGTCGTCGCCGA
The DNA here is from genome assembly GCA_963696255.1 of uncultured Alphaproteobacteria bacterium. Taxonomy (GTDB): domain Bacteria; phylum Pseudomonadota; class Alphaproteobacteria; order Rhizobiales; family Xanthobacteraceae; genus Bradyrhizobium. Next base: position 215,027 of record CAVOJN010000002.1, read on the forward strand.
TCGCGGACGCGGTCGTCAGCGCCGCATCGATATCGCCGGCCTCGAGGAAGTTCGGCCGCTTCTTCTGCTCGAGATTGGTCCACACACCCGAGAGGCAATCCGCCTGCAGCTCGACCTTCACCTGCAGCGCGTTGGCCTCGGCCTTGCTACCGGCGGCCTGCTGCAGGCGCGTCACCTTGGGAATGATGCCGAGCAGGTTCTGCACGTGATGGCCGGCCTCGTGCGCGATGATGTAGGCGGAGGTGTATTTGCAAGCATTGCCCGAGCAGCCACGGAAGCGGGTCTCCACCTCGCGGAAGAAGCCGGTATCGAGAAAGATCTTCTGGTCGGGCGGACAATAGAACGGTCCCATCGCGGACTGCGCCATGCCGCAGCGTCCGCCATTGGTGGCGTTGCGGAACAATACGACCTTCGGTCCGGTATAGGACCCTCCCCGTGAGCGGAACTCCTCGCTCCAGCGGTCGTCGATCTCGCCGAGGATGCCTGAGATCATGCTGCCCATCTCGTCCGAGGGTGCGCCGGTCTTGCGCTGCCCGGACGGGCGATCGGTCTGATAGGTCGAGCTCTGGTTGCCGCCGTTGAGGACTTCGGCGCCGCCGATCAGGATCCGCGGATCGATGCCAAACGCATAGGAAATCAGGCCGAGCACGATGATCGTGCCGATGCCGAGGCCACCGCCACCCATCGGCAGCCCGATGCCCCCACCGCCGCCACCCATTCCTCCGCCCTCGTCGCGACGGTCCTCAATGTCATCGCTGCGGCGAAAATCATCGTAACGCATGGCGTTTTCCCTTCCCTTCAGTCCCGGCAAACGCGCCGAACCCAAGAACGAGAACTCAGAACTAGAATTTGGGTTGCGATAATCAATAACCCGCCCGGCAAAAATTGCCTAGCAGGCAAAAAATAACCAACCGCGCGTACCCGTAAGGAGATGTTTACCCAGCCGCGTCAAAGTGGCGCCAGTCGGTTTGTTGGTCCCGCGTCGCCGACAGCGTCGCCTGAGTCAGAGTTCTTGAGTCATGGTTGTGTCGCGTCGCGGGGCGTCTGCAAGGGCGCCCCGCACAAATTTCGAAGTCTCCCGAAGATCACCGCATCATCGTCGGCGATTGCGTCGCCGAAATGTCGAAGCTTCCGGCCGGCTCGGTCGATCTGGTCTTCGCCGATCCGCCCTACAATCTCCAGCTCAAGGGCGAACTCAAGCGCCCCGACGAATCCCATGTCGATGCCGTCAACGACGACTGGGACAAGTTCTCGTCGTTCGCCGCCTATGACGATTTCACCCGCGCCTGGCTGCTCGCCTGCCGCCGCCTGATGAAGCCGTCGGCGACACTCTGGGTGATCGGCTCCTATCACAACATCTTCCGCGTCGGCGCGGTCATGCAGGACCTCGGCTTCTGGGTGTTGAACGACATCGTCTGGCGGAAATCCAATCCGATGCCGAATTTCCGCGGCCGCCGCTTCACCAATGCGCACGAGACCATGATCTGGGCCGCGCGCGACGAGAAGGCCAAGGGCTACACCTTCAATTATGAAGCGCTGAAGGCCGCCAACGAGGACGTGCAGGCGCGTTCCGACTGGCTGATCCCGCTTTGCACCGGCGAGGAGCGGCTCAAGGGCAAGGACGGCAAGAAGGTGCATCCGACGCAGAAGCCCGAGCAGCTTCTGGCGCGCGTCCTGCTGTCCTCGTCAAAGCCCGGCGATCTCGTGATCGATCCCTTCAACGGCACCGGCACGACCGGCGCGGTGGCAAAACGTCTCGGACGCCGCTATGTCGGCTTCGAGCGCGACGAGGATTACGCGAGAGCCGCCAAGGAGCGCATCGCCGCGATCGAGCCGCTGCCGGAAGCGACGCTGGCGCCCTTCATGACCGCGCGCGAGGCGCCGCGGGTCGCCTTCTCGGAATTGATCGAGCGCGGCATGATCATGCCCGGCACCAGGCTGGTCGACGCCAAGAAACGCCACGGCGCGCTGGTGCGGGCCGACGGCGCCATCATGCTCGGCGACAAGGTCGGCTCGATCCACCGCATCGGCGCGGTCGCGCAGGGCTCGGAAGCCTGCAACGGCTGGACCTTCTGGCATGTCGAGACCAAGAAGGGCCTCCGGCTGATCGACGAGCTGCGCGCCGAGATCCGCAGCCAGATGGCCGCGGGCTAAAGGCCCTTCATCCAATCCATCCATCGTCATTCCGGGATGGTCCGCAAGGACCAGACCCGGAATTTCGAGATTCCGGGTTCTCGCTTCGCGAGCCCCGGAATGACGCGCGGACAGAACCGCGCCAAAGCCTTCATAAACTCCTCACTTGCGCTCCGCCCGGAAATTTGGGCATGAGAAAGTCCTCACCACGGCGGCAGTCCTGCCGCTGCTCCGATGTCCCGGCAATAACAACAAGGGAGACTTCGATGCTCAAATTCTACTTCAACGGCGCGCCGAACCCGAACAAGGTCGCGCTCTTCCTGGAAGAGACCGGCCTGCCCTGCGAGCTCATCCCGGTCGACACCCGCAAGGGCGAGCAGTTCAAGCCGGATTTCCTCAAGGTCAACCCGAACGCCAAGGTGCCGGCGATCGATGATGACGGCGTGTTCGTGTTCGACTCCAACGCGATCCTGCTCTACCTCGCCGAGAAGACCGGCAAATTCCTCCCCGCCAACACGCCGCAGAACCGCGCCCAGACATTGTCGTGGCTGATGTTCATCGCGACCGGCGTCGGGCCCTATTCGGGACAGGCGGTGCATTTCAAGACCGCTGCGCCGAAGGGTCTCGATTACGCGGTCAACCGCTATCTCTACGAGGCGCATCGCCACTACAAGATCCTCGACGACCACCTCGCCAGGAGCAAGTACATGGTCGGCGACACCTACAGCTTCGTTGATATGGCGTTCTGGGGCTGGGCGCGGCTTGGCTCGTTCGTGCTGGGTGAAGAGGGCGCGGCCAAGTACGGGAACGTCAAGCGCCTGGTTGACGAGATCAGTGCGCGACCGGCCGCCGCGCGCGCCATCGCGCTGAAGGACAAGTTCGCCTTCAAGACCGAGATGGACGACGACGCGCGCAACTTCATGTTCGGCCATCTCAAGGCCAAGGTGGCGTAGTCATCCGCCGTCATTCCGGGGCGATGCGAAGCATCGAACCCGGAATCTCGATCAACAACCTCCAGATTCCGGGTTCGCTCGCTTTGCGAGCGCCCCGGAATGACAACCTCTTCACCCGATCGCCGCGACTGCCTCGATCTCGATCAGCCAGCCGGGCCGCGCCAGGCGTGTCACCACGACGAGGGTGGACGCCGGCGGTTTCCCGACGTTGACATAACGGTCGCGAACGCCGCGGAATTTCGGCACTTCATCGGCGCTCACCTCGGCCACGAGATAGACGTTCATCTTGATGATGTCGGCCATGGTGCCGCCGGCCGCCTCGACCGCAGCCTTCAGGTTCTTGAACACCTGCTCGGCCTGCGCTTCCAGATTGCCTTCGCCGACGAGGTTGCCCGACACGTCGGCCGACACCTGGCCCGCGATATAGACCAGCGACCCGCCGGTGACCTTTGCGACATGCGAATAGCCCGCCGGCTTCATCAGCGTCGGCGGGTTGAAGATCTCCTTGCTCATGACGTCCTCCTGTTTGGGCGCATGATCCGGAAAGTGTGGCAGGGGTTTTCCGAAAAGACCATGCGCGAACGAAAACGCCACTATAGCTCAATCAGGCCGCTGCCGGTCCCCGATAGGGTCCGAGGATCTTCTCGGTGAGTACGGAGTCGCAATACTCCCTGATCTCGACGATCCTGCCGTCCTTGAGGCGATAGATCAGGCAGTAATCATTGTTGTAGGGCACGCCGGCCCTGGTCTGCATCTCTCCGACGGATTCCACCACCACATGGTCGCCGCCCGCGACAATGTTGAACGGGATCGTCCGCCGGCCATCGGCCACGAGGGTCGAGAGATAGCCATAGAGGTCGCGGAGCAAGGCGTCCTTGCCCTTGAAGGTCCGCGACCACGAATAGTGGCCGGTGACGCGCATGACGACATCGTCGGCCAGCGTCTCGACAAAGCGCGTGCGATTCCCCACCGCGATCGCCGCATAGAGTTCTTCGATCAGTTTCTTGTTGTCGGCCGCACTCACCGCAGGTCTCCTGTTTCAAGGTTGAGTTTGGGGGATGCGATCCGCGGGGAACGGGCCCAGCACTCGCTCGACCAGTGCGGAGTCGCAGTATTCCTTGACCTCCTTGATCCTCCCGTTCTCGATGCGAAAGATCATGCAATACTGGTTGTCGTAGCGCTGCCCTGATTTCGTGACGTTGTCGCCGCGCGCTTCGACCGCGACAAAGTCGCCTTCGGCGATGAAGTTGAAGGCCACCGTGCGCGGCCGATCGGGAAACAGCGAGCGAAAATGCCCCATCAGATTGTTCATGATGGCGTCGCGGCCCTTGAACCGGCGCGACCACAAATTCTCCCCCGTGACGATCCAGCAGGCGTCGTCAGCGAGATTGTCGTAGAAGGTCGTGCCGCGCCGATTGGCGGAATCCTCGTAGATCTGCTGCACGAGTTTCTTGTTGGCGGCTGCGCTCATCGCGATCTCCGTTGGCAATCTCCATTGGCTCCCGCCCACAATGGCGCCGGCGGCATTCATTCTTCCAATCGATAGTTATTATGATGTATATTCGTCTTATGAATTTGAGTTCGCTCGACCTCAATCTGCTGGTGGCGCTCGACGCGTTGTTGCGTGAGGCCAATGTCAGCCGCGCGGCGATGCGGATCGGCCTGTCGCAGCCGGCTGCAAGCCACGCGCTGCAGCGGCTGCGCGACCTGATCGGCGACCCGCTTCTGGTGCGCAACGGCGCGCGGATGGAGCTGACGCCCCGTGCACTCGCGCTTCGCTCCCCGCTGGCACAGACGCTGGACCAGGTGCGCGGCCTGTTCGTGCCCGATGCGTTCGACGCCGTCAGCAGCGAACGTCAGTTTCGCCTGATGATGCCCGATCTCGCCGTCGAGCTGTTGATGCCGCCGCTGATGGAGAAGATCACCCGGCTGGCGCCGAATGTGCGGATCGACGTGGTGCCGTGGCGGGGGCCGGCGATCTTCACGCCCGACTTTGCCCGCACCATCGACATGGTGATCTCGCTCGGCAACGCCTTCAAGGGCTTTCACCGCCAGCTGCTCTACACCGACGCCGATGCGCTCGCGGTGCGGCGCGGCCACCCGGCGCGCAACACGCTGAAGAGGCGCGAGCCTTTCCTCGACGCGCGTCATGTCGCGGTGGTGATCCGCGGCCAGAACGAGGACATGATCGACACCTGGCTGCGCGGCAAGAACATCGAACGCAGGATCGCACTCGTCGTGCCCGGCTATATCGAGGCGCTGCATGTCGCCGCGCGCACCGATCTCGTCGCCTTCGTGCCGCGCCGCCTGATCGCGGCGCTGTCGAAGCAATTGTCGCTCGTTACCGTGACGCCGCCGCTCGATCCCGGCATCGACGAGCAATACATGTTCTATCCGACGCGGGCCCAGATGGACCCCGCCTCGATCTGGCTGCGCAAACTGGTGCTGGAGACGGGTCGGGAGCTGGAGCAGCGTAGAAAATCGTAGGGTGGCTTAGCCCAACGGGTCCGCGCAAAGCGCGGCCCGATGACAGGCTCCGGCGTAACCCACCACTTTGACTCCCCGCTGACACTGGGGCGGTGGGTTACGGCTTCGCCTAACCCACCCTACGATCCCAAACTACGCCGCCTTGGCCTGCTGCGCCGCCATCACCCGCTTCACGGCAGCGCGTTCCGCCATGCGCTTCATGTGATCGGCGACGTTCGGCAGGGTCTTGAGGTCAACGCCGTCGCCCTCGAGCCAGAGCGAGATGGTGTAGAGATAGGGGTCGCAGACCGTGTACTGCTCGCCCATCACCCACGGTCCCTTCAGCATGCCCTTCTCGATCAGTGCGAAGGCGGCGCCCATGCTCTTCGGCACCGTGCGCTTCATGTCGGCGTAGGAGGTTTCCTCCGTCGCCCAGCGATAGCCGCGGCCCTTGTGCGCATGTGCGACATGCACGCTCGAGCACAGATAGCTGTTGAACGCCTGCACCTGCGCGAAGGCGAAGGCATCGTCGAGCGGCGCCAGTTTCGCCTTCGGGAACGTCTGCGCGATATAGGCGAGGATCGCCGGCGTCTCGGTCAAGGTGCCGTAGTCGGTCACCAGGGCGGGGACCCGGCCCTTGGGGTTCACCTTGAGATATTCCGGGCTCTGCTGCTGGTTGGCCTTGAAATCGAGCCGTTCGACCTGGTAGTCGGCGCCGGCCTCCTCGAGCGCGATATGCGACGCAACCGCGCAGGTACCGGGAGCGTAATAGAACTTGTACATTTTTCGTTTCCTCACCAAGGGTCGTCGGCAAAATACCGGCACGGAGCCTTGCCGTCTATCCCCGCGGGACGGTTCGAGGGTTGCCCGTGTCCGCGCTCCCATGTCATGACTCCCATGTCGTGATCGGGTAGCAGCAGGGGCGTGCCATGACGGTATTGATCGCGGGCGGCGGAATTGGCGGGCTGACGCTGGCGCTGAGCCTGCACCAGATCGGCATTGGCGTCCGCGTCTTCGAGAGCGTGCCGCAGCTCAGACCTCTCGGCGTGGGCATCAACGTGCTGCCGCATGCGGTGCGCGAGCTGATCGAACTCGGCCTGTACGACGAACTCAGCGCCGCCGGCGTGCGCACCAGGGAACTGGCCTATTTCTCCAAGCACGGCCAGCCGATCTGGAGCGAGCCGCGCGGGCTCGAAGCCGGTTACAAATGGCCGCAATTCTCCATCCACCGCGGCACGCTGCAACAGATCCTGCTCGATGCAGCCACCAGCCGGCTCGGCAGCGAGAACATCCTGACCAGCCATCATCTCGCCAACTGGACCGAAACCGAGAATGGCGTCCGCGCCGAGTTCATCGACCGGTCGACCGGCAAGGCGGCGGGGTCGCATGAAGGTGTGCTGCTGATCGCCTGCGACGGCATCCACTCGGCCGTGCGCGAAAAACTCTATCCGAAGGAAGGCCCGCCGATCTGGAACGGCCGCATCCTGTGGCGCGGCATCACCGCGGGCGATGCGTTCCTCTCCGGCCGCACCATGATCATGGCGGGGCACGAAACGCTGAAATTCGTCTGCTATCCGATCTCGAAGCAGCCGGACGCGTCCGGCAAACACCAGATCAACTGGGTCGCCGAACGGCACATGCCGCCAACCTATCAATGGCGGCGCGAGGATTATAATCGCGTGGCGAAGCTCGAGGAGTTTCTGCCGTGGTTCGAGAACTGGACGTTCGACTGGCTCGACGTGCCCGGACTGATCCGCGATTGCCCGCTCGCTTACGAATACCCGCTGGTCGACCGCGATCCGCTGGAGCGCTGGACGTTCGGCCGCGTGACGCTGCTCGGCGATGCCGCGCATCCGATGTATCCGATCGGCTCGAACGGCGCCTCGCAGGCGATCCTCGATGCCCGGGTGCTGACCCGCGAAATCCTGGCGCACGGCCCGACGCAAGCAGCGCTTCTCGCCTATGAGGGGGAACGGCGGCCGGCGACATCGGACCTCGTGATGCTCAACCGCCGCAACGGGCCCGAGCAGGTCATGCAGCTCGTCGAGGAGCGCGCGCCCGACGGCTTCAAGGTCGTCACCGACGTGCTGTCGCGGCAGGAGCTCGAGGACATCGCCGCCAATTACAAGCGCGTCGCCGGCTTTCAGGTCGATGCGCTCAACGCCAAGCCGCCGATCGTGCAGCTGCCGCAGCCGCGCGCGAGTTAGCCAATCGCCCGTGCGGCATCGAGCAGGCGCGCCACCGTCGTTGCCGTTGCGAGCAGCGTGCCGTCCTCGGCGGTCAGCTTGCCCTCCATGAAGGCGACCGTCTTGCCGAGCTGAGTCACCGTCGCCTCGGCAACGATCGGCCCGGGCTTTGCCGGCGCCATGAAATTCACGGTCAGGCTGATGGTGGTCGTGTAGAGCCTGCCTTCGCTCATCACCAGCACCGCCGGTCCCATGGTGTCGTCAAGCATGGCGGTGAGGATGCCGCCCTGCACGAAGCCGGCCGGGTTGCAGAATTCCGGCTTGCCCTCGAAGCCGACCTTGAGCCAGCCCTCGCCGGACCGGGCATCCAGAAGATGCCAGCCCAGCAATTTGGCCGAGGGCGGCGGCGTGATCCCGTCGAGCGCGGTCTTGATCATGGAAGCCTCCGTTGGTCGAGCGCTTGTTTGCGCAGCCTGCCGTCTTGCTTCGTCGCGAGGGCTCCTCGCAATGACGAAGTGTCGCAACAGAACTGCCGCGCCGCATTCGACACGACTAAGCCTGCCAGAACGGTTTGGCGATCTCATAGACGATGTCCGACCGGCAGATCCCGATATCCTCTAGATCGCGCTCGCTCATGATCGGAAGTTGACGCCGGGTGCGCTGGCGTTCGCGCCAGATGCGGACGAGCGCAAACAGTCCTGCGATGGCGAACGCGGATCCCGCGGGCTTTCGCGACGGCCGCGGCCGATCATGCGTCATGTCGGCGCAGGCGAGGCTCGGGGCTTCAATCTGCGGAACGCTTTCGCGCTTCTCGAAACAGGTTGGAGATATCGGGGTTTTGGGGCGATCGAGTACGGTGCTGATCATGGCGGGTCCTCGCGTTTCGCCATTGTCTACCGCAACCCTGCTGACAACATGGTGTCAGCAACCGATGGCAGAAGACGCGAGTGTCATCCGAATCGAAGGTTAGAGACCCAGCCCATGCGCCACGACCTTGCGCATCAGGTTCGGCAGCGCCTCGCCGTCCATCGTCGCGATCGGCACCCAGCGCATCCCCTCGGGCGCTCGCGTGCGCGAGGCCACTTCGGCGGTATAGACCACGAGCTCCAGCGGGAAATGCGTGAAGACGTGGGTCACCACGCCCGTCTTGCGATGCCAGCGCGCAACGCCTTTCAGCTCCGGCGCCTGTCGCAGCGCCGCCGCGTCGTCCTGACCGGCGCGCCAGTCCGAGCCCGGCACCTCCGTCATGCCGCCGAGCAATCCTTTTTCAGGGCGGCTGCGAACCAGAATCGCCTCGCCGCGCGTCACCACGAAAGCCGCGCCACGGCGCAACGTCCCGGCCTTCTTCGCAAGCTTGCGCGGGAAGCTTTCCTGCGTGGCTTGCGCGCGTGCGGCGCAATCCTCGTTCAAGGGGCAGAGCGAGCACGCCGGCTTCTTCGGCGTGCAGATGGACGCGCCAAGATCCATCAGCGCCTGCGCGCTATCGCCGGCGCGAGACTTCTCTTCGCCGGCGCGGGAGGGGCCGAGCAGGGTTGCGGCGAGTTGCTGTATGATCGGCTTTGCCTGCGGCAAGGCCTCTTCCACGGCGAACAAGCGCGACACCACGCGCTCGATATTGCCATCGACCGGCATGGTGCGGCGGTCGAATGCGATCGCCGCGATCGCCGCCGCCGTGTAGGGCCCGATCCCCGGCAGCGCGCGCAGCCCCTCTTCCGTGTCGGGGAACGCGCCGGCATGGTCGCGCACCACCGCTACCGCGCAGGCGTGAAGGTTGCGTGCGCGCGAGTAGTAGCCGAGCCCGGCCCACATCCTCAAGACATCGTCGAGCGAGGCGCGCGCCAGCACGGTCACATCGGGCCAGCGCGAAAGGAACTTCTCGAAATAGGGACCGACGGCCTTGACGGTCGTCTGCTGCAGCATGATTTCCGACAGCCAGACCCGATAGGGATCGGCGCGCTCGCCGGCCGGCGCCCGCCACGGCAGTTTTCGGCGATGCCGATCGTACCAGGCGAGCAGCAATGCGGGGCGATCACCAACTCCGTCGCTGCGGTCGGATTTCGCAGTTTGCTTTTGCGCGGCGGCTGCGCCTGATAAACTCATGGCGTCATATAACGTCATTCCGGGATGGTGCGTAAGCACCCAACCCGGAATCTCGAGATTCTCAGGTGCGCAATTGCGCACCATAGTTCGATGCTGCGCATCGCCCCGGAATGACGGAAAGAGTTTCATGTCCAAGCCCCGCCCGGTCAGCGCCAAGCCATTGTCAGTCCTGCTCAGCGACGTCTTCTCCGACGCCTATGCCAAGCAGGGCTTCGCGGCGCGCGAGCTGGTGACGCGATGGGCCGAGATTGCCGGACCTGAGATCGCGGCCCATTCGGAACCGTTGAAGATGCAGTGGCCGCGGCCGGTCGAGGGCCAGCCGCAGGAGCCGGCCACGCTCGTGCTTCGGGTCGAAGGCCCGATGGCGCTGGAGATCCAGCATTCCTCCGACGTGATCCTGCAGCGGGTCAACCGCTTCTTCGGCTGGAGCGCGGTGGGCAAACTGGCGCTGCGCCAGGCGCCGCTGTCGCGGCGCGACCGGCCCGCGCGGCCTCGTCCGCCGGACCCGAAATCAGTCGCTCAGGTCTCCGAGTCCCTCTCAGCCGTCGAAGACGAGGCGTTGCGCGAGGCGCTCGCGCGGCTCGGCGCCGCAATCAAGCGAAATTGACGCTTCCGCCGGCAGAGACGGTTCCAGCCGGCCATTGCCACGCCAGCCGTTTCAAGCTAGCGAACAGGCCTGTTTTGATACTTCGAGATGCGCCAATCCGGGAGTTCGCCTTGATCATCACGCGCCGCGCCTTCACCGCCGCTCTGTCATTGACCGGACTTGCCGCGCTCGCCGGGCTGTCGCCGTTGCGCTTCATCTCCGCGGCGATGGCGCAATCCGCCGCCGACGTCGCCAAACCGGTGTCGCTGCCGGACATGGCGCTGGGCCCGGCAGACGCCAAGGTGACCATCACCGAATATGCGTCGATGACCTGCCCGCATTGCGCGGCGTTCAACGAGCAGGTGTTTCCCAAGATCAAGTCGGAGTTCATCGACACCGGCAAGATCCGCTACATCTTCCGCGAGTTCCCGCTGGACATCAAAGCCGCCGCCGGCTCGATGCTGTCGCGCTGCATCGCCAAAAGCGACGCGCCGAAATATTTCGCCGTCACCGACCTCCTGTTCCGCCAGCAGAACGATTGGGTGGTGAAGAACACCACCGAGACGCTGACGCGCATCGGCAAGCAGGCCGGGTTGAGCCAGCAGGAAGTCGAGACCTGCCTGAAGGATCAGTCGCTGCTCGACAAGATCGCGGCCGACCAGAAATACGCCAGCGATGTCCTGAAGGTGGATTCGACGCCGACCTTCTTCATCAATGGCGAGAAGATCAAGGGCGAGACCTCGTTCGACGAGTTCGCCAAGAGGATCAACGCGGTGCTGAAGGGAAGCTGATTCGGGGCTGGAACCGCGTTCCCCGGATTCGACTGGAACTTCAAGCAGCTGTTCAACAGCTGATTCGCAAGACGATGCCGGTCAAGATTCATTTTTGCCGATAACCCCAGCAAAAGCCTTGGGAAAAGAGACGGGGCCCGGTTGCCCCGAGGCTCCGGCGCAGCCATTGTCGCGGCCCATCAGAGCCGCCCCAAAGCGACTCGAACCCACACCGACATTGCCTTCTATGGTATTGTCCCGGCAGGGAGATTCGCGTCCTGTTGAATCTCCTGCCAACAGAGAATCCTGTCTATGAAGCTGACGCGTCTTCGCCTGCATGGTTTCAAGTCGTTCGTTGAACCCACCGACTTCATGATCGAGCCGGGCCTCACCGGCGTCGTCGGTCCGAACGGGTGCGGCAAGTCGAACCTGGTCGAGGCGCTGCGCTGGGCGATGGGCGAGACCTCGCACAAATCGCTGCGCGCCTCGGACATGGATGCGGTGATCTTCGCCGGCTCCGGCAACCGCCCGGCGCGCAACCACGCCGAAGTCGTGATGACGATCGACAATTCCGATCGCACCGCGCCGGCCGCCGTCAATGACAGCCAGCTTCTGGAAATCTCCCGCCGCATCGAGCGCGAAGCAGGCTCGGTCTATCGCATCAACGGCCGCGATGTGCGCGCGCGCGACGTGCAGATCCTGTTCGCCGATGCCGCGACCGGCGCGCGTTCGCCTGCCCTCGTCCACCAGGGCAAGATCGGCGAGATCATCCAGGCCAAGCCGGAGCAGCGCCGCCGCGTGCTGGAAGATGCCGCCGGCGTCGCCGGCCTGCATGCCCGCCGCCACGAGGCCGAGCTGCGGCTGAAGGCGGCCGAAACCAACCTCACCCGCGTCGAGGACGTGATCGGCCAGCTCTCGAGCCAGATGGAAGGCCTGAAGAAGCAGGCCCGCCAGGCGATCCGCTACCGCGAGGTAGCCGCCAAGGTGCGCAAGGCCGAGGCCATGCTGTTCCATCTGCGCTGGCTCGAAGCCAACACCAATGTGACTGAGTCCGCGTACACCCACGACCTCGCCGTGCGCGAGATGGCCGAGCGCACCCGCGAGCAGGCGGAAGCCGCCCGCGTCCAGGCCGAACGCGCCGCCGAATTGCCGGCGCTCCGCGAGGCCGAGGCGCGGGCCGCCGCCGGCCTGCAGCGGCTCAACAATGCCCGCGACATGCTCGACCGCGAGGAGGCGCGCGCCAAGGAACGCGTCGCCGAGCTCGAGCGGCGGCTGACGCAATTTTCCGCCGACATCGCCCGCGAGCAGCAGCAGAGCTCGGACGCCGATATCGCCCTGCAACGGCTCGATGCGGAAGACGCCGAGCTGAAGGAAGAGATCAAGACGCGGGTCGAGCAGCGTTCCGGCGTCGACGAGCGCGTCGCGTCCGCCGAAGCGACCTTGGCCGACACCGAGCGGCTGTTTGCCGAACTCACGACCACGCTTGCCGACCTCACCGCCAAGCGCAACCAGTTCGAGGCCAATGTCCGCGGCCATCGCGAGCGGCTGGCGCGGCTCGACCAGGACATCGCCAACGTCCAGGCCGACGAGCAGAAGCTCGCGCAGGAGACCGGCGCCCTCGGCGACCTCGCCGCACTCGCCGCGGCGCTGGAGGGCGCGCAGCAACATCTCGCGGAGTCAGAGACCGCTTCGCAGGAGAGCGAAGCCGCGCATGTCGCCGCCCGCGCCAGAACTCGAGGCCTCGCGCGCGCCGCTTGCCGACGCCGACAAGCGCGTGCAGCGGCTCGAGACCGAAGCGCGCACGATCTCCAAGATCGTCAATGGCGAGACCAAGAATCTCTGGCCGCCAATCATCGACGGCGTCACCGTCACCAAGGGTTTCGAGAAGGCGCTCGGTGCGGCGCTGGGTGACGACCTCGACGCCCCCGTCGATCCCTCCGCGCCGCTGCGCTGGACGGTGGCCGGCGCCGGGACCGACGATCCCTCCTTGCCCGCGGGCGTCGAGCCGCTGGCAGCCCATGTGCAGGCGCCGGCCGAGCTGACGCGCCGCCTGCGCCAGATCGGCGTCGTCGCAAAGGAACGCGGCGCGGAACTGGTATCGCAACTCAAGACCGGCCAGCGGCTGGTGTCGCCCGAGGGTGACGTCTGGCGTTGGGACGGCTTTGTCGCCGCCGCCCACGCGCCGACCGGCGCGGCGCGGCGTCTGGCCGAACGCGCCCGCCTCGTCGACATCGAACACGAGCTGGAACAAGCCCGGCAGGATGCGACCGCCAAGCGCCAGGCGCTGGAAACCGCCGACGCCGAAGTGAAGGCGGCGGCGCAGGCCGAGAGCGCGGCGCGCGAGGCGTGGCGCATGGCCCAGCGCGAATCCGACGCCGCGCGCGAGCGCCATGCCGCGACCGAGCGCGAAATCAACCGCCACGCGGCGCGCAAATCCGCGCTGTTCGAGGCCTATAGCCGCCTCACCATCGACCGTACCGAAGTGGAGAGCGCGCATCAGGACGCGGCCGCGGCGCTCGCCGACCTGCCGCCGAGCCTGGAAACCGAGACCCGGCTTGCCGCGGTCCGCACCGAGATCGAGGGTCACCGCCGCAACGCCGCGCAGGTGCGGGCCGAGGCGCAGGCGCTGGCCCGCGAGGCCGAGCTCGCCGACCGCCGCGTCCAGGCGATCCTCGCCGAGCGCAACGACTGGACCAACCGCAAGGCCGGCGCCGCCTCGCAGATCGCCACCATCGAGGCGCGCATCACCGAACTCACGGCCGAGCGTACCGAGTTGGAGAATGCTCCGGCGGTCTTTGCGGAAAAGCGCAGCGCGCTGATCTCGGAGATCGAACACGCCGAGAACGACCGCCGCGTCGCCGCCGATGCGCTCGCCGCCGCCGAGACCGCGATGGCCGAAACCGACCGCGCCGCGAAGGCCTCGCTGGAAGCGCTGTCGAGCGCGCGTGAAGCCACCGCCCGCGCCGAGGAGCGGACGGAAGGTTCGAAGCGCAGGCTGGCCGATGTCGAGCGCGAAATCCACGACATGCTCGAATGCGAGCCGCAGGCCGTCGCCGGCCTCGCCGAGATCGAGCCGGGCGCGGAACTGCCGCCGCTTGCCGAGATCGAGGAAAATCTCGAAAAGATGCGCCGCGACCGCGAACGGCTTGGCGCGGTGAACCTGCGCGCCGAAGAGGAACTGCGCGAGGTCGAGACCCAGCACACCGCGCTCACTACCGAGCGCGACGATCTCGTGGAAGCGATCAAGCGGCTGCGTCAGGGCATCCAGAGCCTCAACCGCGAGGCGCGCGAGCGGTTGCTCTCCTCGTTCGAGATAGTGAACGCTCACTTCAGGCGGCTGTTCACCGAGCTGTTCGGCGGCGGCGAGGCCGCGCTGCACCTGATCGAGAGCGACGATCCGCTGGAAGCAGGCCTCGAGATCATCGCAAAGCCGCCCGGCAAGAAGCCGCAGACGCTGTCGCTCCTGTCGGGCGGCGAGCAGGCGCTGACGGCGCTGGCGTTGATCTTCGCGGTGTTCCTCACCAACCCTTCGCCGATCTGCGTGCTGGACGAGGTCGATGCGCCGCTCGACGATCACAACGTCGAACGTTTCTGCAACCTGCTGGACGAGATGACGAGGTCGACGGACACGCGCTTCGTCATCATCACGCACAACCCGATCACCATGGCGCGGATGAACCGCCTGTTCGGCGTCACCATGGCCGAGCGCGGCGTGTCGCAGCTGGTCTCGGTCGCGCTGGACGAGGCCGTGAAGATCCTCGATCAGAACGTGGCGTAAGACGACACCGTCATTCCGGGGCGCCTCGAAGAGGCGAACCCGGAATCTCGAGATTCCGGGTCTGGTGCTTCGCACCATCCCGGAATGACGCGGAGCGACGGTAAGCAATGATCCCTCCCTCCCTTCCCGCCGAACTGAAGGCCGCGCTCGACGCAAGGCTGGAGGGCCTGTCGCGCAACGACGTCGCGATCCGCGCCGCTTCGATCTCGAAGACCTATCGGGACGGCGGCACGTCATCCGCGATCAAATCGGCGGCCGACGCCCTCGCCTATGCGCTGGCGCGGATGCCGGCGACCTATGCGGCCGCGAGCGCCTGCGTGAATGCACTGATCGAGGCACGCCCGGATTTCGCGCCGCGGGCGTTGCTCGATGTCGGCGCGGGCCCGGGCACGGCAAGCTGGGCGGCCGGCGAGGCTTTCCCATCGCTGCAATCGTTCACCATGCTTGACGCCAACCCCGCCTTGCGCACGCTCGCTCTCGAACTCATGCGCGACGGCGCGCGCTTTGCCGGTTTGCTCTACGAGGGCGGCGAGGCGCGCCTCTTGCTGGACAAAGTCGAGGCCGCCGATCTCGTCATTGCGAGCTATCTGATCGGCGAGGCGAGCGAAGCCGAACGGACAACGCTCACTCACGCGATGTGGGCCAGGACCCGCGACACGCTCGTTATCATCGAGCCCGGGACGCCCGCGGGCTACGCGCGCATCATCGCGTTGCGCGCTCAATTGATCGCCGCCGGCGCCCATGTGCAGGCACCCTGCCCACATGAGCGGCCCTGCCCGCTTGCCGCGCCGGACTGGTGTCATTTCTCCCAGCGCCTCGCCCGCTCGCGCGCGCACAAGCAGGTCAAGGGCGCGGAGGTGCCGTTCGAGGACGAGCGGTTTTCCTATGTCGTGCTGACGCGCCAGCCGGCCGCCGAGCGCGCCTCGCGCGTGCTGACGCAACCCGCTATAGGCAAAGCGGAGATTTCGGCCAGGCTCTGCACGCCTGGCGGCCTGTCTGTCGCAAAGGTCCCCCGCCGCGACAAGGGCGCCTATGCGGCGGCCCGGCATTGGCGCTGGGGCGATGCGGTCACGGAAAAAAGTTAAGCCTTTCCACGGCTTGCCGTTGAACTTAAACCTTCTTGCATCAGACCAAGGGGGACCCCACCTCGTGGCTGCTGATACGCCGCTTGAATTCCGCCTTACCTTTCACCAGGAGCTTCTCCATGTCGTCCGGCTGGATCGTTCTCGGCCTCATCGTCCTTATCGTCCTCTTCGCCGTCGGCGCCTATAACCGCCTGGTCACGCTGAGCCAGCGCGTCAACCAGTCCTTTGCCGACATCGATGTGCAGCTCAAGCAACGCCACGACCTGATCCCGAATCTGGTCGAGACGGTGAAGGGCTACGCGGCGCACGAGCGCGGCACGCTGGACGACGTCATCAAGGCGCGGAATTCCGCGATGTCGGCGCAGGGACCGGCGCAGGTCTCGGCCGCGGAAAACCAGCTCTCCGGCGCGCTCGGCCGACTGATCGCGCTGTCGGAGGCCTATCCGGACCTCAAGGCCAACGCGAACTTCCAGCAGCTCGCCAGCGAACTGTCCGATCTCGAAAACAAGATCGCCGCGAGCCGTCGCTTCTTCAACAACGCCGTGCAGGAATACAACACCGGCATCCAGCAGATGCCGGCCGTGCTGTTCGCCGGCATGTTCGGCTTCACCAAGCGGGACTTCTTCGATCTCGGCACCAGCCGCGCCGAGGTCGAGGCCGCGCCGAGCGTGAAGTTCTGAGGAGAAGTAGCTGATGCCCCTTGCTCTTTGTCATTCCGGGATGCGTGCAAAGCGCGCAGGCCCGGAATCCATAACCCCAGCCTGTGGTTATGGAATACGAGCAAGACCCTGCCAAGCCATTGTATCATTGACATTTTTCGGGTCACGTTTTTTCGTAGCAAAGAAATAGCAAAGTTTTCGGCGAACGGGCCGCCCTGGGTGCCATAGTGGCGCGATATGGCCTTAAAAACCAGCAAGCGCAAAACCAGCAAGCCGAGCGATGAGAAGCGCCGCCGCGATGACGATGCCTTCATGAAGGCTGTCGCGGAGGAGGTGCTCCGTGATCCGAACCTTTCCATTGAGTCAACGGTGTTTACCGACATGATGCGGCGTTTCGTCGAACTGCTCGCGAAGGAACAGGCTCGGCGACCTGCACACCGGCCAAGCCCGGTTGTGTCCACCGGACGGAAGGTCGCGATATGGGTCGAGGCCCGTTCGCGCACGCATGGTCTCGCCGAAGCCGAGAAGTGGGCGATCGCGCGCGTGGCGAGTTCGCAAAAGCTTAAGCCCAGCACGGTCGGGCGGCGCTATCGCGCGTATAGGCAACAGCAGAAACAGCGCGGCGGGAAGTAAGGCCCAGTTCACGCCGCAGCGGCGGGAAGTGCCGTACTACTTTACGCCGCTCAATGCCGCGCCATGCGTTGTTCCAGATCGCTGCTTTTTGCTTCATATAGATGTCCGGTTCGCCGCGAGGGGTCTGACCCGTTGCTCCGTTGACGATCTTCCTGACCGTCGCCGCGCGGTTTGAACATCGGTTAATACGAAGGCGCTTCGGCATGCCGGACATCAACAATATTCGCTACGTGACTTTACAGGTCCTGTTTCCCCGTACTTCGCGCGTGACGCTTTATCGATGGCGGCGCGCCGGACTAATTCCGCCGCCTGATCTCGTGATCGGCAACCGCTCGTACTACATCGAGCGGCCGCTGGCACCGCCGCAGGACGGCAGGCGCGCCAAGCCGTCGGATGATCACAGCGCAGAATAAAGAACGGGCTCGCCCTGCGCTAAACAGGAGAGAGCACGAATTTTGCGTCGCTCCGCCACCGAAAACCGAGGCTTTCTTCATATGGCAAAGCGAGACAAAACGCCGGCCGACGCCCTGCCGGCTATTTTGATTGAGGCCGAGGCGGTCGACACCATTGTCGACTGGATCGATCACTTCGCCGGCAGGTTGGAATCGGAGGAGGGCCGGCGCAGATTGCGGGCCAGCATTGGCGAGAAGCTCCGAGAGGGCGCAATTTCGCGAATGCAGGTCATTGCGGCGGCCAAGGACGGAGATCAGGACGCGGACCTTGTGCTGCGCGAACTCATCGTCGAGTGCATCAGCCGCAAGGTGGACCTGCCGACAGAACTCGCCGAATATAATCAGTGGATCGTGGCGTCGTTTCCCGTGCGCCATCCGCCGGGGCGGAAGCTCGGCAATACGTGGTTGAGAGACGTCGGCATCACCGTGCTGGCGATGCAGGCGCAGCGGCGCTGGCCGGCCATCCCAAAGACACGGAACCGCCACCACAAGAGGGCCGGGGTCGGGTTATCGATAAGCCTGCTAATTTCCCGCGCTCTCGGCCGCCGGGGCATCAACCTCGAGGAACGCGGGGTCGAAACCGTTCTCAACTCCAAGCTCGAGGCCAAGCTCGCCGAGCGGCTGTCCGTTTTTTTACGCCCTGATTGAACAGGACCAAAAGTCCCCGGGAATGTGATTTGTACCTAGTCGGCTGAATTCCAGCCGGCATGATTCACAACAGAACGGCCGGCACCTTTGGACGAAGGCACCGGCCGGGATTTGGGTTAGGCTCAACACCAACCCTAATAATCCCTCCGATCGCTAATTTCCAGGGCTGCCGGCCTCCACCATCAAGGAGGACCGGAATGCATTTGACCTTCCCTCAACGTCACCGATCGCGTCGCACCGGCGCGCGGCTGCTCGGCCGGTTTGAAGCCCGCCAAATCCGCCGCCGACCTCGCTCTCGCGGATTCCGCGCCCACGTGGCGTCACCCCATCCCAAGCCATCCACGGAGTTCCCCATGAGACGCGTTGTCTCGCCTGCAACAATTCAAACCATTGAGGCCGTCCAGAAAGCGCGGCGTCGCGCCGATCGTCTTCACCACGAACTCGCGCGGATTTTCGAGGCGATGCGTCGGGGTGAATCCCTTCGCCGACATTACCAGGCCGGTTACCCGTACTGGTCGCTGAGCGGTGGCCGCACCGTCTCCGCAGAAGCCGCTGCGATCGTCACCAAAGCCCCGGAAATCGTCGGTTGCGACGAGGGCCTGCTTCCTGATCACCACCAATCATGGAGAATCATCAATGACTGACAAACCGAAACTCGAAATTGTGCCGGATCTGCCGGCCGACGCGTCTGATCTCTCTGACTTGTGGCTCGATAACGGGCTGGGCGATGGTCTGACCGAAACCACTTTGCACAGCATTCCTGTCGGCAGGCCTCGGGACTTTTTTAGAACGCATCCCGATCCGGCCTATCGGCGCCGAACGGAAATCTACGTTCACAAGCCGGAAGGTCAGATCGAGGAGCAAACTTTCATCGTCGCGAGGTCGATGCGGGGCCGGATCGAGGAAGCACGGCCAGCCTTGCTTATTCCCTGCATGTATAGGGACGGCAGCGTTCGCTTGTGGCCGGTCAAATCCCCTCGCGATGGAGAAACGGATAACGACGCCTGGGCAAGCGCTCGCGCCGCGGCTCGTGAGGGCCTGACGAAATGGGTTCGGTTGCTTTGGGTTCGGTCCGCGTATCAAATCCGGCACGCCGCAGAGGGGTACGCGCCCGATCCGGACTGGGGCAAGTTGCCGCCGTTCGAGGAGATGGTGAAGCTTGCGCTTGGTGCGAACGGCATCATTCGCGATACGTCTCATCCCGCCTACCGAAATCTGACGGGTGCGCCGGCTGAGACGGCGGATAGCGACGGCGATGATTTCTGATTGGCGCGCGCTGCCGTTTAGAGAGATCTGGTGCGTCGACACAGAGTTCTATCCCGGTGCCGGCTTCGCCAACGGCGGCGTGGAGGGTGATGCTTCCTCGCCGCTGTGCTTAGTCGCGCTGGAACTGCGATCGGGCCGGCTGGTGCGGCTATGGAAAGACGAGCTCGGCCTGTTTCCGCCTTATCGTCTCGACGCCGACGCGCTGATGGTGGGCTACGCGCTCACCGCCGAATTTGGATTCCATATCGCCTGCGGATGGAGCGAACCGGCGTGTGCGCTGGATGCCTATGTCGAATTTCGCCACAACTCCAATGACGGTTCGCTCAAGAGCGAGGATCGCGACAAAGGTTTTTACGGCATCGGCGGCGCACTGCGATTCTTCCTCGAAGACGGGGTAGATCTCGCGCGCAAACATTCCGTTCGGGACCGTATTCTTCTAGGCCCGCCCTTCACCGCGCAGGAACGAGCCGACATCCTGAGCTACTGCGAGGATGACGTGCGGGCCCTGGCGCGCCTGCTGCCGCACCTGGTTCCCACTGTTCGCTCGCTGCCGCACGCGCAGATGCGGGCAAAGTTCCAGTGGGCTATGGCGCAGCAGGAGCGCCGCGGCATTCCGCTCGACGGTGCCATGCTCGGCCGTATCCGCGCGCAGTGGCAAGGCATGCAGGTCAGCCTGGTGAAGGAGCTTGACGCGCCTTTCGGCTGCTACGAGATCCAAAACGGCCGCGCGCATTGGCGCAAGGATCGTTTTGCCGACTATCTCAGGCGCAACGGCATGGCCTGGCCGCGACTCGAAAGCGGCGCGTTGGACGAAACCGACCAGACATTCAGAGAAATGGCCGGCCGATACCCGCATATCGAGCCGTTACGAGAGGTCCGCTATTCGTTATCGAAGCTGAGGCTGAACGATCTCGCGGCGGGCAGCGACAACCGGAATCGCACGCCGCTGTGGGCCTTCGGTACCAAGACAGGGCGCAATGCTCCCTCCAATTCGAAATTCATTTTCGGGCCGGCAAAGTGGCTGCGGTTCATGATCGCGCCGCCGCCAGGGCGGGTGCTGATTCATCGCGACTATCGGCAACAGGAAGTTCGAATCGCGGCGATCGTCAGCGGCGACGCGGAGCTGCTGGCCGCGTGCGAAAGCGGAGATGTGTATCTATCGATCGCTAGGCAGCTCGGCTTCCTGCAGGAGAGCATGAGCGCTGCCGAGCAAGCCGCCGCGCGCGATTTGACGAAGGTTGTCGTCCTGGCAATTCAATACGGGCTTGGCGCGCGCTCACTGGCGCTGCGGGCGGGCCTCTCCTTGTCGGAAGCCTGCGAGAATTCTAGCGCGCCTGCGAGCTCGCTTCCATCGTTTCGAGCATTACTCGCGCAGCGTGCTCGATCATGCCGGGCTACACCTCGAGATATCGACGCCGTTCGGCTGGTACATGCGATGCCCGTCCGCAACCAACCCGAGAACGATCCGGAATTTCCCAATTCAAAGTGTCGGCGCCGAAGTTCTGCACGTCGCCTGCATCCTGGCGGAGCGCCGCCGGATCGAGCTCGTAGCGCCAGTTCATGACGCCCTGCTTGCGGAAGGTCCGGCCGAGCAGGTGGAGGAATTGGCGACGTCGGTTGATCGGCTGATGGGCGATGCGGCCGCCGTGGTGCTGCGCGGATATCGGCTCCCAACGGACTGCCAAACCATCCTTCCGGGGCAACGCTATTTTGACAAACGCGGCCAGGCGATGTGGAGCACCGTGACTCGCCTGGTCGCCCAACTGGAAAAGGAGCGCGTTGCATGAGCGGAGATCTGTTTCTGGACGGCGATCAAGATTTTCTTGTCGATCCGATAGCGGTGCAAATGGTGGCGGGTGCGATGCCCTGGCCGGCCAAGGGCTACGTCACTTGTCCGGTGACATGGCTGGCGCGGGTGCTGCCGATACTGCGCTCCTCCGACAGGCTGGTCGTGGCTCAGTTGCTCTACCGGCAATGTCTGATGCGGCGGACGAAAACCATCGATCTGTCCAATATCGAGCTCGCCGAGCTGGGGATTGGGCGTATGACCAAATACCGCGCCTTGATCGCCTTGCAGGAAGCCGGGGCGATCACGATCGTGGCCCGTAGCGGGCGATCCGTTCGGGTGATCCTGCATTGGTTCCCGTGACGGCCTGATGCACACCACGTGAGCACCCGTCACCCCCCCTTAATAAGAGAAGAAAGAAAGGAAGAAAGGAGCTTTAGTTATGAGATCTGTAGAGAGCGCCAGCTATGGGGTGACTTGTCCTCAATGTGGCAAGACAGGTAGTGCTGAGTGGTGGGAGACGGATGGTCCGGCTTTCCTGCGTAGGCCGATATCGGGCGTGACTATCTCGGTGGGCTTTACTCGCCTGCCGGGCAAAGAACCCGACGGTCCGCGGTCATTCTTCGGCCAACGGCTTGTTTGCACGACTTGCGAAGTGGATGCGGACGCTAAGCGCGCCGGGGACAGTCGGCATGGGTAAACGGTCCACCTTCGAACGTCGGGAATCCGACTTCTATCCAACACCCAGGGCGGCAGTGGTGCCGTTGATCCCCTATCTTCGCGGGGTTCGTAGGTTTGCGGAACCATGCTGTGGCGACGGTGATCTCGTCCGGCATCTGGAATCCTTCGGGCTGCACTGCGTCTATGCTGGCGATCTCCGGGCAGGCCAGGACGCGCTGGCGCTGGATTCCTACGGCTTGATCGACGCCGTTATCACCAACCCGCCTTACATCCGGGAGCAGATGCACAGACTGATCCAGCACTTCCAGCGGATCGCGCCGACATGGCTGTTGCTGGAAATGGACTGGGCATCAACCCGGCAAGCCGTGCCCTTCATGCCTTCTTGCTCGGATATCGTGGCGATCGGCAGGGTGAAGTGGATCGCGGGCTCGAAGAATACCGGCAAGGACAATTCGGCCTGGTACAGGTTCGACGCCAGCCACAACAGAGGTCCCGTGTTTCACTGCAATGATCGGGGCGTGATCCAGGCAGGACGGCGGCGGATCTGCGAGACGTGCGGCAGATCCTACAATGCCGAACGATCGAGCGCGCGCTTCTGCTCACCAGCATGTAAGCAGAGCGCCTATCGGAAGCGGCTTAGCGTAACGGATAGCGTAACAGAGCCTGGTGAAGTGTTCCGCTATGTTCGCCACGCCGACATTCCGAGGTTTACAGCGGAAGGTTGGGAGCGTCTGCCTGGACTAGACGGGACGCATCACGGCTACCTTTCAGCGTTGATGCGACGTCGAGGCCGCTGATTAACCCTATAGTTGCGGTATAAAATGATGCACCGGGGGGTTGTGTAAAAGCTACAGGGCAAGCTGCCAAGCGGCGCGCGGTAGTCTCGTCCGGGTTTATTTCGTCACTCAATGGCTATATCCTTGGCGCCATGGACCACATCGCCAAGCTAACGGATGCTGAGTGGCAACTGATCGCGCCGATACTGCCGCGCTGCAAAGCCATGCGGGGCCGTCATGACGATCGCAGCGTGATCGACGCGATTTTTTTCACTTTGGCGGCGCGCCGTTCGATCGAAGGTGTGCCGTCCGGATACGGAGTCGGTAGCAGGTCCCTTCGCACCCGCGTAAGCCGCTGGCGAGCGGATGGGACCTGGCCAAGGCTTCTCGACACCGGTAGGTCAGCGATAGAGCGGATGCGGGATGAACTCGATCGAGACGAACCTCTCGCGATTTTGGCCCGGTATTGGGATTAAAGTCAGCACCTAGTTACGAACGGCCGACAAGCACGGTGCCGCAATAATGCGCATTGGCCCTCAAGTCGGTGCAACCCTCGCACCATCCGCCCGCGCAACTGGCTCGAAAGGGGGTGGGTTCTCCTTGGGGGCGCCATGCGGCATCGCGATCGAGCAGGGACTGCTACCGGTTATCGGCCCATCTTTTCGCGACGACCTTGATTGCTGGTTGGCCACTTTCAAATTGTTGAGTGTCACTCAATCAGTTCATCAGAGGCAATGAGCATGGATTGTGGTACCGCGAGGCCGAGCGACTTTGCCGCCTTGGTGTTGATCACCAGTTCGAACTTGGTGGGCCGCAGAACCGGGAGGTCATCCGGGTTGGCGCCACGCAGAATTTTGCCGGCATACACGCCAACTTGGCGATAAGTATCAGACAGACTGGCGCCATAGCTCATCAGTCCGCCATCCGCCGGAAACTCGCGGATATGGAAAATTCCCGGAAGTCTGTTGCGGGCCGAAAGGGCCAGTATTTGGCTTCGCCTCGTGTCGAAAAATGGGTCGTTCTGCACAATCAGCCCGCCGATGCCCGCTTTGTCCAGCGCCGCAAACGCTGTCTCTATCTCAGCATCCGTCGCCGCTTCCTGAACGACCAGTTCTCGGCCGAGCGACTTAGCTGCGGCGGTGGCAGATTTTCGCTGCTGCTCAGCGACTTCGACCCCGAAACGCGGATTGAGCAACAGCCCGATGACATGGGCCGACGGCACCATTGCGCAAAGAAGCTCCAGTCGCTTGCCGCCGAGATCGCCCGTGAAAAAGTTGACGCCAGTGGCCGTTCCCGGCCGGTTCATACTCGCTACCAGCCCCGACTGTACAGGATCTTGGCCGACGACAAAGACACTTGGTATCTGGAAGCCTGCCGCCTTCGCCGCTCTTGCTGCGGGATCACCAGGCGTGACCACCAGCGCAAGAGGCCTGCCGCGCAGATCGGCGGCAAAAGGCGGCAACAGGCTGTAATCGCCCTTAGCCCAACGATACTCGATCTTGACGCTGCGACCCTCGACATATCCCATCTCTTCGAGACCGCGTCGGAAGGCATTGGTGTGGACTGTGGCTTCGTCGGGCGAACGCGTGCTTAGGAAACCTATCGTTGGTGGCTCTTGCTGAGCGCGCGACATCATAGGTAACGCCGCCGCCGCTGTACCCAATCCCGTAATGAAGTCGCGCCGCCTCATGGCTTCACCAAATCGATGCTCCTGTCTTGTATCGGGCCAAAAAAGCCTGGAGGAAAGGCCGAATGAGTGCGACCGAATGTCCGTTGCGGGTCATCTACGGACCTGACCGTCCCGAAATCCGATTTCAGCTTTACATCGAAAGCAGATGGGAGGCGGTATGTCGGGATCGTGACAGAGCAGGTGCTGCTACCGGTTATTTGCCCACATTTCTGAACGCTCTTTGGCTGCTGATCGGACAGCCGCGTCAGCGAAACATGATCGAGCGCGCGCATATAGGCGCGATCCCCTTGTTCAGCTTTGATTGTGGACGACAGCGGCGGTCCTTCGATCAAACGGTCCTGGCGCTCTCACTGGGAAACTCCGCCACCGATTGGGCGAGGCGCTGCCACGGCGGCAAGCCGGCGGCAGGAGAACTGCGCTTCGATGCGGCCCGAGATATGGCCGTCGTTAGGAGGTGACCGGCTTCAGTGCCGAGACTTCTGGATCCGTTCATCATCTACGTAGACGCCCGCAGCGTGCCCATAGGCGATAGCCGCAGCGGCATATGCATCGGTGATGAAACGATCGATTTCTGCGGCCACAATTTGATTGCCGAGATTGGCTTGACCCCGTGTGGGCCGCTTTACCACAGTCGTAGCGGCTCTCGCGGCATCTTCGGCCACTCTGACGCTCTCGGACCATGAGGCGGCATGTGGCGCCTGGCAAGCCGCTGATGCTCCCGCAACTACATCGTAGTAACGATTTTTTTGAGTTCCCGTTGCTGATTGATAGCCGACTAGGAACCGCCTTGCTCTAAGTTCGAGGTATCGATCTTCCAAATGTCTTCTGCTTCGCTGACGTTTCTTCTTGAACCAACCAAACATCTTTGCCTCATCGGAACTCGTTCGACATCGCCTGGTCGCGCTTCCCAATTTGTGACGAAGGACCAAATACCGTCCTATCGTAGATCTTGGGGCGGTCCTTCAGGCCCCGAGAAGTCTTTTGGGCCGCCCGGATCGTGGCAATTAAGTAGGTGAAACATCCTCGACGATTGGGGCTGCCGATGCGGCAGCTACGGCCGATCCAAAGGCCGCGATTAATGGTGTACCGGGAAATTCCCGATCGTTTTGCTAATCAGTCAAGCAGAGGCTTCGAAGCAGACGGCAAAAGCGGAACGCGGAAAATCTTGAAGCCGGCAATTTCAGGAAACGCATCAGCTGCATCTGGAAACACAAGGGTCAACAGAGCAGCCGTCGCCTCGCCATTGGTCAGCCGATCGACCGCCGCGGCGTGTCCCGCACTTAAGTCGACTGAGTTCGTTCCTGCCACCACAAACGCGGTCCAAACATCAACGCTGAATGGGGCATACCTTTCATCCATCGCAACAACTTTACCCGCAAGATCCGCTACCGACTTGATCTCAGGACGCGCCATGACAACCGCGACGAGGGGCTGCGTGGGTTTGGCGTTGTCAGACGGAGCTGCCAATGCCGCAGCCGTCATTCGCTCCGTAACCTCTGTCGCAGCCGCCACCTGGTCGTGCACGGTTCTCTCTTTATACGTCGAGGACAGGCCCACAGTGGATTGCGCTGGCGTGGGCACATCCGCGGCGGCTTTGCTGTTCGGCTCGATTTGCGTTCTCAGCGAAGCCGGCTTGACCGATGTATTGATCCGCTGCGCGTTGTGGGTCCTGTGGGAATCGCGCATGTGCGTCGCCTGCCTTCGGACAGGCCAACCGCGGTGGGACGCGCGCGCGTGATACCGACCAAAAACGGCTCTACCAAACCAAGCGTCACCAAACCCGAACCAACGGCTGCCAAACCAGAGCCTTTTGCCCCTTTGAATACGAAACACCCTTGTTCCGAAGTGGTTCTGGTGAAACCATCCACGTGTATTGGCATAGGGTCCGACTTCATAACCGTGACCGCCGCCGATACTGCCACCAGCTCCCGGCCCGCCACCAGCTCCAGCGGCACCCGTTCCACTGGCACCACCGGACCCGCCACTACCGGCCCCGCCGGCACCGGCCCCGCCTCCAGCTCCACCGCCGCCGGCCCCACCACCGCCACCGCCGCCGCCACCACCGCCACCCCCTCCATGGGCAAAGGCATGCGTAATCACTAGAGGTGCGATAGGGGCCATCAGCAACGTTCCGACCAGGGTAAGCTTAATCACCAATCTGAGCACTTCTGCCTCCTTCGTAAGGCAAGCAGTCGCGACGACCCTAACTCCGGCCCGTCAGAAGCGTTGCTACCGGCCACTTCTCTTTCGAGGCATGACGGCATCCTCTTTCGAGGCATAACGTCACCGCTATGCCGTAACGCGTAGAGGACTCAGGCCCACGGGGACGGACACCCAAGATCCCTCCAGGTCGCCGGCAGCAATCTCTTCCACGAGGGCGTCGGCAACGAGGCGGACAAATCCTGACCTGGTGAGAGCGAACCAAAATTGCGCAGGGGCCGAGAAGCCGAACCAACTCTCATTTGCCTCCCTTCTTTACCTTTTCGAGTTCCTCGGCGTTCATTTCTTTCACCATTGGACTTTGATTGGTCGAGCCGGTCGTCTGCTTCGAGGTCACTGGAGGCGCATTGTTTGGAAGGGAAGTCTCATTGGGATGCTCGCGCGCGGGCCGGGTAGCGGTTGTCTTAGGTGGATCATCGGCCGACGCGATCCCAACCTGAAAACAGAGAAACGACAAGGCGATAACCACTGGTCTTACGGATCTCATTGAAACCTCCCATCGGTGGGCGGCATCGTGCCGCCCATAACGGACCGACAACACCAGCCGCGATCGTTTGTGCCGTCTGGCAAACGGCTTTTGAGTTCCGATATGGTTCGCCAGCGACGAGGCGTTATCAAACAGAGCGGCTGGTCGCGACCCAACTCTTTTTCCGGACGAGGTGCTTGGTCCGGCTTTGTTCCGGACACAACCCCGATTTCCGGAAACACAACTGCAAGTGCAGAAAAGAGAACAGATCAGATCCACTTCAGGGCTCAATGGCGCGCTTGGGTCTGCAAATGACGCCATTTTGTGCGCTAGTTCACACCGTTTATCTGTGAACTCGGGTACACAGGAGGGAGCCCTCTCTGGCGAAATGGGACCAGGCACCACGCTGACGCAAGGAATGAGTGCACAAGGCAACATCATCCGTTTCATCACCACTACGGTGATAGTCGGGCTCGCCGTACTAACGGCGACGACTTTCTACAGTGCCTGGAAAGAGATCGGCCAAGTCGTGCCCGCCGATGCGAGGGCAGTAGCCTACTTCGAACGGCATTCCGAATCGGACTGTAGATTTAAAGGCACTTGGCATGACTGGGAACGCGACGAATGGATGACGCTCGGTTGCCTCAAAGTCAAAGTCCAACATCGCGAGGGCAGCTACAGCTCTGCGATAGGACCCCGGGCGACTTTGCACGTCTCAATGCAAGGCACATACTGGATTGACGGAGGAAGCTTTATCCACATCGCTGGCCAAGATAGTGAAGGGAAAAACCACGATTTCAACTCACCCATCTCTGTCGAAAATGGCGAGTACCCTACGCAGATCTGCTTCGCAGACACAACCGAAGGGATAGCATGTACTGCGTTCTTCATTTGGAAAACGGATGAATAACTTATTCAGGGCCGCTCTCCACACGGGGCTCCATCTTCCAAAAAATCTCGTATAAAATAAGAGGATGGGTTGCCGGCGGTTCCAGAAGTTTGAGGTCAAAACCGCCCGCTTCGATGAGGCTTAACCGCCGCCGTCGCGACAAGCGTTAAGCAGCATGGCGGTAGAATCGAAGTCGACACTGAACTTGGTGTAATTTCCGAATTCATCATCGCACGCGACAAGGCGCTCCCTGAGCGGCTTCTCCGGATGCTGCGGGGTAGTCTTTCCAAGCATCAAACTCTTCCACCGGTAGTTCGGAAGGAGGCGTGCCTTTAAGGATGCGGGCAACGTATTCTCCGACCCTGCGCTGTCCATAGGTAAGATCGTGACCAAAGCCGAGGACACACCCAACACGAGCCATATAGTCCCACTCGCATATTGTGGGCAGTTTGTTCTCGGCTGCGCTCGCGGCCACGCGCGAAGCATTCGTTGCCAGCGGCTGGGTGGCACCGATGACAACGCCCGTGATGTCTTCGTTCCTCATGCGGGCGAACGCCGCCGCATATTCGCTCGGACCGTTGACCCAATATGTCGACACTTCGATGCCGAGCCGAGCTGCCGCCCTTGCCATCTCCTTGGCCTTGGGAACGGATTCATACGACATCCCCAAATAACCAAAGCGTCGTCCCGCTGGGATTGCTTGCCGCAACAATTCTAGGCGCTTTGCATCACCCTCTGGTGTGCGAAACGCAATTCCAGTGACCCGTCCTCCGGGATGAGCTAAGCTGACAATTATGCCAAGCTCGACCGGGTCCTCCCCGACGACCATGACCACGGGGGTCGACTTCGTGGTCCCCATCACCGCCTGCACTGATGGCGTGGTTATGGCAACGATTGCATCAACTTCCAAGGCGGAGATCTCTCGCGCGAGCAGTGGCAATCGGTCGGGGTCACCGTCAGAGAAGCGTTCAACCATTTCGAGGTTTCTGCCCGCGACAAAGCCGTTCTGAGCGAGCACCCGCACTATCTCATCGCGCCAGCTCGTCGCTACACCGGAAGGTGGCGAGCTGTTGCTCAAGAGACCAACACGCCAAATCTTCTGATCCGCCGCATTTGTGCTAAGCGGCCCTATGGCCGCAATGCCCGTAGCACCAAGCAGCGATATGAACTGACGCCGTTTGATTCGACCAAGTTGCATCCGCGGCAGCCCCAATGACCTGGGGCAGCATAGTCATTGGGGAGGATTATGTCAGCATCTGGCGATGCGTCAGATTTCGATCCGATGTCGGGTTGGGGTCATCAACGGACCTGACCGTCCCGAACGCTAATTTCCGCTTTCCCCCGAAGGCGGACATGGTCAAACGCTTTTGACATTACCCTAACACGATCTCGAGTCCCTCAAACGGCCGCCGCGAAATCGCTATCTCCCGGGACGGCCTTCTGACCGGCCAACCACGTCAGCGACCATGATCCTGGGCGTGAACTCATAAAGCCAGTGGCGTTGGCAACGTCCGCTTTGCTGAGCATGACGGACTCGGTCGGACATCGCGCCATGTCCGAAATAGGCTAATTGCACAAGCAAAGATCACTCATAGTTTGTGTAACGGTTCCGAGCGTCTAAGCCCGCCCGCTGCCGATCAGCATCTCGACGCTCATGCGCAGTTTGCCGTTCTGCTCGAAACACGAGAGGCGCGACCGCACCTCCTCGCGGACGGCTTGTCGGTCAGCGGCGGCCAGCCGCAAATAGGATTGGGGTATCGAACCGACGCCGGCTTCTATTGGTTCCCAATAATCCGCGAAACTCTCGAAGCCGCCTTCGCGCGTCGTGCGCTCCACGCGGACATCGCGGAAACCCGCATCGACGAGCATAGCTTCAAGGCGGTTCGGATCGTGCAGTGCGAACGAGAGAAACAGGACACTGCGCAGTTCCGGCAGAAAGCGGCTGAGGACGTCAGAAAGATTGCCCCACATGGGTGCCCGATCTGGGGTGGAGATCACGCATATCGCTACGCTGCCGCCCGTGCGCAGAACGCGTCGGAATTCCCCGACGCCCCGCGCCGGATCCGGAAAGAATTGCAGGCCCAGCTGGCAGACGACGGCGTCGAAGCAGGCGTCGCGGAACGGCAATGCCTGGCCATCGGCCGCGACCGGCAGAAACGGCGACCCGTGCAACCCCGCGCGCGCACTCGCAAGCATCTCGGGAGAGATGTCAGCGCCAACTACGACGCCCTCCGTGCCGACGAGCGGAAGCGCCATCCGCGCGGCTTCGCCCGTCCCAGTGGAGATGTCGAGGACGCGGCATTTCGGCCTCACACCGGCGGCTGCGAGCACCGCCGGAATAAATAACCTCGACCACCGACCGGTCCACTGCTCGTATGCCGAAGCATTGACCATCTTGCCCGGTGCGGCATGGAAACCGGCTCCGAACGTCGTGCTCATCGCTGTAGCCTCATCACCGCGGTGGAAGCTCACGCTACGGGCAGCATCAATAGCGACAAGACCATAGCACGTTTGCGACCCAACGGTAGGACGCCTCAGTCGCGGAATTCCTATCCGGCTAATGTCAGCTCAGGGTCATCAACGGACCTGACCGTCCCGAAGGCTGATTTCCGCCTTACCCCGAAGGCGGACATGGTCAATAACGCCTGTGGGTCCACGCCCTAATACGATCGCCAGGCCCTCGAACGGCCACCGCGAAATCGCTATCCCAGGGGCGTGTTGTCATGTGTGATCAAAGCGCTTCGACGAACTCGACCATTCGACGACGTTGATCGGGATCGGGCAACGGGCCGCGCATCGCGCCGGCATTGTCCGCCATGTGGCCGGGATCGCCGGTCCCCGGGATCACCGCGGTCACGCGCGGGTCGCCGAGCAAATATTTCAGGAAAAACTGTCCCCAGGAGTTCGCGAACACCCGCGCCCAGTCCGGCAATTCCTTGCCGTGCACTGCCCGGAATAATCTGCCGTTGCCGTAAGGCAAGGCGGTCAGCACGCCGGCTCTGATTTCGGCGGCCAGTGGCAGGATG
This sequence comes from uncultured Alphaproteobacteria bacterium, assembly GCA_963696255.1. Lineage (GTDB taxonomy): Bacteria > Pseudomonadota > Alphaproteobacteria > Rhizobiales > Xanthobacteraceae > Bradyrhizobium. The sequence continues at coordinate 246,276 of CAVOJN010000002.1, forward strand.
GTTTTCTCAGCCCCGCGGTTATCGAGTGAATAGTCGATCTGGACGAAATCAGGCTTCTCCCGTTCCAGCACGGCCTCGACCGCGGGATAGTCGCGGTGGAATGTCGAAGTGATGCCGACATAGCGGCACACGCCTTGTTTCTTCCACTCCCTGAAGCGTTCGAGAGATTGCTGCTTGCTCCTGACGTTGTGGAGCTGCAGCAGATCGACGCTTGCGGTCTTCAGTCGGGCCAGCGATCGCTTGAGTTCCTGCGCAGTCGGGCGACTCGAGCTTGGTGGCGATGAAGAGCTTGTCGCGCAAGCCGGCAGTTGCGGTGACCTCGCCCAGCACGCTTTCGGCATCGCCATAGGTCGACGCCGTGTCGATGAGCCGTCCGCCATTCTTGACCAGAGCCTGTACGACTGCATCGGCCTTGCTCCGCGTCGCTTCGTTATTCTCATCGAAAACATAGGCGGTGCCAAGACCAACGGCGGGAATGCGCTCGCCGCTGCCGGGAATCGGACGGGTGAGAAGCGGCGTCTCGGTTTGGGCAACGGCTTTGGTCGATAGCAGAAATCCGCCGGCGAGTGCGGCGAAGTCGCGGCGGGTTATTCGGCGGGTCATTCGGATTGCCATCCCGGCGCTCCTTCGTCGTCTGTTTTCGTTGCAAGACGCTCCTGCGTTCGCCCCAGCGCGGTTGAGAGAACGAGCCAGCCCGCCGCGACCGGCAGCGCGCACAGCGCGATGGCGCCAAGCTTCAACCCCAGCGCCTGCAGGCTGTCGTAGACCCAGCCATACAACGCGTCCGAGCCGCGATAGATCACCACGTCGATCAGGTTCTTGGCCTTATATTTTTCCTCGCGCCCAACCACGGTGAAGAACACCTGGCGTGCCGGATTTGCGATTGCGAAGTTCATCCAGCGTTGCGCGACCTGGAGTGTCACCACCACGGACAGGCTCGGCGCGATCGCCAGCGCTGCGAAGCCCACGACATAAATAGCCGGCAGAGCTGCGGCCGCGATGCCGGTGCCGAAGCGCTTGAGGAATGTGGCGGTGGCAAAGACCTGCGTCGCCAGGCTCAGCAGGCCCACCGCGAGATCGATACTCGCAAACAGACGCGTTTGCGCTGCCGCGCCATGGATCGTCGCCGAAACGATGTTGGCCTGCGCGAAATAGGCAATCGTCGCGCCGAACGAGAGCAGGCTGACCCAGGCGGCCACGCCCAGGAGATAAGGCGAGCGGATCAGTTCGGGCAGTGCCGCGAAGGCGCTGCCGCCAACGCGCTGCGGTCGCGGATCCACGTCCGTCGGCGCGTCCGCCACGCGTTCAATGCGATGGACGCAGAACACGCCTGCTTCGAGAAAGACGGCGGCCGCGATCAGCAGGTTGACCGGACCGAGCGGCGCCGACAGCCAGATCGTGACGACGGGACCGAGCAGCGCGCCAGCGGTGCCACCGGCGCCAATGAACCCGAACAGCCGCTTGCCCTGCTCCGCGGTAAACAGATCGGCCATGAACGACCAGAACACCGCGACCGCGAACAAGTTGAACACGCTGACCCAGACAAAAAATACGCGCGCCACGATCACCTTTTCGACGTCGAACGTCAGCAACAGCCAGAACAGCACCAGGTTGGCGACGAAGAAGTGGTAGACGATGGGAATAAACCTGACCCGCGGCAACCTCGCCACCAGCGCGCCGTAGAGCGGCTGTGCGACGAGCAGGCTGACAAACGTGGCGGTGAAGAGCCAGGGCAGGTTTTTGACGCCACCGGCGATGCCCATCTGATCGCGCAGCGGACGCAACACATAGTAGCCGGCAAGCAGCGTGAAGAAATAAGCGAACGACCACAGCGCCGCCGAACGTTCTCGCGCCGTAGCAGGCACCGCGCGCTGCAACCAGCCCCGAGAGCTGCGCGGAGCCGTCATGGCGCCAGCGACAGCTTCTGCTTGAGCTCCGCCGCGCTCACATTCTGGCCATATCCTGGCGCGCCGCGCTGGAAGCGGCTCGCATCGGCCAGCTTGCCGACCTCCACCGGATCAAAGCCGGCATCGCGCACCAGTCCCGCCGCGACTTGCACTGCTTCCTGATCATCGCCGGCAATCGGTACCGCGAGCCTGGGGGCAGGACGGTTCGCTTCGCGTTCAAAGATCATGTAGGAGAGCGTGTTGAAGGCGCGCACCAGCCGGGCGCCCGGCAGATATTTCTGCGAAGTAACTCCGATGCCGTCGCGCTCGACCTCGTCGGCGATGGCGCCGTCGCGGCTGGCCACGGCATTGTCGGCGTCGAGCACGATCTTGCCCGCTAAGCGATTTGCCGTAATCTTTGCCGATCTGCGGCAGCGCGCCGTAAGGCACGGCGATGAAGACGACGTCGCCAAACGCAATCGCCTGATCGACGGTGCCGGCCTGTGCAAGAGGGCCAAGGCGCGCAACGAGGTCTTTCAATTCCTCCGGATGACGTGACGAGAAGAAGACCGGATGGCCTGCCTTGGCCCAGAGGCCACCGATCGTGCCGCCGATATGGCCCGCGCCGATAATGCCGATTTTCATCTTGGGACCAGGGACGTCTGACCCGATGCGGTCGTCGGTCGGAGCACCCCTTGGAGGATGAGCGCTCCTGCAGCGCCCAATAGCGCGCGGCGACCGCGATCAACAGTGACATGCTTGAACATCAGCACACCAATTGCGACTTATCCCACCAGCCTAAAGCGAAAAGGCGTGTCATAAATTACCTGGAATTGGCGCTCGCACAGAGTTGATCCGCGCCCAAATCCCCTGCCTTGCCAGCGGTTCTATTTGGGTGCTGCCGATGGAGCGGAATTGTCTTCGTTTCGGAGGGAATCTCCGGTACGTCATCCGTTACGCTGCACTGTTCGACATAGGACTCTTCATCCATGTCGTGTTTCATCATCGCTTCTTGATTGGCTCTCCATTCCTGGTCGCATTCCTGTCGCGGTCTTTGAGGGTTGTGTTGATTGGGGCGGAGGAGGAAGCAGGAGCGGTCGCGGTCGAGCTTGGCTTGTCAGTCCGCAATGCACTACAGTGCAGGATCGATATCCCCGCAAGCGCGCCACACAACAAAAAGAGGTGTTTTTTCATGGCGCGCTCCTTGGGTCGCTACACCAAACAACCATGATACGCATGTGCGGCTTGTTCGCGGTTCGCACAATCAATTCTATCAATTCGCGCCCGTTCCCCGACAGCTGCCGATTGTGGTTTTTATTCAGACGGGAGGAAGCAGGGAAGTTGCAAAGCCGAAATGGATTTTCTCGAGAAGAAGTGCCCGCCGAAGAAGCGCGCTACGAGACGGGCCGCCGCACCGCGTGTGCTCGAGGTTAAGCGGTTGGCACGAAAGACCAGCGCACCCCGTTTGATGTCATGGGTCACTAACGCTGACCGAGATATCGGCACCTAACAAAGTAATCGTGTGAACCAGCACACTTCTGCAAGTCTCAGCTGTGCTATCATTGGTCCTGGCAGGCAGGCATCATCTGTGTGAGGGCCGCATGCTTCGGAGAGATTTTCTTGGGTTGATTGCGTCCGCAACAGCCGCTTGGCCGCTTACAGCGGATGCACAGCAGCAAATCGAAGACTCGGCGCATTGGTTACCTTGATTATGGCGCAGGTCCTGCCGGCGGCGAGTTTGCGCCTTTCTATGACAAATATCGCCGCAAACCGTTCCTCGAGGGATTGAAGCAGCGTGGGTGGGTTGAGGGACAAAACGTTGCGATAGAGCGACGCTTTGCTGCCGGGCAAGCGGACCGTCTGCCAACCATGGCTGCCGAACTCGTCGCTCTTAACGTCGAAGTCATGCTTGCGGCTGCGACCCCGGCGGCCGTGGCAGCGCGCAACGCGACAGGTCAGATCGCTATTGTGATGGCCGACCCCGGTGATGCTGTGGAGCTTGGGCTCGTCGCCAGTCTCGCGCGGCCGGGGGCAAATGTCACGGGTGTTACATCCCTCGCGCCTGAACTCACAGCGACCAAACGACTGGGGTTGCTCAAGGAAGCATTTCCAGAGATCGAGCAAGTCGCGGTCCTCTGGAACGCTGCTATCCCACCTGCTGAAGTGGCTTTGAAGGAGCTCAGAGAAACCGCCGCGCCAATGCTCGGATTGGAGTTGCATCTGATGGACGTGAAGGGAGGGCCCACACTTGCCAACGCGCTCGCTACATTGAAACGGGGGCAAGCGCTCTTTGTATTTCCAGACCCACTGATGTTCGGAAACAGAGACGTCATAGTAGGCTTCGTCAATAAGAACTCGGTACCGGTGTTGTTCGGGGCGCGCGAGTTTGTAGAAGCAGGCGGATTGATGTCTTATGGATCGGACTATCCAGCCATGTTCCGCCGCGCGGGCGAGTACGTCGGTCGTATTCTCAACGGAGAAAGTCCCGGTGACCTCCCGGTAGAAAGACCGACAAAATTCGACCTCATCATCAACCTCAAGACTGCGAAAGCGTTTGGGTTCGAAATCGCACCAATGGTGCTGGCCCGCGCCGACGAAGTGATCGAATAGGCGAAGCCGCCGATGTCTGTTCTTGGTCCTTCAGCGACATGCCGGTCCAGCGGCTCCGGTGCTGGTTCTTGGGGGATGAGCGGACTTAGAGTAGGATCGGCAAGACCTCGGAAATCCGTGTCTGGGTACACTTACGGAGGACACAAGTCATGAGGACCGCGTTGCTCACAGCGACCGCGCTGGTCGCCTTGTCGTCTGTGGCTGTCGCGCAAAATCAGGTTGACGCAACCACAAAGGCGGCCCCCAAAGCGAAACCAATCAATCCCAACACCGTGGTTGATCCCACAATGCCCAAGGGCAGACTGCACTATGATGTGCCTTGCCGAGTATCGTCAGTGGGTACGTGCATCATGGAACCGCCAGCATATCCGCCATCTAGGCCAAGACCCTGACTGAAATATCCGCGCCTAGATGGCAGAGGCCGCCTCAGTTGGCGGCCTCTTTCATTCTCCAATGTCGCTTATGGCCCTTCTCGGACTTCGCTTTCACCTCCACGATGTCCGCTTCCGAGGCCTTAGCAGATGAGGTGGATGGCTCCCGCTCACGGCATCTAGGTGCCAAGGTGTGAATACCATCAGGCATTCACGAGCAAAAATGGGAGCCATCCGTCATGGAGATTACCACGATCGGCCTCGACCTGGCCAAAAGTGTTTTTCAGGTTCACGGCGTTGATGCGACCAGTCGGGTCGTTGTCCGCAAGTCGCTTCGGCGAGCGCAGATGCTGCCATTCTTTACCAGGTTGCCTTCCTGCCTGGTCGGCATGGAGGCGTGCGGCACATCGCATTACTGGGCACGCGAGTTGATCAAACTCGGCCATCAGGTGCGCCTGATGCCGCCGGCTTACGTCAAGCCATATGTCAAGCGAGGCAAGACCGACGCTGCCGATGCGGAAGCGGTTTGCGAAGCGGTGGCGCGGCCCACGATGCGGTTCGTGCCCGTCAAGTCGCCCGAACAGCAGGCGGCGCTGTCGATGCATCGGGCACGCGATTTGCTGGTCAAGCAGCGCACACAGTTGGTCAACATGATTCGTGGTCTGCTCGCCGAGTTTGGCATCGACATCCCCAAGGGGCTCGAGAGGGCGCTGCTGATGGCACGACGGATGGTCAATGGCGAAGCACCGGATGTGCCGATGGAAGCTGCCAAGATCGTCAGTACGCTATCGCAGCAGGTGCTCGACATCCACGTTCGGCTTCGCGAGGTCGATCGCGATCTTCTTGTCTGGCAACGTGGCAACGATGTCTCGCGTCGCCTCGTAACCATTCCCGGCATTGGGCCGATTGGCGCGACGGCACTTGCCGCATCGATCACCGACCCACATCAGTTTCGCTCTGGCCGGCAGTTCGCCGCCTGGTTGGGATTGACGCCGCTTCAGAAGTCGAGCGGCGGCAAAGAGCGGCTCGGTCGCATCAGCAAAATGGGAGACAAATACCTGCGCAAGCTGCTCATTGTCGGCATGACCTCACTGGTGCGACGGGCAAAGTACAATCCGAAGACAGTCGATCCTCGGCTGGCCGCTCTGCTCGCACGCAAACCTGTGCGGGTCGCGACAGTCGCGATGGCGAACAAGACAGCGCGGATCGTCTGGGCGGTTATGGCACGTGGCGAGACCTATCGTGCCGACCACCGGCCGGCATTGGCGACATAAATCGACAATTCCAGGACTTAGCTGAAGAGGAGATCAGCTTCACAGGGTTGCGAGAGCGATGCGATATGATGGCAAACCGGTCAGACCGGGAACAGGGACAACCCACTACATGTCCAAGGCGTCAGAGCCTGATTAGCAGAATGGGACCGTGTTCGCGGACTCCATCGGGCCAGCAGTCCTCAACCGACTGCGTCAACAGGCCGGACAGAAGACTGCACCCGACAAAGCCAACGTATCAATTTTCTCCTTGCAACGCGGGAGCCATCCACAGAGGACATGGTGTCGGACTGAGGCCGAGGTCCGCTTCTGACCCACATGTATGGACCGGCTGCGTTCGCAGTAGTGATTGTGCGTGGGTTGCGGAAGTCGCTGATATGTATCCGGCCTGTTTGATCGGCTCGCGGGCCGTGGCCTTGATGGGAATGCGCACGCACTCTTCGGATGCTGCGAGGTAGTCTTTAGAGGCTATCCTCGCGGGGAAGCAGCCGGTCCATCCATTGATGACCCCTTTCGCCACGACCCTTCTTGCCTGTACCATTGCCTGATTGGTGTCGGAGCAGGCAATGCGGCGGCGTGAGTTCATTACGTTTCTCGGCGCGGTGGCGGTTTGGCCGCTTGCGGCGCGCGCCCAGCAGCCAAGACGATACCGGATCGGTCACCTCGCTATCGCGGCTCCGACCGATACACCCCCGCCGCCGCCGGCGAACTGGGACGCATTCGTACAGGGGCTGCGCGAGGCCGCGTACGTCGAGGGACAGAACGTCGAATTCGAGCACCGATCCGCGCACGACCAGCCTGAGCTGTTCCCCAAACTCGCACTTGAACTCGCGAACCTCAACGTCGATGTGATCTTCGCCCGAGGCACATGGGCTTTGTCAGCCGCAAAGAATGCGACTCGCACGATCCCGATTGTGGGGATAGACCTCGAAATCGATCCCGTTGAGGCCGGGTTGGTGACGAGCATCGCACGGCCGGGAGGCAATATTACCGGGATGTTTCTCGATCTTTCCGAGCTGAGCAGCAAACACCTGCAACTCCTCAAGGAGATCATACCCCGGACGTCCCGCGTCGCCGTCCTTGCGAACCCCGATATCAATGCATCTCAACTTCGGGAGCTGAATAGGGTCGCCGGCCCTCTGTCTGTGGATATTCGAGCCGTGGACGTAAAGAACGCCATTGACCTAGACGACGCTTTCCACGCGGCAAAGAACTGGCACGCTGACGCTCTCATCGTTTTGTCGAATCCGCTCAGCCTCGCTCACCGAACACGGATCGGAAATCTCGCGGAGAAGGCTAATCTACCGTCGATATATCTCTACCGGGCTCATGTGGATGCGGGGGGCCTCATCTCCTATGGGCCGGACCTTCCCGACATGTTTCGCCGTTGCGGCGGTTACGTTGGTCGCATTTTGGGCGGCACCAAGCCTGCAGATCTTCCCATCGAGCGCCCGGCGAGGTTCGATTTGGTCGTGAACCTCAAGACCGCGAAAGCCCTCGGGATCAGCATCCCTGAAACAATCCTCGTGCGTGCGGACACAGTGATCGAATGAAGCGGTATCCACCACTGCAGGAGTCCGTTGTTGGCCCCGAGCTGACCTGGGCGACCGGCTCGGTCATGTCCGCTCTGAGGGGCAGACCGGAAATGGGTTCGACCGGCACTGACTTCCTAGTTTGACCCCAAAGCGAACTCGCCGCGCGGGCAATCGGCCGCAGGGCGTGCTATGCTCGGCTCAACCATGCTTTCGGACCCGGGGAAACGGATGCGGCGGAGAGACTTCATCACGTTCGCAGGAAGTGCAGCGATCGGATGGCCCATTGGCGCACACGCACAATCTGATCGCACGCGTTCATTGGCGGTGCTCATGGGTTTTGCGGCTGACGATTTGGAGGGGCAAGCGCGGCTTACTCTTTCGAGCAGGCGTTGATGCACCGGGCTGGGTTAAAGGACGCAACGTGCGGCTCGAGTCGCTGGGGCAACGTGAGTGCCGACTCCCGGAGATTTGCGGCGGAGTTGGTTGTCCTCTCGCCCGACGTCATCCTGGCGAGTTCCAGTGCGGCTGTCGCAGCCATGCTTCAGGCAACCCGGACCATTCCAATAGTGTTCAACATTGTGATCGACCCGGTCGGGGCTGGCTACGTTGACAATCTCGCGCGGCCAGGCGGAAACATTACCGGCTTCACCATTTACGAATATTCGATGAGCGGAAAATGGGTTGAACTGCTCAAGTTGATCGCTCCCCGCATAACGCGAGCAGCGGTTCTTCGTGATCCAGCGGTGGCGTCCGGACCGGGCCAGTTCGCCGCAATCCAAGCCGTGGCGCCATCGCTGGGCGTGGAGTTGCGTCCGGTCGATGTGCGGGATGCCGGCGAGATCGAGCGCGCCATCGCGACCTTCGCGCAGAGCGGAGAGCGGGAATAGCGGCTTGATCGTAACCGGAAGCCAGGGAGCCGCCGTCCATCGCGAGCTAATTATTGCGCTGGCGGCTCGGCACCGACTGCCCGCTGTCTATAACAGCCGGTTTTCGCCTGCCGCTGACGGTCTGATGTCTTATGGGCCGGATTTTCTTGATCAGTTTCGTCGTGCGGCCGACTACGTCGATCGCATACTGCGAGGCGAAAACGCGGCTGATCTACCGGTGCAGGCTCCGACCAATACGAGCTGATCATTAATCTCAAGACGGCGAAGGTGCTCGGCCTGGATGTCTCGCATAATTTGCTTGCACGCGCGACGAGGTGATCGAATGATGGGCACCATGTCGCTTCTGGCATGGCTGGACGCGACCCGCGAGCAGCACAGTCACGTCCGGTGGCTTGACTACGAGTCTGACCGATGCTGTCGAAAAAGGGCTGGAGAAGGCCACGAACACTGATTCCTGGTGGGGGGCAGGAAATTCGGGGATGATGGGGCGACAGGATCGGGATCAGGGACAGTTGTTCTATGAGTTCAACTTGGACGATATCATTCCGAAGGAGCACTTGCTGCGGCGGATGAACGTCTTCGTCACCGCTGCTCTTGACGACCTGCATCAACAGCTAAGCCCCTACTACAGCGACATTGGTCGACCGTCTGTCGATCCGGAACTGATGATCCGCATGCTGATTGTCGGTTACTGCTGCGGTATTCGTCACGAGCGCCGGCTCTGCAGAGGTGACGTTGCATCTTGGCTACCGGTGGTTCTGCAAACTCGATCTCAACGACAAGGTGCCGCATCACTCGACATTTTCGGTCAATCGTCTCGACCGCTTTCGTGACAGCGACATCCTGCGCCATGTCTTCGAGCGCATCGTGGCGGCGTGCATGGCGGAGGGCCTGGTCAAGGGCGAGGGCTTTGCGGTCGATGCGAGCGTGATGGAAGCCAATGCCAGCCGCTATCACGGCAAGGCGCCTGACGAGCTCGAATGGACGGACGCGCAGCGCCAGAAGCGAGCCGTAGCGGAGTATCTGGCGGGACTTGAGGCCGAAGCCAGGTCACCAGGCGAAGCGGACGGCGGCAAGGGTGGCGGCGACAGCTCCGAGGGCGAACGCCAGCCTCGACCCGAGCGCAAGCCGCCGAAGGTGATCTCGCCGAGCGATCCGTCATCGGCCTGGACAGCGAAGGCCAACAAGCGGGTGCAGTTTGGCTATGGCCTGAACTATCTGGTCGATGTCGAGCACGCTGTCATTGTTGACGTCGAGGCAACGCCCGCGCGGACCTATGATGAGGTCGCGGCGACCATGCACGATGATCGAACGGACCCGACGACGCTTCGATCTCACTCCCAAGCGGCTTGCCGCCGATACGGCCTATGGCACCGGGAAGTTCCTGGCCTTTGTCGTGTCTGCGGGCATCATCCCGCACATCCCGGTGTGGGACATGAGCGAGCGGGACGATGGCACGTTCTCTCGGTCGGAGTTCAGCTTCGACAGCAGGCGCAATGTCTACATCTGTCCGGCTGGCAAGACGTTGACGACGAGTGGCAAGGTTCACAGCGATCATGCGATCCGTTACTTCGCATCCGCCCTTGTTGCCGCGAGCTGCCCGCTAAGCGCAGTGCTGCCCAAACATGCCCGCGCGTCGGATCGTCCGGGATGTCAATGAGCAGGCTCGCGACATGGCACGTCGCAAGATGAAGACGAAAGCCTTTCTGATATCGCGCGATCAAAGCGAAGCGGGTCGAGATGCGCTTTGCGCATCTGAAGACCCACCATGGCTTCGAGCGAATGCGATTGCGAGGCCTTTCCGGGGCACGCGACGAGTTCCATCTCGCCGCCATCGTGCAAAACCTCAAGACCATGGCGCTCCGATTGCTAAAGCCACCGCCCGACCTGGCACCCGCGTAGAAGCGTCAATAGGCGGCTACTTCGGGTGTTGGGCCAATTTCCCCGAACGCGCGCGGACATGGAACTGAGCCGAACCTACCCCTCGCAGCCAGAACCTCGATGACAACCGGGTTTTTCGACAGCATCGACCCAACTCGGACATCTCAGCCGAGTTTCTCCGTGCGCTGCGCTGCACTGTACGTAATGTCTTCGACCACAGTGCAAACGGCAGCTCATGGCCCGAAGCCGACCTGCTAGAACGGTGCGGAGATGTCTGCTGTTGAAGGTGTAACAGACGTACCGGTCAGCGGGACGATATCAGAAATTGAGACCCGGAGCGGACATCGTGTCGCAGGCCCCGTTCGCCCGGCGTGGTAGCATTATTTGGACTGGGGCGGGGGCCGAAAGATGAAGCGTCGCCATCTCCTAACGGCGGTCGCCAGCCTTGTACTGGCGAATACTGCGGCGCGTGCACAGCAGTTCAGTACGCGGCGCATCGGCGTGCTGCTGGGATTGTCTAAAGGGACGGATGACCCCGGTACTGCGGAAATCCTCCGTCCTCTTATGTCGGCATTGGAGGCGATGGGATGGACCGAAGGGAAGAACATCCGCGTAGACATTCGTTTTGGCGGCGGTGATCGCGCCACGATCGATGCCGCCGCGGACGAACTTGTGGCTTTGAATTCAGAATTGATTTACGCGACCGGATTGCCGCCGGTGCAGGCCCTGCGCAAGCGTACATCCTCGATCCCTATCGTATTCTCGCTCGTCGCCGATCCGGTTGGCTTCGGATTGATTGAAAGCCTCAGACGTCCGGGAGGCAACGTCACGGGATTTGTTGTTTGGGACCTATCGATGCGAGCAAATCGATACAGCTTCTGAAGAAAGTGCGCCACGTCTTGAACGTGTTGGAATTATGTACGATCCCGATCCTCGCCGTATGCACCAGCTTTGGTAGCTTCCACAAAGTTTTCGGCAACAATCGGTGTAGTGGTCGTCAATGTCACACACGGAATGAAGGAGAAGTAGAAGCGGCTATTGTGCGGCTTGGATCAAATAGCGGGCTGATTGTCGTTCCAGAGCCGTTCACAAACGCAAACCGAGATATGATCATCACCGTCTGCAATCGACACAAGATGCCAACACTTAATCCGGTATTCGGTGCGGCAAGCCGTGGTGCGCTCCTCTCGTACACATATGCCTTTGATGTGATGATACGACAGTCGGCGACTTACATTGATCGTGTTCTGAGGGGAGAATTGCCGAGCAATTTGCCCGTGCAAGCTCCGACCAAATACGAGCTTTCAATCAATCTTGCTGTTGCAAAGACGCTTGGCTTAAGTATTCCAGCGAACCTCATGGCCTTGGCTGACTATGTGATTGAATGACAGACATTCGCTTTGATGTCCGTGATGTCCGGCTTCGAGGGCTAAGCAGACATGGCCGCGACGCCCACTGATGACACCTTTTGACCCGAACAGACATGCCGCAGCAGCGGACCGGGTCTGTTCTTTGGGGTAGAGCGGACATCCCCCAGCTAGGTCGCGATGTCGGCGAATGACCCTCAACGAATATTCCGCGAACACATCACTGACGTAGGCGACCTTAGCGATAGCGCGCCGGGGTCGCCATCGGCCAGCTCTCTCATAATCGTTCCGGTGGACCCGCTGATCTGATAGTGTTTACGCCGCTGGGGTGGACTCTTCAGGTTCGGGAGGCGTCCTGTGTCCAGACTTATCGCGACCCTCGCCGCTTTGGTGATGCTTTGCCTGACCGACCCCGCTTTCTCTCAACAGGAAGCATCGCTGGTACGCGAGCCTATTCGGATCGGCGCAACGATGTCGATCACCGGCAAGGCCTACTCGGTTCAGGGCGGATACGGCCGCGAGGGGTACCTGCTCTGTCAGAAGCACCTGAACACACAGGGCGGCCTGCTCGGCAGGCCGGTCGAATTCCTGATCTACGACGACGAGTCCGATGAAAAGACCGCGGCACGTCTTTATGAGAAGCTGATTGTGGAGGACAAGGTCGACGCCATTCTCGGGCCCTATGGAACGGCGATCACGGAGGCCGTTGCCGACATTCCCGACAAGCATCGCAAGGTGATGGTTGCCGCAAACGCTGCGACAAGCTCAATCTGGGAAAAGGGACGCCGGTACCTGATCATGGTGCTCGCGCCGGTGGATTCAGCGGCCAGCGGCGCACTCGACCTCGCGGCGCGTAACGGGCTGAAGAAAGTGGCGATCATCGATCAGGATGCGCTGCTGCCGAAGGCGGTCGCGAAGACCACAAACGAGCTCGCGAAAAGCAAGGGCTTGGATGTCGTGGCCTTCGAGACGTATCCAGGCGGAACCACCGATTTTTCTCCCCTGCTGAAAAAGATGCACGAGACTGCGCCGGACCTGTTGGTCATCGCAGCCGTGCGGCTCGATGACCACGTGACGATCCTTCGACAAATGCGGGCGATGAATTTCGATGCAAAGATGGTGAGCAATCTGCCTTATGGCTTGCTGCCGGAATTTTATCAGCAGCTTGGGAGGGACGCCGAATTCGTCTACAGCGCGACCTACTGGGAGGCAGGCCTGCCGAACCCGGGCAATCGTGACTTCGTTGCGGCGTATCAAAAGGAATTCAACCGCGCTCCGGCCGTTCAATCCGCGAACTCGTATGCCGGCTGCCAGCTTTTTGCCGAGGCGGTGCGACAGGCGGGCACCACGGAGTCTGAAAAACTTCGCGAGGCGCTCCTATCACTCAAGACTAAGACGATCCTCGGCGACTTTGCGGTAGACCAGCGCGGCTTCCAGACCGGGCAGAAAGCGGTGACGATTCAGTGGCAGGACGGAAAGCAGGCCGTCGTCTGGCCGGACGGGCTGGGATCCGCGCCGCGTTTCCCCACACCGAATTGGGCGAGCCGTTAGGCACGCCCTTATCACGTCGTGAGAGTCCGTTCATGGCCCCGAGCTGACCTGAGCGACCACTGCAATCACCTCCGCTCTGAGGGGCAGACCGGAAATGGTCCAACTGGCCTGCCTCCCGGGTTTGGCCCGAGTCTGACCTTCGCTCATAACGCCTGCTTCCGGGGACGTCGCTTGCTACACGGCCGAAACCTCGTCACTATTGCGTCAGGACCATTCGGGTCAAGGACATGCCATGATTACCGCTACGGTACTATACAAGCTGCCAGCGCACATCGACCACGCCGCGTGCCGCGAGCACTTCCACAAGATCGCGCCCGGCTTCCGCGAGGTGAAGGGGCTGATAAGCAAGCACTTCATCTGGAGCGAAAGCGGCTGGGCGGGAGGCGTGTATCAGTGGGAGCGCATCGAGGACGCCAAGGCGTTCTACGGCGGACCGTGGCTCGACGGCATGGTACAGCGCTACGGTATGAAGCCGCAGATCGAGTTCTACGAGGTATTCGCGGTGACCGACAACGCGCGTGGCAAGGTCGAGTTCTTCAAAAGATACGTGCCGGCCAAATAGCGGTACACGGAAGATCTCCATCCAGATCGAGGGGATCCCATACCGACGAAATCCAGCACTCGTCCAGTTGTCGGCTGGTCAGGCGTACATCGGAAATCGCCTAACGCCCTGCTAAATCAACGCCAGTGACTCGAATGCGCCAGCATTCGTTGCTGGAGCGCAGGAGCAAGACCGTATTCCCATAAGTAGACACCTAGGGCCAAAGTCGCGCATATCGGTCAACGCGACTGACCTGGTATGTACCGTTGACAGGAGCCTTCAATCGCCGCGGAGCTACCCCGTTTCAATTTTTTTCGCTACTGTGAACTGCTTCACGCTAGTGGAGCAGATGAGCTCGGATGATGCCAACAGAGCGGCAAGCCGAGGCCCCGCAGATTGGCACCCAGTGCAGATGGGTTTATTGTCCCCACGCGACTTTGGGAGCGACATCATGGAAACGCACGAAATTCCAAACAACGTAACAAGCGGTCTAGCCGAAACGAAGCGGCGCGCCTTCTCCCGCCGCTCGGTGCTTACGTTGGCGGGTACCCTCGGCGCGCGGCGCCCTTCGCGTTCTTCGGAGCGGCTCGCGCGCTGACGTTATCAGGGACTGGATCGCTGTCTGATATTCGAGGCCAGCCTCTCATTTGTCGGACCGCGGCGAACAGTGAGGAGCTGCAGGGGGCGCCTCGCCAGCTCAAACTCGCCTGGAACGCGAACGCGGCCTGCACGGTCGCTGCGCCAGTCGCAAAGGAGCGAGGCATCTTCGCCAAGCACAATCTCGATGTCGATTTCGTCAATTTCGGCGGTACGACCGACCAGTTGTTAGAGGCGATTGCGACTGGCAAGGCGGATGCCGGTTTGGGGCTGGCTCTGCGCTGGCTTAAGCCATTGGAGCAAGGTTTCGACGTTCGGATCACCGCTGGTGTGCACGGCGGCTGCATCCGGCTCCTCGGCTCCAAGTCTGCGAATATTGACAGCTTAGAGTCCATGCGCGGCAAGGCTATCGGGATTAGCGATCAGGCGAGCCCTGCGAAGAATTTCTTTTCGATCGTTCTCGCCAAAAAGGGTATCGATCGATCCCGAGACGTCGAGTGGCGCCAGTATCCGGCCAATCTCCTCGCGCTTGCGGTCGACAAGGGTGAAGTGCAGGCGCTCGCCGATATCGATCCGCTGCCCTATCTATGGCTTAAGGAAGGGAAGCTTAACGAGATCGCGACGAACTTGATGGATGAATTGCCTACCGCACCTGCTGCATTCTCGCGATACGTGGCAGCCTCACTCGAAGCGAATTGCCGGTGGGCGGGCCGCTTGGACACGATCGATACTGGAGGCGGCGGACCGAGTTGCCAGTGATCCCGCCGACGCCGCAGCTATCTATTCGAGCTACGGCGGGAGAGGATCCGTGGAGGATCTCGCCACCATGTATCGCAGCCATACTCACCACAATCATCCCGTCGGAGCCTCGCTCAAGAAGCAACTTTTACTCTACACTGAGGAACTCAAAGCGGTGAACGTCATCAAGCGAAGCACCGACCAAGCCAAGTTCGCCGAGCGGATTTACCTTGACGTTGGTCTGAGCTGATCGGAAAGAAGATCTGCAGTGAGCGTGGTTGTCGATGAATATTCAGACCACAGAAACCGGGTTTTGGTTTTTTTGCCAGGTCAGCCACTCGGCTTGTTAATCGGCGGCCTGTCGGCGGCCGCCGCGTGGTCCATGGTCGCCGCGCTCACCGCGTTCTGGCCGGATAAGCCCGAAAGCGATTGGGCCTACACGGGCACTCTCGCCGCTGCGTGCGGAACATTGGCCGTTGCATTTGCGTTGGCGGCCTTTGTCGGCATGCGTTTTACAGTTTTCCAGCGCCTCCAACGGCTTTCTCCATGGCTGATCGCGCTCGCGCTGTTTTTGGCTGCTTGGGAGACCGCCACCGCAAAGCTCGGACTGCTGCCGTTGCCGTTTTTCCCGCTGCTGCAGGCCATTGTCGAAGTCATAATTGACGACTGGGCGGCCGGCTGTGGGCGTCCTCGCCTCGGCTCGCCTGCTCGCTGCCGGCTATTTGCGCGCGCTTGGATTTCGGCGCAGTACAGGCGTAGCGATCGGCTGGTCGCGGCTCGCCGGTTACTGGATCCACCCGGTTTCGCGGTTCATCGGTCCGCTGCCGGCGACGGCCTGGCTGCCGCTCGCATTTTTCGTATTCCCGTCGAGCTTCAGCGCCAGTATTTTCCTGATCGCGCTCGCGACCGGGTTTCCGGTCACAGTACTCACCTGGTCCGGTGTCGCCGGTGTGAAACAGCGCCTATTACGATATTGCGCGGACGTTAGGGGCAACCCAGCGCTTCCTCGTGCTCAAGGTTGCCATTCCGGCGGCAATGCCGCATGTCTTTGTTGGTCTGTTCATGGGTCTCGGCAACTCGTTTGCGGTTCTCGTCGTAGCCGAAATGCTGGGCGTGAAGGCGGGGCTCGGCTGGTATCTGCAATGGGCGCAGGGTTGGGCGGCATACGCCAATATGTACGCCGCGCCGCCGGTCATGGCGTTCTTGTGCTCCGGACTGATCACGCTGTTGTTCCGCCTGCGCGACCGCCTGCTATCCTGGCAGAGAGGTCTGGTGCGGTGGTAGCGGCGACCGCAGACGACTACCCGGTCCGCGGATCGACGCCTACGATCCGCGAAGTGAGCCATCGCTTCGATCTGGAAGGGGCAGCCGCTGCCGGTATTGGACCGCATCAGCCTGCAGGTCGGTCGCGGCGAGTTCGTTGCTCTCCTGGGGCCGAGTGGATGCGGGAAATCGACCTTGCTGCGGCTGGTCGCGGGGCTGGACACTCCCACCGCCGGCTCACTGCAAGCAGACGGCAGCGACAATCGAAGCACCCGATCCGTCCCGCGTCGTCGTGTTTCAAGACCCCACGCTTTATCCATGGCGGACGGTGTGGACAACGTTGCGCTCGGTCTGGAAGCACGCGGGTTGCTACGCACCCATCGTAGACGTATCGAAGATGCTTTGCGCCTAGTCGGGCTCACAGACTTCGCCAATGCCTACCCGCGGCAGCTTTCCGGTGGCATGGCGCAACGCGCGGCTCTGGCGCGCGCGCTGGTGAACGACCCGAAGCTGCTCATTCTTGACGAGCCCTTGGGTCAGCTCGACTTGCTGACGCGGATTATGATGCAGGGCGAACTCGTGTCGCTGTGGCAGCGCGCTGGCCACCGCGTTGCTCGTGACCCATGATGTGGAAGAGGCGTTGTTCCTTGCCGGCCGGTTACCAGCGCCCGGCACACATCAAGGCCGAAATCGCGAGCGCCAGGCCGTATCCCCGCCACCGGGGCGACCCGCACCTGGCCGAGCTACGCCATCAAGTGCTCGCGCATCTTGGTCTCGACGCCACTTGGTAAGGGCCGGGGCTACGCGATATTCATTCTGTCCCCGTTCTCAGACCGCTACGTTCATCAAGAGGCCTTGGCGGTATGGGCCACCTTGGCGGTATGGGTCCCGACTTTGGCTCGTTCGGCCCCTTCCAAAATGAAGGTTTGGCCCGCTAAGATGGCCCTGTTGAGCCCTTGGGGGCGGACATGGCGCGGCCATCGAGAACGGGCAGCAAAAGCCAGCGCGACGAAAGCCCGCAGGCCGCGGTCAGCAAAGGGCCGCAAACCCGCGCAAGACCAAACCCAGCGCCAGGCCAACGACCAACCGACCGAAGCGTTCTCCGGCCTCGGCGTCTGGCAAAGAGCTGATGGAGGCCCGCGAGCAGCAGGCCGCGACGGCCGAGATATTGAAGGTCATACGCCAGCTCGCCTTCCGACGTCCAGCCGGTATTCGACGTCATCGTCGAGCGGCCGTGCGGCTGTCGGGGCTCGTTGGGACGGGTGTACCGCTGCGATGGCAATGCTATTGAGATGGTGGCTGGCTACGGGCTGAGCGCGCCGGGCCTCGGCAAGGTAGCAGCAGGTATTCCCAAGACCGCGACCGACGACACGATTGTCGGACAGGTCTTGCAGTCGCGCCAAGCGTACTACGTCACCGACATCGAGCACGAGCAGTCCGTTCCCGCGCTGTCGCGACAAATGATCGAGGCGTTAGGAACGCGCAGCCAGGTGACGGTCCCGATGTTACGCGCCGAGGGGGAGCCGATTGGAGCAATCACAGTTGGCTGGGCCGATCCTAGCTCTTATCAAGATCAACAGGTCACGCTGCTGGAGACCTTCGCGGACCAGGCCGTGATCGCCATCGAGAACGCCCGCCTATTCACCGAGCTACAGGAGAGCAACCGACAGGTCACTGAAGCGCTTGAGCAGCAGACCGCGACCGCTGAGGTCCTCCAGGTCATCAATTCTCTCGCTCGGCGATCTCGCTCCTGATCTTCGATGTGATGCTCCAAAAAGCGCTGAGCCTGTGCGGAGCAGCTTTCGGTCAACTGGTGACTTTTGACGGCGTGGTATTTCGCGCTGCCGCCTGGCGGGGTTACGAACCTGGACCCAGCGCGACCGCGCCCTTACCGGGTATGGCGCTCCACCAGCTCGTCCACGGCGAGCAAATCGTCCACATCCATGACATCACCGCCGATGATGTCTACCGCTCGGGAAATCCGGTACGACGGCGGCTGGCCGATGAATATGGTGGACGCACCGCGATTTGGGTAGCGCTCAGGAAGGACGAGGAGCTCCTTGGTGCATTCGTCATCTTCCGGACTGAGGTTCGGCCGTTTTCCGACAAACAAATCGCACTACTGCAAGGCTTCGCTGCCCAGGCGGTGATAGCAATTGAGAACGCGCGTTTGTTCAAGGAGTTGCAGCCGAAGCTGAACTAGCTCGTTCGGGTGGACGAACTCACCGCAACTGGCGACGTGCTCAAGATCATCAGCCGTTCCTCCGTCGAGCTTGAGCACGGTGCTCGACTCCATGTTGGTGAACGCGACACGGGTCTGCGGCGCCGAGTTCGGATCAATGGTCGACTGGCCGAAGATGGCATCGTACGCGGCAAGGCTGCATATCTACAACGCACGCAGCGGCGTTCGTCGCGGCGCGATCCGGCCAGGTCGATCAGACCTCCATCCCCTGAGCGCCCCTGCCGTCCGCGATGCGCGACAAGCAGGTCGTGCAGATCGACGACGTCGCAAGGTCCGACTCACCTGGCATGCGCCAAAGCGCGGTACGAACTGGTCGAACTTGGCGGTGCGCGTACGATTGTAGTCGTCCCGATGCTACGGGACGAGGAGGCGATCGGAGTGATCACCGTCTATCGCCAGGAGGGTGCGTCCATTCGGCGACAAGCAGATCGAACTGTTGACCAATTTCGCAAGACAGGCCGTGATCGCGATCGAGAACGCGCGGCTGCTCCCAGGAGCTTCGCGTTCGAACGGACGATCTCAGTGAAGCGCTGGTCTACCAGACCGGAAGCAGCAACATCCTGAAAGTGATCGCATCATCGCCGACCGACGTGGGTCCGGCGCTGAAGGCCATCGTCGAAAGTGCCTGCGAGATTTGCGATGCCTACGACGCCGTAGTGCTGCTCAAGGACGGCGGCGACCTGATCTTCTCCGCCCATCACGGACCGATCCCGTTCAATTGGGAGCGATGGCCGATCAACCGCCAATGGGTCACGGGCCGGGCCGTGCTCGAAAAGGCGACCCAGCATGTCCACGACGTGCTGGGTCCGGAGGGCGCCGACCTTCCGGACGCCAGGGAGATCGTGCGCCTCGATGGCCACCGCACCGTCCTGAGCGTGCCGCTGTTGCCCAGGAGGGAGAAGCCGTCGGCGCCATTGTGCTTCGCCGCATGGAGGTGCAGCCGTTCACCGAGAAGCAGATCGAACTGCTGCAAGACCTTCGCCGACCAGGCCGTCATCGCCATCGAGAATGTCCGCCTGTTCGACGAGGTCCAGGCGCGCACCCGCGAGCTTTCGCAATCGCTCGACGATCTCCGCACCGCGCAGGACCGCCTGGTCCAGACCGAGAAGCTCGCTTCGCTCGGCCAGCTCACCGCCGGCATCGCGCACGAGATCAAGAACCCGCTCAACTTCGTCAACAATTTCTCGGCGCTCTCGGTCGAGCTGATCGACGAACTGAACGACATCCTGAAGCAGGCCGAGCTGGAGGAGAAAATGCGACGCGAGGTCGACGAACTGACGCAGATGCTGAAGTCCAATCTCGAAAAGGTCGTGCAGCACGGCAAGCGCGCCAACTCCATCGTCAAGAACATGCTGCTGCATTCGCGCGAGGGACGAGGCGAGCGCCGAACCGTCGACATCAACGCCCTCGTCGAGGAGAGCCTCAATCTCGCCTATCACGGCGCGCGCGCCGAGAAGCCGGGCTTCAACATCACGCTGGAGCGCGATTTCGATCCGGCGGCCGGGAGTTGCCGACGTCTATCCGCAGGAGATCACGCGGGTGCTTCTCAACCTGATCTCCAACGGCTTTTATGCCGCGACCAAGCGCGCAGGCGAGGCCGGCAATGGCTTCGAACCGACGCTGACGGCGATCACACGAAATCTCGGCGACAGGTCGAAATCCGCATCCGCGACAACGGAACGGGCATCCCGCCCGAGGTGAAGGACAAGATGTTCAATCCGTTCTTCACCACCAAGCCTGCCGGCGAAGGTACGGGGCTTGGCCTGTCGATGAGCCACGACATCGTCGTGAAACAGCACGGTGGTACGATCGATGTCGAGACCGAGCCCGGTGCTTTCACGGAAATCATCGTCACTCTGCCGCGAGCAACAGGCGCGCAAAACAGTCAGCGGGGCACAACATGAGCACGTATATCGTGGTCGTTGATGACGAACCCGACGTCGAAAGCATGTTCCGGCAGCAGTTCCGCCGCGATCTGCGCTCGGGACGCTTCGTCATGGAATTTGCTCTGTCTGCGCCGGCTGCATTGGAGCAGGTGAAAGCGATCCCCGATCCGTCGCTGATCTTGATCCTGTCGGACATCAACATGCCGGGCATGACCGGCCTTGAAATGCTTCCCAAGGTGAAGGCGGAACGTCCAAACGTTCCGGTGATCATGATTACCGCCTACGGGGACGAGGCGACCAGGAAGAGAGCGGCCGAACTTGGGGCGGCTGGATTGCTTCCCAAGCCCATCGATTTTAGCCTGTTGCGCCAGGAGATCGATCGAGCGGCTGGAGCGGGCCGCGTAGTTCTTACTGCGTCCAGTGGTCATCAACCGACGCCAATGGACCCGATTGTGCTAAGCTGATGATCGCTGCGTATTTCACGGAGGGGTGCATATGCGAAGGCGGCGGGTCCTTGCAGGGCTTGGCAGTGCCGCGCTATGGCCGCTGGCGGCTCAGGCGCAGCAACCGGTGGTCCCAGTCATCGGATTTCTGAACTCTCAATCGGCCCAAAACTACGAACGCCAACTGGCGGCTTTTCTCGACGGGTTGGCCGAAGGCGGTTACGTGGACGGCCGCAACGTCAAAATCGAGTATCGCTGGGCCGAGAGCCAGATCGATCGGTTGCCGCGAATGGTGGCCGATCTGATCGAGAGGAAGGTCGCCGTCATCGCGGCAACCAGCACGCCGGCCGCGCTTGCAGCCAAGCATTCAAATACAACCACTCCAATCGTGTTTGAAACTGGATTTGACCCCGTGCAGCTCGGACTTGTTGCAAACCTCAACAAGGCTGGCGGCAATATCACGGGTGTCACCCAGCTAAACGCGTTGGTAACGCCGAAGCGGGTTGAATTGCTCCACGAGCTCAGTTCCAGCGCTGAAGACGATGGCGCTCCTGGTCAATCCCGCCAATCCAATCCTCATGCAGGCTGAAACGAACGAAGCGTTGTCAGCCGCCGCGGAGCGTCGGGATCGAGCTCCATGTCCTTACTGCTAGTCAGGAGGGCGATTTCGAAACTACCTATACCAAGCTGAAACAGCTGGGTGCGGAAGGTCTCGTGATCGGGGCCGATCCGCTATTTATTCGAGAAGTGCGGTGCTCGGCGCGTTGGCGGCTCGCCACGCGGTCCCCGCCGTTTTCGAGAACCGGTCGTTTGTCGCCAACGGCGGCTTGGCGAGTTACGGTGGCAATCCCCTGGATTCCTACCGCGTGACCGGCCTTTACGTTGCCCGTATCCTCAAGGGCGAGAAGCCCTCCAATCTTCCCGTGCAGCAGGGAACGAAGCTTCAGTTATTCATCAATTCGACAGCCGCGAGGACGCTCGGCATCACCATTCCTCTGCCCATCTCGGGCCGTGCCGACGAGGTGATCGAATGAGGAATGAGGTGATCGCCTAGATGCCGCGAGACACGTACGCTGCCCACAGTCGCTCCATCATCTCGATATCGTTCTCGCTGACCCCGCCGCCACCTGCTGTTCGGTGATCTTGAGCATGTCACCAATGAAAACGCCGTCTTGTTACTTTCGCTATCGCCACCAGCCTGTTCGCACTTGTTGCGCACGCCAATGATGCCTTGGAAGACAAGGTGCGGGCCAACGTTCCGGTCGTCTCCCTCGTTAAAGTATGTGACATCAGGATCAATGACGCCACACTGGGTGACTACCGCGCCATGCTCGAGGCAGTGAAATCCGACCCGAACGCCGACAAGCCCGCCTATCGCCTCAATTACGAAACGCAGACGGCCTACATCAAGGCCCGGGACGGAGGTCAACGGCTCGCCTTCTGCAAGGACTTTGTCGCAGCCAACAGCCAATACGCAAAGGCGCGCTTCACCGCCATGGTCGAGGACCACATGAGCGATGTCAGCACCAGTGTGCAGAAAGCCATTGCCCACAACGTCTGTGGTGCGAACACCCCCGCCAAGCTGTCCGAGGTCGACTGGAAACCGTACGCGCTCATCAAAAAGATGCTTCAGGACGAACAAAAGTTGGCCAAGGAAAACGCCGAGACGAACGGCTGGAACGTCACTGAGGAAACGACGGCGGTCACGGAACAGTTCTGCGCGGCGGTAAAAACCCGATGAGCATTACCGCCGTCAAAGTCCGAGCCCCGCTGACGCATCTTTGCGCGGCCTTGGTGGCCCGGCGGCCTCACGCCTCGCACTCTCGGCGCACCGCCTCGCTCCTGGGCTCTTCGCCCTTATCAAAGACCCCGCAGAAACTTCCTTTTAGGCAACCAACGAACCGGAAATTCGGTAGTTGGAGCAGCATTCCGCACTTGGGACCGAAACCTTCCCCGCTTCTGCGAATTTACCGTTCGAGGGCTTCGGGCTTCGCGAGGATGCGAGGCATGTCATGATCCCACACTCAGCGGGCAACGCTTTTCTTATAGTTGCCATTATGAGCGCCACTTTCCTGACGGAAGTCGCACTGTTCGCTTTGATCGGGATATTCTGAATGATCCCGCGCGTGGAACTATCGCGGATGCGGTTCCCGGTTGCGACGTGCCAAGCCAAGACCTCTTGAGTGGGAACTTCGGCCACCTTTTCGAGTTATGGAGCCGATGTTCCAAGCCAAGGAACCGCCATGTTGTATCGGGCGTACCTTTTGGAGAATGGGCACACCTACGCGGCCATCGATTTGACCTGCGTGGATGACGACGATGCGAAGCAGCAAACGGCAAATCTTTCGCATGGTCGTGATGTCGAAGTTTGGCAGGGCGACCGCTGAGTGGGGCTTTTGAGGTCGCGGAAGCGAATTGTCGCTGGGTCGTCTTAACGTGTGGTTGATGTCGCTGACAATCCAGGGCGATTATCGGGATCACGCGGCGCTCGCTCGATCTTCCTTTTCCGCCCCGCGCATCACGATTTCCAGCGCCGCATCCGGCAACGGCCGCTGCAACGCCTTGGCCTCGTCCCAAGGCGCGCGCATGCACACATCACGCTCCTCGTCGGTGGTTAGGATCACCGGCATGGCCTTCGGGAAAAGCGAGGTCAATCCGTCTGTGCAAACTTTATCGTTGAGACCGGCCACTTGCCGTCGTGTCCTCCGATAGAAATTCGCAGTCCATGGAATTCATCAAGCGAGACCTCGTCTACAGTCCCGGCCTTTCCATCGGTCAGGATGACGGCTTTGCCCAAAAGGTCGGTTTGGGCCTTGTTGAAATTCGCCAAGGATGGCGCACGCTCTCGCTTTGGCGCTCGGCACGATGTGGCTCGTATAGGTTGCAGGGGGTCCGGCGTCGCATATGAAAGCGTGCAACTCGTGGCGAACGCACGGCAACAGGATGCCCATGGAACCTCGCGCCGGACCCCGTCTCGCCTTCGTTACAAATCACCGAAGCGGATAGTTGAGAAAACGCCCGGCATCGGCGCGAGGTTGCCGACGTAGCGGTTGATCACGCGAAACAGGTTGATGATCGCGGCTTGATTGGTGGTGATGCTGTAGAGGTTGCACATGGCTCCGTCTCAAGGATGTGCGGCTCACTTCATCCGAAGAACCATTGGATGCCGCATCAGCGCCCAGATGATCACCGGTGCCGCCACGACTAGCGGCACAAGCCAATAGGCAAAGTGAGGAAGGTCCTTCCAGATCGGCAACTGTTTTCCGTTGTCCACGTAAAAGGCTATCAACATGACGACGTAGGACAAGCTCATTCCTGAAATGTGCAGCCTGACCCATTCTCGCGACCGCTGTTGAAGCGCAGACCGACCGAACAGCGCGCACCCAAAGGCGACTGCACCCAACATGAACAGGTGGTAGTTCTCCGACCAGCGCATGATCGAGAGAAGGGTGGCTGACACAAAAAGGGCCAGTAGACACCAGAAGTAGATCGTGCCCCACGTCGAGTGTCGCCCCCGACCTTTTCGGGATAGCATTGCGCTTGCGCCAGTGACAACGCATGCGATCCCCAACGGGATATGCACTCCGAAAACGATGGCAAGAAAGACGGGGTCTGTCGAAGGAATTACGATCCCGCCAATGGTGGTTGCTTCTGCCTCCATGCAGCCAACCTCAGTTTCGCTCGCCCGGCCACCACGTTGAGGGCGGGTCGCTCGCCGTGATCTTGGTCGCGCCGCAGCGCCACCAGATGGCTGCGCTTGTACGCATAGCCGCGGACCTGAGAGCAGTCCTTGCAGCGCATGTACCGCTCAAGCTCGTGGATCGGCGTCGACTTCGGTCGGCGCACGATGTCGAGGGCGACCGTCTGGTGCGTGTCGCAGCCCAGGCATTTCACTTCGAGATAGCCAAAACCGGCGTTGATCGCATCGCCCAGCGTCGGCGATGGCTGCGCCGGACCCTTGAAGGCCAGCATGCGCTTGTTCCACGCCTCGCAGGTCAGGCGGTCGGCCTGCTTGCGCGCCTCTGCTGCCCGCTCTGCCGCCGCTCGAACCGACGCGTCGTAGATGGTCTCGCGTGACTTGGTGTCCATGGGCGGGAGAATGCGCCAGGGCACGACGGATGGGCAAGCCGCTACAGATTGCGGTGAAAAGCGCGGGGCACAACAGAACCACGCCCGCCCTTGTGGTGGACACCGGCCCGTGACGAATGTCCGCTTCCGGGGGCAAATCGGACCTGCCGTTCAAGCGGGTCGATGTCTGAAAGTGACCCAACTGCGACATAAGGGTGCGTTGTCTTCAGTCGCTTTGTGCGCTTCTATCGGCCAGGTAGCTCACGCGTCACACGTTCAACGAGGATTAAATGAGGCGGCGGCGGCAGGTTCACCTTCTGAGTGTTTTGGCCGCCTATCCGGCCACCGCGCTCTAATGCAGCTCGTTCCCGCTCTTGACCGGGCGGCGGTGTTCTACACTTTGACGATCCCACGGCGGGCGCTGTAAGTCGGCGCGCGTGGTAGACTTTCCTCCTGTCGGTCCAGAGCGGATGGCACAAAATCCGGAGGGGGCCGCGATGCAGCAGATTGCGGACTGGCTCGAAAAGCTCGGCATGTCCGAGTACGCGCAGCGCTTTGCTGAGAACGGGATTGATTTCTCGGCACTTCGCCATCTGACCGATCAGGACCTCAAGGACATCGGCGTGCTGCTCGGGCATCGGCGCAAAATGCTTGCGGCTATCCAGGAGCTTGGGAGCCCTGCCGCAGCCGCAAGCGCGTTACGGCCGAGCTGAAGCCCCAAGACACCGCCGAGCGCCGCCAAGTCACGGTGATGTTCTCGGACCTCGTCGGTTCGACGGCACTCTCGGCGCGCATGGACCCTGAGGACCTCCGCGAGGTCATTTCCGCCTATCAGAAGTGCGTCGCCGAGACCGTGCAGCGCTTCGGCGGCTTCGTGGCGAAGTACATGGGCGACGGCGTGCTGGTCTATTTCGGCTATCCGCAGGCGCACGAGGACGACGCCGAGCGGGCGGTACGGGCGGGGCTGGAGTTGGTCGCTAGCGGTAGGCGGTCTGAAGATCCAGCGCGCCCCTGCAGACCCGCGTCGGCATTGCCACCGGGCTGGTCGTCGTCGGCGATCTGATCGGGTCGGGCGCGGCTCAGGAGCAAGCCATCGTCGGCGAGACGCCGAACCTTGCGGCACGCCTGCAGGGCATTGCCGAGCCGAACACCGTCGTCATTGCCGAGAGCACGCGAAAGCTCTCGGCAATCTGTTCGAGCTTGAAGACCTCGGCGCACAGAGACCTCAAGGGCATCGCTGGCCCTGTGCGAGCCTGGGCTGCGTTGCGACCGGCTTCAGTCGAAAGCCGCTTCGAGGCTCTGCACGCGAGCGGATTGACCGAGCTTGTCGGGCGGGAAGAAGAACTCGAACTGCTGCTGCGGCGCTGGTCGAAGGCAAAGACCGGCGAAGGCCAAGTGGTGCTGCTCTCCGGCGAGGCAGGCATCGGCAAGTCGCGGCTTACGGCGGCGCTGCTGGAACGCCTCGCCAGCGAGCCGCACACGCGCTTGCGCTATTTCTGCTCGCCGCAGCACACCGACAGCGCTCTTTATCCGATCATCGGCCAGATGGAACGCGCCGCCGGATTTGCGCACGACGACACCGCGCAAGCGAAGCTCGACAAGCTCGATGCGCTGCTGGCGCAGACCTCGACCTCTACGCAGGATGCGGCACTGTTCGCCGAGATGCTGTCGCTGCCGAACGACGGACGTTATCCGGCGCTCGACCTGGACCCCCGAACAGCGCCGGCAGAAAACGCTGGAAGCGCTCACGGCGCAGGTGGAGGCATTGTCGCGCTCAAAACCCGGTGCTGATGATCTTCGAGGATGCACATTGGACCGACCCCACGAGCCTGGAAGCTGTTCGGTCGGGTCGTTGACCGGGTTCGCGACCTTCCGTGTGCTGCTGATTGTGACGTTCCGTCCAGAGTTCGAGCCGCCCTGGATCGGACGGCCTTACGTGACGGCTCTCACCATCAATCGGCTGGCGCAGCGCGACATCGAGGCCATGATCGACCGCGTCGTCGGCAACAAGCTCATCCCGGCGAGCATCCGGCAGGACATCATTGAGCGCACGGACGGCATTCCCCTGTTCGTGGAGGAAATGACCAAGGCGGTGCTGGAAGCGGGGAGTGAGGGAGAAGCGCAACGGACTGCCGCCGCTGTTCCGTCACCTGCACTGGCAGTCCCCGCAAGCTTGCACGCCTCGCTGATGGCGCGGCTCGACCGGCTCGGGCCCGCCAAGGAGGTGGCGCAGATCGGGGCGGCCATCGGGCGAGAGTTCTCTCACGCCCTGCTGTCTGCCGTGGTGAGCAAGCCGGAGCCGGAGTTGGCAATCGGCCCTAGACCGTCTGATTGCCGCTGGCTTGCTGTTCCGGCAAGGTGTGCCTCCGCATGCCAGCTACCTGTTCAAGCACGCGCTGGTGCAGGACGCGGCCTATGGCACGCTGCTGCGCCGAAGACGGCAAGAGTTGCATGCACGAGTTGCCACCACCTTGGAGCAGCATTTCGCAGATCTGGTCGATCGGCAGCCCGAGATGCTGGCCCATCATCTGACGGGTGCCGGACAGGCGGAACGGGCCTCTGATCAATGGCTAAAAGCGGGCCAGTTTGCCGCTTCCCGCTCCGCGTATGCCGAGGCGGTCAGTCATTTCGATCGTGGTTTGTCACTGCTGCCATCTCTGTTGGATGCGCAGCGCGATCGGCAGGAGATCAAGCTGCAACTCGCTAAAGGCGTGTCTCTTAGTAACGCGAACGGCTTCTCCTCGGCCGAAGCAGCAAAAGCGCACGCTCGTGCGCACGAGCTTTCCGATAAGACAGGGGACATCGATTCTCAGTTCACCGCGATATGGGGGTTGTGGACTTTCCGACGCACGTCGGATTGGAATGCGGCGCGCCAGCTTTCAGATAGGCTCCTGAGCCTGGTCGAAAAGAGTAATAATGTCGGCCTTCGGCTCGAAGCTCATCATACGGGTTGGACGACACATTTCTTCCGCGGCGAACTCGCTCCGGCGCAGGAGCATTGCGAGAAGGGCCGAACCCTTTATGAGTTCGAACAGCACCGGACGCACGCACACATCTACGGCCACGACCCTGGAGTCTGTGCACGAACGCTAGGTGCCTGGAGCGCCTGGCTGCTCGGCTACCCTGACACGGCGCTCGCTCGCGTGAATGACGCGTTGGCGCTTGCGGAACGGGTGAACCATCCCTTCAGCCTTGCTCTGGCGCGTCTGCATGCGTCGATATTGCACCAGTTCCGACGTGACTCAGCTTCGGTGCTGCAGTGCATTGAGAGCGCAGAGACCCTAGCGGCTGAGAAGCGCATTGCCTTGCCGCTCGATCCACGAAGTCCTCCGCGGCTGGGCGTTGTTGGCACCGGATAGGATCGAGGCGGCGATTGCCTCCTACCGCGCCGCGCTTGCTGATCCGGCGAAGCAAGGCACGATCCAGTACGCTCCCTATAGCTTTGCGCTCTTTTGCGAGGTGCTTTGTCGCACGGGAAACCACCCCGGCGGAGCCGAAGCCCTGACGGGTGCTGCTGCCATTGCGGAACAAAGCGGCGAGCACTGGTGGGATGCGGAAATCTCTCGGCTGCGAGGGTTGGTGGCATTATCTCGCGGCCAGCTCGGAGGGAGCAACGCATGGCTGCTGAAGTCCCTACAGACCGCTCGGCAACAACGGGCGAAATCGCTTGAGCTCCGGGCAGCGACGAGCCTTGCCCGCTTCTGGCGCGATCAGGGCAAACGTACCGCAGGCGCGTGATCTGCTGGCTCCGGTTTACGGCTGGTTCACTGAAGGGTTCGACACGCTCGATTTGAAAGAGGCCAAGGCGTTGCTCGACGACTTGGCGTCGTGAGCCAGTCCAATGGTCTAGCGACTTCCGAGCTTGGTCCGAAGCGAACATGGCTGCCGGAGGCGGCCTTCGGGAGTAGAGCAGACGAAGATCGGACACAGGTGGATGTCAGATTTTGACCCTGAGCGGACATGCCGAGCGCTATGACGATGTCTGCTTTTTGAGGGTAAAGCGGACTGAGCCCGGTCGTGGTCCGAGGTGCGAGTTTGACGCATGGCCGACATTGTTTCTTTGAGCTATGCTTGCTCAACTTAGTCCTGTGGCGATTATCCGATGAGTCAGCAGGGACAGTGGCAGGTCGCCGGCAGCGCACCCGAGGTTTACGAACGGGAACTGGTCCCGGCCGCATTTGGGCCATGGGCTTCAATACTGATAGAACTTGCCGATCTCAAGCAGGGCGACCGCGTCATCGATATCGCTTGCGGCACTGGAATAGTGGCGCGCATCGCAGCAGCAAAGGTGAAACGAAGCGGTGCAGTCGCCGGTGTGGATCTTAATCCCGGCATGCTAAACGTTGCGCGATCTCTCAGGACCCTAGACGACGCCGCTCCGGTGCATTGGCAGGAAGCCAGTGCCGACAAGCTGCCGTTTCCTGATGGCTCGTTCGATGTCGCGTACTGCCAGCTGGGACTTCAGTTCTTCGCTGACCGACCGGCTGCTTTGCGCGAAATGCGCAGGGTTCTGTCTGCAAAGGGCCGGCTCGCAGTGATGGTTTGGTGCGGCATTCAAGAAAGTCCAGGATTTGAAAGATTTGCAGGGATACTGGAACGACGTGTTAGTCCAGCAGCCGCCACTATCATGCGTGCCCCATTTGGATTGTCCGATGCCGACGAGCTGAGTCGTCTCGTTGCAGCCGCAGGCTTCCGAAATATCACAGTTCAGCGCAAGATCGGCGCCGTAGATTTTCCTTCGATTGAACGATTTGTACTGAGCTACGTTGCGGGTACGCCACTGGCAGGTCACGTGTCGCAAGCCAGCGATGTGGCGCGCGAAAACCTAACATCCGACAGTAAGGTGGCATTGGCTCAATACGTCGGCGATCGCGGGTTATCGTTGCCGATAGCTGCTCATCTACTCACGGCAAAGGTTTAGGGCATAACCGCCTTCGGCTCCCGTAACTTAAGTGTGGTCCGGCGACATCCACGGTTCGCCTTCACGGACGGGCCGATGATGTCTGCAGGTGACCCCGAAGCGGACATGGCGGCTGTATTCGCAAGCGAACTTTTCAAGGTATGCGCCGTTCCACGTACGGGCGAGACTAAGTCGTGCTAACCTCCGCATTTTCATCTGCTGACCCCGTGGGAGGTTCCTATGGCAACCCACATCAAACGGCGGAATTCATCTCGGCGCTGGGCGGCGTCGCGGTCACTTGGCCGATTGCCGTGCTGGCGCAGCATGCAGAACGGTTGCGCCGGATTGGTGTTATCACGGAACTCACGGAGAGCGATCCCCAGAACCAGCTCAACGTCGCGGCATTTCGACAGGGCCTTCAGGAACTGGGGTGGAGTGTTGATCGCAACATCCGAATCGAGTTTCGATTTGGAGCCGAGGGCGCGGCTACCATTCGAGCCGCCGCTGCCGAGTTGGTCGAGAATGAGCCAGATGTAATCCTCGCTCAAGGCACGGCGAATACCGCGGGATTGCAGCAGATAACGCGCACTATCCCGATCGTGTTTACGGTCGTTTCTGATCCGGTTGGCAGCGGTTTTGTCAAGAGCCTCGCCCATCCGGGCGGCAACATCACAGGTTTCACAAATTTCTTCGAACCATCGTTCGCAAGCAGGCTGGAGTTGCTGAAGGAAATGGCACCCTACGTCACGCGGGTCGCCCTGTTACTTAATCCCGACTTGGGCCCCAGCGGCGGGCTGTACTTTGTGCTGCCTGTGGAGACTGCCGCAAAAACTTTCGCAATGGAATCGACCAGAATTCCGGTACACGACGCAGTCGAGATCGAACATGGCATCGAAGCGTTCGCTCAAAAGCCGAACGGCGGTTTGATCGTCCCGCCCGACGCTACTACGTTGCCAAATCGCAATCTGATCGTCGCTTTGGCCGCCCGCTTTCGCTTACCGGCTGTCTACCCGTACCGGTTCTTTGTCGCGAGCGGTGGCTTGATTTCATACGGAATTGCTTATGCCGATGTGTTTCGACGAGCAGCGTCGTACGTCGATCGCATCCTGCGAGGAGAAAAGCCTGCGGAACTCCCGGTTCAAATACCGACCAAGTTTGAACTGGCGATCAACCTCAAGGCAGTCAAGGCACTCGGTCTCACCGTGCCCCCGACGTTGTTGGCAATCGCCGACGAGACCATCGAATAGGGATCACGATTGCTGCACCGCATGAGTCCGGAAGTGGCCCGTTTGAGACATGGTGACCGATCCTGCCGATGTCCGCTTGCAGGGGAAGATCGGAAGTAGTCTCCGGTCAGCCAAAATGTCGCGATTGACCCAGAGCGGTCCTCCAGCCCCACAGAAAGGTGCTAAGCTCATCCTCCCACGGCTTGTTCTCTGGAGGAGGCGCATGCGACGGCGGGAGTTCATCGCTGGCCTTGGTGCTGCTGGCTTGTGGCCGTTTGCTACGCACGCCCAGCAAGCACCGAAAATCAAACGCGTCGCTATGATTATTCCAGCGGTCAACCCTGCCGAACTGAGGATCGGGGGTGACCCTTACTACTCGATCATCTTTGAAGAAATGAAACGTCTCGGCTATGTCGAGGGAGTCAACCTGATGGTCGACCGCTACTCTGCCGAAGGGCGGTTTGATCGTTTCCCGGAGATTGCCCGAGACGTAGTCGCGACACGGCCCAACGTCATCTACGTAAACTCGACCCGCTTGGCTCTCGCGCTTCAATCCGAAACGCGCACAGTTCCAGTCGTTGCCTGGATGACCGATCCGGTTGCCGCTGGGATAGCATCCAGCTTGGCGCGCCCTGGCGGCAACGTCACCGGAATAAGTGGTGAAGCCGGTCCCGAAATAGGAGCCAAGTACATTGAGCTTCTCTCTGAAGCTGTCGGTAAACTCTCCAATGTTCGCCTGCTCGCGACTCCGGCAAGTTGGGAGAACGCAAGTGCCAAGGCGATGAGAGAGGTCGCCGAGAAGATGAAAATTCCTTTTCGGTTGGAGCCCTTGCAATCTCCGATTAATGAGGCGGAGTACAAGCGCGCTTTCGACGCCATGCAGCGAGACCATGTCGACGGGGTCGTGATATCCAACGAAACTGAAAGCTACATGCATCGTCGACTGCTGGGCCGACTGGCGCAGGAATATCATATTCCCGCTATCTGCTGGTATAGCGATTCGGTTGAGGCCGGAGCGCTGATGGCGTACGCCTTTGACCTGAAGAGGGGGACTCGTCGCGTCGCAGCGCAGATCGTTGAAATTCTCAATGGCGGCAACCCGGCAGAGATGCCGTTTTTTCAGGAAACCCATTGGGACTTCGTCATCAACCTCAAGGCGGCGAAGGAGATGGGATTGGCAATTCCGCCTGGATTGGTTGCCCGTGCAGATAGGGTGATCGAGTGAGATCTCTTTTGCTGCGATGCATGAGTCCGAAAGTGGCCCAAAACCGACCTGCGCCCAGGACGCAGCAATATCTGCTTCCGGGAGATGAGCGGACCACGGTTGAATGGGCCGCCAAGGTCGGCGTTTGACCCATCTGCGACATCAGCGCGCATATCGCCATGACGCGCAATACCGATGGGATTTGAAGCATGTGTTAGGCTGTCGCTCAGCCTTGAGGGCGACGAGATGCGACGGCGCGATTTCATGACGCTTGTCGGCGGCGCGATGGTGGCGTTGCCACTCGCAGCGCTGGCCCAGAAAACGGGACGGACCTATCGCCTGGGTTGCTTGTCTCCGCATCCTCGCGATATTCAATTTAACGTACGTTTTTTCGACAACCTACGGCGCGCTGGTTTCATTGAAGGCCAAAACCTCACGATTGATTACCGCGCCTTTGCATCTCATATCGATCTGATTTCGCAGTATGCGGCGGAGCTGGTCATAGCCCAACCCGATGTCATCTATGCTGCCGGAGGCGAGGCGGTTCACGCCGTACAGCAGGCAACCAAGAGCATTCCCATCGTTGGGATCACAGGGGATATGGTCGGAGAGGGACTGGTAGAATCGTTCGCTCGGCCCAATGGCAATACCACGGGGATCAGCATTTTTGGCGCTGAGCTTGAGGGCATGCGACAGGACATCCTGATCGAAGCCGTGCCCGGGATTCGCCGCATGGCGGCTCTCGCCGATACCAGAGTTAACTGAGGCGAAGGCTCGCGCTCTGCAAGAGGCGGCGCGCGCAAAAAACGTCGAGCTTTCAATCTATCGCGTCACCAGAGCCGAGGAGATTGCAGCGACTATCGATAAGGCACAGGCATCGGGAGCCACGGCGCTGAATGTTCTTGAATTCCGGGATGCTCGACGGCAATGGTCCGCTGATTATGGAACGAGTTGCAGCACTGCGCCTTCCAACCATGTATCAGTGGGCAGCCGGGCCGAGAAAGGTGGCTTTATCGGCTACGGCCCATCCGAAGATCACTTGGCAGACCTTACTGCCCGATTTGCGGCGAGCCTTTTGCGCGGCACGATGCCTGCCGATCTGCCGATCGAACAGCC
Source organism: uncultured Alphaproteobacteria bacterium (assembly GCA_963696255.1). Classification (GTDB taxonomy): domain Bacteria; phylum Pseudomonadota; class Alphaproteobacteria; order Rhizobiales; family Xanthobacteraceae; genus Bradyrhizobium. Next base: position 279,859 of record CAVOJN010000002.1, read on the forward strand.
GACGAAATTCGAGCTGGTGATCAATCTCAAGACCGCCAAGGCGCTGGGTGTGACGGTTCCGGAGGCTTTGCTGGTGCGCGCTGACAAGGTCATCGAGTGAGACGATGCTGTTTGCTGCATTGCATGAGTCCGGAATTGGCCGCGCCGCTGTGGGGGCCGGCCACCGCGCCGAAAACATCACCTTCTCCGCGCGAAGCAGAAAAACCCGGCCAGCGACTGACCGGGTCTTACCGTCAGTATCAGTTGATCAGGCCGCCGGCCGCGCCGTCGCGGCTTTGTTGGGGGCGCCGAGGATGCGGCGAAGCTCCCGCTCCAGCGTGGCCGCCATCGCGCGCTTCTCGTCGAAGTGATCGTAGCGCGCATAGACCAGCGTTACCGGGCCGCCTTTCTCGTTGCGGTGACCGAGCAGCCAGCCGACTTCCTCGACGTTCCATTTCATCGGCCGATCCGGCAGGACTGCCGACTGGATCAACGTCGCGGCCGTGCGCCGTAGATCGTGCGGCCGAGAAGCCGAAAAGCCATGCTTCTTCCAGATGGCGCGCATCAGCGCTGCCGGCTGGTTCACGCGCATGGTGGTCGCCCTGGCGGTGATCCGCGCCGCCCCGAGCACGCGGCGGTTATCGCGGCCCTGCGCGCCCTTGATCAGATCGACCGCCATACCATTGAGCGGCACGATGAACGGATCGGTGGCCTCGTCCTCGTCGTCGCTGCGCTTCATGCGCTCGTGCGACAACTGCCAGAGCGGGCCGTTGCTCGCGTCGTCCTCGGTCACCTCGCGCAACTGGCCCCACAGCACCGGGCGCGGCTGCGGCGCGTCGATATCGATCAGTTCCTCGCGCATCATGTCGGTGACCATGCCGGGCCGCGCGGCGGTGGTCAGGATCAGCCGCAAGGCGGTCGCGGCGTCTGCCGTGAAGCCAAACGTCCCGGGCTGCTCAGTCTCGGTCCAGAGCGTGCGAATTTCATCCGGCGTCAGCACCCGGTTCCGACGGCGCGGCTTGCGGGCACCATCCACGTCGAGATCGCGGAAGATGTTGGTGCGCAGCAGCTTCGCCCGCTTCGCCCACTTCCACATGGTGCCGAGCAGGGACTTGGTGGCGAATGCCTCGACCTTGCCGCCGATGATGCGGCCCCGCTCGTTGCGATAGTCGCGGTCGGCGAGGCGGGTCAGGCAGTCGTGCGCCTCGTCCTCGGTGATCGAGCCGATGTCGCGCTTGCCCCAGCCGAACGCAAAGGAAATGCGGCGCAGGCGGGTCAGCCCGTCCCTGGCGGTGCGCTTGCGGCTCAGATGCTTCGCGTGGAAAGCCTCAATGGCCTCATCGAACGTGAGCGAACTTTTTTTTCGCGCGCGGTCGGCGACCTTGGCCGCCTGCGGGTCGTCGCCGTTCTCGATCGCGGCCCGCGCATCGGCATGGCGCCGGAAGGCATCGGCGAGCGTCACGTCCGGGTAGCGGCCGAAGGTGAGGAAGCGGGTCTTCTGATCGGCCTTCGCGTGATAGGCCATCGCGAACGTTTTGCCCCCGCTGCCCGCGACGCGGATCATCAGGCCGCGATGCTCGGTGTCGCCATGGCTATAGGCTTTGCCGTTCGCCTTAAGCGCGCGGATGAAGCCGTCGGTAAATTTGGTCTTCACTGCTGTGTCCCCTGTCTTTGCTAGCAAAGTTTTTGGCGCAACAGGTTGCAACGTGATGCTACGCTTAGATCGCCGCAAAATCAAAGTTAGCCTACGGCCATGCGGGTTTCTCGTGCGTAATGCAACGCATTGAAACGCTGTGAGACAGGGGATACCGTAATTATGGATTCCGGGCTCGCGACTTCGTCGCGCCCCGGAATGACGAAGGATAGGCGTCATGGCCGCCTACGGTCTCTACACCCACATCGCCGCCAACCGGACGCGGTCGGCGATCCTGCTCGCGGGCCTGTTCCTGCTGGTCTATGTCATCGTCTTTGCCTGCGGGCTGATCTTCGAGGTCCTCAACAACGGCGATGCGACCGTTCCCTATTATCTGACGGCGGCGCTGTCGGACGTGATCCGGACCCTGCCCTATTCCACCGCCGCCGCCCTGCTCTGGATCGTTATCGCCTATTTCTTCCATCAATCGATCATCGACGCCGTCACCGGCGGCGAGAGCGTCACGCGCCAGCAGCAACCGCGGCTCTATAATCTCCTGGAAAATCTCTGCATCTCGCGCGGCATTCCGATGCCGAAGCTGAAGATCATGGAGAGCGACGCGCTCAACGCGTTCGCCACCGGGCTCAATCCGCGGCAATACGCCATCACCGTCACCACGGGCCTCCTCAACACGCTCAACGACCAGGAGATGGAAGCGGTCCTCGGCCACGAGCTGACCCATATCCGCAACGGCGACGTGCAGATGATGGTGGTCGCCGTGATTATCGCCGGTGTGGTCGGTTTCTTCGCCGAGCTGATGTTCCGGGGTTTCTCCAATTTCGGTTATTACGGCGGCGGCTGGAGCAGTGGCGGATCGACCTGGTCAACGTCATCCTCGTCTTCGTCCTCTTCCGATTCCGGCGGCAGCAGCGACCGCAAGAGCAGCGGCGGCGGCGCGGCCATCCTCATCATCATCGTCGCTGTGGTGCTGATCGTGCTGGCCTGGGCGCTGTCGCAACTGGTGAAACTGGCGCTGTCACGATCGCGCGAATATCTCGCCGATGCCGGGTCGGTCGAACTGACCAAGAACCCCGATGCCATGATCTCGGCTCTGCGCAAGATCGAAGGCCGCGGCGAACTGCCGGGCGCCACCTCGGCCGTCATGGAACTCTGTCTCGACAATCCGCGCGAAGGCTTCGCCGACCTGTTTGCCACCCACCCCTCGGTCGAATCCCGCGTCGATGCGCTGGTGAAATATGCCGGCGGCCACTACGAAGGCCCACTGGCGCTGCCGATGCATCCCTCGGCGGACAATGAAACTCAGGACGACCAGCCAAACGCCGGCCAGTTGCCGCCACCGCCGGGGGGACCGTGGAATGGTGCGGACAATCGGCAGCCTCAAGGCGCTCCCCCTCCGCTGCCCGGACCGTGGGGCAATCACCCGGGCGGTACCGGGGGACCCTGGGGACAGCAGTAAAGCCGGGTTCGGGATTAATCGCTCGCGGGCGGCGTAATGATTTGAATTCTCCCTTGTTTCTGCCATGTATCGGCCCCAAACAAGATTTTGGAGATCAGCCGGCCGCCACTCGCGGCCGAGATGCGTTTTAGGGACGGGGTTTTGGGGGACGGACATGGCGAAGCCGGCAGTCATTGTGGTGGGGGCGGACAAGGGCGGGGTCGGCAAGACCACCGTTTCGCGGACCCTGCTGGACTATTTCAGCGCAAACAATGTGCAGACCCGGGCGTTCGATACCGAATCTCCACGCGGCACGCTGAAGCGGTTCCACCCCGACATCACCGAGATCGTCGACATGACGACGACCTCCGACCAGATGAAGATTTTCGATACGCTCAACACCGTGGCGCCTTCGGTGACGGTGATCGACGTCCGCGCCGGCCTGCTCTCACGGGCGCTCGGCTCGCTGCGCGACATCGGCTTCCTCGACGCCGCCAAGGGTGGCCAGATCACCTTTGCCGTGTTCCACATTCTCGGCCCCTCGATCGCTTCGCTGGACGAGATCGCCGAGACCGCCAATTTCATGTCGGGGGCCAAGTACTTCCTGGTGAAGAACTTCATCAACGACACCCAGTTCTTCCAGTGGGACCAGTCGACCTATAATTCGTATTTCAACCGCATCAAGGACGCGACCGACCTCACCATCCCGAAACTGAACGAAATGGCCTATGAGCAGGTCGAGGTGGCGTCCGTCCCGTTCCTCAAATTCGTCGCCAACAAGGGCCCGCACGACGACGCCGCGAACTATTCCTTCGTGCTGCGCGGCTATGTCCGGCACTGGCTCGCCAATGTCTGGAGCGAGTTCGACCGGATCAAGCTGACCGACATCGTCGGCGCCAAACCGTCGGTGCGCAGCAGCGAAAAATAATTTTTGCCTGGCTCGCGCAATTCGGCTGGATTAGCGGAAAAAATCCGAATGATATAGCGGCTGATGCCCGCCACTCCCGTCTATATCATCTGCTCGCCCCGTCCGCAGGTCGGCAAGACGCTGCTCGCGCGGCTTTTGAGCGAGTTCCTGTTCCTGAAGAACGGCAGGGTGGCGGCGTTCGACATCAATCTGAAGGAACCCTCGCTGCTCGACTACCTGCCGGACCTCACCGAAACCGCCGATGTCATCGACACCTACGGCAAGATGCAGCTGATGGACCGCATCATCGTCGATGACGGGCTTTCGAAGGTGATCGACCTCGGCTTTCACGCCTTCGACGAGTTCTTCAAGATGTCGGAGCAGATCGGATTCCTGAAGGAGGCGGTGCGGCGCAACGTGGCGCCGGTCATCCTGTACGTTGCCGACACCGACCGCGTCTCGGGGCGCGGGCACGAGATGCTGCGCGAGCAGATTCCGCCGTCGCTGCTGATCACGGTGGACAATGAACATACCGTGCGCGGCGAGCTGCCGCCATCCATGTCGCACGGCCGCCTGTTGCGCATCGCCGCGTTGCCGACCTTCCTCAGGACCTACGTCGACCGGTCGAACTTCTCCTTTACCGGCTATCTGCGCCAGGAGAAGGATTCATCCACCGAGCTGCACCAGTGGATCCGCCGCAACTACTTCGCGTTCCGCGAGCTCGAGCTGAATCTGATCATGCAGGGATCGTAGGCCGGCAAGGTCCGGGCCCGCGAAAAGCGCGTGGGCGAGATTCCCGCCCACGCGTCGAGCGGAATGCGGATCAGGTGATCGCGATCGGGCAGCCATTGCTTCCCGTGGCGCCCTTGATGGGAGCCGGCGCAAAGCAATAGACGAACTGGTACTTCTTGGCGGCGATCAAGTCGTCGAAGAACAGGTTCTCGTGGTTGTGGATGCCGTGCTTGGTCTGCAGCTCGGCATGGACCGCGAAGGCGAGCGACTTGTCGGGATTGGGGACCACCTCGACCGCCCAGGTGTCCGCCCCGGTCAGTGCGAGATCCTTCTCGACCACCCATTTGGCAGCATCGAGGCCGATGCCCGGCTCGCCGCTGTTGAAGCGGTCATTGTTCTTCATCCAGAGCGAGCCCCAGCCGGTATGAAAGAAGATCGCGTCGCCCGGCTTGAAGTCGCCCTCGCTCATGTTCTGCTTCTGCAATGCCGCCTTGATGTCGGCCGAGGTAATCTCCTGGCCGGCATCCATCATTCCGCCCTTGAGCGCGACCATGTCGAGCAGGTGACCTCGGGTGAAGAGCGGTTTCAGTTTTTCGACGCCGAGCTTCTTGAGGCCGTAGGCGTCGCTGATCTCCAGCGCGGAGAAGCCGTTGTAGAATTTCATCTCGCTCTTGTCGCCGTCCTTGCCGAGCTGGATGCCGATGTGGCCGAGGCCGTCGAACTGCGTGCCGGTCTGGCCGATCTCGGTGGAGAGGAACTCGTCATGATAGACGAGCTTGTTGTCGCCGAACGGGCCGCCGGTCGGGCTGCCTGGAATGCGCAGCGTGAACGCGCGCGGACCGAACAGCGGCATGGCGCCTTCGTAGACGCGGCCGATCTTGTAGATCTTGCCGTCCTTGATCCATTTGATCGTATCGAGAACCTTCTCCGGCGTGATGTGGTTGGAGGCGCCACACTCGTCGTCCTTGCCCCATTTCGAGGGCCACCACGGCTTGTCGGTCCCCTTCGGCATGGCGGCTGCGGTCTGCGCCTGCGCCGCGGAGATCGGAGCGAGCGAGAACTTGCCATGCATCGAGCCCGCGAGCGCCGCGCCCGCGGCACCGGCGAGACCCGCCGTGCGCAGCAGCGTCCGGCGATCGGTCGCCATTTCCTCGTTCCGTTCTTGAGTGTTCTGCTGACTCCTGACCTCGTCGTCCATCGTCGCCTCCCAGGTTGCGCCCATAGGCTGGGCTTAAAAAATTATTTTCGGAATGCTCCTCCTCCGTTAGTCTAATGTCCAGAGACAAAAATATGACAGCGGGTGGAAGCAACGATGAGCCTGTTCGAGAACGACAAGTCAGCCGAGCGTTTGCCCGTGTCGTTGATCACGGGCTTTCTCGGCAGCGGCAAAACGACGCTGCTCAATCGCCTGCTGCGCCATGAGGACATGAGCGACAGCGCCGTCATCATCAACGAATACGGCGAAATCTCTCTCGACCATCTGCTTGTCGAGCGCGTGGACGGCGAGGTTGCCGTTCTCGCGAGTGGTTGTATTTGCTGTACAATCCGCAGCGACCTGGAAGAGACATTGCGCGCACTTCTGGTGAAACGCGATCGCGGCGAGGTGCCGCCATTCCGTCGTATTCTCGTGGAGACAACGGGCCTGGCGGACCCCGCCCCGATCCTGCAACTCCTGTTGAACAATCCCCTGGTCTCGCATTTCCTGCGGCTCGACACCGTCGTGACGACGGTCGATGCCGTCAACGCGGCGCATCAACTCGACCGTCAATATGAAGCGGTGAAGCAGGTGGCGCTGGCCGATCGGCTGTTGATCACCAAGTGTGATTTGGTCAGCAACATTGCCGCATTGGAGCAACGGCTTCGCCGGCTCAATCCCGGCGCCAGCTTCGAACGCGTGACGCATGGCGAGATCGATCCCGCCGATCTATTCGGTGCCGCGCTGGTCGATCCCGAGAAGAAGAGACTGGATGTTGCGCGCTGGCTCAACGAACAGGCGTTTACGGGATCCCGCGAGGCGGCCCACGACGAACACGATCATGCTCATCACGACCATCACGGCCATGCCCATCACGGCCACACCCATGAGGCATCGATCACCAGTTTCATGCTCGCATTCGATGAGCCGCTGGACTGGATGGTCGTCTCGCAATGGCTTGCCTATCTTCGCAACGCACGCGGGGAGGATTTGCTGCGGGTGAAGGGCATCCTCAATCTCCGCGGCGAAGCGACGCCCGTGGTGATCCACGGCGTGCACCACGTCTTCCATCCACCGGTAGCGCTTCCGCAATGGCCCGACCCCGATCGCAGGTCGCGCATCGTTTTCATCACGCGCGGCATCACGCGCGAAGAGGTGATCGACCTCTGGCAGGCTGGCCGCGCGGCAGCGTAGGAGAGCAGTCTTTGGTCGACCGGGACTTCTCGGCGCGATTGCGGTATCTTCCGTGGTGGCGCCTGACCACAAGGGAGCATGGCATTGACGACGGCCAAGGAAGGAATGGAACTGACACGCGTCGGCCCCGGCACCGTCATGGGCGAGCTGATGCGCTGCTACTGGGTCCCTGCCCTGATGTCGTCGGAGCTGATCGCCGACGGACAGCCCATCCGGCTGATGCTGCTTGGCGAAAAGCTCATCGCCTTCAGAGATAGCGAGGGTCGCGTCGGCGTGATGGACCATCGCTGCCCGCATCGTTGCGCATCGCTGTTTCTCGGACGCAACGAGGAAAGCGGCTTGCGTTGCATCTATCATGGCTGGAAATTCGACGTCGCCGGCAATTGCGTGGACATGCCGAGTGTGCCGCCACCGGATTTCAAGCAGAAGATCAAGGCGAAGGCCTATCGCACGGTCGAGCGCGCCGGCGTGGTCTGGGTCTATATGGGTGCGCGTGCCGAGGCGCCGCCATTGCCTGACTTCGAGATCCTCGACATGCCCGCGGACGAAATCCACGTCAGCTTCATTCAGCGCGAATGTAATTTTCTGCAGGCGCTCGAAGGCGAGATCGACACCTCGCATTTCGGCTTCCTGCATGCAGGCCATGTCGATCCCGACGAACTCGCGGACGACGAGCCGTTGCGCTACACCGTCACCGATCGCGCACCGCGCTATCATTTTTGCGAAGTGGCCTGGGGCACGCAATATGCCGGCTATCGGCCGGCCGGCCCTGACAGCACCTACTACCGTGTCGGCAACTTCCTGTTTCCGTTCTGGACCCAGACGCCGAACGGAGAGTTTTCCAGTCACATGCATGCGCGCGGCTGGGTGCCGCTCGACGACACGCACACCATGTACGTGTTCATCTTTTGGAAGAAGGCGGTCACCGCGATGTCGCTGCCGCAGCCGGCCTACAAGGACGGCACGCCGGTCGGCGGCACCGGACGTGGCAACAAGCTACTGCCCAATACATCCGACTGGCTCGGGCGCTTCCGGATGGAGGCCAATCCTTCCAACGACTGGAAGATCGATCGCGTGGCGCAGCAGAACGGCACGATCTACAGCGGCATCGACGGCGTTCATCTGCAGGACCAGGCGATCACCGAGAGCATGGGTGGAATTGTCGACCATGAGTGGGAGCATCTTGCGCCTTCGGACCAGATGATCACCCGCACAAGGCGCCGGCTTCTGATGGCGGCCCGCGCTCTGCGCGACCAGGGCACGCTGCCGCCGGGCATCGACGACCCCAGCATCTATCGCGGCGCCCGGGCAGGTTACTTCGTCAGCAATGACAAGGGCGAATGGCAAGACGTCTATGCCAGGCAGCTGGCGGCAGGCGTGCACCCGCCGCCGGCCCAGCATGCGGCCGAATGAAGTAAGGCATTTCGGCTGCGCAAGCGGCCCACTATCAAGTTCGCCGTTACGATGACTGCGGAAGACATCGTGGCCGCGACCGAAAACAATTATGCCATGCTGATGTCATGACGTGAAGGCGCCAATCTAGTGATCTGGGTCAGTCTCTCTGCGCGCGTAGAGGGCCGCAGCAATGACTATCACTGCGCCCTTGATGATGAGTTGAACTTGGATCGGTACACCAAGCAGCAGCACCTCATTGGCGATGACGATGATTATGGCGGCCCCGGTTAGCGCGCCCAGGATCGACCCACGGCCGCCTTGCAGCGATACCTGGCCGACAACGCAGGCGACGATCGAGTCGAGCTCATAGCCCTGACCGACCCAATTGTCGACGAGCCCAACGTAGCCGCTCAAGATCAGGCCGGCGATGGCGGCGAGGCAGGCGGAGATAACGTAGCAGGCGATCATGACGAAATCGGAGCGGATGCCGAAGAGTCGCCCGGTCACCGGGTTGCCACCGACAATGAAGATCCTGCGGCCGAACGCAGATCGGTGAAGGAGAACCGCCAGAACGGCGGCGAGCGCAAGCAGTACCAGCGTATTATAAGGTATACCGTGAAACTTTCCCGCCCCGAGCATGCGCAGCAGCGGAGGCACGTTGCCGGACGGCGCGCCCTGTGTGTAGGCAAAGCGGAAACCCTGCAGCAGGATCATGGTCGCGAGCGTGGCGAGAAACGGCGAGACCTGCCGCTTGGTTACTAGAAAGCCGTTGAGGAGGCCTATCGCGACCGCAACCAGCAACGCCACGGCGAACACGGCTACGATTCCGGCGGCACTGCCTGAAAGACTGGTAGCGATCACAGCCGCGGTCGCCATCATCGAGGCGACCGACAGATCGAGCCCACGCACGATCATCACAAGGGCCTGACCCATCGTGACGATCGCAAGGGGTGCGAATTGCAGGAGCAGATTGGAGAGGTTATCGGGATTGACAAAGGCCGGCGATATTATACCACCGATGCCCAGCAGCACTGGCAGGATCAGGACCACGCCGAAACGGTCCAGCCACGCGCGCATTGACCAGGCGGGCGCGTCCGAACGCACCAGCTCGACGGAGGTCAGCCGCTCGCTCATGCCGTCCTCCGGCGCTCGACATAGACGGACACGGCGAGGATGATGATGAGCGCCTGCGCAACAAGTTGATAATGCTTCGAGACATCCATGAAGTTGAGGAGGTTGTTTAGAAGTGCGATCAGAAAGGCACCGAACAGCGTACCAACCACGCCGCCCCTGCCGCCGCTGAGCAGCGTGCCACCGAGTACCACGGGAGTGATCGAGGCGAGCGTATAGTTGACGCCGGTATAGGGCTGGCCGACGCCAAAGCGCGCCGCGAGATAGAGCCCGGTCGCTGCGCAACAAAATCCTGAAATGCCATAGACCAGCATGAGTATTCGCGTTCGCCGCAGTCCGACCAGCCGCGCCGAATTGGCATCATCGCCCAACGCATAGATCTGCCGCCCGAGCGGAAAGTACCGCAGCAGGAGCGCAATCAGCAGACAAAGCAGCACCGCGATCGTAGCGCCGAGCGGTAGACCGTACATGCGGCCGTAGGCGAGGAAGTTGAAGCCGCGCGGGACCCGGCCGATCGGCCCGAGCGCATAGAGAAGCGTCACGCCTTGCAAAACGGCACCCATGCCCAACGTGACGATCAGGGGATGAACGCGAAGCGCGACGACGAGGCCGGCGTTGACGAAGCCGACGAGCATTCCGACCGCGAGCACAACGAGCACCACCGGAACGACGCGATCCGGACTGTTGTTGATCAGTCCCGATGTCAGGCAAGCAGTGAGGCTGATCAATGATCCGACCGACAGATCTATGCCGCCGGAGAGAATGGTCAACGTTTGTCCGATGCTTACCAGCGCCAGATCGGTGGTCTGCTCGAAGACGTTGAGGAAATTGTTGAATGTCAGGAAGCGGTCCGATACGGTGGCGCCGATTGCGCAGACGGCGCCGATCAGTGCAAGCACTGCCGTAAGCCCGACATTGTTGCGCAGCCATGACGGCATTTCGGCGCGAATGTCGACAGCCTCTTCCGTCATGCCGCCGCCTCGCTGGTCGCCAGGTGCATGATGTTCTGCTCCGTCGCTTCCATTCCAGCCAGTTCGCCGGTGACCCGGCCTTCGCGCATGACGATGACCCGATCCGCCATGCCGATGACTTCGGTCAATTCCGAGCTGATCATCAGGATCGCGACGCCAGACGCGGCGAGGTCGCGCATGATGCGGTAAATCTCGGCTTTGGCGCCGACGTCGATGCCGCGCGTGGGCTCGTCGAGGATCAGCACGCTCCGGCAAATCCGCGCCCATCGCGCGACAATCACCTTCTGCTGGTTGCCGCCGGACATGGTGGCGACCTTGGTCGCTGGGCCGCGGCAAGCGATGCGGTAGCGCTCGATCTCGCAGGTGGCGATCGTCGACTCGAGCCGGCGATCGATGAGACCGCGCCGCGTAACCTCGGACAGGGTGGGCCCAGAAATATTCGCGGCGATATCGAGCAGCATTGCAAGGCCCTGCGTTTTGCGATCCTCCGTGACAAGACCCATCCCGAGTTCGATCGCGCGCGCCGGGGTCATCGAGGTGAAGCATTGGCCTTTGACATGGATCGCCCCGCTTCGGAGCGGTGCCGCGCCGAAGAGGCCCAGCGCCAGTTCCGAGCGTCCGGCGCCGACCATGCCGGCGAGCGCCACGATCTCGCCAGCCCTGAGGTCGATCGAGATGTCCCGCACGCGATCGCCGACGGATACGGCTTCCGTGCGAAGCACGGACTCGCCTACTGATGCTGTCGCTGGCGCGGGAGGGAATAGATCGCCGAGATCGCGCCCGACCATCATCGAGATCAGGCGCTCGCGCGAGACGCCGGAGATATCGTGCGTACCGACGAGGCGTCCGTCCTTGAGAACCGTGACGCGGTCGCAGATCGTGAAGACCTCGTCGAGCCTATGGGAGATGAAGAGCACCGACACGCCGCTCCCGCGCAGTCGGCGGAGCAGGTCGAACAACAGCGCCACTTCGCGGCCGGCGATCACGGCGGTCGGTTCGTCGAGCACCAGGAGTTTGACGTTGCGGACCATGGCGCGGGCGATCTCGACCATCTGCTGGTCGGCAACAGACAGCGACGAGACGCTTGCGCCGACATCGAACGAGACACCAAGCTTTTCCAGAAGCTCCTTCGCTTCACGCCTGGTCCGACCATGATCCACCATACCGAAGCGATTGAGCCGCTCCTGGCCGACGAAGATGTTTTCCGCCACCGAAAGCTGCGGAAACAGCGCGAATTCCTGGTAGACGACGTGGATTCCGTGCAGTTTCGCTTCACGCGGCGACGACCAGCGCGCCGGCGCATCAGCGAAATGCATTTCGCCCTCGTCGGGCGCATAAGCTCCGGCGATGATCTTGATCAGGGTCGACTTGCCGGCGCCGTTCTCGCCGAGCAGTCCATGAATCTCGCCCGGCCGAACCTCAAGGTTCACGCCGCTCAGCGCGCGCACGCCAGGGAAGCTCTTCGAGATGGCGTTCAGCGTCAACATGGGCTGTTTGTGCTCTGTCGGTGGCGCCCGACAATGATGCCCGGCGCCACCAGAGCGCAGCGCGATCAGTGCGGGAAGTCGATCTTGAAGGTGCTCGGATTATAGCCCGGGCCCATCCCGCCCGATACCAGCATGTCGTCGGGACCATCGGGAACGACGTGCTGCTCAGCATACATGTCGGGACGCGGGATCGAAGGCGTTTCGTCCCCATGCGTCAGCACGATGTTGCTGTTGATGGTGTAGATGCACGGCACCGACGCTCCCGACAGTACTTTGAGGGCAACCTCCAGCGCGACCCCCATCATGGCCGGCGGATAATCGATATCGAGCAACGGGAATTTGTTCTTGATTGCCATCTTCATCGGCCCGTTCATGTCGGCTGACGTGATCGGCGGAATCTCGTTGCCTTTCCAACCCGCGTCCAGGAAGGCTTCGATGGCGCCGGGCACCTGCAATCCGTGTGGCGCGAACACTGCGTTGATGTTGTGACCGTATTTGGCGATCATCGCCTGCATTACCTGCTTGCCCTTCACCGGGCTCCAGTCGGAGTAAACGGTGTCGAGAATCTTGATGCCTGGATTGGCGCCGAACACCTGCATCGCAGGCTTGACCCTGTTCTCGTTGGGGCTCGACCCGGCCTGCCCGCCGAGGATGATCACATTGCCCTTGCCGTTCAGCTTCTCGACGATCCACTGCGCGAACAAGCGGCCCATCATCGCGTCAGAGGCGGTGACGAAAGTGACGAAATTGTCGGAATCGACTCGACGGTCAACCATCACGACCGGAATGCCGCGCTCGGTGACCTGGGTGACGGCGGGGTCGAGCGCCTGCGAGGTGTTGGCGCTGACAATCAGGAGGTCGACGCCTCGCGAGACGAGATCCTGGATATCGGCGACTTGTTTGGCGTCGTCGTGACCGGCGTCGGTAATGAGCAGCTTCTTGACCACGTCAGCATGGTCATGCGCGGCCTTCTCCAGCGAGTGCAGTCCGACTACGCGCCAGCTGTCTCCGAGGCCTGCATTGGAAAAGCCGATCACGTAAGGTGGCGCTTTCTTGAATTTCGAGGTGTCGCGGATACAGACGTCCAGCGCGGGATTGAACAGGAACGTTCGCGGCGCCCCGGAATATTGCGCGTACGCAGGTGTGGGCGGAGCCGCGGCCAGGCAGACCAGCGATAAGCAGCTCACGATAACAGCTCTCATTTCGGTGTTCCTCCCCTTTGTCCATTCGCTCTCGTTTTGGCGACTTGAACGTCGCTCTCAGATGCAGGCCCGCATCAATCCTGGTCGCGGGACGGCGCCTCAAAGATGCGCCGATACCAGTATCTTCAGCTTGTCGTTGGTGGCGGCCGTGAGCACGTCAAAGCCCTTGGCGACGACGTCCTCGGCGCGGATGCGGCCATCGATGATCTTGGAGATCGGCAACTTGCCGGATTCGACGAGGCCGATAATGCGCGGCCACATCGTGATAGGATAGCACCAGGTCGCCTCGATGGTGATGTCCTTCAGTGCCCACAGCATCGGATCGGTCGAGGCCTTGCCGACATGCAAACCGGCCTGCACGACGGTACCGCGCCGTCGCACCGCTTCGACACAGGTGTTGAGCGCATTTTCCTTGCCCACGCACTCGATGGCGACGTCGACGCCAACATTCTCTTCGGTCTGCGCCTTTACCAGCGCCACCACGTCAGCGCTCGTGGGATCGTAGATGCCGGCGCAGATGCCCCAGTTCTCGATCGTCTTGCGCCGCGCTGCGTTCGGCTCGGAAACGAAGATTTTTGCCGCACCCGCCGCGTACGCGCAGAGGATGGTTAGCGCACCGATCGGCCCCGCGCCCGCGATGAGCACCGTACTGCCGGCCTGCACGCCGCCGCGATCGACGGCATAGAGCGCGACGGCGGCTGGCTCGATCATCGCCGCCTCCTCGTCGCTGATGCTGTCCGGCACCTTGGCGGCGTTGTAGTCGTTGATGACGGCAAGCTCCGACATGCCGCCCCAATCCCAGCTCAGGCCGACACAACCCATCTTTTCGCTCAGATGGTTGAGACCGCGCCGGCTGTAGTAGTCGTTCATCGGCATCACGAGCGGCTGCACCGAAATTCGATCGCCGCGCTTCACGTGCTTGACGTCGCGGCCGGCGTCGATGACCTCGGCTGAAAATTCGTGGCCGAGAATTTGCGGCAGGGTCGCGGACGTGAAGACGTGCGGTGTCGCGGGCGTCACGATCGGACCAGCGACATATTCGTGAAGATCGGTGCCGCAGATGCCGGTCCACAGGGGCTTCACCAGCAACTGGTCCGACCTCATGTCTTTCGGCTCATTGACGGCTTCGACGCGGATGTCCCTTCGTCCGTAGTAACGAACAGCCTTCACGGGCGCTTTCCTCTTGTCGTGGATAGGGAATTTTCGCCCCACCCTTATTATATTACCGCATAGGCTACTCGTCGAAGGTGTGAGGAAAGCAGGTCCCCACAGTGGAGCACGCGGTTCCCAAAGACTAGAATAGGCGCTCTGTAGCCACAATAGGCCGCATTTTCCCTTCACTAGGGAACGATATGCCCCAATCTTGTTCTTGCGTACTCGGCAAAAAAGCTGACGGCCCAAGGGAGACGGCAGAATGGCCATCGATCGAATGAAAGACATCAACGTGTTTGTTCACGTGGCGGAAGCGAAAAGCTTCACAGCCGCCGCTGAACGCATCGGGCTTTCACGATCGGCGGTGGGAAAGAGCATAGTCCGGCTCGAAGACCGGCTTGGAGTGAGGTTGCTGCAACGAACGACCAGAAGTGTGTCGCTCACTGGCGAAGGCGCAGCATTTCACGAACGCTGCATACGGCTGCTTGCCGATCTTGAGGAAGCAGAGATGGCGATGCTGAGCCATTCGCAAGCGCCGCGTGGACGGCTGCGGCTGGATCTGCCGGTGTCATTCGGGCGATTGCACGTGCTCCCGATACTCAACGATTTCATGCGCAAATGGCCGGAGATTTCAGTCAGCGTATCCTTCAGCGATCGTTACGTGGACCTCATCGATGAGGGCGTCGATATTGCGATCAGGATCGGGGAGACCGAGGACTCGCGCTTGATGACGAGGCTGCTGGCGCCACATCGGCTGGTTACATGTGCAGCTCCGGCCTATTTGGAGAGCCAGGGCGTGCCTCACACGGTCGACGATCTCGCAGGCCATAGCTGCCTGGCGTTCATCCACGGCGGCCGGCCGGTCGAATGGAGGTTCAGCGAGAACCCTCAAATTCGTTCGATACCGATCGGCGGTCGGTTCGCGACGACGAATGCGGAGGCGTTGCGCGACGCGACGATCGCCGGATATGGCATCGCGCGGCTCGCTACCTTTCTGATCAGCGACGATCTGCGAACCGGACGATTGGTCCCGATTTTACGGCACGTTGATGCGGACGGTGCGCCGATCCGCGCTGTATATCCATCCGGACGACATCTGTCGCCCAAGGTCCGCGTGTTCATTGACGAACTGCTGGATGCGTGGCGGCCTGAACCGCCTTGGGATCAGCCCTGATTTCCTGAAGGGAATTTCTCCGGACTCTCTCAGGCATTCTCGGCGCGGATCGCGGTCACGACGGCGTCAGTCACCTTGCGCGTATTGGCCGAACCGCCGAGATCGGGCGTATGCAACGCGGGATCGGCGGTGACCCGCTCGATCGCCTTCATCAGCCGCGCGGCGGCGGCGTTCTCGCCGAGATGCTCGAGCATCATCACCGCCGACCAGAACGTGCCGACGGGATTGGCGATGCCCTTGCCCATGATGTCGAAGGCCGAGCCGTGGATCGGCTCGAACATCGACGGGAAATTGCGCTCCGGATTGAGGTTGGCGGTCGGCGCGATGCCGAGCGAACCCGCGAGCGCCGCCGCCAGATCCGACAGGATGTCGGCATGCAGATTGGTGGCGACGATGGTGTCGATGGTTTGCGGGCGCACTACCATCCGCATGGTCATGGCGTCGACCAGCATCTTGTCCCAGGTCACGTCGGGGAATTCGCGCGGCGACCTCGACTGCGATCTCGTCCCACATCACCATGGCGTGGCGCTGAGCGTTCGACTTGGTGACGACGGTCAGCAGCTTGCGCGGACGGGAGCGCGCGAGCTTGAAAGCAAAGCGCATGATCCGCTCGACGCCGGCGCGGGTGAACATCGAGACGTCGGTGGCGGCCTCCAGCGGCGAGCCCTGGTGAACGCGGCCGCCGACCCCGGCATATTCGCCCTCCGAATTCTCGCGCACGATGACCCAGTCGAGTTCCTTGTCCGTTCACGGCGCGCAGCGGCGAGGTGATGCCCGGCAGGATGCGCGTCGGCCGCACGTTGGCGTACTGGTCGAACGGCTGGCAGATGCGAGCCGCAGTCCCCACAGCGTGATGTGATCGGGGATATCGGGGTGGCCGGCCGAGCCGAACAGGATGGCGTCGTGATGGCGGATCAGGTCGCGGCCGTTCTCCGGCATCATGCGGCCGTGCTTCTTGTAGTACTCGCCGCCCCAGTCGAAGTGATCGAACTGGAACGCGAAGCTTGCCCTCGCGCGCGGCCAGCGCCTTGAGAACTTCAACGCCGGCATCGATGACTTCGGTGCCGATGCCGTCGCCGGGAATGGCCGCGATCCTGTAGGTCTTCATCTGAGACTGTCCTTTAATGCCCTTCGAACGCCATCAGCGTGCGCACCGGCACGTCCATGGCGCGCAGCTTGGTCGCGCCGCCGAGATCAGGCAGATCGACGATGAAGCAGGCCGCCACGACGTTGGCGCCGATCTGGCGCAACAGCTTGATCGCGCCTTCGGCCGTGCCGCCGGTTGCGATCAGGTCGTCGACCAGGATGACGCGCTCGCCGGGATGCACGGCGTCGGCGTGCATCTCCATCTCGTCGATGCCGTATTCCAGCGAATAGGCGATCCGTACCGTGGTGTGCGGCAGCTTGCCTTTCTTGCGGATCGGCACGAAGCCGGCGGACAATTGATGCGCCACCGCGCCGCCGAGGATGAAGCCGCGCGCCTCGATGCCTGCGACCTTGTCGATCTTCGATCCCGCCCAGGGATGCACCAGCTCGTCGACCGCACGGCGGAAGGCGCGCGCATCCGCGAGCAGCGTGGTGATGTCGCGAAACAGAATGCCCTTCTTGGGATAGTCCGGGATGGTGCGGATGCTTGATTTGAGGTCTTGATCAAAGGTCATTCGGGATCTCGCTTTAACTGTCATTCCGGAGCGGTCCAAAGGACCGAACCCGGAATCTCGAGATTCCGGGTCTGGTGCTGCGCACCATCCCGGAATGACGAGTGTGAAAAAATTCGTCCATCAATTCGCCTTCACATCCAGCCGGAACGCATTTTCGACAATGCGCAAGCCGACCTCGTCGCCCAGCGACATCAGAGATTCCGGGTGAAACTGCACGCCGCCGACCGGCAGCGACTTGTGCTCGATTGCCATGGCGACGCCGTCCTCGGTCGAGGCGGTCACGTCGAGCACATCGGGCATCGAGTCACGCTCGACATAGAGCGAATGATAGCGCCCGATCACGATCTCGTTCGGCAGGCTCCGCATCAAGCGCCCGCCCTTCACCTGCACCCGCGATGGTCGTCCATGCGCCGGCTGGCCAAGCTGGCCGAGCTTGCCGCCGAAATATTCGCCGATCGCCTGCACGCCGAGGCAGACGCCGAAGATCGGCAGCTTCTTCGCAACCGCCGTTTCGATGGTGGAGGCAATCCTGAAATCCTCCGGCCGGCCCGGACCGGGCGAGAGCACCAAGAGATCCCACTTCCTTTGCTTCAGCATGTCCTGCGCATGGACATAACGGACCACGGTGACGCTGGCGCCGACCTGGCGGAAGTAGTCGGCCAGCATGTGCACGAAGCTGTCGTCATGGTCGATCAGCAGCACCTGCTTGCCGGAGCCGGTCGCATCGGGCGCAAAGCTCGACAACGGCTTGGGCGGGTCGCCGCGCAGCGCCTGGAAGAGCGCCGCCGCCTTGACCTGGCACTCGCGGTCTTCGGCCGCAGGATCGGAGTCAAACAGACAGGTGGCGCCGACGCGCACTTCGGCCAGACCATCCTTCATTCTGATAGTGCGGATGGTCAGCCCCGTGTTGATGCTGCCGTCGAAATTGACGCAACCGATCGCACCGGCGTACCAGCGCCGCGGCGACCGCTCGTGATCCTCGACGAACTGCATCGCCCATAATTTCGGGGCGCCGGTCACCGTCACCGCCCAGGCATGGGTCAGGAACGCATCGAGCGCGTCGAAGCCCGGCCGCAGCATGCCCTCGACATGATCGACGGTGTGGAACAGCTTCGAGTAGGTCTCGATCTGTCGCCGCGCCAGCACCTTGATGCTGCCGGGCACGCAGACGCGCGCCTTGTCGTTGCGGTCGACGTCGGTGCACATGTTCAGTTCGAACTCGTCCTTTTCCGAGTTCAGAAGCTTGAGGATCTGCTCGGCGTCGCCGATGGCATCGGTGCCGCGCGCGATCGTGCCTGAAATCGGGCAGGTCTCGACACGCCGCCCGTCGGAGCGCACGAACATTTCCGGCGAAGCGGAGACCAGGAACTCGCCGTCGCCGAGATTCATCAGCGCGCCATAGGGCGACGGATTGATGCGGCACAGCCGCTGGAACACTTCGGCAGGCGAGCGCTCGCAGGGCTCGCCGAACAACTGGCCGGGCACGGCTTCGAAGAGGTCGCCGCGGGCAAACGCCGCGCGCGCGGTCTCCACCGTGGCCTGATACTCGCCGGGAGCGTGGTCGGCAAAGCCCTGCCGCGGCGTTCTCGCGTAGACGCTCTCAGTGGTCTCGCGCGGCAGGCCTGCGGTGGATTTTCCCTTCCATGTGAAATCGTAGCTCAGCAGCGCGCCGCGCGAGGTGGCACGATCATAGGCCAGGAGACGATCGGGCACGTAAAGCACGATATCGCGCTGGTCGGCCTCGCGCGCACGCTTCTGCACGATATCCTCGATCTGGAACACGAGGTCATAGGCGAAGGCGCCGAACAGGCCGAGCATGCCATCGTCGTTCGCCGAGAACGCCGCGATCATGTCGCGCACCAGCGACATCACGCTGGCGCGGCGGGTGCGCTGATCCTCTTCCACCGGGGCGGCGCCCCGCAGGATGTGGCCGGACAGGCGGCTCGCGCCCTTCTCCGTGATCACGACACAGGGCTCGCGCAGGGTGTCGCTCATGAAGGAGATCAGCACCTCGCCGCGCGGATTCAACGCGGTCAGCGAGAAATTGACGCCCGAGGTCTCCAGCACCAGCGGCGGATCGGCAAAGCCGAGATCGAAGCTTTCATAGCGGCCGGGCACGGTGGTGCCCGAGGAGAGCACCACGCCACGGCGACGGTCGAGCAGGTCGATCAGCGCATCGAGCCGGCTGGCGCCGCCCGAGAAGTGCTCGACCACGCGCTGCACGGCGAGGCCGGCGCGGGTCACATAGTCGCTGCGCTCGGGGAGAGTGAAGACCGTCCTGTTCATGTCATCCTCTTATTCGACTTGCAGAGAGGACGCCACACAGGACAAACGAAGACCGCCTGGATGGCGGCCTCTGAACGATTGAAACTTGAGAAAAAATCGCACCGGCCACCCTTTTTAGGAGGTGGGCCACCAAAGACGGGAGGGGCTGGTCACGGCGCTCATGGAGGCTACTCACCATCCGGACGCAACGATGTCAAGGGACGGCCCGGCCTCGGCGGGCCGCCGGCGGCCAATGCCGGGGCGGAAAAGGCTCAAACGACGCAGGCGCCGGCCCGACTACTCGTCGTTCGGCCCGGACTGCCACTGAAATTTTCGGCTCTTCGGATTCCATTTCAGGATCGAGTGGTTGTCGCATTCCATGCATGTCCAGGCGACCAGGGTGTTGTCTTTCCCTTTCGCCAGAGCACCAAACTGTCTGTCCGTTTCGGCGGCGTTCACGAAGCGGATCTTTGGCGGTCGAGTCTTGGTCGGTCGGATCCTGGGCGATCCGCCAGCCGGCCGGTCGACGATCAGAATGAATCTGCCCTTTTTGCCGGAGCACTCCTGATAGACTCCGACCAGCGCGACCTGCGTCATGGGAGAGCCATCGAAATGGCCTTCGATCGCGAACGACAGTTCTGCCGCCTCCATCTCGTCGGTGCCATTTTCGAACAGCAGCTGCCTCGGAATGAGGTCCTTGCGAAACTCGGTCGCCTTGCACCAGGTCTTGCGAATCTGGTTCGCGGGAATGCCTCGAACCTCCGTCGTGAACGGCTGAAAATCCGCGATCACCCACCAGGCGATGGCCTTCGGATCGCCCTTGATCGTCACGAACGACTGCTGCGCCCATGCCTCCACATGCGCCAGGACAAGAACGCCGGGAAGAACTGCGATCCATCGAACGATGAGTTCGAGCACGTTGCGCGTCGCCCCTGTCATGCTGACAAACTTGCCGCTCACAGTCTTTCAATCCCCTGCAACGGAGGGCGATGACACCCAAGCGCCCCGCCATTGGGCGGTCAACATGCTCAGGGGAAGGAGGCATTCATACCAGAATAAGGGCGCACAAGCCGCGCAAATGGGATTAAGCTTGGGGCAAGAGCCGGCGTCGCGACGCGACCGGACAGCAAGGAGGCGCGCCATGATCAGGGGTTTGGGATATGCCGGCTTCGGATCGGACAAGCTCGACGACTGGCGGCAATTCGGCACCGGCCTGGTGGGATTGCAGGCGATCGAGCGCGGCAATTCGCTGCTCGCCTTCCGCATGGATGACCGCACGCAGCGCATCGTGATCGATCGCGCGATGGGCGATGGTGCGCGCTTTTTCGGCTGGGAGGTGGCGGATGGCACGGCCCTCGAGGCGCTGGCGGCGCGGCTGGAGCGCGCGGGCGTGGCAGTAACGTCAGAGCCACGGACGCTCGCCGACGCGCGGCGCGTCTCCGCGCTGATCTCGTTTCACGATCCGGCCGGCAACCGGCTGGAGGCCTTTCACGGCGCGGAGATCGACGAGACGCCGTTCAGCCCCGGCCGCTCGATCTCTGGATTCCGCACCGGACCGCTCGGCCTTGGCCATGTCGTGCTGACCGTCGAGAACATCGAGCCGCTGATGGCGTTCTACAGGGATGTGCTCGGCTTCGGCCTATCCGACTACATCGAGAAGCCGTTCCGCGCCTATTTCTTCCACGTCAATCCGCGTCATCACTCGCTTGCGCTGATCGAGACCGGCAAGGCCGGCATGCACCACCTGATGGTGGAACTCTTCTCGCTCGACGATGTCGGCCAATCCTATGACGTTGCGCTAGCTGAGGAGCGCGTCAACGTCACGCTCGGCCGCCATACCAACGATCTCATGACGTCGTTCTACGCAAGGACGCCCTCCTCCTTCATGGTCGAGTGCGGCTGGGGCGGCCGCGAGATCGATCCGAAAAGCTGGCAGCCGGTCGAGATGCATCACGGCCCGAGCCTGTGGGGACATGAGCGGGTCTGGTTGCCCGAGAAGGACCGCGACGTCGCGCGCGAGATGAGGATGAACGCCGCCCGCGAAGGCCTGCGCGCGCCGGTGCAGGTGATGGAAGGCAATTACAAGCTGATGTCGGGCACGTGCGCCTGGTGGGATGGGGTGAAGGGGAATTGATCGCGCGAGTGCCATCCAGGGGATGACTGTCATCACCCGCGAAAGCGGGTGATCCAGTATTCCAGACTAGCAGTTTTCGAAATCGAGCGGCCGCGGCGTACTGGATACCCCGCTTTCGCGGGGTATGACGGCGTCAGTTGAGGCGCGTCGGCCTACCCCAGGTGCTTGGCGAAATACGTCGTCGCGCGGGCCCAGGCCTGCTCGGCGCATTGGCGGTCATGCACCGACATGCGCTGCTCATTGGCAAAGCCGTGCTCGGCGTCGTAGCGATAGATCTCCAGCGCCTTGCCCGCCGCCTTCATGGCCTTCTCGAAGGCATCGACCGCGGCCGGCGTGCACCAATCGTCCTTGTTGGCGAAATGCGCCTGAAGCGGAATGCGCACATCGGCGGGCCTCGCCGCGGCCTCGGGCGGAATGCCGTAGAACACCACGCCCGCGGTGAGCTCCGGAATCTTTGTCGCGCCAATGATGGTCACGGCGCCGCCGAGGCAGAAGCCGGTGAGCCCGACCTTGGCGCCGTTGCGGGCGAGATATTGCGCGGCGCCGCGCACGGTCTGCGTCGTGGCGTCCATGAAGTCGAGCGAGTTCATCTCTTTGCCGGCCGCATCCGTGTCGTGATACGGCACCACCGTGCCCTTGTAGAGATCGGGCGCCAGCGCATCGAAGCCCGCGCGCGCGAAGCGGTCGCACATGCCCTTGATCTGGTCCTGCAGGCCCCACCATTCCTGGATCACCACCACGCCCGGCGCGTCGCCGCGCGAGGCGTTGGCGAGATAGCCGGAGGCTTCCTTGCCGTCCGGACGCTTGAAGCTGATGAGGGTGCCCATGGTTTTCCTCCGATGAGAGTTTGTTGAGAGGCATTTTGGCCGCGCTGCGCGATAGATGCAATTGCACTCGGTCATTCCGGGATGGTCCGAAAGGACCAGACCACAGATGCGCAATTGCGCATCGGGGAATCTCGAGATTCCGGGTTCATGCTTCGCATGCCCCGGAATGACGGTTCAAACAGCAACAAAAAAGCCCCCTTCACGGGGGCTTCTTCAATCCGCCTTCACTGACATCAGTGGGCGTCCGCCCAGACCCGCTTCTTCGTGAAGAACATCAGGATCGCGAAGATGATCAGCACCACGAAGACCTGGGCGCCGAGCTTCTTGCGCGCTTCCATCTTCGGCTCGGCCGCCCACATCAGGAACGTCGTGACGTCGTGGGAGTATTGCGCGACGGTCGCCGGCGCACCGTCATCGAAGGTCACCTGACCGTCGGAGAGCGGCTTCGGCATCTTGATGGAGTGGCCGGGGAAGTACTTGTTGTAGTACGAGCCCGCCGGGATGGTGACTCCCGCCGGCGCCTTGTCTTCGAAGCCCTGCAGAATGGCGTCGACATAGTTCGGGCCCTGCTCCTGGAACTGGGTGAAGAAGTCGAAGATGAAGCGGGGGAAGCCGCGCTCATAGGAACGCGCTTTCGTGATCAGCGACAGGTCCGGCGGAGCCGCGCCGCCATTGGCCGCACGCGCCGCCTGCTCGTTCGGGAACGGCGACGGGAAATAATCGGCCGGCCGGCCGGGGCGCTCGAACATCTCGCCCTGGTCGTTCGGGCCATCCTTGATCTTGTACTCCGACGCGAGGCCGGCGACCTGCGCCTCCGAATAGCCGGGCCCGCCGGGATCGGCGAGGTTGCGGAAGGCGATGTAGGACAGCGAGTGACAGTTCGAGCAGACTTCCTTGTAAACCTTCAGGCCACGCTGCAGCGAGCCGCGGTCAAAGGTCCCAAACGGACCGGCAAACGACCATTTCACTGATGGCGGCGTCTCCTGCTCCTCGGCGCGCGCATTCTGCGGTCCGCCGACCAGGACGCTGCCGGCAACGATCATCGCAACGAGGGCAGCGGCGATCTTGCCGCCCTTTGCCAGCACGGCGTCGGCGATCGAATTCGGCATCGGACGCGGCGTCTCGATGCGCGAGAGCAGCGGCAGCACGATCAGGAAGTAGGCGAAATAGCAGAACGTCAGGATGCGGCCCAGGATGACGTAGATGCCTTCCGGCGGCTGCGCTCCGAGATAGCCGAGCACGACGCAGACTACGACGAACATCCAGAAGAACTGCTTCGCCAGCGGACGATACTTGGAAGAGCGGGTCCTCGCGGTGTCGAGCCAGGGCAGGAACACCAGGATCAGGATCGACGAGAACATCACGACGACGCCGGCGAGCTTGTTCGGAATGCTGCGAAGCATGGCGTAGAACGGCAGGTAGTACCATTCGGGTACGATGTGCGCCGGCGTCTGGGCCGGGTTCGCCGGAATGTAGTTGTCGGCGTCGCCGAGATAGTTCGGCATGTAGAAGATGAACCAGGCAAAGAGCAGCAGGAAAACCGAGACGCCGAACATGTCCTTGATGGTCGCATGCGGCGTGAACGGCACCGAGTCCTTGTCGGTCTTCATGTCGAGGCCGTCGGGATTGTTCTGACCGGCGACGTGCAAGGCCCAGACGTGCAGCACCACCACGCCGGCGATCAGGAACGGCAGCAGGTAATGCAGCGAGAAGAAGCGGTTCAGCGTCGGATTGCCGACCGAATAGCCGCCCCACAGCAACGTCACGATGCTGTCGCCGACATAGGGGAAGGCCGAGAACAGATTGGTGATGACAGTCGCACCCCAGAAGCTCATCTGGCCCCAGGGCAGCACATAGCCCATGAACCCGGTCGCCATCATCAGGAGGTAGATGATGACGCCGAGGATCCAGAGCACCTCGCGCGGCTCCTTGTACGACCCGTAATAGAGGCCGCGGAACATGTGCACATAGACGGCGAAGAAAAACATCGAGGCGCCGACCGCATGCATGTTGCGGAGCAGCCAGCCATAGTTGACGTCGCGGACGATCAATTCCACCGAGCGGAAGGCGAGGTCGGCGTTCGGCGTGTAGTGCATCGCCAGGATCACACCGGTCAGGATCTGCATCCCCAGCATGAAGGAGAGGATGGCGCCGAAGGTCCACCAGTAGTTCAGGTTGCGCGGCGTCGGATAGGCCACGAACGAGGAATGCATGAGGCCAAGAATCGGCAGGCGCCGTTCGAACCACTGCAAGGCTGGGTGGCTCGGCTTGTAGTCGGAGGGTCCGCTCATGATGCGATCCTGAGGAAATAAGACGACGCGACGGCTTGCAAGGTCCCGGAAGCTTGATCCGGAACCTTAGCCGATCTGGATTTTGTTATCGGAAACGAAGGCATAGGGCGGCACCGGCAGGTTGGCGGGCGCGGGTCCCTGGCGAATACGGCCGGAGGAGTCGTATTGCGAGCCGTGGCAGGGGCAGAAGAAGCCGTCGTAATTGCCCTCATGCGCGATCGGGATGCAGCCGAGATGGGTGCAGATGCCGATCACGACCAGCCACTGATCGTGACCTTCCTTGACCCGGGATTGATCGGTGGCGGGGTCCTTGAGGTCGGCCAGCGGGACCTTCTGGGCCTCTTCGATCTGCTTCTTGGTCCGGTGCATGATGTAGATCGGCTTGCCGCGCCAGAACACCTTGATGTCCTGCCCGTCGGCGATCGGCGCAAGGTCGACTTCGATCGGGGCGCCGGCCGCGATTGTCGAGGCGTCCGGGTTCATCTGGGAAATAAACGGCCAGAGGGCAACCGTCCCACTGACGGCTGCAAACGCTCCCGTTGCCACAAAGAGGAAATCACGGCGTGTCGGATGGTCCGCCGAAGACGCTGTCGTCACGATTCCAAACCCTTTCTTAGCTGCAGCCGGTGGAACCGCCCGGGAAACGCCCAAGGTAGGTGCCCAATCAAAGGCAGACGCCCAAGAACGTGACCAAGTGGGACTGCCGGCGCCCGCGACCCCCGCGGCGGCAGAAGACCGGCTTCTTCGGCCCAGGCGGCCAACCAAGCAGTCCAGAATCGTTCTATTGGCACCCTTGCCGAGGGAGCGCAAGCCCACTATCCGCCTGCAAGCTTGCAATGCACTAAATCCCTGCAGACCGTTGTTTTATTCATACATTCGGGATATCCCGCCAGATGCAGATAGCGCTGTTCCAGCCCGACATTCCCCAAAATACCGGGACGATTCTCAGGCTGTGCGCGTGCCTGGATGTGGCGGCCCATATCATCGAACCCGCCGGCTTTGCGGTGTCCGACCGGGCCTTCCGCCGGGCCGGCATGGACTATCTCGACCAGGTCAGGCTGACCCGCCACGTCTCATGGGCGAAATTCGAGGAATGGCGCCGGGAAGCGGGCTTGCGGCTGGTGCTTTTCACCACCAAAGGCGCCATTCCCTACCTTGATTTTCGCTATGGCGCGTCGGACATCCTGCTGTTCGGGCGCGAAACCGTCGGGGTGACCGACGAGGTCGTGGCGGCTGCGGATGAGCGGGTCAAAATCCCGATCAAGCCGGGATTGCGCTCCCTCAATGTCGCTATGGCCGCGGCCATGGCAGTCAGCGAGGCGCTGCGGCAAACCCGACAAGGTGTTTAACGAGGCGATCGAGTGAGCTACGCGGTCAAGGAAATCTTCATGACGCTGCAGGGCGAAGGCGCCCATGCGGGCCGCGCCGCCGTGTTCTGCCGCTTCGCCGGCTGCAATCTCTGGAGCGGCCGGGAGCAGGATCGCGCAAGCGCAGTATGTCAATTCTGCGACACCGATTTCGTCGGCACCGACGGCACGCTTGGCGGCCGCTACGGCTCGGCGGACGAGCTTGCCAGTACCATTGCCGCGCAATGGAGCGGCGAAAGCATCAACTGCTATGTGGTACTGACCGGCGGCGAGCCGATGCTGCAGCTCGACGGCGCGCTGGTCGACGCGCTGCATGCGCGCGGCTTTGCCATCGGCGTCGAAACCAACGGCACCATCGCTCCGCCCGAGGGACTCGACTGGATCTGCGTCAGCCCCAAGGCGGGCGCCGACCTCGTCGTGCGCGAGGGCCATGAGCTGAAACTGGTCTATCCGCAGGCGGATGCGGCGCCGGAGTGTTTTGCCGGCCTTGCCTTCGAACGCTTCTCGCTGCAACCGATGGATGGCCCGGACGTGATCGAAAACACCGCGCGCGCGGTGGACTATTGCCTGAAGCATCCGCAATGGCGGCTCAGCCTGCAGACGCACAAGACTCTCGGTATCAGATAGGATCAGTATTTCTGCGATGTGGGAATTGACGAAATCGTTTCGCTTCGAGGCGGCGCATGCGCTGGCCGGCACGACCTTCGGCGCGGCCAGCGAGGAGATTCACGGCCATTCGTTCCGTACCGAGGTCACGGTGCGCGGCCGGCCCGATCCGGCGACCGGCATGCTGCTCGATCTCGGCCTGCTGGAGCGCCGCCTGACCGACGTCCAGAAAACCCTCGACCACAAGCTGCTGAACCGGATCGAGGCGCTGGGGCCGCCTACGCTGGAGAACCTGTCGCGCTTCATCTTCGAACGCGTGCAGCATGCCGGCGAGGTCATCCGCGTCACGGTCCATCGCGACAGTTGCAACGAGAGCTGCACCTATTACGGACCGGAAGGCTAGGGTAACTTTCCGCCGTCATTGCGAGGAGCGTCAGCGACGAAGCAATCCATTTCTCTCTGCGGCACGATGGATTGCTTCGCTCCGCTCGCAATGACGACGGGACATTCGGAATCGCACATGGACCTTTCCATCATCGACCGCAAAGCGCGCGCGCAAGACTGGTTCGAGAAGCTTCGAGACGACATCTGCGCGGCATTCGAGACGCTGGAGGACGAGGCGCCCTCCTCGCTCTATCCCGGCCAGGCCGGCCGCTTCGTGCGCACGCCCTGGCAACGCACCGAACACAGCGGCGGCGGCGGCGGCGTGATGTCGATGATGCGCGGCAGGCTGTTCGAGAAGGTCGGCGTGCACACTGTGGCGGTGCACGGCGAATTTTCTCCTGAGTTTCGCAGTCAGATGCAGGGTGCCTCGAAAGACCCGCGCTTTTGGGCTTCGGGCATCTCCCTGATCGCGCATATGCGCAGTCCGCATGTGCCGGCGGTGCATATGAACACGCGGTTCATCGTCACGACCAAAACCTGGTTCGGCGGAGGCTCCGATCTCACACCCGTGCTCGATCGGCGCCGCACGCAGGAGGATACGGACACGATTGCGTTTCACGAGGCGATGAAAGCCGCCTGCGACGCACATGCCGCGGTGGCGTCCTACGACAAGTACAAGAAATGGTGCGACGAGTATTTCTACCTGCCGCACCGCAAGGAGCCGCGCGGCATCGGCGGCATTTTCTACGACCATCACAATTCCGGCGACTGGGAGGCCGATTTCGCTTTCACTCAGGATGTCGGCCGCGCCTTCCTCAAGATCTATCCCGAACTGGTCCGCCGCAATTTCAGAACCGCATGGACAGAAGCCGAGCGCGACGAGCAGTTGATCCGGCGCGGGCGCTATGTCGAGTTCAACCTGCTCCATGACCGCGGCACGCTGTTCGGGCTGAAAACCGGCGGCAACATCAATTCGATCCTGTCCTCGATGCCGCCGGAAGTGAAATGGCCTTGAGAGAGATGACCGCCCTCCCCCGCGCCATGCTGATCGACATGGATGACACGATCCTGTCGGCCTATGGACGTCCCGAGATCGCCTGGAACAAGATCGCAAACGAATATGCGGATGAGCTGAACGGGCTGCCGCCGCCTCAGGTCGCAGCCGCGGTCTTAAGCTTTGCGCGGAATTTCTGGTCGACCGCCGAGCCGGCGTGGCGGCTCAAGCTCGGCGAAGCGCGGCGGCTCACGGTCAAGGGCGGGTTCGCAGCACTCGCCGCCGCCGGCCACGCCGCTCTGCCCGACGATCTCGCTGACAGAATCGCCGATCGCTTCACCACCTATCGCGAAGATGAAATGTTCGTCTTTCCGGGCGCGCACGAGGCCATCGACCGGTTGAAGGCGCTCGGCGTCCGCCTCGCGCTGGTCACCAACGGCGCGGCCGACACGCAGCGCGCCAAGGTCGAGCGTTTCGAACTGGCGCACCGCTTCGATCACATCCAGATCGAGGGTGAGCATGGTTTCGGCAAGCCCGAGGAGCGCGCCTATCACCATGCCATGGCAGCGCTCGGCGTCACCGCGCGCGACACCTGGATGATCGGTGACAATCTGGAATGGGAAGTCGAGGTGCCGCAGCGGCTCGGCATCTATGCGATCTGGATCGATGTGCATGGCGACGGCCTGCCAGAGGGGTCGACCGTGAAGCCCGATCGCATCATTCGTTCGCTGGGCGAACTGGTGCCGGCCTGAACGCCGCGACTGTTTGCGGGACCGGCTCGAAATCCCGCACGCCATCCACGTCGAACTCTTGCAAAGGCTCGTAGGCATGCGCCGCCGTACTGTCGACGAGCGCGCTCGTGCGGTTGTCCAGGATCAGCCAGCGGTCGACATCCCGGACGATGACGACGAGATGTTTTTCACTCGGCGCCGTTTTGAGGCGCACGATCACCAACCGTCGATCCATCGTGGCGATACCGGCCTCGCCAAGCGCCAGATACTTGGCCATGGCGTAGCTCTTGCAGTCGCCGGGTTGGCCGAGGGCAGTGAGCGGCGGCATCCATGCGACGTCCTGGCGCGTCCGTGCAATCGCCAGATTGATGGCCCGGTTGAGATGGCCAATCATTTCGCGCCCCTGATAGCGGCGCGCCTCCTGAACGAATCCGATGAGACGCAGCGCGACACCAAGGCCGCAGTCCGGATCGATCCGGCAGAACGCAACCACGGACTCATCTTCGGCAACCGCCGACCGAAGATCTCGCCAAATGGCCGCCAGGTAGGTGGAGTGAGAGGGCACGCTGGCAACACCGAACGGCTCGTCTGCCTTCGCCGGCAAATACAAGAGGATCAGGATCGCAAAAGCGGCTGTCAGCTTCATGGGAAAGCGTGCCGATTTTCCAAGAGATTTTCCAAGAGATTTGGCGAGGCTGCCGGAACGTGATTGCAGAAACTAGTGCACAGAAGCCACCACGTTCCGGAATCAACTCCGAAGGACTCTGCTTATCCGGAGTACTCCGGAAGTAATCAGCCACCTCCCGAACGGGATTTCTCTACGCAAACAAGCACAACGATCAGCGCACGCGTCGTGAATCGCCTCCGATATCATCTTGCTGGAGTTCCGTGAAACGCTCTGGTAGCATTTGTTATAGACACAACTCGATTGCTCCGCGGAATGGCAAGCCGGCGGATACTTATCCTTGTAACGTGATTGTCGCATCCGCCCGCCACACTTGGAGAAATTTCGGCGTCCGCCGGTTGGCCGATGCGCGCGACGACACGATCGTCACTGCCGCAACCCGTATCGACCGGAACCGCAAGGCCCAACCAACGTCCGATCCGCAAACCGAGGATCCGCATCATGCCGAGACTGGCCCTCACCTTGTCCTTATTCCTCGCGCTCCTGTTGCCGCAAGGCGCGTCAGCCTGGGGCCCCGACGGACACAGGCTCGTCGGCTCGATTGCCGACCAGATGCTGACCGCGAACGCGGCCGCGCATGTGAAGGCATTGCTCGGCGTGGGCCTGCGCGAAGCAGGTCCATGGCTCGACTGCGTGAAGAGCGTAAAAAAGGGGGCGGACGGTACGCTGTCCTACGTGACGGACAAGAAATATGAGGAGCCCTGCACTCCGTTTGCGAACGACCATTCCGCGATGGTCGACTACGCCGGCAGGAACTGGGTTGATTGCGTCTATCCGGAAGGGCCCAGCGTGAGCGCCAATTTGGGCTGCCACAACACTTACCACTTCGACGACGTGGCCGTTCAGAGGGATCGCTTCGACCGCAACTACGTCGGGACGAACGAGCATGATCTGGTCGCCGCGATCAACGCCGCGATAGCGGTGCTCCTCGACAGGCCCGCTCCGCCGCCCTTCGACATCAGAAACAAGAGGGAAGCGCTGTTCATGCTCGCGCACCTGGTCGGAGACCTGGGTCAGCCGCTTCACGTCGGGGCGGTGTATCTCGGTGCGGACGGAGCGCTCGTTGATCCGGACATCACCCACACCATCGACCCCTCGACCGAAACCTCCGGCGCCAATTCCATCAAGGATCCGCAAAGCGAGGAAACGGAAGAGGGAAACAGGAATCTCCACTTCGAGTGGGACAGGACCCCCGCCGCGTGGGGCACCACCGCCCCGCAGGTGCTGGTCGACGCGGCCAAGGCGCTGCCGGCAGAGACCGGCGCGATCGAGGATTGGTCCGCCGCCTGGGCGACCGACACCTTGCAGATGGCGAAGAAGGCGACGGCGAACCTGAAATTCACCCAGACAGGTCCGCGGCAGTGGACGGTCGCCTTCACCGATCGCGCTGCCTACTTCAGCGATGGGGACGACATCAAGAAGCAGCAGCTCGCGAAGTCCGGCGCGCGATTGGCTGCGATCGCCAACAAAATCTGGCCGTAGCGGCGAAGGTTCAGACCTTCCATTGACGTCTCTTCGAAGCCCAAGCAATTGGGCCCGCTTGCAGGTCCAATTCGCCGGTGCCACACTCGCGTCCAAAGGCAAAGACCGGACACACGGTCGTGCGCCAATGGGGGAACGATGAGGCTGGCTCGAATCCTGTTCGCCGTTCTGCTTGTCGTGGGCGCGACGCAGACGGCCTTTGCGCAATCGAGCTATCCGAACCGGCCGGTGAAAATCGTGGTCGGCTTCACGCCGGGCACAGCGCCGGACCTTGCAGCGCGCATTCTTGCGGACCGGTTTGCCGAGGTCTGGGGCACGCCGTTCGTCGTCGAGAACATTCCCGGAGCCGGCAGCAACATCGGCACCGATCGCGTCGCCAAGGCGGCCGCGGACGGCTACACGTTACTCATGGGCGGCAACTCGGCGCTGGTCATCAACCCGAGTCTCTTCGAGACGCTGCCGTTCGATCCCATCAAGGACTTCGCGCCGATCTCGCAGGTCTTCATCGCCGCCAACGTGCTGGTCCTTCCGCCCGACGTGCCGGCCAGGACCGTGGCGGACGTTGTGGCGCTCGCCAAGACGCAACCCGGCAAGCTGTCCTACGCTCATGCCGGCGTGGGCACGTCGCAGCATCTGGCCGCCGAATTGTTCAAGTACATGGCGCATGTCGATATCGTGCCGGTCGCCTATCGCGGCACGACCGCATTCATGCCGGACCTCCTCGCCGGGCGCATCAGCATGTCCTTTGCCAATATCGTCAACGTGGTGCCGCTTGCGCGCGAAGGAAAATTGCGCGCGCTGGCCGTCACCTCGATCAAGCGCTCGGCGCTGGCGCCGGACCTTCCGACCATGGCGGAATCCGGCTTTCCCGGCTTCGAGGCAGTGCCATGGTTCGGACTGGTGGCGCCATCAGGTACGCCGAAAGATGTTCTGGACAAATTGTACGGCGAAACCGCCAAGGCGCTGGCGACGCCCGACATCCGCAAGAAGTTCGACGAGCTTGGACTCGAACCGGTCGGCAACACGCCCGCCGAGTTTGCCGAATTGATCAGACGAGAAACGCCCGAATGGGCCAGGGTCATCAAGGACGCCGGCATCAAGCTCGGCAATTGAAGGCCTCACAGCAGGAGCTGCCGCAGCGACGCCGAGATCATCACGAGGCCGCCGGTGATCACGGCGGCGTCGAGGATCACCGCGTGGATGTGCACCGGCATCCGCTCGACAAACGCCTTGGCGAGAAACGCGCCGGGCACGCCGATGCCGCCGATCAGGAGCGCGAAGGCGAGCACCTGCGCGGTGACGACGCCGGCGAGGCCGAACACCGAAATCTTGATGATGCTGGTGACGATCGAGATTACCGCATCGGTCGCGATCACGGCGGCGCCTTCAAGCCCGGTGGCCATCAAGAGCGACAGCAGGATCACGCCCGAGCCCGACGTGCCGCCGACCACGACGCCGTAACCGATCGCGCCCGCGGCAAGGCCGCCCTCGCCGATCTTGACCGCGCGGCGGCGCAGGACGCGCCGCAGCGGCACGCTCAGGATCAGCATGCTGCCGATCACGAGCGCCGCGCCCGCATTGGTCAGCCTTGTGTAGCCATAGGCGCCGAGCGCGGTCGTCAACGCCGCGCACGCGATCACGATCAGCGCGCGGCGCGGATCGACATAACGGACATAGGCGGTAGCGCGGCTGACATTGGCGAAGATCGCGGAGATCGCGATGATCGGCACCACCGGCCCGGCGCCGACCATGGGCACCAGCACCAGCGGCATCAGCGCGCCGGTCCCGTAGCCGGCGAGCCCGCCGATGATCGAGGCAAACAACGCGACGGCGGCGACCAGAAGAAGTTGCAGCAGCGAGATGTCGGCGAAGCCGGAAATGACATTCACGATTTTGCGTCGCGGGTAAGCCGGGCCACGGCCTGATCGGCGAGTGAAGCGAGTGCGGCCGGCTCTAATGGAAAATCCGCCGCAAGCCAAGCATCTTCCGCAAGCGTCAACACATGGCCGAGCGCGGGGCCTTCGGCGACGCCGCGTGCGATGAAATCGGCGGCCTTCAGCGGAAATTTCGGCGGCGTGAAGCGCTGCGGCAATCGCGCCAGCGCGACCCAGGGGGCCGGATCGGCGCCGTGTCCGGCGCGCGCCCAGGCAAGCAGCAGCCGATCGCGGTAGCTGGCTTCGCCGAGACGATAGAGCCGCCGTCTGGCGCGCGCCTCGTCCATGCCTGCAAGCCGCCACCAGCGATGCCCCATGGAATCCAGCGCCTTCGCCTCACTGTTGGACAGCCGCAACCGCACCGCAAGCCGCCGTGCGTCCTCCGTGACGGCGACACCGAGCGCCGCGAGCCGCCTCGTCGCATCCGCCTTCAGTCCAAGCGTGCGCTCGGCGGCGATCATCGCCGCAAAGGTCCCGGTGTAGGTAACGCCGGCGAAAACCATCTGCAGCAGTCCGCCATCGGTCATCGCGGTCACGGCGCTGACCGCACCATCGGCGACCAACAGCTTGAGGATCTCCATGCGCATGCGCTCGGCCGAGAGCATCGACAGTCCCGCACGCGCGCTGACGCAGGCAAGGTAGCCCTCGCGATCCACCTCGCCCGCGCCGAAGGCGGCGTGGATGCGGAAGAAGCGCAGAATGCGCAGGAAGTCCTCCTCGATGCGCGCCTTCGCCTCGCCGATGAAGCGCACGCGGCGCCGCGCAATGTCATCGAGCCCGCCGACATAGTCGTGCACCACGCCGTCGGCGCCGACCGAGAGCGCATTGATGGTGAAATCACGCCGGCGCGCATCGCCGACCCAGTCGCGGCCGAAGGACACTTTCGCCTTGCGGCCGAAGGTTTCGGTGTCCTCGCGCAGCGTCGTGATTTCGAACGGCCGGCCGTCGACCACAAGCGTCACCGTGCCGTGCTCGATGCCGGTCGGCACGCTCTTGATGCCAGCCTCCTTCGCGCGACGGACCACCTCCTCGGGCAACGCGGTGGTCGCGACATCGACGTCGACGATCGGAACATCGAGCAGCGCGTTGCGCACTGCGCCGCCCACCACGCGCGCCTCCTCCCCGCCGCTGTTCAACAATTCCAGCACGCGGGAGGTCGGACCGGAACTGAGCCAGGGCGCTGACAGCACCCGTGCAGCGTTCATTTGTCGACTCCGGGAACGAGCTTTCCGTTCTCCATGTGGGCAGGGACGTAGGTCGAATAGGGCGGACTACCGGAGAATTGCGCGAGCATGATCAGGCTGATGACCACCAGCAGCAGCGAGGCGAGCACCAGCCGCGCGACAAGCTGGACCGGCCACGACGACGGCACCAGCACGGCGGAACGCGTCGCGAGCAGAAAAAGGACATAGACCCCAAAGGGTATCAGGAAAATTCCGATCTCGGTGAGGACCGGACGGATCATGTCAGGTAGATCCGCTCATACAGCACGCGCAGGATGCCCGCGGTCGCGCCCCAGATGAAGCGCTCGGCGAACGGCATGGCGTAATAGGAACGCTCCATGCCGCGAAATTCCTTGCTGTGCACCTGATGGTTCGCCGGGTTCATCAGAAACGAGAGCGGCACCTCGAACGCATCATCGACTTCGGAATGGTTGATGGTGAGCCTGAAGCCCGGCTTGACGCGCGCCACCGTCGGCAGGATGCGAAATCCGAAACCGGTGCCGTAGACATCGAGATAGCCGATGGGATCGACGAACGAACGGTCGAGCCCGATCTCTTCCTCGGCCTCGCGCAGCGCCGCATCGCGCGGCGACTTGTCGGTCGCATCGATCTTGCCGCCCGGAAAGGCGATCTGGCCGGAATGCTCCTTGAGATGCGCCGAGCGCTGGGTCAGGAGCACGGTCGGCTCGGCGTGATCCACCACCGGAATCAACACCGCCGCCGGCCGCACCGGCGCCTCCCGCGCCATGATCTCCAGCATGCGGTCGGTGCCGGGGTCGCCGGTCTCCGGAATGATATTGGGATCGATCAGCCCCGCCGGCACGTCGAAGGACAGCCGCGCGCGGACACGATCATAGAATTCCCCGCTGGACATCGCGGCAGGCGCAGCCTTCACCATCGGCTCATTCAAAGCGCGGCCCTCACCTGCTCCGCGTCCGCCATCGGGAAAAACTCGCCGGCAGACTCGACCCCGAACATTTCCTGCCCATCGACCATCCGCGCCTCGCCCATGTCAACCAGATCGTAATAGAGAGCGCGGGTCACCTTTGCCCACAAATCGGCGCGGACGTGAAGATAGGGGGTCAGTCCGCCGTCGGCCGCCGCCTCGAACCGGAGGCGGTGCGCCGCGTCGCAATCGACCCAGTCGTCGACATTGGTGCGGAAGCGCAAAGTAGTGCCGTCGCCGGACGCCCGCTTCTGCATCTCGACCGCGAGAAACGGCGCGTCATCCACGCGAATGCCGACCTTCTCGACCGGCGTCACCAGAAAATGCTTGCCGTCCTCACGCTTGAGAATTGTGGAGAACAGCCGGACCAGAGCAGGCCGGCCGATTGGTGTCCCCATGTAGTACCATGTACCATCGGAGGCGATTCGCATGTCGAGATCGCCGCAAAACGGCGGATTCCACAGATGCACGGGAGGCAACCCCTTTTCCCCGGGGGTGGCGTTGGTAGCCTGGCGCGCGGCGACCGTCAGGTCTTCAAGGTTGCTCGCGCTCTGCCCTTGCTTCGCCATGGTTTGCCTTAACGGTTGATTGTCTCGATTGGCACGATTGGTGCAGGACTACATTGGTTGCCGAGGCAGGTTCCCCGGGAAAATACCGGGCAGTTCGCCACATCGTGATGCCGTTAATACCCTGAAATGCCGATAGAGTGTGGATAGTTTAATTCAGCGAATACATAGCCTTTGCGGTGTTTTAGCATGGGTTATGTCATCAGCGTCGCCTTGATGTGCGACGCAACAGGTCAAGGAGCTCCGGAATGGCCGACAGTGTGGAAAAGCTCGAGGACGTCATTGTCCGCTCGGCGGAACAGGTCTCGGGACAGATCCGCGCGGCCAAGGACGCGATCTCGACCGTCATATTCGGTCAGGAAAAGGTGATCGAAAATACCCTGGTGACAATTCTTTCCGGTGGCCACGCGCTCCTGATCGGCGTCCCCGGCCTCGCCAAGACCAAGCTGGTGGAAACGCTCGGCGTCACGCTCGGGCTCGACGCCAAGCGCATCCAGTTTACGCCCGACCTGATGCCCTCGGACATCCTGGGCGCGGAAGTGCTGGACGAGAGCCAAACTGGAAAGCGCTCGTTCCGCTTCATCTCCGGCCCCGTCTTCGCTCAACTCCTGATGGCGGACGAAATCAACCGCGCAAGTCCGCGTACGCAATCGGCACTGTTGCAGGCGATGCAGGAACAACACATCACGGTCGCGGGCGCCCGCCACGATCTGCCGAAGCCGTTCCACGTGCTCGCCACGCAAAATCCGCTGGAGCAGGAAGGCACCTATCCGCTGCCCGAAGCGCAGCTCGACCGCTTTCTGATGGAGATCGACGTCGACTATCCCGATCGCGACGCCGAGCGGCGCATCCTGTTTGAAACCACCGGCGCGGAAGAGACGCTCGCGAAGGCCGCCATGCAGGCCGATGCGCTGATTTCGGCGCAGCGCCTGGTGCGCCGTCTGCCGGTCGGCGATTTCGTAGTCGAGGCGATCCTCTCGCTGGTGCGCTCGGCGCGACCTGGCCCCGAAGGCGGCGAAGCGGGCAAACTGATCGCATGGGGACCGGGACCGCGCGCCAGCCAGTCGCTGATGCTCGCGGTCCGCGCCCGTGCCCTGCTTGACGGGCGCCTTGCGCCCTCGATCGACGACGTGCTCGATCTCGCCGAGCCGATCCTGAAACACCGCATGGCGCTGACGTTCTCGGCGCGCGCCGAGGGGCAGACGATTCCGGATGTGATCCGGCAGTTGAAGACGCGGATCGGTTGATGGCTGAGCCGATCAAGCACGAGAAGGAAATCGCTGCAGTCCGACGTGCCGATGGCGAAAGCCGGTCGCTCGCCGCGTCGTTGCCGCGTCTTGTGCTTGAAGCGCGCCGCATCGCCGCCAATGTCATCCACGGGCTGCATGGGCGGCGGCGGGCCGGTTCCGGCGAAAGCTTCTGGCAATACCGCCGCTTCGTCTCGGGCGAGCCTGCGCAGCGCGTCGACTGGCGCCGCTCCGCGCGCGACGACCATCTCTATGTCCGCGAGCAGGAATGGGAAGCCGCCCATACGGTCTGGCTCTGGCCGGACCGCTCGCCCTCGATGGAATTTGCCTCGCGCGGCGCGCGCGACAGCAAGCTCGAGCGTTCGCTGATCGTGGCCTTTGCGCTCGCCGAGCTTCTGGTCGCCGGCGGCGAACGCGTCGGCATTCCCGGCCTGCTGAATCCAACCTCAAGCAGCAACGTCATCGACAAGATCGCGCAGGCAATCCTGCACGACGATGCGGACCGGGCGAGCCTGCCGCCCTCCTTCGTGCCGTCCGCGCTCGCAGAGATCGTGGTGCTGTCGGATTTTTGGTCGCCGATCGCGGACATCCAAACCATGCTCGCGGGATTGTCCGCCTCCGGCGCGCACGGCACGCTGGTGCAGATCGTCGATCCCGCCGAGGAGACCTTTCCCTATTCCGGCCGGATCGAATTCGTGGAGCCTGAAGGCTTCGGCGTCATCACCGCGGGCCGCGCCGAGAGCTGGGCCCGCGACTATCTGGCGCGCGTCGCGCTGCATCGCGACCAGATTCGCGACGAGACCAACAAGCTCGACTGGCTGTTCACCACCCACACCACCAGCCGCTCGGCAGCCGAACTGCTGCTGTTCCTCCATGGCGGCATGATGGTCAGCAAGGGCGGGACGCGCGTGAATGTCAAAGCGGGGCGGGCCACATGATCGCCGGTCTGCCGCTGTCCTTTGCCGAACCGTTGCTGCTGCTCGGCCTGTTGAGCCTGCCGCTGTTGTGGTGGCTGCTGCGGGTCATGCCGCCGCGGCCGCGCCGGATCGAGTTCCCTCCGACCCGGCTGTTGTTCGACATCACGCCAAAGGAAGAGACGCCCTCGCGCACGCCGTGGTGGCTGACCGCGTTGCGCCTGACCGCGGCGGCGCTGATCATTCTCGCCGCGGCCGGCCCGATCTGGAATCCGCAAACCGGGATCGCGAGCCGTTCTTCGCCGCTGGTCATCCTGCTCGACGACGGCTGGAGCGCCGCCTCGAACTGGGATACGCGCGTGCGCGCGGCCGACGAATTGATCGCCAATGCCGATACCGATCGCCGCGGCGTCGCGCTGGTGCCGCTGTCCGATCCGACGCGCGACATCACCATCATGCCGGCCGGCACCGCGCGGGTGGCGTTGCGGCAGCTTTCGCCAAAACCCTGGTCGATCGACCGCGTCGAGACGCTGACCGCACTTGATCGTTTCCTGAAGGCGACCGGAGACGCCGATATCGCCTGGCTGTCGGATGGCGTCGATACCGGTCGCGGCGCCGAGTTCGTCGAAGCCCTCGGCAAAACCATCGGAGACCGGCCACTGACAATCTTCGCAGGCGGGACCCCCTCGCCGATGGCGCTGGCCGCCGCCGAAAATGCCGCAGCGAAAATGACGGTGAAGGTGCTGCGCGCCGATACCGGGATCGCCACCGGCACCGTGCGCGCGCTGGACGCCAAGGGCTCGCCGATCGGCGAGGCGCGCTTCGGCTTCGCACCGCAGGACCGCGAAACGGATGCGTCGTTCGACCTTCCGGTCGAGTTGCGCAATGACATCGCGCGGCTTGAAATTTCCGGCGAGCACTCGGCCGGCGCCGTGCAACTGCTGGACAAGCGGTGGCGCCGCCGCGCCATCGGCATCATCTCGGGTTCGACCAATGACACCGCGCAGCCGCTCTTGGCCTCGACCTTCTATCTGACGCGCGCTCTGGCGCCGTTCGCCGACGTCCGTCTCGGCGACAAGGGCGCACCGCAACAGGTGCTCACGCAATTCCTCGACCAGAAACTGCCGATGATCGTGATGGCCGATGTCGGCACCCTGTCGCCCGAGATCCGCGACCGCCTCAACGGCTGGATCGACCAGGGCGGCGTGCTCGTGCGCTTTGCCGGTCCGCGCCTTGCCCAGGGCGACGACGACCTGGTGCCGGTCAGGCTGCGCCGCGGCGGCCGCACGCTCGGCGGCAGCCTGACGTGGGAGAAGCCGCAGCATCTCGCCGCGTTCGCCGCCGATGGTCCGTTCGCGGGCCTTGTGGTGCCCAAGGACGTCACCGTGAACCGGCAGGTGCTGGCCGAGCCCGACGCGGTGCTGGCGACCAAGAGCTGGGCTTCGCTCGAAGACGGCACGCCGCTGGTCACCGGCGAGCGTCGCGGCAAGGGATTGGTAAGCCTGTTCCATGTCAGCGCCGATATGCGCTGGTCCGACCTGCCGATGTCGGGCACCTTCGTCGAGATGCTGAGACGAATTGTCGATATCTCCGGCTACACCTCGACACCGGGCGCGGGCGTCGCCGCCGAAGGCACCAAGGAGACGCTGGCGCCGCTGCACACGCTGGACGGCTTCGGCGCCTTCGGTCCGCCGCCCTCGACTGCAAGGCCGTTGCCGGCCGACTATCGCGACCGCGCGACGATCGATCATCCGCCGGGATTCTATGGCCCCGCCGACGGGCCGCTCGCGGTCAATACGCTCTCCGCCGCTGACCGTATCGCCCCGCTCGACACCTCGGCGTTGAAGGCGCAGCGCGCGAGCTACACCAATGCCGAGCCACGTGACTTGCGTGGCATCCTGCTGTCGTCCGCGCTAGCGCTGTTCCTGGTCGATGCGATTATCGTCGCCATCCTCGGCGCCGGCATTGCCGGGCTCATCAGGCGGCGTGCGACGCCGGCCGTGCTGGCCATCGCGCTGATCGCGACGGGACTGGTCCTGATGCCATTGCATGCGCGCGCCGACCAGGGGAACGACGACTTCGCCATGAAGGCGACCTCGCAGACCCGCCTCGCCTATGTCGTGACCGGAAATGCCGACGTCGATTCCATCGTCAAGGCCGGCATGGCGGGGCTGACGCTGTTCCTCGCGCAGCGCACGGCGCTCGAAGCCGGCGATCCCGTCGGCATCGATCCCGCGCATGACGAACTCGCCTTCTTCCCGCTGATCTACTGGCCGATCGTGCCCGGCGCGCCGAAGCCGCCGCAGGACGCGCTCAACCGCATCGACGCCTATATGAAGCAGGGCGGCACCGTGGTGTTCGACACCCGCGACGCGGTCGAGGCGGGACCGGGCGACAACACCGCGGCGCAAACGCCGGGCATGCAGACGTTGCGCGAGCTCTTGTCGTCGCTCGACGTGCCCGAGCTCGAGCCGGTGCCGCGCGAACACGTGCTGACCAAGACCTTCTACCTGCTCCGCGACTTCCCCGGCCGCTTCACCAACGGCCAGACCTGGGTGGAAAGCCTGCCGCGCGGGGACGAGGAAGAGGAGACCGAGAAGCGGCCGGCGCGCGGCGGTGACGGCGTTTCGCCGATCATCATCACCTCGAACGATCTGGCCGGCGCCTGGGCGATTCGTCCCGACGGCCAGCCGATGCTGCCGCTGGTTCCGGGCGAGTCAAGGCAACGCGAATTCGCCTTCCGCGCCGGCGTCAACATCGTGATGTACACGCTGACCGGCAACTACAAGGCAGATCAGGTGCATGCGCCCGCGCTCATCGAGCGGCTGGGCCAGTAGAGATGCGAGTCATGAGTTCAGACGCGTCCAATGTCATTCCGGGATGCTCCAAAGGAGCAGACCCGGAATCTCGAGATTCCGGGTTCGATGCTTTCGCATCGCCCCGGAATGACGGAGCATGGTCGTGAATTACGGGATTGCGTTCACGCCGCTGGTTCCCTCGATCGTGCTCTGGGTCGCGATCGCGGCGATTGCCGTGATCGCGGGATTGCTGCTGCTGGCACGCTCGCGAGGCGCGGCGGTACGCGTCGCGGCGCTGGCGCTGATCTTGCTTGCGCTCTCCAACCCGTCCTTTACGCGCGAGGACCGCGAACCGCTGACGTCGGTCGCAGCCGTCGTCGTCGACAAGAGCCCGAGCCAGAATTTCGGTACGCGCATGCAGGAGACAGCGAAGGCGCAGGAAGCCCTCGTCGACGCCCTGAAGAAGATCAAGGGGCTCGAAGTGCGCGTGGTCGATGCCGGCCAGGCCGACGGCGAAACCGATGGCACGCATCTGTTCGGTCCGCTGGCCTCGGCGCTCTCGGACGTGCCGACCGACCGCGTCGCGGGCGCCTTCCTGATCACCGATGGCCGCGTGCACGACATTCCCCCCAACGCCGGCGCAGTGGGTTTCCAGGCGCCGGTGCATGCGCTGATCACCGGCCACAAGGGCGAGCGCGACCGCCGCATCGCGATTTCGGCCGCGCCCCGCTTTGGCATCGTCGGCCAGACCCAGACCGTCACCTACCGGCTCGACGACCAGGGCGTCACCGGGGAGCGCGCCAAGGTGGTGATCCGCCGCGACGGCGAAACCATCAGCGAGCGCACACTGCAGAGCGGCCAGACCTCGAGCGTCGACATCCAGATCAAGCACGAAGGAGCGAACATCGTCGAGATCGAGGCCGCCCCGCTCGATAACGAGCTGACGCTGGTCAACAACCGCGCAGTAGTCTCGATCGACGGCGTGCGCGACAGGCTGCGCGTGCTGCTCGTCTCGGGCGAACCGCATTCGGGCGAACGCACCTGGCGCAACCTGCTGAAGTCCGACGCCAGCGTCGACCTCGTGCATTTCACCATCCTGCGTCCGCCGGAGAAGCAGGACGGCACGCCGATCAACGAATTGTCGCTGATTGCGTTTCCGACCCGCGAATTGTTCCAGCAGAGGATCAACGATTTCCAGCTGATCATCTTCGATCGCTACGCCCGCCAGGGCGTGCTGCCGATCGCCTATTTCGACAACATCGCGCGCTATGTGCGCTCAGGGGGCGCCGTGCTGGTATCGGCCGGCCCGGATTACGCCTCCAACACCAGCATCTGGCGCACGCCGCTTGATACCGTGCTTCCGGCCGAGCCGGTCGGCGTCACCGAAAAGCCGTTCTACGCGCATCTTTCCGATGCCGGCAAACGTCACCCGGTCACGCGCGGGCTCGAGGGCGCCGCCAGCGAGCCGCCACACTGGAGCCGCTTCTTCCGCAACGTCGATACCCGCAATGCCGTGAATCCACCGGTCATGACCGGCGCGGACGGCAAGCCACTGCTGTTCCTGTCGCGCTTCGGCGAAGGGCGCGTCGCGCTGCTCCTGACCGACCATATCTGGCTGTGGGCGCGCGGCTATGAGGGCGGTGGGCCGCATCTCGACTTGCTCAGGCGGATGTCGCACTGGCTGATGAAGCAGCCCGATCTCGACGAAGAGGCGCTGCGGCTGCAGGTGCAGGGCAAGGATCTGCAGGTGATCCGCCAGACCATGGCCGACAGCGTCACGCCGGTCACGCTCACCTCGCCCTCCGGTTCGACCAGGGAGTTGACCCTTACCGCCGGTGACCCCGGCGAATGGCGCGCGACCGTTCCCGCCAACGAGCTTGGGCTGTGGCAGGCGACCGACGGCACGCTGAAGGCGCTGATCAATGTCGGGCCGACCAATCCGAAGGAATTTTCGGAAGTGACGTCCACGACCGACATGATCCGGCCGCTCGCGCAGGCGACCGGCGGCGATGCCAAGCGCGTGGTCGACGGCTCCGGCATCGACCTGCCGCGCATCGTTCCCGTGCGCAGTTCCAGCATCTTCCATGGCGACGGCTGGATGGGCGTCAGGATGCGCGACGCCAGTGTCGTCAGGGGCGTCGGCGTGCTGCCGATCTTCGCAGGCCTGATCGGCCTGTTGCTGCTGCTCGGCGCCTTCGCGGCGACCTGGCTGCGCGAGGGACGCTGATCTCAACGCAAGCATTACGCGTTTGTTTGCGAGGGAAGACCAGTTTCGGATCATGCGCCAGTCGCGTGGCACAAAAATCACAGCCGCACTCTATCTCTTGCCGGTTCCCGTCAGCGGGCGTTGACACGACCGGAACCTTCCGATGTTATAATGTAACATCGGGACTGGCAGGCTTGCCCGTCGCGATGCGAGGCGTGTTTCGGCATGAAATGGTTCCGTTCGAATATCAAAAGCGGCGCGCGGCTCGCGCTGTTTGCGCTGTTCGTTCAGTTCGCGCTGTCGTTCGGGCACTTCCATGTGCTGGCGACGCCTGCCACGGGCGGCGCACAGTCCGCCCTGCCCGCGTCCGCGCTTGTCGATGCGGGGCAGCTCGCCGCCGAGAGCCAGGCGACGCCGCAACAAGCCCCCGGTAAACCCCACCACGACCAGCAGCTCCCCGACGCCTGTGCGATCTGCGCCGTCGTCGCGATGGCGAGCACGGTCCTGTTCGCCGGGCCGCCGATCCTCTTGCTGCCGGAAGCCGTCGAACTGCTTTACCGCACCACCGATTTCGAATTCATCCACCTGAAATCGGCCGGCAACGCCTTCCAGCCCCGCGCCCCTCCCGCTTCCTGATCCGACAGCTCTGCTGAAACCCCTGAGCGATCGCGGGCCCGTTTCATGCCCATCGCCGGGATCTTCGGAATCGGTCCGTCGCCTCGCGACGGCAGGCGAACAGTCGAAAACAAGCAAGATCGACGCGCCTGAAGTGGAATCAGGATGATGTCAGAACTCTGGAATGCCCCTGGCGGCCGCCTGTAGTATCGCGGCGCTGCTCTTCGTCAATGACGGCGCCGTCTACGCACAAGCGCCTGCCGCTGCCCCGTCGCCTGCTCCGGCGGCGAGCCCGGCTCCCGCCGCAACACCGGCGCCTGCCGAAACGCCGGCACCCGCTCCGGGGGCTGGAAACGCCATCGCCCTGCCCAGCATCAGCGTCACCGCGCCACGTCAGGCGCAAGTGCGGCGGCGTCCGAAGACGCATGTCGCAACCCATCAGCGCAACGAAACGCCGCAGGTCACGCCGCAGACCGAGCAGGAGATCCTGGCCGGCAAGAACGACAAGTTCGACGAGGCTCGCCAGAATATCGCCGCGCCCGGCGGCGCGACCGTCCATCAGATCAACCATCAGCAGATCGAGGCGCTGCCGCAGGGCAACAACGCGACGCTGGACAAGGTGCTGTTGCAATTTCCGGGCGTGACCCAGGATTCGGCGGCGAGCGGCGAATTGCATGTGCGCAACG
This sequence comes from uncultured Alphaproteobacteria bacterium, assembly GCA_963696255.1. GTDB lineage: Bacteria > Pseudomonadota > Alphaproteobacteria > Rhizobiales > Xanthobacteraceae > Bradyrhizobium. Next base: position 324,029 of record CAVOJN010000002.1, read on the forward strand.
AGCACGCCAACCTGCAATACCGCATCAACGGCATCATGCTGCCCGACGGCGTCGGCGCCTTCGGGCAAATCCTCGACACCGGCATTGTCGGGAATTTGGCGCTGCTCACCGGCGCCCTGCCCGCGCAGTACGGACTAAGGACCGCCGGCGTACTCGACATCCAGACCAAGACCGACGCCTTCAACAATTCAGGCGTGGCAAGCGTCTATGGCGGCAGCCACGGCACGATCACGCCGAGCATCGAATATGGCGGCACATCAGGTCAAACCCAGTATTTCCTGTCCGGGCGATTTCTGCAGAACAATCTCGGGATCGAAAATCCAACGCCGTCGAACGAGGCGATCCACGACCGCACCTCGCAGGAAAAGGGATTTCTCTACCTGTCGACGATGCTCGATCCGACCAGCCGCCTGACCTTCATGAGCGGCGTCTCGAACTCCACGTTTCAGATTCCCAACAATCCGGGACAGACGCCCAACTTCACCGCGTTCGGCGTATCGGATTTCAACTCGGCGCAGCTCAACCAGCACCAGAACGAGTTCAACCAGTTCAACGTCGTCGCCTACCAGAAGTCGGCCGGCGACCTCGACTACCAGCTTTCCTACTTCAACCGCTACAGCCAGCTCCACTTCTATCCCGATCCGATCGGCGACCTCGTCTTCAACGGCGTATCCTCCGACGTCTATCGCCAGAGCTTCGTCAACGGAATCCAGGAAGACACCGCCTGGCGCTGGGGATTTTCGCACACGCTGCGGTTCGGCTTCACCGTGAGCGCCGAGCGCTCGCTGGTCAACAATGCCTCAACGGTGTTGCCGCTCGCCGACCCCGCAAATCCTGCGGCCGGCACCATCGACGCGCCGTTCTCGATCTTCGATTCCAACGCCAAGACCGGCACCATCTTCGGCACCTATGTCCAGGACGAATGGAAGATCACCAACGAGCTGACGCTGAACGCCGGGCTGCGTTTCGACCAGATGTGGCAATATGTCGATGCCAACCAGTTCAGCCCGCGCGTCAGCCTGACGTGGAAGCCCTATGACGGCACCACGTTCCACGCCGGCTATGCGCGCAACTTCACGCCGCCGCAGCAGGTGATCGCAGCACCTGCCAATCTCGCGCTGGTGACGCCGCCAACCGCGCCCGCCAATACGCAGACGCCGGAAGTGCCGCTGAACAGCCCGGTGCTGCCGGAACGCTCGCACGTCTTCGACGCCGGCGTGGTGCAGAAGATCTATCCGATCCCCGGCCTCGAGGTCGGCATCGACGGTTACTACAAGATCGCGCGCAACCTTCTGGACGACGGCCAGTTCGGCGCCGCCTACGTGCTCACGGGCTTCAATTACGACCGCGGCGAAAACGTGGGCCTCGAGCTCAAGGCCAACTATACCAACGGCAACTTCCGCGCCTACGGCAACGTCGCCTGGGCCAGGCAGGTTGCAACCAACATCGTGTCGAACCAGTTTCTGTTCGCCCAGGACGAGCTCAACTACATCGCCACGCATTACGTCTATACCGACCACGCCCAGACGCTGACGGCCTCGGCCGGAGCGTCCTATCTATGGAACGGCACGCGCTTTTCGGCATCGATGATCTATGGCAGCGGGCTGCGATCGGGCTTTGCCAATACCGATCATTTGCCCTCCTATACGCAGGTGAACGCCGGCATCTCGCACGACTTCAACATCGTGGCACCGAACAAGCCGACGACGCTGCGCTTCGACGTCGTCAACGTCTTCGACAAGATCTATGAAATTCGCGATGGCACCGGCATCGGCGTGTTCGCGCCGCAATTCGGACCGCGGCGCGGCTATTTCGCCGGCATCTCGCAGAAGTTCTAAAGCGCGATGAGATTAGGATAAATCGTCATCGCGCTTTAGCTCATTGTTTGAGCATGATCTTTTCGGAAACCGCTTCACACTTTTCCGGATCATGCTCTAGAGCATGATCCGGACCCGTAGGGCCGCGCAGCGCAAAGTGGAAACCGGGTTTCCGAAAAGACCATGCTCAATCAACGAGCAAAAATCTAGCGCGCGAATTCCCAGTCCGGCCGGATCGTGCCCGATACGCCATCGAAAGCGCCTTCCACCAGCTCGACCACCAGCATGCGGTCGTAATCGACCGGCCCGGGCATGGTCGCCCGGCCTTTCGGTACCTTCTTGAAGCCGGCGCGGCTGTAATAGGGCTCATCACCGACCAGCAGCACCAGCCGGTGGCCTTTCGCCCTGGCATCGTCGAGCGCGCGTTCGAGCAGCATGCGGCCGACCCCGCGGCTGCGGAACGGCGGCTCGACCGTCAGCGGCCCGAGCATCAGGGCCTTGGTGTCGCCGACACAGATCGGGAGCTGGCGCACCGATCCGACCAGCAGCGTGCCGATCCGCGCGGTAAAGGACAGATCGAGCAGATGATCGACATGCTCCCGCAGCCGATAGGCGCTGAGCACGAAACGGCCGGGCCCGAAGGTGCGCTCGAGCAGGCGCTCGATCGCCTGGGCGTCCTTGGCCGTTTCGGGCAGAATCGTGAGGGACAGATCACTCATGGAATTCAACTGGACGTGTCATCGAACTTGTTCTGGCACCTGCTTCAGGTCTTGTCGACCGGCGACTGGGCCAGATAGGCGAGCAGCTTCATCTCGCGCCGGCCCCGCGTCACGGTATCCAGCACCAGCCCCGAGGACACCGCTAGCACCGCGACGATCATCAGGCCAGTGGACAGGACGGCGGTCGGCAAGCGCGGCACGAGGCCTTCCTCGAGATAGGTCACGAGGACGGGGATGGCGAGACCGACCGAGACCAGGGCCAGGAACGCGCCGATCGCGGCGAAGAAGCGCAGCGGCTTTTCCGAACGATAGAGTTTCAGGATCGTGCACAGGATCCGGAAGCCGTCACCCCAGGTATTGAGTTTGCTGAACGAGCCCTCGGGTCGCGCATAATACGGCGTCTCCAGTTCGGCAACAGGCAGCGCAAGCTCCAGCGCGTGCACCGTCAGTTCGGTTTCGATCTCGAACCCGTCCGACAGCACCGGGAAGGATTTGACGAAGCGGCGCGAGAACACGCGATAACCGGAAAGAATGTCCGTGAAGGCCTGGCCGAAAACCGACGAGAGAAAATTCGTCAGCATCCAGTTGCCGGTCCGGTGGCCGCGCCTGTAGGCGGCCTGTTCCTGGTCGACGCGCAAGCCCACGACCATGTCGAGATGTTCACCCAGGAGCTTTGCGATCATCCGCGGCGCGCTCGGCGCATCATAGGTGGCGTCGCCATCGACCAGCACATAGACGTCGGCGTCGACATCGGCGAACATGCGCCTGACCACATGACCCTTGCCCTGGCCGCGCTCGCTGCGCACTTCGGCGCCCGCTTCGCGCGCAACGGCAGCAGTGCGATCCTTCGAATTGTTGTCATAGACATAGATGTCCGCCGACGGCAGCGCCTTGCGGAAATCGGCAACGACGGTCGCGACCGCCGCCTCTTCGTTGTAGCAGGGCACCAGAACGGCGATCCGCGGGGATGAGGTTGTCATCTAAGGAAATATCCGTTGGTGGATACGCGCCAAATCGCCGCTGTGCATATCATGATCGCGCATGGGCCGCCTGCCCGGCAAGGCGGTCGTCCACCGCTTCCGCAGGCGCCGTGTCTGATCGCGCTTCGCGCATGAAGACCGCGGCAAACAGCAGCGTCCAGAGCGACAACATCGCGATCGGGATCGTGTAGTACTGCGTGAACACGGGATGCGTGACGAAGAACGCCACGTTCAAGGCGATATTGCCGGCAACGAGCAACGCCAATCGCCTCGCGCCGGATCGGGTCGCCGAGCGCCATGACAGCGCGGTCCAGACACAGACAACGACGATCAGCGGAAACTGCATGTCGGCGAGATAGGCGCGCAACACGGCCTGATCAAAGCTTGGCGGCGCCGTATCCTGCCCGCCGTAAGCCGAGACGAGCGGATTGCCCGAATTGACCATGTTCGCCGCCAGCACCGGCAGCAGTCCGACGAGGAACGCCAGGCCGAACGACAGGCCTTGCAGGAACTTTGCACGGTCAGGCCTGGTCAGGAAGGACAATCCGAAAAAGAGGAAATAGCCGGCGGCGAGAAGCAGATTCGCGATTCTGAAATTCGCCGACAGGCCAAGCACCATGCCGACCGCCGCGGTCAAGAAAAGCAGCCGCCGGCCTTCGTCGAGGAACAAGCGCGCTGTCAACAGACCTGCCAGCGCGCAGACGATCATCGTCGGCGCCAGTGAATAGCTTGCCTTCGCCGGATTGATCATGAAGTAAATCGACATCGCTCCGAACACCGCCGCGAGAGCGAGCGGGCCCGGGCGTTGCGCCCGCCACAGCGCATAGAGAGCGAAGCCCGCGATCGTGACATTCGCCAGCACATAGAGCGGGATGGCCTGGAACCCTTCGGGAAACAGCGACAGCACGAAGCCGGTCCCCGGCGGCGGCGTCATGACCAATTTGCTGCCATCAGAGACCTGGGTGTGGCACGGCGCGCGGCTCGGTTCCTTCCAGTCCGGGAAACCGATGCTGCGCAGCTTGCCCGCAAGATAGCCGTCATCCTCGCGATCAAGCCTTGTATCGAGGCCATGCCAACCGAAGCGTTGAAACAAATGCGCCTGCCGCAGATAGCAGATGTCGTCATAGACGCCGCGGCTCTCGTTCCAATGCGAGATCAGCCGGACGTTGCTCGCCAGCATCACAAGAAACACGATCGAGAAGCAGATCTTGACGGTTCTCATCGGCTTACCGAGTGGAGCCTTGTCTGCAACGACAAGGACTTGCCGCCCTGTACAGGAAAAGCACCGGCAAGTATAGCAATGCGGGAGGGTGCTTTCCGGCCCCGGCCTGCGCCGCAGTCGGCTCATTGCGCACGGATCTTCGGAAAGAATTGGGACGTCGAGAAGATTTGGGACATCGGAAGGACCTGGGATTGGGGCAGACGTGACCGACCTCGCCACGGCAAATTCACGCCCAAACCCCGCGGCTCCGCAGAACGCGGAACAGCTCCGGATCCTGCTGATCATTCCCTGCTACAATGAAGCGGCCTCCATTGGAGCGGTCCTCGCGGAGATCGCGCGAACCGGCCGGGGCTATCACACGCTGGTCGTCGATGACGGCTCGACGGATGCGACATCCGCCGTTGCAGGCGCGCACTCGCCGGTCGCCCGCCTCCCGCAAAATCTGGGGATCGGCGGCGCCGTGCAAACGGGCATCAAATATGCCGCACGCAACGCTTATGACGTCTGCATCCAGATCGACGGAGATGGACAGCACGATCCGAGGGAGATCGAGGCCCTGCTCGAGGCCCACAACAGGGGGGCTGCGAACCTCGTCGTCGGAAGCCGCTTCATCGACAATGCCGGCTTCCGCTCCACGCGGCTGCGTCGCCTCGGAATCCGGCTGATTGCCTTTGCGCTGAACAAGCTTTTCGCGGGCGGCCACATCACCGATCCGACCAGCGGCATGCGCCTGCTCGATCGCCGCGCCATCGCATTTTTCGCGCAGCGATATCCGATGGATTTTCCCGAACCGATTTCGCTGGCATGGGCCATGCGCGCCGGTCTCAAAATCGACGAGGCGCCGGTCGCGATGCGCGCGCGGGAAACCGGCGTCAGCTCGATCGACGGCCTCAGGACGGTGAATTACATGATCCGCGTGCTCGGATATATCCTGCTCGCGCGTCTGGCGAGGCAGTCGTGACGCGATAGGCCGGGCCGGATTGCAGAACACCATCTGAGGAGACCGCTGTGACCAACGTGACCCCAAGCGCCGTGACGGTTGCCATCATATCGGGCTTTGCGCTCATCTATATGCTGGTGCTGCTGCGCAAGACACTGCAGGGGAAATTCGATCTCTACGATTTTCTTGTGCTGTCCATGGTGGCGATCCTGCCGGCGGGCTTTGCGCTGTTTCCAAGGCTGGCCTACCTGATCAGCCATCTCACCGGCGTCGTCTTTCCTTTCGTCGTGATGTTCGGCGCATTGTTCCTGGTGGTCTTCGTCTTCATGCACAACATCACGGAGCGCCTGCACAAGCTCGAACGCCAGAACTGGGCCTTGGTCCAGGAGCAGAGCCTGCTTGCGCTGGAACTGAAACGAAGAGAGAGCCTCGGCGAGCAATGAGCCGATTTCGATCGGCGCCAGATCTTGTCAGCGCCAGAAGTTTGTCAGCGCCAGAAGTTTGTCAACGCCAGAATTTTGTCAGCGCCAGAATCTTGTCACCGCCACGTCTTGATCACCGGCCTTCCCTCCAGCACCTCCGCGATGCGCAGCCGCGTGCCGGGCGTGGTGCCCTCGGGGAGAGCCGTGGTCGCAAAGAAACCGGTTTCGACGATCTCATGATTGGGTTTGGGGATTCGGTCCTGCCGGAAATGCCTCACAACGTAGACCGCGACATGGTCGCGCCGCGAAACATGGCTGTTGTGGAACACGCCGTGCAAGACCGGCTCGCCGGATAGCTCGATACATCCCTCCTCGATCAGCTCGCGCTTGAGTGCCGTGTCGAAGGTCTCGCCCACCTCGACCCCGCCACCGGGCAGGTACCACCCGCTGATATAGCCGTGCCTGACCAGGAACACGCGATTGCCTTCATCGAGCACCACAGCGCGGACGCCAAGCGTCATGCCACGGGCAAGGCGCCAATAAAGGTGAAAAGAACGCCGCAACAGCGGCTCCAGCTTCCTGCGCAGTTTTCCAGAGATTTCGGACATCGTTTGATCTTGCGTCGACGGGGTCTAGTTGCCAATAGATGGCGGGATGACTTCCTTCAAGCTCGCGCATCTGTCGGACCCGCATTTGCCGCCGCTGCCAAAGGCGCGGCTTTCCGAACTCGCGGGCAAACGCGCGCTGGGTTACCTGAACTGGACCCGCAACCGCCGCAAGTACTACCGGCGTGAGGTGCTGGACGCGCTGGTCTTCGACATGCAGCGACAGGCGCCCGATCACGTCGCCGTCACCGGCGATCTCGTCAATCTTGCGCTCGAGGCGGAATTCGCGCCGGCGCGGCAATGGCTCGGCAGCGTCGGCGCGCCTGATCTGGTGACAGCAATCCCCGGCAATCACGATGCCTATGTCCGCGCCACCCGCCATCGCTTTGCTGAAGCCTTCGGCGAATATATCAGGGGTGATGAGGCTGGCGGCAACGGCGCGTTCCCCTTTGTCCGGCGTCGCGGGCCGCTCACGCTGATCGGGCTGTCGTCGGCGGTTCCGACCGCTCCGCTGATGGCGACGGGTACGCTCGGCCGCGCCCAGCTCGACGCGCTCGAAGGCGTCCTTGCGTGTCTCTCCACCGAACAGGCGTTCCGGGTGCTTCTGGTTCACCACCCCCTGCATTCGGACTCGCGTCCCAAACGGCTGACGGATTCCGCAAAACTGATCGCGCTGCTCAGAAAGCACGGCGTCGAGCTGATCCTGCACGGTCACGATCACATACACTCCACCACCTGGTTCGACGGGCCCGACCGCAAGATTCCCTCGATCGGCGTGCCGGCTGCCTCGGCGCTGGCGCGCGGACGGCATCCGGCCGCGGCCTACAATCTCTATTCGGTCGAGCGCGAGGGCAATGGATGGCGCTGCGAGCAGATCGTGCGCGGCATCGGCGACGACATGCAGATCAAGGAGATCGGCCGAAAGCGGTTGATGTAAGCTGTCTTTGGGCTCCCGGCGGGCGCGCCGATCAATCGCCGCCACCGCCGCCGCAACCACCTCCGCCACAGCTTCCGCCGCCGTCGCCTCCTCCATCGCCGCCATGCCCTCCGCCGTCATGGCCGCCGCCATGCCCACTGCCGTCGCTTCCGGCATCGCCAAAGCCGGCGGAAGAGCCGTCAATGGACGTATCGGAAAAATCCCCGCCGCAGTAAGCCGCACCGCTGCCGTTCTTTCGCAACTCGCGGCAATCAGGGTGATAGACGAAGCCGTTCGGAATATCGAGCTTGCTGTCGAGCGCAAACAACAGCGGCAGTCGCGTCGGGCTGACGGGATCGATATTCTCGTATTTGCAGCAATACCACCAGACCCGCCGCAGCCCCTCATTGCTTTTGCGATGCTCGCTCAGCACGATTGCCGGAGTGTGATGCAGGAAGTCCCCGAAGGCGCGGCGGCAGAAGGCATCATATTCGCGGGTGTAAAGGATGAACTCGTGCCAGAGATCGTCGGCGACTTGCGAGGGCATCGAGACGTAGCGCTGCCCGCTCATCAGGTAGGCCAGGAAGAATTGCCGCAAGCCGCGCGACACCAGCGCACTGTCCTTGCGCGCGAATCTCGGGTGATGCTTCTCGAGGCGCTGTAGCAGACCGGGCGGCCAGCGAAACGTGCGGATGAACTCTGCGCGCCTGAGCGTACGCCACTTGCCGTACAGGCCAGCCGCAACGGACACGATGATCGTTGCCAGGATGGCGTTGCCGACGATTGCAGCGGATGCGGATGACACGGCGCCCTTGAATCCCCGGCACTATGAATTGGGCCAGCTCGCATAGAGCGCGAATGCGAACAGCGCCAGCGCGCCGAGCAGGAAGCCGAGCGCGAACGTCCAGAAGCCGCGGCGCCGCCGCGGCCGCGTCTCAGCCTGCGGCTCGGGTGGCTGCGTCGGCGCCAGCGCATGCTCGCGCTCCACCATGCGGCGCGCGACATAATCGGTCACGGCGGCGACGATCGCAGGTATCTCGTGGGACTCGGCGAGCACGATGCGGCCGTGGCGGGTGTCCTGCACAAAGCGATAGATGCGCTTGTCGCGTCCCATCACCACATGCGCCACCACATCGATCCAGAAGTCTCGGCGTCTCGCCCTGGCTGATGCCGCGCTCGAACAGATCGATCCGCTCCGGCACCTGCGCGAACAGAGGATCAAGCGCCTCGTCGAGGATCTCGAGCCGGGCGACTTCGGCGTCGCGCAGATCAACAACGACGCCGGTGCGATCGGCCGCCTCGATCCGCGCCTTGTGAAGCGCATCGCGTAAACGAAGCGGACGCGGTTCGCTTGCCGGATTGCTGCCAGTGCTTGGCGCCTCGGACATCGGACGGCCTTACCCCTCAAAACTCCATTAACCTAGCAGCAACCGGGACCGTCGCAAAGACTCTTTACTTCCAATAGCTTATTCAAAACGCAGACGGGCCCCAACCGGTAGAACCGGATGGGGCCCGTCCTTGGGCAGTTTGAGTGGTGCGCTCAGGCCGCGCTGCGGTTCGGTTCCTCGACGATCGAGAAGCGAACGCCAGCCTTGTGGCGGCTCTCTTCCGAGACCTCGCGCCAGCAATCTTCGGCTTCCTTGCGAGACTTGAATGGTCCTTTGACCTGGGCCGAACCCTCCACGAGCTTGTGGAAGTTCATCGAGCCGAACTCACCGCCAATCACCCAGAAATTACTGCTGCCTTTGGTCATGTCAGCCTCCATTAGCCAAACTGGTTCATCGTGTTGTGGGCGCCGCCAGCCTTCAAGGCGGCTTCACCGGCGAAATATCCCTTGTGCTCGTCGCCGATATCGGAACCGGCCATATTCTGGTGCTTGACGCAGGCGATACCCTGGCGGATCTCCTGACGCTGAACATTCTTCACATAGCCCAGCATGCCCTGGTCGCCGAAATACTCTCTTGCGAGATTGTCGGTCGACAGAGCCGCCGTGTGATAGGTCGGCAACGTGATCAGATGGTGGAAGATGCCGGCACGCTTTGCCGAATCGGCCTGGAAGGTGCGGATGCGCTCGTCGGCTTCGAGGGCCAGCGGCGTATCGTCATATTCCGGCTTCATCAGTTCGGCCCGGTTATACTTGCTGACGTCCTTGCCGGCTTCCTTCATCGCATCGTACACCTGCCAACGGAAGTTGAGCGTCCAGTTGAACGATGGCGAGTTGTTGTAGGCGAGCTTCGCATTCGGAACCACCTCGCGAATGCGGTCGACCATTTTGGCGATCTGCTCGATATGCGGCTTCTCGGTCTCGATCCACAACAGGTCGGCGCCGTTCTGCAGCGAGGTGATGCAGTCGAGTACGCAGCGATCTTCGCCCGTGCCGGCACGGAACTGATAGAGGTTGCTGGCAAGCCGCTTCGGACGCATCATCTTGCCGTTGCGGTTGATGATGACATCGCCATTCCTGGCGTTGGCGGCCGTAACCTCTTCGCAATCCAGGAAGCTGTTGTACTGATCGCCGATATCGCCGGGCTCGTGGCTCACAGCGATCTGCTGCGTGAGGCCGGCGCCGAGCGAGTCGGTGCGGGTCACAACGACGCCGGCTTCGACGCCGAGTTCGAGGAAGGCATGGCGGCAGGCGCGGATCTTCGCCAGGAACACCTCGTGCGGCACAGTTACCTTGCCGTCCTGGTGGCCGCACTGCTTTTCGTCGGAGACCTGGTTTTCGATCTGGAGCGCGCAGGCGCCCGCTTCGATCATCTTCTTGGCGAGCAGATAGGTCGCCTCCGCGTTGCCAAAGCCGGCGTCGATGTCGGCGATGACGGGCACGACATGGGTCTGGAAGTTGTCGATCTTTTCGATCAGCGCCGTTTCCTTGGCCTTGTCGCCGGCCTTGCGAGCGGCGTCGAGGCTGCGGAAGATATCGTTGAGCTCGCGGGAATCCGCCTGGCGCAGGAAGGTATAGAGCTCTTCGATCAGCGCCGGCACCGAGGTCTTCTCATGCATCGACTGATCGGGAAGCGGTCCGAACTCGGAGCGAAGTGCGGCAATCATCCAGCCGGAGAGATACAGATAGCGGCGGTCGGTCCGGCCGAAATGCTTCTTGACCGAAATCAGCTTCTGCTGCGCGATGAAACCGTGCCAGCAACCGAGCGACTGGGTGTACTTGGTGGGATCGCCATCATAGGCGGCCATGTCGGCCCGCATCAGCGCGGCGGTGTAGCGGGCGACGTCCAGCCCGGTCCTGAAACGGTTCTGCAGACGCATGCGGGCGACCGCCTCGGCTGTCACCCCGTTCCAGGTCGGCTGGGTGTCGAGGAGCGCCTGGGCCGCCTCAATCTCGTTCTGATACGAAGCCGGGCCCTGGAGGGTCCGATCGCTGATGCCACGCGGCTGGAAATTCATGTTTAGCTCTTTCGGTTCGACAGTTTTGACAGTGCATTGCAAAATGCGTGTCTGGAGCTAAACGCGAGTCCTGCTAAGGAGTACAGCGGGCTTGCATCCGATTGATGATGTCATGTAACATATAAACTTGTCATATATGTGTGTTTGTAAATTTTGTCACAATTTGGGTCAGCAAGACTGCCATGAGCGACGACCCCACGATTTCGTCATGGCCGGGCTTGTCCAGGCCATCCACGTCTTCGCAGCGGCGCAAGAAGCAAGACGTGGATGCCCGGCACAAGGCCGGGCATGACGAATCCCGATGTTGAAGGACGCGCGTCATCATGCCCTCAAACTCCGGAAAAAAGCTCTTTGTCGGCCCGCGCTTCCGGCGGATTCGCCAGCAATTGGGGCTGTCGCAGACCCAGATCGCCGAGGGGCTCGGCATCTCGCCGAGCTACGTCAACCTGATCGAGCGCAACCAGCGGCCCGTGACCGCGCAGATCCTGCTGCGGCTCGCGGAAGCCTATGATCTCGACCTGCGCGATCTCGCGACCGCCGACGAGGATCGCTTTTTCGCCGAGTTGAACGAGATTTTCTCCGATCCCCTGTTCCGGCAGATCGACTTGCCGAAACAGGAACTGCGCGATCTCGCCGAACTCTGTCCCGGCGTGACCCATGCCCTGCAACGGCTCTACGCCGCCTACACCGAAGCGCGACAGGGCGAGACGCTGGCGGCGGCGCAGATGGCCGACCGCGACGAGGGGGCGCGCTTCGAGGCCAACCCGATCGAGCGGGTGCGCGACCTGATCGAGTCCAATCGCAACTATTTTGCAGAGCTCGAGCAGGCCGCCGAAACGCTGCGCGACGAACTGAACGTGCCGTCCGAACGCCTCTACGAGGCCCTCGCGACGCGGCTGCGTGAAAAACATTCAATCGTCACCCGGATCATGCCGGTCGACGTCATGCGCGAGACACTGCGCCGCTTCGATCGTCACCGCCGCCAGCTTCTGGTCTCCGAACTCGTGGATGTCCCGAGCCGCACATTCCAGCTCGCCTTCCAGCTTGCGCTTGCCGAATGCGGCAGCATGCTCGAAAGCATCATCGGCCGCGCCGGCAAGCTCGACGATGCGCCGCGGCGGCTCTACCGCATCACACTCGCCAACTACTTCGCCGCCTGCGCGATGATGCCTTACCAGGCCTTCCATGCCGCGGCGGAAGCGCTGAACTACGATGTGCATGTGCTGGCGCAGCGCTTCAACTCCGGCTTCGAGCAGGTCTGCCATCGCCTCACCACCTTGCAGCGGCCGAATGCGCGCGGCATTCCGTTCTTCATGTTGCGCGTCGACAATGCCGGCAATGTCTCCAAGCGCTTCTCGTCAGGCACATTCCCCTTCTCCAAGATTCGGCGGCACCTGCCCGCTCTGGAATGTGCATTCCACCTTCGACACACCGGATCGCCTGTTGAGACAGGTGATCGAGCTGCCTGACGGCACCCGCTATTTCTCGATCGCGCAGGTGGTGCGGCGGCCAGTCGCGCCGCATCCGCTGGTCGAGCCGCGCTTTGCGATCGGCCTCGGCTGCGAAATCCGCCACGCGTCGAAGCTGATCTATGCGACCGGCATGGACCTCGATAAGGCTGAAGGCACGCCGATCGGCGTCAATTGCCGGCTCTGCGAGCGCGAGAATTGCAGCCAGCGCGCCGAGCCTCCGATCACGCGGACGCTGATCCTCGACGAGAACACGCGAAGAGTCAGTTCGTTCGCGTTTTCGAACGCAAGGGAGCTGTGATCCCAGCACCGCGTCATACCCCGCGAAAGCGGGGTATCAAGTACGCTGCGGCTTCTCGATTTATCACCGCCGTCTCTGCAATACTGGATCGCCCGCCTTCGGGCGATGACAGCCAAGGTTAATCCCGCAGGCGCCCGTTGTATCACTACTGTACCGCCCGGCCATATTGTTGCCCATAGGTTGGCCTGGAACCACGATGCGCTCAGCCACCGCCCAGATTCTCGCTTTGAAGCCACCGTGATATCGTCGTGAGCGAATCAGGAGATTGCGATGGCCGACAGCAACAGCAAGGTCGCCTGGCATCGGGTGCAGCTCAAGAAGAACCGCGCCGCGCTGAAGACGCTTGAGGTGGACCGCTTCACCCGTGGCCAGGACAGGCACGGCGAGGCGCAGAAGACCATCGACGAACTGATGCGCAAGATCTCGGAGTCCGAAAAGTGTATCGCGGCCTATGAGCAGCAGATGCGGCGTCCGCTCGGCACCGATTTCCGCAGCCTCACCAATGTGAGCTGGGGCAACTGGAACGCCCATACCAACGGCCAGCGGTGAAGTCGTAGTGGTACAGCAACATGCGGGACGATCCTTGGTCGCGCTCCGTTCAACACTGCTAATCGTTGAGCTGCGCTAGACAAATACGTCATTGCGAGTGGAGCGAAGCAATCCATATCGCCGCGGCGGAGGCGTGGATTGCTTCGTCGCTTCGCTCCTCGCAATGACGGAGTTAGCCCGGCTAAAGTCTACATGCCGTGGCTTTCGAACACGCGTCGGCAGGACGCGCTGAGCCGGGCGCGGTTTTGTTGCAGACAACCCTGAACCGCGCCGTCATTGCCGAGATCCTTGCGACAAAAGCGTTGCGCATCCCGCGTGCAGGCGTTCTGCTCCTGGGGTGTGCCACGTTGCGCCAAAGCCAGCGGCATGTTCGCCATCAGAATCACCAAGGCAAGGGTCAGCCTCGTCATCGCACACCTCACGGATGTTTCCTGGAATTTCCGCAAACAAACTCGCCGTCGATGCGAAGGTTCCTTTGGAAGCTCCCTGGGAAGGCGAAAGGTTGCTTGAGCCGATCAGTCGCGCGGTCTGATCTGCAGCTCAAGAAGCGCCATGCGCTGCAGCACAGCCGGATCGCGCTCGCCCTCTCGTGCGGTGCGCAGGATCGATTCCGCGAGCTGGTTGACCTGGGTCGAACTGACCGGATCCGGCAGCGTCGCGATCGATGCATCGAGTGCACGCGTCATCGCATCCACAACTTCCGGGGCGAAGGCCGCTCCCGAAAAATCTCTCATCGCATCACCAAACCGATCGAAGCCGGGCAACGCCCGCACCCATGATGCAATATGCCCCAGCCGAATTGGCCCGTTCAGATTTTCTGGATCGCGGGGGAAACATCCGGAGGCCGGCTTTGGTTCCACCCAAAAAAGCGGCACGGGAGTTGGCGAGTCTCGCTGCCCCCCCCCGACCTTCCCGCAGTACCGCCGCAGCCTGTCGCCACAGCAATGGTATGTCGCCCTCGCGCCCGACCTCTAGCCTTGGTGGGCGTTGCGCCGCGCCGCGAGCGGCGTTGTAATCTCCCGCGATGGGCTCGAGATCCCGACAATCCGCCTTCCACGGCCGCTTGATCGGTGCGAAAATTCGCGCGCAGTCCGCGCGCGAGACGGCCGCAAAAGCCATGCGCGACGCCGATCGCGCCGAAGCGGAAGCGTGGTCGATCCGCATGGAGGGATATGGCGGGCCGGCGCAACCATCGCCGACCATTGCGCAATGCCTCAATGGCGGGCTTGGCTGGCTCGAGGTCGAATGCAACCGCTGCAAGACGCGCGCGAGCCTGCCGCTGGACGCCATTCGCCGCCCGCGCCACACGCCACTCTGGAAGCTCGAAGCGTCGCTGAAATGCCGCGCCTGCCGCAAGGGCCGCTATGCGCCTGCCGTGCACATGATCAAACTGACCGAAAGCCGCGAGATCACGCCCTATCTCTGGGTGCACCCGGACGAGGAGCGGTGAGCGGCCATAGTGGGCCGCTTGCCTATACCAATTCCATCCGCAAGTGCCGCCCCACGGCCTGTGCCGCCCGGGTGAGCGTTCCAAGCGTCACTGATTCATTTTCCGGATCCAACAGCCGATCGAGTTGAGCACGGCTGGTCTTCATGCGTGCCGCAAGCTCGGTCTTGGAGATGTCCTCACGTTTCATAAGTTGATCAAGCTGCCGAACCAGAACACGCTTGATTGCGCGCGCCGTTACCTCTTCATAAATCCCCTCTCCCTTCAGGAAGTCGTCAAAGGACGCGCCGATCTTACCTTTCTTCTTGATAGCTGCTTTTTTCATGCAATCTCCTTCTTGCGCTTGATCGCTAGCTCGAGATCGGCCGCGGGCGTTTTCTGCGTCTTTTTGATAAACGCGTGCAACAAAACCATTTTGCCCTCGCGCTCACAGAAAATGACGCGAGCGATACGGCCTTGTGTGAGCGAGCACCGAACTTCCCACAATCCACGGCTCAGAGGGCGGCACAATGGCATGCCAATCGGCCATGCAAATTCAACGTCTTTGATATCTTCGCCGACAATCTTCCGGTCCTCGGCTGACAAGCTCCTCAGCCACTCCCGAACGGGCTAACGGCCAGACGGCAAGGCATAGAAAAAAGCAGGAAGTTGCTTCACCGCGACCAAGTACCATTTTTGGTACAGTCAGGCAAGTAGAGATTGCGTCACACAATACTGACGGGATTCCGCTGACGTTTATCAAGCCTGCGAAACAGACTGCGTCGCCGCCTCACATCAGAAATTTGACGCCGAAGGTGTTCTCGCGCCGCCAGACCACCTCGCAGCGCTGACGTCGGTCATGGCTCGCGACCAACGCAATCGCGAAGCGGTCGCCGACCTCGATCCCGGCATCGGTCGCGATCCGCGCGCCGCCCGGCGCCACGTCGATCACCGAGCACTTGCGCTTCGTATCGTCGTCGAGCGTCAGCCAGGCGGTCCGGTTCTTCATCTGCCGGCGCGGCTCGCGCTGCACTTTCGGGCGCTCTTGCACGGTCATGATGACCTTCCCTGTTGGAACGCATGCACTTTAGAGCAAAACGCGTAAAGCTTGCCTTAGCTCATCCAGTCCAAATTTAGCTAAAGCAGCAACGTTCGAAGCGGCGGCGCAATCGCCTGGGAACGTTTAGCATCCGCCGATCAAGCTCGCCGCGCCGGTCGGGCCGCCGGACCTCGAGATGCCGCCGGTTGCGTTGAGCGCAACCGAGCACGGCATGCCGCGCAGGCTCAGTGCGGGATCGGTCTCGTTTGAATTGGCCGCCGTGGACGGCGCACCGGATGGCGCCGTGATCGAAGCGGCCGGGTTCGCTGTCTGCGCATGCGTCGAACCCAGGGCGGCAAGAACGAGGATGATTGCCAGGACAAGGTTGCGCATGATCGCCCTCCCGCTGGAATGTCGATGGCCTTGGCCAGCGAACCAACCAGCCCGGGAAGAAGCGGGTTCTATTGCGAAGCAGTTCGCTCACTTTCGCTTGCGGGAGCAGACCTCGCAAAGGCATGCGCGACGTAGCCTAACCCCAGGGGCCTCGCGGTGGCGATGGCCCCCCGGAGCCCCACGGGCTCCGGGACGGATAGCGCGCTCCGGCGACCGACGGCGCGCGATCCGCGCCGAGTTCGGCTGCGAGCTGCTGCAAGGCCGCGATGCGATTGCCGGTCGAGGGATGGGTCGAAAACAGACTGTCGACGCCGTGGCCCGAGAGCGGATTGATGATGAACATGTGCGCCGTGGCCGGATTGCGCTCAGCCTCTTCGTTCGGCACCTGATGCGCGGCGTTCTCGATCTTGGCGAGCGCCGAGGCGAGCCACATCGGCTGACCGGCGATGCGCGCGCCGAGATTATCGGCGGCATATTCGCGCGTTCTGCTGATCGCCATCTGCACCAGCATGGCCGCGAGCGGCCCCAGGATCATCAAAGCGAGCGAGCCGATCATGCCGAGACCGTTATTGCTGTTGCGGCGGCCGCCGAAGAACATGCCGAACTGCGCCAGCATGGAGACCGCGCCGGCGATGGTGGCAGTGATCGTCATCAACAGCGTGTCGTGATTCTTGATGTGGGCAAGCTCATGCGCGATCACGCCGGCGAGCTCCTCGCGGCCGAGCGACTGGACAAGTCCCGTCGTGACCGCGACCGCTGCGTTCTGCGGATTGCGGCCGGTGGCAAAGGCATTGGGCTGCGGATTGTCCATCAGGAATACGCGCGGCATCGGCAGATCGGCGCGGCGGGCGAGCTCGGCGACAAGATTGATCAGCTCGGGCGCAGAGTTCGCGTCGACCTGATGGGCGCCGTACATGGACAGCACCATGCGATCGGAGTTCCAGTAGGTGAAGAGATTGGTCGCCGCTGCGACCACAAGCGCAATAATCGCGCCGCTGGCGCCCCCGATCCAATAGCCGACGCCCATGAACAGGGCAGTGAGGCCGGCAAGAAGCAGTGCGGTCCTGAAATAATTCATCGTCGTTTCCCCGTTTTCGGAAAAACCACCGCCGCGGACCTTTATTCAGGTAGGGGGCAGCGCTGCCGTGACAAGGGGCAAAAGTTGCGTCTCAGCGCCGCGGCGAACGAACTCGCGATCTCATCCGCCCCGAAGCCCTGCCCGATTTGACGCGATTTCCTTTCGCCGTGGATTCGGTTATGCCGGAACACGGGATTTGGGCAGGGAGCGGGGATCTCGATGCGGGCCACTTCAATCGGAACTCAGGCGGCGATATCGGTCATCGCCGGCGTCCTCGCCTGGTGCCCGGCCGCCTCGGCGCAACAACTGCTTTTGCCCGCGCGGCCGGCTCCGGCAGCAAAATCAGCGGCGCCAAGACCGCCGGCTGCGCCTTCCTCCCGCGCGGCGGCCTGTCACAATGGCGCAAGCTTCGACCGTTTCCTCGCCGAACTGAAGCAGCAGGCTGTGGCGCAGGGCGTCTCGCAGCGCGCGCTGGCTGAAGCCGCGCCCTACCTCATTTACGACCAGGGCATCGTGAACCGCGACCGCGGCCAGCGCGTGTTCGGCCAGATCTTCACCGAGTTCGCCGGACGCATGGCCGCGAATTTCCGCATGCAGAACGGACAGGCGCACATCAAGAAGTATCAGGCGGCATTCGCGCGCGCCGAGAAGGATTACGGCGTGCCACCCGCCGTGATTGCCGCGTTCTGGGGACTGGAGAGCGATTTCGGCGCCAACATGGGCAATCTGCCGGTGCTGCCGTCGCTGGTCTCATTGGCCTATGATTGCCGCCGCAGCGAGCGCTTCCAGAACGAGACCATCGCCGCGCTGAAGGTGATCGATCGTGGCGATCTCTCGCCCGACGAGATGATCGGCTCATGGGCCGGCGAACTCGGCCAGACGCAATTCCTGCCGACGCATTATTTCACCTACGCGGTCGACTATGACGGCGACGGCCGCCGCGACATGCTGCAAAGCGCCCCCGACGTGATCGGTTCGACCGCGAACTACATCGCGACCGGACTAAAATGGCGGCGCGGCGAGCCCTGGCTGGAAGAGGTGCGCGCGCCTGTGAACTTCCCGTGGGACCAGGCTGATCTCACCATTCAATTGCCGCGCTCGAAACTGGCGCAGCTCGGCGTCACCTATGCCGACGGCCGGCCGCTGCCGAACGACAACCTGCCAGCCTCGCTGCTGTTGCCGATGGGACGAATGGGACCCGCCTTCCTCGCCTATGCGAATTTCGCGGCCTACACCGAATGGAATAATTCGCTGATCTATTCGACCACCGCGGCCTATCTCGCGACCCGTATCGCCGGCGCGGCGCCGATGCGCAAACCCGCAGGTGCGGTGGCGCAATTGCCGTTCAACGAGATCAAGGAGCTGCAACAACTGTTGGTGCGCGCCGGCTACGACGTCGGCAAGGTCGACGGCGTGCTCGGCCAGCAGAGCCGCACGGCGGTCAAGGCGATGCAGGTCAAATACGGCCTGCCCGCGGATTCCTGGCCCACCACCGAGCTGGTCGCAAAAATGCGCGGCGGCCCGCGCGCACAGGCCGCGCCCTCGCAATTGCCGGTGACGCGCTAGCGGTACCCTTCCTCATTGCTTGTTCGCTGTCATTACCCGCGAATGCGGGTGACCCAGTATTCCAGAGACGGTCATTGCCTACCGAGAGGCCGCGGCGTACTGGATCGTCCGATTAAATCGAGCGATGACAGCGGAGTTGATTTCTCATCGATGCAGCCCCATCTCGGATGCACCTGCCATACCACCCCACTCACCCAACATGAGCATCACATGGCCTTTTACGACACCACCGTGCCCGCCTACCTGCAAATGCTCAACAGCCTGACCGGCCTCCTCACCAAGGCCGAAGCGCATTGCAAGGCGAAAAACATCCAGCCTGAGGTGCTCTTGAGCGCGAGGCTCTATCCGGACATGCTGCCGTTTTCGAAGCAGATCCAGCTCGTGAGCGATTTCGCGGCCAAGGGCTGCGCGCGGCTGACGCACAGCGAGGTGCCCTCGACGCCCGACACGGAAAAGACCTTCGACGAACTGAAACAGCGACTGGCAAAGACGATCGAGTACGTCAAATCGTTCAAGCCGGCGCAATTCGATGGCGCCGACGAAAAGGACGTCACCTTCCCGGCGGGACCCGACCGCTCGCTCACCATGAAGGGCCGTCAATTCCTCAGCGCCTTCTCCTTTCCGAACTTCTATTTCCACGCCGCGACCGCCCACGGCATCCTGCGGCACAATGGCGTGGAGATCGGCAAGCGCGATTTTCTGGGCGTGGCTTGATTGCTCTCTCCTTCGTCATTCCGGGATGCGCCGTAAGGCGCAGGCCCGGAATCCATAACCCCGGACGGTGGTTATGGATTCCGGGCTCGCCGCTTCGCGGCGCCCCGGAATGACGGAGAAAATTGAAAGCTCTGATCTGATCCTGCAGGCGATTTCTTCTCTCTCCCTCACGCGCGCCGAAATTTTTCCACTTCCGTCGCTACGCCCATCACCCCTGCGTGTCGTGAATGGCTGTCGCCTTGCGCTATCCGCGGCAATGCACAATTCTAGGCCATCCTTCATATCCCTTCGGAAAACACATGAGCTCCACCAAACTTTTCGAGCCCTACAAACTTGGCCCGATCACGCTGCCCAACCGCCTGGTGATGGCGCCGCTCACGCGCAACCGCGCTGTGCCGCCCGGCATGGTGCCAAGCCCGCTTGCGGTCGAGTATTACGGCCAGCGTGCATCGGCCGGCCTCCTCATCACAGAGGCGAGCCAGGTGTCGCAGCAGGGCCAGGGCTATCAGGACACGCCCGGAATCTACTCGAAAGAACAGGTGGACGGCTGGCGCAAGGTCACCGATCGCGTGCATGAGCGCGGCGGGCGCATCTTCATCCAGATCTGGCATGTCGGTCGCATCTCGCACACCTCGCTGCAAGCGGCCGGCGGCAAGCCGGTCGCCCCCAGCGCGATCCGCGCCAAGGGCAAGACCTTCGTGAACGGCACCTTCGCCGATATTTCCGAGCCGCGCGCGCTGGAGCTGTCGGAAATTCCCGGGATCATCGACGACTTCAAACGAGGTGCCGCAAACGCGCTAGCAGCCGGTTTCGACGGCGTCGAGATCCATGGCGCCAATGGCTATCTGCTCGACCAGTTCGCCAAGGACGGCGCCAACAAGCGCACCGATGCCTACGGCGGATCGATCGAGAACCGCGCAAGATTGATGCTGGAAGTCTCCAGGGCGGTCGTCGCGGAAGCGGGCGCCGATCGCACCGGCATCCGCATTTCGCCGGTGACGCCGGCCAACGACGTTTCCGATTCCAATCCACAGCCGCTGTTCGACTATATCGTCGACGGCCTGGAAGCGCTTGGTCTCACCTATATCCACGTCATCGAGGGCGCGACCGGCGGGCCACGCGACATCGCGCCGTTCGACTACGCTTCGCTGCGCAAGCGCTTCAAGCGCGCTTACATGGCCAATAATGGCTACGATTTCGCGCTTGCGTCGAAACAGCTCGAAGCCGGCGCCGCCGACCTGATCGCGTTCGGAAAGCCCTTCATCTCCAACCCCGATCTCGTCGAGCGCCTGAAAAAGGGCGCCGTCCTGAACGAATGGGACAAGGCGACGTTCTACGGCGGCGGCGCAAAGGGGTATACGGATTATCCGACACTGGAAGCGAAGCAGGCGGCGGAGTAAGCGCGACTCTCTCCACCGTCATTGCGAGGAGCGAAGCGGCGAAGCAATCCATTTCTCCGCATTTGGCGGCATGGATTGCTTCGCTCCGCTCGCAATGACGGCGCTTGAGCTTCAGGAGGCCGGCATCGCTGCCGGCCTTTCTCTTTTGTAAGATGTCCAGCCAACTGAGGGAGACGCAACTGTCCCGTCCCTATCCCACTCTTCCTCATGTTCGGTCTGCGTTTCCGGAGCTTGATGCGAGTAACGTGCCCGGCCTATGCTCGCCGAAATAGAAAAATACCCCGGGAGGACATCATGCGCCGCGCCCTGCTTGCCGCTATTGGCATCGCTCTCGCCTTCCCGAGTCCTGCTGCCGCGCAGACGCCCGGCGTGGCGCTGACAGGCCAGGTCAGCTCGGCGGAAGAGCCCGCGATGGAGGGCGTGCTGGTCAGCGCCACCAAAGCTGGCTCGACTATCACGATCACGGTAGTGACCGGCGCGGATGGCCGCTACAGTTTTCCCGCAAGCCGGCTTGGGCCCGGTCAATATAGCCTTTCCGTGCGCGCGGTCGGCTATGAACTCGCCGCGCCCGGAAAGGTCGACATCGGCGCGGGCGACTCCACCAAGCCGGCCACCGCCGATCTCAAGCTCGGCAAGGCCATCGATCTCGCCGCGCAATTGTCGAACGGCGAATGGATGGCAAGCATCCCCGGGACTGACCGGGAGAAAGGCAACCTGCTCAATTGCGTCGGCTGCCACACTGTCCAACGCATCGTGCGATCGAAATACGACACCAACGGCTTCCTGACGCAGATCCTGCCGCGCATGCAGGGCTATGTACAGCAGAGCCTGCCGATCCATCCGCAGTTACGGCCGGCCGAGCGATTGATGGAGGAGCAGGGCGAGGACCGGATCGAAATCTATCGTTCGGTCGCGCAGTATCTGAGCACGATCAATCTCAGCACGGCGGACAACTGGAAGTATGAGCTGAAGACGCTGCCACGCCCGAAGGGCGCGGCCACGCGCGTGATCTACACCGAATACGACCTGCCGCGCGAAACGATGGCGCCCCATGACACGATCGTCGACAAGGATGGCATCGTGTGGTTCTCGGGCTTTGGCGAGCAATCGCTCGGCAGGCTCGATCCGAAGACCGGCAGGGTCAGCGAATATCCCTATCCGACCCATCGCGACAATGCTCCGACAGGCAGCCTTGGCCTGCGCGCGGACGGCGCGGGCAATCTCTGGCTCGGCAACATGTACCAGGCGACGATCGTCAAGTTCGATCCGAAGAGCGAGAAATTCAACTTCTGGACCTTGCCGCCGGAGGGGAATATCGCCGCAGCGCAGGTCAACATGGTGAGCCCGCAGCACTCGGACGTCGACGGCAAGGTCTGGACCCAGAACAACGGCTTTGCCGGCGTGCACCGCCTCGATATCGCGACCGGCAAGATCGAGACATGGATGCCCTTCAAGGACGCCCCCAAGGGCGAGGTCCACAACATCTACGACGTGATCCCCGACTCTCATAACAACGTCTTCTTCACCGATTTTCGTCAGGGCCAGATCGGCCGCATCGACGCCATGACCGGCGAGGTCGCGCTGTTCCAGACGCCCACGCCCCGCTCGGCGCCACGGCGCGGCAACATGGACGCGCAGGATCGGCTCTGGTTCGGCGAGTATCGCGCCGACCGGATCGGGATGTTCGACACGAAGAGCAAGGAGTTCAAGGAGTGGAAACTCAACACGCGCTGGTCGGCGCCCTATGATGTCGCGCTCGACAAAAATGACTACGCCTGGACCGGCTCGATGGTGACCGACCAGGTGACGCGGTTGAATACCAGAACCGGCGAGATGGTCGACTATCTCCTGCCGCGCTCGACCAATATCCGCAGGGTCTTCGTCGACAATTCGACGACGCCGGTGAGTTTCTGGGTCGGAAGCAATGACGGCGCGTCGATCGTCAAGGTCGAGCCGCTGGATTAGAGGGCGGCGCGAGAGCTCTCGTCATTGCGAGGAGCGATAGCGACGAAGCAATCCATATCTCTGCTTGCGGCAAAATGGATTGCTTCGCGGAGCCTGTCATCGGGCGCGCATTCGCGCGACCCGTTGGCTCGCAATGACGACGTGGCGGCAATTTGCGGTACGACGAGGCAAGAAAAAAGGCCGGGATCGCTCCCGGCCTTTCGTTTTGTTGCTACGCGTTGCGAGCGAGGATCACTTCGCCTCTGCCCTCTTCGGCGGGCTCGCCGGCCACGACTTGATCAGCGTGTCGTAGTCGATCGTTTCGCCCTTCGGCTTCTCGTTGGCGAGCTTGCGCTGCGGAGCGATGGTGCCGTCCTTCTGGGCCTTGGCAAACCAGAATTCGGCCAACTCCTTCTTGTGCAGCTTGGGTCCGCACTTGCCCTGAACGCCGGACTTCTCGATGCGTTCCATCACTGAAGTCCTGCGCGGCAGCGAGCGCGTCCATCGCCGCCTGCGGCGTCTTGGTGCCGGACGAGGCATCGCCGATGTTCTGCCACCAGAGCTGCGCGAGCTTCGGATAGTCGGGCACGTTGTTGCCGGTCGGGGTCCACTGCACGCGCGCGGGCGAGCGGTAGAACTCGATCAGGCCGCCGAGCTTGGGCGCACGCTCGGTGAACGACTTGTCCCAGATGTCGGATTCACGGATGAAGGTGAGACCGACATGGCTCTTCTTCAGCGACACCGTCTTGGAGACGATGAACTGCAGATAGAGCCAGGCCGCCTTGCGGCGGTCAGCCGGGGTCGACTTCAGAAGCGTGAGCGAGCCCGCGTCCTGATAGCCGAGCTTCATGCCGTCCTTCCAGTACGAGCCGTGCGGCGACGGAGCCATACGCCATTTCGGCGTACCGTCCGCGTTCATCACGGCGATGCCGGGCTTCACCATGTCGGCGGTGAAGGCGGTGTACCAGAAGATCTGCTGGGCGATATTGCCCTGCGCCGGCACCGGGCCCGCTTCCGAGAAGGTCATGCCCTGCGCCTGCGGCGGGGCATATTTCTTCAGCCAGTCGAGATATTTGGTGATCGAGTAGACCGCCGCGGGACCGTTGGTGTCGCCGCCGCGCTCGATCGACGAGCCGACGGGATTGCAACCTTCCATGCGGATGCCCCATTCGTCCACCGGCAGGCCGTTCGGGATGCCCTTGTCGCCGTTGCCGGCCATCGACAGCCAGGCGTCAGTGAACCGCCAGCCGAGCGAGGGATCCTTCTTGCCATAGTCCATGTGGCCATAGACCTTGACGCCGTTGACCTCCTTGATGTCGTTGGTGAAGAATTCGGCGATGTCCTCGTAGGCCGACCAGTTCACAGGCACGCCGAGATCGTAGCCATACTTGGCCTTGAACTTGGCCTTGTAGTCCGGATTGGTGAACCAGTCGTAGCGGAACCAATAGAGGTTCGCGAATTGCTGGTCGGGAAGCTGATAGAGCTTGCCGTCCGGCGCTGTCGTGAACGACTTGCCGATGAAGTCGTTGACGTCGAGCATGGGGTCGGAGACGTCCTTGCCCTCGCCCGTCATGTAGTCGGAGAGAACGATGGTCTGACCGTAGCGGAAATGGGTTCCGATCAGATCGGAGTCGTTGATCCAGCCGTCATAGACGTTCTTGCCCGACTGCATCTGGGTCTGCAGCTTTTCCACGACGTCACCTTCCTGGATGATGTCGTGCTTGACCTTGATGCCGGTGATCTCGGTGAACGCTTTCGCAAGCGTACCGGATTCATATTCGTGCGTCGTGATCGTTTCCGACACGACGTTGATGTCCATGCCCTTGAAGGGTTCAGCGGCCTTGATGAACCACTGCATCTCCTTCATCTGGTCTTCCTTGGAGAGGGTCGACGGCTGAAATTCATTGTCGATCCACTTCTTGGCCGCGGCCTCATCCGCATAGACCGGCGTCGTGACCGCAGCCGAAGCTGCCATGAGAGCGAAGGCACTTGTCATCATGACCATTCGGGTCCCCGTGAAGGGCCCCTTCTTCCCTGCCGAATATTTCATCCTGTTCCTCCGTTGCAGCGACAAACACATCAGTCCCGGGTTGATTCCCGGGTCTGCCCTTCCTCGCTCTTGTCAAACCGTGCGAAACACCAGCACGGCTGTCGCAAGCGAAATCAGCGTTGCGAGCCAGAGGCTCGAAATCTCAAAACCATCCTCACCAATCGGCATCGTCGCCAGCCCGTCCGTGCCGACAAAGCCGATCCACAGCAGATGAATGACGGCGGCGAGAACCAGCGAGATGAACAGCCGGTCGCCCCGCGTCGTGGGAATACGCAGGACACCGACGCGCTCGGCCTCCGGATAGGTGGCCGCGAGCCATGTCATGACCACGAGCGTCGATGCCAACAACACAAAGAAGATCGCCGTCGGGACCGTCCAGGCCATCCATGCGATGCTCTCCATGCATGCCTCCCCTTACACCCGGCCGAGCGCGAAGCCGCGCGCGATATAGTTGCGGACAAACCAGATCACGAGCGCGCCCGGGATGATGGTGAGCACGCCGGCAGCCGCCAGCAGTCCCCAATCCATGCCGGCTGCGGACACCGTGCGGGTCATCACCGCGGAGATCGGCTTCGCCGCAACCGAGGTCAGCGTGCGCGCGAGCAACAATTCAACCCACGAAAACATGAAACAGAAGAAGGCCGCGACGCCGATGCCGCTTGCGATCAGGGGCACCAGGATCTTGATGAAGAAGCGCGGAAAGGAATAGCCGTCGAGGAAGGCTGTCTCGTCGATCTCGCGCGGCACGCCGGAAACGAAGCCCTCGAGGATCCAGACGGCGAGCGGCACGTTGAAGATGCAATGCGCCAATGCCACCGCCCACGGCGTATCGAACAGGCCGATCGCCGAATAGAGGTTGAAGAACGGCAGCGCATAGACCGCGGCCGGCGCCATGCGGTTCGACAACAGCCAGAAGAACAGATGCTTGTCGCCGAGGAAACGGTAGCGCGAGAACGCGTAGGCCGCCGGAAGCGCCACCGAGATCGAGATGATGGTGTTGATGACGACATATTCCAGCGAATTGATGTAGCCGGAATACCAGCTCTCGTCGGTGAAGATGCGGCGGTAATGCTGAAGCGTCGGCGTGTGCGGCCACAGCGTCATGGTCGAGACGATCTCGCTGTTGGTCTTGAAGCTCATGTTGACGAGCCAGTAGATCGGCAACAGCAGGAAGACCAGGAACAGCGCCAGGATGAAACGGCGGCCGGGAATCGAATAGCTCATGCGCCGCCCTCCTTCGACAATGCGAGCGCCGGCTTGAGCTCAGCCGCGGGTGCGCGCACCGCCGCCCCCTCGCGCTTCGCCAGGGGCTTTCGCTCGACGCCGGCATTGGTCATGACGGTGTAGAACACCCAGCAGACGATCAGGATGATGAGGTTGTAGACCAGCGACAGCGCAGCCGCCTTGCCAAGATCGAACTGGCCGAGCGCGATCTTGACGAGCTCGATGGAGATGAAGGTGGTGGAATTGCCGGGACCGCCGCCGGTGACGACGAACGGCTCGGTATAAATCATGAAGGAGTCCATGAAGCGCAGCAGCACCGCGATCAGCAACACGCGATTCATCTTCGGCAGCTGAATAGCCCAGAACACGGCCCAGCGCGAGGCGCCGTCGATCTGCGCGGCCTGATAGTAGGCATCCGGAATCGACTTCAGCCCGGCATAGCAGAGCAGCGCAACGAGACTCGTCCAGTGCCACACGTCCATCACGATCACGGTCGCCCAGGCATCGAACTCGTTGGAGACGTAATTGTAGTTCAGCCCGATGCCGTTCAGCACATAGCCGAGCAGGCCGATGTCCGGGCGGCCGAAAATCTGCCAGATCGTGCCGACCACATTCCACGGGATCAGGAGCGGCAGCGCGAGAACGACGAGGCAGGCCGCGACCTGCCAGCCCTGGCGCGGCATCGACAACGCGATCACGATGCCGAGCGGAACCTCGATTGCGAGAATCACGAAGGAGAAGAACAGGTTGCGCCCGAGCGAAGCGAAGAAGCGCCCGCCGAGATCGGTCGAGGGATCGAGCAGCTCCTTGAACCAGCCGACGCCGTTCCAGAAGAACTGGTTGTTGCCGAAGGTGTCCTGCATCGAATAGTTCACGACCGTCATCATCGGCAGCACGGCGGAGAAGGCGACCACCAGGAAAACCGGCGCGACCAGGAACCAAGCTTTCTGATTGACGGTCTTGTCCATCACGCCTTCCCTTCAACCAGCATGCTGTCGGCGTAGACATGCACATGCGCCGGATCGAAAATGAGCCCCGCAGTGGCGCCGGGTGCCGAAAAGCCCGGCGGCACGCGCGCAGCGAGCTTGGTGTCACCGATCCGCACGCGCGCGAAGCGGGTCCGGCCGAGATCGTCGATGCGCTCGATGGTGGCGGACAAGAGGCCCGACGCCGGCGCAGCAATGTCGACGAATTCCGGCCGCACGCCGATCTCGATCTTCGCGCCCTTCGGCAGCACGCCGTAATTGCGGTGCAGGCCGATGACATGGCCGTCGACCCTGGCCTCCCGGCCATCGACCTCGGCGGACACGATGTTCATGCCCGGCGAGCCGATGAAATAGCCGACAAAGGTGTGCGCCGGCTTCTCGAACAATTCGGCGGGCGTGCCGCTTTGCACGACCCTCCCGTCATGCATGACCACCACCGTATCGGCGAAGGTCAGCGCCTCGGTCTGGTCGTGCGTCACATAGATCATGGTGAGATCGAGCTCGCGATGCAGCGCCTTCAGCTTCGAACGCAACTGCCACTTCAGCTCGGGATCGATGACGGTGAGCGGCTCGTCGAACAGGATCGCGGCGACGTCGGAGCGCACGAGCCCGCGGCCGAGCGAAATCTTCTGCTTGGCATCGGCCGTCAACCGCGTCGCCTTGCGATTGAGATCAGGCGTGAGGTCGAGCAGACGCGCAATGTCGGCGACGCGCTTGTCGATCTCTGCCTTCGGAACGCCGCGGTTCTTCAGCGGGAATGCCAGATTTTGGCCGACCGTCATGGTGTCGTAGATGACCGGGAATTGAAACACCTGCGCGATGTTGCGCTTCTGCGTTGACAGCGGCGTGACATCGGCGCCGTCAAACAGGATTTTCCCACGCGTCGGCGCGATGATGCCGGAGATCAGGTTCAGGAGTGTGGTCTTGCCGCAGCCGGACGGGCCGAGCAACGCATAGGCGCCGCCCTGCCGCCACGTCATGGTGACGGGTTTCAGCGCAAAGCCGTCGGCCGGCGCATGCTCGCCGCCGTAGGAATGGGCCAGATCGACGAGGTCAATGCGGGCCATCCTGTCGCTCCCTCACGCCGTGTTGCCGGGAGATGCGACGAGACGGCCGGCCGCATCGAACACGAAGACGTTGTCGGGATCGAGCACGGCATCGAGCCGCTGGCCCGGCTCAAACTCATGCACGCCCTGCAGGACCGCGACCCAGTTCGCAGCGTCGCGATTGAGATGCACGAAGCTTTCCGAACCGGTGATCTCCGTGACCGTCACGGTTGCGGGGAACTTGTGCCGTCCGGCCTGCCCGTTGGCGATTTCAAGCTGATGCGCGCGAAAGCCGACGCGATAGAGTCCGTCCCCAAGCTTCTGATAGAGCCCGGTCGAAGGCGCCTTGATGCCGCCGGCATATTCGACCGTGCCGTTGCGCTTCTCGACCGCGACCAGATTGAGCGGCGGATCGGAAAACACCTGCGCGACCCGCAGCGTGTCGGGATGGCGGTAGACCCTCCCGGTCTCACCGACCTGCAGCGCCTGGCCTTCCCACATGCAGACGGTGTTGCCGCCGAGCAGCAGCGCTTCCGACGGCTCGGTCGTGGCGTAGACGAAAATCGCGCCCGAGGCCTCGAAGATGCGCGGTAGTTCGGCGCGCAACTCCTCGCGCAGCTTGTAGTCCAGGTTAGCCAGCGGCTCGTCGAGCAATACGAGATCGGCGCCCTTGACCAGCGCGCGGGCGATCGCGGTGCGCTGCTGCTGGCCACCTGAGAGCTGCAGCGGTGTGCGCTTCAGGAACGGTTCCAGCCGCAGCAATTTCGCGGCTTCCATCACCCGCGCGTCGATCTCTGCCTTCGGCTTGCCCTGCACGCGCAGGGGTGAAGCGATATTCTCGTAAACCGTCAGCGACGGGTAGTTGATGAATTGCTGATAGACCATGGCGACCGAGCGCTTGCGCACGTCGATGCCGGTGACGTCCTTGCCGTCGACCAGCAAGCGTCCGGTAGCCGGCTTGTCGAGGCCGGCCAACAGCCGCATGATCGAGGTCTTGCCGGACAAGGTCGGGCCAAGCAGCACGCTGAGCGTCCCCTTCTCCAGCGTCAGCGACACGTTGCGAATGGTTTCGACGCCATCGACGGTGCGTGTGACATGGTCGAGCGCGACGCTCATGTCCGTCCTCCTGCTTCGAGCAGAGGACTTTCATGCGAAACGCGGTTGGTGGCAATCCAGGCGTCGAGGGCGGCGATCTGGTCTTTCGACAGCCGCAAGCCGAGCTTCGAGCGCCGCCAGACAATGTCGTCAGCGCTCACGGCCCATTCCCACGTCATCAGGTAATTCACTTCCGCCGCCGTCAGCGTGGCGCCGAAGGATTCGCCGAGATCGGCCAACGATTTGGCATTTCCCAGGAGTTTCATGGCGCGCGTGCCATAGGCGTGCGCCAGCCGGCTCGCATGCTCCTGCGACAGGAAGGGATAGTTGCGCTGCAACTCCGCCGTCAATGCCGGCAGCGCCGAAACATCGAGATCGCCGCCGGGCAGTGGCGACTTGCCGGTCCAGCCCTCGCGCGCCTTGCTGCTCTGCAGGTAAGGCGACAACCGTTCCAGCGCCTCCTCGGCGAGGCGGCGATAGGTGGTGATCTTGCCGCCATAGATCGAGAGCATCGGCGCGCCGCCGGGCGTATCCAGTTCGAAGACGTAGTCGCGGGTGGCCGCCTTGGCTTCGCTTGCGCCATCGTCATAGAGCGGACGCACGCCGGCATAGGTCCAGACCACATCTTCCGACTTCACCGGCTTGGCCAGATATTCGCTGACGGACGCGCAGAGATATTTGATCTCCTCCGCCGTCGCCTTCACCTGGGAGGGATCGCCGTGATAGTCGCGGTCGGTGGTGCCGATCAGGGTGAAATCGTCCTGATAGGGAATGACGAAGACGATACGGCCGTCGGCGTTCTGGAACATGTAGGCGCGGTCGTGCTCGTAGAGGCGCTTCACGACGATGTGGGAGCCCTGCACCAGCCGCACCTTCGCCCGCGCGTTGACGCCGGCGCCGGAGTTCAGCACCTCTTCGACCCAGGGGCCGCCGGCATTGACCAGCACGCGCGCGCGGATCGCCGATCGCTGCTTGCTAAGCGCATGCTCGGTCGTGACATGCCAGATACCGTCGCTCTGGCGGATTTCGGTCGCACGGGTACGCGTGCGGATGTCGGCGCCGCGATCGGCGGCATCGCGCGCATTCAGCGCCACGAGACGCGCGTCGTCGACAAAGCAATCGGAATATTCAAAGCCTTTGACATAGCGGCCGGGCACCAGCGGACGGCCGACCGCATCGGTGGCGAGATTGACCGAGCGCGTGGCCGGCAGGAGATGGCGCCCGCCGATGTGGTCATAGAGAAACAGCCCGAGCCGGAGCAACCAGGCCGGCCGCAGCCCGGCGTGGTGCGGCAGCACGAATCGGAGCGGACGGATGATGTGGGGGGCGATCTGCCAAAGGATTTCGCGCTCGATCAGCGCCTCGCGCACCAGGCGAAACTCGTAATATTCGAGATAGCGTAATCCGCCATGCACGAGCTTGGTCGACCAGGATGAAGTCCCGCTCGCCAAATCATTCATTTCACACAGAAAAACCGAGCTTCCGCGGCCGGCCGCGTCGCGCGCGATGCCGCAGCCGTTGACGCCGCCGCCGATGATCGCGAGGTCGTAGATCCGGTCCAAAGAGCGCTTCCCCGACAAACCGCCTTCGCTTTGGGCGATTTAGCTTTCGTTTTTGGATTAGATCACAACCAAAAGCGAAAGCAAGCGAAACCGGACAAGTCGGGTCGATGCCGCCAATCAGCGAGCAGCGTGCATCGATTGAGGTTCCAGAATAGAGCGGGCGGTATCTAGTTGGCCTCCCCCACTCCGGGTTGCGCACGAATCGACGGGACGCGGATCGAGGCCCGCGGCGGCGACCTCTGCGACATGCTCGATTTCGCCGCGCGAGAGACCAATGTCGTGGAGCTCCCGACTGGAGAGGCTATACAGCGCGTCTTGCAGCCGCGCGCGCCGTTGGCACTGCTGAAAGCCCTGTCGGTACCAGCCGAGCAAGCTCCGGGCGCGCTGTGTCCACCCTGACTGCGACAACTTGATGCTCCCGATCGTCATGCTCATGGCTCAACTCCATCTGTCATGCCGTCGAAGGTGGCAGGGCGGCTTCAGACACGCTTGACCCGCGGCTTACTTTTCCGTCACCGCCGCCTTATTCTTCGCGTGGCAAGCGAAGCCGGAATTTCGGTCCGGGGGTCCGTTTTTGCGTTATCTGTTCGAAGACTACGCACTCGATACCGACCGGCGCGAATTGCTTCGCGGGGCGGAGGCTGTATCGATCTCTCCGCAGGAGTTCGACCTGCTCGACCACCTGATCCGCAACAGGGACCGCGTCGTCAGCAAGGACGACATCATCCAGGCCATCTGGAAGGGGCGCGCCATCTCCGATACCGCGCTGACGACGAGGTTGAATGCGGTCCGGACCGCCATTGGCGATTCTGGAGAATCCCAGCGCCTCATCAAGACACTGCCACGGCGTGGCTTTCGTTTCGTCGGCCAAATACAGAAGCCGCCGGAGACTGCGGGCATCGACGCCGCCGGCAATGCCGGCGAATCCCCGCCACAAGCCCTCGAGCTTCCCGACAAGCCCTCGATCGCGATCCTCCCGTTCAGCAATCTGAGCTCCGATCCGGAGCAGGACTATTTCGCCGACGGCATCGTCGACGAGATCATCACGGCGCTGTCGCGATTCAAGTCGGTGTTCGTCATCGCCCGCAATTCCAGCTTCACCTACAAGGGCAGAGCCGTCGACCTCAAGCAGGTCGGGCGTGAGCTTGGCGTTCGTTACTTGCTGGAGGGTAGCGTACGCAAGGCTGCGGGAAGAGTTCGCATCACCTGCCAGCTGATCGATGCAACGACCGGAATGCACCTTTGGGCCGACCGCTATGACAACGATCTTCAGGACGTCTTTGCCCTGCAAGACGAGATAACGGTCAAGGTCATTTCATCGATTCAACCGAAACTGTTGCAGGTCGAGATCGACCTGGCGGCGCGCCGGCCGAACGATCTCAGCGCCTACGACCATTATCTGCGCGCCAACCTGCACTACTACAAGATGACCCGCGAGGGCGTTGGAGAGGCCATCCGTCTGCTCGATCGCGCCCTCGAAATCGATCCTCGCTATAGCGCGGCAGCATCGCTCGCGATCCTGTGCCACACGATCAATCTGCTCTTTCGCTGGAGCGCCGACCCTCAGCGGGAGGGCGCAGAGGCGATGCGGCTTTCCCAACTGGTCATCAGCATTGACGAAAACGATCCCGAGACACTTGCCTGTGTCGGCTGGGCGAAGGCCTTCCTATTCGCCGATGCCGCCACCGGCGCGGAGTTCGTCGATCGCGCGGTCTCGCTCAATCCCAATTCCGCTATCGCCTGGAGTTACAGGGGCTTCGTCTGCCTCTACGCGGGACGGTCCGAGGAGTCGCTGCTGAGCTTTGAGCAGGCCTCGCGCCTCAGCCCGCTTGACCCGATGGAATTTGGCATCATTGCAATGATTGGGGGCGCCTATGTCGGCCTTGGTCGTTTCGACGAGGCTGTGATCGCAGCAAGGAAGTCCATAGGCAAGCACCCGACTTTCCTGCCGGCGCACCTGTTTCTGGCATCGGCACTGGCGCATCTTGGAAGGAAAGAAGAGTCCGACAAGACAGTGCGCCGGATTCTCGAGCTACAGCCGAGCTTCACAATATCGGGCCGTCGCGGCCACTGGTCGCCGCTTTATGTCGAAGGCCTGCAAAAGGCCGGATTGCCGGAATGAAGATTGCGGCAAACTCGCTACGCGCGCCGCATCGGGATCGGCGCGTTACCGCCCTCGCCTGCATCGCCGTCATCGATATCGCCCGCCTGCTTCGGCATCGCCTCGATCACCTGGATGCCGCGGTGATGGCAGATGTTGGCAAGTCCCGCCGGCAGCGCGGCATCGGTCACGAAGGTGTTGATCTGGCTCATATGCGCGATGCGCACCGGCGCGCTGCGGGTGAATTTGGTGGAATCGGCGACCAGCATCACGCTGCGGGCGTTGGCGATGATCGCCTGCGCTACCTGCACCTCGCGATAGTCGAAATCGAGCAACGCGCCCTCTTCATCGATCGCTGAGACGCCGATGATGGCGTAATCGACCTTGAACTGGCCGATCAGCTGCGTCGCGGTCGAGCCGACCACGGCTCCGTCGGCGCGGCGTACCGCGCCGCCCGCGACCACCACCTCGATACGCGGATAGCGATAGAGTAGCATCGCCACGTTGAGATTGTTGGTGATGACGAGCAGGTCCTCGTGCGACGTCAGCGCGGCCGCCACCTCTTCCGTCGTCGTGCCGATGTTGATGAAGAGCGAGCAGCCGTTCGGGATCAGGCCTGCTGCGGCAGCCCCGATCGCCTTCTTCTCCTCGGCTGCGACAAAGCGGCGCGCCTCATAGGCGAGGTTCTCGACGCCGGAGGCGATCATCGCGCCGCCGTGGATGCGGGTCAGCGCGCGTTGCTCGCAGAGATCGTTGAGGTCCTTGCGGATGGTCTGCGCGGACACCTCGAACCGTCGCGCGAGATCTTCCACCAGCACCCGGCCCGAGGCGCGGGCGATGTTGAGAATTTCGTTCTGGCGATGCGAGAGTCCGGCCATGGCGGCGTTCTCCTGGAAGCGGCAAGCGTAATGGCGGTCTGCCGGCCGGGTCAACGCCGCCGCGGCCAGGCGGCATTCAAATCGCCGACACAGTTAAGATGACGCCTGTCGGGATAGCCGGACATCACGGCCGGTGTGGCATCGCAGGACAATCGCATTCGCAATGCAGCAACGATCCGCCATTAATTGCGACGACCTCGACAAGCCGCGGCCCAGCTGCGAGACTGCCGGTACAATCAAAACGGGAGGATTGCCATGCAGATCGATCGTCGTCGGCTCGCCTTTCCTGTGCTTGCACTTGGTTCCTTGCTTGCGCTTGGCCTCTTGAGCGCCGTTCCCGCCTTTGCGGGCGCTGACGAAGATGCCATTGCGAAAAACCTCGAAGCCTTCCGAGCCGCGCAGAAGGCCGGCAATACCGAAGTGATCGCCTCGATCTGTGCGGAGGAGCTCAGCTATAGCCACTCAAACGCCCATATCGACACCAAGGCCTCTCTTCTCAACGGCATCGCCACGGCAAATTACAAATGGACCTCGCTCGACTACAAGGATCCGTCGATCCGCGTCGTCGGCCCCGCCGCCATCGTGCGCTTCAGCTTTGTCGGCGAACAGGAATTTACCGACGGCAAGAAGACGCCGCAGAATCTGCACATTCTGATGAACTGGCAGAAGCAGGGCAACGACTGGAAGCTTTTGTCGAGGGCGGCGACAAAGCTCTGAGCACGGCGCAACATCGGCCGGGCTAGCCGGATCGCATCCGGTTTCGCTCTGCGAGGCGGTGGCTTGCGCTAGCTGCCCACCATGCGGCGCTGTCCGACATTTGGGAGCGCCGCGCGAAATTTTCAACATGTTCGGCGGGCCAACAGGCCCCAAACGAGGGCAAAAGCCCTCGAGTTCCATTATGGCTGCCACCCAGGCCATGCCGCTTCCATGACCGAGGTCACATCGCGACGGGCCCGATCGCAATAAAGTCAGTCATCTCTGTGAAACAGCCCACAGCGTAAAATGGCGTGGGCGGCTAAAGCGGCTATTGCGGGTTTCCGGCCGCTGCCGATTCCAAGGCAGTTTCCACTCTCCTTCCGGATCGCGGGATCCGGAGGTCAGTCAATTCGGCTGCGCTCAAATCGATCATCCTTGTTGCTTTTCGAACGAGAGGATTGCGATGCCTACGATCATTCGGATCATTCACGACAGGGCGGCGCGGACAGCGACTGACGCCACCAAAACCCGGACGGGGCGAATCATAGCCTTGGGCTACCGCGCCCGCGACGAACTGCAGAAAATCCTGACCTCAGACGACTTCAAGGCGGTCGCCGTATTTTCCGGAATCGGATTGCTGATGGGGCTGATCGCCCTGCTGTTCGGCGTTCAAGGCGCGTGGATGTAGGTCACCCGGGCAGCGTCGCAACGCCGCAGCAATGTTTCGTCACACCGCGACGGCAGGACCGCCATTGGCGAGTTGCACCGCCGCGCGTTGGGCATCAACAACATGGCGGAACAAGCGGCCGTCGAGGCGATAGAATGGCTCCGCGGCGGCGAAAAAGCGATAGCCGCTGGTATCGCGCACCACGATTCCAGCGGCCTGCGACGAAACTTCGATGATGTAGGAGTTCTGACATTCCGGCTCCCCTCCCTTGGGGCGGGCGGATAACGAGGTGGCAGCGCATTCGTTCCGCACACGAACGTGTGAGCGGATTCCTTGCAAAAGCCGGAGGCGCTTGTTGTCGACGGTCACTGATCACGTCGTCAGCAGCGAACTGTCCTGCTTGATCGCCTGAGGATGGCCCTGCTCGTCGATCGACACGTAGGTGAAATTGCCGTCGGTGACGAGGATCGCCTGCGTCTCCTTCCGCCTCGTCACCCAGGCCTCGAGATGCACGGTGATCGAGGTGCGGCCGACGCGCACCAGGCTGCCGTGCACGGAGACGAGGTCTCCGACATAGACGGGCTTGCGGAAGTTCATCGCCTCGATCGCCACGGTGACATTGCGCGTCTTGGTGATCTTGGCCGCGAAGACACCGCCGCCGATGTCCATCTGGCTGAGCAGCCAGCCGCCGAAAATATCGCCGTTCTGATTGGTATCCGCCGGCATCGCAAGCGTACGCGTGCAGAGCTGCCCCTGCGGCTCCGTCTCGTTATTGGCGGGCGCGTGAATTGGCGTGTCGTTCACTTGAAAGTCTCCCAGCCGGTGTCGGGCGTGAAACGGCCGCCGAATTTTTCCGCGAGCTTGCGCAACGCCGCGACAATATCATCGACGCCGCGCGTGCGCGCGTAGTTGAGCGGGCCGCCCCGGAACGGCGCATAGCCGGTGCCGAAGATCATGGCGCCGTCGACGACATCGGCATTGTCGACGATGCCTTCGCGCAAGCACGCGACGCAGACATTCGACATCGGCAGGATGAGGCGGTCCATCATCTCGTCGGTGACGCGCGGGCCCGTGTCCGGCAGGGGCGCCTTTTCGGCCTTGCCGTCCTTCCAGGTGTAGAAGCCCTTGCCGCTCTTGCGGCCGAGCTCGCCCTTGGCGACCTTCTCCCGCAGCCATGCGGGCGTCGGCGGCAGCATGTCGCCGAATTTCGAACGCAGCATGTCGCCGACATCGAGGCAGATATCGAGCCCGACCTGGTCGGCAAGCTCGATCGGGCCCATCGGCATGCCGAACTTCTCCGCCGCCGCGTCGATCAGGCGCTGGTCGACGCGCTCGTCCAGCATCACCATGGCTTCCAGCATGTAGGGCGTCAGCGCACGGTTGACGAGAAAGCCCGGCGAGCTCTTCACCGGCAGCGGCAGCCGGTCGATCGCGCCGACAAAGGCCAGCGCTTCCTTCAGGAGCACGGGATCGTTGCCGTCATGGCTCACGACCTCGACAAGCTGCAACCGCGACACCGGATTGAAGAAGTGCAGGCCCAGCAGCCGCTCCGGCCGCTGCAGGGTCGTACGCAAATCCTGCAAGGGGATACTGGAGGTGTTGGTCGCAAGTATCGCGCCCGGCTTCATCCTCGGCTCGAGGCCGGCATAGACCTTTTGCTTCAGCTCGAGCTTTTCCGGCACCGCCTCGATGATGAGATCCGCGTTGCGGACACCCTCCCCGTCCATGTCGGGCGCGAGGCGGTCCAGCGCGTCGCGCACCTCGGTGGGCTTGCGGATGATCTTGCCGAACAGCTCGGCGGCGCGCTTGATCGCGCCTGCAATCGGCTCCGGCTTCATGTCGGCCAACGTGACCCGCATGCCTTCATTGGCGCACCAGGCGGCGATATCGCCGCCCATGGCGCCTGCGCCGATGACATGGACGTGCGTCACCTTGTTGCCGTCGCCTGCGAGCTTCTTCATCTCCTCGCGCAGGAAGAACACGCGGATCAGGTTCTGCGCCGTCGGCGTCACCATCAGATGCGCAAACGACGTCTTCTCGTTGGCGAGCATCGCGACCTTGTCGCCACCGTGCTTCTCCCAGAGATCGATCAGGCCATACGGCGCGGGATAGTGTTCAGCCGGCGCGCTCTTCGCCGCTTCGCGCCGCATGCGCGAGGCGAGCAGGCCGCGCGCGGGTGCGGAGTTGAGGATGTTGTTGAGGAAGCCGGGTTGCGCGCGCTTCAGCCGTCCGAACACCGCATCCTTGACGGCATTCTTCACATGCCGTTCCTGCGTGATCGCATCGACGAGGCCGAGCGCCTTCGCCCGCCGCGCGTCGATGGTGCGGCCGGTCAGCATCAACGTCATCGCCTGCAGCGGATTGACGAGACGCGTGAAACGCGCGGTGCCGCCAAGGCCGGGATGCAGGCCGAGCATCACCTCCGGAAAGCCGAAGCGCGCATTGTCGATTGCGATCCGCATCTGGCAGGCGAGCGCAACCTCCAGTCCGCCGCCGAGGCAGAAGCCGTGGATCACGGCCACCGTCGGCACGCGCAGCGCTTCGAGCCGGTCGATCACGGCATGCGCACGGCCGATCATCGTTTCAACGGCCTGCGGATCGCTCGCGCCGCGGAACTCGTTGACGTCGGCGCCGGCGATAAAGCCGGACGGTTTGGCCGAGCGGATCACGAGCCCGGCCGGGCGCTGGCTTTCCAGCTCACCCAGAATCCGGTCGAACTCTTCCATCACCTCCGGTGAGAGCGTATTGGCGCTCGCGCCCGCGCGGTCGAACAGCAGCCAGGCGACGCCGTCGGCATCGCGGGTCAGCTTCAAATGACGGTAGGCGCTCGTCGCATCGCCCTTCGGGCCCAGCGTGAGCACGCGGTCACTGAGAACATCGAGGACCTTCGATTCCATGTCACACCGCCTCGATCAGCATCGCGCCGCCGAGCCCGCCGCCGATGCATTCGGTGGCGATGCCGCGCCGCGTGCCCAGCCGCTTCATCGCATTGATCAAGTGCAGGACGATGCGGTTGCCCGACGTGCCGACGGGATGGCCGAGCGAAATCGCGCCACCATCGACATTGAGCTTCGCATGATCGATCTGGCCCGCGGCGGCGTCGAGCCCGAGAATTTCCTTGCAGAACTTTTCATCGTTCCAGGCGGCGAGACAGCCCAGCACCTGCGTGGCAAACGCCTCGTTCAGCTCCCAGGTCTCGATGTCCTGCAAGCTAAGCTCGTTGCGCTTCAACAGCGCGGTGGCAGACAGCACGGGCCCGAGCCCCATGATGGAGGGATCGAGCGCCGACCATTGGCTGTCGAGGATCGCCGCCTTCGGCTTCAGACCGTGCTTTGCCACCGCCTCTTCGGACGCGAGGATCACCCAGGATGCGCCGTCGGTGATTTGAGACGAATTTCCGGCGGTGACCTGGCCCCAGGGCCGTTCGAAAACCGGGCGCAACTTTGCAAGCGTCTCGGTCGTGGAATCCGGTCGCACACCGTCATCATGATCATAGAACTTGCCGTCGCGCGCGAAGGCGGTCTCGACCTCGCCCTTCAGAAAACCTTCCTTCTGCGCATTCGCGAGCCGGCGATGACTCTCGGCCGCATAGGCGTCCGATTGCTCGCGGGTGATGCCGAAGAGATGGCCGACCACTTCGGCGGTCTGCCCCATGTTCAATTCGGTGATGGGATCGGTCAGGCCGCGCTCCAGCCCGATGATCGGCTTGAAATATTTCGGGCGCGCTCTCAACAACGCCACGATCCGGGCGCCGATCCCCTTGGCCCCGGCCAGCCCCGCGAACCAGCGCACACCCTGTGCCGGCCAGACCAGCGGCGCGTAGCTCAGCGCCTCGGCTCCGCCGGCCAGGATGAGATCGGCGTTGCCTTCGCGGATATAGCGATAGCCGGTGTCGATCGACTGCATGCCCGAGCCGCAGTTGATCTGCACGGTGAAGGCAACCATCGCCTCGCCCATGCCGAGGCGAAGCGCGGCGACGCGCGCGGGATTCATCTCGTCGGCGATGACATTGACGCAGCCGAGAATGACCTGGTCGAATGCGTCAGGCGCAAACGGCTGGCGCGCGAGCAGCGGCCGTCCGCATTGCACGGCGAGATCGACGGGTGTGAACGGCCCCGGACCGGAGCGCGCCTTCAGGAACGGCGTGCGGCTGCCGTCGACGATAAAAACCGGTCGCGCCATCAGCCCGCTGCCCTCTGTTCACCCAGTTCCTGGAAGAACTGATGCACATCGGCCGGCTTCCTGTAAATCGGCGACAGCGCCTCGGGCGCGAAATCGTCGACCTCGATGACCTTGGCCACGGCCGCATGCGCCTCGGCCAGCCGGTCGGCCTCGCCTTGCGTGATGATCCCCTTCTGCACGGCCTCCTTCGGATCGTGCAGATGCGCGGCATGCAGTTTTTTCGCGGCATCCGCGCAAGCCGTGACCAGCATGAAGGCTTTTTCCAGCCGCGCCCGGCCGCCGTCATCGTCGACATGCGACAGATCGGGCGTCAGTCGCTCACGTGCAGCGGAGGGTTCGGTGATCAACGCCGCGCAGGCCTGCACGACGCGATCGGTCGGCCCGACCACGCGCGCGCCAAAGGGCTGCACCACGAATTTGAGGATCGCGGCGACGAAACGATTCGGCAGGTTGGCGAGGATCTCCGCAAAGCGGTTCTCGATGGTCCGGAAACCCGACGCCATGCAATATTCGAGCGCGGCGAAATCCTCCTGCTGCCGTCCTTCGTCCTGCCAGCGCCTGGCCGCGGCCGACAGCAGATAGAGCTCGGAGAGGATGTCGCCGAAGCGCGCAGACAACATCTCCTTGCGCTTCAGCGCGCCGCCGAGCGTGAGCAGCGCCATGTCGGCGCAGAGCGCGAAGGCCGACGCGTAGCGCGAGAGCTGGCGATAGAATCGTGCGGCGTCGCCTACGTCGGGCACCGACGTGAAGGCGCCGAAAGTCCAGCTTCGTCCCCATGCGCGGAACAGCGTCGTGATGCTGTGGCTGACATGTTTCCAGAAGGCCGTGTCGAAGGCATCCAGCCCCTTGTCGTGATCGCTTTCGCGCAGCGCATTCATCTCGTCGAGCAGATAGGGATGGGCGCGGATCGCGCCTTGTCCGAACACGATGAGATTGCGGGTCAGGATATTGGCGCCCTCCACCGTGATGCCGACCGGCACCGCGCGATAGAGATTGCCCATGTAGTTCTGCGGCCCGTCGATCACGGCCTTGCCGCCATGGATATCCATGGCGTCGTCGATCGCGACGCGCATGCGCTCGGTCGCCTGCAGCTTCATGATGCCGGAGATGACAGCGGGATGATGGCCGGCGTTCAGCGCGGCGCAGGTCAGCCGTCGCGCGCCATCGAGCAGATAGGCCGTGCCCGCGATGCGCGCCAGCGGCTCCTCGATGCCCTCGAATTTCGAGATGGAGATGCCGAACTGCTCGCGGATGCGCGCATAGGCGCCGGTGGTACGCGCGGCGTAGGCGGCGCCGGCGGCGGATAGCGAAGGAAGAGAAATACCGCGGCCGGCGGCGAGCGCCGTCATCAGCATCTTCCAGCCCTGGCCCAGCCGTTCCTTGCCGCCGATGATGTAATCGAGCGGGATGAAGACGTCGCGGCCCCAGTTCGGGCCGTTCTGGAACACCTGCATCGAGGGCAGATGGCGATGGCCGATCTGTACGCCGGGCAGATGGGTCGGGATCAGCGCCACCGTGATGCCGAGTTCTGCCTCGCTGCCGACGAGATGATCGGGATCGTAGGCCTTGAACGCCAGGCCCAGCAGTGTCGAGACAGGGCCGAGCGTGATGTAGCGCTTGTGCCAGTTGAGGCGCAGCCCCAGCACTTCCTTTCCTTCGAATGTGCCCTTGCAAATGATGCCGGTGTCGACCATCGAGGCGGCGTCGGAGCCGGCTTCCGGGCTGGTCAGTCCGAAGCAGGGAATGTCGCGGCCGTCGGCGAGCCGCGGCAGCCAGCGCTCCTGCTGCTCTTTCGTCCCGAACCGCATCAGGAGTTCGCCGGGCCCGAGCGAGTTGGGAACCATCACGGTGACGGCCGCGGCGAGCGAGCGGGTGGAAATCTTGCGCACGACTTCGGAGTGCGCATAGGGCGAGAAGCCGAGCCCGCCATGCTCTTTCGGGATGATCATGCCGAAGAACTTCTTCGCCTTGATGAAGTCCCAGGCCTCCTGCGGCAGGTCGCGCCATTCCCAGTTGATCTTCCAGTCGTCGAGCATGGCGCAGAGCTCATCGACGGGTCCGTTGAGGAAAGCCTTCTCCTCGTCGGTCAGCACGGCCTGCGGAAAGGCCAGCAGCTTCGACCAATCGGGATCACCGGTGAAAAGGTCGGCGTCCCACCAGACATCGCCGGCTTCCAGCGCCTCACGCTCGGTATCGGACATCGACGGCAGCACGCCGCGCGCCCAGGAAAAGATCGGCTTGGTGATGTAGTCGCGGCGGAAGCTCATGGCGATGTCCTCATGAATCGGCAGCGCGGTAGGGTGATCCTAGCGGAAAGTGCCGGATTTGGGTGAACACTTCGCTTCAAAACTGGGAGAAATTGATACCTACGGGCGGCGGCGGATAACGGCGCGGGAGGGCGTCGGTTCCGGGACGGCGATCACCCGTTCACTCTTCACCTGCGGGGCCGGAACGAACGGATTCAATTTCCAACGAGCAGACACGTATCCGCGTTCTCGCCGCACATTGCGCGCGAGGTTTTCCAGATCGCTTCACCCTCGGAGGTCAGAGGGCGCAGGGAATGCCGGGTGCGCGCTGCACCCGCGGTCCCGTGTGCAATGGACAAGAAAGTGCGCACACGAGCATACAGGGCAGCGGAGAGCATCCGACATTCCCTGCGCAATGGCCTTACGACTTATAGCGCGCTCTCCCTGGTGATCGGCTTTCTTGCCACCATCGTCCCCGAGAAGCTTGTGTCTCAGGAGCTTGACGCCAGCACCGAGGCGTCAGGACCACACGCCTTTGTCGTACGCGTCAGCACCCTTCGCCAAAGGCGCCTCTGCGTCCATCGCAACCCGCCCCTCGTTCGCGACGATGGCCAACGCCCCTCTTCCCGGGACGGGATGACGATAGATATGCCCCGGATTGGTTTTCTGTAAAAGCGAAATATTTTTGCTTTCGGGACTTGACACGACTTCCGAAAATCGGAACTTGATTTGCCCGTCGGGTCAATTTGTCGCGGGAAAGCGCAGGCTCCTGCCGCGACGATGAGCGGTCGGCAGGCCATTGATTCAGTGACAGCAGGCGAGACGAAACGGAGGGGTCGAAGAACAGCGATGTCTGCCATCGAGGGCATTTCAGACTTGCGCCGCCGAAGGCGGCGAGGTCCGAAATGGACCAACAAGCAACATCGGGATTGCACTCCTCTACACAACCTTTTCTGAGGCGGCAGGCCAAGACCGTACGAAATTACTGCCGGAATCCACCCGCAGCCGCTATCAATTATCTCAATGGAGGAACACCGTATGTCTCGGCGCGCTTTCATCATTGGCGGAACTGGTCAGATCGGCCGTGCAGTTGCAGATGAACTTCTCGCAAATGGATGGGACGTTACCCTGTGCCATCGAGGACATCGCGCCCTTTCCGATGATTTGATAGCGAGAGGGGCAAAGCTTGTGGTACTTGATCGCGAGGAGCCGGGAGCCTTAATTGGCGCGCTCGGCTCTGGCGCGGATGCTGTCATTGACGCTATAGCCTTCACGGCGAAGCATGCCGATCAGTTGCTTGAGATCGAGCCCAGCGTAGGTTCGTTCATTGTCATTTCCTCGTCCAGCGTCTATCGCGATCTGGAGGGTCGGACGCTTGATGAGGCGCGGAAAGCAGGGTTTCCGGACTTTCCGTCGCCTCTCAAGGAAACCCAGCCCACCGTCGATCCCGGTCCTGAAACCTATTCAACACGCAAGATCGCGTTAGAACGACGCCTTCTGGATCATGCCAAGCGGTCAGTGACGGTCTTGCGACCGTGTGCTATCCACGGGCCACATTCGATTCATCCGCGCGAATGGTGGTTCGTCAAGAGAATGCTTGATGGGCGAAGGACGATTCCGCTGGCCTATCGTGGTGAGAGCCGTTTTCACACGTCGGCGACCGTCAATATTGCTGCCTTGGCTCGCGTGGCACTGGAAAATCCCGGCACGCGCATACTGAACGCCGCCGATCCCTCCGTAGTAACCGTCGCTGAAATAGGAGCGACGATAGCAAAACATCTCGACTTTCGAGGAGAGTTCCTGCCCATTAATGACAATAGTTATCCGCCAACGATCGGAGCGACTCCTTGGTCGATTCCTGCACCTTTTACGCTCGATATCGGTACGGCTATTGCATTGGGCTATAACCCCGTTTCAACTTATGCGGAGGCGAGCAAGGC
This sequence comes from uncultured Alphaproteobacteria bacterium, assembly GCA_963696255.1. Lineage (GTDB taxonomy): Bacteria > Pseudomonadota > Alphaproteobacteria > Rhizobiales > Xanthobacteraceae > Bradyrhizobium. Next base: position 367,604 of record CAVOJN010000002.1, read on the forward strand.
GGCTTGCGACTGGTTGAGTCACACTGCGCCACACAATTGGAAAAAGGCGTTTCCTATTCTCGCCGGGTATTCCCGTGAGCACTTCGATTATGCTGCCGAAGATGCATTTCTCAAACGCCGAATGTCGCAAATATTCTGAGATTCGCCTTGTCCTTTGAGTGTAACTGCTGCCAATACGGTCCTTGTCGCTATTAGACTATTGCGTCGGCGAGGTCCGGTAAGGGTCATCCTCGCGCTTCTGATCTGGCGTCCGATATCCGCTCGACGGGTGTCTTCGGACATGCGGCTCACAATTCGCGGACGGTGGTCGACCCTCTCGAGCGAACATTATTTGAGATAGCGCCGGCGGATCACGCCGATGGGGCGAGGTCCGAAATGGGCCAACAGGAGACATCATCCCACGGCCGCTCACGGCTACGCGTTGAGCTGCAGCCCTTTGGATATTGGTATCGGAAGCGGCCTGTCGTTCGGAAATTGCGTGACCAGCGAAAGATACTCGTCCCTCCATCCCTTGGCTGGATAGTTTGCCGGATCGAAGGAAGCAAGGAAGGTTGGCACTCCAAAATAGTTGAGATGTTTCAAGACAGGATCGCGGCTCAGAGCCGCAGTGCCGCGAATTTGCGATACGATGGTTCGTGCCAGATGCGTGTAGTGCCACGGTGTTGCGCTCGTCGATTCCAGCCCAACGGAAATGAAGTAGAGATTTGGCGCATCAAGGCTCACGACCATTGACCCACAGCGGCGTGCCAATTGATCGGGGCGGACAATCTCATTCGATCCGACCGTCTGAAGGTAGGAGATGTCCATCTCGTAGCCGGTTCCCCAAAGCAAAACATCAGCAGCCACCGCCGTGCCCGACCGAAGCACAACCGACCTTCCCTTAATCGCTTCCAACTCATCTTGATGCCGTTCGATCATGCTCAGATTGGCTATCAGCCGCCATCGACCTGGGATCAGTTGATCCCGCTCGATGTCGAAACGAGCGTTGGGCAGCAGTTCTTCCATGCCAAATTTGTGGTACCGGGCTCGCAAGTCCGCATCCACGGCAGCGCTGATTTGGTCTCCGGTTTCGCCGAGCATGTGCCGCTTCGCCAATTCCCGGACGTTGCTCGCGAACCTTTTCGGTTTGCGTGTCGGCGCCATCCACCTCAGCGAGCGGTGTACCCAGATAATCCGCGCTGCTCGGTGTTCGAGGCAAAGATCTATCAGATCGAACGCGGAAGCGCCGCCGCCGACGACAGCAATCGTCTTGCCGGCCAGGCCGTCCGGATTGAAGAGCCTTGAAGAATGAAATTCGGGAATATCGGCGTCGTTTCGCTGAATCTCAGGTATAAATGGTCGATTGTGAACACCAGTTGCCGAGATCAACGACTTCGCTCGAATCGTGGCGGAAGGCGTTCGAATATCCCATCCTCCATCGACCGGAGAAGCCGCAAGCGCGGGGCTATTGAGCCGAATAAACTGTCCGAGATTAAACGTATCGACCCATTGTCGAATATTGGCAGCTATGCTGGCTTGGTCGACGCCCGCGATCGGGATGTCCCCAAGGGTCCAATCCTCCTCCCTGTTCTGAATGTCCTGCCACGACGGCAGTTGCGTCCACAAACCGCCGATCGTGTCCCTTGCCTCGAGCAGGATGGTTCTGAGCCCCGCTTGTCTAGCGTAATATAAAGCTATGATTCCACCCGGCCCGCCTCCAACAATGGCGACGTCGATTTCATCCGGATCGGACATGCTACGCCTCAATTCTTGCGGCGAGTTCACATATCTTCAATCAAACGAGGCCGCGGGCTGAAGGGCTTACTTTTTTGGCAGCAGTCCCAGAACGAACCACTGAGCCGGAAAAACGGGAAAGAACAGCGCTCCCCAGAGGAACCATAAACGCTTGGACCGGCCTCTCTCTGCCGCGAAGTTGGCGAAGACAGCGCCGGCGGATCACGCCGGCGCTGATCGCTGCTTCAAGTCAAGCGCCGGCGCCTCAGCCCGGTCCCGCTCCCTGGGTGGCGGTATAGACGGCATAAAGCGACTGGCTCGCCGCCATGAACAGCCGGTTGCGCTTGGGCCCGCCGAAGGTGATGTTGCCACACACTTCAGGCAGCCGAATCCGCCCGAGCAGCTTGCCCTCCGGCGACCATACCGTCACCCCGCTGTAGCCGACCGCGCGACCGGCATTGCTCGAGGCCCAGAGGTTGCCGTTGACGTCGCAGCGCACGCCGTCCGGTCCGCACTTCACGCCGTCGATCGTGAAGTCACTGAACAGCTTCTGGTTCGAAAGCTTGTTGTCGGCGCCGACGTCGAAGACGTGAACATCACCCTTGCCGCCCGGGCCGGTGTCGCCCGGCCCCTTCCCGGTGCTGACCACGTAAAGCTTCTTGTAGTCGGGCGAAAAGCACAGGCCGTTGGGATCGGGTACCTGGTCCTCGCTCACCACGAGGTCGATCCGGCCGGACGGATCGATGCGGTAGCAATTGGTCGGCAATTCCCGCTTGCCACCGGCGAAGCCCGCCGGCTGGCCGATGCGTGGGTTGAGCTTGCCCGCCGGATTGCTGGAGCCACCCGCGGCGTCCGGCTCACCCTCATAGAGCTGGCCGCCATAGGGCGGGTCGGTGAACCAGTAGCTGCCGTCGGGATGAGCCACGACATCATTCGGCGAGTTCAGCTTCTTGCCGTTGTAGGAATCGGCGAGCACGGTCGATGTGCCGTCATGCTCGTAGCGCACCACGCGCCGGGTCAGATGCTCGCAGGACAGTTGCCGGCCGTTGAAATCAAAGGAATTGCCGTTGGAGTTGTTGGACGGCATGCGGAAGACGCTGACATGGCCGTCGTCTTCGGACCATCGCATCTGACGATTATTCGGGATATCGCTCCACAGGAGATAACGGCCCTGCGCGCTCCAGGCGGGGCCCTCCGCCCACAACAATCCCGTGTAGAGGCGTTTGATCGCCGTGTTGGGCTGGGCGAGGCTGTTGAATGAGGGATCGACCGCGACGATGTCGGGGTCCCAGAAATAGGTGGTCGGGGCTCCTCCCAGGCCAAAATCGCGCGGCGGGGTGGTGATCGTCGATGGCGGTCCCACAGGCGCTGCGTTCTGCGCCAATGCGCTGCCGATGCCGGCTGCGGCGGCAGCGCCTGCCGCCAACCCCTGCACAATCGTTCGTCGTGAAACCGCGGCCGCTGGATCGCGCCGCTTTTCGCGAGTCTCCTGGCGTGTCATCGCATCCTCCCAAAGGTTTCGCCGGCCGTTGATCCGGCCTGGCAAGTCAGAGGGTAATCCGACGCTCGTCAGCTTGCGAGTGGTGTTTTCATGACAGTGACGGTCCGCTTTCGAGGGCAAGCGGACCGCACAGCGGCGCTCGGGGTATGCCGCCCATTGACCCAAAAGAGACATTTCCTGGCTCGTGGTTGTGCCACCCCAGGCCCCGGCGCCACCCATTCCGGTGTACGATCCGACAGTGGCTGGAATGTAGAGGTGGCGCATGATGGCCCGCAGACGTCTTGTTGTAGCTGCCGCGCTGTGCGCCGCCATCGTCGGCCCATCCACCCCTGTTCGGGCGGAATGTGATCCTGCCAAACCGACGGAGTCGCCGACGCCGCGCTTCGAAGTCCATGGCGACACGGTCTATGACAAGCGTACCGATCTGACCTGGAAACGATGCAGCTATGGGCAGCAGTGGACAGAAAGTGGCGGCTGCACCGGCTCCGTCAAGCTGCTGGACTGGGATAGCGCGATGGGACTGGATTCGGCGGGTGACGCAAACTGGCGACTTCCGCAGCGAGACGAGCTGCAAACCATCGTGGCGCCAAACTGCAAGAGGCCAGCAATCAACGAAGCGGTGTTTCCCGGGACTCCGTCGATCCAGTACTGGACGAGCACGGCAACCGGACCATCCTACGCATGGGTCGTGTTCTTTCGGACCGGCATGGCAACGTGGAATTTCATGAAGACGACGTCATTTGCCGTGCGCATGGTGCGAACAGGCCGGTAAACGCTCAGCAGCTCTCAACTCGCGCTGGAAGTCGTTGAACCCCCATGGGCGACATCGGCACTAACCGCCGTGGGGAATTTATCATCAACGGATCGAGGTCGCCTTGCCAAACTCGCCATTCGAAACCCTGACGATCGCGGACGTCACGAATCGACTGAATCTTGAAAGTCACTTTTCATTTCACGAATATGACGGTGACGGTCGTACCATCCGCCACTACGCCGCGGACGCCACGATCGACGGCGACATCGATCTTGATGCGCTGTTCTGGGATGGCGTCGCAGGGATCTGGGCCGAGAGAGATCTGATCGTCGGCGGCAGCATCTTCAATTGGGAGATCGACACACCGGCCTGCTTCCTCTCGATCGGCCGCGACCTCATTTGCAGGAATCTGATCGCGAGCAGCGCGGACATCAGGATCGGGCAGGACGCGAAAATCGACGGCCTGTTGAGTTCAACCTACAATCACGGCCTGCTCGAGATCGGCCGCAATGCCCACGCCAGATACATCATCATCGATGACCACACGACCATTGTGCGTGGCAATGCCGCCGCGCGCGGATGGAAGGATGCCGCGCATGTCGAGATCGAGCTCCCGGTCAGCTCCTGGGCGAAGGAAATTCGTCCCGAATTTCAGGGCCGAGTTTTTCGACGCGGACGGCGACATGATCTGCCCGAACGGCAATGTCGACTTGGTGCAGGCCCTGCTGGCGGGACGCGACATACTGCGCAACCGCGACGCCTGACGCCTCGTCCTTGAGCGCAAATCGGCGCGCCTTCGTCGATCTTGCCGCGACAGCCGGCCGGACATGACCGAGGTTAGTCCGGGCGGACCATTTCGAACATGTTTTCCGGCTTGATCTCGAAATAGTCGCCCTTGCGGCCGGCGCGCACGATCGGGTGCGCCAGCCCGGTCTGGTAGACGCCGTCCCTGATCATGGCCTTGTCGATATGGACGGCAACGACCTCGCCAAGCGTCAGCCAGGCCTGCGCCTTTTTGCCGTCGGCGCCCTGAAGCTGGATGATCTGTGTCAGCTTGCACTCGAACGATACCGGGCTTTCGGCGACTCGCGGCACGTTGACGAGGCGGCCCGGCGCCGGGGTGAGCCCCGCGATCTCGAACTCCGAGATATCCCGCGCGACATGGGCGGCAGTGGCGTTCATCTGCTTCGACAGATCCATGGTCGCGAGATTCCAGCAGAACTCGCCGGTCTCCTGGACGTTCTGCACGGTGTCTTTCCACGACGTCGAGGAGAAGCCGATGATCGGCGGGACGTAGGCGAAGCCGTTGAAGAAGCTGTAGGGCGCGAGATTGACATTGCCCTTTGCGCCGCGCGAGGAAATCCAGCCGATCGGGCGCGGCGCGATGATGGCGTTGAAGGGATCGTGCTTCAGGCCGTGGCCGTTCTTCGGCTCGTAGAAATGCAGGTCTCTGGGGCTCTTCGCGTCCATTCTTGTTGTCCTGCTTGGGCGCGGATTACTTGCGCCGCGAAGATTACTTGCGCCGCGAAAGGGCCGCGAGCACGAACTCGATCTGCTGGTCGATCGTCGGCCCCGGCTTGTCGACGCATTGCGCGATCATCTGGGGGTGAAAGAACCGCATCATGCTGGTGCAGACGCAGAGCGAGGCCGTGAGCACATCCGCCACCTCGAATTCACCGGAGGCGACGCCTTGCGCGATCACCTCTGCAACGCTTTCGGTGATGAGCTGCATATGCGCGACGCAGACCTGCCAGCTCTCCTCCATCGCGATCTCGACCATCTCATGCAGCTTGGCATCGCCCACATAGCGTTCGGCGTTCATGCGATTGATGGTCTTTATCATTTCGCGAAGGCGGACGGACGCCGGCCCCTCGGAACGCGCGATCCGCTGCGCCTCCACCTCGACCGGCCCCATCAAGCCGCGCGCGACGCCCTCGTGGATCGCCTTCTTCGAGTCGAAGAAGCGATAGACATTGGCCGGCGACATCCGCAATTCCTTGGCGATGTCGCCGACGGTGGTCTTCTGATAGCCGAGTTGCCGGAACAGACGCTCCGCCACCACGAGAATCCGTTCTCGCGTGTCCGGTTCGACATGTTCGGCAACAAGCGTCATTTGCACCTCGATGTCCAAACTATTCCGCCGCCTCAGCAAGCGCAATTGCGCCTTTCACGGGGCCGTAATGCTGCGGCGCAAGATCGGCCGCCTCGCTCGGGCCGGCCTCCCCCAGGCTCTTGCGGAACCAGAGAGCATAGAGACCCGGGAGGTACAGCAAGGTCAGGAAAGTTGCAACGAACAGACCGCCCATGATCGTGATCGCCATCGGGCCCCAGAACGCCGAGCGTGACAGCGGTATCATGGCGAGAATCGCGGCCAGCGCCGTCAAAATGACCGGCCGGGCGCGGCGGACGGTTGCCTCCACGATGGCTTCCTTCCGTGTCATGCCATGGGACACATCCGTCTCGATCTGGTCGACCAGGATGACCGCGTTGCGCATGATCATGCCGGCGAGCGCGATCAGGCCAAGCAGGGCCACGAAGCCGAACGGCTGATTCGCGACGTTGAGGCCGAGCGATGCCCCGACGACGCCGAGCGGCGCGGTCAGGAATACCAGGAAGAGACGCGAGAAGCTCTGGAGCTGGATCATGAGCAGCGTCAGCATCACCATGATCATCAGAGGAAACAGGATGAAGATCGAGGCATTGCCCTTGGCCGATTCCTCGAAAGCGCCGCCCGGCTCGATCCGGTAGGCCGGCTCGAGCCGGTCACGGATTTCCTGCAGCTTCGGCCAGATCTGGCTGGTGACGTCGGGCGCCTGCACGCCATCCCTGACGTCGGAGCGCACCGTGATCGCCATGTCGCGGTTGCGCCGCCACAGGATCGGCTCCTCGTGGGAATATTCGATCTTCGCGATCTGCTGCAGCGGCACGGCAACTCCATTGCGCGACGTCACGGTGAGGTCGCCGACACGGGCGAGATCGAGCCGCTCGGACGGCAGCGCACGAGCAACGACACCGACTTTTTCGATGCCGTCGCGGACGGTCGTCACCTGCGCACCCGAGATCAACATCGCGAGCGCCTGCGAGACATCCTGCGGCGTCAGGCCCAGCGCACGGGCGCGGTCCTGGTCCACCACCAGCTTGAGATAGGGCGACTGCTCGTTCCAGTCGAGCTGCGGCTCCTTGACGTTCGGATTCTGCTTCATGATGTCGCGAACCTGGTAGGCGATCTCGCGCACCTTCTTGGTGTCGGGTCCGATCACCCGGAACTGCACGGGGAAACCGACCGGAGGACCGAAATTGAAGCGGTCGACGCGCACGCGTGCCTCCGACAACGCGCCTTCAGCAACCGCATTCTCGATCTTCGCCTTGATGCGCTCGCGCGCCTGGACATCCTTGGCGACGATCACGATTTCCGCAAAGGACTCGTTGGGAAGCTGCGGGTTGAGGCCGAGCCAGAACCGCGGCGAGCCCTGGCCGACATAGGCGGTGTAGGTGCCGATATCCTTGTCGTCCTTCAGCATCGTCTCCGCCTTCTTCACTGCTTTCTCGGTCACATTGAAGGCAGTGCCTTCCGGCAACCGCAATTGCAGGAACAACTCGGGCCGTTCGGACAGCGGGAAGAACTGTTGCTGGACATGACCGAAGGCGAGGATCGAGAGCAGGAACACGCCGACCGTGGCCAGCACCGTCTTGCCGCGGTTCTCGACGCACCAGCGAATCACCGAGCGCAGCATCCGATAGACGCGGGTCTCGTAGATCGCATGCGGATCGTGGCTGTGATGCACCTTGACGTCAGGCAGGAGCTTCACGCCGAGATAGGGCGTGAAGATCACGGCTACGAACCAGGACGCGACCAGCGAGATCGCCACGATCCAGAAAATGCCGCCGGCATATTCGCCCACGGCCGAACTGGCAAAGCCTATCGGCAGGAAGCCTGCGGCTGTGACCAGCGTTCCCGTCAGCATCGGAAAGGCCGTGGACTCCCAGGCAAACGACGCCGCCCGCACGCGGTCCCAACCCTGCTCCATCTTCACCACCATCATCTCGACGGCGATAATGGCGTCGTCGACCAGCAGCCCGAGCGCGATGATCAACGCGCCCAGGGTGATGCGGTGCAGGTCCAGCCCCATCGCTTCCATCACGATGAAGACGACCGCGAGCACCAGCGGCACGGAAGCCGCGACCACGAAACCCGTGCGCCAGCCCAGCGCCACGAAGGAGACGAACAGCACGATGGCGAGCGCCTCGATGAAGGAATGGGTGAATTCGCCGACGGCGTGCTCGACCACCTTCGGCTGATCGGCGACCAGCTCGACATTGATGCCCTGCGGCACGGCCTTCATGAACTCGTCGGTGGCGCCGGAAACGCTCTTGCCGAGCTCGAGGATGTTGGCGCCCCTGGCGGTGACGACGCCGATGCCGATCGCAGCCTTGCCTTCCTGCCTCACCTTGAAGGTCGGGGGATCGACGAAACCATGCGTCACGGTCGCGATATCGCCAAGCCGGAACACACGGCCATTGCTCTCCACCGGCGTTTCGGCGACCGCCTTGGCGCCATCAAGGGCGCCGGTGACACGCAGCGGGACACGCTGGGACGAGGTTTCGACCGTACCGGCCGGCACGACGTTGTTCTGCTTGGCGAGCGAATCGAACAGCGCCTGCGGCGTGATGCCCAGCGTCGCGAGCTTCGCATGCGAAAACTCGACGAAGATGCGTTCGTCCTGAGCGCCGTAGAGATCGACCTTGGTGACGCCCGTGACCTTGAGCAGCCGCTGGCGCATGCCTTCGGCGGCCTTCTTGAGCTGGGCGTAATCGGCGCCGTCGCCTGTCATCATGTAGAGAATCGAGTCGACGTCGGAAAACTCGTCATTGACCACGGGGCCGAGCACGCCCGCCGGCAACTGGTCCTGAACGTCGACGATCTTCTTGCGCAGCAGGTAGAAGAGATACGGGACGTCCTTCGGCGGAGTCGAGTTCGCGGAAGGTGACCTGCATCGCGGTGAACGAGGGCTTTGAATAGGTCTGCACCTTCTCGAAGTAAGGGAGCTCCTGCAGCTTCTTCTCGATGGGATCGGCGACCTGCGTCTGCATTTCCTTGGCGGTCGCACCCGGCCAGATCGCCGAGACATTGACCACCTTCACCGTGAAGAACGGGTCCTCGGCCCGCCCGAGCTTCTGATAGGAGAAGAATCCGGCCACGCCCAGCACGAGGATCAGGAACAACACCAGCGCAGGATGACTGACGGCCCAGGCCGAGAGATTGAAACGCTTCATCGCACCCTCCAGATCGACTTCGGTCTTGCTTCGTCATTCCGGGATGGTCCGAAGGACCAGACCCGGAATCTCGAGATTCCGGGTTCGCGCTGCGCGCGCCCCGGAATGACAGCGGCTAAAACGACAACGACGACACCACCCGGACCTTCTGGGCCGGATCGAGCTTCTGCACACCGAGCGCCACGACCCTGGCGCCCTCATCGACGCCGCCGGTGATGACGACGTCATTGCTCTCGTAGGATTTCACGGCGACAGGCTTGAGCGAGACGTTGCCGCCATCGTCGACGACGTAGAAGGACGGCTTGTCGCCGGCGTTATAGAGCGCCGACAGCGGCAGCCGCGCGACGCGCGCGGTCCTCTGGTCGGACAGCGTCAAGGTCGCGGTCATGCCGAGTTCCACGTTCTCGCCGGCATCCGGCAGCGAGAACTTGGCGAGATAGGTCCGCGTGGCCGGATCGGCGCTCGGCGAAATCTCGCGGAGCTTCGCCGCATATTTCCGGTTCGGCTCCGACCACAGGCTCACCGACGCGGATCCGGTCTTGGCGCGATCGACCAGCGTCTCGGGGATGGCGACCACCGCTTCCTTTTCGGAGAAGCGTGCCAGGCGGATGGCCGCCTGACCTGAAGCGACCACCTGCCCCGGCTCGACGAGGGTCGCAGTCACGACACCGCGCGCGTCGGCGACCAGCGTCGCATAAGAGAGGGAATTCCTGGTCAGATCGACCGAGCGTGCCGCACGGCTCAGCCGGGCGCGCGCCTCATCGGCCGCCGCTTTCGCCTGGTCCAGCTGGGCATCGGTGGTCCAGCCCTTCGCGCGCAATTCCTTCGCGCGGGTCTCGGCGGCCCCCGCCTGCGCCAGCACGCCGGTTGCGGCGTGAAATTCGGCGTCGGCCTGCTCGGCCTGCAGCTTCAGATCGGATTCATCGAGCGTGGCGAGCGGCTGGCCGTCATCGACGGTTTGGCCGACCTCGACTAGGCGCCTGGCGACCTTGCCCGCGACGCGGAAGCCGATGTCCGCCTCGATCCGGGGACGGATCGTCCCGACGAAATTACGCTCCGGCGTCTCGGCTTCATAATGGGCGGTCGCCACCAGAACCGGCCGGGAGGGGGCTGTCTCGGCCGCCTTTTCATTGCAACCGGCCAACGCGACAGCCAGAAAAGCCAGCGATACGCCAACTAATAGCCTGGAATAGCTGGATAAAATCGACTTGGCCAACATCGGACACTCCTCTTCGCTGAGCTTGGAAGGAGTATTGTATGTTCACTGATGAAAATCAATATTCGTCAGTAATCAGGATTACGTGATGGTAACGATTAGCGCCGATTGCCTTCCGCGCCCTCGCCGCCCGCTTCGCGCCTCCCCTGCCGGATGCGCCTGCCGCGGAGGTGTTCGCCTCGGAGGTCTTTGCCGATGCGCGGCCAGGGCCGCTTACCGGCACTTTCCCGACAAACTCTCACTGCTCGCGCGCGCGGCAGAAGCACGGCTGGCAGCAGCTCGGCCTGCAGGCGACGAAGTCCACGGTTGGCAAGCCCGCAGGAGAGGAAGCGCTGATGGGGGCAAGTCTCAGTCTGCTTCACTTCGCGCAGGAACACCCGAATCTCTTCCACCTGATGGCGGGCGAACGCTTCAACATGGAAGGGAAGTTTCCCAGGCTCGAAGCCACCACGCACAAAGCATTGCAGGTTTTTGCGGTCGGATTTGCCGGGACCGGGATGGCGCCCGACATCGTGGTCGAGCGCACCGCGATCTTTGTGGCCGCGCTGCAGGGCGTCGTGACACAAATCCTGCACCGGCGGCTGCGCGTAGCGCCCGTACAAACCAACGCCTTTCTTGCCGCAAGATGCTGATCAAGGGAATCGGCTAGTCTCCAGTGGAGACCAGGGCGCGTACTCAAAGATCCGGGATGTCCGCTTATCGCCTAATAGCGGCGCAGAGGTAGGTATTGCACCTGGTCCGAGTTTGGCCATCAACGGACATCCGAACCCTGCGCGGTCTCCGTCGCGTTACCCCCGAAAGCAGACGTCGGGGTGACTGCAACCCAGGTCCGCTAAGGGCCGATACCAGACATAGGCCGGTTGACGCTTAGGGTAGTGCTCGCCGAGCGATGTTGCGCTCGCAAGCTGGGCACCATCATACCCAAAGCGACGGGCTGGCGTGAGGATGCCTTGACTTCCCCCAGGCATCCGACGGACGCTCGGCAATTCGGCAAATTGAGACAATGGGGGAGTCGATGAAGCCGTACCTGAAGCTTGCGCTGATCGGATTGGCGGCCGGATGCGTCGGCCTGCTGGTGGCTTGCGAAACGGCCCTGGCACAAGGCGGCAAATACAAAGAAGCGCCGGCGCTGGCGGAACTGGTCAAATCCGGCAAACTGCCTGCCGTCGATGCCCGCCTACCCGAAAGCCCACTGGTGGTGCCGGTGGTCGAAAGAACCGGCGAGTACGGTGGTGTGTGGCGCCGGGCGTTCCTTGGGCCGGCCGATGCCAACAACTACGTCCGCGTGGTTTACGACGCACTGTTCCGCTTTTCGCCCGATGGCGCCAAGATCGAGCCCAAGGTCGCTGCCGGCGCGGAGCCCTCGGCCGACTTCAAGAGCTGGACGATTATTCTGCGCAAGGGCTCGCGCTGGTCAGACGGCCAGCCCTTTACCGCTGACGACATCCTGTTCTGGTACAACGATGTGCTGCTCAACAAGGAGCTGACGCCGACCCTTCCGGGGTGGATCAAGAATCCCGACGGCTCGGCCGCCAAGGTCGAGAAGGTTGACGACACGACCGTGCGCTTCACCTTCGCCGCGCCGGCCACACTGTTCCTCACCGCGGTCGCCAATCAGGACGGCGCCGACCGTACCTTCGCGATGTTCCTGCCGGCGCACTACCTCAAGAAATTCCATCCGACCTATGCCGCCAAGGCGGATATCGACAAAGCCATCCAGGCGGCGGGCTTCAAGACATGGACCGAGTTGTTCGCTAACCGCAACGCCCCGCCGGAAAACCCCGAACGCCCGACCATGGCTGCCTGGGCGCCGGTGACGCGGGTCAGCGATCCGGTGTTCACCTTGCGGCGCAACCCCTTCTATGTCGGCGTCGACAAGGACGGCAACCAGTTGCCCTATCTTGACGAGGTGCGCTTCACCTATTTCGCCGACGCCCAGGCGCTCAACCTCGCTGCCATCGCCGGCAACTTCGACATGCAGGAACGCCACATCAACATGACCAACTACCCGGTGCTGAAGGATCAGGAGAAGACCGGGAAGTATCGCGTCATCGCTTGGCCGACCTTCGGTGGCGCCGATGCGGTGATCGCCATCAACCAGACCTACACGGCCGATCCGGAGATGGGCAAGGTCATGGCGATCAAGGATTTCCGGGTGGCCCTTTCGCTGGCAATCAACCGCAACCAAATCAAGGAGAGCGTGTTCTTGGGCCTCGGCGAGGCGCGTCAGGGCGTTCCGGCGCCGTGGCATCCGTATTTTCCAGGCGGCGAGTGGGCGCAGAAATACACCGAGTTCAATCGCGACGCGGCGAACAAGCTGCTCGACGACATTGGCCTCGCCAAGAAGGATGCCCAGGGCTTGCGCCTGCTGCCCAACGGCAAGCCGGCGACCATCGAGATCAGCGTGGTCCCGGCGTTCGGCGCGTGGCCGGACGTGGCGCTGCTGGTGGCGAAGGATTGGGAGGCGGTCGGCGTCAAGACGATCGTCCAGATCCGCGAACGCGCGCTCCACTTCAAGATGAACGAGAACAACGAGCTGATGTCCGAGATTTGGAATGAGGACACCAGTGCGTTCCCCTACACCGGCAACGCCAAGGTCGACCCGCGTAACGCGCCGATCCTGACTATGGGGCCGCTGTGGCGCCGTTGGTATGCGACCCAAGGCAAGGAGGGAGCAGAACCGCCGCCGGAGATGAAGCGCATCGTCGAGATCGTCGACAAGGCGCGCACCGTCGGGCCGGACGAGCAGGTCAAGCTGTCGCAGGAGCTGTACCGGAACTGGGCCGAGAACGTCTACGAAATCGGCACCATCGGGCTGACGCCGATGGTGCAGGGAGTGGTCGTCACCGGCGCCAAGTTTCGCAACGTCCCGACGACGCTGGGCAACGACTGGCCGCTGCGCAGTCCGGGCAACGCCCGCACCGAGCAGTTTTTCTTCGCCAAATGAGGTCGGTTGGAGCGCATTTCGTTTGATCGGTTGTTCCGTTTTTTGAGCCCAGGGGCAACATGACCCGTTACATTCTCCAGCGGTTGGCCCTCCTGCCACTGCTGATGGTGATCTATTCCTTCGTTATCTTCGCCATCATCCAGGCGCCGCCGGGCGACTTCCTGACGGCCTATGTCGCCACCCTGTCCTCGTCGGGTTCGTCGATTTCGGCCGACCAGATCGCGGCACTTCGCCACCAGTACGGGCTCGATCAACCGTTCGCCGTGCAATACGCACTGTGGATGAACAACCTGTTCCACGGCGATTTCGGGCTGTCGCTCGAGTACCAGCGGCCGAACGCCGACCTTATCGGCGAGCAGATCGGTCTTACCATCGCGCTGGCGCTGTTCTCCTTCGTGCTGACTTGGCTGATCGCGGTGCCGGCCGGCATCTACTCGGCGACCCATCCACGCTCACTGGGTGACCATGTGCTGACGGTCATCAACTATGTCGGCGTCGCGGTGCCCAATTTTATGCTGGCGCTGGTCTTGATGTGGATTGCCTTCGCCTACTTCGACATCAGCATCACCGGTCTCTATTCGCCCGAGTTCGTCGATGCGGGCTGGAGCTTTGCCCGCGTGTGGGACCTGCTCGGCCACATCTGGCTGCCCGCGCTGGTTCTCGGCATCGCCGGCACCGCGCGCCTGAGCCGCATCATGCGAGCCAACCTGCTCGACGAACTCAACAAGCCGTATGTCGTCACCGCGCGCGCCAAGGGTATGAAGGAATGGCGGCTGGTGCTGCGCTATCCCGTGCGGCTGGCCTTCAACCCGCTGGTCAGTACCATCGGCTGGTACCTGCCGGCACTGTTCTCGGGCAGCCTGATCGTGGCGACCGTCATGAACCTGCCGAATATCGGTCCGCTGCTGTTGCGCGCGTTGATCAACCAGGACATGTACCTCGCCGGCGGCATCTTGCTGATCTATTCCTTCCTCACCATCGTCGGCACCCTGCTGTCCGACGTCCTGCTGGCGCTGATCGATCCCCGCATCCGCGTGGAGATCTAGCATGACGACGACAGACGCAGGCGTTGTCGCCGAGGACCGCGTCGCGGTCGCCTCCAGCTGGCGGCTGATGTGGTGGCGCTTCCGCCGCCATCACTTGGCGATGGCGAGCGCCGGGTTGCTGATCTTCCTCTACGCCATCGTCCTGGTGCCGAATTTCTTTTCTACCCAGGACCCCGAGCAAACCGACGCCCGACAGGCGTTCATTCCGGTGCAGACGGTGCATCTATTCGACGGCGGCACGTTCGCGCCTTGGGTTCCCGCTATCGTCGGTAAACGCAATCCGGTAACGCTCCGCATGGAATGGGCGACCGATGCTCAGCGCAAGGTGAACGTACGGTTCTTCGCCCGGGGATATTCCTATCGTGTGCTCGGCTTGTTCGAGAGCAACCTGCATCTGATCGCATCGGCCGATGCGGCACAGCGGATCTTTCTGCTCGGGTCGGACCGGCTGGGGCGCGATCAGTGGTCGCGCATCATGCACGGCACGCAAACCTCGATGACCGTCGGACTTGTAGCAGTGGCTCTGAGTGTCATTCTGGGAGTCGTGTTGGGCGGCATCTCCGGTTATGTCGGCGGCAAGACCGACCAAGTGATCCAGCGCTTGATCGAACTTCTCCAATCCGTGCCGACGATCCCGATCTGGCTGGCGCTCAGCGCGGCTCTGCCACGCGACTGGACGCCGATCCAGGTATTCTTCGCCATCACCGTAATCCTGTCGCTGGTCGGCTGGACCACGCTGGGCCGCGAAGTTCGCGGCCGCTTCCTCGCTCTGCGCGAGGAGGATTTCGTGCTGGCCGCACGTCTCGCCGGCTGCTCGCGCATGCGCATCATCATTCGCCACATGGTGCCGACCTTCATCAGCCATATCATCGCCACCAGCTCACTTGCCATCCCGGTGATGATCATCAACGAGACCTCGCTGTCTTTCCTCGGCCTCGGCATCCGCCCGCCAGCCATCAGTTGGGGCGTGCTTCTCCAGGAGGCGCAGAACATCCAGACCCTGGCGTTGGCGCCCTGGCTGCTGACCCCTGCTCTCGTCGTCATCGTTGCCGTGCTCGCCTTTAACCTGGTCGGCGACGGGCTGCGCGATGCCGCTGACCCCTATAGCCATTGAGGCTCTGATGACCGCCGACGCCGACACGCCCCTGCTCTCGGTGCGCGACCTTAAGATCTCCTTCGCGCTCGACGAGGGCCTGGTGCGCGCCGTCGACGGGACCAGCTTCGACGTCATGCCCGGGCAGGTGCTGGGTGTCGTCGGCGAGAGCGGCTGCGGCAAGAGCGTGACGATGAAGGCGATCCTGCAACTTGTCGAGCGGCCGGGACGCATCACCTCGGGCGAGATCCACTTCCGTCGCCGCGACGGCGGCGGTGCGATCGACCTCGCCCGCTTGCCCCCACGCGGGCCCGACATGCGCGACATCCGCGGCGGTGAGATCGCCTTGATCCCGCAGGAACCGATGGCCGCCTTCAGTCCGGTGCACACGGTAGGCGATCAGATCATCGAGGCCATCCTGTTGCACGGTCACCACTGGCAGACCGATCGCAAGCTCAGCCGGGGCGAGGCCCGCGACATCACGGTCCGCCTCTTCCGCGACGTTGGCATCTCGATGCCGGAGCAACGGGTCGACGCCTACTCGTGGCAGCTCTCTGGCGGCCTGCGCCAGCGCGCCATGATCGCGATGGCGCTCAGCTGCAAGCCGCGCCTGCTGATCGCCGATGAGCCCACCACCGCCATCGATGTCACCACCCAGGCCCAGGTGTTGGGACTGCTGCGCGACCTGCAAGCCAAGTACAACACTGCCATCATATTTATCACCCATGATCTGGGTGTGATCGCGCAAATGGCGAGCTATGTCGTTGTGATGTATCTCGGCCGCGTGGTGGAGGAGGGACCAGTCGACGTCATCTTCCACGCCCCCAAGCATCCCTACACGCGGGCCCTGCTGCGCTCGATCCCGAGCCTCTACGGCGCAACCCGCGTGGCGCTTCCTGTCATCAGCGGGGCGCTGCCGCATCCCTTCAATCGTCCGTCCGGCTGTTCGTTTCATCCGCGTTGTCCGGACAGGATGGCGCGCTGCTCGGTCGCCGTGCCCAGCCACCAGTCGGTAGGGCCCCAGCACCTCGCGAGCTGTTTCCTGCATCATGACCTGGCAGAACCCGCATGAGCGGCACGCCGATCGACTCTCAGGTCCAGCCGCTGCTTGACGTGCGCAGCCTGCAGAAATTCTTTCCCATCACCAAAGGATTCTTGCAGCGCACCGTCGGTCACGTCCGCGCCGTCGACGGCGTCAACTTCACCGTCAACGAGGGCGAAACCCTAGGCCTCGTCGGCGAAAGCGGCTGCGGCAAGACGACTGCATCGCGCTGCATCCTGCGTGCCATTGATCCGACCGGCGGCCAAATCCTCTATCGCACCCGCGCAGGGTCCGTCGTCGACCTCGCCGTCCTCTCGCCGGCCGAACTCTTGCCGCTGCGCACCGAAATCCAAATGATCTTCCAGGACCCTTTCGGCTCACTGAACCCGCGCATGACGCTCCTGGACAATGTCGGCGAGCCGCTGCTGGTCAATGGCATCGGCAACCGCCGCGAGCGCATTGACCGCGTTGCTGAACTGCTCCGCCTGGTCGGCCTGCGCCCCGAATTCATGCATCGCTTTCCGCACGCCTTCAGCGGCGGCCAGCGCCAGCGCATCGGCATCGCCCGCGCGCTGGCCACGAACCCGCGCCTCGTTGTGGCCGATGAGCCGGTTTCGGCACTCGACGTCTCAGTTCAGGCGCAGGTGCTTAATCTGCTGCTCGAATTGCAGTCGCGCCTGAAACTGACCTTCCTCCTGGTTGCCCACGATCTCTCGGTGGTGCGCCACATCTCTGACCGGATCGCGGTAATGTATGTCGGCCAGCTGGTCGAGCTTGGTCCCACCGATGAGATCTTCCGCTCCCCTCAGCACCCCTACACCGCCGCACTGATGCGCGCCGTACCGGCCGCCGATCCAAGGGTGCGTACCACCGACGGCACTCTGGGGGGCGAAGTGCCGAGCCCGGCCGCACCGCCGTCGGGCTGCTACTTCCACCCCCGCTGCCGACATGCCGTGGCGCGCTGCAGCGTCGAAACACCCGAGTTCCGGGAAATCGCTTCCGGCCACTACACCCGCTGTCACCTCGCCGGCGAAATGGCGTTCTGACCGCGGGCCGCTGCCGCCCATCACCATGTCTGCTAGGGATCATTTGCAGACATCGCCGACTCAATGAACGTAGGTCTGCTCCACCCAAAAAATCGGACCTGCCGGCGTTCGTCGCGGATGTCGGCTAAGGGTCAAAACCGGCAATACCCTCTGATTGAGCAAAAAGCTTCTGCTTAGACCCCGACAGCCGACGTAACCGGTTTTATGAGTGCAGGCCCGAAATCCTCGAGTTGAAACCGCTCGAAGCGATGCAGCTCATCCTCGATGCGCCGCTTCAATCCGGCCCGCGCCTCGCCTTTCGCGGCTTTACCCGCGCCGACCCAATTCCACTTCTGGATCAGCAATTTCCTGTTCTGCCGGTCGGTCTTCATATCCAGCGCGGCCACGATCTCCTCGCCGACCAGAACCGGCAGGGCGAAATAGCCGAATTTGCGTTTGGCCTTCGGCACATAGGCCTCGAAGCGGTGCTCGTAATCGAAGATCAGATGCGTCCGTTTGCGCTGGATGATCAGGGGATCGAAGGGCGAGAGAATGTGGACGAGCGCGGCGGGCTCGCGCGGCCCGGCCAGCAGATCCGGCGCGGCCCAATGTTCCTGCCTGGAAGCGCCTTCGAGCGCCACCGGCACGAGTTCGCCGCGCCGCACGCGCTGCCGGATCAAGGCGCGCATCGCGCTCTTGCGCGGCGCATCGAGATGGCAGATCGAGTCCAGCGAGACCACGCCCTGCGAGCGCAGCGCACGATCGAGCAGATAGCCGGTGAGTTCGCCTGATGAGGCCGGCTTCGGCGGCTTGTCCCAGCCGAAATGGCGGCTCATCAGCTCATAGGTCTTGAGCATGCCGTTGCGCTCGGAGATCGTCACCGCGCCGCAATAGAAAGCCAGCTCCAGGGCGCGCTTCGAGGGTTTGCGGCTGTGCCAGAGATGCTCCTTGTCTCTCAGAACGTCATCCTCGATGTCGCGGATCGTGAGCGCGCCCTGTTTCAACAGCCGCATCACCTTGCGCGTATCGCCGGGCTTTACGTTGGCGAACGAGCGATGACCCTCGCGCTTGTGCAGCTTCATGTCCGGGATGAAGAAGCGGAAGTCCTGCGCGGGTACATAGGACAGCGCATGGGTCCAGTACTCGAACACGCTCTTGTCGAGGCTCTGCGCCTGGCGGAGATGGTCGCGGCGATAGTCGGGAATGCGGGTGTAGAGGATGTGGTGATGGCTGCGCTCGATCACATTGATGGTGTCGATCTGCACATAGCCGAGATGGGCGACGGCATCGGCCACCGCCGCGGCACCCGCACCGAACGGCGCGGCCCTATCGAGCCGCTGCGCACCGATCCAGATGCGCCTTGCCTCGGATTTGGTCAGCGGATGGGGTTGCGGCGCGCGGGTCATGGCGCGGCATTTTAGTGGAGCGGATTGACCTTCGCCAGCACGGGCCGGGTTCGCCTGCGCAACACGTCAAAAAAGCCGCGCTGCAAGCGATGCAGCGCGGCGCGATCGGGATGCCTGGAACCGCCTTACTTCATCGCGCTCTTCTGCGACTTCATGTAGTGCATGCAGGCGCTACGCATCTTGCCGTTGCTCAGATCGGCGTTGGCCATGGCCATTTCCTTGTTGGATGCGTTCTGGTAGGGGGCCATCATGCCGGCGGACTTCATCATGTTCGCACTGGTGCACTTCATCATCTCAGCTGAAGCAGGCGAAACGGCAAACGCGGCGACCACGGCGGCAGCTATCAATATCCTCATTTGAACCTCGCAAGGGAAAAGAAAGCCGGCGTTCTGCCGGCCAACGAGGTACGTATCTTCCACGGCGAATGTTTCCGGAAGACGAAGAATTTTTATTGCGGCTGTAACGATCGGGCTTGCCAGATCAAACGGGAAGCCTCGTGATCACATGACGATTTGAAGAACTGCCGCCGCCTCGAACGGCGCCGGCTCCGGGAACTCATCGCGCCTTCGCTTCCCGTTCGGGCACGATGCCCGCGTAAACGCCCCTATGGCTTCGGCTTTTCCGGGATGCTGCCGGTCGCGATGTCTGCATTGCAGGATGCCTTGCCGCGCGTCGGAGCCTCACAGCGATAAATGCTGCCCGTCAAACGGTCGATCAGCCAGGCGCTTTCTTCGGTGGGTCCCTCGAAGCCGAGATAGCGTGTGCCCAGCGCCGTGATCAGGGTGGACAGCAGGATCGCCG
>CAVOJN010000003.1:0-382669 GCA_963696255.1 uncultured Alphaproteobacteria bacterium
CCGCTCGATCAGCTTCGCTGACGTCGCCAGGCGCGCCGGCGGCGACACCGCCAAGCTCAGCGGCACAGCGACCTTCAACAGTGCCGACGGCACCTATCCGAACGGCACCCATGTCGCGGAAGTCGAGATCGATCCGGCAACCGGCATCATCAGGATTGTGAACTACGTGATCGTCGACGATTTCGGGGTGACGCTCAATCCGCTCCTGCTCGCCGGCCAGGTCCATGGCGGCGTCATGCAGGGAATCGGCCAGGCACTCATGGAGCAGGTAGTGTACGGGGCCAATGACGGCCAGCTCGTCACCGGCACCTATATGGACTACGCGCTGCCGCGCGCCGCTGACGCGCCATCCTTCCACTTCGAGACCAACAACGTACCCTGCAAGACCAATCCGATGGGTGTGAAGGGCGCGGGGGAGGCGGGGGCGATCGGCTCCTGCCCGGCGGTCGTCAACGCCATCGTCGAGGGGCTGTGGCGCGAATACGGGATCGACCACATCGACATGCCGGCCACGGCCGAGCGGGTCTGGATCGCCATCCGCGAGCACCAGCGCCAGCACCGACTATAATACCGCTATTCCCCCGCTCAGGAATGAAAGGCCGGAGCCGGGGTTGCAGACATGAGGCTCGGTCTGCGCAGGGCAGACCGCGTAATGTCATTTGAAGGAGCAGGCGGATGATGCGAGGTTTGGTGGTTGCGGGGGCGCTGCTGATCGGTGTCAGCGCGGTCATGGCGCAGAACGTAAAGGATACGCAGGCCACGATGAAGGCCACCGGCAAGAATGCCGGCGCATTGGCAGCGATGGTCAAGGGCGAAAAACCCTATGATCAGGCGGCGGTCGATGCGGCCTTTGCCCAGTTCGACGAGACGGCGAAGAAGTTGCCGACGCTGTTTCCCGCCAGCCTGAAGGGCGTGAAGTTCGAGGGCGACTATCAGACCTCGCCGAAGATTTGGGACGACAAGGCCGGTTTTGACGAGCACATCGCGACCTTCTCCAAGACCGCCACCGAGGCCAAGGGGAAGATCAAGGATCTCGAAACGCTGAAAGCCAATTTTCCGGCTGTCGGCAAGGCCTGCGGTGGCTGCCACGAGACCTATCGCGTGAAGATGTAGCCTTCCGAGGGACAGTCACTCAAAGCGATGAAAGGGCGGACGCCGCGCGGCGGTCCGTCCTTTCTGCTTTTGCGCATGCCACAGGCCTCGCCCGGGCCGCGGAGCAGCGCGCCGATGCTGCCTGGGCTTGCTTGTAGGTCCGTGATCCCGCCGCTGCCTGGACGTGCCCAGTCGCCCATGGGCCCGTCAGGCAATCCGCGCTGCCGCGGAATCCTGCCCGGACGGACTCGCGAGGGATATCAGGATCGGTCGGCTCAGGCCGAATAATGTCGAATCTGTGTGATGTACATCACTACCTTGCGGCCGGATTCGGACGAAAAGGTAATATTCCACAGTAAACCCTCATTTGTGACCGCAAGTGGTGGGGTCGATGCAGGAAACGTCAAGGTGGTATTTATCCTGATGATCTTTCAGCACAATTTGGCCTCTCGCGCCGAGGCCGGACGGAGGGTAGAATGAACAGCCTGAAGCGCCCCTTGAGGCGGTCATGATTTTTCTGAGGATACCTTCCAGATTTTCTGAAGGTGCAAAGAGGCCGCCCGCGAGCGAACGCCTCGAAACAAATTGCTTCGCCGCTTTGCCCGCTATTCTGGTTTGAGGCCCAAGTTGCAGTTTCATTTCGACGGTCACGTGCTCGACACAGACACGCGCGAGCTGCGGCGCGGGCATGAGCGGATTGCCGTCGAGCCGCAGGTACTGGATCTCCTGATCTACCTGGTTGAGAACCGTGACCGCGTAGTGAGCAAGGACGATCTGATCGCTTCCGTCTGGGGCGGGCGCATCGTCTCGGACGCCGCCCTGACCAGCCGCATCTATGCGGCGCGCAAGGCGCTCGGCGATACCGGCCGCGACCAGAAAATGATCCGGACCGTCTCTCGCAAGGGACTGCGCTTTATCGGCACGCTGAATGCGCTTGCAAACGATGGCGCAAGAACCTCTGTCTGCCTGCCCGCGACGGAGCAGGCCAGTTCGCGCCGCGAGGCAGCGATAATGCATCGTCCGGCGATCGCAGTCCTGCCGTTCACGAACATGAGCGACGATCCGGAGCAGGAGTTTTTTTCGGACGGCATCAGCGAGGACCTGATTACCGCGCTGTCGAAATTGCGCTGGTTCTTCGTGATCGCGCGCAACTCGTCCTTCATTTACAAGGGCAAAGCGGTCCACCTGAAGCAGGTCGGCGAAGAGCTCGGCGTGGGCTACGTGGTCGAGGGCAGTGTACGCAAGAGCGGCGATCGCGTGCGGATCACTGTCCAGCTCAACGACGTCGCCAATGGCAGCCATGTCTGGGCCGAGCGTTACGACCGCGATACCCGCGACGTGTTCGCGGTGCAAGACGAGATCACCGAGGCGATCGTCACCGTCATGGAACCCCAGCTTTATGCGGCTGAAAATTTCCATGCTCGCAGCAAGCACCCGAGCAGCATGGACGCCTGGGAACTGGTGATGCGCGCGATGGCTCACTACGGCCAGATCTCGCCGCAGGATCATGCCATCGCGCAAGATCTTTTGCAGCGGGCGATCGCGATCGACCCCGACTACAGCCAGGCGCTCGGCCTGCTCGGCTGCAGCTACACCTTTGGTGCGCATATGGGATGGACCGATCCCAACGTCGTCGTGCCGCTCGCCCAACGCGCGGCTCTCGCCGCGGTCCGGCTCGACAGCGAGGATCCCTGGGCGCATCACGCGCTCGGCAGCGTGCACCTGTTGCTCCGGCGCCATGACGACGCACTCGCTGCGCAGGAGCTGGCGCTGCATCTCAATCCAAGCTTCGCGTTCGCCCAGAATTTCCACGTGGCAGCGCTCACTTTCGCCGGCCGGTGCAGGGAGGGGGTCGATGCCGCTAATCGTGCGATGCGGCTGAACCCGCGCGGCACCTTGGTGTCGCTGAATTACGGCGCTGGGGCCTTCGCCCACTATTTGTGTGGAAACTACGCGGAAGCGGTCCAGATGTCGCAAGCCGCAATCCGGCTACGCACGGATTTCGCCTCGGCGTATCGCGTGCTGGTGGCAGCGGCTGGCATGGCCGGCGAGAAGGAGATTGCCGCCGTCGCCACGCGGGAGCTTCGCCGCCTGCATCCGAACATCTCGCGCGGCTGGGTGACGACGCATGTCCCGTTCAAGCTCGACAGCGACCGCACCCATTACCTCGAGGGCTTTACTCGCGCCGGGCTGGAGTAGCGCGAATCCCGCCCCCAAGGGCCGATAAGCGATTGTCAGGCCGCGGGTACGGGGGCAGACTTGGGTCTCGACCTGCTCAACCGTGTCGGCGGGCGCGGTCTTGCGAGCGTCAGAGGAAGGGAGACATGGCCATGACCGTCGATCTCACCAGGCGTGATGCGTTGAAGTTGTCCGCCAGTTTCGCGCTTGGCGCGGCCGGCGGATTTTCCTGCGTGGAGCTCGCCAGCGCTGCTCCGATCGAGATTCCAACCATCGACAAGCTCAGCGTCCGCGTGCTGGTCGACAGCGCAAGCGATATTTTCTTCCGCCCGCAGGAAGTGGCCGGGGTGAAGACCGAACCGGGCCGCAGCAGCGATGCCAAGCGGCCGCTGCACAGCGAATGGGGATTGTCGCTCTATCTCGAGCCGCAGCGTGGCGAGGAGAAGCGGACGTTCCTGCTCGACTTCGGCTGGACGCCGGAAGCCATCAACAACAACATGGATCTGATGAAGATCGATCCGTCGAAGGTCGATGCGCTCATCATGAGCCATGGTCATTTCGACCATTTGGGCGGGCTGCTCGGTTTCCTCGACCGTTACCGCAAGGACATGCCGGCCGAGCTGACGATCTATGCCGGCGGCGAGGACAATTTCTGTCAGCGCTATGTCAAGATGGGCGCCATGGGCGACCTCGCGGACTTCGGCATGCTCGACCGCCGCGACATCGCCAAGCGGAATGTCAGGCTTGTGCTGTGCGAGGCGCCGGTCGTGATCGGCGGCCAGGCCTTCACCACCGGCAAGATCAAACGCAACAGCATCGAGAAGGTACTGCCGAACACGCTCGTCGAATTCAAGCAGAAGGACGGCGCCGGGTGCAATGCGAGCCATTACCTGCCGGCCGAGATGGAAGGCAAGATCGTACCCGACGAGCACATCCACGAACACGCGACCTGCTTCAACCTGACGGACAAGGGCCTTGTCGTCATTTCCTCCTGCGGTCATGTCGGTATCGTGAACTCGGTCCGGCAGGCGATGGAGGTTTCGGGCGTGCAAAAGGTTCACGCCATCATGGGCGGCTTCCATCTTGGGCCTGCACCGGCTGATTACCTCACGCAGGTTGTTGGCGAGATCGCGAAGCTCGATCCGGACGTCGTAATTCCCATGCATTGCAGCGGGCTCAACTTCACCCAGGAAGCGATGCGCCAGATGCCAGGCAAGGTGCTGACGACGACCACGGGCACCCGCATCACATTCGGGATTTGATGCTGCGGAAGACATTTGTAGTCGCGGCGTGGGCGCTCGCAGCGTCTCTTGTGGCCGGCGAGGTGCCGGCGGAGCCGCAGCCGTCGACCGCGGCGCAGATGATGGACGATCTGATGTTCGGCCGCGTCCCGATCGGCGGCCCGTTCAGCCTCGTCGATCAGAACGGGAGACGCCGCAGCGATGGCGAATTCCGCGGCAAGCTGATGATCGTGTATTTCGGTTACACCTTCTGTCCGGATGTGTGTCCGACCGACCTGATGGCGATCACGCAGGCGCTCGACGAACTCGGTCCGCTCGCCGATGGCATCCAGCCTGTCTTCATTACCCTTGATCCCGAACGCGACGATAAGGTCATGGCGGAATATCTCGCGGCCTTTCACAAGAGCTTCATCGGTCTGACAGGCTCGCCACGCGAGATTCGAGAGGTGGCCAACGCGTACAAGGCCTTTTATGCAAAAGTGCAGGACGCGCAGACGGGCGAATATTCGATCGACCATTCCGGCGTCATCTATCTGGTCGGCAGGGACGGGAAATATCTCGGATTCATGCCGCCGCAGACGGCGCCCGACCATCTGATCGAAATTCTGCGCAGATATCTCACGCCCTGACGGCGTGTCCTGCTCAACGATCTCCCCGGACTACACGGCGTGGATGCGATGCATCCACGCCCCAAAAAAAACAGGGTGGATGCGATGCATCCACCCCCAAATAACACGGGGCGGATGCGATGCATCCACCCCGTGCGCTTCGTGGAAGGTGAACGCCGGCTTGTTGCGCCGGCTTGGCAGATACGCGATTCGGTGACGCTGCTTGCTTGGTAACTTACTTGGTAACCTGGCCGCGGATTTCGCCGCCCGGATTGGCCTGGGTGTGGATGTTGACGTAATACTTGCCGGCGAGCAGATCGGCGGCCTGCGCGTCGGTCAGGGTGGCGCTGCCTTCGACCGGGCTTGTGGTCGCGTTCGGAATGGCGACGGCGACACCACCGTTCTTTCCCGCCTCGGCGGGACCGTGGAAGTGCGCAGCCGTCGCGGGGCCGGAGAGGCCGGAATAGGTGACCGTCCAGCTCAGCTTCTTGCTGGCCGCGTCATAGTCGATGTCAGCGGTACCGGTACCGGCGCTGGTATTCGCGGGTACTTCGGTCTTGCCGTCCAGCGTCGCCTTCAGCTTTTCAGCGGACGCCGGGCCTGCGAAAGCGACGGCGGCTGCGAATGCGAGCGTTGCGAACATGGTCCTGGTCATGGATTTGCTCCCTCCTCGTTAAGGTCAATTGGTGGCATTGATTACTGAACTCAAACCATGCGAGTTCGGATTTATTCCCAAAATCGAGCTGATCGCCGCTAAACTTTAGCCCAGCCTATGGCTGAAGTCGCGGCGAGCCTCGCCTTAAGGTACGGGCGACCATGACGGTTGGGTGATGTTGAGACGAATTTTTCTTTTGCTGGTTGTCGCTGGAGCCGTTGGACTTGCCGCCTACTGGTGGCTGACGACGCCGCCGGCGCAATTGGCCGTCACGGCCAGGCCCTACACGCCAAATCCCGCAAATGGCGAGACCATCTTCAATGTCGGCGGATGCGCCTCCTGTCATGCGATTCCGAACCAGCCAGACCGGACCAGGCTCGGCGGGGGGCTCGCGCTCGCGTCGCCGTTCGGCACGTTCTACGCGCCCAACATCTCGCCCGATCCGAATGACGGTATCGGCAAATGGAGCGAGACCGATTTCGTCAGGGCCGTCATGAAGGGAATTTCGCCGGAGGGAACGCACTACTTCCCGGCGTTCCCTTATACGTCCTACGCGCATGCCAAGAGCGACGACGTGCGCGATCTCTTTGCCTATCTGAAAACCCTGCCGGCGGTTGCGGGCAAGGTGCGCGACCACGATCTGCCGTTTCCGTTCAACATCCGCCGCAATGTCGGCATCTGGAAATTGCTGTTCTTCGACGATCGTCTCTTCGTTCCCGATCAGTCACGGCCGCCCTCATGGAATCGCGGCGCCTATCTCGTGAACAGTTTCGGCCATTGCGCGGAGTGCCACAGCCCGCGCAACCTCCTCGGCGGGATCATTGCAAGTCAGCGTTTTGCTGGCGGACCCGATCCGGAAGGGAAGGGGTGGGTGCCCAACATCACCCGGAAGGGCACCTCCGACTGGAGTCAAAAGGACATCTCCTATTTCCTCGAGACCGGGCAGACACCCGACGGCGACAGCGCGGGCGGATCGATGGTGCCCGTGATCAAGAACATCTCGCAGCTCAGCGCAACCGACCGCGACGCGATCGCGGAGTACATCAAGTCATTGCCGCCGGTGGAAGGACCGCCGAAGCCGCCGAAGAAAAAGACCGACGGCTAGAGCATGATCCGGAAAAGTGTGAAGCGGTTTTCCGAAGAGATCATGCTCAAACAATAAGCTAAGGCGCGATGACGATTTCATCCTAATCTCATCGCGCTTTAGGGTACGTGTACTTCTGCTTCCAGAGAACAAAGCGGACCTTCACCGCCTCACTGAGGCGAGCTCATGTCTTCCAGAAATATTCTCCGCACTCGCATAGAAAAAGTCGAAAGACTTTCCCATTGCGACTGTCGAGGATGTCAGTGAAGACGCGAGGCACGGTTGCGCATTTGGGACAAGACGCAGAGTTGTTCTCGCCGGACTGTCGTTCCGGACGCTTGTTGGGATCGATCCGATCCATTGATCTTGCCCCCAGCCGCGTCCCCAGCCGCCAAGGTTGGCGGGTTATGACCCGCCGCACGCTTCGGCGCTTTATCCTGAGTTAAGATGGCGCATCGAAACGGTGGGCAACTCCGAAAACCTTTTTGGAACTCCGCACATGCCGGCGCAAATGTCGGCTGCGCGTCAAAAAGCTGACGCCATATGGCCATTTTCGAAGCCCGCGTTGGCGTGCAGTGGAGACAGGGCAGTGATGACGGCTTCTTCTCAAGCCCCGTCATCGGAGCACGACGCGGCCGGACTCCTGTTCGGAGCGGCCGCGTCGACGATACCGGTCAGGTCTCGCCACCGGCGAAGATATCTTTCCGGATGACGGCGTGAACGCCCCAATTTCCATCGACCACCTGGGTGACGCCGAAGTCGACGCCGATCGACATCAGAGAGATTGCCTCGTCTTCGGTGAGCTTCTTGGTCGTCATCAGGAACTTGCGCATCTTTCGGAATGCATCGCGCAGAGCGAGATCGATCGACGATTTCGAGTAGATGTCGGACTGCGCCTTGTCGCCCAGTTCAGCGAGATAATTGGCGAAGCTGAAGCCGTGCACCAGCCACTCGTCACGGGTTTCCAGCATTGGATAATCGAGAGCCTCGAGGGCCGTCCCGGCCAGATCGGCCTTCTTGTGCAGGATGATCTGGAACGTGCCGTTCAGCGAACATTCGATGGCGGTTCCGCACAGTTCGGAGTCGCCCTGGGAGGCGTGCGAGTCGCCAACCGATAACAGCGCGCCTTCGACCGCGACCGGATAGTACATGGTCGCGCCCTTGCCGATCCGCCAGTTGTCGATGTTGCCGCCAGTGTAGCTCGGTGGAATCGAGTCGACGACATCGGCTTCCTTTGGCGCCAATCCGATCACGCCGAAATGCGGACGAATGGGAACGCGCACATTCTTCAGGATGCCGTGGTTCTCCTTGATCGTCGAGTGATCGACGGGAACGCCCGGATAGTCGATGGTCTTGTGCACGACACCGGACGGGTCGGTCTGCGGGGTCCACTGGAAATTGTACACGGCTTTCGCCCAGTTGCGTTCGCCGGTGGCGTCGACTTCGTAGATGGTGACGACTTCACGCGGCTTGGGCTCGGTCAGAAGGTCCTTGTAGTGAAAGCCCCACCATGCGGCCGCGTTGCTGCCGAAAGCCTTTCCGGGGTATTTCGGATTGGCGCAGGGCCGTGGCGCGACATCGATGATACGTAGCTCGATCACGTCGCCTTCTTCGGCGCCGCGCACATAGACCGGGCCGGTGCAGATATGCACGCCCAGGCCTTCGCCGGGGCCGCGCCCGAATAGCGAGGCGTCCATCGGTCCGGCGCCGCGCCGGTTGACGCCTTTCTTTTCCTTGGTCCAGAGGAACACGCTTTCCACGCCGGGATCGCCCTTCACCATGCGCTCGGCGTCGTCATTGGCATGGTGCGTCAGCGCCTCGATCGTGATGAAGTCGCCGGAATCGACTTCGACCTGCGGCTTGAGCTTCTTGCTGAAATAACCCCAATGCACCGTGTCGGCATTGGCGGGCAGATGATGATAGGCGCGCTTGGCCGGTTGGTTCTTTTCGGCAGCCGCCGCCATCTGCGGCGTGACCAGCGATAAGCCGCCCGCGGTCATCGCCGCTGCACCGCCAGCAGCAGCAAAGCTGGAGCGCAAGAACGACCGGCGTTCATGGTCCAGTGTTTCCTTGAGTTTGCGGTGATGCAATTCGAAGTCAGGACAATTCTTGTCGTCGCCCGCGCACATTTTGTTTCTCCCCTGATTTGAAAATTGAGACGCGCTCGTGATTTCACCCGAGTCCATCGCGCCAGTCATTTTACGCGCGACGTCGTGCCGAGTGTTGCCGAAAAATGCGGCCCTTGTGCGTACAAAGGGGAGTTTTGTGCCTATAGCTTGAGCCTGCGTGCTCAAATTTTGAGAAGGCGAAATCCGCGGTCAGGCGACGGCGACGTTCACGCCTTGACGGATCCGGCGGTGAGTCCGGCAACATAGTGCTCGACGAAGAACGAATAGATCAGCGCCACCGGGATCGAGCCGAGCAGGGCGCCGGCCATCAACTGTCCCCAGTAGAACACGTCGCCGCGGATCAGCTCGGCGATGACGCCGACCGGCACGGTGCGCACCGAGCTCTTGGTCAGGAAGATCAAGGCGTAGAGAAATTCGTTCTGCGAGAGGGTAAAGGCGAAGATGCCGGCGGAGATGAAACCCGGGACGCACAGCGGCAGGAAGATCGTCCACATCGTCTGGAGGCGGCTTGCGCCGTCGATGCGGGCCGCCTCCTCCAATTCCTTCGGGACCGTCTTGAAATAGCCGAGCAGGAGCCAGGCGCAGAACGGCACCAGCATGGTGGGATAGGTCAGGATCACCGAGGTCAGGGTGTTACCGAGATTGAGGTGGTTGATCATGTCGGCGAGCGGGATGAAGAGGAGCGGTTGCGGCACGAGGTAGATCGCCGCAATGGTCATCGCGATCAGCGAGGCGCCGGCGAAACGCATGCGCGCCAGCGGATAGGCGAGCAAGGTGCCGAGGATCAGCGAGATCGCGGTCGATATCACCGCCACCAGCATCGTGTTCCACGTCCACAGCAGGAAGCTCGACTTGGTCAGCAGGTCGACATAGTGCTTGAGCGTCGGCGCATGCACGATCAGCGGCATCACGTTCTTGTTGTAGAGCTCGGAGTTCGGCTTGATCGAGGTGATCGCCATCCAATAGAACGGAAACAGCGCGAGCACGAGGAAGAAGCCGATCGGCAGCCACACCCGTATCGCCTGCCTGACACGTCCCTGGCCAGAGACCATCATTCCCTCCTGAGATAGAGGGTGAGCAGCACGATCAGCAGCGCAAGCGCCGGCAGCATCGCGAGTGCAATCGAGGCGCCGCGCCCGAGCTGGCCCGCACCCATGGCGATATCGAACGCATAGGTCGCGAACAATTGCGTGGCGTTCGCCGGCCCGCCATGGGTCAGCACATAGACGAGCTGAAAATCGGCGAAGGTGAAGATCACCGAGAACAGGGTGACGATCAGGATGATGGGCCGCAGCATCGGCAGGGTGATGTAGCGAAATCGCTCCCATCCGCCGGCGCCGTCGATGGAGGCCGCCTCGTAGAGCTCGGCAGGCACGGTCTGAAGGCCGGCGAGCAGGGTGATGCCGTAGAACGGCAATCCGCGCCAGGTGTTGATGATGATGATCGAGACCATCGCCAGCGTCGGGTCACCGAGCCAGGATGGGCCGGGCTTGGGCCAGCCCACCGCCACAAGCATGCGATTGACGACGCTGAAGGCGGGATCGAGCATCCACAGCCAGGCCACGGTGCTCAATACGGTCGGAACGATGAACGGCAGGAGCAACAGCGCGCGAACCAGGTTCTTCATGCGGAAGTGCTGGTTCATGGCGAGCGCCAGCCCCAGCCCGCCGACCATCTTCAGGAGCGTCGCGACAATGGTGTAGACGAAGGTGTTGATCGCCGCACGCCAGAAGATCGGATCGTGCGCGTTGGCGACGAAATTCCTCAGGCCGACGAAGGTGCCGGTATGCGCGACCGGCCGGTCCTGCATGCTGAGCAGGATGCCATAGAAGAACGGGTAACCGACCAGCGCCGCGAGGAAGGCCAGCGGCAGGGCCATCATCAGCCAGCTGAACACGCTTTGACGGTCGAGCAGGACTGCGAGCGGCACGCGCTTGCGCGCCGCTCGGGCAGGTACGGTCAGTCGCTCGGATGCAATCGTCATGTTTTCAGGCCGAGCGATAGATGTCCTTCAGTTGCGTCGCGGCGTCCTTGATGACGTCCTTGGTCGATGAACCGGCGCACGCCTTGGCGAACATGTCGACGACGACGTATTTGGCGACGCTCTCGGCCAGTTGCCGGCTCGCCGGAGCGGGCCAGCCCGGCAGATGGGCATTGGCGAGCGCATCGCGGAAGGGGATGTTGCGCGGCTCGACATTCCACATCGGCGCAGCGTCGTAGCCGTGCAGCAACGGCTGGTAATAGGAATCCGCGATCGCGTACCAGCCGCCGAGTTGCTTCGGCTCCATCAGCCAGCGCATGAAGGCGCGCGCCTCCTCCTTCACCGGTGAGAAACTGAAGATCGAATGACTGATCAGGTTGAGCAGATGGAACCGC
Organism: uncultured Alphaproteobacteria bacterium; assembly: GCA_963696255.1. Classification (GTDB taxonomy): domain Bacteria; phylum Pseudomonadota; class Alphaproteobacteria; order Rhizobiales; family Xanthobacteraceae; genus Bradyrhizobium. Next base: position 11,364 of record CAVOJN010000003.1, read on the forward strand.
CCCTTGGGCCCGGCCGGGTTCATCGCCTGATCAGTGACCTTGCCGACGTCGGGAAACTCGCGCTTGGCGAACCACAGGATGCTCTCGGCGTTGTTGGTGCAGGAGATCTGCTCCGCCATCCATGCCTTGTTGTTGCTGACGTCGGTCCAGCCGAGGCAGTCGTCGAGCATCGTGTCCTTGAAGAACTTGCGGCAGAAATCAACCGCGCGCGCGGTCTCGTCGGAATCGATGGTCACGGTCTTGCCGTCCGCCGCCACCTCGGCGCCGCCGTAGGACCACAGCAGCGGGTAGAGCCAGCCGTGGTTGTCACCGAAGCCGTGGCCGAGTTCGAAGCCAAAGGGATGGTCCTTGGCTTTCAGCTTCTTGCCGACTTCGTAGAGCTCTTCCCAGGTGTCCGGGAATTTCTTCACCCCGACCTCGGCGAAGTAGTCGGTGCGCCAGTTCATCAGCTGACCGATATTGGCGAAGGGGATCGCCTTCCATTTGCCGTCGACGAGGACGCCTTCCCTGGCGGCGTCGTACCAGCCGGCTTGCGCCTTGCCGAGGTCGTTGGCGAGATCGTCGACGTCGAGATATTTGTTGCTGAACTGGATGACCTGGAGGAGCCCGTTCATCGTGATGTCGGCGCCCGAACCGGTCTCTGCGATCGTGCTGATCCGCGTCGGCAGGCTGCCCACGCTGGTCACCTCATAGGCGACCTTGATGCCGGTTTCCTTCTCGTAGGCCGGCGCAAGCGTGTTCGACACATATTCGTCAAACGGCTTGATGAAGGAGCTTTCGTGGAGGATCGTGATGGTCTTGTCGGCGGCGCCCGCCGCCTGAGGCCGGCCTATCGCCGCTGCAGTTCCCGCGGCCGCCAGCTTGAGGAATCCCCGTCGCGTCGTCGGGTGATGTTTGCCCGGCTCCGTCATGCAACGTCCTCCCTGAGTTCATGCCCTGGGGGGTTGAATGCCCGCTTCTTCTTTTTTGGATGGTTGGAATAAGACTACATCAATATCGGGTTTGGCATAGCCAAGAATCGAAACGCGAGCGTGGGTGCTCGCCGTTCTTTAGTTTGAGTGTGTGAGCTTGCGTTGCAATGCCGCAGCAAATTTGATGGAAGCGTCACGCGCTGCCAATCGGCGCACCAAGAAGGACAACATTGCTGACGGATGCACGCGAAGGACCTGAGAATACGTGTGGAATCACGAACGATGTGCTCGAGAAGTCAGCCTATGCCCAAGGCGGACGTCGCCATATCTCGCGTGCTAGCTTGCGAAACGTCGGGTTCTGAAGTCCGGGAGATCCAATGAGACGGCGCGACTTCATCGTAATGGCAGGCAGCGCGGCAACCATATCGCCGGTTGCAACGCACGCGCAGCAAGGTGAGCGTTTGCGTCGTGTCGCTGTCCTGGAGCCAGTCGAGAAAGATACGCCCAGTGCTCAGGCACGTTACGCGGCATTCTTGCGGACGTTTGAGCGCATGGGTTGGGAGGATGGACGCAACGTCCAGATCGCAGCGCGCTGGAGCGGCGGCAATAGCATCCAACTACGCAAATATGCCGAGGAGCTGGTCGCATTTGCCCCGGATGTCATTCTGGCCGGTGGCGGCACCGGCGCAGAAGCGATGCTCAAAGCAACGCGCACCATTCCCATCGTGTTTACCATCGTGCCCGACCCTGTCGGCGCTGGTCTGGTCGAACGAATGTCGCGGCCGGGCGGCAACGCGACCGGCTTTGTGATGTTTGAGTACAATCTGTGTGGTAAGTGGCTGGACCTCATCAAGGAAATCGCGCCGTCTGTAAAACACGCGGCGGTTCTTCGCGACCCCGGATTTGCTCATGGCATCGGTCAGTTCGCGGTGATTCAGGCTGTGGCACAGTCGGTCGGAATCGAAGTCAGCCCAATCGATCTGCGGGAGCCAAATCAGATTGAGCACGCGATCGCGAGCTTCGCGCAGTCTCCCAATGGTGGATTGATCGTGGCGGCGAGCGGAGTGGGGGCGACCAACATCAATCTGATCATTGCAACGGCTGCGCGTCACAAACTGCCCGCAGTCTACATCCAACGGGCCTTCGTTGCTGCCGGCGGATTGATCTCCTACGGGCCGAACTTCGAAGATCAGTACCGAGGTGCTGCGGCCTATGTCGATCGCATATTGCGGGGTGAGAAGGCCGCCGATCTGCCGGTCCAATCCCCGAGCAAATACGAACTCATCATAAATCTGAAAACCGCAAAAGCGCTTGGTCTCACCGTACCCAGTTCGCTGCTCGCCCGAGCCGACGAGATCATCGAATAGCCTGGTGTATGTTCGCTTCAGCCGTTTGCGGTTGGCGGAAGTGCGATGTTGCACGGATGTCGTTTGCGCGACGCAAGCCTCAGGCGGAGGCGTCTTCATCCGGATGATTGCGCATCTGTTCGTGGAGCAGTCCGAGCAAGCCGCCGGCAAGCGGATCGAAGGCGCCAGCCCGCTGCAACATCCCGGGGAGGCCGCTGTCGAACACGGGCTGCGTTGGCGGCGCCGGCACGCCGCGCAGCACGGGCGTGTTGAGCCCGCCAAATCCATTTCGTCGGCTGATCGCATCCACATCGCCGACAAGGCCGTTCCACCAATCCCAAACGGGGTTGCCGGTGCTGGGCGGGCGCGCAATTTCGAATGCGGCAGGCGATGCCGTGGGCGCGAATACGCCTGGGGTGCCACCCGCAAACCCTAGCGGTACGGCAGCCGCTCGCGAAGGCTGGTTCGGATCAACCGGCGTCATGCCCGGCATGGGAGAGGGGAGGCTGCGCAAGGAAGATGGATCGAAGTCCGAAGATGCCGCGGGGACAACGTCCTTCCACCAGTCACCGATTCCGTTGCCGTCGCCCATCTGACTGGCCATTCCCGATGCGTCCGGCGACGTCGCAGGCGCGGATGTACCTGGCGCGCCAGGCGAAGGCGTCGGGGGAATCGGTTGATTGGTTCCCGTTCCGTCTGCGGCGGGTGCAACACGCGGGCCGCCGAAAACATCGGACCGAAAGAGCCCCGGCGCTTCGAACGGCCCAACACGCTGCGGCGTTTGCGGAGCGAAGTGCAGTGGCGGCAGCGTTGGATCAACAGTGGGCGCCGTCGGATTAGTTGGCGCAGACGAGCGTGAAGGCGCGGGAGGCATCAGAGGTCTGAGAGGACCGGGCCCGCCAATCACACTCGGACCTTCTGCACCGGGAATGGGCGTGCCGGGAGAGAGCCGCGTTGACATTGCGCCAGCAGGCGCATCGTTTGATGTTGGCGCGCCGCTTGGCGCAAGCTGTCGTTGATTGCCCGGTTGCGGAGCCGAGCCGCGTTGCTCACGCGGTGGCACTTGCAGCGGCTCAAACTGAGGCAGAGGCGGTATCAACTCGCCGGGATGATGATACTCGAACAGATGCCGCAGCGGGTTAAGCGGTGTTCTGTCGCCGCTGCGATAAACCTGGATATGCGCGTGGAACTCGCCGCGGCCCGCACCGATGTCGCCCTGCGTGCCGATTTGGTCTGTAGGCGTGACGGGATCGTCTTTCTTTACAGTCTGCGTCTGAGTGTGCAGGATTTCGACATCGTATCCGGTAGGGTCTCCGCTTACCGGATCCCGTTCTTCGATGACAATTCGGCCAAGCTTTGGATCGATTTTCTTGATCCTGCCATAAACGGGAGACATCAGGCGGCCGTGCGGCTGCACGCCACGGCCACGGTTGATGTCGAAGCCGCCATGCGGGTTCGAGCCGGTAGTCCGGTCAGCACCAAAGTCACTCGTCCCCCTGGCTTGATGTCCGTTATCTGGCGGCTCAATCAGGTCCATCAGTTCCTGAATCACTGGATCAACAGCCATATTCATATTCTCCCATTTTGTTGTGTCACGACTTCACGCGCGGACAACGCCACGCCTGATCGCGAACGGATAATTTCTGAGATTTGGGCCAACCCAATCACTTGTGGGCGAGAAAGCCGGTCGACACCGGCTAGTCAGCGCAGGGAAAGGCCTTGACTTTGAAGCGCCGGCGAAAACTCTTCTCAAGGGCCGCTCGCATCGACTCTCCCTTTTGTAAATCACTGGTCTTCAGGAAAGGGACTGAGCATCTCCTCCAACCATAGGTTAGTACATCGAACTTGATCCGCTCGCTTGGATTCGGCCCGTTATCAGCTTTCAGAAAATTGGCCTCGCATTCCTCCGGCTTGGAGGTCTTTTGACATTGAGAGTTGATCACGCCGCGCCAAACGGTGCGAATGTCGGTCTTGCCCTCCAGCGCATCGATGAAGGGGGAACATTGCGCGACGGATGGTGTGTACTCGCGGAGCGCGCCGGGATTTCCTGAAGCAGAAAGACCCTCAAGCGTATTGAACCTGCACGTATCCTCGAATTCCTCGAGGCTCCGCTTTCGGTAAGCTTCAATTCCGGGGAGATCAAGGACCGGCAGATTGGTCACCCTCTCTTTCTCGCGCTCGCACGCTTCCTGATATTCGTCCGTGTTCGAAGTCAGGCTCCCGCCAGGGCCGATCAGTGCCGTCACCGATGTCGGCTGCTTATAGAAGCCGTCGCCGAAGATGACCTCCACCGTGTTCCTGAGCCTTTGCTCGTCATATTTCGCAGGATCGAATCTGGTTTCGAACTCGCACATAGCGCCGTCTTGCCAGGCGATCGTCTTCTGCGCGCCGTATGAGGCGCTGGACATCAACAGCGCCAGGACAGCCGGATAGAAGTAGCCGAAGATTTTCATGAGCGATTATCCCACCAACGCGATTCACTCGAAGGCGATGTAGAACATAACGCGAACAATATCAACAGGGCTCGTAGAGGTTGCTTGTACCTCTCGAGCCGGCAGCAGGGTCTTACTGCGGAGGTCGGTGCGATCAATCATGAGGTGAGATCTTCATGGGTCGCTCTTCAGCGACACAGCTCGCACAATGCTATTGGGTGCGAGTTTCAGAAGATTTTTGCAATGTTGGATTTGTGCAGGTGATTTGCCCGACGTGTCAACTCGTCATTTTATGAGCATGGTCGTGGAGCAATTCGGTCAGCGCTTTGTAGAATTTGATCCTTCGGATCGGGACACTAGCTGGGCCTCGGAGTTGGTCTCCCGAGAGCGACCCGGCGCTCATGAATGAGGTCCTCGAGCCGGTGTGCTGCAACGTTGAGAGTAGCGGTGTGGAGGGTGTTGTCCTCGTTCTCCAGCGCTTCTCGCTGCGCACGCAGGACCTCGTCGATCTCGTTCTCGATTTCGGACAGGTCCGACTCCTTGTCGGCATTCCGTATCCGCTGCGCCAGCGCGTAGAGCGAATCCAGCGCCTCCGGCTTCGAATAGAGATTGCCGGACCGGAGGAATCGCCACGCCCCCGCGACAACCGTGATGAGCGCGCCCAGCGCCATCGGCGCGAGGAAAATCGCATTGCTCCACTTGTCCAGGAAACTCTGCTGGGTCCCGTTGTAGTACTCGGCCGCGCCTGCGTGGACGGGGAGATAGGCGCCGGGGTCGGTATCGGGCGCCTTGAACTGCGCCAATATCGGAAACTCGCCGACGAGATCCCGCCGCGCGCTGGTCAGGGCCTGCGTGAGGTCGGCGATCGTATCGTTGTCGAGGCTCTTCCTGGCGACTAGATAGAGAGAGACCTTCAGCGTGGTGACATCGTCCGAGGGATTGGGAGGTGACCCTCGCAAGGTCCCCTTGGGAATATCGAAACTTGCGTAGGCGCGTTCTTTCTCCGCGATCGCTCCCGCGTTCTCGATCGGGATCAGGACTGGCGCCGATTTGGCGCTCTGGGGAAACAGCCCGCGCACCAGTGACAGATATTTCTCGGTCAGCGGTACGACCAGCAGGATCGCGCGGACATCCTTGCTCTCGAGCGCTTGCCTTGTTGCTTCCGGCGCAAGGTTCTTGAACACGACATTGGCGCGTTCGAGATCGTACGCCCTGGTCAATACGCTGACGACCTTCTGATTGGTTTCGCCGCCGACCACGCCCACTGTGGTGCGCTTCAATCCCGCCATGTCCGTGATCGGGGATCCCGGGGGCGCCACAAGCATCGCCACGGCCTCAGTGAGGATCACGACGGCCTGCGCGTGCGACAGGTCGCCGACGTCGCCACGGACGACCGCAAGGTCTGTTTTCCCTTCGGAAAACGCGCTGGCGGATTCGATCGCGTTCGTGGTCTGGACAATCTTGAGACGGACCGGCGCCTTGGTCTCGGCAAGCCGGCTGGCAAGCGCGGCGGCAATTCTCGGCGCTTCTCCATCCAGTGATCCGACCGCGACCGACAGCGTGACCGGACGGACGTACCAGCGATACGCGAACATGCCTACGGCCGCGGTGAGGATCGCCAACGCGGCGACCACCGTAACGCGCAGCCAGATCGGGAGCTTGACGGGCATTCTCGACAAGGAGTTTTCGGTTTCCCCACCCTGATCCGATCCGCGCTGCTACGCGCGAACCGCGGCAGAGCGTTGATCCAGATCAAGAGTATCATCCTCGCGGTCGTTCGTCATTCGGTGAAACCGACGCTCAACCCTTTTCAGAAGACTGGAGTCCCCCATGCGCTGGATCTACATGGCCGCAATCGTGCTGTTCGTCGTGGCGGTCTTGATTTTCGCCCTGCAGAACCTCGAATCCGTGACCGTGTCATACCTCGGCTCCAGGATCAGGGCGCCACTGGCCGTGCTGGCGATTGTCATTTACGTCCTCGGGGCGGTGACCGGCGGCAGCGTGCTGGCGCTGCTCCGCCGATCCTATCAGGGCTCAAAGGGACCTACGGTGGCCGCGTCGTGAGGCGGGATTGCCGGGGGCGAAAATCCCGTCCGCACCCATCTCGCGACATCGGAATGTCATCGCCACCGGCAGCCGGGACGGAACCGGCTTTCCGGTGCAAGCGCCGCGCGACTGCGGTCAATTCAATGCCCCATGCCCGGCATCACCTTGCCGTTGAAGATTTGGGGATTGGGCTGACCTTCCACGCTCAGGATGCCTGCCAGACCGCGCTCCGCCCGCGCCAGGGCGTGGTCGACCAGCGTATAGTTGCCCGGCACCTGTGTCTTGAATTCGGTGATGACGGCGCCGCCGGGCGCCACGGTGACCGTCTGGATTCCCTCGAGCGGTGGGCTTATGAGCCCACCGAACGTGTAGACCTTGTCGAAGATCTCCCCGATGACATGGAATGACGACGTGTAATTCGGCCCGCCGACACCAAAGAAGATGCGAACGGTTTCACCGACCTTGGCCTGCAGCGGATGAAGCCTTGACAGTGCGCCAACAGAGCCGTTGAAGACGAAATATTCCGGACGTTCGTTGAGGAGCTTCTCGACGCTGAACTCTGCGCTGCCGTGCTGGCCGTAGGGAATGTCGGAATAGATTTCGCCCTGCATCACGTAGAACTCGTGATCCACGGGCGCCATGCCGCCTACGGGCTCCACAAGGATCATGCCGTACATGCCGTTCGCGATGTGCTCGGCCACCATCGGCGTCGCGCAGTGATAGACGTAAAGGCCCGGCACCAGCGCCTTCCACGTCATCGATTTCTCCTGGCCCGGATCGACCTGAAGCGCGGCCGCACCACCGCCGGGACCTGTCGCGGCGTGGAAGTCGACCGAGTGGATCATCGAACTGTCGGCCGAATTCTTGAGGTGAATGTCAACGGTGTCGCCGACCATCACACGGATGAGCGGACCCGGCACCTTGCCGTTGAAGGTCCAATAGCCGAACGTCGTTCCTTCCGCGAGCCGGCCTTCGAGTTCGACGCTCAAGAGATCGACACGCACGGTCTGCGGGTCGCGCTTGCCGATCGGCGGCGGCACGTCGGTGGCCTCCCGCGAGATGTCGGCTTCCACGACCGTCTGCGGCGGCGGACGCGGGGTGACGAGGAATTGACCCTGCATGCCGGCCTGTCGATGGCCCGGCACGCTGCAGAAGTAAACGAAGTCTCCGGACTTGTCGGCGCGAAATGCGATCGTCGTGCTGGCGCCTTTCCCGGTCACGCGTGGCGATGTGGTGTTCTGGTCGGGAAACACGATATCGTGCTCCGCGCCTTCGCCATTGATCAGCGTGAGCTGGACCACCTGTCCCTCAACGGCGGTCAGCACCGGATTGACCTTGCCGTCGATCGCGCCGCCCTGGCCGATATATGTCATGCGCCCGTCCGCGATCCCCGAACGCAAGGTGTATCGCGCGTCGGGAATGTAGGTGACGCTGGTGCCGGGTGCGCCTTGCGCCGTCTGGGTCTGGCCCGGCTGCGGCGTCGGCAAAGCCGCGGCCTGCGACGGCTGCTGCGCGGTGGCAGCCGGGGCCTGTCCGCCACCGGCGAGATAGGCGATCACGTCGCTTCTGTCATGATCGGTCTTGAGGCCGGGAAACGGCATCTTGTTGCCCGGCACGAGCTTCGCGGGATCGGTCAGGTACTTGTCGAGCGTTTCAGGACTCCAGACGATGTCGGCCGACTTCATCGCCGGCGAATAATTGTAACCGGCCTCCGTGCCCGCCTTGCGGCCGATGATGCCGGCCAACGATGGGCCAAGCAGGTTCTTGCCCAACTCGATGGAATGGCAGGCCTGGCATTTCCTGAACACCAGACGGCCAGAGGCGGCGTCGCCCATTGCCGAAGTGGAGGCGGCTGATCCGGCATTGGAAGGAGAGGGCTGAGCATTGGGGGCGGCCGCGGGCGCCGGCGACTGCCCTGTCGTGGGAGTCGGCGACGGCGTGTTGCCTGCTGCCATGTGATTATGATCGGACGGTGACGGCGAAGCGGTCGGCGATGGCGCAGCCGCGCTCGCAGGCGCCGTTGCAGACGGTGCCGGATTGCCCTGATTGGCCGGCTTCTGAGCAGGAGGCGCGTTGTTCGATTGAGCGAGCTTCTGACCAGCCTGCTTCGCGGCTGTGCCCTGTGACGGCGTCGCTGGCTTCGAAGCGGCGGCGGGTTTGGCCTGATCTCGGCCTTGGTCCGATGAAGCGGCCTGATCCGAGGTGACGGTGGAAGAGGTGGCGGGCGTAGCACTCGTCGATGTGGACAGGCGACCGGCCAGATAGCCGCCTCCGAAAATCACGGCGAGCCCGACGATGAGAATGGACCATTCCCGCCAGATTGCACGGATGCCGTCCCACATGTCGAAAGCCCGGTTGTTCCCATACGGTCGCGCATCACACAGCAGCACATCGATGGAACCGGCTCGTTGATTTAGATCAATGGAGGTCCGTGCAGAGGAAGCAGTGTCACAACTCATGAGCTCCAGACCTAAGGAGGCTTCCATGAAAACGATTCTTTGCGTCCTCGCGATGCTCGTGCTCACTGCCAGCACGGCGGATGCCTATGTCCGGCGAACGATTGGCGGCGGCTATGTCGTGCGCGGCGCCGGCGGCTTCAGCGGGCGCTATGCCGGCGGCTACTACGGTCGCGGTTACTATGGCCATCCGGTGGCTCGCGGCGCCGCCGTGGCGGCGGGAGCCGCGGCAGTCGCTGGAGCCGGATGGGGCGGCGGCTATTACGGCAGCTATGGCACTGACGACTATTACGGCGCCTATGCTGCTGTCCCCGTCGATCAGGGCTATGGCGCTGACGAGTATTACGACGCCTACGCTGCTGCCCCCGTCTATTACGGCGGCGGCTATGGCGCCGGCGACTATTACGGCGCTTATGCTGTTGGTCCTGTGTACTATGGCGGCTTCGTGAACCGCAGCTACATCACCGGACGGCCGACGCTGTTTCCGCGCTACTACGGCTGGTGAGCGCGCCGTGAGAGCCAGGCTCGGCCGTTACGTGGAGACACGTTAGCCGAGCTTTGCGATGCCCAGTTCGCCCGCGAGCTGATCGAGCGAGCGCATCAGGGCGGGTGCGATCGGGATGCCGTCGCGGCCGCGGACGATGCGCGCCTCCGCGCTGCGTTCGCCGGGCACGGAAATCCTGTCCACGCCCGGGATCCTCTCACTGTTACGGAAGTCGCGGACCAGTGTATCGACCGCGGCCTTGAAGGTCGCGACCTCGCCGAAGGCGGCGATGTTGATGGCACAGATCGCTTGCCCCGTGTTGGTGACGCTGTCGTCGTCATGGTTGAAATCGATGACGTCCTTGCCCATCGCAGCCCCCCCGAGCGTGCCGGCGAGAAGGCCGATGATCATCGCAAGCCCGTAGCCCTTGTAGCCGGCCTCCATGCCCCCGAGCGGCAGCAGCATGCCTTCCTCGGCGCGCTTCGGATCGGTCAGCGGCTTGCCGCTGCGGTCGATCATCCAGCCCTCGGGCATCATCTCGCCGCGCAAGGCCTTGGTCTTGACCTTGCCATAGGCGGCCACCGTGGTGGCCATGTCGAGCACGATCGGTTTCTCTTCACCCGCCGGGATCGCCGCCGCGATCGGATTGGTCGACAGCAGCATGTCGAGGCCACCCCACGGCGGCAGGTGGTTGGCGTTGCCGACGGCGAAATAGAGCCCGATCATGTCCTGGGCGAGCGGCATGGTGGCGTAGAGCGAAGCGGGGCCGGCATGGTTGGAGAACTGCGAGCTGACCCAGCCGATGCCGGTCACGCGCGCCTTCTCGATCGCAATCGCCGCCGCGCGGCTCATCACCAGATGGCCCATGCCGTTGTCGCCATTGACGAGCGCGGTGGAGGGGAACTCGCGCACCACGCGGATGTCGGGACGTACATTGAAGCCGCCGGCCTTGATGCGCCGCGCATATTGCGGCAGCCGGCTCACGCCATGGCCGTCCGAGCCCTGCAAATCGGCTTGCGCCATCAGGCCGGCGACCGTCATGGCATCGCCGTCCGGCAACCCCAGATGGACCATCGCGTCGTGAATGAAAGTCTTCAGCCGCTCGAAGCTAACGGGTGGTGGCGACACTAGCGTCCACCGAAGGCCTTGAAGGTGATGATGGTGAGGGTGTCCTGGATGCCCGGAATGACCTGCACCTTCTCGTTCACGAAATGGCCGATATCGGTCTCGTTGTCGACGTAGAACTTCACCAGGAGATCGTAATGGCCCGCGGTGGAATAGATTTCGGAGGCGATCTCGGCCTCTGCAAGCGCGTTGGCCACGACATAGGACTGGCCGAGCTTGCACTTGATCTGGACGAAGAAAGGCACCATCGGGAACGGTCTCCACCGGGCATCTGCTTGTTCCAGATAGGCCAGTTTTGGGGGGCTTAGCAAGCTCACTTGGCAAGCGAGCTTGCTGGCGCTGGCCGGGCGCGTTAGGACAGGTCGAGGACGTTCATGACCACGCCAGTCGCGCTCACCATTGCGGGCTCCGATTCCTCCGGGGGGGCCGGCATCCAGGCTGACCTGAAGAGCTTTGCCGCGCTCGGCGTCTACGGCGCCTCGGCGATCACGGCCTTGACCGCGCAGAATACGACGGGCGTCAGCGGCATCCATGCCGTGCCGCCGGAGTTTCTTGCTGCGCAGATCGATGCGGTGTTCTCGGACCTTGCGGTCGGCGCGGTGAAGATCGGCATGGTGGCGCAGCTGGCCTCGATCGAGGTCATTGCATCAGCGCTTCGGCGCTGGTCGCCGAAACACGTGGTGCTCGATCCCGTGATGGTCGCAACCTCCGGCGACCGGCTGCTGGCGGCGGATGCCGTCGAGGGCTTGCGCTCCAAACTCATTCCACTCGCGACCGTCATCACGCCGAACCTGCCGGAAGCAGCAGCGCTGTTGAACGAGCCGGTGGGGCTAAGCGAAGCCGCGATCGAGAGCCAGGGCAAAAAGCTTTTGACGCTCGGTTGTCCGGCGGTGCTGATCAAGGGCGGCCACGGACAGGGCAGCGAGAGCGTCGATTATCTGATCCGCGCCGGCGGCACGCTCGCGCTGCCGGCGCCACGGGTGGCGACCGACAACACCCACGGCACTGGCTGCTCGCTGTCGTCAGCGATAGCCGCCGAACTCGCCAAGGGCGCCGATCTCGAAACCGCGGTGCGCAACGCCAAGGCCTTCATCAGCGCCGCCATCGCCGACGCGGACCGTTTTTCCGTCGGCCATGGCCATGGCCCGATCCATCACTTCCACCGGTTCTATTGAGCCGCGCTTACTTCGCAGCCGCCGCCTGCACCCGCAGCTTCCACAGATTCCAGACGCGATCGATGACGGCGAAATTGATGCTGTCGGCCTTCGCGCCTTCATCCGCGCTGAGATAGGTGATCTCGCCGCCGAGGCCGATCGCCTGGGTTTGCAGCTTCGCATCGACGTCGGTGTAGTAGGCGCGGAACACCGCGGTCTTGACATCGGGCCCGACGGCGACATCGCCATGGCCGCGCATCAGCACGACCGGTCTGTCGGCGAGCGTCCTTGCCAGCGATCTGCCGATGCCGCTGTCGCGCACGATCATGTCGGTCTGGCCGAACTCGCGCGCGATATCCCAGACCGGCACGCCGCCCGCGAGGAAGCCGGCATTGTGGAACAGCGCGCGCAACGGCGTCTTGCTGACGGAGAAGGGAATGACGCCGGGCGAATGGGTGTGCACGACACTCATCACGTCTGACCTTGCTTTGTAGATTTCCGCGTGGATGAAACGCTCCAGGAACACCGGGCGGCCGCGTGCATCGACGGCATTGCCGTCGAGATCGAATTCCATGATGTCGTCGGTGGTGACCAGCGCCGGCGCCAGCGATCGCGACATCAGGAAGTGCGCGGGGTTGCTTGGATCGCGCGCGCTGACATGCCCGAAAGCATCGACCACGCCGAATTCGGCGAGGATGCGGCTGCCGACCACGATGTCCTCGAGCAGGGCCGGCGAAACGTTCGGCAGGGCTTGCGCGTGAAGCGGCACGGCCGGCATCAAAAGCGCCAGACCGGCAACGGCGAGGAGGATACGGATGTGCATGCGGCAACCTCCCATGGCAGGATAGCCATAGAAGATCGGCCGGACCGGTATCGTCAAGGCTCTCACTCGTTCTGGTAGAGGTTCGAACCGCGCTTTGTTGTTATGCCCAACTGCGTTTCGCTGTTAGGCTGCGCGTCTGCGACCCGGAGGCGGGACGATGAGGCGACGTGACTTTATCGGCTTGCTCGGCACTGGCGCGGCCCTTCTGCCGCTTGCCTCCGCGCGCGCCCAGCAGCGAGGTGTGCGGCGCATCGGCTTCCTGTCGGCCAATGCCGAGGCGGACGCCCAGCCGCATCAATTCGTCGAGGCTTTCCGGGAGGGCCTGCGAGAGAACGGGTGGGCCGAGGGCCGCAATCTCAAGATCGAGTTTCGCTGGGCGGCCGGCGATATCGATCGCGCCAACGCGTTGGCGAGGGAACTGGTCGATCTCAAGCCCGACCTGATCGTCGCCCACACGACCCCGGCCACCGCAGCCGTTCACCGCGCGACATCACTCATTCCGATTGTCTTCGTGGTGGTATCCGATCCGATCGGGAGCGGCTTCGTCTCGAGCCTTTCGCGCCCCGGCGGCAACGTGACCGGTTTTGTCAATCTCGAGGCGTCGATGGCCAGCAAGTGGATCGAGCTTGCAAAGGAAGTCGCGCCGCGGCTGAAGCGGGTCGCCATGGTGTTCAATCCCGATACCGCCCCCTATGCGTATTTCGAGCCAGCCATCAAGGCTGCGGCGCAGTTGCAATCCGTCGAATTGCTGGAGGTGCCCGTTCACAATGTCGATGATATCGAGAGCGGTCTGGGACGGCTCAATCTTGCTCCGGACGGCGGTATCGTCGTCATGTCCGACGCCTTCACAGCCTTGCAGCCCGTCTACAGCCGCATCATTGCGATTGCGGCGCGCGACCGCATTCCGGCGATCTACCCCTATCGGTACATGGCCAATGCCGGCGGCCTGATGTCCTATGGCACCGACAATTCCGATCTTTTCCGGCGCACCGCCGCCTATGTCGATCGTGTCCTCAAGGGAGCCAGGCCCGCTGACCTGCCGGTTCAACTCCCGACCAAGTTCGAGTTCGTCCTTAACGTCAGGACCGCCCAGGCCCAGGGCTTCGACATTCCCCTCAAGCTCAGGACGTTTGCCGACGACGTGATCGAATAAGGCTGCGGTTGAGGATTCACTTCAGCGTCTTCAGATAAGCCACGACGTCGTCGACGTCCTTGGCGTCGCTCATGCCGCCATAAGGCATGCGGTTGCCCTTCACCTTGGCCTGGGGATCCCTGATATAGGCGTGCAGGTTGTCGTCATCCCAGACGAGGTTGGCGCGCTTCATCGCATTGGAATAGCGGAAATCCTCCAGCGCCGCCGATTTGCGGCCGAACACGCCTTTCAGGCTGGGGCCGAGCGCATCCACCTTGTCGGTGTGGCAGGCGGCGCAGGGCGCGTACAGCGCCTTGCCATGCTCGGCATCGGCAGCACTGGCCGGCGTCGCCAGCGCGATCATGAGAGCCGTCCCGAGGGACACGGAAGCGTTGAACGTCGTCACCATCATCCTGCTCGTCATGCATGCACCAGCGGGCCGGGACTTTTCAGATATGTGTCGGTGATGGCCCTGGCCGACCAATAGGCCAGCGCGCCGAGCGTGCCGGTCGGATTGTAGCCGTGCTGCTGCGGGAACACGGACGCGCCCTGCACGAACAGATTATGCGCGTCCCAGACCTGCAGATAGCGGTTCACGACGCTGTTGCCGGGATCTGACCCCATCATGGTGCCGCCGGTGCAGTGGGTCGACTGGTAGGGCACGATGGTGAAGTTCTTCGGCCGGTTGTGCACCTCGTAATGCGTCGGCTTCATTGCCTTGATCACGCCCTCCATCTTCTCCACGAGATAGCGCGACATCTTGTGGTCGTTCTCGGTGGCGTTGTAGGTCAGCCGCACCAGCGGGCGGCCGAGCGCGTCCTTGTAGGTGGGATCGAGGTCCATGAAATTGTCGCGGTGGGCGTAGACCGAGCCCTGCGTGTTGAACCGCGTATTGCTGCGGTACCATTTCGCTTCCGCCTGCTTCCAGCCGACGCCCCAGCGCGGCTCGCCCTTGGGCAGCGTGCGGCCGCCGATCGGCGGCGCGCCGCCCTGGGCGCAGTTGATATAGCCGCCGCCGAAGAAGCCGAGACCGGCGTGATCGAAATTCTCTCCGTTGAAATCGTCGATCGCCGTGCCCATGCCCGGCGCGCCCATGAAGGGGTTGAACTCGCGGCCCTCGAAGAAGGCTTCAGCCCCGGCCTCGAACTGATAGCAGTAGTTCTTGCCGACGACGCCCTTGCCGGTCCTGGGATCGTAGGCTTCGCCAATGCCGGCGAGCAGCAATTGCTGCGTGTTGCCGAACACAAAGGACGACAGCACCACGAGCCCGGCGGGCTGCTCATAGTCCTCGCCGGTCTTCATGTCGGTATAGGCCACGCCGGTAACGCGTTTGGCCTGCTTGTCGTAGATCAGCCTGGTCACGAAGGTGCGCGTGCGCAGCTCGAATTTCGGCTCGGTGCGCAGCACCGGCATCACGTTGACATTGGGAGAGGCTTTGGCATTCGCCTCGCAGGCGGTGCGATTGCAATGGCCGCAATATTCGCAGGCGCCGAGCGTAATCCCTTCCGGATTGACATAGGCCGCGCTTGATGTCGCGACCGGCACCGGAAACGGATGATAGCCGAGGCTTTTGGCGGCCTCGCTGAAGATCGCCGGACCCACGCCGGTCTTGATCGCCTTGTTCGGATAGTGCTCGCTGCGCGGCCCCTCGAACGGGTTGCCGCCCGCGATCACTTGGCCGCGCAGGTTTCCGGCCTGTCCCGACACGCCGCAGAGCTTGTCGAAGCGATCGTAATGCGGCTCAAGCTCGTCATAGCTGACCGGCCAGTCCTGGATGGTCATGGTGTCGGGAATCGACTTCGCGCCGTACTTCTCGGTCAGCACGCTCTTGATGCGAAAATCCGTCGGCAGGAACCGCCAGTGCAGCGCGCCCCAGTGGATGCCGGTGCCGCCGACGCCTTCGCCGGGGAGAAACGCACCGAAGCGGCGGACGGGAAGGGCGCCTTCGTCGGGCGCATTGCGGAAGGTGATGGTGTCGATGGAATTGTCCTGCATCAATTCCAGCCGCTGCACATAGCGCAGCTCGTCGCGCAGCCGCGTCAGCGTGAACTCGTCGGCGGGATTGCGGTCGGCGCCGCGCTCCAGCCCGACCACGTTGAGGCCGGCCTTGGTCAGCTCGCGGGAGAGGATCGCGCCGCAAAAGCCCATGCCGATTACGACCGCGTCGGTTTCCTTCAATCGGGTTGCCATGTCTGCCTCCTTCTCACGAGAAGTCGGCGATCGATTGCGGATCCGCGACATAGCGCTTGTCGCGGTAGGCATCGATCTTGTCGGCATAGGTGGCGGGCAGGCCGGGGAAACCGAGCACCTTCCAGCCGGCCTTGTTGCGGTTGCCGCCATAGATCGGGTCGGAGAAGAAGCCGGCCATGGTGATGCCGTGGAGCTGCGCGAAGAAGGCGCGCGAAGAGAAATTCTCGAACTCGGCCTTGCCGTCCTCCATCGCCTTCAGAGCAGCGACGCGGTCGGCCGGCGCGAGACGGTCGAAGTCCTTGCCATGGGTCTTGCGCGTCCAGGCATTGGCGGCGGTGATTCCGGCCGCGAAATATTCGCGCGGGGTCAGCGCGAGCTGATAGCCTTGCTCCGCCTTTCCTTTTCGAAACGGACCCGCGCGATACATCTTCGCGCCGCCGCCCCAGGCGCTGCCGAGCTGCCGGTCGATGAAGACGGCAACGCCGCAATCGCTGCCCGACGGCGACAATTCGTCGGCAGGGATCAGCGTATCGACAGCCGCCGTGATGAAGGCGGCTTCCGGCGCGCTGAGGGTGACAAAGGGTTCGGCGTCCGGCGCGGGCGGCGTTGCGGGGGCCGCTACCGGCTGCTGAGCTTCGACGGGTTCGGCAATTCCGGCGGCAATGGCGGTTCCGGCAAGCCCGGCGCCGAGCAGGAATTTGCGGCGCGGAACAGAATCGTCCGGCATGAAGGCCTCCCTTTGGCCCGCCGACGGCTTATGCGCTGCTACGCGTGATGGCCGGGGTTTCGGCGCGACCCCCTTGCAGCTTTGCGGTCAGCTTAGCTTAGGGCTGTGCGGAAGTGGAAGAGCCGTCGCGAGCACGGCAGCAATTCGCTTCTGCGCTATCGGCGGCTTTCGTCGAGGGCGGGGCAAGCGCTAGGATGGCGCCACAAGAAGAGGAAACGCATGATGAAAGCCGTCTCTCGCCGTGCCGCCCTGGCGATTTGCGCAAGCATGATGCTGCCGGGCCTCACCGCGGCGGAAAACTATCCCTCACATTCCGTCAAGATCGTGGTGCCTTTTCCGGCAGGCGGCTCCAACGACATCATCGCGCGCATTCTCGCACAGAAACTTTCGGAGCGGACCGGCCAGCAATTCTTTGTGGAGAACCGCGGCGGCGCCGGCGGCAATATCGGGGCCGATGCGGTCGCCAAGTCGGCGGCGGACGGCTACACGCTGCTCGTCACCGCGCCGCCGCCGCTCACGACCAACGCCGCGCTCTACAAGAGCCTGCCGTTCAACCCGGAAACCGATTTCGCGCCCGTCGCGTTGCTCGCCACCGTACCGATCGTGCTGATGGTGCATCCCTCGGTACCTGCGAAGAACGTGCAGGAGCTCGTCGCGCTGGCCAAGGCAAAGTCCGGCACGCTCAATTTCGGCTCATCGGGCATCGGCACCACCAACCATCTGGCGGGCGAGCTTCTGAAACGCATGACCGGGATCGACATCGTGCACGTGCCCTACAAGGGCGCCGCGCCCGCGATGAACGACCTGATCGCCGGACATATCCCGATTCTGTTCGACAACATGCCGGCGGTGCTGCCGCAGGTGCAGGGCGGCAGCGTACGGGCGATCGCGGTGGCGGGTGCAACGCGCGCGTCGGCTTTGCCTGACGTGCCGACGGTGGCGGAGCAGGGCGTGACCGGCTTCGAGGCATTCTCCTGGTTCGGCCTGGTCGCGCCCGCGAAAACGCCCGCGCCCGTGCTCGCGACATTGCAGGCCGAGGTCGAGACGATTCTCAAAATGCCGGATGTCGAGAAGCGCTTCGCCGAGCTCGGCGCGGAGCCTGGCGCCTTGAACGGCGCCGCGTTCGGGAAATTTCTCGCCGAAGACACCGCGAAGTGGACGAAGATCATCCAGGCATCGGGTGCAACTGCGGATTAGAGCATGATCCGGAAAAGTGTGAAGCGGTTTTCCCCCGCGACAAACCCCGTAGGGGTTTGCGCGGAGATCATGCTCAAACAACAAGCTAAAGCGCGATGACGATTCATCCTAATCTCATCGCGCTTTAGGATGCGGGTTGCCGCGCGAGCAGGCAGTCACTCTGACGTGATGCTGCGTGATCCGCCCGACGAGTCAAACTTGGTGAAATTGCGGCGAGCGTTCGCTGCAAAGTGCGACGCTTGTTAGTCGGCACCGCAAAATTTCTCCCGAACGTGATTTAGCGCACATGCAGTCGTCGCAGAGTTGGGACATTGTCCGCGGCGTCTCATGATTGCTGAAAGTCACCGGCATGCGGCAGCGGCAGGCGGAGGAGGGAGTCGTACCCTCTAGGGATGATGCGTCGCTCCTTCCTCGGGAGGGGGCGCGGATCAAATGTCATCGGTACTGTGATCATCGGCAACGGAATGTGATCTCGAGCCGATCCGAGTGATCGCGGAGAGACAATCCACCTTCACGGCGTCATCGTTTCAGAACGCGGCGAGCAGCCGCGAATATGGACCGGCGCATCGGATCAGTCGGGGGTCCAACTATGGATAGTTTCGGTTCGTTTGCGTTGCTCAGCGTGGCTGTTTTCCTTGGAGCATTCGTCTCTGGATTGGCGGGGTTCGCCTTTTCCGCGGTCGCGGGCGCCATTCTCCTGCATGTACGGCTGCCGATGGAAGCCGTGCCGTTGATGATGGCCTGCAGCGTTGGCGTTCAGGCGACCAACCTTTGGGCGCTTCGAAAAGACATTCAGTGGAAGCAAAGTCTCGTGCTGGTGCTGGGCGGTCTCTTCGGCGTACCGATCGCCGTGTGGCTTTTGCAAACGACGGACGCGCACACCTTTCGCGAAATTTTCGGCCTGGCGGTTGCGATCTACGCGGCATACATGCTGTTCCGACCGAGCCTGACGGGCCTGCGGTTGATGAATCATAGCCGCAATGCGCTGGTGGGTTTTGGGGGAGGTCTGGTGGGCGGATTGACGGCGATGCCGGGAGCGCTGCCGACCATCTGGTGCGACATGCACGGTATGCCGAAGCATCAGCAGCGCGGTATGGTTCAGCCCTTCATCGCCGTCATGCAGATCGCGTCGCTCGCGATACTGCTGGTCCATCACGACCTGCCGCCGAGGGTGTTTTCCGATCTGCTGCTGAGTGTGCCCGCGCTCGTCGCAGGCTCGTTGCTCGGGATACTCGCTTTTCGCTCCGTCAGTGAACGAATCTTCCGGCGCGTGATTCTGGCGATCCTGATGGCGTCGGGTCTGATGCTCGTCCTGTGACGGGTCGTCGAATACCGAAACGTCAAGTTTGCGAGCGCTTTCAAAAGGATCGGAAAAACACTTGGATCCCCTGCTACTGCACATTTACGACGCAACTGACCGGACCACCCGACTTACGTCATGGCTTCGTCGGAATAGCTTTGGTGCGAATGTCTATCCGCTGCCGATCGAAGATGGCTTGGCCGGCCTTATGCGCGCGCTGGACAAGCTCGCGGCCGAGAGGAGGACCTTCCAACATTGCCTGTTTGAAACCCATGGCAATGTGGGCATGATTTTCTTCAAGGGTGAGTTCCTGGATGGCCAAAGGCTAACCGTTTTTTTTGGCGGTAGAGGCTATGAAGCAATATTCCCACGTCGGAGCCGCATTTACTTCAACGGCTGCAATATTGCCGATGATGATAAGGGGTGGGACTTGCTGGACGCGGCCGGCCAAATGTTTCTTCGCCTCGGAGGCGGGGAAACCTTTGCTCAAACCCGTCTTGGGACGCTGTATCCGTGGAATTACCTGAACGGTCACATATATCATCTCGCATCCCATACTTGCTATTCGAGATGGTATCCGGGAGGGGTGTTCCGCGACCACGTCCGCGTATGACCTCACACTCCGCCGCTTGACGACGACCTATCGAGACTAGAATGGCGTAGGGTGGGCAAAGGCGCGATCGCGCCGTGCCCGCCATCTCCCGGCAGAATCAACTCTGAGCGGCGGACACGCGGAGCCTGTCATCGGGCCGCGCGTCCGCAAGGCCCACTCTACGGCTCCGAGATGATGAGAGAGCATGCTCGCTAACCAACCGTCCGTAGGTCCGCGGGGAAAGCGGCTGATGCTGGACTTGTGACGCGCCGACGTGATGGCACTTGCCGCCGGCTTCGCCCCGGTTGAAAATGTAAGAGACAATAGTGCAGGGTGCGGCGAGCGCTAATGTCGCCGGTCGATCGGTTCCTTTGCGCCGCACAGCAAGATTATTTGCCGGGGCCAGCGACATGCATTTCGAACTGATGGCCAACAACAACCCTCGCATATGGACAAAGCATGCCGGCGTGGAGGTAGACCCGCGGGAAAACGAGCGGCTCCTGGAAGCGCGCGCGCGTGACTATTCCGCCGCCAAAAGCCTGCCTTATGGCGGGCCATTCGAGCCTCTCATGAAGCCCGGATATGTCGCAAAGGCTGAGCACCTGCCGACAACCGCCTTCTTCAACAGAAGGGCCGGAAAGAGGCATCCGCCGTTCTGGTTTTTCGCGTACGCTCTTTCAATTTACACCGTAATTGCCCCTGAATTCCGGGACGCGCTCTTGGCGCTCGAGCCCGATTATCACCAGCTATTTCCGCTCGACATATGGTTGCGGGACAGATCGGCAAGCCAGCGCTGGTATATCATCAACACCTTGAATAACCCGGGCGCGATCGATGTCGAAAAAAGCAACTGGATAAAGAATACCGCCAACGATGGAAGCTTTTTTTATACCGAACCTCGTGTGACCGATAAGCCAAAACCGACAATATTCTTGAAGCGATCTTTCATCCAGGACAGACATTTTTGGAGAGATGGCACGCCCGGGGCCAACTGTGTTTTCGTTTCAGATACGCTTGTAACGAAATTGGAATCGCTGCTTGAGCCGGCGTTTGACTTGATCCCAACACAATACGTTTGAAGCTCGCGCACGGTGACATTGACGCCACCGATGAGTCGAGCCGTCAAGGCCGGCACCAAAACGCGAAGTTTGCGAGCGCTTTCAATGGGATCGGACGTTTCAAGGGCTGGTTGCAAAATAATTGACTTCCGTTTTTCGGAAATTCGTGATTTATGTTCGCGCATCCCGCGGCCACCAAGAGGGGCGCTTCGCGATCGTCACGAGCGTTGGGCGCGGGATGCGATGGACGTGCCGGCATCAACTGACGAGTGATGCGGGTGCGGACGGCGAAGTCGTGTGGTCCTGATCCCCCGACGCTGGGATCAAGCTCGCAGGCGAAAAGCCCGCGGGCGACGGTGGCAACAAAGCCCGGTTCACCGGGGAGAGCACGTATAAGCCGCTAAACCATCGCGCAGGGAAGGCCGGATTGTTTCGGCGTACCTGTGGTCCATACTCGTATGCTTTTTGCTGCATACGAGGCTACGGGTGCGGCTGGCATCCGGTCTTCCCTGCGCTCTCTGTTTTCGGAGGGCCGATGATTGGGAAAAACCCGGGCAGAACCTGCCGCGGGAATGCGCAGGTGTGGCTTCGTCATTGCGAGGTGCCAACGGGTCGCGCGAATGCGCGCCCGATGACAGGCTCCGCGACGATGCAATCCATCTTGCCGCTTGCGGAGCCATGGATTGCTTCGCTCCGCTCGCAATGACGATAAGCGGACACCGGTAACTAGATCGCCCGCATTTCCCTGGGGACGATCGCCATGTCGCCTGTTTGTCGCTTGGCGCTGCTATCGCGAGTCAAGGCAGACCGGGGGGCGATTCGGGTCCGCAGAGGATAACGTTAACGGTTCGAGCGAAGGGAGCCGGTCGTCATTCCTCTGTCATGGGAATCTGTTATGGGCGCGCGCATGATGGGAAGTGATGCTGTGAGTGACGATAGCCCGGACCGGCGCTTTCGTACTTTGTTTATCTCCGACGTCCATCTCGGGGCACGCGGCTCGCAGGCCGACAAACTGCTCGATTTTCTCCGCACCCATGACGCCGATACGATCTATCTGGTCGGCGACATCGTCGACGGCTGGGCGCTGAAATCGAGCTGGCACTGGCCGCAATCGCATAATGACTTCGTGCAGAAGATGCTGCGCAAGGCGCGCAAGGGCGCCAAGGTCGTCTACATCCCGGGCAATCACGACGAGTTCCTGCGCAATTACTACGGCACGCATTTCGGCGGCATCGACGTGGTCGAGAACGCCGTGCATACCGGCGCCGACGGCAAGCGCTACTTCGTCATCCACGGCGACATCTTCGACCTCGTCGTGCAGAACGCGCGCTGGCTCGCGCATCTCGGCGACAAGGCGTACGATTTCGCGATTCAGATGAATCGCTTCGTCAATTTCTTCCGCCGCTTGTTCGGCGTGCCCTACTGGTCGCTGTCGCAATGGGCCAAGCAGAAGGTCAAGAACGCCGTCAACTATATCGGCGCGTTCGAGACCGCGTTATCGGCCGAAGCGCGGCGCCATGGCGCCGACGGCGTGATCTGCGGTCATATCCACTATGCGGTGATCCGCGACATGCAGGGCATCCGCTACATGAACTGCGGCGACTGGGTGGAAAGCTGCACGGCGCTGGTCGAGCATGAGGATGGCCGTTTCGAGATCATCACATGGGCCGATCTGGAGCCGCGTGTCGCGCCGTTGCCGCAGGTGGCCGCCCGCGCGGCCTGACGGCGGACTGGCGCATCTTGCCCGGCCGGGGCGGTGCGCCTACAACGGTCTGATGACAAACACTCGAAAAAATGCCGGTGACGCCGGCCGATATCGACGCCGCCGCCAGGGTGATTGCTCCCTTTGCGGTGCGCACGCCATTGTTGTCCTTCCCCGTTCTGAACGACCGCGTGGGCGGCAACGTCTTCCTCAAGCCGGAGCTGTTGCAGCGGACCGGCTCGTTCAAGTTCCGCGGCGCCTTCAACAAGCTTTCGTCCATTCCGGACGACAGGCGCGCCGGCGGCGTTGTCGCGTTTTCGTCAGGTAATCACGCGCAGGGCGTGGCGGCGGCCGCCCAGTTGTTGAAGATGAAGGCCACCATCGTGATGCCGTCGGATGCGCCGGTGTCGAAGGTCGAGCGCACCAGATCCTATGGCGCGGAGGTCGTGCTGTATGACCGCGACCGCGAGGATCGCGAGGCGATCGCGCGCGGCATCGCCGAGAAGCGCGGCGCCACGCTGGTGAAGCCCTATGACGATCCGCTGATCATCGCGGGTCAGGGCACCGCGGGACGCGAAATCGCCGAGGACATGGCCGCGCGCGCGCTCACGCCCGATATCGTGGTGGCGCAAGCCTCCGGCGGCGGGCTCATCGCGGGCATTGCGACCGCGGTGAAGGCGAAGTTCCCGAACGTGCAGGTGATCGTCGCCGAGCCAAAGGACTATGACGATCATGCGTTGTCGTTGCGCGCCGGCCGCAGAGAGGCGCATCACGCCAAGGCACGCACCATCTGCGACGCGCTGATGGCGGAAACGCCCGGCGAGATCACCTTCGCGATCAACGGCAAGCTCTTGTCGGGCGCGGTTTCGGCTTCCGACGAGGAAGTGGGAGCGGCGATGGCGTTCGCGTTTCGCGAATTGAAGCTCGTGGTCGAGCCGGGCGGTGCGGTCGGGCTGGCCGCGCTGCTCGCGGGCCGTATCGATGCGCGCGGCAAGACCGTCGTGGTCGTGCTCTCCGGCGGCAATGTGGATGCGGACCTGTTCGCGAAGCTGGTCGCCTGATCTCTTGAAAAGCCGATGGGCAGGGCCATCTCGGCTCTGCCCCGCGGACATTGTCCGGACGGTGCGATCAGAAGCGTCCGAAGCCGCGGCCGCCGCCGAAGCCGCGACCGCCGCCGAAATGCATGCCGCCGCCCATCCGCCTGCGGTTTCCCATCCGCATGTTGTCGCCCATGTACATGTTGCGTCCCATGTGGGCCTGCGAATTGTAGGAGTGACCAAAGTTGGACTGATGCCGCTCGTATCTCGGCCGCTCGTTGTTCTTGACGTTGCTATTGTTGTTGTTCGTCTTGCCGTTGTGTTCCACCGGCGCGTTGTTGACCTTGTTGGCGGCCGGCGCATTGCCGGCCTTGTTGCCGACCGGCAGGTTCACGACCTTGCCATTGGTCGGCGTGCTCAGGGTGCGCGCGGGCAGGGTGGTGATCTTCGCCGTGCCGGAGAACGGCATCTGCTTGATTCCGCCGCCGTTCCTGTAGAGGCGGCTGGCCTGCATCAGCGCAATGCCCTTGGGTTCGGCTTGCAGGTGCAGCGCGGCCTTGGCGAACGGGCTCTCGCCGTGGCGATCGAAGAAGTTTTTGTAGGCGACCGGCGAGTTCGCCAGCACCGCCTGGTGCCACGCTGCCGCCTGCGACAGGTTGACCAGCAGGTGGCGGAGGTGGTCGCAGCGCGGGTCATAGGGGAAGCGGTCGATGAATTCCTGATAATATTCCGGCGTGCCTTCCGACAGCACGTAATCATAGACCTGGTCCACCGACCGGTACGGCAGGTCCGAGGCCATCCGCACCACCGGCCCATGTTCGGGCAGGCGGCGACGCCGCCACGGCGGTATCGCCGAAGAAATAGAAATCGCTGGTGGCCGACGAGGAGTCCCACGGCGTCTGCAATCCTTCGGTCACATGATTCACTTCCAGGCGGATGCGCTTGAACAGCTGTTCGATCGGCAAATTGGGCTCGCGCGCGATCTTGAGGAAGGCTTGCGCGTAGGGGCTGTGGCTGCCGTCGACGCCGTCGAGCGCCTGCGCGCCCGGCGCGGTCGAATAGCCGACGATCGCGCGCGTCGGCGCGTCGACCAGCGCAAGGCCGCGTCCGGCATCGTCGATGTTCGGGAACGGATTGTTGCGGCAGGAATCGAGCATGACGATGCGCAGGCGGCTCGGGATCGACTCCAGCGTCGCCATCAGATCAACCAGGCGCACGGAATTGTTGACGAGGTCGGTCGGCGTCGAGATCCTGGCATCGACCGGGATCAGGTAGTTTTCGCCGGCGACCTGCACGCCGTGTCCGGCGTAATAGATCATCGCGACCGTGTCCGGGCCGCGTTCGGTGACCTTGTCCGAAAAATCCTGGACGACCTTGGATCAGGTCGTTCTGCGTCACATCGGTCGCCGCGATGACGTCGAAGCCGGCCGAGTTCAGGAATTCGGCCACCGATTGCGCATCGCTGTCGGGGTTGGGGAGCGGAGCGACGTTCTTGTAGTTGGAATTGCCAATCACCAGTGCCACGCGCTGTTCGGGCTTGGGCAGCGCCTGCGCAGGCGCCTGGATACGATCGAGTTCCGCCGTGCGGGTCTGCGCGGAGGCGGGATCTTGTGCAAAGTTCAGCAGGCCGGCGGCGAGCATTCCCGCGCCGAGCAGCAGCGATTTGAAAGGGGACATGGCGTCTTCCTCGACAGAAATCTCGACGTGAGACCAATCGCGGGGACGCTAGGGCATGGCAGGGGTCGCGTACGTGACGTCGGTCACGGATACGGGAAGGGCCGGATCGAGATCAGGAAAAGAACGCGATCTTCTCGGCCTGGCTCATGCGGCGGATGGGTGCAAGCGGGTCGTTGGCGGGGATATTGGGCTTCTGCAGGATGCCGCGCGCGATCAGGGTCGAACCGAGCGATGGCGCCGGCTCGGGCGCGACGGAGGGAGAGGCCGAAAATACCGGCTGCAGCGCCGGTGCGGGAGCCTCCACCGCGGCCAATTCCGGCTCTCGCTCAGCTTCAGGCTTCCGAGGAACCTCCCGGGCAACGTCGTCGGCGACCGCCGTCAGAGGCTCGACGACGGGCGGCATCGTCACGTGCAGGGTCTCGCTGTCGGCCATCACAGGCAGATCATGTTCCTCATCGGGATCGGGCGCCGCCATCTCCATGGCGACCATGTCGAGCACGGCTTCGTCGTGGGCGTCGGCTTCTTCCAGAGACAATTCGGCAGCGACTGCCTCGGTCGCAGTTTCGAACGGCATCTCGGGCTCGCTGATCGCGGCTTCGATTTCGTCCGACTCCTCGGCGAGCACGACGGTTTCCGGCGCCTCGGCGATGTCGTGGATCGCGGATGCGAGAGGCGGCGCAGCAGCGGTGGCGTCCGGCGCTGCGCGCGAAACGGCGGCTTTCGCCGCTGCGGGGATGCGCGGATCGATATCGCGGAAGGCCTCGATCTCCGTGCGGATCATCTCGAAGGCGTCGCGCAGCGCGATGCGGGGATCGGTCTCGTCCAGATGGGCGCAACTGGCTTCGATCGCGGCCACCTGCGAGTCGATGAGATCGCAGATACGCCCGTCGGCACCGATCTCGCGCCAGCGCCAGGAAATTTCCTTGATGATACGTGCGCCCTTGCGAATCGGCACCAGGTTTTCGGCAAGCCGCAGCCCGTCGAATGCCACGGAAGCGGCGTCCTGCGCTTTCTCCACCGCGTCTCTGATCGAGGACAGCGCGGCGGGAAGCCTGTCGACGACGACCGGAGGCGGCGGCTGCTTCTGGGCCGCAATGGTTTCCTCGATCCGGGCCACGGCGTCGAGCACCATGCGGGTGTCGGCGTTGCGGTTGCGCTTGGCATATTCGTCGAGGAACCAGCGCCCCCGCGCGGTTTCCATGAAAGCTTCGCGGATCGCGTCGTAATCCTCCTCGCTCGGCAGGCTGGCCCGGGCGGAGATCGGCGATAGGGCAAATGCTTGACTGGTCATGACGGACTCTGGCCGCGCAAATCAGCGCGCATTGCGCTAACGATCACCATGAACTTGCCCGAATCGCAATTGGTTTGATGCAGCAACCCTCACAAATCCCCATGGCTTCGCAAGCCGCATCCAGGCGATTCGCGACCTGGCTGGCGCTGGTCTACGCCAGCGGCTTCGGGCTGTTCGGTACGCATGCGCCGTTTTTCCCGGTATGGCTGAGGGCGATCGGCATCGACCCTGCCTGGATCGGCATCATCGTGGCCGTGCCCTCGGTGACGCGATTCACCACATTGCCCTTCGTGACGGGCTTTGCCGAACGGCATCACGCAATCCGGGGCGGTATCATCGCAGCGAGCATGGCGACCACGATCGGCCTTGCCGTCGTGGGCCTCCAGCAACAGGCGCTCCTGGTCTTTCTGGCCTATGCCGTGACCAGCTGTGTGTGGACACCGATGGTGCCGTTGATCGACGCCTATGCGTTGCGCGGCGTGCGGCAATACGGTCTCAAATACGGTCCGCTGCGGCTGTGGGGATCGGCGGCTTTCATCGTGGGGGCGCTTGCCTGCGGATTGTTGATCGACGTCATTGCGGCCAAGCAACCTGATCTGGATCATCGCCAGTGTGGCCGCGCTCGGCGCGCTGGTCAGCCTCGGCCTGCAAGCCGCTCGCGCCGCTCAAGTTCAGCGCCACAAACCTGGCGGGTGCCGGCGCGTTGCTGCGGGACAAGGGTTTCCTCGCCATCATCGTCACGTCGGCGCTGATCCAGAGCAGTCATTCCGCCTATTACGTCGTGGCCTCGATCGCCTGGCAGCAGGAAGGCTATAGCGGATTGACGATTGCGGGGCTCTGGACGCTCGGCGTGCTGGCCGAGATCGTGCTGTTTGCGGCTTCACCGCGCTTTACACTGCCGCCGGCGATGCTGGTGATCATCGCCGCCTGCTGCGCGGTCGTGCGCTGGGTGATCACGGCCCAGGCGCCGCCGATCGCTATTCTGGCGCCGGTACAAATGCTGCACGCCATAACCTTCGGCCTGACCCAGGTCGGGATCATGAACTTGATGGTGCAACAGGTGCCTGCCCATATCGCAGCGCGCGGGCAGGGGTTTCTGGCGGCCTGTTCCGGCATTGTCACCGGCAGCGTCTACATCCTGACGGGCGCCGTGTTCGCCCGTTATGGGCAGAACGTTTATTACGTGATGGCGGCGATCGCGGCATGCGGCGGTCTTGTCATGTGGTCGGCGCGGCATCGCCTCATGCGTCAGCCCCAGAGTGCGGCGTCAGGCGGATGAACGAGGCTGCCGTCATAGCGCAGGCCGTGATCGCGGTCGCGCGCAAGCAGGAGCGGCCCGTCGAGATCGACGAAGCGCGCCCGCGGCGTCAGCAGCATGGCCGGCGCCATCGACAGCGACGTCGCGACCATGCAACCGACCATGATCCGGAAGCCGAGCGTCGTCGCCGCGTCCGCCATCGCCATCGCCTCGGTCAGCCCGCCGGTCTTGTCGAGCTTGATGTTGACGGCATCGTAGCGCCCGCGCAGCGCATCGAGCGATTTGCGGTCATGCACGCTTTCGTCGGCGCAGACGGCGATCGGCCTGCGGATGCGGCCGAGCATCTCATCCCATCCGGCGGGCAGCGGTTGCTCGACCAGCGTGACGCCAGCCTCCGCGCAGGCGGCGAGATTTCTCTCGAGGTTAGAGGGCGTCCACGCCTCGTTGGCGTCGACAATCAGCTCGGATTTGGGCGCGGCGCGCCGCACGGCGGCGATTCGTTCGCCGTCACCGTCGCCGCCGAGCTTGATCTTCAGGAGCGCCCGGTGCGCCGCCTTCTCGCTCGCTGCCGCCATCGTCTCCGGCGACCCCAGCGAGATGGTGTAGGCGGTGGTGCAGGCCTTCGGTTCCGGCTGGCCGAGCATGGTCCAGGCGTGCTGTCCGCTCCTTTTCGCTTCCAGGTCGATCAAGGCGCAGTCGAGTGCATTGCGGGCGGCGCCTGCCGGCAGCGCGCCTTGCAGCGTTTGCCGGTCGAGTCCCCGCGAAACCGCTTCACCCATCGCTTGAAGGACCTTGAGCGTTTCCTCAGGCGTCTCGCCATAACGCGGGTAGGGCACGCATTCGCCGCGTCCGACATGGTCCCCTCGGCGGAGTTCCACCACGACGGTCACGGCCTCGGTCTTGGCACCTCGGCTGATGATGAAGGAACCCGCGATGGGAAAGTGTTCAATTCTTGCATCAAGCATTGGAAATTGGCTGGAAGTCATTTTAATGTCTGGCGATTTTTGAACCTCGCGCTTGCGGGGCGCAACCAACTATGGCTGGTTAGGGGTATCCTCGACAAGGTGAAGCTGCTCAATACGGGCATTCGACCTGGCGAGGATCTGGCGCGGGAGCTATTTCGGCGGTGAACGGGGATCCTACCTTGGAGCGTATTGCGCGCGGCAATGGCCTTGCGCTGTGCGCCGGCGGTGCCTGGACCGCGCCGTTTGCGCCGCTGCTCGAGGCCATCGTGAGCGATGCCGAGAAGCTCGCCGGCAGCCGCCCCAACATCTTCATCGACGTTTCGCAGATCTCGAAGCTCGACACCTTCGGTGCCTGGCTGATCGAGCGGCTGCGCCGCAGCCTGACCCAAGGCAATATCGAGGCCCAGATCGGGGGTCTGTCCGCCAATTATGCGACCCTGGTCGAGGAGGTGCGGCGCGTGAAAGCCGGCCCGGTCGTGGAGCGGGCGCAGGTCACGATCACGGGCATGCTTGGTCAGGTCGGCCGCAGCGTCGTCGGTATCGGCGAGACCTTTGTCGGCCTGATCGACATGCTGGGGGCGGTCCTTGCCGCAGGCGGGCGGGTGATGCTGCATCCGCGGAGCTTCCGCATGACCTCGACCGTGCATCATCTGGAGCAGGTGTGCTGGCGCGCGGTGCCCATCATCGTGCTGATCACCTTCCTGATCGGCTGCATCATCTCGCAACAGGGCATCTTCCACTTCCGCCGCTTCGGCGCCGACATCTTTGTCGTCGACATGCTCGGCGTACTGGTGCTGCGCGAGATCGGCGTGCTGCTGGTCGCAATCATGGTCGCCGGCCGTTCCGGCAGTGCCTACACCGCCGAGCTCGGCTCGATGAAGATGCGCGAAGAGATCGACGCGCTGCGCACGATGGGTTTCGATCCGATCGAGGTCTTGATCCTGCCGCGTATGCTGGCGCTCGTGATCGCGTTGCCGATCCTCGCCTTCCTCGGCGCAATGGCCGCGCTCTATGGCGGCGGGCTGGTGGCGTGGCTCTATGGCGGCGTCGATCCCGAGGCGTTCCTGCTGCGCCTGCGCGACGCGATCTCGATCGACCACTTCACCGTCGGCCTGATCAAGGCGCCGGTCATGGCGGCCGTGATCGGCATCGTCGCCTGTGTCGAGGGGCTCGCGGTGCAGGGCAGTGCCGAGTTGCTCGGCCAGCACACGACGGCCTCGGTGGTGAAAGGTATCTTCTTCGTCATCGTGATGGACGGCGTCTTTGCCATCTTCTTCGCGTCGATCGGAATGTGATGATGGCGCAGCCCCCGCAACCGCTTTCCGACGCCATCATCCGGGTCCGCGACATCACCGTGCAGTTCGGCGCGACGCGTGTCCTCGACGGGCTCAATCTCGACGTCCGGCGCGGCGAGATCCTCGGCTTCGTCGGTCCCTCCGGCGCCGGCAAGTCGGTGCTGACACGCACCATCATCGGCCTGGTGCCCAAAGTCGCGGGCCGTATCGAAGTCTTTGGCGTCGATCTCGACAAGGCCGATGCCGTGGCCCGGCGCGGGGTCGAGCGCCGCTGGGGCATCCTGTTTCAGCAGGGGGCGCTGTTTTCTTCGCTGACGGTGCGTCAGAACATCCAGTTTCCGGTGCGCGAATATCTCAACCTTTCGCAGCGGCTGCTCGACGAGATCATGGTGGCCAAGCTCGTCATGGTGGGCTTGCGCCCCGAAGTCGCCGACCGCTTTCCATCGGAACTGTCGGGTGGCATGATCAAGCGCGTGGCGCTGGCACGCGCGCTCGCGCTCGACCCGGAACTGGTCTTTCTGGACGAGCCGACGTCGGGTCTCGATCCGATCGGCGCGGGCGACTTCGACGAGCTGGTGCGGACCCTGCAGCGTACTTTGGGCCTGACCGTTTTCATGGTAACCCACGATCTGGACAGTCTTTATACCGCTTGTGACCGCATTGCCGTCTTAGGGGACGGCAAGATCATCGCCGCAGGATCGATTGCCGACATGAAGGCATCTCAGCATCCCTGGTTGCGACAATACTTCAACGGCAAGCGCGCCCGCGCCGTGGTGACTAGCGCATGAGCGGGTATCGGAGCGACTGATGGAAACGCGGGCGAATTACGTCCTGATCGGATCATTCACCCTGGCGGTGATCGCGGCCGCTTTCGGCTTCGTGCTGTGGTTCCAGAGCCTCCACACCACCAAGGCGCGCGGTCCGTTGCGCATCATTTTCGAAGGGCCCGCGGCTGGCCTGCGCAATGGCGGCAGCGTCAATTTCAATGGTATCAGGGTAGGTGAAGTTATCTCCGTCAAGCTGGACAATCCGCGGCGCGTGGTTGCGTTGGCGCTGGTCGAGAACACTGCTCCGCTGCGCAAGGACACGCTGGTGGGTCTCGAGTTCCAGGGACTGACCGGTGTTGCCGCCATCTCGCTGAAAGGCGGCGAGGAGGCCGCCCCCGCGGTGCCTCTCGACCAGGATGGCATCCCCGTGCTGACTGCGGACCCGAACCGCCTGCAGGATGTCACCGAGGCGATCCGCGGGACGCTGCAGAACATCAACAAGATCGTCGCCGACAATCAGACCGCGGTGAAGAATTCGCTGGCCAATCTGGAAACCTTCACCCAGTCGCTGGCGCGCAACTCGGAGAAGATCGATGCCATCATGGGCCGCGTCGATGGTGTGATGGGCAAGGCCGACAATCTCATGCTCGGCCTCAACACACTTGCCGGCGGCAAGGAGGGCGGCGAGCTGTTCCTGACCGTGAAGTCGATCCGGGAGCTTGCGGAAGATTTCGACAAACGCTCGGGCGCGCTCATGTCCGACGGCCGCAAGACGCTCGGCGACATCAGCCGCGCCGTGATTAATTTCGACCGCAATCCCACCCGCGTGCTCTTTGGCGCGAGCAACAACTCCAACAACGCGCAAGCCGCGCAGCCGGCACCAACGGCTGCTCCGGCGACAAGGCAGGCCGCGCAGCCAGCGCCGGCGGCGACGGGGAGCGTGCCGAGGCGGCAATAGCTTCACACAAAAGCAAAACGGAGGCCGCGAGGCCTCCGTTTTTCATCTCGATGCTGTTTGTGTGGCGTTATCCCAGCCGGCCCGCCGCGTGCGCGAGCAGGGTGTAGACCAGCCCGGTTTCCGAGGTGAGATGGCTGCGCAGCGCCTGCGGTCCGCGGTCGTCGCGCGCGACCTCGTCGAGCAGCCGCTCGAACTCGGTGATGTAGCGATCCACGGTCTGCTTGAAACCGCGGTCGGCGCGATATTTGCGGGCGACCTCGTCAAACGCCTTCTGCCCGGCCGGCGTGTAGAGCCGCTTGGTGAAAGCCTTGCTCTCGCCGCGCTGGTAACGGTCCCACATCTCCGCCGCAAGATTGCGATCCATCAGCCGGGCGATGTCGAGCGACAGGGACTCCAGCGGATTGCCGCTGCCGCCCTGCTGGGCCGCGCGACCGCGCGGTGACGGCGCGGGCGCGGCTGGACCGGTATCGGCCCGGCTCAGGAGATCGGAGAGCCAGCCGTCATTGCCTCCAGTACCGCCGCTGCGGCCTTGATCGGCCGGGCTGACCGGCGGGGCTTCGGTGCGGCGTGACGGCATGCCGAGATCGGGTGGGGGCAGGCTGGATGCACTGCCGGTGCTGCCGGTGTCGCGCATGCGCACCTCGCCGCGGCCGCCGGCCGCGACCATGGCCGGCTCTTCCTGGCGCGCTACGCTCGGGCGGTTGGACACGACGTCCATGCCGCGGCCGTGATGGGCGACAATGCGGTTCAATTCGGCGAGCGCCTCGATCTGGTCGACGATCACCTTGCGCATCTGCGCGGTGCTCTCGGCGGCCTCCTGCGGCATCTCCAGCACCCCGCGGCGGAGCTCGTTGCGCGTCGACTCGAGTTCGTGATGCATCTCGGCCGCCATCTGCTTCATGCTCGCAACCAGGTCGGAGAAGCGCTCGGCGGACTGCTTGAACATCGAATCGGCTTCTTCCGTGGTCTGCCGGTAGATGTCGTGCATGGCCTCGACCGTCTGCCGATGTTCCTCCTCTGACGCGACGCGGACCGCCTCGAACTGGCGGCTGATCGCCGCGGAACCCGCGCCTGCGGTCTCGGCGACGACGCGCGCGATATCGCGGGCCCGTTCCTCGGCGGCGGCGAGCGATTCATCGAGCAGGCTCGTGAAGCGCGACAGCCGCTGATCGAGGTCCGCGGTCCGCAGATCGATGGTGGTGACGAGCGATTCCAGCGTGGCCTTGCGCTCGGCGACAGAAGCCGTCGTGGAGCGGTTCGCCTTCTCGACGGTCGCCGCGGCCTCGACCAGGACCCGGCCGTGATTGTCGAACTGGGCGGAGAGCGAACCCAGGTTCTCCAGCGCCTTCGCGGTCTTGTCGTTGAAGATGCCGAGCTGGTCCTGCAGGGTCTGGGTGGCGGTGCCGTTGCGCGAGGTGACGTCGTTCATTGCCGACACGAAATCGGCCACGCGGGTCACAAGCGCACGTTCGAGCGAATTGAGATTGTCGTGGGCGCCGGTCAGCACCTCCTGCAGAAGGATGTTGCCTTCGCGCAACCGTTCGAACAGGGCGACCGTGTCGGTCCGCAGGATCTTCGAGGTTTCCTGCATCTCGGTGACGGCAGCAACCGAAACCTGGCGCGATTGCTCGATCGCCGTCTTCGAGGATTGTTCGAGGTCTCTCAACGAGCGGTTGAGCGCGCCGGTGGCGATTTCACCTGCGGAGGTGATGGTGCGCGCAACCTCGTTGCCGTTGCCCATGATGGATTGCGAGAACGCCTGGCTGCGGGTGTCGATCGACTTCAGCGCATCCGAAGTGACGCGGTCGATGTCGACGGTGAGCTGGTTCGTCTTGGCGGAGATTGCCTCGACCAGCGTGCCGCGCTTGCCGTCGATCGCCTGCGAAAGACGCTCGGTCTGCTGTTGCACATAGCCGACGATTTCGTCGGTCTTGCCGGTCATCGCCGAGCCGAAGGTGGTGGATGCGGCGAGCACCGAACGCTCGATCTCGGACGCTGTCGACTTGACCTTCGTGCTGACGTCGTTGGAGGTATTGATTAGCGTGGTTTGCGCATTGACCGCGCTCGACTGGATATTGTCGGTGGTGTTCGCCGTGACCGTCGCGAGCGTGCGCTCGATGTCAGCGGAAATAGCCCGGATCTGGCTTGCCGCGTCGGCCGAGGTTGCCGTCAGCGAGCTTTGCGCCTCGCGCGCACTGCCAAGGATCGAGGCGGCAGTATCGGCACCAACCGCCAAAAGTGTTCGCTCGACCTCTGTGACGAGCGTCTTGACGTTGTTTGCCGCATCCGACGAAGTCGTGATCAGCGTGTTCTGGACCTCGCGCGCGCCGGCCAGGATCGAGGCCGCAGTCGCCGAGCCTGCGGCCGACAGCGTACGCTCGATATCGGATGATAGCGACTTGATCTGGTTGGCCGCATCGCCCGACGCCGATACCAGGGTTGCCTGGGCGTCGCGGGCGCTGGTCAGGATCGAGTTGGCGGCACCGGTGCCGACCGCCGTGAGGGCGCGCTCGACTTCCGAGGACGTGAGCTTCATCTGAGCGCCGACATCCGAGGAGACGTTCAGGAGTGATTGCTGTGCCGTGCGGGCACCGGTCTGGATCGTCTCGCTGGTGTTGACCACGAGGTTGGTGAGCGAGCGCTCGGCGTCCTCGACATGCGATTTGATGCCGGCCGACAACAGCTCGGCACGCGCCATCAGGGCGTCACTGGCCTGGCGGCCGCTGCTCTCGATCCGCCCCGCCACGGCTTCGACGCGCGAGCCGAGCAGGTCCTCGAATTGCCCGATGCGGGTATCGAGATCGGTTGCGACCGCGCCGACCTTGTTCTCGATGCCGGCATGGATTTCCTGGAACCGCGCCGTGATGGTGTCGGACAGCTCGGTGCTGCGGCCGTTGATGGTGTCGGACACGTTGGCGATACGGCTGTCGACCGCCGAGATCACCTGCGTCGCGCCCTCGGTGAGGGAGGTGGTAAGGTGGGCGAGGCGCGAGTTCGAGCGACTGGATCACCTGGGCGGCGCCGCCGGTCAGCGAACTCGTCAGCGTGCCAATCCGGTTGTCGATGGTTTCGGTCACCGATTTCGACCGGGTGTCGAAAGTGGTTTCGAGCTGCTTGAATGTCGTCTCGAGCGTCTTCAGGCGCCCATCGATGGTGCCGTCGAACAGTTTGATCTTGCCGTCGAGCGAGGAGTCGAGGTGCGCGACGCGTTCCTGCATCGTGGTCTCGAATTGCACGAGGCGCTGGTCCATCGCCGCGGTGATCTCGCCGCCGTTCGAGGTGAGCTTGCCGTCGAAGTTGTCGACATAGGTCTTCAGCGTGTCGGAGATATCCTGGGTGCGCTGACCCACGCGCTCGACGATCTCGCCGCCGAAGGTCTTCACGGTGCGGTCGAATTCCGAGATGTGGCGGGTGATGAGAGCGCCGAGCGTGCCGGAGTCGCGCGCGAACTTCTCGGCGAGCTCCGAGCCCTGGTTCTTCACGAGCTCGTCGAACGCGTTCATCTGCAGCGAAAGCGTGTCGTGCGCGCTCTCGGTCTGGCCGACGACCTTGGACATCAGCGAGTTGACCGTGGCATCCAGCGACTCGATCGCCTTGTCGCCGGAACTGACGATGCTGGTCGCAAGCCGGTTGCCGGCATCGTCGATCTTGCTGACGAGGTCGCCGCTGCGCAGCTCGAGCTCGAGCAGCAGGGAGTTCGGACGAATTCTTCAGCGAGTCGTGGACCTGCTCGGTGCGATCGGAGATGCCGTCGACGATGGTGGAGGAGCGCTGCTCGAAATCGCCAGTGATGCGGTCGATGCGCTCGTTCAGCATCTCGTGGACACGGTCGGCGAGATCGACGAACTCGTCATGCACGTGGCCGGTCTTGAAGTTGAGACTGGTGGTGAGGCGTTCGGAGGCGTCGAGCACCGCGCGGGTGGTCTCCGCGCTGGCTTCCTCAAGGCGGTCGAGCAGGTCGCCGCCGCGCTCGCCGAGCGCGAGGATCATGTTGTCGCCGGCGTTGGAGAGGGCCGAGGTGATATGGGCGCCGCGCTCTTCCAGCGCGCTTGTGATGCTTTTCGCGACTTCGTCGACGCGCGAGGCGATCGCGTCCGAGATCAATGCAATGTCGTGGCGGAGATCGATCTGCACGCCGGAAATGGCGCTGCGGACCTGCTCGGCCTGGCCGACCAGGTTGTCGCGCTGGTGGGCGATGTCCTGGAGCAGGGCGCGGATGCGAACTTCGTTGTCGCTATAGGCGCGCTCGAGTGCTGCGACTTCGTTGGCGACAAGGGTCTCTAGTTCGCCGGCGCGCGCGATCGCGCGCTCGATGCCGTCGCCCATCGCGGCGACCTCGCGGCGGATCGCCTGGCCGACGGTGACCATGGAGTCGCTGGCCGAACTCTCCGGCTCCGAATAACGCATTGCAACCTGGGCCATCGACTGTGCGATCATGCGCAGTTCCTGGCCACGCCAGGCAAGGTTTGCCAGGAAGTAGAACAGCAGCACCGGCGCGAAGAACAGCGCCGTGAGCCCGGCGAGCGTCAACACGCCGCCCGAGCCGTGGCCGATCGCAGCCTGCAGCGAGGGCAGGAACGCAACCGTAAGGAGGCCGCAGCCGATCAGCCAGACGCCGCCGAACAGGGTCGCGAGCGTGTAGACGTTGCGTGCCGGCCGGCCCTTCTGGATCGCCTGCAGGATCTGTCCGATGGTTTCGCGGTCGTCATTGGCGGGGCGGCGCGCCGGAATGGTCTGACGCGGCTCTTCGATCGGCTCGAACGCCGGCATCTCGGCGCGCGCGCGCGGATCGTAGGCGGGCTCGTTGAAGTTCGATGACGCCGGCGGTGTCGGCGGCGCGACTTCGTCGCGCGGGGCGCCGCGATTGCTGTCGATGCTGGTGTCGCTGATGTTCAGCGCTTCCTGGATGGCAGAAAGAGCAACCTCAGTGGGGTCTTTGACCTTCTTGGGATTGTTCGCCATGTGAGTCCAAGCCCCTCTTAACTAAACACGTGTCCCCGGCAAGTCCTGCGCGAGCGTCGCCCTGCAAGCCCCCAATGCCGACATCAGCTCTGAACGTATCGAGGCGTGGCCGTGTAACGGGCCCCCCTGTCCGCCGATCAGCCGGCATCCTATTGACTGCCCGATGCGAATGA
Source organism: uncultured Alphaproteobacteria bacterium (assembly GCA_963696255.1). GTDB lineage: Bacteria > Pseudomonadota > Alphaproteobacteria > Rhizobiales > Xanthobacteraceae > Bradyrhizobium. Next base: position 48,422 of record CAVOJN010000003.1, read on the forward strand.
AATGGCCGTGGTTAATACAATCTTAATCATCGTTAACAGCACAAGCCCGTAAGGCCCTAAAAGTCCACGAAATTCCCAGTTGCTTTTGTTAATTGCGGCGACATTTCGGCAAAACGAAGGCGAATAAGGGGCCAGTACGACAAACGTTCCGTTAACCATGCTTTTCATCGCGCTCGGCGCGACCTGTGGATGACAAGGGATAAGTCAGGCGCGCTGGGCTTAATGCGATACCTCAGCTCTGCGACGGACCATCTGGATGCCATCCCCGCTGCCTGCTTCCACTGCCTGCGCGCTGGATCTCGACCATCTCAGGCGCATGACGCTCGACGACCAGGTGCTCGAGCGCGACGTGCTGGCGATGTTTCTGACACAGGCCGGCCGCCTCGTTGAGGCGTTGGCGGAGAGGCCAGCCGAGGCAGGCACACTCGCACATACGCTCAAGGGCTCGGCGAGGGCGATCGGCGCTCTCGGCGTTGCCGAGGCCGCCGCAGCCGTCGAGAACGCAAGTCGAAAGAGCGGCGATCTCGCGGGCCCGCTCGGCATGCTCTCCGATGCACTGGCTGAAGCGCGCGGCGCCATCCAGGCACGTCTCGCCAGTCCTGATCTCGCCTGATCCTGACGACCGTCGGCCGAGCCCGCTTGCCTTGCGGGGCTGCCGTTCCCGCCGCTTTCCAGCACCTCCATCCCTAGCGCTGATCAAATCCACCCGTTATAGGACTGCCGGACCTCATTCACCGGGCAACACGAGCAAACATGGCCAAGATCAACTTTGTCGACCATAACGGCGAAACCCGCACTGTCGATGTCGAGAACGGCGCCACCGTCATGGAAGCGGCCATTCGCAACGCGATCCCCGGTATCGAGGCCGAATGCGGCGGCGCCTGCGCTTGCGCCACTTGCCATGTCTATGTCGACGAAGCCTGGCGCGAGAAAGTCGGCGCGCCGTCGCCGATGGAAGAAGACATGCTCGATTTCGGCTTCGACGTGCGGCCCAATTCGCGCCTGTCGTGCCAGATCAAGGTGAGCGACGAAATCGACGGATTGACCGTCTCGACGCCCGAACGGCAAGCCTAGAACGTCAAGCTTTGAACTTCGGCTGCACAATCTCGACGCCCTTGCGCAACCATGGCTGAAACGCCGCGACGATCTCCGCCGTCAGCGGCATCGGCTTGTGGCTCTCCGCATCGATCAGCACGCTGACGGATTGCGCCGAGGCGACGCACTTGCCTTCCGAGAACACGACCTGATCGAGCGTCACGGACGTGCGGCCGAATTTGACGAGACCAAGCCCCATCTCGATTGCGCCGGGCCAGTGCAACTGGGCGCGAAAATGCATGTCGAGCCGGACCATCATCCACGACAGTCCCGGTGGCATCAGCCCTCTCGAGCGGTCCTTCATCAGCGTGACGCGGCCGGTTTCGAAGTAGCTCGCATAGACGGCGTTGTTGACGTGGTGGTTGGGATCGAGATCGGCGTAACGAACATTGTCCGTGATCCGGTAAGGAAAATCTTCCAGGCGCGGCTCGGCGTCCGAACGTAACGGTGCATTCACAGGGCGGTCTCCGAAACTTTCTTACCCGTACCAGGCGGACCTGTACTAACGATCTCCAGCCCGGCGGCAAGGGCCCGCGCGGCGACCCAGCCGCTCATTTATGGGCTTTCCTCATGTGGCGCGGTTGGCTAGACAGGCGAACGCCCCATGCCTCCCACCGGGCGTGGTCAACCGACAAAGAAGCGATATGAGCGAAGCGATCAAAACGGATGTGCTGATCATTGGCGCGGGCCCGTGCGGGCTGTTCGCCGTTTTCGAACTGGGCCTGCTCGACATGAAGGCGCATCTGGTCGACATCCTCGACAAGGTCGGCGGCCAATGCGCAGAGCTTTATCCGGAGAAGCCGATCTACGACATTCCCGGCATCCCCATGGTGAGCGGGCAGGGACTGACCGAGGCCTTGATGGAGCAGATCAAGCCGTTCGGACCGACCTTCCATCTGAACGAGATGGTGGAGAAGATCGAGAAGATCGGCGATCCCCTGTTTCGCGTTACCACCGACGCCGGCCAGGTGTTCGAGTGCAAGGTGGTTGTGATTTCGGCCGGCGGCGGTTCGTTCCAGCCGAAGCGGCCGCCGGTGCCGGGCATCGAAGCCTATGAAGGTTCATCGGTGTTCTACTCCGTGCGCAAGATGGAGCAGTTCCGCGACAAGGAGCTTCTGATCGTCGGCGGCGGCGATTCCGCGCTCGACTGGACGCTCAACCTGCATCCGATCGCGAAACGCGTGACGCTTCTGCATCGCCGCGACGAATTCCGCGCAGCACCTCACAGCGTCGAGCAGATGCGCGCGCTGGTCTCCACCGGCAAGCTCGACCTGAAGCTCGGCCAGGTCACCGCGCTTCACGGCGAGGGCGGCAAGCTCAAGGGCGCGACCGTCAAGGGCAACGACAATGCGAGCTTCAACGTCGCCTGCGACACCATCCTGCCGTTCTTCGGGCTGACGATGAAACTCGGCCCGGTCGCCAACTGGGGCATCGAGCTCGAGAACAATCTGGTGCCGGTCGAAACCTCGGCCTTCGAGAGCAGCGTGTCCGGCATCTTCGCCATCGGCGACATCAACACTTATCCAGGCAAGCTCAAGCTGATCCTGTGCGGCTTCCACGAAGGCGCGTTGATGGCGCAGAAGGCGCATCGTTACGTCTATCCTGACAAGCGGCTGGTGTTCCAGTACACGACGTCGTCGTCGAGCTTGCAGAAGAAGCTCGGAGTGAGCTGAGTCCGACGGAATTATGACCCGGATGCCGAAGCGCGGCTCGACAGAGCGCGCGGGCGGTACTGGAACCGTCCTCGAAATGGCCGTAGTCTGCGGCCATCCAATTTGTGGATTGGTCAGGTGATAACGATGCGGAAAATGCCATTGCCATTTCAGCCGGTGTTTGCACTCGCGGGCCGTGTCATGAGAATTCTTGTCACGAGAACTCTTGTCACGAGAACTCCTTTCACGCGAACTCTTGCGATGACGAGCCTTGCGCTCGCCATTGCCGTCGTGCCGGCTGCCAGGGCTGTCGACCCGACCTCAGCCGCGGGGCTGTGGGAGAAGGTCGAAGACGGCAAGCCGGTCGGCTGGTTTCTGGTGGTCGATCACAACGGCACGTTCGAAGGCATCATCGCCAGGATGTTTCCCGAGCCGGGCGATGCTCCCAATCCCGTTTGCTCGAAATGCAAGGATGATCGCAAGGACATGCCGTGGCTCGGCATTCCCTTCATCCGCGACATGAAGCGCAACGGATTGAAATACGAGAACGGCAACGTGCTCGATCCGCGCGACGGCAAGATCTACAGCGCGAAGATGACGCTCAGCGCGGACGGGCAGACGCTGGTCATGCGCGGCTTTCTCGGCATTTCGCTGCTCGGCAAGGACGAGACCTGGACTCGCCTGCCGGATACCGCGGTCGCGCAGCTCGATCCCGCGATCGTGCAGAAATATCTGCCGCCGGCGCCGGCCCCGGTGAAGCCGCCCGCCGGCAAGAAGGCCGCTGCACCGGCAGCAGCTGCGCCGGCGCGCTGAGTTTCGGATTCGAATTTCAAAGAGCAGGTTTGTCACTGCTGGATTTTGCGCTCTCTCGGTCGTCATTCCGGGATGGCCCGAAGGGCCAGGCAGGGAATCCATAACCACGATCGTGAGTATGGATTCCGGGCTCGCGCTGCGCGCGCCCCGGAATGACGAGGTCATTTAAGGACAGCGGAACAGGACACACCTCCGCATTCTCGCGACGGAAATCCGTCCGAGTGTTGCGCCGTGCGTTGTCCCTCGGAAGAAGAGGGCACAGGGAATGCCGGATGCTGGCCGCACCCGCAGCCTTGTGTGCAAGGGTAGAAAGCACACAAGTTCGTCACCACAGGTCAGCCGAAACAGTCCGGCATTCCCTGCGCAATGGTGTTAACGGCTGCTTCGTGCTCTCCCTGGTGTGCCGGGCTTGTTAGCCACCATGGCCCTGCGATTCGTCTCGCAGAGCTTGATCCCAGCGTCGGGGGATCGGGACCACACGACTTGGCCGTCCGTGCAAGCCTCACTCGTCAGCTGAGGCCGGCGCGTCCATCGCATCCCGCTTCCAACGTCCGTGACGATCGCGAAGCGCCCCTCTTATCGGGAGCGGGACGGCTGCGAGATAATCATGTCTTTCCGAAAAACGGAAGAGAAATATTTTTCGCGAAGGGTCTTGACATGATTTCTGATAATTCGAAGTGATTTGCCCGTCGGGCCGGTCCCGCGCCGGACGGACAATCCGGGCCGCATGGCCCGCATGCAATCACTGAATGCGCCAATATGGACCAGCGCGCCGCGCACCATTTTGTCGTAACATCGACATGGACGGGTTCGTATCTGTTCGGGCCACGGTCGAATACTGCCGGCGCGCCCCGGACTCCCGATGCGTCCATGGAAGCAGGAGGGTTGTTGCGATGAGGATAATTCTGTCCCGGCCCATCTTGCTGATCGGCGCATTGCTTCTCGGTGACAGCGCCCTCGCGCAACAGGGGAATGCGAGATGCGCCCCGGCCGGCTCGACGCTTGCCGCGCAGACCCTGCAATGTGACGGCGGAGTGACCATCGTCGCAGAGAACGGCGCTCAATACACGCTTCGTGACAGCGACCGCGATGGCCGCATCGATACCGTCGAACTGAACAGCAAGGCCCTGTTGCTCGAGGTCGAGGGAAAATCGAGACGCAAGACGTTTCGTGTCAACACGCCTCAGGCGATCGCGGCCGTGCGCGGCACGCGCTGGGCCGTCGACGTCGCGGAAGGCAAGACCTCCGTCTTCGTGGTCCGCGGCAAGGTCAATGTCGGACGCAGCGCATCCCGCGAACGCAACGTCGTGCTGGGGCCCGGCGAGGGCGTCGATGTGGAGGGCTCGACACCGCTTGTCGTGAAGCGTTGGGCGCCCGCGCGCGTCAGCGCGCTGATGGCCAGGCTTGGACAGGAGATGGGACGGTAAAGCAGTCCATGCGTGGTCGGCTGACGAATTCTGATCGCTGTTGTCCTCGCTGGAGTGTGGGGCGCTTTTGTCTGGTCGGCTTACGGCCAGGGTCATTTTACATTTCTGGATCGGATCGAAGCCGCCACCGTCGATTTCCGCACCATTCTGCGCGGTGTCAAGCCGCCGCCGGATTCGGTCACGATCGTCGAGATTGACGATGCGCTGGTGAAGCTGGCGGGCAGCTTTCCATTGCCGCGGCTCGAACTGGCCCGGCTCGTGCAGGCGATTGCACAGTTGAGACCGCGCGTGGTCGCGATCGATATTCTTCTATTGGATGAGGGGAAGGAGGGCGATGATGCCCTGGCCCATGCACTGGCTGCCGCTCCTTCCGTCATTGCCGGCGCCGCCGTGTTTCCGGACTCACGACAGGCGGTCGAGGCCGGAAACCCTGAGGATCCGATCGCGGATTTGCCCAGGGCCGACAGGTTCCTTTTGCCGCTTGGGAAATTTTCCGAACAGGCGCAGGTCGGCATCGTCAACCTGGCGACGGACCGGACGGGCACCCCTCGCGCGGTGCCAATGCTGTTTCACAGCAAGGACACCATTGAGTTGTCATTTCCGCTGCGTGTGGCCGCGCTCGCCACGGCAAGCAAGCCCACGATCGAGCCGCATCACCTGACGCTTGGGGCATTGTCGATTCCGACCGACGCCGATCGCGCCGTTCCGATCGTCTTCTATGGTCCACGCCGAACGATCCGAACCGTCAGCGGGAGTTCCCTGCTCCTGGGAGCGGCGGACCCGAAGGCCATCGAGGACAGGATCGTGGTGCTCGGGACCACTGTGACCGGCGGCTCGGATTTCTTCTCCACACCGTTCGAGCCGGTCATGCCCGGCGTCGAAGTCGTTGCAACGGCAATCGCGCAACTTGTCACGGGTGACATCGTGCGGCGCGACCGGTCGGTGCAGATCATGGATGGGCTGACAACTGTCATGCTGCCGATGCTTCTCGTCGGCATGCTGGCCTGGCGCGGCAGTACCGCGGGCATCGTGGCGGCCGCGGCCGTGGTGATCGGATGGATGGGCGCCGTCCTGCTGGCGTCTTCTTCGGGGCTCTGGCTGAACACGGCCTTGCCGATCGCCGCGACGGCGCCTCCAGTCCTCGTTTTCGGCGCGTTGCAACTCCGGTCCGGCCGGCGGCAGGCGCAGTATTTTGCGATGAAGAGCCGTCTGCTCGGGCAGTTCCAGGCACCGGAGATCCAGGAGTGGCTGACCCGCAATCCTCACTTCCTGGCCGAGCCTGTCACCCAGAACGGAGCGATCGTCTTTATCGACCTGTCCGGCTTCACCCATCTCAGCGAGGAATTCGGGCCCCATCGCGTTCAGGAGTTGCTCAGGGATTTTCATTCGCTGGTCGATCGTGAGGTGACCTCAAGCCGCGGAACCCTCACCAGCTTCCTGGGCGATGGAGCGATGATCCTGTTCGGCCTGCCCGAGGCGGCGCCGGATGATGCGGCGAGAGCCGCGGATTGCGCGGTTCGCCTTTGCGTCGCCATGCGGCAATGGCTGGCATCTTTGCCGGTTTCGATCGCATCCGGGCTCGGTTTCAAGATCGGCGCGCATTTCGGCGTGATCGTCGCGTCCCGGCTCGGCGGCGAAAGCCATCTTCACATCACGGCAACCGGCGACACCGTCAATGTGGCAAGCCGGCTGATGGAAGTCGCGGCGCATCACGGCGCTCAACTCGCGGCCGGCGATGAATTGCTGCGCGCTGCCGGAGAGGGTTGCGCCCTGCTGCAAACGGGCAGGCTGTTCGGACCGCATGAAACCCAAATTCGAGGCCGTTCGGCTACGGTGACAATATGGTTGTGGGAAGGCTGACGGTTGCGTGCGCCGATCCCGGTCTTGATCGCCTCGCGGCATTGCGCTCGCTCCCGGTCGCGGCACCACGGACCGATTTAACCCAGGCTATATCCAAAACGCCGGTCCGGCCTACAATCGAACGGCAGCGATTGCGTGCTGACAATCACACGGTGAAGCATGTACCGGCATATTCTCATTCCGACAGATGGGTCGGAGCTGGCGGAGGTCGGGGTGGCCCATGGGTTGGCGCTGGCGAAATCCGTCGGCGCCAGGGTATCGGTCATCTACGTCGTGGAGCCGCTTCTTGCAGTCACTGGCGACTTTGCGAGCGTGCTGGATCGGGCGGAAAAGGCGGCCAGCGAGGCGGGCGTTCCTTGCGAGACGATTCAAGTGGAGAACATGCAACCCCATCAAGCCATCGTCGCAGCAGCCGAGGAGAAGGGCTGCGATCTCATCGTCATGTCGTGGCACGGGCGTAGCGGACTTTCCACGCTTCTCATCGGCAGTGTGACAAACAAGGTGCTGACCTACGCGAAAATTCCCGTCGTGGTGTGTCGGTGATGTGCAGGCCGACTGATTGTGCCGCTCCCGGGGAGAACATGCATTGTTCCTCGCCTCAGAGCCGCCGCGCGCCATGTCCGATCGCAATCTCGATGTCGGACAACGACAGACCTTCGCTTTTGCCCGCTGAGAGAATGACCCGGACCGGCTGACCGGAGCGACGGGACGTCGCGCGTGCCATCGGGCCGTCCGGCGGCGGGTCCCAACGTTCGCTCCAGTGCGACAGCGCCATGAGCGCGGGAAAGAGATCCTTGCGCATGTCGGTCAACCGGTACTCCGAACGGGGACGCACACGGCCTTCGCGAAAGTCTCCGACTGGTTTGTCGCGGGCGGAAATTCCGCATCGGCGTTGTTCGTCGCGCGACAGCGGATTGGCGTGGCGCAATCCGCCGTCCCGCTCGCGTGGTCCCGATCAGCAGAAAGCAGAGAATCGGGATAGCCTGAAAAACGGCTCACTTTCGTAAGTTGGATCGATGGCGAGACGCGCAAGCTTTTCACCGATGGCCGTCGCAAACTTCGCGCCGTGACCGGAGCAGGGCGAGGCGACGATCAGGTGGGAGTTGGGCCACCGATCGATGATGAACTCTTCGCCTTTGTCCGGCCGGCGGTCAGCCGGCAAAGTATTTGTGTAGAGGCAAATGTCACGATCGACGATCGGGCCGGCCGCGCCGGGGACGAGCCGGGCCAGGGCTTCGCTGACCGGCAGTAATTCCGCATCGGTGGCCGGCGGGTCCCAGTCATCAGGGCCGACTTTCGGTCCGTGATTGTGAGGTGCCGCTTTGACCCCCCGTTGTTCGAAGTCCGGGAAACCATAGATGACATCGTCGGGTCCGCGCTCAAGAATGAACACTGGAAAGCGATCGGGAGACACGGTCTCGGGACGGGCGGCTTTGAACCAGCCTACGGCTTGCCGCGTGACTTCGAGCACTGGAGCAATCCTGGGCAGCGCGCGACCGAGCCATGGGCCGAGAGCGAGGATGGCTTGCCGCGCAAGTACCTCCTGCGTCCCGGTGTGCACCAACACGCCGTCGGGACGATCCTCGATCTGTGCGGCTTCGGGAGACACCCGCACGCCGGCGCGCTTGCGCATGATCCTTAGAGCGACTTCGGCCCTCAGAATGGCTCCGCCGTCCTGCACGACTACGTCCCAGTCGGGAGGGAGAGCGAACGCCGGGAATTCCCGATTTGCCGCAGCGGCAGACCAAGTGGGATCAGCATGGCCTTTCGCCATCGTCGCGGCACGCGACGCAGCCACCATCGCTGATCCGGGCCGACCTGCCTCCAAAATCGGGGACGGAATGAGGATCGTTTCGCCGCTGTCGGCCTCCAGCCGCTTCCAGCCCGCAAGGGCAGCGTCGCTCAAGTCGGTATAGTTGTCATTCTCGAAATTAAAGCGCCGGAATATTCGGCATGAGCCGTGGGACGAGCCCCTGAGATCGCCGGGCCCGATCGGATCGAAACCCAGTGCATCGACCCCGGCGTTGAGCAACGCGTCGAGCGCCGCGCTGCCCATGAGGCCCAGCCCGATCACGGCGACATCGCATGTTCGCATGGGATACCCTCGATCAGTGTGCAGGAGAATTTCGCAACAGAGCAGCACGTTGACCGCTGGACAAAAATGTCTGAGACAAACAGCATGTTTACCTCAGACTGTTGACCAATGCCGTCCTGGTGAAGCCGCAAGGCACTCTGGTCCGCGCAGAATGGAAGCATGCCATGGAGCTCTCATCCCAGCAATTGGCCTTGAAGGAAAGAGCCGCCGCTTTCTCAAATGGACTGCTGCGTAAACGCGGCGCGGAGATTGATCAGTCGCGTGACTATCCGTGGGATGTCGTGGATGCGCTCAAGGCCGAGCGCTTCATGGGAATGACCATCCCGAAGGAGTATGGCGGCGAGGGCCGGAGCTTCCTCGAAACGGTCCTGGTCATCGAGGAGATGGCGCGCTCGTGTACGGTCTCCGCACGCATCGTGGTCGAGGCCAACATGGGCGCGATCTCGACCGTCATGGCGTACGGCACCGATGCGCAGCGCAAGCGTGCCGCCGATCTCGTGCTCGACGGCGACAAGCCGGCGATTTGCATCACGGAGCCTGACGCGGGCAGCGATGCGAGCGGAATGACGACCCGGGCCGACAAGCGCGGCAATCGTTACGTGCTCAATGGCAGGAAGCATTGGATCACCGGCGCCGGCGTGTCGCGCCTGCATTTGATATTCGCGAAAGTCTTCGATGAGAGCGGCGAGGAGCTGGGCGTTGGTGGTTTCCTGGCTGTGCGCGGGGAAGCCGAGGGACTGCGCATGAGCAAGCGCGAAACGACGATGGGCCTCTGCGGCATGCCCGAGGGCGAGCTTGTGTTCGAGGATCTGGAGATTACGCCTGACATGGTGCTGCTTCCCCCTTCGGGCTTCAGGCGCGGCTTTGCCGATCTCATCAATGCCTATAACAGCCAGCGTGTGGGCGCGGGCACGGTGGCCATGGGCATCGCGGCGGGCGCGCTGGAGCTTGCCGTTGAATGGGCCAAAGCGCGCGAACAGTTCGGGCGGCCGATCGGCGAATTCCAGGGCCTGCAATGGATGCTCGCCGATATGCAGACGCAACTGACGGCATCTCGCCTGATGCTGTATGCGGCAGCATCCTCGCGCGGTCCCGCCGGCAGTTCATTTCCTGATCCGGCCCTTTCGGCGCAAGCGAAGATCTTTGCGTCGGAAGCGGCCATCAAGATCGTCAACGATGCGCTGCAGGTATTCGGCGCGCGCGGTTATTCGCGCGACTTCCCGCTTGAGCGCATGGCCCGCGATGTGCGCATGTTCACGATCGGCGGCGGCACGGCACAGGTGCTGCGCACGCTCGTCGCGAGCAAGGTTCTGGGGTGGAAGCTGCCGCAGACGCGTGATGGATACCACGCCAGGGGAGACGGAGAGTAGTGTCCTGCGGGATGCCGCTATTGCCGCGCTGGACTCAGCGGCGACAATGGTTCGCCCTGGACATCGCCTTCGGCTGCGTCGAGGCGCAACACATAGGCTTCTGCCGGCAGCACGGCGTCCGCCATCGCGGCGTGGCCTTCGGCGGAGGGATGCACGGCGCCGCCATAGACCGCCGACAACACGCCCCAGGTCGCGTCGTGAATGTCTGAGGGTTGCATCGAGGCCGGTAACCCTTGCGGATACGTCATTGCCGCGAAGTAGCTGTCATTGGCATCGCGGATCCAGCGCGCGCGCGGCAGATAGGCGCGGTATTCGCTGGCGCCGCGGCCGCACAACAGCGGCTGGCTTGCCGAGCTGACGACATCGGGATCGAAGCTCTGGCCCTTGGGCGAGAAGCATTGCCGGTCGAATTCCGGATCGCTTTCGGCGCGCGCACAAAAGCCGTGATCGTTGAAGGCGGTCTGGTGCGCCTCGACGAAGGTCATGCGGTCCGCGCGCGGATCGCGGCACAGGATGCCGCCCTGGCACAGCGCCAGTCCCTTGAGCTGGGGCAGAAACTCGTTCTGCACGAAGGCCGAGACCTCGGCGAGCCGCTGCGGATCGGCGTTGAAGGACGGATGAATGTCGAAGCCGGCGCGGCCGCCCGGGCAGGGAGCGCCGCCGCCTGCGAGCGCCGGGTTGGCGTAGGAGGTGTAGATAACATGCGAGAGGTCGCCGACCAGCGGCCGCAGCGCCTCGCGCAGCTTCGCAAATCCCTGCGGCAGGTCGCGCGCCAGCGCGTTGCGGGCATCCTCCACCGAAGCCACCACGCCGCTGCGGCGGAACAGAGCGCGCTCGGTCGTGGTTTCGACCAGGACGTCGGCGACGAGGCCCGAGAAATAGACGTCGTTGGCGCCGATCGACAGCAGCACGAGATCGAGATTGCGGTCGGGCTGGCGGCGCTTTGCGGCCGTCACAGCCGCGCGCAGCTCGACGAGCTGCCCGTTGATGCCGGACTGGCAGCTCGTGTTCGACTTGCCGGGCGGACATTCGCGGGCGCGCTGGCCGCCGAGCAGTCCGTCGGCGATGGTGGCGCCGGTGCAGGCGAGCGGCAGATAGGTGACGGCGATGTGCGGATATTCGACCGCGAGCGCCAGTGCGGCACGGGTTTGATAAGAGTAGAGCGAGCGATGGCAGGCGGCGTTGAACCAGAGCGCGCCATAGCGCTGCCAGTTCGAGAGCGAATCCGGCGCCTCGCAGGCGCGCCCGCCCTTATAGCCGCCGCGGCTCGGCCGGTAATATTGCGCGGTGGCCGATCCCAGATAGTAGCGGAAGCAGAATCCTTCGTCCGACAGCGCGACCGCGCGGTCCGGATTGCCTTCGCCGGAGGCGACGCTGTCGCCGAGGCCGGCGATGAGGATGTCGCGCACCCTGATGGTGGTTGACACCTGTTGCGTCGGCTCGGAGCCGGAGGAGACCTCGACGGCGGCGACCGTATCACGTCCATAGCGGACGCGAAGATTGACGGGCTCGGCGCAGTCGAAGGTGGATTTCTGCGGGCCGTCGCCATCGTCGAATGACCAGGCGCAGGTGGCGCCGACAGGAACCTCGCCGGTCAGGCGCACGACGACCGGATGGTCGATCGGGGTGAGATAGTTTTCCTTCACGGTATCGCGGATGCAGGGATCGGCGAGGTGGCCCTGCAGGTCGATGCAGAGGCGGTTGACCATGTTGCGCGCCCAGCCGCGCCCGTCGCTCTGGATTTCGAGCGCGTCTTCGGAGGCGAGAATGCTGCGCCCGCGCAGGCTTTCTGTATGCAGCTGGAAGTCGCGCTCCTCCCGGAACAGGCGGAAGCGGTTCTTGACCTCCCAATTGATTCGCATGGAAGAGGCCTGCGCGGAGGCATCGGGCTTGCCCTGTGCCGCGGCCCGTTGCGCGGGCAGCGACGACAGCGCGCCGGCAAGCAGCGCGCCCGCGATGATCAAGACCAGGCGAAAAGCGGCTCATGGCGCGCCTTTGACGTTACAGTTGGGGCGGAAATAAGAGTAGCGCGGTGACTTTAGTATGAACGCCGTCGCGCCCGGCGTTAAGCCTGCGATTTCATGCGTTTCACCGGCTGCGTGACCTTGGCCGGGGCGGGCACCGCGGCCGGCGTTCCCATCTGCTTCGCCGACGGCTGCGCGGCGATCATCGGCACGCAATTGCCGTTGCCATCGCCGTTGGTCTTGCGGCGGCTCTGCCACGGCACGACCACGTTGAGCCACAGCTCGCGCGTTCCCATGATCGAGATCGCGATCGCAAACGGGATGACGAAATAAAGCACGCGGAACACCAAGAGCGTCGCGAGCAGTTGTTCTCGCCCGAATTGCGGAAGCGCCACCAGCATCGCGGCGTCGAACACGCCGAGCGAGCCGGGCGCGTGGCTCGCAAAGCCGAGCAGCGTCGCCAGGATGAACACCACCGACAGCGACATGAAATCGATATGCGGCTGTGCCGGCACCAGCAGATACATGGCGGTGGCGCAAAAGCCGAGATCGACGACCCCGATCAGCACCTGCACGAGCGTCAGCTTCGCGGACGGCAGCACCACCTTCCAGCCGTGCTGTCCGAGCTGGCGCCGTTCCCTGCCGGTGACCAGCCAGACGAAGTAGACGGCAATCCCGGAGAGGCAACCGAGCCCGATCAGGCGGTTCAGTTCCGCCGGCAGCAGATCCATGTCGGAGGCCGCCGCGGGATGATAGGCCAGACCAATTCCGAGCACGACGAGATTGCCGAGCCAGAATGTCAGGCCGGAGATGAAGCAGATCTTGGCGACGTCGATCGCGTTCAGCCCGTAATCCGAATAGATGCGGAATCGGATCGCGCCACCGGTGAACACCGTCGCGCCGATATTGTGGCCGATCGAATAGCTGCAGAAGCTCGACAGCGCGGCGATGCGATACGGCACGTGTCTCTTGCCGATCGTGCGCAGCGCGAAGAAATCGTAGAAGGTCAGCGTGCAGAACGCGCAGACGACGCAGAGCGCCGCGAGCGCGATATGGCCCGGCTGCATCTCCGTCAGCGCCGTCAGGATGACGCCCTTGTCAACGCCCTTCAACGTGTGGACCAGGGTCCTCACCGCAAGCGCGATGATTACCAGGCTCGCGGCGACGCCGAGCCGTTTCCACCCGATCCATTTATTGAAACCGCGTTGAAGCGCGGTCAGTTGTCCTTGCATTCATCCTCCCGGCAGGGCGATGCGATCTCGGCTCAAACAACGGCTTCGGCAGAGCCCGTCCATTGCTGCCCATTCAAGCCATCGATCGAACGCGTCGGCCAATCGCTCGTTTCCCAGGTTCCAGATAAGGCAAAAACGCCTTGTTGTGCAGTCCTTGACAACGCCTACACCGCCCTCGTGTCACGATCCCGCCATCCCCCCGACCGGCCACGACTTCGCGGGATCCGGCCGGGTTTTCGATGCTGTTCCCCGCTGATTGCGCGCCCAAGCGGCCTCGAAGCCGCGGGCCGTCGGCTGCCAACGTCGTTAACGGCCCAATCCGCACAGGGCACCATTGAGACAAAAGGTCGCGCGGTTCCCTGCCGGGTTCCCCGCCGGTTCGCCGTCATCCGATCCCGGAATTGACGGGGATTGCACCGGCGCGCCCGTCACACTCAAGTTTTGTTCACCATCGCAGGAGCGAAGTACCCCTCATTAACTCCAAAGAACCGGTGCCTGGGCTTGGGTAACCCGAAAAGGGTTTGGGGCCTGAAATGTACCGCGTAATCGCCTGCCTGAGCACTGAACATGATCTGCGCCTGGTGGCGCTGGCCGGACTGGTCTGTTTTCTCGCCAGTGCGGTTGCCATCAGCCTGTTCGACCGGGCGAGGGCCTCGCAGGGGCGCACGCGCGCGACATGGATCGTGCTCGATGCTGTGGTCAGCGGTTGCGGCATCTGGGCCACGCATTTCATCGCGATGCTTGCCTATGATCCGGGTACGGGCGCCGGATATTCCGTCCGCGTGACGATCCTTTCGCTGATCTTCGCGATTCTCGATTACCGGCATCGGGCTCGGCCTTGCGGTCGCGAGCCCGCGCCGCCTGTTTGCCGCCGCCGGCGGCGCAGTGGTCGGCGTCGGCGTCGCGGCCATGCATTACACGGGCATGATGGCGCTGGAGCTGCCGGCGCGAATCGTCTGGTCGTTCGACATCGTCACCGCCTCCGTCTTGTTCGGCAGCCTGTTCGGCGCGGCCGCACTGGTCGTTGCGTCGAGTTTCACCGGTTTTGGCCGCGGCGTTGGCCGTTCGCTCGCCGCCACCGCGCTGCTGACGGTCGCCATCGTCTCGCATCACTTCACCGCGATGGGCGCCGTCACGCTGATCGCAGATCCGACGGTGATGTTCCATGGCCTCAACATCTCCACCGGCGTGCTCACGTTCCTGGTGGCGGGTTCTGCGATCGTCATTCTCACCATCTCGCTGTCGGTGGCCATCATCGACGGGCGTGCCAAGAGCGCGCTGCGACGTCAGAAGGTGCTGCTCGACACCGCGATGGAAAACATGTCGCAGGGCCTTTGCATGTTCGATGCCGATGGCCGCATCCTGCTCTACAACGAACGCTACACCACGATGACCGGACGGACGGGCGTGGAGCTGAAGGGACGCCTGCTGGTCGACGTTCTGCGCGAGCTCAGGGATCTCGGCCGCTGGGAAGGCGAGCCCGAGGAGCTTTTCGCCAAGCTCGTTGCCGACGCGCAGGCGGGCCGCGGCGCGACCAGGGTCATCAGGCAGCTCGGCCGCTCGATCCGGATCGTCGATCAGCCGATGATCGGCGGCGGCTGGGTCGCCACCTTCGAGGACATCACGGAGTGGGAGCAGGCGCAGGCGCAGATCTCGCACATGGCGCGTCACGACGCCCTCACCAATCTGCCGAACCGGACGCTGTTCCGCGAAGAGCTCATGCATGCGCTGCGCCTGGTCAAGGCGTCCGATCAGCTCGCGGTGCTCTGTCTCGACCTCGACCATTTCAAGAAGATCAACGATTCGCTCGGCCACCCGATCGGCGATGCGCTCCTGGGCCAGGTTGCCTCCCGCCTCAGCGCGTGCGTCGGTCCCGGCGATACCGTGGCGCGGCTCGGCGGCGACGAATTCGCGATCGTGCAGTTCTGCAAGAACTGCGATCCCACCACCGTGCCGGCGCTGGCAAGCCGGATCGTCGAGGTCGTCTCGGCGCCCTATGAGATCGAAGGCCATCACCTCGTGATCGGGGTCAGCATCGGCATTTCGCTCGCGCCCGCGGATGGCAGCGATCCGGACGAACTCCTGAAGAACGCCGATCTCGCGCTCTATCGCGCCAAGGCCGATGGCCGCGGCACCTACCGGTTTTTCGAGCCGGGAATGGATGCCCGTGCGCAGGCCCGCCGCGTGCTGGAGCTCGACCTCAGGCTCGCGCTGCAGCGGAACGAGTTCGAGCTGCACTACCAGCCGATCCGCGATCTCGCCAGCCAGGAGCTCGTCGTCTGCGAGGCGCTGGTGCGCTGGAAGCATCCGGAACGCGGCCTGATCGGGCCCAATCATTTCATTCCGCTCGCTGAAGAAACAGGACTGATCATCGGTCTCGGCGATTGGGTGCTGCGAACGGCCTGCCGCGATGCCGCCCGCTGGACGAAAGCCTGCGTGGCCGTCAATCTCTCGCCGGTGCAGTTCAGGAATCCTGACCTGGTCGCGTCGGTGAAGGCGGCGCTGGCGCAGGCCGGTCTGCCCGCGCGGCGCCTCGAGCTCGAGATCACCGAGTCGGTGCTGCTGCAGAACAGCGAGTCGACACGCGAGATGCTGCTCGAACTGCGCGCGCTCGGCGTCAAGATCTCGCTGGACGATTTCGGCACCGGCTATTCCTCGCTGAGCTATCTGCGCAGCTTCCCGTTCGACAAGATCAAGATCGACCGCTCCTTCGTCAGCGAACTGGAAACCAGCAAGGATTCGCTCGCGATCGTCCGCGCGGTGACCGGGCTCGGCAAGAGCCTCGGCATCACCACGACGGCGGAGGGCGTCGAGACCGCCGCCCAGCTCGAAGTGCTGTCCCGCGAGGGCTGCACCCAGGCGCAGGGCTATCTCGTCAGCAAGCCGCGTCCGATCGCCGAGGTCGAGCACCTGCTGATCACGGCGCAACGCCGGGGCGCGGTGGCCTAAGCTGCGCGTTCCTCGCAGGCGTGTGTCCCGCTGCCGGCAGGGGAACGACCGCGCGCGCGGCCGGTTAGCCAATCTCCACAATCGAACATCGTCGGGTGCGCGGGCCGCGGGGGAACCGCGCCTGCAATGTTCCAAGAAAACGAGGACCTGCCATGGGACTGTTCACCAAAGACATCAAGACCATGAACGACCTGTTCGTGCATCAATTGCAGGACATCTATTACGCCGAGCAGCAGCTCGTGAAAGCGCTGCCGAAAATGGCCGACAAGGCCAGCGAAAATCAGCTCAAGCAGGATTTCATGTCTCATCTGGAGGAAACCAGGGGACACGTGAAACGCCTTGAGCAGGTGTTCCAGATGCTAGGTACCGCAGTGAAGGCGGTCGATTGTCCGGCGATTGACGGCATCATCGAGGAAGCCGACGAGGTGACCGGCGAGGTCGCCGACAAGGCGGTGCTGGATGCGGCGCTGATCAATGCGGCGCAGGCCGCCGAGCATTACGAGATCGCGCGCTATGGCAGCCTGATTGCGTGGGCGCGACAGCTCGGCCGGAACGATGCGGCGAGCCTTTTGCAGAAGACCCTGGAAGAGGAGAAGATCGCCGATCGCAAGCTGACGTCGCTGGCCGAAGGCAAGGTCAATATGCGTGCCGCAAGCTGATCCTTTGCCGGGAAACAACGCCGCGCCGTCCGTGCGGCGTTGTTTCCTTAGTCTTCGGGTTCCCTTCAAGCACGCTTCGATCTCTGTCGAAGGATAGAAGCAGCGGCGTGCTTATCTAAGCCTCATAGCAACTTGCGAATGAGGCAACTCATGCAAACCATTGGTCTCAGGGTCCGGCCCCGACCGGATATGTCTCAACGGAGCGCTGCCCAGGCGCGCCTTGCGACCTCGCTGACGCTTGCCGCCATGAGCCTTGGCTATGGCGTGGTGCAGCTCGATGTCACCATCGTCAACACGGCGCTGAGCGCGATCGGCGATTCGCTTGGCGGAGGCGTCGCCGAGCTGCAATGGGTGGTCAGCGCCTACACCATCGCGTTCGCGGCCTTTATTCTCACTGCCGGTGCGCTCGGCGACCGTATCGGCGCAAGGCGTGTGTTCATGGCGGGCTTTGCCATCTTCACCGCGGCCTCGCTCGCATGCGGACTGGCGGGCAGCGCCCTGACACTGATCGTGGCGCGCGCTGTGCAGGGATTGGGGGCGGCCGTCCTTGTTCCAAATTCGCTGACGCTGCTCAGCCATGCCTATGGCGACGACAAGGCGCGCGGACGCGCCGTCGGAATCTGGGCGGCAGGCGCGAGTGTTGCGCTGACAGCCGGGCCGGTCGTCGGCGGCAGCCTGATCGCGCTGGTCGGCTGGCGCTGGATATTCTTCGTCAACCTGCCGATCGGGCTGTTCGGCCTGTGGCTGACCTGGCGGTTTGCGGCCGAGACGCCACGATCACCGCAACGCGAGCTCGATCTGCCCGGTCAGATCACAGCCGTTGCCGCGCTCGGCTGCCTTGCCGGCGCGATCATCGAAGGCGGCGCGCTTGGCTTGAGCCATCCATGGGTGATCGCGGGCTTTGCGGCATTCGTCGTGTTCGCCGTGCTGTTCGTCGTGAGAGAACGGCACGCGCGCCAACCGATGCTGCCGCTGACCCTGTTCGGCCAGCGGATGTTCTCGGTGACGGCGATGACGGGACTTCTCGTCAACATCGCGTTCTATGGGCTGATCTTCGTGTTCAGCCTGTATTTCCAGCGCATCAATGGCTGGTCGCCATTTGCGACCGGGCTCGCCTTTGTGCCGATGCTCGGCGCGGTTCTGCCGGTCAATCTCGTGGCCGCGCGGATTTCGGAGCGGCTCGGCGCACTGCAGACGATTGCGCTCGGCGCCGCTATTGCGGCACTGGGATGTCTGACCTTGCTGCCGATTGCGCCCGGCACGGGGTACGGAGCGTTGGCGCTGCAACTGGTGGCGCTCGGCGGCGGTCTTGGTCTGCTGGTTCCGCCATTGACCTCTGCCTTGCTCGGCAGTGTCGAGAAGTCACGCTCCGGGGTAGCGGCGGGCGTGCTCAATTCGACACGGCAGACAGGCAGTGTGCTCGGCGTTGCTTTGTTCGGCTCACTGATCGGCCGTGCGAGCGGCTTCATGACGGGAATGCACGCCGCTCTCCTGATCTCGGCCGCGCTACTGCTTGCCGCCGCGGCTGCCGTGTGGTGGACCGGGGCGAGGGCCGCGCGTTGAAAAGGCGAGAGTGCCTCAGGCCTTGCGCAGCGCGAAATGCGCGCCGCAAAAGGCCATCACCGCGCCAAGAACGAGGGCAGCGATCCCGGCCAGCACGCCGGCAATGGTCGGAAGCCCGCTTGGCGCTGCGGCAGCCTGGCCGGCGCCCGCCAGCAGCAGCACGCCGACTGCGATCAGGAAGTTCCGCATCCGCTCCGGGATCTGCCCGGAGACGGCGCTATGCATCAGGCTCGCGGTGAAATAACCGCCGGAAAACGCGACGGTGGCGATCAGCCACCATGCGATGGCGGCGCCCGCCGGCATGAAACTATGCGTATCAGATCGCCAGAGCCCGCCGAGGTCGAGCCCGTAACGCGCCACCAGCATGTGCACCGCGAGCGCCAGCAGCACTCCGGAGATCGAGGCGCCTCCGAGAATCAGTCGGCGTGGAAAAAAGGTCGTGTCGGCCATGGCGCATTTGTAGGATAAAGGGCGCTCGCATCGCAAGCTCTGGAATCTCGAATGCAAGGAGAGACTGCCGCGGCGGACATATCCACAAGCTACGCCTTCAGGGCGTCGCTTGTCGGCGCCGCGCATCGTTTCGAACTGACCAAGGCGGGGCTGGCCTGGCAATTCGCCGGCCGTTCGGCGGTCTGGCCATATGCGGAGATTTCGGCGATCACGCTGTCATACCGGCCGGTATGGATGCAGGCGCATCGGTTTCGCGCCGATATCCGGCACGAGAGCGGCGCGCGGCTCTCCATACTGTCGACGTCCTGGCAGACCGCGGCGCTGATGGCAGCGCAGGACGACCTCTATCGCGCCTTCATTCGCGACCTGCATGCGCGCCTTGCGGCCGCGGGAAGCAGGGCGAAACTGAACGGCGGGCTCGGCCGGATCAGTTATGCGGCGGCGGTCGCGCTCGCAGCCCTTGTCGGCGTGATGCTGATCATCCTGTTCATCCGGGCGCTCGTGACCGGCGAATATGCCGGCGCGCTGTTCTTCATCGGCTTCGCGGCGCTGTTCGGCTGGCAGATCGGCGGATTTGTCCGGCGCAACCGGCCGGTCGTCTATTCATGGGACGGTTTGCCCGCCGCCCTGTTGCCGTGATGCGTCCGCCCGCTGCGTCATGACGCGCCGGAAGGCGCATGTCATCAAGCGCAATCAATCGTGACTTCGCGAGGAACAGCTCCCGGGGCATCGTCGCGGCGGGCGAGGGGATGTTCTGCCGTGCAGGATGATCAAGAGCGGATGCCTGGTGCGGCGGAGATTGCCGCGATCAACGCCCGGCATCTTTCGAATACGCCGCTCAGGCCGGCCGATCTCCTGTTCGTATTCGGCACGCGCGTGGACGAGGCGTTGCGCGCGCAGACCGCCTGCCGTCTCTGGCGTGAGGGGTTGTTCCGCACCGCGATCGTCAGCGGCGGCGTCACGCCGGGCTCACCGCTGTCGGAATGCGCCGTCATCAAGCCGTTGATGGTGGAGGGCGGAGTGCCCTCGAACCGCATTCTGGAAGAACACCGCGCCACCAATACCGGCGAGAACGTGATGTTCTCGCTGCCGGTCATCGACGCAGCGCTCGGACTGAAGACTATCCGCAGCGTGATCTGTCTCGGCAACACCTGGACCGGTCGGCGCTACGCGATGACGCTGCAGCGGTATTGGCCGGAGGTGGAAAAGATGCTGCTCACCGTCGACGATTTTTCGACGCCACGCGAGCTGTGGCACTCCGACCCGGAATTCCGCCGCCGCGTGCTCTCCGAATGGGACAAGATCGAACCCTACAAGGCAAAGGGGTTCATCGCGGAATGGCCCGTTGGAGGCGGAATAGCTTGACCCTCGGCAGCTTCCATGAGGAGCCCTGGTGCCAGCCTCCAGAGATCATTGATTCAGATCAAGCCGTCCTGGGGAAAAGCTGCGCCATTTCGTCGGATGAGCGCAAACCTATTCTCGATGCATGTCGCGATGCTGATCTTCGGCGGCGTTATGCGCAACCGCGTGCCGGAGATGCTTGCCGCCATGGTTCAGATTGCAGCGCCGCTCCGCGCACCATCGCGCCGACCGGTGCAGGGCTCATAAGGGAACGGCCGTGACATCGAACCGTCCGGGATTGTTTCCGCCTGCGCAATGGCTCGCCGAGTACCGCGCATCGTGGCTGGGTCCGGACGTCATCGCAGGCGTGACCCTTGCCGCCTATGCGATCCCGGTCTCGCTCGCTTACGCGACGCTCGCAGGCTTGCCGCCGCAGGTCGGGATCTATGGCTACATGCTCGGCGGCATCGGCTACGCGCTGCTCGGCTCGTCCCGGCAACTCGCGATAGGTCCGACCTCTGCGATCTCGTTGATGATCGCGGCGGCAGCCGGACCGCTGGCCGCCGGTGACGCCGTGCGCTACGCGCAGATTGCCGGCCTGGCCGCGTTTGCGGTGACGGTGCTCTGCCTGATCGCGTGGTTGTTCAGGCTCAGTATGCTGGTCCGCCTCATCAGCGACAGCATCCTCGTCAGGCTTCAAGGCGGGCGCGGGGCTCACCATCATCATGACGCAGCTGCCGGGCCTGTTCGGGGTCGCGGGCGGCGGGCGCAATTTCGTCGATCGCGCAATCAAGCTTGCCGGGCAACTCGGTGACATGCACCTGATCGTGCTGGCCATCGGCCTTGTTGCGATTGCGCTGTTGCTGCTCGGCGCGCGGCTGCTGCCGGGAAAGCCGGTGGGGCTCGCGGTCGTCGCCTTGTCCATCCTCCTGACCTCAGTCCTCGGGCTGCCGGCATTGGGTGTGGCCGTCACCGGAGAGATCCCGCAGGGTCTGCCGGGTCTTGCGATGCCGACCTTCGGCCTGCTGGATTTCGACGAGCTGTTTCCGCTGGCGGCCGGCGTCCTCCTGCTTGCCTATGTCGAAGGCGTGTCCGCGGCGCGAAGTTTTGCGGCCGAGCATGGCTATCCCCTCGATGTGCGGCAGGAATTCCTGGGGCTCGGCGCCGCCAATCTCGCGGCGTCGCTTGGCCACGGCTATCCCGTTGCGGGCGGGCTGTCGCAATCCGCCGTGAACGACCAGGCCGGCGCGAAAACGCCGCTGGCGCTCGTGATCTGCTCCATCACGCTTGCGGTCTGTCTCCTGTTCCTGACGGGGCTATTGACCAATCTGCCCAAGGCGGTGCTGGCGGCGATCGTTTTTACCGCGGTCTACAAGCTCGTCGATATCGCAGCGCTCGTGCGCATGTGGCGGATCAGCCGGATCGATTTCTATGCCGCCGTGATCGCGCTGGTCTCGGTGCTGCTGCTCGGCATCCTCCAGGGCATCCTGCTGGCGGCGCTTGCTTCGATCTTCCTGCTGCTGGCACGCGCCTCGCAGCCGAACGTCGCGATCCTTGGCCGATTGGCCGGGACCGGCCGCTATGCCGACCGCGCCCGGAATCCGGATGTGGAGCCGCTCGCGGGCATCATCGCGTTTCGCCCCGAGGCGTCGCTGCTCTACATCAATGCCGAAACCGTTCTGGATACCGTGCTGGCTAGGGTTCGCGAGACGCCGGACGTCAAGCTCGTCGTCTGCGGCCTCTCGTCTTCGCCGTTCATCGATCTGGCCGGCGCCAGGATGCTGCATGACCTTCATGGCGAGCTCACCTCGCGCGGCATCGCCTTCCAGATCGTCGGCGCGCGCGGGCAGGTCCGCGATGTCCTGGAGGCGGACGGCCTTGCGAAGAAAACCGACAGCGCCAACTGGACCCGGCGGATGGATAGTGTTCTCGGCGAGTTGAAGCCCGGTTGATCTCGCCGCGTCACCCCGAAATCAGTGCCGTACCACCAGCACCGAGCATTTCGCATAGCGAACCACATGCCCGGCATTGGAGCCGAGGAAATAGGTGCGCATGGCCGGCCGATGCGAGGTCATCACGATCAGGTCGGCCTTGACCGCGGCGGCTTCTTCCAGGATTTCGTGATAGATGCCGCCCTGGCGCACCGCACTGGAGATGTGCGCGGCATCGATGCCGGATTCGCGCGCGACGATCGCGAGCGCTTCTTCCGAGGTCTGGCGCTGCTGGCTGTCGAAATCCGCAGGGACATATTCGGCGAGCATCACCGGCGTCATCGGCAGCACGTTCAGCAGGCGCACCGCGCCGTGCCAGGTCTGCGCCAGGGTCGCTGCGGTCGCGATCGCGGGCTTTGCGAGATCGGTGTCCGCAAGATCGATCGGCACCAGAATGGATTTGAACATCCGCGCCTCCCTGTTGAACGGAGAGTAGCACAGATGCGACAGGTTTGGTTCAGTCGCCGGATGCCTGCTTCAGGAGTTTCGGGCTGACGAAGAGGACGAGCTTGCCGCGGCGGAAAGCGACGTCGTTCCAGTCGTCGGTTGCGAAGTCGAACACAGCCAGGCCGGAGGTGGGGAGGTTGTCGGCGAGCGCTTGACGCCCTGCCGCATCGCCGCTGCCGGCCAGCATCAGCGCCGCCTCATGCATGCCGGGATTGTGGCCCACCACCATCAGGAGTTTGGGGTCGCTGACGGAAGCGGCGCGGATGGATTCGAGGATTTGCGCTGGTTCCGCGCCATAGAGATCCGGCACGAACTCCACCTGCGGCTTCGGCGCGTGCGCCTTCATGACCTCCCATGCGAGTTCCCAGGTCTGCCTGGCCCGGACGGCCGGCGAAACCTGCACCAGATTGGGGAACGGGGGATGGCGCCCCAGCCAGTCCCCGATCATGGCGGCGTCCCGGTGCCCCCGTTCATCGAGACGGCGGTCCTGATCGCGCCCGGAGGGTGCGTCGGTTTCGGTCTTGGCATGACGCAACAGCATCAATCGGCGCATGAGCAACAGTCTCGATTCGTCTTCATTTAGTCTACAAGCTCAGGCTTAGGACAAGGTGACAAGCAGGCCAAGCCTTCGTAAGAACGTGAGACACGGGAGTTCGCAAGTACGGCATGATCGAGACTTCCCCCAGACACGCCAACGGGCAAGATGCCGCATCGCGGGAGCATGCAAGGCTGACGTTCGACCTCGATGTCGACATCTGCATCGTCGGCGCCGGTCTCGCGGGGTTGACGGTTGCGCTCGAGGCATCGCGGATGGGCGCCAGCGTCGCCGTGCTGGAGGGCAGGCATGTCGGCTGGAACGCGTCGGGGCACCAGCTCGGCACGGTGAGACCGGGCTTCGACCTTCCGATCGGCGAATTGATCGAGCGCGTCGGTTTTGAGGACAGCAAGGAACTCTGGGCGCTGTCGCGCCAGGGCGCGGAATTTGTCCGCGCCACCGCCACCGAGGAAGCGATGCCCGGCATCGGCTTGAGCGAGGGCGTGCTCGAGGTTTCCAACGTCGATGCCGGCGAGCAACTCATCAGCCGGCTGCAGATGCTCTCGGAGGATTTCGAGACCGAGGTGGAAGGCTGGCAGATCGACCGCGTGCGCAGCGAGCTGAAGACCGAGCGTTACTTCCACGGCATCTACTATCCCCGGTCGTTCCAGGTCGATGGGCGCAAATATGTTCACGGTCTCGCCGCGCTGGCGCGGCGCACCGGCGTGCGGATCTTCGAGGATACGCCGGTGGTCTCGATCGATCCTTCCGGAATCCGCAAGCGCATCGTCACGCCATCGGCGCGGCTGCGCGCCTCGCACATCGTGCTGGCCGGAAACATCCATCTCGGCGCGCCGATGCGGCGGCTGTCGGAAACGCTGCTGCCGGTCTGGCGCTATGCGGGAGTGACCGCGCCGCTCGGCGAGCGGATCAATGAGATCATGGCCTTCAGGGGATCGGTGAGCGATACCGACGGCATCGATCATTTCCGCATCGTCGACGGCGACCGGCTGATGTGGGCAAGCCCGGAGACGACCTGGTCGGCGCGGCCGAAACGCTTCGCGGGCGCCATCGCCCGCCGGATCCGCACCGTCTTTCCAAAACTCGGCCCGGTCGAGATCGCGGAGACCTTCGGCGGCGCCATCGGGCAGACCGTGCACGGCATGCCGCAGATCGGTCAGCTCCGCAAAGGTTTGTGGGTGGCAAGCGGCTTCGGCCGCCAGGGACTCAATACGTCGGCGATGGCCGGCCAGCTGGTGGCGCGCAGCATCCTGTGGGGCGACGATCGCTGGCGGCTGTTCTCGCCGTTCGAGCTGGTATGGGCGGGTGGCCCGACCGGCCGCGTCGTCGGTTACTTTGTCGGGCTATGGGGGCGGGGCGGTTCGGCCGCCGCCGGTGCGCTTGCCCGTCATCGCGAGCGCGTCCGGATCAAGGAGCGCGTGCGGCAGGCGCGGCTGGCGGAGGCCAACCGCCAGGCCGGCGCGCGCCCCGCGGTCCGCCGCCCGGCGCCTTCCAGGCCGAATCCGAATTGGCCCAACCCAAATCGATCAGTTCCAAATCAATCAGGTCCAAATCAACCAAGGCCGGTGCGTCCCGCGGCTCCCGTACAGCATCAATTGCCGCCGGCAGATCAGGCGCCGGAGGTGCAACAGGAAGCGGCCCAGCACGCGTTCCAGGAGCCTCAAAGGCAGGACTATGAACGCCAAGCCCTTCAGGCACAGACCTATGAAGGGCACGGCTACACGCAGCCGCCGGTTCCGGCCCATCATCGCGAAGGCGAGGGCAGCTGAAGCGCGACTTCCGTTGTCGGGTCCTAAAGCGCGATGAGATTGGGTCGAATCGTCATCGCGCTTTAGGTTCTTGTTTGGGCATGATCTCCGCGCAAACCCCTACGGGGTTTGTCGCGAGGGAAAACCGCTCCACACTTTTCCGGATCATGCCTTAGCTTCTTGTTTTCGCAATCGTTTTGGCAAGCCGCTTCACACCCCGCAGCAAACTGCGGGCAGATTGCTCACAGCTCGCATTAAGTTGAGAAAATTCATCCCCGGGCGGTGTAACTTTGCAGACGAAATCCCGTATCTGATGGCGTAGGAGTGACGGAGAACATCATGACTGACCGCCGTATTCTGCTGACCTCGGTCGCGGGCCTGCTGGGGCTCGCCTGCTTCCGCTGGCTGAGGGCTACGCCAGCCAAAGCCGCCGAAAAATTCGAGATCGAAAAGACCGATGCGGAGTGGCGCGCGCAACTCACGCCGCAGCAATATGAGATCCTGCGCAAGCAGGGCACCGAACGTCCGGGCTCGAGCCCGCTCCTGAAGGAGCATCGCAAGGGCACCTTTGCCTGCGCCGGCTGCGACCTGCCGCTGTTCTCCTCCGATACCAAGTTCGAGAGCGGCACCGGCTGGCCGAGCTTCTTCCAGCCGCTGGAGAATGCCGTCGGCACCACGAGCGACCGCACCTTCGGCATGACGCGCACCGAAGTCCATTGCCGCCGCTGCGGCGGCCATCTTGGTCACGTCTTCGATGACGGTCCGAAGCCGACCGGCTTGCGCTACTGCATGGACGGTTACGCGCTGGTGTTCCACCCGGCGGGGCCGCAGGCGAGCTGAGTCTGGTCCCACCCAAAAGGCCGGTTTCGCCCGGCAATTGTTGCCCTGGTCGGCAATTGTGCCCCGGTCATTCGACCGGGGCTTTTCTTTTAAGTATTTGAAATGTCGTCAGTTTCGTTGTTGGCACAACGTTTGCGACAGTCTCCTGCGAATTGCGGCCCCAAGGCGTTGGCTGGCCGTCAGCATCGTAAGTGGAGACAATGTTATGGGTATCTTCGACGCGCTGAACACCTCGGTCGGCGGCCTCCAGGCGCAATCCTTCGCCTTACAGAACATCTCCGGCAACATCGCGAACGCGTCGACCACCGGCTACAAGGGCATCGACACCGCCTTCGTGGATCTGATCCCGAACGCGACCACGCCGAACAAGCAGGCGGCCGGCGGCGTCACCGCGTTGTCCCAGCAGACCATCACGACCCAGGGCACCGTCTCCACCACGACGATCGGCACCAACATGGCGATCAACGGCGACGGCTTCTTCTCCGTGCAGAAGCCGACCTCGATCACCGACAACGTGCCGGTCTTCGACGGCGTGACCGACTACACCCGCCGCGGCGATTTCCAGGTCAACGCCAACGGCAACCTCACCAACGGCGCCGGCTACTATCTGATGGGCGTCGACGTCGACCCTAAGACCGGCAACCCGACGGGCAACGTGCCGCACGTGCTGCAATTCCAGAACAACTTCATTCCGGCGCAGGCGACGACCTCCATCACCTATGCGGCGAACCTTCCGACCCAGCCGAAGACGCCGTCGAGCACGGCGTCGGCAGCCGGCACCATCAACGCCGCCGGCGGCATCAATGCCTCGGATTTCACCGCGGGCGCCAACCCCCTGGCCGTGGGTACGCTGTCGCCCTTCACCAACGCCACTTTCATTGGCGCCCAGAAAGTCAACGACAACACAGGCTCCGCAGCGCCGATCAGCGCAAACACGCTGCTGGTCGGCACTGCAGGCCCTTCCTCCGATGACCTCGGTACCGCGATCGCCAGCGGTGCGACCCTGGTCGTCGACGGCACGACGATCACTTTCTCGAATACACAGACCAACGTCACCGGCGTCGGCACCAGCAGCGTGACCATCGGCATCCAAGCTGGTTCCACGCTGAAGGTTGGGGACGTGCTCAGCGTGATTGACGGCATCACCCACGCGACAGTGGCGTCCAACGTGTCCAACGGCAAACTCCAGCTCTCGACCGGCACGACCCAAAACCTCGTTATCTCCGGTAGCGGCGGCGCCGGTAGCGCGTTGACCGCGCTCGGCCTGACCGCCGGTACAACGAACATGGGCGGCGGCATCGCCGGCAACGGCGTGGTGATTGCCAACGACCTCCAGACGTTCACCAATGAATCCATCAGCGGCGGCGCGGTGACCGCCTACAATGCGGCGGGTACGCCGGTGAACCTGCAATTGCGCTGGGCCAAAACCGACAGCGCCTCGCTCGGCACCGGGCATCAGGACAGCTGGGAGCTGTTCTACCAGAACAGCACCACCGCAACCGGCACGACGCCGGCCTGGACGAACACCGGCACGGTCTTCAGCTTCGACGCCAGCGGTGCGCTGGCATCGCCCAGCGGCTCGTCCCTGACCGTTCCGGGTGTGGTCGTCGACGGGCAATCGCTGGGTAATCTCAGTGTCAACATCGCCACCGGCTCGCTGACGCAGTTCGCGAGCTCGAGTGGAGCTGCCACCATCAACGGCATCACCCAGAACGGTTTTGCCGCGGGCCAACTCCAGTCGGTCGCCGTCAACAACAGCGGCATCGTGGTCGGCACCTTCTCCAATGGCCAGAACATCGATCTCGCCATGGTCACGCTGTCGCACTTCAACGGCACCAACTACCTGAAAGCGCTGGACGGCGGCGCCTATCAGGCGACCGATCTGTCGGGGCCCCCGATCATCGGCGCCTCCGGCACCATCTCGGGCTCCTCGCTGGAAGGCTCCAACACCGACATCGCGGACGAATTCACCAAACTGATCGTGACGCAGCAGGCCTATTCGGCGAACACCAAGGTGATCACCACGGCCAACAGTATGGTGCAGGATCTCCTGAACGTCCTGCGCTGATCGACAGGGTAGGAAGTGAAGTAAAGCAAGGCGGGCAATTGAAATGGGTTTGAGTTCAGCCCTTTCCACGGCGATGTCGGCACTGCACGCCAACCAGGCGTCGCTGTCGATCATCTCGTCCAACGTCGCCAACGCGAAGACGCCCGGCTACGTTACCCAGAACGTCAACCAGATCGAGGTTCCGAGCGGCACCCACGGGTCGTCGGTCTCGGTCACCGGCGTCAATCGCCAGCTCGACTTGTTCGTGCAGAGCCAGCTCCGTACCGAGACCTCGGGCGGCGGCTATGCCACCCAGATCTCCAACATTCTGGGGCAATTGCAGAGCGTCTACGGCACGCCGGGCGGCGACGGAACGCTGGAAAACGCGCTGAACGATTTCACCACTGCGCTGCAATCACTGTCGAACAGCCCGTCCAACTCCTCGGCGCAAAGCGTCGCGCTGTCGGCCGCGCAAACGCTCGCGACTCAATTGAACACGACCACGCAGGGCATTCAGTCGCTGCGCAGCAACGTCCAGCAGGACATCGGCAATTCGGCCAACCAGGCCAATGTCGACATGAGCCAGATCGCGCAGATCAACAGTCAGTTGCAGGGATTGAACGCGAACGACCCACTGGCGGCGACGCTGATGGATCAGCGCGACAACGCGATCAACGATCTGTCGAAGCTCGTGGATATCCGCGTCGTCACGGATCCCTCGAACCAGGCCAACATCTTCACCAATTCCGGCATCCAACTGGTCGGGCAGGGGCTGGCGTCATCCTTCACGTTCAATTCGCCGGGCGCGCTGACCGCGACCTCCCTGTACAACGCCAACCCTGCCCAGAACGGCGTCGGCACGTTCGGCATCAAGCTGCCGAACGGCGCCTTGATCGACGCGTCCGCCAACGTCCTGAGCTCGGGCCAGATCGCGGCCGACCTGAAGCTGCGCGACCAGACTCTGGTGCAGGCGCAGACCCAGGTCGACCAGCTGGCGGCGACGATGGCATCTTCGCTGTCGGATGTCACGACCCCAGGCACCGCGATCACTGGGCCGCCCGCGGGATTCAGCGTCAGCACGGCCAACAGCCTGCCGGGCAATACGATCAATTTCACCTATACCAACTCGTCGAACGCCCAGCACCAGATCTCGATCGTCAACGTGACCGATCCGGCCGCGCTGCCGCTGAAGAATGGCTTGAATGCCAATCCACTGTCGGTCGGGGTAGACCTCACCCAGCCGATGGCCGGCATCGTCGCGCAGCTCAACACTGCGCTCGGAACGACCGGGCTCAGCTTCACCGGTGCGGGGACGACGCTCAATGTGCTGGGATCGACGGGCATAACCGTCAATTCGGCCTCGAGCACGGTCACGGCGCAGTCGACCGCGAGCGGGATCCCGCAATTCGCGCTCTTCACCGACGGCAATTCGCTCTACACCGGCCAGATCACGGCGAACGGTTCGCAGATGACGGGCCTGGCCGGACGCATCGGCATCAATCCGGCCGTCATCAACAATCCGGCCGCGCTCAGCGTCTACTCGACCTCGCCGCAGACGCCGGCCGGCGACAACACGCGTTCGGATTTCCTGTTCTCGCAACTGACCAGCGGCCGCTTCACCTATTCGCCGTCGACCGGGCTCGGTTCCGCCTCGCAGCCCTTCACGGCCTCGATCTCGAACTACCTGCAATCCTTCATCAGCCAGCAGGGCAACGCCTCGACGCTGGCGACGCAGTTGCAGCAGGGCCAGAGCGTCGTCGTCAACACGCTGCAACAGAAGTTCGAACTCGACCTCCGCCGTCAACATCGACACCGAAATGTCGAATCTGATCCAGGTCCAGAATACCTATGCAGCCAATGCCCACATCATGTCGGTCGTGCAGAGCATGATGCAGACCTTGCTGCAGGCTCAAGGATAGGACGCGTAAAATATGTCGATCAGCAGCATCAATTACGGCTCGTCACTGCTTGGCCTGTCCGTCCAGAACATCAGCAACCAGCTGTCGGACCTGTCGACCCAGCTCTCGAGCGGCGTCAAGTCGCCGAACTATGCCGGCATGGGAGTCAACGAGGGCTTTGCGATCGCGGCGCGCGCGCAGCTCTCCAATATCTCGGCCTTCGGCACGACGATCACCAACGTCAACACCATGATCTCCGCCGCCAATACCGGATTGCAGTCGCTGTCGGATATCGCCGACCAGGTGCAGAGCAACGCGTCGTCCTCGCCGCAGAATCTGACGTCGGCCGGGCAGACCATCGGCCAGCAGAACGCCACCTCCGAACTGTCCGCGATCGTCGGCATCCTCAACACCCAGGTCGGCAACCGCTATATCTTCTCGGGGACCGCCATCACCACGCCGGCGCTGGCATCCGCCAACGACATCCTCAACGGCACGACCACGCAGGCCGGGCTGAAGCAGGTGGTTTCCGAACGGTTGCAGGCCGATCAGGGCGCCAATGGCCTGGGCAGGCTTGTCATCACCCCGCCGGCGGCGGCGCCCGCGACTCCCCGGCCTCGTCGACACTGACGACGGTCGCCGAAGACGTCCCGGGCTCGCCGTTCGGGTTGAAGCTGAGCTCGGTCTCGACCACGTCGACGGTCACGAATGTGGTGAGCGGACCGTCCGGCTCGCCTGCGTCGTTCTCGGTGGATTTTGCCGCCGGCCAGCCCAGCGCGGGCGATACGTTCAGCGTCACCTTCAATCTCCCTGATGGCACCACCGACTCCATCAAGCTCACCGCGTCCAGTTCGACGCCGCTGCCGACCGGCAGCTTCGCCATCGGCGCGACCACGTCCGACACCGCGGCCAATTTCAGCAATGCGATCACGTCTGCAATCTCGACGCTCGCCGGCACCTCGCTGGTCGCGGCGTCAGCGGTTCAGGCCGGCAATGAATTTCTTCAACACGAGCGGCACGGCGACCGGAACTCCGCTCACCAACCAGGTGACGCCGACCGCCGCGGCGATCACGGGGGCGACCCTGCTCTCGGGCGCAGCGGGCACGGATTCGCTGGCTGGCGGCTTTGCCGCCGGCAACACCATCACCGTCAACGGCACGACGCTGACCTTTGTCGCATCGGGCGCGACGGGCAACCAGCTCAACGTCACCGACAGCGTGCAGGCGCTGCTCTCCAAGATCGATCAGATCACGGGGACGTCGAAGCCGTCGACCGTCCATGGTGGCGTGATCTCGATCAACACCGACGACGCTTCCACCCTGTCGATTACGACCAACCCCGCGGGCAAACTGGCCGCGCTCGGCTTCTCCGGGGCATCCATCGCCGCCGCCCAGCCGCCGTTGCGGGTGTCGGGCTCGCCGCTGTCGTCGGCGACCAGCCTCGTCAACGGCTCGGCCAATACGGTCAAATGGTACACCGGCAATTCAGGGCCCGGCTCGCCACGCTCGACGGCGACGGTGCGGGTCGACTCGGCGCAGAGCGTGGAGTTCGGCGCGCAGGCCAACGAGCAGGCGATCCGCCAGGTGATCCAGTCGATCGCGACCTATGCGGCGGTGACGGTGTCGCCGACCGGCACCAATTCGCCCGCCGCGGTGAATGCGTTGAGCGAGCGCATCTCGACGAACCTGACGCCGACGCTCGGCCAGCAATCGATCCAGGACATCCAGACCGATTTTGCCACGGCGCAGACCACGATGAAGGATGCGCAGGCCCGGCAGACCCAGAGCCAGGCCGCGCTGCAGAGCCTGGTCGACCAGACCGAGGGCATCAACCAGAGCCAGGTCGCGAGCGAAATCCTGGCC
The DNA here is from genome assembly GCA_963696255.1 of uncultured Alphaproteobacteria bacterium. Taxonomy (GTDB): domain Bacteria; phylum Pseudomonadota; class Alphaproteobacteria; order Rhizobiales; family Xanthobacteraceae; genus Bradyrhizobium. The sequence goes on from CAVOJN010000003.1 coordinate 80,282, forward strand.
CTGCAAAACAGCCTGTCGGCCTCCTACCAGACCACCGCGATGCTGTCGCAGCTCAGCCTGACCAAGTTCCTGCCGGTCGGCTAAGGCGTGGGTGAGTCTAAGGGCTGAGCCGTCCCTGGCGGCCCCCGGATTGAGCCGGGCAGGGGCGTTAGGTTTTCGTTAACCACGTCTATTTACTTATTGGTCAGCACTGTGGGCGTCGCCTGTAGCGTCGGAGCGAGACATGACCGATCGGATTCATCTTGTGGTCGCCACCCCCTGCTTCGGGGGCCAGGTTTCTACCATCTATGCCGGTTCAATCTTTGCACTTCAGCAGGCCGTGCAGAGCCTGTCCAACGTCAAGCTGAAGGTGCATCTGCGCGATGGCGACGCGCTGATCACGCGGGCGCGGGCCAATCTGGTCACGCTGTTCCTCGATGACCCCAGCGCCACTCATCTTCTGTTTGTCGACGCCGATATCGGCTTCACGCCCGCCCAGGTGTTCCGCCTGATCGAAACCGGCGCCGACGTCGTCGCCGGCTGCTATCCGATCAAGCGGGTCAATTGGGACAAGGCGCAGCGTGCGATGGCCTCGGGCAGCGCGAACCTCGCGTCGGTCTCGCTCGATTACGTGCTCGAGCTCGACAATCCTGATCATGTCAGGGTCGTCAACGGTTTTACCCGGGTCCGTTATGCCGGCACCGGCTTCCTGATGATCCGCCGTCACGTGCTGGAAAGAATGTGCGCGCATCCGGCCTATGCGCCGCTGCAATTCCACCGCGAGCATTCGCTCGACGAACTCGCCGGTAGCAAGAATCGTTTCGCGCTGTTCGAGTGCATGATCGATCCGGCCAACGACGGCACCTATCTCAGCGAGGATTTCGCTTTCTGCAAGCGCTGGACCGACATCGGCGGTGAAATCTGGGCCGATCTCGAAAGCCGCCTCGATCATGTCGGGCCCTCGGTCTTCCATGGCGAAGTGGCCTCGCAATTCGCTGCGGCCGCCGACGCGGCAAACGCCGCCTGAGAGTTCGCCAATGACATTCGCCGCCTCCCACCCGCAGGCTGCCGAAACTTCCCGGTTTCCGGCGTTCAATGGTGGGCTGCGCGATCTCTTCTCGACGCTGGATGATCTGCTGACCTGCGGCGGCGATCCCAGGCTGATGCTCGATCCCGTCAGCCGTCTCAACGATTACGGCTGCGGACCATCGCCCTTGCCGCAGACGCTGAGCTTTGCGTCGAGCACGGCCTCGACCATCTCCGAACGCGCCTATGAGCGGGCGGGGCTTGCGCGCGAGGAGCTGATGCGTTCGGCCATCGCGGTCGGGCTCGAAAGCGCGCTCGAGACGCGCATCGAGGACATGCGCGCCGAGCTGAAGGCCCATCTCGCGTTGCCGCCGGCAAAGGTCGACGTCGTGTTTTCGGCGTCGGGGACGGACTCGCAGCTTCACGCGCTGTATCTCGCCCGTTTGCTGCTCGGCCCCGATCTCAAGACGATCGTTGTCGGCTCGGACCAGACCGGCAGCGGAACGCCCTTCACCGCGCGGGGACGCCATTTCAACCGCTTCACGGCAAGCGGCATGACCGTCCGCAAGGATACGCCGGTTGCCGGACTTGCCTGCGACAGCGTCATGGTGCCGATCGCTGATGCGTCGGGCCTGAGGCTTCGCGCCGACGCCGACCTCGCCGTGCTCGATGCCGTCGAGGCCGCGGTCGCAGGCGGCTCCCGCGTGCTTCTGCATGTCATGGACGCATCGAAATTCGGCTGGCGTGCGCCGAGCCAGGGCTGCCTTGACGCGATCGCGCAGCACTGGGGCGACAAGGTCCTGGTGGTCGTCGACGCCTGCCAGATGCGGCTTGGCCGCCGCCGGCTCCGCTTCCTGCTCGATCGTGGCTGCATGGTGCTCGTCACCGGCTCCAAGTTCTTCGGCGGGCCGGCCTTCAGCGGCGCCCTGCTGGTGCCTTCATCGCTTTCCAGCGCGCTCGACGGCAGCCAGGAGATCGCGCCCGGGATATCGGACTATGCCAATCGCAGCGACTGGCCGCGGCGTGGACCGGAGCTGCGATCGCGCTTCGCGAGCCGGTCCAACCTCGGTCAATGGTTGCGCTGGGAAGCCGCGCTCGAGGAAATCGGAGCCTATTACGAGGTGCCGGGTGCATTCCGCGCAAAGGCGCTGCGCGATTATCGCACCGGCATCGAAAGCCTCATCTCATTGTCGCCCTCGCTTCAGCTGGTCGAAGCCGCCGCCGCGGCGGACGATGATGAGTTTTCCGAGGCCACGATCTTTCCATTCACGCTTCATCACCACGGCCGCATGCTGTCCACGCATGATTGCCGCATGCTGCATAACATGCTCGCCGAGGACCTCAGCGGCGTCATCGACGGCGACGAAGCCGACCGCGACCTGATTGCGCGCCGCTGCCTGATCGGCCAGCCGGTTCGAATCGAACGGCTCAAGGCGCCGACCGCGGCGCTTCGTCTCTGCGTCGGTGCGCGCCTCGTGACGGAGGCGTGGTCGCCTGACGCTGAGGTCGCGCGGCAGAACCTGCAGGACCGAACTCGATGCCGTCGCCGAAATCGTCGCCAAGATCGAATTCCTGCTCGCGCTCGACGGGGGACCGGGAATGAGCGGAGCTATCACATGGAATCTAGCGTGATCGAGACCTGCGAGAGCGCGTACATGGATTGCGCGGATCGCATCGGCATGGCGAGGCTTGCCAAGTTCGCCTTCGACGGCGGCGACCTCCGTCCCAAATGGGACGAACTGATCGCAAAACTGCTGCAAGGGACCGCAAACGCGGGCGAGGGGATCGATCTTTCGCTGATCGCGCAACTGCTCGGCGACAAGCAGACAGGCCTTTCCATCCAGCAGGACGTGCTGCGCTCGCACCGCCTGTTCCGCCTGCCTTGCGCGACGAGGCAGCCGCGGCTGCGCGTGCTGGCGCTGGCGGCGGCGACCGACATGGGCAGCAACACGCCGATCGAATTCCTGCTCGAGGACTCCGGCATCGAGCTGATGGTCCTCTATGTGACATCCGAGGCGGAGTTGCCCTCGCCGTTGCCCGACCACGACGTCGCCATCGTGATCGCCTCCAACTCCGAGGATTGCCGTGCCGCACTGCGGCAAGATCGACGCCGCCGCGCCGAACTGGCCGCGGCCACTGCTCAATCCGCCGAGGCTGGTCGAGCAGCCTCGATCGCGACAAGCTGTTTCGCCTGCTCGACGGCATCGACGGTCTCGAAGTCCCGGCGACGCTCGTGGTCACGCGCGAACGCCTTGCCGACGTCGTGCGATCGCCCGACGAGCTGGCCGATATCGCCGAACGATCTCGCCTTTCCGGTCATCGTCCGGCCGCGCGGCTCGCATGCCGGATCGGGGCTGGCGAAGATCGACGATGCGCAGGCGCTCGCGCTCTATCTCGACGGCCACGAGGAAGAGCTGTTCTTCATCTCGCGCTTCATCGACTATTCGAGCGAGGATCAGCAGTACCGCAAATACCGGCTCGTCTTCGTCGACGGCAAGCCGTTTGCCTGCCACATGGCGATCGCCGATCGCTGGGACATCTGGTATCTCAACGCCGGCATGGCGCAAAGCGCGGAGAAGCGTCTCGAGGAAGAGACCTGGATGCGCACCTTCGACATCGGCTTCGCGCCGCAGGCACCGGACCGCGCTGACGGCGATGGCCGATCGCATCGGTCTTGAATATTTCACCGTCGACTGCGCGGAGACCGAAGATGGCGCGCTCCTGATCTTCGAGGCCGACAACACCGCTGTCGTGCACAATATGGATCACGCCGACGTCTTTCCCTACAAGCCGCCGCAGATGCGCAAGATCTTCGATGCCTTCGCGGCCATGCTGGTGCGATACGCGCGGACGCGGCAGGAGCGGGCGGCGTGACGAGCGCGCGCCACGACGCGCCGCGTCCATCAGAGGCAAGCGAGACGCTCGACCCGCAGGACTGGAACGAGCTCCGCGCGCAGGGTCATCGCATGCTCGATGACATGATCGACTACATCGCGACGCATTCGCGAGCGCCCGGTCTGGCAGCCGATTCCCGATGCGGTGCGCGCGCGAGTTTCGCCAAGCGCCTTCCGCGCGCGCCGTCCGACTCTCGCGGACGTCTATCGCGACTTCACCGATTTCGTCGTGCCCTATGCGACCGGCAACGTTCATCCGGGCTTCATGGGCTGGGTGCATGGCGGCGGCTCGGCCGTCGGCATGCTGGCGGAGATGCTGGCGGCAGGACTCAATGCCAATCTCGGCGGCCGCGATCACATGCCGATCGAGGTCGAGCGGCAGATCGTGGACTGGACGCGCCAGATGTTCGGCTTTCCGCGACGCGCCAGCGGCATCTTCGTCACCGGCACGTCGATGGCCAATCTGATGGCGGTGCTGGTGGCGCGGACGTCCGCGCTCGGCAGGCCTTCGCGGCAGCACGGCATCGGCGAGGCGGGCGCGCTTGCTGACGGCCTACACGTCGAAGGCCGCGCATGGCTGCATCACCAGGGCGATGGAGATCGCGGGTCTCGGCAGCGATGCGCTGCGCTCCATCGCGGTCGACGAATGCCACCGCATCGATATCGCGGCATTGCGCGCGCAGATCGCGCACGACCGCGCCGCCGGGCTGCGAGGCCGTTCCTGGTGGTGGCTTCCGCCGGCACGGTCGATATCGGCGCGATCGACGATCTCGGTGCGATCGCGGACCTCTGCCGCGAGGAGGAGCTCTGGTTTCACGTCGACGGCGCCTTCGGCGCGCTCGCGATCCTCTCGCCAGCGCTCGCGCCGCGCCTGGCCGGCATCGAAGCAGGCCGAACTCGATCGCGCTCGATTTCCACAAATGGGGGCAGGTGCCCTACGACGCCGGCTTCCTGCTGGTGCGCGACGGCGAACGGCATCGCGACGCCTTCGCGGCGCCGGCGGCCTATCTGCGGCGGGAGACGCGCGGGCTTGCCGCTGGAGCCTCATGGCCCTGCGATCTCGGTCCGGATCTGTCGCGCGGCTTCCGGGCGCTGAAGACCTGGTTCACGCTGAAGACCTATGGCACCGACAAGCTCGGCGCGGTCATTGCACGCTGCTGTGCGCTCGCCGAACTATCTGGAGGCGCGCATCCTCGCCGAGCCGCAGCTCGAGCTGCTGGCGCCGGTCAATCTCAACATCGTCTGCTTCCGCTATCGCGCCGATGATGCCGACAGGGTCAACGGCGAGATCGTCGTCAACCTCCAGGAATCCGGCATCGCCGCGCCGTCGACGACGGTGCTCGACGGCCGGCTCGCGATCCGCGCGGCGATCGTCAATCATCGCACCGATGTCGCCGACATCGACCGGCTGGTGGCGGCGGTGCTGGAGTTCGGCGCGCGGCGGTCGTCGGCCGCATCCGGACGCACCGGAAAAATCGGGACGCCGATCGCGGTCTGATCGGGAAGCGACTCCCGATCGAGCGAAACGTCCCTGACCGGTCAGGCGGAGCGGCGCTCGGCGACGTCGGTCTGCCGGCTCGCCTCGATCGCCTCGTGCTGCTCGAGCAGCTTCTTCTCGTAGGCGATCAGCTTCTTGGCTTCCTTCAGCGCCTGATAGAGATCGCCGCTGAGGATGCAGTTGTTGATGCCCTCGATGATGGGCCAGGCGCTCGGCACGGTGACGACGATGTCGCGCAGCAGGTTGAAGTAGGTGCCGTGACTGGCCTGCGGGTCCGGCGAGATGTACATCAGTTGGACCGCGAGATAGACGAGCTTGGCCGGCGTGTCGGCCGTTTCCGGCGTCAGGATGTCCTTCTCGCGCAGGATCGGGATGTTGTCGCCGTCGATCAGGAGACGGGCGCGCTGGTCGGTGTTGGTGACGACGCAGGAGCCGATGATGATTCGTTCATGCGGCTTGAGCTCGACTTTCAGGGCCATATTTGTTCTCCGTTGCCGCTTCAGACGCCGGCGATCAAACTACTGCAAATCGTAAGGCATGCCGTCGGCGCGCACGTGCCTCATCTGCAACCGTCGGCGATCCTTTACGATCAAGGTTAACGGCTGGTAAACGGCGCGCCGGTCGCGGAAATATCCAGTCAAATCAAGGATCTTGACCGCAGCCCCGGTGGGGAGAAATCCAGGGCCGGAGCCGTCTTGCTTAATCCCGCAATCAACCGGGCCCTGCAATTTCATGTTTTTTTAGCCACTTCAGACGACCGTCGCGGGGTCACCTGACCAAGAAGGCCGGGCAGTACTCTGAGTTTCACACCAGAAAGGTATGAACAATGACCGGTATCGTTCTCTCGGCGTCAGTCCGCCAGAACCTGCTCTCGCTGCAGTCGACTGCTTCGCTGCTCGCCAAGACCCAGAATGACCTCGCCACCGGCAACAAGGTCAACTCTGCTCTCGACAACCCCACCAACTTCTTCACCGCCCAGTCCCTGAACAACCGCGCCAGCGACATCAGCAACCTGCTCGATGGCATCGGCAACGGCGTGCAGGTCCTGCAGTCCGCCAACACCGGCCTGACCTCGCTGCGAGCCTCGTCGCCAGCGCCCAGTCGATCGCCAACCAGGTGCTGCAGAGCCCGACCGGTTACTCGACGAAGTCGAACGTGACCACGAACACGCTGACCGGCGCGACCGCCGCCGACCTCCTGGGTTCCAAGACCCAGACCGGCACTGCCGTGGTCGACAACAACTCGACCTCGACGGCTGCGATCACCGGCGCGACGCTCTTGTCCGGCACCTCCAGCTCGACGTCGCACTACTCTCGCCAGCGGCCTGACCACCGGCGACACGCTGGTCGTCAACGGCACCACCTTCACCTTCGCCGCCGGCTCGACCAGCAGCGGCACCACCATCGGCATCGGCGACAACGTCACCGACCTGCTCTCGACCATCAATGCCGCCGTGGGTACCACGACATCGGTCTCGGCCGGCGCGATCACCATCAACCCCGGCGTATCGGGCCTGACGCTCTCCGGCACGGCGCTGGCCAAGCTCGGCCTGTCCTCGATCACCGGTGACGGTCTGGCCGGTCAAACGTTGACGATCGGCGCCACCGGCGGCGGCACGCAGACTGCCATCACCTTCGGTATCGGCGCTGGCCAGGTGTCGACGCTGAACGACCTCAACGCGAAGCTGGCGGCGAACAACCTGCAGGCCACATTCGACGCGGCTGCCGGGAAGATCAACATCGTCACCACCAACGATGCGGCGTCCTCGACGATCGGTGCGATCTCGGGTACGGCGGCCTCGACCTCGGGTGCGGCGTTCAATGCCGTGACCGCTCCGACGGCGGCGATTGCCGATGCGAACTCGCAGGCCCAGCGTTCGGCGTTGGTCGGGCAGTACAACAACGTGCTGGCCCAGATCAACACCACGGCGCAGGACTCGTCCTTCAACGGCGTCAACCTGCTCAACGGTGACACGCTGAAGCTGGTGTTCAACGAGACCGGCAAGTCGACCCTGAGCATCACCGGCGTCACGTTCAACTCCGCTGGCCTTGGTCTGTCGACGCTGACGTCGGGCACCGATTTCCTCGACAACTCGTCGGCGAACAAGGCCCTGACCGCGCTCTCGCTGGCTTCCAGCACGCTGCGGTCGGAATCCTCCTCGCTCGGTTCGAACCTCTCGATCGTGCAGATCCGTCAGGACTTCAACAAGAACCTGATCAACGTTCTGCAGACCGGTTCGTCGAACCTGACGCTGGCCGACACCAACGAGGAAGCGGCCAACAGCCAGGCGCTCTCGACCCGTCAGTCGATCGCGGTCTCCGCGCTCTCGCTGGCCAACCAGTCGCAGGCGAGCGTGCTGCAGCTGCTCCGCTAAGGCTTAAAAGCTACAAAAGAGACGGAAACGGCGGGGGAAACCCCGCCGTTTTTTCGTTTGCGCGGGGCTACACATTATATCTGGACGAGGGGAGCGCGCGGTTAAGGATCTGTTAACCCATTAATTTAAAGCGCCATTAACCTTAATTTAAGCCTGACTCCCTTAGAAATAGGCGTGACCTAAAGACTAGGAAGGTTTTGAGACATGTCCGGTATAGTCCTTTCGGCATCGGTTCGCCAGAATCTGCTCTCGCTGCAGTCAACGGCTGCGCTGCTCGCGAAGACCCAAAATAACCTCGCCACCGGCAACAAGGTCAACACGGCGCTAGACAACCCGACCGAGTTCTTCACGGCGCAATCGCTCAACAACCGGGCCGGAGACCTCGCCAATCTGCTCGATGGCATCGGCAACGGGGTGCAGATCCTGCAAGCCGCCAACACCGGGTTGACCTCGCTGTCGAGCCTCGTCGCCAACGCGCAGTCGATCGCCAACCAGGTGCTGCAGAGCCCGACCGGCTACTCGACGAAGTCGAACGTGACCTCGGCGCAGCTGACCGGCGCCACCGCGAGCAACATCCTGGGTACGTCCTCGACCCCCTCGACCGGCACTGCGGTCGTCGACAACAACTCGACCTCGAGCGCTGCGATCACCGGCTCCACGCTGCTGTCCGGCACATCCAGCTCGACGTCGCACGCGCTCGCCAGCGGCCTGACCACCGGCGACACGCTGGTCGTCAACGGCACCACTTTCACCTTCACCGGCAGCTCCACCAGCAGCGGCACCAGCATCGGCATCGGCGACAACGTCACCGACCTGCTCTCGACCATCAACGCGGCCGCGGGTGTCACTGCAACGGTCTCGGCCGGCGCGATCACCATCAACGGCGGCGCGGTTGGCCTGACGCTCTCGGGCTCGGCTCTGGCCAAGCTCGGCCTCTCCTCGGTCGCCGGTGACGGTCTGGCCGGTCAGACGCTGACGATCCCCGCCACCGGCGGCGGCACGCAGACGAAGATCACGTTCGGCCTGGGTGCTGGTCAGGTCTCGAACCTGAACGCGCTCAACGATGCGCTTGCGCCGAATAACCTGCAAGCCAGCGTCGACACCACCGGACACATCAACATCATCACCTCGAACGACGCGGCGTCCTCGACCATCGGCGCGCTGACCGGCTCGGCAGCCGCTTCCGGTCAGGCCTTCTTTGGCGTGGCGAGCGGCGGAAGTGCGCCGATCGCGGATCCCAATTCGCAAGCGACGCGCGCCAATCTGGTCTCGCAGTACAACAACGTGCTCGCGCAGATCAACACGACGGCGCAGGACTCCTCCTTCAACGGCGTCAACCTCCTGAACGGCGACACGCTGAAGCTGGTGTTCAACGAGACCGGCCGCTCCACGCTGAGCATCCAGGGCGTCACCTTCAACGATGCCGGCCTTGGCCTTGCGGGACTCACTGCGGGCGTCGACTTCCTGGACAGCAATTCGGCGAACAGGTTGCTCACCTCGCTCGATGCCGCCTCGACTCAGCTGCGCGCCGAATCCTCCGCACTCGGTTCGAACCTCTCGATCGTGCAGATCCGACAGGACTTCAACAAGAACCTGATCAACGTGCTGCAGACCGGCGCATCGAACCTGGTGCTGGCCGACACCAACGAGGAAGCGGCCAACAGCCAGGCGCTCTCGACACGCCAGTCGATCGCGGTCTCGGCACTCGCACTGGCCAACCAGTCGCAGGCGAGCGTGCTCCAGCTGCTCCGCTAAACTCGTAAAAAAAATAGCTAAAAACGGCGGGCCGATGCCCGCCGTTTTTTCATGTCTTCAGAGGACACTGAAGAGCGCTATCTGGTGAATGAGCCGTGTCCGTACATCTACGGAAGCATTCGCTAACCATATTTTAAACGCAAACACGTAAAACACGCGGACTGTTTCGTCGCGTCACTGGCGTAATACCGGGGTTCTGAATGTCGCATGCCGCTCAAGCCTATGCTCGGACTTCTCAAACGACGGCAACACCGAGGGAAATCGAGGCGCAGGCACTCTTAATGGCGGCGAGGCAGCTGCAGGAAGTCCAGAACAACTGGAACGGTCCTGACCGCAACATGCACAAGGCGCTGATGTTCAATCGCCGCCTGTGGTCGATCTTCCTGACCGCCGCCGAAGACAGCGCCAACCCCAATTCAATGGAAGTGCGCCAGAACATCGCCAACATCGGCGTGTTCGTGATGAAGCACACCATCGAGATCCAGATGGATCCGGATCCGGCGAAGCTGAAGTCGCTGATCGACATCAACTGCAATATCGCAGCCGGCCTGTCGGGCCGCTCCTGAGGCAATCGGCCGCCGGCACGCGCCGCGGCTTGACCTCGTCTATCCTCGTTGCGATCTGAACGATTGCGCATGCGAGGCCAGCGCGCTCCGCACCCGATCGACCACCTCGTTCCAGTCGCGCGCGGCGGACTGCCGGAACAGCCGCGCCGTCGGATACCAGGGGCTGTCGTCGCGATCGAGCAGCCAGCGGAAATCCGGCGAATAGGGCAACATGATCCAGGTCGGACGCGCCAGCGCGCCGGCAAGATGGGCGACGCTCGTGTCCACACTGATCACGATGTCGAGGCAGCTGACGAGCGCCGCGGTTTCCGCGAAATCGGACAGATCGGCCGTCAGGTCGACGATGCCGCCTTCTTCAAGCATCGCCCGATCCTCCGGCCGCGCATCCTTCTGGAGACTGACGAAAGCAGCGTCCGCGTCGAACAGGCGCAACAGCGCGCGCAGCGGCACCGAACGGTTGCGATCATTGCCGTGGTTGGGATTGCCGGACCACACCAGGCCGACGCGGCATTTCCTGTCCGGACCCAGCCGTTCGCGAAGCCGCTGCTCCCATGATCTGGACGCGCGCCTGCGCAGGCGGCGGCAGATAGGGCGTCGCAGAGGGAATGGTGTCGAGCCGCGTTCCGAAAGCAAACGGCAGGCTACAGATCGGGCAGTGCAGGTCGAACGGCGGCAATTGCGACGATCTCGCAATACAGAGCGAGACTCCGGGCAGGCCTGTCAGCAGCGGCTGCAATGCATCCTGCACGGCCAGGATCACCCGCGCGCCGCGCGCGGCCAGCATCGGCGCATAGCGCGCGAATTGAATGGTGTCGCCGTTGCCTTCCTCGGCATAGAGCAGGATGGTCTTGCCTTCGACGTCTTGCGTCGCCGCGCCACATGGGTTGGGCGAAATGCGGATAGGGCGGGCGCATATGCGCTTGCCAGCGGATCTCGCGCCCGGCCCAGCCGGCCTCGAAATCCCCGGTCAACAGGCAAAGCAAGGCCGAAGTTCCAGATGGCGTCGGCATTGTCCGGATCGATCGCGCTGGACCTGGCGATAGATCGCCATCGCCTCGTCGAGGCGCAGTATCTGTGTCAGCGAACGCGCCTTGTTGATCAGAGCCACGACGGAGCCCGGCCGCAGTGCGACGGCCTTGTCGAACCATGGCAGCGCTTCCTCGTCCCGGCTCAGCCCCTGCAGGCAGGCGCCGATGTTGTTGCAGACGTCCGCGCTGGTCGGGTTGAGCGCAAGTGCGAACTGGTTATCGACCAGGGCTTCGTCGAACCGCCCCAGTGCGTGGAGTGCGAGCGCGCGCTGCTCCATCACCGCCGGATGGTTCGGGTGGAGTTCGTCGGCCAGGTCGAAATAGGGGAGCGCCTGTTGCGGCTGCTTGAGCGTGAGAAGCAGGAGCCCGCATCGGAACGCCGCATCGGCGTCTTTCGGGCTGAACTGCAGCACGCGCTGATAGCTCGTGAGCGACTCCTGCGGCCGCGCCAGATTGGCCAGCGCATTGCCACGGCTGGCCCACAGCGCGGCATCGTCGGGCCTGAGCCGCACGGCCTGGTCAAATGCGTTGAAGGCCGCTTCGTGCCGGCCTTGCTGCTCCAGCGCGATCCCGAGGCTGCGAAGGCGGTCTATCCCCCGCACCTGGAAGGCCGCGGATCCATCTCGGTAAGGCGATCGTCGGGCCGGCGTTCGCGGGAGGTCATGGGCGAATCTTCCAGGGAGACCGGAAGTCTCCTAGGCGATTCGACAGGTCTCTGACAGACAGATACGCGGCCGCCTCCGTGCCGCTAGCGGACCGCCGGCCGGTTCAGGCGACGAGATCGGTCGGCATCACCCGGTGAGCGTTGTCCCGGCTCACCTCGAGCGCATGGAAATAGGCGCGCCGGCGCAACACCGCCTCGTCGGGATACTGGTCCACGACCTCGTCGGTCTTCTGGTCGACGACCTGATACACCATCGAACCCGCGTTGCGGTCGTAATACGCCTCGTGCGAGATATCGAAGCTCACGATCTGGGCGTCGTTGCGCGTGACGATAGCGTCAGAGGCCGTGACGCTCTGGCTTGCCGGCAGTTCCGTCTGGACAGCATTATTCGCCGCCGTGCTGGCGGGCTGAATTGCTGGCGATGGAGCCGGTGCTCCCACCGGCCTGATGCTGAAATCCGTACTCATGGCAGCCTCCTAAAGCCGCTCCCAGAGTCAAATCCCAACCCGTCCCGGACGCAACCATAGAAGCGAGGCTTCAACGTTCCGTTAGGGAACGTGGCTAATCGCACGCTGCACGCGAGCGCGCGATTTTGCCTAAAATTGTCGATGGCTAATTACAGCGAGCGGCTGACCGACAGAGGCGTCGTCTGGCGCGGGCTCGGCGCCGTGCGGCGGCCCGCGGCCGTATAGGTGTTCGGCATGCTGCGGCGTGCCATCTCGGCATTGACGCCGCGGACGATGTTCTCCGAGACCGCATGCGCGGTCGCGAGCACGGTGAGATTGACCTGCAGCATCGAGCGGAACATGTCGTGATGACGGTGCAGCGTCTTCAGGAGATCGGGCGCCGCCTGCGACAGATATTTCTGGCTCGCCTTGAGCTGGCCGACGACGGCGACATAGCGGCGCGACAGTTCCGCTTTTTTGCGGCTCCATCGTCATCGCCTCGCGCAGCTTGCCCGCGCGCACGAGCTCGGTCTCCCGCTCGATCACCGACAACAGCGCGTTCATCACCTCCAACAGGCTCTCCGCGAGCTTGCGCGCTTCCGCCGCATTCGCCGCCGGCGGATTCGGGGAGGGCGCCTGGCGCTGCTGAGCCTGTGCATTCATGTCGTGGTCTCCCTAGCTAGTAGCCCGGGTGAGCGAAGCGACACCCGGGAAAGTCCTGCATATCGCTGCGCTCATGGCTACAAAGTCGAAATCAGAGTTCATCATGCTGAGGCCGTACGCTTGGCCTGCTGGATGATGAGCGTGCGATAGACTTCGCTGGCGATGCCGACGCCGCCGGCGCGCGCAAAGTTCTTCGAATATTGCTCGGTCAGCATCGAGCGCCACACGCCCGTGCCCTTTGTGTCGCCGAACGGGCCGTCGCCCTTCAGGCCAGCGGTCATCTGCGAAAACATCGAATTGAGGAACATCGCCTCGAAATCGGTCGCGGTCGACTTGGCGCTGGGCTTGTACCTGCGGCGAAACCTTTTTCAGCGCGGCGGCGAATTCGAAGTCCGGCCGGTTGTTGATGATCGGCGGGCTGAAATCGGTGGTGATGCGGTTCGATGAGCCGACCGGTGCCGTCTGCATCACATCACCTCGATGTCGGCCTGGATCGCGCCTGCGGCCTTGATCGCCTGCAGGATGCCGATCAGGTCGCGCGGGCCGATGCCGAGCCCGTTGAGGCCGTCGACGAGCTGCTGCAGCGACACGCCGTCCTTCACGACCGCGAATTTCTTGCCGTCCTCGGAGACGCCGACGCTGGTGCGCGGCGTCACCACGGTGCGGCCGCGCGACAGCGGGTTGGGCTGGCTGACCTGCGGGCTCTCGGAAATGGTGACGGTGAGATTGCCCTGCGCCACCGCGACCGTGTTCACGCGCACGTCGCGGCCCATCACGATGATGCCGCTGCGCTCGTCGATGATGATCTTGGCGGCAAGATCGGGATCGACCTGGAGCTGCTCGATCTCGGTCAGGAAGGCGACGACGTTGCCCTTGAACTCCGGCGGGATCGAGAGCTGCACGGTGGAGGGGTCGATCGGCTCGGCGGTCTTGACGCCGAGGAAGTCGTTGACGGCGGCGGCGATGCGCTTGGCGGTGGTGAAGTCGGCGTTGCGCAGCGCAAGGCGCACATTCGGCAGGCGATTCAGCGCGAACTCGATCTCGCGCTCGATGATGGCGCCGTTGGCGATCCGACCCACGGTCGGCACGCCGCGGGTCACGCTGGCGGCGGCTCCTTCGGCCTGGAAGCCGCCGATCGCAAGCGAGCCCTGCGCCACTGCGTAGACGTTGCCGTCGGCGCCGAGCAGCGGGGTGACGAGCAGGGTGCCGCCCATCAGGTTCTTGGCGTCGCCCAGCGCGGACACCGTGACGTCCATGCGGGTGCCTTGCGTGGCAAAGGCCGGCAGATTGCCGGTGACCATCACGGCCGCGACGTTGCCGGTGCGGATGGTGGCGCCGCGGATGTTGACGCCCATGCGTTCCAGCATCGCCTGCAGCGATTGCTTGGTGAAGGGGATGTTGTTGAGGGTGTCGCCGGTGCCGTTGAGGCCGACGACGAGGCCGTAGCCGATCAGCTGGTTCTGGCGCACGCCTTCGATGTTGGCGAGGTCCTTGATCCGGGACGTCGCCTGCGCCGACACGACCGAGGCCGCCAGCGCCGTCGCGACGGCGACCGCCAGGGCCCAAATTCTCAAAGTCCGGATGCCGGGCATCCCGATGCTCCCCTCGAAACTCACTTTCGTCCGGAGGGGGCAGGCCACTCCCATAGCCTTCTCCTCCGCCGTTAACGATGCGAGTCGCCGTGCCAATCTGCGTTGGCTAGGTAGTTTGCTGATTTCGTTGAATAAAATTTATTGCCGGCGGTCAGGCGGGCGGTCACCAGGGCAGGCGAAACTGCCGCCTCCCGGCAGTTTTTGCCGGGCCGTTTACGGGCCGTTAACCATAAAAGGGTGAAGCTCGCGCGAGTTCTTCGGAAGGCAGATCATGCGCATCTACGGACCGAACGGTACGACCCTGGGGACGCCGGCCTCGACCGCGCGGCGGACCTCTTCGACCGGCTTTTCACTGCCGGACGACATCGCTTCGACCGCGGAAGCCCGCGCGACCCTGGCCCCCAAGGCCACCGCAAATATCGACGCGCTGATCGCGCTCCAGGGCATCGAAGAGGACCCCGCAGAGCGGCGGCGGCGCTCGGTCGCGCGCGGCAAGGGCGCGCTCGACGTGCTCGACCAGCTGAAACTGGGCCTGCTCTCCGGCAACCTCGATTCGTCCACGGTGGCGCGGCTGCGCGACGCCGCCGCCAACCTGAAATCCTCGTCCGGCGATCCCGGGCTTGATGCGGTGCTGTCCGAAATCGAGCTTCGGGTGGAGGTCGAATTGGCCAAAGCAGGCCGGTAAACGGCTTGAAAAGGGTCGGCTTTGGGCCGGTTTGCGTTGCACACACAGGTTCCCTGGGCGAAACCGGGTGCTATCCGTTTGGGTGGGTCCGGCCGATATTGTCTGTCACAGGAGGCCGCTATATAAGGCCGCGCGCGGGGGACCTGTTCCGGCCGCCCGCCGCCGCAGAGGCGCGGCGTCAGTGCGTAGAATGGGCTGACTTTGGAAAAACTGAAGAATTATCGACCTTCGGAAAAAGAGCCGTTCATGAACGAGCGCCAGCGCGATTATTTCCGCGCCAAGCTGCTCGCCTGGAAGGACGAAATCCTCAAGGAATCGAAGCTCACTCTGCAGACGCTGCAGGAGGAGAACGTCAATCATCCCGATCTCGCCGATCGGGCTTCCTCCGAAACCGATCGCGCCATCGAGCTGCGCGCCCGCGACCGCCAGCGCAAGCTGATCTCCAAGATCGATGCCGCGCTGCAGCGGATTGAGGACAACACCTACGGCTATTGCGAGGAGACCGGGGAGCCGATCTCACTGAAGAGGCTCGAAGCGCGCCCGATCGCAACCCTGTCGGTGGAGGCGCAGGAGCGCCATGAGAAGCGCGAAAAGGTCTATCGCGACGAGTAGGGCGCCCTGAGCCGACTTGAAGCGCCGCTGGATTTTTGATGCGAAATCAACTTGCTCGCGGCGTCTTTTGAATCAATGATTCCGCTCGAGCTGATGTTGTGGGTCAAGTTGAGGGGCCCGCGCGACGGCCTTTGCTCATGGACAGAATTCTAGCAGCCGCCAGGACCATCGCAACCTCGCGCCGCAATCGCGCCGCGCTGAAGGCGTTGCCGCCGGACACCGCGCCACAGGACGAGGCGGAAGGCTATCTCGTGCAGCGCGCCGTGCATGATCTGCTGCTGCCCGCAACCGGTGCGCTGGTCGGCTACAAGATCGGCTGCACCAGCCAGGTGATGCAGGACTATCTCGATATTCCGCATCCGTGCGGCGGCGGGGTGTTTGCGCGCGGCGTGTACGAGTCCGGGATCAGCCTGCCGGCGGCCGATTTCGTCCGCGTCGGCGTCGAATGCGAGATCGCGGTCCGCCTCGCGCGCGATCTCTCGCCGTCCGAGGAGCCGTTCACCGCCGAATGGGTGATGGAAGCGATCGAGTCCTATATGCCGGCGATCGAGATCGTCGACGACCGCTATGAGCAATGGGAGGCGCTGGGGGCGCCGACGCTGATCGCCGACGATTTCTTTGCCGCCGGCTGCGTGCTCGGCGCGCCCCGCGCGCGCAACGCCGCGCCCGACCTGCTCAAGGTCACCGGCCGCGCGCTGATCAACGGCAAGGAGGCCGGGCGCGGCACCGGCGCCGACGTGCTCGGCCATCCCCATCAGGCGCTGGCCTGGCTTGCCAATCATCTGGCCGCCGACGGCAGGGGCCTGCATGCCGGCCAGATCGTGCTGACCGGGAGCCTGGTGAAGACGGTATGGCTGAAGGCCGGTGACGGCGTCGTCATGGAATTGCAGGGGTTGGGGCGGGTCGAGGCGACTTTCGTCTAAGACCGGCGCTCGGCCAGGATGACGCGCGCGCCGTAAAGGCGGCCTCGCGGTCCCAAGGACCGTATTCCTACGGAATCCTCAGGCCGCCGTTCTTGCCGTACTAATGAAAATGCAGGGTCGGGGAATTTCATTCCCAAAAAATTTTCAAGTGGGGGCCGCTGAACACATTGCGTTCAGCGGCCTTTCGCATTCCGTCCGAAGCACGTCGCGACGGACCGGTCATGGAAGGCCTTCACGGCGTCGAACGGGATGACGAGCCGTTCCGGCCGTCCCTCGAACCACAGGCCGACTTCGAAGCGATCATCGCGCACCACCAGCCGGCGAAACTGGAATTGCAGAATGATGGTCATCTCCTCCGGATATTGCGCAAGGAGATAGGCCGGCAGGCGCACGCCATTCGCGCGCGGGTGTCGAAGGCGATGTTGATCGCGCCTTCCTCGCTCGCCTTCGGTAACGTCAGCGCCATGACGTCGCGCGCCGCGGCGGTGTCGCACGGCCGACATCGGGTTCGCGCGCTTGGTCATGCGAAATGCCCTTGAAATTCTTCGGCAAAATCCTGCACCAGACACATTCCTCGGGCGCAAGACCCATGAACCCTTTCCGGAACAGGAAATGGGAGCGAAATAGGCAAGCTGTCGCGATGCATGGTCTGACTTGCGATCGCCGCCCGCCAGCGCACCTTCGGCGCCCACTGACCGCTTGCGAAATTGCCGCAATTGACGGCACAATGGCGGGCACTCCAGCGTATCAGGAGGCTTGTATGGACAGTCCGGATGTCACCGATTACGAGCTGCTCGATGCAGCGTCGCGGTTGCTGATGGCAAGCCTTCGACAGAGCAGGGATCTCAACATCGAGATTCGCCAGGCCCTGCAACGCCGGGAGCAGGCCCTCGCGGAACAATCTGACGATAACATTTTCCAGATGCTGAGAGAGATCATCGACGGTGCGTCGCACTGACGAGTTCTCCGCGCTCTGATTTGTGCTCAAGACGTTGCCTCAAGCGCGAGGCTGTCCGCTGCTGACGGATTTCGAGGCTTCATCCGCCTTGCGCCGCGCCCACGCTGTCCGCCATATGCGCCCCTCGCTGTCTCATCGGCCTGGGCGCGCCCTCCGTGGTGTCATGCGCCGTCTGATGCTCCATCTCGGCGTCGATCTCGGCGCCGAGCAGGACGACGATGGCCGAGATCCAGAGCCAGGTCATGAAGCCGATGATGGCGCCGAGCGAGCCGTAGGTCTCGTTGAACTTGCCGAAACTGGCGGCGTACCAGGAGAACAGGGCCGACCCCGCCAGCCACAGCAGGGCGGCGATCGCGCTGCCCCAGGTGATCCAGCGCCATTGTGGTGTCTCGCGGCTCGCGCCAAAGCGGTAGATGATGGCGAGCGCAAAGGTGATGACCAGGTACATCGCAGGCCAACGGCCGATGCGCAGAAGAAGGTCGCCTGCCTTCGATAGACCGACATAGTCGAGGATCACGGGAACCGCGACGACGGAGCCGAGCGCCGCCACCACGAACAGGATGGCGAGGATCGTGAAACACAGAGACATCGCATTCAGCTTGAAGAAGCCGCGCTTCTCCTCCTCGCCGTAGACAATGTTGAACGTATCGAACAGCGACTTCATCGCGGCGTTGGCGCTCCAGAGCGAAATGGCGAGTCCGATCAGAAACGTCAGTCCAAGTGTCTTCGATCCGTTCGAGGCCACCCGAGTGAGCTGGTCGCGGGCGACATCGACGGCGCCGCCGGGCAGAAACCCGCCAAGCTGATCGAGATGTTGTGCGATGCTGGACGGATCGGCGAACAGGCCGTAGATGGCGACCAGCGCTGCGATGGCCGGAAAGATAGCCAGGATGCTGTAATAGGTCATGCCGGCGGCAAGCAACATGATCCGGTGCTCGGAAAAATTCGTATAGACGCGCAGGAGAATGTCCTTCCATCCGCGCGCCGGGATCGCGGAGGGGGTCGTCGCGCCGCGGCCGCGATTGTCAGTCTCGCGGGTTTCGTCGTGGATCGAACTGAGCGTGTCTGGACCCGTGTCGTCAGAAAAGAGGTGTGGGCTCTCCGAGCGTTCGCGCTCTCCCGGAAAGAGATACCTGGACGCAAGCGCGACACCGAGCAGGGCGACGACGGATGCGATAGCCCACCCGTTTGACGACGGGCTGGTGCCGTCGGGATCAGCTCGGCTGGCAGGCATGCTTTCTCGTTCTCCCGGGTTGCCGAATTAGAACCGGCAGACGGGGAGGATCGTTCCTCAGGGCATGATCCGGAAAAGTGTGAAGCGGTTTTCCCTCGCGACAAACGCGGAGCGTTTGCGCGGAGATCATGCTCAAACAATGAGCTAAAGCGCGATGACAATTCATCCCGATCTCATCGCGCTTTAGCCCGCCGCGGCCCCGAACCTGGTCGCCGTGCGATCTTCGTCCCGAGGATGGAATTGCATTGAGCAGCGAAGTCCGGCGGGGTCGAAGTCCAGGTTTACGGACCATCCGGCGCTGCTGCCGAAGATGCTTGCGATCATTCTTGTGCCAAAGCCTCGCCGCGTTGGCTTCTGGACAAGCGGTCCGTCGCTTTCGGCCCAGGTCAGGTGAACGCGCCCCCTCTCGTCAACGGTCCAGGACACGCTCAATTTGCCTGACGGAACCGAAAACGCTCCATACTTTGCAGCGTTGGCGCTGAGCTCCTGGATTGCGGCCGACATGGCGAGGGCGGTTTTCGGGGCCAGCATGATGACAGGGCCGCTGATCTGCAGTCGATCGGAGCCGGCAAACGGGGCAAGTGTCCGCTTGACGACGGCCTCCAGGCTTGCGCCGACCCAGTTGTTCTCGGTGAGGAGATTGTAGGCTTCAGACAGCGCCAGAAGGCGTCCCTCGAACGCGGTCGCATAATCCTCGACATCCTTCGAGCTGGCGCGTGACAGGCGTGCGATCGACTGCACGGTGCCAAGAGTGTTCTTCACGCGATGATTGATCTCGTCCAGAAGGGCCTTCTGCTGTTTCAGGACGTCGGCGAGTTCGCGGCCGACCCTGTAAAGCACTCGCTTCATGCGATTGACTTCGGCGACCGCGCCGAATTTCGGCTCGATCGCGCCCGAGCGCAGGGAGGAGACGTACTGCTCGAGATCGGAGAATTCGGCCAGGAAGCGGTCGGCAAGGATTCGCGCCAGGACCAGTCCGAGCGCAACTGTGAAGAGGGTCAGCGCGACGATCCATTCCACTGTCCGGTGCAGCGGACCATCGATCACCTCGCGCGGCACGCCGAGATTGACCATCCAGCCGCTTTGGCTGGATCGCAGAAATGAGGTGTAGGTCGGGACGCCCGTGCGGGAAACGGCCTTGAGCCAGAACGCCGACGGCTCGCCGATATGGGCCATGACCTCGGGAATGGTGATCTTCCCCACCAGCTCTTCACCATCGAGCAGCGGCCGCCGGGCCAGCAGAAATCCGTTGGCATCGACGATGCTGCCGACCAGTCCCGCCGAGACGTAGTCGTCCATCAGGCTCGACAGATATTTCGTCGAAAGACCGATATTGAGCGCATAGCGGACGTCGCCCGCGACGCGAACCGGAACGGCTATGGTCACGATGGATTGTCCATCGACCACTGCCTTCTGAAGCCCGGAGACCTGAGGCCGTCCGGTTTCGATGGCCCGGCGTTCGGTGTCGAACTCGGTGCGCTTCGGCAGCTGAGCGCCGAGATCCAGACGTGTGTTGACGACCTGCTGGCCGTCGGGGGCGTAGAGCACGATGGCCACGCCGCCGATCAACCTGGCCGCTTCAATGGCATGGTCCCTGAACTCGGCGAATTTCCCCTCCGACAGCGCGGGTGACAGCGCCAGGACCTGCAAATCCTCGATGATGTTCGCAATCCGCAGCTCGGTCGCGTTGCGCATGAGCCGAAGCCGATCCTCGTATTCGGCCTTCGTGACCAGCGAAGATTCCGCCACGAAGTGATAGGCGAGAAATGCCGCGCAAGCAGCGACCGGAATGGCGGTGGCGATGGCAAGCACCAGCAGATATGCGGATACCGGCCAACTGACCAGCACGCGTCTGATCCGCAATACTCCTGCGCGCCCCAACATGTCCCTCGTACCCACGCTGCCTTTGCGCCGACGCCCGAGGATGGACCGCTGTGCAGACGGTTCGGCACGGTAGCCGGTCGCCCCCGATTGGCAAGACCGGCACCTCGATTGAACCGGATCGCGGAACATTGGTTCCCGTTTGACGGCGGGTCCGCGCCGCGGATTCTCGCCAGGTGCACGCGCTGAAGAACGACGACGGCCTCCGGCAGGGGAGCTACCGGAGGCCGCGTTGAAACACTTCGCTCGCGCCTAGGTTCGCGAAACGGAGTGTGGGAGCTCGGCAGGGAGAGTGTCGGGCTTCACCCTCTCCCCGAACCCTCTCCGCGCAGGAGAGGGGAATCTTTCGTTGCGGCGCTTGCGAAGCGCGCTCCGTCATTCCGGTCAGAATGGTAGCAGGATGTCCATCACCTGTTGGCCGTAGGGCGGCTGCTGCACGTCGCTGATCTGGCCCCGGCCGCCGTAGGAAATGCGGGCCTGCGCGATCTTCGTGGAATCGATGGTGTTGTCGCTCTGAATATCCTCCGGCCGCACGACACCCGCCACTATCAACTCGCGCATCTCGAAATTCACCCGGATCTCCTGCTTGCCCTCGATCACCATATTGCCGTTCGGCAGCAACTGCGTGACGACGGCGGCGACGTTGGTCGTCAGGCTTTCCGCCCGTTGCACCGATCCCTTGCCGTCAAATTGTGTCGTCCCATCTGCGGTCAGCAGCCGGCCCGGCAGCACCTTCTGTGCCTGCGTGCCCAGCGTCTTGGAACCGATGAAATCGGTGACGCCGGAATCTTCCTTGCTGGTGCGGTTGCGTTGTGTCTCGTTGGCGAAATTGGCCTGGTCGGTGATGTTGACGGTCACCGTCAGGAGATCGCCGATCTGGTGGGCGCGCTGGTCCTTGAAGAAGGCGCGGCTGCCGTTCCGCCACAGCGAATTCGGGCTGTAGGACACCGTCTCGGGTCTCGGCATCGGCATCGACACCGGCTTGTAGCCCGGCTGCGTCGTCGGGTTGTCGATCGAAGTGAGTTTCGGCGTCTCGCCGATCTGCGAGAGGCGGTTGACCGCGGAACATCCGCCGCCGGCGCAGGCGAGCGTCGCCAATATCGCGGCGAGGGCGAGACGCTTGCAAACGGTACTTGATCTGAAACGGGACATGAACATTACTCGGGCTTGGATGAGACTGACGCAGTGTTGTCGGCGAGCGAGGCGGGTGAGGGCGTGGCAGCCGTGTCGGAGATGACGATCGGCTGCGGTGTAGCGATCTGGATCGTCACCTGGCCGCGGCCGGTGACGGTGCCGGTGACGGTGCGCTTGGATTGCAGATTGAGCACATTGACGACGTCGCCTTCGGTACCGTTGTCGAGCGCCTTGGCGCGGGTCGTCAGATAGAGTCCGGCGGTCTGGTAGATCAGTGTGACGCCCTGATCGCGCTGGACGAGATCCGGCTTTGTGAGGTCGGCGACCTTGAGCGCCTGGCCGGCGCGCATGGAGCGGCGCACCTGCATGCCGATCACGCCGTCGCGTGTCGCGGCCTCGCCGCCGATCTCGGCTTTCGGCCGCCGTTCGACGATGATGTCGGAGGATTTCAGGAGGTCGGTGCGCTCGATGTTGCGCGTCAGCACGGCGGCCTCGACCGTCTCGATGGCGGTGCCGGTGAAGCGCAGCTTGGCCGGCGTGCCGTTGTCGTTGGCGATCTCGAACGCCACGTCGAAGCGGGTCGAGCGCGGGTCGTAGCGGACGGCGACGGGCTGCATCGCGCCGGTATTGGCGACGTCGAGACGCAGGTCCTGCAGGTCGCGGTCGAAGGTGAGCGTGAGATTGGCGGCCTCGCCGAGGCCGTTGCGATGCTCCAGCGCGCGGGCGATGGCGTCGCGGATGTCGCTGGTCTCGATGTTGCGCGCCAGGCGCGTCACCATCACCCTCTTGATGTCCCTGGTGTCGACGCCGATCACCTGGTGCGCCCGCAAGGCCGCAATCACCTGGGCAGTCGGCAGCGCGCCGGTCGTGCCGAGGTCCGGTGCGCGATAGACAGCGATCTGGCCGGCAGCGCCGGCATTGTCGATGAGATCGCCGATCAGAACGATGTCGCTGGTCACGTTGACATTGGCCCGCAGCACCGGCAGCGCGATGGTCGCAGCACCGGACCAGTTCGCATCGTCGGTCGAGGCGGCGAGACCGGCCGCCGGCAACACTGTCGTTAGCGCGAGGCCAAGGAAGAGCTGAAGCAGGGACGCACGGAAAGTCATTGCAAGCTCCCTCAGCGGAACAGCGCGGTGGTGGACTGCATCATCTGGTCGGCTGCCGAGATCACCTTGGCGTTCATCTCGTAGGCGCGCTGGGCGGCGATCAGGTCGCTCATCTCGGAGACGACGTCGACATTGGCCTGCTCGAGGCTGCCCTGCGTGATGCTGCCGAAGCTCTCGGTGTTGGCGATGCCGTCCTGCGGCGCGCCCGACGAGGGCGTATCGGTGAACTGGTTGTTGCCCACCGGCTGCAGGCCGGCCTTGTTGATGAACTTCGTGAGCTGGAGCTGCCCGATGATCTGGGAGGTGCTCGAGCCCGGCAGCGTGACCGAGACCTGACCCTGCGAGTTGACGGTCAGCCCCGACGAGTTCTGCGGGATCGTGATGGTCGGCTGCACCGGGTTGCCCTGTGCGGTGACGATGCGGCCCTGGTTATCCATCTGGAAGGTGCCGTCGCGGGTGTACTGGAAGCTGCCGTCCGGCTGCTGGATCTTGAAGAAGCCTTCACCGGTGATGGCGAGGTCGAGATCGTTGCCGGTCTGCGACAGCGTACCTTGCGTCATCGAGCGCGGCGTGCCGACGGTCTTCACGCCGCCACCGAGGTCGATGCCGACGGGGAGGATGGTGCCCTGGTCGGAGGCCTGCGCACCGACGCGGCGCACATGCTCGTAGATGAGATCCTGGAACGCCGCCGTCTGCTTCTTGTAGCCGGTGGTGCGCAGGTTCGCGATGTTGTTGGAGATCACCTGAACGTTGAGTTCCTGTGCCGCCATTCCGGTCGCTGCGGTGTGAAGCGCCTGCATGTCAGTTACTCCTCATTTGCGCATGATCTTGTTCGGAAAACCGGTGGATCATGCGGTTCAGGCCGGAACGTCGGCGAGTTTCTCGATCGCCGATTTGTGCAGGTCGTGCTCGGCGGCCAGCATGCTGGCGATGTTGGCGTAGGTGCGGTTGATCTCGATCATGCGGCTCATCTCGACCACCGAATTGATGTTCGACTTCTCGACAAAGCCCTGCTGCACCGTCGACTTGGTGTCCTGCTGGGCCGCGCCGTTCGTTGCGGAGTAGAGGTTGTTGCCCTGCTTGATCAGGCTCTGCGCGTTGGTGAAGCTCACGATGCGGAGCTTGCCGCGGATCGAATCGGTGTGGCTGGCGCCTTCCTGCACGGTGACGGTGCCGTCCTGCGAGATCGCGATGTCGTGGTCGGTGGGCTGGAACACGATCGCGCCGCCGGTGCCGAGCACGACGTTGCCCGAATTGGTGACGAGCTGGCCGGTATTGCTGATCTGCAGGTTGCCGTCGCGGGTGTAGCGCTCGCCGGCCGCGGTCTGCACCGTCAGGAAGCCTGATCCCGAAATCGCGACGTCGAGCGGATTGCTGGTCTGCTGCAGCGCGCCCTGGCTCATATCATGGAAGGTGCCACGGTCCTGAACGTAGGAGACGCGGCGGTCGGAGGGCTTGAAATTGTCTTCGTGCGCGCCCGAGGAGAGATATTCCTCGAACAGCGACTGGTCGCCCTTGAAGCCGTTGGTATTGATGTTCGCGAGATTGTTCGAGATCACGGCGAAATGCCGCTCGAGCGTCGTCTGTCGCGCAAGTCCGACGAGAAGCGCATTCTCCATCGGTGGTTCTCCCCCTTCATGCGATCCGCGCGAGCTGCTCTCCCAAGCCGCATCGCCGATCTCTGGACGAACCGAAGGCTCTCCCAAGCCGCCCGGTTCGCCATCCTTCCAGCGAAAGCCGTGCCAACTCGGGAAATGATTGTTTTTCAGCAAGTTAGATGTTCGGGATGACCGTTTCGGGGGCGGCAGAAAGGTCTTGTTGACCATGTTTGCCCGGCAACTTTTTCCTAGCCGAAGCGCGATCGAAAGGGTCCATTAACCATTGTTACCTAGCGTCCTGTTGAAGACGAGCGCGCGTGTGCGCTGGGGGCATTTGTATCGCGTTATCTGAAGCTGCCTGGCTGGCATTCGGCTCGATGTGACACTCGGACCGGGCGGCGATAATGGCAGAGAACGAGACCGAAGGTGGCGGCGAGGGCACTGAAGTTGCCGCCCAGCCCAAGAGCAAACTCAAGCTGATCGTGATGATCGTCAGCGTGCTCGCCGTGCTCGGCGGCGGCGCTGCCGCCTACTTCCTCTTCTTCAAGGGCGGTCATGAGGGCGAGCAACATGCCGAAGCAGCGCATGTCAAGCCGCCGGTGTTCGTCGACGTGCCGGACATGATGGTCAACCTCACCGGCAGCCCGGGCGAACGCGTGCAGTATCTGCGGGTGAAGGTCGTCCTCGAACTCAAGGAAGAGAAGCAGGTCGAGGACATCAAGCCGACCATGCCGCGCGTGACCGACATCTTCCAGACCTATCTGCGCGAGCTCAGGCCTGCCGATCTCAACGGTTCGGCCGGCATGTTCCGCCTCAAGGAGGAACTGACGCGGCGGGTCAACAACGCGGTGGCGCCGGTCAAGGTCAGCGCGGTGCTGTTCAAGGAAATCGTGGTTCAGTAAGGGCGGACTCTCAAGACGATGGCGGGCAACGATCAGGTCGACCAGGATGCCATAGCCGCCCAATGGGAGGCCTCGCTCGATTCCGAGGATCCCGCGGCGGCCGCGCAGGAAGCGAGTGCCAACGAACTCACGGAGTCGATGGCCCTGCAATGGGCTGCGATGGTCGAGGACGGCAGCCGCGAATTCGGCACCGGCAAGAACGGCGGCGAGCGCGTCCTGTCGCAGGAGGAAATCGACAATCTGCTCGGTTTCACCGTCGGCGACGTCAGTCTCGACGAAAATTCCGGCATCCGCGCCATCATCAATTCGGCGATGGTCTCCTACGAGCGTCTGCCGATGCTCGAAATCGTCTTCGACCGCCTGGTGCGGCTGATGACGACCTCCTTGCGCAATTTCACCTCCGACAACGTCGAAGTCTCGCTCGACCGCATCACCTCGGTGCGCTTCGGCGACTACATGAACTCGATCCCGCTGCCGGCCGTCATCAGCGTGTTCAAGGCGGAAGAATGGGAGAATTTCGGTCTTGCGACCGTCGATTCCAGCCTGATCTACTCGATCATCGACGTCCTGCTCGGCGGCCGTCGCGGCAGTTCAGCCTTGCGGATCGAGGGGCGGCCCTACACCACCATCGAGACCAGCCTCGTCAAGCGTCTGGTCGAGGTCATACTGGCCGACGCCGAACAGGCCTTTCGCCCGTTGTCGCCGGTCAAATTCTCCATCGACCGGCTGGAAACCAATCCTCGCTTTGCCGCGATCTCGCGACCCGCCAATGCGGCGATCCTGGTGCGGCTGCGCATCGACATGGAAGATCGCGGCGGCAATATCGAATTGCTCTTGCCCTATGCGACCATCGAGCCGATCCGCAGCGTGCTGCTGCAGATGTTCATGGGCGAAAAGTTCGGCCGCGATCCGATCTGGGAAGGCCATCTGGCCACCGAGATCGCGCAGGCCGAGATCGCGGTCGATGCCGTGCTTTACGAGTCCAATATTCCGCTGAAGGAACTGATGAAGCTGAAGGTCGGGGACACGTTGCCGCTGGACATGCGAGCCGATGCACTGGTTTCGGTCCGCTGCGGCAGCGTGACGCTCACGGAAGGGCGGATGGGCCGCGTCGGCGACCGCGTCGCCATCCGCGTGACCAAGTCCTTGCGCCGGCCCAAGACGACGCTCGCGATGTTCGAGAGGGCGGACGAGCAGAACAAGCTGATGGAGGCCCAATGAACCACCAGTTAGGTTTGATGATTGAAAGCCTGGTCGCAATATTGCTAATGGTCACCGTCGGTTATTGCAGCCTGCTCAATAAGCGCCTGAAGCGGCTCCGGGCGGACGAACACTCGCTGAAAGCCGTCATCGGCGAGCTTGTCACCGCAACCGAGATCGCCGAGCGTGCGATCGGCGGGCTCAAGCATGCCGTGCGCGACGTCAACGAGAATCTCGGCCAGCAGCTCACGGCCGCGACGCAGATGACGGACCATCTCAAGCGGCAGCTGTCCGAATGCGACCATGTGGTGCGGCGGCTGTCCAAGATCGCGATCGCCGCGCGTCCGCAGCAGGCGGCCGAGCCGGAACCGGCGCCGCCGCAGCCACAGCCGCAGGCGAAATCGTCGAACGCAAAGGCCGTGGCTGCCGCGGCCCAGGCCTTCTCTGAACGGCGAAGGGTCGGTGGCCTGGCGGCATGAAATCGTTTCGTAACATCCGCGTCATTCCGGTCGTCGTCGTCGCGATCTGCTGCCTTGCCGTGCTCAAGGTGGCGGGTCTCGTGATCGATGGCGGCTATGTGTTCGAGTACAATCCGCAAGCGCGTAGCGCCGTCCTGGGCGCAGGAGAACATCAATTATCCCGGGAGCGCCAAGGTCGCTTCCGCGACGGCAGGTGATCCTTCCGACATCACCGGCTCGGCCCATGGCGCCGCGCCCAAGAAGAAGGAAGAAGAGAAACCGAAGGTGGAGGCGCCGGACACCAAGCCGGAGGGCGTCGTGCTCCATCCCGAGGAAAACCAGCCGCCGGTCTCGGCGTCCGAGCGCGCGATCCTCGAACGGCTGCAGTCGCGCCGCCAGGAGCTCGACGCCCGCGCCCGCGAGATCGACATTCGCGAGAGCCTCCTGAAGGAGGCGGAGAAGCGCATCACGACCAAGGTCGACGAGATGAAGGCGGTCGAGGCCAAGACCGCCAACGAAGAGCGGCAGAAGGCCGAGGCCGAGAACGCGCGGCTCAAGGGTCTCATCACGACCTATGAAGGCATGAAGCCCAAGGATGCCGCACGGGTGTTCGACCGGCTCGAGATGCCTGTCCTGATCGAGATCGCCTCCCAGATCGCGCCGCGGAAGATGTCCGACATTCTCGGACTGATGTCGTCGGAGGCCGCCGAGCGGCTGACCGTCGAACTGGCACGCCGCGCGAACGGCGACCGCTCGGCCGCGTCCACCGAGCTCCCCAAGATCGAAGGCAAGGTGCTGCCGCAAAAGTAGAAGCCCCGCCGTATATTTAACAGGACGTTAATTCGCGAAATCTAGAGTTGGAGGCGCTGATCGGGTGAGGGTGGCTCCCTTCCCGGGAATGCGCACGGCGGAACCGGAAGACTTCTCGACCATGGCGCCAAAGGCCAAAGGATTTTTGTCGCAACTGCGCGCTGTCACGCGGATTGTTTGCGGCTGCCTGACGCCGCGGCCGCTGTGCCGCAGCTCTCGCGCTTGCGCTGTTTGCGCTGCCGTCGCTCGTCTCGGCGCAGTCCGCGCGCCCGGATCCGGTTCGCGGCGAGGCGAGCTTCTCCTCGACAGGCGGCTATGCGCGGCTCACGCTGAAACTGGCCGAGGACGTCGCCTCCCAGGTCACCAGCGCCGGCTCCATTCTCGTGATCCGTTTCGAGCGGCCGGTCGATATTGCGGTCGACCGGCTCGGCGAGTCCGTACCCGACTATGTCGCCTCCGCGCGGCGTGACCCTGATGGCACCGCGATCCGGCTGTCGCTGGCGCGCCGTGTCACCGTCAACACCATGCAAGCCGGCGAGCGGACGTTCGTCGACCTGCTGCCGGACAGCTGGACCGGCTCGCCGCCGCCGCTGCCGATCGAAGTGGTGCGCGAGCTTGCCGAACGGGCGAGGGCGGCCGAGCGGGCGCTTCGCCAGCAACGCGCCGAGGCGCAGGCCAAGAAACGCCCGCCGGTCCGCGTCCGCGCGCTCATTCAGCCGACCTTCGTGCGCTTGGTCTTCGAGATGCCCGACGGCATCGGCGCATCCTCGATCTTCAACGACCAGAAGCTGACGCTGTCGTTCAACGCGCTGCTCACCTTCGACCTGGCCGACGCGCTGGTCGCGGCACCTCCGAACGTGGCCTCGATCAAGCAGCGGATCGATGGCGACCGCACCCTTGTCGAGATCGAGATGATCGGCGAGGTCGACGTCCATTCCTTCCGCGAGGAGAAGAACTACAATCTCGACGTCGCCTTCCAGCAATCCGACAAGGCCAAGGTGCAGACGCTGCCGACCGCGGACGCCGGAAATGCGCCGGCCGGCAAGCCGAAGAAAGAGGGGGCCGAGAAGCATTCGGAGGGGCCCGCTTCGCCCGGCGCGGAGACCAAGCCGGAAACGAAGTCTGAGGCTAAATCGGAATCCAGGGCTGACGCCAAATCCGACGCCAAAGCTGAGGCCAAGTCGGAGGCCAAGTCTGAGGCCAAAGAGGCCAGGTCGGAGACGAAGGCGGAGCCTTCCGCTGAGGGGCAAAAGACCGGGTCGAAACTCGAACCAACGACCGAAGCACCGAAGGCCGAACCGTCCAGGATGCAGGCGAAGGCTGACGCGAAGAGCGAAGCCAATCCTGCTCACGCCGCGGAAGCCGCAAAGCCTGAATCTACAAAGCCCGAATCCACAAAGCTCATGGCTGAGCCTTCGCCGCCAGGAGGCAACTCCGAAGCCGCGAAGAAGGACGCTGCGGTTTCCATGCCGGACATGCCGAAACTGTCGGAAGCATCGAAGGTGGATATGCAGGGGCCTTCCACCGAGGCCGCCAAACATATGGATGCGCCCGCGAAGGCGGAGACGGGCGCCGAAGCGCCAAAGACCGCCGAGCCCTCGAAAATCGTGGCCGCGCCGCCCGCCGAGCAAACCAGGCCGAAAGCCCAAGGCAACAACGAAGCCAAATCCGAAGCCAACTCGGAAGCCAAGCCTGAAGCCAAGATGGCTGACGCAAAATCGACCGAGGAGCCCGTCAAGGTCGATGCCTGGCGTGACAGCGATGGTCTGCGCCTGACCTTCGGCTTTCCGTCCGTCACGCCGGCGGCCTTGTTTCGCCGCGGCGACACGGTGTGGCTGGTGTTCGACTCCACCCGGCCGCTTGACCTCGAACCGATCCGCGCCAAGGGCGGGGCGGTCATCGGCGAGATCAGCCGGCTGCCGCTTGAGAACGGGCAGGCGCTTCGCATCCGTCTCAGCCGTCCGCAGCTGAATTCGCTATCGACGGACGAGCGTTCGAGCGGGATGAACTGGTCGCTGACCTTCGCCGACAAGATGCAGGCGCCTCCGCAACCGCTGGCGGTCGCCCGCAACATCCTCGATCCCGCGCTCGCCAATGTCGCCGTGCCGCTGCCCGGCGCCGGCCGGCTGCATCGCTTCGTCGATCCCGATGCGGGGGATCCGCTCATCGTCATCACCGCCTTGCCGCCGATGCGCGGCTTCGCCAAGCGGCAGGATTTCGTCGATTTCTCCCTGCTCGATTCCGGGCATGGCATCGCCATCCGCCCGAACTCGGATGACGTCACGGTCGAGACCGCCGACACCAAGATCATCCTCCGCAAGCCCGGCGGGCTCACGCTATCGCCCGTCGACGTTTCCGCCGAGCGCGCGCCGATGGCGGTGCGTCCGCTGTTCGACGTCGAGGAGTGGCGCAAGAACCAGGGCGCCAATTTCATGGAACGCGAGCATGCGCTGATCCTGGCGCTCGCGCGCACCGAGCCGGACCTGCGCGCGCAGGCGCGGCTCGATGTCGCCCGCTTCTACATCGCGCGCGGCATGTATCCGGAAGCCAAGGGCGTGATGGAAACCACGCTGTCCGATCCCGCTCCGAAGAAGGAAGAGGCGCTCACGCTGATGGTGCATGCGGTCGCGAGCATTCTCGCCGACCGGCCCGAGCTTGGCCTGAAGGATATCAGCAATCCCATCGTCGGGAGCAACTACGATTCCCAGATGTGGCAGGGGCTGGCGATGGCGCGGCAGCAGAAATGGGCGGCTGCGCGCGAGAAGCTCAAGAATGTCGAGTTCGCGATCGCCTCGCTGCCTGCCGACCTGCAGCGCATCGTGACGATGGAGGCAATGAGCGCTTCGCTCGAGGTCAAGGATTATGCCGGCGCCGCCAAGCGCCGCGCCGAACTCGAGGTGATCGGCGTGCCGGCGGACATGCAGCCGGCGGTCGCGCTGTTGCGCGGGCGGCTCGCCGAAGCCCTGGGCCATGAGCTTGATGCGCTCGACGAATACAAGATCGCGGTCAACTCCGATGACCGCAAATCGGCGGCTGAGGCCAAGCTGCTCGACACCATGCTCAGGCAGAAGCGCGACGAGATCAAGCAGACCGACGTGCTGCGCGATCTCGAAACGCTGTCGATGATCTGGCGCGGCGATGCCGTCGAGGTGAAGACGCTGCAGAAGCTCGCGGTGATCTACAATGAAACCGCCCGCTACGCTGAATCGCTCCAGGCGGCGCGCACCGCCACCCGGCTCGAACCCAACTCCGTGGCCTCGCGCGCCGCGCAGGACCAGGCGCAGGCGCTGTTTTCGCAGATATTCCTGAGTGAAAAGGGCGACAACCTGCCGGCGATCGACGCGCTCGGGATGTTCTACGAATTCCGCGAATTGACGCCGATCGGCCGGCGCGGCGACGAATTGATCCGCCGCCTGGTCGACCGGCTGGTATCGGTCGATCTTCTCGACCAGGCCGCCGAACTCCTGCAATACCAGGTCGACAAGCGCCTGGAGGGTTCGGCGCGCGCGCAGGTCGCGGCCAAGCTCGCCACGATCTATCTCACCAACCGCAAGCCCGATCTTGCCATCACCGCGCTGCGCGCGACCCGCATCGCCGATCTCTCCGGTGAATTGCGCCAGCAGCGGCTGCTGCTGGAAGCGCGCGCGCAAAGCGACGTGGGCCGCCACGAGCTGGCGCTTGATATCGTCTCCAATATCGGCGGGCGCGAGGCGCTGCGCCTGCGGTCGGATATCTATTGGGCGGCGCGGCGCTGGCGGGAGTCCGCCGAGCAGATCGAGCTCTATTACGGCGAGCGCTGGCGCGACTTCAAGCCGCTCAATACAGCCGAGAAGAGCGACATCATCCGTGCGGTGGTCGGCTATGCGCTGGCCGAAGACGCGGTCGGCATGGCGCGCTTCCGCGAGAAATACGCACCACTGATGAGCGGCGAGGCGGACAAGCTCGCGTTCGAGACCGCGAGCAGGCCGCGCGTCGCCAACAGCGGCGATTTCACCGCGATCGCAAAGCTCGCGGCAAGCGTCGACACGCTCGAAGGCTTCCTGCGCGAGATGAAGCAGCGCTTCCCAGACGCCACGGCGCGGGCGCCTGTGGCCGATCCCGATCCGACCGGCTCGCTGCCGCCGGTCGTCGCCGGCATGCGCCGGGCAGGCGGCTAGCACGGGCTCGGAAACGCGCAGCGTTGCGCTGCCAACTCACCTCGCAATTCTTCCGGCGAAAGTGCGGTGGTCGTTGCTCGTGTCGACGATCCTTTGGCCCGGCCTATTGATAAACTTCCGATGCTGCAAGAAGCTGGACACGGCACCTGCCGGTGCGTGTCGTTCCCGGCGGGCCGCCGCTCAGGACGGTGACCTGGAGGAGATGTCATGTCGCTTGTTTCCACAGAGGATCGCGGTGCCGTACGCCTGATCGTCTATGCCAACGCGCCGTTCGGCACCATGACAGCTGCTGGTGCGGCGGAAATGTTCGGGGCAGTCGAGACCGCGGGCGAAGACTTGTCGGTACGTGTGATCGTGATCGCCGGCGGCGTGCCCGGTATCTTTATCCGTCACTATGATGTCGGCGAGCTCTCCGATGCCGCGGATCGCGTTCAAAGCGCAACGCCGCGCGCGCCGTCGCCGGGCCCGAGGCCGCCGGGTTTTCATGCGCT
This sequence comes from uncultured Alphaproteobacteria bacterium, assembly GCA_963696255.1. Lineage (GTDB taxonomy): Bacteria > Pseudomonadota > Alphaproteobacteria > Rhizobiales > Xanthobacteraceae > Bradyrhizobium. The sequence goes on from CAVOJN010000003.1 coordinate 112,919, forward strand.
CACCGATTTGATCGCCGCGATCGACAAGCCCGTCATCGCTGCAATCAATGGCCTCTGCATGGGCGGTGGATTCGAGCTCTCGCTGGCCTGCGACCTCCGCATCGCCGGCAGTACCGTCGCAGCGATCGGCTTGCCGGAGACGCGGCTCGGCATTTTCCCGGGTGGCGGCGGAACCCAGCGCCTGCCTCGCATCATTGGTGAGGCCAGGGCGCTCGAGATGATCCTGCGCGGGCTCACGGTCACGGGGGCCGTCGCGCATGAGATGGGGATTGTCCATGAACTCGCCCTCGATCCGCTCGCTCGCGCTCTGGAGATTGGCGCGGAACTGGCAAGCCGGGGCGCCGAGGGGCTGGCATTCGCCAAGCGCCTGACCCGTGCGGCTCTCGACCGTCCGCTGGCCGAGGGGTTGGCCGACGAGCGCAAGAGTTTTGGCGCCGTGATGAGGACGGCTTCGGCCCGCGAAGGATTGCGGGCCGGCCGCGCGCCGGCGGAGATTCAAAAACTCTGACGCCCGCAACGAGCGTGCGCTGTATCGGCGGCCGGGAGAGAGGCCCAGCCACTGATAGTTTGGCTTCAGGCTCTCGTGGACCAGAGGATGGCGTTCATGAGAACTCGCTGGTAACGCGGGTCCTGCCATACGGCAGGCTCGTGGCCGAGCGCCGAGTAGAACACTCGTCCCGCGCCGAAAGATCGCGTCCAGGCGAGCGGCCAGCCGTAGAAACGGTGCTGTACACCGGCCGCGCCGAGGTCCACCGTGCTTGCGTCGAGACGCAGGAGCACATGTGATCGGCGGTAGTCGAAGTCGCTGATTTGGTAGATTTCATCGTTCAACTGCAACGAAGGCCCGAGAAACGCCACCAGCGGATCTGCGGGATCGGCCACCTCTATCGTTGCAGGCTGATGCCAGGGATGACCATTGAAGTAGCCGCCGATCAGATCGAGATAGTCCGGCCATGCGTAGAACGTGTCCGTGGCCGAATGAACACCAAGGAAGCCGCCGCCCGAACGCACGAAATCGAGAAGCATCGCCTTCTGCGCGCGGCCCATCGGAATTTCACCGCTCGTGAAGAACATCACCGCGGCGTACCGCTCGAGGTTCCCTGTCGAAATTTCGGATATGTCTTCCGTTGCGACGACTTCAAAGGCACCGGAGTCCTTTCCAAGCTGCGTCAGGATTGTCCCCGAAAGCGGTATTACATCATGCCGATAGCCGGCCGAGTATGTGAAATAAAGGACGCGTTTCGGCGGACGCTCTGCACGAGCGCAAAGTGGTCCGATGGCAGCCGCGCCGCTGACGAGTGCAATGAACTCGCGTCGCGTCACAATTCTCTCCCGACGCCCGACCAGCCCGATAGAACCTAACACGTTTCGGGACGATGCGCGCGAGGCGGAGCTATTCGGCGCCACGGCGTCCTCTCGACATCGACGCGTCAAACCGGCAAAGTGTGGTCTCTTTTTCGAGCACGATCACACTGATCCCAGATCATGCCTGTCTGCCGGAGGAACTGCCCGCATGAGCAAGCCCGTGAAGACGCAGGCCGAACTGATCGAGATGGCAAAGGCCGAATTGAAGGTCCATGCCGATCCGCCCGATGGCCTGATGATCTCGGTCATCCGCGATGGCGACGGCTGGGAATTCCGCGCCAGCGCCGACAAGGCGACGCAGGCGAAGCCCGGCTATCCCGAGGCGGTCGCCATGCTGGTGCAGATCGGCGACCACCTCTCCAAGCAGTATGATGTGAAGGGGTAGGGCGACTGACGCGCCGGCTTGTCCTGTTTTCTGCTTAGTCAAGGAAGAACAATGCTGCCCTTTGTAACGCACGATCCGCGCTTCTCGCGCCTGGTGATTGGCCATGCCAATCTTGAAAAGCTCGCCAGCGGCTGCCGCTGGGCGGAAGGGCCCGCCTATTTCGCCGCTGGTCGTTACCTTATCTGGTCGGATATTCCCAACAACCGCATGATGCGTTTCGACGAAACCGACTTTTCAGTGTCGGTCTTCCGTTCTCCCAGTTTCAATTCGAACGGCAATACCGTGGACCGGGACGGGCGGCTGATCAGTTGCGAACATTTCATGCGGCGCGTCACTCGTACCGAACATGATGGCTCGATCACCGTCCTGGCTGACCGGTATGACGGCCATCGGCTGAATTCGCCCAACGATGTCGTCGTCAAGTCGGACGGTTCGATCTGGTTCTCGGATCCGACCTACGGGATCGATGGCGATTACGAAGGCCAGCAATCCAAATCGGAGATCGGCGCCTCCAATGTGTACCGGATCGACGGCGTTAGCGGCAAAGTAACCCTGGTCGTATCGGACCGGGTTCAGTCCAATGGATTGGCCTTTTCGCCGGATGAAACGCTGCTTTACGTGGCCGATACCGGCGCGACGCATGTCAGCGGGCTTCCGGCAACGATCTGGTCGTACAAGGTCGACGGAGAGCGGATCGGAGCATCTTCGTTATTTGCCACCTGTCCGGACGGATTGTTCGACGGATTTCGCTGCGACACTCACGGAAACATCTGGACCTCGGCAGGCCGCAGCGTCTTTTGCTACGCGCCCGACGGCAAACATCTGGGCACGATCCCGATCGGGGAAATCGTCGCCAATGTCTGTTTCGGCGGACCCCGGCGCAACCGGCTTTATATCTGTGGGCAGACTTCGCTTTATTCGATCTATCTCAACACGCGCGCTGCGGTTTAGGCGATGCCACGAGACGGCCATGAATTGGTTCGAGGTGCTGCTAGCCATATGCCGCGATGCGGCACTCCGTGTATGCACCGTGAGATAGTGACGGTTGGACTATCGGAGTGTCTCATCCCGATTGACAAGGTTGCACACCATAATTTCTAATGGCTTTGCTTGAGTTGCGTGTGGCGATCGCGCCGCTTTGAAAAGAGACGACGGAAGTCGTTCGGCAGCACGGGAGGGAGGGCGCTGTGGTCAGCAATAGCCCTCGGCCAAATGGTGAAGAGGCGCCGCAACGCGTGGACTCCGCGGTGCTCCGGATTGATCGCGTCTCCAAACGCTTTGGTGGAACTCAGGCGCTCAGCGATGTCAGCATGGCGGTCGGGCGTGGCGAAGTCGTCGCCTTGCTCGGCGAGAACGGTGCTGGCAAGTCGACACTAATCAAGATTTTGGCTGGGGTCTACGCGGTCGACGGCGGAACGATCTCGTACGCCGGAAATGACATGACCGCCGCGGTCCGGCGGATGCCCGTCTCCTTTATTCACCAGGATCTCGGATTGATCGACTGGATGACGGTGACGGAGAACATCTGCCTGACACTGGGCTTTCCGCGCCGCTTCGGCCTGATCGAATGGTCACGGGCGCGAAAGCTCGCCGAGCGCGCACTCGCCAAGATCGGCGCCGATATCGATCCGGACTTGCGCATCCAGGATCTGACACGAACCGAGAAATCGCTGGTCGCGATCGCGCGTGCCCTCGCAACCGAAGCGGAAATACTCATTCTCGATGAGCCGACCGCGAGTTTGCCGGCCGACGAGGTGATACGCCTGTTTGGTGCGCTCCGGCGTCTGCGCGAACACGGCGTCGGCATGATCTACGTTTCGCACCGGCTCGATGAGGTGTTCGAGATCGCGGACCGCATGGTGGTGCTGCGCGACGGCCGTGTTGCGGGCGAGCGGATGGTGGGGCGGACCTCGCCCGACGAGACAATTCTCCTCATTGTGGGGCGTGAACCTTCGCTGGTATTCAGGCGGCCGGCTGAGCGCGAGGGCGCCGCTCGGCTCGAGCTTGAGGGAACAGTGATCGGCCTGGTCGGGCCAATCGATTGCCGTATCCATGCAGGTGAAATCGTAGGCCTCGTTGGCTTGCGCGGTGCAGGGCAGGAACAGGTCGGCCGAGCACTGTTCGGCGTCGAAGGAGTTACCGGCGGGTGGATACGGATCGATGGCAAGCCGGTCGCACTCGGTTCTCCGCGCCTTGCCATGGAAGTTGGGGTGAACCTCGTCTGCGCCGATCGCGTCGGGGAATCGATCATTGCCGGGCTGTCGGTCCGTGAGAACTTCTTCCTCAATCCACAAGCGGCCGGGCGTGGGGCGTCGACCTGGCTTTCGCCGGCAAGCGAGCGCGCGGCCGCAAGGAGGCTCGGCGAAACCGTGGATCTCCGCCCGAACGATCCAAATCTTGCCATTGAGCTGCTTTCCGGCGGAAACCAGCAGAAGGTCGCGGTCGGGCGCTGGCTGAACTTGAAATCGAAAATCTACGTTTTCGAGGACCCGACCGCCGGAGTGGACGTCGGGTCAAAGGCAGAAATCTACAAGCTCTTCGATGTCGCGCTCAAGGAAGGTGCCGCCATCCTGATCGTGTCAACCGACTTCGAGGAGGTCGCGAAAGTGTGCCACCGCGCCCTCGTGTTCAATCGTGGTCAAGTCGTGCGCGAACTTCATGCGGATGATCTTTCCGTCAGCAATCTCCTCGCCGCCGCGTCTGCCGGTGTCGCAAGGGACGGTATCGTAGCGGCAGGTGCAATTCATTGAGCGAGGCCCAGGATGCAGTCGATCAAGTCCAATGCGCTCGAGCCGACGCGGCCGGAACTCGCCACGCTTTCCACCGGACAGACGATCCTGCGATTGTTGCCGGTATACGGTCTGCCGCTGCTGACCTTGCTGCTGATCGTGTTCTTTTCATTGCTGTTGCCGGAAACGTTTCCGAGTTGGCTGAACGCGCGGTCCATCCTCGCCGACAAGTCGATCGTTGCGCTCTTGGCGCTTGCCGCCACGCTGCCGATGATGGCGGGCCGCATCGATCTCACGGTGGGATTCGGTATCGTGATGTGGCACATCCTCTCGATCAGCTTTCAGGTGCGATACGGCATCCCTTGGCCGATCGCGATCCTGCTCGTGGTGGTTTGTGCGGGATTTGTCGGTCTCGTGAACGGCTTGCTGGTTGAGATCGCGCAGGTCGACGCATTTGTGGCGACGTTGGGCACCGGCACCATTCTTTACGCACTCGCGCTGTGGCACACCGACGGGCGCCAGATCATTGGCACGCTGCCGCCGGATTTTCTTGCCATCAATTCCGCTTCGCTGTTCGGAATACCAATCCCCGCATTCTATGTGCTCGGGCTGGCGTTGCTGTTATGGATCATCAGCGAGCGTCTGCCGATCGGTCGGTTTATCTACGCCATCGGCGCCAACGAGAAGGCGGCTGCACTCAACGGCATTCCGGTGCGCGCCTATGTGATCGGCGTGTTCGTCGCCTCCGGCGTCATTACGGGTCTGGCGGGCTGTGTGCTGGGAGCCAAGCTCAGGATCGGGCAGGCCAATGTCGGCCTCGACTTCCTGCTGCCTGCGCTGGTTGGAGCTTTTCTCGGGTCGACCACGATCAAGCCCGGACGGGTGAACGTGTGGGGAAGTGTGTTCGGCATCCTCATTCTCGCGGTCGGCATTTCCGGTATCCAGCTGTTGGGCGGCGCGTTCTTCGTCGAGCCGCTTTTCAACGGCACGACGCTGGTCGTCGCGATCGCGCTCGCCGCCTTCGCGCAGCGCCGCCGCACAATTGTCAAGCCGCCGCCGCGCGATCCGCTGCATGCGCCGGCACAATCCGAATCCGCGAAAGCAGCCGGGGCCGCCTGAGGCCTTCGTAAACGCCGGCAAAGCCGGCCGGGCGATCTAAAGGCGCCGCCCGTCAATCTGGGAGAGAAGCAATGATGACGACCAAGGTGATCAAAGGGGCGCTTCTATGTTCGGCGGGCGTTCTCTTGTTTGGTACAACTCTGGCGCGGGCGGACGACGATGCCGCCTACATCGAGAAGGCGAAGGCCTTTCTGGAGACGGTTGCGGCGCCCGTGACCAAGTGGGACGGGCCGACCACGGGTCCGAAGGCGCAGGGCAAGAAACTAATCGTCATTGTCTCGACCGATCAGCGCAACGGCGGCGCCCAAGGCGCGGGCGACGGTGCCGCGGAAGCGGCCAAGGCCATGGGCTGGGACGTACGCCAGCTCGACGGCCAGGGCACGGTGCCCGGGCACGCGACTGCCTTGACGCAGGCGCTCGCAATGAAACCCAGCGGCATCCTGAATGTCGGCATCGATAGCAAGGAACAGCAGCCCTTGCTCGAACAGGCCGCCGCAGCCGGGATCAAGATCGTGGGGTGGCACGCTGGTCCCTCGGCCGGACCGGTCGAAGGGATACCCGCCGTGTTCACCAATGTGACCACGGACCCGCTCGAAGTTGCGAAATCCGCCGGTCTTGAGGCGGTCGTGAAGTCGGGCGGCCATGCGGGCGTCGTCCTGTTCACGGATTCGATTTATGCCATTGCCACTGCCAAGACCAACGCGGAACGCGCGGCCGTCGAAGGCTGTAAGGGCTGCAAGGTGCTCGAAGTCGCGGATACCCCGATCGCCGATCTTTCCAATCGGATGGGTCAGCTCACGACCTCGCTGCTTTCCAAATACGGCAAGCAGTGGACTTACTCGATCGCTGTCAACGACCTCTATTTCGACTTCTCGGCTCCGGCACTGCAGGCAGCAGGGGTGGATCCGGCGACCGGCTCGCCGCAACAGATCTCGGCCGGCGACGGTTCGGTTCCAGCGTTCAAGCGTATCCGCGACAAGCAATATCAGACTGCGACGGTGGCCGAGCCGCTCAACCTGCAGGGCTGGATCATGATTGACGAAATCAACCGTGCTTTCGCCGGAGAGAAGCCGAGCGGGTATGTGCCTCACGTCCATCTGTTCACGGCCGAAAACATCGAGAAGGACGGCGGCAAAGAGAACAAGTTCGATCCGGGCAATGGCTATCGCGACGAGTACAAGAAGATCTGGGGCGTGAAGTAAGCGCACAGCCTTCCAAGAGACCAGAATGCACGGTCGCACAATTCGCGCGGCCGCCCGGGTCCGGGACCGCGGGCGGCCGCTTCCCCTGCAATTTTTCTTTCGAGGCAACGATGAGCAGTGATCTTCCTAAACCGGACTATGCCACTTCCAACCTCAAGCTGGTCGGCTACAACGATCAGGGCGGGCGATGCGACGGCGTCCAGATCATGGTCCACAAGGGCTTCGCCTATGTCGGCCATATCTTCTCCAAGGGCTTCAGCGTCATCGACGTAAGAGACCCCAGGCAGCCGAAGACCGTCAGATATGTCGCGGCGCCGCACAATACCTGGACGCTCCACCTGCAGGCGGCGGAGGACAAGCTTCTGGTCATCCACAACAAGGACATGTTTGCGCAGGCCGAACTCGCCGACGAGAAGAACTATTACAAAGGCTCCGTCAGCGATCACGTTGGCGAGAAGCCCGAGAAGCGCGACTGGTCGGCAGGCATGGCCGTCTACGACATTTCAACTCCCGGCGACCCCAGGCAGATCGGCTTCATGCCGGTCGAAGGCACCGGACTGCATCGCCTCTACTGGACCGGCGGGCGCTGGGCTTACGGGTCGGCGCTGCTGGACGGTTTTACGGACTACATCATGGTCGTGATCGACCTTGCCGATCCGACGAAGCCCCAGCTTGCAGGCAAGTACTGGCTGCCCGGCATGAACGCGGCGGCCGGCGAAGTTCCGAACTGGCCGACAAAGAACGGCCGCTTCGGCCTGCACCATCCGATCGTCCGCGACGACATTGCCTATTGCAGCTGGCGCGACGCCTGCCTCGCGGTGGTTGATGTGAAAGACAAAGCGAACCCAAAACTGATCACGCACAAGATGTGGGCCCCGCCATTTGGCGGCGGCACGCACAACGCACTTCCGCTGCCCGGTCGCAACCTGCTCGTGGTCGTCGACGAGACGGTGCTCGACAATCAGGAAGACGGGTTCAAGCCGATCTGGATCTTCGACAACCAGATCAAGTCCAACCCGATCAGCATCTCGACCTTCCCGGCGCCCTCGGACAAGGATTATCTGAAAGTCGGAGGCCATTTCGGTCCGCACAATGTGCACGAAAATCGACCGGAGGCCTTCTACAGCGAGGAGGTCATCTTCGCGACCTACCAGAACGCGGGCTTGCGCGTCTACGACATCAAGGACCAGTTTCGTCCGAAGGAGATCGGCGCCTTTGTGCCGCCGCCGCCCGCGAAATGGGTTGATCCGCGCCCGAACCGTCCGGTTGTGCTACACTCCGCGGACGTGTTCGTCGACAAGAATGCGCTCTGCTACGTCACCGATTTCAGCGCTGGTCTCTACATCGTGGAATACAAGGGCTAAGGACCGTTTCGGTTTCACTGAACTACGCGCGTAGCGAGCGGGGTGACGTTAAGCCAGCCTAGGCCGTGACGCGCTCGCCGCGTCCGTAGACAAGCAGCATCATGATGATGACAAGCCCATAGATCACCTGCCGGCCTGCCTCGGGCATGTCCATGATCGAAAGGACGCTGTTGAGAAGGACAATCAGCACGACTCCGATCAGCGTGCCGAGATAGCGGCCACGGCCACCCAGGATGTTGGTGCCTCCTATCACGACCGCGGCAATCGACGGCAGCAGGTAGGCGTCGCCCATCCCCTGATAGGCCTTGGTCGAATAGCCAGCGAGCAGCACGCCGGCGAGTGCCGCCGCGAGACCGCAGAGCATGAAACAGATGACGGTGACGCGGCGCGTATTGACGCCCGCCAGATAGGCCGCCGCTTCCTTGTTGCCGATGGCATAGATGTAGCGGCCGAGCGGTGTGCGCTGCAGGATGATGACGACCAGCACCGAGACCGCTGCCCACACAAACAAGGCATTTGGGATACCGAATGTACGCTCTCCTGCAAGCGTACGCATCAGTTCGGTAGCGGCGGTCTGCGGCGCATAGCCGCCGGTGTGCGCGACCATCAGCCCTCGCATCACCGCATTGACGCCAAGTGTGAAGATCATCGAAGGGACACGCAAATACGCCACTCCGATGCCATTGATGAGACCCACAAGGAGCCCGACGCCAAGCCCGACCGGAATTGCGAACGGACCGCCGATCGAGGTCGCCATCATGGCAGCGGCCGCCAGCGTCCACGGTACCGATAAATCGATCTGAGCAATCAGGATGACGATCATCATCCCGGCCGCCACGATCCCGAGAAAGGCGCCGATTTGCAGTTGCTGAAGGAGGTAGGTCGGTGAGAGCAGCGGCGCGCTGCCGAAACGAGCGAACGTATAGACCGTGCCCGCCAACAGGATGACAAGAATGAACAGGCTCGCGATGAGGATCGGGCGGTCGTCACGCGAGAGGCCAAGCGACGCCGACGTCATCGAAAGAGCTCCAGCGTGTTCTTCACGCGCAGCACGCGTAGCGCCCCGATGCTGACCGCCGCGAGAAGGATCAGGCCCTCGAACAGGGGTTGCAGCAGGGGTGCGATGTCGAAGATGCGGAACAGGAAGGAGATGACACGCAGTATCATGGCGCCGAAGATCGAGCCAATGGCGCTGCCGGTGCCGCCAAGCAGCGAGGTTCCGCCGATGACGACGGAGGCGATGGAGTTGAGGGTATAGGCACCGGCCTGCGGAATATCGGCGTTTCCCGATGATGTCTGAATGGCGAGGAAGAGGCCGCCGCAGCCGGCGAAGAAGCCGGCAAGGGTGAAGGCAGCGATCTTGGCGCGCTCGATCGGAAGCCCGGACATGTAGGCCGCGCCTTCGGCCGAGCCGACCGCATAGACGGCGCGGCCCAACACCGAACGGCGGAACGGCAGCCAGACCAAGATCGCAATCAGGGCGAGCAGCACGAAGGGCACCGGTATCCAGGCGAAGGGTGCAAACCACGCTGCAGCACCATCGTCGAAAATGTGGACGGTCGAAGCAAAATCGCCAAGCGAATTGGTCATCGCCCAGTTGAGGTCTTCGTCGATCTTGCCGCCCGGCGTCGGCCGCAGGAACAACGCCACGCCGATATAGACCGCCCCGGTCGCGAGCGTGGCGATGATCGGCTGGATCCGCCCGTAGACCACCACGCAGCCATTGATGAAGCCGGCGCATGTGCCGATTGCCACGCATGAGACCATGCCGAGCAGGATGCCGCCGACGCCGCCGGGAAAGGTTCCTAGGCCCAGATGCAGGCCGAAAATCTCAAGATGCAGCGGCGTTCCGCCCGGCGCGCCGGTCAGAAGATAGCTCGCAAAGCATGCCACCATCGTCATCACGGCGCCGACCGACAAATCCAGTCCGGACATCAGCACCGGTACGGTCTGGGCCATGGCCAGCATGGCCAGCGCGAAGATCTCGTTCCCGTTCTGGACCAGCACGGCGGACGAGAATCCCTTCGGGTGCGCGAGGTTGTAGAGCAGGTAAAGGATGCAAAACAGCAGGACCGCAGTAACGAGCCCGACGTTCTGGCGCGCTCTGACGGCGATGTCGTCAAGCATGGGCGGCTCCGCCTGCCGTATCGATGTTGAGGGAACTGGCGACGATGTTGGTCTCGTTGAGGTCGGCGCCTTCGAGTTCGCGCACGATGCGGCCGTCATACATGATGGCGACCCGATCGCAGCAGCCGATCAACTCGTCATAGTCGGTCGAGTAGAAGAGGATGGCGGCGCCCTGGTCGGCAAGCTCGCGCATCAGCCGATAGAGCTCCTGCTTGGTACCGACGTCGATGCCGCGCGTCGGATCGTTGAGCAGGATGATACGGGGCTCGGTCATCAGCCATTTGGCGAGCACCACCTTCTGCTGGTTGCCGCCCGACAACGTCAGCACCGCATCGTCAGGCGAACCGATCTTGATCTGCAGCCGCGCGATACCATGCTGGATCGCGGCGCTCTCTTTGGCGCGATCGATGAAAGGCCCCCTCGAGACGGCTTCCAGCGAGGCAATGGCAAGATTGTCCGAAATCGACATCGGCAGCATCAGGCCTTCGGTCTTGCGATCCTCGGGCACAAGCGCAATGCCGACCGATTTGGCCGCGGCTGGAGAGCCGGGACGAACCTCGCGTCCGCCGATCGTGACACGCCCGGTGACGCCGCGAAGCACGCCGAACAGCGCAAGCAGCAGCGATTTCTGGCCCTGTCCATCGAGGCCGCCGAGCCCGACGATTTCGCCGGCGCCGACGCGAAGCGAAATCCGGTCGAGACGTTTCTCCCAGGAAAGGTTCTCGAGCGCCAGCACCGGCTTCATTGGCTCGCGCGTCGGTTTTGCCGGATATTGCGTCGCGATATCACGCCCGATCATCAACTGGACGATATCGGCAGTAGAGCGCACGCCCTTGTCGAAGGTTTCGATATGGCGGCCGTTACGAAATACGGAGGCGCGATCGGCGAGTGCTTCGACCTCATGCATCCGATGGGAAATATAGAGGATGGCGACGCCTTCGGATTTGAGTCTTGCGAGCATGGCATAGACTTTTTCGACGTCGGCGCTGGTAAGGGCAGAGGTGGCCTCGTCGAGGATCAGGAGCTGCGGCCTCTTGCCGAGCGCTTTTGCGATCTCGACGACCTGGCGCCGCGACAGCGGGAGATCGCGCAGGTGCATCAGCGGGTTGACGTCCTCGCATCCGATCTCGGCCAGCAGTTCCTCGGCGCGGCGGCGTTGCGCCTTGGCGTCGATGAGGCCGAAGCGCCGCGGTGGCGAAACGATCGAAATGTTGTCCGCGACCGACAGGTCCGGCATCAGCGACAGTTCCTGGAAGATGCAGACGATTCCGGCCGCGTTGGCCGCGGATGGCGAGGTGAACCTGACGTCTTTGCCTGCAAGGCTCATGCGGCCCGAGTCAGGCTGGACGACGCCGGCGATGATCTTGATCAGGGTCGACTTGCCCGCACCATTCTCGCCGAGCACAGCGTGGATCTTGCCGCGTTCGCAAGCAAAGTCGACGTCCTCCAGGGCGCGCACGCCCGCGTAGCGCTTCGAGATGCCGGACAATGTGAGAAAGGCGCGCGGTGTCGAGACGGCATCCTCCATGGCGCGAGCTCAGGGAGAAACGGCCCGGCGGGTGCCGGGCCGTGATTGCGGAGCCGGAGCGATCACTGGCTGTTCTTCTCGCTCTGCGCCATGATCTCCGGCGCCGTGAAGTTCACTCCGCAGGGCAGGAACTGGTTGGGAGCAAAGAAATTCGCGTTGAGATCCGGCCAGAAGTTCGTACCCGGCTTGAGGTCCTTGTAGGTCGCGACCGGGATCGGGATCGAGATCAGCTGCGGCATGATATTGCCTTGCAATGCCGAGATTGCCGCCTTGGTCGCGATGGCGACGAGCGCGGGCGACTGTCCGTAGGACATGCCCTTGAGGCCATCCTTGGCGTGATCGGCGATCTGCTTGCGGTACTCGTTCTCGCCTTCCCCCGACATCGGCACGAAGGCGTGTTTGGCGGCAATCATCGCCTGCACAGTGCCGTCCGAGCCGCCTTGCGTGAACACGCCGTCGAAATGACCGTGTACGGCAAGCGCGTCGGCGGTGACCTTTTGCGAGGTGCCGGTGTCCCAATTGCCCACCACCTCGGTGATGTTGAACTTGTTGCCGGCGCCTTCCATGACTTCGCGGAAGCCGAGATGGCGGTCGCGGTCGACGGAATTGCCGGGCAGGCCGCGGACCTCGAGGATATCGCCGGCCTTCTTGCCGCTCTCGTCGATCAGCCATTTGGCCGACATGCGGCCCATTTCCTTCTGGTCCTCGTTGACCATCATCACCTTGTCGGTGTCGAGGATGTTGTCGAATGGTACGACCACCACATTGTTCTTGTCGGCAAGGCGAATGATGCGATCGAACCCATCGGGTGCCACCGCGATGGTGACGATGGCGTCGAAGCCCTGATTGATGAAGTCCTCCATCGCGCCAAGCTGGGCGGCGACGTCGGTGCCGGTCGAGACGACCTTGAACTCCTTGATGTTCTCCTTGATGCCGGGCTGCTCCGCGAAGGCCTTGGCGGTCTTCACCATCTGGATGCGCCAGGTATTGCCGACGAAGCCGTTGACGAGCGCAATCCGGTAGGGGCCGGGCTTCTTGTCCCACTGGAAGAACTTGGTCTGGCCGGACCATGGCTTGAAGCAGGCGGGATCGGCGCCCGGCCCTGAAACGATTTTGGGACCTGCCCAAGCACTGACTGCGGATAGCAGGAGACTTGCACCAGCAAGCCCCGCAAGGCGAAGCATCGACCTCATGTCTCTATCTCCCTATGCGTTCTTCCCGACCTTGAACGAGCGTCATGCCGGGAATTGGATTTCCCGTGCACACCCGCTTAGGATGGCATGCAACTTGCGATGCGCACAAGTCAAATGCCCGCCGTTCGCCGTGCTACTTGCGACGACAGCCAGTTCGCCGGTCCATGCTAATCATGGGGCAATTATGGCGCCCAATGCGGCGCGGGCTGGGCAGAGTTCCGTCACACACGCGCGTAGGCGCCAGGTCAGATCGCAAAGCGGTGGGCTGCCGCGTTGCTATTGAAGCGCCCGCGCACTCGCCCGTGCCACCTTCACGTTGTTCTCGGCGCGATGGTGCAAAGCTTTTTCGAAGATCGGCCGGTTTTCCTCACTGCGTCGCCGGCGAGGGTTCAAGCGAGGTCATGTCGTTCGGCTTGATCGCGCCCACCGAACGCCCCTTGGTTTCCGGCAGCATCAGCAGCGCCAGCAGCATCAAGCCGTAGCCGATGATCGCAAACAGCAGGATGGCGCTGCCGAGCCCGAGCCTGTCGCTCAGGAATCCGACCAGCGTGGGAAACAGCGCACCCATCGCGCGGCCGGAATTGTAGCAGAAACCCTGGCCGGCACCGCGGACCTCGGTCGGGTACAGTTCGGTCATGAACGGCCCCATCGCCGAGAACATCATGTAGAGGATGAAGCCGAGCGGGGCGCCCAGCAGCAGCATCGCGCTGTCGCTGATCGGCGCGGCGAGGTAGATCACCAGGCACAGCACCGAACCGAGCGCCGAGACGATGAAGGTCTTCTTGCGGCCAATCGCGTCGGCGAGATAGGCGCCGACCAGAAATCCGATCCACGCACCGAAAATGTGAAACAGGAGATAGGAGCCCGTGTTGAGCGAGCTCAGATGCCGCTCGGTCTTGAGGAAGGTAGGCAGCCACACCGACAGCGCGTAGGAGCCGCCCTGCGCGCCCGTCACCATCAGCGCGACCTTGAGCGTCGTCGCCAGATATGGCGGCCGCAACACGCTGAAGGCCTGGGTCAGGCTGTTGGTGTCGAGGTTGCGCCGTGCATTGAAGACCTCGGGCTCGCTGATGGTGCGGCGGATCCAAAACACCATCAGCGCGGGCGTCAGCCCGATCCAGAACATCACGCGCCAGGCGGTGGTCTCGGGCAGCGCGGCATAGAGCAGGGTGTAGAGCAGCGCGGCCGCACCCCAGCCGACCGCCCAGCCGCTCTGCACGAAGCCGACGGCGCGGCCGCGATATTTGTCGCGGATCATCTCGCCCATCAGCACCGCGCCGGCCGACCATTCGGCGCCGAAGCCGAGCCCTTGCAGCGCGCGCAGCACGAACAATTGCTCGAAGTTCTGCGCAAAGCCGCACAGAAAGGTGAAGATCGCGTACCAGAGGATGGTGATCTGCAAAACGCGGACGCGGCCGTAACGATCGCTGAGCGCGCCGGCGAACCAGCCGCCGAAGGCGGAGACGACCAGCGTCACCGTGCCGAGCAGGCCGGCTTCGCCGCGCGTGATGTGCCAGGTCGCGAGCAGGGTCGGAATGACGAAGCTGTAGATCTGTACGTCGAGTGCATCCAGCGACCAGCCGCCGAAACAGCCGGCCATGGTCCGCTTCTCAGCTGCGGTGAGATCCCGCATCCATTGAAACATTCGCCTCTCCCCAAGTCGTTTGATGTGTGTTGTTGTTATTGGGGAGGGATTATTGTCGGAGATTGCCGCGCTTTCCATCCTCCTGCTTTCGCGCGGGGCCATGCCGGAAATTCATGGCGGCGTGTTTATTCGCTTGTGCAGTGTGGCGCGAAGCGTAGCCCGAGTGAGCGAAGCGATACGCGGGGCCGTGTTGCAAGGAACCCGCGATATCGCTGCGCTCATCCGGGCTACATGTCGTGGTTACCGCATGTCGTACTGGTCGGGTCCCATGGTCCAGGGCAATTGGTCGTGACCATGAGCATAGGTGCGGTTGGTCTGTCCGGGGTCGCGGTTCACCAGCGGGCGCAGATACATCGGATGGGTGGCGCTGCGCACCTCGTGCTCGACGGTGAAAAGGTGCCTGCCATCAGCGGGATCGACGATGTCCTTGAAGCGATACTGATACTGATTGTCCTCCTGCGAGACGAGGCCGCGGTCGAGCAGGCGGCGATAGGGGCCGGAGAAATCGGTGATGTAGATCTGCACATGGTGGCCGTCGAACTCCGGCTGCTTGCGGTCGGTTTCACGGAATTGCAGATACTGGTCCTTGCCGACCTTGGCGCGCGCGACCGTGCTGTCGCCGTTCTTCAGCTCGGCGGGAATGCCGAGGAATTTCGGATAGAAATCGCAGATGGCCTTCGCCGTGCCGACGGGCACGTCGAACTCGACATAGGGGATGCCGAGGGCCACACGCCCGAACCGCGCCGCATCGGGCTCGTAGCAGCGCAAGCGATTGCCCCACGGACAGGTCGCCTCGACGTAGTCGTTGTGCTCCCTGAACGAGAACGCGGTGCCCTCGAGCTTGCTCCGCACGGAGGCGAGGCGCTCCAGCAGCGCCTTGCGGCCGGGAATGATGAGAGCGGTAGCGCCGCGCAACACCTGCGCCGGGCCCGCCGGCAGATGAAACTGGCTCTTGCCGACATTGACCCACATGTTGGTGTCGGAGACCATCAGATAGGGGTCACGGGTGAGGCCCAGTCCGGTCACATAGAACAGCGTGGCCAGGCGCTGGTCGGGGACCAGAACGTTGACATGCTCGAGGTGGATGGAGTTGCCGAGGTCCTCGGCGGCGCGGTCATAATGTTGTTGTTGCATGGGACGGTTCCTGGATGGGCGGGCTACCCATCATAATCAGGCGCGATGTCCCGATCCAATAGTCTGCTGGACGGCGACATCATTCGATCACTAGGCCGGTGGGGCTATGACGGGTTCTGAATCCGGATCGGTCATCCCGGGCGCGGGCGGTGAGAAAAATCGCTGCCGCGCGACCAGGATGCCGACCACCAGGATATTGAGAATATTGGCGCCGACACCGACTGCAAAGGCCGGCGCGTAATAGCCGAAATGATCGTAGAGCAGGCCGGCGATCCAGCCGCCTGCGGCCATGCCGAATCCACTGAACAGCAACTGCGTCGGGATGCGCCAGGAGGCTTCCGAGGCCGGAAACAGTTCACGCAGGGCCAGCACATAAGCGGGGATGATGCCGGAAAAGCCGAGGCCGAAAGCGGCGGCCACCGTGAACAGCCCGGCTTCGTTCTGGGTGGACAAAAAGCCCGTCATGGCCGCGGCCTGCCAGATCGATCCGATCAGCACGGTGGTGAGACCGCCGACGCGGTCCGAGATCACGCCCCAGACTTGCCGGCTGAAGAAGGCGGTGCCGAGCAGCACCGACAGCATCAATGCGCCCATCGAACGGTTGATGCCGAGATCGCTGCAAAAGGCGACCAGGTGGCCCTGCGGCATCGCCATCGGGAGGCAGCACAGGACGCCCGCGCCGCACATCATCGCGAACACGACATTGGCCGGCAGCCCCAGGACGCGGGTGCGGCCCGCACCGCCGGCACCGGACAGGATTTCAGGATGGATCACTTCGGGCGGGTGACGAAAATAGATCGCAGCCAGCGGCACGATGACGACGATTTCGACAAGCGCATAGCAGATCATGGTCTGTCGCCAGCCGAAGCTCGCAATGGTGCTCTGGAACACCGGCGGCCACAGCGCGCCTGCGAGATAGCTGCCGCTCGAAATCAGCGCCAGCGCCGAGCCGCGCCTGCGGTCGAACCATCGGCTGACATAGATGTACAAGGGCGCATTGATACCGCCGAGCCCGATCACGCCGATGAACAGCCCGTGGCCGATCCACAACGGCCAGGGTGGACCGAGCGTCGAGATCGACAGGCCGAGACCGATCATCAGCGCACCCGACATCACGGTCCAGCGCGTCCCGACGCGGTCGGCAATCTGGCCCATGACGATGCCGCCGACGCCGGAGCCGAGCCAGGCCAGCGCACTGGCAAGCGCCGGGATCGAGCGCGCACCGCCGGCTTCGCTGGCGATGTCCTTGAGCGCGACTGCAATGATCCAGGCGGCGCCAAACGCCATCATCATGGTGAGCAGCGCCACCGAGGCGACAACCCAGGAGTCCCTGGTCTCGATCGAGGAAGGCGATTGCAGCATGGATTTGCGACCTCTGCACAAATCTTTGGCAGATAGCGGCCGCCCTGACCATTGCGCTGGGCTGAGGTCAGCCGCGCAAACCGCACTGCGGGATGCGGCTAGCCCCCGTAGCTCTGCACCAGGCTGCCCGCGACCAGCGACCAGCCGTCGACCAGCACGAAGAAGATCAGCTTGAAGGGCAGGGACACCACGACCGGCGGCAGCATCATCATGCCCATCGACATCAACACCGACGCCACCACGAGGTCGATGATCAGGAAGGGCAGGAACAGCAGGAAGCCGATCTCGAAGGCGCGCTTCAGCTCCGAGATCATGAAGGCCGGTACGAGGATGCGCAGCGACATCTGCTCGGGCGTTGCAGGCGGCGGCTCGCCCGAGAGATCCATGAACAGCTTCAGATCCTTCTCGCGCACGTTCTTCTGCATGAAGCCGCGCAGCGGTGCCGCGGCGCGCTGCAGCGCATCCTCCACCGAGATCTGGTTGGCGATGAGGGGACGGATGCCGTCGTCATAGGATTTCTGCAGCACCGGCCCCATCACGAAGGCGGTGAGGAACATCGCCAGCGCAATGATCACCGAGTTGGGCGGGGCGGTCGCCGTGCCCATCGCAGTGCGCAGGAGCGACAGCACGACCACGATCCGCGTGAATGAGGTCATCATGATCAGGATCGACGGCGCGATCGAGAGCACCGTCAGCAGCGCAATGAGCTGGATGGCGCGCTCCGTGACGCCGCCCTGTCCGCCGCCGAGATTGATGCTGATGTCCTGGGCGAACGCCGAAGTCGCCAGCGTCAGCGTGGCGATCAGGAAGGTCAGGAATGCAAGAACTCTACGCGGGCGCTTGACGAAGCTCACGAAGACGATGACTTCGGACGGCCCAGCAGCGAGGCCATCTCGTCTTCAAGGTTTTCGAAGCTGGTCTTGGCGGGTCCGGGAGCGGGCGGGGGCTCGGCGCGCCCTGCACGTGGAGGCGGGGGCTCCGGCGCGACCGGCGGTGCCGCCTCGGTGGCGGGCGCGGAGGGCCGGCGAAGCGCAGCTTCGAGACGCTGCGCCATCTCGGCGAGATTTTGATCGGCCGAACTGGCGGGCGGAGGGGCCGGCGGCGGTGGCGGTGCGGGCGGCGGCGGTGGGGGTGTAATCGCGACGGGCCTTTCGCGCACCGGCGGCGGCTTCGGTCCATCCGCCGTCTGGCGGTTTGCACGCGGCATCAAGGGCTCGCTGCGCGGGATGCGCGGCGGCAGCGGCTCGGGCCGGTCCACGCGCGGTTCGAGCCGACCGATGGGTTCAGGGCGAGCCACGGGTTCAATACGTCCCAAAGGTTCACCGCGTCCCAAAGGTTCACCGCGTCCCAAGGGTTCACCACGTTCAGCGCGGAGCATCGGTTCCGGCGGGAAGCCGGGCAGCGGTTCCGCGCGCCGATCGGGCATTGGCATCGGCGGCGGTGCCGCGCGGCGCATTTCCTCGGCAAAGGCAGGACGGACCGGACGTGGCGGCGGTTCCGGCATCTGCGGCTCGGGATGCGGGAAGCTGTCGTCCTCGCCCAGCGCATCCGGAAGCGGGGAGATCCGCGACGGCGGCTCGGCGCTGGCGGGGCGGTATGGCAGCTGATCGCGGTTGGAGGCGGCGCGGACAATATTCGGCTCGACGACAATGTCGGTCGGGCCGCCGATCATGAGAAGGTGTTCGACATTGTCGCGGCGCACCAGCACCAGACGGCGGCGGCCATCGACCGCAGCAGCGTCGATCACGGCAAGCCGCGGCATCCGTCCGCGCTGGGTATTGGCGCCGAGCCGGTTACCGGCGAAACGGCGTACCAGCCAGAAGATCACGCCGAAAAGGGCGAGGACCACCACCAACACGAATACGAAGGTCAATGCCTGCATGCTCTCCCCGCCAATAGCTCTATCTCAGGCCGGGCGGCCCATACGCGGCGCCCGATGGCGATCGAACCCGAGAACGCAACGAAAACCCCACGGCAGGAACTGCCGACCCACCTCCTTAATAACCCATGAATTGTTTGGGCCAAAACGACTTCTTAAGATTTGGGGCAGTGCTCGCGAACTTGCGGTTAACGCGGATTTCGGGGCGAAAATGCGCTCGATTCGAGTGGGAGCTTCGCCCGACAGGAAGATCGTCCCATCCCGCCAAGCCACCCTTAACCGCTTGTTAACCATACACGCGGCAAATTCTGCCTAGTCGCCGGCGTCGTGCCGGCGGGGGAACTGGCGGAGCGGCGCAATGTCGATCAGCGATCTTCCGGTCTTGTCGGCGTTGCGTACCAAGATGCAATGGCACCAGGCCCGGCAGAGCGTGCTGTCGGAAAACGTGTCCAACGCCAACACACCGAAATTCAAGCCGCGCGACCTGGTCGAGCCGAAATTCGATGCCGCCGGCGCCCAGACGGGATCCACGGGATCGCTCGCCATGATGCGGACCAGCACGAGCCACATCGCGCCGTCGGGCGGCGGCAGAAGCACCTTCGCCGCCAACAAGACCGGCTTCGAGACGAAACCCGCCGGCAACAGCGTCAGTCTCGAGGAAGAGATGATGAAGGTCTCGGCCAACCAGATGGACTATGCGGCGGTCACCTCGCTCTACAGCAAGAGCCTGCATCTGTTGAAGACCGCGATCGGCAAAAGCTAGCGCCGGGGACTAAGGAGCAACGATCATGGCCGACGACATCAGCGACTTTACGCGATCGATGGGAATTGCGACGTCCGGCTTGCGCGCGCAGGCCGGTCGCATGCGGGTGATCTCCGAAAACATCGCCAACGCGGACTCCACGGCACCCACGTCCGGCGGCGATCCCTACCGCCGCAAGATCCCGACCTTCTCGTCACAGCTCGACCGTGCGCTCGACGCGCGAACCGTCACGCTTGGCAAGGTCGCGCCGGATACCTCCGACTTCCGCACCCGATACGAGCCCTCCAATCCGGCTGCCGACCGGGCCGGCTATGTCAAATATCCCAACGTCAATCCGCTGATCGAAATGACCGACATGCGGGAGGCACAGCGATCCTATGAAGCGAACCTCAACATCATCAGCGCCACGCGCCGGATGATCCAGCGAACACTCGACATCCTCAAGAGCTGAACAGGGAACCGTAGATCATGGCTTCACCGACAGTCGCCGCTAACGCCTACGCCAATCTCGCCCGCATCCTCGAGAACAGTTCCGGTCCCGGCAAGGGCGCGGAAGCCAGCGGGCCTTCCTTTGCTTCCGTGCTCAAGGACGCGGTCGGCAGCGTGGTCGATGCGGGAAAGAAATCGGACGCCCAGACGGTCGCGATGGCATCCGGCAAGGCTAATGTGATGGACGTGGTGACGGCGGTGGCGGAGACCGACGTCGCGGTGTCGACGCTGGTCTCGGTGCGCGACCGCGTGATCCAGGCCTACGAAGACATCATGAAGATGACGATCTGACCGCGGAGCGGTCATCCCGGAGCGATGCGCAGCATCGAATCCGGGATCTCGAGATTCCGGGTTCGGTGCTCCGCACCGGCCCGGAATGACGAAGCAAGTTCTAGAGAAGATGAGTTTGCAAAAATGACTGGTGCTGAAACTCTCGACGTGGCGCGCGATGCGATCTGGACCATCGTGCTGGTGTCCTCGCCGCTGATGGTGGTCGGCCTCGTGGTGGGTGTCGTGGTGTCGCTGTTCCAGGCGCTGACGCAGATCCAGGAACAGACGCTGGTGTTCGTGCCGAAAATCCTTGCGATCTTTGTCACGCTGATTCTGGCGCTGCCGTTCATGGCGGATTCCCTGCACAGCCACATGATGCGGATTTCGTCGCGAATCATCGGCGGTTGATGCAAATTGGGTCATGCGCCTCGATGTGTCCCTGCTGCCCGCTCTCGCCGCCACTTTCATGCTGGCGTTCGCGCGGATCGCCGCGATGGTGATGCTGCTGCCGGGGCTGGGGGAATCCAACATTCCCGTGCGCGTGAAATTGTCGACCGCGCTCCTGCTCACGCTGATCATGCTGCCGCTGCACCGCGCGGACTACCACATCGACATGGGCTCGATCAGCGGCCTGCTTGTGCTGATGCTGCACGAGATCATCATCGGGGTGATCCTGGGCGCGACCGCGCGCGTCACGCTCTCCGCGCTGCAGGTGGCGGGCAGCATCATCGCCCAGCAGGTTGGGCTCGGCTTCGTCACCTCGGTCGATCCGACCCAGGGCCAGCAGGGCGTGCTGATCGGCAATTTCCTCACGCTGCTCGGCATCGCGATGCTGTTTGCGACCGACAGCCATCATCTCCTGATTGCGGCGCTGAGCGACAGTTACAAGATCTTTTCGCCCGGCGAGATCATGCCGTCAGGCGATGTCGCCGCATTGGCGACGCAGGCCTTCGCCGGGGCCTTCAAGATCGGGCTGCAGCTCTCCGCGCCGTTTCTGGTGTTCGGGTTGGTGTTCAATATCGGGCTCGGCGTGCTGGCGCGCCTGATGCCGCAGATGCAGGTCTACTTCGTCGGCGTGCCGCTCTCGATCTTTGCCGGCTTCCTGATCCTGGCCCTGGTGCTCACCGCCATGATGAGCACCTATCTCGACTATTTCGTGCAGGTGATGCACGAGATGATGCCGCTCAAGTGAGGGCCTGACCGGTGGCCGACGAGAGCGACAGCGACGACAAACAATTAGACCCGACGCAAAAGCGCCTCGACGAGGCGCTTGAACGCGGCGACGTCGTCAAGAGCCAGGAGATCAACACCTGGTTCGTGATCGCGGCCGGCACGCTCGTAATGTCGACGTTCGGCAGCTCGATCGGCAGCGGCATCCTGGTGCCGATGCGCAACCTGCTTGCCAATTCCTGGATGATCCGTACCGACGGCCCGGGCCTGCTCAGGCTTGCGATGAGCCTGGAATATGCCGTGGTGGCCGCGATCGGCCTGCCGCTCCTGATGCTGGCGGCCGCCGCGATCGCCGCCAACATGGTGCAGCACCGGCTGGTCTGGTCCGGCGAACCCCTGAAGCCGAGCCTCAGCAAGATCTCGCCGATGTCGGGTTTCAAGCGCATCTTCGGCAAGCAGGCGGCGGTGAATTTCGGCAAGGGCCTGTTCAAGATCATTGCGCTCGGCGCGGTCATGACCGCGATCCTCTGGCCGGAGCGGCGGCGGCTCGAGGCCATGGTGACGTTCGATCCGGCGTCGCTGCTCACCGTCACCTCGTCGCTGACCATGCAACTGTTGGGCGCGGTCGTGGCGATGCTCGCGGTGGTCGCGATCCTCGATTATCTGTTCCAGTACCGGACCTGGTACGAGCGGCTGAAGATGTCGCCGCAGGAGATGAAGGAGGAAATGAAGCAGTCGGAAGGTGACCCGCACGTCAAGGGCCGCATCCGGCAGATCCGCATCGCGCGCATGAAGAAGCGCATGATGGCGGCGGTTCCGAAAGCCTCGGTGATCATCACCAACCCGACGCACTATTCGGTCGCCCTGCAATATGATCGCGGCATGTCGGCGCCGATCTGCGTCGCCAAGGGCGTCGATCACATCGCTTTCAAGATCAGGGAGGTCGCCCGCGAGCACGACGTGCCGATCGTCGAGAACGTGCCGTTGGCGCGCTCGCTCTATGCCACCGTGGAGATCGACGAGGAGATTCCGGTCGAGCACTACCATGCGGTCGCGGAGATCATCGGCTACGTCATGGGTCTGAAGCGCAGCCTTTCGGGACGGCGGGTATCGTGAGCCGCATCCCCGAAAGTAGCCCTAAAACGCCCGCGAACGGTCAAATATAGGCCTGATGCCCTTGCGCTTGCAGGCCCGATTCAGGCACTCAGGAGGCTGCGGGCCGGGATTCGTGACCGGAATCGCAACAAACGTCGCATCAGGTTTCGTACGAAGAATCGCGTCACGAATCACGTCAATCGTCGCGTGAACGTCCGGAGAGCCGATTTCGCCGCCATGAACGCCCATATCGATTTCGATCCGACGCCGGAACCGGTGACCGCGCATGAACCGCTGCGGCGGCGCGGCTCGATCGTGCTGGTGCTGCTGGTCGCGGGCGCGCTGGTCGCGGTGGCGGTCGCGCTGATGACCATCGGGCGCAACCAGGCGCAGCCCTATATCCTGGGGCTGCTCGCGGTGCTGGCGATGGTCGGGCTGTTCAGCCTGTTCGCCTTTGCCGCCGGCATCATCCGCTTTGTCGACCGCAAGGCCGACGATCCGGTGATGGGGCACATCGCCGATCACGCTTTCGACGGGCACGCGGTGACCGATTCGCGCGGCCATGTCGTCTATTTCAACGGCGCCTATCTGGCGCTGACGGGCGCGACCGGCGCGCAGGATGTGCGGCCCGTCGAACGGGTCTTCATCGGCAATCCCGATGTGTCGGAAGCGGTGTTCCGCCTCCTGAAGGCCGCGCGCGAAGGCAAGCGGCAGCAGGAGGAGGTCCGCATCGCGACCGGCGACGGCGGCGCATGGCCGCTGGCTGCGCATGCGGGTGCGTCCGCTCGGGCAGAGCAAGCGCGAGACGAAATATGCGGTGTGGTCGATCGCCGACATCACGCGCGACCGCGAGCGCCAGGAAGACGTGTTCCAGGAGCTGCAGCACGCGATCGAATATCTCGATCATGCTCCTTGCGGCTTCTTCTCGGTCAATGCCGGCGGCGAGCTTGCCTATGTCAACGCGACGCTTGCGAACTGGCTCGATTACGATCTCGCCGAGATCGGCTCGGGCGGCTTGAAGCTGACCGACATCGTCTCGGGCGACGGCGCTTCGCTGCTGACCTCGATCGTCGCGGTGCCGGGCGAGGTGAAGACGGAAGTCTTCGACATCGATCTGAAGATGCGCGGCGGCAAGACCGTCCCGGTGCGGCTCTATCACAAGCTCGCCTTCGGCGCCGACGGCGCGCCGGGGCCGTCGCGGACGCTTGTCATCAGCCGCGCCCGCGACGAGCGCTCCGATCCCGAGCGCGCCGCCGAAGTGCGCTTCATGCGCTTCTTCGACCACACCCCGATGGCGATCGCCACCGTCGATCGCGCCGGCACCGTGGTCCGCGCCAATGCCCGTTACGCCAAGCTGGCGCAGGCCCTCAACGGCGACGGCGCGGCCGCCAAATCGATTTTCCGCGCGGTCAATGCCCGCGACCGCGGCACGCTGATTGCGGCGATCAACCAGGCCGCCGAAGGGCAGGGCGATATCCCGCCGGTCGAGGTGATGCTGGAAGGCGCCAAGGAGCGCTGGGGCCAGTTCGTCGTCACGGCGGTCGAGGAGGAGGAGCGCGAGACCGAGGCGGCCATCGTCTATATCCTGGAGACCACGGGACGGCGCGCGCTGGAGAACCAGATCAACCAGTCGCAGAAGATGGAAATGGTCGGCCAGCTCGCCGGCGGCATCGCGCACGACTTCAACAACGTGCTCTCCGCCATCATGATGGCCAACGACTTCCTCCTGAACGCGCACAAGCCGACCGATCCGTCCTTCCAGGACATCATGCAGATCAAGCAGAACGCCACCCGCGCCGCGACGCTGGTGCGGCAGCTGCTTGCATTCTCGCGGCGGCAGACGCTGCGGCCGCAGGTGCTCGATCTCGGCGATGCGCTCTCGGATCTCACCATGCTGCTGCGCCGGCTGATCGGCGAGAAGGTGAAGCTCGACCTCGTGCATGGCCGCGATCTCTGGCCGGTGAAGGTCGACGTCTCACAGTTCGAGCAGGTCGTGGTCAATCTCGCGGTCAATGCGCGCGACGCGATGCCCGATGGCGGCAAGCTGACGGTCAGGACGGCCAATGTCTCGACCGCCGACGCCGCTCAGCTCGCCTACAAGGGCATGCCGGCGGCCGACTATGTGCGGATCGACATCACCGACACCGGCACCGGCATCCCCGCCGATATCCGCGAGAAGATCTTCGAGCCGTTCTTCTCTACGAAAGAGGTGGGCAAGGGCACCGGGCTCGGCCTGTCGACGGTCTATGGCATCGTCAAGCAGACCGGCGGCTTCGTCTATGTCGACTCGGAGGAGGGCAAGGGGACCTCGTTCCTGATCTTCCTGCCGCGACATCGTCCCGAACGGGATGCGCAGGCGGAGGCCGCTGCTGAAACCCAGGCGGCGGGCGGCGCGCAAAGAACCGGGGGCCGAAACCAAGCCGGCGCGTCCCGATCTCACCGGGCAGGGCACGATCCTGCTGGTCGAGGACGAGGACGGCCTGCGCTCGCTCAATGCGCGCGGCCTGCGTTCGCGCGGCTACAGCGTGATCGAGGCTGCGAACGGCGTCGAGGCGATGGAGGCGCTGGAGGAGAAGGACGGCGCCATCGACCTCGTTGTGTCCGACGTGGTGATGCCGGAGATGGACGGTCCGACGCTCCTGAAAACGATGCGGTCCCGCAATCCCGACCTGAAGATCATCTTCGTCTCCGGCTATGCCGAGGATGCCTTCGAAAAAAGCCTGCCCGAGAACGAGCAGTTCGCCTTCCTGCCAAAACCCTTCACCCTGACGCAGCTGGTCGCGGCGGTGAAGGAAACCATGACGCCGCAGTAACTTGCCGTGTGGTGTTGAGAATCGGTCGCAACGGCGGCATCCCGCGACTGAGGGCCGCAGCCGCGGGTTCCATTAATGCCTTTCCTTTCGCCGATCCCTGCCCATCTTAGTGGCAGTTCCCACACCGGGGATTTAGGAAAAACCGATATGACACCGACCTTACGTGTACGCGGGCTCATCAAGGCGGTCGCCATCGTGCTGTCGCTGGCGCTGCCGGCGACGCTGGCGATCAGTTCGGCCGACGCGCGCGTCGGTGGCGGATTCTCTTCGGGCTCGCGCGGTTCGCGGACCTTCTCAGCACCGCCTTCGACCACGACCGCGCCGACCACGGCCCAGCCGTTCAACCGCACCTTTACCCAGCCCGGCAGCCCCGGCACGAGCTCATCGAGCGGCGGCTTCTTCAATCGCGCGGGCGGAGGTTTCTTCAACCGGGGCGGCCTGCTCGGCGGTCTCGCCGCGGGCTTCCTTGGCGCCGGCCTGTTCGGGCTCCTGTTCGGCGGCGGGTTGTTCTCGGGTCTCGGCGGACTGTCGTCGATCCTCGGCCTCATCCTGCAGATCGCGCTGATCGTGTTTGTGGCGCGGCTTGCGATGTCGTGGTGGCAGCGCCGCCAGATGTCCGAGCATGCTTATGCCGGCCCCACCGGCGGACCTGATGGCCCCGGCAACACCAGCAACTCGAATTTCGGCGGCATGGGCTTCGGCCTGGGATCGGGATCGAGCACCGCGCCGATCCAGATCGAGCCGGCCGATTACGAGGCCTTTGAGCGGCTTCTGGTCCAGATGCAGGCGGCCTATTCGAACGAGGACCTCAACACGTTGCGCACGCTTGCAACCCCGGAGATGGTCGCATTCTTTGCCGAGGACATGCAGGAGAACCGCGGCCGCAACCAGGTCAACAAGGTCTCGGACACCAAGCTCCTGCAGGGCGACCTGGCCGAAGCCTGGCGCGAAGGCGACCGCGACTATGCGAGCGTGGCGATGCGTTTCTCGATGATCGACCGCTTCGTCGATGCGTCGAGCGGACGCCTCGTCGGCGGCAGCGACCAGCCGGTGGAAGCGACAGAGGTCTGGACCTTCGCGCGCCAGCGCGGCGGCAACTGGATGCTGTCGGCGATCCAGCAGACCAACTGATCATCCGGTTCGCAAGTGGATAGCAAAGGGCGTCGCGGTGTCGCGGCGCCCTTTCATTTTGCCGCCACGGCCGCGGAATAACAACGCGCCCGGCGTGTTGAATTTCTGCTTGCGTCCAGATGGAAACAACAGGGCATAGTCAAAAACGAAGAAATGGAGGAAACGATGAGCTTTCCGGCGAAAACCGTCTCTGCCTGCATTGTCGTGATGTCCGCGTTGCTGGCGGCCCAGCCGGCATCCGCGCAATCGTCCAATATGACCTACTTCCTGACCAGCAACGGCCCCGGCAAGGGCGCCGATCTCGGCGGCATCGAAGGCGCCGACAAGCATTGCCAGGCGCTGGCGATGGCCGCCGGCGCAGGCGGCAAGACCTGGCACGCCTATCTCTCCACCCAGGCCGCCGACGGCAAGCCCGCGATGAACGCGCGCGACCGCATCGGCAAGGGGCCCTGGCAGAACGCCAAGGGCGTCGTCGTCGCCAAGGACGTCGCCGACCTCCATAGCGCAAACAACAACCTTTCCAAGCAGACCTCGCTTTCGGAGAAGGGCGACGTGATCAACGGCCGCGGCGACACGCCGAACCGCCACGACGTGCTGACCGGATCGCAGGGTGACGGCACCGCGTTCGGACCCGAGACCGATCGGACCTGCAAGAACTGGACGAGCTCCACGCAGGGTGCTGCGATGCTTGGCCATGCCGACCGCGTCGGCCTGCGCGACGACGATGCGTCCAAATCCTGGAACTCGTCGCATCCCTCGCGGGGACAGGATGGCGGGTGCTCGCAGAACGACCTGAAGAGCACCGGCGGCGACGGCTTGCTCTACTGCTTCGCGGTGAACTGACCACAGGTCATTCCGGGGCGGTGCGTAAGCACCGAACCTCAGATAGCGCAATTGCGCATCTGAGAATCTCGAGATTCCGGGTTCGCGTCGAGCGCATCGGGCCGCGCTTCGCGCGGACCGGTTGGACGCGCCCGGAATGGCGGGAGGGGCAGCCCGTCGATGATTGCCGCTCGACAACGCCAAAGAACAACTGTCTCCTCGGTTCGTTGTCGCGGACGCCGCCTGCGCGTGCGGTTAGCGAAAGGATCGGGAGCCTCCCATGAAATACGAATTGTACTACTGGCCGTTCATCCAGGGCCGCGGCGAATATGTCCGTCTCGCGCTGGAGGACGCGGGCGCAGCCTATGCGGACGTCGCGCGGGGAAGCGGCGGCACCGGCGCGATGATGAAGATGATGGAGCAGGGGGCGACCCCGCCCTTCGCGCCGCCGTTCCTGAAGGCGGGCAAGCTCGTCATCGCCCAGACCGCGAACATCCTGCTCTATCTCGGCACACGCCACGCGCTGGCGCCCAAGACGGAAGCGGGACGTTTGTGGGTGCACCAGATGCAGCTGACGATCGCCGATCTCGTGCTGGAGATCCACGACACCCATCATCCGCTCGGACCCTCGCTCTACTATGAAGACCAGAAGGCGCCGGCAAAAAAGCGCACCGACGAATTCTGGGACGAGCGCGTGCCGAAATATCTCGGCTATTTCGAGGGGCTAGTGAAGGACAATGGCGGCCTCTATGTCACGGGACGGCGGATCACCTATGTGGATCTCTCGCTGTTCCAGATCGTGGAGGGGCTGCGTTACGCCTTTCCCAACCGCATGAAGGCGTTCGAAAAGAAGATTCCGGGACTGGTGGCCTTGCGCGACCGCATCGCAGCAAGGCCGAAAATCAAGGACTATCTGCAAAGCGACCGGCGGATTGCCTTCAATGAAGAGGGCATCTTCCGGCACTACGGGGAGCTCGACGCGTGATGCTGCGACGGGATTTGTTGTCCACGCTGATTGGAGCGGGCGTTTGCCTCTCGATCCCGTCTCGATCGGACGCTTCGGAGAAAATGTCCAAGCAGGAAGCGGAATATCAGGACAGTCCAAAGGACATTCGCATGTGCGCCACCTGTACGCTGTTCGACCCGCCTCGCGCGTGCAAAGTGGTCGAAGGCGACGTGAGCCCGTCGGGCTGGTGCAAGGCGTTTGCGCTCGCGGACTGAACGGGCTCGGGATTCATTCTCGCAGAGCGCCCCGTCGTTGCGAACGGGACGCTTGAAGTTGCGATTGCTCAGGCGAAGACCGAATAATCGACCGGCCCGTTTGGTACGACATAGCCGTAGCGCAGGTTGGAGGGCTCGGCCCCGGCCTTGTCGTATTCGGCCTTGAGGGCGGCGAACCGATCCTTGCTGAGTTCGAGCTGTGCCTTCCTGGGCTCGATGCCGTACAGCTTTGCGTTGTTGTTGCCAAAGATGGCCGACTTCACCGGGCCGTCCGCCGCGCCGAGTGCCGAGAACCCGTGCTTCTTCTGCATCGCTTCGGGAATCTCGAGCCGCCGCAGGCCCTCGATCTGCCATTGCGGCGCGCCGGTCCACAGCGCGTCGGTGCCCCAGCAGACGTGATCGACACCCAGTCCCTTGATGAGCGTCCCCATCAGGGCCGCGCAGACGTTGGGTTCGGCGACCAGCGTCGTTGCGAACAACTGGCCGACGTCGCCGTAGACATTGCTGACCCCGTACTGCGCCGGAATGTCGGCGAGGTCGCTGGTCCAGGCGATGCGGCCGGTTCGCTCGAACTCGGCCAGTGCGGCCTTGGGATCGCCGCCGACGTGGCGATAGGCCGAATGATAAATGACGAAATTGAGCTGTGGCCAATCCTTCGCCGCCTGGCCGACGTCGGCCACGTCGGCAAATCCGCGCAGGTGAGGGAACTGCTTCTCGACACCAGGGGGAAACAGTCCCTTGTGCACGCAGACATTCTTGATGCCCGCCTTCACCATCTTCTCGTAGCCCTTGTAAGCCACCTTCTCGTCATCCAGGCGCCAGGGATAGCGGCTGATGTCCTTGTGAGTGTTGTCGCCGATGGTGTAGCCCTTGCAGGACTCCGGCTTGAGCGCGAGGCCGGCGTCGAGCTTGTCGAGCCAACCCGGCTGCCCCGGTGTAAAGATCATGTGGCAGAATACACGCCGCGATCCGGCCTCGTCGTTCATCCTCTTGCGGGCGTCGGCCATCTGTTCGTTGGTGAGGAACCAATCCTGCTCGATGTCGGAAGGAGCAGACGAGATCAGCGAAATCTTGGTGTCGCTGTCGAGAAACATTTCCTTCTTGTAGTTATCGAACTTCAAATCCTCGATGGTCTGTTCGTGATCGCTCAGCTGCTTGTTCCAGCCCGCCTTGCCAACGGCGTTGCGCATGTTGACGAAGGTCATGATGCGCGTGTCGTCCCGCAGGAAATGCGTGTGCATGTCCATGATGAACTGATCCTTGAGCGCATTGGCGCGCTCCTGGGCCATGGTAGGCGTTGCGGCCTCGGCCTTGCTGACCTCGAACAGCGGGCCGTACACTTCGTTCATCGCCACGAATGACGCGGCCATCCCGGCCGCCGTCTGGAAGAAGCGGCGCCGATCCAGCCCCTGCTTTCCGCCAAGATCGTCCGCCATGGCGAGCAGACGCGTTTCCACCTCGCGCTGTCTCTCGTTTTGCGGATCGGGATAGAACTCGTCGCTGGAAACGATTTGCGTCGGGATCGGTGTGGAATACGGCACCATCTCGGACGGCATCAGTGCGGCAAGTTCCTGTTCGGTGAGTTGACTGCTCATGGGTTTCTTCCTCCCTCGACCGCCTGTTGGCGTGTCGCGGTAAGGCTACACCCGCAGCGAGAGAAAGTCAGGCCATCGAATCCGGCCGCGCCTGCCGCGGCGCACCAGGATTCCTTCTAGCGATTCCTCCCGTCGATCGGCGTCATCGCGACCTTGCCAAGGTCGATGCCGTCGATGCAGCTCACATTCACGGCGACTACTTCAGTGCCATCAGGCTTGCTGCCGCGTGCGAACACGTCGACGCCGCAATCCGCGCAAAGCTGATGCCGGATCGCGTGCTTGTTGAAGAGATATTCCTTCAGGTTCTCCTCGCCGGCGCGCAGCTGGAAGCTCTTCGGCGCGAGGAAGGTGAAGTGCAGCCCTTTTTTGGTGCAGATCGAGCAATTGCACGCGGTCACCATGGCGAGGTCGGAGGTGCATTCGAAGCGCACCTGGCCGCAATGGCAGCCGCCGGTAAAAGTCCTGGCGTCGGGCACGGATCGCTCCCGCAATGACGGTGTGAAGGTTCCATCCGGTTTCCAGCAAGTCTACGGCAACGCGGGGTAGGGTGGCGAGAGGCAATCGCGCGCGTAACCGCGGAGACGGAAGTCTCCACGGCCGGTAGCTGGTCAACTTGGCGCGAAGTTAAGCGTACTGGTCGACGCGCGAGCCTTGTCCAGGCAGCAGCGGCGCCGCTTTCAGCGGCGGCTGATACGCGTTGGTATTGTCCGGGCGATTGGCCGGCGCCGGCTTGGGATCACTCGTGTACACTGGTATCAGCCGCGCTGAAGGCGGAGCGTTGCATGCGTCCATCAATCGAATTCCTGTGTTTATGCTGAACGCGTCCAGCTCAGGCGATCTGGTCGACGCGCGTGCCCTGTCCGGGCGGCAGCGGCGCCTTCGGCGGCGGCTGATACGCGTTGGTGTCGTCGGAGCTGGCCTGCACCGGCTTGGGGCCGCTGCTTGTGTCTACCGGCGCTACCGGTGCTGGAGACGAAACGCTGGAGACGTCCATCGGTCGGATTCCCTGTGATCGGACCAACCGTGACCGCCTTCGATCAAGGCGACATGAAAAAAATCGTTAAAATGCAATCCAATCGCCGCGAGAGAATGCGCATGGTGAACGGGAGACTTAACGCTCGCGCGCCCGCAATTACTGGTCGAGGCCGCGCCTGACCGTGATGGCGGACTCTTTCTTGGTGCGCGTGCATTCCATGTCGAGGCGGCGGTAGCGCATGGTGACCTTGTCGCCGCGCAGGATGCCCATGCGCTTCAGACAGCGCGAGGTGCCGGTGATGGCGTCGTCCTTGGGGACCGTGAAGATCACGGCCGCCGCGGCGCCGACCAGGTTGAAGAACTCAGGCTTCATCTTGCGGTCGGTCTTGGCATAGAGCTCCGTGGCATAGTCGCGGCCACGGCAGCCGAGCGACAGCTCCATCGCTGCCGGATGCGTGAGATAGATGATGTTGGCGGCCTTGAAGTTGACCTTGAGCCCGTCGATCGCGCCGGCGAGTTGTGCCGCGGTGTCGTCGCAACGGTCGGCGCGTGCAGGCGAGGCGGACAGCGCGGCGAAGGACGCCAGCAGAGCGGCAAGCAGGATTGGTCGGCGAAACGGTCGTCGGGATGTCATCTGGTAAGGCCCCTTTGTCGCTATTGAAGCGAATGGGGAGGGAGAGCGCAAGGGCACAATGCCCCTTCTTGCGAGCGGACCGAAGGCTGTTGCAGGTCAGCCTGCCGCGCCACGCACATTTATCCCGACGACGGTTCGTGCGCCATGCGTGTGAGAATTTCGAACACGTCGTCGGGCTTCTCGTTGATGACGTCGTGACCGCAAGCAAGGGTGTGAACCTGCCATGCCGGATCGAGGCGCAAACGCTCGTATTGTGCCGTGAATGGCGTCGCGTTCCAGCCGGTGGCATAGACGAACAACCGGGGCATCGGCTTTTCTGCGCGGGTAAGGCGAAGCGCCTGGAGGAATGAGCCGATCGGATGCGGCCGGCGGCGGGGCTCGTGGCCTACGGGCGGCTCAACCGTGAACCCGTCGTGCCGCGCGCGTTCGATGATGAGCTGGCGGAAATGCTCGTTTGCAAGATCCCACCAGGATTGGCCGTTCTCCGGCACGAACGCATCGAGATAGGCGAGCGCGGCAATCCGCTCAGGTACGCGATCGGCGACGCCCGCGGCAACCATGCCGCCATAGCTGTGGGAGCACAGGATCACCTCGGAGAGGTCCTCGCTGGCGAGAAGCTTCATGACGTCGGCAATATGCGTGTCGAGATTGATATTCGCGCCGGATGGTGCCGGCGTGGCATCCAGGCCGCTCAAGGTCACTGCGTGGGCCTCATGGCCCGCTCGCTTGAGCCGCGCGACGAAGTCGGCGAAGGTCCAGCCACCTCGCCAACCGCCCGGAATCAAAACGAAATTAGCCATCGAAACCCTCGCCATCACCATGCTGAAAGCTGTGTTGCGCTCATCGGCGGTGGTAGTCTATCAGACCTGTCAAGGCCGCCCGGCGCGGTCCACAAACCCAACGAGCTCCCCATGAACGCCCCCAGCGCCTTTCCCGACCAGCAGAAGCCCGTTCCGCCCTACAAGCACACGCCGCTGTTTCCGCTCGGCAAGGACGAGACGCCCTACAAGAAGATCACGAGCGAGGGCGTGCGCGTGGAGAAGGTTCTGGGCAAGGACATGCTGGTGGTCTCGCGCGAGGCGCTGCGGGCGCTGTCGGAGGCTGCCTTCGGCGAGATCAACCATTACTTGAGGCCGGGA
Source organism: uncultured Alphaproteobacteria bacterium (assembly GCA_963696255.1). Taxonomy (GTDB): domain Bacteria; phylum Pseudomonadota; class Alphaproteobacteria; order Rhizobiales; family Xanthobacteraceae; genus Bradyrhizobium. The sequence goes on from CAVOJN010000003.1 coordinate 146,068, forward strand.
CATCTGAAGCAGCTCCGCAATATCCTCGACGACAAGGAGGCGAGCTCCAACGACAAGTTCGTGGCACTCGACTTCCTGAAGAACGCCAACATCGCGGCCGGCGGCGTGCTGCCGATGTGCCAGGACACCGGCACCGCGATCATCATGGGCAAGAAGGGCTGCAACGTCATCACCGACGGCGAGGACGAGGCCGCGCTTTCGCAAGGCGCGCGCGATGCGTATCTGCGCAGGAACCTGCGCTATTCGCAGGTGGCGCCGCTGTCGATGTATGAAGAGAAGAACACCGCCAACAACATGCCGGCGCAGTGCGAGATCTATGCCGAGGGTGGCTCTTCAGAAGTGATCGGCCTACAAGTTCATGTTCATGGCGAAGGGCGGCGGCAGCGCCAACAAGAGCTTCCTGTTCCAGGCCACGCCCTCGGTGCTGACAAAGGATCGCATGCTGGCCTTCCTGAAGGAGAAGGTGCTCACCCTCGGCACCGCGGCGTGCCCGCCCTATCACCTCGCCATCGTCATCGGCGGCACCTCTGCCGAGCTCTGCATGAAGACGGTGAAGCTTGCGTCCGCACGCTATCTCGACGCGCTGCCGACCCACGGCTCCGCCGACGGCAATGCCTTCCGCGATGTCGAGATGGAGCAGGAAATCCACAAGATGACGCAGTCGCTCGGCGTCGGCGCGCAGTTCGGCGGCAAGTATTTCTGCCACGACGTGCGCGTGATCCGGATGCCGCGCCACGGCGCGTCGCTCCCGATCGGCCTTGGCGTGTCCTGCTCGGCCGACCGCCAGGTGCTGGGCAAGATCACAAAGGACGGCGTCTATCTCGAAGAGCTCGAGCACAATCCGGCGCAATATCTGCCCCAGGTCGAGCAGGCGCTGGGTGGCGACGTTGTCCAGATCAACCTGGACCAGCCGATGAAGGATATTCTCGCCACGCTCGCGAAGCATCCGATCAAGACGCGTCTGTCGCTCACGGGCACCATGATCGTCGCGCGCGACTCCGCGCATGCCAAGCTGCGAGAGCGGCTGGAGAAGGGCGAGCCGCTGCCGGATTATTTCAAGAACCACCCGATCTATTACGCGGGGCCGGCGAAGACGCCGGAAGGCTACGCTTCGGGCGCGTTCGGCCCGACCACCGCGGGGCGGATGGATTCCTTTGTCGACCAGTTCCAGGCGGCCGGCGGCTCGATGGTGATGCTGGCCAAGGGCAACCGCGCGCCGGCCGTGCGCGAAGCCTGCAAGAAGCATGGCGGCTTCTATCTGGGCTCGATCGGAGGTGCTGCGGCCAACCTTGCCGAACACTGCATCAAGAAGGTCGAAGTGGTCGAATATCCCGAACTCGGCATGGAAGCGATCTGGCGGATCGAGGTCGTGGATTTTCCGGCATTCATCATCATCGATGACAAGGGCAATGACTTCTTCAAGGAGCTGAACCTCGGTTGAGGACGCTCGGCCTCGACGGATTCTCAAAAGGCTGGGTCGCCGTCCGCATCGACGGGGAGGCGCGCGAGATCTCCTTTCATCCCGATGTCGCCGGCGCGCTTTCGGTGCCGTTCGACCGTACCGGAATCGATATTCCGATCGGTTTGACCGAAGATGGCGAGCGCGCCTGCGACCGGCTGGCGCGCGATCAATTGCGGCCGCATGGCTCGCGCGTCTTCAGCGGCGCGCGCCGCTGGCTCTGGCAGGAATTCTCCGATCCCGACAAGGCGAACATCGAAGCACTGCGGCGCGGACAAGCCCGCGTCTCGCGCCAGCTCTGGCATCTCGGACCGAAGATCATGGAGGTCGACGCCTTTCTGCGCGCCGATCGCTCGCGCGATGTGCGCGAAGTGCATCCCGAACTGGTGTTTCTGCGGCTGAACGGCGGCAAGCCGCTGCCGCCGAAGAAATCGGGGGAGGGGGATTCGCTCCGTCGCCGCTTGCTGAAGCGACACGGCTTTCGCAAGATCGATGTCTGGCTGACCAAGTCGCGGCTCGGCACCGGCGCAAAACGTGACGATGTGCTGGATGCCTGCGCCGTCGCGCTCGCGGCTTCCGATCCCGCCGGCAGCGTGCCCGAAGGATTGCCGCAATTGGATGGTCAGGGATTGCCGATGCAGATTTGGTTTTGATTTGGAATGAAATTTGGAGAATTGAACGTGATTGAATGGTTCGACGACCTCAAGGTCGGCATGATCTTCAAAAGCGAGGCGGTGACCGTGTCCAAAGAGGACATCCTGCGCTTTGCCAGGGAATATGATCCGCAGCCGTTCCACCTGGACGACGAGGCCGCCAAGAAAACGATCTTTGGTGGTCTGGCTGCTTCAGGCTGGCACACCGCCGCGATCTGCATGCGGCTCGCGACGGAGTGCCGGCCTTTCGGCCCGCATCCGCTGCTCGGCGCAGGTGTGGACGATCTGCGCTGGATGAAGCCGGTCCGGCCCGGCGACACGCTTAAACTCGAAGGGGAGGTGGTTGATCTGATCCCGTCGAAGTCGAAGCCGCAAGGCATCGCCCGTGTCAAATGGACCGCCTTCAACCAGCATGGCGAGCCGGTCTATACGTTCAATCCGATCGCGATGGTGCCGCGAAAGCCGACCTAATATTAGCTGTCGTCCCGGCCAAGCGAAGCGCGAGCCGGGACCCATAACCACGAAGCGTCGTGGTGTGCGACAAATCGCTCCGCGATTCACTCGAAAGATACCGCGGTATGGGCCCCCGCTTTCGCGGGGGCGACAGGGTCAAGTCCGCTTCCCCGTGAACGGGAAGCTGCCCATGAAGCCGATGCCCATCTCGCCGGAGATGGCATCGCCCGCGACCGTGCCCTTGAACTCCAGCGTCAGCGGCATCGGGTTGGTGATGGATACCTTCCAGGCGACGTCGTTGCCGTTGACGGTGCCATCGAAAATCTCGGCCGAGTTGCCGTCGGCGCCCTGCGTGCCCGTGAGCGTGCCGCCAGCGCTCGTCACGTTCAGCGTCGCATTGCGCTCGCCCATCGGCGTCTGCATGGTGAGATTCCAGTTTCCGTCGACGGCCATTCGCTTCTCCTCAAGGGTGCCCTCAAAGCCGAAAAGGCTTTTGCGGCGGTATAACCTATCTCGCCGCGCAAGCCTAATCGGATCGATGGCGTAAAAACGTCTCAGGCGCCAGCCGTGGAGCGTGCTGCGCTGATGCGGCTTCTGACAGTCCAGCGGAAGACGACATACTGGATCGCGAAGGCCGCGACCTTGGCGCCGACCAGGACCACCGAGACGTAGAACGTCCACAGCTTGAGGTCGCCGGTCATGGCGATCGCGATGGTGCCGCAACCGAGCGCGAACATCATCGCGGCCCAGGCGAAGCCCGCGAAGGTGACATATTCGGGAATGGTTTCCGAGACGATCGCCGGCATGTAGCGCAGCATCCAGCCGCGCTTGAGCATGATCGTGCCGATGGCGAAATGTGCGATCGCGGGCTTCGCCAGCACGAAGCGGGGATCGTTGGTGAGAATCGTCGCGCTGCCGAGTACGATCACGAGCCCAAGGCTCGCCCAGGTCATGTAGCCCAGTTCCTTGCGCTTGATGCGCGCATAGATCACCTGCGCGACGGCGCCGGCGATCGCCACCCCTGTCGCCAGCACGATGTTGTCGGTCGCGAAATAGACGACGAGGAAGACGATGGTGGAGAGAAAGTCGGTGGCCAGGCGGGCGAATACGTCCTTCATCGTCGTTTCTCCGGCGGCGAGTTCGTCACTGCGCCTTCGGCAGCGCGTTCATCGGCGGCATATTGTACTTCGTCGTACGGTACTGCGGATACCATTTCGTAAAATACACCGCGCTGTTGCGCGCGGCAAAGGTGACGGCAAGGCCGAGCCAGATCGGCAGACCCGGCACGTAGAGCACGGCGGCATTGGCAAGCGTCATCAGCAGGGTAGCGGCAGTCCACACAGCGGTGATGATGTAATTGGCGCGCGAAAAGCCCGGCATTGCCGCGATCTCCGACGGCACGGATTCGAGCGCATATTGCATCGTGAAGGGATGGCCGACCAGGATCGAGCCGAGCGAGACGGCCAGGATGCCGATATCGACGGCGAGCCTCACCGCCTTGTCGCTGACGGAGGGGTCGATGAGGATGAGCCAGGCGGCGATGCCGGCAAACAGGATCGCCGAGCTGAAGGGGAGGATCTTGAGCGAACGGCCGCGAACCCGGTCGAAGGCAATGGTCGCGACGCAGATCGCAGCGGCGGTGAGGAGGCTGATGATCGCCGACGTCAGCAGCATCGACAGGGCGAAGACGCCATAGGGCGCAAGGATCAGAAAAATTGTCATGGTCAGGGCCTCTTCGGCCGATCTTTACACTGGAAAGATGAATAGGAAGAAATCTGGCTTTGGTCAAGCGAAATCTTTACAGTGTCAAAATTAGTTGATTGAGGCCGAAAATCGATTTATCGTCCGTAGCTTACCGGCGCGCAAAATTGGGTCATATAGCACGGCATGGCAAGACGAGCAGAACCAGCACGACAGGCTGTGCCGCGGAGCGGCCGCGCCGCACCGGCGCGCGGGGGGCGTTCTGCCAGCCGGCGCGCCGCCAAGGAGGACACGCCTTATCATCACGGGGCGCTGCGCGACGCACTGCTGCAGGCGGCCGAGCGCGTGCTGGAGCGTGATGGGCTTGCCGGGCTGACGCTGCGCGCGGTGGCGCGCGAAGCCGGCGTGTCTCATGCGGCGCCGACGCATCATTTCGGCGACCTCACCGGTCTCGTCAGCGAACTCGCCGCGATCGGCTTTCGGCAATTCAATGCGGCGATGGCGGCTTCCTGTTCCGCCGATACGCCGTTCCCAGCCAGGGGCCTTGCGCGTGCCAAGGCCTATATCGCCTACGCGCAGGCGCATCCCGGCATGTACGGACTCATGTTCCGCACCGAGCGGCTGGACTACGCGCGGCCTTCGTTGCACGAAGCTGCCGAAGCTTCTTTCGCGGGCCTTGCAAATGCGATTGCTGCTATCCGCCAGGAACGCATCGAAGGGGACGCGCTGACACTGGATCAGGCGGCGGCAATTGCGCGCTCCTGGTCGTTGGTGCACGGCTTCACCATGCTGCTGCTGGACGGCCGCCTCAAGGACATCCTGCGGCGGCTGCCCGCGGGAACCGATGCCGACACGCTGCTCGACGCGATGCTCAAGCTCGCGATGATTCGGCCGCCGGCTTCCTGAAGGCTGCGTGTGCCCAGAAACCCGCGCCGGGCTCGTGCGTTGGGTCCGCATGGCATGATCAGCACGCAGTCCCCCATGGAAGCGCTCCAACCCGCGCAAGCGGGCAGGGAAGGCATCAACGCATCTCACCCCGGCGCAGAAATCCGCGGCGAAAGCCGGCGCCAGGCGAGCCGGCCGCCGCTATCCCAATCTCGTGGACAACATGCGCGTGGCAGCGAAAGCGAACAAGATTGCGAAGAAAAAGCGAACCGCAAAGCGCAAGGCCAATCGGAAAGCAACGGGGCGCACGACGGCGGCAACAAGGAAGAGCCCGCGGAAACGTTCGGCCAGAACGCGCGAGAAGGACCCGAAAGGCGGTTTGACGTCTGCCGGTCGCAAGGCGTTTGCGCGGAAACAGGGGGCGCATCTCAGGCCTGGAGCCGCGGGCTCTCCCTCTTCGTCAGAACGCTCCCTTTAATGCCGCTTCAACCCCGCACGGCGCGGTACGACGGCGGACCGCCGCGGCCAGACAGTTCAGGAGTACGAACAACGGCACGATGACAATTGGCCCGGCCGCGAGGCCGGTCGCCTTGCCGAACAGGCCGGCCGCGATCGGTAAAAGCAGGATCGCGACCGTCGCGCTCCTGATGTGCGGTATCCATGCCGGTGAACACCGCTCGGCCGTCCTCAGCCAGACAACAACGAATGCGCCGACGACCAGATCATAATCCTGGAGATATGGTGTCGCGAGCCAGTTGCCGACGACGACCATCGCAAGTCGCAGATGGGCCGGATCGTCGCGAAACCATGAGCGAAAGACGAAACAGGATGCGAGCAGCGCCGAAGCGGCTTGCAAGACATAGGCAAGACCTGCGCCAGCCCCGAGCCGCTTCGCGAATACGAACACTGAGACCATCCGATGCCAGACGCCGGTGCCGTCCTCGAGAATCAACATCCGCAGGATCGCCAGATTCCGCCCGTACAGGGTCCAGCAATCGATACCAAATATCACCGCGCTCACGGACACGAGCAGAACAACCATCGCTGCCGCCGCGCCGACCGTACGCCAGCGGCGGCCGGCGATCAGGGCGACCGGCAGCATCAGCGCGAGATGAGGTTTGAAGGCCAACAATCCCAGCAGGGCGCCCGCAACGATCGGCCTACGATCGATCAGCAGCAAGCCTCCGCCGAGCAATGCCGCGGTCAATGCTCCGTTCTGTCCTAGAAGTGCGTTGACGAACAAAGCGGGCGTCGCAATCGAAAGGAGCAGAACGCCGTCCGCGCCGGAGAGTAGAAGCGCGCGATAGAAACCGAGCCATGTCGTGAAAAGCCAGATGCCAAGAGCCGGCACATAGGAAATGAATGCAAGCGGAAGCGAAAGCAGCAGGAGAACGGGCGAGTACGAATAGTGATAGAATCCGATATGTGAACCCACCACGGATGTTTCGTAGGCGTGAAAGGCGACAAAGTCATAAACTTCCGCCGCGCGGCCCTGAAAGGCGAGAAGCGCGGCGGACCAACAATTGAGGAAATCATCGCCCAAGGCACGGCCTGACCCGTCGCTCAGCCCGTCGCGGATCTGAGGCAGAAGGTCGACCGCATAGGCAATGGCCGCGACCACGACCCAACATTGTGCGATAGGCCTCACCGAGCTCCAAAGCCAGCCGGCAGCCGTGATTGCACTGACCCCAGGTTGCCGACCGGATCCAAAAAAAGATGTCATCGCCCTGTCTCTCTTTGAGCCCAGGATAGTGCAATCCTGCTGGTTGGTTGGTTGAATACATATAGAATCATAATCAAAGGTTGATAAAGTCCGCGAGGACATCGGTATCGAAGCCGTGGTGGTGTTGGGAAAAGAAGGACAGCGTCACGCCGGCGGGCCGTTCCCGATCGTGTTTTGCGCGCCTGGGCCTGACGGGGAGAAAGAGAGTGGCGTAAGCGTAAGCTACGCCGTCACCAGCTTCTTCACCGGCGTCGGATCGAGATTGAAGATCCGCGCCGCGTTCAGGCCGAGGATGTTGCGCTTGGCCTGCTCGCTCAGGAACGGCAGGTCGCAGATTTCCTGCGGCAGGTCGAAATCGAAATGCGGCCAGTCGGACGCGAACATCAGCTGCGTCTCGGCCTTGATCATCTCAAGCGTGTTCTCCAGCGCCTTCGGATGCGTCGTCTCCATCGGCTGGGTGGTGTAGAAGCAATTGTGGTTCATGTATTCGCTCGGCAGCCGCTTCAGCTGCGGCGCTTCCGACGGGCGCATCAGATACTGGTCGTCGAGCCGCTGCATCAGGAACGGCACCCAGGCGAGCCCGCTCTCGACCCACATCGTCTTGAGCTTCGGAAACCGCTCGGGAATTCCGTTCAGGATCCAGTTCGTCATGTGCACCATGTTGCACCAGACGAAGCCCAGCGCGTGCATGCCGAGAAAGCGGTTGATGGTGGCAAGCGAGGGATCCTGCCAGTGATAGCCGGCATGGAAGGCGAGCGGCTTGCCGGTCTCCTCGATCATCGAATAGAGCCGCATGTAGTCGTTGTGATGCACCGGCTTGTTGCGGGTGCTGGTCACGCAGAAGCCGATCACGCCCTTCTTGTCGCCCAGCTCCTCGACCGTCCGCTCGGCCTCCTGCGGCGTGTTGAACGGCAGGTAGATCAGCGACTTGATGCGGTCGTCCTCGGACAGGATGCGGTCGATCAGCCAGCGGTTATAGGCATTGCCGAGCCAGACTTCCATTTCCGGCTGCGGATGCATGCCGAGAAACAGCATCGGCGTCGGAAACACCACCATGTTGTCGATGCCGAGCGAATCCATCGCGCGCCGCGTCAGGACGACGTCGCGATGCACGCCGGTCTCCTCGACGATCTCGCGCTGGCCGTCCTGGTGCGGGATACGCCCGCCGACCGACTGATAGCGCAGCCCAAGGTCGCCGTTCAGTCCGTAGGGCGGCGCGCCGAGCCGCTCGGTCTGGAAGCGCATCGCGTTGTCGCGGACGACGGGGTCCTCGATATAGGTGACGATCTCCTTCCACGACACCGTCTCGACGTGATGGGCGTCGATGTCGCAAACGAACCAGTCCTGCAGGCCGCGCCGGATCGCGTTGCGCCTGGCATGCGCGAGGATGTCGCGGGTGTCGGTATGAACGGTGATCTCCTGGATCGCCGAGATATTGCGGTCCGATCTTGCCCTGGATGTTCATGATCTCTCTCCCGCGGAATAGGTGTCTTCGTCCGGACGCCGCCGATACCAGAGCGCAAGCTCCATCGGCCCGAGATGCATCGCGCGCAGCATTTCGGAAACCGCCGACAGCAATTCGGTCGGCGTCAGCTCGCTGTCGTTTCGGCCCGCGATCGGCGCGAAAGGTCCGTTCCTCGCCGTCGGATTTTGCGACATAGAGGCGGATCGCCGCGGTCAGGATCTGCGCGACCGCTTCGTCGGACACGCGCGAGGCTTCGTTCGTTCTCGACCAGCTCGCGCGAGGCGCGCAGCAGATCGGGCGCCATCCGGTCGATCCAGCCATAGACGTCGTTCTTGCGGTCGCGTTCAGATCCGAACATAGATCTCGCCCTCCCGGATCGAGAACTCCGCCTTGCGCAAGCCGGAAGCGGCTGGTGCCCTGGTGGCAGCCGGTCCTGATGCTGAACTCGTAGCCGTGCCAGGGGCAGACGATGTGGGTCTCGGACGGGATCATATTCGAGGGTGCGGGTGGTGCCGTCGTCGGCGACCGGCTCGATCACCCGCTTCATGATGCGGCCCTGGCAGACCGGTCCGGCGCGATGGGCGCAGCGGTTGTGCCAGGCGAAGAACTCGTCGCCGATCCTGAACACGCCGACCTCGAACTCGCCGCAATCGACAACCTTGCGATCGCCGTCGGCGTAATCGATCACCTTTCCCGCGGAATATTCGGGCATTCGTTACTCCCGGCATCGAACGGACGCGGACTTGCGCTAAGGAGGCTCCTCCTGATCGCACCTGTCAATCCGGTACGGCGTCCGGGAGCGGCCAAAAGGACGGCGTCAGTGTTTCGCCAGCTCGGTGGCGCGCCCGCTCTCGCCCGCGATTTTCACCTCATCCCTGCCGCACTGGAAATCGCGCGCGGCCTCGTCGGCCACCTTGCGGGCGAGTTCGTTGGGATTTGGATTGGCGCGGGCATCGATATAAGCGACATGGCACACCGGTCCCGGCGGCAGACGCGTCACCACCAGGAGGTTCCTGCCGACCGGACGGCCGTGTTTGTCCTGCTCCTCGTTGTCCGAAATGTGCCAGCGCTGGATGATCGCGAATGGCTTGCCATTGGCGATGCGCCATTCGACTGTATTCGTGGTTGAATTGAACGGGCGAAAGCTCTGGCTTGCGGCGGGCTCGTTGTCGGCAGCTTTGGGGTTGCGGCCGACGGAGACGGTCTGGCGCGCGTCGGCCTCAGTCAGCACCACGATCAGGCCGGCCCTTGCCGGGGCAGATGCTGATGCTTCCATCGGGGGGTGCGTCCTTTACGCGGCAGTCTTTCTCGGCCGTCGAGGTGTACAGGCTGCTCAAGCCTTGGGCGTCGGCACGGCCCAACAGGGCCAATAGCCCTGTGAGGGCGATCACGGCGCTCGTGGCATTCATGCAAAGGCGGCGCATTTGGTGATCTTTCAACGGAACCCCATGGGGACAACAGACGTTTGAGGGTTGCAAGCTGGGGAAGGTTCAGACCGATGGCGAGAAATGACTGACAATTGCGCTGAAACGTTCTAGAAGGACGCCTTCACAAATTATTCTCGCGCCTGCGTGTCCTTTCACTTCATATCATGCCCGCCATATCCCCCAACAAACCCTATCGCATCGGCCGGTCCCCCACCGGTCTCGGTCTTTTCGCGACCAAGCCGATCAAGAAAGGGCGGCGGATCATCCGCTATTTCGGACCGATTCTGGATTCGAAGAAGAAGGATGACGACGCGATCGAGAACAAATACCTGTTCGAGCTCAATAACCGCTGGACCATCGACGGCTCCGTGCGCGCCAATGTGGCCCGCTATATCAACCACGCCTGCAAGCCGAACGCGGAAAGCGACGTCAGGCCGCGCAAGCGCCGGGTCTATATCCGCGCGATCAAGAACATCGAGCCGGGCGAAGAGATCAACTACGACTACGGCACCGATTACTTCAAGGCGTATCTGAAGCCGATCGGCTGCAAATGCGACGCCTGCGAGAAGAAGCGGAAGAAGAAACGCGCCGAGGCCCGCGCCGAGCGCGCCAAGGAACGCGAAAAGGCGGAGCGCAAGGCGAGGCGGCTGGCCGAGAAGCTTGCCAAGGCCGAGGAAAAGCTCAGGAAGCTGAACGGCAAGGCGAAGCACGCCAACGGCAAACCGGCGAATGGAAAGGTCAACGGCAAGCTCAACGCAGCGCCTGCAAAGGCGCGCGCTACAAATCGAAAGCTCGCCAATCGCAAGCCGGAGGCGGAAAAAGTCGCAAACCCGCCTGCGGAGGTGAAAGCCGTCGACAGCCAGGAGCGATTGGCGGCGTGAGGCCTGCTCACGCAACGCTTCACCACAAGGCAAGTCTTTCGGGGATAAACCGGCATTGGCAGCAACGTCGGCGATCCGGTTTTGACCCATCTCCGAGCAAATACCGCTTGCGCTCGCTCCCGGAGCAGCATCGAGGCAGTTCCGTGCCTTCCCCAGAAATATGCCGGCGGGCCTGTGGGCGCTGACGCGCGCGACGCCCCTCCATTTCGAAACATTAATTCTGCAGCCAGCATTCCGTAATCCAGCAATCCACATCTAAGGCCGGCACACGCTGATCTCCTGGTGGACCTGCGAACGGGCTAGCCAATGCGGGACTTGACTAGATTGCGAATATCGCGAGCCTACTCGAACCTTCGGTGCATTCCTGAAGGCGAAGCGCGAATGATTTCACTTGCCTGGGTCGGCAATTGTGAAGTTCGGATGCACGACGCGCCGTCGAAAGGGGCAGACCGGGAACCGCTATTTCAAATGGATGTTTTCGATCACGACTCGCAGCAGTCCATCGAAAATCGTTTTTGTTACGACGTCGAAGAAGGCGCGGCCGCCTTCGAGGCTCTCCTATCGCGGTGACCGAGGGCAGGAGCGTTCAGGCCGATCCGGGGACTGCCCGGATCGGCTTTTCGCCAGGACGTGAGCTCAGGCGTTGCCGTAGTTCACCTCGTGCGAAATGTCCTTGTTGGTCTGATCGGGGAGGAGCAAGCACGCGCAGATGCTGATTGCCGCGCAGACAGAGACATAAAGGAAGATCGGGAACGAGGATTTATAGGTCGAGAACAGCCAGGTCGCGATGAACGGCGCCGGTCCCCCCGCGATGATCGAGGCGAGCTGATAGCCGATGGAAGCGCCGCTGTAGCGCAGCCGCGGCGTGAAGGCTTCCGCGATCAGCGGGGCCTCCGCGGCGTACATCACCATGACCGGAATGAACGAGAGCGCCATGGCGAGGAAAATCAGCTCCGGCACCTTGGTGTCGAGCAGCGCGAAATAGACGAAGGTGAACGCGGCGACGAACACGCAGCCGGCTATGAAGACCTTCCTGCGGCCGATGCGATCGGTCAGCGCGCCGGCAATCGGGACGGTGATGAAGCCCAGCGCGGTCATGGCCACCAGTCCCGAGAGCAGGAGGTCGCGCGAGGCGCCCAGTACCAGCGTGCCGTAGCTGACCACGAATGCGTTGAAAATATAGCCGGGGGCCTGTTCGGCCAGCCGCAACAGCGCGCACAGGATGATCTCGCGCGGTTGACGCTTGAGCACTTCAATCGTCGGGGCGCGCTCGACCTTGTTCTCGGCGACAATGCGCCGGAATACCGGGGTCTCGAGAATGCCGAGACGGATCCACAGCCCGACAGCCACCATGACGATGCTGATGAGGAACGGGATACGCCAGCCCCACGTCAGGAACTGATCGCCTGAGTACCAGCTGAAGAACAGCACCGCGACATTGGCGAGGAACAGTCCGGCCGGCGCGCCGAATTGCGGCCATGACGCAATGAAGCCGCGATTCTTGTTGGTCCGGCTCCATTCCATGGCCAGCAGCACCGAGCCGCCCCACTCGCCGCCGACGCCGATACCCTGGATCAGGCGCAGCACCGTGAGGATGACCGCACCCCAGATGCCGATCGAGGCGTAACCCGGCACGAGCCCGACCGCAGCGGTCGAGATCCCGGTCATCAGCAAGGTCACGATGAGGGTGGCCTTGCGGCCGATGCGGTCGCCGTAGTGGCCGAAGATCGCGGCTCCGATCGGCCGCGCGACGAAACCGACGAAGTACACGCCGAACGCCTGCAGCGTGCCGATCCACGGGTCGGAGCCGGGAAAGTAGACCTTGTTGAAGACGAGGCCAGTCACCGTGCTGTAGATGAGGAAGTCGTACCATTCGATGGTGGTCCCGACGGTGCTGGCGATCACCGCGCGGCGCAGGGCCGTTTGATGCTCGACCTCCGACATCGGACCAAGAGCGATTGTCGTCGCAGTCATGGAATTTCCCTCCTCGGTTAAAATTCGATGGCGTTCCCCGTACTTCCTGCTTCTGATTGCTGTGCGCATTCCGCGATCGGCGGCAATGCGACGGAATAATGAACCAGTTCGGCGCCTTGGGCCAGACCGTTGTGGGCAACTTGCTACGCAGTCAGGATGGGCCGCAGTCGGTGTATGCACTGCAGCACGATGTTCGCGCCGTCACGACACTGCTTGTCAGCGGAGCCATGACCTGAGCCGCCGCGCGAGGCGCCCCGGGCAAAGCGACTGTGCGATGCTGGTCTCGAAGGCCTGCACCCGCACGAACAAGAAGAGGCCGGCGGCATGCACGAGGGGTTCGGGCAGGTTGAGGGAGCGCGCCACCATCCAGGTCGCGAGTTTGGCGGCCAGCGGGACGAGGGCGGCAAGCGCGCGGACAAGGGATAGCATCAGCATGGTCATCTCCTGCCTTGCGAAGATGATCTCTCGCCTGCCCCAATTCGATTACCTGCCACGTAATGGATGAGGCGAAATCCGCGTGATAGGTTTTGCAGCATGAACGCACATGCATCCACGGCCCGAGCCGAATCCGCAAAGCCCCTTCATATCGGCGAGCATCTGCGCGAGTGGCGGCAGCGCCGCCATCTCTCCCAGCTCGACCTCGCCGGTGATGCCGAAATCTCGGCGCGGCATCTGAGCTTTGTCGAGACCGGGCGCTCGGCGCCGTCGCGCGACATGGTCCTCAAACTGGCGGAGCGTCTGGACGTGCCCCTGCGTGAACGCAACGTGCTGCTGGTCGCCGCGGGTTTCGCGCCCGCCTTTCCGCAGCGCCCGCTCGACGACCCCGCATTGAGATCGGTGCGCGAGGCCATCAACATGATCCTGAAGGCGCATGAGCCGAATCCGGCGCTGGCCTACGACCGCCACTGGAATCTGGTCTCCGCCAACCGCATGCTGGCGCCGCTTCTGGAAGGGGTGCCGGAGCGATTGCTCAGCGAGCCCCTCAATGTCCTGCGCCTTGCGTTCGACCCGGAAGGGCTCGCGCCGCGCACCGTCAATCTTCCGGAATGGGCCGCGCATCTGTTGGAACGGCTGCACCGCCAATGCGAGGCGACAGCCGACCCCGGGCTTCTGAAGCTGTATCAGGAGCTCAAATCGTTTCCGATCCCGGCGCGGTCGGGACCCATTTCCGCTGATAACGTCGCGATCCCCTTCAAGCTGCGGCATAACGGCGAGGTGCTGAGCTTCATCTCGACCACGATGGTGTTCGGCACGCCCATCGACATCACGCTGCAAGAGCTGGCGCTGGAAACCTTCTTCCCCGCCGACGAACTGACGGCAAGGCGCCTCAAGGACATGCAGCCGCGAGATTAGCGCCAGCCGGGGCACGTGCCCGTGCAGGAACCGGGCGAAATCCAGACCCGTTTGACGGAGGTTCGCTCCCTCGCTCCCGCGGCCTAGCCATGCAGCCGAGCGTGAGGTGTGACCCTGCTTCGGCTTGTATCGGATACCGTTCGGATTATCTTGGGGCATCACCCTCGGGAGGATATCCCCATGAGCGCACTGAAGCCGCTGAAAATCGACATCGTTTCCGATGTGGTCTGCCCCTGGTGCTACATCGGCAAGAAACGCATCGAAGACGCGCTGGCGCTCGCGACCGACGTGCCGGTGGAAGTGAACTGGCGGCCGTTCTTCCTCAATTCGTGGGTGCCGCGCGAAGGCATCAGCCGGGACGAATATCTCACCACGAAATTCGGCTCGCCAGAGGCCTACAAGGGCATCGCCGGCCGCGTCGTCGCCGCGGCGGGCGAAGAGGGGTTGTCCTATCATCCCGAGCTGGTGAAGCGTCAGCCCAACACCATCGACTGCCACCGCCTGATTCATTGGGCCGAAGCCGAGGGCAAGGCCGCCGCGATGAAGCAGCGGCTGATGGAATTGTACTTCCGCGACGGCGGCGACCTCACCGATGTCAATGTGCTGGTGCAGGCAGCCGCCGAGATCGGGCTCGACGGCGGCGATATTCGCAGGCGGCTTGCGACCGACGAGGACGTCGACCTGATCTCGGGATGGGCGCAGGAGGCTTCCGAGAAGGGCATTTCCGGCGTGCCGACCTACGTATTCGCCCAGAAATATGCAGTGTCGGGAGCGCAGCCGGCCGAGCTGCTCGCCCGCGCCATCCGCCAGGTGTCTGCCGAAGTCAACGCGCAGGCGGCGGAATAGTCCGTCACGGAGTTCACCAGGCCCGGCCGCATGCCGGGCCTTACTTCTGTCCCACAACAAATCAACCAACGGAACACGGGGGGAAATACGATGATCTATGAGCTGCGCACCTATACGGTGAAGCCCGGCACCATCGGCGACATGGTCAAGGCGGCGAGCACGGTGTCGCTCGACATCCGCGGCAACAATTTCGGCAAGCTCGAGGGATACTGGTTCACCGAGATCGGCCCGCTCAATCAGGTCATGCACATGTGGAGCTACAGCGATCTCAACGAACGCGCGAGGCTGCGTGGAGAGCTTGCCAAGAACGCACGCTGGACCAGCGAGTACATTCCGTTGATCCGTCCGCTGCTGGTGCGTCAGGACGTGCGGCTCATGAATGCGATCAAGCCGCCGGTCGCTCCCGCCGCGACCGGCAACGTCTATGAACTGCGCAACTATCGCGCCAAGCCGCTCGGCGCCGTCCGCCAATGGATCGATGCGTTCACCGCGGCGCTACCGGCGCGCGAGAAATATTCCAAGATCGTCGGTCTCTGGCAGACCGAGACCGGCCAGCCCAACGAAGTCTGCCACATCTGGGCCTATCCGAGCCTCAATGCCCGCGCCGAAGCCCGCGCCGCCGCGACCAAGGATCCGGTGTGGGGAGAATTTCTCGGCAAGGGCCCCGCATTCCTGGAGGAGATGCACTCCACCATCATGCTCCCCGCGCCGCATTCGCCGCTGAAGTAAGGGCGTGGGTAATCAGGCCTGGTTGCGGAGAAGCCGCTGCCAGCCAGATTTTACGCTCGTCATTCCGGGATGCGCCGTGAGGCTCGCGCTTTGCGCGCCCCGGAACGACATATCGTTAGAACGGATGAGGTGACCGTCAGCCCTTCCGCCACGTGCGGAGGAGATGTACGCCCCATCGCGCCGCATCGCGCGCTTTCTCGCGCGCGACCAGCGCGGCACCGATGAGTCCCACGGCAGGATCGTTCGGCCTGAGCGGGATCAGCACGTCGCCGATCGCGAAGCGGCCGCGCCAGATCGGGTTGATCATGGGATGATCGGGGCTTGCGGTGGAGTTGGCCGACACAACCGCGGGGTCCGCACAGAGATGACGCGTCAGCTCCAGCGTGAGTTGCACGCCCGGTGAATTTTTCGCAAAGCGCTCGTCGACGCCGATCTTGAAGAAGAAGGCGCGGGTCTGGTGACGCAGCACGATGCCCGAGGCCGCCGGCGCGTCGCCGGCGCGAAGCGTGATGATCTCGCAATTCCTTGTCGCTGCCAGCAGCGGCATCGCGCGTCGGATGAAGGCCGCATCGCCCGCGACCTGCGCCAACGCCGTGCCGCGCTCGCCCTTCCAGCCGCTTGCTTCGAGCTTCAGAAAAGCCTCGAGAGCGCTGGCGACGTCCTGCGGGGAACGCGCGATGTCCAGCCTGACGGCGCCATGTTCGCCCAGCCTGTGGCGCTGGCGGCGCAGCTCCTTCAGTTTCTTGCTGCCGAGCGCCTCCAGCAGGAGCTCGTCGGCATTGCGCTTCGCATCGAGCGAGGCGCGCAGATGCCAGTTCAGGATTCGCGCGCGCAGGCCGTCGCCGCGCAACACCGCGTGGAAAGCCTTCATCGCCGCGCCGTCGAGCGCGACTTCGCGCATCAACAGGGCGCGCGCACCGCTCTCGCGCGCCGCCTGCATCAGGCTGCGCGCGGCGTGTTCGGCCAGCTCGCGGTCGAGCAGCGGCGTGCACAGCGTGCCATAGGGATGGGCGCTCACGAGCGCGGGCAGGGGAATTTGCATCGCGCGCGAGAGGGAGACGACCGGCATCAAGCCGATCAACCTGTCGCCTCTCCGGACGGAGAGCGCCGACGCACCGGTGCGGCCGGGAGCCGTCGCGTTCACCGCCAATTCCCAATCGGGAAGATAATAGCCGTTGGACTCGATCGCGCGTTGGCTCAGCGCGCGCCAGTCGCCGACATTGATCGCCGTCAGCGCGGTCAATGCCCCCTCGAACGCGGGCGGCGCCACGCCTGGCGCCTGGTTTGGCGCGCGCGCGGTCGTGGCATCGCTGTTCGATGCGCGGTGCACCTCTACGATATCCGCGATTTCAGGCACGTCCCGCTTCCCCGATTTTTCGCGAGAACTTACCGGAAAGGTTGGAAGAAGCCGTTTGCGCGGCGGTGCAATTTGAATGGTAACATTAACGGCCTGTTCAGCATGTGCAGGCCGTAGCTAGATCGGCGCGTAGCTTTCGGTCCCGCAATTGTCGTCGGCGTCCACGCGGCGGCGGTCCACGATCTGGCCGGCGCTGATGCTGATGCGCCAGATCTGCGTGCCGATCGGCTTGCCGACCGCCGAAACGACCTCGGCGCGGACGCAGGCCGTCCAGCCGTTACCCCGCACCTCGCGATGGGGTGGCGACACCTGCACCTCGCTCGGGTTGGAATTGGCGACGAACACCGCGTCCAGATTGTCGCGAACCAGCCGCCGGACGTCTGGCGGAGGCTCCGGCGGCGAAGGATCGGCGTCCTGCTTGCGCATGAATTCGGGCACGGGCGAGCGGATGTCGGCAAAGCCGCAGCCCGTCAGCACCAACGCCAGCCCCAGCGTCAACGCGCCATGAAGGAAACTGCCCCGCATCGCACAATGTTACGGGGTCGGGGTAAAAAAAGCGCCCCTGAGGAAACTCGGCCTGTGAGCTTTACAATCAATAAATCCGGAGCGCGGCGTGAAGCCCGCCCCTTATTCACGTGCGCTCGAAACACGCCGAACCTGGTCGTGCCGAAAGACCCAGACCGCGAGGGGCGGCCTTTGCGGCGGCGCCGTTGCGCATTAAGCTTGGCCGGCGGCGACGGCGGGAGAGAGGCCCATGATGAGAACGTTGATGGTGGCGGCGGCGCTGCTGGCGCTTCTGGTGTTGCCGGCCGAGGCGCAGATGGGGCGACATAGCCGCGGCGATGACAGCGCCAAGTCTGACCAGAAGAAGCCCAAGGTCGACGAGAAGGCCTACAAGGAGGCCTTGAAGCGCATTCCCGAGCCAAAGGAAAAATACGACCCGTGGAGCGGGGCGCGGCCGTCCACGGATCAGAAAGCCAAATAGACGCGCCAAATTCTCTCCGGACGGATTACCCGCATGCGCGTTCTCGCCGCTTGCTTCGCCTGGATCATGCTCGCGGCCGCGCCGGCCTCCGGCTGGGAGTATTGGGGCGGCGACCAGGGCGGCATGCGCTTCTCCGGGCTTGTTCAGATCACGCCGGAGAATGTTGGCAAGCTCGTCCGAGCCTGGGCGTATCGCACCGGCGACCTGCAGAGCCGTCCGCCCGAAGCGATGAGACGCACCAAGTTCGAGGCGACGCCGCTCTTCGTCGAGGACAGCCTCATCCTTTGCTCGCCTTTCAACGAGGTGATCGCGCTTGATCCCGGCACCGGATCGCAGAAATGGCGCTTCGACCCGAAGATCTCGAACGCGCAGCGGCCGGGCAATCGCTACAATTGCCGTGGCGTCGCGCATTGGGTCGATGATCAGGCCGCCGAGGGTGCGGCCTGCCGCAGCCGCGTCTTCATGGGCACGAATGATGCCCGCGTCATTGCGCTCGATGCCAGGACGGGCGCGCCGTGCGCCGACTTCGGCGAGGCGGGCGAGATCAGGCTCGACATCGGCAAGCCGCTGCTGTGGCCCGGTGAGTTCCAGATCACCTCCTCGCCTGTGGTGACACGTGGCGTCGTCGTGGTGGGATCGTCGATCTCGGACAATGTCCGCGTGGAAGCACCGCTCGGCACCGTGCGGGCCTTCGACGCGAAGAGCGGCAAGCCGCGCTGGAGCTTTGATCCGCTCATTCACAACGGCATCGACGCGGGTCATGCCAATGTCTGGGCACCCATGTCCGCCGACGACGGGCGCGGGCTTCTGTTCCTGCCGACAAGCTCGCCAAGTCCCGATTTCTGGGGCGGCAAGCGTATTGGCAACAATGAGCACGCCGATTCCGTTGTGGCGTTGAAAAGCGAGACGGGCGAGCTCGTCTGGTCGTTCCAGACCGTGCATCATGACATCTGGGACTACGACCTGCCGGCGCAGCCGACGCTGGCGAGCATCGATACCGGCGAAGGTCCGCGCGACGTCGTGATACAGCCGACCAAGCAGGGCTTTGTGTTCGTGCTCGATCGCGACACCGGCAGGCCGGTGTGGCCAGTCGAGGAGCGCGCGGTGCCGCAGGGCGCGGCGGAAGGTGAAAAGCTGTCGCCGACGCAGCCGTTCCCGACCCATGTGCCGCCGCTGCTCTCGCAGCAATTCACGGCCGACGACGAATTCAAATTCCTGCGGATCATGGGCGACCGGTCGTGTCATGAGCAGCTTGCAACGGCGCGCTACGACGGCCTCTACACGCCGCCGTCGACGCAGGGCACTCTGATCTATCCGATGACCGGCGGCGGCGTGAACTGGGGCAGCGCGGCTTTCGACCCCGTGCAGCAGATCCTCTACGCCAACACGACCCATGCGGTGCACTTGGTCACACTGATGCCGGCGGCAAAGGTCGAGGGTTACAACCCGCCGCCGGGCCATGATTTCGGCCGGCAACGCGGCGCGCCATTTGCGATGACGCGCGCGGTGGCGATGTCGAAACTGGGTTTGCTCTGCAACAAGCCGCCCTGGGGCACGATGGTTGCGCTCGACCTGAAGGCCGGAAAGATTCTCTGGCGATCGACCGTGGGCACGACGGAAGACTTGGCGCCGCTCGGAATGGCGTTTTCATGGGGCACGCCGCTGGTCAGTGGCGTGGCGATCACCGCGGGCGGCGTCGTCTTCACCGGTGCGATGGATGCCTATCTGCGGGCCTTCGACGCGAAGTCGGGTGAAGAGCTTTGGCAGGGCAGGCTGCCGGTGCCCGGGGTCGCCAATCCCATGACCTACCTCTGGAAGGGCGAGCAATATGTCGCGATCGCGGCCGGCGGCCATTCCGAGGCGGGCACATCGATCGGAGACAGCGTGGTGGCGTTTCGGCTGGCGCGGGCAGGGGAGTCGCCGTCGCTATGGTCGCAAACGATCGATCGTCCCGGCGGGCGGTTTCTCGCCGGTGCTTCCGCGGTGCTGCTCGTGCTGATCGTGCTGGTGACCGGGGTCCTGCGCTTGCGCCGCCGGCGCGTGGCGCCGAATGTCTGAACGTCGGCAGGAAGCGCGAGCGGCGAAGCTTCTGCGAAGTGCCTTACGTCAGCATCGCAAAGGCGCTCGACACCATCGCGACAGGCTTGTTGTCGGCGGCGGAGGAGAGCGTGACACGGCCGAAGCTCATGGTGCGCCCGAGGCGAACGACGCGGGCCTCCGCCAGCACGTCGGACGACATCACCGCGCGCATGAAATGCGTGGTCTGGTCGACGGTCGTCATCGGCCGGTAGCCGCGATTGGCGGCGAGATTGGCGATCACCATCGCCGTATCGGCGAACGCCATCAGCGCCTGGCCACAGACCATGCCGCCGTTGCGGCATAGCCGCTCCGAAAAGGGCAGGCGCAGGATCGCGCCGGGCTGCCAGTCGCGCATGTTCGCCGGCGGCTCGAACTCGAAGACTTCCACCGAAAGCGCGAGATCCTTGATCCACGGTGCAAATACGTCCCCGAGCACGCGGCGCGCCTCGCCGATGCCGAAGGCCTGATCCTGTTGTTGTTGCATGAACGGGGCTTCCTTGCCGCGATTTAATGTACGCCAGCCTAAAACGGGCGCTGCCGGAAAGCACCCCGCTTGAAACGGCCGGTATCGTGGCACTAGGCTAGGGACGAGGGAGCGGATCATGGTTCGGCGTTGGGTGCTCATTGCCTGCGTGACCGTGTTTGGGCTTTTGCTCAACGGCTGCACCAAATGCGGCCCGATCTGGGACGACTGGATCCAGCCTTCGAAATCCTGCCGATCGGATCGCCTCCAGGGCCCTGAGGGAACCTGAACGGTCGTTTTTGCTGCTGCACCCGTGCCTTTCGGCTGCTTGGCGGCGCGCCTCGCCGCGGTGTATATTTGGGAAAACACGGGAGCCTTCCATGAGAGTTTTCGGGGTGGCGGCGATGGCCGCGTTGCTGATCGGAACGGCGGGTTTGGCCACGCCAGTGCGCGCCCAGGGGGAGGCGCCGCATCTCAATCTGATTGCGGATGCACCTTCAAAGACGCCCGACCAGTACGAGGCGGAGCAGGCCAAGGAGAAGGCGTACAGGGAATCGCTGAGAAAGATTCCGGATCAGAAGGCGTCCAACGATCCCTGGGGTGGTGTTCGCAGCGATGCGCCGAAAGCCGCGCCTGTCGCCAAGACACCCGGCACGAAGACGTCGAGTGCAAAGTCCAAGGTCAAGACCGAGGCCAAGACCGGCGCCAACTAGCTCGCCGTTGGGGCTTCAGATCCGGCCCTGCCGGACTTATATTTGCCGGTGCCGCATTTGTTTGGGAGTTACGGCATGGGCTCACCGCGCGATCTTGTCGATCGCATGGCCGCTCGGCGCAAGGCGGACGGCTATCTGCGAGAGACGTTCACGCTGCCGCGCGCGGAAGCGCGGGTGAAGGCACGTGATTTCCTGAACCGCTACCCCAAGGCCGGCTACATGAGCATGGTCGAAAGCTGGCGCGAACTGCCCGGCGGACAGATCGAGTTTACGATGCGCCGCCTGCCCAGCGCCGACTAGAACCGCGTCACACTTTTCCGGATCATGCCTTAGTCGAGTGACTCCGCGACAATGCGAATGCGGAAGACGGGCCGCCTTGATTCATCCAGCATTTCCATCTGCCATTCGGAGTTTTCCGCAAGCTTGCGCGAAATGCCGCTCGCCATGTCGGCGGCGACATTCGTCAGCTCCTTCCAGGCGGCGTTGCGATCGGCACATTCGGTGCCTTGATCGGCGCAGCCGGAGTAGCGACCATTCCTGATGCGGAAGAAATAGAGCGACATGGCGAAAAACCGGCTTGTGGCCGCTCTGAAACTCATGAACGACTAAAAATGTGAAAATAGTGGATTCCCAAAAGGCAGTGAGATCAATTCCGGAAAAATACGGAACCCGCATGCCGCGCACGGGCAGCGCAAATATTCGCGGATCTCGGCCCTGTTCGATGATCCCGCCATGCCTGTCTTGATGCCTGTCTTGCGCCTGGCCCCGCCGCGCGTGAGCGCTATTCGAACAGTTTCTCCGGCGCCGCCGTCAGGCGATAGGCGATGTCGGTCGAGCCGTCGGAAACTTCCAACACGTGCTTGCATAGCGGACAGCGAAACTCGCGCGCGATGCCGGGTCGTGAGGCAAGCTCAATCCGGCGCAGGCCGGTGCGGCATTCAGGGCAGATGACATCGCCTCTTCTCATGGCGCGATATCGTGACAGACGACAATGAACATCTGACGACAATCACCAGTCGCCGACGGCGCGTGCACGCGCGCTGTCGTTGACGTCAGGCGTCATCCCGGAGTCTCGTTAAGTTGTGTCGCGGAGGCAACGGCGCTGATGTTCCTTGATCAGGGACCGCATTTTCGACTCCACAAATGCAAGCACTCGCGTCAATATTGCGTCAGCACCGGGGCAGGGGAATTTTCATACGATACTCTTTTCACCCGGGGGGGCCGCTGATCTTCCATCAGCGGCCTTTTTCATTATTCCGCTCGCGGAGAAGATGGTGATGGCGGCTGCGGCGGGCGGGCTAGCTGTCCTGAGCCGCACTGCCGTCGTCACTCACGATTTCGATCTCGACGTCCGGCGCGCGAGGGGACGGCATGGGCCGATCGACTGCGTCGATACGATCCTTGAGATTGGCCGCCCGCTCAATCAGGGCAGCGGCGAGTTCCGGATTATTGGTGGATCTGGCGTATCTGAGCAACGCCGAGGCCTGGCGCGCAAAATAAACTCGTCCCAACACAGCGATGACATCCCCATACGCGTCACCTCTGATCACGCGGGAACACCCGATTTCGTTCCCGCCACAGTGTACAAAAATGCACGCAGGCAATTCATTCCTTAAGAGGACGGGTCAGGACGCCTCGAAGGCGACGCCGACGAGTTTCTCGTCGCGCCAGATGATGTGACAGGGTTTGCGCCACCCCTCGCTGGGAATGGCGAGCATGAAGCGATCCGGAAACCAGAGCGGCGTGTTGACCTCGATCCGGGCACCGGATGCCGAGAGGCTGCGGACGGTACAGGCAAGGCTTTCACCGGCAAACTCGATCGTGCCGGTCTTGAGAACCCGGTGGCGAGGGACGCCGCGGCGTTCGTTCATGACGTACCGTCAAGTCGGGCGGAGCAAGGCATCATTGGCTGAAATTAGCGGTGGAAGCTGACGCAGGACTTACAGCGTCGCTGGCTCGTTATTTTGTCGTCTTGATTTTAGCGTCTTGGCAAACGCAGGCTCAAGATGGAACCGTCGCTGCCCGAGATTCCGCTATCGATCAGTCGGGCGCCTCGGCTCGAATCCGGACCGTCGTCCGTCCTTGCAAGTTCCGCAGGAATTCGCGAGCTCCGGCTTCAACGTCCAAGCCGGCGATGACGGCGACATCTCGCTATGAATCAATCGGCGACGGCTCGATCAAATTGCGGCGGCCCAGGAAGGTGTCTGGACGCGGCAGAGCCAGCATCTTGCGTGATTTGAGAAGCGCATCTCGCGAACGCAAAATCAGCCGGCAATCCGTCACTACGATATCGAGCCGGGTCAGCGTCTCCTGCAGGAAAGGATACATCGTACACTCTACTGCTCGTTTCACGCGCAACGGCCCCGCATATCACAATCGCGGGAATGTGACGAGCCGAATTGGAACTTTGTTCTTGGACGGAGAACCACGGGGAGTTTGTGCGTTGCACAAGCTGCGCCGATCCCGGAGCGCCGTCGAGGAAGGCTTGGGACGTAGCGTGACTCGGATCGACCAGCACTCGCTTGTCCGTCCAGGCGGGAGCGCGAGTTCGGTCTCTCAGACCGGGACAGAGTCTCGGCCGGTGAGAAGTTCAACGCATCACATGAAGCCCTGGTCCGAGCGAACCTTGCTCACAAGCGCTAGGGGCGCGAAGGAAGCGGATCGCGCGAGGGAAGCGGTGTCCGCGCAAGTTCCTCAACCCGGATCGGCTCCCGCAGCCGGCTCGGCTCGAGCGCGCGAACATTGCGAACCATCCAGGCGGCGAGACGGGCGTAGCTCCGCCTCAACTCGGGCAGCCGATCTGATGGTTCGTGCGGGTCCATGCCCCCATTTATTGCGCCGGTCTTTAGAGAACGGTTGCAAATTGCTGTCGTTTGCCTGTTGGAAAATTAGCGCTTTGTTAACGACGAGCCCCGGACTGAGGCGGCCTTCATGAGCAGGAACACCAACAGCGTCACGCAAAGTGCGCTCAAGGACACAAAGACGAGCAAGCGTTCGCGGGCGGACATCATCATTGCGCGGGCCTATCCATTGGAGGAAGGCGGGAGCGCGCCTGGAGCGATCTCGTCACCGATAGAAGCCACGAACCGCGCGGTGATGGGTTGACCATACACGAATTAGGACACCGCGAGATTTAACTTAGGACATTGGGGGTCAAATACGGACAGTACCCCCAGCAAAAAAGAACATATTGCGAACGTGGAACAAATAGAGTACAGTGCTTCCACTGCAAGCGCCTGTCTCAATCGTTTGTCGGCGGGGCGAATCCCCGCCATAAGGAGCACGACCCAATGTCCGCCACCGCGCTACGTATCGTTGAAGGTTCTTCCATGGATAAGAGTAAGGCGCTGTCCGCTGCGCTGTCCCAGATCGAACGTCAGTTCGGCAAGGGCTCGGTGATGAAGCTTGGCAAGAATGATCGCTCCATGGACGTGGAGACGGTCTCGAGCGGCTCGCTCGGCCTCGACATCGCGCTCGGCGTCGGCGGCCTGCCAAAGGGACGCGTGGTCGAGATCTACGGGCCGGAATCCTCGGGCAAGACCACGTTGGCGCTGCATACGGTCGCGGAAGGACAGAAGAAGGGCGGCATCTGCGCCTTCATCGATGCCGAGCACGCGCTCGATCCGGTCTATGCGCGCAAGCTTGGCGTCAACATCGACGAACTGCTGATCTCGCAGCCCGATACCGGCGAGCAGGCGCTGGAAATCTGCGACACGCTGGTGCGCTCCGGCGCGGTCGACGTGCTGGTGGTCGATTCGGTCGCCGCGCTCGTGCCGCGCGCCGAGCTCGAAGGCGAGATGGGCGAGTCGCTGCCGGGCCTGCAGGCGCGGTTGATGAGCCAGGCGCTTCGCAAACTCACGGCTTCGATCAACAAATCCAACACCATGGTGATCTTCATCAACCAGATCCGCATGAAGATCGGCGTGATGTATGGTTCGCCGGAAACCACCACGGGCGGCAATGCGCTGAAATTCTACGCCTCCGTCCGCCTCGATATCCGCCGCATCGGTGCGATCAAGGAGCGCGACGAGGTGGTCGGCAATACCACGCGCGTGAAGGTGGTGAAGAACAAGCTGGCGCCGCCGTTCAAGCAGGTCGAATTCGACATCATGTATGGCGAGGGCGTCTCCAAGATGGGCGAGATTCTCGATCTCGGCGTCAAGGCCGGCCTTGTCGAGAAGTCCGGCGCCTGGTTCTCCTATGACAGTCAGCGGCTCGGCCAGGGCCGCGAGAACGCGAAAGCGTTCCTGAAGTCCAACCCCGATATCACGACCAAGATCGAAACCGCGATCCGCCAGAACTCCGGCCTGATCGCCGAGCAGATCCTGGCCGGCACCGCCGAGCGCGACGCCGACGGCGAGGAGCCGGCGGAAGAGTAAGCCTCAGACGAGACGGGTTCTCGCAAGGAGCGGCGCCGAAGACGTTGAGTTGCCGACGTCTTTGGCGCCCGTTTTCGTGGGTGAAGTGGGCGAGATCACGCGCTCCGACGATCTTTCCCGTTATTCCGCCGCCTCTGCGTAGTCCGACACCGGCGGACACGAGCACACGAGATTACGGTCGCCGTAGACATTGTCGACGCGGCCGACCGGGCACCAGTATTTGTCGGTGCGTGACACGCCGTCCGGGAAGCAGCCTTCGCTGCGGCCATAGGCGCGCTTCCACTCGTCGTCGGCGATGTCGTGCACGGTATGCGGGGCATACCGCAGCGGCGAGGCCTCGATCTTGAAGCGGCCGTTCTCCACCTCCGCGATCTCCTTGCGGATCGCGATCATGGCGTCGCAGAACCGGTCCAGTTCGGCCTTCGATTCCGATTCGGTCGGCTCGATCATCAGCGTACCCGGCACCGGGAAGCTCATGGTGGGCGCATGGAAGCCGTAGTCGATCAGGCGCTTGGCAATGTCGTCGACGGTAACGCCGCATGTCGTTTTCAGAGGCCTGGGATCGATAATGCATTCATGGGCGACGCGGCCGTTGTGATTGCGGTAGAGCACCGGGAAATGCGCATCGAGCCTGGCCGCAATGTAGTTGGCGTTGAGGATCGCGATCTCGGTGGCGCGCGTCAGCCCTTCGCCGCCCATCATCAGGATGTAGATGTAGGAGATCGTCAGGATCGACGCCGAGCCGAACGGCGCGGCCGATACCGGACCGACCGGATGCGCTGTCGCCCCATCGGTCGCGGGATGGCCAGGCAAAAACGGCTTCAAATGGCTCCGCACACCGATCGGGCCCATGCCGGGGCCGCCGCCGCCATGCGGGATACAAAAGGTCTTGTGCAAATTGAGATGACTGACATCGGCGCCGTAATCGCCCGGCCGCGACAGCCCGACCTGCGCATTCAGATTGGCGCCGTCGAGATAGACCTGTCCGCCATGGCCGTGCACGATCTCGCAGATCTCGCTTATTTGCTCCTCGAACACACCATGGGTCGAGGGATAGGTGATCATGATCGCCGCGAGCCTCTCTGCATGCGCTTGCGCCTTGGCGCGCAGATCGTTCACATCGACATTGCCGCCGGCATCGCAAGCGACGACCACGACATCCATGCCGACCATCGCGGCCGAGGCTGGATTGGTGCCGTGCGCCGAGGAGGGGATCAGGCAAACCTTGCGGTGGCTCTCGCCGCGCGAGGCATGGTAGGCGCGGATCGCGAGCAGCCCGGCATATTCGCCCTGCGCGCCCGAGTTCGGCTGCAGCGAGATCGCGTCATAGCCGGTGATGTCGCACAGCCATTGCTCGAGCCGCGCGAACATCCTGTGGTAGCCCGCGGCCTGTTCACGGGGCGCGAAGGGATGCAGCGAACCGAATTCCGGCCAGGTCAGCGGGATCATCTCGGAGGTCGCGTTCAGCTTCATGGTGCAGGAGCCGAGCGGAATCATCGCGCGGTCGAGCGCGAGGTCGCGATCGCTGAGCTTGCGCATGTAGCGCAGCATCTCGGTCTCCGAGCGATGCGCATGGAACACGGGATGGGTGAGGAAGCGGCCGGTGCGCACGAGTTCCGCGGGCACCGCCTCGCGCACATCAGCTTCGACGTCGGCGTAGGAGAGCTTGCCGCCAAAGACGCGCCATACCGCTTCGACCGTCGCAGGCGTCGTCGTTTCGTCGAGCGAGATGCCGAGCGTGCGCTCGCCGAGGCGGAAATTGATTTTTTCTGAATGCGCCCGCGACAGAATCTCGTCGCGTTTCGCGCCGGCATCGACTGTCACGGTATCGAAGAAAGCATCTCCGTCAGGCGCAAAACCGAGCTTGCGGAGGCCTGCCGCCAGCACGGCGGTGCGGCGATGCAGGCTGCGCGCGATCGCGGTCAGGCCCTCGGGGCCGTGATAGACGGCATACATCGAGGCGATCACCGCGAGCAGCACCTGCGCGGTGCAGATGTTGGATGTCGCCTTTTCGCGCCGGATGTGCTGCTCACGGGTTTGCAGCGCGAGCCGGTAGGCCGGCGCGCCCCGCGAATCCAGCGACAGTCCGACGATGCGGCCGGGTAGCGAACGCTTGAGCGCGTCGCGTACCGCCATATAGGCCGCATGCGGTCCGCCATATCCCATCGGCACGCCGAAGCGCTGCGCGGAGCCGATCGCGATGTCGGCGCCGAGCTCACCCGGCGAGGCGAGCAATGTCAGCGCCAGCAGGTCGGCGGCGACGACCGCCAGTGCGCCCTTTTGATGCAGCGTCGCGATCGCCGGCCTGAAATCGCGCACCGCGCCGGAAGAGCCCGGATATTGCAGGAGCGCGCCGAAGACGTCAGCGGCGGCGAGATCGCTCAGGGGATCGCCGACGACGACAGTCCAGCCCAGCGGTTCGGCGCGGGTACGGAGCACCGCGAGCGTCTGCGGATGCACGTCGCGGTCCACGAAAAACGATTTGCTCCTGGCCTGCGCGGCGCGTTCCGCAAGCGCCATGGCTTCCGCCGCCGCGGTGCCCTCGTCCAGCAGCGAGGCGTTGGCGACGTCGAGCCCGGTGAGATCGCAGATCATGGTCTGGAAATTGAACAGCGCCTCCAGCCGCCCCTGGCTGATCTCGGGCTGATAGGGCGTGTAGGCGGTGTACCAGGCCGGATTTTCCAAGATGTTGCGCTGGATCACGGCCGGCAGGATCGTGCCCGAATAGCCTTGGCCGATCAGCGAGGTGAAAAGCCGGTTCTGCGCCGCGAGCTCGCCCATATGCTTGAGGGCCTCGGTCTCGCTCAGCGCGCGGCCGAGATCGAGCGGGGCCTTTTGCCGGATGGACGAGGGCAGCGTCTCGCTCATCAATTCGCCGAGGCTTTTTGCGACGACTGTTTCCAGCATGGCCTCGACGTCGCGCGCCGACGGGCCGATGTGGCGGCGGGCGAAATAGGTTGCGGCTTCCTCGGCGGGTTTGAACGGCGCGTGCATAGCGTCCTCCTCTCAGCGAGCCGGCAAAAATGGTTCGTCATGGCCGGGCCTGTCCCGGCCATCCACGTCTTGGCCTGCAGAAAGTCGTGGATGCCCGGCACAAGGCCGGGCATGACGAGAAGAGAATGTCGGTCGATCGGTGGACCAAACTTGCAACATGCTTTCCGCCATCACGCCGTGTGCGCCTTGTAGGCTGCGGCATCCATCAGCCCGCCCAATTCGCTCTTGTCCGCGATCCTCAGCTTGAAGAACCAGGCCTTGCCGTCGGCATCCGAGTTGACCAGTGCCGGCTCGGCCTCCAGGCCCTCGTTCACCTCGAGCACCTCGCCCGAGATCGGCGCGTAGACGTCGGACGCGGCTTTGACCGATTCCACGATCGCTGCCGCTTCGGCTTTTTTCAGCGAGCGGCCCACCTTCGGCAACTCGACGAAGACGACGTCGCCGAGCTGCGACTGCGCGTAATCGGTGATGCCGATGGTGGCGACATCACCCTCGATGCGAAGCCATTCATGGTCTGATGTGAACAGGGTGGTCATGCGTTTCCTTTAGCGCTTGTAGGTGTTTGGAACGAAGGGAGTGGGGGCGACCTTCAGCGGCAGGCGCTGGCCGCGAACCTCGGCGAACACTTGCGTGCCTGCGCTCGCGAACGCCGACGGCACATAGCCCATCGCGACGGGAGCGTTCAGCGTGGGACCGAAACCGCCCGAGGTGACCGTGCCGATCGGCTGGGCCGAGGTGGCGTCGGCAAACAGCGTTGCATTCTCGCGCACGGGCGCGCGGCCTTCGGGTCTGAGGCCGACGCGGCGGCGCGATGCGCCGCTGGCGAATTGCTCGAGGATTTTTTCAGCACCGGGGAAGCCGCCGGCCCGCGCACCGCCGGCACGGCGGCTCTTCTGCACGGACCATTCCAGGGCGGCTTCGACCGGCGTGGTCGTGGTGTCGATGTCATGGCCATAAAGGCAGAGCCCGGCCTCGAGCCGCAGGCTGTCGCGTGCGCCAAGTCCGATCGGCAGCACGTCGGAATTTTCCAGAAGCAGCCTGGCGAGTGCTTCGGCATGCTCGGCCGGCACCGAAATCTCAAAGCCGTCCTCGCCGGTATAGCCGGAGCGCGAGACAAAACAGGCGAAGCCGGCGACCTGGCGCGGACCGGCGTCCATGAATTTCATGGCCGGCACATCCGCGCTGAAATTCGCCAATACCGATTCGGCCTTCGGCCCCTGCAGTGCCAGCAGCGCGCGACTCCCCAGCACCTTGATCTCGCAGACGTCGCTCAGCGCGGCGCGCAGATGCGTCTCGTCGTCCTCCTTGCAGGCCGCGTTGACAACCACGAACAGATGGTCGCCGAAATTCGCGACCATCAAATCATCCAATATGCCGCCGGCCGGGTTGGTGAATTGGGCGTAGCGCTGCCGCCCTTTCGGTACCGCCAGGATGTCCTGCGGCACGAGCCGCTCCAGCGCCAGCGCCGCATCTTCCACCGCGCCCGATTTCGCGCGGAGCGCGATCTGGCCCATGTGGGAGACGTCGAACAGGCCGGCTTTCTGGCGGGTATTGAGGTGCTCTTTCAGCACGCCGGGCGCATATTGCACGGGCATGTCATAGCCCGCGAACGGCACCATCCTGGCACCCAGCGACAGATGCAGCTCGTAGAGGGGAGTGCGTTTCAGCGGCTTCTGGTTCTCTGGCGCGAGCATCACAGGGTCCTCGCGGGTTCCCGGGACCATTCCCGAAAAGCCCATCGAAGCCCCATCTGTCGCTGTGCCTGAGAGTATTATCCCGTCGGCGGACGCCCTCGGCCTTTACGGCCCTCGGCGCCTCTTTCCAGATGCTGTCCTTGCCACGCGGTCCTTTTGCCTGAGAGTTTCCGGGGCGGTTGCTCCTTCGGCGCCGGCCTTTCGGCCGATCTCTCCCGACGTGGCTGTCTTGAACAGATAGGAGAAAACCACGACGTTACCAAGACTGTCAACGCGTCAGCTCCGCCTATCAACGGGCTTTAGCGCTCCGCAGCAAGTGCATGATCCGCCTGCACACTTTCTGGACACTGCGGCAGGGGTCCTCTAAAAGCGTTCCGCCGGCAAGGAACCGTTTGGAGGCTTTCTACCGGCCAACTCCCGATTGGATGAACATGAGCGGCGTTAACGATATCAGGTCGACCTTCCTGAATTACTTTGCCCAGAACGGCCACGAGATCGTGGCTTCATCGCCGCTCGTGCCGCGCAACGACCCGACCCTGATGTTCACCAATGCCGGCATGGTGCAGTTCAAGAACGTCTTCACCGGCGTCGAGAAGCGCCCCTACCAGCGCGCCACCACCTCGCAGAAATGCGTGCGGGCGGGCGGCAAGCATAACGACCTCGACAATGTCGGCTACACCGCGCGGCATCTCACCTTCTTCGAGATGCTCGGCAATTTCTCCTTCGGCGACTACTTCAAGGAGCGCGCGATCGAGCTGGCCTGGAACCTGATCACCAGGGAGTTCGGCCTGAAGAAGGACAAGCTGCTCGTCACCGTCTATCACGATGATGACGAGGCGGCGCGCCACTGGAAGAAGATCGCGGGTTTTTCCGACGATCGCATCATCCGCATTGCGACCTCGGACAATTTCTGGGCGATGGGAGATACGGGTCCGTGCGGTCCGTGCTCCGAGATCTTCATCGACCGCGGCGAGCACATCTGGGGCGGGCCTCCGGGCAGCGCTGAGGAGGACGGTGATCGCTTCCTCGAATTCTGGAACCTCGTCTTCATGCAGTTCGAGCAGGTGTCGAAGGAGGAGCGCCTGGCCCTGCCGCGTCCCTCGATCGACACCGGCATGGGGCTCGAGCGCATGGCCGCCATCCTGCAGGGCGTCGAGAGCGTTTTCGGGACCGATCTGTTCCGTCATTTGGTCGAGGCGACCGCGTCTGCCCTCGGCACCGGCCCGAACGAGCAGACCACCGCCTCGTTCCGGGTCATCGCGGACCATCTGCGCTCGTCGGCCTTCCTCGTCGCCGATGGCGTGCTGCCCTCCAACGAAGGCCGCGGCTATGTGCTGCGCCGTATCATGCGCCGCGCCATGCGCCACGCCCAGCTTCTCGGCGCGCGTGAGCCGCTGATGCATCGCCTGGTCTGGGCGCTGGTGCGCGAGATGGGCCAGGCCTATCCGGAACTGGTGCGCGCGGAGGGCCTGATCGAGGAGACGCTGAGGCTGGAGGAAACCCGCTTCCGCAAGACCCTGGAGCGCGGCCTTGCGATCCTCGATGAGAAGAGCTCGACCCTCAAGAAGGGCGATATGTTCGACGGCGATACGGCCTTCACGCTGTACGACACTTACGGCTTCCCGCTGGATCTCACCCAGGACGCGCTGAAGTCGCGCGGCATCGGCGTCGATCTCGCGGCCTTCACCGACGCCATGGACCGCCAGCGCCAGAAGGCGCGCGCGGCCTGGGCGGGCTCGGGCGATACCGCCACCGAGAGCGTCTGGTTTCCGCTGCGCGAGCGGCTGGGCGCAACCGAGTTCCTGGGCTACGAGACCGAAACCGCTGAAGGCGCCGTCACAGCGCTGGTCAGGGATGGCAAGGAGGTCGACAGCCTCAACGCCGGCGAGAGCGGCGCGATCGTGCTGAACCAGACACCGTTCTATGCGGAGTCGGGCGGCCAGGTCGGCGACACCGGCTTGCTCGTTGGTGACGGTGTGAAATTCCGCGTAACCGATACGCAGAAGAAGGCCGGCGATCTCTGGGTGCATCTGGGCACGCTGGAGCAGGGCACGCTCAAGCTCGGCGCGGCGCTCCAGCTCGATGTCGACCATGCGCGGCGGACTTCGATCCGCTCGCATCATTCCGCGACGCATCTCCTGCACGAAGCGCTGCGGCAGGTGCTCGGCGATCATATCGCGCAGCGCGGGTCGCTGGTCGCGCCCGACCGTCTGCGCTTCGAC
This sequence comes from uncultured Alphaproteobacteria bacterium, assembly GCA_963696255.1. Taxonomy (GTDB): domain Bacteria; phylum Pseudomonadota; class Alphaproteobacteria; order Rhizobiales; family Xanthobacteraceae; genus Bradyrhizobium. Next base: position 178,503 of record CAVOJN010000003.1, read on the forward strand.
TTCGTACATCCCAAGCCGATCACGCCGGAGGAGCTGGCGCGGGTCGAAGACATCGCCAATGACGTCGTGCTCGACAACGACGAGGTCACGACCCGCCTGATGGGCGTCGACGATGCCCGCGAGGCCGGCGCCCGCGCGCTGTTCGGCGAGAAATATGGCGATGAGGTTCGCGTCGTCTCGATGGGCAAGCAGGCGCGCGAGCATGGCAGCAACACGCTCGGCTGGTCGGTCGAGCTCTGCGGCGGCACCCATGTGAAGCGCACCGGCGATATCGGCCTGATCTCGATTACCTCGGAAAGCGCGGTCGCCGCCGGTGTCCGCCGTGTCGAGGCGTTGACCGGCCGTCATGCGCGCAAGCACGCCAATGAGGTCATGGCGCTGGCCAAGACCGCGGCCGCAGAACTGCGCACCACGCCGGACGAGGTGCCGGCGCGGATCACCGCGCTGATGGAAGAGCGCAAGAAGCTCGAGCGCGAGTTGTCGGACGCGCGCAAGAAGCTCGCCATGGGCGGCGGCGCATCGTCGAACGGCGCGGCTGCCGCGGGCGTGCGCGAGGTCGGCAATGTCAAGCTGATGGCGCGCGCGGTCGAAGGCATCGAGATGAAGGACCTCAAGAGCCTCGCCGACGACGGCAAGAAGCAGCTCGGCTCGGGCGTGGTGGCCATCGTCGGCGTGACCGAGGACGGCAAGGCGGGGGTTGTGGTCGGCGTGACGGCCGACCTGACCTCGCGCTTCAATGCGGTCAATCTGGTGCGCGTCGCCTCCGAAGCGCTCGGCGGCAAGGGCGGCGGCGGCCGGCCCGACATGGCGCAGGCCGGCGGCCCCGATGGCGCCAAGGCGAACGCCGCGCTGTCGGCGATCGAACAAGCAATGGCCGACGCCTAGGTGCCGGCCATCCGCGGCGAGCCCGGAGGCAGCGTCCCGGACTTGCGGGATCGGCTTTACGCACTGCTCGAGCACGACCATCCCTATAATTCGGCGGGCTCGCGCCTCGTGCGCGTCATCATCGCCGTCATCGTCATTGACGTCCTTGCGGGGACGCTCGCCTCGGTTCCGGAGATTGTGGCGCAGTGGGGCACGCTGCTCACGGTGATCGAGGTTGCCGCGGTCTGCATTTTTGGCGCTGGAATATGCCGCCCGGCTCTGGAGCGTCGCAGGTCACTCCCTGCAGGTCATGTCGCCGGCCCGCGCGCGGCTCGAATATGGCTTCTCGACACTCGGCATCATCGATCTCCTGGCATTCCTGCCGTCAGGCATTGCATTGATATCAGGCAATCGCTTTGCGCTGATCTTGTTCGGCATGCTGCCGTTCCTCAAGCTGGTGCGCTATTCGCCGGCGCTGCGATCCCTGCTCGCGGCGTTGCATGCGGAGCGGCGCACGCTGTTCGGCTGCGTCGTGATCCTCATCGGCGCGGTGCTCCTGTTCGCCTCGTTGCTCTACACGATCGAGCACGACGTCCAGCCCGACAAGTTCGGCACCATCCCGCAGGCCATGTGGTGGGCGATCGTGACGCTCGGCACCGTCGGCTATGGCGACGTGATCCCGATGACGCCGCTCGGCAAGATCGTCACGGTGTTCGCGATCGTGGTCGGTTTCGCCATGATCGCGCTGCCGGTTGCGATCATCTCGACCGCCTTCGCCGATGAAGTGCGCCGGCGCGATTTCGTCGTGACCTGGGGCATGCTGGCACGGGTGCCGCTGTTCTCCCATCTCAGCGCGTCCGAGATTTCCGACATCATGCGCCTGCTGCGGGCGCGCACGCTCGAGCAGGGCGAGGTGCTGGTGCGGCGGGGCGATGCGGCCTCCTCGATGTATTTCATCGCCGCCGGCGAGGTCGAGATCGCTTTGCCGACGCAGAAGGTCCGGCTGTCCGACGGCACGTTCTTTGGCGAGATCGCGTTGCTCCAGCGTACCAAGCGTTCGGGCACCGTCACGGCGAGCCGCAAGACAAGGCTGCTCGCGCTCGACGCCCAGGATTTCCACGCGCTGATCGAACGCCTGCCCACGCTCGCCGCACATGTGAAGGAGACGGCAGCAAAGCGGCTGGCCGACACCGCCTGGGGGAGCGGCGGCGACGTCACCTCAGACGAGATCCAGCGCGCCGAGGCGTCCGAAACCGACGGCGGCAACCGGGACTAGCATGTGGGCTTAACGTCTGCGCCCCCTTTGCGGCCGGGCGATCGCATATAACGGAAAAATGGGACACTGTCGTCCCGGACAAGCGAGGCCAAGCCGAGCGCAGATCCGGGACCCATAACCACAGGCCTTGACCGTCTGGCACGCTGTTGGCCCCAGCTTGGCGCGGCAACTACTTTTCGTGGTTGTGGGTCCCCGCCTTCGCGGGGACGACACCGAATATGTCGATGTAGCTTCGCATCTCTAGAAATCTCAATCCTTCACCACGCGGACCGCGCCGCGCGAGGCGCTGGTGGCAAGCGCGGCATAGGCCTTGAGCGCGGTGGAGACCTTGCGGGCGCGCTTGGCCGGCTTCCAGGCCTGCGCGCCCTTGGCTTCCATGGCTTCGCGGCGCCGCGTCAGCTCCGTCTCGTCGACGGCGAGATGAATGGAGCGCGCAGGGATATCGATCTCGATACGATCGCCGTCCTGCACGAGGCCGATCAGGCCGCCTTCGGCGGCCTCGGGCGAAACGTGGCCGATCGACAGGCCGGACGAGCCACCGGAGAAGCGGCCATCCGTGACCAGCGCGCATTCCTTGCCCAGCCCCTTCGATTTCAGATAGCTGGTCGGATAGAGCATTTCCTGCATGCCCGGTCCGCCGCGCGGGCCCTCATAGATCACCACGACGATGTCGCCGGCCTTGATCTTGTTGGTGAGGATCGCTTCGACCGCGGCGTCCTGGCTTTCGCAGACGCGGGCGGTGCCCGAAAATTTGAGGATACTGGCATCGACGCCGGCTGTCTTCACGATACAGCCGTCGGTGGCGATGTTGCCATGGAGCACCGCAAGGCCGCCGTCCTTCGAGAAGGCGTGCTCGGCATCCCGGATGCAGCCGGTCGAGCGATCGAGATCGATCTCCTCGAACCTGCGATCCTGGCTGAAGGCAGTCTGCGTCGGCACGCCGCCGGGGGCGGCCTTGTAGAAGGTGCGGACGCTCTCGCTCTGGGTGAGGCGGATATCCCACCGCTCCAGCGCTATCTTGAGCGAGGACGAATGCACGCTCGGCAACTCGGAATGAATGAGGCCGGCGCGGTCGAGCTCGCCCATGATCGCCATCACGCCGCCGGCGCGATGCACGTCTTCCAGATGCACGTCGGCCACCGAGGGCGCGACCTTGCAGAGCACCGGCACCCGGCGCGACAGGCGGTCGATATCCTTCATGGTGAAGGGGATCTCGCCCTCATGCGCGGCTGCCAAGAGATGCAGCACGGTGTTGGTGGAGCCGCCCATGGCGATGTCGAGGCTCATCGCGTTCTCGAACGCCTTGAAGTTCGCGATGTTGCGCGGCAGCACGCTGGCGTCGTCCTGCTCGTAGTAACGCCGCGCCAGATCAACGACGAGGTGCCCGGCCTCGACGAACAGCCCCTTGCGGTCCGCATGCGTGGCCAGCACCGAGCCGTTGCCGGGCAGCGACAAACCCAGCGCCTCGGTGAGGCAGTTCATCGAATTGGCGGTGAACATGCCCGAGCAGGAGCCGCAGGTCGGGCAGGCCGAACGCTCGATCATCTCGACCTCGCTGTCGCTGACGCGATCGTCGGCGGCGGCGACCATGGCGTCGATCAGGTCGACCGACCGGATCTTGCCCTTGACGTTGACCTTGCCCGATTCCATCGGGCCGCCCGAGACGAACACCACGGGGATGTTGAGGCGCATCGCCGCCATCAGCATGCCGGGCGTGATCTTGTCGCAATTGGAGATGCAGACCATCGCGTCGGCGCAATGGGCGTTGACCATGTATTCGACGCTGTCGGCGATCAGTTCGCGCGAGGGCAGGCTGTAGAGCATGCCGTCATGGCCCATGGCGATGCCGTCATCGACTGCAATCGTGTTGAACTCCTTGGCAACGCCGCCGGCCTTCTCGATTTCGCGGGCGACGAGCTGGCCGAGGTCCTTCAGGTGCACGTGACCGGGCACGAACTGGGTGAAGGAGTTGACGACCGCGATGATCGGCTTGCCGAAATCCTCGTTCTTCATTCCGGTGGCGCGCCAGAGGCCCCGCGCGCCTGCCATGTTGCGGCCGTGGGTGGTGGTCCGGGAACGATAGGTCGGCATGGGCGTCCTCTGCTATTCGAAGGCAGCGTCTCGAAGCGCGGCTGTAAAGCGATGTTCTCGCAAGGGTTTACAGGCAAGCTCAGGCCCGATACGACCCCTTAATTTTGCTGGGCGAGCTATTTCTGGTCGAGATAGGGCGCGACCACCTCGCGCGTGTCCTTGCTCGGCACCACCGGCACGATCTCGAAGGTCATGCCGAGCTCGCGGTTGTTGGCGAGCACCCATTCCTGCAACAGCCGCAAATCGTCGCATTCCATGAGCTGGAAGCAGCGGTCGAAATTCGGCTCGATCCAGCTCCCGATATATTTGAGGCCGTCCGGAAACTTGATGCCGGGCTCGCGCACGCGCCGGTAGACCGGGATCGGATCGCAATTCTTGAAACGCTCGATCACCATGAAAAGCATGCAGGCTCTCCGCTGTTCAGCGAAGAGCCTACAGGTTCATGATTTGCGCAGGAACACGTAATCCGCGGAGTAGGGCATGCCGCGGCCTGACTTCTCGTTGTCGCAGGCGCCCTTCAGCACGCCGCCGACCGTGTTGATCCGCTGCACCGTGGTGACATCGGCGAGTTGGCCGCTGCCCTTGTGCGAGGTGACTTCCAGCTTGAGCCAGGGAATGTCGTCGGCGCCCGCGCCTGGGGCATTGCCGGCCGCCTTGGCGGTGATGCTGCTGCCGTCGGTGAGTTCCCAGGTCGGCCCTGCCGAGTGATGGCCGGCAACCTTGTCGCCCACCGTCAGCGTCGCAAGCGGGGAATTGAAAGTCCAGACAAGCTTGCCGTCGGCGCCGGGTTTGCAGTCGTAGTTCTGTGTGCCCACTGCATGCAGGGTGAGTACGACGGTTTCCCCCGGTGCTGCGATCGCGGCGGGCAAGGGCTTGTCGTCCGCGAAGGCGGCGCTTGCCAGGAGCAGGAAAGACGCTGTTGTCGTCTGAAGTCGCATGAGATTCCCTACGTGTGTCGTTACTGCCAGCAAACGGGGCGCGCGGTGCGCGGTCCGATGGCAGGCTTTGCGAAGCAATCCACTTCTTCCTTTACGAAAGCATGGATCGCTTCGTCACGTCGTCCCCCGCAAGGAGGATTGTGGCTTACGCCATCGCCTTGTTGAGATTCTCGGCAACCTTGTCCAGGAAGCCCGTCGTCGACAGCCAGCGCTGGTCGGCGCCGACCAGGAGCGCGAGGTCCTTGGTCATGTTGCCGTCCTCGACGGTGTCGACGCAGACCTTTTCCAGCGTGCTCGCGAACTTCGCCAGCGCGGCGTTGTTGTCGAGCTTGGCGCGATGCCCGAGACCGCGCGTCCAGGCGAAGATCGAGGCGATCGAGTTGGTCGAGGTTTCCTTGCCCTTCTGGTGCTCGCGGAAGTGCCGCGTCACTGTGCCGTGCGCGGCCTCGGCTTCCATGGTCTTGCCGTCGGGAGTCATCAGCACCGAGGTCATCAGGCCGAGCGAGCCGTAGCCCTGCGCCACCGTGTCGGACTGCACGTCACCGTCATAGTTCTTGCAGGCCCAGACGTAACCGCCCGACCATTTCAGCGCCGCGGCGACCATGTCGTCGATCAGGCGGTGTTCGTAGGTGAGCTTCTTCGCTTCGAATTCCTTCTTGAACTCGCGGTCGTAGATGTCCTGGAAGATGTCCTTGAAGCGGCCGTCATAGACCTTGAGGATGGTGTTCTTGGTCGACAGATAGACCGGATAGTTGCGCGCAAGGCCCATGTTGAGCGAGGCGCGGGCGAAGTCGGCGATGGAGTCGTCGAGATTGTACATCTCCATGGCGATGCCGGGGCCCGGCGCCTTGAAGACTTCCTTCTCGATCACGGTGCCATCGTCGCCGACGAATTTCATTGTCAGCGTGCCCTTGCCCGGAAAGCGGATGTCGGTGGCGCGGTACTGGTCGCCATAAGCATGACGGCCGATGATGATCGGCTTGGTCCAGCCGGGTACGAGGCGCGGCACGTTCTTGCAGATGATCGGCTCGCGGAACACCACGCCGCCGAGGATGTTGCGGATGGTGCCGTTCGGCGACTTCCACATCTCCTTCAGGCCGAACTCCTTCACCCGCGCTTCGTCCGGGGTGATGGTGGCGCATTTGACGCCGACACCGACCTTCTTGATGGCGTTGGCGGCGTCCACGGTGACCTGGTCGTTGGTCTTGTCGCGATATTCCATCCCGAGGTCGAAATACTGCAGATCGATATCAAGGAACGGATGAATCAGCTTGTCCTTGATGGACTGCCAGATGATCCGAGTCATCTCGTCGCCATCGAGCTCAACGACGGGGTTGGTCACCTTGATTTTTGCCATGGTCGGGAAGGCCTCTCGGGAGCGCTTTTTGTGAGCGGGTGGGCGGGAAAGCGGCGTCATAGCACTGCGAAGGGGCCGGCGGAAGCCGAGCGGCCATGCAGTTTGGGCCGATCTTTTGGCGGAGGGCTGTGGGGAGCGGCGGCGGGCTCCGGCGGCAATTCAAAATCCAAGTTTAAGCTCAAGTCTAAGCTCATATTTTGCTTGAGAAATCTGCGTCCAGCGGGCAATCGGGGCGGGTAAGGGGCAGCCTGAATCCATTTCTGAGAACCGCGGATTCACGACCGGAACCTGAATCGGAAACGAGAGGCGATGTCGGGCACTGACAAGACCAAGACTGGTTTCGACCTGGAAGGGCCGGCCATCATTCTGGTCGAGCCGCAGCTGGGCGAAAACATCGGCATGGCGGCGCGCGCCATGGGCAATTTCGCGCTCTCGCGCCTGCGAATCGTCAACCCCCGTGATGGCTGGCCCAACATCGCGGCGAGCCGCGCGGCGGCCGGCGCGGATCACATCCTGGAGCGGGCCGAACTGTTCCCGACCGTCGAAGCGGCGGTTGCCGATCTCGACCTGCTGTTTGCCACCACCGCCCGCGCCCACGACCAGGCCAAGCCGGTGATGGCGCCCGAGGCTGCCGCACGGGAGATCTCGGGCCACATCTCCGATGGTGGGAGAGCCGGCATCCTGTTTGGCCGCGAGCGTTGGGGCCTGACCAACGAGGAAGTCGCACGCGCCAACCGGATCGTGACCTTTCCGGTCAATCCCGGCTTTGCCTCGCTCAACCTGGCGCAGGCGGTCCTGCTGATGGGCTATGAGTGGTTCAAGCTTTCGACCGAGGGCGTGCTGCCCTTTGCGATGCCGGAGCGCTCGGAGCGCGCCTCCCAGCACCAGCTGGACGCCTTCTTCGACAATCTCGTGCGCGAGCTTGACCGGGTCGAATTCCTGCGGCCCGCCGAGAAGCGCGACACCATGCTGGTGAACCTGCGCAACATCTTCTTCCGCATGGAGCCGACCAAGCAGGACATGCACACCCTCCACGGGGTGATCATGGCGATCGCGGAAGGACGCAAGGGACCCGCCAAGGGCGGCGTGCTCGATGGCGCTCAGGCCACGAGGCTGCGCGCGCTATTGGCCGAGCATGGGCAGGCGGCCGAGCCGAACGAACACAGCGGCACGGTGCGGGGGCTGGCGCGGCTGCTCCGGCGCAATCCGACCGATGCCGAGCGGCTGCTCTGGCAGGCATTGACGCGCGACCGCCGTTTCGCCGGCCAGTTCAAGCGGCAGACGCCGGTCGGCCGGCATATCCCCGACTTCGTCTCCTTTGTGCACCGGATCGCGGTCGAGCTGGTGAATGCGAACGAGTCGGAGGCCATCGCCGCCGATCGTGCGTCGCGTCGCGGCTGGCTCGAGCAACGCGACTACCGCGTGATCGAGATGAAGGTCGGCGATGTCGAGGCCGACCTGGAAGCCGAGCTGTCGCGGCTGCAAGGAATGCTGTCCGAGGCGGAGTGAGGAAGCGGCCGAGCGCATGAGCTACGATTTCACGATGATGAAGCCGAAAGCCGAACTTTCGAGTGAAATCGAGTCGCTCGAGGATCTCGGCGAGCGCACGCTCCTTCGGCAGGATCCCGCGGAGCTCGTCAAGGCGTTGTCATCGATGTTTCCGCAATTGGACTGGCGCAAGGAAGATGACGGCGGTTGGTTCGGCGCGCTCACTGGCGAAGATTCCTGGTACGAGTTTCGGATCGAAGAGGCCCCCGATTTTTCCTGGACGGTGCGCACCTCGCATCGCGCGGGCACGCGCAACCTGATTCCGGTCATCTGCGACACGCTCGGCGTGCTTGCGTTTGACGGGCAGGCCAACCTGCTGATCTGGCCGGCCGCGCGTGACTGATGAAGCGCATCCTCGCTTGCGCGGATTGAAAGCGCTTGTCGGCGTGCATGAACCGACTATCGTAATGAGGCCGGGACCATCGTGACCGGTCCGCGCGGCAAGACGCGAGGACCAATCAGGAGCGCCCCATGAAACGATCCGACCTCACTGAAAAACTGCTCGACATCAAACGCGAGAAGGGCTGGAGCTGGAAATATATCTGCGAGAAGATCGGCGGCTATTCCGAAGTGCTTGTTGTCGGCGCCATCCTCGGCCAGATGAAGCTGACCAGGCCGCAAGCCGCCAATGCCGGCGAGTTGTTCGGTCTCTCCAAGGCCGAAGTCGCGATGCTCAACGAGACGCCCATGCGCGGCGCGGGCGTGCCGATGCCACCGACCGATCCGCTGATCTATCGCTTCTACGAGCTTGTGATGATCAACGGGCCTGCCTGGAAGGCGTTGATCGAGGAGGAGTTCGGCGACGGCATCATGTCGGCGATCGATTTCGACATGGTGATGGAACGCCTGCCCAACCCGAAGGGCGACCGCGTCAAGATCACGATGTCCGGCAAGTTTCTGCCATACAAATATTACGGCGCCAGCGGCAACGTGCCGGAGTACGGATTCAAGGAAGAATGAATTTGGCGGCGTGAGTCCATCAGAAGGGTCTCCCGAACTTCACTTGCCCGCTTTCACCTGCGCCACCGCGACGGCCAACAACTCCGTCATTTTGGCGTGCACCTGGCCGTCGGTTGGTGCGGCGCCCTTGGCGGCCAGATCAGTCTTCACCTTGCTGATGACGCCGGCATCGCCGGTGCCGTCGAGGGCGGTCCCGACCACCTCCCTCGCATAGGCATTGGCGGCTTCGCCTGACAGGCCGAGCTTGTCCGCGGCCCAGAGGCCGAGCAGCTTGTTGCGGCGTGCTTCCGCCTTGAATTTCAGCTCCTCCTCATGAGCGAATTTCTTCTCGAAGCCTTCCTCGCGTTCGTCGAACGTGGTCATAATGCGGAGTTCCAATCCCCAGCTGATCGGGGGCCTGACCGTCACATTGCGGCAGCGCCGATAGACCCTAGATAAGGGGAACGAATCGGCAAGACAACGAGCTGCTAAGCCGCAGGGAATTCAAGCCAAATCTGGTCTACACGCTGGGACTGTAAAACTCCTCGCAAGCAGACCGGATCGATTGTGCTGGAGGGCTCAATCGGATAGCTTGCCGTCAGGTCAGGTTCTCGTTCTGTTTCACGAGTTCCGGGCCTTCACGGCAGCTCCGCCGTGGGTATTGGTCCTGATCATCCGGAGCACACCAAATTCATGGATTTCAACAACACACGGTACATCCCCATGAGCCGTCGGCGCCGCATTTACGAAGGCAAGGCCAAGGTCCTGTACGAAGGACCGGAGCCGGGAACGCTGATCCAGCACTTCAAGGACGACGCGACCGCCTTCAACGCCAAGAAACACCAGGTGATCGAGGGCAAGGGCGTCCTCAACAACCGGATTTCGGAGTACCTGTTCCAGCACCTCAACGACATCGGGGTGCCGACCCACTTCATCCGCCGCCTCAACATGCGCGAGCAACTGATTCGCGAGGTTGAGATCGTGCCTCTGGAGGTCGTGGTGCGGAACGTCGCGGCGGGATCGCTGTCGCAGCGGCTCGGCATCGAGGAGGGCACGCAGCTGCCGCGCTCGATCATCGAGTTCTATTACAAGAACGACCAGCTCAACGACCCCATGGTGTCGGAAGAGCACATCACCGCCTTCGGCTGGGCGACGCCGCAGGAGATTGACGACATCATGGCGCTCGCCATCCGCGTCAACGATTTCCTCACCGGGCTCTTTCTGGGCATCGGCATCCGCCTCGTCGACTTCAAGATGGAGTGCGGGCGGCTGTTCGAGAACGAGATGATGCGGATCATCGTCGCTGACGAGATCTCGCCGGATTCGTGCCGGCTGTGGGACATCAAGTCGAACGAGAAGCTCGACAAGGATCGTTTCCGCAGGGATCTCGGCGGCCTGCTCGAGGCCTACACCGAAGTCGCCAAGCGCCTCGGCATTCTCATTGAAAACGAGCGGCCCGCGGGTTCGGGCCCTGTGCTGGTCAAGGGCTAAAGGGAATCGAGAACTGTGAAAGCACGCGTCACCGTCACTCTGAAGACCGGCATTCTCGATCCGCAGGGCAAGGCCATCGAGGGGGCGCTCAAGTCGCTCGGCGTCGATGGCGTTGCCAGTGTGCGCCAGGGCAAGGTGTTCGACATCGAGTTGGCCGGATCGGACAAGGCGCAAGCGGAAGCCGCGCTGAAAGCCGCCGCCGACAAGCTGCTGGCGAACACCGTGATCGAGAACTATCGAGTCGAACTGCTATAGACATGAAATCCGCCGTCCTCGTCTTTCCCGGAATCAATCGCGAGCGCGACATGGCGCGCGCGCTGAAACTCACCTCCGGCAACGAGGCGAGCATGGTCTGGCACGCCGAGACGGCGCTGCCCAAGGGCACCGACCTCGTCGTGGTGCCGGGCGGTTTCTCCTATGGCGACTACCTGCGCTGCGGCGCGATCGCCGCCCGCGCGCCGGTCATGGATGCGGTGCGCGCGTTTGCGCGCGATGGCGGTCTGGTGCTCGGCGTCTGCAACGGATTCCAGATCCTCTGCGAGTCCCAGCTCCTGCCTGGCGTGCTGATGCGCAATGCGCGGCTGAAATTCGTCTGCAAGGACGTGCATATGCGGGTCGAGCGTTCGGATACGCCGTTCACGCGCGGCTACAATGCCGGCCAGGTGATCCGCGTGCCGGTCGCCCATGGCGAAGGCAATTACGAGGCGGACGAGGAAACGCTGAAGCGCCTCGAAGGCGAGGGGCGCGTGCTCTACCGCTACTGTTCGCCTGAAGGCGTGGTCGACGAGGCCTCCAACGTCAACGGCGCCGCGCATTCGATCGGCGGTATCGTCAACGAGCGCGGCAATGTGCTCGGCATGATGCCGCATCCGGAAAACCACGTCGAAGACATCATGGGCTGCACCGATGGCCGTGGCCTGTTCGCCGGTCTCGCCGCGCATCTGGCAAAGGCGGCGTGAGCGCCTGAAGCGCGATGATTTCAGGTTGAATGGTCATCGCGCCTTAGCTTGTTCGGGCATGATCTCCGCGCAAACGCTACGCGTTTGTCGCGAGGGAAAACCGCTACACACTTTGCGCTGACGCGGCCCTTCGGGTCTGGACCATGCCCTAGCTCCAGATGATCGCCGGTCTTTCCTTGACCACCGGCTCAGGCTCCGCGGCTGCATAGCCGACGCAGAAGACCGCAACCGGCGTCAGGTTTGACGGGATTTTCAGCTCCGACCTGACCTCGGGCGTCGTGATCCAGAGCATCGGTGAGCCGACCCAGCACGTGCCCAGCCCACGCGCATGCGCCGACAGCATCAGGTTCTGGCCGGCGCGGTTGCAATCTCCTGGCGGTCCCGAGATGACGATGACAGCAGGGGCATTCCAGAAGACATCGAATCCGGGCCGTTCGACCCAATCCCAGCCGGGCCCGTCCGGACGATGCGCTCGCGCATGATCCAGGGCGCGCTTGCCGTAAGCTGCGATGCGCTCCACGCCTTCGATGATGCTGAAGGACCAGGGGACCTGGCTGCGAAATGGTGGAGGCGCTTGTGCCGCGTCGAGGATCACGGCTTCGATCAATTCCCGTGGCACCAATGTCGGCCGATAGGACCGCACGGATCGGCGTCCGTGGATTGCCGTGATGACGTCCATGCTTTGCGCTCCATCAGCTGAGCATTCCGCGACGCCATCATACGCCAAAGTCGTTCCGGCCCGCATCGGCAGCGGGGCGTTCGGACGCCTGCGGCCCGAGGCTTCCCGGCTGCTGATGGCCTGAAATTTGCTGGAGCATCCGTAACGACCGCAATGCCCGGCCAACAGGGAGATCACATGCCTATTCGGAAGGCTTCATGCACGCTCGCCGTCGCTGCCGCTTTATTGAGCGGAGGAACGGCAATGGCGGAATCCACACTGCGCATCGCGATGACCGCGGCCGACATTCCGACCGCGACGGGACTGCCCAACAATGGCTTCGAGGGGATGCGTTTCCTCGGCTATCCGATCTTCGAAGGTCTTGTGCTTTGGGATCTGACCCGAACCGACAAGCTCGCCACTCTGCGTCCGGGGCTTGCCGAGTCCTGGGAGCAGGACGCGGAGGATACCAGGACCTGGATCTTCCATCTTCGCCATGGCGTGAAATTCCATGACGGCAACGATTTCAACGCCGACGCCGTGATCTGGAATCTGGACCGTTATTTCAACAAGGATAGTGCCCAGTTCGAGCCGCCGAGCGCGGCGATGTCGCGCGCCCGTGTGCCCCTGATGGGCAGCTACAAGAAGATCGACGATTTCACGGTTGCGATCACGACGGCGCGTCCGGCGTCCTATTTTCCCTTCATGACAGTCTATCTGTTGTTCACGTCGCCCGCGTCGTTCGAGAAGGCCGGACACGATTGGGCCAAGGTCGCCACATTGCCGGCGGCCGGCACCGGGCCGTTCCGCATCACCAGGATCGTGCCGCGACAGGAGGCCGATCTGGTGCGCTGGGACCAGTATTGGGACGCTGCGAAACCGGCGAAGGTGGACAAGGTCGTGCTGATGCCGATCCCGGAAGCGAATACGCGGCTCGCCGCGCTTCGATCGGGGCAGGTTGACTGGATCGAGGTGCCGCCCGCTGACGGAATCGATTCCCTGAAAGCGGCCGGTTATGCCATCACCACCGGCTCCTATCCCCACGTCTGGCCATGGTTCTACAACATCGGGGCAACGAACAGTCCGTTCAAGGACGTGCGTGTGCGCCAGGCGCTGAACTATTGCATCGACCGCGATGGGCTCATCGGCCTGCTCAGCGGCACGGCAGAGCCGTCGGTCGGCTGGCTCAAGAGCAATGATCCCGATTTCGGCAACCCTTCCAATCACTACAAATTCGATCCGGTGAAGGGAAAGGCGCTGCTCGCCGAAGCCGGCTACACGCCGGCGAAGCCGCTGTCGTTCAAGGTGATGATCTCGAATTCCGGCTCGGGTCAGATGCTGCCGCTACCGATGAACGAGTACCTTCAGCAGAACCTGAAGGAGGCCTGCGGCGTCGAGGTGGCTTTCGACGTCATTGAATGGCAGGTCCTGCTGACGGCGGCTCGCGCCACCCCCGACAGCCCGAGCCTGCAGGGAAACATGGCGCTCAATATCTCATCACCCTCGTCCGATCCGGGCGTCATGGCGCGTTATTTCTCATCAGCCAATTTTGCGCCAAACGGCTTCAATTTCGAGCAATGGAAGGATGACGAGTTCGATGGAGCGTTGAAAACCATCGAAACGTCGACCGATTCAAAAGCAGTCGGCGAGGCCTATCGCAAGGCGCATGAACGTCTCGTCGACAATCCTCCATGGCTTTACATCGTTCACGATCTCAATCCGCGCGCCATGAGCCCGAAGGTGAAGGGGTTCGTCTCGCCGCAGTCGTGGTTCATCGATCTGACGCTGGTCAGCGTACAGTAGGCAGACGCTGTCGCGCCCGTAGCCGGATCGTCCGGAATCGACGGGCGACAGGACGGAAGACGCGCCCTGTCGCCGCAAGTGGCGCGCCGCGCCTCAGGTCTTCGCCAGCGCGTCGAGCTTGGCGCGAAGATTGTCAATCGCGGGCCTCGCGACGTCGGCAACACCCGGCGTTGCCAGGACCTTGTCGCACATCTGATTGATCGCCGGTGTTGCCGCGACGATCAGCTTGGCAAGTGCGCTTCGCCCATCCGGAGAAAGCTTTGCGGCCTGTGCGGTGATGCCATCCAGCTGCGCGCTTGCGTCGTTGATCTTCGGCAGAGCTGCCTGCGCGCCGGCGGCATCGGTGATCGTGGGCAACGTCGTCTTCAGCGTGTCGATGGACGAGGTGACCTTGTTCGCAAGGTTCACGCCGTCGACCGTCAAGGCTGCGGGTGCCATGCCGACCGTCCCGGTCGCGGGTTGCGTCACAGTGGTCCTTTCGGCGACGGTCGGCTCACCTGGGCGCTGAAGCGCCCACCAGGCGAGCCCGCCCAGGACGACGAGTGCGGCAAGCCAATACGGCCACTGCGTGTTGCTGGCGGCCAGGGCCGCCCGGCTTGCTCCGGCAGCAGCCTGCCCGGAAGCGTCGGCCATCCGGTTTCCTGCGGCCGCCGCCGAGCTCATGCCGCTGCGCACGCCGGCTTCCGCCCTGTCGATCAAACCAGCGGAGCCGAGCTGGTCGGCGAGTTCCGAAGGGATCGCCGCCGTCATCTGGTCCTTCTGTGAACGCAACAGCGACGCCAGCCCATTTGCATCCAGGCCGGCGTCACGCTGATGCTGACCGAGCGCGCCAAGCACAAGCGGACCGATCATGCCCAGCAACGACTTGCCGCCGACGTCTCCCATCCCCGCAAATTTGCCGATTGCCTGGCCCATGGTGTCCAGCGTTCGGCCCCCGAGCAATCCGGACAGCATGTTCGATCCGGTCTGCGCGAAACCCGGAGCGCCGGTGTTGCGCAGGAGATCCGTGGGATTGCTGGCTTGCTGCTGTGACAGCAGTTTGGACAGCTGACTGGCGCCGGCAGACGTCCCGGCCAGGTCGGTGAGACCGGTCAATATGGTTGGAATGGCTGCTCCTGCAGCCTTTTGCGCCAGATTTCGATCTATGCCGAGGAAGGACGCAATCTGCCCAATGACTTCAGGGGTCAGCAATTGCGTGATAGCGGAGGTGAGATTGATAGCCATGGCGATCTCTCCATCACGGTCGCAGTGCTGGGTTTGCCGAGTTGGCGACCGGTCAGCTGTCTATCGGGATCATTGCCGCGGGGTCGGCGAATGCGCTCGCCAATCCGGCTTCGAGGCGCGGCAAAAATCCCCCCGCTGACATGCGAGCCGTCAGGGATCTTCGGACCGTGTATTCGCAGTATACGACGGTCATCATGTTCTACCAATGGTCGACAGTCCTCACGCTTTATTGAAAAAACGCATGAGTTGCGAGTAAGTCAAGCTGACTGACGCTCTGTCTCTTCCGTACTTGAATTGCAACTGCAGATCGCGGTCGGCTAGAATTGCGGGATGCTGATTCGTCGGATCCGTTGCTTGGCGTTGAAAGTTGAATCCTCCTCAACGTCGGCGCACCGGCATTCAACGGGCCGGCCGAAACACGTTGCTCGATACCCAAAGGGAGAGTGCAATGCATGAGGCGGAAATCGGTTGGATAGCTGCGATCATCATCGGCGGCCTTGCAGGCTGGCTGGCTGAAATGTTCATGAAATCCGGCACCGGAATCTTCGTGAACATTATTCTCGGCATCGTTGGCGCTGCCTTGGCCAACTGGCTGTTTGGCCTGTTGGGACTTCTCGTTCGGTGGATGGGTCGGCTATCTGGTGATGGGATTCATCGGCGCGTGCATCATCATCTTCCTGTGGCGCGCCATTCGGACACGGACCGCTTAGCGTCGTTGAGGAAACTCATGGCGGCATAGCGCGGTCAGCCGGGCCTTAGCCGCCTGAGGGCGAACCGATCGTGGCCGCACGCAGCCGGTTCAGCCAGCGCCGGTACATGTCGCCCGGAATTGTCATCGCGGCCACTCCCGCCATGACCAGCAACAACCCGAGCGCAAGATTGGACGGCACGGTCTCGCCGAGCAGCACCACTGACAGGCCGACGCCGATCGGAATGCGCAGGTAGCCTTGTGCGTTGGTGGCGAGCGTGCCGAGCCGCGTCAGGCACATATAGAACAGCATCAATCCCAGTGCGCTTGAGAAGAGGGCCATCACGATCGTTGCGATCAGCGCCGACACGGTCGGATGCAGCGTCCATGGATGATCGACGATCACGGCCGCGGGCAGCACGACGCAACCGCCGAACAATAGCGAGCCCGCCGCGACCACCATCGGTTGGTAGTCGCTCAGGCGCAGTCCGAAGATGGTGGCGCAGGCAAAGGAGAAGGTCCCGAGCAGGATCGCCATTTCGGCGACGATTTCCGTGCCGAGACCTCGCATCGCATCGAGCCCGATGATGACGGCGGTGCCGGCGAGACCGAGGATTGCGCCGGCAAACTTCAAAAGCGTTGCAGGCTCGTGGCGCGTGATCGCCCAGGTGACGACAAAGGCGAAGATCGGCGTGGTCGAGGCAAGCACCACCGTGCTCGAGGCCGGAACATAGAGTTGCGCCCAGGTGATGAAGAGAAAGGGGAAGGTCGCATTGATCAACTGCTGGAAGGCGAACATCTTCCAGGCTTTCAGGTCGGTCGGCATCCTGATGCCGCGGATGCGCAGGATGGTCAGCAGGAAGAACGCCGCGATCAGCGACCGCACCGAGATGAAGGTGAGCGGCGGGATCGACCCCAGGGCAATCTTGGTCAGCGGATAGGTTGAGCTCCAGCAGCAGGCGAGCCCCAGGAGCAGGGCATAGTCACGCAGGCTGTGCAGTCCCGGGCCGTCCGGCCGGGCGGTTGCAGGCACGGGCGCCGCCTCGGTTTCGACCTCTGCAGCGGCTTCTACCAATTGGATTGCTCATTCGGGCATCACGGTCGGAATCTTGCGCGCGATGCGCTTGATCGAACCGGAAAACGAGAACACGGGATTGCCGGCGGAGATGAGCATGCCGCGCAGGAAAACGATGGAGTTGCCGGCGCGGGTGATCTCGCAGCGGCCCTCGATCAGCTCGCCCTCGCGCACGGCGGCGAGGAACTCGCAGGCAAAGGACAGCGTCACGCCCGGTCCCTGCAGGATCGGCGAGGCGGTCGCGAACAGGCAGTAATCGGCAAACGACATGAAGCAGCCGCCATGCACGTTTTTCGCGCCATTGAGGTGCTTCTTCTCGACCCGGAACGCACAGAGGATGCTGCCGTCGTCCTCCATGCGGTGCCAGAACGGCCCGTTGTTGGTCTCGAAGGCGTCCCGGCTCCAGGTGCGCCAGCCCTTGAATTCTCCTTCGGTCCCGACGTGCAGGTCGGGACGGTTGCGGAATGCGGTCTGGGCAAGCTCGTTCACGGGAAAAGGCCCTCAGGGAAGGAACAAGGCCCTTAAATCCGATCCGCGGGCGATGTGCAAACCTGCTCCGCGCATAGGATTACGCAAAGCTCTGGACAGGGCGAAAAGGGGCCGTAAAAGGCCTTTTCCGGCCCCTCCGATCTCCCTAATAACGGCCTATGCAAACCAACGAACCCAAGATCACCCCCGAGCTCGTCGCAAGCCATGGGCTGAAGCCGGACGAGTATGAGCGAATCCTGAAGCTGATCGGCCGGGTGCCGACCTTCACCGAGCTCGGCATCTTTTCCGCGATGTGGAATGAGCACTGCTCCTACAAGTCCTCGCGCATCCATCTGCGGGGACTGCCGACCAGGGCGCCGTGGGTGATCCAGGGGCCGGGCGAGAACGCCGGCGTGATCGACATCGGCGACGGGCAGGCGGTGGTCTTCAAGATGGAGAGCCACAATCACCCGAGCTATATCGAGCCCTACCAGGGCGCGACGACGGGTGTCGGCGGCATCCTGCGCGACGTCTTCACCATGGGCGCGCGGCCGATCGCCTGCCTGAACGCGCTCTCCTTTGGCGCGCCGGAGCATCCGAAGACGCGGCATCTCGTGTCCGGCGTGGTCGCGGGCATCGGTGGTTACGGCAATTCCTTCGGCGTGCCGACCGTGGGCGGGCAGGTGCGCTTTCACACGCGCTATGACGGCAACATCCTCGTCAACGCCATGGCGGTGGGGCTGGCTGACGCCGACAAGATCTTTTACGCAGCCGCCTCCGGCGTGAACATGCCGATCGTCTATCTCGGGTCCAAGACCGGGCGTGACGGCATTCACGGCGCCTCGATGGCATCCGCCGAGTTCGACGATTCCTCCGAGGAGAAGCGCCCGACGGTGCAGGTCGGCGATCCCTTTGCCGAAAAACTGTTGCTCGAAGCCTGCCTCGAGATCATGGCGGCCGATTGCGTGATCGCGATCCAGGACATGGGCGCGGCGGGGCTGACCTGCTCGGCGGTCGAGATGGGCGCCAAGGGCGATCTCGGCGTCGATCTCGATCTGGACGCCGTGCCGACGCGCGAAACCGGCATGAGCGCCTATGAGATGATGCTCTCGGAAAGCCAGGAGCGCATGCTCATGGTGCTCAAACCCGAGAAGGAGAAAGAGGCGGAAGCCATCTTCCGCAAATGGGGACTCGATTTTGCCGTGGTCGGCTACACCACGCCGAGCAAGCGTTTCCGCGTCAAGCATGGCGGCGACGTCATGGCGGACCTGCCGATCAAGGAGCTTGGCGATGAGGCTCCGGTCTATGACCGTCCGCATGTCGCGTCCGCCGCACTGCCGGTCGTGCATGCGCGCGACGTCAAGGCGCCGATGTCGATATCGGCGGCGCTGGAGAAACTGATTGCCACGCCGGAGCTCTGCTCGAAGCGCTGGGTGTGGGAGCAGTACGACCACATTATCCTCGGCAATACCGCGCAGCGTCCTGGCGGCGACGCGGCCGTCGTGCGCGTGCAGGACGGACCGAAGGGGCTCGCGCTAACCGTCGACGTCACGCCGCGCTATTGCGATGCCGATCCGTTCGAGGGCGGCAAGCAGGCCGTGGCGGAAGCCTGGCGTAACATCACCGCCGTCGGCGGCCGCCCGCTTGCCATCACGGATAATCTCAATTTCGGCAATCCCGAGCGCCCCGAGATCATGGGACAGTTCGTCGGCTGCCTGAAGGGCATTTCGGAGGCCTGCCGCGTGCTCGACTTCCCGGTCGTATCCGGCAACGTCTCGCTCTACAACGAAACCAACGGCCGCGGCATCCTGCCGACGCCTTCGATCGGCGGCGTCGGCGTGCTCGATGACTTCACGAAGTCCGCGACGCTGGCGTTCAAGGCCGCGGGTGAGGCCATTCTCCTGATCGGCGATACCCAGGGCTGGCTCGGCCAGTCGGTCTATCTGCGTGACATCTGCGGTCAGGAGGAGGGCGCGCCGCCGCCGGTCGACCTCGCCGCCGAGAAACGCAATGGCGACGTCGTGCGCGGCATGATCCGCGCGGGGACCGCGACATCGGCGCATGACATTTCCGATGGCGGATTGTTGATCGCGTTGGCGGAAATGGCCATCGCTGATGGCATCGGTGCGCAGCTATTGCCGGCGCCCGGCGCCATCGTTCCGCATGCCTGGTGGTTCGGCGAGGATCAGGCGCGCTACATCGTCACGGTGCCCGCGGAGGAGGCCGGCCTCGTGCTCGCCAAGATGAAGGGCGCGGGCGTGCCCTGCGCGCGGATCGGCACCACCGGTGGGGACGCCATTGTCATCGGCGGCGAGACGCCGGTTTCCGTCGCCGCGCTGAAGGCCGGCTTCGAGCGCTGGTTTCCCGCCTATATGAGCGGCGCCAACTGACGCGTCGAAGCGCAGGATCAGTCCATCGGAAGATCTGTCACCGCAACCAGCATGGTCAGGCTGAGGGCGGTGGCAATCAAGATCGCTGATAGTCCCATAAGATGTCCTTTCGAGGTTCAAACCATCGTCCCGGACGTCTCCCCTTGGGATCGAATATGCAGATTTGATGCCAACCGGCCTTGCAAATCACAGGACGTGAGTTGCGCCCGGAATCTTGCGGAGTGTCACCACGACCGCCCAGCTCGAGGCCAGTGTCAGCACGAAAACGATCACGGCCTTGATGATGGCGGTCAGTTGATCGATCGGACCGAAGGTCATGCCGAACATCCAGTATTGCAGCCACAGCACCGGCACGTAGTGCACGAGATAGATGCCATAGGCGCTGTCGCGCAGCGGATCGAGCACGCTCGAGCCTTCATTGCCGAAGCGCAGGAACAGCGCGATGATGTTGAAGGTCTGCCCCGCGCTGTAGGTCACGAAGGCGAGCGCATAGGCGACCTGCCACCACAGCGGTTGAACGTTCACATCGGGCAGCACCGCGTGCTTGATGTAGATCAGCGCGATGATGCAGCCGTAGCTGACAAGTCGTGACACCAAGCCAGACCGGCCAGCGCCGGGCCATCTCGCCGTCGGCGGCCAGCAGGCCGCGGTCGAAGCTTGCCGCGCCGATGCCGCAGCCGGCGAAGAAGTAAACCAGATAAAGCAGGATGCGGCTCGCCTGGATCGCGATCGGTCCGAGCGCAAACCAGCGCGATGCGCCGAAATAGAGCACCGACGGCACGTAGACGACGATGGATGCGATCAGGAGCGCCCAGAAGAACAGCGCGGGCCGGCCAAAACTCTCCAGCGATAGTTTGCCGATCGCCTCGACCCAGCCTGACAGCGCGAAGTAGACGAGCGCGGCGAGCACGTCGAGCGCCAGCAACACCCAGACGAACCAGGCCGGGCCGCTGTTCCACGGCCCTTCGGTCACCGTTCTCCACCAGAACGCAGCGAAAGTGGTGTTCGGGTCATGCAGCTCGAGCTCGATCGCCCAATAGGCGAACGGCATGAGCAGCACCGCGCAGACAATGAATGGCAACCCCAGCCGCCACCAGCGGTCGCGCAGGAACCAGGTGATGCCCTTGCGTTGGAGACTGGGCCACACGAACAGCCCCGACAGGAAGAACATCGCGGCCATGAAGAAGCTGTCGTTGAACAGCACGACGCCGTCGAAGCCGAGGAAGGATTGCCGGTCGGTGTGGCCGTAATAGGTGTAGGCGATCACCGAATGGTGGACCAGGACCAGCATCGTGATGAAGGTGCGCGCGCGGTCCAGCGCGGCGTTGCGCGTCTTCGCCCTTGGCACTGCCCTGGGCCCGGCGGATGCCGCCGTCTGGGTAATCGAGGTCATGGATGCGCCCCGCAAGCTGGTCGCTGCGATGTTGCCGCTGCGAAGGGGACTGAGCAAGGGGTTACCGGCGCAATCTTGACGATGATTGCCCCTTCTCCTCGAACGAGCGGGGCCGGAGCCTGCGACTGGAACCTGTTCCAACGGCGAAAGTTAGCCCACGCATTTCACGACGCTGCGACGGGGGGACGCAGGCTGGAGGAGTTTGGACGTGACACTTCTGAAATGGGCTCTGATTTTCCTTGTGATATCGATCATCGCCGGCATCCTCGGCTTCACCGGCATATCGGCCGCGTCCGCCGATATCGCCCGCTTCCTGTTCTACGTCTTTGTCGTGATCTTCCTGGTGCTCCTGATCCTCGGGCTCACGATATTCAGGGTGTAGCTGGTCTCCGTCGTCATTGCGAGGAGCGAGAGCGACGGAGCAATCCATGCCTCCCCAGGTGGCGAGATGGATTGCTTCGCGGAGCCTGTTATCGGGCGCGCATTCGCGCGACCCGTTGGCTCGCAATGACGAGGACCAGCCAGAGGCCGAGCTTACGCCACTTCCTCGATCTTCACCTTGTCCGGATAAAAGGCAAGATGGCCGGAGATTTCCGCCATCGCCGGGAAGGGCGTCTCATAGGTCCAGATCGCGTTGTCGAGCGTCTTGCCATTCGCGACGATCGAGAAATAGCTCGCGTCTCCCTTGTAGGGACAGTGCGTCACCCGCTCGGTCCGCTTCATGAGGTCCATCTTGGC
Source organism: uncultured Alphaproteobacteria bacterium (assembly GCA_963696255.1). Lineage (GTDB taxonomy): Bacteria > Pseudomonadota > Alphaproteobacteria > Rhizobiales > Xanthobacteraceae > Bradyrhizobium. Next base: position 200,403 of record CAVOJN010000003.1, read on the forward strand.
GTCGGCCCGCGGCAAATATTGCACGGCCGGATAGTTCGCTTCCTTCAGCGTCAGCGCGTGGGTGCGTTTCGGCAATGACGACGCCGTCGACCAGGACGCGGACACGCTTGGGATTTGCCGTGATGGTGATGGGATGGTCGGGACCGGGAAGTTTCATTGTTTTGACCCTTTTTCTTATCTCTTCACGAGGCGCGTTGCGGCGCGATCACGACGGATTTTTTAATGAACCTGACGCCGAATATAGTGTCACGACAGGTGACCTTCAAAGCGTCCGGCGCTAGATTTGCATCGTCACGCTCGGGCGAGCCGACCGCGATTCGAGCCGGACAGATGCCAAAACCGGATAGGGAGACCGACTGGGATGCCGATGGACGCCCGCGATATCGAATCGATGATCAAGGCAGCGATCCCCGACGCTCAGGTGACGATCCGCGATCTTGCCGGCGATGGCGACCACTACGCGGCCACCGTGATCTCGGAATCCTTCCGCGGCAAGTCGCGCGTCCAGCAGCACCAGATCGTCTACCAGTCGCTGCGCGGCCAGATGGGCGGCGTGCTGCACGCATTGGCGTTGCAGACCGGAGTGCCCGAGGGTTAGCGCATGATCGGGAAACGCAGGGTGGCGTCGGTACAAGATGTGCGGCGTTTTGCCCTGCGACATCTGCGATCCCTCCGCGCGGCGATCATCCGCGGAACGCTAAGCTGACAATCGTGAGCGAGGAGAATCAACGCGGCGCGATGTTTCGCGTCATCGCGCCGAACCAGCGCAGCCGCGTCACCAACGCCGAGCTGTTCTTCGATCTCGTCTTCGTCTTTGCCGTCACGCAGCTTTCGCACATGCTGCTCGGCCGCTTCACCCCGCTCGGCGCGGTGCAGGTCACGCTGCTGTTTCTCGCGGTCTGGTGGGTGTGGGTCTACACCACCTGGATCACCAACTGGCTCGATCCCGACAAGACGCCGGTCCGCATCCTGCTGTTCCTCCTGATGCTGGGCGGCCTCGTGCTGTCGACGTCGATCCCGACCGCTTTCGAAGGACGCGGACTTGTGGTTTGCGGGCGCCTATGCGGCGATGCAGGTCGGCCGCACCCTGTTCTGGCTGCTGGCGACGCCGTCGCATCGCACGCTTGTGCGGCACAATGCGATCCGCATCCTGGTCTGGCTATGCCGTCTCGGCGGTGTTCTGGATCCTTGGCGGCTTTGCCGAGGGTGAGACGCGTCTGTGGCTCTGGATCGTCGCGCTCGCGATCGAATATGTGTCGCCGGCCGTACGGTTCTGGACTCCGGGACTTGGATTTTCCTCGGTCGAAGCCTGGGTGGTCGAAGGCAGCCATATGGCCGAGCGCTGCGCCGGCTTCATCATCATCGCGCTGGGCGAGGCGATCGTCGTCAATGGCGCGACCTTTGCCGAACTGACCTGGACGCCCGAAAACGTCGCCGCGTTCGTGGAAGCGTTCATCGGCAGCATCGCGATGTGGTGGATCTATTTCCACGCGGCGCCGAGGCCGGCTCCGAGATGATCTCGAGATCCGCGGAATCCGGCCGCGTGGCGCGGCTCGCCTATACCTATCTGCATATGCCGATCGTCGGCGGGATCATCCTGACGGCGGTCGCCGACGAACTGGTGCTGAAACATCCGAACGGCCATTCCGATCTGAGGACGGTCGTGAGCGCGATCGGCGGCCCCTTGCTGTTCCTGGTCGGCACGATCCTGTTCAAGCATGCGATCCGCGGTTTCCTGCAACTCTCGCACGGTGTCGGAATCATCGCATTCGCGGTGCTGGCCTGGTTTGCGGGCAGTCTGTCGCCGTTGCTGCTGTCCGCGCTGACGACGGCCATTCTCGTCGTCGTCGCGGTCTGGGAATCGCTGTCGTTGAGCGCGCCAGAAAAGGAGTAGGGACGATCTATATCGATCGTCCGTGATCGCTCAGTGACCGGCGGGCGCCGCAATGGCAGCTTCCGGTGCCTTGCCCTCGAACGTCTCTGCAATCTTGCCGTCGACAATGTGGACGCGGCGGTCGGCGCGGGCGGCGAGCGCGGGATCGTGGGTGACGACCACGACGGTACGGCCCTGGTCGGCGATCTCGCGCAGGATGCAGAACACCTGTTCGGTCGAGGAGGTGTCGAGCGCGCCGGTCGGCTCGTCGGCGACGATGATCTCCGGGCGGTTGGAGAGCGCGCGCGCGATCGCGACGCGCTGGCGCTGGCCGCCGGAAAGCTGGTTCGGCCGCTTGTTGGCGTGGTCCTTCAGGCCGAGCGAGGCCAGCAGCTCGAGCCCGCGCTCCTGCATCTCCTTCTCGCTCATCTGGCCCGCCGCGCGCATCGGCAGCAGCACGTTTTCCAGCGAGGTGAATTCCGGCAGCAGGAAATGAAACTGGAACACGAAGCCGCATTTGGTGAGCCGCACATTGGCGCGGTCGTCTTCCGACAATTTGGAGGTCGGCTGTCCGCAGATGACGACTTCGCCTTCGCTCGGCGCGTCGAGCAGGCCGAGCAGATAGAGCAGCGACGATTTGCCGGAACCGGACGGGCCGGTGATGGCGACGAATTCGCCCTTGTTGACGGAAAGATCGATGCCGTTGACCAGCGTATGCGAGACGGCGCCCTCGATCCGCCGCACCAGTCCGACCGCCTGCAGCGCAATCTCGCTCATGACGCGCCCCGGATGATTTCGACGGGATGCACCCGCGTCGCCTTGCGCGCGGGGAAGAATGCGGCACCCGTGCAGCAGAGCAGCGAGATGCCGCCGGCGACGAGTAATGGAACGGCGTGTAATAGATCGAGATCGGGACGTTGGTGCCGGTCAGCGTGTTGTAGATCGTGATCTGCGACCAGCCGTAGCAGAGTGCGTAGCCGATGATCCAGCCGAACAGGATGCCGACCACGCCGATGATGGCGGCTTCCATGATGAAAATGCGCCGCACTGAGGATTCGCGCATGCCGAGCGACTTCATGATCGCGATGTCCTGGCGCTTCTCGTTGGTGATGGTGGAGATGATGTTGTAGGTCGCAAACGACGATGTCAGCAGCATCGCGCCCATCACCGTCAGCACGATGAAATCGCGCACCGCGAAGCTCGACAGCAGGTCGGAATTCGCTTCCTGCCAGGAGACCGATTTGTAGCCGGTCTGCCCCTCGACCTGCTTGGCGATCGTCTCGGCCTCGAGCGGTTCGTTCAGCCGCAACCGCAGTTCGTTGACGATGCCGCTCTGTCCCATCATCAACTGGGCGGTGGCGATCAGGGAATAGACCTGTCCCTCGTCGACCCGCTTCAGTCCGGAGCGGAAGATGCCGACCACGGTGGAGTTGACCTGCGTCCCCTGGCCGCCGATCAGGGTCACGGCGTTGCCGGTCTTGACCGCGAGTTTCTCCGCCAGCGCCTGTCCGATGATGATCGCGTTCGGCGCGCGCAGGAGATCGTTGATCGAGCCTTCACGCATCTGGGAGGGGAGCTTGGAAACCTTGATTTCCTGCTTCGGGTCGATGCCGACCAGGGTGACGCCGACCCTGCCGCCGTGATCGACGATGGCCGTCGTCTTTGCCGAGGGGGCGACGTCGCCGGGAAGCCAGGACCGCACCGAGGCCATCACCGATTCCGGATATTTGATGCCGGGGCGATTGTTGACGTTGGCCACGCCCGACATCTGCACCGCGCCATATTCCCGGTCGGCCGCCTGCGGTGCCGCGGCGCGGCGATCGGATTGCATCGTGACATGCGGCATGGTGTCGACGAGCTGATGCAGGAAGTCGATCTGCGAACCTTCCATCAGCCCCGCCATCATGATGGTGAAGCCGACGCCCATCGCAACGCCGGCCATGCCGACCAGCGTCTGGCGAACGCGGGTCGTGACATGGGTCCAGGCGATGTTGACAAGAAGGTTGGAGGCCATGCCGTTCACGCCTGTTCAGCGACCGGCGCCGAATTTCGATACATTCCGCCGCGCGTCGTTGACGACTGAATCGATGTGAGCCGAAATCGCAGACGAAATCACGACCGCGTCGGGATCGGCACCGGCGACCCGCGGCGAAGAAGCGAGGGGTGGTGACGGCGCCCGCGTCGGAGCCGAGGCCAGTGTCGCGCTGCTCTGTTGCGGCTCGTCCGGCGTCAGGTCGGGAGCGGGCTCCTGCGGCACCTGCTTGTTGCGTTCGGGCCGCACCCGCGTGCCGTCGGCGAGGTCGGGACGGGCAGGCGATAGCACCGCCATGCCTCGCGATACGTCGCCGATGACTTCCACATTGCGGCTGCCGCGAATGCCGATTTTGACCGGTACGCGCTCGATGCGGCCGTTGTTGACGCTCTGGACGACATTGCCCGCGATCGCTTCGGCCGGGACGACAATCGCCGAAGGCTTCTCACGGAAGATGATGTTGGCTTCGACCGACATGCCGATCCGCAGCGGAGTGTCGTTCGGCAGCAGGAGGTAGACGCGGAAGGTCTTGCGGGTCGGGTCGCCCTTTGGCGTGATCTGCGAGACGCTGGCGCGCAACGCCGTGCCCGGAAATGCCTCACTGCGGAGGAAGGCCTTTTGGCCGACCGAAATGCGATTGATTTCCTCTTCGTTGATTTCGGCAACGACCTGCATCGGCAAGGGCGGGCCGACCCAGAACAGCACGTCGGTCGGTCCCATGATCTCGCCGACTTCGCCGTCGCGCCGCAGCACCATGCCATCGAGCGGCGCACGCAGCACAAGCTGGTCGATCCGGACCTGCTGGGCCGCGATTCGCGACTTGTACTCCTCGGCCTGGGTCCAGCGCTGCTCATATTCCTTCTGGGCGGCGTCGCTCTTGGTGCGGTCCTTCTCGGCCCGCTCGAGGTCCCGCTGGGCCTGCTGGCTGGAGAGCTGCAACTGGGTCAACGCGTTGCGTTCCTCCGCGTCGTCCTGCCGGCCCAGCACCTGGCCGGCCTTCACGGTCTGTCCTTCGCAAGTGCAGAGATCGACCAGACGGCGCCGCTGGAGCGGCACGACCTTCGCCCAGCGCGCCGGCTCGACCGTACCGGTGCCGTAGATGGCCTCGGAGACGGGCGCCGATACCGCAAGGCTGGTCATGACCGTCTGTGCGCGGAAAAGATAGGTGTAGCCGTAATAGGCGCCGCCGGCGGCAAGCGCCAGGATCGCAATTCCCCAAATTCGCAACCCGGTCATCGCGAACCTCTCTGGCTAAAAGCCGAATTTCTTGCGCAGGCCCGAGGGGACCTGATCAAGGAGGTTGTCCACGTCATTCTTCTTGCCGCCGGCGGTCTCGGCACTGCTGGTCTTGGCCTGCGGCTGCACGGCGGCGGGCGGGGGCGGCGCGGCCGCAGCCTGAGGTGGGGCCGCCTGAGACGGAGCACTCGACGGAGCCGCGTTCTGGACTGGCCTGCCGCTTGGGGCGGCGCGCCAGCGCCCGGCCTCCTGCCTGGCATAGTTGATGTCTTCCGCGCTCATCTTGCCGTCAAGCACGCTGATCAACTGGCGGGCGCCGTTGCGGTACTCGTCGACCCGGGACGCGCCATTGATGATATAGGCCCATTTGTAGGCCTTGATATTGTCCTTCTCGACGCCGCGGCCGACGGCGTAGAGGCCCGCGAGGATCAGCATGGCATGCGCGTGGCCCTGGTCGGCAGCGCGCGAGAACCAGCGGTAAGCCTCTTCATCGGACCGCGGAACGCCGACCCCGGCGGAATAGAGCGCCCCGAGATAGAACTGCGCCTCGTCGTCGCCGGACTTTGCCGCCTGCAAATAGCGGCTCGCCATATCCTGGTCGGATACAGCATCGGCTGCCGCGCCGCCGGCATTCGCCAGTAGCACTGCGCAACAGAGAACTGCCAGGATGGCCCGCTTCATGAAACAGCTCTAAAGGTTCAACGCGATATCAGGCGTCCGCCAGCTCCGTATGGCGCTGGCTCACCGCAAAGTGTGATCGAATTATACAGGGGCTAAGGTTCAGCCAGCAAGGATCGTCAGGAGCCGAACGTGACCTGCCGCACGTTTGCCGCGATCCTCCCGAGTGACCGGCAAGATCCGAAAGCGCCGAGGACACAGGCTTCTTACTGTCTGAATCTGGGGGAACTACTCGGCCGTCAGGGCGTGGACGGAAAACATCCGTTTCGTGTCGGTCCAGGATTCCCCCACCTTCCAGCCCGAGCCACGGGCGAGCGCCGCGAAGCGCTCGATGCTGTATTTATAGCTGTTCTCGGTATGGATGCTTTCGCCGGGCCGGAAGGAGAAGCTGGTGCCGAGCATGCGGACGGCTTGCTGCTTGCGGCTGACCAGATGCATCTCGATGCGATGCCGCTCGCGGTTGTAGATCGCGCGATGGGTGAAGGCGGAAAGGTCGAAATTGGCGCCGAGTTCCCGGTTGATCCGGACCAGGACATTGAGGTTGAAGCGCGCAGTGACGCCGGCGGCGTCATTATAGGCGTCATGGAGCAGGCGTTCGTCCTTCTCCAGGTCGGCGCCGATGATCATCTGCGCGCCCCGGCCCAGGATCTCGCGCGCGCTGCCGAGGAAGCGGGAGGCCTCATGGGGCTCGAAATTGCCGATCGTGGACCCCGGGAAGAAGCCGACCTTCGGCATCTCGGCGATACCGGCGGGCAGCGCGAAGGGCGCAGTGAAATCGGCCGCGACCGGGTAGACCTTCAGGTTGGGGAAATCCTTTCGCAGCGCATCCGCCTGCGCGTGCAGGAAATCGCCTGAAATATCGACCGGCACATAGGCGGCGAAGGCGCATTTCTCCAGAAGCAGGCGGACCTTGGTGGTCGCGCCGGCGCCGAATTCGATCAGCGCGGCTCCTTCCGGGATGATCGCGGCGATGTCGCTGCCACGATCGCGCAAAATGCCGAGTTCGGTGCGGGTCGGATAATATTCCGGCAGCCGGGTGATCGCCTCGAAAAGCTCGGAACCCGTGGCGTCATAGAAATATTTCGGGGAAAGGCGTTTCGGATGCTGCGACAGGTCGCCGATCGCCTCGCGCGCGAAGGCGGACGTCTGATCGTCGGGAAGGTGCGCGTCGGCCAAAGCGGTAGCGTGCGTGTTCATGATACTCTCCCGAACGCGCTTTCCGGCGCGCTTCTTATCCGTTGTGTGAGCGCGACCCGGTGTCCACCCTTCCGGATCGTGCCCTCTTGCGAAAACTCAGGCGTAGTCGGCGAGGCGCAGTCCCGTGAATTGCCAGCGGTGGAAGGGATAGAAGAAGTTGCGATAGGTGATACGGCTATGGCCCTCCGGAGTTGCAAGCGAGGAGCCGCGCAACACCAATTGATTGACCATGAACTTGCCGTTGTATTCGCCGAGCGCGCCCTCGATGGCGCGGTAGCCGGGATAGGGCGCATAGGCGCTGCGGGTCCACTGCCAGACGATCCCGAAGGCGTCGTTCAGCTCCTTGCCGCGGGCGGCAGTTTCCCATTCCATCTCGGTCGGCAAATGCTTGCCCGCCCAGCGGGCGAACGCATCGGCCTCGTAATAGCTGACATGGCAGACCGGAGCTGCCGGATCGACCGGCTTGAGGCCGGCAAGCGTCATGACATGCCAACCGCCATCGATGTGGCGCCAATGGCCGGGCGCCTGCCAATCCTCATTGGTGACGGTCGCAAAGCCGTCCGACAGCCACAGCGTAGCGGTCGAATAGCCGCCATCCTCCATGAAGGCGAGCCATTCGGCAGACGTGACGAGGTTGCGGTTGATTCTCACCGGACCGACGAGAGCCCGGTGCGCGGGTTTCTCATTGTCGAAATGAAAACTGTCATCGGCGTGGCCGACGGTGTGGATGCCTTCCTTCAGCTCCGCCCATGCGTCGGCGTCACGCTTTGAGGCTGGAAAACGCCAACTCGAATCGTAGGCGGGCGGAATCGGGTTCTGCGCGAAGGCGTGGAGGATGTCGGTCAGCATCAATTCCTGGTGCTGCTGCTCATGGTTGAGCCCGGTCTCGACCAGTGGCGCGATGTTCCTCAGCGTCATCTCATCTGCGGTCTGCAGGAATTTGACGACCGCTGCGTCGACATGGCGGCGATAGGCGGCGATGTCTTCGACGCCGGGCCGGGTCAAAAGGCCGCGGGCGTTGCGGGCATGCCGCGGGCCGGCGCTGACATAGTAGGAATTGAAGAGATAGGCGTAGTCGGCATGGAAGATCCGGTACCCGGGACAGTGTTCAACGAGCAGAAACTGCTCGAAAAACCAGGTGGTATGCGCGCGGTGCCATTTCGCGGGACTGGCGTCCGGCATTGACTGCACAACCTGGTCCTCTGGCGTCAGCGGCGCCGCGCGGCGCTCGGTCTCGCCGCGTACGGCCAGGTAGTCCTCCACCAAATTCTGGGCGATGGTGCCGGAATCGGAGAAAAGTGACGGGGCGGGAGCGATGAGGGCGGCGGCCGCGGATACTGGTTTCGTCACTGGCGTCTCCGGTGCACGAGGAAACGTTGGGTTTGCCAATCGGTTCCTAACAGGCAACCCGCCCTATCTAGGGGTTCTGTTACGGTAAAAAAGCCTCCGGAAGGCATGATATTGATGCCTGCAACCAACATAGGCCCCGAAATGCATCGCAGGGCGTGGTCAAGCGCCATCAAATATTGGCCATTTTACTTTGGATGACCAAAGGTTTGCGCTACATATAGGGGTAATGTCTGACTATATGGACTGGCCCGGGGCCAGTTTGGATTGGCGGGCCTGGATTTGAGGTCCTCGCCGCAAAAGGAAGCAAAGATGAGCATCGAGCAATTCATCGACAATGAAGTGAAGTCGAACGACGTCGTTCTGTTCATGAAGGGTACGCCGCAGTTTCCGCAGTGCGGATTTTCCGGCCAGGTGGTGCAGATTCTCGACCACATCGGCGTCGGCTACAAAGGCCTCAACGTTCTCGAGTCCACCGAACTGCGCAACGGCATCAAGGATTACTCGAACTGGCCGACCATTCCCCAGCTCTATGTCAAGGGTGAGTTCGTCGGCGGCTGCGACATCGTCCGCGAGATGTTCCAGGCCGGTGAATTGCAGCAGCTCTTTGCCGAGAAGGGCATCCCGGTCGACGCGGCGGTCTGACCTTGGCCGATGTCCTGGCTGCGCGCCAGATCGGTGGCGCGCGGCTGGAAGTCATCGTCGCTGATATCACCACGCTGAGCGTTGACGCCATCGTCAACGCGGCCAATACGTCGCTCCTGGGCGGGGGCGGGGTCGATGGCGCCATTCATCGCGCCGCCGGTCCCGAGCTTGTGGCCGAGTGCCGCATGCTCCACGGCTGCAAGACCGGTAACGCCAAGATCACCAGGGGATACCGGCTTCCTGCGAAACACGTGATCCACACCGTTGGGCCGGTGTGGAATGGCGGCAAGCTCGGCGAAGAGGATCTGCTTGCGTCCTGCTATCGCCGTTCGCTGGAGCTTTGCGAGACGCATCAACTGACCTCGGTCGCCTTTCCCGCCATCTCGACCGGAATCTTATCGTTTCCCCGCCGATCGCGCCGCCGCAATTGCGGTGAAAACCGTCGCCGAAATGCTGCCGTCCGCGCCATCGCTCTCCCGTGTCACCTTCTGTTGCTTTTCGCAGGATAGCGCAGGGCTCCATGAGCAGGCCTTGACCGCGCTCTAGCCGCTTGTGTGTTGCGAAGTCACGGCTAAACTCGCCGTCGATAAATCCGGGAGGGGAAATGACGCAATTTTTTCGGTTGCGACGGGTCGCGTGCGGGCTGTTGTTGTCATCGGCATTGGCGCTACCGGTTCGCGCCGAGGGCACTTACGAAATCCCGGCGGGCGCGCATTTCAACCCCGACAAGCTCGCAAAGGTTGGAGAGTTCTTCAAGAACGAGGTGGCGACCGGCAAGATCTCCGGCGCGATCGTCCTGATCCAGCAGCACGGCAAGCCGGTCTATCACGAGTTCTTCGGCGTCCAGGATGTCGTGAGCAAGGCGCCGATGACGGACAAGACCATCTTCCGCCTGTTCTCGATGACGAAGGCGATCACCGCTGTTGTCTCGATGCAGCTGCTCGAAGAGGGCAAGATCGGGCTCGACGATCCCATCGCGAAATACATTCCCTCTTTCGCCAATGTGAAGGTCGGCTGGGAGAAGAAGGCCGATGATGGCACGCCGGCGCTCGAAATGATCGCGCCTGACCGCCCGCCGACGGTCCGCGATCTCATGACTCACACCTCAGGCATTACCTACGGCTTCTACGGCGACAGCATGGTGCGCAAGGCGTACCGGGCGGCCAACATCTATGCCGGCGATTTCGATCTCGCCGAGTTCGCCGATCGCCTCGCGAAATTGCCGCTGCAGAACCAGCCGGGCGCGCTCTGGCAATATGGCCATTCCACCGACGTGCTCGCGCGTGTCATGGAGGTCGCGTCCGGAAAATCGCTCTATGCGCTGGAGAAGGAGAAACTGCTCGATCCGCTGGGGATGGTGGATACGTCGTTCTTCGTCACCAACCCCGAGAAGCAGAAGCTGATGGCCCAGCCGGTGCCGAACGACAGCGACTTCCGGGTCGGTCGCGAAAACGATCCGACCAAGGTCAAGAAATGGGAATCCGCCTCCGGCGGCATGGTCTCGACCATGGCGGACTATGCGCGCTTGGTGCAGATGCTGCTCAATGGCGGCTCGTTCGAAGGCAAGACCTATCTCAAGCCCGAGACGTTCAAGATGATGGCGACCGATCAGATCGGTCCCGGCGCGGGCGTTGGGCGGGATTTTTTCTACTTTCCCGGCGACGGCTTCGGATTTGGCCTTGGGCTGGCGGTACGGACCGATCCCGGCAACGCCAAGCCGCCGCCGCCGGGCGATTTAGGCGAACTGAAATGGGACGGCGCCAGTGGCTGCTACTTCGTGGTCGACCGCAAGCAGGACATGTTCTTCGTGCTGCTGGAGCAGACCCCGAGCGAACGCCAGCGCATCCAGCGGACGCTGAAGCAGTTGATCTATGAAGCCATGGAGAACTGAACGCGCCGCGTTGCGGAGGCTCGCGGTACTCGCCCTGGTGCTCGCTCTTGCCGGCGCGAGCTGCATCGAGGTTGCGCGCGCCGGGTCTGCCGGCGAAGGAGCGCAGCATTTCTCCAGCGAAGGGTTGGCGCGGGTCAGCGACTTCATCCGCAACGAAGTCGCAAGCGGCAAAATTCCGGGCGCCATCCTGCTGATCCAGCAGCATGGTCGGCCGGTCTATGACAAGAACTTCGGTGTGCGCGATGTCGCCACCGAGCTCTCGATGAGCGCCGACACCATCTTCCGGCTTTATTCCATGTCAAAGCCGATCACGTCGGTCGCCGCGATGATGCTGGTCGAAGACGGCAAGCTCCATCTCGATGATCCCGTGGCGAAATTCATCCCGGCCTTTGCCGACATGAAGGTGGGTGTCGAGAAGAAGGATGAGACGGGCAAGGTCACGCTTGCGCTCGAGCCGTTGAAGCGGCCGATCACGATCGAGGATTTGCTGCGGCACACCTCCGGGATCACCTACGGCTTCTATGGCGATAGCCTCGTGCGAAAGCTCTACGCGGACGCCGATCTCTTCAATGGCGATCTGACCAATGCCGAGCTGGTCGACCGAATTGCAAGGCTGCCGCTCGTCGAACAGCCGGGGACACTCTGGGATTACGGTCATTCCACCGACGTACTCGGCCGGGTGATCGAGGTCATCTCGGGAAAGACGCTCTTCCAGTTTGTGAAGGAGCGGCTGCTCGACCCGCTCGGAATGACAGACACCGCGTTCTACGTCTCCGACGAAACCAAGCGACCGCGAATCGCCGAGCCTATGCCGAACGATCGCTCGATCAGCCCGACCACGCCGCTGCGCGATCCAATGACACCGCGGAAAGCGGAATCGGGCGGCGCCGGCCTGGTCGGCACGATCGGCGATTATGCCCGCTTTGCCCAGATGCTTCTGAATGGCGGCACGTTCGAGGGCCGGCGCTATCTCAAGCCCGAGACCCTCGCGCTGATGGCGTCTGATCACACGCGCGGCGTCGCGCGCGACTATCTCTATTATCCCGGCGAAACCAGTGGCTTCGGCCTGGGCTTTGCCGTCCGCACCTCTGTGCCGCCGAACACGTCGTGGCCGCTTGGCGAATATCGCTGGGATGGCGTCGGCGGCACCTTTTTCTTCATCGACCCCGTCGACGACATGTTCGGCATCTTCATGGTGCAGACGCCGTCGGAGCGCGGCCGCATCCAGCTGGCCCTGAAGAAGCTGATCTACGGAGCGATGGGCAGGGGCCCGGCACCCTAAGGCATGATCCGGAAAAGTGTGGAGCGGTTTTCCGAAAAGATCATGCCCAAAACAAGAATCTAAATCGCGATGACGATTCGACCCAATCTCATCGCGCTTTAGGACGCGCGCACGATCTCGCGCACGTGACCGACCATCTCCTCGATCATCCCGGCGGTGACGTCGAGATGCGTGCAGGCGCGGATGCGGCCATCCATCATTGCGAGCTGCACGCCGCGCTTGTTCAATTCGGATACCATCCTGTCGCCGGGGACACCCGCTCCGTCAGGCTTGAAGAACACGAGATTGGTCTCGGGCTCCTGCACCTCGATGCCGGGAATCTGCGACAGGCCGCGCGCCAGTGCTCGCGCATTGGCATGATCGTCGGCGAGGCGCTCGACATGATGGTCGAGGGCATAGACGCAGGCGGCGGCGCAGATGCCGGCCTGACGCATCGAGCCGCCAAGGCGCTGCTTCCAGCGCCAGACCTCGTCGATGAACGCACGTGTCCCCGCGATCGCACCGCCGATCGGCGCGCCCAGGCCTTTCGAAAAATCGATCCAGGCCGAATCCCAGCCAGCGGCCATGTCGCGCGCCGGGATGCCGGTCGCAACCGTGGCATTGAGGAGACGCGCGCCGTCCATGTGGGTCGCCAGCCCCGCACCTTTCGCGATCGAGACCACCTCGTCGAGCGCGTTCTTCTTCCAGATCGTGCCCCCGCCGATATTGGCCGTCTGCTCGACACTGACCAGCGCCTGCGGCGGCTGGTAGCGGCTGCGCGGGTGCAACGCTCGGCGCAGCGTGTCGGGTGCGAATTGTCCATCGTCGCCCTTCAGGGGCGTGATCTGGAAACCGCCGAGTGCGGCGTGGGCGCCGCCCTCGCGAGCGATGATATGGGCCGTCTCGTGGGCGAGGATTTCGTCGCCCGGCCGGCAATGCACGAGGGTCGCCGCCACATTGCACATGGTGCCCGAAGGCATGAACACGGCGGCTTCCTTGCCGAGCAGGTCGGCAATGCGTTCGCAGAGAAGGTTCACGGTCGGATCATCGCCGCTCTGTTCGTCGCCGACTTCCGCGCGCGCCATCGCCTCGCGCATCGCCGGCGTCGGGCGGGTCTGGGTGTCCGACAGCAGGTTGACGCGGGTCGGCGGGGCCTTGGGGTCGCGCGGGGCAGGGGTGTAGTGCATGGCAGGACTCTTTTCAGGGACGGATGGGACGACGCGCGGTATGACGAAAGCGCATGATGATAATTTCGGTCGAAGTCGCCCGATAATCAATCAAGTAAGGGTAGGGATGAGTGAAAATGCGGCGAACGTTCGCTCGCGATGTTTGGCGTCCTGCATGGGGATGGTCCTGCAACAGCTCAACAAGAGCGGCGATGCGGTCCCGGACGTGCGCAGCCCCCTGAGGTGATCGCTGCTCGAGATAGGTGAGGGCCCTGTCAATTTGCGCCAGGACGCGGCGCGTATAGCGAACGTTCACAGTCCATGCTTCGCCCACATGGCCCGGACTTCATCTGGGCTAGCCAATTCACCGCGCTCAATCTCGGCTTCTGCTTCGGCCAAATCGGCTTCTTCCTCAGCCGTCAGCTGGATCCGGGGCTGATCAACGCCGGCGAGTTGCAACATGATGTGGGCAAGCTCGTCCTGCCGGGACTCTGGCAGAGCGGCCACTGTGCTGAAGGCTTCTTCGAGGAGTCGGGTCATGCTCCTAAATATATCAACAAAAAGGCCCCGGTAAAACCGGGGCCCTCGAAAATCGCAACAAACCGGAGCCGATCAGCGCGAATAGAATTCGACGATCAGATGCGGCTCCATCTGCACCGCGAACGGCACGTCGGAAAGGCCGGGAACGCGTCCGAACTTCGCGGTCATCTTGGCGTGGTCGGCCTCGATGTAATCGGGCACGTCACGCTCGGGGAGCTGGGACGCTTCCAGCACATGGACGAGCTGTTTGGAGGCTTCCTTGACCTCGATGGTGTCGCCGACCTTGAGCTGGTAGCTGGCGATATTCACCTTGCGGCCGTTTACCTTGATGTGACCGTGATTGATGAATTGCCGCGCGGCGAACATGGTGGAGACGAACTTGGCGCGGAACACCACGGTGTCGAGACGGCGCTCGAGCAGGCCGATCAGGTTCTCGCCGGTGTCGCCCTTCATCCGGCCAGCTTCGACATAGATGCCGTGGAACTGGCGCTCGCTGATATTGGCGTAGTAGCCCTTCAGCTTCTGCTTGGCGCGGAGCTGCACGCCGAAGTCCGAGAGCTTGCCCTTGCGGCGCTGGCCGTGCTGGCCGGGGCCATATTCCCTGCGGTTCACGGGGCTCTTCGGGCGGCCCCAGATGTTCTGGCCCATACGGCGATCGATCTTGTACTTCGCCTCACTGCGCTTGGTCATCGCGTCCTCTTTCGAAAGTTAGAGTTTGAGGAAACGCGCCCTCCTGTGCATCCGGCATCGCCGGAGCTGACAGATCCAGCCCCCAAAGCTTGAAGGGATGGACCACGGGTCGCGAAACGCATCGCGGGCCGAAGACGGCCCGCGAGCAGGGGGTTCTTAAGGGAAAATCTGCCGTTTTGTCAATGATAGAGAGGTCATTTCGCCGGAGCGGGACTTGCCATCGGCTTGGTTTTGTCGACGATATAAATGCCAAGCACTTTCAATGGCTTGTCGCCTGAAACCTTGGCGTCATGAATGGCGCCGGCTGGAATTTGATAGGAATCGCCCGCCTTCAGATGGAGCGGTGCCTGGCCATCGATCAGGAGGTCGGCTTCACCCTCGAGGACATAGCCGGTCTCAATGCCCGGATGGTTGTGGCGGCCCGCGGCGCCGCCTGCAGGGATTTCCGCAATGCCTGTGATGGTGTTGTAGCCGTCCGGGAATTCGATCTTCTGCAGCGGCGTACGTTTGATGCCGCCTTGTTGCGCGAACGATGCGCCGGCGCAGGCAAAGGCCGCAACCGCGACCCCGAGCAGGATTTTCTTGAGCATGATTGATTTCCTCCCAATGATCCAAGATTAGCAGCGCAAGGGCGCAGGTAAAGCGTTGTCCGTGCTAACGCTTGATCCCCTTGAACGCGTCGGCAATGCCGCGCTGGAACAGCGACCAGTCGAAGCCGAGCGCGAGAGCGAGGTAGCCGCGGTCGATCATGGCATTGGCCTGCTCGGCAGTGCGCGCGACGCCACCGATCGGCACGCCGCTTTTCAGGATGCCTTCCTCGGCGCGCTTCATCAGCGCCTGTACGTCGGGATCGTCGATCTGGCCGCGCTTGTTGATGGAAGTCGCGAGATCGCCGGGGCCGATCACGGCGACATCGATGCCGGGGGTGGCCATGATCTCGTCGATCCGCTCGACCGCGTCCGCATGTTCGATCGTGATCATGCAGATCATGTCGTCGTCGGCTGCGGCCATGTAGTCGCCCATCGAGACGCCCCAGCGGAAGGGGGCGTGGAAGGGGCCCCAGAAGCGGTCGCCCTTCGGCGGATAACGCAGGCTGCGCACGGCTTTTTCGGCATCGGTGCGGTTGCAGATCATCGGAAAATTGATGCCGAGAGCGCCGATGTCCATCGGCGCTTTGGCAAGCCAGGGCTCGTTGGCGGCGATGCGCGCCAGCGGCACGCAAGGCGTGCCCGCTGTCGCCGTGATCATCGCATGCGCCGAGGTGAGGTCGATCGGCCCATGCTCGAGATCGACAATGATCCAGTCGAGTCCGGAACGGGCCATGATCTGTACGGTCGGGATGCTCGGGATCGTGGCGATCGCGCCGAAGGTCGGCCGCTTCTCGCGCCATTCCCTGCGCAGGCGGTTGAGCGGAGTAGGTGTGGCTGATGTCAAATCCGGCTCCATCGAATGCAGAGCTGGAAATTAGCAGGGCGATCTCGCGCCGGAAAGGATCGAGAGAGATTCCTTTTTGCGCATGATCTTTTCGGAAAACCGGTGCTCACTTTTCCGGATCATGCGCTAGGCGGGTACGCGGCCGCCGAAGAACGGCATCAGCGCCTTGCTCAGCCTGTGCGGCTTGTTCGACGTGAAGATCATCTCGGCGCCGGCTGAATCGCGTTCGCGGCCCGGCGGACCGAGCAGATCCGAAACCCGTCGCGCGATCGCGGGCGCCGGATCGATCCAGTCGACCGGCCATGGCGCGAGACGGATGAAGCGATCCAGCAGCAGCGGATAATGCGTGCAGGCCAACACGACGGTATCGGTGCGCTTGCCGCCTTCAGCCGCGCCGATGAAGCAGGGCGCAAGTTCTGCAAAAATCTCGCGATCGCTGACCTCGTCGCCGTTCAGTGCGCTTTCCGCAAGCGAAGCGAGTTCCGGCGCGCCGACCAGCGTCACCTCGCAGCCCTGGGCAAAGTCCCGGATCAGGCTCCTGGTATATTCGCGTTGGACGGTGCCCCTTGTGCCGAGCACGGAGACCCGGCGGGTCTTCGACTGCGCGCAGGCCGGCTTTATTGCCGGAACCGTACCGACGAAGGGAATTTTGTAGGCCTCGCGCAGATAGGACAGCACGAGCGTGGAGGCGGTGTTGCAGGCGATGACGATGATATCGGGCCGGTGGCGATCGATCAGTTCACCGAATAACGGCACCACGCGGGCAATGAGCTGGTCCTCGCCGTGATCGCCGTACGGGAAGAAGGCATCGTCGGCGACGTAAACATAATGGGCATCGGGCCGTGCAGCGACCACTTCGCGCAGGACCGTGAGGCCACCGAGGCCGGAATCGAACACGAGGATGGTTGGAGATGGAGATTTGGGCACGCGGCAATTCTACCCGATCGGAAGTTATCATTCAGTTGTTTTGTGGGCCCGCCGGACTCCTGAGGCCGGGCGCCGATGGTACGGCGATTTTTGAACGATTCAAATCGCCTTCGATCTGTTGTGCCGGTATCAAATCGCGTTGAAAATCAGGGGTTCTACGGGACATGTTGAGGAATACGGCGAAAAGCTGGGGCAGCGCTTCCAGGTGGCTTCACTGGATCCTGGGCGTCGTGATCATCGGCATGATCGCCTATGGCTGGTGGATGAACCATTTCCCGGCGCGGCCGGACCGCTACTTCTACCGGTCGATCCACGCCGACATCGGCTATGTGGTGCTGCTGCTGACCGTCATTCGCCTGATCTGGCGCGCCGCCAATCCGACACCCGAACTGCCAGGCGATACGCCGCGCTGGCAACGGATCGGCGCGCGCATCAGCCACTGGGCGCTCTATCTCGTCACCGTTCTGGTAGCGATGCTGGGCTGGGCGCATTCGGGCGCGCGTCCGCCAAACCAGAACTATGCGAGTTTCTTCGGCTGGTTCAACGTCCCGCAATTCACCTCGCCCGACAAGGTCGCGGCCGGAGCGTATGAAGATCGTCACATTCTCTTTGCCTATGTGTTGCTAGGATTGATCGTGCTGCACGTCGCAGCCGCCGCGTGGCATCACTTCATTCGTCGTGATCGTGTGACGATGCGGATGATGAGCAGCACGCCAGCCGAGTAAAACTGGAATTGCTCCAATATCTCCGCGTCTTTTTGCCCCTTTATCAGGATGCGAACGAACGCGTATGGGATCGCGCGCCATTCTCCAATCGAGAGATCAATCCATGTCCCTTACACGCTTTGTTTCGAACGCCGCTATTGCCGCCATTCTCGTGGCCGCGACGGCTGGCATCGCCCGCGCGGAAAACAGCATCGAGATATCCCTGGCCTACAAGGACAAGAAGTTCGATCCGGCCGAAATTACCGCGCCGGCCAATACGCCGATCGTGATCAAATTCCGCAACCTCGACAAGGACGCGATGGAGCTTGAAAGCGACCCGCTGAAGATCGAGAAGGTGGTTGCCGCGGGCAAGGACGCCACCATCAAGGTCAAGGCACAGAAGCCGGGCCGTTATGAGTTCTTCGACGAATACAACGAGAAGACCGCGCGCGGCGCTTTGGTGGTGAAATAGGCGGTCGCGTTCACCCGGCCGGCATCGTCTTCTCGACCAGGCGTACCCAGTAGGATGCGCCATGGCCGAGGACGTTGTCGTTGAAGCGATAGGCGGGGTGATGGCAATCATTGCCGTCGCCCATCCCTAAGAAGACGAACGCGCCGGGACGGGCTTCGAGCATGAAGGCAAAATCCTCGCCGCCCATCAGCGGCGCTATATGATCGTTCACACGCTCGGCGCCGACGACGTCCCGGGCTACCTCGGCGGCGATCGATGCCTGTCGAGCGTGATTCATCGTCACCGGATACATCCGCGTATATTTTACCGAGGCCGATCCGCCATACGCGCGGGCGACGCTCTCGGCGACCTCGCTGATCCGGCGCTCGACCAGATCGCGTACGGCAGGATCGAGTGTGCGTACGGTGCCCTTCAATTCCGCGATTTCAGGGATGATGTTAAACGCTGTACCCGCATGAAACATGGTGATCGAGATCACCGCCGATTTCAGCGGATCGACATTGCGGGCGACGATCGACTGCAACGCATTGACGATCTGGCATCCGATCAGGACGCTATCGACGGCCTTGTGCACTCCGGCTCCGCCGTGCCCGCCCTTGCCTGTAACCGTGATCTCAATCGAGTCCGCCGAGGCCAGCATAGCACCGGGGCTGGTGGCGAAATGTCCCTCGGGGATGCCGGGCATGTTGTGCATGCCATAGACCTCCTCGATACCCCAGCGCGTCATGAGACCATCGTCCAGCATGGCCTTGCCGCCGGCGCCACCTTCTTCGGCGGGCTGGAAGATCATCACAGCGGTTCCGTCGAAATTGCGCGTTTCGGCAAGATACTTCGCCGCGCCAAGCAGCATGGCGGTGTGGCCGTCATGGCCGCAGGCATGCATCATTCCCGGAATTTTCGATGCGTAGGGCACACCCGAGAGCTCCTGCATCGGCAGCGCATCCATGTCCGCACGCAGTCCGATGGTCTTGCCGGAGGCGGCCTTGCGGCCGCGGATCACGCCGACGACGCCGGTGCGCCCAACGCCCGTCACGACCTCATCGCATCCGAATTCGCGAAGCTTGTCGGCGACGATGCCGGCTGTGCGGTGCACTTCGTACAGCAACTCCGGATGCTCATGGAAATCGTGCCGCCATGCGGTCATATCATCTGCGAGGGCGGCGATGCGGTTGACGATGGGCATAGGCGCTGGTCCGTTTCCCTGAAATCGAATAAACCAAGGTCACGGAAGCTTGATACGCCGCGTGGAGAAAAGCTAGTCGTTTCTGGGCTGTCGGCCATGCCGAACACGCGGCATGGCGGCGGCGCGTGCCGAGGAACTGCGCAGGTCCCGTTATCACTCGAAGAGGGCCGAAATCCGAAGCCGGCTCAGGGTCGTCAGGCTTGATATATGAGCTTTGGCACCGGCCGTCCGCCCCTTCGGTTTTCGTCTCATCGGCTTGGCTTCGGTTCGACCACCTCGAACATCGTCTGGAAGGTATCGAGCATGGATAGCAAATCCTCGAGCTTGCTCGGATCGCCGTCGACCTTGATCTGGCCCGCCTTCACCGCATCGGCGAACGTGGCTCGCTGCAGGATGACGGCATCGAGCACGTCACGCGCGAGTGTCGATGGTCGCATCGGCATTGGACGCCTGTTTTCCCTTGACATAGGTCAGCGCTGAATTTTCCAGGTTCAGCACGAATTGCTGCTTCGAATCCGTGAACATCCAGTTGATCACGATGGTCTTGCCTTCGGCCTTGGTGGCGTTCAACCGGACGCCGAGATAGTCGAAAAACAATTCGTTGCTGAGCGCGCTCATCAGCGTATCGGCATCGGCAAGATTGCCGCCGGGAACTTTGGGCATGCCGTTGCGCAACTCCATCGCGCCGACCAGATAGGCATTGCGCCAGGTGCCGGCTTCGGCCTGGAAACCAAGTTGCTCCAGCGCATCGGCGCCGAGCTCGCGCGCCGTGCGGTTGGTCGGATCGGCGAACACGACCTGGTTCATCGCGCTGGCCACCCAGCGGTATTCGCCCTTGGCAAAGTCGGCTCGTGCGCGGGCGATGACGGCATCGGCGCCTCCCATGTACTCGATCGTCTTGCGTGCGTTCTCGACGGGCGGCAGCGGATCGAGGTTGGCGGGATTGGCGTCGTACCAGCCGAGATACTTCTGGTACACGGCCTTGGCGTTGTGACGCAGCGTGCCGTAATAGCCGCGCGCCGACCATTCCTGTTCCAGGCTCGCAGGCATGTGCAGGTTTTCGGCGATTTCGGCCGGTGTGTAGCCGTGGTTCAACAGGCGCAACGATTGGTCGTTGATGAACTTGTAGAGGTCGCGTTGCTTTTTCATGAGCGCGACGACGCGGGCTGGCCGGCGACCGGCCAGTGATGCTGTGCGATGACAATGTCGGTCTTGTCGCCGAACGTCTCGATCGCGTCACTGATGTAGTGCGACCAGAGATTGCCATCGCGGATATCCGCACCGCGTATCGTGTAGAGATTGTGCATGTTGTGCGTGATGTCCTCGGCCATGTCGAGCACGCGGAATTGCGGAAAATACATCAGCATTTCCGACGGGGCTTCAGAGCCCGGCACGAGCTGGAATACGATTTCCACACCATCGATGACGTGCTTCTCCGTGCTCTTGTCGATCGTGCCCGTCGGCGCGATCAATGTGACGGGGCCGAACGCATCCCTTTTGCCCAGACCAGCGTCGACATGGCCGCGCGGGCCCGGCGGCAGGAATACGCCAAATTGATATTGCCCGCGCCGACTCTTCGCCGTGCCTGCCACCACGAATTCGGCGGCCAAGGCTTCCATGAAACCCGCGGGAGCCAATACCTGAACCTTCCCTGCAGACACGTCAGCCTCGCTGATCACGCCCTCGACCCCGCCAAAGTGATCGGCGTGGCTATGCGTGTAGATCACGGTGCCGACAGGCTTGTTCGGCCGATATTGCTGTAGAGCGCGAGCGCCGCGCGCGCCGTTTCGGGAGTCGACAGGGTATCGATGATGATCAGCGAAGTGTCGCCCTCGATGATCGTCATGTTGGACATGATCGAAACCGCGCACCTGATAGACGCGATCGGTCACCCTGAACAGGCCGTGGATCGCATTGAGCTGCGACTGCCGCCACAGGCTCGGATTGACGCTGTCGGCGGCTTCGTTCTGCTTCAGGAAATCGTAGGGCTTCATCGTCCATACCGGCCGCGGACCTGACCCGGCGATAGTCGCGTCCGGAATGGTGGCCGATGAAGCCGCGCATGGCGTCTTCAAAATCGTCGCGGTTGGCAAACGGCAGGGTGCGTGCGAAATCGGCATTGGCCTTCAACGTCGCGGGCTCCGGTGCCTTCGGAGCAACTTGGCCATGCACCATCGAAGATGAGAGCACGATCGCAAGGGCAACGGCGATGCTGTGATTGTGGGCTTTCAACATGAAGCTATCCATATCGCTGTCCGCCTGCGCCAAGCTGATCTCATGGAGCGACGGCCAGCGGCCGATAGCATTGATGCAAACGTTGTTGCGTTGACGGTTTCGTCAACGCAATAAAGTTTGCGTTACCGTGATGCTGGTAACGGACTTGCAGCCACACTCGGCCAGGTGCGGAACGACGATCTGCGCCCTCACTGGCGCTGCCGGTGATCAGCTTTGCCCGAACACGCGCTTGAAGATGGTGTCGACGTGCTTGAAGTGGTAGCCGAGGTCGAACTGCTCGTCGATCTCGGCGTCACTCAGATATTTCTTCACGTCGGGGTCCTTCTTGAGCAGCGCCTGGAAGTCGCCTTCGCCGCGCCACACCGGCATGGCGTTGCGCTGCACCAGTCGGTAGGAGTCCTCGCGGCTCGCGCCCTTCTGCGTCAAAGCGATCAGGAGCCGCTGCGAGTGGATCAATCCACCGAGCCGGTCGAGGTTCTTCTGCATGTTGGCGGGATAGACCAAGAGCTTGTCGATCAGGCCGGCGAGCCGGTTGAGCGCGAAATCAAGCGTCACGGTCGCGTCGGGGCCGATCATGCGCTCGGCGGAGGAGTGCGAGATGTCGCGCTCGTGCCACAGCGCGACATTCTCGAGGGCAGGGGTCACATAGGCCCGCACCATGCGCGAGAGGCCGGTGAGATTTTCCGACAGCACGGGATTGCGCTTGTGTGGCATCGAGGAAGAACCCTTCTGGCCCTCCGAGAAGAATTCTTCCGCCTCCAGCACTTCCGTCCGTTGCAGGTGCCGGATCTCGGTCGCAAGACGCTCCACCGAGGAGGCGATGACACCGAGCGTTGCAAAATACATGGCATGGCGGTCGCGCGGGATCACCTGCGTCGAAACCGGCTCGGGCGCGAGCCCCATCGCCTTGGCGACATGCTCTTCGACCCTCGGGTCGATCTGAGCGAAGGTGCCGACCGCGCCTGATATGGCGCAGGTCGCAACTTCCTTGCGCGCGAGCCTCAAGCGGTCGCGGGCGCGCGTAAACTCGGCATAGGCATAGGCCAGCTTGAGTCCGAACGTGACGGGTTCGGCGTGGATGCCGTGCGAGCGGCCGACCGTCGGTGTCATCTTGTGCTCGAAGGCGCGCTTCTTCAGGGCCGCCAGCACGCGATCGATGTCCTCGATCAGGACATCGGCGGCGCGGGTCAGCTGGATGTTGAGGCAGGTGTCGAGCACGTCGGAGGAGGTCATGCCCTGGTGCACGAAGCGCGCGTCGGGGCCGACGATTTCGGCGAGGTGGGTGAGGAAGGCGATGACGTCATGCTTGGTCTCGCGCTCGATCTCGTCGATGCGGGCGACGTCGAAGGTGGCGTTCTTGCCTTTGGCCCAGATGGTTTTGGCGGCGTCCTTCGGAATCACGCCGAGTTCGGCCAGAGCGTCCGCCGCGTGTGCCTCGATCTCGAACCAGATCTTGAAGCGCGTCTGCGCCTCCCAGATCGCAGCCATTTCCGGGCGGGTGTAGCGGGGGATCATGCGGTGCTCCGAGCAGGTGGGCCGGGTCGTGAGGGCGCGACTCCAGGCCGGAAGTTTTTACGCCGCGCTTTAGCAGATCGGCATGCGGGAGGCCACCCGAAAGGAACCGCCGAAGGGATAATCGCACTGTGTACGGTGAGGGACGGTTTGCCGGGAAAATTTACCGGCCATCGGCGTTATCCTTTTGGACGGAAGCCTGCCCCTCTGCTTAACTGGCCTGGTTCTCTGGCTGCGATCGAAGATCGCGTTGTTTTCCGGGAGCTGAGAAGATGAGCACCATGAGCCAGGCCGACATCGCGCTGCCTGCGGCGAACACCCCCGAGCGCGGGCCTTTGCTGCTCTGGATGATCTTCACCGGGCTCTCGATCTTCGCCGCTGTCCTGCTCTGGCGATACGGCTTCATCCAGCTGATGGTCGTGTCAGATCGCACCTATATCTCCAGTCTGATCGGCGTCCTCTATATCGTCACATGCGCGCATTGTTTCTGGCGGACCCGGGCGATCGCAAGGGAAGCCGAGGCTGCAAGGCGCTGCCGCGCGATCCTGTCGGGCGCGGACGGAGCCAAAGCGCTGCGTCCCGACGCGCGCGTTCTGCCGGGTGGCATGGTGCCCGATCACATCAGGAGCCTTGTCATCAAGACTGACGCACAGGGCGCCGGACGGATCGACCAGACGCTGCTGTTGCGGTCGCTGGCCGATCGCCTGCGCGGCTCGAACGGTTTTGGCGCCTTCGCCTCCGACACCCTGATGAAGCTCGGCCTGCTCGGCACCATCATCGGTTTCATCATCATGCTGGCGCCGATCGCGGGCCTTGACGCTGCCGACAAGGTCGCCATGAAATCCTCGATGGGGTTGATGAGCGATGGCATGGCGGTTGCCATGTACACGACGCTCGCTGGCCTCGTCGGCTCGATCCTGGTTCGCATTCAATATTACATGCTCGACGCCGCGACCCAGCGCGTGTTCTCCGACGCTGTGATGCTGACCGAGACGCGCGTCCTGCCAGTCCTGGAGCGGCATCATGATGGATGACTTCTCCCTCTATCCGCGCGAGGAGCCGTTCGATCCGTTCAGCGTCATGCTGTTCAAGGCGCTGCAGGTCATCGCCTTCCTGTTCTTCATTGCACTGCTGTCCATTTCCCCGGACGCCAAGGACGGCAAGGTCAACTCCAAGGCCGAGTTTCTGATCACCATGGATTGGCCGGACAATCATCCGGACGATCTCGATCTGTTCGTCCAGGACCCGATCGGCAATATCGCCTGGTATCGGCATCGCGAGGCCGGCTTCCTGACGCTCGATCGCGACGATCGCGGCGGCGCCAATGATTTCATCATCATCAACGGCAGGAAGCTGCCGTCGCCGATCCGCGAGGAGATCGTCACCGTGCGTGGCGTCGTCGCGGGCGAGTACACCGTTAACATCTCGCATTTCCAGGCCACCACCGGACAGCCGGTCGAGGCGACGGTGAAGGTGCAGAAGCTCAACCCGACAGCGCAGGTCGTGTTCGACGACAAGGTGATGGTCGACCACACCGGGGACGAGAAGACCGCGTTGCGCTTCAAGCTTGACGCGGAGGGCAAGGTGATCGACGTGCACCGGCGGCCAAAATCCCTGCTGGCGACGTTCCGCAACGTCCGTGCCAACGGCGCGGATCTGGATCCAAAAACCGGCGTCAGGATGCTGCGGCCGTGAACAATCTGCAGTCGGTCATTGTCACGCTGTCCGTCAGTTACGCGCTGATCGGCGCGCTGTTGCTGGTCGTTCTGGTCTATGCGCGCCTGCCTTGGACGGCCAAGGCGGTTGCAGTCGTTGTGACCAGCGCATTTTATATCATCAGCTTCGTCGGTACCCGCAGCCTGCTGGGCTGGGCCAGCGTCGACCGGCTGCCCGCGAGCTTCAAACTGTTGCAGGCGCGGATCGTCGATCCGCATACGGTCGAGGGCGATCCCGGTTCGGTCTATCTCTGGGTCGAGGCACTCGACGAGGATAACAGGCCGAGCGGCGTGCCGAGGGCCTATCGCCTTCCATACAGCGATGCGCTGGCTGAAAAGACCCATGCGGCGGAGAACGCGATCGCGGCGGGGCATCCTCAAGGCGGACGCGCCGCCGACTTCGGAACCGGTGAAGGCGGGCTGATCGACGCTGCACGGGAATACATACTTCCGAGAACCGTCCTCCAGACGTCCGGCGGCGATGCCTCCACCGGTGAGTTCAAGGCGGCTTCACATGCCGGCGACGGTGTGTCGTTCTCGCCGCTGCTGCCTCCGCGCATGCCGCCCAAGGATGAGCAATGAGGCCTGCCTCTTGTCTGGAGCAGCGGACCACCGCAGCTCGCTGGCGTGTTCTGATTTGATGTCCCTCAAGGGCAGTGGCCCTTCGGCGGCGGTAGTCTTAGGCGGAGGTCCCACGTGCTGCTGGCGCTGCTCTCCGATATCCATGCCAACCGGCAGGCCTTCACGGCCTGCCTGGAGGCCGCCCGCACGCGTGGCGCGGAACGTCTCGTGCTGCTTGGCGACTTTGTCGGCTATGGCGGCGATCCCGAATGGACCGTCGATACCGTCATGGGACTGGTCGAACAGGGCGCGATCGCTGTCCGCGGCAACCACGACCATGCGATCGGCGTCCCCAGCGAGACCATGAATGCGGCGGCGCAGGCCGCAATCGACTGGACGCGCGAACGCCTCGGCCCGGCGCAGCGGCAATTCCTGGCGTCCCTGCCGTTGACCCATGAGGAAGACGATCGCCTTTACGTGCACTCCGAGGCGTCGAACCCGCCGCGCTGGCGCTACGTGCAATCCGCAGAGGACGCCGCGCGCAGCATGTTCGCCACGCCGGCGCAGATCACATTTTGCGGCCATATCCATCTGCCCGCGCTCTATTCGCTGTCGGCGACCGCCAAGATGACCGGCTTTGTTCCGACCACCGGGGTTGGCGTGCCGTTGCTCAAGGGGCGGCAATGGCTCGCGGTTGCGGGTGCCGTCGGCCAGCCCCGCGACGGCAATCCCGCCGCCTGTTTCCTCACCTTCGACACGGAGTCGCGGGAGATCACCTATTGCCGGGTCGCGTATGAGGTCGAGGCTGCCGCGAAGCGCATCCGTGATGCCGGCCTGCCGCGCTGGCTTGCCGATCGCCTCTCGCAGGGAAGGTGAGGGATGGTCAATTCGCTGATACAGCCGGGCGCGGTGCTTGACGGCTTCGTCATTGGCGAATGCGTTCATCACGGCGGTATGGCGACGCTGTGGAGCGTCACCCATCCCGACATTGCCACGCCCTTGCTCATGAAAATCCCGCGGGTGGCCGAGGGGGAGGATCCCGCGGCGATCGTCTCCTTCGAGATGGAGCAGATGATCCTGCCGCGGCTGCGAGGGAGCCATGTGCCGGCCTGGTTTGCGACGGGCGATTTCGATCGCCAGGCCTATGTCGTCATCGAGCGTCTTCCAGGACAGACCCTTTACAAGCGCCTGCCGGGTTTGCCGCTTCCCTGCGAGGAGACGAGAGCCCTGGGTGGCAAGATCGCGGCAGCGCTGGCCGATCTGCACCGGCAGAACGTGGTTCACCACGACATCAAGCCTTCCAGCATCATGTTCCGTGAAAGCGGTGAGGCGGTGCTGATCGACTATGGACTCTCGCACCACAATCAACTTCCGGACCTGTTGCAGGAGGAGTTTCGGGTCCCGTTCGGCACCGCGCCTTACATGGCGCCGGAGCGGCTGAACGGAGTGCGCGACGATCCGCGCAGCGATGTCTTTTCGCTGGGCGTGCTCTTGTATTTTTTCACGACGGGCGTGCGGCCGTTCGGGGAGGCGGAAACCTTGAGCGGCATGCGGAGACGATTGTGGCGTGATCCGCATCCGCCGCGGCGGCTCAGAGCCGACTATCCGCCCTGGCTGCAGGAGATCGTGCTGCGCTGCCTCGAGATCGAGCCTCGCAACCGCTATCCGACCGCCTCGCAGCTTGCGTTTGATCTCGTCCACCCCGACCAGGTCAGGCTCACCGCGCGGTCGGCGCGGCTGAAGCGCGATCCATTCATGACCGTCTGGCACCGCCGCTTCAACCAGGGCGTTGCGATCCCCAAGCCGAAATCGGACATGGCGGCGCAGCTCGCATCGAGCCCCATCATCGCCGTGGCCGTTGATACAATCGAAAGCTCCGAGGAACTGAACGCCGCACTGCGGCGGACCGCCGCGCGTATTCTTGCGACTTCGCCGTCGGCGCGGCTTGCCTGCGTGAACGTGCTCAAGCTCGGCCGCATCACCATCGACCGCACCCTCGACGAGCAGGGACATAACAAGCATGTCGACCGACTGGTGGCGCTCAAGCACTGGGCTTCGCCGCTCAATCTCGACCAGAACGGGCTCACCGTGCACGTACTGGAGGCAATCGACCCCGCATCGGCGATCCTCGAATTCGCCGCGGTCAATCACGTCGATCACATCATCATCGGCGCCCGACAGCGCTCCGGCCTGTTTGCACGGCTTGGCAGCGTCTCGAGCAAGGTCGTCTTTGAGGCGGCCTGCACTGTGACCGTGGTGCGGTCCCCGCGCACGACCGCGCCGGACGCGCGCGAGGATCGGGACCCGCCGCAGCTTTTCTGATCGAACGCGAAGACCTTCTAGATTGCCTCGCCCCGCGCCTCGGCCGCCGCGTTGCGGATCGCGGAGATGTTCTTCCTGTAGGCGTCCGTGCTGCCGCCCTTGAACACGGCGGAGCCGGCGACGAAGGCATTGGCGCCCGCTGCGGCGAGCTGGCCCGCGACGTCGGGCGAGACGCCGCCATCGACCTCGATATCGATCGGCCGGCCCGCGGTCATCGCGCGCAGATCGCTGATCTTGCCGAGCGCGGACGGGATAAAGGCCTGGCCGCCGAAGCCGGGATTGACCGACATGATCAGCACGAGATCGACCATGTCGATCACATATTCGATCGCCGAGATCGGCGTGCCCGGATTGAGGGACACGCCGGCCTTCTTGCCGAGCGCCTTGATCGCCTGCAGCGAACGGTGGAGATGCGGACCCGCCTCGGCATGGACCGTGATGTGATCGCAGCCTGCCCTGGCGAACGCCTCCAGATAGGGATCGCAGGGCGAGATCATCAGATGCGCATCGAAGATCTTCTTCGTGTGCGGGCGGATCGCCTTGATGACGTCGGGACCATAGGAAATGTTCGGGACGAAATGCCCGTCCATCACATCGAGATGGATCCAGTCGGCGCCCGCCGCATCGATCGCACGGACCTCCTCGCCGAGTTTCGAGAAATCCGAGGCGAGGATGGAGGGGGCGATGACAAGGGGACGCGGTGCGAGGGGCATGGGCTGCTTTTCCGAGGGCAGAAGGGGTCCGGGTAACACGCGTGCGCGATGCGGGCAATGCGGCGGGAACGGGATGGTTGGGGAAGCTTTCGAGCTTACTTGCTGCGTCTGGCTCGTCCGGATTTGGGCGCCGTCTTGCGTACCCGCTTGGGTCCTGCAGAGGGTCGTACGGCTGCCGCGGCGAGACCGCGCTCAACCCATTTTTTCAGACCGGCTTCGGTGCGGTAGCCCTCCGGCACGATCCGGATAAAGCCCGTCATTCGACGTCCGCTCATATCAGCGGGCTGGACATGACTTTCAGCAAGGAACCGGTCGCGGGATTCCGGCGCAACGCGCACCAGAAGTCCGCCCTTGCCGCTGGCCGAGCAGAACATGCCGCTCGCTGTCATGAAGGTCAGCCCGCCCATCATCTTCCGTTCGGTGACGCCGCGTTGCTTCTTCATGAGCTGGCGGATGCGCTCGGCGAGCTGTTCGTCATAGGCCATCGACCGGGCCCCCCAATGCCGTTTCGCGGATCATCGCGCGGCATCTGCAAAGATCAATAGCGTTGCTCGCGCGGTAGCGGAAAATTCTGCCGCCCTGGCAGCAATTGCCGGGTGTGGCGGCGGCAGGCAAGGCGCGAAGTGCTTGTTTTAAGGGAGATTTGATCATGGCACGGCGCTTGCTGGTCTGTTCTGGCGAGTGGTGGAGCCGCCTTGCGCGGCAGGTGTTGGAGTTTTTGTCATGATGCTTGCGCTTGGTGCGGCCGGGTCGTTGCTCGACGCCCTGCAATCCCTGATGTCGCCGAAATCGCCGTCGGGCACGGCCTCGGCCAACCAAAGTCAAGGCGCAGCCGATCAGAGCCAGGGTGCGGCCAATCCCTTCGATCTCGGCAGCAGTACCCAGACCCAGAGTTCCGCCACGACCGGCATGACGGGGCAAAGCTCCGGCTGGGCCTCGATCTCGCCGCAGACCATGAGCGCGCTGATCGATGCACAGAGCCAGTCCGGTACGACCAACTCGGCGCCAACCAACCCGGCGGATGCGCTCAAGGACCTGTTTTCGCAGATCGACGCCGACGGCAACGGCGCGATCGACAAGAGCGAATTTGAAAACGCGCTGGGCGCAGGCGGCACCAATCTCGCGGCGGCCGATGACGTCTTCAGCAAGCTCGATACCAATGGTGACGGCTCGGTCAGCCTCGATGAGATGAAGTCGGCGCTGCAAGGCGCGGGCGGACATCACGGCCACCATCATCACATGCCTGCCGCCACCTCGGGCGACGGCAGCAGCGATCCCAACGCCGATCCGCTGATGCAGGCGCTGTCCGGAGCTTCCAGCACATCTGTCACCAACAGCGACGGTTCGACCACGACCTCGATCACCTATGCCGACGGATCGACGGTGTCGCTGACGACGCCGGCAGCCTCGGCATCCACAGGTTCGTCTGCGAGTTCCTCCTACAATTGGATCGAGCAGATGATCCAGCGTGAGGCCAAGACGCTTTCGGCTTCGGTCGCGTCATCGCTTTCCGTCAGCGTCTGACGGCTTCATGAGTTCCGGCCAAACCGATCCTTCCAGGCCGGCGGCGCGCCGGGGAAGGGAAGCGCTGTCGCCATGAAGACGCCGCGGGCGATCGCGCGCGCCAGCACGTTGGCGGCAACCGCGCCGAGCTCGGTCAGGCCGTAGATGGGATCGATGGTCTTTTCGCAGGTCGCGGCCGCAAACACCGTGTCGCCGTCGAGCGGCGCGTGCACCGGATAGATCGCGCGCGCCATCCCCGTTTGCGCGATCATCGCCAGTCGCTTGGCATGCGCCTTGGTCAGGACCGCGTCGGTGACGACCACCGCGATCGTGGTGTTCTCCGCGGCACTCGCCGCCGGTCCGCCCTTCAGCCGCATCGCCAGCATATCGGGATTGAACGAGGTGGGGAGGCCGCGGCCGCCAAATTCCTTGTCCACTTCAAACGGCGCCGCCCAGAACCAGGGACCGTCGCCGACCGTCACGCTGCCGACCGCGTTGACGGCCACGATGGCTGCGACCAGCGCGCCGGTGCTGGTCTTTGCCGAGGCCGAACCGAGCCCGCCCTTGAGGGTTGCGGTGGTCGCGCCCATGCCGGCGCCCACGCTGCCCAGCGCAAAATCCCGTCCCGCCGCCGCCGCCGCCGCGTAGCCGAGATCGCGATAGGGCGGAAACCGTCCCCACGCCTTGTCGCCGCCGTTGAGAAGATCGAAACAGATCGCGCCCGGCACGATCGGGATCACGGCGTCGCGGATGCGAAACCCGCGCCCCTGTTCCGCAAGCCAGGCCTGGACGCCGCCGGCCGAATCCAGCCCCAGCGCCGAACCGCCCGACAGCGTGATGCCGTCGACCGTCTCGACCGTGCTTTCCGGTTTGAGCAGGGATTCCTCGCGCGTGCCCGGCCCGCCGCCGCGCACGTCGATCGCGGCCACCGCCGGCTTGTCGAAAAGGATCGCCGTGACGCCGGACGCAAGCCTGAGATCGTCGGCATGGCCGACGCTGACGCCGGGAATGTCGGTGAGGAGGTTTTTCAAGGCGCGTGGTCCTGTCGGGAATTCATCAGATGGGGATAATCGGTAAATTCGGGTTTGGATGTCAAACGGCGGGGTTCGCTGTCGTCGACCGGCTTGACCGGGCGATCCAGTATTCCAGAGACGCCAGTGCTTAGTCTCGACGTCTCTGGGATACTGGATGCTCCGCTTTCGCGGAGCATGACAGCGGAGAGAAAAACGCGACTCAGCGTTCCCGCGGCACCAAATGCCAGGGTGATGCGTCAACATCGGCCCTCGAAGAGAGGAGGGCGCAGGGAATGCCGGTGCGACGATCGCACCCGCAGCCTTGCGTGCAAGTGTAGAAAGCACGCAAGCAAGTCACCACAGGTACGTCGAACGATCCGACATTCCCTGCGCAATGGTTTTACGGCTTGAACCTGCTCGCAGGTTGCGACAATTGGTAGAGCAACGATAGCAAAGTATCCGAGAATAATTGTAGATCGGGGCACACACGAGGATTTTCTTCAACTGGAGAATGCTCAGTTGGAAGGGGTCTTCGACAAGTCTATTAAGCCAGATCTCCGTCACGACGACGACGGTTCTTTATACGTTGATATCTTTTCGGGCTACAGGGGGCGTGAACATCTCGGCTTTGAGCGCTTGATCGTAACTGCCCATGCTTGTCGCGAAAAAAATCAGGCGAAGCTGGATGAGTCGATTTACAATCCCACGCATTTTGAAAAGCTGCGTTGGCTCGCTATTTATTGGAACAGCGCGCGACCGCAATCAGAGCACGTAATCTTTCCGGCCATGCGGGATTTCAATAAGCGCAACAAGTTGGAGTGACTGGACAGCTGACGCTCACCCTGCGCCTGATCGGACCCAATGACTACAGCGTGCTCGAAGACGGCCAGCTCATCGGACGCATCCGGCTCGCACGCGAGCGGTGCAAATTTAGCAAGGCGTCCAAACCAAAAGGTCGAGGCTGCCCTCATTGTTGGTCTCGTCCGCCTCGCCAATCGAATTATACGGGTCTACCTTTGCCTGTACGGTCGCATGGTAACTTGAAACGCAAGGGGGCCCTGCCGGATCGGGGGCTATGAGGTCGAATTGAAAGACGGCATTTCCCCCCGCCGGAATAGTACCACCCGCGCACAGTAAATCTTGATTGCCCCCCACGAAGCACTCGAAGCCAGCGGGACCCTGTATAGTATTTCCAAATAGGCTCAGCGGCATCGGCCAGCTGATCTTTACAATTACGCCCTGTGCGTCTGACCCAAAGTACCGCTGAGGAGGAGTTCCGACAAAAGTGAACTGATTACTCACAGTAACCTTGACCGTCCAGCCTAAGGTGGGAGTGGGACCGTTGCCACTGAAGTCCCAACCTAGCCGCACTACCAAATCAGGAGGTCCCGGGGTCGCTGGAATTTTGGCAAGTTTAATCGTGTTAGGCGGTGGTCGGAACTGTGCGACGCTTGGTGCTGCGAGTAAAATCGCAGCAAAAATGGTTATGTAGCGAATAATACGTCTTACACTATTGCCGTTCATGTTACCCGCCCCCTGCAAATCACTTGGGTTGATTGGGCACCCTCCGGCGCTACCCAATCTTAATATCGCGGCGGGCTCCGACTGTGACGGAGTTCACTGATGGTACGATCTATTTCTAGGCGAGAATATCCGCTTTTAGGAGTGAAGACGATGGATCACCGGGCACTCTTGAAGAAATACATTGCTTTCGTCACCAGAAAACACGGAGGCGTTGCAATATTGCCCATGAGTTGGGATCAGTCGTTCGATCCTCAGGAGATTTACGAGCTACATTTAACTGACGAAGAAATTCTAGATGACGAAGGGCGACCGCCACTGCTGCCGAAATAGCAAAGAGGCGCAAGAGATTTCAGATGCTCTCCCTCCGCTTGATCGCCCCCAACGACTACAGCGTTCACGAAGATGGCCAACTGATCGGACGCATCCGGTTCGCCCGCGAGCGCAGTCCAGCGGAGGGCCAATCCTGACTCGTGAACCGGGCAAAACGGGGTCGCTTTATTCAATTGTCTCGTCGGCGCGGGCGAGCAGGTTGGAGGGCACCTCGAGACCGAGCGCTTTCGCGGTCCTGATATTGATCACCAGCTCGAGCTTCGTCGACTGCTGGATGGGCAATTCCGTGGGTTTCGCGCCTTTCAGGATGCGGCCGACATAGACGCCAGCCTGACGATAGGACTCCGCATAATCGGGGCCATAGCTCATCAGTCCACCGGCTTCGACAAAATCTCGCTGGAAGTAGATTGCAGGGAACGCATAGCGTGCGGCCAATGCGACAAGCTGCGCCCGCGCGGTATTGAAGAGCGGGTCCGATCCGACGAGCAGTGCGTCGGGGCGCCCCTTCGATAACGCGGCAGCGAAAGCCGCATCGATCTCTGCGCCGGTACTTGCGTTGAAGACTTCGACGTCGAGGCTCAGCGCGTGTCCGGCGGTCCCTACGCCTTGCAGCGTCGGTTCGGCAGTTGTCGCAACGGCGGGATTGACGAGCACGGCGATGCGCTTGGCGACAGGCAACAGATCATGCAGCAGCGCCAATCGTTTTGCCGGCAGTTCAGTGACAGGAAAATAGAAACCGGTGATATTTCCGTCCGGCCGATTGAAGCTCGACACCAGGCCGATCCGGACGGGGTCCGCGCCGCTCAAGAACACGATGGGGATGCTCGGCGATGCGCGCTTCGCAGCAAGTGCTGCAGACGGCCCCGAGGCGAAGATGACGGCGCACCCACGCCGCACCAGATCAGCGGCAGATTCCGTGAGCTCGGCTCCGCTATCGGCTGAGCGGTATTCCAGCGTCACATTTTGCCCATCCGTAAAGCCTTCCGCGCCTAAAGCCGTACGGAACGCAGCCAGCCAATGCTGGCGTGCCTCGAGACCAGGGGCGAGGAAGCCCACGACGGGGGCAGCGCGCTGTTGGGCGGATACTCCAAGCGGCAGCGCCGCCGCCGTGCCTGCAAGAAACGTGATGAACTTGCGCCGCGTTTCGAACACCCGCCGGATCCCCCGCATTCGGTCTGCCACATTTGCAGCCTGCCACATCGGGCACGGGAAGTCCCTGCGGCAGAATCCGCTCCGACAAGGCGAAGTCTGAAAGGGTCAAAAGACCTGGGCCGCTTCAAGATCGATCCACGTGGCAAGTTCCTGCCGGCCGTGGCATGGTTCAGCGCGCCTCACCATCCACGCGATCGATGGGCAGCGGTGAGCTGAAATCTCTCGCGGGATATGCGGCGTCTGAAATGCAAAAGCAGGGGAGGCAATCATGAAGCGACGGAACGTATTGCAACTCGGACTTGGCTCCATCGCCGCGCTTGGCGCCTTGCCCGGGATTGGAACGCGAAGGGCGAGGGCTGCCGACGGCCACGACACATTCGTCTACGTCTCGAACGCCGGCACCAAGGACATCCACGTCTTCGGCATGAACCGCGATAGCGGTGAACTCACCGTGATTGAGAAGACGGCGGTGCCGGGGTCGGAAAAGACGTCGGTCACCAGCCTGCCCATGGCGCTCGCCGTGGACAAGCGCTTCATCTACGCGCAATTGCGCAGCGAGCCGTATCCGGTGTCGGCGTTCTCCATCGACCACGCCAGCGGGAAGCTCACGCATCTCGGCGCGACGCCCCTAGTGGATCAGATGGCCTACATCAACACGGACAAGACCGGCAAACATCTGCTCGCCGCATCCTACACCGGCGCCAAGGTCGCTTCCTACCCGATTGACGCGCGTCGTGTCGTTGAAGGCAAGGCGACCCAGATCATCGACACCAGGCCGAAGGCGCATTGCGTCTTCGTCGATGCCGGCAACAAGCATGTCTATGTGCCCGTGCTCGAGGCCGACTATGTCATGCAGTTCAAGCTCGACGCCGCGACCGGCATGCTGACGCCTAATGATCCGCCGACGGTCGCGACCAAGACAGGGGCCGGGCCGCGTCATTTCACCATCCACCCGAACGGCAAGTGGGGTTATGTCATCACCGAAACCACCGCGACCATCGGTACCTATGCGATCGGCGACAATGGCACCCTGACGGAGGTGGCGTTTGTCGACACCGGCGATTACAACCAGAAAGATTCTGCTGCTGCATCCGACATTCATGTCACGCCGGACGGCAAATTCCTCTATGGCGCCGTCCGCACCACCAGCACACTGCATGGCTATCAGATCGATCCCGGGAAAGGCACGCTGACGGCGATCGGCAAATGGGCGACCGAGAAGACCCCGCGCGGCTTCAACATCGATCCGCGCGGCAAATTCCTGCTGGCCGTGGGCATGGATTCAGCGAGCCTGACCGTCCATGCGATCGACCAGGACAGCGGTGAACTGAAAAGCGTCAAGCAATATCCGGTGGGCCAGCAGCCGAACTGGGTGGAGATCGTCGACCGGATCCCGGGCTAGGCAACGTGGCGCCGGTCGGGCGCAAAGGTTTGCTGGAGACGCCGATGAATAGCGCTGCCGGCCGCTCGTGCGATGTGTGCACTGCATGCTGCTTCACTCATGCGGTCGCCGGCGTGAAGCCGGGCGGCGAGTGGTGTCCCCATTGCGAAATTGGCTCGGGCTGCCGCATCTATCTCGATCGTCCTGCACAATGCCGCAATTTCTCGTGTCTCTGGCTCAAGAGCGACTGTGGCGATGAGGATGATCGTCCGGATCGTCTTGGGGTTGTCGTATCCGATCTCACCGTATCCGTGGGAGACCGTCGCATCAGGCTGGTCCAGTTCATCGAAACAGAGGCGGGGGCGATCGATCAGGGGCGCGTGGCGAGGCTGATTGAAATGTACCGGGCCAAGGGATTGGCGATCTGCATCGCGCGGCGGGAGCCGTCGGGGAGCTTCGCCGATGCAAGTTATGAAATTCCAGCGAACCTGCTTGCCGAAAGCGAACTGGACCAGTTCAGGCTGGAGCTCGGCAAATTGAGCCCGTCTGCCGAATAAGCGCCCGTATTCCCCGATGTCGCCGGCAGCGTGATCACGGTCACAGAGCGGTGGATCATCTTTGGTTAGCATCTGCGCCGAACGTTAGGCTTCCGTCAGAGCTACCAGGATTTCCATTCATTCCGGAGAGCGACATGACCAACATCAACGTTTCCGCCCACACGAAGCCCGAAACCAGGAACGTCGAACTGACACCCGATGAACTTGAAATCGTGTCGGGAGGCGGCACGCGCAAGTCGGGTGGAAACACCGCCAGTGGCGCCATGTTCTTGACGTTCACGTTCAAGCTTGTGGCCGTGAAGACGATCTCCTACTGATTTGGTGCTGTTCCAGATCGAATTCAGTTGGCACGGCGATCCGCGAGGCCAGATCAATCCATGGGCCTAACAGCCCCGGCAAATGCCGGTGAAGGAGCTGACCTGCGGGCGGCCGCGCCGGTGGGGCGGCGCCTTGCTTCTTGACTCGACGGCATAGGCGCCGACGCTGGGCCGTGATCCGCCCGAATAGGACGGCGGCGTGACTGATCGTATCGGTGCCGTCGGTGTCGAGGCGACCACGGGGACCGGGGTGTTGCTGCGGAGGGGCGGCAGGCTCGAGGCATTGCCGATGCCGCTGGGGTCCGAAGCGCTCCTCGGATTGGCGGGACCATACGGCACGCCGCTGATGGCCGAAGGGCCGGCCCCGGCCGATCCGGCCGATGGGGCGAACTGGGCAAAGGCTTGCCCCGGCAGCCACAGACTGCCGAGCACGGTGAGCACAAGCGCAAACGTCCGGGACATCGGGTCCTCCGGGAGCTTCAACAAAGATGTAAGCTGCGCGTTCCCGAGGGCAAGCCATTCCGCCTCGCTTTGCCATGTTCGTCTCGGGTATCTGCGCGACACAGGATCGAGGGGAAGGCCCAAGGCGGTCTTCCCCTTAATCGTGCGGCGGTCGGTTGGCTCCACGTCAACGGCCGTCGCGCGGAGATCGTTAGCATTCCCGGTGGGCCACATTCATGCGCGCCAGCCGGGACGTTTCGTTCATCGTCCGACAGGGGCCATTCCCTGCGTCGCCGACGGCTGCGACGGTCCTGCCGTCCGGACCGGCTGCATGACGTTCCTCGCGATGTATTCACCGATCTTCAGTCCCATATCGGTGCCGACGCGGGTCGAGGAGCGGTAGTGGAAGCCGGCACAGATCCGGGCGTTCGCAACTTCGTCCGCCAAGGCCATCACGTTGGTAAAGCGATGGGTCACACCCGGCAGCGTCGTGCTCGTGATCGCAATCTCGGGAATATCATCGCTTGCGAGTGCCGTCTTGATGACGCCTGCGATGGTGCCGCTGAGGATGCAATGCGCGCAGGGATACTCAGGGTGCATCGGCGTGTTGTCGATCGGCTGCCAGCCTGCCTCGCGCTGCGTGGCGTCGTTGCCGTCAATATCGCCGTTTCGGATCGCGGTGACGGGACGCCAGAAATTGTAATGATACTTGGCGTCGAACACGGCTATCAGCGCGTCGTTGAGGCCTGTTGCGGCGAGGGCCATCAGTCGCGCACTGTCGTTGATGTCCATCTGTTTGGCGCTCACCAGCTGACGCACGAATGGATGGTAGGCTGGAGGACCGGCCATCAGCCAGAACCGGGCGGTCTCCGTTTGCGCCGGAGAACGCACCGTACTGGCCTTGCCACCAACGGCTTTGATCTCGTTGTAGTCGGTTGCCCAGTCCCCACTCGAGAGCGACACCGGCGGCTCCGGCCGGAATTGGGATGCCGTCGCCAGCGCGAACGGCTTCACTTTTGACCAGCCGAAGCCTGCCGTGATCGCGGTCGGCACATAGACGCCTGGTGCAGTCCTCGGCCGGTACTCATCGATCGCATCCTGACCATCATTGGCGCGCGCCGCCATCAGCCTGGCGGCAATGGCCTCGCCGAGTGCGATGCCGCTCGCTTTCGCGGCATCAGTAGCGGAGATGGACGCGAGATAAGTGGCGAGGGTGGTCTTCATTTCGCTCGCGGTCCTGGAGTCTTGTGTCGCCAGCACCGCGGCGGCGGCTGCTGCCGCCGCGGCTTCCCTGGACGTGGCAGAGTCCGCGGGCAACTGCACCAGATAAGGCTGGTAGCGCGGCTCGATGGAATTGACCGCATCGAACATCGCGGCGTGGACCAATCCCATCATTCGCTGGGCGTTGTAGACCTGCTGGGAGCCGGCAATGGCTCCCGCCGGCATGACGACGGCGACGGCTTTCTCATCCCAATCCGTGATGACATTGGCGCTTGCCGAAACGGGAACGCCAATGGCAAGCCAGGCTCCGATCAGGATGGTCGAAGTCGAATGGCTCAGAGGCATGTGTTCCTCCATGAGGCTGTTGCAGATGTCACTGAATTTGCGAAGGCCGGACGGCAGCGACTGCGCGAGCCGGCGAGCGATGGCGCTGACGGACCAGACGTATTGCGTCGCGTGATCGGGTAAGTCGCCATCTGCGCTCCCGAGGGGCCGGACGACCTTGCACCCCAATCAGATCACAACGGTGATCGATCCGGGTGTGAATAGTCTCACATGCGACACTTTGCGGGTGTTCCGCTTGCGGCGGCCTAGCGTCAAACGGATCGAGCTTCGCGTGAGCGGATCAAAAGAAAGTTCCTGGGATCCCAGATCGCGTCAATTGATCTAAGCTCCATCGGCTGGCGCAGGAGACCCGGTACGGCGCGGGATTGTCCGCGATGGCCACACGCCACCGTCTCGGCAACCAGGAAGCGCCCAGGCTTTCCGCTCAACAGGAGATGGACATGAAGACCACCCCGGAAAAGATCGATCATCGTCGCCGTCATCTGCTCAGCGCCGCCGCCCTGACCGCCGCTGCCGCTCCGCTCGGACTGCTCCCGGCCGGCGCACAAACGGCCAAGCCGGTCCCGGTCAAGCCCGGTACGAATGTCTCCTTCGGCCCTCTGAAAAATATCGATGCTGGCCTCCTGAACGTCGCCTATGCCGAAGCCGGGCCGGCCGATGGCCCGCCTGTCATCCTGCTGCACGGCTGGCCCTATGACATTCACGCCTTCGTCGATGTGGCGCCGATGCTGGCCTCAGCGGGCTATCGCGTGCTCGTTCCCTCCTTGCGCGGCTACGGCGCCACGCGCTTTCTGGCAGCCGAAAGCTTCCGCAACGGGGAGCCGGCAGCGCTCGCCGACGACCTCATCGACTTCATGAACGCGCTCAAGATCGAGAAGGCGATCCTGGCCGGCTTCGACTGGGGTGCGCGGACGGCGGATATCGCCGCTGCCGCCTGGCCGGATCGGGTCAAGGCGCTGGTCTCGGTCAGCGGCTATCTGATCGGCAGCCAGGACGCGGGCAAGATGCCGCTGCCGCCGAAAGCCGAGCTCGAATGGTGGTATCAATTCTATTTCGCCACCGAGCGCGGCCGTCTCGGCTATGAGAAGAACCGGAACGACTTCAACAGACTGATCTGGCAGCTCGCCTCTCCGAAATGGAAGTTCGATGACGCGACATTCGCGCGCAGCGCGTCGTCGTTCGACAACCCGGATCACGTCGATATCGTCATCCACAATTATCGCTGGCAACTCGGTCTGGCCGATGGCGAGAGGAAATATGACGAGCTGGAGAAGCGGCTCGCGTCGGCTCCGACGATCGGCGTCCCGACGATCACGCTCGAAGGCGACGCGAACGGCGCACCGCATCCGCCGCCCAGCGCCTACGCCACGAAATTCACCGGCCGCTACGAACACCGCCTCGTCGGAGGCGGCATCGGACACAATCTGCCTCAGGAGGCGCCGGCGGCGTTTGTCCAGGCGATCGTCGACGTCGCTGGTGCTTGATCGCCGGGCGGGCCCGACTTGTCTCAACTATTCAGCGCCACCCGGATCATCCGGGCCAACTCCGGTTTGCGATAGGGCTTTGCGAGCAGCAGCACGCCTTCGTCGAGCCGGCCGTGATGCAGGATGGCGTTTTCGGTATAGCCTGACGTAAAGAGGGTCTTGAGCGAGGGGCGGCGCTTGAGCGCCTCATCCACGAGCTGGCGGCCGTTCATGCCGCCGGGCATGATCACGTCGGT
This sequence comes from uncultured Alphaproteobacteria bacterium, assembly GCA_963696255.1. Classification (GTDB taxonomy): domain Bacteria; phylum Pseudomonadota; class Alphaproteobacteria; order Rhizobiales; family Xanthobacteraceae; genus Bradyrhizobium. Next base: position 240,241 of record CAVOJN010000003.1, read on the forward strand.
GAACAGCAGGTGCACCTGTGCGCCGTTGTCGATGATCTTCAGCGCTTCGGCCGCGTTGGAAGCCTCGAGCGTCGAATAGCCGAGGCTTGCGACCTGGGTCAGCACATATTTGCGCACCAGCACGTCGTCCTCGACGACCAGGATGGTTTCGCTGCCGCCTTCCACCGGCATGGACGCCAGCAGATCGGAAGCCTGCTGGCCTTTGCCGGTCGAACGCGGCAGATAGATCTTCACGCTCGTGCCGTGGCCTTCCTCGCTGTAGATCTTGATGTGTCCGCCGGACTGCTTAACGAAGCCGAACACCATGCTGAGCCCAAGCCCGGTGCCCTTGCCGACGTCCTTGGTGGTGAAGAAGGGATCGAAGACTTTCTCCAGCAGCGCGGCGGGAATCCCGGTGCCGGTATCGCTGATCGCGATCATCACATAGTCGCCCGATGTCACCTCCGGATTGAGGCGCACATAATCATCGTCGAGATAGACGTTGCCGGTCTCGAGCGTCAGCTTGCCGCCCCGAGGCATGGCGTCACGCGCATTCAGGGCCAGATTGAGGACGGCCGAGGTGAGCTGGTTCGGATCGACCAGTGCCGGCCAGGCATTCTCGTCGAGCTTTGGCGAAATCTCGATCTGCTCGCCCAGCGTCGGATGCAGCAACTTCCCGGCTTCGAGGATCAGCGAATTGACGTCGATCTCGATCGGTTGCAGCGGCTGCTTGCGCGCGAACGCCAGCAGATGCTTGGTCAGCTGCGCGCCGCGCTCGGCCGCGTCGTCGATCAGGCGGGCGATCGATGCGAGTTCGGGACGGTCTTCGACCGCCTCGGCCAGGATGCCGATGGTGCCGGTGATGACGGTCAGGATGTTGTTGAAGTCGTGGGCGACGCCGCCGGTGAGCTGGCCGATCGCGTCCATCTTCTGGACCTGCCGCAGATGGGACTCGGCCGCCTGTTTCTCGGTCAGGTCGCGGCCGATGAAAAAATGGCGCTGCACCGGCTCGGACCAGCTGCCGAGCCATTCCAGTGTGACCGCATGTCCATCCCTGTGCGGATAGCGCGCCTCGAAGATGCGCACCTTCTGCTGTCCCCGCCGGGCCGCGCGCATCTCCTGCCGCGTGCTGTCGAGATCGTCGGGATGAATAAAATCGACGGCGCTGTGCCCGACCATTTCCTCGGGCCGGTAGCCCAGGATTTTCGTCACGCTCGGGCTGACCTGGATGAAATTTCCGGCGGCGTCGGTCACCAGGATCAGGTCTTGCGAGCTCTCGAAGATGCGTTGCCGCTCCTCGGTTTCCTTGCTCAGCGCGGTCTCCGTCCGCTTCCGCTCGGTGATGTCGCGCGCGATCTTGGACGCGCCGATGATCTCGCCGGCGGCCGATCGCAACGGAGCAAGGCTCAGGGAGACGTCCACGCTCCGTCCGTCCTTGCCCAGGCGCACCGTCTCGAACTGTTCGGTCGGCTCGCCACGGCGGATGCGCTCGATCAGCGTGTCGGTCTCCTCACGCCGGTGCGATGGAACGATCAGGTTGACATGCTGGCCCACGGCTTCGTCCGCGGAATATCCGAACAGACGTTCGGCGGCGCGGTTCCATCCGGTGATGGTGCCGTCGAGCGCCTGGGTAATGATGGCGTCGTTGGAGGATTCCACCACCGCGCTGAACAGCCGTTCGCGCACCTTGTGCTGGTCGCGGACGAACGCGGCTTCGCGCCGCATCGATCGTACCAGGCGAGACATCTGCGCCTGCAGCGACACGTTGTCGATCAGGAGCACCGCGAGCACGAAAGTGGCCGCGAACAGGCCGTAGATCCGGCCGGCATAGAAACCGAGATCGAACCTCTCCACGTTGAGGATCGCCGACAGCGCGATGTCGAACAGCCAGACGCAGAGCACCACCATCAGCCAGATGTCGATCACCGAATGCGGCTGGCGCGACCACAGCACGAACAGCGCGGCGAGGCTGAGGAACCACACCGTCGCGACGACGCCGATCATGGCCGGCGTGTAACGGCCCTGGCTCAACAGCGTCGGCAGGACGTCGTGCATGCCGGTCACGATCCAGCCAAAGGCTGATATCGCGAGGATCACGCCGGCGATGCTGGCGAGGATCGCGGGCAGCGTGGGCCAGCGGACCTTGACGCCGCCGTCTCTTGCCTTCTCCAGGCTGTAGCCGAGCACGAACAGCGGGAACGCGCCGTGCCAGATCATGTAGACCCAGACGGTGGTCTGCGGCCCGGCGCCGAGCAATCCGGCGGGCGCAAACAGTCCGGGGAAGGTGAGGGCGTGGAGGATCGCGGCGGCGGCCGTGAACATATATCCGCTCGCCAGCAGCAGCAGCGCGCGCGAGCGCAGCACCGCAAACTGCGACAGCAGCAGCACCGCCGTGATGATGTCGTTGATCGCAAGCGCGGACTGGTAGCTCGCGACAAAACCGGGGACCGGCGTGAGCGGCATGCCGGCGAAGGGAACCGCAATGACGAAGAGAATGAAGGAGACGCCGACAATGGCGGACGCCGCCGTGCGGTCGGCCCTGCCGGCGGGCAGGGTCGACAGGAATATATTGCGGTCGCTGACGGTTTGCATTGCACGCCTCTCGCGAACCCCGCCGAACGCGATATCTGTATGGCCCCGTTATTGATTTTGGGGAATCATCGGCAGGTTACATTTAACTTAAATTCTTGAGGAGCGGTGCCGCTCTAGACGATCGGGTAACCCTGCTTTGCCGAAGCGCCGAAATCGGCCGGGTTCCTCATTGCCGCGGCGAGTATGTGATGTAGGCTGCAACCAGCGCGAATGGCGCGAAAAGCCAGGCGCGCCGCGGAACCGGTTCCCGGAGTGCCCCCATGCCCCGCATTCTCGTCGTCGACGACCAGACGGATGTGCGCGCGATGATCAGCATGATCCTGCGCCTCAATCGCTTCGAGGTCACCGAGGCCGACGGCGTCAAGGCCGGATTGAGGAATTCGAGGCGGCCGATTTCGCCGCCGCCGTGGTCGACATCTTCCTCAAGGACGAGAACGGTTTTGACCTGATCGCCGCCTTGCGCGAGCGGGCGCCCGATCTGCCGGTTGTGGCGGTATCGGGCATGGCGACCCTCGAGGCGACCGCGCGATCGTCTGATCTGGCCGACATCATCGGCCTGCAAAAGCCTTTCCGCCCGGTCGAATTGATGCAGGCCCTCGAAACCGCACGCGCTGCGATAAGGCGGAACGAAGCGGGCTCGACGCGGATGACCGTGTGACTCCCCATCGCGCGTGTCGCCCACGCGTGCCGGCATGACGAGCCGAGGGCGGGAACAAGCCGACCCCCAAAAACACAAGCGCCCCGGATGGACCGGGGCGCCTGGTTTGCGACACAACGAAGAGAGGGATCAGGAGCCCTTCGCATTGAGCTCTGTGTAGTTGCCCTTGTCGTCCCACTTGTAGACGACATAGTCGATCTGCTTGATGTCGCCCTTGCTGTCATATTCAATCTTGCCGATCACCGTATCCCACGAGCCGGCCTTGATCGCGTCCATGACCTTCTTCGGGTCCATCGTGCCGGCCTTCTTGGCGGCCTGCGACCAGACTTGGAAGGCGGCGTAGGTGTAGAGCGTGTAGCCTTCCGGATCGATGTTCTTGGCCTTGAACTTCTCCACGATGGCCTTCGCGGTGGCCTTCTTGCGCGGATCGGGGCCGAAGGTGAACAGCGTGCCTTCGCCGGCAGGGCCGGTGATCGAGGCATATTCCTTGTCGGCCAGCGCGTCACCGGACATCAGCACGGTCTTCATGCCCTGGTCGCGCATCTGGCGCAGGATCAGGCCGGCTTCCTGGTGGTAGCCGCCGACATAGACGAGGTCGATATTCTCCTTCTTCAGACGCGAGACGATCGCGTTGAAGTCCTTGTCGCCCTTGTTGTAGGACTCGTACAGCTTCTCGGTGACGCCCGCCTTGTTGAGCGACTTCTTGGTCTCGTCGGCAAGTCCCTTACCATAGGTGGTCTTGTCGTTGAGGATGGCGATGTTCTTGCCCTTGAAGTTCTTGGCGATGAAGGCGGCCGCCACCGCGCCCTGCTGGTCGTCACGGCCGCAGACGCGCGCCACGTTCCAGAGCTTGCGCTCGGTGAACAGCGGGTTGGTCGACGCCGGCGTGATCTGCAACACGTTGCTGTCGGCATAGGCTTCGGAGGCCGGGATCGACGACGACGAGCAATAATGGCCGGCGACGAACGGAATCTTCGCGCTGCCGATCTTTTCGGCAACCGAGCGCGCCTGCTTGGGATCGCACGCATCGTCCTCGATATTGAGGGCGAGTTTCTTGCCGAGCACGCCGCCGGCGGCGTTGAGATCGGCCACCGCCATCTCGGCGCCGTTCTTCATCTGCCGGCCGAAGGCGGACTCGCCGCCGGTCATCGGGCCTGCGACGGCAACCGATACATCCTGCGCCAGCGCCGACGTCGACAATGCCAACGACGCGCCCAATGCCAGTCCGATGAGCTTCATTGATTTCATGAGGTTTCCTCGCGATCACCTAGGGTTTGTCCCCGGACGCTCCGGGTAATCGGTGCTATTGTCCGCCGATTTTGCCGCAAAGTCATTGGCAATTTTCAGGCAAATGAACGGCATCCAGCCGCATCTTTCGGCGAAACCGCTAGGCGCGGCGGCCGCCCTCCAGATAGGCGGCGCGGATTTCCGGCCGCTCCAGCAGCTCGGCTCCGGTTCCTTTCAGCGTAATCAGGCCATTGACCATGACATAGCCGCGATGGGCGAGTTTCAGGGCATGGTTGGCATTCTGCTCGACGATCAGCACGGTCAGGCCGTCCTGCCGGTTCAGTGTGCGGATCGCATCGAATATCTGGCGGGCGATCAGGGGCGCCAGGCCCAGCGACGGCTCGTCGAGCAGCAGAAGGCGAGGGCGGCTCATCAGCGCGCGGCCGATCGCAAGCATCTGCTGTTCGCCCCCGGACAGCGTTCCTCCGCGCTGGGCGAGGCGCTCCCTCAGGCGGGGGAACAACGCGAACACCTTCTCCAGGCCGCTCTCGCGTTCCGCCTCGCTGGTATCGGTGGCGTCCGCGCCCATCTGCAGGTTTTCCGCCACGCTCATGCGGGGGAAGATGCGGCGGCCCTCCGGGGATTGCGCGATCCGCAGCCGCGCAATCTCGTGGGTCGGCACCGACGTGATGTCGCGGCCTTCGAACGTGATCCGGCCGGCGCGGGCGCGCGGCCGGCCGAATATCGTCATCATCAGCGTCGACTTGCCGGCGCCGTTGGCCCCGATCAGCGCCACGATCTCACCGGAATTGATCTCGAGATCGACGCCCTTGAGCGCCTCGATCTTGCCATAGGCCGCGCGCAGGCCGCGGATGGCGAGGAGAGGGGCGGCGGGCGAGGTCATGGGGCGCTTCCTTCCTCACCGGGTGCGTCGCTGTCCGTTCTCCCTCCCCCTGAAAGGGGGAGGGTTGGGGTGGGGGTTGTCGCCGCTTGCGCCAATCTTTCGATGTGCGCGAGAAGATCGCTGAGCACGCCCTCCAGATTCGACAGCACGTCGTTGTTCCAGTAGCGCACAACGGTCACGCCCTTCTCCGCGAGCCATCGTGTCCGTCGGTCGTCGGCCTGCTTGCGTTCCTCTGCATGCTGGCCGCCATCGACTTCGATCGCGAGATCGCGCCGCGAGCAATAGAAATCGACGGTATAGGGTCCAATCGGACGCTGTTTCCGGAAGGAGAAGCCATTGAGCTGATCGCGGCGAAGCGCATGCCACAGTCGAGTTTCCGCATCGGTCATGTTGGCGCGGAGAGCGCGCGCGCGAGCTGTCATGGCCTTTGTGCGGGAAAAACGTGACCCCCACCCGCCCGCTTCGCGGTCGACCTCCCCCTTGCAGGGGGAGGTTGTTTCTTTTTCTGGCCCCCTCACGTGCCGCTCTCCATGACGGCGATGGCTTCCTCTTCGTCGGCGCCGAGATAGGCCGCGATCACCTTGGGGTCGTCGCGCACCTCGGCGGGCCCGCCCTCGGCGATCTTGACGCCGTAATCCATCACCACGACGTGGTCGGAGATTTCCATGACCACGCTCATGTCGTGCTCGATGAGAAGCACTGAGGTGCCTTGCTCGCTGCGGATCGAGAGCAGCAGTTCGCTCAAGGCGGCGCTCTCGCGCGTGTTGAGTCCGGCCGCCGGCTCGTCGAGACAGAGCAGCGCCGGCTCGGTGCACATCGCGCGCGCGATCTCCAGCCGCCGCTGGTCGCCATAGGGCAGGTTGCCGGCGGCATCGTCCGCGCGATCCAGCAGGCCGATCCGGTTGAGCCAGAATTTCGAAAGGTCGATCGCGCGCGTCTCGGCCGCGCGATAGGTGGGGGCGCCGATCAGGCCGAGGAAGGTGAGCCCTGAGGCCAGCATCAGGGCATTGTGCTGCGCCACCATCAGGTTTTCCAGTGCGGTCATGCCGGGAAACAGCCGGATGTTCTGGAAGGTGCGCGCGACCTTGGCCTGCTTGGAGATGCGGAAATCGTTCAGCCGCTCCAGCGCGATCTCGGGCGCGTCTTCGCGCTTGAGCCGCATGGTGCCGCCGGTCGGCTTGTAGAAGCCCGTGATGCAATTGAAGACCGTGGTCTTGCCGGCGCCGTTCGGACCGATCAGCGCGGTGATGCTGCGCCGGCCCGCGCTGAAGGAAAGATCGTTGACGGCCACGATGCCGCCGAAGCGCATGGTCAGGTGCTCGACGGTGAGGATGTCGTCGCCGCTCATCCGTGTCCTTCCTTGACGAGGTCGGAGGAGATCGCCTGCGACTGCTTCAGGTAGACGGTCGGCGCACGGTGGCCGATCAGCCCGCGCGGCCGCCAGATCATCAGGAGCACCATGGCGAGGCCGAACACCAGCATGCGGTATTGCTCGAGCCCCCTGAACAGCTCGAAGCCGCCGATCATGGTGAGCGCGGCGAGCGCCACCCCGAGCTGCGAGCCCATGCCGCCGAGCACGACGATGGCGAGCACCAGCGCCGATTCCTGGAAGGTGAAGGATTCCGGCGAGATGAAGCCCTGTCGTGTCGCGAAGAACGCGCCGGCAAAGCCGCCGAACATCGCGCCCGTCGCGAACGCCGTGAGTTTCGTGGTTGTGGTGTTGATGCCGAGCGCACGGCAGGCGACCTCGTCCTCGCGCAATGCCTCCCAGGCGCGGCCGATCGGCAGCCGCCGCAGCCGGATCGTCACCCAGTTCGTGAGCAACGCCAGTCCCAGGATCACGTAGAACAGGAACACGATGCGCTGCGTCGGCGAGAACTCGATGCCGAGCATTGCCGCCAGCCCGTCATCGCCCGGCGTGAGCGGAATGCCGAAGAAGGTCGGGCGGGGAATGCCGGAGATGCCGTTCGGGCCGCCGGTCAGGCTCTGCCAGTTGATGATGACAAGGCGGATGATCTCGCCGAAGGCCAGCGTTACGATGGCCAGATAGTCGCCGCGCAGGCGCAGCACCGGGAAGCCGAGCAGCACGCCCCAGAACGATGCGAGGATACCGGCCAAGGGCAGGCATACCCAGAAGGACAGGCCGAAGGTGGTGGCCAGCAGCGCGTAGGAGTAGGCCCCGACTGCGTAGAAGGCGACATAGCCGAGGTCGAGCAGGCCGGCGAGGCCCACCACAACATTCAGTCCCCATCCCAGCATCACATAGGTGAGCACCAGGATGGCGAGGTCGAGGATGTAGCGCTGGTCATAGAAGATCACCGGCACCAGGAACGTGAAGACCAAGAGCGCCGGAGCGACCAGCCGGCCTGCGACCGCGAGCCCCTTTTGCACTGATGGCGGCACGAACTGGCGCGCGTCGACCGGTCCCAGCCATTGGCGCAACAGCTCGATCACGATGCTGCCGCCGAACACCGCGGCGACGACAGCGGCGAGTTCGCCGAAGCGCGTCCAGTAGATCAATTGTCCGGTCGGGCCTGCCTCGGTGCGGATCCCGATCATCAGCGAGAACAGCACGAGAGCGACGGCGGCGCTGATCAGCGCTTTCTTCAGGATAAAGGCAGTGCCGGGTGCGGAACGGGCGGGGGTGTGGTCGGGCGCGGATACGTTCACGCTGGCGCGCCTAGACTTTTTCGACTTCGGGCCGGCCGAGCAGGCCGGTCGGAAGGAAGATGAGAACGACGATCAGGATGGAGAATGCGGCGACGTCCTTGTACTCGACCGAGAAATAAGCGGACCAGAGCGTCTCGATCAGGCCGATGGAAAGTCCTCCGAGCATGGCGCCGGGCAGCGAACCGATGCCGCCAAGCACCGCCGCGGTGAACGCCTTGATGCCCGCGACGAAGCCCATGTAGAAATCGACGAGGCCGTAATAGAGCAGGTACATCATGCCGGCGACGGCCGCCAGCGCGGCTCCGATCACGAAGGTCATGGAGATGGTGCGGTCGACATCGACCCCAAGCAGGGATGCCATGGTCTGGTCCTGCTCGCAGGCGCGCATGTCGCGCCCAAGCCGCGTGCGGGCCACGAGCCAGGTGAAGACCGCGAGCAGCGCCACCGTCGTGATCACGACGACGATCTGGATGTTGGAGAGCTGCACGGCGAAGCCGCCCTCGACTTCGTGAAGCGTGTAGCCGCCGGTGATGATCGGTGGGATCGGCTTCACGCGCGCGCCCTGCGCGACTTGCGAGAAGTTCGTCAGCACAAACGACATGCCGATCGCCGACAGCATCGGCGCGAGGCGGAAGGAGTGGCGCAGCGGCCGGTAGGCGATGCGCTCCACGGTCCAGCCGTAAAGCGCAGTGATGGCCATGGAGACCAGGAGGACGAGCAGCAGGATCACCGGCACCGCGGTGAGCCCGAACGAGACCAGCACAAGAAACGAGATGAGGGCGATGAAGCCGCCGATCATGAAGATATCGCCATGGGCGAAGTTGATCATGCCGACGATGCCGTAGACCATCGTATAGCCGATCGCGATCAGCCCGTAGATCGAGCCGAGAACGAGGCCGTTGATGAGCTGCTGGGCGAAGTAATCCATGGCTGCCGATCAGAACCCGCCTAGTTTGGACGCGTTGTCTTCACGCGAACCGGTATCCACTTCGCTTGAAAACGCGTTGCAACGACGCGGCGCGGCCCCACCGGCAGCCTCGGACGCTCCGTCTTGGTCAATTGTCTTGGCATTTTCTAACAAGGGGCATTTCGGGCGGCAACAGCGCAGGATGTCATCCTAAGGGCTTGTACAGATTGTTTTTATGGCAGGTTCCAGCGACGCAGCCCCTCCCGAAAGGCCCGATTTATCGCTCTCCGACCGGCCGGAAGGCGGCCGGATTAAGGTAAACAAAGGGTTTACATTGCCGCTCGCAGTTTAAGCGCGTTAGCTCGCCGTCAAGCGGTGGCCCGGATCGGGCACACCCGATAATGACGGGAAGCGGACATGTCTACGAACTGGCGGATCAGCTCATTTACCGGCGCGCTCCTGGCGGCGTATTTCGTCCCGACCTGGGCCATCCTCGCCTACAAGATCATCCTCTCGCCGATCCATTCCTTCTACGAGCGGGCGAATGTCTCGGCGGCGTTCTTCGCCAGCGACTATCTGCAGTTCGCGGCAATGGGAATGGTGCGCACCGCCTGGCTGCTCGCGCTGGCCCGGCTGATCGTGGTGGCGTTTTTCGCACTCTTCATCGTGCTGCTCACGCGCTCGGCGAGCCGAAAGAGCGGCGGCGCCGACGAGGCGCTTTTGGTGGCGCTCGGCATCGGCAGCGTGTTCTGCTTCGCCATGTTGATCATGGCGTCCGTCGTTCACGAGGCCGAGGCGGTGAGGCTGCACGCCAGCGAACTCTTGATGCTGCTTGGCGCCACCATCGTGTGGGCGATCGAGGGGCCGGCGAAGGTGCCGGCCGAACAGCCCGCCGAACAGCTAACGCTTGCCGAGCCCCAGCTCATCCAAAATCGCTGAGGCTTCCTTGACGGCGTGATTGGCGGCGGGCACGCCGCAATAGATCGCCTGCTGCAACAGGATTTCCTTGATATCGTCGGGGGTGAAGCCGCCCTCGGCGAGTGCTGCGCGCACATGCAGGCGGAATTCATCCCACTGGCCGAGCGCGACCAGGGTGCCAATGACAAGCACGCGGCGCGTCCGCTCATCGAAATGCGGCCGGGTCCAGATCTCGCCCCAGGCATAGCGCGTGATTAGGTCCTGGAAGTCGGCGGTGAAGGCGTTGCGGTTGGCAACTGACTTGTCGACCCAGGCATTGCCCAGGACTTTCCGGCGTACGCCCATGCCGTCGTCGCGGCGTTGTTGATCGTCCATGTTAGATCCTCCGTCATTCCGGGGTGGTCCGAAGGACCAGACCCGGAATCTCGAGATTCCGGGTTCGATGCTGCGCATCGCCCCGGAATGACGAGACCATTAGCGCTGCATCAAAAATCCGACCACCGCCTCGGTAAAGGCGTGCGATTGCTCGACATTGGAGATGTGGGCGGCATCGAGAATGGTCAGGCTCGCGCCGGGGATCCGGCTGCGGATCAGTTCGCCGGCCGCAATGGGCGTCGCCATGTCGTGGCGGCCCGCGATGACAAGCGTCGGGCTCTTGATGTCAGGCAGCAGCTCGCGCTGGTCCAGCGTCGACAGCGCCTCGCAGCAGGCGAGGTAACCCTGCACGGGCGATGCCAGCAGCATCGCTTTCAGATTGGCCGTAATCTGCGGCTCGCGCTCGCGGAAATCGGCGGTCAGCCAGCCCGCGATGACAGTATCGGCGACGGCGGCGATGCCGCCTTCCTTCACCGCCTTGATGCGATTGTGCCAGTTGGTGGGGTCCGCGTAATAGCAGGCGGTGTTGGCGAGGACGATCTTGCCCATTCGCTCCGGTGCATTGGCGCCGAGCCACTGCCCGACCATGCCCCCCATCGACAGGCCGCACCAATGCACCCTGTCGATGTTGAGATCATCGAGGATCGCGAGCACGTCGCGGCCGAACCGCTCCATCGAATAGGGCGCGGCCGCTACGCCCGACTTGCCGTGGCCGCGGCGGTCATACCGGATGACGCGGAACACTTCCGTGAGCGCCTTCATCTGCGGCTGCCACATCTGCATGTTGGTGCCGAGCGAGTTCGATAGCATCAAGGTCGGCCCGCTCTGGCGGCCCTCGACGGAAACGTTGAGCAGGCATCCGTCGGCATCGATCATCGGCATCTTTATCGGTCCTCGTTATTTCAGCGACGCGAGCAGGCGGTCGATCAGCGCCTGGGAAGCACCCTGATAGCCCATCGGCTCGAACAGCGCGGCAATCTTGTCGGCCCCGAGCTGCGCGGTCACTTTCGAATCGCTCAATAACACGTCGCGCAGATGTTTTTTATCCGCGACCGCCTTCTTGCTGGCGGCCTCGACCAGATGATGCGCGTCGGCCTTGCCGATCTTCTCCGCCAGCGCGAAGGCGACCGCTTCCGCCATGATCAGCCCGTGTGTGGTCTCGAGATTCTCGCGCATGCGGGCCACATCGACCTCCAGCCCCTCGGCGAGATCGACGATGGCGGCAAGCGCGCCCGAGGTGACCAGCATCAGCGTGGGTAGCGTCGGCCATTCCGCGTGCCAGGGACCGGCGCTGCGTTCATGGTCCTGCACCTGCGCGGCAAAGATCGTCGCGGCGAGGTTGGGCGCCATGGTCGCGGCGCCGAGTGCGCTGGCGGCGGCGACAGGGTTGCGCTTGTGCGGCATGGTCGAGGAGCCACCACGGCCTTCGCCCGCGGGCTCGAAGGCTTCGCCGACATCGGTCTGCATCATCAGCGAGGTGTCGCGCGCGATCTTTCCGCAGCTGCCGGCGATGATCGCAAACACCGACGCCGCTTCCGCGATGCGGTCGCGATGGGTGTGCCAGGGCGCTTCGGGCAATGTCAGCTTGAGCTCGCGCGCCAGCGCGTCCGACACGGCAAGTCCCTTGTCGCCGAGCGCGGCGAGGGTGCCGGCGGCGCCGCCGAATTGCAGCACCAGCGTCTCCGCGCGCAGTCGCGTCAGGCGCAGCTTCGAGCGATGGAGCGCTGCGGCATATTCCGCGAGCTTCAGGCCGAACGGCATCGGCAATGCATGCTGCAGCCAGGTGCGCCCGACGACGGCGGTGTGGCGATGTTTCCGCGCGAGCGCGGCAAAGCCCTCGATCGCGCGATCGAGGTCGACCGACAGGACGTCGATACCACTGCGCAGGGACAGCATGGTCGCGGTGTCGATCACGTCCTGGCTGGTCGCCCCCCAATGCACATAACGCGCGGCCTCCGTATCGCCCTTCGCGACTTCAGCGGTCAGCGCCTTCACCATGGGAATGGCGAGATTGCCGGAGCGGGTCGCGGCTTCCGCGATCTCGGCGAGGTTGAACGTCTCGGCCTTGCAGGCCTTCGTGATCGGCTCGACCACGCGGCCGGGGATGATTCCGGCCGCGGCCTCGGCGCGCGCCAGAGCCGCCTCGAAATCCAGCATGTGCTGGAGCGTGGTCGTATCGTCACAGATACGACGCATCGGTCCGCTCGACAGCATCGGAGCGAGCAGGGGAGAAAGGGCGGTGCTCATGGTGCACGCGACCTAACCACTCCTGCTTGCCCCTGCCAATCCCAAAGCGCTTGGGGCGGTTGCGAATATGCATCCCAAATGGCCGTTCGTCGGCCTTCCTTTTCGCGCCTTGGTGCTTTAACTGGGGCCAAACGATCAAGTGGTCGGGGAGGTCCCCATGGCGATGACGATGAACGGCGAAGTGCAGCTTCCGGCGAGCCGCGAGGCGGTGTGGGCGAAGCTCAACGACCCTGCCGTGCTGAAGGCCTGCATCCCCGGCTGCGAGGAGCTGGAGGCGACCGACGATCACGGCTTTCGCGCCGTGGCCAAGATGAAGGTCGGACCGGTGTCCGCCCGCTTCAAGGGCAAGGTGACCTTGAGCGATCTGGACCCGCCGAACGGCTACAGGATCTCGGGTGAGGGTGAGGGCGGCGTCGCCGGCTTCGCCAAAGGTGGGGCCACCGTGGCGCTCGCCGACAAGGACGGCGGCACGCTGCTGAGCTATAATGTCGAGGCGCAGATCGGCGGCAAGCTCGCCCAGCTGGGCCAGCGCCTGATCAACGGCACCGCCAAGAAACTGGCCGACGATTTCTTCGCCAATTTCGCCAAGGCGGTGGAGGGTTAGCCGCACCGGAAAGTCATATCTGGACCTGTTCCGGGTGAGTTGCCCATTGCCGGAAGGGCCCATATTATGGCTTTTGGAGTGATTTCAATCGCTGCGGTGCCGATATGCGGCAACGCGGACCAAGAGAGTGCTTGATGGCCAAGGTTTCCCTGATCGTAAACGGCAATCCCGTCACCGCGAATGTCGACCCCCGCACCCTGCTGGTGCAATTCCTGCGCGAGCATCTGCGCCTGACCGGCACCCATGTCGGCTGCGACACGTCGCAGTGCGGCGCCTGTGTCGTGCATCTCGACGGCAAGGCGGTGAAGTCCTGCACCACGCTGACGGTGATGGCCGACGGACATGAGGTGAGGACCATCGAAGGACTGGCCGCCGACGGCGCGCCGCTGCACCCGATGCAGGAGGCCTTTCGCGAGCATCATGGCCTGCAATGCGGCTTCTGCACGCCCGGCATGATCATGACCGCGGTCGACCTGGTCCATCGCAAGGGACACGAACTGTCGGAGCAGGTGATCCGCGAGGAGCTTGAAGGCAATCTCTGCCGCTGCACCGGCTACCAGAACATCGTCCAGTCGATCGCCGCCGGCGCAAAGGCGATGGCGAAATCCGATCTCGCATAACAACGCCGCTCAAGCCCCGCGCGCGAGGAAGCTTCAATGTACGAATTCAAATATCATCGTCCGGGCACCGTGCGGCAGGCCGCCAACCTGCTCGCCAAGAACGAGGACGCGAAGGTCATCGCCGGCGGGCATACGCTGGTGCCGGTCATGAAACAGCGGCTCGCAAGCCCGCCGCATCTGGTCGATCTCTCCCACATCGAAGGGCTCAATACCATCGAGATGAAGGGCCGCTCGCTGGTGATCGGCGCGACCGCCAGGCACGCCGAGGTCGCCAATTCGGCTGTTGTCGGCGAGGCGATCCCGGCGCTGGCCGAGCTTGCGGGCATGATCGGCGACCCGGCCGTGCGCCACAAGGGAACGATCGGCGGCTCGCTCGCCAACAACGATCCGACCGCGGATTATCCGGCGGCCGTGCTGGCGCTCGGCGCCACCATCGTCACCAACAAGCGCAAGCTGAAGCCGGAAGAGTATTTCCAGGGACTGTTTTCGACCGCGCTCGAGGGCGACGAGATCATCACCAAGGTGATGTTCCCGCTGCCGAAGAAGGCGGCCTATGTCAAATTCCGCAACCAGGCTTCGCGTTATGCGTTGGTGGGTGTGTTCGTCGCCAAGCGGCCTTCGGATGTGCGGGTGGCGGTGACCGGCGCCGGCTCCAGCGGCGTGTTCCGCGTCACCGCTTTCGAGGAGGCGCTGAAGAAGCGCTTCTCGCACAAGGTGCTCGACGGCATGACCGTGCCGGCCGATGGCCTCAACAGCGACCTGCATGGCAGCGCCGAATATCGCGCGCATCTGATCGCCGTGCTGGCGCGGCGCGCGGTCGAGGCCGCGACGGCGAAAGAGTAAGAGCGCCAATCCCGGCGTAACAAGAGCCTGTTCATGACTGCATCGGCCGTGCCTGCATCCGTCGATGCGCTGCTCGAATTGCTGACATCGCGCGGCTATCTCGCCGAACGTTCGCTTGCGACCGTGACCTATCTGTCGCTGCGCATGGGCCGGCCGCTGTTCCTGGAGGGCGAGGCCGGCGTCGGCAAGACCGAGATCGCCAAGGTGCTCTCGGCGGCGTTGGGACGGAAGCTGATCCGCCTGCAATGCTATGAAGGCCTCGACGTCGCCTCCGCCGTCTACGAGTGGAACAGCGCGGCGCAGATGATCGCGATTCGCCTCGCGGAAGCCGCCGGCGAGCACGACCGTGAGCAGATTGCGTCAGACATCTTCGCCGACCGTTATCTGATCAAGCGCCCGCTGTTGCAGGCGCTGGAGCCTGATACGGCAGGCGCGCCGGTGCTCCTGATCGACGAGCTCGATCGCGCCGACGAGGCGTTCGAGGCCTATCTGCTCGAAATCCTCTCCGATTTCCAGATCACCATCCCCGAGTTCGGCACCGTGAAGGCGCCGCATCCGCCGATCGTCATCATCACCTCCAACCGCACCCGCGAAATCCACGACGCGCTGAAGCGCCGCTGTCTCTATCACTGGGTCGATTATCCCTCGGCCGATCGCGAACTCGCGATCATCAAGAACCGTGTCCCGGGCATCTCCGCCAGGCTGTCGCAGCAGGTGGTGCGCTTCGTGCAGGCGCTACGCAACCAGGACTTCTACAAGTCTCCCGGCGTGGCCGAGACCATCGACTGGGCGACCGCGCTCTCCGAGCTCGATGCGCGCTCGCTGACGCCGGAAGTGGTCGGCGACACCCTGGGCGCGCTCCTGAAATACCAGGACGACATCGCGCGGATGCGGGGCGACGGCCTGCAGAAGGTTTTGAAGGAAGCGACGAGCGAGGTTTGAGTCTCGTCGCGTAACAACGTTTCGTCATTCCGGGGCGACCCGAAGGGTCGAGCCCGGAATCCATAACCCCGAGCCGTGGTTATGGATTCCGGGCTCATCGCTCCGCGATGCCCCGGAATGACGATGTGGATAGAGTGGGGTTCGATGCCCATCAATCATCTTGCCGCTCCAAGCGGCAACATCGCCGACAATGTCGTGGGCTTTGCCCGCGCCTTGCGTGCGGCGGGGATGCCGGTCGGACCGGGCGCGGTCATCGACGCCATGAACGCGCTGCAACTGATCGAGATCGGCAACCGCTCTGATGTCTTCACGACGCTGGAATCGATCTTCGTCAAGCGCCGCGAGCACGCGCTGATCTTCAGGCAGGCCTTCAACCTGTTCTTCCGCGCCGCCGAGGAATGGAAGAACATGCTGGACTCCGTGCCGCTGCCGGCGCACGCGCGCAAGAAGCCGCCGCCGGCCTCGCGCCGCGTGCAGGAGGCGATGTCGAAGCCCTCGTTTCACGAAGAGCCGCAGGCCCAGGAGCAGGATCTGCGGCTGTCGGTTTCCGACAAGGAGATCCTGCAGAAGAAGGACTTCGCGCAGATGAGCGCGGCCGAGATCGCCGAGGTCACGCGCTCGATTGCGAAGATGCGGCTGCCGCAGGCCGAGCTCGAGACCCGTCGCTATCAGCCTGATACGCGGGGTTTGCGGCTCGACATGCGCCGCACCTTGCGCGGCTCGCTCCGCACCGGCGGCGAGATCATCGACATCCGCAAGCTCGGGCGCATCGAGAAGCCGGCGCCGATCGTGGCGCTGCTCGATATCTCCGGCTCGATGAGCGAGTATACCCGCCTGTTCCTGCATTTCCTGCATGCCATCACCGACGCGCGCAAGCGGGTCTCGGTGTTCCTGTTCGGCACACGGCTGACCAATGTGACGCGCGCCTTGCGGCAGCGCGATCCGGACGAGGCGCTGGCGAGCTGTTCGGCGAGCGTGGAGGATTGGGCCGGCGGCACCAGGATCGCGACCTCGCTCCACAGCTTCAACAAATTATGGGCGCGGCGCGTGCTGGGGCAGGGCGCCATCGTCCTCCTGATTTCGGACGGGCTGGAGCGGGAGGCGGACGCGAAGCTCGCCTTCGAGATGGACCGGCTGCACCGCTCCTGCCGCCGGCTGATCTGGCTCAACCCCTTGCTGCGCTTTGGCGGCTTCGAACCCAAGGCGCAGGGCATCAAAATGATGCTGCCGCACGTTGACGAATTTCGCCCGGTGCATAATTTGAGTTCCATCGAGGGGCTGATCAAGGCGCTTTCTTCGCCGTTGCCGGTGCACCACCGCAGCCTGATCCGCTCCGTAGCTTGAGAGAGGCGCCCATGCTCAATCGCGACGAGGATATCCTTAAAGCGGCCGAGGACTGGCAGAAGGCCGGCCATGGCGTGGCGCTGGCGACGGTGGTCGAAACCTGGGGCTCGGCGCCGCGTCCGGCGGGCTCCAGCCTCGTCATCAATGACGAGGGCACGTTCCTGGGGTCGGTGTCCGGCGGCTGCGTCGAGGGCGCGGTCGTGACCGAAGCGATGGACGTGATCGAATCCGGCAAGCCCAGGATGCTGGAGTTTGGCGTTGCCGACGAGACCGCCTGGAATGTCGGCCTGTCCTGCGGCGGCACCATCCGCGTCTTTGTCGAGAAGGTGGGGTAGGCCGTGAAGCTCCGGACGCTTGCCGAACTCAATGCCGAGCGCGCCGCCAGGCGCCCGGCGATCGTGGTCACCGACACCGCCAGCGGCGAGCAGCGGCTGGTGAAGGCCAAGGATTTCGCCGCCGATCCCCTGCGCGCCGAACTCGAGAAGGCGCTGCGCATGGGCAAGAGCGGCAACATCGAGGTTGCCGGCAAGAAGCTCTTCCTCAACGTCTATGCGCCGACGGCGAAGATGGTGATCATCGGCGCGGTCCATATCAGCCAGGCGCTCGCGCCGATGGCGCAGTCGCTGGGCTACGACGTCACCATCGTCGATCCGCGCACGGCGTTTGCGAGTCCCGAGCGCTTTTCCGATGTGCCGCTGGTCGCCGAATGGCCCGACGTCGCGCTGCCGCCGCTCAATGTCGATCACTACACGGCGTTTGTCGCGGTGACGCACGATCCCAAGATCGACGATCCCGCGCTGATGCATGCCTTCCAGCGCGACTGCTTCTATATCGGCGCGCTCGGCTCACGAAAGACGCACGCCAAGCGCGGCGAGCGTTTGCGCGCGTTGGGAGCGAAGGAGACCGATATCGCGCGTATCCATGCGCCGATTGGTTTGGCGATCGGCGCGGTGTCGCCGTCCGAGATCGCGGTCTCGATCATGGCGGAGATCACCGCGCAGCTGCGCCTGCCCCCGAAAGAGAAAGAAGAAGCGGCATGAAGTTCGGTCCTGCCAGCCCGGATGAGGCGATAGGCGGGGTGACCGTGCACACCTTGCGCCAGGGATCGCTGGTGCTGAAGAAAGGCACGACGGTCGGGCCGGCGGAAGCGGGCGCGCTGAAGCAGGCCGGCATCAAGGAGATCGTCGTGGTGCGGCTGGAGCAGGGCGATGTCTCCGAGGACGTCGCCGCTGCCTCGATCGCGGAGGCTGTCGCCGGCGAGGGCATCACCGTCGAGCGCGCCTTCACCGGCCGCAGCAATCTGTTCGCGGCCCGCCCCGGCGTGCTGGTGGTGGACCGCGCGGCGGTCGACCGCATCAATGGCGTCGATGAAGCGATCACGATTGCGACGCTGGCGGCCTACAAGCCCGTGGTCGAAGGCGAGATGATCGCCACCGTCAAACTCATTCCGTTCGGCGTCGAAGGCGCACTGCGCGATGCGGCCGTGACGGCCGCCGGCAGGGGCGCGCTTCGTATCGCGCCCTATATGATCAAGCGCGTCGGCATCGTCTCGACCCTGCTGCCGGGGCTGGCGTCAAAGGTGATCGACAAGACGCTGCGCGTCACCGCCGAGCGGCTGGCGCCGGCGGGCGCCACCATCATCGCCGAGCGCCGCGTCGCGCATGAGGAGAAGGTGCTGGCGGCCGCCATCAACGAGATGCTGACGCTTGGCGCTGAACTCGTGATCGTGTTCGGCGCCTCCGCCATTGCCGACCGGCGTGACGTGATCCCGGCTGCGATTTCAGGCATCGGCGGCGCCATCGAGCATTTCGGCATGCCGGTCGATCCCGGCAATCTCCTGCTGGTCGGCCGAGCCGGCGGCGTGCCTGTTCTGGGCGCGCCGGGCTGCGCGCGTTCGCCGGTGGAGAACGGTTTTGACTGGGTGCTGATGCGGCTGATGGCCGGACTGAAGGTCACGCGCGCCGAGCTGATGGGCATGGGCGTCGGCGGCCTGTTGATGGAAATCGTCACACGGCCGCAGCCCCGCGCCAAGTCGGAGATGGAGGACAACCGCAACGTCGCCGCTGTCATCCTCGCTGCCGGGCGATCGACCCGCATGGGCGGCCCGAACAAAATGTTGGCGGAACTCGATGGCAAGAAGCTGGTGCGGATCGCGGCCGAGCAGGCGCTGGCCTCGAAAGCAGGCGAGGTCATTGTGGTGACCGGCCACCAGGCCGAGCTGGTCGAACAGGCACTCGCCGGCCTCAAGGTGAAATTCGCCCGCAATCCGGATTTCGCGGGCGGTCTCGCCAGCTCCGTCAAATCGGGGATATCAGCCGTTTCCGCCAATGCCGACGGCGCGGTGATCTGTCTCGGCGACATGCCGTTGATCGACGCGAAGTTGATCGACCGGTTGATCGAGTCCTTTGCACCCGATCGCGGCAATCTGATCGTGGTGCCGGTCGCCGATGGACGGCGCGGCAATCCGGTCCTGTGGTCGCGCCGCTTCTTCGGCGAATTGATGACGCTCGATGGCGATATCGGTGCGCGACATCTGATCACCAGGCACGGCGAGGCGGTCGCGGAAGTTCCTGTCGACGGCGAGAGCGCCTTTCTCGACATCGATACGCCGCAGGCGCTGGAATCGGCGCGGCGGGGGTAATTTTCGTTTGCAGCCGTAGGGTGGGCACGGCGCAAGTGCGCCTTTGCCCACCCTACGGCTCTCCATTTCCAATCCCGCATTCACCAAGTCTCAACATCCCCTGCATACATTTCGCGCCGCTGGACTGGGGAGAGGGCTCTTGATCGTTTCTCATCGTGCCGTGCAACGCCGCGCCTTATTCGTGTTAGCCCTGACATTGGCGATTGCGGGAACGCGGCTTGTCACAACGGGGTTTGTCGGCGAGGCTTGGGGTGCGGGCGCATTCGCGATCGGCAAATGCGGCGCTTATGGCCAGGCCTACGATTATGCCGGCGAGGACGCCGCACGCGTCGCGGCGCTGAAGCAATGCAAGGGTGAATGCACCGCGATCACCATGAAGCGCGCCTGCGCGGCGCTCGCGGTCGACATGAGCAACCCCTGCGGTCCCCACGGTTATGCGGTGCGCCCGCATATTTCGAGCTCGCTCAACGAAGCGACCCGCGAATGCTACAAGTTCGGCGGCAAGGAATGCGTGATCCGCGCCTGGGCCTGCGACGCGAAGGGGTAGCTTGGTGTCATTCCAGGGCGATGCGATAGCATCGAACCCGGAATCCATAACCACCGGCGGTACTTCCATACGCGGTGGTCGACCATCTTTCCTGGCAACGTCGTTCCGTGGTTATGGATTCCGGGCTCGCTCGCCTTGCGAGCGCCCCGGAATGACAGGGGAGGGTCCATGCAATTCGATACCAAGATCGCCGTGGTGGTCCGATCCGACCTCGAAGTCCTGGCAGAAGCTCAATGTCGCCTCCTTTCTCGCCGGCGGCATCGCGGCGGCGTTTCCCGAATGTATCGGGGACGCCTATGAAGACGGCTCCGGAACGAAATACCTGTCCCTGATCGGCCAGCCGATCCTGATCTACGGCGCCGACGGGCCGGCGCTGTCGCGCGCGCTGGAGCGGGCGCTGGCGCGCAATATCACGCCCGCGCTCTACACCGAGGACATGTTCAAGACCACGCACGACGCCGCCAACCGCGAGGTGGTGAAGGCGGTCGCGCGTACCGACCTCAATCTCGTTGGCCTCGCCATGCGCGCCGAGCGCAAGGTGATCGACAAGGTCGTCGATGGGCTGAAATTCCACAGCTAGCCCATGAACCGGGCCGGACAGCCCGCCGGCTCGACCCGCCAGGCCCGCTCAAAATTGGCTCTCACCGTGATGTGAAGATGGGTTCCATCTCGGGATTTGAATATGACTGACTAGTCAGTCATATTGTGAATATGAGCAAGGTATCCAGAACTTCAACATCGGCCGGTTCGGCTGGCCCTCGGGCACGCACTGGCAGGGCCGAGGCGGCGCCCTCCAACCGCGCCGAACGGGCGGCCGAGCGCCGTGCGGCCATCGTGGAGGCGGCGATGGAGGAGTTCGTGGCTCGCGGCTTTGCCGCGACCCGGCTCGACGACATCGCGAGGCGCGCGGGCGTCGCCAAGGGCACGATCTACCTGCATTTCAAGGACAAGGAATCAATGTTCGAGGAACTGATCCGCACGGCGATCGTGCCACTGGTCGGTCCGCTCCAGGCACCGCCGCCGCCGAACGCATCGATCCGCGACGCGCTTGAGGGATTTGCGCGGATGTTCGTCCAGCAGGTCGCGACCACGCGCCGCGGCGACATCATCCGCCTGATCATCGCGGAAGGCCCGCGCTTCCCCGCCATCGCGGATTTCTACTATCGCGAGGTGATCTCGCGCGGGCTCGCCGGCATGCGCGCGCTGATCGAACTCGCGATCGCGCGCGGCGAGATCCGCCATCCGGAGCTGGTGCGGTTCCCCCAGATCGTGATCGCGCCGGCCATCGTCGCGGTGGTCTGGAAAACCCTGTTCGAACGACATTCCCCGCTGGATGCGATCGAGATGTTTCGCGTCCACCTCGATCTGATTTTTTCCGAACGGAGCAAGTCATGACTTCGTCGCTCATATTTCGAACGCTGGCGATAGCCGCACTGGCCGCGGCGCTGACCGGCTGCAACGAGAAGCGCGATCCCGGATTCCAGGGCTGGGTCGAGGCCGACATGATCTTTGTCAGCCCCGACGAATCCGGCCGGGTGACCAAGCTCAATGTGCGCGAGGGCGACGAGGTCAAGCAGGGCGATCCGCTCTATTCGGTCGACGACGATCTGCAGCGCGCCGATCTCAACCAGAACAAGGCGACGCTCGCCAACGCCCAGCAGAGCTACGACCGTGCAAATTCGCTGAGCCGGACCGGCGCCGGCACCCAGGCGACGCTCGATGCGGCCGTCTCGTCGCTGCGGGTGGCCGAGGCGCGCGTCGTCACGTCCGAGACGCGGCTGGCGCGGCGGCAGGGTTTTGCGCCGGTCGCAGGCTCGATCCAGCAGATCTACTTCCGCGAGGGCGAGATGGTGCCGGAACGGCGGCCGGTGCTCTCGATCATGCCGCCCGGCAACATGAAGATCCGCTTCTTCGTGCCCGAAACCGAGCTGCCGAAGCTCGCGCTCGGCGACCAGGTGCGGATCACCTGCGACAATTGCTCGCCCGATCTGACCGCGAAGATCTATTTCATCGCCACCACGGCCGAATACACCCCGCCCGTGATCTACAGCCTCGAGGAGCGCAACAAGCTCGTCTACCTGATCCAGGCGCGGCCGGCCCGGCCCGATGCGCTGCGCGTCGGCCAGCCGGTCTCGGTCTATCTCAATCCCAAGACACCGGTTGCAGACAAGCAATGAGCAGCGCCTCGACATCTCCGATCGCGATCGAGGTCAAGGGCCTGTCGAAGTCCTTTGGCGGTCGAGAGGTCGTGCATGAGCTGTCGATGCAGGTGAAGCGCGGCAGCATCTACGGCTTCCTCGGTCCGAACGGGTCCGGAAAGACCACGACCATCCGCATGCTCTGCGGGCTGCTCACGCCCGACAGCGGCGAGGGCACCTGCCTCGGCTACGACATCCGGCGCGAGGCCGACAAGATCAAGCGTCAGGTCGGCTACATGACCCAGCGCTTTTCGCTGTATCAGGATCTCTCGGTGCGCGAGAACCTGGAATTCGTGGCGCGGCTCTATGGCGTGAGCGATCCCCGCGGCACCGCGCGCGAGATGATCAGGCGTCTCGGACTTTCCGGCCGCGAGGAGCAACTCGCGGGCGAGCTCTCCGGCGGCTGGAAGCAGCGGCTCGCGCTCGGCGCCTGCACGCTGCCCAATCCGCAACTGCTGCTGCTCGACGAGCCCACGGCCGGCGTCGACCCGAAGGCGCGCCGCGATTTCTGGAACGAGATCCATGCGCTGGCGGGGCAGGGACTGACCGTGCTGGTCTCGACCCACTACATGGACGAGGCCGAGCGCTGCCACGAGATCGCCTACATCGCCTACGGCCATCTGCTCGCGCACGGCACGGTGGACGAGGTGATCGCGACATCGGCGCTGACCACCTACACCGTGATCGGCGACGACCTGCAATCGCTCGCGGAGCAGCTTGCCGGCAAGCCCGGCGTCGACATGGTGGCGCCGTTCGGCACCTCATTGCACGTGTCCGGCCGCGACAGTCAGGCGCTGGAGACGACGATCGCGCCCTGGCGCGATCGGCCCGGCCTGCACTGGCAGAAGGGCGCGCCCTCTCTGGAAGACGTCTTCATCGAACTGATGAGCCGCTCGAAGGATAATTTCCAATGAGCATGACACTGGCAGCAAGCGAAGCACGCGAGCAGGCGCAGGAGTCGCGGTTCGGATTCTGGCGTCGCTCCTATGCGATGGTGATCAAGGAGTTCATCCAGCTTCGCCGCGATCGTGTGTCGTTCGCGATGATCGTGATGATCCCGGTGATGCAGCTTCTGCTGTTCGGCTATGCCATCAACACCACGCCGCGCAATCTGCCGAGCGCGGTGCTCTTGCAGGAGGACACCGATCTCGGGCGCTCGATCCTGAAGGCGCTCGAAAACACCGCCTATTTCAAGTTCACGCGCGAGGTGCACGATGTCGAGGAGTTCGACAACCTGCTGAAATCGGGCAAGGTGCTGTTCGGCGTGGAAATCCCCCGCGGCTTCGAGCGCGCGGTGAGGCGCGGCGATCATCCGGCGCTTTTGGTTGCGGCAGACGCGACCGATCCGGTGGCGGCGTCGGCGGCGCTCGGTTCGCTCTCGGTCGTCGTGCAGACCGCGCTGGAGCATGATCTCTTTACCGGCGATCCGGCCTCGCTGCCGTTCGAGATCCGGGCGCATGCGCGCTACAACCCGGCGGCCTCCTCGCGGCTCAACATCGTGCCGGGCCTGGTCGGCACCATCCTCACCATGACCATGCTGATCTTCACCGCGCTCTCGGTGACGCGCGAGATCGAGCGGGGCACCATGGAGAGCCTGTTGTCGATGCCGATCAAGCCGATCGAGGTGATGTTCGGCAAGATCATCCCTTATGTGCTTGTCGGCTTTGTCCAGGCGGTCCTGATCCTCGGCATCGGCGTGCTTCTGTTCGGCGTGCCCGTGCTCGGCAGCATGACGCTGCTGGCACTGCTCACGACGCTGTTCATCACCACCAATCTTTCGATCGGCTATACCTTCTCGACCATCGTACAGAACCAGCTTCAGGCGATGCAGATGTCGATGATGTTCTTCCTGCCGAGCATCCTGCTCTCGGGCTTCATGTTTCCGTTCGCGGGCATGCCGGTCTGGGCGCAATATATCGGCGAGGGCCTGCCGCTCACGCATTACGTCCGGATCGTGCGCGCCATCATGCTCAAGGGCGCGACGCTGGCGAACCTGCAATATGACACGCTGGCGCTGATCGCCCTGATGCTGCTCGCCATGACGATCGCCGTGACGCGCTTCCGCCGCACGCTCGATTGAGGCTATATAGGCACCGGCGCTATTTTGTCCGAACACGCTGCAGGGATAATGATGCGATGACGGCGATCACCCGGTGGTGGCAGGAACTTTTCGGCCCACAAGAGCCGGTCTCGAAGGAATTCGAGCACATGCTAATGCGCGAGGTGATGCGCACCGAGAAGATGCGGGTCAGGGCCCTGATCGTGGTCGCTCTCGTGATCATGCTGATCATTTTGTGCACCCATATTTTTCTTCCCGACGTGGTGCGGCAGGTCTGGCGCAACGGCGTCAACCCGAACGCGGTCTATCTGATCCTGGCGGCCTTCGTGCTGTTCGAATTGTTCGTCTACCAGACGATCAGCCATCATCTGAAGCTCGATCGGGATTTGCCGGTCGTTCGGCGCTATGTCGGCGCGTTGATCGAAACCAGCGTGCCGACGCTCCTTCTTATGCTGCAGATCCAGAGCATGGGGCCGGAGCGCGCGCTCGGCTTCGTCATGCCGCTGGTCTATTTCATTTTCATCATTCTCTCGACGCTGCGGCTCGATTTCCGGTTGTCGGCCTTTACCGGCTTCGTGGCGGCGGTCGAGCTGTTTGCGCTGGCAATGTATTACAAGCCGCTGGTCAATCCCGACGGCGAGCCGGAGTTCTATTTTCATTTCTCGCGCAGCCTGGTCCTATTCGCCTCCGGCCTGCTCGCGGGCGCGGTGGGCCAGCAGCTCCGCCGCAGCTTCGCCGCCAGCATCCGTGCTGCGACCGCACGCGACCGCGTCACCAATCTGTTCGGCCAGCACGTCTCGCCGCAGGTGGTCGAACGATTGCTGCACGAAGGGGTCGGTACCCAGAGCGACATCAGGCAGGTCGCGGTGATGTTCGTCGATTTCCGCAGCTTCACGGCCGGTGCGCGCGAGCGTTCGCCGCAGGATGTCGTGGATCGCCTCGACGGCGCCTTTGCCGTGCTGGTCGAAATCCTCGACCGTCACGGCGGCATCGTGAACAAGTTTCTGGGCGACGGATTTCTCGCATTGTTCGGCGCGCCGTTCGAGGCCGAGGATCCCGCCCATCGGGCGGTGGCCGCCGCGCGTGAAATGCTGGAGGCGATGGCGCGCATCAATGAGGGATCGGGCTGGCCGCTCAGGATCGGCATCGGCGTTCATTTCGGCGAGGTGGTCGCGGGCAATATCGGCTCTCCCCGGCGAAAGGAATACACCGTCATCGGCGATACCGTGAATTTCGCTTCCCGCCTCGAGGCGCTGAACAAGGAGTTCGGCTCGCAACTCCTGATTTCGTCGGCCGTGCGCGACGTGCTGGGCAAGGATTGCTCCGATGCCGTGCCGCTCGGCGAAGTGCCGATCCGCGGCTATGAGCAGCCGATGGCGATCTGGCAATTGGGCTAGGGGAAACGCTCCTGCACAGCGCCGTGCAACTGGGTGGCTACCACAACACCTTCATCGCCAGTATTTCGGCCAGGAAGCACAGGACGAACATCACGATCGGGCCGGATGCTCCCTTGAATTCGAGGCCCAGGATTTTGAACTCCACCGGCCCAAATGCAGTGCGCAGGACCAATACGACGACGAGTGCGGCGCCTCCCGCCCATGGCACCCCAAGCACCGCGCGCGCATGCTCTTCGGCGATCCGCGCCATGGCGCCCGTCAGGGTCAGGTTCACCACGACGACGATTGGAATGACAACCAGAAGGAAGATCAGAAGCAGAGTCAGGAGCACGCGAATCCAGCGCGGCGGCAATTCCTGGTCAGTCGGGTCCAGGCTATGGTCCGAGGTCTGGTCCGGGCTCTGGTCCATGTCAGCTCAATCTGCATTCCAGTCAAGCGACACCTTTAAGTAGCAGTCTGACACAAGACGACTTCACCGCCAATCCTGAAATTGACGTCGCCCGGTCGCAGTTGCGAAAAGGGTGGGGACCGCGGCGCGGAAGGGCTTGGGCGCACGGGCGAAGTTTTCTTCTCGTCATTCCGGAGCGTGACAAGGTCGCGAGCCCGGAATCCATAACCCCGGCCTGTGGTTATGGATTCCGGGCCTGCGCTGTCCAAGTCGGCTGTTGCCGACTTGGACAATTGATATTGCCGAACTCGGGTAAACCCGAGTTCGGGTGGCGCATCCCGGAATGACGACAGCGATGGTCAGGTCTGCGACGCTTCCAGATTGTCCACCTTGACCCCATCGCGCTCCCTGATGATCTCGGCGATCCAGCGGCGGTGGCAGTGTTCGTGGTTGCGCTCGTAGCAGAGCAGGCAGACCGGGCCGGCCTTCTTTACCAGCGCCGAAAGCTCGTCCAGCTCTTCCCGGGCCTGCGGCGTCTTCAAATGCCTGGCGAAGATTCTCTTCAGCTCGTCATAGTGCCCGCTGCGCGCGGCGAGCCGGCCTTCCTTTGGCGTCCCCAGCCCTTTGAGATGCACATAGGCGATGCCGCGCTCGTCGAGCCCCGCCGCGAGCTGGTTCTTGGAAAAGCCCGGCCGGCGCGAGGACGTCACCGCGCGCACGTCGACCAGGAGCTTGACGCCCGCGCCCGCAAGCTCGTCCAGCACCGCCTTCGACGGCGTCTGTTCGTAGCCGATGGTGAAAAGCTTTTTCGCCTTGGCCATTGTGTATTCGTCTCGATGTATTTCCGTCGCAATCGCGCGAAGGGTTACTTCACGCGATCGATCAGCTCCATGGCGCCTGCCGGCGCGCGGATCTTGCCCTCATGGATCACATAGGCGAACACGTCGCGCGGCGCTTTCTTCGGCTTGGTCTTGTCAACGCGCGGCAGGTCGCCGGGTTCGCCGCCCTCGGCCCAGAGCTGCAGGCGCTTCGCCCAGGCATCGAGCTGCTTCGGCGGATAGCAGGTCTTGAGATTGTCATCGCCCTTTTGCAGCCTCGCATAGACGAAGTCCGCGGCGATGTCCGCGATCGCGGGGTAGGTGCCGTGCTCGGCGAATACCACGGGCGTCTGGAACTCGCGCAGCAACGCGACGAATGCAGGCGTGCAGAAACTGTCGTGCCGCACCTCGACGACGTGACGCAGCTTGCGGCCGTCGATCTCGCGCGGCAGAAGCTCCAGGAACTTGCCGAAATCGGCTTCGTCGAATTTCTTGGTTGGCGCGAACTGCCACAGCACCGGTCCAAGCCGGTCTCCAAGCTCGAGCACGCCCGTGTTGTAGAAATACTTGATGGAGTCGCCGGCTTCAGCGAGCACGCGGCGATTGGTGGTGAAGCGCGATCCCTTCAGCGAGAACACAAATCCGTCCGGCACCTCGCGCGCCCATTTGCGAAAGCTCTCGGGCTTTTGCGAGCCGTAATAGGTGCCGTTGATCTCGATCGAGGTCAGTTTCGACGCCGCGTATTGCAGCTCCTTCGATTGCGCGAGCTTCTCCGGGTAAAACACCCCGCGCCATGGCGGGAAGGTCCAGCCACCGACGCCAATATAGATTTGTCCTGATTTCTTCGAAGAGGCCGGGGCTTTGGTCAAGGCGGGGGTCCTGTCGCGGAGGGTCCCGGCGAGACTAGTCAAATCAAGTGCGCAAATCAAAAGCGAAGCGAAGGGTGGCAGCAGGTGTCACTGCATGCGGAGCGGCCGCGCGGCGCCGATGGCGGCTAGCGCGCCGCAGGCCTGCGCCACACCAGAAGGCGCTCGAACGAAAGATAGATCTGCCTGCTGACGTCGCCGTAAAGCCGCCAGATCTTCTGCGAGTCCGCAGCGACGCCGTCGCAAGCCCTTCGGGTGAATTCGTTCTGAACCTCGATCCTCTTGTCGAGCGAGGGGGCAAGCGTGAGCTTCTCGACGAGGCCGATGGTCTCCTCGAGCGACCGCCAGGCGCAGGCACTGTAAGCGGCGGCAATGGTTTGAAAACCGATCCAGAAAGTCTCGACCGGGCCAGCTACGACGACGGGGGCAGGGTTGACGGGGACCAGGGGAGCATTGGTAAGCGGTTCCGCTGGCGCCGAGTCAGGTTTGACATCGACTGGATCGAGCACGGCGACGGCTTCGACCGGGACGATTTCACTCAGAGAGACGGCCGGCTCGACCACGATCGTTTCGACCTGGACCGGCTCCGCCTTCGCGCGCTGCCGCTGGTCAGCCTTCGGTCCCGCCTGCCTGGCCTTTCCGCTGCGCTGGCCTGAACGTGCCTTTGGCCTTTTCTCGTCCGTCGTCGACATTCTCTTGCGCTCCCGCTGTTCGAATCAGACACGTGAATCCTTACATGCCTTGGCGCGGTCATGTTGCGCTGGAATGCGGTGTCCCCTTGTTCGTCACGCGGCGCTTCTGTGTTGACACTGGGATGCATCTATTGGGCCAGGCTGGAACTCCATCCGTCGGTTCCGCGGCCGGTGCATGTTTGCCAGACCGCATGATTGCTTAACCGCTGAGCTCGTTCCGGTTACAATGCAGGCAAAGGGAGAACAGGATGCGGATGGTGTTGGGGATGGCGCTTGCGCTGATTGCCACAGGCGCGCTGGCTGACGAGGTCGATGACGCTCATCGTCTGGCGCTGCAGGGACGCGATTCCTATTGGCATTGCCTGGCGCGGGAATATCAGAACGACGGCACCAGGGGCATGTCGGCCCAGGCTTTCACCGCCGACATCCAGAGCATTTGTCCATCCGAGCGGCAGAACTTCCGCGTGACGCTGATGGACTATCTCTCGCTGCAAAATCCGAATGCGGAAGCGGGCTCCCATCTCTCCACGGCCAATCGCGCGATCGAACTGGCGCAAAAGGACATCATCAACGCCTTCGTCAAGCGCAAGGCGGCCAACTGATCGTGCGTGCCCATGCTGCGGCGGCTTGAATTGTCGGACATGGACGCCGCTGCGCGCATCCATCGCATTGCCTTCGATCGGGCGCTGCCTGGGCTGGCGGGCCTGCACACGCCGGAAGAGGATCGCAGCTTTTTTCGCGAGCACGTTTTTGCCGCATGCGAGCTGTGGGGCGCCTTTGGCGATGCCGGAATGGCCGCCATGATCGCCTTCCGAAAGGACTGGATCGACCAGCTTTATGTGCTGCCGGAGGCGCAGGGACGGGGAATCGGCTCGTCGCTTTTGCGGCGGGCGCAAACGTCGTTTGAGCGCCTTCAACTCTGGACCTTCCAGCGCAACGCCCCCGCGCGCCGTTTCTACGAAGCGCGCGGCTTTACGCTGGTGCGGGAAACCGACGGCTCGGGCAATGAGAAAAGGAGCCTGATGCGCTCTATTTGTGGACGCGGTGAGATGCGCCTTCGGGCTTGTAAGGCTATTCCCGCGACCCGATCTTCCATGATATCCATTGCTTTAAGGCATGAATTCCAGGGGAAGTCGCAGCATGACATCGCACTCGATCGCCAATGCGTTGGGATGGATCGTGCTGGTGGTCGTCCTCGCCGCGGCGGTGTTTTACGGCCCGCTCGGACAATTCGGCAAGCCGCAGCCGGCCCAGACCCAGGCGGCGCAACCTGCGCAGCCCGCCGCTCCGGCAGCTCCGGCCGTCAGGGGCCCGGTTATTAAGGAAGTTCCGAACTAGGCTGCGCAACCGCCCCGCAGCCCTTGCAAGTGCTGCGGGGAGTTCCCATGTAGGCATCACAGCGACGTTGATGCTTGCCAAAGCTCCGTTGCCTGAGACGACCACGCAATAGCTGGGCAGCGCCGGATGTACGCGCGCCTTCTGTTCGTGGTCGTTGACATTTTAGCCCCCATTTTTGACGGGTTTTGCACAACCGTTCGGCACCTGTTCCGAAAGCTCTGCCTTGGCATTGGGGAAGGCGGCGGATATACGCTTGCCCATGAACGAAGCGATCCGGCAGGGCTCCGAAAATCCTCGGCAAACCATGGGTTTGCCGGTGCTTTCCGTGGTCGTGCCGACCTTCAATGAGCGCGACAATGTTGCCCAGCTCTATCGCAAGCTGGACGCCACACTGGCCGGAATGGCCTGGGAAGTCGTTTTCGTCGACGACAATTCGCCGGACAAGACCTGGCAGGTCGTGCGCGACTTGGCGCGCCAGGACAGCCGCGTCCGCTGCGTCAGGCGCATCGGACGGCGCGGTCTTTCGGGCGCCTGCATCGAAGGAATCCTCGCCTCCAGCGCACCCTACGCTGCGGTGATGGATGCCGATCTCCAGCACGACGAGACGCAGCTGCCGAAAATGCTGTCGCTGCTGGAAGGCGGAAAGGCCGAACTCGTGGTCGGCAGCCGCTATGTCGAGGGCGGCAGCGCCGATAGTTTTGACAGGCAGCGCGCGGGCTTCAGTGCGTTCGCGACCGGGCTTGCCAGGCGCGTGCTCGGCGTCTCGGTCGCCGATCCCATGAGCGGCTTCTTCATGATCCGGCGCGACAAGTTCGAGCAGTTGGCGCCGAAGCTCTCGACGCAGGGCTTCAAGATCCTGCTCGACATCGTCGCGACCGCGCAGGGCGAACTGAAGACGGTCGAGGTCCCCTTCACCTTCGGTTCGCGGCTACATGGCGAGAGCAAGCTCGATTCCATGGTGGCGCTGGATTTCCTCGGACTGGTGCTCGCGAAGTTCTCAAACGATGCAGTGTCGCTGCGCTTCCTGATGTTTGCGATGGTCGGCGGCACGGGATTGTTCGTGCATCTGGCGACATTGTTCGTGGCATTGGAGGTTCTCAACTGGCCCTTCGCGGAGGCGCAGGCCGCAGGCGCCCTTGTCGCCATGACCTCGAATTTCATCCTGAACAATTTCCTGACCTATCGCGACCAGCGGCTGAAGGGCTTTGCCATCCTGCGCGGGCTCTTCGCGTTCTACCTTGTCTGCAGCGTAGGCCTGCTGGCCAATGTCGGCGTCGCGTTCTCGGTCTACGACCAGGAGCCGATCTGGTGGCTCGCCGGCGCAGCCGGAGCCTTGATGGGCGTCGTCTGGAACTACGCGATTTCCGGTCTCTTCGTCTGGCGCAAGCGATGAAGCGTTGAATGAGTCCCGGCGACATCAGGCTCATCCGCAACACCTCTCTCACGATCCTGGCGCTGGTGGCGCTGCGGCTGGTCGCGGCCGCCTGGACGCCGATCACCTTCGACGAAGCCTATTACTGGATGTGGTCGAAGCATCTGGCCGGCGGCTATTACGATCATCCGCCGATGGTCGCGCTCGTGATCCGCGCCGGCACCATGATCGCCGGCGATACCGAATTCGGCGTCCGGCTGGTGTCGATCCTCTCCGCGCTGCCGATGAGCTATGCTGTCTATCGCACGGCAGCGATCCTGTTCGGCGGCGTGCGCGTGGCGGCGACCGCCGCCATCCTGCTCAACGTGACGCTGATGGTGGCCGTCGGCACGCTGATCGTCACGCCGGATTCGCCGCTGCTGGTTGCCTCCAGCTTCGTGCTGTTTTTCCTCGCCAAGGTGCTGGACACCGGACGAGGGGCGTGGTGGCTCGCGGTAGGCGCCGCGGCCGGCTGCGCCTTGCTGTCGAAATATACCGCGCTGTTTTTCGGCGCGGCGATCCTGATCTGGATTCTCGCCGTGCCGAAGCAGCGACGCTGGCTGGCATCGCCCTGGCCCTATCTCGGCGCGCTCGTCGCCTTGGCGATCTTCGCTCCGGTCATCGTCTGGAACGCCGAGCATCACTGGGTATCGTTCCTCAAGCAGATCAGCGGACGCGCGAGAATCGAGGATTTCCGCCCCGCCTTCATCGCCGAACTGATCCCGACCCAGATCGCCTTTGCGACGCCGCTCGTCTTCATCCTCGGCGCGATGGGACTGTATGCGCTGGCGCGGCGAGAGACGGGCGTTACACAAGTCGGGCAGGCCCGACTTGCGGTGGGCGCGATGTCCGCGCGGGTGCTGGTCAGTGCAATGTTCTGGACGGTTACGGCCTATTTCATCTGGCATTCGCTGCACGCGCGCGTCGAGGCCAACTGGTTCGCGCCGGTCTATCCGGCGTTCGCCGTCGCGGCTGCCGTCGCCGCCCATCTGGTGCGATGGGGGACACGGGCGCAACGCATCGCCGATGTCTGCCTCCGCTGGGCGGCGCCGCTCGGCGTCGTGATGTTCGTGGGCCTGATCGTGCAGGCTGATACCGGTGTGCTCTCGCTCTACCGGCGGGACGCCACCGTGCGCAGCGTCGGCGTCGGCTGGCGCGAACTCGCTCGCGAGATCGATGCGGTGCGCAAGCGCACCGGTTCGACCTGCGTGCTGGCGGCGGACTATGGCACCACGAGCTGGCTTGCCTTCCATCTACCGAAAGGCACTTGCGTTGCGCAGGAGACCCAGCGCATCCGCTGGGTCAACATGACCGAGCCGAGCGCCGCCGAGCTCGCGGGCCCGCTCTTGTATGTCGACGATATCAGGGCGGAGCCTGATCTGAAGGATCGCTTTGGCCGGATCGAACGCGTCGCCGAGCTGACGCGCCGGCGTGGGCCGCTGGTCATCGAGACCTATGCGCTGACCTTGCTCGGCAATCGCAAGGGCGATGCCCTGGACCGTTCGCCGCCGCCGGAACTCAAGCGGTAAATTTCAGGCGGCCGGTTGCGCCGCAGGCTGAATGGCCCGCAGCACCTCGGCCAGCGAGGCGTCGCTGGAATGAATCACCAGGAGATTGATGCCGGCTTCGATGACGACATAGCCGCGCGTCTCCAGCCACTGGCGCAGCTGGATCGCGTCAGCCTTGATCTTCTCGATCAGCATGATCGGGTGGCTGCGTTCGATGGTTTTCGCCGCGCCGTCGAGCACCTCGAGCTCCATGCCCTCGACATCGATCTTGATCAGGTCGACGCGCGGAAGGCCGAACTCGTCGAGCATCAGCTTGCGGACATTGACGGTGTTTTGATAGTCGATCGGCTGTCCGATGAACTCGGTGCCGTTGCGCTGGCGCAGTTCCAGGCTGCCAAAGCTGGAAGGAACGAAATAATTGGGGTTCGGGATCTGCATGACCCCGCTTTCGTTCGACACCGCACCGTGTACGGCGATGGCGTTGAAGCAGTTGTTGATCGCGATATTGCCGGCCAGCGCGTAATAGATGCGCTCCTGGGCCTCGATCGACAGCACCGATCCCCAGCTTGCCATCGCCTTCGCCCATTCGATGGTGTGAACGCCGATATTGGCGCCGCAATCGATGGCGACGACGCCGTCGCCGTGGTGCTTGCGGCGAAGCGCGAGCATGTCGAGCGCGAGCCGCACTTCGTTGGGATCGAAGCAGGACGTCTCCAGGATCTGGAAGCCGACCCCATAACCCTGGTTCTGATTGACCATCCGGTAGTCGAAGCGATTGACGATCATGGTTCCATGGCTGGAAGAGGCCATGACAAAGGCCACCTTGCGCCCCACGCTCTGCATCGAAATCTCCAGAAGATTTGGAATTCAGCGAGGGACTGCAAACGAATCGCTTCGGCTGCGAGCTTACTTCGACTTGCAGCCTGGAGCCATGGTGTCAGCCGGCGCGGTGGTTCCGCCGCTTGATCGGCGCCAGCCCTCACAGCGCTGCGTCAGGGGCAGTAGCGATACGGGGCATTCGACATTTGAGGCGACAAAACGGCGCAACCGCTCGCAAACCCGGAACAGTACGGGAATGCTGTGCCGAAATGAGACCACATTTAGGACGATATTCCGCTGCCTTACATCCGCCCAAACTTAATTCGCGTTTAACGAAAAGTCGCCTTAATGACGCTCCGCCCGTTTGCGAGATGCTGCGCCCTGGATGTTCATTGGCGCGACGTCGACAGGAAAAAGTGGGGTCATCCTGGGCGGGGGTGGATGAGTGAGTGCAAGGGTAGCGTTGCGTTAGTGGCGGGCAATATCGGAAGAAAATCTGGCAAGACCTCCAACCGCTTGCTCGGCGGAGCTGCGATCGCGTGCATGGTGATCGGCTGCGGCTGGACCGTTTACAGCAACGTCATCGCCGCGAACGTTTATCCGACACTGGGAAATGCGGGTTATGACGAGCCCGTTGTCAGGCCCGCGGTCGCATCGCGTTCCACCACGCAGATCATCGCTGATGCCTTCGCCGCGCTGCCGATGATCGAAAAGCCGGTGACGGCGGCTGCGATCTCGCCAACTATGTTTAACGAACGGTTTGCGGCGGCCGCGCCTGACAGCGTGCCCTCGAACGCGGCGAGCGCCGCGCCGGCAGGCGAGGCGCCCAAGCTTGCCGAAGCGCCGAAGACTGTTCCTGCGGCAAGGCTCGCCGAGGCGAAGCCCGCGGATGCGAAGATCGATGTCTCAAAAGCAAAGCCGGCTCCGCAGCAACTCGCCTTGAATGCGCCGCCGCCGTCGCAGCCCGAAACGCCGCCCGCAAGATCCGGCATCTCCGTGCGTGACATGGCCGAGCGCGCCAAGGCCGCCGTGATGTCGATCACCACCAGCGACCGCTCCAGGATGGTCGAGAAGCTGTGGGGCAAGGCCGCCTCGCAGGGCACGCTGCTC
The DNA here is from genome assembly GCA_963696255.1 of uncultured Alphaproteobacteria bacterium. Lineage (GTDB taxonomy): Bacteria > Pseudomonadota > Alphaproteobacteria > Rhizobiales > Xanthobacteraceae > Bradyrhizobium. Next base: position 274,863 of record CAVOJN010000003.1, read on the forward strand.
GCCTACGCCTCCGCTGACGCCAGCATCACCAGCAGCATCGGACGGGAGCAGAATCCGATGATGGGCGGCCAGGCGCCGTACGACAAGGACACCGCCGTCTACGATATCACCGCGCACACCGTCTATCTGCCCGACGGCACCAAGCTCGAAGCGCATTCGGGGCTTGGCTCCAATCTCGACGATCCGCGTTCGGCGAAGATCCGTATGCGCGGCGTGACGCCCCCGCACATCTACGAGCTCAAGCCGCGCGAGTCGCTGTTCCACGGGGTGCCGGCGCTGCGGCTGACGCCTGTCGGCGGCGAGGATGCGATCTATGGCCGCGACGGCCTGCTCGCGCACACGTTCATGCTCGGGCCGAACGGCGATTCCAACGGCTGCGTGTCGTTCCGCGACTACTCCGCGTTCCTGGACGCCTATCGCAGCAAGGGCATCCGCAAGCTTGCCGTCCTCGCCCGCATCGAGTGACCGCGACCGACATCACACAAGAGCGGGGCGCCGCAGGGCGGCCCTTTTGCTTTCTGGTTTCGGCCTGCCGGGGGCGATTTTGAACCTGACCGCGTCATCCCTTGTCGAATAATCGAGTGTGACGTTCTCCACGTTTTCATTCGTGGTTACGCGCTAGATTTCCTCCAAGGATTTCTTTGAGGCAGTGATGACCGAAATGCAGGAGACCGATTTCCCGTCGCCTTTCGCCACGTTGTGGCTGAGCCCGCGGCAGACCATCCAGCGGATCGTCGGGCGGCGCCCGACCTATCTGGTGCTGCCGCTGGCGGCACTGGGGACGGTCTGCGGCTTCTATATGCAACTGGTCAGCGTTGGCCTGGCTGCGCCGTGGGACGATTGGCGGCTTTCCGTGCTCGCGCTGGTCATTGCAGCTTTTTTCGGCATCATCTGGCTTTACCCGTCGGCACTGGTGCTGAGCTGGATCGGCCTCTTGCTCGGCGGTGAAGCGACCGCGCGTCAGATGCGCGCGGTGCTGGCCTGGAGCACCGTGCCGGCGATCCTCGGCTCTGCCGTGACGCTTGCGGTCTTGCTGGTGGTGAAGGCCGCGGGCGGGGGCAGCCTGATCCCCGACATGGCCCTGCCTTGGCTTGGAGCAGGTTTCAGCCTTTGGACCGCGATCGTTTTCATGCTGATGCTGAGCCGCATCGAGCAATTCGGCTTCCTGCGGACGCTCGTCGTCTACGTCGTCAACAATCTGGTGCTCGCGCTATTTGTCGCGTTGTTCGTTCGCACGTGTCTGTACCAGCCGTTCAACATTCCGGCGAGTTCCATGATGCCGACCTTGCGGGTCGGCGACTATGTCTTTGTCTCGAAATCCGCCTACGGCTACAGCCGGTTTTCCCTTCCGTTCTCGCCGCCGCTGTTTTCAGGACGCGTGCTCGGCCGCGAACCGCAGCGCGGAGACGTCGTCGTGTTCCGCCTCCCCAAAGATCAGCGCACCGACTACCTCAAGCGGGTGATCGGGATGCCGGGCGAGCGTATCCAGATGAAGGACGGCGTGCTTCATATCAACGACGTGCCGGTGAAGCGCGAGCCGCTCGCCGACTTTGTCGGCGACGCCTGCGGAACGGATTCAACCGCCGGCGTGAAGCGCTGGCGTGAAACGCTGCCGAACGGCGCGAGCTACGAGACGCTGGATTGCGTCCAGAACGGTTATCTTGACAATACGAATGTCTTCACCGTGCCGGCGGGACATTATTTCATGCTCGGTGATAACCGCGACAATTCCACCGACAGCCGCGTGCCGTCGGTGATGGGCAGCATCCCGCTCGAAAATCTGATCGGCCGTGTCGATCTGATCTTCTACTCGCGCATGTCAGGTTCCGGCGAAGTGCGCTCGGACCGGATCGGGACGGTAGTGCGGTGACGGCCAAGTGCGGCTGAAGGAGCGGCTGAACGATCGTTGATTGACTGACGTTCGGCCAACCGACCCTTGACGAACTGTCCCTTGGGGAAGTGTCCCTTGGGCAACTATCCCCTGGCCAAAAGATCCCTGGCATGGCTGGTACATCGCCTGCAATTGCCTGCCGTGCAGGAAGAGCATCTGAGGCGTCAATCCACCGCGCGCCGAAATCCAGCGCCGCACCGGCGTCGGATACATCGAATACAGCATCATGGTGGCTTCGGGATTGGTGGTCATGCGGCCATTGCTGCCGAAATCATAGGCGGCATGGAAGCCGAGCCTCGCGCGCGGGGTCACACAGATCTTGTCGGGTGGAACCGCACTCAGGACGAGGGTGCAGGCCGAGGCACAGAGACCGTCAATCACCACGGATTGACCCGATGAGCGCAGGCGCTCGAATTTGGTAATGTAGGTGCCGATCTGACCGCCGTGGTCATCCTCGATGCGCATTGCCGCATGACTTGTGCCTACCGCGGCAAGCAAAAGGGTTGCCGCAAGAAAACTCTTGACGAACTTCATGTCCTACCCTGGTTCGAGCGAAGCGATCTGATCCGCTTTGCGTGATGCGCGAAGCGGCGAGTGTCTCGCTGGATTTCGTGGCTTTCTGTTGACACAAGCGATCGATCGTTGGCTTCCGGCTCAGAAAAATCGGCTGGGTTCCATTCGTCTGTGTTGCAGAGAATGTTCCTGGCCAATGATCGCCGACTTGAAGTTGAATCCCTGAATGGACGCCATTCACTCAGGCATCGAAGCGGGTCGACGTGGGGCGTCGCCTCGAACGGCGCCAGCGCAGAAAATAGATCGCGCAGCCGACGATCAGCAATGGCGCGCACGCGATCACGGCCGCGATCGACGGCAGGGGCGTTGGCGAAATCAGTTCGAGGATGATCGAGACGATCAGCCAGAGCGTCGCAAGGACGATCGCGAAGTCCTGCTTCGGCACGCCGCGCCAATACAAGAGCGCCAGCACCGCCACGGCGGGAGCCGTCACGGCCGCGATCATGTAGAACGTGAGTTCCTTTGGCGTCGCTGCGTCAACGATCATCGACACAAGGAGCCACAGGCTCACGAACATTGCCGCTATGTCGAACTGTCGCACGGCGCCTTCTCCGATGCGGCAATTTAGCACATCGAGGCGCGGGTTCCACCCGAATGGTGCGCAGGAAATTGTCGATGCCGGTCAAGACGGGAGGCCTCATCCTGCCGCAATCTCGATCACCTCCGCGAGGCGGGCGACGGCGGCAGGAATCGAGCTGGATGGGTGGCCGCTGAATCCGAGCATCAGCGCCGAGCGTGGCGGGGCCGCGAGGTAGAGTTCGCTCATGGCGCGGGTCACCACGCGCTGCTCGAGCGCCGCGCGCTGGATCGCGACATCGCTCAGGCCCTTGTTGAGATAGAGCACGAGGTGCATGCCCTGATCGGGCGGGTCGACCTGCGCGTAATCCGAGAGACGCCGCCGCAGGTGCTTGACCAGCAGATCGCGCTGCGCGGCATAGATTGTGCGCATCCGCCTGATATGCGCGGCGAAATGGCCGTCCTCCATGAAATCGGCGGTGATGGCCTGATGCAGGCTCGCCGGCTGGCGATCGGCGAGATATCGCGTCCGGACGAATTGCGGCAGCAGCGCATTCGGCACGACCGCATAGCCGAGCCTCAGGCCCGGAAACAGCGCCTTGTTCAGCGTGCCGACATAGATGACGCGCTCCGCATCGTCGAGCCCCTGCAGCGCCGCCAGCGGCCGGCCGCCGTAACGGAATTCACTCGAATAATCGTCCTCGACGATCCAGCTTCCGGACTCGCGCGCCCAAGAGAGCAGCGCCAGCCGCCGCGACATCGACAGCACCACGCCGGTCGGGAATTGATGGGAGGGCGTGATGAAGACCGCACGCGCCGATCTCGCTTTGGCGATGCCGGCACGGACGTCGATGCCATGTTCGTCGACGGGAACGGGATGGGCCGTCACGCCGGCGGCGACCAGCGCACGCACCGTCAGGGGATAGCCGGGATCCTCGACCCAGACTTTTTCGCCTGCAAGATTCAGCACGCGAATAACGAGATCGACGGCGTGCTGGGTGCCGGTCGTGATGACGATCTGGTCCGCCTCGCAGCGCACGCCGCGCGCGACCCGCAGATAGTCGCTCACCGCCTGGCGCAGCGCGGGCAGGCCGCGCGGATCGGAATAGCCGAGATGCACGGGATCGATCGAGCGGAAGGCGCGGGCCGTCAGCTTACGCCAGGCATTATGGGTGCGTGAATCGATCAGCGTCCGGCCGAGATTGAAGGGGCGGGAATCGTTGCGCGCGGTGACATCGACGAGGTCGCCCACGAAGACGTCGCGCGATGCCGGCTTTGTCCTGCGCAGGCCCGCCTTCTGCGCAGCGCTGTTTTCGAACAGGTCGGCGGCCACATAGGTCCCTGATCCCGTCTTGCCTCCGACATAGCCTTCCGCAATGAGCTGGTCGAACGCGGCGACGACAGCCGAACGCGACACCGACAGCTGCAAGGCGAGCTCGCGCGTGGACGGCAGCCGTGTGCCCGGCTTCAGCGTCTGCGCCAGGATGGCGGATCGTATCTGCAGGTAGACCTGCCGGAACAGCGGGACCGGGCGGCTGCGCGCGACCTGCCAGTTGTGTAGGCCGGCAAAGCTGCGGCCGATCTCCTTCATCCCGAAACTCCCGTGTCCGAAAGTGGTATGTCTGATTTTATCGGAATGGACATTTCTATCATACCATTATGTCCACTATGAAATCATCCATGTCCAAGCCCGATTTTCAGCCGACCTTGATCGGCGCCAATGTCATCGTCAGGCCCATGTCGGTCGCCGACTGGCCGGAGCTGTTTCACGCCGCATCCGATCCGGAGATCTGGAAGCTGCATCCGGCCAAGGACCGCTACACCGAGCCAGTCTTCAGGAAATTCTTCGACAGCGGGGTCGCCTCGAAGATGGCCTTTGTGTTCGTCGAGCGGGGGTCGCATCGGCTGATCGGCTCGAGCCGCTATTTCGGCTACGACGCCGCGCGCAGCGAGATCGAGATCGGCTGGACGTTCATTGTTCGCGAACATTGGGGCGGGGCGACCAACCGCGAGGTCAAGCGGCTGATGCTCGATCATGCCTTCACCTTCGTCGACACTGTCGTGTTCTGGGTGGGCGAAAAGAATTTCCGCTCGCAGGGAGCGATGACCAAGATCGGCGGCGTCAGGCGCGAGGGCCTGTTCTATCGCGACCTGTCCGGACCTCTTCCGAACTGCGTGTTCGAGATCAGCAAGGCGGATTACCAGCGGGGCAGTCGCGCTTTGGTGGCCTGACGCGCGGTCCGCGGTTTCCTTGACAATTCGAAGGGTGGCATGAGCTCATTTTCGATGCGGCGCGGCGATCGGGTGATGAGCGCGGACCAAGCGCTGCAGGTGATCGCGCGCGGCTATAGCTGCCGTCTTGCGACCGTCGGAGCCGACGGCGCGCCCTATTGCACGCCCTTTCTCTACGTGTGGATGGACGGCCGACTCTACATCCACTCGACCAGCGCGCTCGGGCATTTCAGGACCAATGTCGACCGCGAGCCGCGCGTCTGCTTCCAGCTCGACGAGCAGGAGGGGGTGTTCGATTACGGCCGCTTCGAATGCGATTCCGGCCTGGCTTTCCGCAGCGTCGTCGTGTTCGGGACTATCAAGGTCGTCACCGAGCAGGCGACCAAGCAGGCCTTCTGCGAGGCATTGCTGCGGAAATACGGCAAGCCCGATCTCAACCGGCCGAAGAATTTCTTCCCGCGTCTCGATCTGATCGCCGTCTTTGAAATCGCGATCGAGCGCCTCACCGGCAAGGAGACAGCGATGCCGCCGATCTCAGAGCAGTGGCCTGCCAAGGATCGGACCAAGACGCCAGATGCGAGAGCGCCGGGATAGCGGAGCGGGGGGCATGGCTCGAACAGTGCCATGGTACCATCGGGCTCGACGCTGCCGTGACGAGCATCACGGTAACTCCAGATAACCGGAGATGTCCCGCCAGAACGTCCGCCGCCATGTGACCGAGGTCACGGCGCGACCTGCCGCCGTTCAGGCATATCGACCTCAGGTGAGTGGGCAGATCCATTCACGTCCAACCGACACAGAGGGAGATTGCAATGACGAGCTATCAGAATGGCCAGCATGCTATCAATGTCGCTGCGCTGGCGGACGAAGATCTGGACGCGGTGATCGGCGGCTGCGTCGGAGTTCCCGTGGTCATCAAGGGCGGCGAGATCATCTATGTTTCGCCGACAACCGGTTTCCCGAACCCGAACGGCGGCCATCTGCCGTATTTCCCCTTTCCGAAGTGGTAATCGTTTCCCCGTCTGATTGCCCCAAACAAAAACCCCGGCATCGCTGCCGGGGTTTCGCATTTCGTGAGTTCGCCTGAGCGCGCGGATCAGAAATCCATGCCGCCCATGCCGCCGCCCGGAGGCATCGCGGGGCCGCCTGCGCCCTTCTTCGGCAGCTCGGCGACCATGGCTTCCGTGGTGATCAGGAGGCCGGCGACCGAGGCCGCGTTCTGCACGGCAGCGCGGACCACCTTGGTCGGGTCGATGATGCCCTTGGAGACCATGTTCACGTATTCGCCGGTCTGGGCGTCGAAGCCGTAGGCGTACTGATCCTTCTCGAGAATCTTGCCGACGATGACGGAGCCGTCTTCGCCTGCGTTCATCGCGATCTGGCGGGCCGGCCAGGAGAGGGCCTTGCGCACGATCTCGACGCCGGTCTTCTGGTCGTCGTTCTTGGTGCGGATGCCCTTCAGCGCTTCGGAGGCACGGAGCAGGGCGACGCCGCCGCCCGGTACGATGCCTTCCTCGACCGCCGCGCGGGTCGCATGCATCGCGTCATCAACGCGATCCTTGCGCTCCTTCACCTCGACCTCGGTCGCGCCGCCGACGCGGATCACCGCGACGCCGCCCGCGAGCTTGGCCAGACGCTCCTGCAGCTTCTCACGGTCGTAGTCCGAGGTGGTCTCCTCGATCTGCGCCTTGATCTGCTGCACACGCGCCTCGATGTCGGCCTTCTTGCCGGCGCCGTTGACGATCGTGGTGTTCTCCTTGTCGATCATCACCTTCTTGGCGCGGCCCAGCATCGAGAGGTTGACGTTCTCGAGCTTGATGCCGAGGTCTTCCGAGATCGCCTGGCCGCCGGTCAGGATCGCGATGTCCTGAAGCATGGCCTTGCGGCGATCGCCGAAGCCCGGCGCCTTGACGGCGGCGACCTTCAGGCCGCCACGCAGGCGGTTGACGACGAGGGTGGCGAGCGCTTCGCCTTCGACGTCTTCGGCGACGATGATGAGCGGCTTGCCGGTCTGCACCACGGCTTCGAGCAGCGGAAGCAGTTCGTTCAGCGAGGAGAGCTTCTTCTCGTTGATCAGGATGTAGGCGTCTTCCATCTCAACGCGCATCTTGTCGGCGTTGGTGATGAAGTAGGGCGAGATATAGCCGCGGTCGAACTGCATGCCCTCGACGACGTCGAGCTCGGTCTCGAGCGACTTGGCTTCCTCGACCGTGATCACGCCCTCGTTGCCGACCTTCTTCATGGCGTCGGCGAGGAACTTGCCGATCTCGGCATCGCCGTTGGCGGAGATGGTGCCGACCTGGGCGATCTCCTCGTTCGAGGTGACCTTCTTGGAGTTCTTCTGGAGGTCCGCAACCACGGCTTCGACCGCGAGGTCGATACCGCGCTTGAGATCCATCGGGTTCATGCCGGCGGCAACCGACTTGGCGCCTTCACGGACGATCGCGGCCGCGAGCACGGTCGCGGTGGTGGTGCCGTCGCCGGCCGCGTCGGCGGACTTGGAGGCGACTTCGCGCACCATCTGGGCGCCCATGTTCTCGAACTTGTCGTCGAGCTCGATCTCCTTGGCGACGGTGACGCCGTCCTTGGAGATGCGCGGAGCGCCGAACGACTTGTCGAGCACCACGTTGCGGCCCTTCGGGCCGAGGGTGACCTTCACGGCGTTGGCGAGAATGTCGACACCGCGCAGCATGCGGTCGCGGGCGTCGACGCCGAATTTGACTTCTTTGGCTGACATTTCTGGTTTCCCTGAGTTGATCTTTTATCCCCTCATCCTGACGAGCGGACGTGTCCGCGAAGGATGAGGCCGAACTGCCTCTCACCCTTCAGGGTGAGAGCGGGGGCTTGGCCTTAGGCGGCCTTCTTCTTGGAGGCGGGTGCGTCGGTGAGGACGCCCATGATGTCGCTCTCTTTCATGATCAAGAGGTCCTGGCCGTCGATCTTGACCTCGGTGCCCGACCACTTGCCGAACAGGACGCGATCGCCGACCTGAATGTCGATCGGGATCAGCTTGCCGCTCTCGTCGCGGCCGCCCGGGCCAACGGCGATCACTTCGCCCTGGGAGGGCTTTTCCTTGGCAGTGTCGGGAATGATGATGCCGCCAGCGGACTTCTCTTCGGCGTCGATACGCTTAACCACGACGCGGTCGTGAAGCGGACGGAATTTCATGCAGTCCTCCTAAGATCTTGCAATTGTTTAACGTTTTGGGAGTGTTAGCAGTCTCTGCCGGCGAGTGCCAGCCCGAGTAATGACGATTTAAGGCAGAGTTTGAATGTGGGCAAGGGCTTCTAGCAGAAAATTTGGCACTCAAATGGCGCCGCTGCCAAATCTTACCGGGCAGCGTTAACGTGCCGGATGAAGCGCAAAAGCCATATTAGCACATGCGGTAAGCTGCTGCTAATGCGTAAATTTTCAACAACTCATTAACCATTTGGGCTTGAGATGAGTTGGTTGCGTGCGTCACATTTCCATCATGTGAGCGCATCTTCGGCCGGGGTGGCTCCGGCAAGGGCCACGATCGCGGGATGCGCTCCTACACAGGAGGTTCGCATGGTTTCGCGGGTTGGGGTTTCCGAGGACTTTCGGAAACTTGCGCTGGGATACGGGCTGACCACGGCCGAGATTCTCTACCGGATGCCGGATCACCCCTCGCTGCTGCAGACCTATGTCTGGCAGAACTACGATCTGTTTCCGAAATTTCCCGCGCTCCAGGATTTTCTCCAGTTCTGGCAGGACAAGCTCGAGGGGCCGCTCTATTCGGTCCGCGTCGCGCATTCCAAGCTGATCAAGCCCGCTGAACTGCGCGCCGTCGACGGCGTGTTCCGGCTGCATTGATGTCGGAAACCGATGCGTAGGGTGGGCAAGGGCGATAGCGCCGTGCCCACCATTTCTCAGCTATCGAATGGTGATGTTGGTGGGCACGTTTCGCTTTGCCCACCCTACAGGACCTCCGTTGTGATACTCTCCGTTTCGAACGGATAGGGAGAGCACCGATGGCCAAAAAGAAATCAAAGAAGCCCGCCGCGCGAGCCGCCGCGAAATCGGCCACGCAGAAGAAATCGCCGGCCCGCAAGGCCGCCGCCAAATCCACGGCGCGCCGCAAGCTGAAGAGCAAGGGCAGGGTCTCCAAGGCCGCAAAGCCCGCGCGTCCGAAGCAGCGTGTCGCCATCAGCCATCACCGCGAGGAGGATTTCCGGGCCGACGGACTGCGCGCCTATGCGCAATATCGCGATCTCGGCATTGCCGATGCCACACACGGCCTCGCCCGCGCCCATGTGATTCGCCTGATCGGGCCTTGCAATCCGGAGGAAGTCTCCAAGCTGCATTACCACGACGTCGAGTTCCAGATGGTCTATGTGCTCAAGGGCTGGGTGAAGACCTACATGGACGGCGTCGGCGAGACGACGTTCCAGATCGGCAGCTCCTGGACCCAGCCGCCGAAGATCCAGCATCTGATCATGGATTACTCCGACGACGTGGAATTGCTGGAGGTGATCCTGCCCGCGGATTTCGAGACGAAGGAATTGACGGCTTAGTTGCTCTCGTCATTCCGGGATGCGTGCGAAGCACGCAGGCCCGGAATCCATAACCACGAATTCGGTTGTGGAACGAGCTGTCAGTTCTGTTGCCTCAGGCACAAGGGCCTGTGGTTATGGATTCCGGGTTCGGCGCTTCGCACCGCCCCGGAATGACGAAAACTCACCGTCATTGCGAGGAGCGTTAGCGACGAAGCAATCCATGTTGCCGCAAGCAGCGAAATGGATTGCTTCGCTTCGCTCGCAATGACGACGCGTTGGAATCGTCACGTCATCATCCCCACGATCGCGCCCATCAGACATGTCGTGATCGTCCCCGAGACGATCGACTTCACGCCGAGCGCGTTGATCTCGTCGCGGCGCTGTGGCGCCATGGTGCCGAGGCCGCCGATCATGATGCCGAGGCTGGCGAAATTCGCAAATCCGCACATCGCGTAGAGCATGATCAGTTTCGAGCGTGCGTCGAGCGCGTCGGGCGCGAGTTTCGAGAGATCGACATAAGCGATCAGCTCGTTCAGCACGGTCTTGGTGCCCATCAGGCTGCCGGCGGTGACCGCCTGCGACCAGGGCAGGCCCATCAGCCAGCAGACCGGGGCCATGACATAACCCAGCATCCGCTGCAGCGAGATCCGCCCGCCGCCGATCTCGGGCAGCAGGCCGAGGACGGAATTGGCGAGATAGACCAGCGCCACCAGCACCAGCAGCATCGCAACGATGTTGAGCAAGAGCTCGAGACCCGCCGAGGTGCCCTTGACGATGGCATCCATCGTGCTCTTCACGTTCAGCTCGGGATCGTCGAGCGCACCGCCCGTGCGCTGCTCCTTCGTCTCCGGCACCATGATCAGGCTGATCAGGATCGAGGCCGGTGCGCCGAGCACGGAGGCGATGACGAAATGCGCGGCGGCATCGGGGATCAAAGGCGCAAGGAGCGTCGCGTAGAGCACCAGCACGGTGCCAGCGATGCCCGCCATCCCGCCGGTCATGACCAGGAAGAGCTCACTGCGCGTCATCTGCGTCAGATAGGGCCGCACGAATAGCGGCGCTTCGACCATGCCGAGAAAGATGTTGGCCGCGGTGGAAAGGCCAACCGCGCCGCCGACGCCGAGCGTGCGTTCGAGAAGCCAGGCCATGCCGCGCACGATCGGCGGCAGCACGCGCCAGTAGAACAGCAGCGTCGTCAGCACGCTCATGACCAGCACGATCGGCAGTGCCTGGAACGCCAGGATGAAATCGGCGCCGGGCGCCTTGGGGTCGAAGGGCAGGGGACCGCCGCCGACATAGCCGAACACGAAGGAAGAGCCCGCGCGCGACGCGCCGGCAATCGCGCCGACGGCGTCGTTGATGGCGCCGAAGACGCCGGCGACGTAGGGCAGCTTGATCAGGATGATTGCGGTTAAGAGCGTCGCGACGAGCCCGATCCCGGCCTGTTTCCAGGAGACCGCGCGGCGGTTCTCGCCGAAGGCAAGCGCGATCGCGAGCAGCGCGACGATGCCGAATGCCGATTGCAGTTGCAGCATGATTCCCCCAGCCGTCGCGCGGACTATGGCAGCGGCGGCGTGCCGCGCGCAATGGCATGATGCGGGTATGGACGTTGACAACCCGGCGCGCGTCGGCCACCGATCGTGCCATGTCATCGTCGCCCACGGCGAGTGCTCTGCTCCGGCAGCCCTCCCTGATCTTCTTCATGCTGTCGCGCAGCCTGTCGCGATTCTCGAGCCAGATCGGCGCGGTGGCGATCGGCTGGCAGGTCTACGACCTCTCGGGCAGCGCTTTCGATCTCGGCATGGTCGGCCTCGTGCAGTTTCTGCCGACGGCGCTGCTCGTCTTCGTCGCCGGACATGCCGCTGATCGGTTCGAGCGCAAGCGCGTGGTGCAGGTCTGTCAGCTCGCGGAGGCGTTGACCGCGCTGTTCCTGGCCTGGGGCTCCTATGCCGGCTGGCTCACCGAGCTGCATATCTTCATCGCGACATTCGTGCTCGGCACCACCGGCGCCTTCGAGAGCCCGGCGACCGCGGCGTTATTGCCGCTGATCGCGCCGAAGGGAACGTTGCAGCGGGCCACCGCGCTTTCGAGCGGCGCGACGCAGGTCGCGACCATCACCGGCCCCGCGCTCGGCGGCTTCGCCTATGCGGTATCGCCGGGTCTGCCCTACGGCATCATGTGCCTGTTCTGGCTCCTCGGCGTGCTCTTCACCGGCGCGATCCGGGTCATCCAGGCCGCGCCGGCCAAGGATGCCGGCTCGTCCGACGATCTCTTCGCAGGCGTGAAGTTCGTGCGCAGCAATCCGGCGATATTAGGCACGATCTCGCTCGACCTGTTCGCGGTGCTGTTCGGCGGCGTGGTCGCGCTGTTGCCGATCTACGCCCGTGACATCCTCGATGCCGGTCCGTTCGGGCTCGGCGTGCTGCGCGCTGCACCCGCGGTCGGCGCGCTCCTCACAACCATGGTGCTGGCGCGCCACACCATCAACAGCCGCGTCGGCATCCGCATGTTTCAGGCGGTGATCATCTTCGGCGCGGCGACGGTGGTATTCGCGCTGTCGCACTGGATCTGGCTGTCGGTTGCAGCGCTCGCGATCCTCGGGGCAGCCGACACGGTCAGCGTCGTGATCCGTTTCTCGCTGGTGCAGCTTCGCACGCCCGACGCGATGCGCGGCCGCGTCGGCGCGGTGAACTTCCTGTTCATCAACGCCTCGAACCAGCTCGGCCAGTTCGAAAGCGGGATCACCGCGGCGCTGTTCGGCACCGTGCCCGCCGCCGTGCTCGGCGGCGTCGCGACGATCGCGATCGCGCTGTTGTGGATGAGGCTGTTTCCCTCGCTGCGCGACGTGGAACGGCTGGAATAACTACGCCGGTTTGGCGACGATGGCCGGCCTGAACAGCCGGTGCAGCAAATAGAGGCCAAAGGCCGGCGCGATGAAGCCGGGACCGGGAAGTCCGAGATTGCCGAACAGAAGTTGCAGCGCAGGCGCCCAGAACACGAGCTGTGCCAAACGACGCCCGACGCCATCGAGCTTTTCCTCCGAGATCAGGGCGACCGCGCAAAAGGTCAGCGGCAACAGATCATAGGCGCCCATATAGGGCGAGGCGGATACCGTGCCGGCAAAGAACAGGGCTTGCAGCATGCGCGGGTCGGCATCGCGCCGCCGGCGGAAGGCGGCGGTGATCGCGCCGACAGCGGCCACCGTGAAAACGAGCTGGATGATCTCGCCGACATGATTGCCGAGGATGCCGCGGACGTTCATGAAAACGGTTGGATGGAACGGCACCGCCGTGCCGGCTGAGTCCTGAAGCACCTCGCGCTGCAACGGCAGCGCCTTGGTGATATAATCGTGCCAGCTCTCGATGCCGCCGATTGCGACGCTGGCGAGAAAGAGCGCCGCCGCCGTGAACGCCGCCGCGAAGAACACCTTCCATCGTCCGGATGCGATCAGCGCGAACGGAAAGAGGATGCCGAGCTGTGGCTTGACGGTGAGCAGGCCGATCAGCACACCGGCCGTAACCGGCCGCCTGTCGAGAGTCGCGAAGATCGCCAGCAGCGCTGCCGTGGTGAGAAACGAGCTTTGACCTGACAGCACGCAGAGCAGCGCCGCGGGCGACACCGCCACGATCGCAAGGATGCGCAGATCGGCGATTTCGCGCCGCCCGGCGAGATAAAAGGCAAGCAGGCTGACGGCAAACCAGGCGAGCAGCGCCGGGAAATAGGCGAACACCCCGAACGGCGCCATCACCACCAGCGCGGTCGGCGGGTTCGGCCAGTTCTGGCCGGGATAGCCGGGCCCCAGCAAACTGGCGAGCGCGGTATTATATGTGGGCACGTCGTAGAAGCGCGCGGGATCGGGCGCGAAGGAAGCGACGCCGTACATCCACAGGTTCAGAAAATCGCGGCCGAGCACCAGTGTGGCCTTGTCGCGCGGAAACGCGCCAGTCCAACTGGTCGTGAGCAGATAGGTGACGAGCGTCAGCACGAAGAGTGCGCCGCCGAGCAGGCACAGCGCGCGCAGAAACTCCGCGTTTGCGCGATCGAGCGTCGCGGGCACGCAGTTCTGAACCAAGCGGCGAAGGCCGTTCGGTGCGGCAGCATCGGGCTTGAGGCTGAGGTCTGACATCGTGTCCTTCGGCTTGCCGGCATAAACCGCTTGTTAAACAGGCAACCGCAAGCCGGGGCAGCTTAGAAACCGCGAATTAAGATATTCTTAGGGGAAGGCCGTAAAGCTGGCGGGCACTGTGTCCGAACGCGCCTCGTTCATGAGCGCCGGAACGGCAGCGGGCTTTTCCATGAATTGCGTCGTTATCCCAGCGTACCGGGCCTCCGCCAGCATCCTGTCCGTGATTGAAGCGATCGGTCCCGAGATCGCCCTGATCGTGGTGGTCGACGACGGCTGCCCGGAGGGCACCGGCATCACGGTCGCCAAGCAATGCACCGACCGGCGCGTGGTGACGCTGATGCACGGCTTCAACCAGGGTGTGGGAGCTGCGTTTCTGACGGGCATGCGCTACGCCATCGAGCGTGGCGCCGACATCATCGTCAAGGTCGACGCCGACGGCCAGATGAATCCGGCGCAGGTGCCGGCGCTGATCCATCCCATCGCGAGCGGGCAGGCCGACTACGTCAAGGGCGACCGCTTCTTCTTCCTGACCAATGCGGCGACGATGCCACTGGTGCGCCGTCTGGGCAATCTCGCGCTGTCGTTCCTGGCAAAACTCTCGACCGGCTACTGGACCATCATGGATCCGACCAACGGTTTCTTCGCGATCCAGGCGCGCGTCGCCGAGCTCGTCGATGACGAACGGGTCGCCAAACGCTTCTTCTTCGAGACCGATCTGCTGTTTCACCTCGGCCTGGTCCGCGCCAAGGTGGTGGAATTTCCGATGCGGGCGTCCTATGGCAACGAGGTCTCGAATCTGCGCGTATCGCGCCAGCTTTGGCCGTTCCTCGCCGGGCACATGCGCAATACCGCGCGCCGCGTTCTCTATCGCTATTTCTTCCGCGATTTCTCGCTGGCGTCGTTGCAACTCGTCGCCGGCGCCACGCTGTTCCTGTTCGGGTTTGCTTTCGGCCTCTATCACTGGTGGGCCGCGCCGCCGGATCAGCTGGTGCCGACCGGCACCATCATGATCGCGGCGCTGACATTCCTGATCGGCTTCCAGCTGGTGCTGTCGTTTCTCAACTACGATATCAGCGCCAGTCCGCGCGAACCGCTGCATCCTTTCCTGATGAAGGGATGGCAGGCAAAGGCGGGTGAGCCTGAGACCACGGCGAAGGCCGACGGTGAGGTCGCAGAGCCTGCAAGGCGTCAGGCGTAAGCTTGCGCCGCGGCCCGGGTGAACGTAAGCGACACCCGGGAAACCCGCATATCGCGGAGCCTGTCATCGGGCGCGCGTTCGCGCGACCCGTTGCCTCATGCGCGCTACGAATGTCGCCTCATAAACCCAGTTAGCCGCGTCCCACGAACGGCATCTTCGATGCCATCACCGTCATGAACAGCACGTTGGCGTCGAGCGGCAGGCCGGCCATATAGGCCACGGCGTCGCCGACCGCCTTCGCATCCATGCGCGGCTCCTGCTTCATGGAGCCGTCGGGCTGCATCACGCCGGGGCCAGCGACCATACGATCGGTCATCGGGGTTGCGGCATTGCCGATATCGACCTGGCCGACCGCGATGTCGTACATGCGGCCGTCGAGGTTGGAGGCCTTGGTAAGGCCGGTGATGGCATGCTTGGTCGAGGTGTAGGCTGAGGAGAATGGCCGCGGCGCGTGCGCCGAGATCGAGCCGTTATTGATGATGCGGCCGCCGCGCGGCTTCTGGTCCTTCATGATGCGGAAGGCGTGCTGGGTGCACAGGAACGGGCCGGTGAGGTTGGTGTTCACCACCGCCTGCCATTGCGCGAGCGGCAGGTCCTCGAAATTCACGGGAGGAGCGCCCATGCCGGCATTGTTGAAGAGCACGTCGAGCCGGCCATAGGTGTCCTGCACCCTCTTGAACAGGGCGGCGATCGACTCCGGGCTGGTCATGTCGGCGGTGACCGGCAGGCTCTTGCCGATATTGTCGCCGAGCTTCTGCGTCTCCTCCAGCATCTCCTTGCGGCGCCCGGCGAGCACGACGGTGAAGCCGTCCCGCATCAAGGCCAGCGACGCCGCGCGTCCGACGCCGGTGCCCGCGCCGGTCACCAAGGCGATCTTGTTGGTTGCTTCAGTCATGGCTTCCTCACCTTCTTGCTTTCCTTGCTTGCTTTCTTTGCTTACTTTTTTGCGTCTGCTTCAGATTTGTAGGGTGGACGTGGAATGCTCTGGTGCGCCGCGCGCAAGGCGGCCGACCAGCGCGAGCGCAGATCGTGGAAATAGGGTTCACCGTCCTGGATACGGTGATTGAGGTCGGCGGTGCAGGTTTCGGCGCGCACCACGAGCACGTCGATCGGAAGACCGACGCCGAGATTGGAGCGCATGGTCGAATCCATCGAGATCAGGCCGGCCTTCAGCGCGTCGTACAGCTCCAGGTCATAATGCACCGCGCGGTCGAGCACCGGCTTGCCGTATTTGTGCTCGCCGATCTGCAGGTAAGGCGTGTCGGTGGTGCATTCGATGAAATTGCCGGCGGTGTAGATCATGAAGAGCTGCATCCGTGAGCCCTTGATCTGTCCGCCGAACAGAAAGGAGACGTCGAACGAGACGTCTTCGGATCTCAGCGCCGCTCCCTCGTTGGTGTGGACTTCACGGATGGCGCGGCCGATGCGTTGCGCCGCCTGGAACATGGTCGGCGAGTTCAGCAGTGTCTCGACCTCCCCGGAAATGGGATCTTCGAGACCCTCGCTCAGCGTCGATAGCACCGACTGGCTGATGGCGAGATTGCCCGCGCTCGCGACCGCCATGATCCGCTCTCCGGGCTTGGAGAAGACGTGGAGTTTTCGGAAGGTCGAGACATTGTCGAGGCCGGCATTGGTGCGGGTGTCGGCGATCATGACGAGGCCGTCCCGTACCAGTATTCCGCAACAATAGGTCATCTCAGTGATCCCCAAGCGCACGACGGCGCGTCAAACTACTAGCCAATTTCAGCGGGCCATCCAACCCCGATTCCCGTATGGCGCGCCGCTCTTTCGGAGCGTAAAAATGCCTGCGTTTCATTTGAGGGGTTTTTCGGGATGATGCGGCCTTTGATCGCGGCAGTGGTCCTGTTCGTGGCTGCGCCAATTCTGGGGCCCGCAGGCGCGCTGGCCGGCCCCTGGGAGGACGGCATGGCCGCCTACGTCAGAGGCGATTACGTGCCGGCGGTCCAGCTGTTTCGACCGCTGGCGCAACAGGGCAATGCCAGGGCGCAAGGCGTGCTCGGCATCATGTACCGCAAGGGGCAGGGGGTCGCGAAGAGTCCGGCGCACGCCTTCATGTGGCTCAGCCTGGCGTCCGCGCGCGGCAATGCGAGGGCCAAGGTCGAATTGCACGACATGTCGCGTTCGATGTCGCCGGAGGAACTCGCAAATGCCCGCGCGATGATGCAGGCCTGCGAGGCATCGAACTACCGCAGCTGCGCGTATTGATAAAACGGCGCGTCTGGCGCAGGCTGATGTCCGAACGAAAAAATCGGGAGACGAAAATGCGTGCTGGCGGCTCGATGGTCTTGCTTTGCCTGCTGCTCGCCGCGGGTCCCGCCGCCGCGCAAAAGAAGGGCGGCACGCTCCGCCTCTACCACAACGACCTGCCGCCATCGACCTCGCTGCATGAGGAATCGACCATCGCCTCGGTGACGCCGTTTGCGGCCGTCTTCAACAATCTCGTGGTGTTCGATCCGGCCAAGCCGCATGAGAGTCTGGACACCGTGATCCCCGACCTGGCCGAGAGCTGGTCCTGGGATGCCACCAACACCAGGTTGACCTTCAAGCTCCGGCAGGGCGTGAAATGGCACGACGGCCAGCCTTTCACGGCAAAGGACGTGCAATGCACATGGCGGATGCTGATCGGCAAAGGCGAGACCGCGGACTTCCACCGCAACCCGCGCAAGGTCTGGTACTCGAAGCTGCAGGACGTCTCGATTAATGGCGACTACGAGGCGACGTTCGAACTGAGTGAGCCGCAGCCGAGCCTGCTGGTATTGCTCGCCAGCGCGTTCTCGCCGGTCTATCCCTGCCATGTGCCGCAGCAGGCGATGCGCACCAAACCTGTCGGCACCGGGCCGTTCAAGCTGGTCGACTTCAGGCGAGGAGCGGCCATCCGTTTGGTGCGCAATCCCGACTACTTCAAGAAGGACCGGCCGTATCTCGACGAGATCACTTTCACGGTGATCGACAGCCGCGCCACGCGAATGCTGGCTTTCTCCGCCGGCGAGTTCGACATCACCTTTCCCTCCGATGTCAGCGTGCCGCTCTTGAAGGACATCAAGGAGCGCTCACCAAAAGCCATTTGTGAAATGACGGCGACAGGCGTCCTGATCAATTTGCTGGTCAATCGGGTCAATCCGCCGTTCGACAATCCCGACATCCGCAAAGCCATGTCGCTCGCGCTCGACCGCAAGCCCTACAACACCATCCTGATGGAAGGGCAGGGACGCCTGGGAGGCGCCATGCTGCCGCGTCCGAACGGCGAATGGGGGATGCCGGAGGAGATGGTCGCCTCGCTGACCGGATACGGCTCGGACACCGAGAAGAATATCGCCGAGGCCAGGGCCATCATGGAGAAGCTCGGTTATAGCGAGGCAAAACCACTGCAGATCAAGATCCAGACGCGCAATCTTCCAACCTATCGCGACCCTGCCGTGATCGTTTCCGATCAGCTCAAGAAGATCCACATTGTCGGCGAATTGGACATTCTGGACACGCCGCGCTGGTATTCGCGGCTCGCGAAGAAGGACTACACCGTCGGGCTCAACGTCACAGGCGTGTCGGTCGACGATCCCGACGGCAATCTCGTCGAGAATTATTCATGCAATTCCGAGCGCAATTACACGCAATACTGCAACGCCGAGGTGGACAAGCTGCTGGCGGCGCAGTCGCGCGAGCTCGACAAGGACAAGCGCAAGCAGATCGTCTGGCAGATCGAGCGCACCCTGGTCGATGACGCTGCGCGGCCGGTGATCCTGCACAGCTCAGCCGGCAATTGCTGGCAGCCTTATGTGAAGAATTTCCATCCGCACGATAACAGCCAGTACAATAATCTGCGGTTCGAGGACGTGTGGCTGGATAAATAGCCTCCGTGGTCATTCCGGGGCGCGACGAAGTTGCGAGCCCGGAATCCATAACCCCGAGCTGTGGTTATGGATTCCGGGCCTGGCCCTTCAGGCCATCCCGGAATGACGACGGAGTTTCAGTGTGGCGCCCCCTCAAAACAGATCGATGATCTGCGTCACCGCGTAGATGATCGCGATGACGAACAGCACGCCGAGCACGAAAAACGATATTTCGATGGCGATGGCGGTCAAGCCGAGCGTCGCGGAGACGCCAGCCAGGAGCCTCTCCTCGCGAAAGACCAGCGCGAGCACGGCCATCACGACCGCGAGCAGGCCCAGCGAAATCGCCGCGGTCGAGAACTCGCCGCCCAGCCGGTCGCGCGTCGATGTCTCTCGCTTCGGCGCCTGGTATTCGACGCCCTTTGCGCGTGCGATCAGGCGCTCCTTGAGCCTGTGACCGGTGTCGACGATGACCTGGTCGGCAGGCGGCGGCGGATACAGCGCCGGCAGCACCCAATGCGGCAACACGGCCGCGATCAGGGCCAAAAGGCCGACGAGGCTGCCGATGATCCCGAGCCGGCGGGAGGGCAGGGTGGCGCTGGTCATCGGGTTTCCCGACTGGTGACGACAATTCACCGTCTTGGTCGGACCGATCGAGGGTCGGGTTCACCCCGTTCTTCGGCATTCAGGTCGCAAAGCCCGAAGTCCCGTTAACGAAGGGCGGGTAACTATGGACGGTTTCCTGCGCCGGCAAGGAAATCTGTTAGCGCAGCCAACGTTTCGTCAGGATTCTCCTCGTAGATCCAATGGGTGCAGTCGTTGAGGATCACCCCTTTCACATGTTTCAGCCCGGCGGTGACGAGCTGGCGTTGGAGGTTATTCCCGAACGGGTTTTGGCAGACGATCGCCAGTGCCGGGATATCGGCCAGCTTGGACGTGTCGGCCTCGGCGGCAAACGCGGCGTCGCGGTCGAAGGCCTCGTAGTTCATGAAGGCCGCCCTCAGGCCGCCGCGCTTGAGCGATGCGGTATAGCGTGTGACCTCATCGGCGACAAAACGTCGGCTTTTCGAGCGTGAATTCATGAAGGAGAGCACGAGCTCCTCTTCCTTGCCCCGGTATTCCTCCGTGGACTGATCCACATTCGCGAAGCGGGCGAAGTGCTGGGTTCGCGGATTGTTGGGCGCCTGCCGCTTGAACTCGGCAGTTCCCGCGAGGCCCTCGAGGAATGCCTCGGCCACGGTCAGGCTCAGCAATCGCTCGGGATACTGCACGGCAAAGGCATAGGCGATGCGGGCCCCGATATCGTGGCCGATGACATGGACGCGGTCGATCTTGAGGCGATCGATCAACTCCTTAACGTCGGTTGCCAGCGTCTTCTTGTCGTAGCCCGAGGGCGCGCGTTGAGACAGTCCGCTGCCGCGCAGATCGGGGATGATCAGCCGATAGCGTTTGCCGAGTGAAGCGACGATCTGTGTGAATGCGTCACCGGTCTCGGGAAAGCCATGCAGCAAGAGCACGGCCTCGCCGGGCGGCCCGATGTCGCGATAGTAGACGGTGATGCCATTGACCTTGGCGAGATCGGTTTGAATGGAAAGCCCCGCAGTCTTGGCAGCCGTCTCCACCGAAACCTGTTCGGCGCGCGTGGTGACGACAGAAGAGCACAGCCAGGCAGCGAGGGCGATTGCCGCACGCAGCATGGTCGCGTTCTGAATCAATGTCTTCGCGTCTCGTGGTGGCATGGTCGACACCAGGGCAAATTATTTCTGCGACACCTGACGGAAGGCGCCTTGCCAGTCCTCGACATGATAGGTGCGGGCGATCTTGCCGTCCTCGATCGTGTGGAGGTCGAGCGACATCAGCTTGAAGGATTTGCCGTTGGTCGGCGAGCCCATCAGCTCGCCCGCGGGCGTGCCCGTCGCTTCGCCCCGCACGATGACGTGATTACCGGAGATCAAGACCTCCTTGATTTCCCATTTCAAATCCGGGATTGCTCTCAGCCGGGTTCCGATCGCGGCCATGACCTCGTCGCGGGTGTTGCACGAATCGTTGCCGCGGCAGGTCACCCAGCCCGGCGTGGTGGATTGCTTGATGAGATCGGGAGCGTCCTTTGCGTTCGAAGCGTTGAGTGCCTTGTAGAATGGAATGAGATTGGCGCGGGCCGAGTCCTCGCTCATTTGGGCCGATGCTGGGGATGCGGCAAAGACGAGAGCAGAGATGGCGAGCGTTGCCGCAAAGACGTTGTTCATAATGACTCCGTTTGATCCGGCCCGGACTATCGACAGGCGTTGTGACCTCAGGCGCTTTCATCATCTGCTCACACCGCGGCCATGGGCGAAACGCAAATTCCTGCACACTGACTGGGCGTTAATTCGCAAGCGCAAATGGATTGGGATAACCTGAAATTCTTTCTCGCCCTGGCCGAAAGCGGCAGCCTGTCGCGCGCGTCCGAAAAGCTTCGGGTTGACCATTCCACCGTGGCGCGACGCATTGAAATGCTCGAGCAAGATCTCGGCGTCCGCGTCGTCGAACGTTTGTCGCGCTCCTACCGCTTGACCCCTGAAGGCGAACAGGTGCGTGACCGCGCCAGGGAGATCGAGCAACGCATGGCCGACCTCGCGCGCTTTGCGAGCAGCACCGGCCAATCGCCACGCGTCGTGCGGGTCAGCGCGCCGCCGACGTTGTCTCTGTTTCTCGCGCCGCGCCTGCTACCGCTTCAGGCGGAGCAACCCGGCCTGCGCATCGAACTCGTCGGCGAGGCGCGTCAAGCCAATCTCGGCAAAGGCGAAGCCGATCTGGCGCTGCGCCTGATCAGGCCTGTCGAGAAGGGGTTGGTTGCGCGGAAATTGGCCGTCATTCCCTGGAGCCTCTATGGCTCGCGGGATTATCTCGCTCGGCGTGGCACAGACCCCCACGATTATCTCGGCTACGACGAAAGCCTCGACCACCTGCCTCAACAACGTTGGATGAAAATGCTGTCAGGGGATACCGGGTTTGCTTTTCGGTCCAACGATCTCGCCAACCTGATGGCGGCTGCCCGCGCAGGGCTGGGCCTTGCGGTTCTGCCCCGCATGATGGCGCGCCGTGTCCCCGAACTCATCAGCGTGCCGACGCAATTGCCTCCGCTGACCCAGGAACTATGGCTGCTTTTTCACCGCGAGATCGGTCGAACGCCCCACGTCCGCACGGTCATCGAGCATATCACCGCGATCGCAAAGGAAGCGAAGGCGGCCTTTCTTGGCGACGGCCCGGCACCGGGGCCAAACGGGCACCTTCAGGACTGACTCTGCCACTGTGATTGCCCGGGACGCCCGGCCTGATCGACCTTGACCGCAACCGTCAGCGTCTCGGTGCCGCCACCATAGCGGGTACCGCGCACGGGAGCGGCGCCGAGATAGTCGAGGCCGATGGCGACGCGGGCATGGGCTTCGGTCGTGCAGATGCAATTGGCGGGATCGAAGCCGACCCAGCCCAGGTCGGGCACGAAAGCCTCCGCCCAGGCGTGGCCTGCGGCCTGGTCGATCATGCCGTCGGAACGCAGGAAGTGCCCGGAGACGAAGCGCGCGGGCACGCCGGCCGAGCGCGTGCAGGCGATGAAGATATGGGCGTAGTCCTGGCAGACACCGCGCTTCAGGGTGAAGGCCTCGAGCGCCGAGGTGCCGCTGTGGGTCGGATCCTCGTCGAAGGTCATGTGCTCATTGATCTGCGTCATCAGCGTATGCAGGAAGCCGAGCGTGTCGTCCTCGGATTCCGCGCGTAGCTGACGTGCGAATGCCTCCATCGCCGGGTTCACCGTCGTAAGCCCGGTCGGCCGCAGGAACAGGCTCGGCGGAAAGCGCTCATGGGTGCCGCGCAGTACGCCGCCGGTGTCGTGAGTTCTCGATCAGGCCGCCGACGGTGATGGTGAGGTCCTCGAGCGCGCCATGCGTCATCACATGCGTGATATTGCCGAAGGCGTCCTCGTGCATGTCGAGATGGGAGTTGGTCGAGACGTCGATCTGCCATTCCGCGACATACTGGCCGTCATGGCTGCCCGGCGTCAGCCGCAGCACCTGGATGACGCCGGTCGCGGGCGGCTCGTAGCGGTAGGTGGTCGAATGGGAAATTCGCAGGCGCATGGTGGTCTTCTTCCGGATCGTCATTCCGGGGCGCTCGCGTCAGCGAGCGAACCCGGAATCTCGAGCTTCCGGGTCTGGCGCTGACGCGCCATCCCGGAATGACAACGTTCATAGCATCAAACCAGATACTGCCGCGTGACGATCTCGCCCAGGCGCGAATTGTCGGCGAGGAACTCCTGGATGAACTCATGGACGCCGTGCTGGAAGATGTCGTTCATGTTCGAGTGCTCGAGCCGGTTGCGGATGCCGCGGGCGTGGCGCTGGGCCGCGCCCTGCCGGCCGTAGGCGACGCCGATCTGATCGAGGTTGCGCACGAGGTTGCCGTAGCAGCTCGCAAGCGAGCGCGGCAGCGAATCGTTGAGAATGAGAAGGTCGGCGATCAGCCAGGGTTTCAGCGTCTCCCGATAGACCCAGTGATAGGCGGTGAGCGCCGAGACCGAGCGCAGGATCGAGCTCCATTGATAGAAGTCGAGGGGACCGCCGACATGCTCCTCCTCGGGCAGCAGGACGTGATATTTGACGTCGAGGATGCGCGCGGTGTTGTCGGCGCGCTCCAGATGCAGGCCAAGGCGCGAAAACCAGTAGGCGTCATTGCGCAGCATGGTGCGGTAGGCCGAGCCGTCGAACCGCAGCGAGGTCTCCTCGACGAAGCGCAGGAAGCGCGCCAGTTCCTCGCGATTGGTGGTGCCCTTGCTCCAGACCTCCTGCAATTCGAGCCAGGCGCCGTTGATGGTGTCCCACATTTCGCTGGTGAGTGCGGTGCGCACCGAGCGCGAATTGAGCCGCGCGGCCTCGATGCAGTTGCGGATCGAGGAGGGATTCGAGGGCGCGAAGGCCAGATATTCGATGACGTTCTGCTCGTTGGCTGCAGAATAGACCTGGAAGAAGGCGTGGCTGACGCCGGCGGTCAGGAGCGCGGATTCCCATTCATTGGTCTTGCCGACATAGGCGGCGGGGAGGGCCGTGACGCGCAACGTCGCATCGATCGTGCGCGCGATATATTCGGCCCGTTCGACATAACGAGCCAGCCAATACAGGTTTTCGGCGGTGCGCGACAGCATGCGAAGCCTACTCGAACACTCGAAACAAACCTCCCCCTGAAAGGGGGAGGTCGGTGCGAAGCACCGGGTGGGGGTCTTCTCTCCGTTCGGAGCAAGTGGCCGACCCCCACCCCAACCCTCCCCCTTGCAGGGGGAGGGAGCGCGTCGAGCGAATGGCTAGGTCGATCTCACTCATCCAAAATCCAGGTGTCCTTGGTGCCGCCGCCCTGGCTCGAATTGACCACGAGCGAGCCTTCCTTCAGCGCGACGCGGGTGAGGCCGCCGGGAACGATCGTGGTGTGCTGGCTCCCGGTGAGCACGAACGGGCGCAGATCGACATGGCGGGGCGCGAGGCCCGCTTCCGTGCAGGTTGGGCAGGTCGAGAGCGCGAGGGTCGGCTGGGCGATGAAACCTTCGGGTTCGCGCTTGAGCTTGTCGCGGAACGCCTCGATGGTGGCCTTGGTCGCGGCGGGTCCGATCAGCATGCCGTAGCCGCCCGAACCGTGCACCTCCTTCACCACGAGTTCGCTGAGGTTATCGAGCACGTAAGCGAGGTCCTTCGGCTCGCGGCAGCGCCAGGTCTGCACGTTCTTCAGGATCGGGTCCTCGCCGAGATAGAATTTCACCACGTCCGGCATGTAGGAATAGATCGCCTTGTCGTCGGCGATGCCCGTGCCCACCGCGTTGGCGAGCGTGATGTTGCCGGCCGCATAGGCCGCCATCAGGCCGGGCACACCCAGCACGGAATCCGGGCGGAAGGTGAGCGGATCGAGAAAGTCGTCATCGAGGCGCCGGTAGATGACATCGACCCGCGTCAGTCCCTCGGTGGTGCGCATGAACACCTCCTCGTTCTTGACGATGAGGTCGCGCCCCTCGACGAGCTCGATGCCGAGCTTGTCGGCGAGAAAGGAATGCTCGTAATAGGCGGAGTTGTAGACGCCGGGAGTGAGCAGGGCCACCGTCGGCTCCGAGGATGCGCTGGCCGGCGCCACCGAGCGCAGCGCGGCTAGAAGTTCGTCCGGATAGCGTTCCACCGGCGCGACGCGGTGACGGGCGAACAGGTCCGGAAACAGCCGCATCATGATCTCGCGGTTTTCCAGCATGTAGGACACGCCGGACGGCGTGCGCGCATTGTCCTCCAGCACGATGAAATCGTCGGCGTTGACCCGGACGATGTCCACGCCGGCGATATGGACATAAACGTCGTGGGGCACGTCCTGTCCGTTCATCTCCGGGCGGAACACCGGGTTCTGAAAGATCAGGTCTTCAGGCACGAGGCCGGCGCGCAGGATGTCGCGGCCGTGATAGATGTCGCGCAGGAACATGTTCAGCGCCTTGACGCGCTGGCGCAGGCCCTTTTCCAGCACGCCCCATTCCTTCGCCGAGAGAATGCGGGGAATCACATCAAAGGGGATCAGCCGCTCCTGGGCGGCGGCGTCGCCATAGACCGCGAAGGTGATGCCGATCCGCCGAAACAGCAGTTCGGCTTCCTGCCGCCGATATTCGAGGGCGTCCGGCGGCGTCTCCTTCAACCAGCGGGAAAGCTCCGAATAGGCTGCGCGGAGGTCGCCCCCCTGGTAGCCCGCTTGGCCGTTCCCCCGGCCGTTCATCTCGTCAAACGCGACTGCCATTGCACCCGATCGTTGGTTTGGGCCGGCACCACAGTGCATGACCCGGCAGGGTGGTAGCAAGGCCCGCGCCAGCCGGATATGCAGGGGGGAAGCGGCATTTGCTATGGACGTTTTCGCGGCTGCCTGAAAAAATGGCGCATCGGTGCTTATTTCGGCAGCAAAACCCGGTGACATCAAGATGTTGCCCCGGCATCTTCAAGAAGGCCGGCAGGGGATAATGGGGAAGGGTCAGGGAGTGGTCATGAGCGAGATCGTCACCGCGGGGATACTGGTTATCGGCGACGAGATTCTGTCGGGGCGGACCAAGGACAAGAACATCGGCTTTATCGCGGAATATCTCACCAATATCGGGATCGACCTGAAGGAGGTGCGGGTCGTCGCCGACGAGGAAGCTGACATCATCGCGGCCCTCGACGCACTGCGGACACGCTACACCTACGTCTTTACCACCGGCGGCATCGGTCCGACCCATGACGACATCACCGCCGACAGCGTCGCGAAAGCCTTCGGGGTCGGCATCGATCATCATCCCGAGGTGGTGGCCCGCTTCAGGGAGCGCTGGAGCGAGCAGGATCTGAACGAGGCGCGGCTGCGTATGGCGCGCATTCCCGACGGCGCCGAATTGATCCAGAGCGCGACCATCCTCGCGCCCGGCTTCAAGCTCGGCAATGTCATCGTGATGGCCGGTATCCCCACGATCATGCAGGCGATGATGGACATCGTGGCGCCGAAGCTGAAATCCGGGGTGAAGATGCTGTCGGACAGCGTGCGCGCCAATGCCCGCGAGGGCGACATCGGCGGTCCCTTGCGCGCGATCGCCAACGCGCATCCCGACACCATCATCGGCAGCTATCCCTTCATGGACGAGAACCAGAAACCGAACACCAATCTCGTGGTGCGTTCGCGCGATCCCGACAAGCTCAGTGCCGCGATGAGCGCGGTCAAGGAGATGCTGGCGGGCCTGAACGTGGCGCGCTAGTGGCAGGAAGCGGCATGGTGGACAGAGGATCAGATCTGATCGCACAGGAGCGGGCCGGAAAGGCGTTTCCGGTATCGTGGGATCAATTCCATCGGGATTGCCGGGCGTTGAGCTGGCGGCTCAATGAGCTCGGGCCGTTCCATGCGGTGATCGCCATCACCCGCGGCGGCCTCGTGCCGGCCGCGATCGTGGCGCGCGAGCTCGGCGTGCGCATCATCGATACCGTCTGCGTCGCAAGCTATGACCATGACAAGCAGGGCGAGCTGACCGTGCTCAAGGGCGTCTCGCCTGACGTGGCGACACTCGGCGGCGGCACCGGCAAGGGTCTGCTGATCGTCGACGACCTCGTCGACACCGGCAAGACCGGCCGCCTCGTGCGCGCGATGCTGCCCGATGCGCATTTCGCCACTGTCTATGCCAAGCCCCAGGGACGGCCGCTGGTCGACACCTTCATCACCGAAGTGTCGCAGGACACCTGGATCTTCTTTCCGTGGGATACCGCGCTGTCCTTTGCCCCGCCGCTGCGGGATGGGGCGGCTTAACCACGCTGTCGTCATTCCGGGGCGCGACGAAGTCGCGAGCCCGGAATCCATATCCACCAGCCGTGGTTATGGATTCCGGGCCTGCGCCTTGCGGCGCATCCCGGAATGACGACGGTGAGATAGTGGACGCATCCATGCCGCTGCAAAACCGCGTCACTCCGACCGGCGAGATCATCGCCACCCCGCATCGGGGGCTGTTCACGGGCAATCGCGGCATCATCCATGATCCCGCGACAAAGACGCTGCTGAAAAAGCGCTGGTCGTGTCCGGCCTGGCTGATTTGCGTCACCGAATTCCGCGGACGGCGGCGCAAGGTGATGGGAGGCCGGAGCTGGACCGAGCTGTTCTTTCTTGATGAGGCGACCGCATTCGCCGCCGGGCATCGTCCCTGTTTCTATTGCCGGCGCGACGACGCCAACCGTTTTCGCGCTGCCTGGGAGGCGGGAGATCATGTGCACGGCCTGCTGGCGCCGGACATCGACGCGGTGCTGCACCGTCAGCGTCTTGCCAGCGGCAAGTCGTTGCATCCGCTGCCGATGAAGCTGGAAAAGCTTCCCGATGGCACGATGGTGCAGGATGGCGAGAGCAGTTTCCTGATCGTGCAGGGCAGGGCGCTGAAGTGGTCGCCTGCCGGCTATACCAGGGCCGCCTCCGCGCTTGATCGGGCGATGCTGCTGACCCCGCCTGCGACGGTGCGCGCATTCGCGGCAGGCTATCGGCCGGTGCTGCATCCGAGCGCGATGCACTTGTAGCCCGCGTGAGCGAAGCGATACGCGGGAGCGGTCCCGCATGTCGCTTCGCTCATGCGGGCTACCGCTAACGAAAACTCACCTCATCGGCTGGCCGTTCTCGTCGATGCTCATGCGGGAGTCGCGCAAGGTCCACTCCTTGATGATCTGCCGGCATTTTTGCAGCTCGGCATTTTCCGCAGCGGCGTTGGCCGCCGGCGGCGGCCCGGCGCGGCCGACCATGTCCTTGCAGGCGTTGAGCCGGTCGCGCTCGCCGGGGACGGCAAGCGCTTGAGGTGGCGCAAGCACGGCCGCGATCAGCAGCGCCGGCGGAACGGCGCGTCGCAACGACCTCATGCCAGCTTCTGCCGCGCAAGTTTCGCGCCAGCGCCGAGCGCCAGCAGTTTGGCCTCGGCGATGTCCCGCCGCATCGGCGCCATGCCGCAATTGGTGGTGGCGACGATATTGGCTTTCGGCACGTGTCTGGCGACGGCCTCGATCACCTTGACCACGTCCTCGGCGGTCTCGACGTCGTCGCTCGCGACATCGATCACGCCGGCCTGCACCACCTTGTTAGGCAGCAGCGCGAGCAGCTCCAGCGGTACCTTGGAATTGCGGCATTCGATCGCGACCTGCCCGATCGTGCTCTTGTCGATGACGGGGAAAGTCTCTTCATATTGCCGCCACTCGCCGCCCAGCGTCTTTTTCCAGTCGGTGTTGGCCTTGATGCCATAGCCGTAGCAGATGTGAACGGCGGTGTCGCAGTGCAGGCCTTCGGCCGCGCGCTCCAGCGCCTTGATGCCCCAGTCGCGCACCTGATCCATGTAGACGTTGAAGGCGGGCTCGTCGAACTGGATGACGTCGACGCCGTCCGCCTGCAGCGCCCTGGCTTCCTGGTTCAAGAGCTCGGCGAAGGCGAAGGCCATCTTGACGCGGTCGCCATAATATTTGTCGGCGATGGTGTCGATGATGGTCATCGGGCCGGGCAGGGTGAACTTCACCTTCCTGGCCGTATGGGTGCGCGCAACGCGAGCCTCGTCGGCATGGACGCGGCCCTTGAGCTGCAGCGGCGCGACCACCTGCGGCACCATCGCCTTGTAGCGGTCGTTGCGGATTCCCATCTCGACCTTGTGGGCGAAATCGATGCCCTCGATCTTCTCCAGGAATCCGTGCACGAAATGCTGGCGCGCCTGCTCGCCCTCGGTGACGATGTCGACACCGGAATCCTCCTGGAGCTTGACGGCAAGCAGCGTCGCGTCGCGCTTGGCGCGCGCCAGCTCCTCGCCCTTCGATTTCCAGGGCGCCCACAGGATGTTCGGCTCGGCCAGCCATTCCGGCTTCGGCAGCGAGCCTGCAATCGTGGTTGGAAACAGCATGATGGCCTCCCGGTAGGATATGATTGAGCGCCTGTCTGCCATGTCTTATGGTCGAGGTACAGGACAACAAAAGTCTTTGTGACCTGGAATAGGCAGGCGTTCGACGAGAAGGCGCGGCCGAATATGCTGGGGGTGAGGGCGAAGGGAAATGGCCAACAAATAGCTGATCGTCATTCCGGGGCGCCGCGCAGCGGCGAGCCCGGAATCCATAACCCCGAACCGTGGCCATGGATTCCGGGCCTGCGCCTTGCGGCGCATCCCGGAATGACGAAGTATCAAATGGACGAAAGGCCCAGAACACAGAAACAAAAAAAAGGAAACGCCATGATCGAGTTCTTCTTCGACTGCTCCAGCCCCTGGACCTATCTCGCTTTCCACAACATCCAGCCGATGGCGAAGGAGTTCGGCGAGGAGATCATCTGGCGGCCGATCCTGGTCGGCGGCATCTTCAACTCCATCAATCCCAGCGTCTATGCGTCGCGGGAACATCCGGTGCCGGCGAAGCTCGCCTATCAGAAAAAGGACATGGCGGATTGGGCGCGGCTTTCGGGGCTTGCGATCAAGATGCGGCCGACAGTGTTCCCGGTGAACAGCGTCAAGGCGATGCGCGGCTGCATTTTCCTCGGCAAGGATATGGTGCCGTTCGCGCGCGCCGTGTTCGAAATCTACTGGGGTGAGGATCAGGACATTTCGCAGGACACCGTGCTCACGGAAGTCTGCAAGCGCGTCGGCGTCGATCCGCAAAAGTTCCTTGCCGGCATCGGCCAGCAATCCATCAAGGACCAGCTCAAGGCCAACACGGATGAAGTGATGGCGCGCGGCGGCTTCGGCTCGCCGACCATCTTCATCGACAAGACCGATATGTATTTCGGGAACGACCGACTGCCGCTGGTGAGCGACGCCCTCGCACGCCGCAAGGAGCGCGCCGCCTGATGCCGAAGAAAGTCGTTTGCCGCGAGCTCGGCCCGCCCGATCGCCTGCGCCTGGAAAGCTTTGAATCGTCACCGTTGGCGCCGGGGCAGGTGCGTGTCGCCATCCGCGCGGCCGGGATCAACTTTCCTGACGTCTTGATGGCGGCAGGCCAATATCAGCTCAAGCCGGAGCTGCCGTTCACGCCGGGCGTGGAAGCGGCCGGCGACGTCGCGGAGGTAAAGGACGCCGATGGCGTTGCGGTCGGCGACCGGGTGATCGTGAAACTTCGCCACGGCGCTTACGCCGACGAGGTCGTCGTGGTTCCCTCGCAACTCACGCGGCTGCCTTCGACGTTCGATTATGCCGAAGGCGCGACCTTCCTCGCCGCGCACGGCACCGCCTATCACGGCCTGATCGATCGCGGGCAGGTCAGGGAAGGCGAGGTGCTTCTGGTCCATGGCGCGGGCGGGGGCGTGGGGCTTGCCGCGGTCGAAATCGGCAAGCTGCTTGGGGCAACCGTGATCGCGGCCGCGTCATCGGAAGAGAAGCTTGACGTCGCAAAGGCGAGGGGCGCCGACCATCTCGTGCTCTATTCCCGCGAACCGTTCCGCGATGCGGTCAAGCGCATCACCGACGGCCGCGGCGCGGATGTGGTCTACGATCCCGTCGGCGGGCAAATCTTCGAGGACAGTATCCGTTGTATCGCGTGGGGCGCGCGTCTGCTCGTGATCGGCTTCACCGGCGGCATCGGAATGGCGCGGACCAATCTGCTGTTGATCAAGGGCGCGAGCGTGCTCGGCGTGCGCGCGGGCGAAGCGGTGCGCAGGAATCCCGTGCTCGGCGAAGTGCGGATCAGGACACTGCTGGAATGGGCGGAGCAGGGCAAGATCCGCCCCAACGTCTCGCATCGGCTTCCGCTGGAGGACTTTGCTGCGGCGATGCAGTTGCTCGTGGATCGCAAGGCGATCGGGCGCGTGGCGCTGATGACGTAACCATCATCGTCATTCCGGGATGGTCGCAACCGGTCCGCGCAACGCGCTGCTTCATTGCGCTCTGCTGACCTTTTCGCGATCGACGGCACATGTGTGAACCATCTGACATTTCGTTCAGGATTCACATGAGATGATGTGGACGGCACTCCGAAGACCCAGCTGATACTCGCCAACCGAAGCAAACCGCGAGGATTGAGCCATGAGTACTGTGGTGACCGACCATCATCTCGTGCCGACGATCGCTCCACCCCCTCCCGCGGAAGCACCCAGGTCTGATTGGTCGAGGCCGCGCATCCGATGGACAACCGACCTCAAGCGCTTTGTCAGTTCACCGCATTGTCGCGACCTTTTCTTGATGGCGATCGGGGCGTTGGCTCTGGGTATAGGGTCAGCCATTTGGACCTTCAGTGCCATCAGCGACAGGAAGGAGATCGGCGCGGCCGTGATGGTGGCGTCGTTGTCCGTCGCGGCGTGGACATTTCAAACGGCGAATGGTCGCTTCGGAGCTGCAGACATTTTTGCGTCTGAAATATTGACGCTGTGCCGCATCACGCGCGTCGTCGATTTCATCCAGCATCTGGTCGACAGTTACTGCAGCGGCAAGCCGATTCCGCTTGGAAAATCCACGCAAGACTATGTCGTGATCTTCCACAACAATTCAAAAGACCTCGAAATATTGGACGGGAACGCTGTCAACTGGGTGACGGAGTTCTACGTGTATTTCAAGGCAATGTTGGACACGATGTCGCGTCGTCCGGATCCTTGCGTCGGACAACCGCTGTCGGCTCAAGAGACGGCGGCCTACAAGGAGCTGCTTCTGAGCCTCATTTACATGGCCTTTCTGGCTTTTGAGAGCGGTCGGCACGCTCTGATGCAGCTCGTTGATGACAAACGTGCGCGCGAAGAGGCCGTGCTTACGGCCTTGTTGAATGAGATTCCGGCTTATGGCCTTCTCTACCAAGTCTATAGATTGAAGGAAGACGACATTCGGTGGCGCGCCATCAGTGGCCGTCGGCCGGAATACGAGACCCTGATCAAGAAAATTTCGGATGTCCAGAACAGACCGGCACCTTCGGATCCCGCCAGCTGCAGAATTCGCGATCTCGCGGCGGAAGTAGTGCAGAACTGGCAAGTCAGTCTCGGCCTGAGGCAGGTATAGCCGTGCACCGATGCTGGCACGTCATCATTCCGGGTCTGATGCTCATGCACGGCCCGGAATGACCGTCGTGACACGCGAGCTGCTGCGCAATGATCGCTTCAAATCACATGCAGCCGCCTGCCCGCCATTCATCCGAAAATTGGACCCGGATGGTGCAGACGCGGAGCCTGTCATGGGGCCGCGCGTTTGCGCGGACCCGTTGGCTTTGCCCACCCTGCAGTTACTGCATCAGCCGCGCGCTTCGCGGCGAATCCATTCCTTCACCGCATCCCCCATCGTCTTTTTCTTGCCGTTCTTCAGCCACGCCATGAAAGGCCGATCGAACTTGAAGTGATCGCCGCACTGCGCTCTGAAGAAGCGGCGAACGTTCTGGGTGTTGCGGTAGGTCGCGGTAATCGGCGTGTTGCGGCCGATGGGATCGCCATGCCAGTCGAACGAACCGGATCGTCCGGGTTGGCCTGCGGGTCGCTTCATTTGTAGTGCCGCTCGTCCCACCACGGGAAATAATCGGGCATGTCGCTCGACACCTTGTCCTTGAACTGCGCCGGCCGCTTCTCCAGGAACGACACCACGCCTTCCTTGA
The DNA here is from genome assembly GCA_963696255.1 of uncultured Alphaproteobacteria bacterium. Lineage (GTDB taxonomy): Bacteria > Pseudomonadota > Alphaproteobacteria > Rhizobiales > Xanthobacteraceae > Bradyrhizobium. Next base: position 307,821 of record CAVOJN010000003.1, read on the forward strand.
CGTCGCCCGACCGCCCTCGCGCGTAAATGCCGCGGCTGTCGACCTTGTGCGCTTCCATCGGATCGTCCGCGCCCATCATGCGCCACATCATCTGCCGGATCAGCGCGATCGAGACCGGCGCGGTCTTGGCGGCGATCTCGCTCGCGAGCGCTCGCGCGGTCGGCAGCAGTTGATCCGGCGGCACGACCTTGCTGACGAGCCGCCCGGCGAGCGCTTCCTGCGCCGGAAACACGCGGCCGGTGTAGCACCACTCCAGCGCCTGCGAGATGCCGACGATGCGCGGCAGGAACCAGCTCGAGGCCGCTTCGGGCACGATGCCGCGTTGCGAGAACACGAAGCCGAAGCGCGCGGCCTCCGAGGCGATGCGGATATCCATCGCAAGCTGCATGGTGACGCCGATGCCGACCGCCGGCCCGTTCACCGCTGCGATCACGGGCTTCAGGCATTTGAAAATGCGCAGCGTCAACTGGCCGCCGCCGTCGCGCGCCTGCGGGTCGCTGTAGTCGACCTTGCCATCGGCGAGCCGCCTGACCGGTCCGCGCCGCGCGTCACGGTCGAAGGTGTCGCCGCCGGAGGAGAGGTCCGCGCCGGCGCAGAAGCCGCGTCCCGCGCCCGTCACGATGATGGCGCGGATGTTGTCGTCGCTGTCGGCCGCATCGAAGGCGTCGATCATCTCCTCCATCATCTTGCCGGTGAAAGCGTTGAGCTTGTCGGGCCGGTTCAGCGTGATGGTGAGGATCTGCTCCTCGACTTCGTATTTGATGGTTTCGTAGGCCATGGGCGATCTTTCTGCCGGATGTTCTTGACCGTCATTCCGGGGCGCGTCGACGACGCGAACCCGGAATCTCGAGATTCCCCGATGCGCAATTTGCGCATCTGAGGTCTGGTCCTCCGGACCATCCCGGAATGACGCTGCGCGTCACTTCTTCTTCGGCGGGGCCGGCCACGGCTTTTGCGGGCCGCGCAGGCCTTCGAAGGTCTTGGCCAGCGCCAGCACGCCATGGTCGTCGAAGCGTCGGCCGATGATCTGCACGCCGATCGGGAAACCCTGGGCGTCATAGCCGCCATTGATCGAGATGGCCGGATTTTCCGACATGTTCCAGGGCACGGTGTAGGCGATGTGCTCGAACGGCTTGCTCGGTTCGTTGTTCGGCGAGGCCAGCTCGGCGTTGAACTTCACCACGGGCGACACCGGCGAGATCACATAGTCCAGCTCGCAGAACAGTTTTGCCGCCGCGGCGCGGATCGCCATGGTGACGTTGAAGCCGCGGATAACGTCGATGCCGGAGAGCTTTTCGCCTTTTTCGGCCCATTGCAGGATATAGGGGAGCGCCTTTGCGCGCTGGGCGGCCGGCAGTTTCGACAAATCATCCCACATCCGCGCACGCCAGAAATTGTCGAGCCCGTCGAGCATCTCGCGGGTCAGGATGCTGTCGACCTCGGTGACGACCGAGCCCGCGGATTCGAACGCCTTGGCCGCTTTGACCGCGGTCTCGCGCACCGGTTTTTCCAGCGGCAGTCCGACGCCGAGATCGAGCATCAATCCGATCCGCAGCTTGCGCGGCGATTTCTCGGTCACCTTCCAGGGCGTGTCGCTCGGCGGCAGGCTCATGCCGTCGCGTCGGTCGGGCTTCGACAGCACGCTCATCATCAGCGCGGCGTCGTCGACGATGCGGGTCATCGGGCCCGCGACGCGGCCGACATAGGGAGGATCGACTGGTACGCGACCGTGGCTCGGTTTCAGCCCGACCAGGCCGCACCAGCAGGAAGGCAGGCGGACCGAGCCGCCGATGTCGCTGCCCAGATGCAACGGACCGTAGCCGGCCGCACCGGCGGCGCCCGCGCCTGCGCTCGACCCGCCGGGATTTTTGGTGAGGTCCCAAGGGTTGCGCGCGAGGGGATGGAACGAGGACAGGCCCGACGACAGCATGCCGTAGTCGGGCATGGTGGTCTTGGAGAAGATCACCGCACCGGCCTCGCGCAGCCGCGCCGCGGGCGGTGCGTCCGCGGGCGAGGGCGTCAGCGTCATGCTCGCCGCGCCGAGCGGCACCGGCTGGCCCTTGGTCGCGACATTGTCCTTGATCGTGACCGGCACGCCCTCGAGCGCATTGGTCACTTCGCCCTTCTGCCAGCGTTCGGTGGAGGCCCTGGCCGCGGCCCGCGCGCCGTCGGGATCGTAGAGATACAACGCCTTGAGGTGCGGCTCCCACGCCTCGACATGCGTGATCACGTCTTCCAGCACTTCCGAGGGCGAGAACTGCCTCGCCTTGTAGCCGGCGATCAGGTCGACCGCGGAAAGATCATGGAGCGAGGTGACCGCTTCTTGCGACACTGTTTTATGCATGGGAGCCTACCGGCATACGGGTTTCGATAATGCGGGCGAATATGCTCGCGCCGATCGGCAGAATTTTGTCGTCGAGCACGTAACCAGGATTGTGGACAGGGACCGAGCCGTCATGGCCGACCCAGAAATAGGCGCCGGGAATGTCCTGTATCATGTCGGCGAAGTCCTCGCTGCCCATCTTGGGCTGGGAGCGCGTCAGCACCTTGTCGGGATCGACGACCGTTCGCGCGACCTGCTCGACGACGCGCGATTGCTCTTCCCGATTGACCAGCACGCTGAACGTGTCGCGATAGTCGCACTCGATCTCGCAATCATAGGCCGCCGCCATCCCGGCGCAGATGGTGTGGAACCGTTCCCTGATCACCGCGCGCACCTCTTCGGAGAACGTGCGTACGGTGCCGCAGAGCCAGGCTTCGCCCGGAATGACGTTGTAGGCGGAACCCGTATGGATCTGCGTGATCGAGACCACCGCAGCCTGCAAGGGTTCGACATTGCGGCTGACGATGGTCTGCAGCGCCTGTCCGACCGACAGGGCGATGACGACGGCATCCTTCGAGCGCTCCGGCATCGCGCCATGCGCGCCGTAGCCCTGAATCTTGATATCGAAGAAGTCGGCCGCGGCCATCGCCGGGCCCGGCAGGATCGCGATTTCGCCGTGGTTGAGATCGGGCGCGTTGTGCAGGCCATAAAGTTCGTCGCAGGGGAATTTCTGGAACAGACCGTCCCGGATCATCTCCCGCGCGCCGCCCAGACCCTCCTCGGCGGGCTGGAAGATGAAATGCACGGTGCCGTCGAAATTGCGCGTCTCGGCGAGATAGCGTGCGGTGCCGAGCAGGATCGTGGTGTGGCCGTCATGGCCGCAGCCGTGGAAACGGCCTGGAATCGTCGAGCGCCATTTGAGGTTCGTATTCTCTTCCATCGGCAGCGCGTCCATGTCGGCGCGCAGGCCGATGCGCTTGCCGCTCGAGCCATTGCCCTTGAGCACGCCGATCACGCCGGTGCGGCCGAGACCGCGATGCACCTCGATGCCCCATGATTTCAGCCTGTCGGCGACGATGCCCGACGTCCGCACCTCCTCAAAGCCGATCTCGGGATGCGCGTGCAGGTCGCGCCTGATGGCGGTGAGTTCGTCGGCAAAGGCGTCGATACGCTCGATCGTGGGCATATGTCCTATCCAGTTGAACGTGACTTGGTTTGTGGAATGAAGGCCGGTCCGTTCGGCTTGATGCGGACGCCCGGACGCAATCGTGTCCAGGGCAGGCTCGCCGTATCCGCCGGCATCGCGCCGGGTGCCGCGCAGATCAGGAGCCTTGCGACGATCGGCTCGAAATCGGCGCGGAAATGCACCGAACTCTTGTTGACCAGGATTTTCTCTGTTGTCGGCTCGATGCCGACATAGCGGTACATCGCCTGGTCGGCAAGTTGCGACTTGTGCGAAGCCACCACCACGCGGACGCCGCCGATGCGAAGGCACGCGGAGGGCCCCATGTCCATCTGCCGGCCGCCGAAATAGGGACCCGGCGCGATGAAATGTCCGTCGGACAGCTTTTCGACGATGAAGGTTTCCTTGTAAGGCGCATCGCCCTGGATGCCGGACTTGCCGCCGAGCGCGAGCGTGATGGTCGCGCCTTCGCCCGCCTGATGGGCGGCTGTGGCCGATTCCGGATCATAGATCACGCCGGTCGCGGCGCCCGTTGCGCCGTTGCGCACCAGCGCGCGCAGCATGCCGGTCGTGTCGGAATCGCCGCCGGCGCCGGGATTGTCCTGCGTGTCGGCGATGATGACCGGCTTGGTCGCCGTCTTCGCAAGCGCCATCGCCAGTTGCACGCCTTCGTCGGGCGAATAGATCTTGCCGTCGAAATCGTCCTCATGACTTTCGATGATCCCTGCGATCCTGTCGGCCGCGGCGTCGGCGTCTCCCTGCGTGCGGCCATAGGCGAACACGCTCGCCCCGCAATCGACGAAATCGGCGGCGGGAAATCCCGGCGCAAAGGACAAGGTCGGCACGGCCTCGTTCTGCAAGGCTGCCAGTTTCTCGTAGATGCCCTTGGTCGGCTGGTCATTGGTGCATTGCCAGCTGATCGGGATCAGGAACGGCAACTGCCGAAATGCCTTCGCAAGGCGCTGCTTCGTCTTCAACAGCAGCGCGAGATGGCTCGCGCAGGCGCGCCCGGTGTCGGCCATGTCGACATGCGGATAGGTGCGGTAGGCGATCAGCGCGTCGGCGTGCTCGACCATCTCGGGCGTGACATTGGCGTGCAGGTCGAGGCTTGCGACCAGCGGCAGGTCCTTGCCGATCAGGCGGCGCACCCGCGCCAGGATCTCGCCTTCGCCATCGTCGAGATGCTCGGCAACCATGGCGCCGTGCAGGTCGAGATAAACGGCGTCGATCCGGCCTGCGGCCGCGATGCCGTCGATCAGGATCTTTGCGATGCGCTCATAGGCATCCCTGGTGACATGCGCCGAGGGCGTCGCCGCGGCGAAAACGGTCGGGATCGGTTCCCAGCCTTGGGTCTGGGCCGCGCCGATGAAGCCGGCGAGACCGACATTGATGTTACGGATGAGCGTGAGAATGTCTTCGCCGCGCACCATGCCCGGCCAGCCGCCACCATGCACGAAGGCGTCATAGGTCGCTTTCGTCGGCGCAAAGGTATTGGTCTCGTGCAGGAAGCCGCCGACAGCTATGCGGGTCATCAATACGGTCTCGGCATCTGTTCGCCGCGACGTTAGCCCTGCGTCAGCGCAAAGCGCAAGCCGTGAAGCAATGCCGGTTTGCATGCGTGTCGTTACGGTCGTCATTCCGGGATGGCGCGCTAGCGCCAGACCCGGAATCTCGAGATTCCGGGTTCGATGCTCACGCATCGCCCCGGAATGACGGAGCACTTCACTCCGCCGCCGACGCCTCAACCGGTCTGAAATTCGCGAAATCCCAGCCGCGGCCGGGAGCGGCGTCGAGGAGGGTGCGGGTATAGGCCTGTTGCGGATGGCTCAGCACGTCCGCGGCCGGACCCTGTTCGACGATGCGGCCATGCTGCATCACGGCAACATCGTCGCAGATTTGCGCCGCCACCCGCAGGTCGTGGGTGATAAAGAGCAAAGCAATGCCGAGCCGTTTCTGGATCTGGTCGAACAGGTCAAGCACCTGAGCCTGCACCGACACGTCGAGCGCAGACACGGCTTCGTCCGCGACCAGGACGTCCGGATCGAGTGCGAGCGCGCGTGCGATCGCAATACGCTGGCGCTGGCCGCCGGAGAATTGGTGTGGATAGCGCGAGATGGCATCGACCGGCAGGTCGACCAGTTCCAGGAGTTCGCGCGCCCTGGCCAGCGCGTCAGGGCGCGGCACGCCGTAATTGATCGGTCCTTCGGCGATGGTTTCGCCAATGGTGACGCGCGGATTGAGCGAGCGATAGGGATCCTGGAACACGATCTGGATACGCTTGCGGTGCGGTTGCAGCAGCGTGCGCGAGAGGTGGGAGATTTCGTTCCCCGCAAGACGGACGCCGCCCGACGTCGGATCGATCAGGCGCACGATGCAGCGCGCCACCGTCGACTTGCCGGAACCGCTTTCGCCTACGATGCCGAGTGTACGGCCCTTGCGGAGCGTGAGGGTGACATCGTCGGCGGCGGCGACCTCGCGCACCTTGCCGAGGAACGAACGCTCGCGATAGACCTTGCCGAGCCCGGTGGTTTCCAGCACGACCGGTGCGCTGGTCTGCGAACGCGGCGCGCGCGGCACGAGGCTCGGAACGGAGGCGAGCAGGTTGCGGGTATACTCCATGGCGGGCGTGCGCAGGATGGCGTCGAGCGCGCCGCTCTCCACCAGTCTGCCCTGGCGCATGACCGCGACGCGGTCGGCGATCTCCGCGACCACGCCCATGTCGTGGGTGATGAACAGCACCGCGGTGCCGTGATCGCGCTGCAGGTCGCGGATCAAGGTCAGGATCTGCTTCTGCGTGGTGACGTCGAGCGCGGTGGTCGGCTCGTCCGCAATCAGCAATTTCGGTTCCAGCACCAGCGCCATCGCGATCATGATGCGCTGGCGCTGGCCGCCGGAGAGGCGGTGAGGGTAGGAGGCGAAGATGCGCTCGATCTGCGGCAGGCGCACCTGCTCCATCATGTCGAGGATGCGCTTCTTGCGCGCGCGGGCGTCGAGGCGGGTGTGGGCGCGCAGCACCTCGTCGATCTGGCGGCCGACCGGCACGACCGGATTGAGCGCGGTCATCGGCTCCTGGAAGATCATCGCCATGCGCGTGGCGCGCAACTCTCTCAAGCGCCGTCCGCTCGCGGTCAGGATCTCCTCACCGGAGAGGCGGATGCTGCCGCCGGAGGGCGCCAGCGCGTTCTTCTGCAACAGTCCCATCACGCTCAAGGCGGTGACCGACTTGCCCGAACCGCTCTCGCCGACGACGCACAGCGTCTCGCGCTCGCTGACGTGAAGCGACACGCCGTCGATGATGCGCAGCCCCTTGCCGGTCGGACCGAGGCCGACGACGAGGTCGTTGATGTCGAGGACGGAGGTCATGCCGTCTCTCCTCCGTCATTCCGGGGCGCCTCGAAGAGGCGAACCCGGAATCTCGAGATTCCGGGTTCGACGCTGACGCGTCGCCCCGGAATGACAAGACGCGAGAGACGCGCGCCCGTCACTTCCCGCCCTCCCGCTGTTTCATGCGGGGATCGAGCGCGTCGCGTGCGGCGTCGCCGATCAGATTGACGCTGAGAATGGCGATCGAGAGCAGAAGGCCCGGCCAGAAGATCAGCGACGGCTTGATCAGGAAATACTGGCGGCCTTCGGCCATGATGTTGCCCCAGGTCGGCGTCTCCGGAGAGATGCCCGCGCCGAGGAAAGACAGGATCGCCTCGGTGAGAATGGCGGCGGCGCAGAAATTCGTGCCCTGCACGATCAGCGGCGCGACCGTGTTGGGCAACAGATGACGCCACATGATCTTCGGCAGGGGGGAGCCGATCGAGATCGCAGCCTCGACATAGGGCTCCTCGCGCGCCGACAGCACGACCGAACGCACCAGCCGCGCCACGCGCGGGATTTCCGGGATGGTGATCGCGATCAGCACGGTGATGATGCTGGCACCCGACAGCGAGACCACGGCGATCGCGAGCAGGATGGCCGGGATCGCCATGAGGCCGTCCATGATCCGCATCAGGATCGCATCCAGCCAGCGGAAGAAACCGGAGAACAGGCCGATCACGAGCCCGCAGGTGATCGAGACCACGGTGGCGCCGAAGCCGATCAACAGTGAAATGCGTCCGCCATAGATGATGCGGGACAACAGGTCGCGGCCATAGGCATCCGTGCCGAGCGGAAACTGATCGCTCGCGGGTTTCAGCCGCTGCGCCGGCAGAAGCTGCAAGGGATCGTGCGGGGCGATCCAGGGCGCCAGGATCGACATCGCGGTGATCAGAAGCAGGAAAATGGTGGCGGCAGCAATGATCGGGCTCGCGGTCAGGAAGCTCAGGCGCGGCCGCAGTGGTGACGATGCGCTGGGAAATGATTGATCGGGCAGGGTCTCGATCGTCATCGGCGCCGGCCCTCAGTAACGGATTCTGGGATCGAGCAGGGTGTAGGCGAGGTCGATCAGGAGATTGATCGCGACGTAAAGCAGCGAGGTCAGCAGGATCATCGCCTGGATCACGGGGTAGTCGCGCGCCAGCACCGCATCGACGGTCAGCCTGCCGATGCCGGGAATGTTGAACACGCTCTCGGTGACGACGACGCCGGAGATCAAAAGAGCAAAGCCGGTGCCGATCACGGTGATGACGGGCACGGCAGCGTTGCGCAGCGCGTGGCGGAACAACACGGCGATCTCGGCGATGCCCTTGGCGCGTGCGGTGCGGACATAGTCCTCGCCGAGCACGTCCAGCATCGAGGCGCGCGTCATCCGCGCGATCAGCGCGACATAGATAAAGGACAGCGCCAGCGTCGGCAGCACGAGGCGTTCGAGGAACGGCCCAAATCCGTTTGCGATGCTCTTGAAGCCCTGCACCGGCAGCCAGCGCAGGTCGATCGCGAACAGCTGGATCAGGATGTAGCCGATCACGAAGACGGGCACCGAGAAGCCGAGCACCGACAATCCCATCACGAACCGGTCGATCCAGGTGCCTTGCTTCCAGGCCGCGATCACGCCGAGCGGAACGGCGACCACGACAGAAAGGATGATGGTGGCGACCGCCAGCGAGATCGACGGTTCGACCCGCTGGCTGATCATCTTCAGAACCGGCACGTTGGAGATCAGGGAGACGCCGAGATCGCCGTGCAGGAGCTTGTTGATCCAGGTGAAGAACTGGATGTAGAGCGGCTCGTTCAGGCCGAGCGAGGTGCGGATGCGCTCGAGTTGTTCCGGCGTTGCGTTGTCGCCGGCCAGGATCGCGGCGGGATCGCCCGGCGTCAGGCGCAACAGCAGAAACACGATGAGCGCCACCACCGCCATCACGGGGATGGCGGCCAGCACGCGACGAACGAGATATCCGAGCATTTGGGCGTCTCAGTCTTCGAGACGTGAGTGTGGATGCTTTTCCCCGTCCTTAGCAATCACCATATTGATGAATACCCCCGCGGGTCCGGCCGATTTTTGCTGCAAGTTTTACGCTGCAAGCTCCATGCCATGGCCCTGAATTATGGGGTCAGCGCGGTCCCTGGTTCTCGCCGATCGACATCGCGCAGATGCGCGATAGATGCACATAGGGCAGCCCGGTCTCCTCGGCCCAGGCATTGAACTGCGCCTGCACCTTGGCGAGATCGCCTTTCGACGTCACTTGCTCCGCGATATCGAGCCCGGCGTCGCGCAGGCAGGCCACCACGTCCCGCGAGGTGACGAAACCATCCCAGCCGATGAAGCGCAGGAACATCTGGCCGGTGTTGCCGCCGAGCCGGCTGCCGCGCTTGGTCAGGAGGTTGAGAAGGCCGACCTCGTCGGAGGACGGCCATTTCGCCAGGAACTTGCCGAAGCTGCCGTGTTCTTTCGATATCACCTGGATGAAGGCGGCATTCTCGCGCACCGAATTGATCTTGGCGCCGTTGCGGACGATGGCGGTGTTGGAGAGTAGATCGTGCCAGAAATCGTCGGGCTGAAAGCTCAGCTTCGGCGGCTGGAAGCCCAGGAACGCCTTTTCGAAGCCGGGCCATTTCTGCTCGATCACGCTCCAGGCAAAGCCCGCGCAGAACACACGCTGGGTCATCTCCGCCAGCGCGCGGTCGTCGGCGAGCTTCTCCAGCGCCTTGATGTTGGGCTTCGCGGGCAGCAATTTCTTCAAGCCGGCAGGCCCGCCCTTGCGCTTCTCGGCGCGGGCCAGAATGGTCTTGAACGGAACGGTCTTGAACGGAAAGGTCTTGGGCAGAGTAGTCTTGGGCAGAGGAGTCTTGGCCATCGCGCCTATTCCAGCGTCGCCAGCAATCCCGCCATCAGCCGGCCGCGCTCGGCGAGGCTTTCGACGATGATGTGCTCATTGTGCGTGTGCGGATCGGCGCCGCGCGGGCCGAGGCCGTCGAGAGTCGCGATCCCCATGGCGCCGGTGAAATTCGCGTCCGAACCGCCGCCAGCAGAGCCGTGCGGCAGTTCCATGCCGAGTTGTTTGGCCAAACCCCTGGCCTTCTCATAGAGCGCCATGGTGGCCGCGTTCGGTTCCCAGACCGGACGCGTGACGCCGCGCGTGACCGTGAAGGTGACGTCGTTCGCGTTGGTCGACAGCGCCAGCATCCGCTCGACGCCACGATCGAGGTCGGCCTGGCGCTTGGCCATGCTCAGCGCCTCGCCGGTGCAGGTGGTGGCGACGCAATTGACCCATTGACCGCCATGGACGATGCCGACGGAGAAGGTGCAGTCCTCCGTGGTCATGCCGTCGATCTCGATGATGCGGCGCGCCATCTCGCGGATCGCCGAGCGGCCGGCGGAGAGGTTGGCGCCGGCATGGCTCGGCCTGCCGATGGCTTCCAGGTTGAAGCGCGCGATCGCATAACGGCCCGTGACGACGCCGTTATTGGCGCGGCCGGGCTCCGGCACCAGCACATATTTGTTGCGTGCGGCTTCCGCCTCGATGAGGTCGCGGACCGAGGGCGTGCCGACCTCCTCGTCGGGGGTGAACAGCACGGTAATCGGCAATGGCGTGGTGAAAGCCGCGCGCGCCAGTTGCCGGATCGCTTCCAGCGAAAGATAGCTGCCGCCCTTCATGTCGTAGATGCCCGGGCCCCAGCACTTGTCGCCTTCGCGGCGGAACGGCAGCTTCTCCAGCGTGCCGACCGGATGAACGGTATCGAAATGCCCCGCGATAAGGATGCCGGGCTCGCCCTGTTTCGGATGCGGAAAGCGCGCGCGCACGCAACCGGCAAAACCCTGGCGGCCGGCGATGCGCTCGATGGTGGCACCCATGATCGCCATGTCGCGCGCGGCGATATCGAGCATGCGCTCGACCGCGGCGGCGTCCCAGGTCGGGCTCTCGCATTCCACCCAGGTACGCAAGCCGGCCAGCATGGCGTCGGAATCGAACGGAAGATTGGCGGGGTTCATGAATTTTTTCTCGCGTTTTCAAACGAACGGTTGCTTCGTCTCGCTTACGAGAATGGTCCGCCGCGCATTTGTAAAGAGCTCACTCGCGCCGAAGCGACGCATCCGTCAAAAGCGCGATTGACGGGCCGCCTGCTTGATGCAAGTCTTAAATGCAAGGATTTCAGCGTGTTAGTCCGCACAAAGAACGGACGATATGCACAAGGGTTGACCGTGCCTTGACCAGTTTCATTGCAGGAGACAACGAATGTCGGAGATATCGCGCCGCAAATTTTCCGGGATAGCGCTGAGCCTTGCCCTGTCGGCGCTTGCGCTGCCGGCCATCATCACGACGCCGGCCCTTGCCGCGGGCAAGACTCTCCTGGTGAAGATGCATTCCGACCTGCGGGTCATCGATCCCCTTTTCACGACGGCCTACATCACGCGCGATCATGGCTACATGATCTACGACACGCTGCTGGCGACCGACTCCAATTTCAAGGTCCAGCCGCAGATGGCGGACTGGAAGGTCTCCGACGACAAGCTGACCTACACCTTCACGCTTCGCGACGGCCTGAAATGGCATGACGGCACGCCGGTCACGGCGGAGGATTGCGCCGCTTCGCTCAAGCGCTGGGGCCGCGTCGACAATATGGGCCAGAAGCTGATGGACTTCACGGCGAGCATCGATGCTGCCGATGCGAAGACCATCGTGCTGAAACTGAAGGAGCCCTATGGGCTGGTGCTGGAATCGATCGCCAAGCCGTCGTCCTACGTGCCGTTCATGATGCCCAAGCGTCTTGCGGAAACGCCGGCCGGCCAGCAGATGGCGGAGCAGATCGGCTCGGGCCCGTTCAAGTTCGTCAAGGCGGAATTCCAGCCGGGCGTGAAGGCTGTCTATGAGAAGAACACCGACTACGTGCCGCGCAAGGAGCCGCCGAGCTGGACGGCCGGCGGCAAGGTCGTGAAGGTCGACCGCGTCGAGTGGATCACCATGCCGGATCCGCAAACCTCGGTGAACGCGCTGGTGTCGGGCGATCTCGACTTCATCGAGGATCCGCCGTTCGATCTGTTGCCGGTTCTGGAAGCCAACCCGGATATCAAGATCGAGACGCTGAACAAGTTCGGTTTCCAGACGCTCGGCCGGATGAATTTCCTGCTGCCGCCGTTCGACAATGCGAAGGTGCGCCGCGCAGCGTTCCTTGCCATCAATCAGAAGGACGTGCTCGACGCGCTGGTCGGCAATGCGAAATATTACCAGACCTGTCCGGCCTTCTTCATCTGCGGAACGCCGCTGGCGACCGACGCCGGTTCGGGTCAGCTGGCCAAGGGCGGCAGCATGGAGGAGGCGAAAAAGGCGCTGGCCGAATCCGGTTATGACGGCACGCCCATCGCGATCATGGCGCCCGGCGACGTCACGACGCTGAAGGCGCAGCCGGTCGTCGCCGCGCAATTGCTCCGGCAGGCCGGCTTCAAGGTCGATCTGCAGGCGACCGACTGGCAGACCGTGGTGAGCCGCCGCGCCAGCCAGAAGCCGGTGAGCGAGGGCGGCTGGAACATGTTCTTCACCAACTGGGTCGCTGCCGACGTGATGAACCCGCTTGTCAATTTCTCGATCGGCGGCCGCGGCAAGAATGGCGGCTGGTTCGGCTGGGCCGAAGACGCCAAGATCGAGAAGCTGAAGGACCAGTTCGCGCGGGCGGGCTCGCCCGATGAGCAGAAGAAGATCGCGACCGAGATCCAGCAGGAAGCCTACGACCAGGTGATCTACATCCCGCTCGGGCAATATCTGCAGCCGAGCGCCTGGCGCAAATCGATCACCGGCGTGCTCGACGGTCCCGCGACGCCGATCTTCTGGAATGTCGAGAAGACGGAGTGAGGACGACACGGGGCCGCTGCAGGAACCCCGTAGTTGTCTAAAACGCGCTCCCTGAAGGGGAGCGCGTTTTGTGCCGCCCTAGCGCCGAAAACTAAAATCGTCCGCGATCAACTCCAGCGGAACGGCTTCGTCATCTCCAGGACGCGCTCGGCGGGCGGATACCAGCCTTGCGCGGCATGGGTGTCGTCGTGGAGATAGCAGCGCACGCGGACCAGCCTGGAGCCTTCGGTGAATGTGAAGTGGCGGCTCATCGGCGGCGTGCTCACATAGCCGTGGAATTTGGTGAGCTGCGCGCAATTGACGAAATTGACACCCCACTTTCGCTCGATGCGCGAACGGCCGTTGACCACTTCGTCAGGATGGGTGTGGGTGTGGCCGCCGGCCCAGATGTCGATCGCGCCGGGACGCGCGGCCAGGTAGTTTTCAAAGGCTTGTGCCTTCGGCTTGTCACCCACGAAATAGAGATAGGAGGCTCCTTCAGGCGCCCCGTCCGGGCCGTGATATCTCCAGGATCGGAAGGTGCCGTCCGGATTCCTGGCGACGCCTTCGAAGTCGCCGGACCCGACCGTCGTTTCCCGCAGCATGTGATGCGCGCAGCACATGATGATGTCGTCCTGCGAGGACTCGACCTGGTTCTTCCACCATTCGAATGTTTCGGAGGTGACGGCGCCCGCCGGCGAAGCGCCGCCATCGGCTTTGCGTCCGACCGGATAGGGCAGGTCATTGCGGTCGCTCATCATCAGGAAGCGGATATTCCCGACCTTGAACGAATAGCGCTCCCAGGTGCCGTCGATCGGATAGGGCCGCTTCGAATTGTCGACACCCGAGGTGGCGGTATGCTCGCCAAGTGGATCGGCCCATTTGCGAAACCACCAATTCGCCTCCTTGCCTTCGCTGGCAGGATGACCGTGAGGCGAGGCGTCGTGATTGCCGGCGAGATTGTAGATCTGCTCGCGGCGATGTTTCTTCAGCACCGAATATTGACGCACTACCTCTTTTCCCTGCTCGTCTTCGGGCGCGTCCCAAAATCCGGCGTAGTCGCCGAGATTGAGGGCGATATCCCAGGGAAAGGCAGGCCCGCCGAACGCGCCGCCGTTCTCCGATTGGCGCAGGGCATCGGCGAGCGATTCGAAATGGGACGGCGGTGGCTTGAAGCCGACAAGCCCATGCAGAATGGCTTCACTGGCCGCCTTGTCCGTTCCGACGTGGCAGTCGCTCATCACCCACAAATTGAAGGTTGCGGCCTCCTTGGGTGCCGTCGCCGTATCCGCTTGCGCGATGGTGACGACAGCCGGGGCGGCGAGACTGGCCGCACCTCCTTTAAGCAGCGTACGCCGGGTGGTTGATGCCGGTTCATTCATCGTCCTGCTCCCTCTGTTTTGCGGCCTTTCAGGGCGACTTCACCCCGCGGCCGTTTCTCTGCGTGTTTGGCTCGATACGGATACTCCGGCGGGCTCTCGTTCCGTTAGCCTTGGAAGCGGAGTTCTCCGGGGGCTGGCGACAATGTCCCCCGCAGCGTCGTCTCGCCCTTCCCTGTGGCTTCAATTCGGTCAAATACAATTTTAGATTGCAATCGCAGACGCAGGTTTACCAATGATGTGACGCGTTCAATCTCACGCTCAGGGGAGTATTATGTGCCAACTCGGGGAATAGTAAATGTTTTTCACACAACTAAAGGACGAGATTTACGTCCGGCGGTTGCCAGGTTCAAGCACCGCTCTTTTTCGCAGGCATCGCTCCCTGACGAGTTGCGACCGCCTTCGCGTCGGTTGGCCGCCCCTTTGATCGATCAGCGGGAATTCATAGCGTATGGCGCTCGATCGGGAGCTGGCGGCTTCGACGGACGTGCGGCACCCGCCGTCGGTTACGACCTGCGGGCGAACTTATCTCCGTAGTACAACGGACCGTTGAGTCAACGAATGGTTAAGTCGGGAGTGATGGTATCAAAGTGCCATTTTAATTCACGCCAATTGCTCGAAGGTCGCCATGTTGAAGCTCCGCTCGATTTCGGTGCGACTTGTTCTGACGATTTCTTTCGCAGTCGCGCTCGCCTGTGCATCGCTGGCCGCCTTTTCGATCTCCCAGCAGCGGGAGTTGACGCGCATGGCGCTCGACCAGGAACTCAAGCTCCAGTATGAGGGCGTGATTGCTGTGCTCGAATATGAGGGGCGTGCGGCGCGCGCGGTTAGCGCGACCATGGCGGCGACGCCGCCGCTGGTCGATGCCGTTGCAAAGGGCGATCGCGACGGCGTCATGGCGATGCTTGGCGGATCGCATGCCGCGCTCCAGGCACTGGGCATCAATCTCGTGAACCTCACCTTGCCTCTGGCAACGCTCTTCCTGCGCCTCCATGATCCCAAGGCATTTGGCGATGATGTTTCGGCGCGTCGCAAGACCGTGGTCGCGGCGAATGCAAGTGGCTCGCCCATCGTAGGAGTCGAGCGGGCCCGCCACACGCTGGCGGTGTTCGCGATGACTCCCGTGATGCGTGAGGGCAAAAGTCAATTCGTCGTCGACGTCGGCATGGAGTTCGGAAAAGAGTTTGTCGATCGCATCAAGAGGCGGCTTGGCGTCGATGTAGCCATCCATGCGTTCGAGGGCGGCACTTTCTCCACGTTGGCGGCAACTTTCAAGGAGGGCACGACCGCCTCGGCAGATCAGATCAAACGTGTCTTTGATGGTACGCCGTTGCGGCACGACGCCGAGATCGCCGGCCATCCCGCAGCCGTCTATCTGGGTCAGATCAGGAATTATGCCGGTGAGCCGGTTGCAGTGCTCGAACTTGCCAAGGACAGCACCGAATACGAGATTGCCAACACCAACGCCTGGCGCAAAATGATGCTCGGCACGGCCGTGGTTTTGTTGGTCGCGGGGCTTCTCGCCTTCTTCCTCGGACGTAGCCTGACGCGGCCGGTGGCCGCTCTGACCCAGACCATGAACCGGCTGTCCGGCGGCGATACCGAGATCGAGATCACGGGTCGCGATCGCGCCGACGAACTCGGCACGATGGCCAATGCTGTCGAGGTGTTCCGGAAATCGATGATCGAAGCCGATCGCTTGCGTGCAGCGCAGGCCCAGGCCGACAAGATCGCTCAAGAACAGCGCAGAGCGGATCTACACCGGCTCGCCGACGAGTTCGAAGCCTCGGTCGGAGAGATCATCCGCGCAGTATCTTCCGCGGCCACCGAAATGGAAGCATCGGCGGGGACAATGAACCAGACCGCCGAAAATACCGGACGTCTGAGCAACGTTGTCACCTCGGCGTCCGAGGAAGCCTCGATGAACGTGCAATCCGTCGCCAGCGCGTCCGAGGAGCTGTCCGCATCCATCGATGAAATCGGCCGTCAGGTCGAGCAGTCCACGACGATTGCAGGCGAGGCGGTTCGGCAGGCTCAGAGCACCGACGGCCGAATTAACGATCTGTCCAAGGCTGCCGATCGGATCGGGAATGTGATCAGTCTTATCACCACGATTGCCGAACAGACCAATCTGCTCGCACTCAATGCCACGATCGAGGCTGCGCGGGCCGGTGAGGCGGGACGCGGCTTTGCCGTCGTCGCAAGCGAGGTCAAAACGCTGGCGAGTCAGACCGCGAAGGCCACCAGCGAGATCAGTGTCCAGATTTCCGACATGCAGTCGGCGACGCAGGAATCCGTGTCGGCCATCAAGGGGATCGGCGACACCATAGGCCGCATTTCGGAGGTTGCGTCCGCGATTGCCGCGGCCGTGCAGGAACAGGGCACTGCCACCGAGGAGATATCGCGTAGCATTCAGCAGGCTGCTCAGGGAACGACGCAGGTCGCGGTCAGCATCGTCGAGGTCAACAAGGGGGCGGCGGAGACCGGCGCCGTCTCGACGCAGATGCTGTCATCGGCGCGCACGCTCGCCAATGAGAGCAACCGGTTGACCAGACAGATGGACAAGTTCCTCTCCACGGTTCGAGCGGCCTGACGAGCTGAACGGACGGCGAGGGCAAGTCAGGCGGCGCCGCATTTCCAAGCGGCGCGGCTTTTCGTTCACGGCGGGCTCGTCGATCCCAGGCGGCGTGCTAGACTGGGCCGAACCTTACGCGACCCCGCCCGCCCGCCTTCTGCCTTTCCCGGAGTGACCATGCCTTTCGATCTGATCCTGCGCGGCGGACGGGTGATCGACCCGTCCCAGAAGCTTGATGCCACGACCGATGTCGCATTCGCCGGCGGCAAGGTGGCCGCGATCGGGCAGGGACTGAAAGCCGATCCGGGTACTGATGTCCGCGACGTCTCCGGCCAAATCGTCAGCCCAGGGCTGATCGACCTGCACACCCATGTCTATTGGGGCGGCACCTCGCTCGGCATCGATGCCGAGGAGTTTTGCCGCACCTCCGGCGTCACCACCGCAATCGATACCGGCAGCGCGGGGCCCGGCAATTTCGCGGGCTTCCGCAAG
Source organism: uncultured Alphaproteobacteria bacterium (assembly GCA_963696255.1). Lineage (GTDB taxonomy): Bacteria > Pseudomonadota > Alphaproteobacteria > Rhizobiales > Xanthobacteraceae > Bradyrhizobium. The sequence goes on from CAVOJN010000003.1 coordinate 324,964, forward strand.
CATGTGATCGAACCGAGCCAGGTCCGCATCCTGGCCTATCTGCATGTCTCGCATGCCGGCATCTTCGGCTTCTCCAACCGCGTGATGGTGGGTGAGAGCGAGGAATTGCGGCTGATGGATCCCGTCAGCGCCGCGGAGGTGGTGGAGGCCAACCGCGATCTCATCGTCGGCATCAAGGTGCGGGTCGGCCTGCATGCGTCGGGCAAATCGGGGATCGTGCCGCTTGAGATCGCGCTCGAAGTCGCCGAGCAGGTCGGCGTGCCCTTGATGTGCCATATCGATCATCCGCCCCCGAGCTATGAGGACGTGGTCGCACGGCTGCGTCCGGGCGACATCCTTACCCATGCCTTCCGGCCGTTCCCCAATTCGGCTGCGACCGCGCAGGGGACGGTGAAGAAAGTGGTGCTCGAGGCGCGCCAACGGGGCGTGCTGTTCGACATCGGCCACGGCAAGGGTTCGTTTGCATTCAAGACCGCGCGGGCGCTGCTCGCCAACGGCTTCGCACCGGACACGATCTCTTCCGACGTCCACAAGCTGTGCATCGATGGACCGGCCTTCGACCAGGTCACGACCATGTCGAAATTCCTCTGCATGGGGATGCCGCTGCCCGATGTGATCGAGCGCTCGACGGTCAACGCGGCGATGGCGCTGCGCCGGCCCGAACTCGGCAGCCTCAAGGTGGGTAGCGTCGGCGACGCCACCGTCATCGCGATCAAGGAGGGCCGTTTCGACTATGTCGACGTGGTCGGCGAGCACCTGATCGGCGATCGCAAGATCGCGTCCGAAGGCGTCGTGATCGCCGGAAAATGGTGGCATCCGAAATAAACGGAGTTCGGGCGCTCCCGGGCTAGGCGGCGCGCAAATTACGTGCACAATCGGCAAGGGCGCACGGGCTGCGCCGGAGCAGGAGGCGACGGATGGTGGACATCGCACGGCTTCTGAGAGCTGCGCTGGGCGCCGCCGGGATCGCGCTCACTCTTGTCGCGGGATCGGCGCCGCAGGCGATGGCCGCCGGCAAGACCGTCACCGCGGTGATGCATTCGGATCTGCGGATCATCGATCCCGGCTTCACCACGGCCTACATCACCCGCGACCACGGCTACATGGTCTACGACACGCTGCTGGCGACCGATGCCAATTTCAAGGTCCAGCCGCAGATGGCGGACTGGACAATCTCCGACGACAAGCTGACCTACACTTTCACGCTGCGCGACGGCTTGAAGTGGCATGATGGCGCGCCGGTCACGGCGGAAGATTGCGTGGCCTCGCTGAAGCGCTGGGGCAAGAACGACGGCATGGCGCAGAAGCTGATGGACTTCACCGCCTCGATCGAGGCGGCCGATGCCAGGACCATCGTGCTCAAGCTGAAGGAGCCCTATGGCCTCGTGCTCGAGACCATCGCCAAGCCGTCGTCCTATGTCGCCTTCATGATGCCGAAGCGCCTCGCCGAGACGCCGCCCGGCCAGCAGATCAAGGAGCAGATCGGCTCCGGCCCGTTCAAGTTCGTGCAGGCCGAATTCCAGCCGGGCGTAAGGGCCGTCTACGAGAAAAACACCGACTATGTGCCGCGCAAGGAGCCGCCGAGCTGGGCGGCCGGCGGCAAGGTGGTGAAGGTCGATCGCGTCGAATGGATCACCATGCCCGATGCGCTGACCGCGATGAATGCCTTGCAGGCGGGCGATATCGATTTGCTGGAGAACCCCTCGTTCGAGATGCTGCCGCAGCTCGAGGCCAATCCCGACCTCAAGGTCGAGACGCTGAACAAGCTCGGCGCACAGACCTACGGCCGCATGAACTTCCTGCTGCCGCCGTTCAACGACGTCAAGGTGCGCCGCGCTGCGCTGCTTGCGATGAACCAGAAGGATGTGCTCGACGCGCTGATCGGCAATCCGAAATATTACAAGACCTGTGGCGCGTTTTTCGTCTGCGGCACGCCGCTCGAAAGCGAGGTGGGCGCGGGCGAACTGACCAGGGGCGGCAACGTCGCGGCGGCGAAGAAGGCGCTCGCCGAGTCCGGCTATGACGGCACGCCGGTCGTGATCCTTGCACCCGGCGATGTCGTGATGCTGAAGGCGCAGCCGGTCGTGACGGCGCAGCTGTTGCGGGCGGCGGGCTTCAAGGTCGACCTGCAGGCGACCGACTGGCAAACGGTGGTGAGCCGCCGCGCCAGCCAGAAGCCCGTGAAGGAGGGCGGCTGGAACATGTTCTTCACCTTCTCGGTCGCGCCCGACGTGATGAACCCGATCGTCAATTTCCCGATCGGCGGCCGCGGCACGAATGGCGGCTGGTTCGGCTGGTCGGAGGACGCCAAGATCGAGCAACTCAAGGATCAGTTCGTGCGGGCGCCTTCGCCGGAAGGGCAGAAGAAGATCGCCGAGGAGATCCAGCAGGAAGCCTATGACCAGGTGATCTACATTCCGCTCGGGCAGTTTTTCGCGCCGAGCGTCTGGCGCAAATCATTGACGGGCGTGCTCGATGGCCCGGCCACTCCGGTTTTCTGGAATATCGAGAAGGCGGAATAGGCCGACGATTCACGCGGTGCGGATTTCAAGGGGCGCTGCTTTTCGAGCGGCGCCCTTTTATTTTGCGGTGGCTTGACCTGATGTAAGTCATGGCTTACCGTTAGTCATGGCTTACGGAAATGCATTGGCGGTGCTGGCCGACCCCACGCGCAGGCAGGTATTCGAGCGGCTGCGTGGCGGGCCACGTCCCGTCAACAAGCTCGCCGCGGGACTGCCGGTGTCGCGACCGGCCGTATCTCAGCACCTCAGGGTGCTGAAGGATGCAGGCCTTGTCGAGGAACGCAGCGAAGGCGTGCGGCGGATCTATTCGTTGCGGCGCGAGGGCCTGCTGGAATTGCGCGAATGGCTCGACAGCTTCTGGGGCGATGCGCTGGACGCGTTCAAGCTCGAAGCCGAACGATCCTACAGGGCAAGGAAGAGGGACAGATGAACGAGCGAGTTGCCATCGCGCCCGTACGCAAGACCGTTCATGTGCGCGTGTCGATCGAGCATGCCTTCGAGGTCTTCACGTCAGGACTGACGCGGTGGTGGCCGCACGACCATACGATCGGCAGGAAGCCGGTCAGGACCGTGATGCTGGAGCCGCGCCTGGGCGGCCGCTGGCTGGAAATTTCGGAAGATGGAACGGAGACCTGCGATGCGACGATCATCGTGTGGGAGCCGCCGCATCGTTTCGTGATGCTCTGGCAGATCAACGCGCAGTGGCAGCCGGATCAGTCCATGAAGTCCGAGGTCGACGTGCGATTTGTGGCGGAGGGAGCGGACGCGACCCGTGTCGAATTGCTGCACCACAAGTTCGAGACCATGGGCGTGGAGGCCGGCACAGCGATGCGCGACGGCGTCGAACGCGGCTGGCCGGGCCTGATGCAGCGCTTTGTCCAGGAAGCCGAGCGTAGCAGACGCTAAAGCATGATCCGGAAAAGTGTGAAGCGGTTTTCCGAAAAGATCATGCTCAAACAATAGCTAAAGCGCGATGACGATTCATCCTGATCTCATCGCGCTTTAGCTAATCGTGAGCGAGGGAGAACCATCATGTCTGAGTTTGTTGTTCACTCGATCCCTGGCAGCCCATTCGGCCGTTCAGTGCTGGCGACACTGGAAGAGAAGCGGGCGTCCTATCGCTTCGCGCCGGTCGCGCCAGGTTCGATGAAAACGCCGGAATACCTCAAGCTGCATCCGTTCGGGCGCGTACCGGTACTCGCGCAGGAGGGCTTCCTGCTCTACGAGACGCAGGCGATCCTGCGTTATCTCGATCGCGTGCTGCCGCAGCCTCCGCTCACGCCCTCCGATGCAAGGCGCGCCGCGCGCATGGATCAGGCGATGAACGTCAACGACTGGTATCTCTTCAACGGCGTTGGCAACGTCATCGTCTGGCAGCGCGTGGTTGGTCCGCGTGTGATGGGGCTTGCGCCGGACGAGGAGGCGATCAGGGCGGCGATGCCTCGAGCGCATGCGGTGTTCGACGAACTCGCAAGGCTGCTCGGCGCACAGCCTTATTTCGCGGGCGACCAGCTGTCGCTCGCCGACCTCATGCTGGGACCGGCGATCGAGTTCTTCACCATCACTCCGGAATGGTCCGTCCTCGGTGCGCCACATCCCAACCTGGTTGCGTGGATGAAGCGCATGCAGGACCGGCCAAGCATGATGGCTACCACCTGGGAGCGCGTCACGGAACTGGCAGAGGCGGCGTAGTTTCGAACGCGCGATCAGCAATGGCTGTCGCGCACCAGCTCCGGTCCGTCGGTGATGAGCGGCGGGGTGATGGGTTCGGCCTCCGGCTGAGATGGGCGGTGATCCCGGCGCGGTTCCCGCTGGTTTTTCTTGCGGCGTTCTTCGGCGGGTTCGTCGGTCATGTCGTCAGTCTCCAATGCTGCATGACAACATTTTGGACGCAACGATGTTCCGGCCCTTTACACCGGATGTGATCTGATGTGCGCCAGCATCAATTCGCTGACGCGGTCGGGCATCTGGTCTGCGGCGAAATGGCCGGCGCCGGGCAGCACCTCGAAACGATAGGGCGCGGCGATGAAATCGACGGTACCTTCGGCGGCGACGCGGCCGACGGTGTCGTCGGCATCGCCCCAGATGAAGAGGGTCGGCACGTTGATCGGGCCCAGCGGCCCGCGGATCGCGCCGCGCGCGCGATACCAGGCAAGTGCGGCTTCCATGGCGTCCTTGTTGCCGAGCACAGAAAGATGTTTTGTCATCGCCTGCGGCGGCATGCCGTTCGCGGCCCAGCGCTCGCGCAGCCATTTGCAATCATCGGCCAAAACGACATCGGCCGCGTCGGGTTCGAGGAAAGCCTTGTGATGGCGCGAGCGATGCGCCTGGTCGCCGTCGGCAAGCGCGAGCGCGCGGTTGAAGGCGTTCGGATGCGGCCGCGAGAGCACCGTGAGCGAGGCGATCCGCGCGGGATACCGATCGGCGAGTGCCCAGGCGATGCTGCCGCCCCAGTCGTGACCGGCAAGATGAAAACGCCTGTCGCCATGACCCGACGCCGCGACGATCGCCATCGCATCGTCCATCAGGCGGTCGATGTGATAGCTCGGAAAATCCCGAGGGTCGGGCCGCGCGCCCGCGGAGTAACCGCGCTGGCTCGGCGCCAGCGCCCGATAACCCATATCGGCAAGCGCGGCCGCCTGCGCGTCCCAGCAATGCATCGATTCCGCAAAGCCGTGCAGCATCAGCACCAGCGGCGCATCTTTCGCGCCCGCGACCAGCGCGTCGAAAACGAGGTGAGGGGCGACGGTAATCTGTTCGAGCTGGGCCATGCAATGATCCGCAATTGTGCAAGCTAGCGCGTGACAACAGCGGCCGCCGCGCCGGCCATGGCGGTGCCGGCCCCGCGATTGAGCCAACGGGCGGCACGAGCGGTCGTGAACAGCCGCCGCGCCCGAAGGGCCGCAAGTGAATAGCCGATCAGCACGCCGGACAGGATGATCATGATCGCCAGGGCCACCGTCAGAAAATCGGACGCGGTCATCCTGGTCAGGTCCAGCACAGTTGGAAGCAGAGCGAGGAAAAACACCATGACCTTTGGATTCCCGATCGTCAGGGCAAGGCTTCCAAGAAAGAGTTGCGACGAGCGCTGCTGCTGCACGGACGGCGCGTCATCTTCGCGGAGAGCCTGCGCGGGTGCTGTCCACAAGCGATAGGCAAGATAGAGCAGGTAGGCCGCGCCTGCGTATTTCACGAGCATGAAGGCGACATAAGCCGTCTGCGCCAGCGCCGCCATGCCCGTCGCGGCGCATGTAAACCAGATCAGATCGCCGACCACGAAGCCCGATATGAAAGCCGCGAGGCCGTGAGTGCCTCGCGACAATACGCGCGCGAGGATCGCGGCGATGCCCGGCCCCGGCGAAGCCGTTGCAAGGAGGTAGACGAGGCAGAAGAGTCCGAGGCCATGGATCGACATGTCTGACTTTCACATCTTGCAGTGCGCATCTTCGTGAGACGCGAGGCTAGGGATTTATCGGCTACGTCATCCGTCTTCGCCTCGGCTCAAGCTACGCCGGACACGCTGTGCCCCGAGGCCCGGCGTGGCTGCGCCACGCGTAGCCCTTCAGGGCGAAGCGTGGTGCGGGCGGTGGGACTCGAACCCACACGACGTTGCCATCGAGGGATTTTAAGTCCCTTGCGTCTACCAGTTCCGCCACGTCCGCGTTCGAGAGGCGATAGCTTCCTAAGCTAGTTCGTTCGCACGCTCTAGCTTAATTTTGGCGCGGATCTTACCGCGCCGGGTGTTCGGACCCGGTTGGGCGCGTCGCTAATGGTGCTGGGCCGGGCGGGTCGATCCGAATCAAATCGGTGCCATATCGAGCGTGGATCCGTCAAGCAACCCGCGAGCACCGCGCTAATGGTTCGTGAAGGCGGATCGAGCGCCGCATCGTCTCTGCCGAGCCAACAACCGCCGCACGAAGTAAGGGCACAAACGGTTGACCCGCTCGAGGGTCTAGGTCGGGCGCGGCAGAAGCTGTTGCGCACCGTCATTGGGCGCCTCGAATTGTGCATTTTGTCACTGAGCCTCAGGCCGCGGTCTGCCACTGTCAGAGGATGATGAGCTTAATATTGATGATCCCTCTGGCCTGTATTTGCCATCGCTTCCGATCGCGGTGCTGGTTGGCATCCAGCTCGGCTCGGGCGAGGCGGCCGCGCCAAACTGCGAAACACGGCGCCAGCCGCAGACCTCAGAAAATTTTCCACCGGGCGTACGCTTATAGCTGCTCAGAAAAATAATTGAGGCAGGTCCGCGTCGGCACTGCGTTGGCCGCCGGATGGGCTTATCGGTACCGCAAATCAGCCCTCATCGAGCCCTCGAATCGTGCGTTTTGTCACAGAACGTCGAAGTGCAGCGCGCCAATGTGGGGACACCCATGACCCTGACCATGATCATATTGCTGGCCTGGTTGCCGCTGTCGGTGCTGCTCGGAATGCTGGTCGGCGGTTGCATCCGCTTCGGTTCAGGCGAGCCAAGCCCACGCCCCGTTCTACAGCAGGACGCCGGCCCGAAACGACAGAAATTCTTTCCCGCAGGCGCGAGCGTTTAGGGCGCCTGTCGGGCGAGTCCGCTGCCCTGTGTGTGGCCCAGCTGGGACGCGCCGCGAACGGTGTGCGTTGCAGAAGACAATCTTCGAAATATCAATTACTTAGGATGATTTCCGGAGGGGTTGGGATAACAGCCTGTGTGCGGACCGCGCGAGCCGCTGCGAGGGCCACCGCCACAGCCTCAATCCCGACAAGAGCGCCTGCTTTAGCCAATCTCAATGTTGTGGGTCTACCAACGCGTTATGATGACGAGCGCATCCGTCGTGAAAGCATTGCCGCGGCTGGCCGCCGCGCTGGCGTTATGCGCGCTCGGCGTCTCGCTGTCGGGCTGCGCCGACATGAGCGACGGCATGACCCAGGCTTTTGCCGATCCCGCGCAATACGAGCTCTATGATTGCAAGCAGCTCGAGGCCGAGCGGAAGAGCCTTGCCAGCCGGGCCGCGGAACTGCAGGGGCTGATGGCGAAGGCCGAGACCGGCGTCGGCGGATCGGTGGTGTCGGAGCTTGCCTATCGTAATGATTACGTCGCCGTGCGCGGACGGACCCGTTTTGCCGAGGAAGCCTGGCGCAAGAACAGGTGTCGCGAGGGAATGTCCTCATCGACGCCACCACCGCCCACGCGCCCGGACTTCAAGCCGGCGCCGCCGTCGAAATCCGGCAGCTCGGTGTACTGAATCCGGTCACCCGTCTCGTGGCTGTCGCGGCCGCTTGATCCCGCGCACATTCGGTTCGTTAGAGCTCAACTGTCGTTCGCCACCCGAAACCTACTCGCGCCAGCGATAGATCCAGTCCTGCCGCGCCAACACCCGGCGAGATCCCATTGCCCTGATGGCGAGATCGCGCGCGAGCGCCAGCGGTCCGGCATAGTGGTAGATTTGCCCCTGCTTGCGCGCGGCCCGCTGCACCTGCTTCACCCGTGTGCGCCGCAGCCTGGCGTAGCGCTTGAGCGCCGCCGTGACCTGCACCGCGGTTTCCATCGTGCCTTCGCTCATCACCTTGGCCAGCACCGCAGCGTCCTCGATCGCCATGCCGGCGCCCTGGGCAGCGAACGGCAGCATCGCATGCGCGGCGTCGCCGAGCAGGCCGATCGGTCCGCTGGTCCATTCGCCGCCTTCAGGCAAGGTGAACAGTGCATATTTGCGCCAGATATCGACGGCGCCGATGATCATCCGCGCCGGGCCCGGCCAGCGCGATCCGTCGAAGCTGCGCTTTAATTCAAGCCCGTCGCCAGGCGCGCTCCAGCCGGGGCGGTTCCAGGTTCCCGGCACGATGGCCACGATGTTGATCTGCCGCGCGCCCGAGATCGGGTAGGCGACAAGATGCGCGTCCGGTCCCATCCAGAGTTGCACCCGTGGCGCGGTGTATTCGCGCGGCAATTGCGTCGCATCGAGCGTACCGCGCCAGGCGATCAGCCCCGAGAACAACGGCTGTACGTCCGGGAACAGATGGTGCCGGACACTTGACCAGATGCCGTCGGCGCCGATCAGGGCGAGCGCGAGTTCCTGCTGCCGTGTGTTGCCGCGACGCTGTACCACGGTCATGCCCTTGGCGTGCGGTATGGTCACGTCATCGAACTGGCAGCCGAGCCGCAGATCGATGTCGGGGTGGTCGTCCACCGCCGATTGCAGCGCCGCCTGAAGGTCGGCGCGATGCACCACCCAATAGGGCGCGCCGGCGACAGTGCTTGCGGCCTCACCAAGCGGCAGGCGGCAAATCTCGCCGCCCGCACGCGCGCTCATGATGGAGATTGCTTCGGGGACGACGGCACGCGAGCCGAGCCGCTCCTTGATGCCAAGGTCGGTCAGCACATGGCTGGCATTGGGGGAGAGTTGCAGCCCGGCCCCGGTCTCTTCCAGCCGCTCGGCTTTCTCGAGCACGACCACGCGAAAGCCGCGCGCGGCGAGCGCCAGCGACGCGGTCAGACCTCCGATGCCGGCTCCGGCAATGAAGATGGTGCGTGTTGCCGCCACCGCGTCAATGTCCCGGTTCTGGCACTCGTATCATGTTGCAGCGAATCTTTTGCTGATGTCAAAGCCGGTCGCAACGGCAGCATTCCGGTGCGGATCATGAACTTCGACTGATGGGATTGAGCCGCGGGAGCCGTTCGCGGATCGCAATCCGCGGCGGGGAGGATCAGGCCACGTCCTTGAGCACACATTCCGGCGGGCGAGCCTCGCCAGCGCCGAGATCGGCTGCGAAACGGTACAGCGTCGAGCAGTAAGGGCAAATGATCTCGTTGTCGTTGCCGAGGTCCAGAAATACATGCGGATGGTCGAACGGCGGGTTGGCGCCGACGCACATGAATTCCTGCGAGCCGATCTCGATGACCGGCACGCCGGCATCGTTGTGGAAATGGGGAACGACAGAATCGGCCATCGATAGTTCACCTTCAGTGGCAAGCCGGAAACGGGGACGCAATCAACACCAGCGCTCGCGGTCGAAATGCGGCGCACCATACCGACGGGTTCAGCTGATTCCTATATCCCCGGGGCCACAATCTGCCGGTATAAATTCGACACAATCGTGTCGTCTGAGAAGCCCTTCTTTCGTCGATGAACTTGTGTCGTAAATCCGGCACACTATCTCAAGGCGAACACAAATCCCGGTTCTTTCTCGATGAAACGGCGTCGGATCAGCACGGCATTGGCGGGTGTTGCGGTGAGCTGCGCGGCAGCGGCGGCGTTATGGCCGCATGCGCGCGAAGCAAGCGTGCTGCTTTCGTCGCAGGACGACCCCGCAATCGTCGCCGATACCGGGATCAATTCTGCTTTGCGGAATAACCGGAACATCGTCGCCGACAACATCGAGCAGGCGCTCGCCCGTGGCGATGCCGATCTTGCCAACAGCTTCGTCGCACTGGCGCGCGACAAGAACGTCGCTGTATCCGACGACATATTGCGCCGCGTGTCGGACGCCGTCGCCGAAGAAAAGTCCACAGGGCATTTCGCGAAGCGCTTTGCCACCGGTCTCGTCACCGGCAATGCCGACGATGTTGCGAGTCTTTCCGGCACGGTTGCCGGCGATCTTTTCGTGTTCGGCGACATCAGGGACGTGGTTCGCGAGAGCAAGCATCTGGCCATGGGCGAGGAGACCGACCGTCTCGTGCTGGGGCTTGCGACCGCGGGCCTTGCGGTCACGGCGGTGACCTATCTCTCGATCGGCAGCGCAGCGCCGCTTCGCGCCGGCTTTTCGCTGGTCAAGGATGCGCGCAAGGTCGGCCGGCTGGGCGAGGGCCTCGCCGAGTGGGCCGGCCGCTCCGCGCGTGAGGTGGTCGATGCGCCGGCGCTGCAACAGGCGGTCGCCTCGAGCTCGGCCTTGCGGCCGCGCGAGAGCGTCAGCGCGATAAGGGCGGCGTTTCGCGCCGAGAAGGCCGGCGGACTCGTGCGCCTTGCCAAGGATGTCGGTCGCGTCACCGAGAAGGCGGGCACGCGTGGCGCGCTCGACACGCTGAAGATCGCCGAGGGCCCGAAGGATGTCGCGCGCGCCGCGCGCCTCGCGGAGGCCAAGGGCGGCCAGACCCGCGCGATCCTGAAGCTTCTCGGCCGGGGCGCGCTCCTGCTTGCAACCGGTCTGTTCGATGTCGCGCTGTGGCTGTTCGGGGCAGTCCTCACCCTGTTCAGCATCCTGTGCTGGATCAAATCGACGACCGAGCGGGCGACACAGGCCTGGCTCGACCACAGGAAGGCGCGCAGGCGTCGCAAGCAGATGGCGGAGGCCAGAGCCTTGGAAGCGAAGCCCTTGGCGGAGGAGGCCTTGGCAGCGGCGGCCTGAATCGTCACTGCGCTTCAGCCGTTGTGTGGCATGATCGGCCATGCGCGGCCGATCTTCTCCCCCAATGATGGAATTGCCTGATGCCGAGCTTTCACCACGGCGACGTCGAAATTGCCTATCTCGATGAAGGCGAGGGCGATCCGATCGTGCTCGTGCACGGATTTGCATCGACGAAGAACGTCAACTGGGTCTATCCGACCTGGGTCTCCGAACTGCGCAAGGACGGACGGCGCGTCATCGCGCTCGACAATCGCGGTCATGGCAAATCCTCCAAGCTGTACGATCCGGCTCAATATTCGATTCCGATCATGTCCTCGGACATTCTCGCGCTGCTGGATCATCTCTCCATCGAGCGCGCCGATATCATGGGCTATTCGCTGGGCGGGCGGATGGCGGCCTGGCTCGGGCTGAACGCGCCGGCGCGGCTACGCTCGGCGATCCTTGGCGGCATCGGGATTGCGATGATCGAAGGTGGCGGTCCCGGCGAGAATGTCGCCCTCGCGCTCGAGGCGCCATCTCTGGATGACGTCAGCGATCCCGTGGGGCGGACTTTCCGCGCCTTTGCCGATCAAACGCGGTCCGACCGGCTGGCGCTTGCCGCGTGCCTGCGCGGCTCGCGCGGCCTGATGAATTCGGCGGAGGCGGAGCGCATCGCCGTTCCCGTGCTGATCGCGGTCGGCACCGCGGACGAGGTCGCAGGCTCCGCGCACGCGCTGGGCACTATCGTGCCGGGCTCGGAAGTGCTTGATATTCCCGGCCGTGACCACATGCGCGCCGTCGGCGACAAGGTCTACAAGGCCGGCGTTCTGGATTTCCTGTCGCGGCGAGGCTAGAGCATGATCCGGAAAAGTGTGTAGCGGTTTTCCCTCGCGACAAACGCGCAGCGTTTGCGCGGAGATCATGCTCAAACAATAAGCTAAAGCGCGATGATTCTCATCGCGCTTTAGGCCGCTTCCGGCTCGTCGTCATCGCCGAAGACCTGCACCGCGGCGAGCAGCGCGGTGAGCGTCGCGATCCATACCAGCCGCGCGCCATAGCGGTCATGCGGCCCCGAGATCACGCCGCAGATGATCGCATTGCCGAGCAGCGCAAAAGTGACGGCTGCCGCGAGCAGCGCGAGGTCGTCGAACCTGCGGCGCCACAGCGCACGCGCAAACATCGCAAACACCAGCAGCATCGAGCCGAGCGCGACCGGAACGTGCAGCCAGTTCACGGCGGCGAAATTGATCTCCCAATGCTGCTGGTGCGCCGCCCGCATCGCCTTGGTCTGGGCGGGGACGTATTGCGCGATGATGCCGTAGGTATGCGGAAGCCAGCCATTGGTGCCTTCGCCGGTCGCGACATGCACGAGTTGCTCCGCCGTTGCCGCGAGCGCCGCTTCCGCCTGCCATGCCGGATAATCCGCCAGCGAGCGGATCGCGATATGCTCCATCTCGTCGCCGAGCCCCTGGAAGCGGCCGAGCGTGTTGAACATGCTGTTGCCCCACAGGAAGTCGTCGGCCGTGGCGGGCAGCGCGTTGCGATAGGGGCAGAGTTTCAGTTTCTCCCGGGCGCAATGATCGTTCAGATATTTCGTGACAATGCCGTCCTGAAGCATGCGGCCGAACGCGACACCGATGCCGCCGGGCGTCCAGGCGAATTGCCCGGACAGCGCGATGTTCGCGGCGAACAGCATGGCGGCGCCCGCAACCAGCGTGAGCATGCCACGGATCACGCTGGAGAGCGCGATCCTTCGACGCAGCCACGGCCGCGCCAGCAGCGCGAGCACGCAAAGTCCGAACAGCACGCCGAGCGTGGCGCTGTGGCTCGCGGCGGCGAAGGCCGTGAATAGAAACAGCGAGACTTTTTCCAGCCGCGAAATCCTGTCGGCATGCACGACGAGGATGAACAGCGAAAGCACCGATAACCCGGCAAAGATGTCGGTCAGCAACAGGCTCACAAGCCACGGCAGCGCGGTCGTCAGGATCAGGGTGAGACTGATGGCGAGCAGGCGGAAGGGGTGCGCGAGATTGAGCACGCGCATGGTCAGATGCAGGATCCAGAGCGTTGCCAGCGCCTGGGCGCCGAGATTGATCCAGAAGCCGGAAGCCTCGCCGAAATGCAGATAGAGCCCGAACACGGTGGACCGGCTCGGCACCAGATAGCCTTCGTACCAGCGGGCGAGGTAGCCGCCGGTGTCCCATTGCAGCAGCGGATAGCCGTTCCACAGCGCCGGCGCGATCAGGAAAAGGGGAATGAGGATGGCCGCGATCCAGACCGACATCGTGTCGGCTGTCCGCGCGCGCAATATCCCCGTCTTGATTCCGGTTTTGGTGTTCTGCCCCATTTTGGGAACCACCATGCCCAGAACGCCGCTAGCGCCGATATCCTCCATTAGTTGGACTGGACCAACCGGGATTTGGCCGAGTGGAATCGATTGGTTTGGAATTGATTGGTTTGGGATCGATTGGTTTGGGATTGGTTGGTTTGAGGCGGTCGAGGCTAACGGGACGCTAACCAGGCCAAATGGTCCGGCCGCCTTTGCCGGGTTGTGAAAGAATGATTTTCTCTCACTTGAACCATGATATGCGCTCATGAATGCCCGAGAAGCGCTTGATTTTCGGGCGTAACTGACCACCTGTCTGATCCCGGCCGGATTCACTCTTTGCGACGAGGCTGTCGGGACACTGTCTTGCGGCCATGCTATGAAATGCAGGCCAGCGAACGAAGCGGGAGCGACCATGGCGATGCATCAGATCAATCCGCAGGGCAAACTGGCGGCGCTCGACCCGATCTGGGAGCGCATTCGCAGCGAGGCGGAGGACATCGTCCACCGCGAGCCCGAACTGGCAACTTTCATCTATTCGACCGTACTGCACCACAACAGGCTTGAGGATTCCGTGGTGCATCGCCTTGCCGACCGGCTCGATCACTCGGCCATGTCAGGCGACCTGATCCGCCAGACCTATGACGAGGCGCTGCGCGAGGAGCCTGATCTCGGCAATATCTTCCGCGCCGATCTGGTCGCCGTCTACGACCGCGACCCCGCAACCTCGCGCTTCATCGACCCACTGCTCTACTTCAAGGGCTTTCATGCGCTGCAGACGCATCGTCTCGCGCATTGGCTCTATCTGAAGGGCCGCAAGGATTTCGCCTATTACCTGCAAAGCCGTTCGTCGGCGGTATTCCAGACCGACATCAATCCGGCCGCCAGGATCGGCCGCGGCATCTTTCTCGACCATGCCACCGGGTTTGTCTGCGGCGAGACCGCCGTCATCGATGATGATGTCTCGATCCTGCATGGCGTGACCCTCGGCGGCACCGGCAAGGAGAACGAGGACCGGCACCCGAAGATTCGCCACGGTGTCATGATCGGGGCGGGCGCCAAGATCCTCGGCAATATCGAGATCGGCCATTGCGCGCGGATCGCGGCGGGCTCCGTGGTGGTCAAACCGGTGCCGCACAATGTGACGGTCGCAGGGGTGCCCGCCAGGATCGTGGGCGAGGCCGGTTGCGCCGAACCGTCACGCACCATGGACCAGATGATCTCGGCGATCGGGCTGTGATGCTCGATCGAAGCATTCGCCGGGATTGAAATAAATCGCATTGAAATCATGGATTTGCCGGGCCTTCCCTGGCGTTCGCGCCGGTGCGGGAGCCTGCGAAACCGCGGTCGTGAAGTTCGGAAAGTGGGACTAGCCGAGGACGCCATCTCGTCCTAAAACCTGCGCCTCGAAGACCGCATTGGAGACCGCCGTGGACGTTCAGGAAGTCAGGAAGCTCGACGCCTATCTCAAGCGCGTGTTCGGCAATCCCAAGATCCGTGTGGTGCCGCGGCCGAAGAAGGATGATTCCGCCGAAGTCTATATCGGCGAGGAATTCATCGGCGTGCTGTTCGTGGATGACGAGGACGACGATCGCTCGTTCCAGTTCCAGATGGCCATCCTCGAGGACGATCTCGTCGATCAGGGCTGATCTATCTCTGCCCGCGGAGTTGCGCCGTCAGGGCGTCCATCGCGGCGGCGATGTCGCGCCATTGCGCAAGCCACCGCCTCGGAAAGCGAAAGATGAGATCGGCGCCGTCGATGCGGCGCTCGCTCAGGCACATGCCGGGGGTCGCCGCATCGCGCGTGCAGCGCGCGTTGAGGCGCGGTTCGGTGGCTGAGAACAGGTCCTCCCCGGCATAGGGCGTACTGTCACGAAATGCGCGCATCGCAAGGCCCTCCGGAGCATCATCCGGCCCGGGTCTCGCGGTCTGCTCCAGATAACGCGGATAGATGGTCTCCACGCGAGCCTCCGGCGCCAGCGCGTTCTGGTGCGCGGCGATCGACAGGAAGATGCGGTCGATCGGCTGCGCCATTTCCTCCTCGACGGTATCGGCGCTGACATGCCTGGGCGCATCGGGCGGCGCCAGCGAGGGATAGAGGAAGTTGAGGTCGATCCGCTCCTGTGGGCCCGAGTGGCGCTGGATCTTCATCCGGATCGCAGCAGCGGGCACGTTGAACAGCGTGCCGCCGACGCTCACCGGCAATCGCTCCGGTCCGCGCATTCCGTTCACGCCCCAGGTCGGCCACAACAGATAGGCGACCAGCGCAACCGCTGCGACGCTCAGCCCGCCCGCCAGCGCGACCGCCAGCAGATGGCCGCTTTTGTGCCACTCGCGCGTGGAGAGCCGGGCGATCGAGAAGCCGCTCATGAGACTGTCCTTGAGCTTGCTCCTGGGCCGGATACCGCGAGGTGAGGGCGAATCATCGCGCTACTATGCCATCTGAGGCCGGTTCCCTTGAAGATTCCGCAGCAGAGACGCTCCTCCCAAGCCATGCATCCCGGCAAGGCCGAGCCCTTGCCATTAACCTTTCTTTAACGATGCTGTGGCGGCGGCCTCTCGATTTTGCGAAGAGGGGATGGGTTTTGGTTGCGTTGAGTAGGGATTGAAGATGTCGCCGGACGCGTTGAATTCGCTGTTCTCGCTCTGCATCGGCTTTGCGTTCGCAGGCGCGCTTGCCAGCGGCTATCAGGCCTATGCCGAGCGGCCCGCGGGTTTCGGCCTGCTGCAGGAGGGCGAAACGCCAAGGCGCTTTGCCGCCATTCCGTTCCTGGTGTTTGCCGCGCCCTTCATCATCATGCGCAACACGCTGCGCGGCGTTCAGATCGAGCAGCGCCGCATTCAGTTCGTGATGCTGGCCACGGTGATCGCGGGCTTCTGGAGCCTCATGTCCGGAACCTTTTTCCTGATGACGCTGCGCGCCGCGGGCGTGCTGGCCTAAATAATTCCGCTGTGCCAAGGTCCATGCGCGAAAACGGAGACATTTCGCGCATGGCGATCTACGAACTGGACGGGCAGGGGCCCGATCTTCCCACCGACGGCAACTATTTCATCGCTGACACCGCCACGGTGATCGGCAAGGTGCGCCTGAAGGCCAATGCCAGCGTCTGGTTCGGTGCTGTCTTGCGCGGCGACAACGAGTGGATCGAAGTCGGCGAGGGCTCCAACATTCAGGACAATTGCACCTGTCACACCGATATCGGTTTTCCGCTCACGATCGGAAAGAACTGCACCATCGGACATAATGCGATCCTGCATGGTTGCACGGTCGAGGATGGCGCGCTGGTCGGCATGGGCGCGATCGTGCTGAACGGCGCGAGGATCGGCCGGGGCAGCATCGTCGGCGCTGGCTCCGTGGTCACGTCGGGCAAGCAGTTCCCGGAAAACTCGCTGATCCTCGGCTCACCAGCGAAAGTGGTCCGGACCCTCGAGCCCGATCAGATTTCGATCAAAGACGCGGAAGGCTATCAGCGCAACGGCCCGCGCCACAAAAAGGGCCTGAAGAAGATCGGCTAGGGCATGATCCGGATCGCGCGGCTCAGATCACCTTCTCCTGCCGCATGCTCTTGACCTCGTCGGGTGAGCAGCCGAGCCACTCGCCATAGATGGCCTCGCAATCCGCGCCGAGGATCGGCGCGCATTTCAGCGGAACCTGGCTATCCGACATCCGCAGCGGCCAACCCGGCACGACGACCGGCCCGCGCAGAGGATGCTCGATCGTCTGCATCATCCCGCGTTTGTGCAGATCGGGATCGTGCAGGAGTTCGAACGTGGTGAGGACTGCTCCGCAGGGGACGCCGGCTCCGGCGACGATCCGGGTGACTTCCTGCTTGGTGCGCTTCGAGGTCCATTCGGTCAGGACCTCATCCACGGCCGCCTGATTCTTGCCGCGGGTGGTGCTGTCGACCATGCGCGGATCGTTGAGCAGATCCTCGCGGCCGATCGCCTTCACCAGGCGGCGCCAGTGCTCTTCGTTGCCCCGCGAGGCAAAGATGTAGCACCAGTCGTCGAGTCCGCCCGGCGCGCATTTGTAGAGGCCGCCCGGCGCGGTCCCGGTCACCCCGTTGCCGCGACGCGGCACCTGCTCCTTGTGGGGGGCCTGGTAGGCCATCGGCGTGCGGCAGTAATTCAACATCGCATCTCGCATGGCGATCTGGATGTGCTGGCCGCGGCCGGTCGTCATGCGCTGGTAGAGCGCGGCGAGGATCCCCATGGCGCAAAGCATGCCGGTGCCGGTGTCGCCGATGGTCGAACCCGGCCGGATCGGCGGCTGGTCGGGAAAGCCGTTCACGCCCATGGTGCCGCCCATCGCCTGGGCGATCATGTCGAACGCAAGATAGTTGGCGTGCTCGCTCTCGGGCGCGAAGCCCTTGACCTGTGCGAAGATCAAACGCGGATTGAGTGCGCTCAGCCGGGGATAGTCGAAGCCCAGGCGCGCGAACGTCCCCGGCGCCATGTTCTCGATCAGCACGTCGGCCTTTGCGATCATTCGTCTCAGCAGCGCCTTGCCGCCCTCACTCTTGAGGTTGCAGGTCACGCTGCGCTTGTTGAGATTGTAAAAGATAAAGTAATGCAAATCGGCATCAGGGCGATCGGTGAATCCCCAGCGTCCGGGCTCGCCGCGATTGGGCTCCTCCACCTTGACGACGTCAGCCCCGAACCAGGCCAGCGCCTCGGTGCAGGACGGTCCCGCCTCGAACTGGGTGAGGTCGAGCACCTTGATGCCCTTGAGCGCCGGCTGGGTCGCGGTCGCGATCCCTGGGTGCACTACCTGTTCCTGCATGGCGAACCTCCGAGTATTGAGCCGCGCCGCCAATCGACGCGGTCCCTCGACGTGTCAATCGATCAGCTATGCCAGTGATCAGCTATGCCAAGCGAACTCCTGTGCCTTGCGGGCGGAGCCTTGCGAGATGATGACGTTGACCAGCGCAGGACCGGGGAACTTCATCGCCGCGTCGAGGGCATCGCGGATATCCTTCGGGTTCTCGACCAGGAGACCCTTGCCGCCGAAGGCCTCCATGACCCGCTCATAGCGCGCGCCATAGATCAGCGCGTTGGGCTTCATCTTGAACATCGGGTCTTGCGGGATCTCCGGCATGCCGGGGCCGATGCCGCCATTGTTCAGCACGACGATCTTGGCGGGCAGATTGTAGCGGACCAGCGTCTCCATCTCCATTCCTGAGAAGCCGATCGCCGAGTCGCCGGAGAGATGGATGACAGGCCGGTCGGGATGTGCCACGCAAGCGGCGATCGCCTGGCCGAGACCGACGCCCATCGTGCCGTAGGTGCCGGCGTTGAGGCAGGAGCGGGCATTGAAGCTCGGCAATTGGGTGAGGCCGATATCCATGGTGCCGGCGCCCTCGGCACTGAGGATCGCATTCCGCGGCATCCAGGCGGCGACGTCGCGCAGCGCGCGATAGTAGCCGGCAGGCGCGGACTCGTCATCGACCTGCGGCCGGATTGTCGCTGCGTTGTCGGCGGTCTTCTTCGCGATCGCCTGCCGCCACGGACTGTCCTTGGCATGAAACCACTGGCGATTGTCGAGCGCCTTGTTGAGCTGGCGGACAATGGCCTTGCCGTCACCGACCAGAGCCACTTCAGTCACCTTGTTGTGACCGATCTCCTCGGGCGCGATGTCGAGCTGGATGACCTTGACGTTTTTCGCAAAGCGCGGCGGCAGGCCGAAATGAAAGATCCAGTTGAACCGCGCGCCCATCAGGAAGATCACGTCGGCCTGCTGCAGCGCCAGCGTGCGCGCCGCCCCGGCCGACAGCGGATGGTCATCCGGCATCACGCCCTTGCCCATCGGCGAGCGCACGAACGGCACTTGCGTGCGCTCGATGAAGGCGCGGACCTCGTCCTCGGCGCGCGACCACGCCATGCCCTTGCCGAGGAGAACGAGCGGCCGCTCGGCGCGTTCGAGCAGGTTCAGTGCCGCCTCGACGTTCTCCGCCGGCGCAACCATGCGCGGGGGTTCGCCGACGGGCTCGACCTCGACGACCTTGTCGAGTTCGCATTTGCCGCGGATGATGTCGTCGGGCAGGTCGAGATAGGTGGCGCCGGGGCGACCATAAAGCGCGTTCCTGGTTGCCATCTCGACATAGTAGGGAATGCGATGCACGTTCTCGATGCCGTGGGCAAACTTGCAGAACGGCGAGGCGATCAGCACCTGCCGCTCTTCCTGGAACGCGCCCATGCCGCCGCGATAGGTCTCCGAGGCGCCGCCGATCAGGATCATGGGCCAGCAATTCTGCTGGGCATTGGCGAGACCTGCGAGACCGTGCACCACGCCCGGCCCGGTCACGGTGAGGCAGGCGCCCGGGCGGCCGGTCAGATAACCGTAGGCCCCTGCCGCATAGGCGGCGCTCTGTTCGTTGCGCATGCCGAGATAGGCGACGCCTTCCTTCTGCGCCGCCGCGGCGACCGCGGTGACCGGAAATCCGACGATCCCGAACAGGTGATCGATGCCTTGCTGCTTGAGGCTCCTCGCGATCAGGGTCGCGCCATCGACCTCGCCCATCGTTTCCCCCTTGCAATTATTTATCGTTGCCCGGGAGTTTATCCACAGATGGCAGGGCGGCGAAAGTGCTCTCCGCTCAGCCGAGCCATGCATTCGGGCGATATTGGCCGTGGACGCGGGCGGAGTAAGGACGCCGAACCCTCAAAATGTCTCAACGCTTCTTCGGTCGCTTCGACAACGGAATGACCCTGGCGGTTGCGCCGCTGTCGCGCGCGCTCTTGCGCAGTGCGTCCCTCAGGTCGATCGGGATGCCGTGCTTCTTCAGGAGATCGGCGAAGGCCTCGTCGGCCAGTTCCTGAAACGTCGCCATCCGGTCGCGCGCCAGCTGCTTGAGCTTGGCGGCGGTGTCCTCGTCAAAGGCGATCAATTTGCGCATCGCTAACCTCGCTCCGGAACGGTGGAGACACGCGCGTTCCCGGGAACCCGATCCCGCGCGTCGCTGTTGGATCATAAAGGGAGATTTGCCGATGGCCAGAATGTGGGGACTCGCGGCGCTTGTCGCGACGCTGGCGTTTGTTGCGCCGGTTGCATCCGCGCCGCATGATCGTTCGCACGCCAACAGAACGGGGTCCGCCACCGCGACCAATAGCGATGCCGGCGTAACGACGGGCGCGGCCCCCTTGGGCACCGGCAAGGCCGCCACCGGCCCTTCCACCAATACCGATGCCGCCGTGAAGGCGGAAAATCAGCTCCTCGATCGCAAGCTCAAGAGCATTTGCCGCGGCTGTTGACGCGGGCGGACTCGTGGCGCGCAAGGCTCTCCTTCAAGGCCCTCCTTCATGGCACCGCGCTCAGCTCGTTGACGAGAGCCTGCGCGGCTTCGGAGAGCGGGTCTGCGACGGCGATGTGCAGATCGCGTGTCAGGGATGGATCGAGCGGGCGGCAGATCAGGCCTTCCGGCGATGCATCGATCGCGAGCTTCGGCAGCACGGTGACGCCAAGCCCTGACCGTACCGCCGCCAGAATGGCGCGCGTGTCGCGGATGCGCAGCGCC
This sequence comes from uncultured Alphaproteobacteria bacterium, assembly GCA_963696255.1. Classification (GTDB taxonomy): domain Bacteria; phylum Pseudomonadota; class Alphaproteobacteria; order Rhizobiales; family Xanthobacteraceae; genus Bradyrhizobium. The sequence continues at coordinate 345,621 of CAVOJN010000003.1, forward strand.
ACGTCGAGCGTCGCGCCTGCGGCCAGCGCATGGTCGAGGATCGAACCCTCGCAGCCAGAGGCTGACATGACGAAGGGAGAGGCGGCGAGCTCGCCTGGCTTGATTGCTTTCGCCGATGCGAGCGCGTGATGGCGCGCCATCACAGCGATCATCTCGGTGGTGCGAAGCACGTTCGCGGTCGGTCCAAGCGTATCCATCGCGACGCCGACATCGACGATGCCGTGCCGAAACCACTCGCCAACCTCGGCGTCGGTGCCCTCGATCAACTCCACGGAGATGTTCGGATGCAGCCGGCGCAGCGCATCGAGCGCATGAGGGACAAGCGCGATCGCCGCGCTCGCGACCGTCCCGAGCCGGACGCGACCCGAGAGCGGCTTGCGCCCTGCCAGCCCCGCGATCCCTTCGAGGTGCTTGAGCGCGCCCCGTGCTTCACGGAGGACGGCCTCGCCGAGCGGGGTCAATTCGAAGGCGCGGCCGCTGCGCTTGGCGAGCGGCGCGCCGAGGGCATCTTCCCATGCGCGCATGGCGTGGCTGACCCCCGATTGCGTGAGGCCGAGCTGATCGGCCGCGCGGGTGAAACTCCTCGTTTTGGCGAGCAGATCGAGGACGCGCAGCATGGCGACACTGATATGAATATTCTTCATGTTAAAAGATCATAACAATCATTTTTCACATGTGCCAGTTGCCGATAGGAGCGGGGCAGCCAAAAGAAATCCCGATCCTCATGACCGCCGCCACGCCTTCCCGACCCACCCTCGACAAGTTCAACTACATGCGCGGTGCGCTCTGCGGCATCGCCGCCGTCTCGATCTGGGCAGGGTGGATGGCGGTTACGCGGATCGGCGTGACGACGACGTTAAACGCCTGGGACATCGCTGCGCTTCGCTTCGGCCTCGCCGGATTGGTTCTGCTGCCGGTCGTCTGGCGCAAGGGATTGGCGCTCAGGGCGCTGGGCTGGCCGCGCCTGATCCTTCTCGTCTCGGGCGCAGGGGCGCCTTATGCGCTCGTCGCCGCGCAAGGACTTCGGTTTGCCTCCGCGGCGGATGCGGGCGCGTTGATCCCGGGCGTGATGCCGCTGTTCGTGGCCTTGCTCGCGTCCATGTTTCTTGGCGAGAGGTTCACTACGCAGCGAAGAGACGGCTTCGTTCTCACCTTCGCGGGAATCGTCTGCATCGCCGGCGCGTCGCTGATGGCCGGTAATCTCGTCCGTTCATGCGGACACGCCCTGTTCCTGGGTGCGGCCTTGCTCTGGGCGTGCTTCACCATTGTCATGCGCTGGGCAAAGGTCGAGCCTCTTCACGCCACTGCGCTGGTCTCGGTCGGCTCATTGATCGGCTATGTGCCGGTCTATCTCGTGATCGCGGGCAAGCATTTGCTGGATGCGCCTCTGGCGGACATCGCAGTCCAGGCTCTGTACCAGGGCCTGCTCACGACGGTCGTGTCGCTCACATTGTTCGGCCGCGCGGTCGCGATCCTGGGAGCCTCGGGTGGCGCGGCGTTCGGCGCGCTCGTTCCGGCCATGGCGGCCCTGATGGCCATTCCGCTTCTCGGCGAGCTTCCGTCGCGCGCGGATTGGATCGGCATCCCAGTCATTTCAATCGGCGTCTATCTCGCTAGCGGAGGACCCTTGCCGGATCGTCTTCGCCGCATCGGCAATTGAGCGGCCGTCAGGCATTGCGCGCGGGATCTGCCGCCGCGCGCAATGTCGAAGCAATTCAGCTCAATACGCCGTATTTCTTGAACCAGGCCTGCAACTGGTTCCAGGCGTCTTCCGCCGCATCCTTGCGATAGCTCGGGCGGTAGTCGGCGTGGAAGCCGTGCGGAGCGTCCGGATAGATCTTGAACTCGGCAGTCTTCTTGTTCTCCGCGAGCGCGGCCTGCATGGCCTCGACCTGGAACACGGAAATGCCGGTGTCAGCCTCACCATAGAGGCCGAGCACCGGAGCCTTCATCTCGGGTGCAAGCTGGGTCGGGCTTTTCGGCCAGAGCGGATTTGGCGCATCCACCACTGGTCCATAGAACGCAACGCCGGCCTTCAGGGCAGGACTGTGCGCCGCATATTCCCACACCGTGCGGCCGCCGCGGCAGAAGCCGATGATGCCAAGCCTGCCGGTGTCGCCGCCCTGCGCCATGGCCCAGGCAACTGTCGCATCGAGATCGGACAGCAGTTCGGCGTCCGGCTTCGCGTTGACGAGCGGGATCAGCTCCTTCATGTCGGTGACCTTGGTGAGATCGCCCTTGCGGTAATAGTAGTTCGGCGCGACGGCGAACGCGCCGAGCTTGGCGAGCCGCCGCGTCACGTCCTTGATGTATTCGTGCAGGCCGAAGATCTCCATTGCCACCATCACGACCGGCGGATTGGCCTTGCCCTTGGGCCGCGCGTAGTAGCCGGGCATCTCGCCATCGGCGACCCTGATCGTCGCGTCGCCCACGTCGAGGCCGTCGGTGTCGGTCTTGATGACCTCGGCGCGCACCGGGCCGGCGGCCAGCGTGTAGCCGGCCGTGACCGCGGCGGAAGCGGTCATGAATCCGCGGCGTGAAAAGGGGGCGGCTTTTGTCAGCCCGATGATATCCGACGTCAGGACAGGCTCGGCGCGCATCTTGAAGGTCTCCCTTTTTTGGCGCGTTTGGGAGGCACATTGATGAGCAAAGGCAAGACTCAGCGCAAGTCACGAGGTTGCGCGAATGGCGAACAACAATTTCAAATGAACGGGGAATAAAAAGAAACAAGGCCGCCGACGCAGTATGCCGTCAACGACCTTGCCAGCCCCGGAAATTGAAATCGGCTCGCGCCTTCCGGATGGGCGCAGCATGCACGGGATTCCTTCCGGCTCATGTGAGCCAGTTCACATTTCGCAATCGAAATGGCGGCAGTCGCGCGAAAGCCGTGCGGCGGGCCTGACCGGGCTCATGGGCGATGTCACGACCGCCGCCGGCTCGTTGTTTTAGCGGGTCCGGATTCGTGCCGCTAAATCATGATCGAACTGAGGGGAGTTTCACCCGCCGCTGATGGGTTCTGGCCGCGTGCGCCCGGTTGCGGACCGAACGGTTGCGGCTCGCCGGGGCCGGTGCGTCGTTGGCCTGGGCACTCGCATAGGAATGCCGCAAGCTTTCGACGGCCTCGGTCAGGCCCGCGACCTGCTCCGACAGCCGTTTGGTGTCGCTCTGCTGGGCCGCGAGCAGGCGGCGCACCGTCTGCAGCTGGTCCTGCACGACTTGCAGCTGGTCGATCGATTCCTGCTGGGTCTGCTCCAGGCCCTTGGTCTTCTCGACCAGTTGCTCGGAGGCCTGCGCGGCGCGGGCCTGCATTGCGCGAGCCAGAATGGCGCGATCGGTCTCGGGCGAATGACCGGTGTAGGTCCGCCAGGTGGCAATCGAGGCGACGCCACCGACAACGAGGAGGAGAGCGGCTGCGGTCAGCGCGATCGGCTGGGCGCTGATGCGCGCCTTGCTGCTGCTGGCGGGGCGGGCGTTTTTCGGCTGAGGGATGATGAGATTTTGCAAGGTCAAACCAAAATGGGGATTTCGGGGCACCGCGAAAAATGGGCGGCTGGTCACAACGCAACGCGAAAAAACTCGCGACCCGATTTCGGCGTGTCGTTTGAACGCCTTCGGGGTGATTCGTGCGCGGCCTGCTGCCGACGCTTGGGTGATAATCTGGTAATGAATCTGACAAATTCGAGGCTGGCAAGTCCGAAAAGCTACGGCCATCCCCTCAAGAATCCACCGTTACCCCTCCGTGACCCCATCCGATACCCCTCCGATACCCCTTGGGGCACCGGGCGGACTAGCCCGTCAGGGTCCCTTGGGCCGCCGACCGTTCGGAACTCCGCCGTCTCCGCGCTGTTGGTCTCCCGCAACGGGGACAGAGCAGATGGACCATCAGACGAGGCACGAAATCTGGATCGTCACGGCCGCCAGTCTGGCGCCGATCCCGCTCCTGACCGCCATCGTGCTGGTGGCTGCCCTGCAGTAATCGCCTCGGAAATCGGCCGGTGCTGGCCTGACGGCGCGCGCCATCGAAGGTTTTGGGTCGAGGACGGCGGGCGGTCCAGACTATTCGGAAGCCCGCACCAAATTGGCGCGGCGAAAGGCAAAAGGGGCGTCATCGGACGCCGGCACGATCGGCGTCGGCTGATGCGCTTCCATGTTGAGGGGCTCGGGCATCTCGCCGATCGCGGTCCGCCTCTGGAGCGCCCGCCAGTCGATCTTTTCAGTCGCCTTCAGAAACGCAGCGAGCAGGACGTGCTTGCTGTGCAAGCCTTCGATCACCGCCGTCATATCGTCGCGACTCTTCATGAGGCGATGGTCCTCCTGCATGGTTAAATCGCGGTAAATCCGTATGCCTGCGGTCGGCTCTGGCGGCGAATTCTTTGGCGCGACCATGGACCGCGGCGGCCGGCCCGGATCGGGCCATGTCGATGGGGATCGTTCGCTCGCGAAGATTGTTGGTTTGGGCAAGCTCAGCAAGAGGAGGCCCGTGTCGTGAGAAAATCAGTTGTTATGTTGGCCACCGCAGCGGTGGTTCTGAATGGGATTGCCTTGACCAGCCCGGCGGAAGCGCGAGGCGGATTTGGGCGGGGTGGCTTCGGTCCGGCTATTGCCGGTGGGTTGATCGCGGGAGCGGTCATCGGAGGTTTGGCGTCGTCCGCATATGCAGCGGGGCCTGGATACTATGGCGGGTATGGGCCCGGGTATTATGGCGCCTATGCAGGCTATGCGCCCGCTTATTACGGTTATCCCTATTATCACTACCGCTCGTCAGAGTTTGGCGGCCAGCCGCAGCCGTACCCATACCCATAGTTTGCAGCCGCCCAAAAAGGTGCGGCCAGGCTTTGGGGGAAGCCTGGCCGCGCGCGAACCGGTCTGGGACGGGGAGGGGTGGGGATGTGACCGGGTCGCGTGTTCGATTAACTTTCTGTTGTCAGTGAGAGCTGGCCGTCGCGTAAGCGGGGCGGCTGTCGCCGAGCGAGACCCACACATTCTGGTCGCTCTGCGACTGGCGCTTGACGAAGCGGTAGCCGGTCTCGGTCCAGGGCAGGACGTTTTCGTTCTGGTTGTCGAGCACGAACTCGCCCTTGTCGGACTTCACCGTCAGCACCGCGTGGCCTTCGTTCTTCTTGTCGCGCACCACCGTGATGAGGAGGGCCTCACGCGGCCAGCCAGCATCGATCAGCATCTTGCGCTTCATCAGCACATAGTCCTCGCAGTCACCGTATCCGTCGGTCGGCAGCGACCACTTCTCGATCACGCCCCAATGATCCATGTCGGTCATCGGCTTGACGGTCTCGTTGACCCAGTGATTGACCTTGTTGAGGTCACGCCACGCGGTCTGCGACATCACGATATCGCGCGGCTGCGTGGCGCCGCTCTGGCACTCGCCGGGATTTTCGGCACAGAATTCGACCCAGCCGATCGGCGCACGCGTGGTCTCACCAAGGCTGGCGTACATCACGCGCTCGTCGCCGGCGCTTGCCTGCGCACACATCCCCAGCAAGACGGCAATCGCCGCCAGCTCCCGTCCCTTGAAGGTGAACATCGTAGCCCCCGCTTTTCTTGTTGGGGACCACGTTTCGCATAAAGGCTTTGCGCGGCTGCTAAATCAGCCAAGTCATTTTGAGGAGAGTTCAAGTAAAACTTGAGAGAAATATCGATCTATACTTGAATCAAATTCGACTAAAATTTGAAATGACTGTAATTGATTCAAATTTTACGGATTAAGAACCTGACCCCGCGCGGTTCCGTTGTTTCCAACGCAAATGGCCGCCCGCATTAACTCCGTTTCGGCGCGCCAGACCGGGGGCGAAATGGGCGCACGGCGTCTCCGGAGCCGCGATCGGCGCTGCAAAAATCGGCTCCTCAAGCGTTCCCCGCTTTACCTGGCGTTAACCTTCTCTTCGTGACGCCTGCGAAAGTCAGCGCTGGCCGGATGGTGCCGGCCGATCTCTTGGCAGCGGCGCGCGCTCATGCATCCAATGGGAAAAACAGGGAGGCACGCATGAATCATGTCGCTTGGGCCCTTGCAGCCGTGACCTTGGCCGTCACCCCGGCGGCGTCGTCAGCCGCGGAAACCAGGATCAACCCGACCGATCCGCAGCCGACCTGCCCGATGTGCCCGGGCGTTTACATTCCGTTAAGCGAACTCGATGGCTACGCGAAGAAGGCGCTCGCGGAAAAGCTGCTCGACCAGCAGGTCCGCGACATCGACATCGGCAAGGCGCGTATCGGCATCGGCCTGGTTCACCGTGGCAGGCTCGAAAAGCCGGCGCCGGACTCGGTGGCCGAGCACGACCAGATCAGCGAAGTCTATCATGTGATCTCCGGCTCGGCCGTGCTGGTGCTCGGGCCCGACATCGTCAACCGGCAGCGCAGGCCCGCGACCATGCGCACCGTCCGCGAGTTCAACGGCCCCGGCAATAACGGATCCGACATCCGCGATGGCGTCGCCTACGAGATCAAGGCAGGGGACGTGGTGGTGATCCCGGCCGGCACCGGCCACTGGTTCACCAGGATCGACGACCACATCGACTACCTGATGATCCGGATCGATCCGGACAAGGTGACGCCGCTCAAGAACGAGGAGCAGTCGAAGGCGTATCTGTCGAAGCCCGCGGAGAAGGGGGAGTAGCGCCGGCCCGACCCGAACCTATCCGCCCTTCAAAAGCTCGCGCAGCTCCGCAACGACGCGCCTGTATTCCCCGGGCTTCGTCTGCTTCAGCGCGGTCAGATCGGCTGCGATGCGGTCGAGCCGTCGTGTCGCGGCTTTCGTCTTGATATCATCGATCTCTTCTCTGAGCTTGTCGAACTCTTCGAAGGCCTTCTCTTGCCGTTCTGCCTCCGGCACGCGGGCAATGAGCAGATCAAGGACGTCCATCATGCGGCCAAGCTGGCGGCCGTAGCTCTGGGAGGCGACGATCGCTCGTTCCGTTTCGGGGGCGCTCGAATTCTGCTCCGTGATATTCGTGACGCTGCCAAACCATCCGGGCAGGATTGGCTGTTCGAAATTCCGGGATTGCGGAAGCAAACTCAAGGGGAAGGACAAACTCTCCTTGATCAAGGACGGCCAATCCAGCATCGGCAGGCCTGAAGCTCGGGAGCTGCTGTTCATGACGCGGTCTCCTTCTGGCTGATTTGACGGAGGACCATCAAGCCGAAGTTAGACCGCAAGACCATTTTCGCGTTGTGAACGATTTCACATTGCCGGCGGGCAATCGTTCGTGATCGCGGCCATTCCCTAGCGCGCGGTGACCTGCTCCTCGAGCGTCTCGACGTGTTGCTCGTGGACGAACTCGATGGCGAAGCCTTCTTCGAGATTGCGCACGACGCGCGCCTGCACCTTGCCGAGCAGGACGATGGATTTCAGCGGTGGCTTGTGCTCGGCGGCGATCGCAGCACCCGACGCGGACAGGTCGATGATGCGGCAGGTCATCTTGGTGCCGTCCTCGAGCGTCATCATCGCAATCGGGTTGCGCGGGATGATGCGGTCGTGGCGGCGGTCTTCCGGCAGGTTGAGGATGTCGCGGTTGGCGAGCCAGGTGAGCTGCGCGGCGAGCTTGTCGCGCTTGCGTGCGGTGGCGCCGACCGTCATGGCAAAGCCGTTGTCGATGATGCGGGTGATCCGGCCTTCGACGCGGCCGATATGGTCGAGATAGGCGATCACGCGGTCGCCGACGTTGCCGATGCCGGGGGCGAGCAGGGCGAGGCCGCCGGGCGACATATTGATGATCTGGCACGGAAATTCGCGCCGGTCGGGAAGCATGTAGCGGCCGAGCAGATGCACTTTGACGCGCTGGAAGCGCCGGCGCTCTTCAGCGCTCGGCAAGGTCGATTTCTTTTGCGCGAAGCTCATCTCGCCACCCGACAACCGGTCATTCGGTGTCGAAAAAACCCTACGGCCGGCAAGGTTAACGGAGGGTTAGCGGAATTGGCGACACGCTCAGGGATGTTCTGAGTGTGCCCGCGCCGCAATGGCATTGAACGCCAGCAGCAGCAGCGGACAGAGTGCCAGCACCAGCGCCCCGAATTCGAAGGCCGCAGCCGCGCTGCCGGTCCATTTTGAGGCGACCCCGGCGAACATCAGGCCCAACATCATGGTTCCGTAGTAGACGGTCCAGAATACGCCCATGCCGATCGCGCGCGTGGCCGGCGCCAGCACGCGCGCGGGCAGACTCATCACCGGGCCGGCCGGCTGGCCGCTGACCAGGCCGATCAGGATCACGATCGGGATCACCCAGCTGCTGCGGGCAAGCCAGAGCATCAGGCCCGCGAACACCAGCGCCGCCAGGACCAGCACGGTTTGTGGCCGCTTCAGGCGGTCGGCGACAAAGCCGCCCAGCGGCACGCTGATTGTTGCAAGCCATAGCACGATGCTGATCGCGGACCCCGCCTGCGCGATCGACCAACCGCGCTCGACCAGCATCGTCGGGCCGAAGGAGAAGATCACGGCGAATCCGACATTGAACAGGCCCCAGATCAGCCCCGCGACCGACACCGCCATCAACGGCCTGATGCCGGGACGCGCCGAGGAGGCCCCAGCGATGGCGGCATTCGCCGGCGCACGGTAGGCGAAGGTGAGTGCAATGCCGCCTGCCGTCAGCGCCGTGACGAAGACATACACGGCGTTCACGCCGTAGAACGCGCCGATCGAGGGCAGCGTCAGCAGTGAAAGCGCGATACCGGCCGGCCAGGAATTGACCCAGATCGCCATGGCGGTGGCGATCTCCTTGCCCGCAAACCAGTCGGTGACCATCTTGGTCATCACAACGTTGATCAGCACGCCGCCGGCGCCGGCGAAGATCCGTCCCGTGATCTGCCAGCCCCAGCTTCCGCCCGATGCCATCGCACAACTGCCGATCAGCATCAGCCCGAGCGCGGCGAGCAGGGTGCGCCTGTCCCCGAGCCATTGGCCGATCGCGCCGCCCGGCAGCGCCAGCACCACGCCCGGCGTGAAGAACAGTCCGATCAGAAATCCGATTTCCGCCAGGCTGACGCCAAACTGGGTTTGCAGCAGCGGCGCAACCGTCGGCACGCTCTGAAACTGGAACGCCATCGTGAGGCGCACCGTGAACAGGACGGCCAGAATAGCCCAGCGATTTTGCAAGCTGCTTTTCTCCCCGCGTCGCGGCAACGTGAGGGGATCGTACAAGCCTGTCAATGGCGGCGGAGGATTGCCGCGACCGGCCCTGCGCGAACGCGCGGGACCTACTTCTTTGCTCGCGCCGCAATGGCGTTGAACACCCAAAGCAGCAACGGGCAGAGCACCAGCACCAGCGCGGCGAAATCCAGGGCCGCCGCGGAGCTGCCCGTCCATTTGGCGAAGGCGCCACCGATCACAGGGCCGAGCATCATTGCGATATAATAGATGGTGAAGAATATCCCCATCCCGATCGCCCGCGTCGCGGGCGCGAGCACACGGGGCGGCAGGCTCATGATCGATCCGGCAGGCAGGCCGATAAAGACCGCGAGCGCAACGATGACAAACGGCACCGCATGGGAGTGCGCCAGCGCCGCTATCAGCGCGGCGAACACGAGACATCCGCCCACGATGAAAATGGCGTCCGAACGCTTGAGCTGATCCGCCAGATACCCGGCCAGGGGAACGAAGGGCAGTGATATCCACAACACGAGGCTGATCGTCGATCCCGCAGCCGCAACCGACCAGCCGCGCTCGACCAGGAGCGTGGGGCCGAAACCAAAGATCGTGGCGGGGCCGAGACTATAAAGACCCCAGATCAGGCCCGCCACGACCAGCGCCAGCGCGGTGCGGCGATCGAGCCGCTCGGCTTTGCCGGCAGCGCCGCCCGCGGTTTCCGGCGATCGGTAGCCGACCAGAAGAAGCAGGAGCGCCGAACCGATCAGGGCCGCCACCGTGACATAGGCGCTGGCCACCCCGAACGTCGCGCCGATCACGGGCAGGATCAGCAGCGACAGCCCGAGGCCGACCGGCCAGGAATTGATGAAGATCGCCATGGCGGTCGCGATCTCGCGTCCGGCAAACCAGTCGGTGACCATCTTGGTCATCTGCACCGTGAGCAGCACGCCGCCGGCGCCGGAGATCAGCCGCCCCGCCACCTGGAGGGACCAGGCCGGCGAGGACGCCATGGCAAGCTCGCCGATCACCATCAACATCAGCCCGGCAAGCACGGTTTTCTTGTCACCGAAGCGCTGCCCGAGTCCGCCGCCCGCCAGCGCCAGCGCGACGCCCGGCGTGAAGTACAATCCGATCAAGAGGCCGATGTCGGCGAGGCTCATGCCGTAGTTCGCGCCGAGCAGGGGCGCCACCGCGCCGACGCTCTGGAACTGAAGGGGCATGGCGAGGCGAACGATGAACAGGATGGCAAGAATGCCCCAGCGATTGCGCAAGCGTCGTTCTCCATCAGTGAAAATGGCGGCGACCGTTAAGCTCAGTCCCGAGCCAAACCTGGGGAGCGGGAAATTGACTCGTCGGTCTGATCAGATCGACGTGCCCGTCCCGGCGGCTGAAGACTCGAAGGTTGTCTTTAGGCGGGCTGGATTTTTCCTTGAGGACGCCTGAGGGAGGCCGGCGGACTCGACGGGCCAAACCTGTCTCCGCGGTCTGATCTGATCGACGTACCGGTCATGCCGGGCGAGGTCATGATCGTCCGGTGAGGAATTGATGAGATCGTCGCGCTTCGCACCAAGTGGACTGGCTTCGGCGGCCCGGCGTATAAGAGATTTAATCGTAACCGATACGACGCCGGAAAAGCTCGCATGCAGGATATCAGGGTTTGCACCTATGACGGCCCCGGCGCGAAGCCGGTCATTCGCACCGTTCCGTGGCCGAAGGTCGGCAGGAAGGCCGCGCTGATCAAGGTCGGCGCCTGCGGCGTCTGCGGCACCGATCTGCATATCCTCAAAGGGCACTGGCCGAAGCCGCTGCCATGGCCGTTCACGCTCGGCCATGAGCTTGGCGGCGTCATCGTCGAATGCGGAAGCGACTTCAACGCGGATTTCATGAGCAAGCCGCTCAAGGTCGGCTCGAAAGTGATGATCCCGCCGCTGATGCCCTGTGGCAGCTGCTATTACTGCATCCATTATCCGCAGAGCGCGAACAAGTGCCTGACGCCGGTCTATTACGGCCGCTATCTCGGCTTCGACAAGGCGCCGCATCTGTGGGGCGGCTGGGCCGAATATGTCTATGTCGATCTCGAGATGCTGCCGGGCACCAAGATCTACAAGCTGCCTGACGATATGCCGCTGCGGCTGGGTGCGCTGTCGGAGCCCTTGACCTCCTGCATCCGCGCTTTCAACCGCGCCATGCGCGCCGGCGGGTTCACCTGGAGCGATACCGTGGTGATCCAGGGCTCCGGTCCGATCGGCATTCTGGCCGTGGCCGCGGCGCAGGAGATGGGTGCGGGACGGGTGATCTGCATCGGTGCGCCGGAACAGCCGCGCCTGAAGCTCGCGCGCAAATTCGGCGCGGAGGCCACCGTCAACATCGAGGAGTGCAGAACGCCGGAGGAGCGCATCCGGAAAGTGCGCGACATCGTCGGCGGATTCGGCGCTGATCTCGTGATGGATTGCTCGGGGCATCCGAGCGCCGGGCCGGAAGGCATGGAGATGCTGCGCGACGGCGGCACCTATGTCGAGATGGGCCAGTTCACCGACGCCGGCTCGATCCAGACCTCCTGGCACCGCATCTGCACCAAGGACCTCAACGTGCTGGGATCCTGGGGCTTCACCGCCAACGACCTGCCGCTCGGGGTCGAGATGCTCTACCGCACGCGCGACAAATATCCCTGGCTCGACACGCAGACGATCTATCCGTTCACGGAGGAAGGCGTCGGCCAGGCCGTTGCGGATGCGATGGCGATGAAGACGGTGAAGTCGACGATCGTGCCCTGGCCGGAGCTGGTGCAATGACGAGCATTTTGCCAGGGTGTGTCTCATAAGCACGACGCCTGCGTTGCCGGCCCCCGGCTTACGCGCAACATTCTGGCGCACAAGGAGGACTCGACTATCATGGGACTCACATTGAAGCCTTTGCATCCAGTCTTCGTCGCTGAGGCGACTGGACTCGATTTGACCAAGCCGATTTCTCGCGCAGATGCCTGCGAGATCAATGCGGCGATGAACCAATACGGCGTTCTGGTATGGCGTGGCCAGCCGCTGACCGCGCCACAGCAGATTCAGTTCGCGACCGCCTTTGGCCCGCTCGACATCGGCTTGAAGCGGGTCTTCAAGCGCGCCGAGCGGCTGGAGGATGAGCGGCTGATAGACATTTCCAACGTGGCTCTGGACGGCACGATTCAGAAACCCGACTCCCCGAAGAACCTGTCCAATTTCGCCAATCAGCTATGGCATAGCGACAGTTCGTTCATGAACCCGCGCGCGGCCTATTCGATGCTGCACGCGTTGGTGACGCCGAGTTGGGGCGGCGATACCGAGTTCGCCGATTTGCGCGCGGCATATGATACGCTGGATTCCCGCACGCTTTCGACGGTCGCTGATCTCAGCGCGGAACATTATTCGCTGCACACGCGCCTGCTGTTGGGGGACGACGCCTACACCGATGAGCAGAAGAAGGCGATTCCGCCGGCAGTCTGGCCGATCGTCGATACCCATCCCGGCTCAGGCCGCAAGGTCCTGTTTGTCGGCGTACATGCATGCCAGATCATCGGCATGAGTACCGCCGAGTCACGGCTGCTGCTGTCCGACCTGCTCGAGCACGCCACCCAGCGCGAGCGTGTGTATACGCACAAATGGGAGGTCGGAGATCTCGTGATGTGGGACAATCGTGCCACGGTCCATCGTGGACGTCGCTTCGACCTCAACGAACGCCGCGAATTGCGCCGCACCACCGTAAACGACACGCCGGAGGCGATGCTCGCCGTGGCGTAAGAGTCCAACTCGAAGTGTAGCGAATGATATCGGGCATTTTCTTCAAGCTCGTCATGCCCGGCCTTGAGCCGGGCATCCACGTCTTTGGTCCATCATGCAAGAAAGACGTGGATGGCCGGGTCAAGCCAGGTCAAGCCCGGCCATGACGAAAAATGATTCATTTCCCAAACGGTTAGAAGGCCCTGCAAAATGCGCTTGACGACCTGCATGCTCGGCCTTGCGCTGGCGGGACTGGCCGCTTTCGGCGCAAGTGGCCAAGCTTTTGCCCAAGCCTTTTCCCAAGCCTTTCCCACGCGAAACGTGACGATCCTCGTGCCGTTCGCGGCCGGCGGTCCGACCGACGTGATCATGCGCATCCTCGGTGAGCGACTGAGCGCGCGCTGGGGTAAATCCGTCATCATCGAGAACCGCCCGGGCGCCGGGACCATCGTGTCGACCGCCGCGCTCGCCAGGGCAGAAGCCGATGGTCACACACTGGGCGTTGTCACCAATTCCTTTGCGATCAATCCGGCGATCAAGCAGCCGCTGACTTACGACACGCTCAAGGATTTCGCCGGCGTCAGCACGGTGGTCACGGTGCCGATCGTGCTCGTCGCAAACCCGACATTCGCTCCCAATACCGTCGCCGAACTCGTCGCTCTCGCCAGGAAGACCGGCGAGCCGATCAACTTCACGTCGGCTGGTCCGCGCACGGTCGGGCATCTCGCCGGTGCCTGGCTCGGGAGCCTCGCCGGCATCAAGCTCACGCATATTGCCTACAACGGCAGCGCACCGGCACTGACCGACGTGGTCGCGGGCCGCGTGCCGGTCATGTTCGACCTGTGGGGCTCGGCCAAGCCGTACGTGACAGACGGCAGGTTGAAGGTGCTTGCCGTGGCCAGTGCGCAACGACTGCAAGATGCCCCGCAATACCCGACCCTGGCGGAAACCTATCCGGGATTCGACGTCAGTGCCTTTGGGGCCATCGCCGCGCCGAAAGGCGTGCCGCCGGCCCTGATCGAGAAAATTTCCGCCGACATAAGCAGCGTGGTGTCGTCCCCGGAATTCACCGAAAAGGTCGGGCCGCTTGGCTTCTTCCCGAAGGCGACGTCACCGCAGGAGCTCGATGCGATGATCGTCAAGGAGATCGAGCGCTGGTCCGCGATCGCCAAGGCCGCGAATATCACTGTCGAGTGAACGCGACCGGGCCGTGCGGGCGGCGGTGTGTCCGGTCCGAGCTCGCCTGGATAGCCTCACCCCGCGATCGCGCCCCAGTTCGACGCCAGGTTCTCCGCGCCGCGCAGCGACAGGGCGAAGATCGTGTAGGTCGGATTCGACGCGCCACAGGTCGGGAAGATTCCGGGGCCGGCGACGTAGAGGTTCGGCACCTCGTGCGTCTGGCCGAAGCTGTTGACCACGGAGTTGGATGCATCCGTTCCCATGATGGTGCCGCCCATCAAATGGATCGCCGGCATCGCGGTCTTCACCTGCCACACCTCCTTGGCGTCGGTCGCGTGGGCGATCTTGAGGCCTTCCTCGAAATTGGCGTTCCAGAGCGCGGCTTCGTTGTCGTCGTAATTGTGGACGATGCGGGCAAGCGGCATGCCGAACTCGTCCTTTTGGCTCACCAGCTCGACGCGGTTCTCGATCTTCGGCTGCTCCTCGCAGGCCGCGGTGAAACGCGTGAACCCCTTGACGGCGCGTTTCATGAAGTCGGCGAGCGCGGGGCCGAACAGGTCGGGCCGCGCGTTGTGGATGCCGGTCAGGCCGCTCGCCTTGGCTGCGCCGCCGCAGACGAGCAGGGTCGAGCCGAAGGCGCCCTTGTGCGCCGTCTTCGAATAGCGCTCGTAGGACATGAACTGGCCGCCGATCGTGCCTTTGGCGCCTTCGAGATCGTCGTCGAACATCGCGTTCGTCACGGCGGTGAAGTGCGTCATGATGTATTTGCCGACCAGACCGCTCGCATTGGCAAGGCCATTGGGATGCTTGTCGGTCGCGGAATTGAGCAGAAGCCGCGGGTTCTGCGCCGCCCATGTCGCGCACACGACGACGCTCGCCGGCTGCACATGCTTTTCGCCGTCACGGTCGACATATTCGACGCCGGTCGCCTTCTTGCCGGATGCGTCGGTGAGGACGCGCGTCACCGTGCTCCACGCCCGCACCTCGGCTCCCGCCGCTCGCGCTTCGCCGAGATAGGTCACCTGCGGATTGGCGAGCGCGCCGATCGGACAGCCGACATGACACCAGCCGTCATAGATGCAGGCCGGCCGGTCCTTGAAGTCGACCGAGTTCATGGCGACCGCCGCCGGCACCATGCGGATATTGTTGGCGGCGAATCCCTTGAGCCAGACCTCGCCGTTCTTGAAGGTCTTCATCGGCGGCATCGGATAGTCGCGGCCGGCCGGCCGCCACAGTTCCTCCGCCTTGGCGTCACCGGAGATGCCGATGTCGTGCGCGACCTTGTCGTACCACGGCGCTACATCCTCATAGGCGATCGGCCAGTCATGGGCGCGGTTGTGCTCGCTCTTGATGCGGAAGTCGTTCGGCAACAGCCGCGGCACGTTGGCGAACCAGTGCAGCGCGGCGCCGCCGACACCCCAGCCGCCGTGATAGCCGATCGGCGCGACCTGCTTGCCCTCGAGCATGAAGGGATGCCCAGCCGGCTTGATGCGGCGGCCCCACATGTCCGACGAGATCAGATCGGTGAGCTGCCAGTCCGGCCCGTTGTCGAGCAGCACGACCTTCTTGCCGGCCTTGGCGAGCACGGCCGCGAATGTCGAGCCTGAGGCGCCGGCGCCGGCGATCACGACATCGACTTTTTCTTCAACTCTTGCCTGCCTCGCCATCTCACCACCTCTTGTCGGGTGCGATGTGCGGCAAATAGGGGACACCGAGACTCTCGTATCCCTCCATGGTGCCGTAGACGACATCGACCGCGTCGCTGCGCAGCACGAAATAGACCTGTCCGGCCGGTGGACCTTGCCAGCCGTCGATCTTGTTCTGACGAAGCTGATCGATGAAGTCATGCTGCTCGGAAGCCGAAAGAGCGGCGAAGCGTTTGCCGCTGCGGGCCGTAGCCGCCTTGTCGACGCCGCCGATCGCAGCGCGATAGAAGTTGATGAAAGGCGGCTTGATATTGACGATGCGGGCCTCAAGCAGCGCTTCGCCTGGCGAGACCGAGACCTGCTGGTCGATGAAATGCGCGATGCCGGCCTCGCGCGCGCCCGGCACCAGCGCTTCGCCCAATGCTTCAATCGTTTCGGCTTCCTCGGCACCGAGCGAACGGTACGGCACCGCGCGTGCGCGTGCCTCGCCCGGCGTTATCAGGACCTCGACGCCGCCGACCGTGAAGGCGAGCACGCCCATGCTCGCGCCTTTGAGAAAGACGCGCCGCTCCATGGCGTCCATGTGTGTAGTCCTCCCGGGTGATGCGACGTTCAGGCGTCGCTTTAAGGTTGTTCGGCGGGAGTGAACGACAAAGAGGAGCCGGAATCAAGCAGGTGCGAAGGCTTCGCCGTTGACCTGGCCCTGGCCTTGGCCCGGAAAATCTCATCCGGCCATCCCGCCTCATGTCTGCGTGGCCTGAGAGGTGGCGCGAGGCCACTTCAATACGTGCGCACTGATGCAATGTGCTACCTTGAGGCGCATCGGCGCCAATTTTCGATGCAAGCAGCCTGTTTGAACGACGTTGACGAGCCATGAACCTCATGACGGAAGCGCTAAATGTGTCGATCGAGACCATCGTTCCGGATCTCGATCGTCTTGCCGAACAGTCGATGGCCGATTGGAAGGTGCCGGGTGTGGCGCTCGCGGTCGTGCAGGACGGGCGTGTGACCCTGACGCGCGCCTATGGTTTGCGCGACATCGAGGCGAAGCTGCCGGTGACGAGCCAGACGCAGTTCGTGATCTGCTCGATCACGAAATCCTTCACTGCCACTGCGGTCGCCTTGTTGCACAACGAGCAGCGGCTCGATTGGACCAAGCCGGTACGCGACTATCTTCCGGAATTTCGCCTGCACGATCCCATCGCGACCGACCGCGTCACGATCCAGGACCTGCTGTGCCATCAGTCCGGGCTGCCGCGCCATGATTGGGTACATCTTCCCGGCGATCGCTCTCCCGCGGAATTGCTGGCGCCGATGCGCTATCTCGAAGCGAGCAGCGATATCCGTGGCGCCTGGCAATACAACAATCTCGGTTACAATGCCGCAGGGCTCGTCATCGAACGCGTGAGCGGTCAGAGCTACGAGGCGTTTATCCGATCGCGGCTCGCCGATCGGCTGAAAATGATCGTTGGCTTCTCGCTCGACGACCTCGAGGGAGCGGCGGAGGCTGCGCGGCCTTACATGATGGACGCCGATACGCGGCTGCCGGGCCTGCGTTTGCCGATCCGGACCACCGCCGCCGGCGCGATCAATAGCTCGGTGGCGGATCTGGCGAACTGGATGCGATTGCATCTGGGCAGGGGCGAGGTTGACGGCGATCGTTTGTTGCCGGCAACGCTGATCGACGAGTTGCACAAGCCGCGTATCTACACCGGCGCCTCTTCCGAGGCCGAATTCGGTCACAGCCATTATGGCCTGGGCTTCCAGTCTCAAACCTATCGCGGCGATCGCCTGGCCAGCCACAGCGGCGGATGGAATGGCTGGAGCACGCTGATGACGCTCGTGCCGGATCACGGCATCGGTGTCGCGGTCCTGAGCAATCGTAGCCCGAGCTCGGTTCCACCCCTGCTGACCTGGTATGTTCTCGATCGGCTGCGCGACCGGGATCCTGTCGACTGGCACGCGCGCCTCCTCAAGCAGCGCAACGAAATCCTCGCCCATATGGATGCGGACAAGGACGCGCGAGAGACCTCACGGCGCAAGAACACCCGTCCGGCACACGCGCTCGCGGCCTATGCTGCCGACTACGACAATCCGGCCTACGGGCTGATGTCGATCAGGGAGCAAGGCGACATATTACAATGGTCGTGGCGCGGCATGGCCGCGGCGATGAAGCACCGTCACTTCGAGACCTTCGAGCTGCCGAAAGCGCCCGACCGGTTGCTGCCTGACGAACTGACCATCACATTTCGGACCGATCGCGACGGCAACATTGTCAGCCTGTCGGCGCCGCTCGAGCCCATGGTGAAGGACATCGTGTTTACACGTCGGGCGTCCGGTGACTGCACCGATCCGGCATTCCGGGCGCGCTGTGTCGGCCGCTTCAAAAGGGAGGCGACGCATCGTGTCACGCTTGATGCGCAAGGACGTCTCGTCCTGAAACCCGACAATCAGCCGGCCTATCGTCTTGAACCCATGCAAGGCCGACGCTTTCGCATCGTCGAGCTTGAAGGCTTTGTCGTCGAGTTCGAAGGCCACGATGACAGCATCACGGAAATCATCTTCCATCAGCCAAACGGGACGTTCGTTGCGGAGCGTGTAGCGGATGAATCCGGGGACGAGCCTGACGGCGCGTAAGCACGCGCGCCTGCGCTGATCTGTTACAAGATAACGTCGTAAAGCGGCCCCATCGCCGTCTCGCGAATCTCGCGCTTGTCAATCTCGCGCCATCAAAAAGATTGGCGCGGCCGATCACCGTTAACCGCTTGCGCGGGCATTGCCGCCACCCACATTTCCGCTCCGCAATCTGGGGGTGCAGGTTTTTCCTGTCGAACCAGCCAGTTGCGAATTGTGGAGATGGAATATGGACTTCAGCGGTGTTCTGAGCGGCTCTGGCTCGATCCAGCTCGCGCTCTGGGGTGCGGCAGTGATTGCGATCGTCGTCATGCTGCGCCTATCCAACATCTTTCGTTACATCCCGAACAACCAGGTCGGCATCGTCGAAAAGCTCTGGACCACGAAAGGCTCGATCGAGGAGGGCTTCATCGCGCTGAACGGCGAGGCCGGCTACGAGCCGGAAGTGCTGCGCGGCGGCCTGCACGTCTTCTTTCCCTTCATGTACCGGATTCACAAATCCGATCTGGTCACGGTTGGCCAGGGCAAGATCGCCTATGTGTTCGCGCGCGACGGCGTGCCGCTCGGGCCCTCGCAGGTGCTCGGCGCCAACGACACCGAAGACAAGTCGGATTTCCAGGACGCGCGGCGTTTCCTGATCGGCGGCGGCCAGAAGGGCCCGCAGCGAAAGATTTTGCGCGAAGGCACTTATGCGATCAACACGACCCAGTTTGCGATCATCACCGATGAGCGCGTCTACGGTCACGCCCTGAGCGCGCAGGACCGCGTCGTGCTGGAGAGCATGCAGCTCACGATCTCCGAGCGCTGGGGCTTTACGCCGTTCGTGCTCTCGACCGAGCACGACCTGGTCGGCATCGTTACCGTCCATGACGGTCCCTCGCTGCCTCCAGGTGAAATCATTGCGCCGGAGGTCGGGATCGATCTCAACGTCGATGAGACCTTCCACAACAACTTCCAGGAGCCCGAGAAATTCCTGGCGGCCGGCGGCTATCGCGGCCGTCAGCTCCAGATCATCGTCGAGGGCACCTGGTACATCAACCGCCTGTTTGCCACCGTCGAGGCGGTGCCGAAGACGATCATCCCGGTCGGTAATGTCGGCGTGGTCATCTTCTATACCGGACCCCGTACCGACGACGTGTCGGGCGAGCAGTATCGTCACGGCGAGCTCGTGCTGAACGGCAGCCGCGGCGTCTGGAAGGATCCGCTGTTGCCGGGCAAATACGCCTTCAACACCTATGCCGGCAAGATCGAGATCATCCCGACCGTCAACTTCATCCTGAAATGGGTGCGCGGCGAAGTCGGTGCGATGAAGCTCGACGAGAACCTGTCCGAGATCTCGCTGATCACCAAGGACGCGTTCGAGCCGACATTGCCGCTCTCGGTGGTTATGCACATCGACTACAAGAAGGCGCCGATGATCATCCAGCGCTTCGGCGACGTGAAGAAGCTCGTCGAGCAGACGCTCGATCCAATGGTCAGCGCGTTCTTCAAGAACATCGCCCAGAAGATGACGCTGATCGAGCTGTTGCAGAACCGCGCCTCAATCCAGGAAGAGTCGGCAAGGCAGATGAAGGCGAAGTTCGAGGGCTATTCGCTCGATCTTCAGGAAGTGCTGATCGGCACCCCGCGGGCGCCGGCCGGTGACCATACGATCGAGAATATCCTGATCCAGCTCCGTTCGCGCCAGATCGCGCGCGAGCAGATCGAGACCTACCAGGAGCAGGAGAAGGCCGCGATCCAGGAGCGTGCGCTCAACGAGGCCAAGGCGACGGCCGCGGCGCAGTCGGCGCTGACGCAATCGCTGATCCAGGTCAAGGTCAACGAGAACGAGGGCGCAGCCGCACTGGCGCGCGCGCAGAAGGATGCCGAGACGCGAAAGGTGACGGCGGCGGCCGTCGGCGAGCAGTCGCGCCTCGAAGGCCAGGGCGAGGCCGATCGCGTGCTGGCGGTCGGCGCCGCCAATGCGCAGGCGACCAAGCTCGCGGTCGACGCCTATGGCGGGCCCGAATTCCGCCTCGCCGAGCAGAACTTCGCCAAGTTCGCGGACGCGCTGACGCGGATCAATCAGCCGCTGGTGCCGCAATTCCTGATGTCGGGCACGCAGGGCAGCGAGAGCAGCAGTTCGGGCCTGATCCCGACCGCGATGCTGAGCTCGATGTTCGGACAGATGATGCCCGGCGCGCTGGAACGGCTGAAGACCGAGGCGCCGCATGCCGGGCGCCGGACCAACGGCCAGTGAGTGCCGGGGAGCATGTGATGAACTGAAAGATATGCGGCGCCGGGCGTTTACCTCCGGCGCCGCATCGTGCTGCCCGCTCGAATTTGCTCAAACGCGGCAAGATTCCGACTGAGGATCGGCCGCACCGGCAGGAAGGCTCATTCGATCACTTCGTCAGCGCGGACAAGCAAGGAGGGTGGCACGGTGAGCCCGAGCGCTTTGGCAGTCTTCATGTTGATGACCAGTTCGAATTTGGTCGGCTGCTCGACCGGCAGATCGGCAGGCTTGGTGCCTTTGAGAATTTTATCGACGTAGCCGCCTGCACGGCGGAGCAGATCGGCTATGTCGGGGCCGTAGACGATCAATCCGCCCGGAGCGAATTGTCGGAAAAGATAGATCGCAGGCAGATGATGCTTTGCCGCAAGCGCGGTAATGCGCGGGGCCTCTTGATTGGTTAGACTATCGCCAAGAACAATCATCGCATCGGCTTGCTGGGCGGCGGCCGCCGCAAAGGCAGTGTCGAGTTCATCAGCCGTGGTTGCCTCGACTATCGGCAGAGCCACGCCCATGCTCCGCGCTGTGCTGGACAATTCATTGGCCAATACCAGCCTGTGGGTCGGGTTGCCGGGATTGACAAGAGCGCAATTTTCGAGGCGCTGGGGACAAGCTCCCGCAAGATTTCTATTCGTTTTGCGATCCAATCTCCGGGCGCGTAGGTCGCAAGACCGGTTATGTTGCCGCCCGGGCGCGACAGGCTTTGGACGAGGCCGATCGCGACGGGATCAAACACGGCCACGAATACAATCGGAATGGTAGCTGTTGCCGATTTCAGGGCTAAGGCTACCTGCGGGCTCGGTCCAACGATCAGATCGGGCTTGAGGGCGACAAGCTCTGCCGCGAGAGCCGGTAGCCGCTCAGCATGCTCCTCGGCCGATCGGTAATCAATGATCAGGTTCTTTCCCTCGATCCAGCCATGATCGCGCAAGCTATCTAGCCACACCTTGAAGAGCGGCACAGTATTTCGGCGCGAGATCAAGATAGCCGACCCGGCGAGGCATCCCCTGTGCCCACGAACGCCGTGGCGAAACGAGCAGTGCCGCAGTACCTGCAACGAAGTCCCGCCGTTTCATTCGATCCTCATCGACGCTTGAGGACGACTGGCGAAGAGTAGCACGTCTCGACGGCAGCCGCACTCATGCGAATGCTGTAACGCGAGGACGGTGCTCTTGGGCGCACGTGCAGCGCGCCAATGCCATGTCTACCGGGTCACGGCCACCTCATCCAGGCCGAACCTCTGCAGGATTTCGCGTCGATTGATGGCGTCCCTGGCCGGGTTGGGAGTTGTCTCGACGGGGTAGGCGTAACCGTCGGCAAACCGCATGAATTTCGGCTGAACGCCCACCCTCGGCCACTCGGACAAGCCGTCGCCGTTCGGATTGCCGTTGCGGATGAAATTCACCAGATAGGTCGACATCATGTCTGCCATTCTGTGGTCCGCATCCGTCCAGGCACGTTGGCCGGGTTCATTGCGCATGGAGTTGAAGAAGTACCAGAGATCGGACGAATGGAATGAGCCGTAGAATTCGTCGTCACGTCCAGGCAGACGCTGATTGAAATAGTAGGCGTAGACGTTGCTGCGCTCGTTGTGGTTTGCCATGTACTGCGCGGACACGATCGCGAGCTCGTGCGTATTATCGGCCTTGGAGCGCAGCATGAGCCTGTAGGCGTGTCGCGGATCGCTGGCTTCGTAGGCGGACTTCCAGCCATCGCCGTAGGTTTTCTGCATGAAGGCCGCAAAATCATCCAGGCTCATGGTCTTGTCCGGGCCACCATCGAGCGAGGTGCGCTCGTCGGAATTGGAGCCGATCAGGATGTCGATCCCGTTGATCGCGCCCGGCCGGCGAAGATTGACCGATGCTTCCGTGAAGACCTTGTCGTCGATGACATATTGGCCTTCGAGCCTGTGGAAAGCCATGTAGATCGACAGATTGTCAGGGCCGATCTTCTTCTGGATCCAGTCATCTCCGGGAATGGCGCGAAGGTCGGCCAGCGACATCGGCTTGCCAAAGAGCTTTTCGATGCCGTCGGCATTCTTCTTCTCCTGCTCAGCCAGCTTGGGGAATGTCGTATCGACGAGCCCGTTGAAATTACTTTGCATGACGGCGCGATGAAACAGGCCCTTCGCCGCGGGAGCCCTCAGCAGCACTCCGGTGTTGTGAGCGCCCGCGGATTGTCCGCCGACGGTCACGTTCGCGGGATCGCCGCCGAACCCGGCAATGTTGTCGCGCACCCATTGCAGCGCCTGGATGAGATCCTGGATCGCCATATCGCCGGAGCTTCCGCCATTCTCCTTCGACAATTCCGCGAGCGACAGGAAGCCCATCGGTCCCGTCCGGTATTGAACCGGCACGACGATGATGCCTTTCGCGGCCAGCTTTGTCGCCCAGAACTCCATTTCCGAGGCGTGGCCGTGATTGTTGCCGCCGCCATGGATCCAGACATAGACAGGAAGCTTGTCCGCGGCATCTTTCACAGCCGTGAAGACGTTGAGATTGAGGCCGTTCTCGCTGGCGCGCGGCGCAAAGGACGGGTCGTAGTAGAACTCGTCACCCCAGAATGTACCGACCGGATTGAGCTGCATGTCCTGCAGCACGGCATCGCCCCAACTGTCCGCTCGTTTGACGCCGGTCCAGGGGACGACAGGTTGCGGCGGCCGGAATCGGTCATTACCGCCGGTTGGTCCGGCAAAGGGAATGCCCTTGAACACTTGAACGCCGGGAATGTCTGACGTGACGCCCTGAACCTTTCCGCCGGTGACCGACACGACGTCGATCGGACTTGCGGCAACAGGCGATATCGAACAGGCGAGCGCGATGCCTGCGACGCGTGCCAGATTTGTCAGGCCATGCGGTTTTGCTGTTGCCGTCTTCTTCGTGTTTTTCATGTTGCTTCCGCCCTTTTTTGTTTTGGGAGCCGCGACTTCACCCGCAGTTTCTCACGCGAACCAGGCCTTATCTTGTATGTTTTCGGGTCTGTGGTGAAGGGCGCGCATGACGCGCCGGAGGCCGGCTGGAAATGAGCGGCACCGGCATCTCTGCCGCCCACGGCGGCAGAGATGCTTCTTGCATGCGGGCCTGCCGGCTTTAAGGCTTGTTTCGATCCCGCTCGGCTGCCTAGGCTGTCAGCCGCACACCTCCCGCCAGACCGGTTCAAACGTCAAAACGAGACACCCATGCTTCCTTCCCAGCGCGAGCACTTCGAGATGCCTCGCGAGATCTGTTACCTCAACGCCGCATCCTACAGTCCGCTGCCGCGCAAGACGCTGGAGGCGGGCCGCGCCGCGGTCGGGCGCAAGGGCCAGCCCTGGACAGTTCCCGCAGGCTTCGCCAACGCCTTGTTCGAGCGCACCCGCGCCGCCGCGGCGCGGCTGATCAATGCCGACGCCGATGACGTCGCGCTGATCTCCTCCGTCGGCTACGGCGTCGCCACGGCCGCCAAGCTCTTGGCGATTCCGCGCGGCAGCCGCGTGCTGGTGCTGGAGAACGACCATTCCTCGCCGGTGCTGGAGTGGCACGCGCGCGCGGACGCGCAAGGCTTTGTGGTGGAGACCGTGCGCCAGCCCGAGAACGCCGACTGGACATCGGCCGTGCTGGCGGCGATCGAGCGGCCGGGCGCGCCGCCTGTGAGCCTTGCCTCGATCTCGTCGGTGCACTGGTCGGACGGCGGGCTGATCGACATCGCGCAGGTGGCGACTGCGCTGAGGAAGCAGGGGGCGATGTTCCTGATCGACGCCACCCAGGCCGTCGGCGTGATCGCGATGGATGTGAAGGCGCTCGATCCGGATTTCGTGATCTTCCCGACCTATAAATGGCTGCTCGGCCCCTATGGCCGTGCCTTTTTATATGTCGCTCCGCGTCACCAGAACGGCGTCCCGCTGGAGCAGACGTCCTATGGCCGCCGCGGCATCAATTCGGAACGCGAGGTCTATTTCGCCGACGTCGGTTATGTCGCCAATGCGCGCCGCTTCGACATGGGCGAGCGGGACTATTTCATCTCGATGGAAATGGCCGCCGTCAGCATGGAGGTGGTGGGCGCGTGGGGCGCGCCCGCGATTTCGCGGCGGATCGCCATGCTGACGCAGCGGATCGCGGACGGCCTCCAAGGCAACGCCGTGCGTGTGGCGGATGCGAAGTTCCGTGCGCCGCATATTCTGAGCCTGTCCTTTGAAGGCGGCATGCCGTCCGGGCTGGTGGAGCGGCTGGCGGGCGAGGGCATCCATGTCGCGCCGCGTCTGGGCCGCATGCGCGTCTCGCCGCACGTCTATAATGACGAGGCGGACGCGGACCGCCTCGTCGCGGCGCTGACCAGGGTCTTGCGCGGGTAGTGTTGCGCGTCATTCCGGGGCGGTCCGTCAGGACCGAACCCGGAATCTCGAGATTCCGGGTTCGATGCTGCCGCATCGCCCCGGAATGACGTGAACAAGCTGCGTGCACGCATAGGAGACGGCCAAATTGTCCTGTCCCCGGAGGCTGTTCCAATCGCCTCCGGACGTGTAGGCTGCCTCTTCCGCAAAGCAACACAATCAACCACCAGACGGGAACAGGAAGGGGAGACGCGGGAAAAACATGACCGATATCCGATACGTGGCACCGCGCACGCTTGATGAAGCGATTGGCGCATTCGCTGCCGCGGGAAGTGCTGCACGCATTATGGCGGGAGGCACGGACCTATTGGTGCAGATGCGCTCCGGCATGGTGCGGCCGGGCCTGATCGTCGACATCAAGAAGATCGACGAGATGATGAAAATCGAAGAGACCGCCGATGGCGGCTTCCGGATCGGCGCCGCCGTGTCCGGCATGGCGCTCTACGAGCACAAGCGCTTCGGCAAGGTTTGGCCCGGCGTGCTCGAGGGTGTGAACCTGATCGGCTCCAAGCAGGTGCAGGGCCGCGCTTCCGCCGGCGGCAATCTCTGCAACGGCTCGCCGGCCGGCGACAGCGTGCCCGCGATGATCGCGGCGGGCGCGGTGGTCACCATCCAGGGCCCGAACGGGCGCCGCGAAATGCCGGTGGAACAGGTGCCGGCCGGTCCCGGCCGCACCAACCTCAAGCCGGGCGAGATCCTCGTCAGCTTCACCTTGCCGCCGCGCCCGCCGGGCTCGAGCGATGCATACTTGCGCATGATCCCGCGCACCGAGATGGACATCGCCGTCGTCGGTCTCGGCGTCAGCCTCACCCTGAAGGATGGCGTCTGCACCGCGGCCCGCGTCGGCCTCGGCGCGGTCGCGCCGACCGCGCTGCTGGTGGACGCTGCCGCCAAGGCGCTGATCGGCTCGAAGCTCGATGACGCCGCCGTGGAGAAGGCCGCTGAAGCCTGCCGCGCCGCCTGCCGTCCGATCGACGACAAGCGCGGCACCATTGCCTATCGAATCAAGACTGCCGGCGTTCTCCTGAAGCGCACGGTTGCGATTGCCGCAAAGCGCGCGGGAGGGAAGTGAGAACATGGCGAAGGTACACGTTTCCACCACCATCAATGGCGAGCCGATGGAGTTCCTGTGCGAGCCCTACGAGACCATGCTCGACGCATTGCGCGGCTCGCTCGGCCTCACCGGCTCGAAGGAGGGCTGCGCGTCCGGCGACTGCGGCGCCTGCTCGATCACCCTCGACGGCAGCCTGGTCTGCTCCTGCCTGATGCTGGCGGCCGAGGCCCAGGGCCGCGAGATCGGCACCATCGAGGGCATGGCCCACGGCGAGCAGTTGCATCCGCTCCAGCAGAAATTCCTGGAGCACGCCGCGCTTCAATGCGGCATCTGCACCTCGGGCATGCTGGTCGCCTCCGAGGCGCTTCTGAAGAAGAACCCCGATCCGACCGAAGAGGAAGTTCGCTTCTGGCTCGCCGGCAATCTCTGCCGGTGCACCGGTTATGACAAGATTGTCCGCGCGGTCCTGGATGCCGCGGCTGAAATGCGGGAGACGGCACGATGAACATCGTCACCAACAACAAGTGGATCGGCCAGCGCACCATTCGTCCCGACGGCATGGACAAGGTCACCGGCCGCGCCCAGTTCGCCGCCGACACCAACATGCCCGGCATGATCTGGGGCAAGGTGCTGCGCAGCCCGCATCCGCATGCGCGCATCAGGAAGATCGACACCTCGAAGGCGGAGAAGCTGCCGGGCGTGAAGGCGGTCGTCACCGCGCGCGACGTGGTCGATTTCCCGATCGAGAAGGGCGCGGTCATGCTCGGCATCCAGGACATGCGCTGGATGTGCCGCAACGTCATGGCGCGCGAGAAGGCGCTGTTCCCCGGTCATCCCGTCGCAGCCGTGGCCGCGACCACGGAAGCGATCGCCGCCGAGGCCTGCAAGCTGATCGAGGTCGACTACGAAGTGCTGCCTTTCGCGATCGAGATCGACGACGCGTTGAAGGACGGCGCGCCGATCCTGCACGAGTTCCACAAGTTCGAGGGCAAGCCCTCCAACATCATGGGCAAGCTCGAAAGCAAGAAGGGCGACATCGCCGAGGGTTTTGCCAAGGCCGACATCGTCATCGAGCGTTCGTTCGACACGCGCCCGGTGCACCAGGGCTATATCGAGCCGCATGCCTGCCTGATCTCGGTCGCCCCCGACGGCAAGACCACGATCTGGAGCTCGAGCCAGGGCCAGTTCATGGTCCGCGCCATGACCGCCTATCTCACCGGCATCCCGCAGAGCGACATCCGCGCGATCCCGGCCGAGATCGGCGGCGGCTTCGGCGGCAAGACCATCGTCTATCTCGAGCCGCTCGCGACCCTGCTTGCGAAGAAGTCCGGCCGTCCGGTGAAGATGGTGATGACCCGCGAGGAAGTGATGCGGGCGACGGGGCCGACCTCGGGCTCGAAGAGCACGGTGAAGATCGGCGCCACCAGGGACGGCAAGATCGTCGCCGCCCACGGCATCTTCTACCTGCAGGCCGGCGCGTTGCCGGGTTCGCCGATCCGCGGTGCCGTCGGCTGCTCCTTTGCGCCCTACGACATCCCGCACATTCTCTCGCAGGGCTACGACGTCTGTTCCAACCGCTCGAAGGTCGCGGCCTATCGCGCGCCCGGCGCGCCGATCGGCGCCTATGCGGTGGAATGCGTGCTCGACGAAGTCGCCTCCGCGCTGAAGATGGACCCGCTGGAGTTCCGCCTGAAGAACGCGGCGAGGGAAGGCACCAAGGCCGCCCACGGCGTGACGTTCCCGCGCATCGGTTATGTCGAGACGCTGGAGATGGCGAAGAACCATCCGCACTACAAGGCGCCGCTCGGCAAGCTTCAGGGCAGGGGCGTCGCCTCCGGCTTCTGGTTCAACGCCGGCGGCGAATCCTCCGCGCAGGTCAACATCACCGAGGACGGCAACGTCGTCGTCACCACGGGCCACCCTGATATCGGCGGCTCGCGCGCCGGCATCGCCAACATCTGCGCCGAGCTGCTCGGCATCGACTACAAGCGCGTCTCCGTCATCATCGGCGACACCCAGACCATCGGCTTCTCCAACCTCACCGGCGGCAGCCGCGTGCTGTTCGCCTCCTCGATGGTGGTGACGCAGTCGACCGAGAAGATCATCCAGACGCTGCGCGAGCGCGCGGCGAAGATCTGGGAGATCGATCCCGAGGCGGTGAAATGGGACAACGGCGCGGCGCATCCGGTGAGTCCGAATGCCGGCCAGTTCGAGCCGCTGACGCTCAAGGAGCTTGCCGAAAAGGCGCCCGCGATGGGCGGTCCGATCGGCGCCGGCGTGCAGCTCAACACCCAGGGCGCGGACGGCGGCTTCGGCACGCATATCTGCGACGTCGAGGTCGATACCGATCTCGGCATCGTGCGCGTGATCCGCTACACCGCGATCCAGGATGTCGGTCGCGCCATTCACCCCGGCTATGTCGAGGGCCAGCTTCAGGGCGGCGTGGTGCAGGGCATCGGCTGGGCGCTGAACGAGGAGTACATCTACAACAAGGACGGCAAGGTCGATAATGCCGGCTTCCTCGACTATCGCATGCCGGTCTGCTCCGACATGCCGATGATCGATTGCGGGCTGGTCGAGGTGCCGAACCCGAAGCATCCGCAGGGCGTGAAGGGCGTCGGCGAGGTGCCGCTGGTGCCCGTGATGGCGGCAGTGGCGAACGCCGTCTACAACGCGCTCGGCAAGCGCTTCTACAGCCTGCCGATGTCGCCGCCAAAGGTGAGCGCGGTGCTGGATGCACCGACGCAACAGGCGGCGGAGTAGGGCGCAAGCGTAGGGCGGATTAGCGCAAGCGTAATCCGCCATCTTTTCTCAGCAACGGATGGCGGGTTGCGGACGCGCAGCCCGCCATTTTTTTGCCCATCAAGGCGCGGCGGGTTACGCCTTCGGCTAACCCGCCCTACAAAGAGCCTGCATGACATCACCGATCCCCGCTCATCTCCTTGAAGTCACCCCTGGCGCGGCCACGCTGGGCCGCGAATGGGTGTCGTTCGATCCCGCGACCGGATCGGCCACACTTCGTTTTCTGGCAAAACCGGAATTCGCAAATCGTCACGGCACCGTGCAGGGCGGCTTTCTCGCCGCCATGCTGGACTCGGCCACGGGCATCACGCTGCTGGCGACATTGCCGCAGGAATTGACGGCGGTGACGATCAGCCTCGAGACCCGCTACGAGAAGCCTGCCGGCACCGGCGTGCTCACCGTAGAGGCGCGCGTGGTCGAGAAGGACGATCGCGATGCGACTGTCGAAGCCGAGGTGTTGAGCCCCGATCGGGTTATCGTCGCGCGAGGGCGCGCGAGGCTGCGTATTCGCAAGCGCGCACCTGCCTAGAACGAGGTCTGGAGATATCGATGCGATCGCTTTCCCTCAGACGAGCGACGTCAGCCGACGCCGGGAGTGTGAAGGCTCTGACGCGATTGGCCTACGCAAAATGGGTTCCGCTGATTGGCCGTGAGCCCAAGCCGATGACGGCGGACTACGAGCGCGCGATTATCGAGCACATTGTCGATCTCTATGAACATGACGGCCAATTGCGAGCGTTGATCGAGGTCTTTCCATTGAAAGATCACCTGTTGATCGAAAACATAGCGGTGCATCCCGATCATCACGGTGAAGGCATCGGCGACAGGCTGCTGAGGCATGCCGAACACCAGGCGAGCTCACTTGGGTTCAGTGAAATTCGGCTCTATACGAACGCCGCCTTTGCTTCGAATCTCGCCTTCTACGCCAAGCGTGGCTACGTCGAATACCGGTGGGAAACGTTCTCGCCTGGCGTCGTGGCCGTTCATATGCGCAAGGCAGTGCGAACAAGCGGGGCAAGACCCCGCGCCGAACGTCAGCGGTGAGCCTGACCGGTCCGCAAAGAGGCCTGCTGTTGCAAGCCGGTGGAAGTGCCTATCTGGTGGGCGGCGATCACTATTCCCATCACCAGGAACACGCAGGCGTAAAAACTCCCAAGGGTTCTCGCCCAACGCTTGAAAGTGATTCGGTCTTCGAGATCGGTCTCGTGCGGGGCAAACCTGCCGGTGGCGTGCGATGAATCTTCGCTGAAATAATCCATAGTCGTATCCCCTTGGATGGAATCAAATTAACCAACACAGGCATTCTTCTCCGTCTTTGATTCCGCCTCGCTTCTCGGCTTTCGAAAACGGGTTTCGCGGAGCAAGATTTTGATTTCACGCGCTGATGAGCGACGAAATGGAATTCACGGGGCTGTGAGCGGTGAGCCTTGTGTCCCAAGGCGGCCCTTGGCTGGGAAAAGCGGCGATGTTCGTTTTTGGGTGTTGAGAGGATCAAGATTTGGCAGGGTGACGGATGTTCGCTTGTGACCCAACCGCACTTCCTCCTTGAAAGAACCAACCCCGCCGCCACGGAGCGACCGCCGCGAAAGGGCATCCTGCGGCGGTGTTTCTGCGTGAACTTTTTATGCCTGATCGTCAGGCTCCTCCGAAAAGATTGCGCCGCGAAGTTCTATGGATTTTCATTTAGAAATCGGCTGACCAGTGGCGACCACATAGGAATGGCGTCGGCAGCGTCAATAAGGAAGTGACCGTCAGACCCATGTGCGGGCAGTATGTGAAGCTCGGCCTTGCCGCCCGCAGCAGTGAAAGCGGTATGCAACCGCTTCGCTAAGTCAGGGCCGAAGTAGGTGTCGTTCTCCGAATAAATCCACAGCATTGGAACGCGGGACGTTTTTCCGAACTGACCAACGGCCTCGACGAGCTTGTCTGGCGCGCAATTATTGTTCGGCTTCCCATCGACGCGGCCTCCTCTCCCTGCGGCAAAGGTGACAATGGCCCGAATGGATGGGAGGTTCAGGCTTGAAAGTGCGATTGATCCCCAAGCTCCGCCAGACTGGCCTACAATGACAATCTTGTCTTTCGGACCGATCACATTCTCCTGCAACAAGTAGTCGATGACCCATCGGTCAAGTCTTGCAATCTGAAGGCCCGGTCCTCTGAAATCCGGATTGTCACACTTTCCTACATCCGCAGCGAACAGACCAAACAGGCCGTTACTTTCTTCGGTACTTTGAGTACTGCCATATCTGACCGGGGAGACGACCACATAACCTTGCTTTGCGAACCAAAACGCTGCGTCCCGGTATTCGATCGGAGGAAAGAAGGCGCGTTGATCCGGCGCGATTGCTATTCCGTGATTTATGATCACAAGCCCGTGGGGTTGCAGCGAGAGAGGTCGAACTACCCACGCAAGCACTGGCCATGGAGTGCTCAACGCCCATACTTCCTCGCGGGCTCGCCTCTCACCAGATGTTTCTTCGGCGCGAGACCAGATCGGGCAGGCTAAGAAAAACATTGCTATCAAGACAACGGACCGAGCAAAGGAGATCATGTTGTCCTCCATCCGGGCTACGTGCATGCGAACTCAGGCAGCCGTTAGCCTGGCAAAAAGCGTTTAGGCGGCCATGAAAGGCTCATGGCGAAAATCACCGTTCGCTTTGATCTGGATCAACGTCTTGCAATATTGGTCAGGTGCAACGTCTCATCCGTGAGGTCGGTGAAAGCGAGCGTGTCGTCGCGACCCACGGCTGGTATGCCGTACAGCCGCCGAACAAGATCAGGTCGGCCATCAGCCTCAAGACGGCGAAGGCGCTCGGCTTCAACATCCCGGCTAAGCTGCGGGGCCCTCGCCGACGAGGTGATCGAATAGGATGCGCGCAGGGATGTCGGCTTCTGCGAAGATGTCTGGGGCCGTCGCGAATGTTGGCTTTTGATCCTTGGCAGATATGTCGCACCCGGAAGTTTCGAACGCGGAACTTCTGGCCCTGTCATGCTCTCGGCAACGATTGATCTGCGTCAACGTCGGCTGTCCCTGGTCTTCACGTTATTGCCGGGCCGCCCCTGTGGGCTTGCTGGAAAAAAGCGGCGATGTTCGTTTTTGGGTGTTGAGAGGATCAAGATTTGGCAGGGGTGACGGATGTTCGCTTGTGACCCAACCGGACTTCCTTCTCAATGCAGCTAGCCGCAATCAGTCCATCGCGGTTTGAGTTCTGAATAGGACCGGCCACGTCAGGCCAGGTGCTGAGGCGATTTGCTTGCCTTCACGCCCGCAGTTGATGGCCTCTTGAATAGGTGACATCATCACGAGCATGGGTTTAGACCGCAAACCGCAGGTGCGCCGGACGACGCCGCCGTCGGAAAGTGTCGTTGCGAACTGGTACGAGAACGCCAGTTTACTCGATAGTTACAGCATTGACTTGAGTGCATCGGAACGCGCGAGCTGGCGACGCGGACACTCAATGGGGTCAGTCGCCGTCGGCGGTAGGATGACCCCAGTCTGGCGGCCCCGCAGGAGGAGGTTTGGTTCAATGAAGATCGACGGCGGATGTCATTGCGGCTACATCACCTACGAGGCCGAGGCTGACCCACAAAAGCCCTTTATTTGTCATTGTACCGATTGCCAGGAGCTTTCAGGTTCCGCGTTCCGGATCGGCATTCGGGTCGCAAGCGATGACTTCAGGATGCTCTCAGGTGAGCCAACGATCTACGCGAAGACGGCTGAGAGTGGAGCAAAAAGCGCTCAGGCATTCTGTCCGCGGTGCGGTTCACCTATCTATGCGGCGCGTTTTGGGGATGCACCGAAGTTCTACAACATCCGTCTTGGAACGGTCCGCCAGCGTGATCAATTTGTGCCAAAGCTCCAGTTTTGGTCACGCTCAGAGCTGCACTGGCTGCCTAGCCTCGCCACAATTCGTAAGATCGAGAAACAGGAGTGGCGAACCGCGCCACGATCGCCCGCATGAACGGGCATCACGTAACGGCCCGCCCATCATCGAGAGCGAAGCGAAGGCAAGGTCCGGACCGTGACCTGAGTCTGGTTGTGGCCCATCGGCGAAGCGTCTACTTCTGTGACCCTCGCTGTCCCTGGCAGCGCGGGTCAAACGAAAACACCAATAGATTGCTGCGCCAGTATCTTCCGCGTGGCACCGATCTGTCCCTGTATAGCCAGGCCAAGCTCAGCGCAATCGCAAGGCAGCTCAATAAAAGGCCACGAAAGACCTTGCTCTACCAGACTCCAGCTGAGAAGTTCGCAGAATGTGTTGCGGCGATCAGTTGAACCCGCCGCCCATAGCGGACTTCGGCAAACATTTATCGTCGCAGATCCTAACCGGCTCGAAGGGGGCTGCTATGGTGCAGAAACTGGGTACGTTGTCCGGGAGGTCAAATGCAGCGGCGCCAGTTCATCGGCCTGATCGGAGGTGCCGTAGCGTGGCCGGTTTCAGCAAGCGGACAGCAGAAAACTCGCTACCCCACGATCGGGCTTGTCGGGCTTGCTTCTACGAACGATGAGGAAGCAAGGCGTGTGTTTGAGATCTGCTTGTTCTGACTTTGGCTGGGTCGAGGGGCGCAACGTCCACATCGTCTATCGGACAGCAGAACCTGCCAAAATGCGCGGCGTCGTGGGCGAACTTGTCGCCTCGACACCGGATATCATCGTTGCCCTCGGAACGTCAGTGCTGAATGCCGTGCGGCAAGCGACGAATTCGATACCGGTTGTTTTTGTGGGGATTTCCGATCCAGAAGGTGTCGGCATCGTCGCGAATCTTGCGCGACCGGGGGGCAACATGACTGGGCTCGCAAACTTCGAGCCTTCGATGGGCGGGAAATGGCTGCAGACGCTTAAGGAGATAGCGCCGCACCTGACCCAAGTCGGCGTCCTCAGATTTGCGGGGGCACAAGTGAGAATTCTAAGGAACATTGAGGACAACGCTGCTTTGAGCGGGGTGAAAATCGTCGATTGCCCTGTGCACGATGGCCCTGAAATCCGGGTAGCGATCGGTGCTTTCGACGGCCAGCTGGGTGTCGGCTTTGTTGTGCTTCCCGATCCGATCTTCGGGCCTTCTCTTTCATTGATTTTTGAACTAGCTGCAAAACAACGTCACCCCACGATTTATCCGTTTCGAACTGACGCTCAAGCGGGTGGGTTATTGAGTTATGGGATCAACATATTGGACCAGGTGCGACGGTCGGCCTTCTATATCGATCGGATTTTAAAGGGGGCGCGACCTGGCGATCTACCAGTACAAGCGCCGACCAAATTCGAGTTGGTTATCAATCTAAAGACGGCTAAGGCGCTCGGCCTGGATGTTTCGCAAGCGCTGCTCGCCCGTGCCGACGAGGTCATCGAATGAGCGAGCCGACTTCCGTTAATGGCGCTTAGCAGGCGTTCATTTATACAGAGTCGATGTCTGCTTTTGAGGGGAATGCGGCCGTCGCCGTCCCGCACGCGCGTACTGAACTCAAGAGGACACGCCATGGTTCTTCATCGCGCGTTCGCAATTTGCCTCACTGCTTTTTCTGCTCCGCCATGATCTTCAGCCGCTGCGCTTTTGCGCATTCGTCCTCGATCTTGAAATAGCGCGCCACCGCGTCAGCGCCGATATCGAGCGGGTGGCGTTCGCCCTCGCGGCGATCGCCCAGCGTTCGCAAACGTTCGGCGGCGCCGTTGAACTGGGATTGATTGTTGATGATGATGGTCGCGCCGGCGTCCCTGGCAAGCGTTGCCTGCCTCTGCACCGAGGCGAGATACTGGTCGAAATGCGCGAC
The DNA here is from genome assembly GCA_963696255.1 of uncultured Alphaproteobacteria bacterium. Lineage (GTDB taxonomy): Bacteria > Pseudomonadota > Alphaproteobacteria > Rhizobiales > Xanthobacteraceae > Bradyrhizobium. The sequence continues at coordinate 380,183 of CAVOJN010000003.1, forward strand.
ATCGTTCGGGAAGTTGAACTCGGTGCCGCCGGAATAGAACACGGTGAGCGGCTTGCCGTGATCGTGCACCTGGAAGATGCCCGAGATGGTGCCCGGCGTGTGACCGGGCGTCAGATAGAGCGTGACCTCGCGGGCCCCCACCTTGATCTTCATGCCGTCGGTCGCGACGATATCGCGCTTCGGCTTGCCGGTCGGGTAGCCGTATCTGGAGCCTTCGATCAGGTCCCAGTCGGCTGTGACGATGCGCGCGCCGTAGCGCGATTGAAACAGATAGGCGCCGCCGGACTCGCCGAGATGGCCGTGCGAGACGATGACGTATTTGACCCTGGCGGGATCGAGGCCAAGCTTCTGTAGGCCGCCGACGAGGACGTCTTCGGCGTCGTAGACCCTGGCCGTGTCGTAGAGGATGTAGCCCTCATCCGAGGTCAGGAGCCACGCCGACTCGCCGGGCGTGCCCATCCAGTACACATCGTCGAAGGCCTTCTTCGGCTCGAGATAATGGTCTTTCCGGTTGGGCTCCTCGCGCGGCGCCGGTGCATCCGGTGACGGCGCCCCGCGTTGCGGCGCCACACAGATCGCGGTGACGAGGCCGTAGAAGTCGGGCGTGCCGTCCCGCCCGCCGACGGCGCTTTTTCCCGCGGCAAGATGGGCTTCGATCGTGTCGGGCATGGGCGCGGCGGACTGCGCGTGCGCGGCGCCGATGAGCGTGGCCGGGACACCTGTCAGCGCGACAAGTCCGGTAAGGCAGGCGGCTTTCGCATATGTAGACGACATAACACCCCTGTTCTGTAAGGTCGCCGATCAGTTCAAAGGATGGTGCTCCGTACGTCATTGCGAGGAGCGGAGCGACGAAGCAATCCATGGTTTCGCAAATGCGGAGGGATGGATTGCTTCGCGGAGCCTGTCATCGGGCGCGCATTCGCGCGACCCGTTGGCTCGCAATGACGACTATCGGAGAGTCGACTTGAGTGGACCGCTACGACGCCATCCGGTGCAGGGCGCAGACCTTGTTGCCGTCGGGATCTCGCAAATAAGCGATATAGAGCTTCATCCCTGCGCCTTCGCGGATGCCGGGTGGATTCTCGCAGGTCTTGCCGCCATGGGCGAGACCGGCTTCGTGGAAGGTATCGACCTGCTCGGGGGATGTGGCCGCAAAGCCGATCGTGCCGCCATTGGCAAAACTTGCGGGCTCGCCGTTGATCGGTTTCGTGGCCGAAAAGACTCCGGTCTTGGTGCGCCAGAAGATGCGGTATCGGTCGACGTTCCCTGGTGGCACGCCGAGTGTGCCCAGGATCGCGTCGTAGAACGACTTGGCCTTGTCGAGATCGTTGGTCCCGACCATGATGTGCGAAAACATCTGGTAATTCCTCCCCAGGATACATTTATTGATTATGTGCGGGCCCGCGACCGCTTGCCCTGTCCTAGCAGAAGTTCACAGCGGGGTGAAATGCCTGTCGGCCGGGCGAAGCGGCCCGGTTCAGTGGCTTGGGAGGTTTTGATGCGCATTCCGGCGTTGCTGATTGTCGCTGTTGTTCTGGTCGCCGGGCTTTTCGGTGGATTTTTCTGTCTTGCCGCCCCCGCGCGGGCCCAGACCTATGACCCGAACTATCCGGTCTGCATGCAAAAAAGCGAGTGGGGCGGCTCGCGTATCGACTGCAGCTACGTGTCGATGGCGCAATGCGCTGCCTCCGCTTCGGGCCAGGCAGGGACATGTACGCCCAATCCATACTTTGGTCTCGGCCGAAGAGATCGCCGCTATTGAAGCGGGGTCTGACACCTCTCGGGGAGGGCGACCATTATCATATGTAAACGCCGGATTCCGCGCTCGCGAAGACGCTGAAGCTTCGGCGTTCATCGCTCGCGCATCGGTGCGGGAACGCTTGATCCATGGCGGCGTTGGCTTGGCATGGAACGAATTTCGCAGCTCGTCGAAACGGCCTTCATGATCGCCTGGGAGTATCTCCAGGCGACCGGCGAACTCGACGAACCCGAGGCTTCGGCCCGGCAATTGCTCGATACCATCGAAGTCATGATCCAGCGCGGCGAGCGCCGCCGGCTCCTGCTCGCGAATGTCGCGATCGATGTCTACAAGAAGAATCGCAGACAAGGCGAGGCCAGGCACGGACAGCCCGACCAGGCGGGCGCGGCCTGAGCTGATTTGCCCGACGGCTGATTTTCCGAAATCGTGTCAAGGGCGCGAACGAAAAATATTTCGCTTTTTCGGAAGTGCAAACAGTTGTATGGTCTCGCTATCCCGCGCTCACAAAGAGGGCGCTTCGCGATCGTCACGAAACGTGGCGCGGGATGCGATGGACGCCCTGGCTGTGCAGACGAGCGCAGGCCCAGGGCGGACGGTGAAGTCGTGTGGTCGTGGTCCCCCGATGCTGGGATCAAGCCCCGGGTCATGAATCCGGGGCGACGGAGGCTATCAAGCCCGGCACTCCGGCGAGAGCACGAAGCAAGCCGTAACACCATCGCGCAGGGAAT
>CAVOJN010000004.1:0-488194 GCA_963696255.1 uncultured Alphaproteobacteria bacterium
GCGGCTTCACCAGGCGAGTGAGGCTGCCTCGCGGACGGCGAAATCGTGTGGTCCTGACCCCCCGACGCTGGGGTCAAGCTCGTGGACGAGTTCACGAGCGACGGTGGCTAACAAGCCCGGCACACCGGGGAGATCACGTATAAGCCGTAACACCATCGCGCAGGGAATGCTGGACTGTTTCGGCGTACCTGTGGTGACTTGCTTGCGTGCTTTCTTCGTTGCACGCAAGGCTGCGGGTGCGATCGAGCACCGGCATTCCCTGCGCCCTCTGATCTCTGAGGGCAGACTTGATGCATGACCCGGGCACAACAAGCCGCGGGAATGCGGACGGCTGTCTGAGGCTGTTTGACGGATCGATCTGTGCGGATGATTGGCGGGTCGCGCCCGTCCGTCTTCGCTTGCGCTGCGCTCCAGCTACGCCGGACACCACGCTTCGTCCTTTGGTCCGGTGTGGCTGCGCCACGCGTAGCCCGAAGGGCGAAGCGTGGTGGGCCCGGCAGCCTTCATATGAAGCTGCTTTTCTCGAGGGATCTCTTGGTCTTACCAAGATGTTGATTCAGCGAGTACCAACAAAAATGCCAACAAAGTTGCAAGGAAGAAGGCGCTGCATTCGCCGCCCGGAGGGAGCGAGGAAATCGACTGGTTGGCGACAACGGGTTGATCGAAGTTGGATTCGTCTATAACGACGGCGACGCAACCGCTCTCGAAGTCAGTAGAATACGCCTTCAAAAGCCTGGATGATCCATCTTGCATTTCGGGAATAATATCTAGTGAGGCCCGCGATTGGGCCGGCTCTCATCCGTTTCGCTCAGGTGCCGGAGCCGTCCCAGAAACGCGGCAAGGTCGGCAGCATAAAACAAAGTCTTCTTGCCAAACTTGACCCGTTTGAGGTCACCGCGTTTGACCGCTGCGTACAGCGCGGTGCGGCCGATACTGAGCAACTCAAGCGTCTCATCGACCGCGTACGCGACTTTCTTAAAACCGAGGGCGGAAGGCTCGTTCAGATCAATTCCGTTGCTCTTTTCGTCGTTCGCACTCGACGCTGCGTTGCTCATTGAAAGTTGGTCGCGGGATTTGCGAGAGTGAGCCATGGTACGCATTGTGTCACGCGTCTTGGCGTAAATGAACAGGCCGACTTTGCGCTATAGTACGCTATAGCGTCTCCTCAGGGGGATGAGGCTGTCCTGTTTGGCTTCAAGCCCGGTGAACCGATAGGTAGGGTGCGATACCGTTGACCTTACCGGACCTTATCTAATTCGCGTTTCGAACGCCATCCAGCGGGATCGGCAATCCAGCGGTTGATGTCGGACTCATGCCAGCCGCTCCCATTGAGGCTGATCCTGATCTGCGGCGGGAACGTGCCCTCGGCGACCTTGCGGTAGATGGTGGATCGGGACAGCCCGGTCCTGGCGAGTACGGTTTTCAGACGGATGATACGGTCCGGTTCGCGCATGGCCGCGCTGCCTCCTGCTGGTTGTTTCTGACGGCTGCTGAGACCAGACAGGGCAGGCGTTCAAAGGTGCGCAAGAGCGTTTTTCGATTCGTCGCAGCGTAGCGCAGAGTCGGCGGTAAATCGGACGAGTCAAATTCCGAGGCCCCGGCCTCGGCCAAGATCGATGCCATGGGCGAAAGCCAACTCGTGGCCGAGTCGGCGGCCTGTTTCAAATGAGATGCCAAGCTCCCGCTTGCGGTTAGCGAGGATGGATTCCATTTGCGGATCACGTTCGAGGCCTCTCGCCATGTCGCCCATCGCCGAGCGCGTGGCCCTGCAGCCGGACATGTCACCCGCCTGATACTGGTGCTGGCTGGTCTGCTTGAGCTCCTGCCAGCGTTGCACAAAACGGTCGGCGCGGCGGCTCGGATCGATGCGCAGTTCCGTTTCGAGTTGGAGCGCGCGGATGGCGCGATTGACTCGGCCGCCAGCCGCCTCGCGGGCGAGCTCTGTGTTCTTCTTGTAGGCAGCTTCGGCATCGTGCGAACCATAGGGCCGCACCTCCTCGAAGGCTCGGCGGGATTTTTGTAGTTCTTTCACCAGCTCGGGAGTCGCCTCGCCGCCCATCTGCTGCGCCTTGAAGATCGCATCTACAGCGCGGGCATGGCGCACGAGCGCCTGGGTGCGCAACCGGCGCATTTCCTTTTCCGGGTCTTCCGCAACCTTCCTTTCCGGCGCTTCCGTGTCGCGCCGCAGGGCTTCCGTACCGCTCCTTTCCCTTTCCGGCGTTTCCCGCTCTGGCCTCGGTCCGCCATCCGGGCCAGTCACATTTGAAGGAGAGCGCAACCCGTCGAACATGTTGCGTACCTTCTCCGGCACGACCTTGCGCACGATCTCGGCGACGCGCTCGCGGAAGGTGATCCCACGCCGCTCGGCGAAGCTCTGCGCCGGATCGGCACGGTCGTAGTCCGAGGCCATGTCCTTGGCCCGGTCGCGTGACAGGGTACGGACGAGCCGCCCCTCGCCCGCAAAATCGTCGCGACCATAGTGCAGCTCCACGCCGTCGCGGTGCCGCGACAGGGCGACATAGCTGCTGTGGGCATCCATCCCGGGCGTTGCCAGCACATGGGCGCGGTCCACTGTCATGCCCTGTGCCTTGTGGATAGTCGCGGCATAGCCATGGTCGATCTTGTTGTAATCCTTCAAGTCGAACTGCACGGATCGGCCATCGTCCGTCTGCACGGTCAGGGATTGGGCGCTGACCTGCTCGATGGTGCCGAGCGTGCCGTTCTTCACGCCAAGGCCACGCTCGTTCTGCAGGAACATGACTCGATCCCCGCCAGCAAAATTTCTCGCGCCGCGCTCGACAGTCAGGTGGACGTCATCCCCCAGATCGCCTGCAGCCCGCATCCGCCCCCGCGCCGCCTCGTTGAGTGCGCGAACCTCGTCATTAGTATGGGTGAGGATGATCCGGCTCTTCTCCTTTGACGCCTGCCGGTCGCGGTCCCAGCGCTCGATCAGATCGCCGCGCGCCTGTTCGCGGGTTTGGGCCCCATGCACCATGCCTTGGGAGCGATAGGCCTCCAGTGCATGGCCGGTTTTGCCCGTCGCCAGATCCCGCGTGGCCTCGCGCTGCCAGTCCTCCTGCTGACGGCGCACCTCGCCGATTTCCGCGCCGCCGTGGCGCTCATTGATCGACCGGAACGCCGCTCCGGCCTCGATGGCTTGTAGTTGTTGGGGATCGCCAACCAGCACGACCTTGGCGCCGGCTTCGGCAGCATGGGACAGCACGCGCTCCAACTGGCGCGTGCCAACCATGCCCGCCTCGTCGATCACCAGCACATCGCGCGACGTGAGCAGGTCGCGGCCCTCTCCCCAGCCGTGCTCCATGCTGGCAATGGTGCGTGACGCAATGCCCGATCCGCTTTCGAGGTTTTCCGCCGCCATGCCGGACAGCGCCACGCCCCGGACCTCATAGCCTGCCGCGTCCCAGGCCTCCCGCGCAATCCCCAGCATCGCGCTCTTTCCCGTTCCGGCATGGCCGACCACGACGCCCAAACCACGTCCATCGGTGACATGTGCCAGCGCGTCGGCTTGCTCGGCCGACGGGACAAGACCACGCGCCTCCGCTCGAGCCAAGGCGGCTTCGCGGTCCGCCTCACGCACCTGATGGCGCTCCCGTTCGGCCATCAGTTCAGCGGCGCGATGGAGGCGCTGCTCGGCCTCAATCATCTCGCAGGTGGTGAAGCGATCCTCGCCGCGGGAGTCCTTGCCGAGTTCGATCAGATCGGGCGCATTGCGCATCGCGCTCGTGACCTCATTGAATTGGTCGATCCCGTCGCTGTGCCGGTGCGCAAACTTTGCCATGTCGCGCTGCGTGAAGGTCGATTGCTGTCGGGTGATCGCGTCCAGGGCAAGAGAGGGATCGGCGATGATCCTCTCGCCGTTGTTCCGCGCGATCTCGCGGTGAATCTCGGCGCGGTCGGCGGCGTCGATCCCTTCACCTTCGATGCCCCGAACCTCGATGCGTTTGGCAGGCGCGCCGATCTGGCTTTGCGGCTCCAGAGCAATGCCCTGTGCTTCAAGGCTGCGATGATCGATCCGCGCGTCGATGTCCAGCTCGGCCAGGCGCTCGTTGGCGATCTCTGCCCAGCGTTTACGCCAGCGCTCGACTAACTCTGTGCGGTTCCACTCCCGCACCTTCTGGCCAAAGCCGCTGTCGTCCACTGCGCGCATGGTTAGCATGACATGGGCATGGGGTTTGCGCATGCCGTCTTCGGCCATATCCCAATGCACATTGAGATCGGCGATCATGCCCCGATCGACGAATTCGCCCCGAACGAAGTCTCGGGCGAGTTCGATGCCCTGAGCCTGGGTCATCTCTCGCGGAATGGCGAACTCTACCTCGCGGGCAAGCTGGGCGTCCTTGCGGATTTCGAATGCCTCGACATCGTTCCATAGCCGTTCGCGGTCGCTCCATGCCTGCGGCGAATTCTCCGGCAGCATAACCTCTGAATGGACGACGCCGCGCTTGGCGCAGAAATCATGACTGCGATCAAGCCGCTCGTCGCGCAGCCGCGAGGCGGAGCGGTAGGCGGCTGACGCCACCGCGCTGGAGCCAGACTTGCGGCCAATGACCTTGACGTGAAGATGATAGATCGCCATCGCGATCAGATCAGTGGCACGGCGAAGCGCACGTCGGAACGACGTATAAGCGCGCCCTCCCTCAAAAAAATCTCGGGAGGGACAACCGCGTCTCAGGCCGTCCTGACGACCTTACAGCATTGTGCCGGGCGCTCGACTATCATTTCTCTATCACCTCTCATGGATACGATGATGCGCAAGCCAAGGGATTTTGATGCCGAACTGAAAGCGCTTGGGGACAAGGCGCGCGGGCTGAAAACCCGCAAGGTGCAGCAGCTTGGCGAACTAGTAATCGCCACTGGGGCAGATAGCCTCAACGCCGATGAACTAGCGGGCGCGCTGATCGTGCTGGCCGAGACAAAAGAAGCCGGGAAGAGGGAGGCGTGGGCGAAGCGGGGGTCGGCGTTCTTTCAAAAGCGGGCGCGGCGAAATGCTCCGGCAAATGACCGCAACGCGGACGGCGCTCCAGCGCAACCGAGCGGCCCGCAGCCGGTATCAGGTCGCAAAGGCGCGACATGACATGCGCACGTGGCAGGTCGAGCGCCGCAAGCGGACGCGGCACCTCATCGAACTCGGCGGTCTCGTCGTGAAAGCTGGCGTCGTCGATCTGACCGGCGATGACCGGACTATGATCTACGGGGCGCTGCTCTGGATCGCCGATAAGCTCCAAAGTGGTCAGGGTCAACAAGCGCGAGCGCTCTGGGTAGCAAAGGGAAAGCAAGCTTTCGAGGCGGGTCCGAGTGCTGACAATCAGACTGACCGAACTGGTCCAGCGGTTCGTCGTTGATGCCGACAACAGCATGTAGGCTCAAGCGGCTGCGTATCGCCCTTGGGGCTGCGATGGGCTGCCGCACAACCAGCTTGCGTACGAGCGATGTCTTGCGTGGCTTTCGCGTAATGAGCCGTTATGGAATGTTATCGCGTTCGGCATCGGCGAGATTGCGGGCCGAAAACCGATGAAGCTAAATCGGCCTGCACCCGCCATTGGGAAACACTTGCCGAGGCGACGGCTTCGCCGCCTCGGCGTGGAATTGTATGCTTACTGGCAAACGTACATCAGGCCGTCGTCAAGCTTGGTCAAGGTGCCGGGCGTGCACTTGATAGTGTTGCGAGCCGCATAGTCACCCCAGCCGCTGTAGTTGTACCATGGGCCGCCCGCATAATAGGCGCGAACGGCATAGTGAGGTTGGGGAGTGAACGTATCGGACGGGGCCGAACCGTAGTAGGCCGCCCTGGCTCCCCGGAAAGTACCAGTGGCGTAGGGGGCGCCCGCGTAACCTGCACCCGCGTAGTAAGCGGCGCCAGCGCCAGCGCCGACCGCAACCGCTGTGCCGACCGCAGCTCGGCGATATTGTCGACGTGCGACGCCCGCAACGCTCACCGGCGTCAGAGGGCGACCGACCCGTGCTTCGGCCTTTTCGATCGATAGGGAGAGGCCGCTCTGCTCCGACCAACTGAACGAGAACAACGCCGCAAACGTGAAGGCGGCGGCAGCGAGAGTCACTCTTTTCAAATTCTGTCTCATGGATTCCTCCAATATGCATGAACCACCCTGGCAATTCATGTCGTCGCGGTACGGCCTCTAACTTGACCTAGATCAAACCAACGGAGGATTTACTGTCTCTGATTGTGAGTAACCCTCTCGGTGTGCCGCGCTCTACGTCATTTCGATCAGTCCATCGCACTTGCCCATTGGGACAATGGCCACCGGGCCAATAGTCCGCGAACGGCGGCTGTCGTAGTTTGCGCAAATCAGGTCATCCCTCAGGCAGGGGGTGTCGATGATCAGTCGGTTGGAGTTTGGTTCGCGATCTGCGCCAAGCAAAATCCTTGCGGTTGAACCAGCTAGCCCCTCCGCAGGATCGAACCATGAAATCCGGCAGTTCGTTCTTTTGAGCATCACGAGCTGCGATGCCGCCCGGGCACGCATCGACCCTGACGTCGATGAATGATGAACTCCGAACTGAAGTGCCGAACTTGGTCGGAAACGACGAGCTTCTGCATGGCTTTCTTGCGGGGTGCGGCAACTGCATCAAGATTCTGGATCTCGATGGCCGCCTGCAATTCATGAGCGAAGGCGGCAGACGGATTGTGGAAATCGACGACTTTGGCCGGCTGAAAGGGTGCCCTTGGCCAGATTTCTGGGAGGACGCCAGTTACGTCGATGCCGTGAATGCCGTCGAAGGCTAAAGCAGGAGGCAGGGCCAAGTTCACAGGTGTCGCCAAAACGAAGGGGACGATCACCTATTGGGATGTCCAAGTGTCCCCGATTCCCGGAAGTGACGGCAAGCCATCCCATCTGCTGTCGATCTCCCGGGATATCACGGATGAGTGGCGGGCTCTCTCGGGCTGAAGGAAGCGGTCCGGCGCCAGGCCTTGCTGGCCGCCGAATTGTAGCATCGCATCAAGAACACACTTGCCATGGTCGCAGCGATCGCGAACCAAACCATGCGTGGGGATGATGTCGCAGCCGCGCGTGAGGCCTTTGCGTCTCGCTTGATGACCCTGAGCAACGCGCACGATATCCTCAACAGACAAGCTGGTCCGACGCGCCGGTCAGGAATATCGTCAATGGTGCGCTTGCGCCCCATCGTGCGGAACGGGGATATATATCCGCGCAAGCGGGCCCGACTTGGTCCTGCAGCCTAGGCAGGCATTGGCGCTTGCGGTCGCGATTCACGAACTCGTGACCAATGCGACGAAGTATCGCGCGCTCTCTACCTCGGGAAGAATGGATGGTTGCCTGGTCGGTTGCGGCGTTCGACGGGGTGCCGCACTTCCGGTTCACACGGACTGAGAGCGGCGGGCCGCCGGTTTCCGCACCTGCGCCCAAGGCTTCGGCTCGCGTCTCATTGAACAGATGCTGGGACGCACTTTTGCCGGAAAGGTAACCACCGCGTACCGGTCAAGCGGCGTCGAGTGCGAGCTGATCGCTCCGCTCTCGCTTCCCGACGATCCCGCCAATCCGGCCAGGACAACGGATGGTAAAGACGGCTCTCGCAGCAGAAGCCCATCGATTTGCCAGTGACCAACAGCGGAATCACGGCTGCGACAACCGGCGGTCTCACTAACGCCCGGGCTACTACTCCTGTCAAAGAGGCAAAAAACGTAATAGCTTGGTGGCTGAGTTCTAGCCGGTCCGATTGAGCCTTGACCATGTGGAAGGCGATCACGTTATCGATTTGTGCGGCGTTCCTTCTGCGTGCAACGAGTCATGCTGCGGAGTTGACGGAAAATACCGCATTCGGCGTCGCTCCAGCTACGCCAACGCCGGATTTCGAGGCCCTTCGGATCAAGGGGCTACATCATAGCGCTGCCCGGCCCGCAGGATACTATCGACCCTGATTTCGCGGGCCTTCGATCAAGTCTTGCAGCGCTCGGGATCGGATACATCGGCTACAGCAGCAACAACTTTTTCGACAACATGCTGCCCGCAGAACGGACCACGTTCGGCCAGCAGGTCTACAACGGTCAGAAGCCGACCTTCTTCACGAATAACGTGATGCAGATGACTTACGACCTCAGCAGATACGGAATTTCCGATGGGCAGATCGTGGTTGGCGGCATCTACAACTTTGACACATGGGAGCCCGGCGGTCCGAACGCCTTAAGCCTTGCGACACTCAGCTATTATCAGACCTTCCTGAACAGGCAGGTGGAATTGAAGGTTGGATATCTGGCCAATGTCGTTGAATATTGGGGACCGTTTCTGGCGGGCAATTTGTCGTCCAGCATCTTTGGACCGAGCGGATCAATTCCGGTCGAGGCCGGCCTCAGCGCCTGGGCCTGGACGAAACCGGGGATCAACATCAAGGTCAATGGTCCTGACGGGCTTTACAACAAGTTCGGCGTGCAGGTCGCGAGCAGTCCGGATGGTCCCTTCGCTGAGAAGATCGCTAACCCAACCGGCCTCGACTGGTCCACGCCGAACAGCGGGTCTCTCGCCATCGACGAGGTTGGTTATCGCAAGGAGGCCGCCCCCGGCCAGCTTGCGACTTGGGTGCGTGCCGCAGCGATCGTCAACACCAGCAGATACGTCGATTTCGAATTTGGCGGGCGGAATACCGGGAATTACGCCGCGTATGTTCTGGCGGATCGACAATTTGTCCAACTGGCCCCGGTAGAAGGTCAGGCTGCAAGGGGATGGTACGCTGGCGTCAGCGCCATGTACGCGCCGCCGGAGTTCAATCGCTTCAGCCAGTATTACGAGGCTCGCCTTTACGGGATAGGCCTTCTGCCGTCCCGGCCGAGCGATATGGTGTCCGTGGTTGTCTCCCGAAATGTCTTTAGCAACTATGTGGTCGATGCCGCCTTGCAGAGCGGCCAACTCGCGCATACCGGCAATTTTTCGATAACCGCAGCATATTATGCGTCTATTGCGCCGGGTATTCGCGTCGGCATCGGGCTCGGGTACACGGATCATCCCACGCCGGTGATCTATACGCCGCAGACCGGGAGCGCCCTCAATTTGTTGGCCAACGTGGTCACCTACTGGTAAGGCAGTCATGGGCGCCGATGAGGCAGGCAGTACCTTGGATGCTCTGATCGGGCGGCGGGAAATCCCGGACGAACTGATCGCGACGCATGGAGGCCGCATGGCCGCATCGCGCACCTCATGGCTGAAGCGGCTCGTTCATATGTGGATCGCCGCCGCTGTCGTTCTTGTCGTCTCAATTGGCGAGACTGCCGCTCAGCCCAAGTCTGGCGAGACTGCCGCTCAGCCGAAAAAAATTCTGTTCCTTCATTCGTTTGGCCCGAATTTCGAGCCGGGGGCCACATGGAGCAGGGAAATCCACAATGAACTGAACCGACAGTCGCCTTGGCCGCTTGAACATTCAAGAACAATCCCTCGTCACGGCTCAGGATGGCAACGACGCTGCTGAGGCCAAATTTGTTGAATATCTCACGGCGCTCTACGCTCGACGACCGCCCGATTTGATCGTCGCTCTCGGTGCGCCTGCGGCTCGCTTCGTCCAGCAACACAGGACAGACCTGTTTCCGACAACGCCGATGCTGCTTGCGGCAGTCGAAGTGCGCCGGGTTGAACAATCCATGTTGTCCGAGCAAGACGCCGTGGTTGGGGTGCGGTTCGATCAAGTCGCTCTTATCGAAAACATTCTGCGGCTGTTGCCGGAGACGAAGGCCATCGCGATCATCATCGGAAACTCCCCCAATGAGCGATTTTGGGTTGACGAGCAGAAACGGATACTGGGTCCGCTGCTGGAGAACAAGGTTGAATTGATCTTTTACAACGAGCGGCCGTTCGAGGAGATCTTGAAGGAGGTTGCGAATTTGCCGCCCCACAGTGCAATCTTTTTTCAGCAGCTATGCGGTGGACGGCGCAGGTGCCGTCTATGGAGACAAGGAGCCATTGAAGCGCATCTATGAGGTCGCCAACGCTCCCATTTTTTCGTTCGACCAGTCTTACTTTAACGGTGAGATTGTTGGCGGCCCGATGTTTTCACCGGCCGAGGGTGCCCGACCGACGGCTGCCGTTGCCGTCCGAATGTTGGGAGGCGAGAAGGGAAGTGACATCAAGGTTCCTCCAATCGACTTCTCAGCACCGAAATACGATTGGCGACAACTTCAGCGCTGGAACATCAGCGAGAGCCGCCTGCCACCGGGGAGCGAAGTCTTGTTTCGGGAGCCAACGGTATGGCAGCGTTATTCGTGGCAAATCGCGCTGATCACTGCCGTTATTCTCTTGCAGGCCGGGCTTATCTCGGCCCTGCTGAATGCGCATCGTCGGCGTCATCTGGCCGAAGTGCAGTCGCGGCAGCGCATGGCGGAACTGGCCCATGTCAACCGCTTCTCGACGGCTGGCGAACTGACCGCCTCAATTGCTCATGAAATCAACCAGCCGCTCGGCGCTATTCTGACCAACGCCGAAACCGCAAAGGCAATCCTGAAATCTCCGAACCCTGACATCGCGGAACTGAACGAGATCGTGGACGATATTTTGCAGGATGACCGGCGCGCCAGCGAAGTCATCCGGAGGATGCGCAGTCTGCTGAAAAAGGCACCCTTCGAACTGAAAAACCTCGACCTCAATGACCTCGTTCGAGAGACCGTCGAATTTCTTCGTCGCTTGCCGTTGGACGAAAGGTCGAACTGGTTAGCGTGATCACACCGGATGCGCTTCCGATCCTCGGCGACCGCATTCAACTTCAACAAGTCATTCTGAACCTTGTCGTGAACGGGATCGACGCGATGAAGGATACGCCTACCGAAAACCGCATCATCAGCATTCGGACTTCGCGCGTCGAAGAGTTTGCCGAGCTATCCGTGTCGGATCGCGGACCGGGCATTCCCGAAGACAAACTAAAAGAGGATCTTCGAACCGTTTTACACCAGCAAGGCACGAAGGCATGGGCATGGGACTGTCCATCGCGCGCACCATTGTCGAGGCGCACAATGGGCGGATATGGGCTGAGAGCCTACCCGACAGGGGCGCATTGTTGAAGATCAGGCTTCCACTTGAAGGGAGCTGACGAGGGCCGCTTCGAGGCTCGTGCGCCCACCGGCGTCACCAAAAGCGATATGCTCCTGGTGGTAGCGATTGTTCCACCAGACCTTGATCTATCTCAAGCCTTCCAGCGGCCGGAGCCGCAAGCTCGCGTTTGCTTGAACACGAAAGCCGGACAATCCCGCAACAAGAGGTCGGAGTGGTTCGGCGGTCAAGGGAGGAGCAGAATGATCAGGTTGATTGCTGTTGCTGGCTTCGCCTTATCGGTTGCCGTATCGGCGCAAGCTATGACACCCGCGCCGATGACTCTTCAGCCGGATGGCATGATCACAAAAATCGCCGCGGCCTGCGGCGTGGGTAGGACACGGGTCAACGGCGTGTGTGTGGCAAGAACCACCGTTCGCCAAACACGCCGAGCCGTCCGCAGATGTGCGACCGGAATGACTTGCTAGCACTGACGCGTCAGCGGCGTCCAGAATTGAGAGCGACGACGGAGTTGCAACAAGCATCCGACAGAGCCGGCAGATATGTGCCGCGCGCGGTTCGGTGGTACGGAGTTGATCTGCATCAACGAAAGCAAGGACATGAGGAGCAACGCTGCTTCCCAGAGATTGCGGCTTTCTGGCGCACCCCGTTCCAGAATGGTCCAGTCCGCCGCTAGCGGAATAAGTCTTTTCGACAACTATGAAAGGAACTAGTTATGTCACGTCGAACGATCTTCTCATTGGCTGCATCGGTCATCATCGGCATCGGGTGCGTTGCGACGGTTTCAACTGATGCGTTCGCATATCGCGGTGGGCGAGTTGGTGTTGGTCGCGCTGGCTATCACGGCGGCGCTTATCGCGGCGCAGCATATCGCGGTGCTTACCGTGGCTACGCCGTACGCCGCGGAGTGGCAGTAGGCGTCGGCGCTGCTGCCGTCGGTGCCGCTGCCTACGGGGCATACGGAAGCTATTCTGCGCCAGGCTGCGGATACTATCCCTACGGTCCCTGCTATTAGAGGCTATTGGAGGTCGCGCTCTCGCCGGATGCGGATCGGGGGCGCGCTCATGTGATGTTCGAGGGAGTCCCATAGAGGTAATTTTTGCGTACCCGAAATGCAGCTCGCAATACGTTGCCTTGCTTGTTGCCGGGATAATAGCGGGGCGCGTTGACTGCACCGATTGCGGGGCGGTGATCCATGCTTGGTCAGGTGCGTGATGATCCGGTCTGGCGCATCCTGGCACCTGGATCGCGAGAGAAGTGCCTGATGGCCCGCATCCCAACACGCAAACGTTGGCTGGAGGACGCTGTCATGCCGATGTGTCAGTCGCCAAAGATCGTCAATGTCCTGGTCCATACAAAGAGACTTCCTGCAAATGACAATTGCTCCCTCGCGGAAACCGGCGTGAACTCCTTTCGAGCAAGAGGCCCCACCGGCGCGGGTGGGCCGGCCTTTCTTGGCCTCCTCTGCGTCAGCGTGCTGCTTCTCGTTCGAAAGGTTGCATTGGGAATGAGGAGGATATTGTGACCCACGTTCTGATCGTCGTCAGTTGGCTCGGCGGCGCCGTCCAGGGCGCCGCGATATCGACACAGGAATTTACGAGCGCAGAGCGTTGCGATGCAGCCCGATCCTCACTGATTGATTACGCCAAGGCTCGTGGCGTCGAAGAGACACTGCGGGCATTCTGCACGCAAAAGTGAATCGGTGAGAACTCTGGGTATCATTGGCGCTGCGGTCCCCGAAGCCAAACCTGCTGCAGGCCAGAATACGGCGACACCGTCGACCAGTTCCAGCAACGCGAGGCTCAGTCGCGCGGCGACAAAATAGGCCAGCGCCACTCCGACGGACAAAATAAGGCTTGGCCCGATTCCGAGCGGGTGGCGAGTCAAATCGACCATCTGTTTTGCGGAAATGCCCAGTGTTTCCTCCCTTGTCTGGGCCAAGCCGCCGATGATCGGCTTAGCGACTATAGCCCGCATTTAGGCTCAGGGCACCGTGTTAAGGTGCATTAGCCTGTTGTTTCGGAATTTCCGCAACGTTCGACGCCCTTCCATGACAAGGAGCGCAAAAGACCAAATTTCCTTGATGTGGATCAAGTCTTGAAACCGGCGGCGACCACCGGGGCGTCCCGGGCCCGATACCACCATCGCAGGTGTTCGCCCCCCGTCGCAGTTTTTCCAGCGAGTAGATAGCTTGCTTGATTCAGATCAATGTCCGTTCCTCGCGAATCGCAATCTCTGAAACTTCCAATGGGGCCGGCGGCTGCGTCCGCGTGCTTGTGAATGGGTCTATGTCTGCCGTTGAATTTTGATGCTGGGCGCATCAAAGTCTTGATCACGTAGGCAGCTGATGCTGTCAGGTGACGGGCCAGCGTGCGCGCAGCAATCCTGGCACCAAGTCGAATGCTGGTTGCAGCGGCTATAGCCCTCGAGAGCGCACCCGGCGCTCGGGACAGCCGTTCCGGCTATGCGCAACCGTGGTGATTTCGGCCGTAATCGTTGCCGGTAATGCGGGCAACGCCTCCGCACTACCGTTGACGGTCTTTCGTTACAAAGCTCTAGCTCAACGACATTGCCCCGCGGATGTTTTCGTCCGGCTCGATTTCGGGAAGCGGATCTACTATTCAAAGAGGCAGCGACGATATGCGAGCGGCTTCGAAGGAAGCTGTATGTCGGGAGGAAGCGCGCGGCAGCCGCTATCGCCACGCTCTGCTCGCGGCTTGCCGGCATGGGCGGAGAGCAACCGACTGGTCCGACGGCTTGTGCTAAACGAGCTTCAACGCCAGATGAGCGACCTGAGAGGCTCGCTGTGAGCCGGACAGGAAGCCGAACTTCCTGAACACATTCAGCACGGCAATGTTTTTGGGGAGCTTCCGCGATCAGCTCTTTGAGGCCCGCATCGCGCGCGAGTGCACCCAGATGCCTCATAAGAAGCGTCCCGATCCCCTGGGCCTGATAGGTATCGATGATGACGAAGGCAATCTCGGCCTGACCGGGCCGGACAACAACATAGCGTCCACCGCCGATGATGACGAGGGCGTCCGTCTTCAACGATTTTCCGCGACGATAGCGACTTTCAAAATCGATATCCAGGACGAAAGCCATCTCCCGTTCCAAAGCCCTTCTTTAGCGAGAGGAAGCGTCGCCGCAGCGATTGCGTGCTGGTTCGCCCGATGGCCGCGCGCATCGCGGGCCCATCATCGGGACGGAGCGCACAGATTTCAATCGGACGACCGTCGCAAAGATGCTCGACCGCCGTATGCTCAACAATGACATGACGGGGCCGCTCCACCAGCGTTGATCCCTGGCGAGACTCGATCACACCGCAGTGGTCATGCTTGATCTGGATCAAGCAGGGGCTTGCGAGGGCACGGATAGATAAGAAAGGAAGGTTTACATGCCGCATTGGGTCCGCCGCGTCGTCAGTGTGTGCGTCAACGATGCCGGCGGGAAATGGAGCGATGACCCTGAGGGCTTTTCGGCAGACCAGATCGGGTGATGAGATCATACAGCTGGCCGTCCGGCTCGGCCTGCTGGCCTTCCTGCTCTATTGGTCATTCGTCCTCGTTCGGCCGTTCATTCCGATGCTCGCTTGGAGCATAGTCCTGACTGTCGCCTTGTACCCGCCGTACGACTGGCTTGCCAGCCACCTGGGCGGTCGGCCGAAGCTGGCGGCCGCGATCGTTACGGCCATCAGTCTCTTGATCATCATCGGCCCCGTCACGTGGCTTGGAGTAGGCCTGATCGATGGCCTGCAAGAATTCGCGGGCCAACTCGGCGCAGGTACCCTGGCCATTCCGTCTCCTCCAGAGGGCGTGAAGGATTGGCCGATCGTCGGCGTGCAGATCTACGGCCTTTGGGACCACGCCTCGACGAATCTAGGGGCTGCGTTGCGCCAGGTAGCGCCGCACCTGAAGCCATTGGCCGGTCCGGTACTCGCCTTTGCCGGCAGTGCGGGCATCGGAACACTCAAGTTCGTCTTGTCGGTCGCGCTGTCCGGCTTCCTGTTCATCTACGGCCCGAGCCTGGTCGAGGGGACAAGGCGGATGCAGGCGCGGGTCGTGACGCAGCGCAACGAGGATTTTGTCGCGCTGGCCGGGCTCACGATACGCACGGTGTCGCAAGGCGTGATCGGCGTGGCGGTTCTTCAATCGCTGCTGGCCGGCATAGGATTGAAACTCGCCGGCGTGCCGCACGCCGGCGTCTTGGCGTTCGCCGTGCTGGTCCTTGCCATCCTGCAGATCGGATCGGCGATCGTCCTGTTTCCCGTGATCATATGGATCTGGGCGACCAAGGACTTTGCCGTGGCTCTGCCGCTGACGATCTATCTGCTGGTCGTGGGGCTCGCTGACAACATCGTAAAGCCCCTGCTGATGGGACGCGGCCTGAGCGCCCCCATGCTCGTTATCTTCATCGGTGTCCTGGGCGGGATGATCGCGCACGGCATTCTCGGCCTGTTTGTGGGGCCGATTATCCTGGCAGTGGCCTGGCAATTGATGATGGCCTGGATTCGGGAGGAGCGGGCGGAGACAGTCCCGCCCGACGTGGCGCACAGCGGCGAAGCGAGCGGCGGCGGAGAGTTAGCGGCCAAGTCCGATGCCGCTCAGGATTCTCGACCACCTCCATGCATGAGGAAACTGATAGCGGCAGATCGGGCCGGGCGCTGGAGGCATTCGTATGTTGCGGCAATATCTCGTGGGCGCGATTGCCAGTGTCTGCAATATCGCGATCCATGCCCTGGTCATGGTGGCCGTCATAAAGGTGGCTCGTGTCGTCGATGAATGGGCGACGACACGTCAAACGTTTCGATTGATCGTGGTCATGATCGCTACCGTGACCGTCTTGATGATCGCACACCTGGCAGAGGTGCTCGTCTGGTCAGTGGTCTACGTGATGACAAGTACCGCGCCGGACGGCACCGATCTCATTTATTTCGCTTTTGTGAATTACACGACGCTCGGCTATGGCGACGTCACGCCAGTGCAACGCTGGCATCTGCTTGGGCCGATGACGGCGATGAACGGCGTGCTGCTGTTTGGCTGGTCGACCGCCGTGATCTTCGAGGTCTTGCGGATGACGCTGATGGCGAGCGGCGGCGGACCGGAAAAGCAGGAGAAACGCTGGTGGCCTGGATAGCTGCACGCGCGCGAACGTGCCGAGCCGCGACTCGCTGTGTGGATCGTGCGTGAAGGTTAAGTATCAAAGGGGGCATTGAGAATCATCCGGCCCCCCTTGATCTGTATCAACCTCACCACTTCAATTCCCTTCAGCCTCCAGCTCTCGTCGGCCTTGGGAGAGCAGCCTGAAGCGCAGCTCCCCCAGGGAATGCCCGGAGCTTCTGACATGGAGAATCCAAAATGAAACTCTCGATCACTTTATCGGCGCTGCTGGTTGCCGGCTTTGTAACCGCCAGTGTCGAACCGGCTAGTGCAGTCGTCTATTGTCAATATGTCGACTATCCCGCTGGTTGCAGTGTAAGGGCGGGTGTCGTGCTGCGTCCGAGGCCGGTTGCGCGCGCCGTGGCAACACCAGGCGTTGGCGCCGTGGGAACGCCAATGAATCGCGGCGGTCCGGTGGATCGTGCCGGCCGGCGCTGATGGGTGTCGGCGAACTTTCGGGTAGCGGATCGCTCGACGCTGAAGCGTTGAAGTACAGCGGACATTTTCCCGAAACAGAACCGGGCCCGGGTTTCAGTTGAAGCCGGCGCGGCGCCGCAGTGGAGCAACACATGCCACTCGCGCGATATTTTTCCTACGTTGGCGGAGTATTGCTCGCGCTGTTGTTCATTCTGGATGCATTTTTTCCGAGGATGCCGGCGGATGAAAGGGCATCTTCCAATGAGCCCATCATCCGTATTCATTCGGACCGGAAATGGCCAGAGCGCATTGTCTTCGATACCAGCGTTCCGACGATCATTCCTGCTCAGATCGCCAGCAGCGAGCCGAGCATCCTGCCTCCGGAAACGGGCGGCTATGTCGCAGTCAAGGCGAGGGAACGTGAGGCGTTCGCGCAGATGCAGCCATCCGACACGAAGGAGGCCAAATCAAGAAAGCCGGAACCAAAACCGCAACGCAAGAGCAGGATCGCACGCAGATACGTGCCGCCGCATTTCACGTCAGCGCCGCAGTGGCAATTTGGCTGGTTTGGTCAGAATCCCTGGCGAGGGGGTTAGGCAGCGCACAGGGCTATGAGGGCACAGGCAAAGCCCAGCACCAACATGCCTGCAGCTGCTACGGAGACCAGGTCAATTGACCAGGGACGGCTACCGCCGCCGATCAAATCAAAATGTGTAGAGCGGCATTCGTCGCGATATGAATGAAGGCGAATGGCTTGCACTCCTCATGCCCAATGGGACCATGGGTCTGTTCTGCCCACCCGCGCGCCGTGGGCCATTGATCCACATCAAGCGTCGCGGCCCTCGACTGTACAAAAGCAAACGTAACATCGGTTCTGGCTCCGCGAGGCCGTTCGCTGGCCGTTACAAATGCGTTTGTTGATCCGGCACGATCCCCCTTGTCAGCCCGGAACCGTGCACCGTGACCGATTATCATAGCCCAGTACGGATCATGGAAAGCCGCTTCGGCGGTGGCCTTGACGACGTGATCATCATCCCCTTCGTTCTTGTCACGCTCGCCGTCAGTAAAATCCTGCGTTTCATTCTTTTGATGCTGATGCGGCTACTCGACTACGCCTTTCCTTTGGCAATGCAGATTGTCTGGTTTCCGCTGTTCGCGGCCCGGGTTTTGGGCAATGTCACCGTTTCTGTCGTAAGCGGCGGGCTGCGCTTCCTTCCCGTGTCCGGGGTGAAACGTCGGCAGTGGAGAATATCGATCCGACGGAAGTGGTCGTGGCTCCGACGCAAGATCAGCTATCGGGCGTTCGAGCAAGCTGTTCATGCTGCATTTGAAAGCGGCATGGCATGGGTATCTCGAAAGTGCCGGCATCTGACGCCGAACACCGCTTTAGTCGTGATTCTGGGCGCGGCCTTTGGTTTCCGATCTCTTTCGGGGGTGCGACGGCGATGCATGCAGTGTTGTTTGCCAAGGTCACGTCCTGGCCAGCCTGGATGCAACTTTTGCATCCGCTGGCAACTGTCATCGCCAAGAGCAAGCTTTTGGTGCTCCCGGTGTACCCGGCAGCTTGGCCGCAGGCTAAAAAGAACTCTTTCGTTCAGTTCCTGTTCAAGAGTTTTGAAACCATCAAGCGCCTGTATGTGATCAAAAAGCTCGGGTTTCGCTATTGGCAGGCAGAAATCGCCGGCATTGCGGTAGTTGAGAAGCTTGAGCGCACCGCCGGCGTCGCATCGCTGGTGAGCACATGTGGCCGAACATTTCGGCGTCGAAACGCCTACCCGGAAATTGAGCTCTTTCTTCTTCCGATGGTCGATCAAGTTTTCGGCTGAATATTACGAAGCGAAAGAGCGAGAAGCCTCAGGTGCTGCATCCGCAACCTGCAGCAAACTGCGAACGGTGAGATGATCATCGATAAACCGCTAGGAGGCTCGGCGTTTCCTTGAAGCGTCGTCGGCGGTCCGACCCCGCCGGGATCGACCCGCGCTCTATCAGCAGGGGCGGCCTTTAGCGCCACTGTTGCGCCGCAACAATTCCTTAGTTCGAGGAACTAATGTATTCGCGCTGGGGGTCAGAGCATGGGGACCACCATGGCTGACAGCGAAAATTGGAACGAGCGTAGAAATCAGGTGGAACGCTACCGAATACTGGAACGAGAAACTACGGATCCCATGGCGGCTCGTTTGCTCCACGACATCGTTTTGGACTTGGAAGGCCAGTTACAGGGATCGCCGCAAAATGTGAGCCTTGTTGCCGCATGAGCGTTCCCGTGACGTTCCCGGTATATGCAAAACGAATCTTCTATCGCCGAAATGTAGTTCGAGAAACGACGGCCCTACCGTGCGCGTGGCTGCACGTTGATCCGGGTGCGCCTATCTCGCCAAGTTGCTCTCGACGACGTTGCTGATCGGGCCGCTCGAGAGAGCCTCGGCTTCTTGACGCTGCCATAGCATTGATTCGCGGGTTCTCGCTGGCGGGCGACCCGGCCGATATTCTGCTGTCGCCGGACGAGGCATTCGGTTGATGCGGCCTTTCAGGCTGATGCGTTTGGTGCGGAGAAATCTGGCGGCCCACCGCCGCTCCAACCTTCTTTCCAGGTCAAGAGGGATTTCCATGAGCAGCGCTCCGGGTTCGTGGCCGCCCCCCGGTCTGCAAGGCGTCAACGTCCAAGGTGCTTTAAAGGTCCACCGCAGATTTGCAGACGGCACTGAGGCGGGTCAAAAGGCGCGATCCGTCGAGCGGCCGACCTGCGCCGTTTTGTTGAGGGTGATACAGCGCCGAGCGGTGTTAATCTCTGCATCCGTGTATCCGTCGCGCCCTCGCTCCGTCGTAGATTCTTCGCCTTGGGCTCACTCGTTGCTCGCTGGCAACCCCGACGAAACTGCTCCGTGGGGGGGGCGGCTAGGCGAAGCAGCTTCATCGAAGGCTCGCACGTCCTATGCTTGGAAACCTCTCCAGCACAAGTGATTGACATGAGATCAAAGATTTCCGCGGGACACTATTGTCCTCAAGGCCAATTGGGCAATGGAGGCCGGCTCATACGGTCTCGCGACCTGATCCTTAGCAAACGGACTTTTGAAACTTTTCCGCTCAACAAAAAGGCCGACATTTCTGTCGGCCTTTGTTCTGCTGGAAAATGTAAATCGAGGTCAGTAGCGCGCGGTCACCGGTGCGCCGTAACCGCCAAAGCGGTAGTTGATGCGCAAGGTGACCATGTCCACGTCTTGGCTGATCCGGTCGTTGAGTATGCCTACCAGGCGTGCGTCGGTCACGGAGAAGGAGTTGTTGGCATTTCCCATCCACAGATGGTCGTATTCAGCGCCGATCGACCAGTTCGGCGCAAAGCCGTACTCAAATCCGACACCCAAGGTGCCGCCCCAGCGCGTCGCAGTTGCCGTGACCAGACCGATGCCCGTGGTGTTGTCGAATACGGTGAGGCGATTGTCGGTCACCGCCGCGCCGCCTTTGACGTAGAGCAGTGCCGCATTCCAAGCCCAACCGATTTGGCCCGTGAAAAGGCCGATGGCATCAGTTTTCACGTTGGTCGAGAGCGTCGGGTTGAACACGCTGACGCGAGTCCTGCTGAGGTCCGCCCAATCGCCTTGTGCTTCCAGTCCGAACACAAACTGGTTGGCTTGCCAGCGATACCCGATTTGCCCGCCGAAGAGGCCTCCGGAACGATCGCCGCAACCGCCGACGAAATCTGTCCCGGCTGCATTAAAGAAATCCACGCAACTATGGCTCTCTCCCCAGCCGCCATTTGCGCCGATGTAGAAGCCGCTCCAATTGTAGATCGGAGTCACTATCGGAGGTGGTGCCGCCTTAACCGCCATGTCAGCAGCCAAGGCTGGCGCAGTTACGCCCAACGCAATCAAACCAATTGTACTCAGCAAGATCTTCTTCATTGCAATCCCTCTTGCGCCGTCGTCTCCGACACGAAGCATGATTTCGAATCGATCCTAGGCCCGCGAGGTCAAAAACCCCGTGCCAAATTGGCAACACTCAAGTGAAATCGAAAAATATCTCCTAAGGTATTGATTTTGCTTTATATTATTTAGGAAGCGTGTGAAAATTCATCCAACGTGGTCGATAAGTTTGTGTTCTTTTTGAGTCAAGAAAGCCTTCAACTCCAAGCGGTTTCTGGAATCGTTTTTTCGTGAGTGGCGCCTCAGAGAGGTGTCAAACCAAGGCGTTTTCGGTGTTTGGAGCAGTCAGCCGACGCCGGGCGGGGTTAAAGGGAAGCGGCACGCTAGGCGTGTAGGCAGGCCGCTAATCGAGCTCCTTGCTGTCGCACCCGTGAGCGTTGGCGGGATCTTCTTCGCGCTGGTCGTCGAGCCAACCAGGGACCTCGCTCGATAGAATTGTTCGTCTTGGCAAATAAGGATTGAGAGTGCCTGCGTGGACGATCAGCCCCTCGTTGAATCTCGCACGCGCGAACTCCCTGGCTTCCCTTTCGGTCTCAAATGACTTGGTTGCCCGTGGGCTTCGTCTTCTTTGCAAGGTCCCGCATTTGTGCACCTCAAAAGTAACATACCAAGTATACGGCATTTCGCACCCCAGGGACGGCACAACTGGAGGAGCATCAAGCCGAGGTCGCCGCCCAAACCGGGGCCAACACTCTCTCCAAGATGCGAGGCTGTTTTTTGATCGCGGCGTACTTGAAAATCATGCCACGTGGTGCGGCTATTGATCTGAATCAATTGCCCAGCCTTGTCAGCATCTGCGCGCCAACATGTCCGAGATCAGCGTCCGCACCTTGTGGGCGACGGGGACGGCTGGATTGCCCGGCTGATCGCATGACCATGGCCGCGGCCATGTCGAATTGCCGCCTCGCCACGGTGCCGGGCATTCTATGAACCTCGAATTGTCGGCTCTCTACACCGGCCATTTCGGTGGCTGGTTCGGCGGCCTGACGGTCGGGAGTGAACGCCGACCCCGGCCTTGTTCTAAAGGTCCAATTCGGACAACCGGTGCCGGTCGAGCAGCATGATCTGGCGTTGGGTCTGGCCGAGAAAGCCGAGGATGCCCATGCCGTGGAGGTGAGAGAGCGCTCGGGACACCGTTTCGAGTGTAAGTCCCAGATAGTCGGCGATGTCACGACGGCACATGGGGAGCGCCATCACGTCGGCTCCGGACAGGCGCCCGTCCATCTCCAGCAGGAAGGCAGCCACGCGCTCAAGCGACGTCTTGCGCCCTAGGAGCAGCATATGCTCTTCGGCATGCTGCAGGTTCGTGCTTGTCATGTTGAGGAGATCGAGCGTGACATGCGCGTCGCCTTCCGCCATATGCTCGAGACTGCACCTCTTCATCAGCCGAACCGTCGTTTCGACGATCGTCTCTGTCGTAAACCGATGGACTGAGCTGTTTTCCAGGCCAAAAATGTCGCCGACCAGATGGAATGCCCCGATCTGGCGCCGACCGTCGGACAGGAGCTTGTAGCTTCGAACCGCACCTTCCACGACCTGGTAGATATATTCCGCGGGCTCCGTTTCCCCGTAGATCACTGCGCCACCATTATATTTGAATTCGCTTAAAATGACGCGAGCACGGGAAAGTTCGCCAAGCCCACCGCGGGCGCTCTGCCTGCCAGCCGAAGCGGCGTTGATATTCACAAGCATGGATATCCCTCTGTTTGTGCTAGTCTCTTCGCTTCTGTAGGGGCTTGAGATGTAGGCGGTTCTGGCCCGGATATCTGGCGGCTGTCATGGATGGTTTACGACGCTGTCTGCGTTGCCCGCTATTGGCTTTAGGGCCATCGTCCGATGGGACATGTTCGGAAGGGCCTTGTCCTCAGGGCCATATTGCCGCCGCTCAGTTTCGCTCTTCTCAATTCACGTTGGGATGATAGTTGTTCATCGACGCAATCGGATATGTTGGATTGGGTTTAGATTCCGCTTGTGGTCGTGGTTTGCATCACGTTTGCACGGGACTGAGCAGAAGACCAGTCCGACCAGGGTGCAGGTTTCGTCCGCTTTCGCCGTTATCTCAAGATAGGAGATGTCGTGCCGAGTGTTGTTCACGTCGTCGATGATGATGCGTCCTTTCGGACGGCCATCGAACGCCGTTTGAGGAAAGCCGGCTACGAAGTTGCGACATATCCGTCGGCACAGCATTTGCTGGATCATTTGCCGGATGAGCAGGGTTCGGGCTGCATCCTCCTCGATGTCAGAATACCGGGCTTGAGCGGCCCGGAGTTACAGGGCCGCCTCCGAGAGCTCGGTTCGAGCCTGCCCATCGTGTTTCTCTCCGGCTATGCCGATGTCCCGACCACCGTCCAGGCGATCAAGGCGGGCGCCAACGATTTTCTGACCAAGCCGGTATCATCCGATCAACTGCTTGGCGCGATCCGGCAGGCGATCGTACACCATGAAGCGGTACGCGATGCAAAGGGCCGGCTCGAGGTCGTTCGCGCACATCTCGCGTCGCTGACGCCGCGCGAACGCGAGGTTTTCGAGCTCGTCGTTCGTGGCAAGACCAACAAGCATGTCGCTCGCGAATTGGGCACGACCGAACGCACCATCAAAGCGCATCGCCACAGGGTGATGGAGAAAATGAAAATTGAATCCCTCGCCGAACTTGTCTCGCTTGCTGAGCGGCTCGGCATTTTGGCCGCCGATTTCAAGGATCGCGCAAGGCAACGCAAAGTGACTGCTTACCGGTTCCCCAAAGCCTATTGACCCTAGGGACAATAGGAAAGCAGACGCGCTGCCCATGTGATTCTGTAAAGCGTAATAGCTGCAAGTTGACCGAGGTCTTGTCGGCCGAGCCGGCTATTTCCGGGAACTCGCCCTTCAACGGTGTCATTGTCGGTCTCCATTCAACGGGTGAGGATTGTCAGATCGTGCCAAACAGCAAAGTCGTTTTCGTCGTGGATGATGACCCCGGAACACTAAGAGGGGTAAAACGACTACTTAGGCAACATGGCTATGACAGCGTGCTGTTCGAATCGGCTGAGGCTTTTGAAAATCATGACGACATCGACCGAGCCTTCTGTGTCATTCTGGACATCGACCTGAGCAATGAATCAGGGATCGAGGTGAGGCGCTGCCTCAAGGCCGCTGGGAGTTCTGTCCCTGTCATCTATATCACCGCAAATGACAGCCATGCGGTTCACATGGCCGCCCTGGAATCCGGGTGCATCGCCTATCTTACAAGGCCATTCTCGGCGAAGTCGCTTATCGAGCCGATTGAGCAAGCCTCAGCGGGGCTGGCATAGAACTGCGATCGCTGGATGCTTAGCATTTCGTTGATCGCTTGTTCGAAAACCCTCGAGGGAGGCCTTGTCGAACGGCCGCGAACCGCGCAACTGCTTTTGGAATAGACGCCGGCAACACCCTTCTTGAGGTCGTTGATTCCAGCGTGCTGACGGTCAGCACCTCGCTTCCGCTTAATCATCGAAGCATGGCGTTCGTCCGGTTATATCTCACAGCACTGCATCGGCGCGTTGACTGGATCAAGGAGGGCCGCTTGCGGCGTTATCCGGAATAGGTGAGCGTAACGATGACGGGCCCAAGGATTGTAAGGAGCACGTTGCCAACCGCATAGGGCACCGCGACCCCGAGCACCGGGGTCTGACTGTCAGCCCGTTCACAACATCCCGTGACGGCCGCATCCACAGTCATCGCTCCTGCGAGGGCACCACAAATGATGACGGGGTTAAGCCGCAGGATGCGAAACGCCACGATGGTTGCGATCGTCAGCGGAACGAGCGTGACGATCACGCCTAGCGAGAGCAGCAGCACGCCATGGGATTGAATGGCCGCGATCGCCGCCGGGCCGTTCGGGAGCCCAATGGCCGCAATGAACCCACCGAGGCCAATGTCGCTGAGCGTTTGTTGCGCGGCGGGCGGGTAACTTCCGACGGTCGGCCGACGCGTGCGTAGCCAGCCGCAGATCAGGCCCACGAGCAGGGTGCCCCCGGCGCCGCCTAGTGACACGGCAAGTGACCCTACCTTCACACTGAGCAATCCGATCAGTAAGCCTGCTCCAATTCCCGTCGCAAGGAAGGCAATATCAGTCCGGTCACTGTAGCGCAGCACTTGGCCGACTTTCGCCGCGGCGCGTTCGACGTCGTGCGTTGCGCCGACCAATGTCATGACGTCGCCCAGATAGAACCTTGTTTCCGGCGTGAGCGGCACTTCCTGTCCTCCGCGCGTTAGATCCCGCAGAAATACGCCGCGTGCACTATCGCCGACCAGGTCGGCTATCTCGGCCAAGGTCCGGCCATGGAGCGCCTGGTTGCTGACGAGAACGCCGAGCGCATCGCCAAATACCTCGCGCAGCACCTCGGCGCCTTCGATTTCCGGGCCGATCGAGTGACCGGCCCTGACGAGGGCCGTCGCTGGTCCGGCGAGCACGATTTCATCTCCGCTTTCGAGAGCCGTCGTCCTTGAAGCGTCGACGTCGCCGCCACCGCGGTCGATGCGTTCGACAACGACACGCTGGCCGATGCGATCTTCGACAGCGCCAACCGTCTGTCCGGCGGCGGCGACCACGCGATAGGCCCGCGCCTTGAACTTCTGGTAACCCAGGTTTCCGGCCTTGCGGGCTTTGCCTCCGGAAAGAGACGCCTCCAGCTTGGCGGCTTCTTCCTTGAGGTCAATACCCATCAGCCAGGGCGCGGCAAAGGGCACGAACAGCAGCGTCAGGATATAACCAAGGATGTAGGTGACTGCATAACCAGCGGCGATATTGGCCTGCTGCTGTCGCAATACATCTTCAGCAAGACCGAGTTGCGCCAGCGCGCTCGTCGCCGTTCCGATCATGGATGACTGGGTGAGGCTGCCCGACGCAAGACCGGCGGCCGTGCCGGAATCCAGATGAAAGGCAAAGGCGAGGACTAGGACCAGGGTCAGGCCGGTGGCACTGACAACCAGGGCCACGCCGACCTGCGATAGCGTGCGCAGGCTCAGTGAGGCAAAGAATTCAGGTCCCGATTTGTACCCGATTGTGAAGACGAACAGGCTGAAGAATATCGACTTGAACATCGGAGGGATCACGAAAGTCCCTAGTTGTCCAAGAAGCACAGCCACAACCAGGGTGCAGGCCGTGGCGCCGATCGAAAATCCCTTGAACTGGAGCCGCCCAACGAACGTTCCCAGCGCGATTGAGATGAGCAGAAAGATTTCCGGTGCGGTCGAAATGATCCACTTGATGGTGTCCATGGCGCGATCCTCATGCCCAGTTCGCACAAGGTCGGATCGACCGCATTCAAGTCTATTGATCCAAGTCAAGCCGGCATCCTCCGTTGGAATTACTTCCTTGGCGATTTGCCTGCTCTCCCATCCAAACACATCGCCGAACGGAATACTTGAGCAAATAAAGATCGCAAAGCGCCAAGCACGCTGGAGTGGCGATAGTCTCGGCGCACCCCGGCCTTCATGGTTCGGTCCAAATGGAAAACCCGACGAAGGCGAGCACAGCCACGCTGAGAACGATAATCCCAATCGCGACCACGTCGATGGTGGATAGCTGTCTTAGGTCAAATGCCATGATGCCCTATTGGGCGGCATCCGGGCGATCACCTTGATCTACGTCAAACGCGGCGGGCGAGCGCGCTCCCCCGCCGCGCAGAACTGTTCCGTGACCGCCGTCCTTTCCTCGGTGACATTCCAACCCTCCTTCTCGGCCTTGTCCATTGCCAACTTCTGCTCAACCTGAAGCATCTGTTTGATGAGTGCACGGTTTCCAGTCGGCCTTGGACAACTTGGCGGGGGGCCCACCGCAGACGTTGTGGGCAATCGCTTTCTGCACACCGGTGCTGACGTCGCTCATGTGGCCCTCGACCACGGCGGTGACGCGCGCCTTGGCGTATTGGCTGTTGGTTGCGATGAACTCCTGCAGAAGGCAAGCCGTTGACCTCCGTCGCGGGCCTTGATGTAGGCTGTCTGCGTTTCGTAGTGGAGGCGGTAGGCGAGTTTGTTGGCGCTCGGGTCGGATTTCATCGCTTCGAGCATGGCGCGGTGGTCACCCGAGGTTGCGTCATTGATCCTGATGTCACATACTTTGGCGAGGGAGACGACCGGAACGTAGGCCCGCACCTTGGCTTCCAAGGCATCGTCGGCGTGCGCAAGCGGTGCGAACAGGCTGGCGGCGATTGCGAAAGCAGCGAGACAGCGTTTCATTGGTGGCATGCTTCAGATCACCGAACAGCAAGCGGCTGCGGGGGCAGGGTCGCGGTGGCCGGCCGCACACACCAGCGCGGTAACAACGTGCTATCGCGAGGCCGAGGAAAGCTGACAGCCGTGAACAGAAGTGGCTCGATGTCCGCTCAACCCAGGTGAACCATCTACGCACGCATGACCCGGGCACCCTACATTGATCCAGATCAACAGGCGGCGGCCGGCTGCTATAGAGTTGCGCTGAAAGCGTTAGATAGTCCCAACCCTGCCCGACACGGAGCGTTCGACGTATCATGCTGCGCAAGCTGAACGGAATATTGAAATGATCACAGTTCCGGAACTGGTATCGCAAGCCTTGGGGTCGTTTCTGACCGCGGAGACGAAGGACCGGTTTGGCGTTTCAAATGCCGGTTTGACTGAGCTGCTTCCCTTTGCGGCGAAGCTCGCGTTGGAGTGCATCGGCAACAGCGACGCGCTTTACCACAACATTGAGCACACATTGCTCGTTACCCTTGCCGGGCACGACATCTTAACCGGACGTGCGCTGCTGCGGCCGACGACAGCAAACGATTATGCGCATTTTATTTTGGCGTGCCTCACCCACGACATCGGATACGTTCGCGGCGTTGTTCAAGGAGATGAAGACGAGTCCTTTATCGCGGATGTAAATGGCGGCACCATTCGGCTGCCTCGAGGATCGTCCGATGCCGCGCTTGCTCCGTATCACGTGGATCGTTCGAAATTGTTCGTCCTCGAGCGCCTGGACTCCGAAGAGCTGGATGCGAACCGCGTGGCCCGGGCGATCGAATATACCCGCTTTCCCTATGCGACATCCTCGAACGACAGTCTGATTGAAGAGGAGGGGTTATTGCTGCGGGCCGCCGATCTTATCGGACAGCTCGGCGATCCCCATTATCTGAAGAAGTCGAACGCGTTGTTGTACGAATTTGAAGAGGTCGGGCTCAACAAAACGCTGGGCTACGCGACGCCGGCAGACATCGTTTATAAGTCCCCCCAATTCTATTGGAAGACTGTCGCGCCCCAAATTCAAATGGCGATACGCTATCTCAATGTCACTTCTCGCGGCCGTCGATGGATAGCAACTCTCCATGGTAACGTGTTTCGGGCGGAGCGTGAGATGAACTTGTCGGGACCGCAGCCATAATCGGAGCCGCGCCGCGGCCGAAGATGGCCTCGGCAGTCTCTTGTGCCGACGATGAGTGCAGGTAAGTCTGCCAGAGTCCACTAATGGGCCAGGTTCGGTCAATCGCGGCGGTTCGCCCGCTCCGCTGACCACTTCCGGTCCAGCCCTCGCTCGGGCAACGAAAACGAACATCTGCAGGCAACCAACTCTCGGTGGGGCCGAGACTGGCTATCGCAATACAAAGGTCACCCGCTGTTACCTTTCTGTTACGGATACCCGTCGTAATCTAAAGCCCCGCGGTTCGCGGAGCGCTTGCAGTAGCCGTCACCGGTTGCATGAGGTTTGCAATGGGATCAAACATACGAGGAAGCCGCGTCATCAACTATGCGGCAGCCGTTGCGGCTCTCGTGCTTTGCTCTGAAGTTGCGCATGCCGATCAGGGCGGTAGCTCATTCTGGTTTCCGGGTCAGTTTGCGAGTCTTGCTGCCGTGCAGCAGACACCGGGCTGGGCGCTCAGTGTCATCGATTACCATTCAAGCGTCGCCGCCGCGGGAAGCACTGCTGCGGCCAGAGAGATCCAGGGCGGCAGAATCCCCGCGACCGTCAACGTCAATCTAAATCTGAGCCTGATCGGGCGGACCGATCTGGTCACCCTCGCGCCATCCTATACTTTCGCGACGCCGGTGCTTGGCGGTCAGTTGGTTGGCGGAATCGCTGGCCAGTACGGCATGGCGGCCGCCAGTATCGGCGGAACCCTGACGGCAATAGCCGGACCCATTGTGGTGACGCGGAGCGGAGTGCTGGAAGGCTCGCTTGTCTCCTACGGTGACCTCGCGCCATTCGCAGAACTGATATGGAACCACGGCGTCAACAATTACATGGCTTACGTCACAGGCAACGTTCCCGTCGGCGACTATGATCCGACGCGGATTCCCAATATCGGACTCGGGCACGGCGCGTTCGACATTGGAGGCGCCTACACGTATTTCAACCAAGCGACAGGGAACGAATTCTCGGGCGTCGCCGGCCTTACTTACAATTTCAGGAACCCCAACACCCAGTACCGGAGCGGCATCGATCTCCACTTCGACTGGGGCGCATCGCACTACGTCACCAAGCAGCTTTTCGTCGGCATTGCCGGATATGCCTACCAGCAAATCACCGACGATTCGGGCCAGAACCCGATCCTCGGTGGCTTCAGGTCACGCATTTTCGGTGTCGGTCCGCAAATCGGATACAGCTTCCCGGTCGGAGATATGCAGGGCTCCCTGAGCCTGAGGGGATACGGCGAATTCGGTGCAACCAACCGCCCGTCGGGATGGAATACGTGGCTGACGTTCACCATTGCCCCGACCGCGCCTGCCGCGGTTGGGACCACAAAGCGTCTCGTTGCGAACTAAGCCTGTTAAAACTCGACGCCGGCGGCAGTCGGCCGATGTCTCAAATGGTCCACAAGCGACCTTACCGGTTCACGCTCGCCTTGTCGGCTCCACCTAAAAGATAATCGGCCGGCCGCTTGTGGATAGCTGAAGATTTTAGATGCTGCGCTTCAGGCTGATGGTGAACGAGGTCCGTGTTGACGGCCTCAAGCATCAGAAGGAGAAGCGCAGCATGGACCATTTTGCCGGATTGGACGTATCGGTCAAGGAGACGAGTATCTGCATTTTGGATGATGCGGGCAAGATCGTAAAGGAAGTGAGGGTGGCGAGCGAGCCTCAAGCACTGAAGGTGCTGGGGAATCCCTCTACCGCCTCAAGCGGATCGGGCTGGAAGCCGGGCCGTTATCGCAATGGCTATTCAGTGCTCTCGCCGAAGCCGAGTTACCAGTGATCTGTGTCGAGACGCGGCACATGCAGGCGGTACTGAAGGCGCAGATCAACAAGACCGACCGCAATGACGCGCGCGGTCGCTCAGATGATGCGAGTGGGAATCTACCGCCCGGTGCATGTGAAGACGCTACGCAGCCAGAAACTGCGTATGCTGCTGACCCATCGCAAGCTATTGCAGTCGAAGGCCATCGCCCTCGAGAACGATCTGCGAGGGACTTTACGTAACTTCGGCCTCAAGGTGCGCATGGTCGGAACGGTGAAGTTCGAGGCCCGCATCCAGGAGCTTGTCGAGACATCCGATTTGGCGGTCCGGGTGGAACCGCTGCTCGTCGTCCGGCGGGCGCTACGCGAACAGATCATCATCCTGCACCGCCGCCTGCTGGTCATCGTGCGAGACGACGAGGTGTGCAGCGCCTGATGACGACCCCTGGTGTCGGCCCGGTGGTGGCGCTGACCTATCGCGCTACCGTCGATGTGCCAGCCCGATTCCGAAAATCCAAGTCGGTTGGGGCGGTGTTTGGGCTGCCCTGCTCCAGATATCAATCAGGCGAGATCGACTGGAACGGCAGGATATCACGCTGCGGAGATGAGATGATGCGGGTGATGCTCTACGAAGCAGCGCAGAGCATGTTGAGTTGGAAGAAATGGTCCTGGCTCAAGGCCTGGGCCATGCAGATCGCCAGGCGCCGCGGAATGAAGAAGGCGATCGTGGCGCTGGCTCGCCGGCTGGCCATCCTGCACCGCATATGGATTGACGGCACCGAGTTCCGGTCGACCCAGGAGCCAACCGTGGCAGCAGCATGAAACCCGTTCATGATCAAACCCGATAGGAGAAAAACTCGAGATCCACCCAGCAGTGGAAAGATGTCCTCGCGGGACGATGGATGAGGTAAGTTCGCATGTCCGCTTGAACCTGCCGTTCGAACTGACGACAAGGCCGCCTGAAAGATCGTTCTGCCTCGTTCTCGAATCCCATGATGGAAGGGCTTTGGTGCCGATTCCGAAGAGAAGCGAGAGCCCGTGAACGACATCTACACTGCAGCGGCGGATGGTCTGAAAGTGCTCTACGTCAAACCGCCGATTAGAGAAGCGGACGTTGATGGACCTGGTCGGAGCAGATGTATCTCGCATTTTATTAATATGGCCGGTCATCGCTCCCTCGCGACTGCTCGGCGGCTAACCGCACGGGCATCATCCCAAAAACGCACGAGTCTAGCGCTTAACTGCACGCGGCCAATCGTCGGATCGGATGTGGTTGGTTTGCTCCATCTTCAATTTAACGGAAGGGGCTCGGTGCGCCGGAGCGTGCAGATACCGTTCATAACTTCGCATGCTTGCTGCCGATGAGCTCGACGCGCTTTATCAGGCCGAATGTGCACTGGCGTTCGAAGAAATTAAACGGGAGGAAGATGCGCGCTTTTTCAATCTGCCGCACACGGCTGCCGACTTCGCGTACTGGAGCAAAATGGAACATTGGTCACTCGATGAGGCCGTCGTTCGCGCCATGGGCAAAGCACCCGAGTTTGTCAGCTGGCAAATAATCAAGGCGTTCAACGGTATCTCTCCGTTGTCGGACAATATGCGCGACTGCGCGATTTAGCTCAGAGAGCCACGACCTGGCATAGTTACAGGCGAGGCAACACGGCGTTGCCCCATAGGACAATGCTCGACAGGACAATTACATAGATTGATCGTCCGCAGTAGCAAATGGACAGTGGCCGCAAACAAAGGAGCGTCACATGCCTATCAGCCAAGAACGCGAACTAGAAATTGAGCTGGAACTCGCGGCCATAGTGCGCGAACTTGAGCGACGTCCGCCGACGGAAAAACGCGGTCCCAAAAAGCCTGAACAAGCGGTTCAGTTCCCGGTGGGCACGATCCTGCTCGACGAGTAGGCCGCGCGCCGCAGCGACCGATCGGCGCTAGCCAATACCGGCAACGTTCGTGATGGGCTAGGACGCTGCCAGCGCCGCAGGCTTTCGCCGTACAGCTACTTCTTAGACTCAAGATAAGCGGTCCATGCAGCGCTGGCTAACGGCTGCGACGTTCGCTGAGCGCAGGTCTTTTCGACTTGGGCCGCTATCGCGGCCTCGTCAATTTTTGCCTGTGTTTGATCACTTGCTGCAGCAACATAATTGAGTCCCGTCCAGAAACCGTAGATCCAGATGGTCCCCTCTAATCGATGGGCTTGCGTAGACCGCCAGTGGACGCAACTCATACGCCCTATTCCGATCATATCGACCGAGAGCTTGGCATCCCGCGCTGAGACCAGGGAAGCGGGAGCGGCAAAGAACAGCGCCGCAATTAAAACTCGTTTTATCATGCGCAAAAACCGGGCTTCGCCCCCCTCTCCAGCATCATTACAAATCAGGCCGCAGCGTGACGGCTAATCGCGGTGGAAACGCCCGTTCGACGATATCGTTGTTCCGTGGCCGCCAACTCGTCACGCCGCAGAATACTACATCATCAACCCGTAGTTCCGAGATTATGAACACCCTTCGTATTGATGTGGATCAATGTCGGTACTTTCGCAGTGGATGCACTGGCAGTTGGTTCGTCCAATCAGCGAGGTTTGACATGAGTGCAATCACCAGGTCGGAAATGATCTCTCGCCGTAAAGCCCTTTCTCTGATGGGATTGGCGGCCACGTTCGGCCTCGCGGCGGCCCCTGTGGTACTGACAGTGTCCGACGCTGAGGCCCAGACCGCTGGCATGGAGCGGCGTCAGGAGCGGCGTGCGGGACGGCATGAGCGACGTGAGGAGCGGCGCGCAGCACGGCACGAACGACGTGAGGAACGACGCACAGGCACAAATCCGGGCGCAACTACGACCACCGGCACAGCTAAGTAATTCCGCTGCCTCGGCGAGTCGTTAATCGCTACCCTGTGGCAATATTATGTGGGCGAGAGTCTGTGGCCTGACCGGGGGCGCAGGCGACGACGTTTCCGGCGCCGTCTGGTGCCGCTTCTAGATCAGCCGACGCGCCTGCAACTGGGCGTTGGCGTGAGCGTGAGGACAGCGCCAATGTCAGCTTCTACGTCAATGCCGACTACCAGCTCGCTGTCGGGATACCGACGGCGGTCGGCGCGACGGCATCGGAGCCGCTGGCGTGCGACGCACATGGTGTAGTGCATGCGGAACCTTCTGCGGAGAAATCTGGCGGCCCACCGGGCTCCAACTTCTTTCAAGGTCAAGGGGCATTTCCATGACTAGCGCTCCGGGTTCGTGGTCCCCCGGTCTGCAAGGCCGCAACGCGCGGGGTGCTTTAAAGGTCGACCTCGGATGTGCAGACGGAGTTGAGGCGGGTCAAAATGCGCGTCCGCCGCTCAGCCGACCTGCGCGGATTGTCGAGGCGCGATACAGCTCCGAGCGGCTTTAATCTCTGCATCCGTTGCGCCTTTGCTGCGCGCCCACGCCTCGGCAACTGGCGCGCTGTACGCCGCAACGTAATACCGGACGAGAGCGCAGGGAGCGCGACGGACCACTCTGTGTGCTTCACCGGCACTGGCGGTGGATGTGGTGACCGTGAAATCTCCATTGATGAACCGCACCGAAGGAGCGTCGCGATTTGACCACTCGACCGACCCCATCATTCCAGGCGTGAAAACTGCAGCAGCCAAAAAAATTCGTTTAACGCTGAAAAGCTTCATGGAAGCCTCACTGGTTGTAAGACAACCATGCTCGTCACATGTCGCCTCGGGATCTCAGCCTGGGCGAACTTACCACTGATGCCGTTCTCAGGACATTGCCCTAAGGGCCATTGCGCCAAGGTGCACCTCAGCAAGAAGGTGGAAGATGCCGCCGCACGCCGGTTCCTTCGGTTCATCAAGAGCAATCAAAAGCCGTTAAGGGAGGAGCAGAAAGTTTCAAAAATCCGTCTGCTAACATCGGGTCGCCAGCCCGTTATTCGTCTTCCGAAATCCATTGATGGATTTCCGACGCTGTAACAGTACGTCGTATCGGCTGATGAGGGCTCAAGGTGCCCGCAGTTACCTTTCGTCCTTCTGACAACATCGCCTTCGCAAATCGCTTGGCCTCGATTTCAGTCGGAAATGATTTTGTCTCTCTCCCTTGAGCAGCCGCAGAAGAAGAAAGGCGCAAACGCAATTGTTTCGGCGTTTCAACCGAAACGAACCAGTGGTTGGTAATCGAATATCTTGCCATGATGCCGTTGTGGCAGCTTAGTTAAACGTACAGAACGTCACGCATGAACTGATCGACAATGATCCAAGTCAACTGCGCTAGAAGGCAGCTATCGCGAACATCGTCGACTGCATCCTAAAAGAAAACGTCCAAATCGCGAAGTGAGGAGCAGGTGAGTCGATCCGAATAGTGGGTCCCAGATGGAATTTTTCTCTCCCCCGAGGTGCCCCCGAATGTCGCCACGAGCGCTTACTCCGCTCGCGCGCGATAAACTGATACCTGCCAATCTTGAGAGCGATCGCAATCGCTGAGGCCCATGCCATTCGTGAGCGTATACCTTATTGAGGCGATAGAGGGACGGCGAGGAACGCTCTGTTGATGGTTTCGCCGCGCTCCCAAGAGGCGGCCCGTGGCCCCGCGTCACCCCCAACTGAACTCACACAAGCAGGGCCACGCTTTTGATTCTTCAGCTATGCACGATTGATTGCATTGGGGGCTACGTCGATAGGACCCGTAAAATTACGGTGCCAAACACCAGCTAGCTGTTGGCCGAAATGGCTAGAACTACCGGTTGGGTCGGCTATCCTGCACCATGTGACACGGCATCGTGGTTCATTGCGGCTGCTAAGTCTACTTTGTTGTCACTAGCCAACAATGCTGTAGGTACGGCGGGTACGATGGAAGATTAGGGGCAAGCTCAAAGCGTCGGTGGTTATTCCGGATGAGGAAGGACACGCTAAGGGAATTAGCTCCCGACAACGGCAAAGACGCGCCTGCCCTTATTGCGAGCATGCCAGCAAGCGCTCAACAGCGCGGGGTCGCTTTCGCGATTGTAATCGTTTTGTCCGTCGTGTTCGCCGTGATCATGCCGTTCGCGCATGTTCAGACCGCTCGGATTGACGTCTTTATTCCCGTTGTGCAATCGATCATTTGCTTTGCCGATCTTATCACGGCGGTTTTTCTCTTCGCCCAATATTCGATCCAACCTCAGCGCGCCCTTCTGGCTCTCGCAAGCGGCTACATTTTCAGCGGCCTCTTCGCATTTTTGCAGACACTTGATTTTCCGGGCGCTTATAGCGCAACAGGCCTTCTCGGCGGCCGACCGAGTGGTGCCGCGTGGCTCTTTTCTTTCTGGCACATCATGTTTCCGCTCGCCGTTATTGCCTATGTGTTCTTGAAAGACACGAACGAAACCGACGGCCAGCCCATAAAACGTGAACCTGCCCGGGCTATCACGATCACCATCGCCTGCGTGCTTACTCTGACTGCTGTACTAGCGTGGCTCGGTACTGCAGGCTCAGAGCATTTGCCGACACTATTCGTCGATAGGACACGACAAACTCCCTTTGTTCAGTACTTTTCCGGTGCGATGTGGCTGCTCAACGCTATCGCGCTCGTGCTTCTGCTGACGCGCTTGCGAACTATTCTCGATGTGTGGCTCGTTGTGACGGTTTTCGTGTCGCTGCCTGACCTTTCCTTGTCCTTCTTTTATGAGGTCATCCGCTACTCCGTCGGCTGGTACACGGCGCGCAGCTATGCATTGATCGCCAGTTGCATCGTCCTGATTGTGTTGCTCGTGGAAACGACGATGCTTTATGCACGGCTTGCCAGCGCATTCATACTGCAGCGGCGTGAGCGTACCCATAGGGTCATGAGCGTGGACGAGGCGACAGCCGCAATCGCGCATGAAATCAACCAGCCGCTGGGTGCCATATCACTAAATTGCGAAACAGCGTTAGAGTGTCTCAAAGCAACGCCGTTGGATGTCGACGAACTGCGTTCTTCTCTAACGGCCGCGATGGCCGACGGCAACCGCGCGAAAGAAGTAGTCGCAGGCATTCGCGCCTTGTTTAAAACGACCGCGCGTCGAAGAATAGTAGTTGAAATCAATCATCTTGCTCGGGAGGTGTTGAGGATGGTCGATGACGACCTGCATGTGCACGGCGTGTCAGCCTCAACCGAATTTCAAGAAGATGTGCCGAAAGTAAGGGCTGATCCGATCCAGCTACAGCAGGTCATCTTGAACTTGGTCAAAAACGCGATGGACGCAATCACGATTGGTCCCACGACAACAAAAGCGATCCGACTGATAACCACCTATGACGGAAAATCTTCCGTCTCGGTTTACATCCAAGATACAGGGCCGGGCATCACTCTCGCCAACGAACACCAGATATTTGATCCGTTTTTTACGACCAAGACTTCCGGAATGGGATTGGGGCTTTCCATTTCTCGACGCATCATCGAGGATCACGGCGGCATTCTTCGGCTCACCGAGACAAGTTCAAAGGGCTGCACCTTTGAAATCACACTGCCAGTGTAGCAATCAACGACAGCGGGACAGTCGCGGTTGTGGAAGCAGGTAGTGTTTTTAGTGCGCTGTGACTGTGTGAACCTCACTGAGGCTCTTTAGCGGCTCGATCAGCGACTTCGCCGAGAACGGCTTTGTGAGATAGGCGAGACAACCGGATTGAAGCGCGGCCTCGCGAACGGCGGGCGTATCGTTCCCGGTCATGTAGATAACTGGCACAGTACTCCCCGTCGTTTTGAGCCGGTGCCTTAGCTCGATCCCTGACCCATCGCCCAGGTTGATGTCGAGAAGGACGCAAACCGCCCCGTCGAAATCGCTCCGGTTTGCGAAGGCTTCCGCAGA
Organism: uncultured Alphaproteobacteria bacterium; assembly: GCA_963696255.1. Lineage (GTDB taxonomy): Bacteria > Pseudomonadota > Alphaproteobacteria > Rhizobiales > Xanthobacteraceae > Bradyrhizobium. The sequence continues at coordinate 36,485 of CAVOJN010000004.1, forward strand.
AGGAAACAGCACGCTGTCGTAATCATTTGCGCGAAGCAGTCGCTTCACGCTCATAAGCATGCCGGGGTCGTCATCGACGACAAAGACGACATTTCGATTTGGCAAGAACGATGATCCATTGAGCTGTTCGCCGCGCAGCTTCGACGGGCCGCTATGGATTGCGAAAAAATGCAAACCAGTTGAGCCTCTCAAAGCCCGTGGTTCCACATCCATGAGTTCGTGGGTAGGCTTCGCACAATGCCTTTCCTATTGTCCCATGGGACAATAACAGCTCGAAAACTGTTGAGAATTTTCAGGCCGTCTGCCGGCTGTCGAATGTGCCACGCAAGACACCGACGCGCTCGGCGAGGGACACAAGTTCCGGCAGGGATTGCACTTGCATTTTTTCCATCACCCGTTGGCGGTGGGCTTTGACCGTTCGCTCGGAGTTGCCCAACGATCTGGCCACATGCTTGTTGGTCTGGCCGCGAACGATAAGCTCAAAGACTTCCCGCTCGCGCGGCGTCAATCTCGCGATGTGAGCGCGGATCGTCTCAAGCTTGACCTTCCGGTCACGCAACACTCCGTGATGAGCGATAGCCTGTTCGACTGCGCGAAGAAGCTGGTCCAACGATATGGGCTTGGTCACAAAATCTTCCGCGCCCGCTTTGATGGTCCGAGCAACAGAGTGTCGTGGGTTTGGATCACCGTCGTTTAACGCCGAGCAGGAGGAGGATGATCTATAAGCAAATCGGGCGCTAGCGGCACCGTCGGATTACCCCGGCGATCACCCGTAGCGGCGTCCTACGGGGAAACGCGTTCCCAATCCAGAAAATCGATTTGGTCGAAGGTCCGACGCGGCTCATTGAGGAACAACACGAGGCGCAGGCCATCGGTCAAATAGGGTTCGCCGGTGAGATTTACTCGTGGATCGGGCATGGACGATACGCCCACGCCACGTACAAAGCCAAAGCGCGAAACAGCTCCCGACAAGATCAAGTCCTGCACCAAATAGAAGCGGTCCTGATCCACGTCCGGGCTGATGATATGGGTCGTCAGATACCAGGATTGCGTGGTCAGCTTGATGCCGATGTCGCGACTGATTTGGCCAACCCACACCTGAAGCCCATCAATCGTGAACGGTGCCAGCCACAGCCGCAGATGATTGCGCTGGCTGACGGTGTCGCGCGCCTTCTGCAGTGCGACATCCTGCTGGCGCCCGAAAACATACAGCGGGCTGACCGGTGCGTTGAGATATTCGCTGCCAAACAGGAAGGCCCGTATGGTGCGGTAAGTGCTGTGGAGATCGAACGGCTCGTCGAGCCTCCAGCCTCGCTCGATGAAGGCAAATAGCGCGTCAATGCCGCGCCCAACGACAACGATATTGAGCGGATCTCCGTTGGTATTACCGGCCTTGTTGGTCGTGCAACAGCGCAACTGCGCCAGCTTTTCGCGTAGTGCCGCGAGATCGACGGCTTCGACCGTACCGGGCGGATAAATGCTTCCAAAGTCGACTTTTTCGATCGCGTATGAGGAGCCGCCGACCGGCAGCACGAACCTGAACCGAAGCATCTGCCTATCGGTCTCGAACCCGACCTCAAGCAGCTTCAGGCCGCCTTCACGGTGCGTGAAGACGAAGCCGGCAGCGGTTCGCTTTTGCGGGATCACATCCGGCATCGGGGCTTGCGCTAACACCGATGCAATCGATGCATTGGCACTGCCGCGCCACCAAACGCGAAGTAACCGTTCGACTTCCGGGGCCGAGAAATAATTCGGGTCTGTGACAATCGGCAGAAAGCGAAGCCGTAAATCGCTGGCGTTATCTACGCTCAGCCAAACGACCTGGATGCCATGGTCAGCCAGCGATGCGCCGAAATATCGTTCACTTTCGTCGTCGGTCAGCACCGCAGCGCGAACGGTCACCGCGCCCTGCTGGCGAACCTCAGTGCGGGACTTGAAGGGCTGCTCCGCCGTCAGGTCCGGGCCAGCGTCGCTGGATCGACTGAATGCTGCGAACAGTAAAAGCAGCACCACGGTTATGAACGGCCTGCGCCATTTCTTCATGATATGCTGATCCGATGCAGCCCATTTGGCTAACCAGGGCTCGGAGGGCCCTGACAGCTTTCGATGTTGCCTACGATGCCGCGTGTGCTCCCTTGATCCAGGTCAAGGCGGCGCGCAAGTCGCTGGGATTGAGCCGCTAAGTGTCTTCGTCCCCGACGAACCACCAATTGCACTTCGGTGCCGGCAGCGAGGGCGAGCGATATTCAGCAAGCGGATCAGCATGGCTCTCTCCTTTGGTCTTCGGGACCGTCCCTCATGCGGAGCCTTGAGATAGATCAAGGAGCGCCATCGGCCACTGCTCATTCTGCACCATTACGCGAGCGAAGGTGCCTGCCTCGCCCTCGTTTCAACAGCTTGCACCGCTTGGGAGCGTCAAATGGCCGATATCCTGACCCTGAAAAAATTCGAGGCGCTGAGTCCCTTCGAGATCAAGGACGAACTCATCAATCTCGCCAAGGACACTTCGAAGCGGACGCAATCCGCCTTTCTGAACGCCGGGCGAGGCAATCCCAACTGGATCGCCACGACGCCGCGGGAAGGTTTTTTTCTGCTCGGACAGTTCTCCATCACCGAAAGCAAGCGGGTGATGGAGCATCCGGCCGGGGTGGGCGGCATGCCTCAGGCGAAGGGAATTGCCGGCCGGTTCGAAGCCTGGCTCACCAAGCATTCAGACATGCCGGGCGCCAAATTCCTCACGGAGATGCTGCCCTTCACGATCAACAAGTTCAAGTTCGAGCCGGATGCCTTCGTCCACGAACTCGTTGATTCCATCATCGGCGACAACTATCCGGTGCCTGACCGCATGCTGGTGCACAACGAGAAGATCGTGCACGAATATCTGATGTGGGCCGTCTGCGGCGAGCCAACGCCAAAAGGCAAGTTCGACATCTATGCGGTCGAAGGCGGCACGGCTGCGATGTGCTACCTCTTCAAGTCGCTGAAGGCCAACCGCCTGCTGGTTCCCGGCGATACCATTGCGCTGGCGACGCCGATCTTCACGCCCTACATCGAGATGACGCACCTGGAGGATTACGACCTCAAGGTGGTTCAGATCAAGGCCCCACAGGAGAACAAATTCCAATTCACCGACGAAGAGATCAAGAAGCTGGAGGATCCGAAGATCAAGGCCTTCTTCGTGGTCAATCCGTCTAATCCTCCTGGAATGGCATTGAGCAAGGAGACGATCGCCAAGCTGGCCAATCTGGTCAAGACCAAACGCCCCGACCTGATGATCCTGACCGACGACGTCTACGGAACCTTCGTGCACGGCTTCCGTTCGCTGCTGGGCGAGATCCCGCACAATACTATCGGCGTCTACTCGTACTCGAAGTATTTCGGTTGCACCGGCTGGCGGCTTGGCGCCATCGCCATTCACGAAGACAACATCTTCGACAAGATGATCGCCAAGCTGCCCGAGGCCACGGTAAAGGCGCTCGACAAGCGTTATGGGCCGCTGACGCTCGAGCCACGCAAGATCAAGCTCATCGATCGCATCGTTGCCGACAGTCGCGACGTGGCGCTCAACCACACGGCAGGGCTGTCGCTGCCGCAGCAGGTGATGATGAGCCTGTTCTCGCTTTCGGAAATGATGGATGTCAAAAACGCCTATCAGGCCGCCTGCATGGAAATCGTCAACAAGCGCCTGTGGGCGCTGCTCGACGGCCTTGGCATCGCGTACAAGTTGACGCCCAATCCGAACTACGACGCCTACTACGCTTTGGTCGATTTCGAGTTCTGGGCCAGGAAGAACATCGGCGACAAGGCTGTCGACTATCTTAAGAAGCACATCCATCCCCTCGATCTCGCGTTCCGTCTGGCGGAAGCGCACGGGATTGTGCTGCTGAACGGCGGCGGCTTTGATGCCCCGGAATGGTCGCTCCGTGTCTCGCTGGCAAACCTGCCGGACGACGTCTATGACGACATCGGGCGCGGCGTTCGCTCGATCGCACGGGGCTATCGCGACGCCTACGAGGCGGCGAAAGAAGGCGCCAAGGTCTAGCACGTTCCCGCCAAAGTGTGGCTCGCTCCAGAGCCGCACCTTGCGTTCGTTACTCGTCGAAGAAGCAGGGGCGGCGGCGAGATGGCCTCGAACTCTGGTCGGCGGCGTTCAGGTCGCGCTCCAGCGAGCGCGGCCTGACGGCTCAATATCGTTCCACGACGAATGTCATCCGGCGGAGGCTCGCCTGGTCATCATAGCGACCCTTGTCGGATAGCTTGGGCAATCGGACCGGAAACTTTCTTCTAGGGAATTGTCTTCAGGATGTGGGCGATGCAATTGAGCCGTGCTCGCCGCTTGTCGTCGGAACGGATGATGGCCCATGGGGCATGCTTCGAGTCGGTCGCCTTGAACATCATGTCGCGGGCTTGACTGGATCTCCTTCGCGGTCGGTATCAGTTCATCGAGTCTCCCGGGCATGGCAACTCCTTCCTTTCGGGTCGTTTCCCATTCATGCTCTTCAGGTTACGGCGGTACGGAGAGGCCGCCTTTTGATCCAGATCAAGATGCGCCTGTCGGGAGGACGCACTGTCCAGCGCTACGGGCAGTCCCTTAGCGGGAGACATGCATTGACTGACCAGCTTCATCCGATGACGCCGCACCACTTGCCGTTCTATCTGGCAAAGCCGGGCGAGACAGATGTTCTGATGATCGTCATGGGCATCTTTCTGATCCTGGCCGTGCTCGGCGTGGGCAATATCTACCTCCGCCTGCATTCCCTTCCGGAGCGCATGGCGCATAAGGGACAAAAATTGCAGTTCGAGATCGTTGCCGTGCTGGGCCTGATCTCACTCTTCACCCATATCCATATTTTCTGGATCGCCGGGCTTCTGCTCGCCCTGATCGACCTGCCCGACTTCAGCACGCCACTCGCCAGCATCGCGGGATCAGTCGAGAGGATCGCGGATTCCGAAACCGCTCCGGCCGATGCATCACGGGAGGGGACAGCTTCCGCTGCGACAGAGCCGATCTCCGACCGCGCCAAGCCGGTTCCCGCCAAGCCGGCCGCTCCCGCGAAGGAGGTCGGCAGCCATGTTTGAGCTGATGCTGTGTTCAATGTTCACGCTCCTGCCGGACTATCTCTATCGCCGGTACGGGCAGGGCAAGCGGATTGGCAAGGAGATCACGCTGTTTTCCATGTGGTACGAGCTTCGTTGGGGCATCACCGGATGCGTGATGCTCACTGTCCTGCTCATCACCACGATTTTCTACTTCCACCCTTCGACGACATCAGCCGCGCTGTTTTTCAGGACGGTGCCGATCGCGCCCGAGGGTTCTGGCCGGGTCGCGGAGGTGAAGGTTGATTTCAGCGCGCCGGTCAAGAAGGGAGATGTGCTCTTCACACTCGACAGTTCGAAGCAGCGGGCCGCGGTCGAGACAGCCAACCGCAAGATCGCCGAAGTCGATGCGCAGCTTGTCAGCGCGAAGATCGACGTGGCCAAGGCCGAAGCGCAGCTCCAGCAAGCCAACAGCGATTACAAGCAGGCCAAGGACGAGCTCGACGTGAAGAGCGATTTGCAGCGGCGCAACCCCGGAATTGTGCCGCAGCGCGACATCGACAAGCTGCAAGTGGCGGTTGACGGTCGGCAAGCCGCGATCGACGCCGCGACCGCATCAAAGCGGTCCGCGGAGATCCAGGTATCGAACTCTGCTGCCGGCCTCAAAGGCCAGTGCCGAAGCTGAGCTGGCGCAGGCCCAGGTCGAGCTCGACAAGACCTTTGTCCGAGCTGGTGTCGATGGGCGCGTCGAGCAGTTCCTGCTGCGCCCGGGCGACATCGTCAACCCGCTGATGCGGCCCGCTGGTGTCCTGATTCCCGACGGCGCCGGCCAGCGTGGGTTGCAGGCCGGGTTCGGGCAGATCGAGGCTCAGGTATTGAAACCGGGTATGATTGCCGAGGCGGCATGCACGTCCCTGCCGTGGACCATCATCCCGATGGTCATCACTAGTGTACAGGACTATATCGCGGCCGGACAATTCCGCGGTGGCGAGCAGCTGATCGATGCCAGCGCTGCCAGGCCAGGAACGATCCTCGCGTTCCTCGAACCTCTTGAGAAGAATGGCCTGGCCGACGTGACGGCCGGCAGCAGCTGCATCGTGAACGCCTATACCAGCAACCACGAGGTCATTGCGTCCAAGGATACCAGCGCGTTCAAGGGGTTTGTGCTTCACGCGATCGATGCGGTCGGCCTCGTACACGCCATGCTGTTGCGGATCCAGGCGTTGCTGCTGCCGATCAAAACGCTCGTGCTGAGCGGGCATTGATGCGCAGCATCGGATCTCGGAGAAGGACCAATGACAAATCTTCGAGAGGGCGTGCTGCCGGTTGTTACCGAGTGCGTCGGCACTATCGAAGGCATGGAGGTCAAGTACCACTGTTGCCAGCTATGACCGGACGGTCATGAAGCGCCGTTGATATTCGTTTTGTCCAGGGATTGTCTCGGCATAGCGGCGCAGCGTCTCCAGCGAGCTTTCGCGGGCCCGCTCCTCCGGCGGCTCCTGCCAGCCGGGCTCGGCGCCCGTTATGTCAGGAGCTCATGCGCGATGCCCTTGTGGCAATCGGCCGCGCGGCGACCTACCCCCTCGAACTCGTGGAAGTCGACCGCTTCGTCAAGAAGGAGTTGAAGGGCGACACACGCTGTTTGCCGAAGTCGACAAAAGGGCTGGGACGACAGCGTAAAGGCATTGACCGCCACGCCTTTCGAGCTCGACATGATGAGCGACAAGCTCGACTGGACCAAGCGCCTCGGCGACGCATGCTGGCGCAGCAGCCGTCAACGACTACGCCTGACAGAATAGACTTGCAACAACACGCGACAGTTGACCAGCGCAGCGCGGAATTTCTTCGTGAGACACGAGAAAAATGCTCCATCAAGCGGCTGGGGAATCTTGTGACCTTGAGCTGCCCTTTCCCAGATATATGAGCGGCCCGGCTCGCCACTCTGAAGACAGACGAACCGGGCCTTTGGTCGCGACCCGCGGGGATCATGTTGCCCGCACGCGAAGTGGAAGGGATAACCGCTTCGCTGCAGGCGCCCGGCTCGGCACCGGCTGTCCATGCAAGCAGGGGCGGCATCGATGGCCGAGGTTGATGCCCACCCTACCGGCCTCCTTTGATTTAGGTCAACATCAGCGCTCCTTTGGCGCTCACGCTATGTTCAGCCGCACCTGAAGGCGGCTCTCGTCACCTTTCAGTTCGCAAGCGCGAAAAGGAGTTCGCCATGCATCCGAGGAAATGTCTTTCGACCAAGTCAGCGACAGTTGCCGGGCTTGCTGCTAGCGTCTTGTTGGGGCTTGCAGGTCTCACTCTCAATCCAGCACCGGCTCATGCCGTCATCTACTGCACCTACGTCGGTTATCCGGCGGGTTGCGTGGCTAGGGCCGGCGTCGTGCTCAGGCCCCGTCCGGTGGCGCGGGCTGCGGTCCGTCATAATGCCGGTGGCAATGCAAATGGTGGCGTCAATCGCGTTGGTGTGCGGCGGTAAAAGCACTTGTTTGCGGGTCACGACCTTGGCGCGGGACCGATGCGTTGTGGAGCGCTGGCCGCCGATTGTGCAAAATTCATCTTGAGGCGGCCGTCGCACCGACGGTCTCAAAAGCCTCAGAGGCCTTTGCATACGTACTGCAGCATCCGCCACACCAAGCGGTGATTTATGTGCCGACTGGTCTTGTCGTGATCGCATTGCGAAACGCGAGCGGCGAGGTAATCGTGGAAATGGTTTGCGTGCCCTCGCCGACGCCCTGTATGGTGATGTCGCCATAGTTCATAAGGCGGCCAAGAATGCTCTGGTTTACGTCGACGCTCTCGACCTTGTCGAGGCTCATCTCGAAGGTCCGCCGCTTGATGAAACCGGTCTTGTGAACGACTCGCATGTTGGTGATGTCGGTCTCCGTGGTCCAGCGATGGAACCAAGCCGTCGCCGTCCAGTACAAGGCCGCAAGCCCAGCGACCGTCGCCAAGGCCAAGCAAACCCACATCATCACGTCCGCCGAGACAATGCGCGAAAGCACCAGAAACACGACCGCCACGATCCATGCCGCGATTGCGGGCAGAAAAAACATCCAGTGCTCGTTGGTCGAATACAGCACCCTCTCACTTGGCTGCAGGATTTCGTCAATATAACGTGCCATGCGCTTGCCTTGGACTAACCGACAGCAATTTGCGGAGGGCACTTGCACTCTGCAACAGCCGAAACTTCTAATCCTTAATCTGCACTGTACTACTGAAGTTCCGGCTCGGTTGTTGTACCTTGATCTATCTCAAGCCTTCGAGCGACCGGTGCGGGTTGGTGCGAGATACCACTCGATCAACCGAACGACCACGCCCGATCAAACCTCCGGTTCCCGTAAAAAAATAGGGAAAGTTGGTCAAACCGCAGCCAGCACTTCTGCGGCGGGTTGAGCTGAGCCACGGATTGTCCTGAGGCACGTGGCACCTTGCAGCAATTGAAGCAACGTTTCGTTCAATGTGAGCGCGCAGGCGTCCACCCAGACCCCACGCACTTATATGAGAGTGATAGCCCCGGTCCTCAGCTGGGGCTACCACTATGGAAGGGGAGCGAGGCGGCATTGATCTGGATCATGCCACCTTTGCGGCGGCTGCATTTCCGAGGCCGGAAGCAGTTTCCCGGCGTTTGGCGCGACCCCTTCGCAAAATTGGAGCAACACACGATGAAACGCGGCATGTGAAGGCAGCATTATCAGCGATGACGGTGAAAACTGATCGCAAGGGTGCACGCGGGATTGCCCAGTTGATCCGGATGGGACGGTTCCGCGGTGCACGCAAAGTCGATAGGAGCTCAAGAGATTCGGGCGCTGCTGGTCGCGCAAGCAGCTTCTTGGGCGACTTATCGACGTGGAATTGAGTATCCGCGAGATTTTGCGTGGCTTTGGGCTGAAGGTTGGCCCAGTGACGCGAAAGAATTTCGAAGCGCGGATCCGAGAGTTGGTTGCGGGTCAGGCAACATCGATGCTTTCGGCACGACCCGCTTTGAAGGCAGAGTACGGAAGGCTACACAAGGCTGTGCTGGCAATTGTGCGTGACGATGCGGTCTGTCGCCGGTTGATGACAGTGCTAGCCGGCGCTGGTCCCCTGGTGGCTATTACCTACAAATCGGCGATTGATGATCCTCATCGCATCGTAAAATCGAAGGCGCGCGCTGTTCGGGCTCACGCCAAAGAAATATCAATCGGGAGAAGGACGTCACGGGCGGAATCACGCTGGCCGGCGACGAGATAGTACGCACGGCGCTATATGAGGCCGCCAAGGTTCTGCTATCGCGCATCACGCGGTTCTCAAAACTCAGCGCTGGGGGATGGACGTCGCCAAACGGCGAGGCTCGAAGCGCGCAAAAGTCGCCCTAGCACGTAATGTTGCAGTGATCCTTCATCGGATCTGGGTCGACGGCACAACTTTACGATGGCTGAAGCGGGGTCGATAGCAGCATAGAGCAAGTGGAGGAGACTAAGAACGCAACCGGGCTAAACTGAAGGCCCGGTGCCCGAAGGCGTTGACCACGGACAGAAGCATGAGCTCGGCGGCGTGACGTTCACTCGGGAGGCTTGACATCATCAGGCCCATTACAGAATGGCGTGTATTCATAAACGAGCGGTTTCTGCACATGTCAACGAAAGCAGAGGCGGCACACTGACAGGCTGGGGATGTCGGCCTTTCACAAAGCCGACATCCTGCCTCCCGCCGTACAATTGTCGGAGCACACGTGGCTATTGTAGCCTCAGCATCGAATTGCTTCAGTCCTCGTTGTCCTCAGACCGTGCACGGCGCCGGTCTGCGGCATCACTCATGTCGCGGAGCACAAAGACCGCGACGGCTGCCATGCGCTTCCTCTGTTCTTGGGTAAGCGTATTGTAGAGTGGCTGCCACGCCTCGGCGAGCTTATCCAAATCGGCTGATCGTTGAGCCAATGCTTGCGAGCGCCGTTGCAAAAAGGCGATGGGGTCGCGATTGCGCATGACGTCCGCACGGCTTTGGTTTTGGTCGCTCCGTATACCCACTGTTTCTTGGATTTTTGCAATACGGCCTCTCCGATCCTCTGCATTCGAACGAATAGCGCTCTCTACAGGCGGCCAGAGCTTTTCCTGCTCAGGTGTCAGCTGCAACGCGGCCTTTACCAGATCAACCCTCATGTCCGTGAGTGTACTCTGTTCGGTTGCATTCAACCGTTCCGTAGTCGCAGGAGAAGAGGTTTGCGAGGATTGCGCGTTGGCAATCGAGGGGGCAGTAAGGAAGAGTGCGGTCGTTCCGATCATCACTGTTTTCAACATCGGCAATCTCCTTGTTAAGGTGCCGCCCAAAGTCATCCCACACAAGCTTACGGAGTGGGAGGTCGCTTGACCTAAATCAAAGGAACCAGCGGTGGCCGCCATCGTGAAGCGGACATCAATTCCGCCTATCCATCGCATCGGTACTTGTGGAAGGATAAGCGGACTTCAAACACGATGCGGCATGCAGGTGGGCTTTAATTCCCTGATAAGTTGTATGGATTCGCCGTTCTCCCAAACTATTTTCCCTGTTAATCCGCTTAGGGAAATACTCGAAAAGTCGCTGCGGCACAGCGGTTTTTAACGCAGATACTATCTCCGCAAGCCCCCAAACTGCGTATTTCCCTGTAAAATTCCCTGTTTGCAGGGAATTTGCCCGGAGACCGGCGCGATCAGTACTGCGTCGCCAGCGTGGGAGTCGTATCGAACCACGACATTCCCGTTTAAACTTCGGTAGTAGCCGATTGATCTGTCGGACTTCAGATCTTCGTACGGAGCCGTTGGCACATGGGGATCGCACAAACGACGACTTTTGGGCAGACTTGCAGCAAAGCGTCGCGGGTTAAGCCGCTCGTCGATAGGAGAACAATGCTTCCGAAATAGTGGGTTTCGCGATGTAGCGGACCACCGAATTGAACCCCCGACGTGATGATTGCAATACGACTGCTTTCGTACAATTCATTTAGTTAGCCCGCGCGCGACAACGGAATGATTTTATCGCCTTCGAGAGCCAACGCTGAAATATGGTCTGCCCACCACTGCATCATTCTTCGGCGGTCAGGCATCCACTCCGCAGCGTTGTAAGCGCGGCGCACTTCGTTTCGTTCTACGTGCGCAAGCTGGCGTTCGATCCAATCTCGGTTGAACAAGTTGCTTTCGTTCAAGATCGTGGAAGCGACGGCCCGGAAACCGTGCGTCGTGGCGCGGCCGTGATATCCCATCCGGTAGAGGGCATAGAGCATGGTGTTGCTGGACATGCAGTCGCCTTTTCCGGGCGAGGGAAAAATGTTGGGACTGCCGCCAGAAAGCGCGCGCAACTCGCGCAATACTGCAACCGCTTGGCGCGACAGAGGCACCAGATGCTCCAGGCGCATTTTCATGCGTTCGGCCGGAATGCGCCACACAGCGGAATTTTCATCCAAGTTCTCCAGTTCACTCCACTTGCCGGCGCGCAGCTCAGTCGTTCGAAGAAACGTCAGGGTCACCAGCTTCAATGCAAGTTTTGTCTGCTGCTCGCCGCTGTAACACTCCAACTTCCGCAAGAACATTGGTAGCTCTGAAAGGGGCATTGCTCTGTGACGCTGCGGTTCTCCGGTGGCTCTTAAGGCGTCCCTGAGATCGACGGAGGGGTCCCGCTTCGCTCGGCCGGTCACGATAGCGAAACGGAATATTTGTCCGACGAGTTGCTTTAGCCGTCGCGCCGTTTCGTTCACGCCGCGCTTCTCGACCTTGCGCAGCATGTCCAGCAGTTCCGGCGGTTCGAGCGCCGCAATCGGACGGCGGCCGATCGCGGGGAAAGCATCCGCCTCCAGGCGTCGGAGGATCTGGGCAGCATAGTAGGGGCTGCGCGCACCTTTCCAGTTTTCGTGCCACTCGCGCGCGACGGCTTCGAAGGTACTGTCAGTCGCAATCTTTGCGGCCCGCTTACGCTCCTGTTTCACCGCGGAAGGATCGACGTCAGCAGCAAGGTTACGCTTAGCTTCATCCCGCGCAGCGCGCGCGTCCATTAACCCGACGGCCGGATAGACGCCGATTGCAAGGGTGTGTTGCTTGCCATGCCACCGATAGGCCAAGCGCCAGTATTTGGCTCCGTCAGGATTGATTAAGAGGTGCAAGCCACCGCCGTCGGAGAGCTTGCGTGGCTTGGTTCGCCCCTTGGCATTCCGGCACTTCGTATCCGTGAGCGGCATGTTGGTATCTCACCTTTGCCTCGAAAAGATACCAACAAATATGCCAACAAAACGGCGGGATGTTTGCAAACAGCCTACGAACGTCAGCGAACGTTTGAACGCCGTATGCTATTGGAAAATTTATAAAAGTATCGTTTCAGCGAACGAGGACGCGTCGTGGCGAACGCTGACGGACTAACGATGTGGTGGGCCCGGCAGGACTCGAACCTGCAACCAGACCGTTATGAGCGGCCGGCTCTAACCATTGAGCTACAGGCCCCGCCGCGGGCCGCCGCGTTCATGCGGCAGGGCAACGGTGCGGCCCCCATTTACAGGGGACGCGCCGTTCCGGCAATCCTGTCGATGTCATGCCCGGACTTGATCCGGGCATCCATCAAGGGAACGTTTTGAGCGATGGATTGCCGGGTCAAGTCCGGCAATGACGACAGGGACGATGGCCGCCAGACTACTCCACGGAGACGCCCGCGAACTCGACCACCTTGCGCCATTTCTCGGTTTCGTCCGACGATCAGCTTGCCGAATTCGGCTGGTGTCATCGGCTTCGGGATGCCGCCCATCTCGGCCAGACGCGCCACCAGTTTCGGGTCCTTCAGCGCTTCGCCGATAGCCTTGTTGAGGGCGTCGACGATCTCGGGCGGCGTGCCTTTCGGCGCCGAGATGCCGTAGAAGCCGACCGCCTCGAAGCCCGGTACGGTTTCCGCGATGGCGGGAATGTCCGGCAGCCCGGGCCAGCGTTGCGGCGAGGTGACGCCGAGCGCACGCACGGTGCCGCCGTGGGCCTGTTCCAGCGCGGACGGCAGGTTGTCGAAGATGAGCTGCACCTTGTTGGAGATGATGTCGGGAAAGGCGATCGCGGAGCCGCGATAGGGCACATGCACCATGTCGCATTTGGTCATGGACTTGAACAGCTCCGCCGACATGTGCACGGAGGTGCCGTTGCCCGACGAGGCAAACGAGATCTTGCCGGGATTGGCCTTGCAGTAGTCGATGAACTCCTGGACCGTTTTGGCCGGCGTGGCGTTCGACACCACGAGCATGTTGGTGAGCTGCATGATGCTCGCGACCGGAACGGTGTCGCGGATGAAGTCGAACGGCAGCTTCTTGTAGAGCGAGGTCGAGATCGCGTTGTTGGGCGCGACGAACAGGATGGTGTAGCCGTCGGCCGGCGAATTGACGGCGGCGGCGGCGGCGATGTTGCCGCCGGAACCGGTGCGGTTCTCGACCACGAATTGCTGGCCGAAATGATCCGACAGCCACTGCGCCATCAAGCGCGCCACCGCGTCGACGGGGCCGCCGGGCGCGAAGCCGATCAGCCAATGAACGGGGCGGTCGGGGTAGGCGGCCGCGGCCGGGCTAACCGTGGCGCCGGCACTGCAAACGAAAATCAATGCAAACAAAACCGAACGTAGAATTCCCATCATGTTTCCTTCTTGTCGTCTTCTTCAATCAATCAACCGATACGCCGGCGAACTCGACCACCTTGCGCCATTTCTCGGTCTCCTCGGCGATATGCTTGCCGTAGTCTTCCGGGGTCATCGGCGTCGGCACCCCGCCGAGCTCGGCAAAGCGCGCCACCAGCTTCGGATCCTTCAGCGATTCGTTGATCGCCTTGTTCAACGTCGCGATGATCTCGGGCGGCGTGCCCTTGGGCGCGGACATGCCGTAGAACACCGTCGCCTCGAAGCCGGGCACGGTCTCGGCGATCGCCGGTATGTCCGGCACGCTCGGCCAGCGCTTTGCCGATGTCACGCCGAGCGCGCGGACGCTGCCGCCACGCGCCTGTTCAAGCGCTGTCGGCAGGTTGTCGAAGATCAGCTGCACCTTGTTCGAAATCACGTCCGGCATCGCCAGCGCCGAGCCGCGATAGGGGACGTGCAGCATGTCGCACTTGGTCATCGCCTTGAAGTAGTTCGGCGGACATGTGCACGGTGGTGCCGTTGCCGGACGAGGCGAAGGAGATCTTGCCCGGATTGGCCTTGCAGTAGTCGATGAACTCCTTGATGGTTTTCGACAGGCATCGTATTCGACACCACCATCAGGTTGGGCACTTCCGTGAACATGCCGATGGGCATCGTGTCCTGCATGAAATCGAACGGCAGGTGCTTGTAGAGCGAGGCGCTGATCGCGTTGTTCGATGCCGCTGAACACGACAGTGTAGCCATCCGGCGGCGAGGAGATCGCCGCCGCGGTCGCGAGATTGCCGCCGGAGCCCGCGCGGTTCTCCACCACGAATTGCTGACCGAGACGGTCCGACAGCGCTTGCGCCATGATGCGCGCGATGGTGTCGACCGGCCCGCCCGGCGAAAAGCCGTTGATGAAACGCACCGGATGATCGGGATAGCTGCCGGCTTGCGAAGGCGTCGGGCTGGCCCCGAGGAGGCAGGCGAAAAACAGGCCGAGCAAGGCGGCACGCAAAGGTCCGGTCATGATCTCCCCCACATTGTCATCGCTGCTTGTTGCGCTCATGCTTTCATAAAGCTGCGGACTTGCCTACAAGGAGTGGCCCGTCCGGATCCGGGCATGTTGACGCGGAGTGCTGCAACAATGAATGCTACGAAAGTGAAACTCGCATATCTCGTCTGCGCGGCTGCATTGCTGCTCGCTGGACATGCGATGGCGGAAGAGGGAGGCAAGGCCATTTCGAAGACCACGATCAGCCTGGGGACGGCGACGCCCGGCGGCGGCTTTCCCCTCTACGGCGACGCGTTTGCCGAGATGATGAACGCGGCCGATCCGACGCTGTCGATCGAGCCGCGCAATACCAAGGGCAGCAATGAAAACATTCCGCTGCTCGACGCCGGTCAGCTCGACATCGGCCTGGTCGCGGGCGAGCCGTCCTATGAAGCCTTCATGGGGCTCGGCGGACGAACGAAGACATCGGCGAAAATCCTCACCGCCATGTATTCCTCGCCCGGCATGTTCGTGGTGCGCGCCGACAGTCCTTACAAGACCATCCGTGATCTCGTCGGCCAGAGCGTGGCGTTCGGCGCCAAGGGATCGGGACTGCCGATCCTGTCGCGCTACATGCTCGACGGCCTCGGGTTGAAGCAGGACGAGGATTTCAAGTCGATCTATCTCGACCGTGCGGGTGACGGACCCGCGATGGTGCTGGACGGCCGCGCGGCGGCGCTGTGGGGCGCGGGCATCGGCTGGCCTGGTTTCACGAGCATGGCGCAAAGTCCCGGCGGCGCGCGCTTCATCGCGCCGAGCGCGGACGAGATCGCACGCATCCGTGCCAAGCATGCGTTCCTGAAACCGCTGACGGTGCCGGCCAATTCCTATCCCGGCCAGACCGCGCCGATCGACTCCATGGGCTCATGGAGCTTCATCCTGGTGCGGGAGAATCTGCCCGACGATGTCGCCTATCATCTCGCGCGCACGCTGCACGGCATCGAGGCGAAGTTCTGCGAGAAGCTGGCGCAGGCCTGCGAGACCACGGCGGTCAATACCGTCGCCGCCGCGCCCGATGTGAAGCTGATCCATCCGGGCGTGTTGAAGTATCTGAGGGAGATCGGCGCGGCGAAGTGACGCGGTGATCTGAAAAGGTCACCACGTCATTCCGGGGCGGTGCATGGCACCGAACCCGGAATCTCGAGATCCCGGGTTCGGTCCTTGCGGACCGCCCCGGGATGACCGTTACACGGTCACTTCTTCACCAGCGAGCATTCCGGATTGGGCGGACCGAACGCGTCGTCGCCGGAGATCGTGGCGAGGATCTTGTAATAATCCCACGGATATTTGCTCTCATCCGGCGACTTGACCTGCACCAGCATGAGGTCGTGCACCATCAGATTGTCCTCGCGCAGCTTGCCGTGGCGGGAGAAGAAATCCTCGATCGGCTTTTCCCGCATTTTTGCCGCGACCTTCAGCGGATCGTCGGTGCCGGCGTCCCGGATCGCTTCGAGATAGTGCATCACGGATGAATAGACACCGGCCTGCCACATCGTTGGCATCCGGTTCATCTTGGCGAAATAGCGTTTCGACCATTCGCGGGTCTTGTCGTCCATGTCCCAGTAGAACGAGGTGGTGAGCAACAACCCTTCGGCGGCCTTCAGTCCGAGGCCATGGACGTCGGTGATCAGGACCAGCAGCCCCGCCATCTGCTGGCCGCCCTTGAAGAGGCCGAACTCGCCCGCGGTCTTGATCTCGTTGGTGTTGTTGGGAGGGCCTGCGGCAATGCCGATGATCTTCGCCTTCGAGGCCTGCGCCTGCAGGATGAAGGACGACAGATCGGGCGTGGCAAAGGGCGGGCGCACCGAGCCCAGCACCTTGCCGCCATTGGCCGTGATGACCGCGGATGCGTCGCGCTCCAGCGAGTGGCCGAAGGCGTAGTCGTCGGTGATGAAGAACCAGCTGTCGCCGCCGCGCTTGACGACTTCCTTGGCGGTGCCGACGGCGAGCGCGCGGGTGTCGAACACCCACTGGATCGCATAGGGCGAGCAGAACTTGCCGTGGAAATCGGCCGAGCCCGTCGAATGCGTGATGAACAGCTTCTTCTTCTCGTTCGCGATGTTCTGCACCGCAAGCCCGACGGCCGAAACCGGCACGTCGACGATCAGATCGACCTGCTCGACGTCGTACCAGCGCCGCGCGATCGACGAGCCGATGTCGGGCTTGAGTTGGTGATCGCCGACGATCACGCTGACAGGTTTGCCCAGCACCTTGCCGCCGAAATCGTCGACCGCCATCTGCGCTGCAGTCACCGAGCCCTGGCCGGTCGGCGTCGAAGCCGGACCGTTCATGTCGGTGAGCACGCCGATCTTGACGACATCGTCCGACACCTGCGCCGTGGCAACTGCCGGTGCCAGCAGCGCGGCGGCGAATGCGCCAAATATCGCAATAGGCACGGCAAAAGGTCTGGCGAACATCCTGTTTCCTCCCAACGGGCCGGCCTCCCGTATTGTTCGGGCCGGTATTGGTTTAAGTTTCAAGCATTCTCCCGCGCCCGTCAACGCGGCCAAAGGCATGAGGGCGCCGGACCGGTCGCGCCTCATGGACCGGCTCCGCGAGCAAGCGGTCAGGTCGCAAAGTTACGGGTCGGATTCGATGTGGAGCAGGACCTTTCCCGCGATGATCTCCGGCTCTCCAAGGTCGAGGTCATGCAGGCTTGCCTGAACAAACTCCATCACCTTGTCGTTCGCCGCGTTGGCGCTGCCGCGATCGGTGAAGGTCATCACCGCAATACCGACGCCTTCGCCCCCATCCAGCACATAGTAGGATTGAAATCCGGGTGACTCCTTCAGGATGCGGCCGATGCCGCTTTTGGCACGGCGAGCAGCATCCGCGACCGAACGAACGTTCGTGTACTTCCTGATGAACATGTACATGGGTCACCATGCGTTTTGGTTTCAGCCCGCACGCTGAAGCGGCGCGGCGACTCCGCGAGGTCTACTGCACGCCGTAGCGGGCGAATTGCTCCGCAATATCGATCCGGAGCGCCTTCGCGGCCGCGATGTCCTCCTCGCCCGAGGACGTCTCGCCGCGCCTGAGCTTCGCAAGTCCTCTGCCATACAGCGCGTTTGCGAGCTTCGGATCAATGCGCAGCGCGGCGTTGTAGTCGGCGATCGCGCCGTCGGGACGTCCAGCCTTCAGATGGGCGAGCGCACGGGAATTGTAGGTCGAGGCCGTATGCGCCCCGGCTCCGATCGCCTTGTCGCAGGCTTCCGTGGCGGCCTGTGGATTGCCGGCCATCGCGCGGATCCAGCAGAGGCCGCTCCAGGCTCCCTCCATGTCCGCGTTCAGATTGGTCGCCGCGGCGTAGTCGCTCTCTGCGCGCGCATAGTCGCCCTTCTTCAGCCAGGCCTGGCCACGGTTTGCGAAGGCGCCGGCATAGGCCGGCTGCAGGCCGATGGCCCGATCGAAATCCTCGATCGCGGCAACGTAGTCTTCCATCTTGAGCCTGGCCGCTCCGCGATTGTTGAGTGGTTTGGCGGAGGTGGGATCGATTTCGATGGCGCGATCGAAGTCGGCGAGGGCGCGCTGGTAGTCCAACTTCTCTGCGTAGGCGATGCCACGGTTGTTGTGGGCCGTGGCCAAGGCCGAAAGGCCGCCGCGGCCAGCTTCGATGAAGGCCGAACAGGCTTCGATCCTCACTTCGGGCGTGGCGGAGCCGTTGCACAGTTCGATGTTTCTGAACTGCCCCTCCTGCGGTTTCTGCGCCGCCGCGGCAGACGGGAGCAAAATGATCAGGAGGGATGCCGCGAGATGAGCCTTCAGCATCCCCGGCAGACGCCGAGACCCCGGTCGGCCCTCCGCTGCCGGCCCGGTGGCGCTGCGGGCGTGGTCTTGCGTTTCAGAACGCTGTCCTTGCCGTCCTCGATCAGCGTGGCGAACTTGACTGTGCCGTCGTCTGATATCTCGATGTGAGGCGTGGTGCCGCGTATTCCCATGGTCGCCACCGGGGTGTCGACCTTCATGTCGCCGGTCTTGGCGATATTGCCGGCGACGAAAGTGAAGGTCCCCTTGGCCAGACTGAACAAGGTCGAATTCGACTTCGAGGCTGGGTCGTAGATGAATTCGTTCAATTCCATGCGGGCGTTACTCGAAAGGTTGAACGAGCTGCCGTCCGCGAAGTTGATGCCGAGCCGTCCATCGGCGCCGGTCTTGACGACATCGCCTCGGTAGACGGGATCGTTGACCTTCGCGGCGGTTTCGTCGGAAAGGTTGGCTTGAACAACGGCCGCACCGACATGCTGGATGGTCGCGGCTCCTGTGGCGGTCACGACCCTGCCAATCGGCTTGATGTCGGCAGCCGCGCCGCCGTCCTGCTGCGCCAAAGCGGGGCCGGATGGAAAAACCGCAACGGCGAGCAAAAGGCCCGCAAGACCTGCGACCGCGCTTCGTCCATGCATGCGCCTTCTCCCGTCAGAGAAGTGCCCCACACTGCCCGCCATATATATGGCAGATCGGCGGGCATTGGACCAGACCGCATTCCGCCACTACCACTTTTTAGCCATGCCGACATCCGTCTGACCAAGTTCCGCGACACCGAAATGGCGTATTTTGGGCATCAACATTCGAAAAAGTGATCTTAGATCACGCGGGCGGGCGTCAACGCGCGAGGCGTAGGATGTTTCTCGCAACGGTATTCCGCGGCTTCCGGCGGATTCCAGACAGAGGCATTTCGCCATCCGTCCACAGCAGTTTCGCCGAAGTTTCTCGCTCCGCGAGCACCGCAGGCGCGGGGTGGACCGGGGGTTTCTCCCTCGTTGCGCTGATCTTTACTGCCTTGAAGCAGGCTCGGGCCGCCGATCCTGACCTTGCCCTGTTCGATCACGGCACCATTACCTACAAGGATTTCGCACACGGCTCCTTCGAACTCGTCACCAAGGAGGCCGTGCCGCGCCACATCATCGTCGATGACCCGGGACAGACGGTGGTGCTTAGCAAGCAAGGATCCTCGGTCAGCTTCGCCCAGGTCGCGAACAGCGTCGCGCGGATGGAGGACTTGCAGACCCAGCAGCAGGACGTGCTCGCCAACTACACGAAGGAGCACGGTCCGCCTGGCTCCAGCACGCCGCCGGGCGAAACGGGCGAATCCTTGCTGCAGCCGATCAACCTTATCGAGCAGAACGGCCCGCTGCCGCAGCACGCACTTCCCGCGCTGATCATTGCGCCCAGTTTCCTTCCGGATGCGCCCCTCGTCCATTCGCCGCCGACCTTGACGCTGGGGTCGGGGCTCGTCGAGATCGACACGGTCAAATTCGACGAATTCTCCGCGAGCGTCGGCACGTTTTCCGCCACCAGCTTCAATTTTGGCTTCGCACTGACCTTCGGCATTGCCGGCGGTGCGGTCGACCCGATCGTGATCGCCGGCGTCGCCTACAACGTCGAAAAACCCGGTTCGTACGGGATCCTGTACCTGAACAGCGCGACCGGCGCCTACACCTACGTGCCGAACAGCGACGCCATCAACGCGCTGAAGGTGCCTACTACGGACAGCTTCACGATTACAGTGTCCGACGGCCTGGTCTCGGCGAGCCAGACCTTCGCGGTGGCTATCAACGGCGTGGACGACGCGTCCGTCATATCCGGAGTGACGGCCGGGTCCGTTGTCGAGGCCGCCGGTTACAAGCCCGGCGTTCCGTCGGCGAGCGGGGCGTTGACCGATACCGACGTCGACGATCCAGCCAACACGTTCACGGTGGTGAGTTCGCCGCATGCGAGCGACCATGGCTATGGCAGCTTCACCATGACCGTCGACGGGCACTGGACCTACATACTCGACAACGGCAATTCCGCGGTCCAGGCGCTGAAGGCCTGCGACACGTTGACCGACACCTTTACGGTGACCACGATCGGCGGCACTCCCCAGGTCGTGACCATCACCATCCAGGGCGCCGACGATCCTGCAGTCATCTCCGGGGATACGCATGGTTGCGTGGTCGAGGCGGGTGGGGTCCACAACGCCACACACGGCATCCCCATCGCAACCGGTCTATTGACCGACACCGACGTGGACGACCCGTCGAGCACCTTTGCAGCAGTCGCTTGTCCCAGGCCGAGCGATCATGGCTACGGCAGTTTCACCATGACCGCCGACGGGCATTGGACCTACGCGCTCGACAACGGCAATTGCGCGGTCCAGGCGCTCAACGTGGGCCAGACGCTCACCGACAGCTTCGTTGTCAAGACCGTCGACGGCACTGCGCAGACCGTGACGATCACCATCGAGGGCAGCAACGATGCTGCGGTCATCTGCGGTGACACGCACGGCTGCGTGGTCGAGCCGAGCAAGCCCTGCGACCCGCCGCCCAGCGCGAGCGGCACCTTGACCGATAAAGACGTCGACAACCCCGACAATACGTTCGCGGCGGTGACGTGTCCGCAGACGAGCGATCACGGCTACGGCAGCTTCACGATGACGGCCTGCGGCACGTGGACGTACACGCTCAATGATGGCAATCCTGCGGTCGAGGCGCTGAAGGCCTGCGATACGCTGACCGACACGTTCAAGGTGACCACCATCGACGGCACAGCCCAGACCGTGACTGTGACCATCCAGGGTGCCGACGCTAGCTTCGTCGATTTCCGTCAGACCAATCCGTCCTCGTTCCAGTTCAAGGACGCGGCCGACCTCCAGCATTCGACGGCCAGTGCTCCGTCGCCGGATCCTTTCACAGCCGCCGCTCCGTCTGATTCAGCACACAGCTTGTCCGCCGAAGGATTTGGGCCTCACCCCGCCGATCAGGCGCCGAACGCTTTTCATTTCGCCGATCATCTCGCCAACGACAAATCCGCGACCGACGTCGCCTTCCACGCGTTACATCACGACCTGATCGCGTAAGAAGCGGCTACACCGCCACCATCTCGCCCTTGCCCCAGGCTTCCCGCAGCTTGAACTTCTGTATCTTGCCTGAGCCCGTCAGCGGAAACGCCTCAACGATGACCCAGTGTTTCGGCGTCTTGTGCGGGGCGAGCGAGGCGCGCATGTAGGCGATCAGTTCATCCTTGTCGATTGCGGCGCCCGGTGCCGGCCGGATGAAGGCTGCGACCTCTTCACCCCACTTGTCGTGCGGCACGCCGATGACCGCGACTTCGCCGACGCAGGGATGCTTGAACAACAGCTCTTCCAGTTCGCGCGGGTAGATGTTTTCACCGCCGCGGATGATCATGTCCTTGAGACGGCCCTCGACGGTGCAGTATCCCCGCGCGTCCATGGCGCAGAGATCGCCGGTGTGCAGCCAGCCGTCGGCGTCGATGGCCGCGCGTGTCGCCTCTTCCATCTCGAAATAGCCAAGCATGACATGATAGCCGCGGGTGCAGAATTCGCCGACCGTGCCGATCGGCACGGTTTCCCCGGTATTCGGGTCGATGATCTTGGTCTCCATGTTGGGAAGCGGAAGTCCGATGGTATTGGCCTTGTCATCGACGCTGTCGTGGGTGCTGGTGTGTGCCGCGACCGGAGAACATTCGGTCTGGCCGAACACGATCGTGAACGGCGCTTTGAGCTCTTTCTCGAACCGTTGCACCAAGGGCGCCGGCACGGTCGAGCCGCCCGAACAGATCGCTTTGACCGCGGAGAGATCGGTGGTCGGGAACGTCGGGTGCTCGAGCATCGCGATCAGCATCGTCGGAACGCCTATCATGGCATTGCCACGATAGGTGCCGAACATCTCCAGGACGATGGCGGGGTCGAAAGCCTCGATCAAGACAATGGTTGCAGCCTTTGACACCGAACCGATGACGCAGCAGACGCAGCCGCCGGTGTGGAACAGCGGCATGGTGACGATGAAGACGTCGCCGGGATCGACGCCCATCCGTTCGGCCGTGTCGGCGCCGTTGTTGAGAAGTCCGCGATGACGCAGAAGGGCACCCTTGGGAAATCCGGTCGTGCCTGACGTGTACTGGATCATGACGGGATCGTCCGGGCTGACCTTGGGCAGCGCGATCGCCTTATCGTCGCCCGCGCGAACAAAATCATTCCAGTCGTCGAAGCAGATGATCTCGCGCAGTTCGGGACAGTTTTGCGCAACCGCATGCACCGTCTCCAGCATCGGATTGCCGCGGAAGCCGTTGACCACGAACACGCCAGAAGAGCGCGACTGCTTGAGCACGTACTCGACTTCCCTGGCGCGAAAGGCCGGGTTCACGGTCACGAGGACCATGCCGGCCATGCCGGCGCCGAATTCCAGCATCACCCATTCCGGAATGTTCTGGGCCCAGACGGCGATGCGCTCGCCCGGCTTGAAGCGGGCGAGCAGGGCTCGCGCCGTGCGCTGCGCCTCGCGGTAGAGCTGGGCGTAGCTCCATTGCCGCCGCAGCGCCGGGTCCGGCACGCCCGCGATCAGCGCGATGCGATCAGGCGCCGTCTCGGCCGCCTTGCGCAACAGATCGCCGAACGTCATCTCACGAACGGCAGGCGTGGTCGGTCCAGCGACATGGGAAAAGGTGAGAGACATGTGATCCTCCGGTGCCGGCGCTTGGAGATCGAGCGCGCTCTTCTTTTCGAACCAAAAATGCCTTTTACTTTCCGCGCAAGCAAGCGGGGCCTTGAGGCTAGAGGTTGCGAATTTGAGCCCCGATTATGTACATACGCCTGTCATGAAGAACGCCCAGCGCCTGCCGCCGTCGTTGACGCCCCTTGATCTCGCGCTGGAGCTGATGCTGCGCGAGCTCAAGCCGGTTGCCGCGAACGGCCGCCCGCCGCTCGACACGTCGCCTTGCGAAGCTGACGACATGCCGGAGCTGAGGAGGTGGCCGCCCCACGACGTCGCGGCCGTCGATGGCTGGGCGTTGCGGGCTGTGGGCCTTGTCGGCGCGTCCAGCTACACTCCGCTGCCCCTCACGAGGCAGCCTCCATGGGTTGAGGCGGGTGAGCGGATTCCGGACGGATGTGACTGCGTGCTTGATGACAATTCGGTCGACCGGAGCATGGCGATTGCGCAGGCGCTTGCCGAGGCGATCCCCGGGCAGGGCATCCGGCGCAAGGGCGGCGAGATTGCCGATCCGAACCGGATCGTCGATGCCTGGCGGCCGGGCGATCTTCGCCAGGTCGATCTTCAGCAAGCGATGCACCGGCCGCGGCTGCGCGTGGTGAATGTCCCCGGCGGCGCGATCACCACCACGTTGATTGCGAGAAGCCTGTGCAGCGCCGGCATCGAATTCGTTTCGGTCGATGCGGCTGCGCGCGATGCGGCGTCGATCGGCCGCGCGATCCGCGCCGATGATTGCGATCTGCTGCTCCTGGTCGGCGGCAGCGGTGTCGGGCGAACGGACGCCGCGGTCAGGGCGCTGGCGGGCCGAGGCGAGGTGCTGGCGCATGGGCTTGCGCTTCAGCCCGGCCGCACCGCCGCCATCGGCAGGATTGATGGCATTCCCGTCATCGTTTTGCCCGGCGCGCCCGATTCCGCGCTCGCCGCCTGGTGGGCCCTTGTGCTGCCGGTGCTCGATCGCCTGAGCGGGCGGCCCGAACGGCGGACCATCGACCTGCCATTGGCGCGGAAGATCGCCTCCACGGTCGGAATTGCAGAACTCGTGCTGCTCGAACAAGGAGAGGGGACCTGGACTCCACTCTCGGTCGGCGATCTCGCCCTGGAAGTCGTGGCGCGCGCGGATGCCTGGCTTGTGGTTCCCGCAGCAAGCGAAGGATATGCTGCGGGAACGCCCGCCGGCGCCTATATGCTGCGGGAACGAGAATCCCCATGAGCCAGAATCCCGTTTCGAAAACGACCGAGAGCGTGGGGCAGGACCAGTTCCTGACCGTCTTGTCGCGCGAAGAGGCGCTCGCGCGCTTTGAAGCGGCGTTGTTTCCGCGGCCGGTCCCCTGTGAGCCGATCCGGCTCGCGGATTCGCTCGGTCATGCCCTGGGCGAGGACATTGCCGCTCCGATCGATGTGCCGCCGTTCGATCGCTCCAATGTCGACGGCTTTGCCATGCGCTCCGCCGATCTTGTCGCGGCGAGCGAAGCCGCGCCGGTCCGCCTGATGCTCAATGACGAGGTGATCGCGTGTGGCGTGGCGCCGCAGCGGCCGGTGCTGTCGGGCACGGCGACACCGATTGCGACCGGCGGACCGTTGCCGCGCGGCGCGGACGCGGTCGTGATGGTCGAGCACACGCAGCCGGTTGGGCAACGTGCGATCGAAGTTCGTCGCGCCGCATCGCCCGGCCAGTTCATCGCATCCGCCGGCTCCGACATCGCGCGCGGTGAAGCGTTGCTGCGCGCCGGCACGGTCATCGGCTCGCGCGAGATCGGCATGCTGGCGGCCTGCGGCGTTGCCGAGGTGTCGGTGGCGCGCAAGGTGCGCGTCGCCGTGATCTCGACCGGCGACGAACTGGTGCAGCCCGGCGGCGCGCTGCGGCCCGCGGCGATCTATGACATCAATGGCGCTGTTGTCACCGCGGCGATCAACGAGAATGGCGGCGAGGCCCGTTTCCTCGGCGCGATCCCCGATGACGAGGCCGCGCTCGAAGCCGCGATGCGAAAGGCACTCGCCGAACACGACATGCTGGTGCTGTCGGGCGGCACGTCGAAAGGGGCCGGAGATGTCTCGCATCGGATCATCGCCCGGCTCGGCCAGCCCGGCACTATCGCTCACGGCGTGGCGCTGAAGCCGGGTAAGCCGCTGTGCCTTGCGGTGTGCGACGGCAAGCCCGTGATCATCCTGCCGGGCTTTCCAACCTCGGCGATGTTCACCTTCCACGACATGATCGTGCCGGTGCTTCGGCGCATGGCGTCGCTGCCGCCGCGCGCGGATGCGAGGGTCGCGGCCAGGGTGCCGGTGCGTATTGCCTCCGAGCTCGGCCGTACCGAGTTCGTCATGGTGTCGCTGGTCGAGGGCGCTGACGGCCTGATCGCCTATCCCACAGGTAAAGGCTCGGGCGCGATCACGTCCTTCGCGCAGGCCGACGGTTTCCTGAAGATCGATGCGCTCGCCGATCAGATGCCCGCTGGTACCGAGGCCGAAGTGACGCTGTTCACGCCGCATGTGCGCGTGCCTGACCTTGTCATCGTCGGCAGCCATTGCACCGGGCTCGATCTCGTCACGGCGCCGCTGGCGCATGCGGGGCTGATGGTGCGCTCGATCGCTGTCGGCAGCCTCGGCGGATTGGCGGCGGCCCGGCGCGGCGAGTGCGATCTCGCGCCGATCCATCTGTTCGACGACAAGACCGAGACCTACAACACGCCATTCCTCGCCGAGGGCCTCGAACTGGTGCCGGGCTGGCGGCGGATGCAGGGTATCGTGTTCCGCAAGGGCGATGCGCGTTTCGAAGGCAAGACCGCCGAGGCGGCGGTGCGCGCGGCGCTCGCCGATCCCGCCTGCATCATGGTGAACCGCAACCAGGGCGCGGGCACGCGCATCCTGATCGACCGCCTGCTCGGCGAGGCGCGGCCGGACGGCTACTGGAATCAGCCGCGCTCGCACAATGCGGTCGCGGCCGCCGTGGCGCAGCAGCGCGCCGACTGGGGCATGACCATCGCGCCGGTCGCGCATGCGTCCGCGCTCGGTTTCATTCCGCATGCCGAAGAGCACTACGATTTCGCGCTGGTCTCAGCGCGCAAGCAACGACCGGCGGTGCGGGCCTTCCTCGACGCGCTGGCGTCGGAAGAGGGACGTGCGGCGCTGACGAAGGCGGGTTTCCGCCCGGTATAGCTAAAGCATGATCCGGAAAAGTGTGAAGCCGTTTTCCCTCGCGACAAACGCGTAGCGTTTGCGCGGAGATCATGCGCAAACAATAAGCTAAAGCGCGATGACAATTCATCCCAATCTCATCGCACTTTAGATAAAATTCATGCCGCCGTTGAGCATGATGGTCTGGCCGGTCATGTAATCATTGCCGAGCGCCATCATCACCGCCTGCGCCACCTCCTCGGGCTGCCCGAAGCGGCCGAGCGGAATGCGCGCGGCGAGGTCGGAGCGCCCGCTCATCATGTCGGTTTCGATCAGCGAAGGGGCCACCGCATTGACGGTGATGCCGTCCTTGATCAGTCGCGCCGCGTAGCCGCGGGTCAGGCCTTCCATGCCTGCTTTCGACGCGTTGTAATGCGGTCCGATCGCGCCGGCCCCGCGCGCCGCGCCGGAGGAGATGTTGACAATGCGTCCCCATTTGCGCGCTCGCATCGCGGGCACCACGGCCTGCGTGCAGAGATAGACCGATTTCAGATTGACTGACATGGTGCGGTCGAAATCGTCTTCGGAGAGATCATCGACGCCGCGCACGATGGCGATGCCGGCGTTGTTGACCAGAATGTCGATGGGACCGAGCTCGGCGCCCACGCGGCCGACCATGCCGGCGACGGCCTCCTTCTGCGAGACGTCAGCGGCGAGCGCGAACGCACGATGCCCCGCCTTGTTGAGATCGGCGACCAGCGCGCCGGCCGCGTCCGCGCGCTCGCGATAATTCACCGCGACCGCCGCTCCCGCTTCCGCCAACGCGACGGCGACCGCAGCGCCAATCCCGCGCGAGGCGCCTGTGACAAGCGCGACCTTGCCGTCGAGGTTCGGGGTGATGATCACGGGAGGCTTTCTCCTTCTTGTAGCCCGGGTGAGCGGAGCGATACCCGGGACCGGACCCGCATATCGCGGAGCCTGTCATCGGGCGCGCATTCGCGCGACCCGTTGGCTCACGCGGGCTACGATAGCTCGTCCAGCTCTGCGAGCCGATCGGCCTCGGCAATGTCCTCGACCGTGTTGGCGTTGAAAAAGGGATCGACCAGGCTTGTCGGCCAGGTCACGGTGGCGAGCGGATAGCGCGCGGTCCAGCGGTCGATCTTGCGGATATCCTCCTTCACCAGTGCATGACGAAGCTCGTCGCGCAGCCGCACGCTCCACAATCCGATCACCGGATGCGTCTGTCCGTCGGATGCCGCGACCGCAAGCTCGGCATGCTCTGCGACGCGCGCCGATTCAAGTCGCGCCACCAGATCGCGCGGCAGGAACGGGCAATCAGCGGCGGCGCTCAGCACCATCGTCACGTCGGGACGGTGAATGGCCATCCAGTCCAGCGCCGCAAGAATGCCCGCCAGAGGTCCCGGAAAGTCGGCAACGGAATCGGCGATCACGGGCAGGCCGAAGGCTGCAAAGCGCGCGGGATCGCCATTGGCGTTGAGGATCAGCCCGTCGCATTGGGGACCAAGCCGCGCGATCACCCGTTCAAGAATGGTCTTGCCCGCGATGCTGCGCATGGGCTTGTCGCCGCCGCCCATCCGTCGCGCGAGTCCGCCGGCGAGCAGGACGCCGGGAATGCCCAGCGCGCCTCTTGGCGTCGCCGGCGCGCCTCTTGGCGTCGCGTCAGTCGTCACTAGCCTCGCCCTTGCGCTTGTGCTTCGCGGCTTCGTCCTCGACATAGTCGAGATTCTGGTCGTAGACGATGCGCTCCTCACCCGACAGCGCGATGAAGCGTTTGCCGCGTGTGCGTCCGACCAGCGTCAGCCCGACCTGCCGGGCGAGGTCGACGCCCCAGGCCGTGAAGCCCGAGCGCGATGCGAGAATGGGAATGCCCATCCGGACCGTCTTGATCACCATCTCGGAGGTGAGCCGCCCGGTGGTGTAGAGGATCTTGTCGGCGGGATCGACGCCGTGGCGGTAGATCCAGCCCGCGATCTTGTCGACGGCGTTGTGGCGGCCGACATCCTCGGTGTAGCAGACGGGTGTGCCTTCCTTGCAGAGCACACAGCCATGGATCGCGCCGGCCTCGAGATAGAGCGAGGGCACGGTGTTGATCGCGTGCGTCATCTGGTAGAGCCAGGAGGTGCGCAGCTCCGCTTTCGGCAGCGCGACGCTCTCCACCGCCTCCAGCAGATCGCCGAACGCGGTGCCCTGCGCGCAGCCCGAGGTCTGCGTGCGCTTCTTCAGCTTGGCCTCGAAATTGGTGTGATGCTCAGTGCGCACCACCACCACCTGCAGGTCGTCGTCATATTCGACCTCGCTGACGACGTCGTCGTATTTCAGCATGTTCTGGTTGAGCAGATAGCCGAGCGCGAGGTATTCCGGATAGTCGCCGATCGTCATCATGGTGACGATCTCCTGGGCGTTCAAATAAAGCGTCAGCGGCCGCTCCACCGGCACCTTGATCTCGATCTGCGCCCCGGTCTGGTCGATGCCTGTCACGCGCTCGGTCAGCCGGGGGTCATCGGGGTTCGGAACGATCAGGGGGGTCGGGGTTTTCTCGATCTTCATCATAGCGGGCAGGCTAGCATGACATTCGGTTCAAGCCGATATAAGCATGGTTGGATTTGAACGAAATGCCGTCCCGCCCGTCATTGCGAGCGAAGCGAAGCAATCCACCGTTCACGATGAAGCCTGGATTGCTTGGCTGCTTCGCTCCTCGCAATGACGAAAGGGCGGGTTCCGGAGACCAGAACAGGATGAAAGTTATCGGCCTCGCGGGCTGGAGTGGCGCCGGCAAGACGACCTTG
The DNA here is from genome assembly GCA_963696255.1 of uncultured Alphaproteobacteria bacterium. GTDB lineage: Bacteria > Pseudomonadota > Alphaproteobacteria > Rhizobiales > Xanthobacteraceae > Bradyrhizobium. The sequence continues at coordinate 65,572 of CAVOJN010000004.1, forward strand.
CTGACGCGGGTGATTCCGCTTCTTGCGGGTCAGGGCCTGCGCGTGTCCGTGATCAAGCATGCCCACCACAAATTCGATATCGACACGCCCGGCAAGGATTCCTGGCGCCACCGCGAGGCGGGCGCCGAGGAGGTGCTGGTGTCCTCGGCCAACAGATGGGCGCTGATGCACGAGCTGCGCGGCGAGGCCGAGCCGCGGCTTCCCGAACTCCTGCAGAAACTGTCGCGCGTCGATCTCGTGATCATCGAGGGCTACAAGACCGAGCCGCATCGCAAGATCGAGGTGTATCGCGCCGCCAATGCGAAGCCGCTGCTATATCCGGCCGACCCCGACATCGTCGGCATCGCGACCGACGTCGCCGTTGAAACCAAGCTTGCCACCGCCCATCTCGACGACATCCCGGCGATTGCCGCCATGATGAGGCGGTTCGCGCTGCCGATCGAGGACGTGCTCGCCATGATCGAAAGCTAAGGACGGATGGCGCAACTCTCCGACGACTGCTTTGCCTTTGGCGGACCAATGATGTCGGTCGACGAAGCGGTCGGCATCATCATCGCGCGCGTGAGGCCGGTCGGTGAGAGCGAGAGTGTCGTCCTGGCCGACGCCGACGGACGCATCCTCGCGCGCGACATTGCAGCGCCGCTGCCGCTGCCGCCGTTCACCAATTCCGCCGTCGACGGCTTTGCCTTGGCGGGCGCGGATCTGCCGCGCGACCAGGAGCAGTCGTTTCCGGTCGCAGGACGCGTGCAGGCGGGCTCTTCCGGTGAGGTCGCAAAACCCGGACACGCCGTGCGGATCTTCACGGGGGCGCCGATGCCTGACGGCGCCGACACGGTTTTCATGCAGGAGGATGTGCGCCTGGAGGAGTCCGGCGAGGTGGTGTTGCCGGCCGGCCTGAAGGCGGGAGCCAATGTGAGGCCCGCGGGCGAGGATATTCCCAGAGGTGCCGTCGCGCTGAAGGCGGGGCAGCGCCTGCGTCCGCAGGACGTTGCGCTTGCCGCGGCATTCGGGTTGACGCGGCTCGACGTGACGAGGCGCATCCGCGTCGCGGTGTTCTCGACCGGGGATGAACTGGCCTCGCCGGGCACGGAGCGCGCCGCCGCGCAGCTCTTCGATTCCAATCGCTTCATGCTGATGGCGCTGTTGAAGCGGTTCGGCTGCAAGGTGTCCGACCTCGGCATTTTGCGCGACGAGCGCGAGTGGCTGGCGAAGGCGCTGAAGAAGGCGGCACGCACACACGACCTGATCCTCACCACCGGCGGCGTTTCGACCGGCGAGGAGGATCACGTCAAGGCCGGCGTCGAGAGCGTGGGATCGCTGGTGCTGTGGCGGATGGCGATCAAGCCTGGCCGGCCGGTGGCGATGGGTATCATCGGCGGCACGCCCTTCATCGGCCTGCCGGGCAATCCCGTGGCCAGTTTCGTCACCTTCGTGCATGTGGTGCGCCCGACCGTGCTTGCGCTGTCGGGAGCCATGCCGGCGCCGTTGCTGCCAATCCCGGTCCGTGCGGCTTTCGCGTACAAGAAGAAATCGGGCCGGCGCGAATATGTTCGGGTCAGCCTGCGGCGAGCGGAGGATGGCGCGCTCGAGGCCGTCAAATTCCCGCGCGAAGGCGCCGGGCTGCTGTCGTCGCTGGTCGATACCGACGGCCTGGTTGAACTCGGCGAAGCCGTCACGAAGGTCGAGCCGGGTGAGCGCGTCGGATTTCTCGGCTACGCCAATCTGCTGTAAGGACTGATCGCATAACCGAACATGACCACGAATATTACAACGAACATGACCACGACCAGGCTCGACCTCACCGGCCTCAAATGCCCGCTGCCGGCGCTCAAGACACGCAAGGCGTTGAAATCGGTGACACCGGGTGACTTCCTCGAAGTGCATTGCACGGACCCGCTGTCGGTGATCGACATTCCGAACCTGATTCGCGAGACCGGCGACAAGGTCGAGATCACCGCGCGCGACGAGAAGAAGATCGTGTTTTTGATCGAGAAGCTCGGACACCCGCTAAGCGGTTCGTAGGATGGCCGTCAAGTTCTCAAAGCCCGGGAAGACCTGCAGCGGGAGTGAATCTCCCATGCGGAGGGATACTCAAGGAAAATAATCGTAGGTTGAGACGCTGAATCATGGTGCGGCTGTTGCCAAATCCCTGATTCTTCGTTCGAAAAAAGATGCACGCATTTTTCACAGCTGCGTAAATCTGTCCTAAACGCCGCTACCATTTACCTATCGACATGTCGGCCGGCTTCTGTCCCAATTGGATTCTCCGCAGGGGTGCGGAGGTTGAGTCGTGCATTGTACGCGCGTGGTCCGGGACTTCAGTTTTGTATATCGCACCGCACAAGGCGCGCGGTGGGCATAGACATCGCGGGCTGGTGTTAAGGCTTCCAATGCGCTTCTACGATCCCGGCGCATCTCGGGGGCCGCTGCAAGGCAGCATGGGCAGCGGGATCAGTACGCAGGTCTATCCGTAGGGTGGCTGCATGGAGGGACATAATGGCTACTGCTGATACAGCTGGCACGATGACCGGCGCCGCCGGTGCAGGTTTTCTGGACAAGGAGCGGACCATCGCCGCGGCGGGCTTCAACCGCTGGCTGGTGCCACCGGCTGCACTGTGTATCCATCTGTGCATCGGCATGGCCTATGGCTTCTCGGTGTTCTGGCTACCGCTGTCGCGCGCGATCGGGCTGAACGCGCCGAAGGCGTGCCCGGACATTTCGCTCTGGGGCGAACTCTTCACCACCAGTTGCGACTGGAAGGTCGCGAGCCTGGGCTGGATGTACACGCTGTTCTTTGTCGTGCTCGGCGTCGCAGCGGCCGTTTGGGGCGGATGGCTCGAGCGGGTCGGGCCGCGCAAGGCGGGCTTCGTTGCTGCGCTGTGCTGGTGCGGTGGTCTGTTCCTCGGCGCCATCGGCGTTTACATCCATCAGCTCTGGCTGATGTGGCTTGGCGCCGGCGTGATCGGCGGCGTCGGTCTCGGCCTCGGTTACATCTCGCCGGTGTCGACGCTGGTGAAGTGGTTTCCGGATCGCCGCGGCATGGCGACCGGCATGGCCATCATGGGATTCGGCGGCGGCGCCATGATCGGCGCGCCGCTTGCCAACCTGCTGATGAACTATTTCAAGACTCCGACGTCGGTCGGCGTCTGGGAGACGTTCGTCGCGATGGGTGTGATCTATTTCGTGTTCATGATGATCGGGGCATTCCGCTATCGCCTGCCCCCGGCCGGCTGGCGTCCCGACGGCTGGACTCCGCCAAGCGAGACCAAGACCATGATCTCGCAGCATCATGTGCATCTCGACAATGCGCACAAGACGCCGCAGTTCTGGCTGGTCTGGTGGGTGCTCTGCTTGAACGTGTCGGCGGGAATCGGCGTGATCGGCATGGCGTCGCCGATGCTGCAGGAGATTTTTGCCGGCAAGCTGATCGGTCTGCCCAATGTCGGCTTCAACGCGCTCGATGCCGGTCAGAAGGCGCAGATCGCAGCGATCGCCGCCGGTTTCGCCGGCCTGCTCTCGCTGTTCAACATCGGCGGGCGGTTCTTTTGGGCGTCGATGTCCGACTACATCGGCCGCAAGAACACCTACTACACGTTCTTCATCCTCGGCATCGTGCTCTATGCGATGGCCCCGACGTTTGCGGCGACCGGCAACAAGATGCTGTTCGTGCTCGGCTTCGGCATCATATTGTCGATGTATGGCGGCGGCTTCGCCACAGTGCCGGCCTATCTTGCCGACCTGTTCGGCACCCAGTTCGTCGGCGCGATCCATGGCCGTCTGCTGACGGCATGGTCGACCGCCGGCATCATCGGCCCCGTGGTCGTGAACTATCTGCGCGAATTCCAGCTTGCGGCCGGCGTTCCGCGCGACCAGCTCTACAACTCGACCATGTACATCCTGTGCGCCATGCTGGTGGCGGGCATGATCTGCAACTTCCTGGTCAAGCCGGTCAATCCGAAGTGGTACATGAGCGAGGCGGAAGTCGCCAAGCTGCAGGCGGCGACCGCCGGTGCTGCAACATCGCAGACCGGCTCGTTCGGAATCGGCAAGGGCGGTCTCGACGGCAGGGCAGCCGCGTTCTGGCTGTTCGTCGGCATTCCGCTGGCCTGGGGCGTCTACAAGACGCTGGAGAGCGCGGTGAAAATCTTCTGAGCGCTGCTGATCGCCGCGGGGCCCATACGGCGACCCGCGGCGATCGCTTTTTCAAATCACCAATAATGCGACTTTGGGGAGATTTTTGATGCTTCGCACTCGTATTTTCGTCGCCGGCGTACTGCTCGTCGCCGGCCTGCATGCCGCTTCCGCCCAGACCGCCGCACCGGCGGCGACGGACGCCAAGCCGGGCAAGCTGTCCATGCAAAAGCTGAAGGAAATGAAGGCCACCTGGGCCGCCAACAAGCCCAAGCTCAAGGCTTGTCGCAAGGAGGTGAAAGCCAAGGGACTGGCCGGCGACGATCGCTGGTTCTTCATCCAGGATTGCATGAACAAGACCTGAGTACCGTCGGTGGAATCGAGTTTCAGGGGGCATGACAGCACGGCTGCATGCCCCTTAAATGCGTCTAGGGCATTCTGATTTCTTCTTGGCATCTGGCATGCCAGAGGTTAGATTGGCTCTAAATCCCGGTAGATGATGGAGAACGGACGTTTCCATGAGCCATGACGTCCACAAGGTTCGCACGTTCGAGCACCCTGGCGAGGGTCGCCGGCGGGCGAAATCAACGCCAAAAGGCCGCCAGGTCGATCCGACCGCGGCGCATGAGATCGAGACGCTGCTCGGCGACAGGCCGCGCCGGCGCGACCTCCTGATCGAGCATCTGCACCTGATCCAGGACAAGTATCACCAGATTTCGGCGGCTCATCTGGCGGCGCTCGCCGACGAGATGAAGCTGTCGTTCGCCGAAGTGTTCGAGACCGCGACCTTCTATGCGCATTTCGACATCGTGAAGGAGGGCGAGGCCGATATCGCGCCGCTGACCATCCGCGTCTGCGACTCGCTCACCTGCGCCATGCTCGGCGGCGAACAGCTGCTGAAGGATTTGCAGGAGAAGGCCGGCCCGGGCATTCGCGTGGTTCGCGCGCCCTGCGTCGGATTTTGCGATAGTGCGCCGGTAGCCGAAGTCGGCCATCGCTATGTGCTGAACGCAACCTCTTCCGAGGTTCTCGATACCGCCAGGCGCGGGGACACCCATCCGATCATTCCCGCCTATGTCGACTACGACGCCTATGTGAAGGACGGCGGCTACAAGCTGCTCGCCGACTTGCGTGCCGGGCGGATCAGCAAGGAAGACATCCTCAAGCCGCTCGACGATTCCAGTCTGCGCGGACTTGGTGGCGCGGGTTTCCCGACCGGACGCAAATGGCGCGCGGTGCTCGGCGAACCCGGACCTCGCATGATGGCTGTGAATGCCGACGAGGGTGAACCCGGGACGTTCAAGGATCGCTTCTATCTCTTGCGCGATGTGCATCGCTTTCTCGAGGGGACGCTGATCGCCGCGCATATCGTCGAAGCAGCCGACGTCTATATCTATCTGCGCGACGAATATCCCGCGGCTCGCAAGCTGCTTCCGATCGAAATGGCAAAGCTTCCGCCCGGCGGCCCGACCTTGCATCTGCGTCGCGGGGCCGGTGCTTATATCTGTGGCGAGGAATCCTCGCTGCTCGAAAGCATCGAGGGCAAGCGCGGGTTGCCGCGACACAAGCCGCCTTATCCGTTCCAGGTCGGTCTGTTCGGGTTGCCGACGCTGATCAACAATCTCGAAACCCTGTTCTGGGTGCGCGATATCGTCGAGAAGGGCGCGGACTGGTGGAAAAGCCACGGCCGCAACGGCCGCCATGGCCTGCGCAGCTATTCGGTGTCGGGCCGGGTCAGGAATCCTGGCGTGAAGCTCGCGCCCGCGGGCATCACCGTGCGCGAACTGATCGACGAGTATTGCGGCGGCATGGCTGACGGCCACAAGTTCTACGCCTACCTGCCCGGTGGCGCGTCCGGGGGTATCCTGCCGGCCTCGATGGACAACATCCCGCTCGATTTCGGCACGCTGGAGAAATACGGCTGCTTCATCGGTTCGGCAGCGGTCGTGATCCTGTCGCAGCAGGACAGCGTGCGTGGCGCGGCGTTGAACCTGATGCGCTTCTTCGAGGATGAAAGCTGCGGCCAGTGCACGCCATGCCGCGTCGGAACCCAGAAGGCGGCGATCCTGATGGAAAAGCCGGTCTGGAACCGCAAATTGCTCGACGAATTGAGCCAGGCGATGCGGGACGCTTCGATCTGCGGATTGGGCCAGGCCGCCTCGAATCCGCTTGCCTCCGTGATTAAATACTTCCCTGACGAGTTCAAGGACGCAGCCGAATGACCAAGATTTAGTTCGAGCTCGACGGCCAGTTGGTCGAGGCCAAGCCAGGCGAGACCATCTGGCAGGTCGCGAAACGGCAGGGCCAGGAAATTCCGCATCTGTGTTACTCGCCCGCGCCGGATTACCGGCCCGACGGCAACTGCCGCGCCTGCATGGTCGAGATCGAAGGCGAGCGCGTGCTGGCGGCCTCCTGCAAGCGCACGCCGACCGTCGGCATGAAGGTGAAAAGCGCAAGCGAGCGCGCCGTCGCCGCGCAGAAGATGGTGATGGAGCTTCTGGTCGCCGACCAGCCGGAGCGAGTGACCTCGCACGATCCCGACTCGAAGTTCTGGCACTGGGCGGAAAAGACCGGCGTCACCGAAAGCCGTTTCCCCGCCGCCGAGCGTTGGGATACGGATGCAAGTCACCCCGCCATGCGCGTCAATCTCGACGCCTGCATCCAGTGCGGCCTGTGCGTGCGCGCCTGCCGCGAGGTGCAGGTCAACGACGTCATCGGCATGGCTTATCGGAGTCACGGTTCAAAAATCGTGTTCGATTTCGACGATCCGATGGGCGAGTCCACTTGCGTCGCCTGCGGCGAATGCGTGCAGGCCTGCCCGACCGGCGCCTTGATGCCGGCGGTGATGCTCGACGACAAGCAGACCCGTGTCACCTATGCCGACAGGAAGGTCGACTCGCTTTGCCCGTATTGCGGCGTCGGCTGCCAGGTCACCTATCAGGTCAAGGACGAGAAGGTGATCTATGCCGAGGGCCGCGATGGCCCGGCGAACCATAACCGCCTCTGCGTCAAGGGCCGCTTCGGCTTTGACTACATCCACCACCCCAATCGCCTGACCAAGCCGCTTGTGCGGCTGCCCGGCGTCAAGAAGGACGCCAACGACCAGGTCGATCCGGCCAATCCCTACACGCATTTCCGCGAGGCGTCGTGGGAAGAGGCGCTGGAGATCGCCGCGGGCGGGCTGAACAAGATTCGCGATGAGAAGGGCCCCAAGGCGCTCGCCGGTTTCGGCTCGGCCAAGGGCTCCAACGAAGAGGCTTATCTGTTCCAGAAGCTGGTGCGCACCGGCTTCGGCTCCAACAATGTCGACCATTGCACGCGGCTTTGCCACGCTTCATCGGTGGCGGCGCTGTTCGAAGGCCTGAGCTCGGGCGCGGTGTCGGCGCCGTTTGCGGCCGCTGAGGACGCCGAAGTCATCTGGGTGATCGGCGCCAACCCGACCGTGAACCATCCGGTCGCCGCCACCTTCATCAAGAACGCCGCCAAGAAGGGCGCCAAGCTGATCGTGATGGACCCGCGCCGGCAGTCGCTGTCGCGTCACGCCACCAGGCATCTCGCTTTCAAGCCGGGCTCCGACGTTGCGATGCTGAACGCGATGATCAACACCATCATCACCGAAGGCCTGACTGACGAGCAGTACATCGCCGGCTACACCGAGGGTTATGATGATCTGAAGGCCAAGATCACGGAGTTCACGCCGGAGAAGATGGCGCCGATCTGCGGCATCCCCGCCGAGACGTTGCGCGAGGTCGCGCGCATGTATGCGCGCGCCAAATCCTCCATCATCTTCTGGGGCATGGGCATCAGCCAGCATGTCCACGGCACCGACAATGCGCGCTGCCTGATCGCGCTTGCGCTGATCACCGGCCAGGTCGGCCGTCCGGGCACCGGACTGCATCCGCTGCGCGGCCAGAACAACGTGCAGGGCGCCTCCGACGCCGGCCTGATCCCGATGTTCTTCCCCGACTATCAGCCGGTCGGCCGCGCCGACATGCGCGGCAATTTCGAGAAGCTGTGGGGCCAGGAGCTCGATCCCGTGCGCGGCCTGACCGTGGTCGAGATCATGAATGCGATCCATGCCGGCCAGATCCACGGCATGTATGTCGAGGGTGAAAACCCCGCGATGTCCGATCCCGATTTGCAGCACGCGCGCGAGGCGCTTGCCAGGCTCGACCATCTCGTGGTGCAGGACCTCTTCGTTACCGAGACGGCGTTCCACGCCGATGTCATCCTGCCGGCGTCCGCGTTCGCCGAGAAAGAGGGCTCGTTCACCAACACGGATCGCCGCGTCCAGCTGGCGCGCCAGGTGATCAAGCCGCCCGGAGATGCGCGGCAGGATCTCTGGATCATCCAGGAGATCGGCAAGCGCATGGGCCTGCTGTGGAATTATTCCGGTCCGGGCGAGGTCTTCACAGAGATGGCGCTACTGATGCCGTCGCTCAAGAACATCACCTGGGAGCGGCTGGTGCGCGAGGGCGCGGTGACCTATCCGGTCGACGATCCCAACAAGCCCGGCAACGAGATCATCTTCACGACGGGTTTCCCGACGGAGAGCGGCCGCGGCAAGATCGTACCGGCGAAGGTGATTCCGCCGGATGAATTGCCCGACGATGAATACCCGATGGTGCTCTCGACCGGCCGCGTGCTCGAGCACTGGCACACCGGCTCGATGACGCGTCGCGCCGCCGTTCTCGACCAGATCGAGCCGGAAGCAGTCGCGTTCATGTCGCCAAAGGATATGCGCAAGAAGAGGCTTGCGCCCGGCGATTTCATTCGCCTCGAGACGCGCCGCGGCGCGGTCGAGGTGAAGGTGCGCGCCGATCGCGACGTGCCGGAGAACATGGTGTTCATGCCGTTCTGCTACGCGGAAGCGGCGGCGAACCTGCTCACCAATCCCGCGCTCGATCCGTTCGGCAAGATCCCGGAGTTCAAGTTCTGCGCTGTGCGCGCTGAGCCGACGGAAATCAGGACCGCGGCGGCGGAGTAGGGCGACCCGTCGTCAGGCGGGGGCCGCCGGCGCGGAGAGCTTGTTCTGTGCGATGATGGCTTCGGCGCGCGCGAGATTTTCCAGGAGGCGCTGGCTAGTCAGGACCAGGAAATAATAGCCGAATTGCGGGTTCTGGAAGTAGATCTCGAGCAGTTTTTCGTAAGTGATGGTCAGAACCTGGCCTTCCTCGATGCATTCGATCGTAGCGGTGCGGCGGTTGTCGGGCGTGAGGAAGCCCAGCTCTCCCATCAGGCGCCCCGGTGGAACTTCGACGTCGATTTCGACGACGCGGAATTTGCCGGTGACGGTCAGCAGCATTTCGTTGGCTGCGTCACCCTTCTTCATCAGGATCTCGCCCTTGCGGTACTTGCGCTGGGTCATGAACGGCTTGAGCCATTCCATCGACATGTCGCCCTTGGTTGCGTTGCGCGCCTTCTTCACAAGAGCGAGCATCTGACGAAGACGCCAGGCGTTGACGGGCACCATCAGGAGATAAAGAAGAAAGGTCGTGATGCCCCCGCTGAGCGCACCGAAGATGGCCCAGAATGCGCAGCCGATCATGTTCGCGACCCGCAGCGGCACCATCGTCTGCATCAACAAAGTGGCGACAAAGAAGATCGCGCCGGCCACGGCAAACATGTTGGCCAGGGTGATGTTGTGCAGAAAGATTTCCATCAGGCGGTTGAAGATCGCGTCCCAGCTGACGTCGTTGGGGTCCAGACCCATCTGAATCAGGATCTTGGCGAACCTGAGGTTGTCGGTCGCTGCATCGAGAATGCGATCCAGCAGGTTGGACGTTTCTGCGCTGAGGAACATGTGTTTCGCCAAAATGTGATGACGCCGACTCCGGCAATAGCCATTCAGCTTGGAAATTTGCAAGGAGGTCAAGTCAACGAAAGAGTTTAACAGGAAGCCGGTGGCGCCTGGAAGCACCCCCACCGATTGCCGCCCGCGACGATCCCGGCCCACCGGGACGCCCGGCCACGGATCAAGGTCGTGGGCTGTAGCCGCGCGGGCCTCAGAACCGGCGGCGGGGTAGGGCAGCGGCGTTTATGCCGCGCCTATGCGCCCGTGGAGCTATCCGTCTCGAATTCCTATGACTTCACGAGCATCTTCCGGGGCAATGGCTGCCTGCCCACAATGATCGGAAGATGAACAATGGACTTGTTACACGTGCGTCATGACGACGTTCGCGGCGTTGCCTGCGAAGAGAGCGTTCCACCGATTGGTGTACTGAAACGGATCGGCGCCAGCTTCGCATGGTTGTACCAAGCGATTGTGAACGCAAAACTGCGCCGATTGCACAGGGAATTGATGTTCCGGCATGACTACGATCAATTGCTTCCGCCGGAGCGGGATATCAACAAACTCCCACAACGGCCGCTGATCCTCGGCGACAAGTGGGATTTTTAGCGCAAGCGTTTCATGCGGCTCAGCTGACCGCCGCCCGAGGCAGTTCCCTCTGAAGCAGGTCCGGGTTGGAAGCGTCTTTCCTCAGATACGTACGCCAAAGCGCATCAGCACAAGCGGACTGGGTCGTTGCGGCGACTTTTCCAGCGCGGCCAAGCGGTCGAACGCCTGCTTCGGATCGGTTGCCTAGGAGGCATTATCGCAGCAAACCGGCTCGTACAGGTCGACCGCATTGCGGTTCACCGCAGGCACGCTGGTCCGGCTCTCCGGTTGGGAGGTCCGCCTTGCCTCGACAAGGGCGCCAAGGATCGCAAGCGACATATCTGCGTGGTGGGTCTCGATGGATTGGTCGAGCCAATCGGGCAGTTCGCGCTCGCGCGACAGCGCGCAATGCCACTCGCCGTCATCATAGGTGAGGCGGCGGACCTGCCAGAGCGGCAGTTCGAGATCGATCAACGCCAGGGCTACGTCGGTCCAGGCACCGGACCGGATCAGTTGTTCGAGGTGAGCGGTCTTGTCGCTCTGGCCAAGGGAGGGAAACCTCCGGCACGCGGAGTTGATCACCTCCGTCGCCAGCAGGGTGTCCGTCTCTGTGGCGTTGCGGAGCCGGTCGGCGAGATCGTTGAGGTCGCGAGGATGAGTGATTTGCAGCATGGCTTTGTCCCTCGACAAGCCGCGGCCGAGCTGGCCTGCGGCCTGTCCAAAATGGGAAAAACGCCATTTGAAAGCGAGATTGGGCGGAAGCCCGCGATATAGGAATGTCATAAAGGCCGGCAGGGCCCGGCCGGCCTCGGCCGTCCCGGCTTTATGAGATTCCTATATCTTCGCCACAGCCGCCTTCTCGAAAACCTATGCGCCGGGTGGCACGTCTCCACCCGAACAAGAAGCGGAAATCGCGGTTCGTCGCGGCGTCCGCTGATTCGATGCATAGGAGCATCTCCATGATGGACATCTTTATGTCGGCGCTTGCGCTTGCCTTCTTCGCGGCTGCGATCGGTTACGCCTATGCCTGCGAGCATCTGTAAGGAGCAGGCCATGATCTTCGACTATTCGCTCGCCGGCCTCGTCTCGCTCGGCCTTCTCTTCTACCTCACCTACGCGCTGCTGCGGCCCGAGCGGTTCTGACTGCTCCCGCTCCCCGTAACACAAGGCTTTAGACCCATGACCGTCATTGGCTGGATGCAGATCATTCTTTACTGCGCGATCGTGGTCGCGCTGGTGAAACCGCTCGGCTGGTACATGACGCGCGTCTTCAATGGCGAGCGCACATTTCTTTCACCGATCCTGCGGCCGGTCGAGGCCGGTCTCTACTGGATCAGTGGCGTCGACGACAGGCGCGAGCAGCATTGGCTGACCTATGCGGTCTCCATGCTGTTGTTTCATGTCGGTGGGTTCTTCGTCATCTATGCTGTGATGCGCCTTCAGGCGCTTTTGCCGTTCAATCCCGCCGGGCAATCGGCGGTCGCCGAAGATCTTTCCTTCAACACCGCGATCTCGTTCCTCACCAATACCAACTGGCAGAACTATGGCGGCGAAAGCACGATATCGTATCTGGTCCAGATGCTGGGGCTTACGCACCAGAATTTCCTGTCGGCGGCGACCGGCATCGCTCTCGCAGTGGCGCTGATCCGCGGCTTCTCTCGCGCCTCGATGCGCACGATCGGCAATTTCTGGGTCGATGTCACCCGTTGCACGCTCTATGTGCTGCTTCCGATCTGCATCGTCTATGCGCTGTTCCTGGTCTGGCAGGGCATGCCGCAGACGCTTGGCGACTACGTCGAGGCCACGACCCTCGAAGGTGCCAAACAGACGATTGCGGTCGGTCCGGTTGCATCGCAGGTTGCGATCAAGATGCTCGGCACAAATGGCGGCGGCTTCTTCAATGCCAATGCCGCGCATCCCTTCGAAAATCCGACGGCGTTGTCGAACTTCGTGCAAATGGTTTCGATCTTTGCGATCGGCGCCGCACTGACGAACGTCTTCGGCCGCATGGTCGGTAACCAGCGCCAGGGCTGGGCGATTCTCGCCGTCATGGGCGTGCTCTTCCTCGCTGGCGTCACGATCACCTATCACGCCGAAGCCGGCGGTACCGAGATGATGCATGCACTCGGTCTCACTGGCGGCAACATGGAAGGCAAGGAGGTTCGCTTCGACATCGTTGCCTCCTCGTTGTTTGCCGTGGTGACGACCGCGGCCTCCTGTGGCGCGGTCAACGCCATGCATGACAGCTTCACCGCGATCGGCGGCATGATCCCACTGATCAACATGCAGCTCGGCGAGATCATCGTCGGCGGCGTCGGCGCCGGCCTCTACGGCATGCTGCTGTTCGTCATCCTTGCGATCTTCGTCGCGGGGCTGATGGTCGGCCGCACCCCCGAATATGTCGGCAAGAAGATCGAGGCGCGCGAGGTCAAGATGGCCATGCTCGCGATCCTTGTGCTGCCCTTGATGTATCTCGGCTGGACCGCGGTCGCCGTGGTGTTTCCGCCGGCGGTGGCCTCGATGGCCAATGCCGGTCCCCATGGCTTCACCGAAGTGCTTTACGCCTATACGTCGGCGACCGGCAATAACGGCTCGGCCTTCGCGGGCCTCACCGGCAACACCCTCTTCTACAACCTGACGCTAGCGAGCGCGATGTTCGTCGGCCGTTTCTTCATGATCGTGCCGGCCATGGCGATTGCCGGATCGCTGGCGGAGAAGAAGTCGATCCCGGCCTCGACGGGCACCTTCCCGACCACGGGCGGATTGTTCGTCGGCCTCGTGGTCGGCGTGATCCTGATCATCGGCGGCCTCACGTTTTTTCCGGCGCTCGCGCTCGGCCCGATCGTTGAGCATCTCGCGATGAATGCCGGCAACCTGTTCTGATCGACTTTTTGGAGTGACCTCCATGGAAACCATGAGACTGCAGAAGCGTTCGTCGATGTCGGCGATGCTGGACCCGAAGATCCTCAATCCGGCGATCCGCGCGTCCTTCGTCAAGCTTCATCCCCGCGCGATGATCAAGAATCCCGTCATGTTCGTGGTCGAGATCGTGGCCGCGCTCACCACGGTGATCTTTCTGCGCGATCTCGCCACCGGCGGCGAGCACCTCGGCTTCACCTTCCAGATCATCCTCTGGCTCTGGTTTACCGTGCTGTTTGCCAATTTCGCCGAAGCCGTGGCCGAGGGTCGCGGCAAGGCGCAGGCCAACTCGCTGCGCAAGACCCGCACCGAGAGCCAGGCCAAGCTGCTTTCGGGCTCCGACGGCACGGTTCGCCTGGTGCCGGGCACCAGCCTCAAGGTCGGTGATGTCGTGCTGGTCGAGGCTGGCGACAACATCCCCTCCGACGGCGAGGTGATCGAGGGCGTGGCCTCCGTGAACGAGGCGGCGATAACCGGCGAGTCCGCGCCCGTGATCCGCGAGTCCGGCGGCGACCGCTCGGCGGTGACCGGCGGCACGCAGGTGCTCTCCGACTGGATCAAGGTGCGCATCACCGCGGCCCAGGGCTCGACCTTCATCGACCGCATGATCAGGCTGGTCGAGGGCGCCGAGCGCCAGAAGACGCCGAACGAGATCGCGCTCAACATCCTGCTCGCGGGCCTCACCATCATCTTCGTGTTTGCGACGGTGACGATCCCGAGCTACGCGACCTATGCCGGCGGCTCCATTTCGGTCGTGGTGCTGGTGGCGCTGTTCGTGACGCTGATTCCTACCACTATCGGCGCGCTGTTGTCGGCGATCGGCATCGCCGGCATGGATCGGCTGGTGCGTTTCAACGTGCTGGCGATGTCCGGGCGGGCCGTGGAAGCCGCCGGCGACGTCGACACGCTGCTGCTCGACAAGACCGGCACCATTACGCTCGGCAACCGGCAGGCCACCGCCTTCCGCCCGGTGCGGGGTGTGACCGAGAACGAACTCGCGGACGCTGCGCAGCTTGCCTCGCTCGCGGACGAAACGCCGGAAGGCCGGTCCATCGTCGTGCTCGCAAAGGAGAAATACGGCATCCGCAGCCGCGACATGGCCGAGCTCAGCGCAACCTTCATTCCATTCACGGCGCAGACCCGCATGAGCGGCGTCGATGCCGGAGCTTCCTCGGTGCGCAAGGGCGCGGTCGACGCGATAATGAATTATGTGTCCGGCGAAGCGCTGCCGGTTGCAAGCGGAAACACCGTCCGTTCCATCACGCCGCTACTGAACTCCGAGATCGGCCGCGAGCTGCAGTCGATCGCCGACGACATCGCCAAGGCCGGCGGTACGCCGCTGGCGGTAGCGAAAGACGGCCGACTGCTTGGGGTGATCCAGCTCAAGGACATCGTCAAGGGCGGCATCCGCGAGCGCTTTGCCGAGCTGCGGCGGATGGGCATCCGCACTGTGATGATCACCGGCGACAATCCCATGACGGCGGCGGCCATTGCCGCGGAAGCGGGTGTCGACGATTTCCTCGCCCAGGCGACGCCGGAGGACAAGCTCAAGCTGATCCGCGACGAGCAGGCCAAAGGCAAGCTGGTTGCGATGTGCGGCGACGGCACCAACGACGCACCGGCGCTGGCCCAGGCCGATGTGGGCGTCGCCATGAATACCGGCACCCAGGCGGCGCGCGAGGCCGGCAACATGGTCGACCTCGATTCCAACCCGACCAAGCTGATCGAGGTGGTCGAGATCGGCAAGCAGCTGTTGATGACCCGCGGCGCGCTGACGACGTTCTCGATCGCCAACGACGTGGCGAAATATTTCGCCATCATCCCGGCGATGTTCCTGGCGTTCTATCCGCAGCTCAACGTGCTCAACATCATGAATCTGTCGAGCCCGCAGAGCGCCATCCTGTCGGCGATCATCTTCAACGCGCTGATCATCATTGCCTTGATCCCGCTGGCGCTGAAGGGTGTCGCCTATCGGGCCGTGGGCGCCGGCGCGCTGCTCCGCCGCAACCTCATGATCTACGGTCTCGGCGGCATCATCATTCCCTTCATCGGTATCAAGATGATCGATCTCGTCGTCGCCGCCTTGCATCTGGCCTGACCGTCATTGCGAGGAGCGAAGCAAAGTGGCGAAGCAATCCACAATTCACCGTCGTCATTCCGGGGCGATGCGAAGCATCGAACCCGGAATCTCGAGATTCCGGGTCTGGTCCTTCGGACCATCCCGGAATGACGGCCTCTCGAATTCAGGATTGCTTCGCTTCGCTCGCAATGACTAGAAGACTTAGGAGACAACAATGTTAAGAGAAATCCGTCCTGCCATCATCCTCTTGCTCGCGCTCACGCTGATCACGGGGCTGGCCTATCCGTTGGCGATGACAGCCATTGCCGGCGTCCTCTTTCCGAAGCAGGCCCAGGGCAGCCTGATCGAGAAGGACGGCAAGATCGTCGGCTCCGCCCTGATCGGGCAGGAGTTCAAGAGCGACAGATATTTCCATGGCCGTCCGTCAGCGACCACTGCGGCCGATCCGAACGATTCGACCAAGACGGTGCCCGCGCCCTATAACGCGGCCAATTCCGGCGGCTCCAACCTTGGGCCGACCAGCAAGGCGTTGAATGACCGCATCAAGGACGACGTCGAGAAGCTGAAAGCCGAAAGCGGCTCGACGCCGGTGCCGGTCGACCTCGTGACGACCTCAGGCAGCGGGCTCGATCCCGACATTTCGCCGGAGGGCGCGCTCTTCCAGGTGCCGCGGATCGCCAAGGCGCGCAACCTGCCGGAGGAGCGCGTCCGCCAGCTCGTGACCGATCATACCGAAGGCCGTCTCGGCGGCGTGCTCGGGGAGCCCCGCGTGAATGTGCTGGCGCTCAACCTGGCGCTTGATGCGGCTTCCAAATGAAGCGGGCTAGGCTCGGGGTTTCCTGACGCCTATATTGACGACATGGCAAATCAGGGCCGTGATCCCCACCATCGTCCCTCGCCGGAAGCGCTGCTCGAGGCGGCCCGGCGGGAGGACAGCCCGCTCGGCAAGCTGAAGATCTTCGTCGGCGCTGCACCCGGTGTCGGCAAGACCTATGAAATGCTGCAAAGCGCGCACGCCAGGCTCAAGGCCGGCGCCGACGTCGTGGTCGGCTTTGTCGAGACCCACGGCCGCGCCGAGACCGACGCGCTGTTGCGCGGACTCGAGGTCATTCCCCGCAAGCGGATCGAATACAGGGACCAGGTCCTCGAGGAGATGGACCTCGATGCCGTGATCGCGCGCCGCCCGCAACTCGCGCTGGTCGACGAACTTGCCCATACCAACGCCGCCGGTAGCCGGCATCCCAAGCGTTATCTCGACGTCGAGGAACTGCTGTCCCGCGGCATCGACGTCTATACCGCCGTCAACATCCAGCACATCGAAAGCCTGAACGACGTGGTCGCGCAGATCACGCATGTTCGTGTGCGCGAGACCGTGCCGGATTCGATCTTTGATCGTGCCGACGCCATCGAGCTGATCGACCTCACGCCGGACGACCTGATCCAGCGGCTGAAGGAGGGAAAGGTCTATGTCCCGAAACAGGCCGAGCGCGCGCTGGAGCATTATTTTTCGCCGGGCAATCTGACCGCACTGCGCGAGCTGGCGCTGCGCCGCACCGCCGATCGCGTCGACGAGCAACTGCTCTCGCATATGCAGGCGAATGCGATTGCCGGGCCCTGGGCCGCGGGCGACCGCATTCTTGTCTGTGTCAGCGAAGACCCGCGCGCGGCGGGACTCGTGCGCTATACCAAGCGGCTTGCCGACCGCCTGCATGCGCCCTTCACCGCTGTCAGCATCGAGACGCGGCGCAGCCTGCAGCTGTCCGATGCCGATCGCGACCGGCTTGCGGACACGCTGCGGCTGGCGGAAGCGCTGGGCGGCGAGGCGTTGACCATTCCCGGCGTCGGGCGGCGCATTGCAGACGATGTCGTAAAGTTCGCCCACGCCAACAACGTCACCCAGATCATCATCGGGAAATCGACGCGTTCGCGCTGGTTCGAGATGACGCGCGGCTCGGTCGTGCATGATCTCGTCAGACGATCCGGTAATATCACCGTTCATGTCATCGCCGGCGACGAACTTCCCGCAGGCCCGGCGCTGAAGACCGCGGTCCAGACCGCGGCTCGCACCGAGCCGTTCGATGCGCGGCCCTATCTGATGGCGCTGTTGATCACAGCGGTCGGCCTTGGCGCCGCCGCGGTGATCAAGCCGCATTTCGGCATTGAAAACGTCGACCTCGTGTTCCTCACCGCCGTGGTGGGTGTTGCCGTGCGGTATGGCCTGGGGCCGTCACTGGTTGCCAGTCTCGTAGCGTCGCTCGCCTATAATTTCTTCTTCCTGCCGCCGATCTATACTTTCACTATCACCGACCCGACCAATATCGCGGCCTTCTTCTTCTTCATGCTGATCGCGATCCTGGTGTCCAATGTCGCGGCGCGCGTGCGCACCCAGGCTGATACCGCGATCGGAAGGATCAGGACCACCGAACAGCTCTATGCCTTCAGCCGCAAGCTGGCCGGAACGGCGACGCTCGACGACGTGTTGTGGGCGACCGCTTACCAGACCGCGTTGATGCTGAAGGTGCGCGTGGTCCTGCTGCTGCCCGACGACGGCGTCCTGACCGTCAAGGCCGGCTATCCGCCCGAGGACGAGCTCGACAAGGCCGATCTCGCCGCGGCGAATTGGGCCTGGAGCAATGACCGTCCTGCGGGCCGGGGCTCCGACACACTTCCCGGCGCCAAGCGACTGTTTCTGCCGATGCGCACCGGACGCGGCCTCGTCGGCGCGATCGGCATCGACGACGATCGCAGCGGCCCGTTGCTGACGCCGGATCAGCGTCGCCTGCTTGACGCGCTGGTCGACCAGGGCGCGCTCGCGATCGAACGTGTGCTGCTGGTGGAGGACATGGACCGCGTCAAGCGCACCGTGGAGTCCGAACGGCTGCGCTCAGCCCTGCTGACGTCGATCTCGCACGATCTCAAGACGCCGCTGGCATCCGTGCTGGGCGCGGCCTCGACCATGCGCGATCTCGCGGGCAATTTATCGGACGCCGAGAAGGCCGATCTGCTGACGACCGTGATCGACGAATCCGAACGCCTCAACCGCTTCATTGCCAATCTGCTCGACATGACGAAGCTGGAATCGGGCGCTATCGTGCCCAATACCGCGCCGCACGATGTCGGCGAGATCGTCGGAAGTGCGCTCCGGCGCGCGAACAAGATTCTGGCACGCCACAGGGTCTCGCTGGAACTTGCCGCCGACCTCCCGATGCTGGAGCTTGATGCCGTATTGTTCGAGCAGGTGCTGTTCAATCTGCTTGACAATGCGGCCAAATATTCGCCGCCGGATACCACGATTTCGATCAGGAGCATTCGCGAGAGGGATGCCGTCATGCTGCAGGTCGCCGACGAAGGCGAGGGGATTCCGCCGACAGAGCTCGAAAGCGTGTTCGACAAGTTCTACCGGGTGCAGAAGGGTGACCATGTCCGGCCCGGCACGGGGCTGGGGCTTGCGATCTCCCGCGGCTTTGTCGAAGCGATGCACGGCCGCATCACGGCTGCCAACCGTACCGATCGCAAGGGGGCGGTGATCACCATTCGCCTGCCGGTGCCGGCGCGCGCCGGACTCCTGGATACCGCCGCATGAATGCCGCCCCGATCAAGGTGCTTGTCATCGACGACGAGCCGCCGATCCGGAAATTGCTGCGCATGGGGCTGACCACGCAGGGCTATGAGATTCTGGAGGCGCCCAACGGCAAGGCGGCGCTCGAGCTGCTCTCGCAAAACCCCGCGCTGATCATTCTTGATCTCGGACTGCCGGACATCCAGGGCCATGAATTGCTGCGCACCATTCGCGGCCGCAACGAGGGTGTTCCGATCGTGGTATTGTCGAGCCGAGGCGACGAGGCCGGAAAGGTGCAGGCGCTCGATCTCGGCGCCGACGACTATCTCACCAAGCCGTTTGGAATGGACGAGCTGCTGGCGCGCATGCGCGCGGCGCTGCGGCATCAGCTTCAGGTTCATGGCGAGCGTCCGGTCTTCCGCGCCGGCGATCTCTCGGTCGATCTGGTGCGCCGTATCGTCAAGGTCGGCGAGCGCGAGATCAAGCTGTCACCGAAAGAATATGAACTCCTGCGTGTGCTAGTGCAGCACGCCGGCAAGGTGCTGACACATCGCTTTCTCCTGAAGGAATTGTGGGATGAGCTGACCGACGCGCAATATCTGAGGGTTTATGTGCGTCAGCTCCGGCAGAAGATCGAGGTCGATCCGGAGCGGCCGCAGTTCGTGTTGACCGAGACCGGCATCGGTTATCGCCTGCGCGCGGCGGACTAAAGCGCGGCACCGCGCTTCAGCTTTTTTGGCATGATCTCCGCGCAAACGAAAAGCGTTTGTCGCGAGGAAAAACCGCTCGGCACTTTTCCGGATCATGCCTTGAGTTGCATGATCGGAACCTTCCCGTGTTGCACGGATTAGTTCCGCGCAACCGGAGAAAAGTCACATGCCGAGAAAATATTCGAAGAAGGCATCGAGCAGCGTCGAACGCGCGATGAAGAAGCGCAAGAAAGGGTCGTTGAAGAGCGGCCGTTCCGGCCGAACGGTCAAGAGCCGCAAGCAGGCGATCGCGATCGGATTGTCTGAAGCGCGCAAGTCGGGCGCCAGGGTGCCGAAGAAAAAGAAGAGCTCGAAGAAGCGGAAGTCGAAGTAAATAGTCCTCGTCATTGCGAAGAGCGCGAGCGACGAAGCAATCCATGGTCCCGCAAGCGGCATGATGGATTGCTTCGCGGAGCCTGTCATCGGACCGCGCGTTCGCGCGGATCCGTTGGCTCGCAATGACGATCAACCCGCTCGCCGGTGCCTTGCCGCCGAACGATGCGCCCGCTTCGCGGACCGGCGGGATGCCGCGCGCCGGGCGCGGGATTTCCTCGCGGTACGCCGGGCCGATGTCTTTTCCTTCACGCTCTGCTTCAGCGCGTCCATCAGGCTGATCACCTTGCTGTCCCGCCGCTCGGGCTCGGCGATCTCGATCGGTTTGCCGGAAGCCTTGCGCCGCACCAGCTTCTTCAGCGCGTTCTCGTATTCGTCCCTGAAATCCGACGGCTTGAAATGCGCCGCCTTGGTCTCGAGAATGTGGCTGGCGAGCTCGATCATGTCCCTGGTGACCCTGGGAGACTTGATGCCGTCAAAAAGTTCGCCGGCGTCCCGCAGCTCGTAAGGGTAGCGCAGGGTCGTTGCGAGCAGGCCCTTGTCGAAGGGCTCGATGGCCATGACGTGCTCGCGGTTGGTGAGAACGATCCGTGCCAGCGCCACGCGATCGCTGTCCCTCATGGCATCGCGGATCACGGCAAATGCGTCAACGCCGGCCTTGCCGTCCGGAACGACATAATACGGTCGGTTGAGATAGCGCTGGTCGATCTCATTTTTTGGCACGAAACTGTCGATGTCGATGGTGTGATTGCTCTCGATCTGGACGGCCTCGAGCTCGTCCTTGTCGATCTCGATGTACTTGCCCCTGGAGATCTCGTAGCCGCGCGCCTTCTGATCGCTCTCGACGACGTCGCCGGTCTCCTCGTCGACCATCTGCTGGCGCAGGCGGTTGCCGGTCTTCTTGTTGATCATGTGGAAGCGGGTCTTCTCGACCGCCGTCGACGCGGGATAGAGGGCGACCGGGCAGGCCACCAGCGAGAGTTTGAGCGTGCCTTTCCAATAGGCGCGGGGAGCCATCGTATTCTCCAGCGTTTACAATGATCTGGAACTCCAACCGGCGTTGCGGGTTTTGGTTCCGAGAGCATTCGGACGCGTGCTAGGCTCCTCAGGCGTCCATCCAGGGCATTGCAAGGGATTGCAAGGGACAAACTGTGCCGTCGCGAAAGCTGTCGACCTACCGGAAAAAACGGGATTTCGAGAAGACCGCAGAACCTTCGGGCGAGCTGCAGGTGGCCCCGTCGGAGCGGCGGCGCTTCGTGATTCAGAAGCATGACGCCACGCGGCTGCATTATGATCTTCGCTTGGAGTGGGACGGTGTGTTCAAGTCGTGGGCAGTCACGCGAGGTCCTTCGCTCGATCCCCACGACAAGCGTCTGGCGGTCGAGGTCGAGGACCATCCGCTCGACTATGGCGATTTCGAAGGCACGATCCCGGAGAGTCAATATGGCGGCGGCACGGTGCAACTCTGGGATCGCGGCTACTGGGAGTCCGATGATCCCGAGCGTGGCTTTAAAAAGGGCGATCTCAAATTCACGCTCGATGGCGACAAGCTGCATGGCAGCTGGGTGCTGGTGCGGATGCGCAACGACCGCAATGGCGGCAAGCGCACCAACTGGCTCCTGATCAAGCACCGCGACGAATACGCCAGGGAAGGCGAGGAGAACGATGTCCTCGAAGAGGATCGCTCGGTGGCCTCGGGGCGGACCCTGAAACAGATTGCTGACGGTAAGGGCAAGGCGCCAAAGCCATTCATGCTGGACGGAAACGGCAGCGGCAAGGCGGATGCGGTCTGGCACTCGAACCGCGGAGATGCAGCGGAGGCGCGTGCGCAACGCAAGACCGGTCGGCCCGACAAGCGTGTGGAGGCGAAGCGAATGGATTCCATTCCGTCGTTCGTTGCGCCGCAACTCTGCGCCTCGGTCGAACGCCCGCCCAGCGGCATAGGCTGGGGACATGAGATCAAGTTCGACGGCTATCGCATGCAATTGCGTGTCGAAGGCGGAAAGGCGTCGCTGAAGACCCGCAAGGGGCTCGATTGGACCGAGAAATTCGAAAGCGTCGCGAAGGAAGCGCGATCCTTCCCGGATGCTCTGATCGACGGTGAGATCGTCGCGCTCGATCACAATGGCGTGCCGGAATTCTCCGCGCTGCAGGCGGCGATCTCCGAGGGCAAGACCGGCAAGCTGATCTTCTTCGCCTTCGACCTGCTGTTTCTCGAAGATATGGATCTGCGCCGGATGCCGCTGCGCGAGCGCAAGGCGCGGCTGAAGACGTTGCTCGAGGAGAGCGGCCGCGACAAAAGCATCCGCTATGTCGAGCATTTCGAGGTCGACGGCACCGCTGTGATGGATTCGGCGCGAGAACTGAATCTGGAGGGCGTCATCTCCAAGAAGCTCGACGCGTCCTATCATTCCGGTCGCACCGAGAGCTGGACCAAGGCGAAGGCGCGCGCCGGCCAGGAAGTCGTGATCGGCGGCTGGAAGACCACCAACGGCAAATTCCGCTCGCTGATGGCGGGCGTCTACAAGGGGCGAGATCTCGTCTTTGTGGGCATGGTCGGAACCGGCTTTGGGCAGGACAAGGTGAAAAGCATCATGCCGGCGCTGAAGGCGGCTGCCTCCGACGACAGCCCGTTCAGCGGCAGGAACGCGCCGCGCAAGGCCCGCGACGTGCACTGGCTGAAGCCCGAACTCGTTGCCGAGATCGAGTTCGCGGGATGGACGGGCGACGGCAACATCCGCCAGGCGGCGTTCAAGGGCTTGCGGCAGGACAAGGACCCGCGCGAAGTGAAGGCGGAGATGCCGGCGATGACCGATGTAGTGGAGCCCGTCGCGGCCAAGTCAACTGCCAAGTCAACTGCCAAAACAGCTGCCAAGAGAACGGCCAAGACGGCCGCGAAGACAGCGGCCAAGTCGAAAACATCGACTTCGAGCCGAACGAGGCCCGGCGACAAGAAATCCTCCGAAGTAGTGGGCGTCGTCATCTCGCATCCCGACAAGGCGATGTGGCCGGACGGCGGCGACGGCGCGCCCGTCACCAAGCTGGACCTCGCGCATTATTTCGAAGCCGTCGGCGAATGGATGATGCCTCATCTCAAGGGACGGCCTTGTTCGCTGGTTCGGGCGCCTGATGGCGTCAAGGGCGAGCACTTCTTCCAGCGTCATGGCATGCAGGGCACCTCGAAACTGCTGGAGCTGGTCAAGGTGTCCGGCGATCGCAAGCCTTACATCGAGATCGACCGCATCGAAGGGCTGGCTGCGGTCGCGCAAGTCGGCGCGCTGGAACTGCACCCCTGGAACTGCGCGCCGGGTGAATACGACGTGCCCGGCCGGCTGGTGTTCGATCTTGATCCGGCGCCCGATGTGGAATTCACAGACGTCGTCGAGGCCGCGAAGGCAATGCGGAAATTGCTTTCCGGGATCGGCATGGAGAGCTTCTGCAAGACGACCGGCGGCAAGGGGCTGCATGTCGTGGTGCCGCTGCTATATGGCGCACGAGACAGGGTGAGCTGGAAGGAAGCGAAGGCGTTCGCGCAAGACGTTTGCCAGACGATGGCGAGCGAACAGCCCGAGCGCTATCTCCTCAACATGTCGAAAGCGAAGCGCACGGGGAAGATATTTCTCGACTATCTGCGCAATGACCGGATGTCGACCGCGGTCGCCGTGCTCTCGCCGCGTGCGCGCGAAGGAGCCACCGTTTCGATGCCGCTGACCTGGGCGCAGGTGAAGGACGATCTCGATCCGAAGCGCTTCACGCTGCGCACCGTGCCCGCGCTGCTGGCCAGGACAAAGGCGTGGCAGGGTTACGACGACGCAGCCTCGTCGATCAAGACGGCGATGAAGAAGCTGGGCTGAGGACGACGCTCACGCGCCTTGCCCCGGTCATGGCCCGCGAATGCGGGCTATCCAGTGCGCCTTGCCTTCTCCATTTCGAGAACTGCCAGTCTGAAATACTGGATCACCCGCTCCAGTGCGCAATTGCGCACAAGGCGGGTGATAACAGTCCTGGGACGACAGTCCTGGCTGGTTGTCGTCCGTGCCTTTTCCGGCAGCGCGACTAGATCCTTCCCAGCAATATCAGGATCAGCAGAATGACGATGATCAGCCCGAGGCCGCCGCCGCCGTAATAGCCCGTCCCGTAGAATGGCCCGCCGCCGATGCCGCTAAAGCCGCCCAGCAGCGCGATGATCAGAATGATCAGAATGATCGTGCCAATACCCATTCAACCTCCTCAGCCCGTCGGGGCATTGATTGTTCCGCCGGGGAAACCTGCGGGAGTCCGCAAAGTTCCAGGTTTGCGGTGCGATATTCCGGCTGCTCTTCCTTTCCAGCCATGCGCAATTACATGAACGCTGACCATCAAGCGCGATTACGAAGGGACCTGCAATGTCTGCCCCGTTCGTTGTTTCGATTCCGCATCGTCTCGGCCGCGAGGAAGCCGCGCGCCGTCTCAAGGTCGGCCTTGGGCGGGCGGCGGCGAGCGTGCCAGTGCTCAATGTCGATGAAGAGCGCTGGGATGGCGACCAGATGTTCTTTCGCATTCGCGCGCTGGGGCAGGCCGCTTCCGGCCATATCGAGGTCGCTGACGATCATGTGCGCGTCGAGGTGATGTTGCCATGGCTGTTGCAGCGTTTCGCGCAGATGGCCCAGACCGCCATACGCGAGCGCGGCACGCTTCTTCTCACCAAGCGCAATTGATGGCTTTCGCGGCGCAGCAACGAAATACGTTGTGAACAAATGCCCGTGTTTCGAGTTGTCAGCTTCCCGGTAACGAATTCGGCGGACGATATCATTCACGCGGAGAAGGGAACCGATCTTGAGTCGGCACGATATCCGGCAAGGCCGTCCGGCCGTTTGACCCCGGGCGGCCTTCGTGCCTGATGGTTCAGGCCGGGATGCGCTTGCGAATTGGCCGCGCAGGCGCCGCCACCTTCGCCTTCAGTACAGCTGCGGGAATCTGGGTCAAGACTGACGAGAGCGGAAGCCTGTCATTCGTCCCGATTCCGTCGATCGTGTAGCCGGAGAGATCGAGTGTCGCATCAAACGCCTCTGCACGCGGCCAGGTGCGGCCGCCATCCGAGAACGCTGCGAAATGCCTGAGAGCGACGATGATCGCGGCGTCGCCGCTCTTCCGTCGCGCGAAGGCGATCACATGGTCGCGGTGCGGGCCGCTTACGTCGAGCGGCTGATAGTCGCCATTTGTAAACGCCTCGGCGAGCCCGTTGCGCAATTTCAGGAGATACGCGGTCCAGGCGAGCTTGACATGGCCGTTGCGCCAGTTGCCGACGAGCGCGCCCCAGTCGGGTGCGCCTAATGCGGAAAGGGCTGCGGCGCGCGCGGCGAAATCCACGGGCCTGCGATTGTCAGGGTCGACCAGCGACAAATCCCAGAACTCGGTGCCCTGGTAGAAATCGGGAACGCCCGGCAGCGTCGCCTTCAACGTGATCTGGCTCAGCGAATTGAGCGCGCCGAGCAGGGCCAGGCGGCCCGCCATCGCCGCGATCGATTCGATGAATTCAGCAGATCGCGACGGATCAAGAATGCGTTCGATGAACGTCCTCAATCCGGTCTCATAGGCCTGATGCGGATTGAGCCAGCCTGTCTGCTCCTTGCCCTCGCGCACGGCTTTCAGCGCGTAGGCCTGAATGCGCTCGGTGAAGCCGGCGTCAGGTCCATCCGCCGGCCACGCGCCAAGCAGGGCCTGGTAGAGCATGTATTCGGTCGCCGGCGAGGGCGCGCGCAGATCGCCATCGATCGCAAGATGCCTTGCATTCAAGACCTTCCAGCGAGCGATCGCGCCGGTCCATTCGCCGGGGATTTCGCTGAGCGCCATCAGCCGGGCGCGGGCATCCTCGCCGCGCTTGGTGTCATGGGTCGCTGTCGCGGTCATGCCGTGCGGCCACTCGTGCGCACGCGCCTGCATCATCTGATGGAAGTCCGGAAGGGAGATCGCGCTCGCCGCCGGATCTCCGCCGACTTCGTTGAACGCCAGCAGCCGGTGATAGCGGTAGAACGCGGTATCCTCCAGCGACTTCGCCATCAAGGGCCCGGTGAACTGCTGCAGTTTCAGAGCAAACCGGCGTACACGAGGCGCGCTGTGCGGCGGACGCCCGGGCTTGAGAAGATCGAGCGTCAGTGCGTCGCGCAGGAAGTCGAAAATGCCGTCGTCGGCCGCATACCATTCCGCGCGTGCCTGCGCGATCGTCGTTTCGATGAGCGCGCGGTCATACGCACCGGCACCGGACGCCGTCAGGTAGGTGCGATAGACCGGAAAGTGCAGGACATAGAGCTCGAGCGCCTGACGCAGGCTGTCCTCGGAGAAGTCCCGCGTCGAGTAATGGCCGTTGGCAATGCGTGCGAGAAGCCGCACCAGCACAGTGAATTCGCTGGTCAGGAGCGTTTCCAGCACGCGGCGCTTCGCGGCCTTGAGCACAGGAGTCAATTTTGGGGACTGATTGCTGACCTGCCGCCAGACCTCATCGAGCTGGCCGAGGCCCTTGCCGTCGGCCAAGAGATGCGCGATCGCGTTCATCCATTCATAGCCGGTGGTGCCGTGAACGCCGGCGAAGGCGGGTAACGCCTCGCCCTCGCCGAGGATCTTTTCGATCAGAATATAGAACGATCCTGGTTTGCCGCTCTGCGCCTCGCGGACCAGTCGCCGGAGGCGCTGGAAATATTGCGCGGGATCGCGCAGGCCGTCGATATGATCCAGCCGCAGACCCTGCAGCCGGCCTTCGGCGATCAGCCGCCTCACCAGCCGATGCGCAGCATCGAACACGGAGGCTTCCTCGACGCGAAGGCCGGCCAGCGTATTCACGTCGAAGAAACGGCGATAGTTGATATCGCTCGAGGCAAGCCGCCAGTGCCCGAGCTTGTAGTGCTGCCGTTCCAGCAGGTGATGCAGCGCCAGCGTTTGTGCGTCGCGACCGGCACCGGCACGGTAGGCAGAGAGCCCCCGCTCGATGAGTTCGGCGGCGCCGGCAATCCCTTTCAGGTCGCTCTTGAACTGGGGCGCCTCGCGGCGATTGGGATGGCGCAATCCGCTGTAGCGCGAGGCGAGAGCGAGGATGCGTTGACCCGCCTCGCTGGCCTCCGCGCCGGCTTCCTTCACCGCCATGCGCAGCACTTCGCCATAGCGTTCGGGCGCAATCGGCAGGCGATGTTCGAAATACCAGCAGGACAGGCTGCCTTCGTCCGCATCGTAGCGCAGTTCGATTTCGCCGCGCTCGAGCGCCGCGCCATAGGATGAGCCCAGGATCGGCAGCAGCACGCCGCCGCGCTTGCGATGCGCAAGCTGGTCCCAGTCGATGTCGAAGGCGCTGGCGTGCGGCGAAGCCGGTCCCCATTCGAGCATGTCGAGCCACCATGGATTGTCGGCGAATTGCACACCGACATGGTTGGGGACGAAGTCGAGGATCAGTCCGAGGCCATGCGCACGCAGCGCGTCCGACAACAGCGCAAAGCCGGCCTCGCCGCCAAGCTCCGGATTGAGCCTGGTATGATCGACGACATCGTAGCCGTGCGAAGAGCCCTTTCGTGCCATCATGAAAGGAGAGGCATAGAGATGCGAGATGCCGAGCGACTTGAGGTATGGCACGATTTCGGCGGCCTTCCCGAAATTGAAGTCGGCCGTCAGTTGCAGGCGATAGGTCGCGATCGGAATCGCCGAAGCCATCGCTAGTCTCCGATACGCCAGAACACCGACCAGGGCGGAAGCCGGTCGCCGGGCTCGCCGCCCCAGATCCGCGTGCCCTGCATGTGCGATGATGCGTTGGTGACCTCCTCCTGCGACGACAGATTGGCGACCACCCTCAATTTCGATCCATCCGCGATGTGCCAATGCGCAGTGAGTAACCCGTTTTCGCCGGCATGAGCCTCGCCAAAGCGCGCCGCGGCAAGCCGTGGCACAATTTCGCGTCGCCGGGTCGCCAGCAATTCGCGCACCAGCGTCAGGCGTTTCGCTCCTGCCGGCGTTTCGCGCGATTGCCAGTCCAGCACGGCGGAGTCGAAGGTGGAGACCCCAAGCGGATCTGGCACCTCGTCGCCATACCGGTCATAGGCCCATTTGTATTCCTGCTTTCGTCCCTTGCGCACCGCATGCGCGAGATCGCCCTCGAAGTCGCAGAAGAACGGGAAGGGAGCCTTCGAACCCCATTCCTCGCCCATGAACAGCATGGGGACCATGGGCGCAAGAAGCGTCACTGCGAGAGCGGCCTCGATTTCCTCCCCGGATGCCAGCGTCTCGAGACGATCACCAAACGGGCGGTTGCCGATCTGGTCGTGGTTCTGCAGGAAGTTGACGAAGGTCGGGGGCGGAAGCTTGCCGCTGGGCTCGCCGCGCGGCTTGTTGCCCCAGAATGCCGAGGTTTCGCCCTGGTAGACAAAGCCTGACGCAAGGGCCCGCGCCAGCGCGGCCCGCGGCGATCGCTGATAATCGCCGTAATAGCCCTGGGCCTCGCGCGTGAACAGCACGTGCCAGGCATGGTGATAGTCGTCGTTCCATTGCGCGCGGTATTTGCCGCGCGGCGGCTCCTGCGCCGCATCGAGCAGGCTCGCACGGTTATCGCCGTTTTCCAGAACCAGATGAATATGCCGTCCGCTCGCAGCGGCAAGCTTTCCGGCAGCAACGCTGAGGTCATGCAGCATCGAGGGCTGGCCGGGCTCCGACAGGATGTGATTGGCCGCGTCCAGCCTGAGCCCGTCGAAACGGTAGTCGCGCAACCACGCCAGCGCATTCTCGATCGCGAACGCGCGGACCTCGCTCACGCGATAATCGATGGCGCTGCCCCAGGGCGTATGCGCGTCGGTGAAGAAGCTCGGCGCATAGCGGCCGAGAAAATTCCCTTCGGGTCCGAAGTGGTTGTAGACCACATCCAGGAACACCGTCAGCCCGCGCAGATGCGCTTCGTCGATCAGCGTCTTCAGGTCCTCGGGCCGGCCATAGGCGCTGTCGGGTGCGTACCAGAGCACGCCGTCATAGCCCCAGCCGCGCCGGCCGGCAAAGTCGGCCAGCGGCATCAGCTCCACCGCGGTGAGCCCGGTCGCTGCGAGATGATCGAGCTTCCCGATCATGGCGCGATAGGTCCCTTCTCTGGTGAAGGTGCCGACATGCGTTTCGATCAGCGCGGTCTCGCTCCAGGGGCGCCCGCGCCAGTCCTTTGCGCGCCAGACAAAGCTCTCGTGATCGATCACCTCGCTCGGGCCGAACACGTCGTCCGGCTGAAAGGCAGAGGCGGGATCCGGTACATCGATCTCATCGTCGATCCGGAATTTGTAGCGCGCGCCGGCTGCCGCATCCCTGACATCGAGCAAGAACCAGCCATCGTCGCCGCGCCGCATCGCAAGCGGCTTCTTCTCAAGCACGAGATCGACGTGCTTCGCACCCGGCGCCCAGAGCCGGAACAAGGTGCCGTTCTTGCCGGTTTTCGCGCCGAACTGCGCTTCGCTCATGCCGCGCCTGCAAAGGCCAGCACCGACCGCGGGGGAGCCTTTGTGTCAGCGCCTGAGGCGAAGGTGGCGCTTTCCTGCTTGATCTCGGTCGTATTAAGCACCTGCTGCCAGCTCCTGTATCCCGGCATGTTCGGCAACTTGAATGCGATTTCCTCGGGCGCCGCGTTCAGCACAATAAAGATCGGAGCCTGCCCTTGTTCCACCGGTCCCAGCACATAAGCGAGAAACCTGCCGTCGGGGAATTTCCAGTCGGTGTCCTTCATCTCCTCGGCTGCCGGCGTCAGCCACAGCACGCCGTAGGAACCGTCGGTACGCCGCCCGTCCAGCCAGCGATGACCATGCGTTTGCGGAAATCTCTCGCGCAACGCGGTCATGTGACCGACAAACTCGGTGAGGTCATCGCCTTCACGGCCGAGATTTTGCCAGCCAACCCAACCGATCTCATTGTCCTGGCAATAGGCGTTGTTGTTGCCGTTTTGTGAATTGCCGACCTCGTCGCCGGCGAGGATGAGCGGCGTGCCTTGCGCGAGCAGGAGGCAGGCGAGCTGGTTCTTGCGAAGCTGCCGGCGCAGCGCGACGATAGAGGCATCGTCGGTTGGCCCTTCATGGCCGCAATTGTTGCTGTGATTGTCGTTGGAGCCGTCGCGATTGTCCTCGCCATTGGCTTCGTTGTGCTTCTGGTTGTAGCTGAAGAGATCGGCGAGCGTGAAACCGTCATGGACGGTGATGTGATTGACGCTGGCGCGCGGCTTGCGGCCGTCATGCTGGAACAGGTCGGATGAGGCGGTCATGCGGCTCGAGACCTCGCCGATCAGGCTGCCTTCGCCGCTCCAGTAGCGCCGCATGGCGCTGCGATAGCGGTCGTTCCATTCCGACCATTGCGAGGGATAGGCGCCGACCTGGTAGCCGCCCATGCCGAGATCCCAGGGCTCGGCGACGAGCTTGACCGAGGCCAGCACAGGGTCCTGCCGGATCGCGGTGAGGAAGCTGCCGTTGCGGTCAAAGCCGTTCGGGCCGCGCGCCAGTGTCGTGGCGAGATCGAAGCGGAAGCCGTCGACATGGCACACCTCGACCCAGTAGCGCAGCGAATCCATCACCATTTGCAGCACGCGCGGATGGGTGAGATTGACCGACGAGCCGCAGCCGGTGAAGTCGTCGTAGTAGCGCTTGTTGTCCGGCATCAGCCAATAATAGGAGGCGTTGTCGATGCCGCGATAGCAGAGCGTCGGACCGAGATGATTGCCTTCGGCGGTGTGGTTGTAGACCACGTCGAGCATGACTTCGATGCCGGCGTCGTGCAGCCGCGCTACCGTGGTGCGGAACGCATCCAGCGAATTGTCCTGCGCGTAACGCGGCTCCGGCGCAAAAAACGACAGGGTGTTGTAGCCCCAGTAATTGGCGAGCTTCTTCTCGACCAGGATGCGGTCGTCGATAAAGGCATGGATGGGCAGCAGCTCGATCGTGGTTACGCCGAGCCGCTTCAGGTGCGCGATCATGGCCGGCGAGGAGAGCCCGCCATACGTGCCGCGCAGGTTCGGCGGCACGTCCTCGCGGGTCTGGGTCAGGCCTTTGACATGGGCTTCATAGATGGTGGTGTTGTCCCAGGGGATGCTGGGGCGGATTTCGCGGCGGCCCCAGTTGAAGGTCTCGTCGACAACCACAGCCTTGGGAATGCCGCGGGAATTGTCGCGGCGGTCGAAGGAAAGGTCCTCGCGTGGACTGCCGGTGCGATAGGCAAAATGCGCGTCGCTCCAGACCAGCCGTCCGGCAAGCCGCTTGGCATAGGGGTCGAGCAGGAGCTTGTTGGCATTGAAGCGGTGACCCTGCTCCGGCGCATAGGGGCCGTAGACCCGATAGCCATAGAGCTGGCCGGGCGAAACGTCGTTGAGATAGCCATGCCAGACGTCCTCGGTGCGCTCGGGCAGCTCGATGCGTTCGAGCTCGCGGCGGCCCTGGCTGTCGAACAGGCAGAGCTCGACCTTCTCCGCATTGGCGGAGAACAGCGCGAAATTCGTGCCGCGGCCATCCCAGCTCGCGCCGAGACGCGAATAGCTGCCGGCGGTCAGGCGCATGAATCAGCCTTCCGGTACGAGGAAGACGGCGGCGAGCGGCGGGATGGTGAGGCTGAGCTCGCCGCTCTCGGAGGCGTGTACCGTTCCGATATTGCCGACATTGCTGCCGCCGTAATGCGCGGAGTCGGAATTGAGGATCTCGCGCCATGTGCCGCCCAGGGGCACGCGGATGCTGTAGTTGCGGTAGACACTCGGCGAGAAGTTGACGACCACGAGGCAGCGTGCACGCTCGCTGCGGCCCTTTCGCATCCAGGCGAAGACGTTGTGGTTGGCGTCTTCCGTGATGATCCATTCGAAGCCTGACGCTTCGCAATCAAGCTCATGCAGTGCGGGCAAATTGCGATAGAGCCGGTTGAGGTCGCGGATCAGCGTTTGCACGCCGGCATGTTTCTTCTGCTCGAGCAGATGCCAGTCGAGCGAGTGGTCGTGATTCCATTCGCTCTCCTGAGCGAACTCGCAGCCCATGAACATCAGCTTCTTGCCGGGGTGAGCGAACATGAAGCTGTAGTAGGCGCGCAAATTCGCAAAGCGCTGCCAGTCGTCGCCGGGCATGCGGCCCAGGATCGAGCGTTTGCCGTGCACGACCTCGTCATGCGACAGCGGCAGGATGAAATTTTCCGAGAACGCGTAGTGCAGCCCGAACAGGATATCGCCGTGGTGATATTTGCGGTGGATCGAATCCTTGCCGATATATTTCAGCGTGTCGTGCATCCAGCCCATGTTCCACTTGTAGCCGAAGCCGAGCCCGCCGTGATCGACCGGGCGGGAGACCTGCGGCCAGGCGGTGGACTCCTCCGCCGCCGTGGTGGCGTTCGGAAAGCGCGCGAACACTTCGGTGTTGAAGCGGCGGAGGAAGGCGATCGCCTCCAGGTTCTCGCGGCCGCCATGCCTGTTCGGTATCCAGCCGCCATAGGGCCGGCTGTAGTCGAGATAGAGCATGGAGGCGACGGCGTCGACGCGCAGCCCGTCGATCGCGTAGCGCTCGAGCCAGAACAGCGCGTTCGACACCAGGAAATTGACGATTTCCGTGCGGCCGTAATTGTAGATCAGCGTGCCCCAGTCGAGATGGCGGCCCTGCATCGGATTGGCATGCTCGTAGAGAGCCGTGCCGTCGAAGCGGCCGAGGCCGTGCGGATCGTCGGGAAAATGTCCGGGCACCCAGTCCAGGATCACGCCCAGGCCCTGCTCGTGACAGGCATCGACGAGATGAGCGAAATCGGCCGGCGAGCCGAACCGGCTGGTCGGCGCAAACAGGCCGGTCGGCTGGTAGCCCCAGGAGCCGTCGAAGGGATGTTCGCTCACGGGCAGGAATTCGATGTGGGTGAAACCCAGATCGTGCGCGTAGGCCGGCAGCTGCTCGGCGAGTTCGCGATAGGTCAGCCACTCATTGTTGCCCTTGCGCCGCCATGAGCCGAGATGCACCTCGTAGATCGAGACCGGCGCGCTGCGCGAATTGATGCCTGATGGCGCAGGCCGTGGATGCGGCAGCCTGGTTTCGTCGAGCACGATGGAGGCTGTCTTCGGGCGCATCTCGCTGGCGAAAGCCAGCGGGTCGGCCTTCAGAGGCAAATGCTGCCCCTGCGCGCCGATCATGTCGAACTTGTAGTGGTCGCCGGCCTTGGCATGCGGAATGAACAATTCCCAATAGCCGAGCCCGCGCACGCGCATCGGATGCCGCCGCGCATCCCAGAAATTGAAGTCGCCGACCACGCTGACCCGCCGCGCATTCGGGGCGAGCACTGCGAATGCGACGCCCTCGACGCCGTCGATCACATGCGGATGCGCGCCGAGCTTGTCATAGAGCCGCTGATCGGTACCTTCTCCGAGGAGATAGAGATCATAATCCGTCAGCACCGGCGGGAAACGGTAGGGGTCCTCGAGCTGCACGACCTTGTCGCCGAATTGCGCACGCAACCGGTAGCGTGTCGAACCGTTCGGCATCTGGCCCGCGAACAGTCCGGCATCGTGGATGCGTGCCAGCTTCGCCGTCTCGCCATGCTCGCCGACGGCTTCCACGTTGGACGCCTCGGGCAGGAAAGCGCGCACCACGGTCCTGTCTCCCTCGGTATGGCGACCGAGATAATGGAAGGGATCGGAATGGCGGCCTTCGACGATGGCGTAGGCTTCGGCGGACAGTTTGCTCATCAGGCCTCTGAAAAGGTCATGCTCTCAACTCAACGGTCCAGCAAGCGCAGCAGGTCGGTCACTGGAATGTGCAGCCAGTCCGGCCGGTGAGTGAGCTCATACTCGATCTCGTGAACGGCTTTTTCCAGCAAAAAGAAATCGAGCATGGCGCTGGTCGTATGCGGATCGGCAGGCCACAGTCGCGCATTTGTCATGCTGTCGCGGTAGGCAGTCAGGAAAGCTGCCGTCGCGCTGTCGCGCCATTCGGACAGCGCCGCCGCCAGCCGGCCCTGTTCGTCCGGAACGAGCTTCAGCGCGCGGCCGAACGCTGCCCTGACGGAATAGTCGATCGAACGGATCAGGGCCACAACGTCGCGGGCCGGCGGTGACTTGCGCCGGCGCTCGGCAAGCGAAAGCCCGGCCTCGCCCTCGAAGCCGATGATGAAGATGTCGTCTTTCACAATCAGCATCTGCTCGAGCCGGAAATCACCGTGGATACGGATGGACGATCCGTCGATGTCGGGCGGCAGAAGATTGTTCAGCTTCGCGACGAGCTGATCGCGCTGCGCCAGCAATCTCTCCATCAGGGGCCGGTCAGCCTCGCGCACCGCGTCGCTGTGGCTGAGCGCGCCGAACACACGGTGGATGCGGCTTGTGACCTCATCGGTCCAGCGCCGCACATCCTCTGATATGATCTCCTCTGGCGCGAACTCGGGGAGATCGGCATGTCCCGCCAGCGCCAGATGCAACTCCGCCAGGCGTTCTCCGGCGTGGGACATGATCCGCAGATAGGGAGCCTGCTCCTCGCTCCTGCTCATTCCGCTGTTGACGGCGAGCAGGCGCTGGTCGTCCACGAAGCGATCGAGATAGGCTGACGTCACCGTCCAGCCATCGCCCTGGTTTGCGATCTGGGTGTGGACGGTCGCGATCGCGCTGCGCTGTTGTCCTTCTAGGAATTCGACGGTGCCGAGCAAAGCGGGCGCATTGGGATAACGCGCGACCTCGGTCAGGAAGCGGCCGAGCTCGATCACGGGATTGACGCCCGCTTCCGTCTTGCGGAATACCTTGATGCAATAATCGCCGTCGACAAGCGCGGTGCTGTTGGATTTTCCGGTTTCGACCGAGCGAATGCTCTCCGGCTGGCGCAGCTCCTTGTGGTCGAACCGACTGGTCGGACGGAATTCGAGTTGCAGGTTGTTTTCGGTGACGGTCAGCGATTCCCGCAAATTGCGCAGCAGCAGGCCGATGAAAATCGGGTCGGTCGCGACGTCGAGCAGCGTGCCTTCACGCGCGCCCTGGCGCACCGCCGCAAAGGCGCGCGGATTGTACCGCTCCCGGTCGAACCGAACCCATTCGATCTGCATCGGCAGCTGATAGCGCCCGGTCTTGCCGTGGTCCGTGGTTTCGAAGAAAGCGAGCCACGGCCGGTTGTCGCCGATATCGCAGAACGGGATGGCGGTGACGAGCGTTGGATGGATCTTCTCGGGCGAGTGCTCCGGATACCAGCGCGTTCGCGCCAGATGCCCCGGCAGCACGTCGCGCTCGAACACGCCGCGCGTGCGCGCCAGCGAGACCCAGGTCGAATTGAGCGGAACCACCAGCGTTTCGAATTCCGGCACCGCCCGCGGCGTCACCGGCTCCGACTTGTCGCGCTCCTGCAGCTCGAACCAGTAGAAGCCGTAAGGCGCGAGCGTAATCATGTAGGGCAGCTCGCCGATTGCGGGGAAGCGCGTGCGGCCTAGCATTTCCAGCGGCACGCGCTCCTTCCACGCCGAAAGGTCGAGTTCGGTCGCCTGCGCCGAGCGCGACAGGTTGGCGACGCAGAGGATGGCCTCGCCCTTGTATTCCCGGACATAGGCGAGCACGGAGCGGTTGGCCGGGCGGATGAAAGTCATGCTGCCGCGGCCGAACGCGAGCGTCGATTTGCGCACCGAGATCAGCCGCTTGGTGGCTGACAGCAGCGACGACAGGCTGCGCGACTGCGCCTCGACGTTCACCGCCTCATAGCCGTAGACCGGATCCATGATCATGGGCGCATAGAGCTTGGCCGGATCGGCGCGCGAAAAGCCGCCATTGCGGTCCGGCGTCCATTGCATCGGCGTGCGCACGCCGTTGCGGTCGCCGAGATAGATGTTGTCGCCCATGCCGATCTCGTCGCCATAGTAAAGGATCGGTGTGCCCGGAAACGAGAACAGCAGCGAGTTCATCAATTCGATCTTGCGCCGGTCGTTGTCCATCAGCGGCGCGAGGCGGCGGCGGATGCCGACATTGATGCGGGCGCGCGGATCGTTGGCGTAGGTCGACCAGAGATAGTCGCGCTCGACGTCGGTGACCATTTCCAGCGTCAGCTCGTCATGGTTGCGCAGGAACAGGGCCCACTGGCAATCAGCGGGGATATCAGGCGTCTGCCGCAGGATGTCGGTGATGGGGAAGCGGTCCTCCTGCGCAATCGCCATGTAGATGCGCGGCATCAGCGGGAAGTGATAGGCCATGTGGCATTCGTCGCTCTGGCCGAAATATTCCTGCACGTCTTCCGGCCATTGATTGGCCTCGGCGAGCAGGACCCTGTTCTTGGCGTAGGTGTCGAGCTCGTGCCGCAGCTTCTTGATGATGGCGTGCGTCTCGGGCAGGTTCTCGTTGTTGGTGCCGTCGCGCTCGCAGAGATAGGGGATGGCGTCCAGCCGGAAGCCGTCGACGCCGCTGTCGAGCCAGCGCTTCATCACCTGGATCAGGGCGCTGACCACGCGGGGGTTGTCGAAGTTCAGGTCGGGCTGATGCGAGAAGAAGCGGTGCCAGTAGAACTGGCCGGCCTCGTGATCCCAGGTCCAGTTCGACTTCTCCGTGTCGGTGAAGATGATCCGCGTGCCCTGGTACTTCTGGTCGGTATCGCTCCACACATACCAATTGCGAGCGCTGGAGCCTTGCGGGCTGCGCTTGGCGCGTTTGAACCAGTCGTGCTGGTCGGAGGTGTGATTGATCACGAGCTCGGTAATGACGCGAAGGCCGCGCTTCTTGG
Source organism: uncultured Alphaproteobacteria bacterium (assembly GCA_963696255.1). Lineage (GTDB taxonomy): Bacteria > Pseudomonadota > Alphaproteobacteria > Rhizobiales > Xanthobacteraceae > Bradyrhizobium. The sequence continues at coordinate 102,383 of CAVOJN010000004.1, forward strand.
CTTCCTGGATGAAGCGCTTGAAATCCTTCATGGTCCCGAAATCGGGATTGATCGCGCCGTAATCGGCGATGTCGTAGCCGTCGTCGCGCCCGGGAGAGGGGTAGAACGGCAACAGCCATAGCGCGGTGACGCCGAGCTCCTGCAGATAGGGCAGCTTTTCGGTGAGCCCCGCGAAGTCGCCGATGCCGTCAGTATTGCTGTCGGCAAACGCCTTCACGTGCAGCTGATAGACGATGGCGTCCTTGTACCAGAGGGTGTCGCCGTCAAGGTCGGTGACGGGCAGTTCGTCCGTATCGATCGAGGACATCAAATTCATCAAGCCGTTCCTTCGCGCCCGGCCGCGATCCCGCCCGGATTGAGCATAATAAGGAGGTTGGCGCCGCTTCCGGCGCTCCCGACAGTTCGCGCTTGTCCGGTCACTGTGATGCCATCGACATGGAACGGACGTCCCGTTTCGTTAAAATGGAAAGGAGACGCTCTACCCCATAGAAAGCCGTTTCTCCACCGTTGGTTCCAATGGGAACCGCCCGCCGGACAGCGCGTTGAAGAATGCCTATCCTGTTCTCCTATCTGGACAATTTCGCGACATCCCGACCTTGATCGCGTGCAAACTACGTGCCGTATGGACCTTGCCAGCCAAGCCCAAGCTCTGGGAATCCTGACTGAATTTACCGACGTGCAGGGCAGGCGCCATGTCGCCGACGATGCCGTCCTGAAAACCGTCGTCGAGGCCTTCCCGAGCCCCGCACCGCGCCGGTTTATCGATGGACCGGTGGTCATCCGCGCCTCGCTGCCGGCCCGTACCGAGCTGCGTGAGGCCGCCCGCCTGCCGGTGCGCTGGACGATCGAGGGCGATGGACGCACCATCGCGGAGGGCGCGACCGATGATCGCAGCCTGCCCTGGCCCGAGAATTTGCCATTGGGCATATGGCGCTTGCGGGTCACGGATGCGTCCGGGGACAGCGAGGAGGCGGCGCTGATCGTGGCCCCGGAGCGTGCCTTCGCCGGCGATTTCGACCGCAATTGGGTCATCGCCGTGCAGCTTTACAGCGTCCGCTCGGCACGCAACTGGGGCATGGGCGACTTCACCGACCTCGAGGGCCTGATCCGGTTGGCGAGCCAGCTCGGTGCCGACGGGATCGGGCTCAATCCGCTTCATGCGCTGTTCGACGACCGGCCCGGCGATTGCAGCCCCTATTCGCCGAACAGCCGGCTGTTCCTGAACGCGCTCTATATCGACGCCCAGAATATCCCGGGCTACCAGCCGCTGCCCGAGGGCGATGCCATCGCCCGGCTGCAGCAAAGCGCAGTGGTCGACTATCCCGACGTCGCCGCTCTGAAATGGAGGGCACTGCGCTCGGCCTTCGAGCGCTTCAGCACCCATCCGGACGCCGCTGCCGCGACGGATTTCAACGCCTTCCGCGCCGAGCGCGGCGCGCTGTTGTCGCATTTCGCCTGCTTCGAGGTCCTCAGGCGGAAGTTCAGGACGCCATGGTGGGAATGGCCGAAGCAGTGGCGAGAGCCGGATGAGGGGCGTTGCGCGGAGCTCCGCGCCGGCCCGGACAAGAGTGAGGTGGAATTCGTCGAATTCGTGCAATGGATCGCCGACCGTCAGTTGCAGGGCTGCAAGACGCTGGCCGAGCGGCTCGGCATGAAGGTCGGGCTTTATCTCGACGTCGCCGTCGGCGTACAGGCGGACGGATTCGACGCCTGGAACGAGCAGGTCGCGATCTCTCGGCAGCTTGGCGTCGGCGCGCCGCCCGATCCGCTCAACACCCTTGGCCAGAGCTGGGGCCTTGCCGGGTTCAACGCGGCCGGCCTCGAAATGAAACTGTTCGAGCCGTTCCGCGAGATGCTGCGCGCGGCGATGCGTCATGCCGGCGCGATCCGGCTCGATCATGTGCTGGGGCTGAAACGTCTTTTTCTGATTCCGCACGGCCTGCCGGCGCGGCAGGGCATCTATGTGCAGATGCCGCTGGAAGCGCTGTTCGCGGTCACGGCGTTGGAGAGCGCCGCGCATGGTTGCGTGGTGATTGGCGAGGATCTCGGCACCGTGCCGGAGGGTTTCCGCGAGCAGATGGCAGACTGGGGCATCTGGTCCTATCTCGTCGTGATGTTCGAGCGCGACGACGACGGACGGTTCCGCGGCGCCGACCGCTACCAGCCGAACGCGCTGATCACCTTCAACACGCATGACCTCTCGACCTATGCCGGATGGCGCTCGTTCAGCGATCTGAGGGTGAAACGCGGAATCGGGCTCGATCCCGGCGAGAGCGATGATGCGCGCTGGCATGCGCTGGGCATGCTGGACGAGGTCCTGCGGGCGCACGACATCCACCACAACGATCTGTTCTCTGTGGCGAAGTTTCTCGCACGCACCAAATCGCGCCTGATGGTGATCTCGCTCGAGGATCTTCTGGGCGTGATCGATCAGCCCAACATTCCCGGGACCGTCAATGAGCATCCGAACTGGCGCCATCGGCTGCCGGTCACCCTCGAGGACATCGATACGGTGATCGACATCAACGCGCTCAAGCAGGCGACCCACGAACGGATGCGGATTGTGGGCTAAAAGGGGGCTTCCAGGCGAGGAGGAGCGTTGCCCTTAGCAATCGAGGACTACGGACTGATCGGAGATTTCGAGACCGCGGCGCTGGTCGGCCGTGACGGCTCGATCGACTGGCTGTGCTGGCCGAGTTTCGATTCCGATGCCTGCTTCGCGGCGATCCTGGGCACCTCCGGGAACGGCCGCTGGCTGATCGCGCCCGAGGCCAAAATCAACAAGACGTCGCGGCGCTATTGGGACGAAACCCTGATCCTGGAGACACGGTTCGAGACGGCCGACGGGATTGTCGCGCTGATCGACTTCATGCCGCCGCGCGGCAAGGCCTCCGACGTCGTCCGCCTGGTGCGCGGCGTCGAGGGACGCGTGAAGATGCGGATGCAGCTCGTGATCCGCTTCGGCTTCGGCGTCGATATTCCCTGGGTGAAGCGCACCGAGGACCGCTCCGCACTGCTGGCGATTGCGGGTCAGGACATGACGGTGTTGCGCACGCCGGTCGAGACCCGCGGCGAGGACTTCACGACGGTTGCGGAATTCGAGGTCGAAGCAGGGCAGACCATCCCCTTCGTGCTCACCTACGGCCCGTCGCATCTGGACATCCCTGAGCTGATCGATCCGGAAATCGCGCTGAAGGAGAGTGAGGCCTTCTGGAAGGAATGGTCGGGCCGTTGCACCTATGAGGGCGCGCATCGCGCTCTCGTGCTGCGCTCGCTGATTACCCTGAAGGCGCTGACCTACGAGCCCACCGGTGGCATCGTGGCCGCGCCCACCACCTCGCTGCCGGAAAAGCTCGGCGGCGCGCGAAACTGGGATTACCGCTTCTGCTGGCTGCGCGACGCCACCTTCACGCTGCTGGCTCTGATGAATTCCGGCTACACCGCGGAGGCGCTGGCCTGGCACAATTGGCTGTTGCGCGCGGCCGCGGGCGCCCCCAACAACATGCAGATCATGTACGGCATCATGGGCCAGCGGCGGCTGCTCGAATGGCAAGCGGGCTGGCTTCCCGGCTATGAAGACTCCCAGCCGGTCCGGATCGGAAACGCCGCGCATGCGCAGCTTCAGCTCGACGTCTATGGCGAGCTTATGGACGCCTTCCACCAGGCGCGCATGACCAAGTTGAAGCTCGAGGACGACAGCTGGGATCTCGAATGCACGGTCCTCGACCATCTTGCCGAGGTCTGGGACCACCCCGATCACGGCATCTGGGAGCGCCGCGGCGAACCCAGGCACTACGTCTTCTCCAAGGTGATGACCTGGGTCGCCTTTGACCGCGCCATCAAGAGCGCGGAAACATTCGGCTTCAAGGCGCCGGTCGATCGGTGGCGTGATCTGCGCGAGACCATCCACCGCGATGTCTGCGCGAAGGGTTTTGACCCGGAGCTCAACTCTTTCGTCGAATCTTATGGCTCGAAGTTGTTCGACGCCAGCGTGCTGCTGTTGCCGGCCGTCGGGTTCCTGCCGCCGACGGACGCGCGGATCCGCGGCACCTTCGCGGCGATCGAACGTCACATGATGCGCGACGGCTTCGTGCTTCGCCACGATCCGCGCGAAGTGCGGCCCGACGAGAAGGAGCCCATCGAGGGTGCGTTTCTGGCCTGCAGCCTGTGGCTCGCGGACGCTCATGTGCTCTCCGGTGACATCAGGAAGGCGCAAGCGCTGTTCGATCGCGTCGTGGCTATCGCCAACGATCTCGGCCTGCTTGCGGAAGAATACGACGCCGGCGTGCGACGCCAGACCGGCAACTTCCCGCAGGCGTTGACCCATATCGCGTTGGTCAATACCGCGCATAATCTCGACGAAGCCGGCAAGGCAAGTCCCGCAGCGCAGCGATCGGCATAGGCCTGACACCGTCAACAGGCCTCGTGCATCTTCAGGGGAACTAGTGAGCCGCCGGATCATTGAGGCCAAGATCCTTTGCTCAAGGTCCTTTGCTGGAGCGCCTCGTATGGTCCGGTTGTTCGCCGCGGCAGTCTTCGTCTGGTGGCTGGCTGGGCCCGCGATTGCCGCCAGCCTCGATGCCGCGGCCATCAACAATGCCGAATTTCACGCGCGGCCCAGATCGGAGCACGGTATCGATCCGGCGGTCGTGAAAGTTCAGGTCCTGCTCGATCGCGCGCTGTTCTCTCCGGGAGAGATCGACGGGAAATTCGCCGAGAACACGCAGAAAGCGCTGCGCGCATTCGCTGAGGCCAATGGCCTGACATTTGAAGGCAAGCTGACGCAGGATCTCTGGAGCAAATTGGCCGACACCAGCCATGACGAGGTGGTCACCCGATATACGATTACCGACAGGGACGTGAAGGGTCCGTTCGTCGAGAAGCTTCCGGCGCGAATGGAGCAGATGAAAGACCTTCCCGCGCTCGGCTATACCAGTCCGCGCGAGGCGATTGCCGAGAAATTCCACATGAGCGAAGCGCTGCTGACGGCGCTAAATTCCGCCGGAAAATTCGATCAGCCAGGCGACACGATTCTCGTGGCCGCCGTCCGCGGTCCGACAGATAAGGTCGATATCGCGCGCGTTGACGTCGACAAATCGCGGCAGACCGTCAAGGCGTTCGACCGGAACAATAATCTTGTCGCCTTCTTTCCGGCCACCGTCGGCAGCGAGGAGAAGCCGACGCCGAGCGGCACATTCAAGGTCACCTCGATCGATCGCAATCCGCATTATCGCTATAACCCCGAATACAAGTTCAAGGGCGTGCACTCGAACCGCCCGTTCGAGATCAAGCCGGGCCCGAACAATCCGGTCGGTAACATCTGGATCGGGCTATCGGCGGAAGGGTATGGAATTCACGGCACACCCAATCCCGGCAAGGTCAGCAAATCAGAGTCGCACGGATGCGTGCGGATGACGAATTGGGACGCGGATTGGCTGGGCGCCAATATCAGGAAAGGGACGCCGGTGGAATTTGTCGAGGGAGAGAAGGGTGACAAACATGCGAGGCGGTAAGATCGAGTAGATGGTATCGACCACACGCTTTCTCCGCGTCGTCATGGCCGGGCTTGACCCGGCCATCCATCTCAAAAATGGATTCTATCGAAGCGCGATGGATGCCCGGGTCAAGCCCGGGCATGACGAGTTCTGTTCAAGCAGTCGATTTCAATTTTTAGCCATCCCAAGGAGCACATCGACCGCCTTCGCGAAGCCCTCGTTTTCATTGGTGTCGGTAACGTATCTCGCGCATTGCTTGACGTCGTCATTGGCGTTGCCCATGGCGAACGAAAATCCGCTCGCCTTGAACATGGCAACGTCATTGTGCATGTCGCCGATGGTCGCGACGGCGTCGGTCGCAATGCCGAGCCGCCGCGCCATGGCCTGCACGAAGGTGCCCTTGTCCTGACCGGGCGGGGTGATGTCGAGATAGTAGTTTTGCGAGCGGATCGCGGTTGCTTCCGTGCCCAGCGCCTTCTGCATCTCCGCTTCGCAGCGCGCGAGCAGTGCGAAGTCGGAGCTCGAGCCGACCACCTTGCAGGCCTGCGAGAGATAGGGCGTGAAATCGGAGATCACGGTGGGATCAGCCCGGATCGCCCGCTTCTCGTTCGGGACGTATTCTCCGTCGGCGTTTTGAGCGAACCAGTGCTCATTGGTGAACAGCCAGATATCGATGCCGTTTTGTTTGAACAGCTCGAGGCTGCGCCGGACCGCGGAGGCTGGAATCAGATGCTGCTCGATCGGTTTCATGTCGGGTGCGACCATCGAGCTGCCGTTGAACGGGCCGACCGGAAGCGTGATCTTCAATTGGTCGATCAGAAAGCCCATGCCGATCACCGGCCGGCTGGAGGTGATGGTGAAGCCGATACCGGCGTCATGCAAACGCCTGACGGCTGCGCTCGCAGCCTCGGTGAGGCGCTTGTCCCTGGTCAGCAGCGTGCCGTCGACGTCGGAAACCACGAGTGCGATGCGGGTCATGAGGACGGAGATCCCAGTTGGCGCAGGATCTCATCGACGATCGCATCAGCGGTGGCATCGATCGAGACCTTGATCGGATGTTCGTCCGGTGTCGGCGGCTCCAGCGTCTTGAACTGGCTCGTGAGGAGTCCCGGCGGCATGAAATGTCCTTTTCGTTCGTTCAGCCGGTCTGCGATCAGCGCCTGCGTGCCCTCAAGATAGACCAGTCGGACGTCGTCGCGGCCATGCACCAGGACGTCGCGATAGGCGCGCCTGAGCGCCGAACAGCCGACGACCAGATGGTTGCCTGCAGCGCGCACCCGGTCGATTTCGGCGGCGATCGCCTTCAGCCAGGGCCAGCGGTCCTCGTCCGTCAACGGATGGCCGGCGCTCATTTTGGCGATATTGCTTGGGGGGTGAAATTGGTCGGCGTCCGCATACGGCCAGCCCAACCGGGATGCCAGATGCTCGCCCACGGTGGTCTTGCCCGATCCGGACACGCCCATCACGATCAGCGCACATGGCGAAATGTCAGCCACCAAATCCCTCCGGAAGCGCGGCGCGGTCCACCAGAAAGACTGTCGAACCAACCGACCGCGCGCGAGCCGCCGGCAGAGTCTCGCCGGACAGCACGCGCGTCAAGATCGCGCGTTTGGCAGTCCCCGAAACCTGAAACAGCATCTCGCGGCAGGACGCCAGCGCGGGAAGGGTGAGCGACACCCGTGGCACGAAGGGTTCGACATGGGCATGGGGTACGCCGACCACCCAGCGCTGCCGCTCGTCGACCTGCGGGTAGCCCGGAAACAGTGACGCGGTATGGCCGTCGGGTCCGACGCCCATCAGCGCGAGATCAAACAGCGGCCGTGCGGGATCGAGGGTTACCGCGCCGTAAAACGACATCAGCAGGTCCTGGTATCGCGCGGCGGCGTCGTCCGGGCTCGCCGTGTCGGTCGGAATGGGATGGATGTGGGACGAAGGCGCGAGGCGATCGAGAAAGGCATGGCGCGCCATCGCCATGTTGTTTCGCTCGTCCGTGACCGGCACGAAGCGCTCGTCGCCGATGAACCAATGCGTGCGATCCCAGGGCACCCTGCCGCGATAGGCATCCGTTGCGAGCAATTCGTAGAGTGCCTTCGGGCTGGATCCGCCCGTGAGACAGACAGCAATGCGGCCGCTGTTGGCCGCAATCCGCGCCAGCAAACGCTCGGCAGCCATTTTGGCAAGTTCGTCCGCGTCGGTCGCGGCGATGATCTCGCGCGGATCGTTCGCCGCCATCGTCAGGCCAGCCTGCGCCAGCTGCGGCCGTCGCGCGCCAGCAGCTCGTCGGCCTCTTCGGGCCCCTCCGTGCCGGCATCATAGATCTTCAGCCCCTTGGCGCCGGATTTGTGCCAGGCGTCAAGGAATGGCTGGACCGCGCGCCAGCCGGCTTCCACGCTGTCGGCACGCTGGAACAGGATGTTGTCGCCGATCATGCAGTCGTAGATCAGAGTCTCGTAGCCGGTGGAGGGCTCCGCATTGAAATAATCCTTGTAGCGGAACTTCATCTCGACGCCGTCGATATCGATCGACGGCCCCGGCACCTTGGTATTGAATTGCAGCTCGATGCCCTCGACGGGCTCGGTCGAGATCACGAGATAGTTCTGCGACAGCTTGTCCACGGGCGTGTCGCGGAACATGGCAAACGGCGCCTGCTTGAACTTGATCGCGATCTCGGTGCGCTTGATGCCGAGCGCCTTGCCCGTGCGCAGGTAGAACGGGACGCCGGCCCAGCGCCAATTGTCGATGGTCAGCTTCAGCGCCGCATAGGTCTCGGTGGTGCTGCCGGGCTTGATGTCCGGCGTCTTGCGGTAGTCCTCGATCTCGGTATCTCCGACCTTGCCGCCGCGATACTGTCCGCGCACCGAATTGCGCGCCGCTTCCTCCGGCGTCTGCTGCTGGATCGCCGAGAGCACCTCGGCCTTTTCCGAGCGGACGGCCTGCGCATCGAACCGCGACGGCGGCTCCATCGCGACCAGCGACAGAAGCTGGAACAGATGATTGGGTACCATGTCGCGCAACGCGCCGGTGGAATCGTAGAAGCTGCCGCGATGGCCGACGCCGAGCTTCTCGTCGACCGTGATCTGCACATGGTCGATGTGATTTCGGTTCCAGATCGGCTCGAACATGCCGTTGGCAAAGCGCAGCACCAGAATGTTCTGCACCGTTTCCTTGCCGAGATAGTGATCGATCCGGTAGATCTGGTGCTCGTCCATCAACTTCAGCAACTCGTGGTTCAGCTCTTTCGCCGAAGTGAGGTCGGTGCCGAACGGCTTCTCGACGATGAGCCTTCGCCACGCGCCATTCTCCTGCAGCATGCCGGTGCGGCCGAGTTGTCTCGCGATCGGCAGGAAGGCATTGGGCGGCGTGGCGAGATAGAACAGCCTGTTGCCGCCGGTGTTGCGCTGGGATTCCAGCTTGCCGAGCTGGTCGCGCATGGCGTCGAACGAGGCGGGATCCTTCGGATCGGCCTCGATGCAGGTCACGCATTTGAACAGCCGGTCGGCAATCGCGTCGTCGATCTTGCGAGTGGCGAACTGGCTCAGGCCCTTTCTCAGGCTCTCGTTCATCTGCTCGCTCGTCATGCCCTTGCGGGCAATGCCGACCACGCAGAAATTGTCAGGCAGCAGATTTCCGGCGGCGAGATTGTAGAGGGCCGGGGTCACGAGGCGATGGGTGAGGTCGCCTGTGGCACCGAAGATGATAATGGAGCAGGGGTCAGGCTTATGGCCGTTCGACATGTCGGGGTCCTTCAGCCGGTCTTTTTCGGCTCGCGATGTCCCCCGAAGCCGGCGCGCATCGCCGACAGGATCTTCTCCGCAAAGGTGTGTTCCTTGCGCGAGCGGAAGCGCGCGAACAATGCCGCGGTCAACACCTCCGCCGGCACGGCCTCGTCGACCGCAGCGTTGACAGTCCAGCGGCCTTCGCCCGAGTCCTCGACGAAGCCGGAGTAGTTATCGAGCGTGTGGTTCTCCGCGAGCGCGGTGGCCGTGAGGTCGAGCAGCCAGGACGGGATGACGCTGCCGCGCCGCCATACCTCGGCGATATCGGCGATTTCGAAGTCGAAGCGATGATCCGGCGGCAGCGCCTCGATATTGGCATTCCTGAGAATGTCGAAGCCTTCGGCATAGGCCTGCATCAGGCCATATTCGATGCCGTTGTGGATCATCTTGACGAAATGTCCGGCGCCGACGGGACCGGCATGGAGATAACCCTGTTCGACGCGCGGATCGCGGCCCTCGCGATGGGGCGTGCGCGGAATGTCGCCGGCTCCGGGAGCAAGCGTCTTGAAGAGAGGATCTAGCCGGTCGACGACGGCCTTGTCGCCGCCGATCATCATGCAATAACCGCGCTCGATGCCCCAGATGCCGCCGGAGGTGCCGACATCGAGATAGTGGATGCCGCGCGACTTCAGCGCCTTGCCGCGGCGGACGTCGTCCTGCCAGAACGTGTTGCCGCCATCGATGATGACGTCGCCTGGCTCCATCAGCTTCGCAAGCGCCTCGATCGTCTCCTCGGTGATCCGGCCCGCAGGCAGCATCACCCAGGCGGTGCGCGGCTTCTCGAGCTTCCTGACGAAGTCCTCCAGCGCCTTGGCCCCGGCCGCCCCGTCGGCGGCGAGCCCCGCGACGGCCTTCTCGTCCTTGTCGTAGACGACCGTCGTGTGGCCGTGCTTCATCAGCCGGCGGACGATATTGCCTCCCATCCGCCCCAGGCCAATCATTCCAAGCTGCATCTGCTGTCCTTTAGTTCAACGCTTCGGTGATGGCGGCATCCAGCATCTTCAGACCCGATGCGAGATCGCCTTTCAGGTGAACACGCAACGCGCGTCGGCCGCGTTCGGTGAGCACATCGAAATCGCCGCGCGCCTGTGCCGCCTTGATCACGCCGAAGCTCGCCTTCTGGCCGGGCACGGCGAGATCCCTGGCGTCATCGGCGGTGATCTGCAGGAATACGCCCGAGTCCGGGCCGCCCTTGTAGGCCTGTCCGGTCGAATGCAGGAAACGCGGGCCGAATTCGGCGCAGGTCGCGACGCGATGCCGTTCGCCGACTTTCAGCCTCATGTCTTGCAGAATGTCGATATGGTCGAAATTCCGCTCGATATAGGCGAGCAGCGCGACGTAATCGTCGGCATGGATGCGGGAGAGATGAGCCTTCAGCCATGAGCCGACGCTGCCGTTGGCGCCGAGCTTCCGCAAGGCTTCGGCGTTGGCCTCATCGGTATAGAGATCGGCATCGCTGGACGACATCGCGGGCCGTTCGGCCGGTAGTTTTCCACTCTTCTCGAAAGCCGCAGTCAATTCGCGGGTCTTGATCTTGGCGGACTCGACGTCCGGCTGGTTGAACGGATTGATGCCGAGGATCGCGCCGGCGACCGCGGTCGCCATCTCGAAGCGGAAGAACTCCTGGCCGAGATGGTCGATCGACTTCATCACGATGCGCACGACAGGATGGCCGGCATGCTCCAGCGCGTTCAGCCTTTGGTCATGCGAGGCATCGTCCTCGCCTTCGGTCCTGATGTCGATGAAGAAGCGGTCGTTGCCGTACAGCGACACGTGGCCGAGCGGCTCGCCGTCGATCGGAATCAGGCCCTTGCCCTCCTTGCCGGTGGATTCCGCGATCAATTGCTCGGCCCAGGCGCCGAAATCGGCGATCTTCCTCGAGGACAGGATCGTCACCTTGTCGCGTCCCTCAAGTCCGGCGATGCCCATGGCGAGCCCGAGCTGGACGCCGGGGTTCTCATGCGGTGGCACGTCCGCGCCGCAGGAGCGCACCATCGCAAGCGCATGGTTGATCAGGCTGCGCACGTCGATGCCGGCGGTCGCCGCTGGAACGAGCCCGAACGGCGAGAGCACGGAATAGCGCCCGCCGATCGTGGGGTCGCCATGGAAAATGCGGGCGAAGCCCTGCTTTTTCGCGACCTTCTCCAGCGAGGAGCCGGGATCGGTGACCGCGATGAAGCGATGGCCGGCCTTGTCAGCGCCGATCGCCTTCGACACGCGATCGAAGAAGTAATCCTTCATCACATTCGGCTCGGTGGTGCTGCCGGATTTGGAGGAGACGATGAAGAGCGACCGCTTGATGTCGATTTTCGCCTCCGTCGCCCGCACCTGGGCGGGGTCGGTGGAATCAAGCACATGCAGTCTCGGGAAGCCGTCCTTCCTGGGGAAGGTTTCGGCAAGCACTTCCGGACCCAGGCTCGATCCGCCCATGCCCAGCACGACGGCGTCGGAGAAGTTCTGTCCCTTCACGCGCCGCGCGTAGTCCTCATAGTCGGCGATATCGGCATCCGCGGCGCTGGCGAGCCAGCCCAGCCATTTGTTTTCGTCGTCGCCGGTCCAGACCGATTTGTCCTTGTGCCAGAGCCGTCGAACCCTGGCGGACGCGCGCCATTCCTCGGCGCTTTTCTCGACGGCCTTTTCAATGCCGGCGCCGAGCGCGAGCTTTTGCCGGTCGATGCCCGCGCCCAGCACGGTCGCCCGCTTGGAGGCGACGGCGCCGTAGAGCTTGTCGGCGGCGTCAGCGAATTGCTTGACGCCGTCCTTCACCAGTTCGGTGGTGATGGCGTCCAGCGAAATCCCCGACTTTTGCAATTCGTCGAGCACGTGCCGCGCCTCGTCGACATTCTCCTCGAGGCTGTCGCGGACCTTGCCGTGGTCGCGGAAGGCGTCGAGCGTGGCGGGCGGTACCGTGTTGATCGTGTTCGGCCCGATCAGCTCTTCCACATAGAGCACGTCGCTATAGGCCTTGTTCTTGGTGCCGGTGGAAGCCCAGAGCAGCCGCTGCGGCTTGGCGCCCTTCGCCGCGAGCTTGTCCCAGCGTTCGCCGGCAAACAGGCGCTTGTAGTCCAAGTAGGCCAGCTTGGCGTTGGCGATGGCGATCTTGCCCTTGAGCGCGGTGAGCCGCTCCTTCTCGGCGGGATCGTTGGCTTGCGCGATCTTCTCGTCGAGCTGCTTGTCGACCATGGTGTCGATGCGGCTGACGAAGAAGCTCGCCACGCTCGCCACATGCGAGGGATCACCGCCCTTGCCGACGTATTTCTCGATGCCCTTGAGATAGGCCTCGGCGACGTCGCGATAGACCTTCTGCGAGAACAGCAGCGTGATGTTGACGCTGATGCCTTCGCCAATGAGCTGCTCGATCGCGGGCAGACCTTCGGGCGTCGCCGGAACCTTGATCATCAGGTTCTTGCGATGCACGTCCTTCCACAGCCGCCTCGCTTCCGCGACGGTCCCCTTGGTATCGAGCGCCAGATAGGGCGAGACTTCCAGGCTGACAAAGCCGTCATGGCCGCCCAGATGGTCATAGACCGGGCGCAGCACGTCGGCCGCGCTCTGGATGTCCTCGACCGCGAGCTGCTCGAACAGATCGGCGACCGGCCGGTCGCCGACCTTCAGCGCCTTGCCGAGCGGGGCGTCATATTCGTCCGAGGAACCGATCGCCTTTTCGAAGATCGAGGGGTTGGATGTTACGCCCTTGACGCCGTCGGTCTCGATCAGGTGCTTCAGGTCGCCTTTGGCGACGAAGCCGCGGGCCAGAAAGTCCAGCCAGACCGCCTGGCCGTGATTTTCGAGTGCTTTGACGGGGTTCATGATTCCGCTTTCGTTCGAATGACCAATGGCCCGGAACCCCCAAATTCAGGATCGCACGCCGGATTGTCAACATGAGGGCGGGGTGGTCGGGGGACGACGATGCTCCCCCTGGAAACATAACGCTATCAGGACGATATCGATCCTGGGAAAGGGCATAGTGAAACGTCCGCTTGCCTGTTTTTGTGACAGCGGAGGCCGCGAAGGACGGATTATGACCGCGGAAGACGGCCTTACGGCCGCAAATAGAGGTAGCCCTGCGATTGCAGCTCGGCGATGCGCACCACGCCGCCCTTCTCGGCGCTGACGAAGCCCGGCAGCAGATCGTTGAGCGTGACCTTCTGCGATTTCATGGTGTTGCCGCAGGCGGCGAAACCGACGCCGGCCCTGGAGAGCTTGCCGAAATTCTCGGTGATCTCGGGATTGGCTTTCGAGGTCTGGAATGAGCGAAGCGCCGGACCGTGGACCACCAGCGCAATGGTGACGTGGTCGGGCCCGCCGACGCCGTCGAGATGGTTCTGGATATTGCCCAGCACGAAATGGACCTTTTCGAGGTCAGAAAGGTGGTAGACCACCTTCAGCCTATCCTGTGCCGGGCTTTCGGTGGCGGCAGTCGCACGCGAAGCGGCGAATACGGCGCCGAAGGCCGCGGCCGCGCGCAAAAGCATGATCCGTCGATCCATCTCATCCTCCCCGGATCACGTGCATCTGATTACTTGCGCTGAAGCGACGCCACTTCCTTGCGGCCCGGCAGCAGCTCGGCGCATTCCGAGAAATCGACGCGGTCGAGGCGGAACACCTCGGCGTGAACGCCGCCCCCGAGCGTGATGGGTTCGCGCTTGGGATGCTTGCGATCGTAAACGCCGATCACCTCGAGATGCACGATCGCCGATTTGTTGTCCTTCGCCATCGCGATTTCGATCCCTCCACCGCCGCAGTCGACGTCGCAGGTGAAGCGGATGTCCTTGTTGCCGTCCTCTTCCTCCATATGGCCGCAGTTGCTGCCGCCGTCGAAATTGCCCGGCCTGTTCCTGAATTGGACGCCGACCTTGTAGGCGAAGCTGGTCTCCCCCTCCTTCGGGTTGTTCTCGGCCGTGAGGAGCAGCTTCATCGTGCTGACCTTCTGATTGCGGTGCTGCGCCATGTGGTTTGCATCGTAGCGGCGCACGAAGCAGGCCGTGGCCTTCTGGCCGATCGGGCCGCCGAACACCCTGGCGTCGAAGGCTTTGACCTTGGCGGGATTCACGCCCTCGTCTTCGGCATGGGCGGCGAGGGGCAAGGCGGCAAGGGGGAAGACGGCAAGGGCCGCCACGACCGTAAGCGCGTTCAGGATTTTCATGGGTTCCGCTCGAAAAGTGGTTTTTCGAGCGTTTAGTCGCGTGCAGGGGCGAAGCCGTTCAATGGGGCTTATCTCCGCGGAATGCTTTGGGAGGCCGGGCGTAGCGCGAGGCAAAACCGGGTTTTGAGAATCTGAATGAAGGACTTCGCGCAACGGATCATCGCGCTCTCAAGGTTCTTTGAGAACGTTCGCTATGATCTTGCACTGTATTTGTTTTCTGGAGGACGCCGCGTTCACCGAACGCTTGACGTTGGCCCGGCAACTTGGCCAGAGGGCGTTGTTGTTCGCATCCTAAAGGCGGAAGATTGCCATTTCGTTATCGGGCCCGGGAAGAGCCGCCAACAGTGCCATTGCAGAGGGTTGCGGCGCTACCATTTGCTGCTGCGCCGATGCTTCGCGGCGAGCGAGACAGCGGCAGAAGCGGCAAGCCGCGTCCGACTCAGCGCAGGCTCGCGTTGATCTTCTCCAGCGCCGCGGAGCCCGGGCAAAGGGTGTCGGCCTCGAGCGAATTGAGCGGCGTCTCCACCGTGTTGAGGTGGGCGTGCAGGTCTTCCGAGTCAGGATCGACATAGAGCAGGCCGGTGACGATCTGGCCCTTGGCCGCATGCTTCTGCAGGAAGGTCATCGCGCCAAGCCGGTCATGGGCGTCGTAATCGGCGTCGATCTTGCGCAGCGCCAGGCGCGAGCCGTCGTGCTGCTCGACGATCTGCACCGATCCCGGTGCGTAGTCGACGGTGATGGGATCGCGGCCGGTGATCACGTCGAGCCTGTTCACCGCATCATTGTGCTCGCGAACATAATCGAAACTCTTGGTCGAACCGGCATGGTTGTTGAACGCGACGCAGGGGCTGACCACGTCGATGAAGGAGGCGCCCTTGTGCTGGATCGCGCCCTTGATCAGCGGCACGAGCTGGGTCTTGTCGCCGGAGAAGCTGCGCGCGACGTAGGTGGCGCCAAGCTGCAGCGCGATCGCGACGAGATCGATGGCGTTGTCGGTGTTGAGCACGCCCTTCTTGGATTTCGAGCCGCGGTCGGCGGTCGCGGAGAACTGGCCTTTGGTCAGACCGTACACGCCGTTGTTCTCGACGATATAGGTCATGTTGACGCCGCGGCGGATCGAATGGGCGAACTGGCCGAAGCCGATCGACGCGGAATCGCCGTCGCCGGACACGCCGAGATAGATCAGCTCGCGGTTGGCGAGGTTGGCGCCGGTCAGCACCGACGGCATGCGGCCGTGCACCGAGTTGAAGCCGTGCGAATTGCCGAGGAAATAGTCCGGAGTTTTCGACGAGCAGCCGATGCCGGAAATCTTCGCCACGCGATGCGGCGCGATCGAGAGCTCGTAGCAAGCCTCGATGATCGATGCGGTGATCGAAGTCGTGGCCGCAGCCGGCGCACAGCGTCGAGATCTTGCCCTCGTAATCGCGGTGGGTGAAGCCGAGATCGTTCTTCTTCAGCGCCGGATGATGGAATTTGGGCTTGGCAATATAGGTCATGACACGGCCTTGCGGAGGGGAGTCACTTTCAGATGATCCTGGTGGTCGCCGATCGCCTTGGCGATGAAGCGCGCGGTGATCGGGGTACCATCATAATGAACAATCGGTATCAGCCGCACCGGATCGATACCGTTCTCGTTGACGATCAGCTGGCGCAGCTGGCTGTCGCGGTTCTGCTCGACCACGTACACGAAATCATGGTCGGCGATGAAGCTCGCCACGCTGGAATGGAACGGGAAGGCACGGATGCGCAGGCGATCGAGCAGATGCCCGCGCGCCTCCAGCAGGCCGATCGCCTCGTCCATCGCCGGCGAGGTCGAGCCGAAATAGATCACGCCGTATTTGGTCGGCTTCGCCGCATTGGCCTGCAGCGGACGCGGCACGAGATCCTGCGCGGTCTCGAACTTGCGCACCAGCCGCTGCATGTTGTCGGCGTAAACCGGACCTTCCTCGGAGTAGCGCGCATAACGGTCGCGCGACGTGCCGCGGGTGAAGTAGGAGCCCTTGGTCGGGTGCGTGCCCGGATAGGTGCGGAACGGGATGCCGTCGCCGTCGACGTCGAGATAGCGGCCGAAGTCCTTGCCTTCGTCCAGCATCTCCGCGGTCATGACCTTGCCGCGGTCATATTGGCGGGCATCGTCCCACTTCAGCGGACGGCACAGCCGGTGGTTCATGCCGATGTCGAGGTCGAGCATCAGGAAGATCGTGGTCTGCAGCCGCTCGGCGAGATCGAAGGAGGCGGCTGCGAATTCGAAGGCTTCCGCCGGGTCTTCCGGGAACAGCAGCACATGCTTGGTGTCGCCATGCGAGGCATAGGCGCAGGCGATGACGTCGCATTGCTGGGTGCGCGTCGGCATGCCGGTCGAGGGGCCCGCGCGCTGGATGTTCATGATCACGGCCGGAATTTCGGCGAAATACGACAGGCCGATGAACTCCGTCATCAGGGAGATGCCGGGACCTGATGTTGCGGTGAAGGCGCGGGCGCCGTTCCAGGAGGCGCCGATCACGATGCCGATCGAGGCAAGCTCGTCTTCGCCCTGCACGATGGCGTATTTCGCCTTGCCGGTCTTGGCGTCGTGGCGCAGCTTCGCGCAATGGCCGGTGAAGGCCTCCGCGACCGACGAGGAGGGCGTGATCGGATACCAGGCGCAGACGGTGGCGCCGCCATAGACGGCGCCCAGCGCGGCTGCGCTGTTGCCCTCGATGAAGATGCGGTCGCCGACCTTGTCGGCCTTGCGCACACGCAGGCCGGTCGGGCATTTCAGGTTCTGCAGCGCCCAGTCGCGGCCGAGATGCAGCGCATGAACGTTGGAGGAGAGCAGCTTTTCCTTGCCCTTGTACTGCTCGCCGATCAATTGCTCGATCAGCTTCGGGTCCATGTCGAGCAGCGCCGACAGCGCGCCGAGATAGATGATGTTCTTGAACAGCTGGCGCTGGCGCGGATCGGTATAGGTCGAGTTGGTGATCGCGGTCAGCGGCACGCCGATGACGGTGATGTCGCTGCGGAATTTCGACGACGGCATCGGTTTGGTGGAATCGTAGAACAAATAGCCGCCGGGCTCGATCGAGGCGACGTCCTTGTCCCAGGTCTGCGGATTCATCGCCACCATCATGTCGACGCCGCCGCGCGCGCCGAGATGGCCGTCCTCGGTCACCCGCACCTCGTACCAGGTCGGCAGGCCCTGGATGTTGGAGGGGAAGATATTGCGCGGGGACACCGGCACGCCGTGGCGCAGGATCGAGCGCGCGAACAGCTCGTTGGCGGAGGCCGAGCCGGAGCCGTTGACGTTGGCGAAGCGGACGACGAAGTCGTTTACGCTGCTGATCGCTTTTTGCTCGGGCATGATGAACCTGCGTGAGTCATATCGATGAGGTATTTCTGCATGTCCCAGGCGCCGGTCGGGCAGCGCTCGGCGCACAGGCCGCAATGCAGGCAGACGTCTTCGTCCTTGACCATGACCCGTCCGGTCTTGAGGTCGCTGGAGACGTAGAGGTCCTGTTCGGGATGGACCGACGGCGCCTTCAGCCGCTGCCGCAGATCGGATTCCTCGCCGTTCTCCGTGAAGGTGATGCAATCCATCGGACAGATGTCGACACAGGCGTCGCATTCGATGCAGAGCGATGTGGTGAACACCGTCTGCACGTCGCAGTTCAGGCAGCGTTGAGTCTCGCCGAGCGCGAGCTTGACGTCATAGCCGAGCTCGACCTCGGCGCGGATGTCCTTCAGCGCGATGACCTTGTCGCGATGCGGCACCTTGAAGCGCTTGTCGGGCGAGATGTCGTTGTCGTAGCTCCACTCGTGGATGCCCATCTTCTGCGAGGTGACATGCACCTCGGGAAGCGGGCGTTCGGTGATGTTCTCGCCGGAGACGAATTTGTGGATCGACAGCGCGGCGTCATGGCCGTGCGCGACCGCCCAGATGATGTTCTTGGGCCCGAACGCAGCGTCGCCGCCGAAGAATACCTTCGGATTGGTCGAGGCAAGCGTCGTCTGGTCGACCTTGGGCATGTTCCATTTGTCGAACTCGATGCCGCAGTCCCGCTCGATCCAGGGGAAGGCGTTTTCCTGGCCGACCGCGACCAGCACGTCGTCGCAATTGATGGTCTCGTCGGCCTCGCCCGACGGCACCAGGTTGCGCCGGCCCTTGGCGTCGTATTCGGCCTTCACCTTCTGGAAGGTGACGCCGGTGAGCTTGCCGTTCTGATGGACGAAGGCGATCGGCACCATGAAATTGAGGATCGGAATATCCTCATGCATGGCGTCTTCCTTCTCCCAGGGAGACGCCTTCATCTCCTCGAAGCCGGAGCGCACGATCACCTTGACGTCCTCGCCGCCGAGGCGGCGCGCGGTGCGGCAGCAATCCATCGCGGTGTTGCCGCCGCCGAGCACGATCACGCGCTTGCCGATCTTGTCGGTATGGCCGAACGAGACGCTGGAGAGCCAGTCGATGCCGATATGGATGTGGCTTGCTGCTTCCTTGCGGCCGGGAATGTCGAGCTCGCGGCCGCGCGGCGCGCCGCTGCCGACGAAGATCGCGTCGTAATTCTCGGCGAGCAGCTTCTTCATGCTCTCGACGCGCGTGCCACCCTTGAATTCGATGCCGAGGCCGAGGATGTAGTCGGTTTCCTCGTCGATCACCGAGTCGGGCAGGCGGAATTTCGGAATCTGCGAACGCATCATGCCGCCGGCCTTGGGGTCGGCATCGAACACGGTGCATTGATAGCCGAGCGGCGCGAGGTCGCGCGCCACTGCAAGCGATGCCGGACCTCCGCCGACCAGCGCGATGCGCTTGCCGTTCCTCGGACCCGCCTTGGGGAGACGATGCTTGATATCGTCCTTGAAGTCGGCGGCGACCCGCTTCAGGCGGCAGATCGCGACCGGGGTCTCCTCGACCCGGCCGCGGCGGCAGGCTGGCTCGCAGGGACGGTCGCAGGTGCGTCCCAGGATTCCCGGGAACACGTTCGACCTCCAATTGATCATGTAGGCGTCGCTGTAGCGGCCTTCGGCGATCAGGCGGATGTATTCCGGGACAGGTGTATGCGCCGGACAGGCCCACTGGCAGTCGACCACTTTATGGAAGTAGTCGGGGGCCGAAATATCAGTCGGTTTCATTCCTACCTTATTCCGCGCAAGCACCCGGACGCGCGGCCTTTTTCGTCATTCGGGACGCTTTATCGGCGCGTCCCAATCGTTTTCGAATTGGATCATACGCTTACCTTATTAGAGCCATTCAAGAGGGCGCACAAAGGCAAATTTGTCTCACCGACCGCTTTCGGCGCGCATAGCCGCAAAGTTAACGCCAACGCGCTGTTCATGCGGCACTGCAGCATGCGTTAATGTCTGAAATTATGAATGAATTGCGCGTTGCGGGATGACGCGACTGAGGACCAGCCGCGTCACGCCAATTGCGCGTCAGGCGATGTCGCTTTTCGCGAGATCCCACATCAGGTCGTAGATGCCCGAGGAGATGAGCTGCGCGCCCTTCGGCGCTGCCGTGCCGGTGAACCGCGCGGCAAGGGTCGTCGTGATGGCGCTGACATTGGTGCCGTCGATCAGCACGAACCAGTCGGCGGCGCCGCTGCCGGCCGCGGGGATGCCGCCCGTCGGTCCCGACAGCTTCGCGTCGCTCTCGAGCAGATGCATCGAGATGATGCCGTCGAGATCCTTTATGTCGAGCTTCGTCTTCAGCTCGTTGCGCAGCGCATCCTCCTGACCGGCCCCCGGGCGCAGGCGGACGATGCCGAGCACGGCCGCGCGGCCATTGCCGCGACTGATCGTGATGCGTGCGACCGCGCGGATCATGTTCTTGAACTTCGCCATGGTCGTCTTCGACCAGTCGGTGGGCTGGCCGAGCCGCGCGCGATAGGCCGGACTGTCGAGCACGTCGATGGTCTGCGTCGAATAAAGGCAGAGATATTTCGGGCTGCCCGTTCGCGCGACATAGCGCCGTGCCTCGATGAAGCCCTCGATCGCGACCCGCTCTTCGAGGTGCTCGCGATCGTACCAGCGGTTGAAGTCATCCTCGTCGTCGGCGGGATCGATGTCCATCGACGTCAGCAACATGCCCTTTCCGGCGATCGGCATTTTTGGTTCCTTTTTGTATTTTCTTCGTCATGGGCGGGCTTGTCCCGGCCATCCACGTCTTTCCTTACCACGGAGAGAAAGACGTGGATGCCCGGCACAAGGCCGGGCATGACGAATCCCTGACAGCACCGAGGTGATGATTACCTCGTAATCCTCGTCGCGATATCCGCAATGCCCTTCATCACGGCATCCCTGACGCCGGGATCATAGAGCGTGTGACCGGCGCCCTCGACGAGGCGGATTTGCGCCTCCGGCCAGCGCGCGGCGAGCGCCTGCGAGGTGGAGGGCGGACAGAGCAGGTCGTAGCGGCCCTGCACGATGATGCCCGGAATACCGGCGAGCATGGCGGCCTCTTCGAGCAGCTGGTTCGGCCGCATGAAGCAGTCATTGGCGAAGTAATGCGCTTCCATGAAGGGCGTCGCGGGCAGGGCATTGCCCGAGCGGATCGCGGTGACGATCGAGCCGCGTGCGCGAGGGCTTGATGCTCCGAGAGGATGCGTTCGGTGTCGTGCCAGGCGCGCGCGGCCGGGCTGTGCACGGCTGGATCGGGATCGAGAATGCGGCGCCAATAGGCATCGAGCGGACGGCTCGCGCTCGCTCTCCGGCAACAGGCTGAGGAAATCCTCCGACAGATCAGGATAGAAGCAGGGCAGCCGATCGCAAAAGCCGGATTCGATTTCCTGCGATAGGTGCCGAGAAAGGTCGCGCGCAGCACGATGCCGCTGACGCGCGCGGGATGCGCCTGCGCATAGGCCAGCGCCAGCGTCGCGCCCCAGGAGCCGCCGGCCATGATCCAGCGCTCGAAAGCCGAATTCGCGTACGGATCACCTCCATGTCCGCGATCAGGTGCCGCAGCGTGTTGTGCTCGCGGCTGCCCTTCGGCCGGCTGCGGCCGCAGCCGCGCTGGTCGAACAGCACCGCGTGGAAGCGTTCGGGGTCGAACAGCCGGCGATGATCGGGCTGGCAGCCGCTTCCCGGTCCGCCATGCAGATAGACGGCGGGAATGCCGCCTTCGCGGCCGACGCTTTCGACATAGAGCTCGTGGCCATCGCTGACCGCAAGCTGTTCCGAAGTCAGCGGCGCAGAAGGGATCGGCGCGGCCTGCGCCGGCATCAGGCGCCATGTTCGTCGTCCGCCTCCGGCGTCCCACCGGCGAAATTGCGATAGAGGAAGCGGTTCTGCTCGCCGGCGGATTCCTGCTCGGCCTGCCGGAAGATCGTCTCGTGCATCGGCGACAGCGTGCAGGCAGGATCGGTATTGGCGGCGTCGCCCGACAGCGCAAAGGCCTGGCAGCGGCAGCCGCCGAGATCGATCTCGCGAAACTCGCACGACTTGCACGGCTCCTTCATCCAGCCGGTGCCGCGATAGCGGTTGAAGGCGTCCGAGTTCTGCCAGATCCAGGCGATGGAGTGATTGCGAGCGCACCAACTCGAATTCGAGACCGGTGATGCTCTCCGCGGCGTGGCAGGGCAGCACCTTGCCGGCGGGCGAAATGTTGAAGAACTGCCGGCCCCAGCCGCCCATGCATTTCTTCGGCCGCAGCGCGTAGTAGTCGGGGACGACATAGTCGATGGCGAGCACGCCCTTCAGCCGCACCTGCGCTTCCTCGACAAGGCGGCTGGTCTCCTCGATCTGCTGCAAGGTCGGCATCAGCGCGGCGCGGTTCTTCAGCGCCCAGCCGTAATATTGCACATTGGCGACTTCCAGCCGGTCGGCATCGAGATCGACCGCCATCTGGATGATGTCGGCCAGCTGATGCAGGTTCTGCCGGTGCATCACCGCATTGACCGTGAGCGGCAGGTCGAGCTCGCGCGTCCATTTGGCGACGTCGAGCTTCTTGCGATGGGAATCCTTCAGCCCCGCGACGCGATCGGCAACATTGGGTTCATTGCCCTGGAAGCTGATCTGCACATGGCAGAGCCCGGCATCGGCGAGGTCGGACAGCTTCTCGCGCGTCAGCAGCACCGCCGAGGTGATGAGATTGGTGTAGAGGCCCGGCGTCGTTGGCGTGCTTCACCAGCTCGACGAGGTCCTTGCGCGCGGTCGGCTCGCCGCCGGAGAAATGCACCTGCAGCACGCCGATCTCGGCAAGCTCGGTCAGGACCTTCTTCCATTCCTCGGTGGTGAGCTCGGTCGAGGCGCGGTCGAGCTCGAGCGGGATTGGAGCAATAGGGGCATTGCAGCGGACAGCGATGCGTCAGCTCCAGCAGCACCGCGACGGGAATGCCGTGGGTTTCCGCGACCGACTTCTCCGCGCTCCAGCACGGAGAAGCTGTCGCCGGTCTCGGTCGGCTTGTGGTCCGCGAGTTCGCTCATGAGGTCTTCTCGCGCGCCTCCGTCAAAAATCCCTTGTCCGCCAGATCCTGCAACATCGCGATCACGTCGGTCGATATCGCGTCGCGCGGCGCGGCATATTTCGCCGCGAGCTGTTCGACCATGTCGGCCACGCTGCGCACGCCGTCGCACAGCTGTAGCACTTCCACCGCGATCTCGTCCGGCGCCAGGACGCGCTCCGGCGCCAGGATCACCCAGACTTTTCGCGTCTCGTCGAATTTCAGCTTGGCATGCCGCGGCAGCACGGGGCGGCTTGCCTCACTGACAGTGATGTGGCGCGGCGCGGCCATGATTTCAACCTCTCTTCAACTTCTTTCGGGACGAAGGCGCCGGGCGGAATGTGGCCCTCGACATAGGCATGGTAGAGCGCGTCGAGCTGCACCCACAGCACGTTGGTCTTGAAGATCAGCGCATTGCAGACCAGTTCGCGCTGTTCCGGCGTCCTGGCGTGTTCCCTGACGTAGTCCAGCGCAAAGCCGGCGTCGCGCGGCGCCTGCTGCAGGCGGCGGCTGAAATAGCTCATGATATCGGGGTTGACGAAATCATAGTGCTGCAGCATGCCCGCGATGCGCTCTTCATGCAGGTTCGGCGCGAACAGCTCGGTGAGCGAGGAGGCGATCGCTTCCAGCGGGCTCTTGTCGCGGCAGAAATGCACATAGGCCTCCACCGCAAAGCGCGTGGCGGGGAGGATGCCCTCGGTCGATTCCACATAGGCGCTGTCGAGGCCGAGGCCCTCGGTCAGCTTCAGCCAGCGCTCGATGCCGCCTTCGCTGCCCGACATCGCCGTCATGGTCCTCGATGCGGTGCCGCCATTCCATGCGGATGCCGCGGTCGCGGAAGCGCGAGATCACCACCGCATCCTTCATCGGGATCGTGCTCTGATAATAGTAGCGGTTCAGCGCCCAGGCCTGCACCTGGCCCTTGTTGAGCTTGCCGCCGTGCAGCAGGCGATGGAACGGGTGCAGGCTGTGATAGCGCGTGGCGCCGATATGGCGGAGCGCGGCCTCGAGGTCCGCGGCATTGTTGAGCGGAACGCCCTTGCCGACCGAATAGGCGGTCATGTTGGTGGGGACGACATTCACAGCACGATCTCCGTTCCGTCGGCCGGGATCTGCCAGCCCGCCTTTTCGGCGATCTTGCGCTCGGACGAGCCGTGCAGCAGCGCCGGATTTGAATTGTTGATATGCAGAAATATCTTCCTGTCGATATCGAGGCCGGCGAGGCTGTCGATCGCGCCCTGATGTCCCCGACATCGCGATATGTCCCATGCTCTGTCCGGTCTTGGTGCCGAGGCCGGCCACGACCATCTCGTCGTCGCGCCAGACCGTGCCATCGAAGAACAGGAGCGGGGCGCCGGCAAGCCGCGATTTCAGCTCGTCGGAGACATGGGCGCAGGCGGCGATGAAGTAGAAATGCCTGCCCGTGGTCTTGTCGCGGATGCGAAGGCCGAGCGTGTCGCCGGCGCCGTCATTGCCGCCGGGATGCGCCTTGCCCTCGAGATACCAGGCGCCCTTGCCGGGCACGGTGAAGGCCTCGATCTCGATGCCGCTGGGCGAGCCGTCGGGCAGGGCGGGTTCGAACGCCCGGTCGATCTCGATCGCCACGCGCGCGACGTTCTTCTCGCTCAGCACGTTGAAGATGCTGTTCGACTTCAGGATCGCCAGCACCTTGGCGTGGGCATAGATCGCAAAGGGCGAACCCTCGCGCATCGACAACAGTCCCGCGACCGCGTCGATCTCGCCATTGGTCAGGATCACGCCCGCGATCGGCGAATGGCGCAGCGCGCCTGGCCTGGGGATGAAGCTGCGGCGTGTGCGATCAGTTGCTGGCGCAGGTCGGGGGAGGCGTTGACGAGAAACCAGTGTTCGCCATCGGCGCTGAAGGCGATCGACGCCTGCGTGCTCTGCAAGTTCGGGATGTTCGTCTCGCGCGGCCCGGCAAACCTCGCAGCCGCAATTCCATTGCGGTACGCCGCCGCCCGCCGCAGCGCCAAGGACGACGACGCGAAGCATGATCCGTCCCCCGGCAAACCAGTCACTCGTAACTCAGAAACGGAAACTCAGTAGCCCAGACAATCGGGAAACCCGGATAATCGGTGAGCCAGACACTACGAAGGTGGACTTCGGGCCGGCCGCACCCCGTCGATCGGGGACGCGTCACGCCCGAAAGGTCCACCTGCGTTTAACGTGAGAATGTTCGCGCGCCGCTTACTTGCGGGTGGCGCTCACATACATGTTGATTTCCATGCCGCACGGCACTTCGACGATCTTCGGTGTTTTCCAGGCCATTTTGGCTCTCCTTGCATAGCGGGACGAACTTCCGCCCTCGTCACTAAACTATCGCGTGATGAAAAGTTCGCCAGTGAATTCTTTCGGGCTTAAACCTGCGCGCGCTTTGTTGCGCCGCAGCACGACCGTCGCCGGTGGGCCGCACAAACCGGAGGGTAATCAAGGGCTTTATTCCCGTTCCTGAGAAGCTGTGGATGGGCCGGCGCCCGTACGTCCCGCCTGTCATCCGAAATAAATAACTTGTGAGCAGTGTTCCGCTTCCAATTCCGCTCCGCTGACGCCATTGGATTCGCATGCCGAGATATTTCTTCAACACCCGGATCGGCGACGAGCTGATCGACGATCCCGAAGGGCGAGGAATTGCGGAACCCTGATCGCGCCTGGGAAGTCGCGCGCGCCATGATCCTCGAGCTGATCAGAGCGAAGGCGCCGACGGCGCGTTGCTCAGTGCCGTCATCGAGGTGACCGACGACGACGGCGAGATCGTGCTGGAGTTTCCCTTCTCCGAAGCGCTGCTGGACCTGCCGGATCGGCCGCAGACACTGCACTGATCGCCGAAGTGACGTCACCGCTGCATCGGAAGGCGCATACACCGCCCGCGCGATGCTATTCCCGTGCATTCGGTCCGACATCAGCACGGTTTGGCCATGTTTCCGATTGCCTACGTCACGGAAAATTCAGAGAGTGTGGTCTTGGCAAGGCCGACCGCGCCGGCTCGATGCATGGCGCGAGGATCAGGCCGCCTTCCTTGGGAGGACGACATGATCGCAAATATGCCGCCGCGCAGCCTCTGGCTTGCCGGCGTTTTTCTTGGTGCCTTGACCGTGGGTGCCGTGGCGCAGCAGCCGGCGAGCCCGCCTGCGGCCGCTCCGGCCGCCGCCGCACCGCTGCCGCCTGGCTCGCCGCTGATCGGCCAACCGGATAACGAAGCCGCAGCAAAGCTCCGGCCCAGTCGCGCCCCCGCCGCTGGCAGCCGCGCCCGACAAGCTGCCGACTCGCCAAGCTCAAGGTGCCGCAGGGCTTCAACATCGAGGTCTATGCCGCCGGCATGACCAACGCCCGCGAGATGGCGCTCGGCGACAAGGGTACGGTGTTCGTCGGCTCCCGCCTCGTCGACAAGGTCTATGCCATCGTCAACAAGGACGGCAAACGCGAGGTCAAGGTGCTGGCCTCGGGCCTGTACCGGCCGAACGGCGTCGCCTTCAAGGACGGCACGCTCTATATCGCCGAGCTCTCGAAGATCTCCAAGATCGAGAAGGTCGAGGATCAATCTCGACAATCCGCCGAAGCCGACGGTGATCTACGACAACCTGCCAAAGGACGAGGCCCATGGCTGGAAGTTCATCGCCATCGGCCCCGACAACAAGCTCTATGTCCCGGTCGGCCAGCCCGGCAACAACGTGCTGCATGACGCCGATCACGGCCAGATCCGCCGCATCGACCTCGATGGCAAGAACGCCGAAGTCTATGCGCTCGGCGTGCGCAACACGGTCGGGTTCGACTGGCATCCCGAGACCAAGCAGCTGTACTTCACCGACAACGGCCGCGACTGGCTGTCGGAGGACGTGCCGGAGGACGAGCTCAACCGCGTCACCAAGAAGGGCGAGGATTTCGGCGCACCTTATTGCTATCAGGGCAACCTTCCCGATCCCGAATTCGGCTGGGGACATTCCTGCAGCGAGTTCGTAGCGCCGGTCGGCCTGATGGGCCCGCACTCGGCTTCGCTCGGGATGCGCTTCTATACCGGAAGCATGTTCCCGAAGAGCTACAGGAACACGATCATCGTCGCGCGGCACGGCTCCTGGAACCGCTCCAAGAAGTTCGGCGGTGACGTCGTGGTGGTCCATCTCGACAAGGACGGCAAGGTCAAGAACATGGAGCCGCTCGTCACCGGCTTCCTGGAAGACAACAAATATATCGGCCGGCCGGACGACGTGCTGCAATTGAAGGACGGTTCGATCCTCGTCTCCGACGACTGGAACGGCGTCGTCTGGCGCATCACCTACGGCAAGCAGCCGAAGCTGGCGGCGAAACAATAGCGTCGTCATCGGTACGTCGTTATCGAAAACGTAGGGTGGGCAAAGCGCAAGCGTGCCCACCTGCAATTTCTCGTAGTCGTCATTGCGAGCGAAGCGAAGCAATCCATTGTCACCGCGGACGTGGTCTGGATTGCTTCGTCGCTTCGCTCCTCGCAATGACGAGGAGTCGGCGAAGATGCAAAAAACAACAATAATCGCAGCCTTTGCCCTCGCGCTGCTTGCACCCTCCGCCCGCGCCGAAACCGTCGAAGAACGCGCCGTCGCCTGCTTCGCCTGTCACGGCGAGCACGGCACGTCGCAGACCGAGAACACGCCCTCGCTCGGCGCCCAGCAGGCGCCCTATGCGCTGATCCAGCTCTTCATGTTCCGCGAGAAGCTGCGGACGTTCGAGCCCATGAACGAGATGGCGAAATCGTTCACCGACGATGATCTGCGCGTCTTTTCCGACTTCATCGCGACATTGCCGAAGCCCGCGCCGCCGGCGGACGCGCCCGATCCGGCCCGGATGCAGAAGGCGCTGGCGATCATCACGCAGAACCACTGCAATTCCTGCCATCAGCCGAATTTTTCCGGCGCCGACAACGTGCCGCGCATTGCCAGTCAGCGCGAGGATTACCTCGCCAAGACGCTGACCGAATACAAGAACAACTCCCGCCACGGCTATGACGGCATCATGGCCGACGTGATGGGGGCGGTGACGCCGGAGCAGATTCCGGAGTTGGCCTATTACATCTCGCACGTGAAGTAGGTCGCGTAATCCCTCTCTTCTCCATCTCGTCATGGCCGGGACAAGCCCGGGCATGACGAGCTTGTGGCGCGCTGGCCTTGCTCGGTGCGGGACGCTAAAACACAGTCAGTTAAACGGAGCTCCTCATGCAAGATCTCTGGCGTCTGCCGGCCGCCGACCTCGCTGGTCTCGTCCGCTCGAAGAAGATTACAGCCAGGGATGCCGCGAACGCGGCGCTGGCGCGGCTCGATGCCGTCAACCCGAAGATCAACGCGGTGGTCGATCACCGTCCAGACGACGTGCTGAAGCAGGCGGCCGAAGTCGATGCCGCGATCGCGCGGGGCGACGATCCCGGCCCGCTCGCGGGCGTGCCGGTCACCGTGAAGGTGAACATCGACCAGCAGGGCTTTGCCTCTACCAACGGGTTGAAGCAGCAGCGCGACGCCATCGCGCCCGCCAACAGTCCGGTGGTCGACAATTTCCGCAAAGCGGGCGCGGTCATCCTCGGCCGCACCAATTGCCCCGCGTTCTCCTATCGCTGGTTCACCACCAATCTGATCCATGGCGATACGAAGAATCCCAGAGACGGCGGCCTCACGCCCGGCGGCTCTTCGGGCGGCGCTGGCGCGGCGGTCGCGGCCGGCATCGGCCATATCGCGCATGGCACCGATATCGCGGGCTCGATCCGCTACCCCGCCTATGCCTGTGGCGTGCACGGCCTGCGCCCGACGCTCGGCCGCGTCGCTGCGTTCAATCCGGGTCTGCCGGAGCGCGGCATCGGCGCCCAGATCGAGGCGGTATCCGGCCCGCTCGCGCGCACCATCAAGGACCTTCGCATCTCGCTCGCGGCGATGAGCGCGCGCGATGCGCGCGATCCCTGGTGGGTGCCGGCGCCGCTCGAGGGCGCGCCGCTGCCGAAGCGCGCCGCGCTGTGCCTCAATCCGGATGGACTGGATCCCGTCAGCGAGGTGAAGGCCGCAGTCACGGATGCCGGCGAACGGCTCAAGCGCGCCGGCTGGACGGTGGACAACATTCCGGACACGCCGCCGCTGCGCGAAGCCGCGGATTGGAACAGGAAACTCTGGCTGGGCGACGGCTACGAAGCGCAGCTCGCCGCTGCGGAGAAGGAGGGCGATCCCGGTGCGCTTGCTTGTCTGCGGGGCAACCGCGCCAAGGTGACGCCGTTCGACCAGGCCGATTTTTCAAGAGCGCTGACGCGCCGTGCGACGCTGGCGCGCGAGTGGCTGCTGTTCCTGGAGAAATATCCGGTGCTGCTGATGCCGGTGTCCGGCGAATTGCCGTTCCCCGATCATCTCGACCGCAAGGACGATGCCTCCTTTGCCCGGGTCTGGCATGCCCAGCTCACGCAGATCGCTATTCCCTTCCTCGGCCTGCCTGGGCTAACCGTTTCCACCGGATTGGTCGGCCGGAGTCCGGTCGGCGTGCAGGTCATTTCCGGCCGCTTCCGCGAAGACCTCTGCCTGCTCGCGGGCGAGGCGATCGAGGCGGGCGGCGTGCCGCCATCGCCGATCGATCCAATGGGTTAGAACGCGCTGATTTCGAAACCAGAAACAAGAAGTCTTCAGAAAGCGGGAGGATAAACCATGAGAACAAGTTCGATAATGCGTCTCGCCGTCGTGGTCGCCGGCCTCGCCATGCCGGCGGCGGCCTTCGCGCTCGAAGGCGGTATTCGCGAAGTCCCGGCCAAGGATATTCCGGTGCCGACCGCCGACGTAAGCCCGCAGGAGCAGGCCGTCATCGGCGCGGCACTTCCGCCGTTCTGGAACGATCATCCCAAGGATGCCGCCGCCTGGAAGGCGCTGATCAACATGCGCGCCGATGCGATCGTCAAGACGCTGCCGGGCTTGCGCGACAAGCTCGGCGTGAAATCCGAGCAGGTGACGATCGCGGGCGTGAATTGCTACATCCTGACGCCCAACGACTTGCCCGAACAGAATCGCAACCGGCTCCTGGTCCACGTGCATGGCGGCGGCTACGTCTTTGCGCCGGCTGAGTCGGCCACGCGCGAAGCGATCCTGATGGCGGGCTTCGGCAAGTTCAAGGTGATCTCGATCGACTACCGCATGCCGCCGGACTTCCCTTATCCGGCCGCGATGGACGATGCGATGGCGGTGTGGAAGGAGGTCGTCAAGACCAACGATCCGAAGAAGATGGCGATCTTCGGCACCTCGACCGGCGGCGGCATGACGCTCGCGATGGTGCTGCGCGCCAAGACCGAAAGCCTGCCGCTCCCGGCGGCGACCGCGCCCGGCACGCCATGGTCGGACATGACCAAGACCGGCGACACCTTCTTCACCAATGAGAAGGTCGACAACATCCTGGTCAGCAACGACGGCTGGCTCGGCGACGCCGCGAAGCTTTATGCCAACGGCCACGACCTGAAGGATCCGCAATTGTCACCCGTCTATGGCGACTTCTCCGGCTTCCCGCCGACCATTCTCACATCGGGCACGCGCGACCTGTTCCTGTCCAACACGGTGCGTGTGCATCGCAAGCTGCGCCAGGCCGGCGTCGTCGCCGACCTCCATGTGTTCGAAGGCCAGTCGCATGCGCAATATGCCGGCGACCCCAATGCGCCCGAGACCAAGGAGCATTTCGGCGAGCTGACGGCCTTCTTCGACAAGTATCTGGCAAAGTAGGGAGCGTATGCCGAGCGTTTATGATTACACCGCCAAATCGCTGGCGGGCGAGGACCTTCCCCTGAAGCAATTCGAGGGGAAGGTGCTGCTCATCGTCAACACGGCGAGCAAATGCGGCTTCACCCCGCAATATCAGGGGCTGGAGGCGCTGCATCGCGAACTGTCGCCGCGCGGCTTTGCCGTGCTCGGCTTTCCCTGCAACCAGTTCGGTGCGCAGGAGCCGGGCGATGCAAAGGACATCGCGAATTTCTGCGAAAGCAAGTATGACGTCAGCTTTCCCATGTTCGAAAAGATCGACGTCAACGGCGCGCAAGCGCATCCGCTCTACAGCTACCTGAAGGGCGAAAAGCCGGGCCTGCTCGGCTCGTCGATCAAATGGAATTTCACCAAATTCCTGGTCGATCGTTCGGGCAGGGTGGTCGCGCGCCATGCGCCGACCGCGGCGCCGCAAGGATTGAAGAAAGAGATCGAGGCATTGCTGTGAACGACAAGAACGAAACCGCTGATGATGCGTTGCCGGACCGGCTCTCGGTCGACCCGCGCAGTCCCTATTACAACGAGCAGATCCTGGCGCGCGACGTCGGCATTCGCTTCAAGGGCGTCGAGAAGACCAATGTCGAGGAATATTGTGTCAGTGAAGGCTGGGTGCGCGTCACCGCCGGCAACGCCAAGGACCGCCACGGCAATCCGCTGACGATCAAGGTGCATGGCGCCGTCGAGCCGTATTTCAGGGACAAGGGCAAAACCTGAAGCAGGTACGTCGTCATGGCCGGGCTTGTCCCGGCCATCCACGTCTTTGTCGCCTCAACACCGTGAAGACGTGGATGCCCGGCACAAGGCCGGGCATGACGAGAGGAAAGAGCTAGCGAGAAAGCCAACATTATGTCCGTCCGCATCGTCGACGTCTGCGAAGTCACAAAACCGATCTCTTCGCCGATCCGCAACGCCTATATCGATTTCACGAAGATGACGACGAGCCTCGTTGCAGTCGTCACCGATGCCAAACGCGATGGCCGCCGCGTCGTCGGTTACGGCTTCAATTCCAATGGCCGATACGGGCAGGGCGGCCTGATCCGCGAGCGCTTCGCGCCACGGCTGATGGAGGCCGATCCGAAATCGCTGCTCGACAATGCCGGCGACAATCTCGATCCGGACAAGGTCTGGGCCGCCATGATGGCGAACGAGAAGCCGGGCGGACATGGCGAGCGCTCGGTCGCGGTCGGCACCATCGACATGGCGGTGTGGGACGCGGTGGCAAAGATCGCGGGTAAACCCTTGTTCCGCCTGCTCGCCGAGCGGCACAAGCGCGACGCCGACCCGCGCGTCTTCGTCTATGCCGCCGGCGGCTACTATTATCCCGGGAAAGACTTGTCCATGCTGCGCGCGGAGATGCGGGGCTATCTCGACCGCGGCTATAATGTCGTGAAGATGAAGATCGGCGGCGCGCCGATCGCGGAAGATTGCGAGCGGATCGAGGCGGTGCTCAAAGAGATCGGCAAGGACGCGCAGCTTGCCGTCGACGCCAACGGCCGCTTCAATCTGGAGACCGCGATCGCCTATGCGAAGATGCTGCGGGACTATCCGCTGTTCTGGTACGAGGAGGCCGGCGATCCCCTCGACTATGCGCTGCAAGCCGCACTCGCGGAGTTCTACCCGGCGCCGATGGCGACGGGCGAGAACCTGTTCAGCCACCAGGACGCGCGCAATCTCATCCGCTGTGGCGGCATGCGCCCGGACCGCGACTGGCTGCAATTCGACTGCGCGCTGTCCTATGGCCTCTGCGAATATCAGCGCACGCTCGACGTCTTGCATACGCATGGTTGGTCGCCGAGCCGTTGCATCCCGCATGGCGGCCACCAGATGTCGCTCAACATCGCGGCCGGTCTTGGTCTCGGCGGCAATGAAAGCTATCCGGACCTGTTCCAGCCCTATGGCGGCTTCCCCGACGGCGTCCGCGTCGAGAACGGCCACATCGTCATGCCGGAGTTGCCGGGCATCGGCTTCGAGGGCAAGTCGGATCTCTACGCGGAAATGAAGGCA
Organism: uncultured Alphaproteobacteria bacterium; assembly: GCA_963696255.1. Classification (GTDB taxonomy): domain Bacteria; phylum Pseudomonadota; class Alphaproteobacteria; order Rhizobiales; family Xanthobacteraceae; genus Bradyrhizobium. Next base: position 134,969 of record CAVOJN010000004.1, read on the forward strand.
CTTGCGGCGTGACGGGGGCGTTGTCATTCCGGGGCGATGCGAAGCATCGAACCCGGAATCTCGAGCTTTCGGGTTCGGTCCTGCGGACCGCCCCGGAACGACGCGCGCAACTTCGCGCCCAGGAGTGACTTACAGCACGGTCGCGATTGACCGGGTTGCTATGGAGACGCTGTTGAATTCTGTCGGATGAAGGAAACGACACGTATGCGCATGTCATCCGGTCAGTGGACCACCGGTTGCCTCGTCATGTTGGCAGCGACCGCCGGCGGCGCGTTGTCCGCGCCCTGGGCCGAGCGGACGTTTGTGCGGCCGACGTCGGTAGCGGCTGATCCCGCCAACGCTCCGCACAAGCGGACCTGTATCACCATCAGCGGCAAGCGCTTCGAGTGGGATCAGCCGAACACGCCGTTCGGAACGCTGAGCTGCTCGGACTGAGCATTCCCACAATCGTTTGCTCTCTGCGGAATTGCGCGGCATCGCGGGCCATGACCGGCGCTTCAGGAACGGCCGCCTGAGCCAGGCGGGGATCGTCCCCAGGGCATCTGGACCGCGCGGGTCGTCTTTCGCGCCTCGGCCGCGACCTGAGCAGGGGTCATCACTTCGACTTTTCGCGCGATCACGGCGGGTTGAACCTCCGGCTTGCCCCACTCCCCCTTCGCGCCGAAGACAGTCCTGGACCAGAACGCCCAGAAGCCCATGAAGGCGAATAATTTCCAGGTCGGCTGCACATCGCACCAGTACGCAGCGATGGTGACACCGACGACGAAGAGGATCGCCCTGATTGCCAGGTCGACCAGCCGCCCCAGCAATTTTGGGATAGCGTCCCCGCTAGATGCCATGTGCCATTTAGCCATGACGATTTGTCGCCGATATCGGCGGCACGGTTCATGGCCCCGAGGGGCGTCCTGTGGGTCGCCCGAACGGGTTTCCCCTCACGGCAACCGGCTTTCGGCGGCTGCTTTCGCGCGTTATGCTCCATCCAGATCAGAGCGAGATCGCCAAGGGAAACCGTAAAGGGAGGCCGTCATGTCCAAGCCAGAACGCAAGGTCGTGCATTCCGATATCAAGGCGGAGAATCCGCCGGAGCGCGCCGCGCATTATCTCGATGTGCCCAACATGCCCTGGGAGGCGACCAAGTTTCCGGGCATCCAGATCAAGGTGCTCTATACCAACGACGATGGCATCACGACCGCCTTGTTCAAGCTCGCGCCCGGCGCCGTCGTTCCCCTGCATGAACACACCGCGCTGGAGCAGACCTATGTGATCGAAGGTTCGCTCGAGGATCATGAGGGCAAATGCGGCCCAGGTCAGTTCGTCTGGCGTCCCGCCGGCAATCAGCACGAGGCGGTCGCGCCCAATGGCGCCGTCATTCTCGGCTTCTTCCTCAAGCCCAACCGCTTCGCCTATGGCGAGAAGTTCTTCACCGCGCCCGGCGAGCGTTAGCGGGCGATCGGCACGCTAGCTCCTTTGCTGCAACGCACTTGCGACCGGCGGCGGTATCGGAGAACGCTGCCTGCGCGGTTTCGCTGACATAACCTTGGGTGGTGACCTTAACCCATGTTGAAGCCGGTTCCCAAGGTGGTATCGTTCTGCGCGTTGTTTGGTCATGCGGAGAATGTCGGTGAAGACCATCACGGCATCGGCGGCGAAACAACTGGGCAAATTCCTGGTCAAGGATTTCCGAAAGATTTTCGGACCCAAGTATGACGAGATCGCCGAGCGCCTCGGATCGCTGGCGCGCAGCACCATCGAATGCATCGGGCGGAGCGATGCGCTCTACCATAACCTCGAACACACGTTTCTGGTGACGCTGGTCGGCCGCGACCTGTTGCAGGGCCTTTCACTCGCCCATCGCATCGAGCCGGACGACTATAGCCATCTCATCTCGGCTTGCCTTCTGCATGACATCGGATATGTGCGCGGCGCCTTGAGCGGCGATACCGAGACCGAGTTCGTCATCAACGAAGAAAACAAGAAGATTCAACTTCCGCGCGGCTCCTCTGACGCCGCGCTGACACCGTACCACGTCGATCGCTCGAAAATGTTCGCGATGGAGCGGTTGGGACCTTCGCCGCTGGTGGATGCCAAGCGGATCGCAAACGCGATCGAGATGACCCGCTTTCCCGCCAGTGTCGACAAGACTGTCGAAACCGTGGGCCTGGAGCCGAAACTGGTCCAGGCCGCCGATCTGATCGGACAGCTCGGCGATCCGATGTATCCCAAGAAGGCCAACGCGCTGTTCTTTGAATTCGAGGAAACCGGACTCAATCGTCAGCTCGGCTATTCGTCACCGGCGGATCTGATCGACAGATATCCGTCGTTTTTCTGGAATTCCGTTTCGATGCATATTGACGACGGCATCAGGTTGTTGAACCTGACGGTCTCGGGCCGGCAGTGGGTCGCCAATCTGCATCATCATGTTCTCTGCGCCGAGAACTCTAGCCGAATGATGGGCCCGCAACTATAGGAAGACAGCGAGTGAAGGCGGAAGCCTCCATGAGGCGGCGGAAATTCGTCGCACTTCTCGGCGGCGCGGTGGCCGCATGGCCGTTCGCTGCGCGCGCGCAGCATGGGGGAAAGATTCCGCGAGTAGGATTCATGGGCAACTCCACGGCTGCCCTGGAGGCCAATCTTGTCGGACCGTTCCGCGACGGCCTGCGCGAGCATGGCTACGAGGAGGGCCGCAACGTCGAGATCGTGTTTCGCTGGGCGGAAGGACAATATGAGCGGTTTCCTGCCCTCATTGCCGACCTCATCGCCGCCAACGTGGATGTCATCGTGACCGCCGGCACGCCAGCGACACTCGCGGTCAAGAAGGCGACATCGACGGTGCCCGTGGTCATGGCCGCGATCGGCGATCCGATAGGCACCGGCATCGTGCCGAACCTGGCGCGGCCCGGCGGCAACATCACCGGACTCAGCGCGATCGCGCCGGACCTTGAAGGCAAACGGCTGGAGCTGCTGCGGGAGGTCGTGCCCCACCTCGCCAACGTCGCTTTCTTCCTCAATCCTGCGAATGAATTTCATACGGTGTCGCTGCGCCAGGCGCTCGCCGCGGCACAGGCTTTGAATATCAAGCTGCAGCCGTGCGAGGTACGCAAATCGGAAGACCTCGACGCCGCGTTTGACGCGATCGTCAAGGAGAAGCCGGATGGCCTTCTCATCCTCGCCGACCGGATATTCCTGCATAACCGCCAACGCATGATGGATTTCGCCACCGAACATCGCTTGCCCAGCGTGAACGCCTATCGCGAACTGGTGGAGGCCGGCGGCCTGACGTCGTACGGGCCGAGCTACGAGGAGATGCACAGGCGCGCTGCCGATTACGTGGATCGCATTCTAAAGGGCGCACGGCCCGGCGATCTGCCGATCCAGCAGCCGACCAGGTTCACGCTCATCGTCAACCTCAAGGCCGCCAGGGTCCTCGGCCTCGAAGTGCCGTCGACGCTCGTCGCCCGCGCCGACGAGGTGATCGAATGAGCATGCTGTTTACTGCACCGCATCGCTCCGGAATTGGCCCATTGCGCAGGGGTCGACCCTTTCACTCGTATCCGACATACTGCCGGTGACATCGGGTGCCACAGGGAGAAAGCGCAATGGAGTTACGAATCTTTGGCCGCACGGGCATGCGGGTCTCGGTGCTCGGCTTCGGCTGTGGTGCGGTCGGCGGATTGATGGTGCGCGGCAGCGCTGACGACCAGGAGCGCACGATCGCCCGCGCTCTCGATGCCGGCGTGAATTATTTCGACACGGCCGTGCAGTATGGCGATGGCGAGTCCGAAAAGAATCTCGGCCGCGTGCTGCAAAAGCTGAAGCCGGCGAATGCGATCGTCGGCACCAAGGTCCGCGTGCCACCGGGTGAATTCGGCCGTATTGGCGATGTGGTGACGGCATCGCTGGAAGCCAGCCTGGCGCGGCTGCGCCTCGACCGGGTCGATATCTTCCATCTGCACAATCCGATCACGGAGGCCGGCGGCGGATCGACCTTGAGCGTGCGGCAGGTGCTCGACGATGTGGTGCCGGCCTTCGAGCGGTTGCGCGGCCAGGGCAAGACCCGCTTCCTCGGAATTACCGCGATCGGCGACACGACGGCGGTGCGCCAGGTGATTTCCGCGCGCGTCTTCGACAGCGCGCAAATGGTCTACAACATGCTCAACCCGTCGGCGGCGACCGAATTGCCGGCGAACTATCCGGCACAGGATTATCGGCGCTTGTTCGATGCGACCCAGGCAGCCGGTGTCGGCGTCGTAGGCATTCGCGTGCTGGCGGGCGGCGCGCTGTCGGGTTCGGCCGAGCGCCATCCGATCGCCAGTCCCGCGCCCGAGCCGATCGGCTCGGCCATGAGCTACGAGGCGGATCTCGATCGCGGGCGCCGCCTGATGCCGCTGGTGAGCGAGGGGTTTGCCTCGAGCCTGACTGAGGCCGCGACACGGTTTGCGATCTCTCATCCGGCGATGGGCACGATCCTGGTCGGCATGGCGACGCCCCGAGAGTTCGAGGATGCGCTGTCGGCGGTCCGGAAGGGGCCGTTGCCGCTGGCCGCGCTGGAGCGGCTGTCGGTCTTGCGGCGTGGATTTTCGGGCGAAGCGCGCTGATATGTAGCCTTGCGTGCCCTGGTTCAAGACCTGATAGAGTAGGCCCGCCCCCCTCAAACGCGACTTCGACGAGGATCGAATGAAGCGGCGCGAGTTCATATCGGTACTCGGCGGTGCAGCAGCGGTCTGGCCGCTTGGCGCGCAGGCTCAGCAGGCGACGCTGCCGGTGATCGGATTCATCAACGGGGCATCGCCTGGGGCTTATGCGCCAAACATCGACGGATTTCTCAAGGGACTGAAGGAATCCGGCTATGTCGAAGGACAGAACGTCAGGATCGAATATCGCTGGGCGGAGGGCCGATACGATCAGCTTCCGGACATGGCCGCTGAGCTCGTCCGTCGGCGCGTTGCTGTCATTGTCGCGAACACGCCGGCCGCGCCGATAGCCAAGGCCTCGACTGCGACAATCCCGATTGTGTTCATGACAGGTGAGGACCCCGTTGCGAATGGCCTTGTGACAAGCCTCAACCGGCCAAGCGGCAACATCACCGGCGTTGGCATCACTGGCCCGATACTCCTGGGCAAACAGCTAGGCGTGCTGCATCAGTTCTTGCCAGTCAGAACTTCGATTGTTTTCCTGGTGAACCCCAACAATCCCAACTCGGAGCCCAGCCTGAGGGGCGCCCGCGAAGCGGCACTCTCTCTCGGTCGGCAAATCCAGATATTGAATGCCAGCAGCGAAGTCGAGATCGACAAGGCCTTCACGATGCTGGCGGGAGTTCGACGGACTTGTTGTTGCTCCAGACGCCTTTTTCATTGCAAGGCGGGAGCAACTCGTGGGCCTGGCAACACGCGAGGCAGTACCCGCGATGTATCCATTTCGCGAATTCACCGAAATTGGCGGTCTGATGAGTTACGGGGCGAGTTTGTCCGACCAATATCGACTGGTCGGAGTTTACGCCGGGAAAATTCTCGCGGGAGCCAGGCCAAGCGATCTGCCGGTTCTCCAACCAACGAGATATGTGTTGTGCATCAATCTCGGGACGACGCGGAAACTCGGCCTCCAATTGCCGTCATCATTGCTCGCTCTCGCCGATGAGGTGATTGAATAGGCGCTGGGGTGCGGTTGTTGTCAGACGCGAAGCGTTGACGCCGTTTCCGGCATCACCAAGTCCTCGATGTCGGGCGCGATCGAAGGTGCATCGTGGTCGAGAAGGGCCAGCCGCTCGAGCAGGTCCTGCAATCGCGGCGGCAAACCCGAAGTATCGGGCTTGAGGACCAGCGCAAGCCTTTCGCCGATCTCCTCGCAGATCGCACGGCAATGCCTCGAGCTCAGCAGCCTTGGCGTGCTGGCTGGTGCTGATATCGTCGACGCACTCATGGCTGTGACGCCGAGACTGCATTGGGGGATGTCATCTGCATCTCCGCGATGGCGGAGCCTGCATAGGCGCAGGCGATCAGGATGACGATCCGAATGACGCTGAACATGACGGCTTCCCTGGTCTCTTTTGCCGGGAACATAGCTCCGACTCATTGCCGCCGGCTTAGGGAAGCTGGTTGTCACACCCTTTAAAGCATTGGTGAGCAGAGCGTTTACGAGCCGCGCGTTTACGAAGGAGCAACCGCCTTCGATGATCGGCCTGAGACCTAAACCCGGCTTTCATCGTGCCCGGAGCATCCTCGCCTCAAAGAAGCAAGAAGGCGCGGACAATGCCAATTTCCAAAACCTTTACCTTCGCGGGAACGGCGCTGCTCGTCCTTCTCCTTGCGGGCCATGCCTTTCTCTACGAGTCCTTTTTTCATGAAGGCGCGAGCCTCGTGACATCAGAACGCCGCATGGCCGCCGACATTACGCCGGCCGCTCGCATCAGGGAGACCTTTGCGCTGTTCGTTCCGGGCGACGTCCGGCGTATGCGCGACGCGGCGCGGTATCTCAGAGCCACGAAGCCGGAGGCATAGTCCCGAAACAAGCCCGTCTGCGCCGGCGGACGGGCTGCCAACTTCATTTGGCGCGTGATATCTCTCGGGAGTTGTGTCGCTCTCGGAGGTGTGCATGCCACGGATATCCGGTCCCGCTTCGCTTGCACTCCGCGGGCATGTCGCGCTGTTCGCCTGGCTCATGCTTTCGCTCTTCCAGCCGGCCCGTGCCGAACATTACCCGGATCATCCGATCAAGCTCGTCGTGCCGTTCCCGGCCGGCGGACCGACCGACGTCGCCGCCCGCCTGATCGGGCAGGCCCTGTCCACAAGGCTCGGCCAGAGCGTCGTCATTGAAAATCACGCGGGCGCCGGCGGACGGATTGGCGCCAAGATGGTCGCGAACGCGGAGCCCGACGGGTACACCTTGTTGCTGGGCGGAACGAACGTCAACGCGATCATCGGTGCGCTCTACAGGAATATCGGCTTCGATCCGATCGAGTCATTCGCGCCGATCGCGGCGATCTCCGTCGATACGATGGCGCTTGCGATATCGCCATCGGTGCTGGCAGAGACAGTCGAGCAGTTCACGAAATACGCCAGGGATAATCCGGGAAAGGTGAAATATGGCGCCACTCCGGGCATCTACACCCAGTTCGCCAGCGAATACTTCAAGCTGAAGACGGGCACCGACATTCTCTTCGTTCCTTACAAGGGAGGTGCCCCGGCCATAACGGACATTCTTGGCGGCCACATCGAGATGGTCTTCAACAACAAGTCGACCCTGTTGGCGCTCTTCAAGGATAAGAAGCTCAGGCCGCTCGCGGTGACGAGCGAGCGCCGATGGCCGGAGTTGGCTGACACGCCGACGATGAAGGAGGTCGGCATCGCTGGCTTTCCCACGGAAGTCGTGTTCGGACTGCTCGCGCCCGCCAGGACGCCGCCCGCGGTGATTGACGAGATCAATCGCGCCGTGAACCAGGGTTTGGCGTCGGCCGATGTGCGCGCGAACTTCGATGCCCTGGGCCTCGAAACGAGAGGCGGCACTCCCCAGGAATTCACGGCGGCCTTGACGGCGCAGGCGCGTGAGTGGAAAGCCGTCATCGACGAGATCGGGGTCAAGCCGGAATAGGCACCGAAGTCCAAATCGCGCGGCGCTGCGCCCAGGGCGGTGCGCCGGGTGGCAAAAACAGCGTGCGCCGAAAAACTGATTCCCTGAACGATTCCATGCTGATTTGGTCTGTCCAGTCCTCGGCGTAAAAATATCCCTGTTTACGAAAATCGGAAATCGTGCAATTCATCGCGCATCCCGTGCTCGGCAAGAGGGGCGTACGCGTCGTCACGAACGTGGTGCGCGGGATGCGATGGACGCGGGCCATGTCGACTGACGAGCGGCATGCAAGCGGACGGCGAAGTCGTGTGGTCCCGATCCCCCGACGCTGGGGTCAAGCTCTGCGAGACGAATTGCAGAGCGATGGTGGCTATCAAGCCCGGTACACCAGGGAGAGTACGTATAAGCCGTAAACCATCGCGCGGGGAATGCCGGATTGTTTCGGCTGACCTGTAGTGACTAACTTGTGTGCTTTCTACCCTTGCACACAAGGCTGCGGGTGCGGCCAGCATCCGGCATTCCCCGCGCCCTCTTGATTTCGAGGGACACCAACGATGCATCACTCGGGCAGATCCTGCCGCGGGAACGCGGAGGTGTGGGCCTGTTGCTCCGCCGTCATTCCGGGCTCGCGCCAAGAGGCGCGCCCCGGAATGACGACCAGTCAGCTTTTCTTTAAAATCGAATCCGAAAGAAAACCCGCGGCTCAACCCAGCCGCATGTCAAGCAGCCTGCGGCCCTCGCTCTTCAGGAGCTTCTTCACGGCGCTGGACGCGACGACCTCGCCGTCATTGGCGTAGGCCTCGTGGTTCTTCTCGATGTCGTCGAGGCGGTAGAGATAATTGACCATGATGCCGGCGGATTCGCGAACGCCCTTGGGCGAGAGATCGCCGAGCCAGTTGATGCGCTCGAGCCGCGCGCCGTTGCCGAGATGGAAGCGCGCCACGGAGTCGATGATGCGGCCCTTGGAATTGCGCGCGCGCAGGAAATAATGCGCGGCCAGCGGCTCCAGCACCTCGCGCAGTTCGGCTGCGGTCTCGTGGTTCTCGAACCATTTGGGATCGTCGAGATGCCGCAGCGTCTCGCGCTCACCTTCGGACAATGGCACGTCCGTGGCCTGCTCGATCCATTGCATGAAGCCGGGCACCGGCGACAGCGTCACGAAATTGTCGAGCTTCGGCAATTCGCGGCGCAATTCCTCGACCACCTGCTTGATCAGGAAGTTGCCGAAGGAGATGCCGCCAAGCCCGCGCTGGGTGTTGGAGATCGAATAGAACACCGCGGTGCGGGCGCGATCGACGGGCACCGGCTGGCGGTTGACCGCGAGCAGCGGCGCGATCGCGCCCGGAATGGTTTCCGTCAGCGCCACCTCGACGAAGATCAGCGGCGCATCGGCAAGCGCGGGATGGAAGAAGGCGTAGCAGCGGCGGTCGATGGGATCGATGCGGCGGCGCAGATCGTCCCAGTCGCGGATCTCGTGCACGGCCTCGTAGCGGATGATCTGTTCGAGGATATTAGCCGGGGTCGACCAGTCTATCCTGCGCAGCACGAGAAACCCCCTGTTGAACCACGAGCCGAGCAGATGGACCAGGTCGCGGTCGAGCGCGGCGAGATCCTTGCGGCCATCCAGATGAGTGAGCAGGTCGGAACGCATCGCGACGAGGTCGGCCGTGCCGCCCGGCGCCCGGTTGAGGCGGCGGATCAATTCCTGCCGCCGCGGCTCGGACGCGAAATGCAGATTGCTGCCGTTGCCGTCGCCGGGCTGCGCCTGCCAGGCCTTGATCGCTTCCGCAAGCTTGTCGCGGTCGGGCCCGAAATCGCGCGCCAGCGCCTCGAACAAAGTGCGGCGGCCGTTGTCATCAAGCTCGTGATAACGATCGAGCACTTCGCGCGCCATCGCGGTCCCCGAGGCCTCGCCGCGGCCGGACAGCAGCGCCTGGCAGAGCTCGACCAGGTCGGAGGTGTCCTCCTTGCCGTCCGTCCGGTCGGCGCGCCGCAACAGGCTGCGCCCGCGCTCGGAAATGGTCGCAAGCAGGTCGGAAAAATACGCGTTGGCCATGGAGCTAGTCTAATCCGGATAACGCCCAACCTTACATTGGATTTAAGGCGAAGTTGCTCACAATCAAGCAAGAACCCTGTACGGAATTTGGGCACTGCAAAAAAGATAACCCATGTCATGGCCGGGCTTGCCCGGCCATCCATCGAAACGAGAGTCTTTCGAAGCGCGATGGACACGCGGGGTCAAGCCCGCGTGTGACGCGGCAAGCACTATTTCGTATCGACGAACTCCGTGGGCGTCTTTCCCGTGACCTGGCGGAAGGCATGGGAAAAGGCGGGGACGCTGGCATAGCCGAAATCGGCGGCGAGCTGCTTGATCGAGACCTTGGGATCGACGGACAGCTTCTGGATCGCGGCCGCGATGCGGGCGCGCTGGCACCAGCTCTTGAAGCTCAGTTGCGTCTCCGCGGAGAACAGCCGCGACAGCGTCCGCGCCGACGTGCCGACCCGCTCCGCCAGCGTTTCTATCTCGTGCGCGGCGGCGGGCGTGCGCAGCACGATGTCGGCGGCGCGGCGGCAGCGCGGCTCGTGCGGCAGCGGGATGAAGGTCGCGGAATCCTCGGCGCGATGCAATTCCAGCATCACGAGCTTGACCAGCAGCGCGGTGCGCTCGGACGCGTTGTCGCGGTCGAACAGGCCGAGAATGGCCTGATGCAGGAGCGGGGAGACCTTGACCACGAATTCCGATGTGAGCTTTGCGGCGAGCCGCTCCCGCTTCAGCCAGGCGAAATCGAAATAGAGCGTGCGCATCTCGATATCGGCGAGCACGTCGATGGCATGGACGAAGCGCGTCGGCACCCACACCGCGCGATCCGGCGGCACCAGCCAGCGGCCTTTCGGCGTCGTCACCTGCATCGTGCCGCGGGCAGCGTAGACGAGCTGCGCCTCGCGATGCATGTGCGGCTCGATGCGGTGGCCCTTCCGGTAGGCGTTCGCGACCAGATGCACGCCGTCGCCGGTCGCGCGGTGACGGCCCTGGATGGCGGCGAGTGGCTTCTCGGCGACAGTCATTGGCTGCATCCCGTCAGGATAAGAACCTATAACGGAACGGTCAAATGCAGGAATCGGTCATGAACAGTCCCAGCCGGGTCATTACCTTCGTCAATGCCGCGCACTTCGTCGATCATTATTCGATGTTGATCTTCGCCGCCGCCGTGATCGTCATGGGGCCGGCGCTCGGCATGGCCTATTCGGAGCTGCTTCCCTATGCCACGCCCGGCTTCATCGCCTTCGGCGCGGGATCGCTGATCACGGGCTGGCTCGGCGACCGCTGGAGCCGGCGGCACATGATGCTGATCTTCTTTGTCGGGATCGGCCTTTCGATGATCTCGGTCGGGTTCGTGCAGACACCCTTGCAACTCGGCGCGGCGTTGCTCGCGATCGGCATTTTCGCCTCGATCTATCATCCGGTCGGCACCGCGATGATCGTGTCCTATGCGGAGCGGCTCGGCCGCGAGATGGGCATCAACGGCGTCTGGGGCAATCTCGGCGTGGCCTCCTCCGCGCTGGTCACGGGCGTGATCGGCCAGTATCTCGGCTGGCGCGCCGCCTTCATCGTTCCCGGATTGGCCACCGTGCTGCTCGGCCTCGCCTTCGCGATGCTGGTGGTGCATGAGGACCGCAAGGGCACGAAACAGGCGGCGGCGCAGGCGCGCGTCGCCAAGAAGGACATGTGGCGGGTGATCGTGGCGCTTCTCATCGTCGTGATCGCGATCTCCACGACCTTCAACGCGGTGACGGTGGCGATGCCGAAACTGTTCGCGGAACGGCTCGAATTCACCAAGAGCCCGGCGCTGCTCGGGGTGATCGCGGCTTGCGTCTATGTGTTCGGCGCGATGACGCAATACACCATCGGCAAGCTGCTCGACCGGCACTCGCTGAAGACGGTGGCGCTGCCCTTGTCCTTTGTGCTGGCGCCGTTCCTCTATCTCGCCGCGACGCTGCAGAATCTGCCGCTGATCCTGGTCTCGATCGGCATCGTGATGGGCGCGTTCGGTCAGGTCACGGTCAATGACGCCATGGTCGGCAAGTACACCAGCGAGGAATGGCGCTCGCGCGCCTATGCCGTGCGCTATTTCGTCGGCTTCACCGCGGCAGGAGCTTCGGTCGGACTGGTGGCGTGGCTGTATGAGCAGGGCGGCTTTGTCACCATGCTGCACGCGTTCGGCGGCCTCTGCCTGCTCGCGATCGTCGCGGCACTGATCCTGCCGCGCGAGATTGCGACATCAGCGGCGCAGGCGATGGATCGCGCCGCCTAACCTTGCGGTGCGGCCTTGGCGGCGGCCATCCTCTTGCGTTCGGCACGCCAGTTCTCAAAGCCCTGCACCACGACGAAGAACGCGGGCACGAACAACACGGCGAGGCAGGTCGAGGCCAGCATGCCCGAGAACACGGTGATGCCGATCGATTTGCGCGCATTGGCGCCGGCACCGGTCGCGAGCACCAGCGGCAACACGCCGAGAATGAAGGCAAACGAAGTCATCAGGATCGGGCGGAAGCGGGCACGAGCCGCCTCGATCGCGGATTCGACGACGGACTTGCCTCTGTCATGCGCCTCGATCGCCACCTCCACGATCAGGATCGCGTTCTTGGCCGACAGCGCGATCAGGAGGATGAGGCCGATCTGGACATAGAGGTTGTTGTCGATCTTCAGTCCCTGCAGCACTGCCATCGGCCCGAGCAGCGACAGTGGCACGGCGAGGATGACGGAGATCGGCGCGTACCAGCTTTCATACTGCCCCGCGAGCACGAGATAGACGAGCAGCATCGCCAGCCCGAACGTATAGTAGATCTGGTTCGAGACGGCTTTCTCCTGGTAGGACATCGCCGTCCATTCGAAGCCGGCGCCGTGCGGCAGTGTCTTGTCGGCGATCTGCTCCATCAGGCTGAGCGACTGGCCGGAGCTGTAGCCCTGCGCCGGAAGGCCGACGATGGTCGCTGAGGGATAGAGGTTGTAAAGGCTGATCAACGATGGTCCGACGGAAGGCGTGATCCTGGCAACCGTGCCGATCGGGACCATGTTGCCGCTCTGGTTGCGCACCGTCATGTTCTCGATGTCGCGCAGCGTCAGCCGCGAATCGGCTTCGGCCTGGGTATAGACCTGGAACACGCGGCCGAACTTGTTGAACTGGTTGACATAGGAGGAGCCCATGTAGCTGGCCAGCGCGGAGAACACCTGGTCGGTTGTCACACCAAGAGTTTGCGTCTTGATGCGGTCGATCTCGACGTCGAATTGTGGCACGGTGGCGCGGAACGGCGATTGCACCCGCTGCAGGGCGCTCTGGCTCTGCGCACTCCGCACCATCGCCTCCGTGATCGCCTGCAGCTTGGAATAATCGGTATTGCCGTCGCGCAATTCGACCTGCATGGCAAAGCCCGCCGCGTTGCCGATGCCCTGGATCGGCGGCGGCGGCAGCACCAGGACGCGCGCCTCCATGATGCCGGCGACCTTGTCGTTGAGGCCATAGACCAGCGAGCGCAGATCCTCGCCCTTCCCACGCGCGTCCCAGTCCTTCAGGATGATGTAGGCGACGCCGGCGTTGGCGAGGCTCGCACTGTTATCGAGCGCGGAGATGCCGGCAATGGTGATGACCTGCGAGACGCCCGGCGCCTTGCCCACGATCTCGCTGACCTTGTCGAGCACCTTCTGGGTCCGGTCCAGCGCCGCGCCATCCGGCAACTGTACCGCCGCAATCAGATAGCCCTGGTCCTCGATCGGAAGGAAGCCCGTGGGCACACGCGACAGGCCGTAACCGCCGATCGCGATCAGGACCAGCGCGACGCCGACCGACGTCTTCGCGTGCCGCGCCAGCGCGCCGACGATGCGGGCGTAGCCGGCTTCCAGCTTGTTATAGACGTTATTGAAACCACGGTAGAAGAAGTTGCGCTGTTCCAGCGGCGTTGGCCGGCGCAGCCACAGGGCGCATTGCGTGGGTTTCAGGGTGGCGGCGTTGACGGCCGAGAGCAGCGCGGTGGCGGCTATGACGAGTGCGAATTGGGCGTAGATGCGTCCGGTCAATCCCGGCAGGAAGGAGGCGGGGAGAAACACCGAGATCAGCACCAGCGTGATGCCGACGATCGGCGCGAACAGCGCGTCCATCGCCTTGATCGCGGCGTCGTGGCCGGACATGCCCTGCTCGATATTGTGCGCGGCGCCTTCGACCACGACGATGGCGTCGTCGACCACGATGCCGATCGCAAGCACGATCGCGAACAGGGTCGAGAGGTTGATGGTGAAGCCGAGCGCGGCCATCGCCGCGAACGCGCCGATGATGGTGACGGGCACGGTGGTCGCCGGCACCAGCATCGCGCGCCAGTCCTGCAGGAACACCAGGATCACCACGAGGACGAGCAGGCCCGCCTCGATCAGCGTCTTGTAGACCTCGTTGATCGAAGCGTTGACGAATTTCGTGGTGTCGAACGGCGTGTCGTATTTGATTCCTGGCGGGAAGGCCCTGGCCAGCTCCGCCATCTTCTTCTCGACCGCCTGCTCGACCTGCAACGCATTGGCGCCCGGCGACTGGAATACGCCGATGCCGGTGGCGGGCTGCTTGTTGAGCGAGAAGATCTGGCTGTAGGTCTGCGCGCCCAGCTCCACCGAGCCGACGTCGCGGACGCGCGTCACGTCGCCATTGTTGCCGGTCTTGACAATGATGTTCTCGAACTGGCTCGCATCGTCGAGGCGGCCGTTGACATTGAGCGTGATCTGGAAAGCCTGGCCCGAGGGCGTCGGCGGCATGCCGATCTGGCCCGCGGTGACCTGCTGGCTCTGCTGCTGGATGGCCTGCACCACGTCCTGCGGCATCAGCCCGCGTGCCTGCAGTTTGCTCGGATCGAGCCAGATGCGCATGGAATATTGTCCGGCGCCGAATACCGTGACGTTGCCGACACCCGGCAGCCGCGCCAGCTCGTCCTTCAGGTTGAGCGTGGCGTAGTTCGACAGGAAAAGGCTGTCATATCTCGAGTCGGGCGAGGTCAGGGTCACGAACAGGAGAATCGAGGTCGATTTCTTCTGGACCGTGACGCCCTGGTTCTGCACGGACTGCGGCAGTTGCGAGAGCGCGCTCGACACGCGGTTCTGCACCAGCACCTGCGCGAAGTTGAGGTCGGTGCCGATCTTGAAGGTGACGGTGAGATTGTAGGTGCCGTCCGCGCCGCTATAGGACTGCATGTACAGCATGTCCTCGACGCCATTGACCTGCTGCTCGATCGGCAGGGCGACGGTGTCAATCACAGTCTTGGCGCTGGCGCCGGGATAACGCGTGGTGACCTGTACGGTCGGCGGCACCACGTCCGGATATTGAGCAATCGCCAGGCTGAACAGCGACACGCCGCCGATCAGGATCATCAAGAGTGCGATGACGTTGGAAAGAACCGGTCGCTCGATGAAGAATTTGGAGATCATGGGCGGCTCCTATTTGGCCGCTTCTTTGGCTGTTTCCTCGATTTTCTGTATCTGCGGATCGACTTTCTGACCCGGAATGGCCCGCAACAGTCCCGCGATCACCACGCGATCATCCGGCTTCAGCCCGTTCTCGATCACGCGCAACCCGTTGTCGATCTGGCCGATCTGGACCTTGCGCTGCTCGACCGTATTATCGCCGTTCACGACCAGCACGTAGCGACCGCCCTGGTCGGCGCCGAGCGCGCTGTCGGGCACCAGCAGCGCGTTCTGTTCCTGGTCGAAGGGCACGCGGACACGAACGAAAAAGCCGGGCAGCAACACGCGGTCAGGATTCGGGATGACGCCGCGAACCGACAGCGTCCCGGTCGTTTGATTGACGGTTGGGTTCGCGTAATCGAGGTTGCCCTGATGCGGATAACCCTGCTCGGTCTGCAGGCCCACCTGCACCGGAAGAACTCGTCAGCTCACTCGGCGTCATGCCGCGGCGGCGCGCCTCGGCGCGAACCCGCAGCACGTCCTGCTCATTGACGTTGAAATTGACATAGATCGGGTCGAGCGCCACGATCGTCGCGAGCTGGGTTGGCGAGGTGACGCCAACCAGCTCTCCGATCGAGACCAGATGCGCCGAGACAATGCCGTCAAATGGCGCAGCCACCTTGGTGTAGCCGTAGTTGACCGCGGCGATTTTGGTGTTGATCTGGGCCTGTTGCAGGCCGGCCTGCGCATTGTCACGCGTCGAGGTGGAATTTTCGAGCGTCGCCTGCGAGACAGCCTGCCGCGCCACCAGATCGCTCTGCCGCTTGAAATCGGCTTCGGCCTGCTTGACCGTGGCCTGGGCGCCGAGTTCCGCCGCTTGCGCCTGCTCGAGCTTCAGCTTGTAGGTCTCGGGCTCGATCGTGAACAGGGTTGCGCCCTCCTTCTGGAAGGTGCCGTCCCTGTAGTTGATCGTTTCCAGAAAGCCCTGCACCCGCGCCACCAGGTCGACCGACTTGATGGCTGCGGTGTTGCCGGTTGCCTCGAGATAGCGCGTGATCGGTCGCTGCACGGGATTGGCGACATCGACCTTGGGCGGCGGTGGCGCCACATAGGCATTCTGTTCGCAACCGGCGAGCGCGACGCATGCCAGCGCCGCAAGTGCTGCTCGTCTGAAATGCCGCCGGTCGTCAATCTGCCCGGGATAGATCCGGCGTGAAGGCTTCATAATGCGGCCCCATCGTTTCGACGCCTGCGAGCAGGCCCAGCAGAGGAATCAATAGCAACAATCCACTCGGAGTGGAACCCGAGCGCAGAAGCAGAATAAGCACGAGCATAATGCCGTGACATCCCATGAACATGGGTGCGACAATTTTATCCCCCGAGCCCGAGTTTGCGCTTTCAACGTCTGTCACGATCGACCACAATGTCATGAACGGCCCGACGGAAGCGGGCCTCGAGGCAGAAAATGATGCGGGGAAGGAAATGAGATGTCGTACCGGTCGCTACCGTGGCTTGCGGGCCTGGCGCTTGGTGTCTGTGTCATGACAGCGCCGGCGAGATCAGACGACTTGAAGGCCGAGATCGCTCCGACCGGGAAATTGCGCGTGGCGATCGGGATCAGCGCCGCCGGCGGCGCTTTCTGGTCCAACAAGACCAACTCCGGCGCCTATGTCGGCGTGCCCGTCGATCTGGGGAAGGACATGGCGGCGCAACTCGGGCTGCCCGTGGAATATGTCGCCTTTCCGAACTCCGGGCAGATCACGGATGCGGCGTCGAAGGGAACATGGGACGTCACCTTCCTGCCGCAGGATCCCGAGCGCGAGAGCAGGATGTCGTTTGGGCCGATCTATGAGGTCGCGGACGCGACCTACATCGTGAAGGCGGGTTCGCCGATCAAGGATTTCGCGTCGCTGGACCAGCCGGGCGTCAAGGTCGCGGCCGTCAACAACACCACGACCATGCGCGGCGCCCAGGCGCACCTGAAGAACGCCAAGGTCACGGGCTACCAGACCTATGACGAGATCTTCAACCTGCTGAAGAACGGCGAGATCGATGCGTTCGCATTGTCGCGCGATCAACTCAAGGCCATGGCGAAGAAGATCCCGGGCACCAGGGTGATGGATGAGACCTTCAAGAAGACGGTCACCGCGGTGGCCGTACCGCTCAACCATCCCCAGTCGCTCGCCTTTGTCCGGAAGTTCATGGCGGATGCCGTGACCAACGGGACGCTGCGCAAGGCCTATGACAATAATGGGCTGAAGGACAATCCGATCCGGACGCAGTAGGACGCTTCACGAATTGACGTGGATGAAATCGCGCAAGAGCGGGTAGATCTCGTTATTCCACTTCTTGCCGCTGAATACGCCGTAATGGCCGACCCCGGCCTGCATGTGGTGGACGCGCCGATAGGCGCGTACGCCCGTGCAGAGGTCCTGGGCTGCGAGCGTTTGCCCGATGGAGCAGATGTCGTCCTTCTCTCCTTCGACGGTCATCAGCCCCATGCGTCCGATCGCAGCCGGGTTCACCGGGCGGCTGCGGAAGGTGAGCCTGCCTTGCGGCAGCAGGTGGTCCTGGAACACGTCGCGGACGGTTTCGATGTAGAACTCCGCGGGCAAGTCCATGACCGCGAAATATTCGTCGTAGAACGTCTTGATGCTTTCGGCCTTCTCCTTCTCGCCCTTGACGAGATGATTGTGCAGATCGAGGTGCTGCTTGATGTGCCGCTCGAGATTCATCGAGACAAAGGCGGTGAGCTGGACGAAGCCGGGATAGACTTTGCGCAACGCGCCTTTGCATTGAAGGGGAACGTAATTGATCAGGTTGTTCTCGAACCACCGCAGCGGCTTGCTTTTCGCAAACGCGTTGACCTTGGTCGGCGTGATGCGCGTGTCGATCGGCCCCGCCATGAGAGTCAGTGTTGCCGGCCGCGAAGGATGATTGTCCTCGCACATGATCGCCGCCGCGGCCAAAGCCGAGACTGACGGCTGGCAGATCGCGACCATGTGCGGGCGCGGGCCGAGCCGGCCGAGGAAGTCAATGAGATGGCCGGTGTAATCGTCGAGACCAAAGCGGCCGGCGTTGACCGGGATGTCGCGCGGGTTATGCCAGTCGGTGATGTAGACGTCGTGATCCTGCAGCAGCGTCTTCACGGTGCCGCGCAACAGCGTCGCGAAGTGACCCGACATCGGCGCGACCAGCAACAGCCGCGGCTGCGCGGGCGCGTCCTCCTTCTTGAAGCGCAGCAGCGAACCGAACGGCGTCGCGTAGACCACTTCCTCCTTGACCGCGAGTTCGCGGTTGCCGACCTGGACGTGATCGATGCCATATGCCGGCCTTGTGTAGGTGAGGGAGGAGCGCGAGATGAGTTCGAGGGCCGCGGCAAGCCGCGAGAACAGCTGGTCCGAGACACCCTGCGGCACCAGATTGAGGTAGCGGAGGGCTGACGCGGCCCCCGACCGCCATGGATCCATCAGGTCCATGTGATTCTGGTAGGCCTGGTACAGCATCGACATCATTCACGTCCGTCCCTGCCTCGATCGCCATGCAATATCGAAGCCAAAGCCGGGAGCGGCCCCGAAAACTGGCACGTCGCTTGCTGGAAAAAGCGCAAGGATTAGGCACGGCCTGCGTGGGCCGGCGCCTGAATTCAAGGAGGCGAGGGAAGGTCGATGACAAAGGCGACGCTGACCATCAGCAGCAAGAACTATTCATCCTGGTCGCTGCGCGGCTGGCTGATGACCAGATTTTCCGGATTGCCGTTCGAGGAAGTCGCGGTCGCGCCGAATGATCCCTCCGCCCGCGCGGAGATTTTGCTGATCTCGCCAACGATCCTGGTGCCGTGTCTCCGGCACGACGGCGCGACCATTTGGGATACGTTGGCCATCGGCGAATACCTGAACGAGACCATGCCGGAGGCGGGGCTTCTGCCGGCCGATCGCGTCCGGCGCGCTCATTGCCGCTCGATCTGCGGTGAAATCCATTCGGGCTTCGTCACCCTGCGAGGCTCGCTGCCGGTCAACCTGAAAGGCCACTTTCCCGGATTCAAGATCTGGACGCGTGCACAGGCTGATATCGACCGGGTCTGCACCATCTGGCGCGACTGCCTCGCCGTGTCAGGGGGACCGTTCCTGTTCGGCGCACGCACCATCGCCGATGCGATGTATGCGCCGGTCGTGACGCGTTTCATGACCTACGACGTGAAGCTCGAGCCGCGGCTGAAGACCTATGCCGATACGATCATGAACATGTCCGAGATGATCGAGTGGGTCGCAGCCGCCCGGGAGGAGCCGTCGGACATTGAAGAGCTTGAGGTTGAGTATTAGGCAGGCCGTGCCCGTTTAGGGTGCGTCGTGGCCTGCCGCAGTCCGCCCGTCGGATCAAAGCTGCCAATATTGGCACGTGAATCGTGCGTCGCGGGCACGATGCGCGAAATCGCCATGGCTCCCCCTGCTGGTGCGATTTGTGCATAGCACCATGCAGCGCGAACGCGACGATGCGACGCTGCCGAAAATTTGGACGCTTCGTAATGACGCGCTTCGCTTCTCGAAAGCGGTGGAGGCCGTCATGAACCAGCATACGATCGTCAAGACATTCAGCCACGTGAAGCCCGGGGATACCGATTACACCGGAGGCGGACTTCGCGAGTTCTTTCTCTACCGCGACCTCGGCATCGCCTCCGCGACGGCGGGGCAGGTGATTTGTCATCTGGTCAAAGCCAACCCGGAATGTCCGCCGGAAAACGGCACCGGCTGGCATCGCCATGATTGTGAATTCCAGATCGTGATCATGATGAAAGGCTGGGCCCGGTTCATGTACGAGGACCAGCCCACGCTGGTGCAAGCCGGCGATGTCGTGCATCAACGCCCGGGCATCGTGCACTACCTCTTCGATTACTCGCCAGACATGGAGTATCTCGAAATCGTCAGTCCCGCCGACTTCAAGACTGTCGATATGCCGCCGGCCAGCGGCAAGGTACCGCCGGTGACGCCATGGAAATGACGCCTCGGACATAGCGGCGTGTTGTGACTAGAGGGATTAACGTTTGATGTCGAGCAGTGTCCGAGTTCAATTCGACTGGCTGCTGGATGTGGGGCGCCGCCCGAAAGCGGCGCCGACATCTAGTCGTGAACAGATGAGTACGAAGCTCAACCACTGATTCGGGCATGCTTCGTTCGCACCGCGTTCCCTTTGTTAAAATTCACTCCCTGATCGTCGCATTTTGGTACAGGCCGCATCTTCAATGACGCGGCAGCCGCCAAGCCACCACGGTCGCTTCCAGCGTGCCGCCGGATTCATGATTGAGCCAGCGTCCGTCGACGTAGGAGCAGGCGAATGGTAATTGATACGTACCGCTGTGATCTTCACAAAGGACCTGGACAGGCAAGCCAGCCGGCGGGATTCCCGCGCCATCGAATTCGGCCAATCGTCGTTCGCGTGTTGCCATCTTTATTCCCCTAAATCTCGCGGCGCCCCATGCCGCTTTTTTCCAAAAGACCCCCCGCCCGATTTTCTTACTAGCCCGCAAATCACAACGCCTGAATGCGGTATCAATGTGATATTCTTCGGCCTGTGCACCTGCTCAATTTGGTGTGAGCGCTTGCGGCAGGCGGGGATTCGATGAGACGAGGCCTTTTGAATGGGACTTCGATTGGGATTTTGATGGCACCCGCCGTGGCGCTTCTGATCGCCATACCGGCGGAACTTCGCGCGCAGGACATTCCGGGCATCGAAATCTGTACGGTCGAAAAGGCGATGGATCGCCGGACCTCCTGCCTGCAAAGCAATGTCGACTTCCTGCAGAAGACCATCAACAAGCTGACGGCGGACCATCAGGCCAAGCTCGACGCTGCGAACCGGCAGATCGAGGCGTTGAAGGCGACAGTCGTGGGATTGCAGAAGGTCGTCGCCGATCTGCAGGCCGCGCAAAAGCAGATGGCGGACGACCTGAAGAAGGCCGAGCCCGCCAAGGGCGCGACTGCGCCGGCGAAGGAGGGCGCGAAGTGACCTCGGCGGCCCTCAGGCCACCCGATATTGTTCCATCACCTTGAGGTCCGGATCGTAGCCAAGGCCGGGGCCCTGCGGCACGGCGACATTGCCGTTCGCATCGGCGTCGACGCGACCGCGCCACAGGCAGGCCGCGCGCTTCATATAGAAGACCTCGATCAGCCCCTCCTTGCGAATCGACATCAGGTGCAGCGTGGCGAGGAAGCCGGGCCCGAAATAAGGCGAATGCGGAATGATCTTGACGCCGAGTTCATCGCCGGCCGCCGCGACCTTCAGGAATTCCGTGATGCCGCCGACCTTGATCACCGAGGGCTGTGCGTGGCTCACGGCGCCCGCGTTCATCATCTGGCGGAACTGATACTCGGTGCAGGCATTCTCGCCGGCCGCGATGTCGAGGCCGCCTTGCTTTCGGACCTGCGCCAGCGTCGCAAAATCCTCCGGCGGCCATACCGGTTCTTCCAGGAACATCGGCGCCGCGTCGCGGCAGGCATGGGCGAAGGCGATCGCGTCCGGTCCGTTCAGCGGACAGTTCATATCGACCATGAGCGGCACGCCGTCGCCGATCGCCTTGCGCGCGGCGAACACGGCCGGCGTCGTCGTTTCGTGCAGCTTGATTGCGGAATAGCCGAGTTTCCGCGCGGCGGCGCATTCACGGGCGATATCGTCCGGTTTGCCGATGCGCAGCAGGCTTGCATAGGCCGGAATTGTCGTGCGCTTCGCGCCTCCGAGCAATTGGTGCAGCGGCGCCCCCTTGACCTTGCCGGCGAGGTCCCACAGTGCGATGTCGAGTGCCGAGATCGCGAACATGGTGATGCCGTAGCGGCCGAACAAATGCAGGTTGCGCTGGATCTGCTCCATGAAGGCGGGGATCTTGTCAGGGCCGGGCACGTCCTGGCCACGCGCCTGCGGCGCAATCATCTCCTCGACCGCCATGCGGTTGGTGCGCGGGCTGACATAGGCAAACGCATCGCCCCAACCGGTGAGGCCGCCGTCCGTCGTGACCTCGACCAGGATCATCTCGAGGGCGGAGATGGCGGACGCGCCCTGGCGAAAACTCGCGGGGCCCGCGTCGTAGGGAATGCGAATGTGATGCGCGCGGACGTCGGTGATTTTCATCGTTGCTCTCTCGGCTGATCCCCTTGATCACTTTAACCACCGTGATTGCGAGGAGCGCAAGCGACGAAGCAATCCAAACCTTTGCGGGCTCTGGATTGCTTCGCTTCGCTCGCAATGACGGCGGCGGATCTTACGAGTTCTTCTCGCCGGACATCAGAGGACCAAAAAGCTCCCAGCTCTCGCCCTTGAAGCGCATCATCTGCAATTGCTCCAGGGGCGCGAAGTCGGTCGGGCTGGTCTTGATCTTTGTGCCGGGCAGATAGATGCCGATCTCGAAATTGAGATTGGCGGCCTGCTTCATGATGTTCTCGCGGGTGAGATCGTCGCCGCACTGCCGCAAGACCTGCTCGAGTCCCTTGGCGACGCCATAGGCGAACACAGTCGAGGCATCGTCCTGGTCGCCTTCCGGGTACCATTTGGTCATGAACGCGCGCCACTCATTCATGGGGGCGTCGTTTTTCCACGTCGGATCCTTCGGGTCCTTGAGATAGGCCGTGGTGAGAATACCCTGGTCGTTCTCATAGCCGGCCGGCTTCATCACGCTGCCGATCGAGCCCGACACGTTGGTCAGGAAGTGCACGGGATGCCAGTTCAGTTCGCCGATCTTCTTGATCGCCTGGGCGGCGAATTTCGGCGTCGAGATGTTGAGGAAGATATCGGGATTGACGCCCTTGATCTGCACCACTTGCGAATCCACCGTCGGGGAGGAGGTCTCGTAGGAGGACTCGATCAGGATCAGCTTGCTCGCCTGATCGCCGAGGCCCTCGCGCAGGCCGATCACGTAATCCTTGCCGAAGTCATCGTTCTGGTAGAGCACGCCGATGGTCTTGCCCGGAAGGTTCTTGAGGATATAGGCGGCGTAGATGCGCGCCTCGGTCTGGTAATTCGGTTGCCAGCCCATGGTCCACGGAAAGTTCTTCGGATCGTTCCATTTCGCCGCTCCCGTCGAGACGAAGAGCTGCGGCACCTTCTTGGCGTTCATGTATTTCTGGATCGCGCTGTTGGAGGGCGTACCCAGCGGGTTGAAGATCAGCAGCACCTCGTCGCTTTCCACGAGCTTGCGCGCCTGCTCGACGGCCTTTGGCGGGGAGTAGGCGTCGTCATAGGACACGAAGTTGATCTTGCGGCCGTTGATGCCGCCTTCGGAATTGATCTTGTTGAAGTAGGCGGCTTCGGTCTTGCCGATGGTCGCGTAGGCCGACGCCGGTCCCGAATAGGGCATGATGTTGCCGACCTTGATCTCGGTGTCGGTCGCGCCGGGATCATATTTCTTCTGCGCCTGCGCCGTTCCGGCCAGCGCCGTTGCGAGCAGCGCGGCGAGCGCAATTCTTATCGGCTTATTTTTGGCGTCTACATGGACACGGTCGCGCATTTGTCGTCCTCCCTGACGTGCTTGGCCGATGGCTCGTGCAGTCATGTCTTTGTCGGGCTGCTTGGCGAGCCGTCGGATCGAATGCGCATCCAGTATGCACGAATGGGAACCGGTGGCCAGCAACGGCTTTGGTGTTATTTTCCGCATGGCGGAAGCAGTTGTTCCGCCGGGCGGCGCAACAACTGTCAAACGCGCAGCTGCAGAGCGTGCACAATGGGCGCGTTTCGGTCGAAGGCCTTGATCCATGAATCCTGCGGAAAAGGCGCTGTGGTACATCGAAAGCCATCTCGCGGGCCGGTTGACGCTCGATGAGATCTCCGAGGTTGCGGGCGTCTCGCGCTTCCATCTTGTGCGGGCATTCGCCGCGGCGACCGGCTTTCCGGTGATGCGTTACGTGCGCGCCCGCCGTCTCAGCGAGGCGGCGCGCGCGCTCAGCGCCGGCGCGCCGGACATCCTGCATGTCGCGCTGGATGCGGAATACGGCTCTCACGAAGCGTTCACCCGCGCGTTCCGCGACCATTTCGGCGTCACGCCCGAATCCGTTCGCGCCAGGACGTGTGTCGACCCACTCTCCTTACAGGAGCCCATCCTCATGAACTCCACCGCATTCGAAACCATCGCGCCGCCCCGCTTTGAGATCGCCAAGGCCATGCTCGTCGCCGGGCTCGGTGAGCGCATCATCCAGCACAATGGCGCGGGCATTCCCGGTCTGTGGCAGCGCTTCCATCAATATGCACAGAATTTCCCCGGCCGGGTCGGCAAGGTCGCCTATGGCGTTTGCTGCAACGCCGACGATGCGGGAAACTTCGACTACATCGCCGGCGTCGAAGTCGCCGACTTTTCCGACCTGCCGCGCGAGTTCAGCCGCGTGCGCATCCCCGAACAGCGTTATGCGGTGTTCGCGCATGGCGGCCACATCTCGGCCATCCGCCGCACCATCAACACCATCTGGAATCACTGGTTGCCATCCTCCGGCTTCAAGGCGGCCGATGCGCCGAGCTTCGAGCGCTATGACGAGACGTTCGACCCCGTGACCGGCGATGGCGGATTCGAAATCTGGGTACCGATCAGCTCCTAAGGCGCGATGGACGTCATCGCGCTTTACCTGTTGTTTGGGCATGATCTTTTCGGAAAACCGCTTCACACTTTTCCGGATGATGCCCAGTGCAACGCAGCCTTGCGCGCGGTCCTGATTGCTTGGCAAGGGGCCGTCACTTTGTCATAACCGCAGGCAACATCATCGTTGCGTGCGCGGGGGCGCTGTCCGTGATTCCGCCTGCAGCCAGAACAAAGCGGGAGGATTTTCATGGCCAACATTCGCGTCCTTGCCACCGGTCTCGAGTTTCCGGAAGGGCCGGTCGTCCTGCCCGACGGCTCGGTGGTGCTGGTCGAAATCCGCGGGCAGAGGCTGACGCGGGTCTATCCCGACGGCCGCAAGGAAACCGTGGCGCAGATCCCGGGCGGGCCGAACGGCGCGGCACTCGGTCCCGACGGCAAGATGTATGTCTGCAACAATGGCGGCTTCACCTGGGTCCCGACCCGCAACATGATCATGCCGGGGCCGCAGCCGGATGATTATCGCGGCGGCTCGATCCAGCGCGTCGATCTGCAGTCGGGCAAGGTCGAGACCGTCGTCGACAAATGCGGCGAGCACGGCCTGCGCGGGCCGAACGACCTCGTGTTCGACAGGCATGGCGGCCTGTTGTTCTCAGATCTCGGCAAGCGGCGTCATCGCGAGATGGATGTTGCCGGCGTCTATTACCTCAAGCCCGGCATGAAGGAGATCGTCGAGCTGGTGTTCGGCGTGCTGCCCGCCAACGGCATCGGCCTGTCGCCGGACGAGAACACGTTCTATGTCGCGGAGACGCCGACCGCGCGGCTGTGGGCCTATGATCTCTCTGCGCCGGGCACGCTCAAGCCGCGCGACGTGATCTATCGCGGCGAGCGGGGCAAGCCGATCGCGGGCCTTGGCGGCTACCAGATGTTCGATTCGCTCGCGCTCGAGGCCAACGGCAATGTCTGCGTCGCCACGCTGATCTCCGGCTGCATCTCGGTGGTCGCGCCCGACGGCACGCTCGTCGAGCAGGTGCCGACGGGCGACCGCGTCACCACCAACATCGCCTTCGGCGGGCCTGAGCTGAAGACCGCCTACATCACGCTGTCGGGCAAGGGCGAACTGGTCGCGATGGATTGGCCGCGGCCCGGCTTGCCGCTGAACTTTTTGAACAAGTGACGAGAGCGTAGCAATCGTCATTCCGGGGCGCGTCGAAGACGCGAGCCCGGAATCTCGAGATTCCGGGTCTGGTGCTGGCGCACCATCCCGGAATGACGCAGAATTGATTTCGCTCGGCTCGCAATGACGACGAAGGAGAGACAGATGCCCTGGCCTGATCCCGTCACCCTGCGCGGCGAGCATGCGCGGCTCGAGCCGCTGTCGCACGATCACCACGCTGCGCCTTGTCGAGGCCGTGAAGGACGGCGAACTCTGGAAGCTCTGGTACACCTTCGTGCCGAAACCGGAGGACATGACCAAGGAGATCGATCGCAGGCTCGGCCTGCAGAAGTCCGGATCGATGCTGCCGTTCACGGTATTCGATGCCGCCGGAACCGATCGTGGGCATGACGACCTACATGAACATCGACGCCGCCAACCGTCGCGTCGAGATCGGCTCGACCTGGTATGCCAGGCGCGTGCAGCGCACGCCGCTGAACACCGCAGTGCAAATTGCTGCTGCTGGCGCATGCTTTCGAGGCGATCGATTGCATCGCGGTGGAGTTCCGCACCCATTTCTTCAATCACCAGAGCCGCCGCGCCATCGAGCGCCTCGGCGCCAAGCAGGACGGCATTTTGCGCAGTCATCAGGTTGCGCCGAACGGCACGCTGCGCGACACTGTGGTCTTCAGCATCATCGCGCCGGAATGGCCGACGGTGAAGACGCATTTGACTTACCAGCTCAACGACAAGCCGCGGCAATAAGTTCGCGCAAAAGATCAAGAGTGCAGGGATGGAAACGTTCGACTATGTCATCATCGGCTCCGGCTCTGCCGGCAGCGTGCTCGCCAATCGCCTGAGCGAGGATGCCGGAACGACCGTCTGCGTGCTCGAGGCGGGCCCGCGCGACTGGCATCCCTACATCCATCTGCCGGCGGGCTTCATCAAGACCTTCCACATGAAGAGCATCAACTGGGCCTACCAGCAGGAGCCCGGTCCCTACACCGGCGGCCGCAGCATCTATGCGCCGCGCGGCAAGACGCTCGGCGGCTCGTCCTCGATCAACGGCCACATCTACAACCGCGGCCAGCGCCAGGATTTCGACACCTGGGCGCAGATGGGCAATCGCGGCTGGGGCTACGCCGACATCCTGCCCTACTTCAAGCGGATGGAGCGGCGGGTCGGCGAGGGCGATGACACCTTCCGCGGCCGCGACGGCAGCCTCACCGTGACCACGATGGACTGGAAGGACCCGCTCTGCGAGGCCTTCATGGAAGGCGCCGTCAGCCTCGGGATTCCCAAGAACCCTGACTACAACGGCGCGATCCAGGAAGGCGTCTCCTACTGCCAGCGCACCATCGAAAAGGGCCTGCGCATGAGCGCGGCGAAGGCGTTCCTGCATCCGGCGCGCAAGCGGCCGAATGTGCATGTGCGCACGCATGCGCATGCGACCAACATCATCTTCGAGGGCAAGCGCGCGGTCGGCGTGCGCTATCTCAAGGGCGGGCGCGGCGGCACGCCGGTCGAGGTGCGCGCCGGCAAGGAAGTCATCCTCTGCGGCGGCACCTACAACTCGCCGCAGCTGCTGCAATTGTCCGGCGTCGGTTCGCCCGAGCTGTTGAAGTCGCATGGCATCGAGGTGCGCCACGCGCTATCAGGCGTCGGCGAGGGGCTTGCAGGACCACTACGCGCCGCGCTCGGTTGCGCGGGTGAAGAACATCAGGACCATCAACGAACTTCGCCAGGGCTGGCATCTCTGGGTCGAGGCGTTGAAATGGGCGACGACGCGGCGCGGCCTGCTCTCGCTGTCGCCGACCATGGTCTATTGCTTCTGGCATTCCGGCGAGACCACCGAGAGCTCCGACCTGCAGCTCACCTTCACGCCGGCGAGCTACAAGGAAGGCGTGCAGGGCCAGCTCGAGGACGAGCCGGGCATGACGGTGGCGTCCTGGCAGCAGCGGCCGGAGAGCCGCGGCTATGTCCGCATCCGCTCCGCCGATCCTTTCGCAGCCGCCGATCATCCAGACCAACTATCTCACCGCCGAGCTCGACCGCCGCGTCGTCGTCGCCGGCATGAAGCTGGCGCGGCGGCTGCTGAAGTCCGCGCCGCTCGCGCCTTACTACGCCTATGAGGATTTCCCGGGACCAAAGGTGCAGAGCGACGAGGAGCTTCTTGGCGCCGCCACGGAACGCGGCACCACGACCTTCCATCCCGGCTGCACCTGCCGGATGGGTCCGGCCGAGAGCGACTGGGCCGTGGTCGATGACCAGCTCCGCGTCCACGGCCTGCAGGACCTGCGCGTGGTCGACGCCTCGATCATGCCGCGCATGATCTCGGCCAACCTCAACGCATCGACCATGATGATCGCGGAAAAGGCCAGCGACATGATCCGCGGCAAGACGCCGATGGAGGCAGTGAAACTCGCGAGCTAATTTCGCGAGACGGAGCCATCGTGACCTCAGGCTGGATTTTCCTGATCTCCTTTGTCGCGCTGGTCATCGGCATGATGGCCGGCATGCTCTTGCGACGTCTGATCCCCGCCGACAAGCGCGGTGCGGGGCCGAAGGACGTGATCCGGCTCGGCGCGGCCTTTCTGGCGACGCTCGCCGCGGTCCTGATCAGCCTGATGATTGCGTCGGCGAAGAATTCCTACGACACGCAAGCCGCGCATTTCCGCGTGCTCGCCGCTTATCTGGTCGAAACCGATCAGTTGCTGGCGCAGTACGGACCGGAGACGACGCAGATCCGGATTCTGATGCGGCAGGCGGTGCCGGCCGCCGTCGATCGCATCTGGCGCGAGAAACGCTCCGCCAACCAGGATTCCGCCTTTACGGCGGCGTCTCTCGCCGAGCAGCTCAACAGTGTGATCGTGGGGCTCTCGCCTGCGAACGATGCGCAGCGCGCCCTGAAACGCCGCGTCGAGGAGGCCATCACCGAGATCGAGAAGACGCGGCTTATGATGTTTGCCGATGGCGAGAAGGCGCTTCAGACGCCGTTCCTGCTGATCCTGGTGTTCTGGCTCGCGGTGGTGTTCGCGAGCTACGCGCTCTTTGTGGAGCCAACCCGGGTCGTCGTCTCGGCACTGGTGGTGTTTGCGCTCTCGATTTCGAGCGCGCTGTTCCTGATGGCCGACCTCAGCCAGCCCTTTGTCGGGCTGATGCAGCTCCCGAAGGAGGAGCTGCGCAATACGCTGGCACCGCTGAACTGATCACACCTCGCGCCGGCCCAGGAATGCCGGCCATTCCGAAGAATGGGTTGAGCGCAAGCAAATCCATCGTCGGCGCGTTCGATGTGGTTCCAGTCTCATATTGTAGCTACAAAATGTATTTGACCGGAGCCCAAAACTGTAGCTACAATAAAGTGATGGAAATTGTCTGGGATGAACCAAAGCGTCTCGCCAATCTCGACAAGCATGGGCTGGATTTCGCCGATATCGACGAGACATTTTTCGACAACGCCTTGGTCATTCCGTCGCGCAAGAGCAAGCGCTGGGTCGCAATCGGCGTGAGCATTCGTGGTGTCGTCGTCGTATTTGCCCGGCTTGGGCGGGAGGGCGTCAGCATTATCAGTATGCGGCCCGCAAGTCGTAGCGAAAGGAGTTCTCTATGCCGAGCGCTAAGAAGAAACCAGGCTATACTAGGCGGGACCTGCGTGAGGTCAGCGACAATGCGAAGCTAACTAAGGCGGACTTCGCGAAGGCCCGACCGTTCTCTGAGGTGTTCCCTGATCTCAGCGCATCCATTCGAAAGGGACGAGGCCCGAACAGGTCGCCGACAAAGAAGCTCGTCTCCTTGCGGCTTAGCCAGGACGTAATTGCGCATTTCAAATCGACCGGGCCGGGCTGGCAATCGCGGATTGACGCGACCTTACGCAAGGCGGTGAAGCGCAAAGCTTTGTGACGGAGTCGAGGTTCGGTAGACAAATCGAAGAGACTCAAACCTCGCGCCGGCTCAAGAACGCCAGCCGCTCGAACAGGTGCACGTCCTGCTCGTTCTTGAGCAGGGCGCCGTGCAGCGGCGGGATCAGCTTGCGCGGATCGCGCTCCCTCAGCTGTTCGGGGGTCATCTCCTCGTTGAGCAGGAGCTTCAGCCAGTCGAGCAGCTCCGATGTCGACGGCTTCTTCTTCAGGCCCGGCACCTCGCGCACCTCGAAGAAGATGCGCAGCGCTTCCTCGACCAGCCGCTTCTTGATGCCCGGGAAATGCACGTCGACGATCCGGCCCATGGTGTCGGCGTCGGGGAACTTGATGTAGTGGAAGAAGCAGCGGCGCAGGAAGGCGTCCGGCAGCTCCTTCTCGTTGTTGGAGGTGATCAT
The DNA here is from genome assembly GCA_963696255.1 of uncultured Alphaproteobacteria bacterium. GTDB lineage: Bacteria > Pseudomonadota > Alphaproteobacteria > Rhizobiales > Xanthobacteraceae > Bradyrhizobium. The sequence goes on from CAVOJN010000004.1 coordinate 164,985, forward strand.
CACGATCGGGCGAAGCTTCGCCTTGATGTTCTCGCCGGTCTCGTAGACGAAGAACTCCATGCGATCGAGTTCGAGCAGCAGATCGTTCGGAAATTCGATGTCGGCCTTGTCGATCTCGTCGATCAAGAGCACCGGGCGTTGCGCGCTGGTGAAGGCATCCCAGAGCTTGCCGCGCTTGATGTAGTTGGAAATGTCGGACACCCGCGCGTCGCCGAGCTGGCTGTCGCGCAAGCGCGACACCGCATCATATTCGTAGAGGCCCTGCTGCGCCTTGGTTGTGGACTTGATGTGCCAGGTCAGAAGCGGCGCGCCGATCGCCTTTGCGACTTCCTCCGCGAGCACGGTCTTGCCGGTGCCGGGTTCGCCCTTGATGAGGAGTGGGCGTTCGAGCACGATCGAGGCGTTGACGGCGACCTTGAGGTCGTCGGTCGCGACATAGTCCTTGGTGCCGGTGAATTTCATCTATCCTTGCCTCGTCTGTGGCTTCGGGCGCAGCGGTTCTGCTCCGCCTTTAGCAGGAAAAACCCGATGGAACAGCCTTGTTTATGGGAATGGGGCGATGCGTTCAGGCGCGCCTGACCAAGGCCAGGATGACCAGGATGATCACCCCGCCGATGGTGGCGTCGATGACCTGGCCGAGCGTGCCCGCCGCGAGCACGACGCCGAGTTGCGGCAGGATCCAGCTTGCGACCAGCGCGCCGAGGATGCCGATGACGATATTGCCGATCAGCCCGAAGCCGGCGCCGCGGACGATCAGGCCGGCGAGCCAGCCGGCGACCGCGCCGATCACAAGTGTCGCGATGATACCCATTGCAGATGCCCCTGCCATAGCCCCGATGGAGGTAATTCTAGATGAAAAAGCCTGCCGGTCTAGGTGGTCGGGGACCGCTTCCGCCCTTGACCTTCATCGTCCGGCGCGCAATCTGTAGCTCATGTTCCTGCAATTCTTCACCTCGCTGCGCGACGCCCAGGTCCCCGTGACCCTGCGCGAATATCTGACGCTGATGGAGGCACTCGACGCCGACCTCGCCGAGCAGACGGTGGAGAATTTCTATTACCTGTCGCGCGCGGCGCTGGTGAAGGACGAGCGTAATCTCGACAAGTTCGACCGCGTCTTCGGCACCGTGTTCAAGGGGCTGGAAAGCCTGCTCGACGCCATGGACAAGGCGGACATCCCCGAGGAGTGGCTGAAGAAGCTCGCCGAGAAGTATCTCACCGAGGAAGAGAAGAAGCAGATCGAGGCCATGGGCTGGGACAAGCTCATGGAGACGCTGCGCAAGCGGCTGGAAGAGCAGAAGGGCCGTCACCAGGGCGGCAACAAGTGGATCGGCACCGCCGGCACCTCGCCGTTCGGCGCGCATGGCTACAATCCCGAAGGCGTGCGCATCGGCCAGGAAAAGAACCGCAACAATCGCGCGGTGAAGGTGTGGGACCGCCGCGAGTTCCGGGATCTCGACGGCAACGTCGAGCTCGGCATCCGCAACATCAAGATCGCGCTGCGGCGGCTGCGCAAGTTCGCCCGCACCGGCGCGCCCGACGAGCTCGATCTCGACTCCACGATCAAGGAGACCGCGAACCACGGCTATCTCGACGTGATCATGCGTCCTGAGCGGCGCAACGCGGTGAAGGTGCTGGTGTTCTTCGACATCGGTGGGTCCATGGACTCCCACATCGAGCAGGTCGAGGAATTGTTCTCGGCCGCGAAGAGCGAATTCAAGCACATGGAATATTTCTACTTCCACAACTGTCTCTATGAGGGTGTGTGGAAGCAGAACAAGCGGCGCTTCACCGATCGCACGCCGACCTGGGATGTGCTGCACAAATATCCGCATGACTACAAGGTCGTGTTCGTCGGCGACGCCTCGATGTCGCCGTACGAGATCATGGTGCCGGGCGGCTCGGTCGAGCACGTCAATGAAGAGGCGGGCTCGATCTGGCTCGACCGCATCATTCGCACCTATCCGCACGCCGTGTGGCTCAATCCGGTGGCCCAGAAGCACTGGGATTATTCGGAATCGACGACCATCATCCGCCGCATCTTCGCGCAGCGCATGTACCCGATCACGATCGAGGGCCTCGAAGGCGCGATGAAGGAGCTGGTACGGTAACGACAAACGTCATTCCGGGTTCGATGCTTCGCATCGCGCCGGAATGACGTTCAAGAAGAACTGAGGGAGAAAAAATGCCCCAGACCATCCACCGCGGCATCAAGGCGCTGATCGACGAGGCCAACGCCGAGATCGAAACCATCAGTGCGGCCGACTGCGTCAAGCTCGCCTCCGACGAAGGCATCGTGATCGTCGATATCCGCGATCCCCGCGAGATCGAGCGCGACGGAAAGATCCCCGGCGCCTTCTCCTGCACCCGCGGCATGCTGGAGTTCTGGATCGACCCGCAAAGCCCCTATGCCAAGCCCATCTTCCAGCAGGACAAGAAATTCATCTTCCATTGCGCGGGCGGCATGCGCTCGGCGCTCGCCGCGAAGACCGCGAAGGATATGGGGCTGAAGCCGGTCGCGCATATGGGCGGCGGCTTCGCCGGCTGGCGCGATGCCGGCGGTGCGATCGAAAAATGGGAGCCGAAGAAGAAGGGGTAGCTGGCGCTCTTACCACGATCGTCATGCCCGGGCCTGTCCCGGGCATCCACGTCTTTGGCGGCGGCAACAGTAAGACGTGGATGGCCGGGACAAGCCCGGCCATGACGAAGGAGAAATCGGAGACTCGTGTCATGACAACCACCACCACCGACCCTCTCGTCTCCACCGAATGGCTGGCGGCGCATATCAACGACGCCAATGTGAGGGTCGTCGATGCCAGCTTCAAGCTGCCCGGCGTGTTGCCGTTGCCCAAGGATGATTACCTTGCCGCGCATCTTCCCGGCGCGGTGTTCTTTGATGTCGACGCGGTGTCCGATCACTCCAATCCGCTGCCGCACATGTTCCCGAGCGCCGAGCAGTTCGGCCGCGACGTCGGTCAGCTCGGCATCGGCAACGCTGACACGGTCGTCGTTTATGACTCCGGCGGATGGGTCGCCGCACCCCGCGCGTGGTGGATGTTTCTGTCCTACGGGCACGGCAATGTGCGCGTGCTCAATGGCGGGCTGAAGAAGTGGCGTGCCGAAGGCCGCCAGGTGCAGAGCGGCGAGGTGATGGCAACGCCCGCGTCCTTCAAGGCCAGTTATGACGCGAAGCGCGTGCGCAGCATGGAACAGATGGTTGCCAATGTCGCAAGCAGGACCGAGCAGGTGATCGATGCCCGCGCGGCCGATCGTTTCGAGGGCCGCGCGCCGGAGCCGCGGCCGGGCATCCGCTCCGGCCATATCCCCGGCAGCCGCAACGTGCCGTACAACCAATTGTTCGATGCCGCCACCGGCGCGATGAAGCCGCTGGACGATCTCCGCAAGGCGTTTGCCGCCGCCGGCGTCAAGCTCGATGCACCGATCGTGACGAGCTGCGGCTCCGGCGTGTCGGCCGGCGTGCTCACGCTCGCGCTCTACCGGCTCGGCGTCACCGACACCGCGCTCTATGACGGCTCATGGTCGGAATGGGGACAGGCGAGCGGACCGCCGGTCGCGACCGGGCCTGCGTGACCGCCTCGCCTATTGCGCGGCTTGAATCGGAACCGTGCGCGCGGATGCGGTCTGACGCGTCGGGACCTGCGGCTGCAACGGTGCGAATGGATTGGCCGCTTGCTGTGCCGCTAACAGCTGTTGGGCGAGTAGCGCCTGCCGTCGCGCCAGCCGGGCGCGCGCTGCAGCCCTGCGGCGCGCCCTTGCGCGCGCCTCTGCGCGACGCTGCGCCCTGGCGCTTTGCTCAGCCTTCTCCTCCTCGGCCTGTCTCGATAGCAGGTCCTCGATCGTCACCGGGGGACCGCCCAGTGTTGCAACCTTGCTTGCTGACGGATCCACGAGAGCGGGATTGGGCGTTGCCGGGGGCGCTGCGACGGCCGGCTCCGGCTTGACCGGTTCTCTGGCGGATTCCGATGCCGCGATTTCGGTATTGGCCGCCTCTGAACTCGTTGGTGCCGCCTTCGCAGCCTCGGGTTTCGCTATCTCGGTGTTGCCGATATCGGCAGTGGTGGAAGGCGCAGCGCTTGCCGACGGCTTTGCCGTATCCACCGCGGCGAGCTTCGTTTCACGGGGTGGGCCTTCATCGGCCTTGGCAGATGCGTCCGTCGCATCGACCTGAGCCGACTTGGCATCGCTCGCAATCATTGTTGCTGCTGCATCCTCTGCCTTGATCGTCTCGACGGCAGGCGCGGGGTCTTTCGTCTCCAATGCGGCAACGGTTTTGGCTTCAGGGGTTTTGGCTTCAGGGGTTTTGGCCTCAGGGGTGATGGCCTCAGGGATCTTGGCCTCAGGGATCTTGGCTTCGGTGGTCTTGGTTTCGGTGGTCTTGGCTTCAGGGATTTTCGTTTCAGGCGTGGGCAGCGCTGCCACGTTCGGCTCGGCTGGCGAGGCGACGGCCGTCGTGACGGGAGCGGCTGTAGCCCTCTGGGCAGGCTCAGGCGTCTTCGCCGGCGGACGGGGCGGGTCGAACCGCAGCATGGCCAGGACCGGTTTTGCCGGTTCGATTTGCTGCGCGACGATCAGTTGCTCGGGCGCGGCGCGCCAGGACGAATTCGAAGCAAATTCCTCATGCGCAGCCCGCAACAGGGCCGCCGCACCCAGGCCGAAAACGAGAATGGAAACAGACAAGGCGATCGCGGCAAACAGGAAACGGAAGCCGGGGAGCATTGGGGCACGATTCCGCCACGGCAGGCTGCTGCCGGGGCCTGGAGCCAAGAGGGAACGCGGTTGATTACTGTTGGAGATGGGTCAGCCGTGCGCGCCGCCGCGGCGAATCAGGCTTGATTCGAGGATACCTCAAGCTCTGTTCACGGGCTGTTAAAATTCGTTGCCACAAATGGTATAGGAGGTCCGAAAGAGCGCTTTTCGACGGGCTGAGGCAGTGTGGCCACGGCCTTGAAGGAACATCACTTTCCGCGGAAATGGGACGAAAGGCAGCCTGATTTGTCTTGAATGCGCCGCGATCTTCGGCCATGTCCCATTAACGGTCCAGTGTCTGCTTGGGGACTATACAGATACGATGACAATCACTCGCTTTCTGACGATTTCTGCTGTGATGGCTGGCGCGGCATCGCTGTCGCTTGCTCACGTGCAGCAGGTCCATGCCCAGCAGGTTTACCCGGCTCCTCCCGGTGCCTATTCGCCCGCGCCGCAGGCCTATCCGCAGCCGTACCCGGGTGATTATCGCCGCCAGGGCGCACCCAATTTCGATCAGCTTGAGGACGACGATGACGCCAATCCGGCGGCATTGCCGCCGCCGGGCCCGACCGGTCCGATCCTCTCGCCGAATGATCCGCGCTATGCCAACGCGGTTCCGCGCGGTTACCCGGTTCCGAACGGCTATCCGGCCCAGAACGGTTATCCGACCGGCCCGGTGATGTCGCCGGATGATCCGCGCTATGGCCGCCCGGCAGGACCGCCGGTGGTGTACGGCGATCGTCCGCCGGCACAGATGCAGCCAGGCTATCCGAGCCAGGGTTATGGCGATGCGAATATGCCGCGTCCGCCCGAGGGGATCGGTGCCGTGACCGGCGCGATCCAGCCGCCGCCGGCTGTGGCTCCCGACGGCAGGCCCGTGACGATCGCGTCGCTCCCGCCGGAGGAACAGCCGGATGCCGCGCCGGCGCAATTGTCGCCGAACCTGCGCCGCCAGGAAGTCTCCTTTGTCACCAAGGAGCCGGCGGGCACCATCGTGGTCGATACGCCGAACACCTACCTCTATTATATTCTCGGGAGCGGCCGCGCGATCCGCTACGGCGTCCGTGTCGGCCGCGAAGGCTTCACCTGGACCGGCGTGCAGAAGATCACCAAGAAGACGGAATGGCCGGATTGGTTCCCGCCGACCGAGATGATCGAGCGCCAGCCCTATCTGCCACGCTTCATGGCGGGCGGGCCGGGCAATCCGCTCGGCGCGCGCGCGATGTATCTCGGCTCCACGGTCTACCGAATTCACGGCACCAACCAGCCGTCGACGATCGGCAAGTTCGTCTCGTCCGGCTGCATCGGCATGCTGAACGACGACGTCTCCGACCTGTTTGAGCGCACCAAGGTCGGCACCCGCGTGGTGGTGATGCCGGGCGGTCCACCGCCGGGAACAGCGACCGCGTCAGCGGCGCCTGCCAATCCCATGGCTCCCAATCCCATGGCTCCCAATCCCATGGCTCCCAATCCCATGGCTGCCAATCCAATGGCTCCGCCGGCGCCGGTCTCCGCAGGTCCCGCTCCGGGCCCGCAACCGGGTGTGGCGCCGCCGCTGCCTGCGCCGGTCGTGGTGCGCTGACAGCGTTCACGCCAGCAAGGTTCAGAAAAAAGCGCGCTGACGGCGCGCTTTTTTATTGGAAGCGTGGGCGATCGCTGTTCCCCTCGACCCGCCACTTTTGCCGGACTTGAATACGCAATGATTTGCCGAGATCCTCCGGCCGGAATCCGCGCGTTCGGCCGCGTGACGTTACGCCAGCCGCCGCAGCGGCTCGCCCTTGAACCAGGCGTCGATGCCGTCGACCATCTGGGTGTAGTGGCCCCTGAAATTCTCCTCGGTGGCGTAGCCGAGATGCGGGGTGATCACCATGTTGTCGAGCTTGCGGAAGGGATGATCGACCGGCAGCGGCTCGACCGAGAACACGTCGATGCCGGCGCCTGCGATCTTCTTCTGCTGCAACACGTCCAGCAGCGCCGCCTCGTCGATGATCGGACCGCGCGCCGTATTGACGATGTAGGCGGTCGGCTTCATGCGCAAAAGATCCTCGCGCCCGACCAGCCCGCGCGAGCGCGGGCTCAGCACGACGTGGATGGTGATGACATCGGCGGTTGCGAACAGTTCCTCCTTCGAGGCGTAGGTGACGCCGGCTTCCTTGCACTTTTCCGGCGTGAGATTCGGGCTCCAGGCGATCACGTTCATGCCGAAGGCCTGCGCGAGCTTCGAGACCTTGGTGCCGAGCTTGCCGAGGCCGATGACGCCGAGCGTTCGTCCTTCGATCTCGATGCCGAGATGGGTCTGCCAGGGCTCGCCGGCATGCATGCAGGCGCTCTCGCGGCCGATGTTGCGGGTCAATTCCAGGATCAGGCCCATGGTCAGCGGCGCGGTGGGATCGCGTGCAAAGGTGGTGCCGCACAGCACGATGTTATGGGCTTTCGCGGCTTCGAAATCGATCGCGGCATTGCGCATGCCGGAGGTGATCATCAGTTTCAGCTTGGGCAGGGCCGCAAACATCGCCTTCGGAAACGGCGTGCGCTCGCGCATCGCGAGGATGATCTCGAAGTCCTTCAGCGCGGCGGCCGCCTCGTCCTGCGATTTGAACGGCTTCTCGAACACGGTCAGCTCGACCCGGTCCTTGATCCTGGACCAGTCCGCGGACGTCAGCGAAAGTTTGAAATAGTCGTCAAGGATTGCACAGCGCAGCCGCGTCATTGGAAGGTCCGTTCATGGCGAGAATGACGGCAGCGAAGGGCGCCGTCGGTAAGGTCGCCATTGTTGCGCGCCAGGGTCCGGCGCGCAAGCGGTTCGGAGCTTCAAAGAGGCTTCAAAAACGCCTTGGAGGCCTGCGCTCGGGCATGATCCGGAAAAGTGTGACGCGGTTTTCCGAGGAGATCATGCCCAAGTCAGAAGTCAAAGCGCGATGGCATCGCGCTTTAAATCTCGGACTTGAGGCGGAAGGCGGCTTCCGTGCCGTACTTGGCACGCCAGGCCGGACCGGGTCCGCGCATATAGTGCAGTTCCGGCCGGTAGGGGTCGAAGGCCTTGGCGACGAACTCGCGCCAGAACGCCTTGAACCCGGTGGAGCTGCCCTGTCCGTTCCGGCGCAGCGCCGGTGCGGAGAGGGTGGTTGACATCATCGTTGCCATGACGCTGGCCCAGTGTTCTCGGATACGGCTTTTGCCGCTTGGATGCGCTTTTGTGCGCCGAATCCCAGTTTTGGTTTGATTTATTAAAAGTTGGTTTCAATTGTCGTGACCTGCCGCACACATGGTGTCCGGCCGGTATTCATCCGTGGTGAACGGATGGAAAACGGCCCGGTGCGGTTGCCCTTTGGGCCCTGCGCGGCTACATGAGCGCCAGCAAAATTTCCTCAAATTCTCTCGTTCCCAGGGACCGCGATGGCTCGCCAATTCGTCTATTTCATGCAGGGTCTGACCAAGAGCTACCCGACCCGGAAGGTGCTCGATAACGTCCATCTGAGCTTCTATCCGGACGCCAAGATCGGCGTGCTCGGCGTCAACGGCTCGGGCAAATCGACCCTGCTCAAGATCATGGCGGGCCTCGACAAGGAATATACCGGGGAGGCCTGGGTCGCCGAGGGCGCCCGCGTCGGCTATCTCGAGCAGGAGCCGCACCTCGATCCCAAGCTGTCGGTGCGCGACAACGTCATGCTGGGCGTGGCCAAGCAGAAGGCGATCCTCGACCGCTACAACGAGCTCGCCGCCAACTATTCGGACGAGACCGCCGACGAGATGACCAAGCTGCAGGACGAGATCGAGGCCCAGGGCCTCTGGGATCTCGACAGCAAGGTCGACCAGGCGATGGACGCGCTGCGCTGCCCGCCTGACGATGCCGACGTGACCAAGCTGTCGGGCGGCGAGCGCCGCCGCGTCGCGCTGTGCCGGCTGTTGCTCGACCAGCCCGAGCTGCTGCTGCTCGACGAGCCGACCAACCATCTCGACGCCGAATCCGTGTCCTGGCTCGAAGGCCATCTGCGCAACTATCCCGGCGCCATCCTGATCGTCACCCACGACCGCTACTTCCTCGACAACGTCACGAGCTGGATCCTCGAGCTCGACCGCGGCCGCGGCATTCCCTATGAGGGCAATTACTCGTCCTGGCTGGTGCAGAAGCAGAAGCGGCTGGAGCAGGAAGGCCGCGAGGACGCCGCGCATCAGAAGACGCTGGCCCGCGAGCAGGAATGGATCGCGTCCTCGCCCAAGGCGCGCCAGGCCAAGTCCAAGGCGCGCTACCAGCGCTACGAGGAGCTGCTCAAGCAGGCGAGCGAGAAGCAGACCCAGACCGCGCAGATCGTCATTCCCGTCGCCGAGCGGCTCGGCAACAACGTCGTCGACTTCGAAGGCCTCAGCAAGGGCTACGGCGACGCGCCTCTTGATCGACGATCTCACCTTCAAGCTGCCGCCCGGCGGCATCGTCGGCGTGATCGGCGCCAACGGCGCCGGCAAGACCACGCTGTTCCGGATGATCACCAGGCAGGAGACGCCGGACAAGGGCACCATCACGGTCGGCGAGTCCGTGCAGCTCGGCTACGTCGACCAGTCGCGCGATGCGCTCGACGGCAAGCAAGACGGTGTGGGAGGAGATTTCCGGCGGCAACGAGCTGATCCTGCTCGGCAAGAGGGAGGTCAATTCGCGCGGCTATTGCTCGGCGTTCAATTTCAAGGGCGCCGACCAGCAGAAGAAGGTCGGCGCGCTCTCGGGCGGCGAACGCAACCGCGTGCACCTGGCCAAGATGCTGCGCTCCGGCGCCAACGTGCTGCTGCTCGACGAGCCGACCAACGATCTCGACGTCGATACGCTGCGCGCGCTGGAAGAAGCGCTGGAGGATTTCGCCGGCTGCGCCGTCATCATCAGCCACGATCGCTGGTTCCTCGACCGCATCGCGACGCATATCCTGGCGTTCGAGGGCGACAGCCACGTCGAATGGTTCGAGGGCAACTTCCAGGATTATGAAAAGGACAAGATGCGCCGGCTCGGCCAGGACTCGATCATTCCTCACCGGGTGAAGTACAAGAAAGCTGAACACGCTAGTGAGTTGCCGATGGCGGACTGGAGCGCGCAGCAGTATCTCAAATTCGAGGACGAGCGCACGCGCCCGTCGCGTGATCTGCTCGCGCAAATCCCGCTGACTCATCCGCGCAAGATCGTCGATATCGGCTGCGGCCCCGGCAATTCGACCGAGCTTCTGGCCGCCGCGCTGGCCCGATGCCACCGTCATCGGCATCGACACCTCCGCCGACATGCTGCGCCAGGCGCGCGAGCGCTTGCCGGACCAGACTTTCGTCGAGACCAATGTGGCGCATTGGGTGCCGCCCGACGGCACCGATCTTCTGTTCGCCAACGCGATCTTCCAGTGGGTCCCCGGTCATCTGAAGCAGTTGCAGCGGCTGCTCGGGAAGCTTCCGTCTGGCGGCGTGCTGGCGGTACAGATCCCCGACAGCGGGGATGAGCCCGCGCATCTTCTGATGCGCGAGGTCGCCCGTCAGGGACCGTGGGCGAAGCAGCTCTCGGAAAGAGCGCGCGTACGCGACGCGGTGCCGGCGCCGGGCGGCTATTATGATGCGCTGAGCCCGCTCTGCGCCCGGCTCGATATCTGGCACACCATTTATAATCACGTGCTCGATGATGCGGCCGCCATTGTCGAATGGGTCAGGGGCGCGGGCTTGCGCCCATTCCTGGACATGCTGGAGACAGCCGAGCGCAAGGAATTTCTCTCCGAATACACCGCGCGCGTCGCGGCGACCTACCTGCCGCAGGCCGACGGCAAGATCCTGTTCCGCTTTCCCAGGATCTTCATCATGGCGGTGAAATGAGAGCCGCGCTTGTCGCGCTCGCGGTGGTTCTTGTGGCGTGCGTTCCGACTGCGCATGCCGCCGATGCCGCCTTCACCCAATTCGTCGCCTCGCTCTGGCCCGAGGCGCAGGCGGCGGGCGTCTCGCGGGCAACCTTCGATGCCGAAACGCGCAATCTCGAGCCCGATTACAAGCTGCCGGATTTGATTCTGCCGGGCCGTCCCGCGACCGGCGCGCCGTCGCAGGCCGAGTTCGTGCAGGTGCCGGCCGACTACCTCAAGGAAGCGAGCATCGCGCGGCTGGCCGAGCATGGGCAAAAGCTGATGCAGCAATATCGCCCCTCGCTCGATCTGATCGAATCCCGTTTCAAGGTGCCTGCGACGATCGTGCTCGCGATCTGGGGCCGGGAGACCGATTACGGCCGCTACACGTTGCCCTATGATCTGATCCGCGTGCTGGCGACGCAGGCCTATGTCGGACGGCGCAAGGACAAGTATCACGACGAGTTCATCCTTGGCCTGAAGATGCTGAGCGACGGCGTGGTGACGCGCAAGGATTTGCGTTCGTCCTGGGCGGGCGCAACCGGGCTCACGCAATTCCTGCCGTCGGATTTCTACAAGAACGGCGTCGATCTCGATGGCGACGGCAAGGTCGACATCTGGCATTCGGTGCCGGACGCGCTCGCCTCGGCCGCGCGGCAGCTCGTCAACAAGGGCTGGGAGGGCGGCGTGCGCTGGGCCTATGAGGTCAAGGCGCCGGCCAATGTCGATTGCACCATGGGCGTGCCCGAGGTGACGAAGCCGCTTCGGCGAGTGGCTGCGCGCGGGCTTCGTGCCGGTGCGGGGCGAAAAGCTCGGCACGGCCGAGCAGGCCCAGCCGGCGTCGCTGCTGCAGCCCGAAGGCATCTACGGGCCTTCGTTTCTCACCACGAAGAACTACTTCGTCATCAAGGAATACAATTTCTCCGATCTTTACGTGCTGTTCGTCGGCCATCTCTCCGACCGCATGAAAAGCCCGCTTGCGTTCGCAACCCCGTGGTCGGCGTCGACGCAATTGCGGACCGCCGATGTCGAGGCGATGCAGCAGGGGCTGACGCGCCTTGGCATCTACAAGGACAAGATCGACGGCAAGGCGGGGATGCTGACCCGCGCAGCGCTCGGCGCCTATCAGAAATCGGCAGGCCTCAAGGTCGATTGCTGGCCGAGCGGGGACGTATTGCGGTCGATCAACGCCGCGCGGTAGCGCCCGGGCAGGCCGAGCGAAGCGAGGCCGTCAGCGAATGGCGCCGACACAGCAAACAAAAAGCCCGGCCGGTAATCCGGCTGGGCTTTCGCAAATTTCGTTATCGCTTCTCGTCAGTAGCAGACGCGCACCGGATGGACGTTCCAGGCGTATCCATCCCAATAGCGCTGCTGCTGCCAGTAGCAGCCGGGAGGCGGTGGCGGCGCGCCTTCGTAATAGACCGGTCCGCCATAGGGGTAGGGGCGGCTCGCGGCGATCGCGCCGCCGACAATCGCACCACCGATCAGGCCGGCCGCCACGCCGGCGGCAACGCCGCGCTGGGCATGCGCAGGCGTCGCACTGAGCGAGCCGGCGACAGATGCGACCGCGAGAAGGGCAGCAAGGGTCTTCTTCATTTCCATTTCTCTCCTGAAGTTGGCGCCACCGGGCGCCTGGCTTTAAGGGAAACCGTAGACACGCATCACAGAACCGAACGTCGCCTCAGCAAACGCCAAAACGGTCAATCCCAGGTAAACGGCCGCGACCGCGTCGACCCGAAGAGCGGTGCTTTTCAGGCCGTTGGACGAACGAGACTCCCGAAGCGGCAGCTTTCGGGAGTCTCGATCGCGGATTTAATGCTGATGAACGGATTACTCGCAGACCCGCACGTTGCGGACGGCCCAGCCATAGCCGTCCCAGACGCGCTGACGCTGCCAGTAGCACGGGCCATAGGGACCGCCGACGTAGCCCGGCCCATAGCCGGGACCGTAATAGCCGTACGGAGGATAGGTGCTCGAGGCGATCGCGCCGCCGACGATCGCCCCGCCAAGCAGGCCGGCCGCGATGCCAGGGCCCCAGCCCCAGCCGCCACGCCACGCATAAGCGGGCGACGCCATCGAAACCGCCAGGGTGGCGACGGCGGCCAGCGCCATCAGTGATTTCTTCATGGATTTCCCCTTTGTTACAAGGCGAACGCACAACAGAAGTGCCTTCCGTGCAGCAAAGAGTTCCACACTGCCCTTGAATGATCAATGAACGGGGCCGCCATATTCCGCGACCGATTGTGACGTTGCGTGAGTCAAGACGATTGCCAAGCCTGATGGGGGCCATGAATGAGCAATTCCTCGATTCCGATCGCTCAGCTCTTTGCCGTGATCTCCCTCGTGGCAGTGGTCTGTTACCAGTGGATGGGCCGGCGTTCGTCACGCCGCCGCTCCGACGGCAGCAGTGGCGATGGCGCAAGCTCGGGCGATTGGTTCGGCTCGGATAGCTCAGGCCACCACGCCCACAGCGGCGGCTGGGACAGCGGCAGCGGGGGCGATAGCGGCGGTGATGGTAGTGGTGGCGATGGCGGCGGTGATTAACCCCGCCGTTCTCGGGCGCTGACGCGCCGATTTGATCCGGCGCAATGCCGGTTTCTTAGATTGATTCCAGAGTCTTTCGGGAATGTCCGGGGCCAGTTTGGAATCACTTCAAAACGCGGCTTTTCCCTTTGCGTCCGGCGCCGGCGTTGATTATCGAATAATTAATCACGGAAGGTCTTCTGTCCTAATGATTGTCTGTTCCTGCAACGTGCTGAGCGATCACGACGTCCGCGACGCGGTCAAGGCGGCCGACGATCTTCCGCGTAACGCCAAGCAACTCTATGGCTGCCTTGGTTGCAGCGCCGAATGCGGCCGCTGTGCTCGTACCATCAATGGCATCATCGACGAGGCGCTTGGCGCCTGCGCCAGGGCTTGCCAGGTCGGCTGCCCGCATAGCCATGCCCACGCGGCTGCCGAGACCGCCGTCGGAACCGATTTCGCCCTCGCGGCTTCCTGAGATATCCCCCCGGGGGACGTTCTGGACTGATACCCCCTGCGGCATCGGCGGGGCTTGCCCGTCTGCGCGATCTTCTTTAGAAGCGTTCTAAATGGAGCTGAGGGCCGGAATCGGCCCCAACGATTGGAGTGGATCATGCAGGGCGACCCGAAAGTCATCGACTATCTGAACAAGGGCCTGCGGCACGAACTCACTGCGATCAACCAGTATTGGCTGCATTACCGGCTGCTCGACAATTGGGGCTTGCTGGAGATGTCCAAGGTCTGGCGCAAGGAATCGATCGAGGAGATGCATCACGCCGACCGCTTCACCGATCGCATCCTGTTCCTCGATGGCTTCCCGAACATGCAGGTGCTCGATCCCCTGCGGATCGGCCAGAACGTCAAGGAGATCATCGAGTGCGATCTCGCCGCCGAGCATTCCGCGCGCAACCTCTATCAGGAGGCGGCGACCTACTGCCACAGCGTCAAGGACTACGTCTCGCGCGATCTGTTCGAGGGGCTGATGAAGGACGAGGAAGGCCATATCGACTTCCTCGAGACGCAACTCGATCTGATCAAGCGCGTCGGTCTTGAGCTCTATACGCAGAAGCACATCGGCGGGCTCGAGAAGGAAGACTGAGTTCTCCGCGAACTCCCCGCGATTTGCGGTTCCTTGTAGGGTGGGCAAAGGCGCGTGCGCCGTGCCCACCATCTATCTGCATCAACGCGGAGAATTGGTGGGCACGCTTTCCTACAGCTGCGTCTTGTAGCGCTCGTAGATCACGGCTTGCGGCTCGGCTTCGCCAAGCGAGGTCTGGTCGTAGATCACTTCGCCGATGCTCGGAAAATTCGAGCGTTCGACCTGCGCGGACGACCACAGCTTTGAGCGCATCAGCGCCTTGCCGCAGTGGAAATAGGCCTCGCTCACCTCGATGCACAGTGCCGCGCGCGGCAGCTTGCCGAACTCTTCCATCGTGGCCAGCAGCTTCGGATCCGCCGAGAACGAGCCCTTGCCGCTGACGCGCAGGGTCTCGTCGATGCCGGGCACGAAGAAGATCAATTGCACGAAGCCCGATCCTTCGACGATGTTTCTCACGCTGTCGATGCGGTTGTTGCCGGAACGGTCCGGCATCACAAGTTGGTTCGCTCCTTCGATGCGGACGAAGCCCGGGCTGCCGCCGCGCGGCGAGGCATCGACGCTGCCGTCCGAGCCCGACGTGGCGAGCACGCAGAACGGCGACATCTCGATGAACCTACGCGAATGCGCATCGAGGGATGGCCGCGCCTTGGCGATCACGCGCGGGCTCGGCTTGGGATAGATCGTGGCGAGATCGGTCACGGCGGTTCTCCGATATGGTCAGCCGAACCTATCACCTGCAGGGAGGACCGTCACCCCGTGGAGCGATTCTATCCTCGTCATTGCGAGCGCAAGCGAAGCAATCCATACCACTGCTTGCGGCGCTATGGATTGCTTCGTCGCTCGCGCTCCTCGCAATGACGAACCGCTACACCGCATCCGCCGGCACGAAGCAGCTGATGATGATGGCGCCGCGGTGGTGCACGTACCACACCACCGCTCGTCCCACAGGATTGCCGCCATTGCGGATCACGGCGCGTTCCGGCACCAGCATCCATTCGCCTTCGATCGGCACCCAATAGGCGCCGTTCCGCACATCATACTCGGTGAGGTGGCCGTCGGAAATGTCGCAGCAGGGTACGCCGTTCGGCGCCAGAATGTTTCTGAACCATGTGCGGATTTCGGGCGAGACGTCATTGTATTGACCGTTGTCGAACGCGAGAGCCGCGCCCGCAAGAACGGTCGTTAACGCTAGCAACAGGGTTTGCACAAGCTTTCGCATGCGACCCTCCTCCTCGGCTTCCATGTCATCGTGCGCTCGTTTGGCGGCGCGAACTCGAATGACGTCCATTGGGCCCGAGAGCTGTCACGAATGCACGCTCAAATATTGAGCGCCGCGATCCTCCAGATGTGACGTCGCTTCACATGGTCTTCTGTGGCGCTGTTTGCAGCAGTTCCTTCACCTGATCGGCATAGAACTTCGCGTTGCCCGTGGTGAGGTGACCGCGCGTCTGCGTGCTTGCCGGGATCAGATAGATCTTGCCGTTCTTGATCCGCTTCACCGCGGCCTCGGTGACCCCCGTCTCCGGCGGGTTGCGCTCGTCGTCGGCCGCGTTGATCATGAGCAGCGCCGCCTCGATCTTCTCCATCCCGGCTGCCGGATCGTAATCGTGCGAGGCGTCCCATTGGTAGATGAAGTCGTTGGCATCGGCGGTGACCGGCTGCGCCAGCTGTTCATCGACCATCTTGTCAGCCTGCGCTGCGGTCGGCGCCTGCATCTGGTAGGCGAGGGTGCCACCGCCGCTCGCGAAGCGATAGGCGGAGATCGCGTATTTCATCATTCGCGGCTGGCTCGTGTAGTTGCCGCCATTATAGTCCGGGTCGTTGCGGATGGTCTCGATCATGCTCCGCCGCAAGAGCCAGTTGCGCGCCGCCATCGCGGTCGGTTGCGAGGCCATCGGCACCAGCGCGTCCATCATGTGGGGATAGCGCACGCCCCAGATCCAGGTGTGCATTCCGCCCATGGAATTGCCGATCACCAGCCTGAGATGCTTGACGCCGAGCCCTTCGGTGACGAGCCGGTATTGTGCGTCGACCATGTCGTTGTAATCGTAATGCGGGAAGGCCGTCTTCAATCCGTCCGACGGCTTCAGCGATTTGCCGTGGCCGATGCCGTCCGGGATGATGATGTAGTATTTGCTTGCATCGAGGGGCTGGCCGGGCCCGAACATCTCGCCGGCAAAAGTGGGCGTCAGCATGCTTGCCGCGGAGCCGCCGGAGCCGTGCAGCACGAGCACCGGCTGGCCGGCCGGTTCGCCGACGGTGGTGTAATGCAGCTTCAGTGCCGGCAGGGTCTCACCGGTGTGGAATTTGAAATCCTTCGCAACCCATTCGCCCTGCTTGGGTGCGGGATAGTCAGCCGCCATTGCCGTCGCCGATACCCAAATAAAGGCGGCCGAAAGCGCCGCGCCCATGCCCTTCATGTTTCTTCTCCCGAGTACGGCTTGTGCCGCTTGGACACAAGTCTAGCACGGGTGGAGAAATTGCTGGAGGGGTATGCGCGGCGCCTCTTGCGGAATTCCTTATTGATGGCCGTCGCGCAGCACGTTCAGCGCATACCAGCCCCAATAGACGCGGTGGCGCTTGATGTGTCCATCCTCGATCTCCATGACCTCGACGAGATCCATCTGCTCCCCGTCGGGAGACTGCCGGGGATATTCCCAGGTCAGGACGCGGCCGTCCGTGAAGAAGCCCTGCTTGAACCGCTTGCGCTGCGGCGGATTGGTCGCGAAAACCCTGGTGATGAATTCCCGTAACGCATCCTTGCCCTGCACGACACCGTCGCGCCGTTTCATGAGGTGCTGCACCAGCGGGCTTTCG
This sequence comes from uncultured Alphaproteobacteria bacterium, assembly GCA_963696255.1. Taxonomy (GTDB): domain Bacteria; phylum Pseudomonadota; class Alphaproteobacteria; order Rhizobiales; family Xanthobacteraceae; genus Bradyrhizobium. The sequence goes on from CAVOJN010000004.1 coordinate 182,040, forward strand.
ATCGAGGCGTCGTCCGCGTAGAGCGCGAGCGAAGCCTCGAGGTCGCGCTTGCCGAGGGCATCGTCCCAGGCGCGATAGATGCGTTCGATGTCTTGCCGGGTCGTGGTGCTGGTCATAGCTATTCTCCTTCTTTGACCTGGCCAGCCTCGCAGACCGATGCGAAAGATGTTTCATCGAATTCTGAAATAACGTTTGCGGCCGAACCGCTATATGGGAACAAGTGGTTGGCCAACGAACCCCGGGGCGCCGTAACAAGGCAGGCATGACAAGACAGGCATTTCAATCCGGCTTTTCCCGCGTCGCCGAAGCGCTGAGCGATCCGGCGCGTGAGGCCATCGTCAGCGCGCTGGCCGATGGCAAGGCGATGCCGGCGGGAGAACTTGCCGAAATTGCCGGGATCTCGCCGCAGAGCGCGAGCGCGCATCTGCAGAAGCTCGTCGATGCGAGCGTGCTATCGGTCTGGGCGCAGGGCCGCTTCCGCTATTATCGCATCAGCGATGACGAGGTTGCCTCGTTGATCGAGAACCTCGTCAATCTTGCGACGAGGACCGATGCGATCGGTCGGCGCCGCGACGCCATCGCCGATGAACTCAGGCAATCACGCAGCTGCTATTGCCATCTCGCCGGCCGGCTCGGCGTGCTGCTCTCGGAGGCGCTCATGCGCCGCAGGCTGGTGACGATTGCCGGCCGCGAGGGGCAGGTCACCGGGAAGGGGCTTGCCTGGTGCCGCATTGAGGAGATCGATTTTGCGCCGACGCGCTCGCCGCATTTGAGGCTCTGCAACGACTGGACCGAGCGCGTGCCGCATTTCTCGGGGGCGTTTCCCAACGCGATCCTGCAGCGCTTGACCGAAACGCGCGGCCTCGAGCCTGGGAAGATACCGCGTGCGCTGCGGCTTACGCGCAAGGGGCGCGCGTTCTTCGACCGCCTGGGCGTCGAGATTCCGTTCTAGCCGTCCCCAGCGGATCGCAAGATCAGCGCGAGTCCTCAACATTGGTATCCGGCCGATCGCTGCCGGAGGCGGTCTCGGTATGCCATTTGCCGTCGGCGGTTTCATACGCGATCACCTCGGTGCGGCCTGGCGTGCGCTGCTCGGCCGCGACACGTTTGGCGGCAGCGAGCGCGCTGGCGCGGCTTGGGAAAGTCTCCGAAAACACGCCGTCGACGGTATAGGCCCAGCCGCCGTCGTGCTCGACAATCCTGTAGGTGATCTGACTCATGTGACCTGACTCATGTGATCTGGCTCATCGGGAACCCGCGCGCGAGAATGATCCCGCCTCATTCTATGACAAATCGGGCCGCCGATGTAGGATTTTGCTCCGACCGATCGTTCCTCTGAAGACGCCCGCGAATGCTGAGGTGAGAGAGCAACAATGTGCCGCAACATCAAGACGCTTTTCAATTTCGAGCCGCCGGCGACCGAGGAGGAGATCCGTGCGTCCGCGCTGCAATTCGTGCGGAAACTGTCCGGCTTCTCCAGGCCATCGCAGGTCAACGAGGCCGCCTTCAACCTCGCCGTCGCTGAAGTGACGGATACGGCGCGGCGGCTGTTGACGTCGCTTCATACCAGCGCCCCCGCGCGCGACCGCGAAGTCGAGGCCGAGAAGGCGCGCGAGCGTTCGCGGCTGCGATATGGCTGAGACGGGAGAATGGCTGTGAACGTCAAAGCTGGCGTGATGTAGCTCACGGTAGCCCGGTCAGGCGCTGTTCATGGTGGCGGTCCCTTCCGTCGGAACTGCGTCATGACTCTCAACTCAACCACACCGCTCAAATGCGGCGCGATCGTCTTGGCCGCACTCTGGATGGGCGCCATGCTGTGGCGGATCGGAGCGATCGGACCGGTCGAGGCCCTCGTTTTTGCCTTTTGTTGCGCGACGGGCGCTTATGGCTGGTATCAGGCGATCCGTTTTGGTTTCAGTCGTTATGGCCTGCTGCCGCCTGAACGCGACGAGACTGCGGAGGCGCGTCGCGGAAAAGTCTATCCCTGGATCGTCTTCGTCGTCGCGATGTTGGTGACCCGGCAGATGACCGCGTGGCTGCTCGACGTCATTAGTCCGATCATGCCCGCTGGAGACTGGCATGGGCTCACCACGGCGCTCTTCATCATTTTCGTCTGGCCCGGGCTGATGTGGTCGCTCCGGCCGTTGATCCGGCGCTACCTGCCGCCGCCCAAAAGACGTGCAAGCAGCGGCTAACCGTGAGCGTGATGCAGCTCACGGCGCTTCGCCGGGGCTGTATTCATCCTGGCGACGGGACCTTGTTACCGGAGCTGCATCCATGAAGCTAAACCCCGATACTCCGCTCAAATGCGGCGCGCTCGCCTTCGCCCTGTTCTGGACCGGCGCCATGCTGTGGTGGACCGGATCGAGCGGGCCGATTGAGATCTGCATTCTCGCGCTTTGCGGCGCTCTGGGTGGCTTGGGCTGGTATCTCGCAATGGGCTTTGTGTTTCGCCGCGTCGGCCTGTTGCCGTCCAACCACTAGCTCGGAGCGACGCATGTTCGTGTTGATGCGGATCTTCAACTGCGCCCTGTTGTTGATGCTGACAGGCGCAACCACGATGTGGTTGCGGATCACGATCGAGCCCTCTTTGCCGCCGGGCAACTGGCATAGCGTGATAACCGGCCTGTTCCTCTGCGTGCTGTGGCCCGCGCTTGCGTGGTCGCTGCGCTCGTTGGTGCGGTTCGACCCTGCCGATCCCTATCGGATGCTGTGGATGGGATAGAGGGCCTTCGACGCAACGACCGGATAGCGCCCGTTACACAGCGCCCCACACGACCGGCAGATTGAGCAACCCGCGAAACGCCCAACCGCCGATCCTGACCCGCTCGGACGCATCGAGCCGCAAGCCCTTCAGCCGGCCAAACAGCGAGGGCAGGGCGACATCAGCCACCATCGCGCGCGAGGCGAATGCGCCGGCGCAATAATGCGGCCCGGCGCCGAACGCGATGCTCTTCGACGTATCGCGGCTGATGTCGAAACGGTCAGGGTCGGCGAAGCAGGCCTCATCGCGATTGGCCGAGCCGAACATCAGGAACACGCGTTCGTCCGGCTCGAAATCGACGCCGCCATAGGAGTACGCCCTGGCCACGCGCCGTGGCGACATGCCGATCGGCGCGATCCAGCGCGCATATTCCTCGAACGCGTCGATCCACTTCGCTTGACCTGCGTTCACCCATGCGAGCTGCTCGGGATGGGTGAGCAGCGCCCAGACCGCGCCCGAGATGGCGTCGCGCGGCTCGTTCTGTCCGCCCGAAATCGCAAGCTTGACGTTGGCGCGGATGCTGTCCATGGGCTGTCCGGCCGCGAGCAGAACGCTGAGGATCGACGTATTCGGATGCTTTTCCACGACCGGCAGCATGTCGTCGATCGCGGCATCGATGCCGGCGGTGGCGGCGTTGCAACGCGCCTCCACCTCCTTGTTGCCGGTGTAGTTGGCAATGCCGTCGATCATCGCCTGCGACCACGCATCCATGTCCTGATAGCGCATGTTGGTGAGGCCGGTGATGTCCTTCAGGCTCGGCAGACAGCGGCAGCGCGAACGTCTTGACGATATCCGTGCGTCCCTTGGGCTCCAATTCCTCAAGGATACGATCGGCGTGGCCCTGGAATTTCCGCAGCCAGGTCTCCTTCACGACGCGCGGCGACACCGCGGGGAACATCTGTGCGCGCTCCGACATGTGCGCCTCGCCGTCCTTGCGCATCATGTTGTGGCCCATCAGCACATTCATCAGTCCGCCCGGCTGATGCGAGGAGAAAATGTCGATGCGCTTTTCCTGGGTGTAGATATCGTTGCGGCGCGTGAACACGGTCGAGTTGAGCTGCGGCACAAAGGCGATCGGCGCCTCCTTCCGCATCCGCGCAAGATCCGGATAGGGATCGGCCCAGAAGGCGGGAACATCGATGTTGTAGTGTGGTGCGTTGGACATTGTTATGGATCGAACCTGAACTCCGCCGGTTTCAACTCGTCATTGCGAGCGAAGCGAAGCAATCCATGGTGCCGCAAGCGGAGAAATGGATTGCTTCGTCGCTTTCGCTCCTCGCAATGACGATCATCAAATCGACCTGTAGCCGCCGTCGGCCATCACGATTGAGCCGGTCACGTAGGCGGCGAGGTCGGAGGCGAGGAAGATCGCGGGGCCGACGATATCCTCCGGCTTGCCGGCGCGGCCGAGCGGCGTGTGGTCGAGGAAGATCTTCACCAGCTCCGGATTGTTGGCGCGCACTTGCGCGTTGAGGGGCGTTTCGATCAGGCCGGGACCGATGGCGTTGACCCGTACGCCGTGCTTGCCGAGCTCGGCGGCGAGCGCCTTGGTGAAACCGAGAACGCCGTGTTTGGACGTCGTATAGGCCGCGGAGTTCGGCGTTCGCACGTGCACGAAGGACTGGATCGAGCCGATATTCACGACGCGCCCCTTGGAGGCCATCAGCGGCTCGAGGAAAGCGTGGGTGACGTTGAACACGCCGTTGAGGTTGATCGCCATGATGTCCTGCCAATCCTTCAGCACGGCATCGGGATCGGCGGTGAAGGCGTTGCGGCGGTTGATGCCGGCGTTGTTGCAGAGGATCGAGACCCGCCCGACCTTGGCGGCGATCTCCTTCGCGACCGCAATGCAGTCCTCTCGCTTTGTGACGTCAAGCTTGAAGCTGTCCGCCTTGTGGCCGGCGTCGCGGATTTCCTTTGCGGCCTCGGCCGCCGCCTGCTCGTTGACGTCAAGCAGCACGACGCGCGCGCCCTCGCGCGCATAGCCGACCGCGATGGCGCGGCCGATGCCGGAGGCGGCTCCCGTGACGACGGCGATGTGATCCTTGAGCAGGGGCATGGCGTTTCCTTGTGTTCTTTTTGATCGTGGCCGATGATAACCCGTAGGGTGTGCAAAGCGAAGCGTGCCCACCGTCTGACAGCAATGCAAGACCGCGACGGGCACGGCACAATGCGCCTTTGCCACCCTGCATGCTTACTTGCTGACGGCCTCATGAATGGCGCGGCAATGCCGCACCAGATTGTCGTGGGCGACGACGAATTTCTTCAGCGGCGTGTCGATCTCGTAGAAATAGATGTTAGCGATGAAGCCGTAGATGCCGGCATCGATCGCCGTCGGCTTGTCGCCATGCACATACGCGCCGTTCGGAATCAGGCTCGCAATCGCCTCGAGATCGGCGAGGCCGCGCGCCATGGCCGCGTCGGGATCGTAACGGCCGATCCCCTGATAGTGATAGCGCTGGGCGTTGTACTCTTTTGCCTTCATGAGACCTTCGTCGGTGAGCTGCGGGTGCTCGCGCTTGAATGCATCGAAGAACTGGCGCCAATAGCGCTCGTCCTTCCAGCGCGAATAGGACATTACCCAATAGAGGTCATCAAGCGTGCGCGTCACCATGAGGTTTTGCATGCGCTGCGCATCGCTCAGCGCGGCATCGATCGTGAGCCGGTATTTTTGGGTGACGAAGTCGAGGATGGTTTCGCTGTCACCGACCGTGTCGCCGCCGTCGACGATGTAGGGCAGTTGCCCGCGCGGGGCTTTTGAAGCGTCGAAGATGTGTTCATGCCGAAACGGTACGCCGGCGAGTTTGAGGAAGGCAAATATTTTCAGCCCGTAACCATTATTGTCGGCGACCCCGAACAAAGGAGGATAGGAATAGAGCGTCAGCATGGCACCTCGATCTCCGGCCAGGTCAGGCACAACAAAAAAAGGCCGATGAAGCTTCGCTCATCGGCCTTCCTTCATGCAAGGGCGAAAAAATCAGAACTTGCAGACGCCACGCTTCATCAGTCCGCTCTTGACGGCGAGAGCGCCGTCGAAGCTGCCGACGCGCTTGCTGACGGCGGTGTAGTTGGACGGAAAAGGCCTGGTCGGAACGCTTTCGTCCCAGACCTGGCAAGCCTCGGTGCCACTCCACTTGATGACGTGGAAGGCGGCCTGGGCCGGGCTGACGGTTGCGATGGCGGACAGCGCGATGGCGGATGCAGCGCAAAGGGCAGTCATTCGAAGCATGAAGTATCTCCTGTTGGAAATGCGTGCCGGCCTCTCGCGGCGGAAGGGGTTGCGGAAGCGGCGTCCGCGGTGGGGAAGGCGGACATGGATTGAGTGCGGCGAAATCGTGTTTGGTTCAATCGCCACTGTCAGAGCGAGCAGGCACCGGTCGCCAGCATACCGCCCTTGACCACCAGTGCGTCGCCGAAGGTTGGCAGGTCCTGGCTCACAACGACATAGTTGCCCGGCCACGGCGTGGTCGGAATGCTCATGTCCCAGATCTGGCAGAAGCCGGTGTCTGTCCAGCGGATCAGGTGATACGGATCGGCCTTCGCAGGCGTAGCGGCGGACAGCGCGGTGACGGTCAGCACGGCAGCGGCGGAGAGCAGGGAAAGACGACGCATTGGAAATGGCTCCTTGAAGAAAAGGGGTGTGATGCGCCTCCGCATGAACGGCGGAAGGCGCGGGGCGAGAAAAATGCGCCCCGATTATCGATTGAGTAGCGCTTGAGCGAAGCGAGGTTCAACGCGATCGGCGTGAAATGCCGGCCGGAGGATGATGCGCGAGGTTAACGCTTCGCAGCCGGATTACAGAGAACTTCATCGCCACGACGGGTCATCTCTCGGGGGGATATACATCATCATTATTTTTCATTTTATGTGACGGCAGGCCTTGCAGTAAGGATCGCGCGTTGCGGCCAATCCTGTCCCTTCACGATACGGATAGTCCGATGATCGTTACGGTGTTTCGCTCGCGGCTCAAGCCCGAAGCGGTCGACGACTATGTGCCGATGGCCAGGCGCATGAGCGAACTGGCGCGGAGCATTCCGGGCTACGTCTCGCACAAGGGCTTCGTCGCAGAGGATGGCGAGCGCGTGACCATCGTTGAGTTCGAGACCGAGGATGGTTTACGCGAATGGAGCCGTCACGCGGAGCATCGCAAGGCCAAGAAGAGCGGGGTCGAGCGCTTCTTCAGCGAATACAAATTCCAGATCTGCAGCGTGATCCGCGGTCGCGAATGGCGTGCGGGGATCAAGGCTTCCAGGACAGAGGCGACTGAAGCTCCCGCGACCAGAACCAAGGCGAGGGGTCAGGCGACCAAGACCGGGGTGGGTAATAGGAAGGTCACAAAAGGAGACTAGTAGAAAGATGTCACCCGAACAAAAGACGCTGGTCAAATCCACCTGGAGCAAGGTGGTCCCGATTGCCGACGCCGCGGCGAGTATGTTCTACACCAGGCTGTTCGAGATCGACGCCTCGACCCGATCGCTGTTCAAGAATGCCGATATGGCAGAGCAGCGCAAGAAGCTGGTTCAGGCGCTGGCCACCGTCATCAACGGATTGGACAACCTTGCACCGCTCGTTCCCGTGCTTGAAAAACTCGGCAAGGGTCACGTGCGCTATGGCGTCACCGACAAGCACTACGACTCGGTCGGCGCGGCGCTGCTGTGGACGCTCGAGCAGGGACTCAAGGACGCCTGGACGCCCGCCGCAAAGGACGCATGGACCGCCGCCTATGGCACGGTAGCAGGCGTGATGCTCGGCGCCGCGCGCCAGGCGCAGCCAGCTTAGCTTGTCGTTGGCTTGAGTCTCTTCCGGTCATGGCCGAGGCAAGCCCGGCCATGACGAGTTTTTCATTGCTTCACCGCCCCGCCAGCGACGCCACGGCCTCGATCTCGAGCAGCATTTTAGGGTCCGGCAGCGCCACCACCACGCAGGTGGTGCGGGCGGGATAGGGCGAAGGTCCGAAGGCGTCGGCATAAAGCCTGTTCATGGTCGCGACGTCGGAGGCGCGCGTCAGAAGCACATTGACCTTGACCAGATCGCGGAAGCTGCCGCCCGCCTCGTCCAGCACGCGCTTGATATTGACGACGACATTGCCGAACTGCGCCTCGAAACCCTCGGGCAGCTCGCGCTTCTCGTCGAAGCCGGGAATGCCGGAAATATAAAGCAGGTCGCCGGTGCGCGCGGCAAAGGAGAGCGGCGGGGCCTTGACGCCTGGAGGTGGCGCGAAGTGTTTGATCGACATGGGTCACCATACTGTGGGGCTGGGGAAGGGGACGAAAGCGAGCTTGCCTTCAAACCGCCGCGACTTGCAAACAAAGACTTGCAACAGAGACTTGCAAACATTTCTCTTGCGGGGCCCTTCGGGCTAGATTGGCGCATGATTTGATTCATCCGGAGACTTTCCATGAGAAGGTTTATGAGATTGCCGTCCGCCGTTCATGCCGCGCTGCTCGCCCTGGTCCTGTTCGCCGCTCCCTCCGTCGCCCGGGCCGACGAGGGGCTGGTGACACTCATCATCTTCAAGGCCGGCTGGATCTTCGGCGGCTCCGCCGGCAGCGGCGTGCTGACCTTCCATGACCAGACCTATGCGCTGAAGGCCGGCGGGCTGGATTATGGCCTCGTCTTTGGCGGCTCGCAGACGACATTGCAGGGCCGGGTCAGGAACATCCGCCAGGCCTCCGACATCGCAGGCGTCTATGCCGCGGCCGGCGCGGGCGTGGCGTTCGGCGCCGGCGTGCGCGGCATCGTGCTCACCAACCCGAACGGCGCGATTCTGGAACTCAGTGGCAAGCAGCTCGGGCTGATGGCCAATGTCGATCTCAGCGGCCTTGCGATTGCGCTGAAGGAGTAAGACTGCAAAAGATCCGTCGTTCGTAGGGTGGGTTAGCGACGGCGTAGCCCACCGACAGCCTCGCCATGAACAAAGTGGCGGACTACGCTATCGCTGATCCACCCGCCATAGGCCAATTCGATCCGTGAAAATTCAGGGAGTTGCCATGAAGACCTCGTCCATTCTCCGCGCCGCGCTGGTCGCGTGTCTCGCGTTCGCCGGCCTGTCCTCTGCGCGCGCGGACGAGGGCACGATCTCGCTCGTGATCTACAAGGCGGGCTGGATCATCGGCGGCTCCGGTGGCTCCGGCGTCCTGAATTTCCACGGCCGGCGCTATTCGCTGTCATCCGGCGGCATCGATTACGGCCTCGTGTTCGGCGGCTCCAAGACCATCCTGCGCGGCCGCGTCAGCAACATCTACCGTCCCTCCGACGTCGCCGGCGTCTATGGCGCGGCCGGCGCCGGCCTCGCGGTGGGCCGCGGCGCCCGCGCCATCGTGCTCACCAATCAGAAGGGCGCGGTGCTGGAATTGTCCGGCTACCAGACCGGCCTGATGGCGAACGCCGATCTGAGCGGGCTCGCGATCACGATGAGGTAACCAGCCCCACCGCGGGCTCTGATCCTTCTCCCCTTGTGGGAGAAGGTGGCGCGAAGCGCCGGATGAGGGGTTGCATCCACGAACACGAAGGGCAGTTACCCGAGTGGAGAGAGACCCCTCACCCGGATCGCATCTTCGATGCGATCCGACCTCTCCCACAAGGGGAGAGGTGATACAGCCAATCAACCTAATCTCCTCCCGCTCTAGTACGCCGGACGAGCTGAGACATCTGATTCAATTGTCAAACAGCAGACGCAAGCCATCATCCTCGCGGCACGACGTGCCCGAGCCTTGCATGATGTTCGCGCCTCATAGAACAGAGGGCGCAGGGAAAGCCGGGTGCCGATCGCACCCATGGGCCCCGTGCAGATAGAAAAGCACGGGGGTAGGACCACAGGTGAACCGGAGCAAACCGGCTTTCCCTGCGCAGTGGTTTTACGGCTTACTTCGCGCTCTCCCAGGTGACCGGGCTTTCTTGCCACCTTCACCTCCGGAACGTTTTCCGGAAGCTTGAACGCCAGCATCGGGGCGCCAGGACCACACGACTTCGCCGTCCGCGCGCTCAGGCGTTCGTCTCTCGCCATCAGCTCGCGTCCACCGCATCCCGCCGCAACGTTCGTGACGTGCGCACGTCCCCTCTGATCGGGCGGGACGCGCGAATTGAGATCACTGATTTGCCCGACGACGGAAGCGAAATATTTTTGCGCGAGGGGCTGGACAGGTTTTTCGTGATTTGCCCGTCGGGTTGTTTTGTCGCAGGGGAAGCGTCCGAATTTCGCTTGCGAGCGAAGACGGCTCACACGCCCCGCGCGTCTCGGATCGCCTGAGTGACTTTCGTCGCCTGCGACACCCGCCCGATCTTTGCGCCTGCAATGATCTTTCGTCGGCGTGAACTTGCCTTCGGCACCATGCCTTCGTCGGCGGTGGCTCCGGCGGGAGGATAGGCCGTGAAGTTCGCGGCGCGATGCAAAGCAAGCGCCTTTCGCGCCGCTTCGACATGTGCGGTCCTGGCTGCCAGATTGTGAAGACGGCTAAGTTCCTTGTTGACCCGCTTCAGAGCCGCGGCGAAAACCTGCTTCCGTTCGGATGCATGCTCGGCGGTTCCTGGAAAGCTGGTTCCGCGGGCCTCGGCTTTCCCGCGGCTCTCTCGTCGCTTCTGCCGGCCGAGGGTGCGCTCCTTGTCGCGCATCTTGCGCAAGCGCGGCCGCATGGCCTCGAGCTCGGCGGTCTCGATCTCGTAGATGGATGGGTGGTGCGTCAGTCGGATCGTCTCGTGTTCGTCGTGGCTGAGGAGACTGCGTTCGAACTTGCAAGGAACCGACATGACTAGTCCTCCATTCAAGCCGGTAGCCCGCATAAGCGAAGCGATATGCGGGACAGTTGGACCCGGATATCGCTACGCTCATCCGGGCTACGAACAAGAACCGGTGGTGTCAAAAGATCGAGAGGTTGATCCCTCAACCGTCCGACGGCGTCGCCGCGAGCGGGCTTTGCGGCGCGCCCTTCGCGACGCCCTGCCGCTGCCACAGCTCGTACCCGAGCATCCCGATCACCATCGCAGCGACAAACACCACGATCGGCAGGCTCATCCCCGCGAGATTGACCAACGCTGGACCGGGACAGATGCCGACCAGGCCCCAGCCGATGCCGAACAGAACCGCGCCTGCGACCAGCGGCGTGTCGATGTCGCGCCGTTCGGGCCAGGAGAATTTCGCGGCGAAGAGAGGCGCGGCGCGGCGGCGGGCCAGCGCGAAGCCGATCGCAGAGACGGCAACCGCGCCGGCCATGACGAAGGCGAGCGTGGCGTCCCAGGCGCCGAAGAGGTCGAGGAAGCCGAGCACTTTCTCGGGCTGGTTCATGCCCGAGATCAGGAGGCCGGCGCCGAAGACCAGGCCGCAGATGAAGCTGGCGAGGATCGCAGGCATGTCAGCCTCCCAATCCGTGGCGGACAATTGCGACGGTGATGAAGGCAGCGATCATGAAGATGATCGTTGCCGCGATCGAGCGGGTGGACAGCCTTGCGAAGCCGCAGACGCCGTGACCGGAGGTGCAGCCATTGCCCATGCGGGTGCCGAAGCCGACCAGCAGGCCGGCGACCGCGACCAGCGCGAGGCTCGAGGTCATTGTGGGCCGTGGCAGCGGCGCTCCCGCCAGGGCCGCGATGAGCGGGGCTGCGATCAATCCTGCGATGAAGGCGATGCGCCAACCGGCGTCCGCCGGCTTCACCTGCAACAAGCCGCCGAGGATGCCGCTCACGCCGGCGAGACGGCCGGTCAACATCATGAGCATGGTGGCGGCGAGCCCGATCAGCGCGCCGCCGAGGAGGCCGGAGAGGGGCGTGAGGTTGTGCATGACCAGAACTCCCGAGTCTCGAAAAGGGTGGGTGGTTAGCCGCAGCGTCATCCGCTCTCATGCTACGATACAATTTCCGCATCTGCTACGCAGCGCTTCCTGGTGCTATCTAGTCGACGCTTTTGGATGGAACACTGAATTCGTCCTCCTGTCCTCTCTTAATCCGAGACCACCATGCCTTTCACACTGCACGCCTCCGCCGGTTCTTGCTCGCTCGCGCCACACATCGTCCTTGAGGAGATTGGCAAGCCGTTTTCGCTTGCGATGATCTCGACGGATCGAGGAGATGCCCGCACCGCCGAATTCAAGAAGATCAATCCAAAGGGTCGGGTTCCCGTGCTCGTGGATGGAGCCTTTCTGCTGACCGAAGCGCCAGCAATTCTACTCCACCTTGCACAGACATCGCCGCAAGCGGATCTCATGCCGCAGGGGCACGACGGGCTCATCCGCGCCGTCGAATGGTTCAACTGGTTGTCAGGGACGGTACATGCTGTAGCCGTGCGCATGATCTGGCGTGCCGACTACTTCACGGCGGATGCGGGCCGCACGGAACCAGTCAAGGACAAGGGCGTGGAGCATCTCGCAGCGGCGCATGCCCTGATTGAGGAGCGCATGCGTGGAAAGACGTGGGTGGTCGGCGACAACTACTCGGTCGTCGATCCCTACCTTCTCGTGTTCTACCGGTGGGGCAATCGCATGCAGATCGACATGCGAAACAAGTATCCGGCCTGGACAGAGCATGCTCGCCGCATGAGCGAACGGGCAGCCGTCAAGCGCGCGATGGCTACCGAGGGCATTTCGATCTGGGAATAGCCCTGGATGAAGTCGAACGAACGACGAGCGTCTGATAGCGAAGCGTAACCCGCCAGCTTGATGACGAGATCGGAGACGCAGAGCTCTCTGTCGTCATGCCCGGCCTTGTGCCGGGCATCCACGTCTTTCTTTCTGGAGAGCGAGAAAGACGTGGATGGCCGGGACAAGCCCGGCCATGACGAGTTCTCGTAAGGAGCTACGCCGGTTCTCGCGGAGCGAGTTTGCCCCTCACAGCACCTTATTACTCTCCTTCACCTTGTCCGCGTCGAGATACACGTTTGCGCCCATTTCCTTGAACTTGGCGCTCATCTGCGCCATGCCTTGTTCTTTATCATTCAAGGTCGCCGCGTAGTCGCGGACGTCCTGCGTGATCTTCATCGAGCAGAATTTCGGGCCGCACATGGAGCAGAAATGCGCGACCTTGTGCGCTTCCTTTGGCAAGGTCTCGTCGTGGAATTTGCACGCTGTGTCTGGATCGAGGCCGAGGTTGAACTGGTCCTCCCAGCGGAAGTCGAAACGGGCGCGCGAGAGCGCGTCGTCGCGAAGCTGGGCCGCCGGATGGCCCTTGGCGAGATCGGAGGCGTGGGCCGCGATCTTGTAGGTGATGACGCCGGTCTTGACGTCGTTGCGATCAGGGAGACCCAGATGCTCCTTCGGCGTGACGTAGCAGAGCATGGCGCAGCCGAACCAGCCGATCATGGCCGCACCGATGCCTGAGGTGATGTGGTCATAGCCCGGCGCGATGTCCGTCGTCAGCGGGCCCAGCGTATAGAACGGCGCTTCGCCGCACTCCTTGAGCTGCTTGTCCATGTTGATCTTGATCTTGTGCATCGGCACATGGCCGGGGCCTTCGATCATGACCTGGCATCCCTTGTCCCAGGCGATCTTCGTGAGTTCGCCGAGCGTCTCGAGTTCCGCGAACTGCGCGCGGTCGTTGGCATCCGCGATCGAGCCCGGACGCAAGCCGTCGCCGAGCGAGAACGAGACGTCATACTTGCGCATGAGGTCGCAGATCTCGTCGAAGTGGGTGTAGAGGAAGCTCTCCTTGTGATGCGCCAGGCACCACTTCGCCATGATCGAGCCGCCGCGCGACACGATGCCGGTGACGCGGTTGGCGGTGAGGTGGATGTAGGGCAGGCGCACGCCGGCGTGGATGGTGAAATAGTCGACGCCTTGTTCGCACTGCTCGATCAGCGTGTCCTTGTAGAGCTCCCAGGTGAGCTGCACCGGATCGCCGTCGCACTTCTCCAGCGCCTGGTAGATCGGCACGGTGCCGATCGGCACCGGCGAATTGCGCAGGATCCATTCGCGCGTGGTGTGGATGTTGCGGCCGGTGGAGAGGTCCATCACGGTGTCGGCGCCCCAGCGGATCGCCCACACCATCTTGTCGACTTCCTCCTCCACCGAGGAGGTCACCGCCGAGTTGCCGATATTGGCGTTGATCTTGGTCAGGAAGTTGCGGCCGATGATCATCGGCTCGAGTTCGGCGTGGTTGATGTTGGAGGGGATGATCGCCCGTCCCCGCGCGATCTCGCTGCGCACGAACTCCGGCGTGATGAAAGCGGGAACCTCTGCGCCAAAGCTTTCGCCGTCGGCAAGGGCTGCTTCCGCGCGCTCGAGCTGCTGCTTGCGGCCGAGATTTTCGCGCTCGGCGACATAGATCATCTCCTTGGTGATGATGCCGGCGCGCGCAAATTCGAGCTGCGTGATCTTGTGGCCGTCGAGCCCACGCAGCGGCTTGTGATGCGCGGTGAACGCCTTCGCGGCATGCGAAGCGCCGACATTGCCGTTGTCTTCGGGCTTGATGGTGCGGCCCTCATATTCCTCGACGCCGCCACGCTCCTTGACCCAGGCGAGGCGATTGCGCGCCAGGCCGGCATTGACGTCGATGGTGACTGACGGATCCGTGTAGGGGCCCGACGTGTCGTACACCGGCAGGTTCGGCTCGCCCGCGCCCTGGCTCAGGATGATCTCGCGGAGCGGCACCTTCAGGTCAGGCGCGGCCGCGGGGTTCGCGAAGATCTTGCGCGAGGAGGGCAGGGGACCGGTGGTGACGGCGGGGAGAGTCGTGTCGGGATTGGAGCGGATGTTCATGGGATCCTCCGTTTAATTCGTTGGTGTCGCTGCGCGAGAAACAAGTACCGGTGTCATCCCCGCGAAAGCCGGGATCCAGTATTCGGGCGATGACAGCGGAGTGTGTGGGGCGAGCGCGCGCATCACGCTGCCTCCTTGCGGTAATTCAGCCACTGCCGCACCCGGGCATCGGGGTCGGCGTTCTGGGTGACGTCGGACACGACGGCGATGGAATCGGCGCCGGCGGCGAAGATCTCGGCGGCGTGCTCGAGCTTGATGCCGCCGATCGCCACTAGGGGAATGTTGCCGACGCGCTGCTTCCAGACGCCGATCTTCGCAATGCCCTGCGGCGCAAAGCGCATCGACTTCAGCGTGGTGAAGAAGATCGGACCGAGCGCGACATAATCGGGCTTTGCCTCGAGCGCCCTCGCAAGCTCCCCGTCGTCATGCGTGGAGATGCCGAGCGTCAATCCTGCCGCGCGGATCGCGTTCAGGTCGGCGTCGGTGAGCTCGGCGAGATCCTCCTGGCCGAGATGCAGATGCTGCGCCTTCGCCTCGATCGCCGCGCGCCAGTAGTCGTTGACGACAAGCTTTGTCGGCGTGCCCTTCGTCGCGGTGAGCGCCTCCTGCACGATCCCAAGCGCGGCGGCGTCATCGAGGTTCTTGGCGCGGAGCTGGATGGTGCCGACGCCAAGCCTGGTCAGGCGCGAGACCCAGGCGACGCTGTCGACCACGGGATAAAAGCGATCAGGATACGGCATGCCAGAACGGGGTCCCAACGACTGGAGTGGAGGGGGAGGCGAAATCGCGGGCTTCCATCAGCCCGGCTTCGTAAGCGGCGCGGCCGGCCTCGACGCCGAGGCGGAAGGCCGCCGCCATCGCAACGGGATCGGCGGCCTTGGCGATCGCGGTGTTGAGCAGCACGGCGTCGTAGCCGAGCTCGAGCGCCTCGGTGGCGTGCGACGGCGCGCCGATGCCGGCATCGACCACAAGAGTGATATCGGGCAGCCGGTCGCGCAGCAGCTTCAGCGCATCGCGGTTGATGATGCCCTTGGCGCTTCCGATCGGCGCGGCCCACGGCATCACCACCTTGCAGCCGGCATCGACCAGCCGTGTCGCCACCGAAAGATCCTCTGTGGTGTAGGGAAACACCTCAAAACCGTCCTTGCCCAGGATGGTGGCGGCCTCGACCAGGCCGACCACATCCGGCTGCAGCGTGTCGTTGTCGGCGATCACCTCGAGCTTGATCCAGCTTGTGCCGAACAGTTCGCGCGCAAGCTTCGCCGTCGTCACCGCCTCGCGCACGCTGCGGCAGCCCGCAGTATTTGGCAGCACGGTGACGTCGAGCTCGCGGATCAGGTTCCAGAACGCATCTCCCGTCTTGCCGCCCGCGGCCTCGCGCCGCAGCGACACGGTGACGATGCCGGCGCCTGAGCTGCGGATCGCCTGTTGCATGATCGCGGGCGAGGGATACAGCGCGCTGCCGACCAGCAGGCGGGAGGCGAAGGTCTTGCCGTAGAAGGTCACCATTGGATCAATTCCCACTGATGTCGTCCCGGCGAACGCCGGGACCCATACCGCGTGATCTCTCGATTTGGCGCGGTGAGAGAGATCGACCGCATCAACGTAATCCTGTGGTTATGGGTCCCTGCTTTCGCAGGGACGACAGGTGGATAGATGGTCGCGTTCACATCACCCTCCCTGCCGCGGCGTGATGATCTCGATCTCGTCGCCGGCATTCAGTTGCGTTTCGGCCCAGCGGCTCTTCGGCACCACGTCGAAATTCACGGCGATCGCGAAATGCGTGCCTTCATATTCGAGTTCGCCGAGCAGCGCGCCGACGCTATCAGAGGAGATCTCGCGGCTCTCGCCGTTGACGGTCACGCGCATTGCATCACCTCATTGTCGATCACGCCACGCGCGACATAGCCCAGCGTCAGTTCGGCGAGCGCGGGCGCGAGCAGGAAGCCGTGGCGGTAAAGGCCGTTCACCGCGATGCGGTCCTGTTCGATGGAAATCCGCGGCAGATTGTCCCGGAAGGCGGGGCGCAGGGCGGAACCGAATTCGACGATGCGGGCTTCGCCGAAGGCCGGGTGCACGGCATAGGCGGCGCCCAGCAGCTCCAGCGCCGAGCGGACGCTGACGCCCGTATCCTCGCTCTCGATCGAGGTGGCGCCCAGCATGAAACGGCCATCGCCGCGCGGGATCACATAGAGGGGGAAGCGCGGATGGATCAGCCGCACGGGGCGCGACAGATCAACCTCGTCGCTTTCGATCACGATCATCTCGCCCTTGACGCCGCGAAGCTCGCGTTGCGTATCGCGCGCGGCGATGCCGCGGCAATCGATCACGAGCCCGGCGAGATCGTCCGCCTCCGCATCGCTGTCGAAGGCGATCGTGCCGCCGGCTTGCGCGATGGCCGCATGCAACTGCGGCAGCACGCGCCGCGGCTCGACGTGGCCCTCGTCGGGATAGAACAGCCCCTCGCGGAAGCGGCCGTCCAGCGCAGGCTCAAGCTCTCGCAGGGCCATGGCATCGAGGCGGCGGTAATTGCTGGTTAATCTGGCGAAGCGCTCGAAATCGGCGCGGTCGCGGGCATGCGCCACGACGAGCGACCCGTTGAATGGCGTGTGCGGAAAATGCTGCCGCCACAGCGCGAGCGAGCGGATGCCGAGGCGCGAGATCACCGGCTCGGAGGCTTCCGCCTCGCACCAGGGCGCAAGCATGCCGCCGGCCCAGTGGCTTGTGGATTCCGTCATGGCAGCGTCACTGCGCTCATGCACAGTGACGGCGTGACCGGCGCGCGCGAACAACAGCGCGTGCCAGGCACCCGAAATGCCTGCGCCTATGATCGAAACGGGAGAATCCCCCGGAAACCTCTTCTGGTACATCCCTGTCCCTTCGCCGGCATGACCCGGATCAGGTTCAAAGGGTCACCGCGGTCCCGGATTTTTTCCCGGATATGCGGTATCTCAGCTCCTCCTCGGAGCTCCCCTCGGAACGGCTCTAATGTAAGCCGATGGTCTGGACTGTCAACGCGCCTGCGTGGCCTTTGCACCGGCGGGGAGGATCGAGAGCGGTGCCGACGGAACCTTGCCGCGCGCGGCGACGGCGTGTTTTCGCGCTGCACCACCGTCCGGAGGCGGCTGCGGACCGGCATTCGCCTCGATCCGCCTGCCTTCCGCAAGCTCCAGCCGTTGCCGTTTCGCGGCCCAGTAATAGCCGGACGCATAATAATGCATGGCACGGTCGTGGTTGCCGTCGGCGGCGCGGTAGGCGCCGGCGAGGTACTTCACGCCATAGGCGAGATTGGTGTCGGGATCGCGCAGGCCCTCGGCATCGCCGCTGTAACCAAGACCTCTCGCGGTCGCGAGCTTGATCTGCATCAGCCCGATGGTGCCGCCGCGGCCGATCAGGTTCGGCTGGTACCTGCTTTCGCGCACGATCACGCGGTGCACCAGCGCAACCGGCACGTGATTGGCCTGCGCGTGCTTTTCGACCATCGCGTCATAGTCGCTCTTGCCGGCTCGCGCGTCGTTCACGAATGCGATTGTCGCAAGTGCTGCGGCCAAACCGAACATGCGCCAGCGAAGTTTCAAGACCATCCCCCAGGAATTCCCGATATGGCGCGTTCACTTCAGCACATCGCGCACGATCTCGATCAACCGCTGCGGATGTGGCCAAAATCGGGCCGCGTCAATCTTTGGATGAGCGCGAATGTCCGCGCGCAACATCCGATTGCGGTTTTTCATTAAATTTGAGATGAGCGGCGCGGCAATTGTTCGCTCGCGACAAAGGATGCCGTGCAAAAATCCCAAACTGGTTGTATAAGCGCACAGCGCAGGACGCGTCCAGTTGCGACAACAATCCTGACGGAAAATGTGTGGCGTTCAGAATACTGGCGTTCAGAATAAACGCTCGCTGCAATCAACAAACAATCAAGAAATAAACTTCAAGAAGCATTCAATCAAGAAGCAACCACGCAAAGGGAGAGCGCTATGGCCCGAACCGGTCTCGCCTATTTGCCCAAACAAAATCCGTGTGCTCAATGCGGCAAGCCGATCGCGATGCCGGAGTGGGTGGAGAGCAGTGAAGGTCGTACCTGTTATCTCTGGCACTGCTGGGCTTGCGACTATCAGTTCGAGGCGATTGCCTTCTTCGACGAGAGCGCCGAAGAGCGCCAGGTCGCCGCCTGAGAGTTCGATCCGTTCGTCTCCCGGATCGATGAGCGCCGATGATCCGGTCGGCGCCACCGCCTCTGCAAAGAGTTCCCGGTTCCGCGCTGCGCCGCACATCCGAAATTGGCTGACGGCGCCGGAACCGCGCGCGCGGCCGGCTGTTCTCTCCGCACAAAGTTTAGCGAGAGGGAGACAGCATAATGCTAACGAAATACCTGCTTGCCGGCGTTGCCGGTTCGATGTTGCTTGCGAGTTCCGCGTTCGCCGCGGAAGAAACAACCACCAAGACACCAGCGCCCGCTACCACCGCAGCGGCCAGCAACACCTCGTTCCATGGTGACTGGCGCGCGTCGAAGGTTGTCGGGCTCAATGTCTATAACGAGAAGAACGAGAACGTCGGCTCGATCAACGACCTGCTGATGGACAAGGAAGGTAACGTCAAGGCGGCGGTGATCAGCGTCGGCGGCTTCCTTGGGATGGGTTCGCGGCTGATCGCGCTGCCGCTGGACAAGGTGAAGTTCTCGGAAACGCCGGTGCCGTCCACCACGACCTCGAACGCGGCTCCTCCGGCCGGCACCAACCGGCCGGCGTCGACCACGACGGGCTCGACTGCGACCACCACTGCGAAGACCAATCCCTGGTATCCCGATCACGCCATGATCAACGGCTCCAAGGATGAGCTGAAGAACATGCCGGAGTTCAAGTTCGAGTAAGCCTGCGTCCGAGTGTATCGGTACGACAGAACGCGCCCGGGGCAACCCGGGCGCGTTTTGTTTTGCATTGCGTTTTGTGCGGGCATCCTGCTCGCAGGGGAGGGGCGATGTGTTAGGCTCGAAACCGGCTGGGGCTTCCTGAACGGGAGGAAGTCATGACTGATAGCGTCTACAAGGTGATCGAACTGGTTGGGACCAGCAAGGAGTCCTGGGAAAAGGCCGCCTCCAGCGCGGTGGAGCGGGCCTCGAAAACACTGCGGGACCTGCGCGTCGCGGAGGTCGTGAAGCTCGACATGCAACTCGACGCCCAGGGCAAGATCGAGGCCTATCGGGCCAAGCTCAACATCTCCTTCAAGTTCGAAGGCAGTTGATGATGCATGAAGCAACAACGCGCCCGGCAGGTCCGGGCGCGTTTTTGTTTGTCATAACGGGCATCGCGCAGCGATGAACTATGGTGCGCGATTGCGCACCTGAGGATCTCGAGATCCCGGGTTCGATGCATCGCATCGCCCCGGGATGACTTCACTGCGCCGCTTCGCGCCGCAGTGAAGTCAATTCGTCTTCACCAGCGGGCAGCCGCCCTTCTCGAGCGGACGGAATGCCTCGTCGCCGGGCACGGTCGCGATCAGCTTGTAGAGGTCCCACTCGTTCTTCGACTCCTCGGGCTTCTTGACCTCGAACAGATACATGTCGTGCACCATGCGGCCGTCGATGCGGATCTTGCCGCCCTTGGCGAAGAAGTCGTTGATCGGCGTGGCGCGCATCTGCGCCATCACCTTCGGCGCCTCGTCGGTGCCGATGGCCTCGATCGCCTTCAGGTAATGCATGGTCGCCGAATAGAGGCCGGCCTGGATCATGGTCGGCATGTGGCCGACCTTCTCGTTGAACTTCTTCGAGAAGGCGCGGGTCTCGTCGTTCATGTCCCAGTAGAATGCGTCGGTGACGATCAGGCCTTGCGTCGCCTTGGCGCCGAGCGCATGCGTGTCGGTGATTTCCTGCAACAGCGCGATCATCTTCTGGCCGCCCTGGGTAACGCCGAATTCGGAAGCCTGCTTCAGCGTATTGGTGGTGTCGCCGCCGGCATTCGCCAGCCCGATCACCTTGGCCTTGGAAGCCTGCGCCTGCAGCAGGAAGGATGAGAAGTCCGACGAGTTCAGGGGATGGCGGACGTCGCCGACCACCTTGCCGCCGTTCTCCTTGACGACGTTGGCCGCATCGCGCTCCAGCGCCTGGCCGAAGGCGTAATCGGCGGTGATGAAGAACCAGGTGTCCTCGCCGCGCTTGACCATCGCCTTGCCGGCGACGTTGGAGAGCGCATAGGTGTCGTAGGTCCAGTGCACCGTGTTCGGCGAGCAGGCGACGCCCGTGATATCGGACGAGCCGCCGCCAGAATTGATGTTGATCCTGTTCTTTTCGCGCGTCAGCGCCGAGATCGGCAGCGCGACTGATGACGTCGGCACGTCGAAGATGGCGTCGACCTTCTCGTTGTCGTACCAGTTGCGCGCAATCCCGACGCCGATGTCGGGCTTGTTCTGGTGATCGGCATAGATCACCTCGACCGGCTTGCCCTTGACCTTGCCGCCGTAGTCGGCGACCGCCATCTGAACCGCGGCCAGCGAACCCTTGCCGGTGGCGTCGGCATAAAGGCTCGACATGTCCGTGAGCACGCCGATCTTCACGACATCGTCGGAGATCGTTTGCGCGTGCGCGGTGCTGCCGAGAGCGGCGACGGCAAGACCTGCCGCGAGCGCCGTTGTGAGTGACTTCATCGTTTCTTCTCCCTGACTTCTTGTTGAGGGCTTCGCATTCGAGGCAGCCCTTCTAGCCGTATTCAACCAGGGCCGCAAACGGCCGGGACCAGGGAGAAACTGGCTAAGCCGCTCAAAACCGGGCGGTATTGTCGTGCTGCCTTGGTCGGGGGTGGGTTAGCGACTAAAGAGGGGAATGCGAATGACCTTGTAGCCCTTGATCTCAGGGAATGCCTCTGCCGCGTCCGGGGAGACCAGTTTCACGAGAGCGGCTTGCACATCGCCATTGAAGAGTCGATCAAGCGGGCTGGTGTCGCTCACCGAAATCCGGGCGTTCGTAGCCCCCAGGGCCGCCAATGCGGAGTGGATGTCTGGTTCAATCGCGGACTCAGCGCCGTCGATGGCAATATCCTGGCCGTCAAGCGCGGAGGCCGATTTCAATTCCGGTCGAGAAATCACCAGCGCCACCAGCTGTCCGGAGTGGGAGACATTGGCGTCGTCAACCCTGGTCTCACCCGTGCGATCGTTTTTCCCTGCCTTCGGCAGTTCGGCATTCGTGATTTGCTCGGCGACCGATAACGCGGCCAGAACTACGTCCTGTAGAGACTTCTTCTTCTCTTCGGGAGGATTGCTGGAATCCACGGCAAGCGGAGCGTTTCCGGTTTCCGTTTTGGATACAGGCTGCGGCCCGGCAAGTGGAGCCGGGGAGTTGCCAATCTTTACGTCAACGGGAGTTTCGGTTCGTGATGTTGAAACATGAGGCACGTCCGGAGTTGCTTTGAGAGTGGCCTGAAGATCGCGGACCTTCTGCCGCGGCCTGCCCGCCAATATCGGCTCTGGCCGCTTCGCAATGCGCGTCCCGGTCGCTTTCCCCGACTCTTTGGCGACTGATGTTTTCGCTACTCTTTTGGCAGCAGGTTGGCCTGCCTCGAGCGTCTGCCGACTCCACTCCAGATAGTGCTGGCAGGCGAGGTTGCATGGCAATCCATCAACGTAAACGGTGCCGGGCGAGTCGAGCGGGTTAGCTGATGACGTTCCGACAAATCCAAGCCCTACGACTGTTGCAATAGCCAATACTTTCAATGAAATTACTCCCCTTACACTATGGAACTCCGTCTTCGATCCCTGTAGGCCGGTAAAGAGAAGCCGGCAGGGCAGCACGCTTTTTCCAAGCTACGGACGGCCTGCGCCACGGTTTCAGAAGGCCGGAGTGGTTCGGCGACAACGATGACGTCTCTCCACGCCGCTCGACGAATTCCAGTGAGAAGTCCGGGCCTCCTCAACGGTCAATCACCGACCTCTTCAAGCCGGGTGTTTTTGATCGGATCCTGTGTGTGCCGTCCGCGCTTATGACGGGCCGATGTCTTGTCGATGGTCGCGAGCAGGCCGTCGATGAGCTCTCTTCGCAGCCACTTCTTCTTCAGTGAAAACCGCTTGAGCGTGATTTCAAACCGGTCCTTTTTCCGATTGTACGCGTGCGCAACGGCTGGCTTTTTCGACACGGGAACTCCTCAGCTACCAGGAAACAATCCCGCTGACGACGACAAAGCCCATGCCGGCAACGACCGGCGCAACTGCAAGCGTACTCAGAGCGAGAATGACCATCTCGCGCTTCGTTTGTCGATCCATATTCTGGCCTCCCGTCACCTGTCTGCAAGACAAAACGGGAATCGGCGACGCTGGTTCCGGGGGCGTGATTTCGAAAGGCCCGCGCGACTTCGGGTTTGACGCGGAACGCATTCCCTCCAATGCGGTTACCATCCGTGGCCAACCCAACAAGGGTCGCCTCGCAAGGAAAGCGGCGGGTTACATTCGCTAACTCACCCACCGAATCCTTATGCGGTCTACAGTTCCGGCACCTTGCTGATGACGACGCTGATCGTGCCCTGCGCTTCCGCGATGACGCGCAGCGTTTTGGCGTCATAGACGATGTCGGCGAGGCGCAGGCTGGAGATGTCGGCCTTTACCTTGACGCCGTCGTCGCTCTTCTGCAGCTCGGCGACGGCTTCGGCGATCTTCTTCTGCGCATTGCTCGCGAACGGCTTCAGGTCGACCGTCATCTTCTGCAGGAGAGCCCGTTGCAGATGCGGCACCACGGCGCGCGCGGCGGCGCCCAATAGTCCGAACGCGGCTTCCGATTCCACGGCGAGCTCGACATCGGTCAGCCGCAGGATCTGCTGCGCCTGGTCGAGCGCGGGCCTGCCCCAGATCTGCAACGTGGCGTCGGCGCCGAAGCCGAAGAAGCTCGTCTTCTCCTTTCCGTGGATGTCGAGCGAGATCAGCAGCCGTTCGCCGGCCGGCACGATGGTCGCGCGCTTCACCGTGGCCTCGAACGATCCCGATCCATCCTCGGGGAAGGTTTTTCCCACCAGCTGCGTTTCGATGATCTTGTTGAGATCAGTGAAGGGCAGATCGATCGGCACGGCGATGCTGACGCCGCCCGGCGTCGGCGGCACGATCGTGATCTTGTCGGGGAACGGACATTCGGGCCGCGTCTCGGTCGGCGTGATGCGGGTCTCGGCCTCGATGCCGATGGTGACGGTCACCGCCGAGCCATCGACCTTCGGCTGCGCCGCGAGTGCGCGCACCGGTTTCAGCTCGAGCCAGAGCGCGGGCATGGCGTCGGTGGCGCCTGCGCCCTGCAGCGGCATCGAGCGGCAGGCCTTTGCCCATTGTGTCCGCGCGGCGCGCTCCAGCGTCTGATCGGTGCGAATGCGCTGGCCGACCGCGTTGAGCTGTTCGCCGACGTTCTTGTCGATCACGGGCTTGATCTCGGCCGGCACGTTGACCTTGGCGCCGGCCACGACGACGCTGGTGTCGCCGAGCACGACCTGCGCCGACAGGTTCGGCTCGACGCGCCAGTTGGCGGCGAGCTTCGGCCGAGACGTGATGACGACATTGCCCTTGATCAAGGCGCTGGCGTTCAGCGCCTTGATGTTGACGCTGCCGATCTGCTTGGCCGCATTGTCGCCGAGCAATCCGCCGATCGCGTCGCCCACCGCGCCGGTGGCCTTCGAGGTGAGCGAGCCTGTGACGTTGAGCTTGCCGGTCAGCGGCGTCGTGATCGACAGGACGTCCTGGGCGCCGGTGGCCGAGATCAGTCCGCGCGAGGCGGTCCAGCCGATATCGGCGTTCTGCAGCACCTGCGACACCGGGTTGTCCGCCTTGCCGTTGAAATTGCGCGGCGTGACGCGGTCGGCGGCCTCGCGGATCGCGGCGAGCGAGATCGAGATGGGCGCCATCACGAAGGAGGCGCGCGACGCCGGTGGCAGCGGCGGCAATTCGGCTGGCACGGCTTTCGGCACGGCCGCGTGCGGCGACAGCCAGTCCATGGCTTTCAGGCTGAGAAAAAAGGAAACCGCGACCACGGCGATCGCGACCACGGCAATCGCGATCGGAGCGGTCGCGATCGGAGCAATCTTGGCGATCAGGGCAGTCTTGGACCGAAACGGCAGCTTCATCATCCCCCCGGACTGATTGAGCCGAGTTTACAGGGCGCGGTAGTGCGAGGCTACGGCATGATCCGGAAAAGTGTGACGCGGTTTTCCGAAAAGATCGTGCCGAAACAAGGAACTAACGCGTGATGATCCTGGAATCATCCCCCTTGAGCGCTGGGGCAGCGGCAATAGAAAAGGGCCCCGGCAACACCGGGGCCCTTTTGCGTCATTAGACGAAGTTAATGTCAGCGGACCGCGGAACCCAGATCGGCGCGGCGCTCGGTCATTGGCAGCACGATCACCCTGGTGCCGACATTGACGCGGGAATAAAGGTCGGAAACGTCCTCATTGGTAAGGCGGATGCAGCCGGAGGACACGTGGGTGCCGATCGTTTCCGGCGCGTTGGTTCCATGGATGCGATAGACGGTGCCGCCGAGATACATGGCGCGCGCGCCGAGCGGATTGCCGGGGCCACCTGCCATGTGACGCGGCAGATAGGGCTGGCGGGCGATCATCTCCGGCGGCGGAGTCCAATCCGGCCACTCGGCCTTCTTGGTGACGGACTGAACGCCCGACCAGGTGAAGCCGTCGCGGCCGACTCCGATGCCGTAGCGCATGGCCTGGCCGCCTCCGAGCACCAGATAAAGATAGGTGTTCGGCGTATCGATGATGACGGTGCCGGGCGCTTCGCGTGAGGGATAGCTCACGATCTGGCGGCGCAGGCGCGCGGGCAATTCGAAGGTCGAGCGCTCCTCCGGGACGGGCGCGGCTTCGACGGACGGCGGCGGTGCGACCTGGGTGGCCGGCGGCGGCAGGAGGAAGAACGGGAAGAGGGGCGCCTGCGGCGCGGCGCTGGCCGAACCGGCAAAGGCAAACGTACCAAACGCGACTGCGACAGCCGCGGCTCGACGGGAATGGTGCGTGAATGCGCTGAGGTTGAACATTGCCGTCCCCCTGTTTTCGTCTGACCGGCCTTCGCCGGTTCAGCATTTCGTTGGCCATTCCTTACCGACCAAAGGTTTCGGGACGTTTGCTCGGTCCCTGCAAAACGATTTCGTCGCGTTAGGGAATTGTTTCATGACGGTTTCACGAAACGCGCCGCAGGCCGGGCGTTGGCTATGCATTTTCTGGGGGTGAGACGGCGGAGTAACCCAAAAGCCCTTGCAACACTTTGATGATGTCACACGCCTGATACATCCATGGCTGATTTTCCGACCCCAAGGAATCAACCGTCTCTGAATCAACCATTCTTGGGGTCCCGCGATGCGGATCTTGATTGCAACCGATGCCTGGCGGCCGCAGGTTAACGGCGTGGTCCGCACACTGACGTCACTCGCACGCGCTGCCACGACGCTCGGGACCGACATCGAGTTTCTCACTCCCGACGGCTTCCCGTCGATGCAGGTGCCCACTTATCCGGGACTGCGGGTCGCGCTGCCGAACCGCGGCGAGATTGCGCGCCGGATCGAGACCGTATCTCCGGAGGCGATCCATATCGCAACCGAAGGTCCGATTGGCTGGTGGACGCGCGCCTATTGCCTGCGCCATCGGCTACCCTTCACCACGTCCTACACCACGCGCTTTCCCGAATATGTTTCGGTGCGCACGGGCATTCCGGTGGCCTGGGGTTACGCGGTGGTGCGGCGTTTCCACGCTGCGGGCCAGATGACCATGGTCGCCACCAATTCGCTGCGCGAGGAATTGAGGGGCAGGGGCTTCACCAGGCTCGGCGCCTGGACGCGCGGCGTCGATACCAAGCTGTTCAATCCCGATACGCCCGCACAGCTCGATCTGCCGCGGCCGATCTTCGCCGTCGTCGGCCGCGTCGCGGTCGAGAAGAATCTCGAAGCGTTTCTCTCGCTCGATCTGCCGGGCACCAAGGTGGTGATCGGCGACGGGCCGCAGAAAGCCGAACTCGAGCGGCGCTATCCGGATGCGAAATTCCTGGGCGAGAAGACCGGCAAGGACCTGACCGATCACATCGCAGCCAGCGACGTCTTCGTATTCCCCAGCCTGACCGATACGTTCGGTGTGGTGCAGCTCGAGGCGCTGGCCTGCGGTACGCCGGTCGCGGCATTCCCGGTGACCGGCCCGCTCGACGTCATCGCCGATCGTCCGATCGGCGCGCTCGATACCGATTTGCGCGCCGCATGCCTGCGTGCGTTGACCATGTCGCGCGACACCTGCCGGGCCTTTGCGCTGGACCGCTCCTGGGAGAACAGCGCCGCGCAGTTTCTCGGCAATCTCGCGACATTCAAACCGAACTTCGCGCCGCGGCCCGCGTCGATCGTCGCCGACGGCAGTCCGGTACGCGGCTGACAGGAACCTTCAGGCCCAGAGACCAATTTCAAGAGACAGGTGAGAGCTAGCTATGGCGGAGATCATGAAGCTTGACGGCGCGAGGCAGGTGGACTTCGACCGGGAGTCGGTCGAACAGGCCTATGACCGCTGGGCGCCGATTTACGACCTCGTATTCGGCGGCGTGTTTTCGAAGGGCCGCGATGCCGCCATCCAGGCCACCAACAGGATCGGCGGTCGCGTGCTCGAAGTCGGCGTCGGCACCGGCATCTCGCTGCCGCTCTATTCGCCGCACTTACGCATCTTCGGCACGGACATTTCGGAAGCCATGCTGAACAAGGCGAAGCAGCGCGTGGCCCAGGCTCACCTGAAGAACATCGAGGGGCTCGCGGTGATGGACGCGGAGAAACTCGAATTCCCCGACAACTCCTTCGACGTGGTGATGGCGCAATATGTCGTGACCGCGGTGCCCAACCCGGAAGCCGCGCTTGACGAGTTCGCCCGCGTGCTGCGGCCCGGCGGCGAATTGATCATCCTGACCCGCGTCAGCGCCGATGACGGCATGCGCCGCTTCATCGAGCAGGGCCTGCAGCCGATCGTCACGCGGCTCGGCTTCCGCACCGCCGAGTTCGCCTGGTCGCGCTACACCAAATGGCTGTCCGGCGCAGAGAGCATCGAGCTCGTCGAGCGCCGCCTGATTCCGCCGCTCGGCCATTTCTCGCTGGTTCGCTTCCGCAAAGCCGAAATCGCCGCAGCCGCTTGAGTGCGGCTTGCACGTTCTGTCGCCGCAACGAGTATGACAGTGATATGACATCTTCATGATGTCATACGCCGGTAATGTAGTTGGTGTACAAACTTCACAACTCACCCCTTTTGAGGATCGCAATGATCAAGAATTTCCTCGAGCAGCTCCGTGTCCAGCGCTGGGATGACCATCGCTATTATCACCACAGCCGGATCAATCAGAGCCTGCATTTCGTCAGCGCCATCAGCTTCATGGTCGGCTACGTGATGATGTTCTTCGATCCCATGGTCTCGGCGCTGATCGGCTGGCTGGTGTCGATGACCTCGCGCCAGGCGGGCCACTTCTTCTTCGAGCCGCGCGGTTACGACCACATCAACCAGACTACCCACGAGCACAAGGAAGAAATCAAGGTCGGCTACAATCTGCGCCGCAAGGTGGTGCTGATGACGATCTGGGCGGCTTCGCCGCTCGTGCTCTACGCCGATCCGACGCTGTTCGGCCTGTTCACGCCCTGGGCATCGGCGGCCGATTTCATGCGTCAGGTCGCCAAGATCTGGCTGGTGGTGGGCATCGGCGGCCTTCTGTTCCGCACCGTGCACCTGTTCTTCCTCTACAATGTCGAGACGGGTCTCGTCTGGATGACCAAGATCCTCACCGACCCCTTCAACGATTTCATGCTCTATCGCCACGCGCCGATCGCGCTGCTGCGCGGCGAGCTGATCGATCCGGGCCTCGACATCCTCGAGCACCAGGCGATGGAAGAAGCGCACGCGTGAAGCGGCCGCTGCTCGATGTCTGCAACTGTCGTCATGCCCGGCCTTGTGCCGGGCATCTACGTTTTTAGCGCTGTCATTCCGGGGCGATGCGAAGCATCGAGCCCGGAATCTCGAGATTCCGGGTCTGGTCATTCGGACTATCCCGGAATGACAGAGGATATGGGAACGTCGTCACCGCCGGAACGTGCTGGCGAGCATCTCTTTCAGGATCTGGCGCTTGATCATCTTGTTGGTGAGGACGCCGTCATGCCACCACCAGCCGTCCTGCTTCATCGTCGTCGCGGCGGCGACGAATTTGCCCGCGACCTCGGCGAAATCGGTGTCGGTGTAGTTCAGGCTGAAGATCAACCGGCCGGTGCCGACCCAGCTCAGCGCGAGGCCTTCGGCGCGCAGGTAATATTGCAGCATCCAGTTATAGCGGGACGGCGTGGTGTAGTTGACCGTCCAGATCGACGACAGGTTGGCGACGCGGACCGGAAGGTCGGCCTTCTCCATCATCTCGTTGAGCTGTTTGGCGCGTCCGTTCCAGAGCTCGTCGTTGCCGTTATAGACCGAGCGGAAGTTCGGGCTTGCGAGCCGGCTCAGGAATTCATCCATCGCCGACATGACATAGGGATGCGAGTTGAAGGTGCCGCGGGCAAAGCAGATGTCGGCCGGGCGCTCGTCGTTGAAACGGCGCATCAGCTCTTTCGTGCCGCAGACGACGCCGATCGGCAGGCCGCCGCCAAGGCTCTTGCCGTAAGTGACCATGTCCGCGCGCACGCCGAAATATTCCTGCGCACCGCCCGGCGCGAGACGGAAGCCGACGAACACCTCGTCGAAGATCAGGACGATGTCGCGCTCGGTGCAGACTTCGCGCAGCTTCTTCAGCCATTCGCTGTAGGCGGCGCGGTCGAAATGCGCCGACCGCGAGGAATCGACCAGCGCGGAATCGCCGGGCGCGTTGCCGTTGGGATGCAAGGCCTGCAGCGGGTTGACCAGCACGCAGGCGATATCGCGCCGCGTGCGCAGCACATGCAGCGTCTTCTCGCTCATTTCCGCAAGCGTGTAGGTCTCGTGCGGAGAGATCGGATTGCCGACACCCGGCTGCACGTCGCCCCACCAGCCGTGATAGGCGCCGGCGAAACGCACCAGATGGCTGCGCCTGGTATGGTAGCGCGCCAGCCTGACCGCCTGCATGACGGCTTCGGTGCCGGACATGTGGAAGGAGACTTCGTCGAGGCCCGGAAATCCCGCAGAGCCGGCGCACATTATCGGCGACCACGGGGTGGTAGGCGCCGAGCACCGGGCCCAGCGCGTGCGCGCGCTTCTCGCCGATCTCGATGCACTCTTTATAGAAGTCATTGCCGAAGATGTTGACACCGTAGGAGCCGGTCAGGTCGTAGAAGACGTTGCCGTCGAGATCGGTCACCGTGACCCCGGAGGACGCCTGCAGGAACGAGCCGGCGCCGAGATTTTCGCGTACAAGCCGGCTGTACTGGAACGGCACCCGGTAGGCCTGGGTGAATTGCAGGTCCGAGATCTGGGTGGCGGCTTCCGCGGTCGCCTTTTTGCTCTGGGCGAAGCGCTGCTGGTACAGCGCGGCAAGGCGGAAGAAGCCGTCCTGCCGCCTGGTGGCGATCTCGTCCGACGCGCCGTCGCTGCGGAAGAACTCGGTGATGTCGAACTCGTAATGCGGCACCAGCCGCGCCACCCGGCGCGACATCTTGGAGTGACCGGCCAGCGAGCGGTGTTTGGCCCGGGACAATTCGATCCGGGACTTGACCCTGGGGGCGACGGCTGCGAGGGCCACGGCGCCCGCGGCGAGCGAGAGAATCGATATCGACGAATCCATAGCCCAAGCGCTAGCCACTCCTGCTGACAGATTCATGACAGTGAAAGCCCTGATATCCTCCCTGACCCAACAGGAAGACCTCAATTTCCTCCTGACCAACCGCATTCCCCGGGCGGCGCTGACCCGCTTCATGGGCTGGTTCAGCAAGATCGAGAACCCTTTGGTCCGGGATGTCTCGATTTTCTGCTGGAAGCTGTTCTCCGATCTCGACCTGGCGGAAGCCAAAAAGACGGAGTTCCGGAGCCTGCATGATTGTTTCGTGCGGGCGCTCAAGCCCGGCCTGAGGCCGTTCGATCCCGACCCTGCAATCGTGGCGAGCCCGTCCGACGGTATTATCGGCGCCCATGGCACAATCGCTGACGGAGAACTCTATCAGATCAAGGGCGCGCCATACTCCCTGATCGATCTCGTCGGCGACCCCTCGCTGGTCGAGACCCACCGCAACGGCAAGTTCCTCACCCTGCGGCTGACGTCGAGCATGTATCACCGTTTCCATGCACCGCATGATGCGCATGTCGAGCGTGTGACCCTCATCCATGGCGACACCTGGAACGTCAATCCGATCGCGCTGAAACGGATCGAGCGGCTGTTCTGCAAGAACGAGCGCGCGGTGATCCGTACCCGGCTCGGAAGCGGCGATGCGCTGACCCTGGTGCCGGTCGCCGCCATCCTGGTGGCGAGCATCCGCCTGCACTTTCTCGATGTCGTGCTGAATTCGCAGACCGAAGGCGCACTTCAGTTTCCCTGCGATGTCAATGTCGGCAAGGGCGAGGAGCTGGGCTGGTTCGAGCACGGCTCGACCATCATCCTGCTCGCGCCGGCGCATTTCGAGTTTTGCGGCAATGTGTCCGAGGGGGCGCGCATTCGCGCGGGCGAACCCTTGCTCAGAAATCCGCGCGCCTAAAGCGCGATCGACATCGCGCTTTAGCTTCTTGTTTGGGCATGATCTCCGCGCAAACGCTCCGCGTTTGTCGCGAGGGAAAACCGCTCACACTTTTCCGGATCATGCCTTAGTTTTCGCATTTGTGGTGACATTTCGCGCGCAGGGCCGTTATAGAATGAGAGTTCGTGTCTGGATGCGCGGGTTTCGGGATGGCGCGGCCGCCGGTGATGGCAGCGGGAGGCATCGTGATGCGGCGGGAGCTCCCGCCGCTGATCGCCGTCGTGCGCGTGCGCAAGCGTGATGAATGGGTGCTGCCCAAGGGCAAGCTCGATGATGGCGAGACGCCGCGCGCTGCCGCCAGGCGCGAGGTGCTGGAAGAGACCGGGCACAATGTCACCGTGCATGAATTCCTGGGCACGCTGGTCTATGACTCAGGCGGCCGCTCCAAGGTCGTGCATTACTGGCGCATGGAAGCGGGCGGTACGCAGGCCCGCGAATTGACCAGCGACGTCCGCGCCGTCGATTGGCTGCCGCTCGATGTCGCCATCGAACGGCTCTCGCGCAGCTATGAGCGCACTTTCCTGGAAAATGTCGGACCGCTTGCGGTCGGCGTGCTGTCGCGGCGGCTGAAGCCAGCCAAGGTGCCAGCCGCGGCCAAGGCGCTGCTTGCGAACAGGCGCCGGGCCAGGCCGACGATTGCGCCGCAACCGCCGATCGCCGCTCCCTTTTCTCATTTGCCGGTGCCGGCCGAGTCGATGCCGCAGCCGGCGGCGAGCGATACCGTCGCCGATCTGGCCGGGCAGGAAGCGACGAGCATGCTTGCGGAGAGCGCCGAGTTCGTTCCGCAAGGTGATGGCCCCGATCGCGGCGGCGATTCGCCGTCAACGCGGCAAGACGATCGCCACACCGTTCAACGCGAGCGGCGCAGCCTCTTGCAAAAAGTCCGCAACTGGTTCGGACGCGTCGCCTGATCGTCCAGGGGGCAATCGGGGCGGACTATTTGTGGCACTTTCCCGTGTTGGTGTCGCACGAATTTCCGGCATGACAAAAATGATAGCGGCCTGACGTGCCTGCGTGACATTCGCAGGTTTTCACGCTTACGGGCCCCTCGCCACAATGCGGAAAACGCTTGTACTTGACGGCCGCGGATGCGGGCGTGGCCAGGAGAACCCACAAGAGAACCGACGAGAAAAAGGACAAATTGAGAAGCACCAAAAACAGCGAGAAGGGTCTCATGGCCAGTTCCTGTTCTCCACCCTGTTCGCGGCTTCAAGCCGGCTTGACGATCCGGGAGCATACCACGTTACCCGGAGGTGCCGTCTCTGCAACAGGAGCCCACATCACAGCGGCTTGAACGAAACCGTTTTCCGGTGCCCACGAAAAGGTCCTGAAACAGAGCCGTCCCATTCTCGGGCGATGATCAACTCGCCATGGGAGGCGGGAATGCGTAGCCTGATTTTCTCCGCTGTTTTGATTGCCGTCGGCGCGACGGGATTCCATGCCCTGATCTCGGGCTCGCTTGCGGCTGCCCGGGACGCCAAACCCGCGACGTTTGCCGAGCGGTTTGCGCCGGCGATGACCCTGCCCGCCATGCGCGAGCAGGAATGACCTCGTCTGCTGCCTGAGGCTCGACCGAAGTACCGCGAATGCCCTGTTGGCGGCGAACGCTTGTTGCGTGTCCCGAACAGGTCGTCGCGGTGGTTGCGACTGCGCACATGCCATCCGATCCCTTTGAACCCAAGCGACGGCTAGGAGGATGCAATGCGTGAGCCCAATCCTGAGAAGCTGAATGAGCTGGTGGGAAAGCTCTTGAACGATATTGGTGCATCGTTGAGCGGCGCGAGCGTCCTGCTTGGGGATCGACTTGGCCTGTACAAGGCGATGGCCGATGGCAAGCCCGTCACGCCATCCGATCTCGCCAAGAAGACCAAGCTGCACGAACGCTACGTGCGCGAATGGATGTCCGGCCAGGCCGCGTCCGGATATATCGACTATGATTCCGAAAAGGACGCGTTTTCGCTCTCGCCCGAGCAGGCCATGGCGTTTGCCGAAGAGGGATCGCCGGCGTTTTTCGCGGGCGCCTTCGACGTCGTGCAGTCCACCTATCTTGACGAGCCAAAGGTGGCCGACGCGTTCAGGACCGGCAAAGGCGTCGGCTGGCACGAGCATTCCAAATGTCTGTTC
Source organism: uncultured Alphaproteobacteria bacterium (assembly GCA_963696255.1). GTDB lineage: Bacteria > Pseudomonadota > Alphaproteobacteria > Rhizobiales > Xanthobacteraceae > Bradyrhizobium. The sequence goes on from CAVOJN010000004.1 coordinate 215,260, forward strand.
TCGGGCACCGAACGGTTTTTCAGGCCGGGCTACAACGCCAATCTGGTTCCAAGCTGGATACCCGCGCTCGATGGGATCGACGCCAAATTGAAGGCGGGAGCCAAAGTCGCCGATGTCGGATGCGGCCACGGCGCCTCGACGATCGTGATGGCGCAGGCCTATCCCAAGTCCGAGTTCTTCGCCTTCGATTACCACAAGCCTTCGATCGAGCGCGCAAAGGACCTCGCGAAGGAAGCTGGCGTCGGCGATCGCATCACCTTTGCGCAGGCCAGCGCCAAGGATTTTCCGGCAAAGGACTATGATCTCGTGGCCTTCTTCGATTGCCTGCATGACATGGGTGACCCCGTCGGCGCCGGCAAGCATGTCAGGGAAACACTCGGCAAGGACGGAACGTGGATGATCGTCGAGCCGTTTGCCTGCGACGATCTGAAGGACAACCTCAACCCCGTGGGCCGGGTCTACTATCACGCCTCGACCTTCATCTGCACGCCTGCATCGCTGTCTCAGGAAGTTGGCCTCGGACTTGGAGCCCAGGCCGGCGAACGCAGGCTGCGCCAGGTCGCCACCGAAGCCGGCTTCAAACGCTTCCGCCGGGCCACCGAGACGCCGTTCAACATGATCTTCGAGGTGCGCGCCTGATCGGATGACGCATCGATGTCCGTCGGGTGCATCATAACGATGCACCTGATGGATGTCGCGATGAACCGAGACGACGAACCGTCCGGACAAACAGGCGATTCGAGAACCCGCCGGGCGATGGCGGGTGTTTCTTCTTCAAATCCTGATGTCGCTGGACGCTGGGTGCGGGCGAGCCGTCGCATATGCAATGCAGCTTTTCCGCGGCGGTGGATCGATGCTCCCCTGCTGCGGCAATTGGTCTGTCATGTCCGCCGCGAAATGTGAAACCGGCCACAACGGTCGTCGCGAAACATCTTTAAGAAAGATGGTGCTCGCGGCGCCGACCGATTGAACAGGCTGCGATCTCACCGACCAAGCGATTTGACCGCCCTTCATTTCAGATTCCCAGATTTTTCAAATGGCCTGCGGAGAAAAAGATGAAAAATTCGATTCCCGGCGAATTCCCGCATTCGACGATCTCGACGCTTCTGTTCAAATCGTTGAGTCAGAGTGAGTTGGAGCCTTTGCTGCTGCCGTTCTATATTTCGCTCGATTTCGACGCGCGGCGCCGGCGGTTTGGCGGTGGCGTGTCCGACGCTTCTATCCGGGCCCATTGCGCCGGGCTCGATCTCGCTTGCGCAGTTGTGCTGGTTTGCCTGGGCGCGGGCGGCGTTGTCGCCGCCATCGAGCTGCATCCTCTCGCGTCCGGGTGGGTGCAATCGGAATTGGCGCTGGCCGATCGTGCGACGGCCGACAGAACGACGATCGTTGCTCATCTCTTGCAGCTCGCCGCTTTCGCCGCGGGAGCACGAGGCTGCACGTCACTTGTCGCACAGTCCTTTCCGCACGAACTCCTGGAGCTCCTGCGCGGAATGGGTCGCGTGCGCCGTGAGGACGATGCGGTTCGAATCGAGATCGGCGAATATGCCATGCTGCTCCAATGCGGCCGGACGTGAACTTTCATTGTCATCAGGCATTGTGACTGGATGATCGTCATGACCGATGTCACGCAGACGTTTTGCTTTGTCCTGCTTGTCGTGTGCCTTGGCGGATGCTTCATGCACGCCGTTTGGGAGTTTGAACAATCCTGCCAGCGCCGCCGCGAACGCAGGCAGATGACGGAGCATGCCATGCGTACGGTTTCGCCTGTCATCGAGCGCGGCAGCGCAAAGCGACGTCCGTGATGAGCCAGACAGGCTTTCGCGGACGGAGAGATGAGCTCCTCATGCGCCTTGCTCCAGGCTGAGCAAAGCGGACGGCCCGTTCAAGGCAAGAAGGCAACGAGTGCGGCTCAGTGCTTCTTCTTGTCCTTGGGCGGCGGACGCGCCGGACGCGCGGCCGGCCGGTTCTGAAGGCCGGGCCTTGCTGCACCTGGCGCGAATGGCGGCTGCCGCTGCTGCAGGATTCGCTGACCGGCCGGCAATGGCGGCGCTGCCGACGGCCGCGGCTGGGCATTTGGCTGCGGCGGCGAGCCGGGCCGTGCGTTCGGAGACAGCGCGCCGTTTTGTGCCGGAGTGGTCGGCTGCGTGCCCTGACGCGGCGGACCGGGCTGCGGCTGCGCGCCATTTGTCGGCTGAGCGTTTTGGCCCGGGCGAGGTGCCGCGCCGGGCTGCGCCGGATTCGCCGGCCGCCCATCCTGGCCGGTGCGCGCCCCTTGTGCCGGCTGCTGTCCCGGCTGACTCGGCGGTTGTCGTCCCGGCTGCTGCTGACCAGCGCGGTTGTTGGGCGCGCCGGGTTGCTGAAGCTGCTGGCCGCCACGGTTCTGGCCGGGTTGCGAACCGGGCTGGCCCGGACGGCCCGGCGTCTGACCGGGTTGACGCCGCGGCGCGTTCGGATTGATGCGGCCCGGATTGGCGCGTCGGAAGTCGCGCTGCTCGCGCACGATCCGCTGTCCGGTCGTCTGCGCCGCGTGGACCTGGCGGACAAAACCCTGATCGCGCTGCTGCTGTTGCGGCGAGATCGTGATCGGTACGGCGGCAAAGCGCGCGCCGGCCGCGCCCGGCCTGATCGCAAAACCGCTCGCGCCTGACGTCAGCGCGCCGAGCCGGCCGCCCTGCCGGTCGTTGACCTCGATTCGTCCGACGCGCCCGTCCGCGTCGGGATAGAGCTTGATGTTGACATTGTTGGCGGTCGCGGCAGTCGCGCCCTCCGGCACGTCGACGACCCCCGTGGTGCCGCGGATGCCGAGCGATGCGGTCGGCGTCGTGATCTGCATGTTGCCGGTTTTCGCGACCGCGGCGGCGACAAAGGCGATCGTGCCCTTGCCGATGTCGAACACCCCCGCATTGCTGGCGCCGCCTTCTTCGTAGACGTAATTGTCGATGGTGACCTGGGCATTTGCCGACAGACGGAACGTGGTGGCGTCGCTAAAGGTGATGCTGAGCGAGGAACTCGCCTGCGTCTGCACGACGTCGTTGAGGTAGATATCGTCCTTGACCTGCAGCGGGATGGCCCTGTCGTTGCGGGTGACGGTCGCCACCCCCGTCAGGGTGGCGACGTTGCCGATCGGCTCCTCCGGTGCGCCTTGCTGATCCGGTGCCGCAGCGTCAGTGGGCGATTGCGGCGCCGGCTGGGCTTGCGCGAGCCGCAAGCGGCCTGCTTTCGCATTTGATGAGATCGGGGCGTGATCGGCCAAAATCTGCACCGGCTCCGCCTGCGCGGCCGAGCTGCTCCCCAGTGCGAGGAAGCCGATGAGCCAGATCGCGTGTGAAAGCCGTTTGGATGTCACAAAAGTCTTCCGGCAGGAAAAGGCGGCAGGAATGGAGGCGAGGGATTTCAGCCCGGTATGGCTGAATGCCGAATGAATGGGAACAGGCTTGCGGGACCCAATCCGGTACGATTTTCCGCTCATCCACATTGAAAAACGAAATCGCCGCGCCCGAAACCGGGACGCGGCGATGCGTGATCCGCCGTTTAATGGTTGCCTGTCAGCCGCGCTTCGGTGTGATTGTCAGCGGCTTCGACGGCTTGGTCGACGGCGCGTAGTTGACGGACTGAGCCGGCGTCGCAGGCGCAGGCGCCTGAAAGACCGACTTGCAGCCATCGCTGAGCTGCGAATATTTCTGGACCATGCAGGCCGTGATGCGGTCGACATTCGGGATGAACTCGCCGCACAGGCGCATCGCATCGCCCGAGCACATCTGCTGCTGCTCCGGCGTATAGGCAAGCGCGCCCGTCGTCATGACGCCCAGCGCCAGCGCCGAGGCAGCCAGCAATTGCGTGGAGCGGATGAAAGCCATTGGATGTCCCCCTCTTTGAGCGCCGCCCTTGGCGCGAAGGACGCCACCTCGGCGTCCGTGTTGGGACAAAGTTCTAGGCCGTGACCGTTTCGGCCGTTTTTCGCGGGGGAACCAAAACGGTTTCGTCGGCCATGCCGAATGTTTCGTCGCGGTTTGACTAAAGCGCGATGAGACCAGGACAAATCGTCATCGCGCTTTAGCCTATCGTTTGAGCATGATCTCCTCGCAAACGCTACGCGTTTGTCGCGAGGGAAAACCGCTTCACACTTTTCCGGATCATGCATTAATCCCGCGAGCCGAAGAAGCCTTGCGGGAGCAATGGGGGCGCTCCGTTTTGCACGACTTGATCCCGTGCGGCGGCTGCTCGCGGAGGCGCGACCCGTTCCCTTTGTGGCTGGCGGATCAGTTTTCGTGCCGTCTGCCTTGGCAACTCTGCCCGGGCATTGCTGGTGGCCGGGGCTTGTCGGTGCTTTGCCAGAAACCGATGAGGCGCCCGCGCTACTTCCGTCAACTTCGCCGGTGGATCGTCCTGGGCTGGCGGAGACGCCGCCTCTTGCACAGGCTGTACCGGGGCATCTTGATCGGGCTGCACGGACTGGAGCGCCTTCGTGTCGTTCTCGGCCGCCCAGGCCTGGAACTGCCTGAAGAGAGCTTCTGTTGCTGCGTCGACGGTTTTCGCCTGCTCCTCCTCGGCGACTTCAGTGGCGTTATTTTCGCCGCCGGACCGCTGATCCTTTGTCGTCGGGGGTGGTGTGGCCTGGGCATCGGCGGAAGCCCGGACGGTCGACGTCGACTGATCGGTGACGGGCTGAAGAACTGATTTGTCGCCGAATGAAGCCGTGAGTTCGGTCACGAGCGCGATCGGGTTTCCGGTCATGAAAGTCGCAATGCCAAGCACGATCGCTGATGTGATCAGGATGGCGAGCTTGAGGATACGCGACGGGAAGACCGCCAGGTCAGAAGGTTTCCAGATACCTGACTTCCCGGTTTGTTCGAGCAGGAAGGAAGGCAAAGTGTGGTCCGAACTGAAATCGTCGTTCGTCGGCATCTGGTTACGCCTCCGCTTGTTGTTCTGTCCGACCACTAACGTGTTGTCGAGGTGCAAAAACGAAGGAAGTTTGGTTTCACTTGGGCCATTTCGCATCAGCGGGGGCGCGGCGCTTCAGCCAGACGAGCGGATCGAGGAAAGGGCGGCGCACATTGTCGGTTTCGGGATGTGTTATGCTGATGACCGGTTCCCTGCCTGAGCAACAGGGCCACGTGGCGGAAGATGGCAATGAGGCGGCGCGAGTTCGTCAAAAAACTTTTCGGTGCACTGGTTTGGCCGGCTGCCGCGAACGCGCAATCGTCCAACAGGCCCGTGATCGGGTTTCTCAGTGCGCGCTCAGCCAGGGAAAGTGCGCATCTGGTGGATGCCTTTCGCAAAGGTCTTGCCGAATACAGCTTCATCGAAGGGCAAAACGTCACCATCGAGTACCGTTGGGCAGACAGTCGCTACGAGCGTCTGGCCGAACTCGCCTCAGATCTTCTGGCCCGGCAACCGGCGGTGCTGGTTTCGGTCGGCGGAGATATGACGGCGAAAGTAGTTGGGGCTGCGACGCGCACGATTCCCATCGTTGCGGTTTTTCTCGGCGATCCGGTGCTCGGCGGATATGTCGCGAGCTTGAGCCGGCCCGGCGGCAACATCACGGGGATCAGCAATCTGAATGCCGTGATCGAGGCGAAGCGCATCGGACTATTGCGCGACGTAAGGCCTGATATCACGACCATCGGGGCGCTTTCGAATCCCGACAGCATCACGGCCGCGACGCAACGAAAGGATATCGAGGAAGCGGCGCGGACGATCGGCCTCGAGGTAAAGTTCCTGGATGCGCGGAACGACTCCGAACTCGTCTCGGCCTTCAAATCCATGGTCGAGAATCACATTCCTGCGCTGCTGGTGCCTGCCGATGCGTTTTTTGCAACGGCGCGAGACCGGCTTGCGGAATTGACGGCATCGAATCGCATTCCGGCGATCTACTCACTGAGAGAGTCTGTCGTCTCCGGCGGTCTGATGAGCTACGGAAATGACCTGCCCGACACTTATCGGCTGGTCGGGACCTATGCGGCTCGCATCGTCAAAGGCGCGAAGCCTGCCGATCTGCCGGTTCTTCAGCCCACGAAATTCGAGTTCGTTCTCAACCGCAAGGCGGCAAGGGCGCTGGACCTGCCGATTTCATCGAACCTGTTGTCCATTGTCGATGAAGTCATCGAATGACGAACTGTCGTCAGACTGACGGGCGATAGTCGCACAGCCTCGGTTTGGCCGCCGGGGCGGCCAAATTGGACTATTTATTCCACTTACTTGCAGGCCGGCCTGGTGTCGACTACGCTCATAAGATGAGTACAAATCCGATCTCATTGCCCAAGACTGCACGGGGCGCGGCAACGAGGGCGCGGATCGTCGATGCGGCAACGGAGCTCGTGCGCACCCATGGCGCCGCCAACACCACGATTGACGCGGTGATCGAGGCCAGCAAGGTCAGCAAATCTCAGGTCTATCACTACTTCGCCGACAAGGACGATCTCGTGCTGGCCGTTATCCGGCGCCAGGCCGAGTGCGTGCTCGGAACACATGAAGAGCTGCTGCGGAAGCTCAATTCTCTGGCCGGGATTCGCCGCTGGCGGGACGCCGTCGTCGAACTGACACGGAAGACCAATTGTTCGGGCGGATGTCCCCTCGGATCGCTGGCATCCGAGCTCTCGGAAACGCCGCGCACCCGCGCAGCGTTGGCGGAAGGTTTTACGCGCTGGGCGTCCTATTTCGAGGCGGCGTTCGCGCGCATGCAGGAGCGCGCGGGAGCGAAGCCGGGCGCCGATTTGCGGGAGCTCTCGCAGGCGATGCTTGCCGGGCTGCAAGGGGGGCTGCTGCTCGCGCAAACCATGCGTTCGACCAGGCCTCTGGAGTTGGCGCTGGATATGGCCATCGAACACGTCGCGGCGCGGCTCCAGCCGCAGAGCCGCCAGTCGGCTCGCGCGAAGGCGCCGCACGAATAGCCTGCCGTCATCAGCTGAGATCGCGATCCCATGCCTTCGCGTTGACGAGCTTCGGTAACAGCCATGCAGCAGCGCCAACGCCGATCCGAACAATTCACAAACTCGTGATCCAGGCTTTCCCTGGCTGCGTAACAAACGGCGTCGTCTTTCGAAGTTCTAGCGGGCGACATCCGTTGCCATCTGGAAAATGCTTCGTGGAGATTTTGACCTCATGATCAAGCGCACCGCTCTCATCCTCTCAGCAGCTGTCGTATCGGTCGGGCTCGGGCTGTCGCCCGCAGCATTCGCCCAAGACAGCATGAAAAAGGACACGATGTCGAAGGACTCGATGTCCAAGGATTCGATGTCGAAGGACTCGATGAAGAAGGACGGCATGTCCAAGGACGCAATGTCCAAGGATTCGATGTCCAAGGACGGCATGAAAAAGGACGAGATGAAGAAGTAGTCGTCAAGATTGCCGCGCTCCGGTCCATCTGCCGAATCTGATGAAGCCCGATGCCTGATCTGTTGCTTGCGCTGTTCGCCGGCATATTGACGATTGCCGCGCCCTGCACCTTGCCGGTCCTGCCGATCCTGCTTGGCGCATCGATCGGACAACGCGCCGGAGCGCGGCCCGCCTTCATCGTGGGAGGCTTCGTCGTCTCCTTTGCCTTTGTCGCGCTGGGACTAAATACCCTCGCAACCGTCTTCGACTTTGACCCGGATGTTCTGCGCAAGGCGGGATTGGCGCTGCTGATGGTGTTCGGCGTGCTGATGGTCTGGCCGGCGGCATTCGAGCGGCTTGCGGCTCCCCTGGCGACTGCCGGAGACACAGCTCGGCGCGTCGTGGCGGCCGACGGCAATCTTGGCGGATTGCTGCTGGGCGCCACGCTCGGGCTGATCTGGACGCCGTGCGCAGGCCCCGTGCTGGGCGCGATCCTGACAGCGATCGCCACCTCGCCCAACCCCGCTCACGGTAAACTCCTGCTGCTCACCTACACACTCGGCGCGGCGTCTGTCGATGCTCGCCGTCGCCTATGGCGGACAAACGATTTCGACGCGCTTGCGTCGCGTCGCGCCTCATGCCGCAAGGCTCCAGCAGGCCTTCGGAGTCGTTGTCATCGTTTTCGCGCTGAGCGCGTACCTGCAATATGACGCGGTGGTGCTCGCCTGGCTTGGTCAATTCTTTCCCGAAAGCCCTCTCGGCCTATAGCTGAAGGAGCACAACATGTTCGGATCGCGACGAACCTTTCTCCCACATTCGCAGGCTTTGCCGCGGCAGCCGTCTCAACGGCCGCCCTTGGCCGGCGATGCGGCATTCGCATGGAGATCGCCGACGCCCGCGCGGCTGCGCCGGATTTCGTTGGAATCAGCAAGTGGTTCAATTCGGCGCCGCTTTCCATGAGCGATCTGCGCGGCAAGGTGGTGCTGGTCGATTTCTGGACCTACGGCTGCTACAACTGCGTGAATACGCTGCCGCTACGTGACCAGGCTGTACGAGACCTACAAGGACAAGGGCCTGGTCGTCGTCGGCGTCCATACGCCCGAGTTTCCGTTCGAGCGCTCGGCCGGCAATGTGCAGGCCGCGCTGAAACGGCATGGCATCACCTATCCGGTGGCGCAGGACAACGATTCGGCGACCTGGAACGCGTGGCGCAATCAATACTGGCCGGCCCAGTACATCGTCGACCAGCACGGAGCCATCGTCTTCCGCCACGCCGGGGAAGGCCAATATGACGAGATCGAGCGGACGGTCAGGCAATTGCTGAATGCGGCAAGCTGATCGTTGCTCGGAGGAAGCAGCCCGGCCCGGGCCTCGTCCCGACAGGCCGGTCGCCAACCGACGAGAACGGCTTTTCCTATCCGCTTGTCCACCTTCGATGCGAAAGCGTGATAGATGATACAACGCCGCTTGCGCCGACGTGAGGATGTGATGGAAACAGTCCGTGCGCAATTCGAGCCGTTCATCGATGAGGCCTCGCGAAAGTTCATCGAGGATGGTGTCGACTTCCACAATGTCGCTGCGACGGGCCTGTCCGCCTGGTATCCCGTCAACTTCGTGTTGCGTGGAGAGCGGGGCGATGTCCTCGGTGGATTGCTGTCCTATCTCTGGGGAGATTGGCTGCACGTGACCCATCTGTGGGTCTCGGCAGCCGTGCGCGGTGCGGGACACGGAAGATCGCTGATGCGAGAGGCGGAAGCTTACGCGCGCGCCAGAGGCGCGGCCGGGATCACGCTCGAGACGTTCAGCTTCCAGGCGAGACCATTTTATGAGCGCCTCGGCTTTGAGGTGTGTGGCGTCATCGAAGGCTATCCGACGGGGCACGTCAATTTCCTGATGAAGAAGGTGCTGGCGTAACTGCGAAGCGCTTCGTGATGCATGGACTGCGCACGACCCTCGTGCGATCGTCGCCTGATTGGATATCGATTCATTGAAGATTTTTCTGGCGGTGGCGCGCAAAAAAGAAGGCGCGATGATGAGATCATCGCGCCCCAAGTCTTGGGAGAACTCTTTGAGAGGATAGAACCGCCTAGCTGATGCGCTTCCAGGTCTGGCCGCCGCAGAACAGGCCGCCGAACGCGCAACCCTGGACCTTCAGCAGATTGGGACCCTTCAACGCGATGATGGAGTCGTAGTTGCTGCCGCTGTCGGGATCGTGGATCCGGCCGGTCCACTTCTCGCCGGACGGCTTCATGTTGATCAGGATCCGCTCGTTGCTTTTCTCGGCATAGCCGCAGAGGTTGGCGCCGCACTGCTCGATGCGGACGTTGCCCTTGTTGTCGGCGGTCTGCCACAGGCCGACCGGCGAGTTCGGAGCAGCAGCGGCATCGGCCGGCAGCGGCGGCGGATTATTACCGGTCTGCGCGGCGGCCGGCGCTGTCGCAACCGGCGACTGGCTGGCCGGCGCGGCGTTGGCGACCGACGGCGGATTGGCCGATGTCGCGTCAGGCGTCGCCCGCGTCGTTGGCGAGGACAGTCCGGAGAGGCGCTCGCGCGAGGCATCCCCGGCCGGAGCCGGCGTCGCGGCCGGAGCCGCGTAGGTCGTGGCGGCAGGCGGCGCGTAAGTGGTGGCGGGCGCGGCAGGTGCGGGCGGCGCCGGAGGCGCCGGCGGCGCGTTGTTGGCGACCGGAGCCGTGGGCGCGCTTTTCGCAACCGGTGCTGCCGCCGGGGCAGGGGCGGCAGGCGCCTGTTTCGCCGGCGGGGTCGAGGCGACGTCGTCATCGTCGTCGGACTTCTTGCCCTTCGGCGTCAGCTTCCTCATGTTGACGGCGGCACCGTTGTTGGTGACCGAGATGCACGACAGCGAACTGCAATTGCGCGGCGCGTCGATGTGGATTTTCTGTCCGTCGATCTCGAAGGAAATTCCGCCGGCATGGGCGGCGGTGGAGGCCATCAGCAGAACCGCGGCTGCGGCGAGATAAAGCGTCTTCTTCACGAGAGTCTCCATCGACGGGCTAGGCATTGGGCGCCGGAACGTGGAAAGACCCTAGGCCCGCGATGGGCGGCTTTCTGTGATTGATGTCACAAGGGAAAAGAAACTCCGGCGCATCCGCCGGCCGGTCGTGCCATCGCCGCGAAAAACCAAGGCGTGACTCAAATCACATCCAGATGGGGAACCGGAATCTAGCCTGACCTATTTTCAGGAGAGGCCTTGATGAAGCGAATTGTCTGCTTGATCGTGCTCTTGGCGTTCAGCGTACCCGCTTCCGCCCGCGATTCATATTTCACGTTCCACGGCCATCGTATTCACATCAGCGCGCTCCGCCACTGCCGTTCGTTGTCCTGCATCAGGGCGTCCGTTCCGGGTCTCGGCCATGGACGTCACGACCGCGATCGCGACGTCGATGTCGACACCACGCCAAACCAGGTGTCTCCGCCTGCGCCTGTCGCCGCTCCAGCGCCGCCGCCCCAGCCTGCGCCTGCACCGGCGCCTCCTCCGGCTCTCCCCCAAGCCTCACCCGCGCCGGTTCCTGCTCCGGTGCAGACCCGGCCGGCTTCGCCGCCGATCCAGGCCCAGCATGCTCCTGTGCAATCGCCTCCATTGCCGCCCGTCACCGCGCAAGTCCCGATGCTCGCCACGCGCAGCCCGGTTGCCGCATCTGCCACGACGTTGGCTGCTGCGGCTCCGGAGCAAATCGCGCGAACTCCCATTGCGCAGCCCTCGGCCAGGCAGGAGACGACGGCGTCCACGCCCAACCCGGCTCCCTCCGTCGGGTTCGAGGTGCAAAAGCCGCAATCCGGGTCAGCGCCGGTCGCGAACACGCAAGCCGCCGCGCAACCAAAGGCAGGGCCGCCGCTGGTTGCGAACGCGTCCGACGACAGCGAGGAGGAGTCCGTCGACACGCCGCTGGGCGACTGGCAGACCGACGGCAAGAACGGCCTCGTCCGCATCGAGACCTGCGGCGCGTCGCTGTGCGGCTACGTGCTTGACACGTTGACTCTCGCAAAGGGCGAGACGGTGCTGGTCAACATGAAACCGAAGTCCTCCGTGACATGGAGCGGCAACATCTTCAGCCGCACCAGCGGCAACATCTACTACGGCGTTATCACGATGAAGGAGCCGAACACGCTCAGGGTCGAAGCCTGCGCGCTTGGCAAGTTCATGTGCTCCGGCAACGACTGGACGCGGATCGGGCGGGACAGGTCGCTGCGCGATGACAAGCGTGTGACCTCGCAACCTTCGCCGAGTCGCTCCTGATCGCGCGGCTGCGCAGGTCACGAAAAAAAGCCCGGCGGACAAATCCGGCCGGGCTTTAAAACTCGGATGCGCAGTTGAAGATCGCGCTCTAGATCACGCCAAGCACGATCGCACCAACAAAGGCAAAGGCGAGATACGCTGTGAGCACACTCAGCCGGTTGACGAAAGTCATGGGAGGACTCCCTTGGTTTACGTCAGTGCCCGCATTAACGGTCAAATCTACCAAGCGGTTCCCTGCCCAAAAAGTCAGCGCTGCTGTCTATCCACCGCCTTCCGTCCCGCGCAACGTGGTTAAAGACTCGTGAAATCAACGCGTTGATAAGTCCTTAAATAAATTCGTCGAACCTGCCGCGCATGACGCGTGGAGTTTGTTTGTATCTGGTCGGCTCCCTCGTCCTCGTCTCACTGGCAGGTTGCGGCCGCGGATTTTTTTCCGCCGAGCGCGAGCCTTGGCGGGCCGAGGCCGAAATCGCTTGCATGAAATCGGGGGCGGTCAAGGAGAGCCTGGAGGTCGTGCGGATCGAGCCGATTTCCGGTCCCGGCGCCTGCGGTGCCGATTACCCCCTCAAAGTCGCAGCCCTCGGCGAGGCCGGTAGCGCCTACGGCTTTGCCGACGAGAGCCTTCGTCCGCCCGGCGACATCAGAAACCAGCCGCGCTGGCCTGTGTCGCAACCAGCGGCTTCGCAACAGGCTTATCCGCCGCCGTCAAACTATCCGCCGCAAAGCTATCCGTCGCGCTCGACCTATCCGGAAACCGCGGTGCGCCAGGGAGGCTATGGCGCGGCCTCGAACGGGCCGGTTTCGCTGGCCGCGCCCGGCATCGCCCAGGGCAATGGCGAGATCGATCTGCCGCCCGACGCGATGCCGCCGCGGCGCGATAGTGTCGTGCGCTCGCCTTATGGTGCGCAGCAAGGCTATCGGCAGCAAGCCTATCCCCCGCCGTCGCCGCAATCGCAGGCCTATCCGCCGCGCGAACGTTATGACGCGCCATATTCTCTGCGGCCCGATGCGGCGCAGCCTCCGCTGCCGGCGCTCGGCCCCCAGCGCGGCGAACCGGTCGCCGCCGTCGGTCCGGTCGCGGTGAAGCCGGCCGCGACGCTCGCCTGTCCGATCGTCTCGGTGCTCGACAAATGGCTCGCCGATTCCGTGCAGCCGGCGGCGCAACGCTGGTTCGGCGCGCGCGTCGTCGAGATCAGGCAGATCTCCGCCTATTCATGCCGCGGCATGAACGGCAATCCGAGCGCGCATATCTCGGAACACGCCTTCGGCAACGCGCTCGACATCGCCGCCTTCACGCTCACCGACGGCCGCCGCATCACCGTGAAAGACGGCTGGCACGGCATGCCGGAAGAGCAGGGATTTCTCCGCGACGTGCAGGCCGCCGCCTGCCGCGAATTCAACACCGTGCTCGCGCCGGGGTCGAACCGCTATCATGACGATCACATCCACGTCGACCTGATGCGCCGCGCGAGCCGGCGCCTGATCTGCGAGCCCGCCGCAATGTCCGGCGAAGAGATCGCCGCGCGCGCCTCGCGTAATCCCTACGCCTCCCGGCGCGATTTCTATGTGACGGGGTCGCTGGCCGGCAAAAGGGAAGGGGCGCAGCGGCGCAGGAGTGGCGAGCGCATCAACGAAGAAGACGAATTCGAGGACAACTAGTCCGTCTGCGTTACAGCGACGCAAAGGGACTAGTTCGCCGCTTTCATTTTCAGCCGTCTGCCGATTTCGCGCCGCTCTTCTATCCGGTTAAGATTTTGCTGACTCCGTTTTCCGTCTTCGCTGCGCTGTGCATACCTCTGCCACACTCCTGAGGAACAAGCTGCGCCAGCTATTGTTCATCGTGCGCTGGGACGGGGTATGGGACATGCTTGCCTATCGCATCACTCAGATCGACTCGCGCATCGTCGTCGGCACGGACAAGGAGGAGATCCTGGTCTGCAGCAGCCTGAAGATGGCGCGCCAGGTCGTCGCCGACGCCAGGCTGCTCGAGACCGCGCCGGCCAGGCAGATCTTCGCGCGACGTGCGCGTGATGCCGCCGAGGAATGATCCGCGTCTTGCCCGCGCTCCTGCGTCGAACGGATTGCTCGCGGAAGGAGAAGCAGGCAAAGGTGGCGGGCTTGGCGGGCATCACGGCAGGATAATCCGCCAGCCTGCTGCTGGAGGTCTCGATGTCGTGTCGGCAAATTCCGATCCTTGTCCTGGCTTGCATCGTCTGGACCGGCGCAAACGCGGCGCAGGCCGACCGAACAGCCGACCGAACAATTGCGATCGTTACCCATGATGATGTCCGTCTCGACGTCATCGCGGAGGGAGCCGGGCCGCTTGTCGTGCTGCTGCCGTCGCGCGGGCGCGGTTCGCTTGATTTCGACGACGTCGCAGCTGGCATTGCGAAAGCCGGCTATCGCGTGCTGCGGCCGCAGCCGCGCGGGGTTGAAGGCAGCAAGGGCCCGACAACCGGTCTGACATTGCATGATTTCGCCCGCGACATGGCAAGCGTGATCCGCTCCGACAACAACGGCCCGGCGATCATGGTGGGACACGCCTTCGGCAGTTGGGTCGCGCGGATGACGGCGGTCGATTACCCCGACCTCGTTCGCGGCGTCGTCATCGTCGCGGCAGCCGCCAAGGCCTATCCGAACGGTTTTGAGGGCGCAAAGGCGCTGTCGGAGGCCGTATCGAAGTCCGCAGATGCGAGGCTGCCCGACGAGGAACGATTGAAATATTTGCAAATGGCCTTCTTTGCGCCGGGCCATGATGCGTCGGGTTGGCTGAAAGGCTGGTACCGCGAAGCCGACGAGATGCAGTCGGCCGCCGGGCGTGCGACGAAGCAGTCGGAGTGGTGGTCGGGCGGCAGCGTGCCGTTGCTCGATCTTCAGGCGGCGAACGACCCGTTCAAGCCCCGCTCGATGATGAACGAAAACAAAGACGAATTCGGGGACCGTGCGACCATTGCCGTCATACAGGACGCCAGCCACGCGCTCATTCCCGAACAGCCATCGGCCGTCGTTGACGCGATCGTGGCGTGGATGCGGAAAGTCGGATCGGCGCCCTAAAGCGCCATGAGATCAGGATGAATCGTCATCGCGCTTTAGCTTGTTGTTTGAGCAAGATCTCCGCGCAAACGCTACGCGTTTGTCGCGAGGGAAAACCGCTTCACACTCTTCCGGATCATGCTTTAGATCGCCAGCGCCGCGAGCGCCAGGATCAGCGCCGGAAACATCACGAGCGCGCCGAGTTTGACGAATTGCCAGCCGCCGACATGGATGTCCTCGCGCCTGAGCGCGACCAGCCAGAGGATGGTGGCGAGCGATCCCGTCACTGAGAGATTGGGCCCGAGGTCGACGCCGATCAGGATCGCGCCCATCACCTGCGGCGGCAGGTGATCGCTTGACGCCACCGAGCCTGCGACAAGTCCGACCGGCAGGTTGTTGGCGATATTGCAGGCCAGCGCGATCACGACGCCGACGACCCAGGCCGCCTTGGCCGCGGATCGATCGACCACCTGGTGCAGCAGTGCGGCGAGGCGTGCGATCACGCCGGTCCGGATCAGCGCTTCCACCATGACGAACAGCCCCGCCACCAGCGGCAGCACGCCCCAGGAAATGTCCTTCACCAGCGGCCAGGGCGACTGGCGGCTCAGGAGCAGCACCAGCATTGCCGTGATGGCGCCGCAGAGGAAGGTCGGCAGCCCGAGCGGCACGTTGTACGCGGAGGCCGCGATCAGCACCGCGCCGATGGCGCCGATGCCCCATGCGGTGAGCTTGCCTTCATGGCTGAGCCTTGGACGCGGCACGTTGCGTTCCAGATGCTCTTCCTCCAACGCGCGGCGAAGCGCAAAGCGCAGCGCGACATAGGTCGCGGCGATCGCGGCGATCGAGGGCAGGGTGTAGAGCCGCAGCCAGTCGAGCAGATGCGGCATGCGCTCGCCATAGACCACGAGATTGGCCGGGTTGGAGATCGGCAGCACGAAGCTAGCGGCATTGGCGATGAAGGCGCAGACGAAGAGATAGGGCAACGGCGCCGCGCCCGCGGCGCGTGTCGCGGCATAGACCGCCGGCGTCAGCACGATCGCGGTGGCGTCGTTGGAGAGCAGCACCGTCACCACGACGCCCACCACATAGACCTGCAGGAACAGGAGCCGCGGCGAACCTCGCGCGTGCTCGACCGCGAGTGCCGCCATCCAGTCGAACAGGCCCTCACGGCGCGCCAGTTCCGCGATCATCATCATCCCGGTCAGGAAGAGGTAGACGTCGACGCCCTTGCGCATCCCGTTGAACGCATCGGCGAGCGGAAGCAGGCCGAGGACGACCAAAAGCGCCGCGCCCGCCACCGCCCAGATCGCCTCGGACAGGCGGAACGGGCGGATGATGACGCAGATGATCGCAACAAGGATGATGGCCCAGGCGGCGAGATGGTCGGGCGGAAGTGCAGGCCAGAAGGTCATGTGTGGAATTGCTGGTCCGTGATTATTCAGCCGCGATGCGGGAACGCTGCAGGGGTTGGCGGGAGGACGCCGGCAAATCGCCGGGCTTTCCGGGAAAGCCCAGCAGAAACACGATAAAGCCGATCGCCGCAATGGCCCCGAGCGTCAGGAAGGCTGCGCTGTAGCCGGCCTTCACCACGACGAGCCCGGCGAGCGCAGTCGAGAGCGCCGCGCCAATGCCGAGCGCGGTGATGATGACGCCCTGCGCCAGGTTGAAGCGGCCGGTATTGCGCATGAGATCGGCGACGATGACCGGATAGATCGCCCCGAAAATCCCGGCGCCGATGCCATCAAGCAATTGTACGCCGACCAGCCACGCGGCATTGTCGGACAGCGTGTAGAGCGCGCCTCGTATCGGCAGGATCGCGAGCGCGGCCAGGAAGAACTGCTTGTGGCCCCAGCGATCGGCGCGCGCGCCGACCAGCATCGCGACAGGCACCATCACGAGCTGCGCCGCCGCGATGCAGGCCGACATCAGGCTGGTGCCCAGATTCCTGTCCTGCAATGCCAGCTTCTGGCCGACCAGCGGCAGCATCGCCGCGTTCGACAGATGAAACAGCAGGACGCAGAGCGCGAACACGAGCAACGGGCGGCAGGTCAGGAGAATGCCGAGGCCGGATGGCTGCTCCCGTTCGGCATCACGGTTCCCTGCATCATGAAGGCCGCGCGCGAGATCGTGGTCGATGGCCCGTTCCGGAATCGCCCAGATGCTTGCGAGGCTGGCAAGCGATTGCACGGCAAGCAGGAAGAACACCACGACAGGCCCGAACAGGAAGGCCATGCCGCCTGCGATGACGGCCGAGACGAAGTTGCCGGCATGGTTGAAGGTCTCGTTGCGACCCGTGCGCCCTGTAAAGGCGCGGTGACCGACCACGCCGAGCGAGATCGCCGCGATCGCAGGTGCGAAGACGACGCCGGCCGCATGCGCGATGCCTTGTGAGGCCGCCACCGGCCAGAAGCCCGGGACGAACGGCAGCACCAGTGAGGCCGCCGTCACGACGATGGCGGCGCCCGCCATGATCGCGCGCTTGGCGCTGATCGCGTCGATCAGCGCGCCGGCCGGCGTCTGCGCCACCAGGCCCGCGATGGTGGCGACCGACATCACGACGCCGATACGGGCCTCGTCCCATTTTTGTTCGGTGAGAAGGTAAACCGCGAGGTAAGGTCCGAGCCCGTCGCGGACGTCAGCCAGGAAGAAATTGAGGGCGTCGAGAGCGCGGTTCGCCCGCTTTTTGGGATCGTATTCCTGCATTGCGGAGTCCTGCGGGGGGGGCTGGCGGAGGCCCGGAGCGGCAACCAGAGGGGACCGGACCGGTTCCACCCCCTTGCAAGGAACCCGGAATCCGTTGTTAGCTTCCCGCCTCGAAATCCGCTGGGGGACACAGTGGCTCGACCCGAGTATTGGTTGCGATTGAATCCCTGGTCGCTGCCCGCATTGGTGGTTGCATTGGCAGGCCTTGCGCTCGCGGTGGCGCTTCGCTGGGCGCTGGCGTCATTTGGCTTGCCGCTTTATTTCGGCACCTTCTTTCCGATCATTCTCGCCACCTCGCTGATTGCCGGCGTGCCCGCGGGCATCTTCACCGCGCTCTCCTCGGTGGTCATCGTCTGGTGGGCTTTCATGCCGCCCGTGTTCGAATTCAGCCCGCTCGGGCGCGACGATATCGATCGTTTCCAGCTGTTCCTGCTGGCCGTCTCGGTGGTGATCTGGTTCTCGCATCTGTGCCGGCTGATCGCGCGGATGCGGGCGCGGCAGACGGCATAAGTGCCTTGAGCCGGGCGATTGTGGTAGCGAGCGCCGCCGATGGAATGGCGTCATCTTGAATCCTTTGCCTTCGGCGACAGCCCGGAACTTGCCGACGAGCTTGTTGCGCTGGTGCTCGAAGGCAAGAAGCGGGCGACCTGCTGGGCCGTCGTCGAGGGCATGAAGGGCGCCGAGATCGGCGAGCAGATGGTCGTGCGCGACGGGGTGGGGCGGCCGCGCGCGGTGGTGCAGACTCTCGAATTGAAGCAGCGCCGTTTCGACGAGGTGGACGAACAGTTTGCCTTTGACGAAGGCGAGGGCGATCGCTCACTCGCCTATTGGCGCGGCGCGCATCAGCGCTACTTCACGCGGCTGAAACTGTTCGACCCGAAGATGATGCTGTGGTGCGAGCGCTTCAGGGTGGTCATGACGATTCCGCTGGAAACGTCCTCGGCAAAGTGACGATGCGGTCAGGCCCTGGTCAGGATCTCCCGTAGGCAAACGTTGCGGCGTTTGGACCGACGTTATGGGCCATCGGACTTCGTAATTGGCACAGCGATTGTCGCCACAGACAAAAACCCGGTGATTGAAATTGGCGCGGCCCCGCCTCACCTATTCTTCCGCACTTGGCAGAGAGCTTACGATGCAGAGTTTCGTAGATACTCATGGCCGACCGATTTCACGCATCGATCTTGCCGTCGGTGAAACCAAAATCGTTGGCCTGAAGAAGTATAATCTGACGCCTTTCCCTGAGGTCGCCGTCCTGGTGCGAGACTCAAACGTCGCCTTTTCTCACCAGTGCGTGCATCTCGGAGACCCAACCAAGAAGAGCTATAACGACGTCTTCGACATGCGCACGGTGGCGAAGGGGAATGTTCCCGTCGAGATCAAGGGGGAATTCTACTTCCAACTCTGCGGACGAACTGTCGGTCACACCGAGCTGAGCGCGTTCTATTCGATTCCCGCAAGGAAGATGGGCACGCCTTATACGCCCATTGCTTATGTGCCTCAGGAAGCGCCCGATCATTATGAGTCTTATGCGCCGTCACTCTCGATCACCGTAAGGAATGAGAAACCGAAATTTCTGCATCCGCCCGCTGCCGCGGGCAAGGCGCTTGGCAACTTCGACACCATGTGGGAAAATCATCCGAACAACCCAGCCAACGGTGAAGTTGAATACCCTTGCAATGATGGCGGGCCACCACTGGGGCACATGCAATGTTTCGTCCGATTGTGCGAGGCTCTCCACAAGAGCGGCGTGAGCTTCAAGGGATGCGTTGGATCGTCTTGCCACCTCAAGGGAGTCGAGCATGCGCATCATTTTTCAAATCCGTATGATTTCCCGAACTGGTCCTGGGCGAAAGGAAAGGCTTATGTCTGGGAGGCAAAGCCTCACTTTGCGCCCGAGCCAATGCCCGGCCTTGCAGCATTTGAATTCATGCAGAAGCGGCAGGGCATCGTTTTATTCACCCACTATTTCGACGTTAAGGGGCAGAAGACTGCGATGTGGGGTGGGCATATCGATTTGTGGAACAAGGAGAGAATGGGGAATACCTACACCGACCCCTCGCCTCGGCAGGGCGAGTCGGCGTTCTTGAGGTCCGAGAAGATCAGTTTCTGGCCGCTCACATGAGCGAATGCCGCTTGATAGCGACGCTCTCGGACTTGCGCGTGAAACGCCGGCGCAAGCGAGCAGCACGGCACGGCAGGACGGCTCAAGGCGCGGTTCATCGACAAGGCGTATGTCAGCTTGCCGGAATTCTGCTATAGACAGTTGATCCTCGTTGCCGGAATTATGGAGAATTCGTGTGAGCGATCTCCACGGGCTTCTCAGGACTGAAACGGCTTCGCTGCACAGGCGGTTCGAACGGATCTCCTTTTTTGAAGCGCTTCGCACCGGTGTCTTGCCGAAGGTTGCAATCGTAAGCTTTCTGCGAAGTCTTTCGATTGTTCATGCTGTCCTGGAAAAAAGCCTGTCACTCGTCTCGCATCGCCAGATCTCCGACTTGTACAGGTCAACCCTGCCCAAGGTGCCCTTGCTGGTCGCCGACCTCGAGGCGGTGGATGCGGCGAGCCTTGCGAGTGTGGTCCCCGCAATCAGGGGCGCGCTCGACTATGCCGACGAAATTCTCACGAATGCGGATGATCCATTCAACCTGATCGGCCCTCTGTATGTGCTCGAAGGATCACAAAGCGGCGTACTGGCTCTGAGGCTGGACTATGCTCGCTGCTTGAACATTTCAGCGGAACAGCTGTCATATTTTGGCTGCTACGGCAGCGAAACGCCGATGCGCTGGGACGCGTTCCTGAGCCGCCTGAACTCGCTTCCTCTCGAAGGCGACCAGGCCGCGCGGGTTGTGGCCGCGGGCGTTCGATGTTTCGAGCGGATCGGCGCGATTTGCGCGGCCCTGTATCCGTACTCAGGCAATGACCTCAAGCATCATATCGCGGCCGTCAATTTCGAGGCGGGCGATCATGCCATGCCGCAGAATCCGCTCGAGATTGACCTGGCGCTGCGAGCCGCCAAAGTTGCATGGGAAAAATACCCCTATCTCAATCACCGATATGGAGAACGCGGCAGACGCTTCACCTCCAGCGACAGCTGCTGGCTGGTCACGCTGACTCATGCGCGCGGGCAAGTCGGCGTTACAAAGGCGCTCGAATGGCTACGAACGGTGTTGGCCAGCCGCGGCATCCCAACCGTGGTCCTTGAATTTCATCTCCAGGCCATCGTATGGGCGATCTGCGCGGAATTTGCCGGGCGGCCCGAGATGCAAATTCAATTCGATCCGTTCCTGTCGGACCGCAGGGCCGAGCGAAGGACGCTCCGTGGCGCTGAGAACCGGCCACAACTGATTGATGCGTTCGAGGCACGGTTTCGAGCCTGCACCGGTTTCAAGATTGAATCGGCCGCCGAACTGATCGCTTCCGCCTGGGTCGATCAGCATTGCGGTATTTCCAATTCCATCTCTTCGTTGTGTGATTGGCTTACCGATGGCGAGCGTTTCTCGGCAGGCTGGATCGCCAACGTCCACGGCCTTTTGGCCGAACTCGATCGGGTGCACGGGCAATGACGCTCGGCGCAAGCGCGCCTTTGCCCGCCCCGCTCAAATCCTTCGATACGCCGCGAAGAACACGTCCGTTGCGCTGTCGACGACTTTTGCGATCTGCTCGGGCGATGGCGCGGGCTTGGCCTGGAAAATGAAGGCCTGAAACAGCGTCGCCTGACACATCTGCATGAATTGCCAGGCGGCGAGCTGGGTGTCTTCCATCACGAGTTCGCCAAGGCGCGCGCGCGCATCGAGATAGGCGGCGAAGCGGTCGACCGTGTGGGCGATCACCTGGGTGTAGAACCGGCTGCCGACCTCCGGCATCCGTTCGGCGATCGCCATCACGGTGCGGATCGCCGAGCCGCCCCCCGGCCGGCACAGTAGCGAGATATAGGCCCGGCCGAATTCGGGGAGGGTGGTGTCGAGGTCGCGCTCGGGATCGAAGTTGAAGGCGGTTTTGCCCTGCTCGATCTTCTCTTCCTCGACGATCGCCTCGAACAGGCTGCTCTTGTCGGCGAAATAGACATAGAGGGTGCCTTTGGAGACGCCGGCCGAACGCGCGATCACACCCATGCTGGCGCCGTCAAACCCCAGCT
The DNA here is from genome assembly GCA_963696255.1 of uncultured Alphaproteobacteria bacterium. Lineage (GTDB taxonomy): Bacteria > Pseudomonadota > Alphaproteobacteria > Rhizobiales > Xanthobacteraceae > Bradyrhizobium. The sequence goes on from CAVOJN010000004.1 coordinate 236,703, forward strand.
CCATGAACACCTTACGCGCCCCATCGAGGATCTGGCGGCGTTTCGAGGAGTGTTCTTCACCGACGATCTGGAGGGGGGTGCGTTCGGGTGCAACCATCGGTTTCAGCTCTGTCGAAAGTTCACGTTTTCGGCAAGGTTTTGAAAGGATTGGGATACCAAGTTTCCGTTGACGAAAAACATATATTGACCGAACGGTTCGGTCAATGATAATTTGAAAATTATGCGAGGGCAGGGGGCCGCACTGCGGCTGTCGCGCCTCGCGCGATTTTTGTTGGGAGACCTTGATGGCCGCAGCGAGAGACCAGGCCGCCCGCGTGCTTCACGACGGTCCTGAACAAGCCGAGGGATCGTCGGGGCTGGGCGAACAGCTTCGCACCCATGTGGTGGAGGAAGGAAAGCGCCGCCCGGCGGAGACGCCGTCAGCGCCTCCCGGCGACCAGCCCGCCGCGCCCGCAAAGGGCGCCGCACCCGCCACTGCTTCTCAGCCCAAATCGGGCAGGCGGAAATTCGTGCTGATCGGCTTCCTCGCGCTGCTCGCGATCGCGGCGGCGTCCTATGCCACCTATTATCTCGTGGTCGGCCGCTTGTACGTGTCGACCGACGACGCCTATGTCCGCGCCAACAACTCCATGCTGGGTGCGCGCGTCGCCGGCCACATCGCCGCGATCCTGCCTGATGACAACACGCTGGTGCACAGGGGCGACGTGATCTTCCGTATCGACGATGGCGACTACCGGATCGCGGTCGACGCCGCGCGCACCAAGATCGGGACACAGGAGGCGACCATCGCCCGCTTCGGCCGGCAGGTTGCGGCGGCGGTGAGCGCGGTCGAACAGGCGCAGGCCAATCTCGCGTCCGCCGAGGCGGGCCTGAAGCGCGCCGGCCTCGACTATGATCGCCAGCAGTCGCTGAGCAACAAGGGCTTTGCCTCGCACGCCACCTTCGAGCAGTCGGAAGCCGCGCGCGATCAGGGCGTCGCCGGCGTGAAGGCCGCGCAGGCCGCCTTCGATGCCGCGCGCGACAATGTCGAGGTGACGAGGGCGCAGCAGGCGGAGGCGCAGGCGCAGCTCGCCGAGTTCAAGACGCAACTTGCCAAAGCCGAGCGCGACCTCGAATTCACGTTCGTGCGTTCGCCGGTCGACGGCACTTTCTCCAACCGCCTTGTCAATCCCGGGGACTACATCGCCGTTGGGCAGCGACTCGGCAATGTGGTGCCGCTCGATGACGTCTTCATCGACGCCAATTTCAAGGAGACCCAGCTCAAGCGCATCCGTCCCGGCCAGCCCGTGACCATCAAGGTCGATGCCTACGGTTTCCGCAAGTTCAAGGGCACCGTCGAGAGCCTCTCGCCGGCATCGGGCTCGGTCTTCACGCTGTTGCCGCCGGACAATGCGACCGGCAACTTCACCAAGATCGTGCAGCGCCTGCCGGTGCGCATCAAGATCCCGAAGGATGTCGCGCGGCAGAACCTGCTTCGCGCCGGCATGTCCGTTTACGCCACGGTCGACACCACCAAAGGCGCCGAGGATGCCGACAGCGATGCCGACCTCGACCAGATGACCCATCCGCAATAGGCCTTGCATCCTGGTGCGACGCCCCACGAGTTGAACCGATCATGGCGGACGCCACGACTGTCAATTTCGCAAAGGAAGTGCCGGTCGTCTCGGAACGGATCGAGCCGAAGCGGGTGATCGCGTTCACCATCATGGTGTTCGGGATGTTCATGTCGATCCTGGACATCCAGATCGTCTCGGCCTCGCTGGCCGATATCCAGGCCGGGCTTTCAGCAAGCTCGACCGAGGTGTCGTGGGTGCAGACCGCCTACCTGATCGCGGAAGTGATCGCGATTCCGCTGTCGGGTTTCCTGTCGCGCGCGCTCGGCACGCGGCTGCTGTTTGCGATCTCGGCCGGGGGCTTCACCTTTGCGAGCCTGCTCTGCGGCTTCGCGTCCTCCAGCGAGGAGATGATCCTCTGGCGCGCCATCCAGGGCTTTCTCGGCGCCGGCATGATCCCCACCGTGTTCGCCTCGGCCTACACCATCTTCCCGCGCACGAAGTTCCACATCGTCGCCCCGATCATCGGTCTCGTCGCGACGATGGCGCCCACCATCGGCCCGACCGTCGGCGGATACATCACGGACGCGATGTCGTGGCACTGGCTGTTCTTCATCAACATCGTGCCCGGCATCATCATCACCGTCGGCGTGCTGGCGCTGATCGATTTCGACCAGCCCAACTTCGCGCTGCTGCGGCACTTCGACTGGTGGGGCCTGATCTTCATGGCGGGCTTCCTCGGTGCGCTCGAATACGTGCTCGAGGAGGGTCCGCAATATGAATGGCTGCAGGACACGTCAGTCGCGATCTGCGCCGCGATCAGCTTCCTGTCGGCCATCGCGTTTTTCTGGCGCGTGTTCACCGCCAGGGTGCCCATCGTCGACCTGCGCACCTTCAGCGACCGCAATTTCGCGGTGGGCTGCATGCTTCAGTTCTTCGTCGGCGTCGGCCTGTACGGGCTGACCTATGTCTATCCGCGCTATCTTGCCGAGGTGCGCGGTTACAGCCCCTTGATGATCGGCGAGACCGTGTTCGTCACCGGCGCCGTCCAGTTCCTGGTGGCGCCGATCATCGGCCGCCTGATGCTGATCTTCGATCTGCGCTACATCATCGTGTTCGGGCTCGTCACATTCGCGGCCGGCTCCTGGGAGATGACCTGGATCACGCGCGACTATGATTTCTACGAACTGTTGTTGCCGCAGGTCCTGCGCGGCGTCGGCATCATGTGCGCGATGATCCCGACCAACAACATCGCGCTCGGTACGCTAGCGCCGGAGCGGGTCAAGAACGCCTCCGGCCTGTTCAACCTGATGCGCAATCTCGGCGGCGCGCTCGGCCTTGCGGTCATCAACCAGATGCTCAACGAGCGCACCGACCTGCACATCTCGCGCCTGCAGGATCGCGTCACCTGGGGCAACACCACGGCGGTCGAGACGCTCAACATGCTGACCCAGCGCGCGCAGGGCATGGGCGATGCGGCGCTGATGGCATTGAAGCAATTGTCCCAGATCGTGCACCGCCAGGCCGCTGTCATGAGCTATGGCGACGTCTTCTTCATGCTGGCGCTGTTCTATCTGGGTTTGAGCCTGCTTGTCGTGTTCCTGAAAAAACCGGCATCGACGGCGGCCGGCGGCGACGCGCATTAGGTGGGCGTGTCCGACCTCGTGGCTTCATCTCGGTTCGGCTCTTCACGTTGATGTCAGTGACGTATGTCATTGCAAATCAGCGCCGGTAGATTTATAAGCTGCGCTCTCATTGCTCGAACCGGAGGAGGATTTGCATGGATATCGCATATTCGCAGATCGCTCGTCCGCGTCCGACGCTCATGCTGGACGCCGTATCGGGCCTCTGAAGAGGCCGTTCCGCCAGTACCGGTCGGGCTCTACGCCCCCGACCCCGAAATCCCGATAAGCCACTGATTTTCATCGACGCTTTCGTTCGTCTTGTTGGCGGACGAGCGTCCTTTAGATGGAGCCGGCTGCAGCGCGCGAGCGCTAGCCGGATGACGACATGACCGCTCAACGCAGCAAGCCCGCGGCGATCCGCGTGGTGATTCCCTTCGTGACCCGCCACTGGCTGAAGCAGCCGCTGATGACGGCTGTCGTGGCCTTTGGACTGCTCGGGGCCACGGTCGCCGACCTGTTCATGCCGCTCTATTCCGGCCATCTGGTCGATGCGCTGACCCTTGGCGCCGACAATGCGTCCGCGCGAGAGGTGGCGTGGTCCTCCTTTGCCGCGATCGTCGCGCTCGGTTTCTCCTCGATCGTGCTGCGCATGATCGGCCTGCAGGCGATCCTGCCGTTCACGTTGCGGATCATGTCCGACATCGCGCAGGATGCGTTTGTCCGCGTGCAGCGTTTCTCGACCGACTGGCACGCCAACTCCTTTGCCGGATCAACCGTCCGCAAGATCACACGCGGCATGTGGGCGATCGATCTCTACAACGACACCATCCTGCTGGCGCTGTTGCCGTCGCTCATGGTGCTGCTGGGTTCGATGGTGCTGCTCGGCCTGCACTGGACCTCGCTCGGCCTCGTGATCATGCTGGGCGCAGCCGTCTATGTCGCGGTGACGACGGCGCTCACGACGCGTTACATCGCGCCGGCCGCCCGGGTCTCCAATGCCTGGGATACGAAGGTCGGTGGCACGCTGGCCGACGCGCTGACCTGCAACGCGGTGGTGAAGTCCTTTGGCGCGGAGGCGCGGGAGGACACGCGGCTGTCGCGCGTGGTCAGCCGCTGGCGGACGCGGGTGAACCGCACCTGGCTGCGCTACAACGCGACCAATGCGGCGCAATTGCTGCTGCTGCTGTGCCTGCGCGGCTCGGTGATCGGCGGCTCGCTGCTGCTGTGGATCGCGGGCAAGGCATCACCCGGCGACGTCACCTATGTGCTGACGAGCTACTACATCATTCATGCCTATCTGCGCGATGTCGGCATGCACATCAACAATCTGCAGCGTTCGGTGAACGACATGGAGGAGCTCGTCGAGATCCATGCGCAACCGATCGGAATTGCGGATGCATCCGGCGCCGGACAGATCGACATCGAGGGCGGGCGCATCCAGTTCGAGGATGTGACGTTCCATTATGGCGGGCATCCCTCACCGCTCTATCACGGACTGTCGATCGACATCCGCGCCGGCGAACGGGTCGGTCTGGTCGGCCGTTCCGGCTCGGGCAAGACGACGTTCGTCAAGCTGGTCCAGCGGCTCTACGACGTCTCCGGCGGCCGCATCCTGATCGACGGACAGGACATTGCGAAGGCCACGCAGCAATCGCTGCGCAGCCAGATCGCCATCGTGCAGCAGGACCCGATCCTGTTCCATCGCACGCTTGCGGAGAACATCGCCTATGGCCGGCCCGGCGCCAGCCTGGCGGCGATCGAGCAGGCCGCGCGGCTTGCCAACGCGCATGACTTCGTCCTGCGCCTGCCGAAAGGATACGGCACGCTGGTCGGCGAGCGCGGCGTCAAGCTCTCGGGCGGCGAGCGGCAGCGCGTGGCGCTGGCGCGCGCTTTCCTGGCCGATGCGCCGATCCTGATCCTGGACGAGGCGACCTCGAGCCTCGATTCCGAGTCGGAGGCGCTGATCCAGGAAGCCATGGAGCGGCTGATGAAGGATCGCACCTCGATCGTGATCGCACACCGGCTGTCGACGGTGCGCAGCCTCGACCGCATCCTGGTGTTCGATCGCGGCGAGATCGTCGAGCAGGGCAGTCACGCCGCGCTGACCGCGCGCCGCGACGGCATCTACCGCTCGCTGTTCGACCGGCAGGTGACCGAGTTCGCGGCGATCACGGCGGCGGAATAAGGCATGATCCGGAAAAGTGTGAAGCGGTTTTCCCTCGCGACAAACACGGAACGCGTTTGCGCGGAGATCATGCCCAAACAAGAAGCTAAAGCGCGATGGCAATTCATCCTGATATCATCGCGCTTTGGGATGAGGCGTGCTTGCCTCAACCCTCCGGCGGAGGCGGTGCCGGCCGGCTCCGCGTCCGCGTCGAGATCGCGACCGTGACGACGACGGCTGTCGCGAACAGCACGATATCGGGGGTGATCGGCTCGCCGAGGAAGATCGCCGCGAGCGCGAAAGTGATGAAGGGTTGCAGCAACTGCATCTGCGACACCCGCGCGATCCCGCCCATGGCAAGGCCGGCATTCCAGGCGAAGAAGCCGATCCATTGCGGGAACAGCGCGACGTAGAGCAGGGCGAGCAAGGGCTTGAGCGCTATGTCGCCGAGATTGGGGGGCCAGGTGATCGCTGCGGCCGGCAATGAGAGCGGCAGCGCGATCACCAGCGCCCAGCTGATGACCTCCCAGCCCGGCATCGAGGATGTGAGCCGTCCGGAGAAGGTGTAGCCGATCGCGGATGCCGCGACCGCAGCAAACAGCAGCAGATCGCCCGACGTCAGCGAACCGCCGCCCTGGCGCAGCGCAAAGGCGACCACCAACGCGGCGCCGGCGAGCGAGGCGATCCAGAACAGCGGCTTCGGCCGTTCATGAGTGGTCAGCACCGCGACAAAGGCGGTTGCGATCGGCAGCGCGCCCATCACGACGCCGCCATGCGAGGCGTCGACGGTCTGCACCGCCAGCGCCATCAGGAACGGAAACATGATCACAACGCAGATCGAGACGACCGCGATCTGAAACCACAGATGGCGCGGCGGAAACTTTCGCCGCAGCACCATCACAAGCGCGAGCGAACAAAGCCCCGCGATCGTGGTGCGCAGCGCGGTCACAGCGAACGGATTGATCGCGGACACCGCGATGCGTGTCCCCGGCAGCGTGCCGCCGAAGATCGCCATGCCGATGAAGCCCAGCAGCAGGCCGAGGCGTTCACGCGAAAGCGGGGAGGATGATTCGCGCAGCAATGCGGGGGGAGACATGGGACTGAGGACTAGCCGTTTTATCAGCCCGCGTACAGCGCCGACGCACGTATGGCGGCCATGCGCATCTCATGACGTGGCGATGCTGTTCCAGACGAGGATCGCACCGGACAGAAACAGCAGGCCCAGCACGATATCGCGAAAATTGCGGTCGTTGAGCGCGTGATAGAGTCTTGCGCCAAGCCAGCTGCCGACGACGGTGGCCGGAAAAGCAAGAAGCGCGTAATACAGCACCTCGCGTGCGACCTGGCCGCTGGCCGCCTGAAGGCACAGCGCCGTGAACAGGATGCTCGTATTGAAGCTCTGGAAGATGCCGCGCCGCTCGTCCTTGCCCCAGCCCCTGACGCTGGCCCACAGGATCGGCAGCGGCCCGGAGAGACCTGCAAGCCCGCCGAGAATGCCGCCGGCAAAGCCGATCGCGGCATCCGCGAGCTTGCCGCCGAACGAAACCGCCATCGGCTTGCTGAAATAGAGCGCGGGCGGAAACACCAGCAAGAATACTCCGACCGTCAGCTTGAAAACCTTGGGATCGGCATGCGCGATCAGCATCGCTCCGATCGGCACGCCAAGAAGGCCTCCGATCACGAACGGCCAGACCAGGCGGAAATCGAAACTTCGCCACATCGAGGGCAGGGTCGCGAGCTGTGAGATGACCGAGCAGATCAGGACCAATGGCACGGCAATCGACGGCGGCAGGATATAGAGCCAGACGCCGAGCGCCATCAGCGCAGTCCCGAAGCCGGACAGGCCGGACACGAACCCGCCGGCGAGCGCGCCCACAAGCAACACGACGATTCCGGTCGCTCCCATCGCTATTCCCATCCAGCAGCGAAGGAAAAGTGCGACATTTGCAGGGACAACGGGGAATTCAGCGGCTAGAATACGCATCAGCTTTCAAGGGATAAGTCATGCGGCGGCGTCGGTTCGTCACGGGTCTGCTCGGCATATCTGCGTTGATGCTGGCGCCCTCAGGCTTGCGGGCGCAGCAGCCCGCGCAGCCCAAGCGCGCCGCGGTGCTGATGCTTTATGCCGAGGACGACCCCGAGGGGCAAGCCCGCGCTCGCGCCTTTCGCGAAGGCCCTACCGGCAACGATCCTCGCCCGGGCCGATGAAGTGCTGGAATGATGCGTCGAGAGGGGGCTTGTTGATGAGTTCAACGACACGGAAAACCTTCCTGGTTTGCCACGGCGCGTGGTCCGGCGGGTGGTCATGGAAGAAGATGGTGCCGCCGATGCAGGCGGCCGGCTATCGGCTGATCGTGCCGACCTACACGGGGCTCGGCGAACGCGCGCACCTCGCAAACCCCTCGATCGACCTTGAAACCCACATCCAGGACATTCTCAGCGTCATCAAATATGAAGACCTGCACGACGTCGTGCTGCTCGGCCATTCCTATGGCGGCATGGTTGCGACCGGTGTCGCCGATCGCGTGCCCGATCGCATCAATCAGGTGATCTACCTCGACGCGTTTGTGCCCGATAACGGACAGTGCCTGCTGGATTTTCTCTCCGAGTTCGAACGTCAGCGCATGCGAGAGCTGGCGAAAGGCGGCGACGCCTGGCGCGTGCCGCCGAATCCGAGTGCGCCGGATACGCCATCCGAGGATCTCGACTGGCTGACCGAGCGCCGCATGCCGATGCCGGCCAAATGTTTCCAGATGGGTGTGAGGCTGCGGAACGGCGCGACGAAACTGCCGCGCAGCTACATCTATGCGAAGCGCATCGCGCCCGCGGACACGTTCGGCCAGTTCGCGGCACGTGTGAAGAGCGCGCCCGGTTGGCGATATTTCGAGATCGATGCCAGCCACGCGCCGAACATCACCGCGCCGGAAGCGCTGATGAAGCTGTTGCAGGAGATCGTCGCGTAGTTCACGTGAAGGCGGGAGCCATGAATGACGCACCTGAAGATGGCCATTCTCGTCATCGCGATACTCTCGCAGTGGATCATCTTCGCGGCGTCGCGCGCGCAGGACACATCTGCGAAGCCGGCGGAGAGCATCCGGATTCCGCTCACTCCGTTGCCCTTCGACCTGACCGGCTATCTGCGGCGACCGAACGGTGCGGGTCCGTTTCCGGGCGTCGTTCTTGTTCCCGCCTGTGGCCGATTTGGAGATTCCGTCGATCGGACCTGGGGAGAGACTCTATCGTCCTGGGGCTATGTCGCACTGACGCTGGACATCTTCACCGCTCACGGCATGTCCGATCCGACGGCCTGCCGTTTTTCGGCAGCACGTCCTGAACTGGCTGAGGATGCCCATCGAGGTCTGGATCTCCTGATTGAGCGCAAGCTCCTCGATGCCAGGCGCGGCTTCATCATCGGATTTGGGCAGGGTGGCTCGCTGGCCTTTGCTGCTGTGGGCCGCGATGGCGTCGTGCCGAACGCGAAGCACAGGTTTCGTGCTGCCGTCGCGCTCTATCCACCTTGCGGCGACGTGAAGGGCGTCATGGCGCCGACTTTGGTGATGGTGGGCGCGCGCGACGAGCGCACTCTGGATGGTTGCCGAAAAATGGCGGCCGGCGAGGACGACATGGGAATTTCGCGGCAGCCCGACGCCGGTGCTCCGATCCAGCTTGTCGTGCTGCCCGGCGCCTATGCCGGCTTCGACATACCCGCCTTCCAGAAGCCGGCCAACTTTTACGGACTTCATCTCGAGTACAGCAAGGCGGCGACCGACGACGCCAAAGAGGTCTTGCGGCAGTTCTTTCAGACAATCGCCGCGCAGGCAAAATAAGGAATTTCCCGAGATCGCCGCTCCGCCGCTCAGTGCGGGATCAGTTTTGCGACCGCCTGATCGGAGGGATCTGCGCTGGCAGCGAGAGCCGCGGCCACGCCCGCGCGGTCCGCCTCGCCGCGGTTCTGGCTCATCTTGCGCTTGCCGTCGATGCGCGTGATCGGCATCCGCAGACCCACGATGCCGCGCAGGTGGGCGGTGATGAATGTCTCCGGCGCGTCGGACACGGCCCATTGCGTGGCGCGTCCCTTCTCGTGCAGGTTGGTCAACCGGGTCACGACGTCGAGAAGGCGCTCTGCATCTTCAAAGAACTCGACCGGACCGTAGGCATGCACGGCGAGATAATTCCAGGTCGGCACCACCTTGTGATGCTCCTGCTTCGAAGGATACCAGCTTGGGCTGACATAGGCATGCGGGCCCATGAACAGCGCCATCGCGTCTCCGATCGGCGCCAGCTTCCAATGTTCGTTGGCGCGGGACACGTGGCCGTAGAGCGTGCCATGCGGTCCCTCGTCCGGAGCGAGGAAGAGCGGCAGAGGCGTGGCGATCAGCCCCTCTGTGGTTGCGGTGACAAGGTGCGACAGGCGCGCGTCGTTGATGGCAGCATGCAACGTGGCGCGATCGTCTTCGCGGAAGGCGGGCGGCACATACACGGGACATCATCTCCTACGGTGCGGGGTTGGCTTTGCGATAGCACGAAGCCGACCAGCGCGGTAAGCGCAACATTGCTCCGATCGCCGGGTTCATTGCTCCGAATCCCGCAAGCGGAAAATGGCGAGGGGTCCGGCGTGTTGGCGCCGAACCCCTCATTGAACATATCAGCCGGCCTGTAAGCCGGGTTCTGTAGGGCATCGCCGCGCTCGCGCGCGACGATACGTGACGGCCATTCCTCTGGGACAATGTTCGCACATTGCCTCGAGCAACCTACCCGGACGGCGAGCCTGACATCGCTCCCGCGGCGTTATCGCTTTCGCGAACGTTTCCGCGTTGCCGCCCCTATTCGGTCTTGCTCCCGGTGGGGTTTACCCTGCCGCTTCCGTTGCCGGAAACGCGGTGCGCTCTTACCGCACCTTTTCACCCTTGCCCCGCTTCGCTCCTTTCGGAGCTTCGCCGGGCGGTTCGTTCTCTGTGGCACTTTCCCTGGGGTTGCCCCCGCCGGATGTTATCCGGCACCGCATGTCGATGGAGCCCGGACTTTCCTCTTCCGCCACCTTTCGATGCTTGCGGGAGCGGCCGTCCGGCCGACTGACGATTCAAGGCATGGGGGCTCGGCCGCGCTGCGTCAAGGGATAAGCTTGGTTAATTGCGAGCGCAGGCCTGCTCGGTCAAACGGGGTCGAGCAAAATAATCTACCCTGAGATGTCGGTCCGGCCGTCGTCCGTTCGACTGGGTGTCGGCGATCCAGCCCATCAAGAGGAGTGACCCCATGCAGTATTTGCTGTTGATCTATCGCAACGAAGCCGAATTGGCCAAGATGGACCCGGCCGCGCGCCAGAAGATGTCGGCGGAATACGGCACATACACCCAGTCCATCATCCAGAGCGGCCATTTCAAGGCCGGCGACGGCCTGCAGCCGACATCGACCGCGACCACCGTGCGCGTGCGCGACGGCAAGACCCTGACGACGGACGGTCCGTTCGCCGAAACACGCGAACAGCTCGGCGGCTATTATCTCGTCGAGGCCAAGGATCTCGACACCGCGCTTGGTCTCGCCGCGCGCATTCCAGGGGCGCGCGACGGCTCGATCGAAGTCAGGCCGGTGATGATTTACAAGTGACGGCGAAGCCGTCATGTCCCCCGCCGAGATCGAACAAATCTTCCGTGACGAGTCGGGCCGCGCGCTGGCGACGCTGATCCGTCTCGTCGGCGATTTCGATCTCGCCGAGGACGTGCTGCAGGAGGCGTTCGCCGCGGCGCTGGAGCGTTGGCCCGCGTCGGAGCCTCCCGCCAATCCCAGGGCCTGGCTGGTCAATGTCGGGCGCAACAAGGCGATCGACCGCGTTCGCCGGCAGGTCGCGTTTCGCGGCAAGCTTGGCGAGTTGACGCATGAGCTGCAGAACGCGTCCGTGACCGACGAGGCGGCCGACGCTAGCGTGCTCGATGACGACATGCTGCGGCTGGTCTTCACCTGCTGCCATCCGTCCTTTGCAATGGAGGTCCAGGTGGCGCTGACGCTGCGCACGGTATGCGGGCTCTCCACCGCGCAGGTCGCGCGCGGCTTTCTGACCAGCGAAGAGGCGATGAGCCAGCGCCTCGTGCGCGCCAAGCAGAAGATCCGCCTCGCCGGAATTTCCTACGAAGTGCCGGAGCGCGAGGCGCTCGAGCCGAGGCTGCGCGGCGTCCTGGCGGTGATCTATCTCGTCTTCACCGAAGGCTATGCCGCCACGTCAGGCGAGGACCTGATGCGTCCGGATCTGGCGCGCGAAGCGATCCGGCTCGCGCGCCTGCTGGACGCGCTGATGCCCGGTCGGCGCGAGGTCAAGGGATTGCTGGCGCTGATGCTGCTGCACGACGCGCGCCGGGCCGGCCGCGAGACTGCGGCCGGCGACATCGTGCTGCTCGAAGAGCAGGACCGATCGCTATGGGATCGAACGCAGATCGCCGAAGGCCTGCAACTCATCGAGGATGCGCTGCGTTTGCCCGGTCCGCCCGACCCCTACGCGGTGCAGGCGGCGATCGCCGCACTCCATGCGCGCGCTCCCAATTTCGAGGATACCGACTGGCCGCAGATCGCCGGGCTCTACGAGGTGCTGCTGCGCATCTCGCCCTCGCCGGTGATCGAGCTCAACCATGCCGCCGCCGTGTCGATGGTGGACGGACCGGCGCGGGCGCTCGACCTGATCGACGCGTTGCAGGCGCGGGGCGGCCTCGACGGTTACGAGTTGCTGCCTGCGGTGCGCGCGGACCTGTTGCGCCGGCTTGGTCGTCACGACGCGGCGCGCGAGGCATATGTGGCGGCGACCGCTGCGACAAAGCTCGAGCCGTTGCGCCGGCTTTATGCGCGGCGGATGAAAGAGCTGGCCGCCCCGTCATTGCGAGCCAACGGGCCGCGCGAAAAGCGCGCCCGATGACGGGCTCCGCGAAGCAATCCATAGCGCCGCTGTGGAGGCCTGGATTGCTTCGTCGCTTTCGCTCCTCGCAATGACAGCTGTGCGGTTACTTCGACCCGAGTGCGATCGGCGCAGTCAACGCATCCGCGGGCAGGCTCGACAACAGCGCATGCAGCGTAACCAGTGTCGAGTGATCGGCGATGCCGTCGACGCGGGCGGGACGGAAATGGCGCTGGAAGGCCGTGACCACTTCCATGGTGGGACCGTCATATTTGCCGGATATCGGCACGCCGTAGCCGTATCTGGCGAGCGCGAGCTGGAGGTTCCGGACTTCATCGCTGATGATGCCGAGCTTCAGCGTGTCGCCACGCATGACCGGCGCCGGCTGCACCCAATGGCCGACGCCGGAATTCGCGAGCGAATGCCACGGAAATTTCTCGCCGGGATCCTTCTTGCGCGCGGGCGCGACATCCGAATGCGCGAGCACGCGATAGCCCGGCACCTTGCGCCGGAGCATGATGCCGCGGCAAAGCGCGATCACGGCGGCGATCTGGCGCAGCGGAAAGTCCGGATAGCCCCAATCATGGCCGCGATTGATGATCTCGATGCCGATGGAGCAGGAGTTGATGTCGTCCTCACCGGCCCAGGAGGAGACGCCGGCGTGCCAGGCGCGCTTGTCTTCCGGCACGCATTGCACGATACGGCCGTCCTCGAGCACGATGTAATGGGCGGACAACTCGGTGCCCGCGGTGCAAAGCTGGGTGATCGCGCCCTCGACATCGGGCATGCCGGTGTAATGCAGCAGGATCATGTCCGGCGGCCGGCCCTTGTTGCGCTCGCCGTGATTCGGCGAGGGGATCACGTCCGAGGTGACCGAGGAGTCGGGTGTAAAGGTCTTCATGCTGCTATTGCCGCCTGGAATCGGGAGCACGCGCCTGCGCTTCGAATCGGCGGAACTGGAGGTCTGGGAACTCAACGGCATGTGACGCATCAAAACTGACGAATTGGAGTCGGAGGATCACTATTCCTTCACGCGCGGTGCCGAGGCAATTGCATACCGTGCACATACAAACCTCCTGCTCCGATTTAGGCAAAACTGTGTGCCGTCTGCATCAGTGTCTTACCAGTTGAGGATGGGGTCGCTCGCCACCAAATGTTAAGGCCCTATCAACCGTTTCTTAACGCTGAACGTCGTTACTGAGTGGTGAAGCGCCAAAACCGGTTTGGCGCCCCTTTCACGCTCGAAAACCCGATGGCAGCCCAGCAAATTCCATGCGGAAACCAGGGCTCGTCCCCGGGGTCGCGAGGGATCGGCCGTGCGCCGCGCTTCTGGCACATTACGCCGGAAAGCGTGGAGGAGGCTGGGAATTCGAGGCGCAATGGGCCTGTTCGATCCGAATTTGCGTGTCTTGGGCGGATCCGCGCCGGCAGCGGGCGCATGAGCGATTCGATCAGCCATATTCCTGTGCTCGGCCGCGAGGCCGTGGACATGCTCGCCCCCCGCGAGAGCGGCATTTACATCGATGCGACGTTCGGAGCGGGCGGCTACAGCCGGTCGATTTTGGGGACTCAAGGAACAAGGGTGATCGGGATCGACCGTGACCGGAGCGCCATTGCCGGCGGCTTTGATCTGGTGGAGCAGTCGAACGGCCGGCTGATCTTGGTCGAGGATCGATTCTCCAATCTCGCCGAGATCTGCGCCGGCCAAGGCGTCGATGCCGTCGATGGCGTGGTGATGGATGTCGGCGTCTCCTCGATGCAACTCGACCAGGCCGGGCGCGGCTTCTCGTTTCGCCTCGACGGACCGCTCGACATGCGGATGGCGAATCACGGACCGACCGCTGCCGATGTGATTGCACGCGCCTCCGAGGCCGAGCTTGCCGACGTCATCTATCTCTTCGGCGAAGAGCGGCATTCGCGCGCCGTCGCCCGCGCCATCGTCGCCGCGCGCAAGGAGGCGCCGATCGCGACCACCCGCGCGCTTGCGGACATCGTATCGCGCGTGGTGCGCTCGAAACCGGGCGATATCCATCCGGCGACGCGGACGTTTCAGGGCCTGCGCATCTTCGTCAACGAAGAGCTCGACGAATTGCAACTGGCGCTTCAGGCCGCCGAGCGCGTTCTCAGGCGGGGCGGCCGGCTTGCGGTGGTGTCCTTCCACTCGCTGGAAGATCGCATCGTCAAGGATTTCTTCAACGCGCGCGGCAAGACCGGTGGCGGCTCGCGCCATCTGCCGGAAGTGAAGCAGGCCGTGCCGAGCTTTCGCCTGCTGACGAAACGTCCCGTCACGCCCGGCGAGACGGAAGTCGCCGCCAATCCACGCGCGCGTTCGGCAAAGCTGCGCGCGGCCGAGCGTGCGGACGCGCCCGCGCATGCGAGCGACGATCTGCCGTCCTGGCCGAGGCTCTCCGACGTGATGAGGGGAGGTTGAAATGCGGCTTCTTCATCTTCTCGTGATCGGCGCACTGGTGTTCGCGGCGGCCTACGTCTACCGCATCAAGATGGATTCGACCGTGCGGACCGAGCGCGTGCTGAAGCTGCACGCCGAGATCCGCGAGGAGCGCGACAAGATCGCGGTGCTGCGCGCGGAATGGGCCAGGCTCGATTCGCCGCTGCGGCTGCAGGGCCTGGTCGAGCGGCATCTTCCGTTGAAGCCGCTCAACGCCAATCAGTACAACGACCTGAAAAATCTGCCCGAGCGGCCGCCGAGCCTGGTCAAGCCCGGTGATCCCGATCCGATCGGCGCGATGATCGGAACGCTGGAAGCCGCCGCCGACGCGTCCAATGTGACGGGCTCGGTGCCGAAGCCGGGAGACAGGCAATGAGCGGCGTTGCGTCCGGCAAGGCGAAGGGCGGGGCAAGGGAAGCCTGGGGGCAGCGGCTGATCCGCAGCCTGCTCTATGGGCGAAACGTCGATCGTACCGCGAAAGCGCGCGCCCGCGTCGGGTTTGCGATGCTTGCCTTTGCCGCGGTCTATGCCGTGATCGGCGGACGGCTGGTGATGTATGCGATCGGCGCCGACGGTCACGGCGCGCGCCGCACCGCCGCCCAGGATGCGATCGCGACCGCGCGGCCCGACATCGTTGACCGCAACGGCGAGATTCTCGCGACCGACGTCAAGGCGCCGAGCCTGTTCGGCGAACCGCGCCGCATCATCGACAAGGACGAGGCGATCGAGCTGCTCACGGGAACGCTGCCCGATCTCGACACCGGCGAGGTGCGCGATCGCCTGATGTCGCGCAAGGGCTTCGTCTGGTTGAAGCGCGAGATCACACCGCAGCAGCAGAACGACATTCATCGCCTCGGCATTCCCGGCATCGGCTTCCTGCGCGAGAACAAGCGCGTCTATCCGACCGGCAACGAGGTCGCGCACCTGATCGGCCTCGTCAACATCGACAACCAGGGCATCGCCGGGATGGAGAAGTGGCTCGACACCAACGGGCTGGCCGATCTGCACCGCGCGGGATTTGCCACCGACCGCCTGCAGCGGCCGGTGGAATTGTCGGTCGACCTGCGCGTCGAGCACGCGTTGCGCGACGAGTTGCTCAAGGCCAAGGAGAAATTCCGCGCCAAGGCCGCTTCGGGCCTCGTCACCAACGTCAACACCGGCGAGATCATCGCGATGGTGTCGGTGCCGGATTTCGATCCGAACAACCCGAAGGAGGCGCACGACCCCGATCGCATCAACCGCCTCACGACCGGCGTCTATGAGATGGGCTCGACATTCAAGGCGTTCACGCTGGCGATGGCGCTCGACACCGGCAAATACGATCTCAACTCGTTGTGGGACGCGCGCGGGCCGTTGCATTACGGCAAATTCGCGATCCATGACGACGAGCCGAAAGGCCGCTTCCTCAACATGAAGGAAGTCTTCACCTTCTCCTCCAACGTCGGCGCGGCGCGGATCGCCTTGTCGCAGGGCGTCGAGGCGCACAAGGCATTCCTGCGCAAGATGGGCCAGCTCGAACGGCTGCGCACCGAGTTGCCGGAGAGCGCGATGCCGATCGTGCCGAAGCATTGGGGCGATTTGAACACCATCACCATCGCGTTCGGCCACGGCATGGCGGTGGCGCCGCTGCAGGCCGTGATGGGCGTGAGCGCGCTCGCCAATGGCGGGCTTCTGATTCCGCCGACCTTCCTGAAGCGGACGGAGGAAGAGGCGAGGGCGCTCGCCAGGCGCGTGATCAAGCCCGAAACCTCGGAGAAGATGCGCTTCCTGATGCGGCTCAACGCCGAGATCGGCACCGCGCGCAAGGCCGACGTCAAGGGCTACTATATCGGCGGCAAGACCGGCACCGCCGAAAAGGTCGTCAATGGGCGTTATGCCAAGAAGCGCGTGCTCACCGCCTTCACCGCCATCATTCCGGCTGACAAGCCGCGCTACCAGCTTCTGATCATGCTGGACGAGCCGCAGCCGCTGAAGGAAACCTACGGCTTCATCGCCTCCGGCTGGAACGCCGTTCCGACCGCCGGCAATGTCATTAGCCGGATCGGGCCGCTTTTGGGCATCGAGCCGCGATTCGACCTGCCGCCGCCGGACCGGCTTATTCTTGCGGCAGCCAGGCCGACGCAGTAAAGCCTTACTCAGCCGCCATTTCTTGAGTCTCCGCGGGAAGCGGCTTGCCGCCGGTTTGCAGCGCGCTTTTTCGACTGGAACAATATGAAGCTTCGCGACCTCTTCAGCGACGAGGCCAACAGCGCCGTCAAGTTCGATCCGAAGGCAGAAGCGATCGCCGTCACGGGGCTCGCCGTCGACAGCCGCGTGGTCAAGCCGGGCGATCTGTTCTTCGCGCTATCGGGCAGCAGGACCGACGGCGCGCGCTTCGTCGATGCAGCAATTGCGGCCGGCGCGGTCGCGGTTGCCGGCGATCATCCGCTGCAAGGCCTATCCGTTCCCTTCGTCGCCACGCCCAATCCGCGCCGCGCGCTGGCGCTGGCCGCGGCGAGGTTTTTTCCACTGCAGCCCGCCGTCATCGCGGCCGTTACCGGCACCAGCGGTAAGACCTCGGTTGCCGCCTTCACGCGCCAGATCTGGCAGCGGCTCGGGCATTGCGCCGCCAGCATCGGCACCATCGGGTTGGTCTCGCCGAAGCGGACGGTCTATGGCTCGCTGACCACGCCCGATCCGGTCGCACTGCATCGCCAGCTCGACGAGATCGCGCGCGAAGGCGTCACGCATCTTGCGTTCGAGGCATCGTCACACGGTCTTGATCAATTTCGCCTGGACGGCGTTCGCATCGCGGCCGGCGGCTTCACCAATCTCTCGCGCGATCATATGGATTATCACCCTGATGTCGCGCATTACCTGAATGCGAAACTGCGGCTGTTTCGCGATCTCATCCCGCGCGGCGGCGCGGCGGTGATATCAGCCGATCACGAGTGCTCGCCGCAGGTGATCGAGGCGGCGCGGACGCGCGGCCTGCGGCTTGTCACGGTCGGCGAAAATGGCGAGGGAAGCGGCGAGGGCATTCGTCTGGTTGAGGCTAGCGTCGAGGGCTTTGCGCAAAAGCTTCTGCTCGAACATCGTGGAAAGAAGATCGCGGTCAAGCTACCTTTGGTTGGCAGCTTCCAGATCGAGAATGCGCTGGTTTCGGCGGGGCTCGCGATCGCGACGGGCGGCGAAGCAGAAGCGGTGTTCGCAAGCCTCGAATTTCTCGAAGGCGCGAAGGGCCGGCTGGAGCGCGTCGGCGAGCGTAATGGCGCACCGATCTTCGTCGATTACGCGCACAAGCCCGACGCCCTGGCAAAAGCGCTGCAGGCGCTCCGGCCCTACGCGAAGCGCAGGCTTGTCGTGGTGTTCGGCGCCGGCGGCGATCGCGATGCAGGCAAGCGGCCGTTGATGGGT
Source organism: uncultured Alphaproteobacteria bacterium (assembly GCA_963696255.1). Lineage (GTDB taxonomy): Bacteria > Pseudomonadota > Alphaproteobacteria > Rhizobiales > Xanthobacteraceae > Bradyrhizobium. Next base: position 254,767 of record CAVOJN010000004.1, read on the forward strand.
ACGATCGCAAGCGAGAATGCCGATCAGGTCATCATCACCGACGACAATCCGCGCAGCGAAAATCCCGCCGCGATCCGGGCGGCGATCCTCGCCACCGCTGCCGGCGCCACTGAGATCGGCGACCGCGCCGCCGCGATCCGCACGGCGATCGAGGCCTTGCAGCCGGGCGATGCGCTCGTCATCGCGGGCAAGGGACACGAGACCGGACAGATCATGGGTGACAAGACGCTGCCCTTCAGCGATCACGAGGCGGTGGCCTCGGTCCTTTCATCGAGGGTGGCATGAGCGCGACGCCATTGTGGACGATTGCCGAGGTGGCCCGCGCGCTCGGCGTGGCGGGACGCTTTCCCGGCACGGCGATCGATTTTGTCACGCAGGACAGCCGCCTGGTGAAGCCCGGCAGCCTGTTCGTGGCGCTCTCGGGAACGCCGAGCGGCGGCTTCATCTCGAGCTTCGCCAGCACGCGCGACGGCTGGGACTTCGCCGCCAATGCGGAAGCGGCCGGCGCGGTTGCGATGATCGTGCCGCACCGGATCGAAGGCATCGGCGTGCCGCAGCTCGTGGTGAAGGACACGCTGATCGACGGCTTGTGGGGGTTGGCGCGTGCGGCGCGCGGGCGCTTCAAGGGACAGGTGATCGGCCTGACCGGCAGTGCGGGCAAGACCAGCACCAAGGAGATGATCGCCGCCTATCCGGGGGCGCATGCGAGCCCGAGCAGCTTCAACAATTTCTGGGGCGTGCCGCTGACGCTGTGCAATGGCGCTCCGACCGAGCGTCTGTGGGTGGTCGAGATGGGCATGAACCAGCCCGGCGAGATTGCGCGGCTGAGCGAACTGACGCGGCCGACGGTGGCGCTGGTGGTGAACGTGCAGCCGGTGCATCTGGAGAAGCTCGGCAGCCTCGAAGCCATCAGGCGCGAGAAGGTCAGCATCGCGAATGGCCTGTCGAAGGACGGCGTGCTGGTGTTGCCGGCAGCGATCCGGGCGCCGGAATGGACGGGCAAGATCCTTCGGTTCGGCGAGGGATCCGACGTGCGCGAACTGAACCATTCGCCGCGCGGTTCGGGATGGCGCGTCACGGCCGATGTCGGCGGCGAGCGGATTGAATTCGATGTCACGCCGGGCGCGCCCCACCGCGTTGAGAACGCGCTCGCGGCATTGGCCTGCCTTCACGCAGCAGGCCTTGACGTGCAGCCGCTCGCGGCAAGGCTTGGCGAGGTCGGCGTCATGACAGGCCGCGGCGTCGAGCAGACCGCAGGCGGCGTTACCGTCATCGACGACAGTTTCAACGGCAATCCGGCCAGCATGGTCGCGGCGCTGGACAGCCTGAAGGCGCGCGAGATGAAGAAGGGCCGGCGGATCGCCATCCTCGGCGACATGCTGGAGCTTGGCGCCGACTCGCCGGCCTATCACGAAGGCTTGGCCAGCCATCTCGCCGATATAGACGGCATATATTGTGTCGGCCCGCTGATGCAGCATCTCTACAGGCTGGTGCCGCGCGACAAGGGGCTTGGCTGGCACGAGGATCCGGCGACGCTCAAGCCGCAGGAGATCGCGGCGTTTTTGAAAACGGACGATGTCGTGGTGGTCAAGGGCAGCAAGAAGATGTTCTGGGTCAACAAATTTGTTCCGGGCCTGCTGGCCTCGTTGCAAGGGCGTAATGCGGATGATGCAGCGTAGATTGTGCTTTCCGGCCTTTGGCACTCGCGCCGCTGGCGCGATCATGCTTAAAAGGTCCACAAAGGCGGCCTCGACCCTGGACGGGCCGGAGCAGAAATCCGGGCGATGAAAACCGCAGATCAGGGCGGAAATTGAATGTTCTACTGGCTGATTGAACTTTCCCAACAATTTCCGCCGGGGTTTGGCGCGCTGCGCACGGCCCTGAACGTGTTTCGATACATCACTTTTCGCACCGGCGGCGCCGTCGTCACCGGCGCGCTGTTCGTATTCCTGTTCGGTCCCTGGATCATCGATCACCTGCGGCTGCGGCAAGGCAAGGGCCAGCCGATCCGCGCCGACGGTCCGCAGTCGCACATCATCGCCAAGAAAGGCACGCCCACCATGGGCGGCCTGATGATCCTGTCGGGGCTCGTGGTGTCGACCCTGCTCTGGGCCAATCCGCTCAATCCCTACGTCTGGATCGTGCTCGCGGTGACGCTCGGCTTCGGCTTCGTCGGCTTCTATGACGACTACCTGAAGGTGACCCAGCAGACCTCGACCGGTTTCGGCGGCAAGCTGCGCCTGCTGCTCGAGGGAATCATCGCACTGGTCGCCTGTTACGCGCTGGTCAAGCTCAGCCGCGACGCCGCTTCGACCTCGCTGACGATCCCCTTCTTCAAGGATCTGGTCGTGAACTTCGGCTGGTTCTTCGTGATCTTCGGCGCCTTCGTCATCGTCGGCGCCGGCAATGCCGTCAACCTCACCGACGGCCTCGACGGGCTTGCCATCGTGCCTGTCATGATCGCGTCCGCAAGCTTCGGCCTGATCTCGTACCTTGCCGGCAACGCGGTCTTCTCCGAATATCTGCAGATCAAATATGTGGCGGGAACCGGCGAACTCGCGGTGCTATGCGGCGCCGTGCTGGGCGCGGGCCTCGGATTCCTCTGGTTCAACGCGCCGCCGGCCTCGATCTTCATGGGTGACACCGGCTCGCTCGCGCTTGGCGGCATGCTCGGCGCGGTCGCGGTCGCCGTGAGGCACGAGATCGTGCTCGCCGTCATCGGCGGCCTGTTCGTGCTGGAAGCGGTGTCCGTGATCGTGCAGGTCGCCTCGTTCAAGCTCACGGGCAAGCGCTTCTTCAGGATGGCGCCGATCCATCACCATTTCGAGCAGCTGGGCTGGACCGAACCGCAGATCGTGATCCGCTTCTGGATCATCTCGGTGATGCTGGCGCTTGCCGGCCTCTCCACGTTGAAGCTGCGGTGATGGCAATTTTAGCCGAGGATCGTCATTCCGGACGACGCGAAGCGGCGATCCGGAATCTCGAGATTCCGGGTTCTCGCTTCGCGAGCCCCGGAATGACGGTGCATCAATGATCCCCGTCACCTCCTTTGCCGGCAAAATGGTCGCGGTGTTTGGCCTGGGTGGCTCCGGACTTGCGAGCTGTCATGCGCTGAAGGCGGGCGGCGCCGAGGTCGTTGCCGGTGACGACAATGCCGACAACGTCGCCAAGGCCGCGCAGGCGGGCTTCGCCACCGCCGACCTGCGCACGGTCTCCTGGACGAATTTTGCCGCGCTCATTCTCGCCCCCGGCGTGCCGCTGACCCACCCGGCGCCGCACTGGAGTGTGCTGCGCGCGCGCGAGGCCGGCGTCGAGGTGATCGGCGACATCGAATTGTTCTGTCGCGAGCGCCGCCGCCATGCGCCGGATGCGCCATTCGTGGCGATCACCGGCACCAACGGCAAATCGACGACGACAGCGCTGATCGCGCATCTGATGAAGGTCGCGGGCTACGACACCCAGATTGGCGGCAATATCGGCACTGCGATCCTGTCGCTGGAGCCGCCGCGGATGGGCCGCGTTCATGTGATCGAGATGTCGTCCTTCCAGATCGACCTCACGCCGTCGCTCGATCCCGCCGTCGGCATCCTCATCAATGTCAGCGAGGATCACATCGACCGCCATGGCACGCTGGAAAATTACGCGGCGGTGAAGGAGCGTCTGGTCTCAGGCGTGCAGGAGATGGGCACCGCGATCGTCGGCGTCGACGACATCTGGTGCCGCAACATCGCCGACCGGCTCGATCGCGCCGGCAAACGCGTGGTGCGCGTCTCCGTCAGGAACCCGCTGGCCGACGGGATGTATGTCGAGCACGAGACTGTTGTGCAGGCGTCCGGCGGCGCGCGGAGCGAGATCGCGCGCATCGGCGGCATCGGCTCGTTGCGCGGCCTCCATAACGCGCAGAATGCCGCCTGCGCATCGGCCTCCGCGCTCGCGCTCGGGGTGGACAAGGACGTGCTGCAGGCGGGCTTGCGCAGCTTTCCCGGGCTTGCGCATCGCATGGAACAGGTCGGCCGCGTCGGCCAGGTGCTGTTCGTCAACGACTCCAAAGGCACCAACGCGGATGCCGCCGCGCATGCGCTGTCCTCTTTCCCGGATATCTTCTGGATCGCTGGCGGCAAGCCCAAGGCCGGCGGTATCACGAGCCTGACCGAATATTTTCCGCGTATCCGCAAGGCCTATCTGATCGGCGAGGCCGCGCAGGAATTTGCCGGCACGCTTGGCAGCCACGTGCCCCACGAGATCTCCGAAACGCTCGATGCCGCGGTGGCGAACGCCGCGCGCGACGCGCAGGCCTCGGGGCTGCATGATCCCGTGGTGCTGCTGTCGCCGGCCTGTGCGTCCTACGACCAGTACCGCAATTTCGAAATCCGCGGCGCAAGGTTCCGCGACCTCGTCAACGCGCTGCCGGGCGTCAAGCCGGTGGTGTGAGCGGTCGATGCGCCATTTGCCCGACAGCCACACCGACTTCGTTTTTGGGATCGGCGTTGAAGGTTCCGGCATCGTCATCCTGTGCCTCGCAGTGCTGGCGCTGCTGGCAGTCGTCGTGATCCGGAAGCGGTGGCGGGCTTGATGCCAGGCAGTTGGCGCAGGATGGGTTGAGCGAAGCGAAACCCATCGCATCAATTCCCGGGCGAGGCCCTTCCGTAATCTCCGGCGCCGCGGTGTACTGGATCGCCCGCTTTCGCGGGAGATGACGACCGTTGTTTCGGCGGTACTGTGCGCAATCTCCAAACTTGGGCGTTCCATTAACCGCTCGTAAACCACCATGGGCGACCAATGGAGATCGACAGGATTTTTCCTGTCGCCGTCCCAAGGACCGCCCATGCTCTCCCGCGAAGAACGCAATCCGTTGTCCGACTGGTGGTGGACGGTGGATCGCCCGCTGCTTGGCGCGATCATCGTGCTGATGCTGAGCGGGGTCGTGCTGTCGCTGGCGGCCAGCCCGGCGGTCGCGGTCCGGATCGGGCTCGATCCTTTCCACTTCTTCAACCACCACGTGATGTTCCTGCTGCCGTCGCTGATCGTGATGATCGCCGTGTCCTTCATGTCGCCGAAGCACATTCGCCGCACGGCGCTGATCGTGTTCGCGGTGTCGGTCGTGTTGATCGTGGCGACGCTCCTGGTCGGCCCCGAGGTCAAGGGATCGCGCCGCTGGATAACGCTGATCGGCGTCAACATCCAGGCCTCCGAATCGGCGAAGCCCGCCTTTGTCGTGATCGCGGCCTGGCTGTTTGCGGAATCGACCAGGAAGCCGGAAATGCCGGCGACGTCGATGGCGCTGGTGCTGTTGTTGATGCTGGTCTCGCTGCTGGTGATGGAGCCCGATTTCGGCCAGACCATGCTGATCCTGCTGGTGTGGGGCGCGCTGTTCTTCATCGCCGGCATGCGCATGATCTGGGTGGCGGGGCTCGCGGGTGCTGCGGCCGGCGGATTGTTCGGCGCGTATCTCCTGGTCCCGCATGTGGCCGGGCGCATCAAGCGCTTCATGAATCCGGCATCGGGCGACACCTTCCAGGTCGATACCGCGATGGAGGCGTTCTCCAACGGCGGCTGGTTCGGGTTCGGGCCGGGCGAGGGCGTCGCCAAGCGCAGCCTGCCGGACAGCCACACCGACTTCGTGTTCGCGGTCGCGGCCGAGGAGTTCGGCATCATCCTGTGCCTCGCGCTGCTCGCGCTGTTCGCCTTTGTCGTGATCCGTGCGCTCACGCGTGCCTATTCCAGCGAGGATATGTTCGCGCGTTTCGCCGCCTCGGGGCTCGCGATCATGTTCGGCGTGCAGGCGGCGATCAACATGTCGGTCAATCTCCAGCTCATCCCCGCCAAGGGCATGACGTTGCCATTCATCTCCTACGGCGGCTCGTCGATCGTATCGCTCGCCTACGGCGTCGGCATGATGCTGGCCCTGACGCGGCAGCGCCCCCGCACCGAGTTCGCCGCGCTCGAGAGCGCCGAGGGCGTGCAGAGCTACGCGTAGTCCTGCACAATCGCCCCATTCGTCATTGCGAGCGGAGCGAAGCAATCCATTCTTCCGCTTGCGGATATGTGGATTGCTTCGTCGCTTTCGCTCCTCGCAATGACGGTCGTTTCCCTGTAATAAACACCCATGGACACTGCACCCCTGATCCTGCTGGCCGCGGGCGGCACCGGCGGCCATTTGTTTCCGGCGGAAGCGCTCGGCGTCGAGTTGATCAAGCGCGGCCTGCGCGTTCGGCTCGTCACCGACGACCGCGCGCTGCGCTATAGCGGACTGTTCTCGAAGGACATGATCGACGTGGTGGCAAGCGAGACCGCGCGCGGCCGCAATCCGCTGCAGCTTGCCTATGCCGGCCTCACGCTCGCGGTCGGGCACGCTCTCCGCCTTCGGCCTGATGCGCCGCCTGAAGCCCGCCGCCGTGGTCGGCTTCGGCGGCTATCCGACGCTGCCGCCGCTGATCGCCGCGAGGCTGGCCGGTATCCCCCGCATCATCCACGACGCCAATGCGGTGCTCGGCCGCGCCAACCGCTTTCTCGCGCGTCATGTCAGCGCGATTGCGACCTCGCTGCCGGGCGTGCTCGATCGCGATCCCGCGCTTGCAAGCAAGACGACGACTGTCGGCACGCCGATGCGGCCGGCGATCCTCACAGCCGCGGCAACGGGCTACGTGGCGCCCGAAGTGAACGGACAATTTCGTCTGCTCGTTGTGGGCGGCAGCCAGGGCGCGCGCATCATGAGCGACATCGTGCCGGGCGCGATCGAACGGCTCGAGCCCGCGCTGTGGAGCCGCCTCGTTCTCACGCAGCAGGTGCGCGAGGAGGACATGACGCGGGTGCGCGCGGTCTATGACCGGCTGAAGATCGAGTGCGAGCTCGCGCCGTTCTTCACGGATCTGCCGGCGCGGCTTGCGGCCAACCATCTCATCGTCTCGCGTTCCGGCGCGGGCACCGTCGCCGAACTCGCCGCGATCGGCCGTCCCTCGATCCTGGTGCCGCTGCCCGGTGCGATCGATCAGGACCAGATGGCCAATGCCGGCGTGCTGTCGCAAGTCAACGGCGCCCTTCGAATACCGCAGACCGAATTCACGTCCGATCGGCTGGCCTCGGAAATTTCCGCGCTCGCCGCCGATCCGCAGCGCCTTGCCGCGATGGCGGCGGCCGCGCGCAGCGTCGGGCGTCTGGATGCCGCGGAGCGGCTGGCCGATCTGGTGATGAAGACGGCAGGAATTTAGGTCGAAAAAGAGGCATTTTCATCCTCTCATCGTCATGGCCGGGCTTGTCCCGGCCATCCACGTCTTTAATAAGTTGACTGGAAGCGAGACGTGGATGCCCGGCACGAGGCCGGGCATGACGAAGGTAAATTCAGCATGAGACTGCCGCGCGAGATCGGACCTATCCACTTCGTCGGGATCGGCGGCATCGGCATGAGCGGCATCGCCGAGGTTCTGTGCAATCTCGGCTACACGGTACAGGGCTCGGATGCGGCCGACAGCGGCAATGTCGCGCGGCTGCGCGAAAAGGGCGTCAGGGTTTCGGTCGGCCACAAGGCGGAGAATGTCGACGGCGCGCACGTGGTCGTGATCTCGACCGCGATCAAGCGCGACAATCCGGAACTGATGGCGGCGCGCGCCCAGCGCATTCCCGTGGTGCGCCGCGCCGAGATGCTCGCCGAACTGATGCGGCTGAAAAGCTGCGTTGCGATCGCCGGCACCCACGGCAAGACGACGACGACAACGATGGTCGCAACCTTGCTCGATTCCGGCGGGCTCGATCCGACCGTCATCAATGGCGGCATCATCAACGCCTATGGCTCCAATGCGCGCATGGGCGCCGGCGACTGGATGGTGGTCGAAGCCGACGAGAGCGACGGCACGTTCCTGAAACTGCCCAGTGACGTCGTCATCGTCACCAACATCGATCCCGAACATCTCGATCACTTCAAGACCTTCGAGGCGATCCAGGACGCCTTCCGCAATTTCGTCGAGAACGTGCCGTTCTACGGTTTTGCCGTCATGTGCACGGATCATCCTGTGGTGCAGACGCTGGTCGGCAAAATCGAGGATCGCCGCATCATCACCTATGGCGAAAATCCGCAGGCCGACGCGCGGCTGATCGATTTCGCGCCGATGGGCGCCGGCTCGACGTTCAAGGTCATGATCCGCCAGCGCAAGACCGGCGCCGTGCATGAGATCGCCGATCTCGCATTGCCGATGCCGGGGCGGCATAATGCATGGAATGCCACGGCGGCGATTGCGGTGGCGCACGAACTGGGGATTTCGGACGAGGCGATCCGGACAGCGCTTGCCGGATTCGGTGGCGTGAAGCGGCGTTTCACCCGCACCGGCGAACACAACGGCATCACCGTGATCGACGATTACGGCCACCATCCCGTGGAGATCGCGGCGGTGCTGAAAGCCGCGCGCGAATCGACCAATGGCAAGATCGTCGCGGTGGTGCAGCCGCATCGCTATACGCGGCTGCAATCGCTGTTCGAGGAATTCTGCACCTGCTTCAATGATGCCGATGCGGTCGTGGTGGCTGATGTCTATCCCGCCGGAGAGACACCGATCGAAGGCATCGACCGCGATCACTTTGTCGCTGGCCTGCGCGCGCATGGCCATCGCGAGGTGATCCCGCTGCCGAAATCCTCCGATCTAGCAGGGATCGTGAAAGGCCTCGCCGGCAAGGGCGATCTCGTCGTCTGCCTCGGCGCCGGCAGCATCACGCAATGGGCCTACGCACTCCCCGGCGAATTGAAGGCGCTGGGGTGAGCGCTTTTCCCGACATCACGCCGGACCTGAAGACTGCGATGCCGCAGTTGCGCGGCCGGCTGCTTGCGAATCAGCCGCTCGCCGAGCTCACCTGGTTCCGGGTCGGCGGTCCGGCGCAGGTGCTGTTCACGCCGGCCGATGAGAATGATCTCGCCTACTTCCTCAAACGTCTGCCGGAGGATCTGCCGGTCTATGTCGTTGGCGTCGGCTCGAACCTGATCGTGCGCGATGGCGGCATGCCGGGTGTCGTCGTCCGCCTTGCGCCGCGCGCGTTCGGCGAGATCCAGGCCAGGGACGATGTTGTCAGCGCGGGCGCGGCGGCGCTCGACAAGCGCGTGGCGGAGACGGCAGCCGCCGCCAATCTCGCCGGGCTCGAATTCTATTTCGGTATTCCCGGGACCATCGGCGGCGCCCTGCGCATGAATGCCGGCGCCAACGGCGCGGAAACAAAGGATGTATTGCTTGACGCGACCGGTGTCGATCGCAGGGGCAACATCCACACTTTCGCCAACGCCGACATGAAATTCGTCTATCGCAATTGCGGCGTCGATCCCTTGGTCATCTTCACCTCGGCGCGGTTTCGCGGCCAGCCGGCGGCGACGGACGCGATCCGCGCGCGCATGAACGAGGTGCAGACCCATCGCGAGACGGCCCAGCCGATCCGCGAGAAGACCGGCGGTTCGACCTTCAAGAATCCTCCCGGCGACAGCGCCTGGAAGCTGATTGATGCCGCGGGCTGCCGCGGCCTGAAACTCGGCGGCGCGCAGGTCTCCGAGATGCACTGCAACTTCCTCATCAATACCGGCAACGCGACCGGGCACGATATTGAAACACTTGGCGAAACCGTGCGCGAACGCGTCAAACAAAATTCCGGAATTGAGCTACATTGGGAAATCAAGCGGATAGGGATTAGCTAGTTGTCATTCCGGGGCGGTCCGTCAGGACCGAGCCCGGAATCTCGAGATTCCGGGTCTGGTGCTCGCGCACCATCCCGGAATGACGGCGCTGAAAAATTGCAGGCATAGACAATGCGCATCACCATTCTCTTCGGCGGAACCAACAAGGAGCGGCTGGTCTCGGTCGCAAGTGCGCAAGCACTCTGTGAAGCGCTGCCCGAGGCCGATCTGTGGTTCTGGGCCGCCGACGACAGCGTGCATGAGACACAGGCGAAGACCCTGACCGGTCATTCGCGGCCCTTCGAGCAGGAGTTCACGCCAGGCGGGCGCAAGGTGGGCGCGAGCATCGAGCAGGCGCTGGACCGTGCCAAAGCGGATGGCCGCGTGCTCGTACTCGGGCTGCACGGCGGCCGCGCCGAAAATGGCGAACTGCAGGCGGCCTGCGAACTGCGCGGCGTCGCCTATACCGGGTCGGAATCGACATCTTCGCATCTCGCCTTCGACAAGGTCGCCGCCAAACGCTTCGCCGCGATCGCAGGCGTCACGACGCCGCCGGACATTCCGCTCGAAGAGATCGAGCCGGCGTTCGCCGAATATGGTCGGCTGGTCGCAAAGCCCAGCCATGACGGCTCGAGCTACGGAGTGATCTTTGTCAATGCGCGGCAGGATCTCGTCGCGGTCCGCAACGCCGCAAAGACCGAGCACTATCTGATCGAGCCGCGGATCGCGGGCGTGGAAGCGACCTGCGGCGTGCTGGAGCAGCCGAACGGCGAGATCCTGGCGCTGCCGCCGGTCGAGATCGTGCCGGGAGAAGGCGTCTTCGATTACACCGCGAAGTATCTCCTGAAATCGACCCAGGAAATCTGCCCGGGCCGGTTCACGCCTGAGGTCACCGCCGCGCTCATGAAAGAGGCGCTGCGGGCGCACAAGGCGCTGTCTTGCTCGGGATATTCGCGCAGCGACTTCATCGTGTCGGACAAGGGGCCGGTTTATCTCGAAACCAACACCCTGCCGGGGCTGACCAAGGCCTCGCTCTATCCCAAGGCGCTCAAGGCCTTTGGGATCGGATTTGCCGATTTCCTTCAGGGTCAGATCGCGCTCGCGGAGCGGCGGATTCGGAAGACGCCCGGTTCTTAACGGCGGGCGAGCGGCGGAGCCGCCCCGGGCGGTTCCCGGAAGGCTAAAATCGTTAAGATTTTGGGGTAAATGCCTCACAGGACGCATCAAAAATCGTCCTGTCCCATCAGGTTTTACCCTTTGTTTACCAGGAAGTCCGAAGGTTAACGCCGGCGGCGCATGTGGCGCTTGGCTGCCGTCTGTTGCTTTTCTCGCGGACTTCCGCTGCGAGCACCGGCAAACAGGGTATCGCCGAGCGCCATCCACGTCGTGACCTGCGAAAATCCTCGCGGGACAATGTTTGACGAGCTCGTGCAATGGATGGTGGAGGACGCCTCGCGGCGACGCAGAGGCCTCAGACTGACCTGAAGGCGGCCGCAATCGGCGCGGCCGTGTTGCTGCGCGAGTATCTGGGACTGAAGCGCGCCGCCGCGAAACCCGTGAAGAGGCCGGTCATCGACCGCGATCCGCCGCCGGGGCTGATCGCATGGATGGAGCGCCATGTCCCACGCCGCTCAGGGCTCGCCGCGACGCTCTTTCTGCTCGCCGCCAGCACGGGCCTCGGTATCGTGAAGGGCGGCCATTACGATGATTTCGCCACCGCGTTGGCCGATACGCGCAATGCGCTGGCCAATTCCGCAGGTTTCCGCATCACCACCGTCGCAATCAACGGCCGCAAGCAGTTGAGCCAGGACGAGATTCTCGCGATCGGCGGCGTCAACGGCCGCTCCTCGCTGTTGTTCCTCGATGCCATCGCCGTCCGTGACCGGCTGAAGGGCAATCCATGGATCGCCGATGCGACCGTGATCAAATATTTCCCGAGCGGCCTGCAGATCGACATTGTCGAGCGCACGGCCTTCGCCCTGTGGCAGCAGAGCGGCAAGCTCTCCGTGATTGCCGACGACGGCGCGGTGCTCGAGCCCTATGTTTCGCGCCGTTTCCTGTCGCTGCCGCTCGTGGTCGGCAAGGGCGCCGAGACCCACGCGCGCGATTTCCTCGCGCTTCTGGCGCGCTATCCGCAGGTCAATGTGGTGACCAGGGCCGCGATCTATGTCGGTGAGCGGCGCTGGAACCTGCGCACAAAGGATGGTCTCGACATCCGCCTGCCGGAGATCGATGTCGGCAACGCGCTTTCGACCTTGAGCCGCCTCGACAAGGAGGACCGCCTGTTCTCGCGCGATATCGTCGCCATCGATATGCGCCTGCCGGACCGGCTGACCGTGCAGCTGTCCGATGACGCCGCCAAAGCGCGCGAGGATCAGCTCAAGAAGGCCGTCAAGAAAAAGCCGGGGGACGCCGCATGACCGTCCTCGATCGAACGCTGACGCCGAAGACGCGCCCGATGTCGGGCAAGCGAACGACGCTGGTTGCCTCGCTTGACATCGGCACCAGCAAGATCGCCTGCATGATCGCGCGGCTGAAGCCGTGCCCGCCGAGCGACGCGCTGCGCGGCCGCACCCATGCGGTGGAACTGATCGGCCATAGCCAGATTCAGTCGCGCGGCGTGAAGGCCGGCGCAGTCGTCGATCTCGCCGAATGCGAACAAACGGTACGACAGGCTGTGGCGCTCGCGGAGAAAATGGCCAAGGTCCGTGTCGAATCCGTGCTGCTCTCGGTCTCCGGCGGGCGGCTGCAGGGTCAGCTGATCGAAGCTGCCGCCGACCTTCGTGGAAATACCGTCACGCCCGCCGACATGGGCCGTGTCATCTCGACCGGCATGCATCATGCGACAGGTGTAGGCCGCACCGTCGTGCATGCGCTGCCGGTCAGCTACGCGCTGGATGACGTGAAGGGCATCCGCGATCCCCGCGGCATGGTGGCGCGCCAGTTCGGCGTCGACATGAACGTCGTCACCGCGGACGCGACCGTGGCGCGGAACCTGATGCTCGTGGTCGAGCGTTGTCATCTTAATGTCGAAGCGATGGCTGCAAGCCCTTATGTCGCCGGGCTTTCCGTTCTGACCGACGACGAGGCGGATATCGGCGCGGCGGTGGTCGAAATGGGGGCGGGGACCACGACGATTGCGATCTATTCGGGCGGCCGTTTCGTGCATGCCGGCGGCTTCGCGGTCGGCGGACAGCATGTCACGATGGATCTTGCACGCGGACTCTCCGCATGCATTGCGGATGCCGAGCGAATCAAGACGTTTTATGGCACGGTGCTGACCGGCGGGTCCGATACGCGAGAACTGATGTCCGTTCCTGTGGCTGGCGACAATGAACGGGACGTTCCTCAGATCGTGTCGCGCGCCACGATCGCCAACATCGTCAAGCACCGGGTCGAGGAGATTTTCGAAATGGTCCGCGACCGGCTCAAGGATTCCCCCTTCGCGGCGGAGCCGAAGGCGCGCGTCGTGCTGAGCGGCGGCGCTTCGCAGCTCACCGGCATTCCCGAACTCGCCACACAGATATTGAACCGGCCGGTGCGCATCGGCCGCCCGCTCGGCTTCGGCCGGCTGCCGAACGAGGCCAAGACCGCGTCGTTCGCGGCCCCGACCGGCCTCCTGGTCTATCCGCAATACGCTCACCTCGAACATGTCGAACCGCGGCATACGCGGCAGCTCAGGACAGGGACAGACGGCTATTTCGGAAAGGTCGGACGATGGCTTCGCGAGGGCTTCTGATGACGAGCTTTCGAAACGACGGAATTTCACCAACACCCGCGGCCGAGGGCCGGGGCGAACCCACGCGCGCGTGACGAGAGGCAACCATGGCACTCAATCTTACCCCTCCTGACATTCATGAACTGAAGCCTCGGATCACCGTCTTCGGCGTCGGCGGCGCCGGCGGCAACGCCGTCAACAACATGATCACGGCGGGATTGCAGGGGGTCGATTTCGTCGTCGCCAATACCGATGCACAGGCGCTCACGATGTCGAAGGCGCCGCGCATCATCCAGATGGGCACGGCCGTCACCCAGGGTCTCGGCGCCGGTTCGCAGCCGGATGTCGGCGCAGCCGCCGCGCAGGAAGTCATCGACGAAATCCGCGATCATCTGACCGGCGCCAACATGGTGTTCGTCACCGCCGGCATGGGCGGCGGCACCGGCACGGGGGCGGCTCCGGTCATCGCCAAGAGCGCGCGCGAGATGGGCATCCTCACCGTCGGCGTGGTGACCAAGCCGTTCCACTTCGAAGGCCAGCGCCGCATGCGCACCGCGGAGGCCGGCATCGCCGAGCTGCACAAGGTGGTGGATACGCTCCTGATCATCCCGAACCAGAACCTGTTCCGGGTCGCCAACGAAAAGACCACGTTTGCCGACGCCTTCGCGATGGCCGACCAGGTGCTCTATTCGGGCGTCGCCTGCATCACCGACCTGATGGTGAAGGAAGGCCTGATCAATCTCGACTTCGCCGACGTCAGGGCGGTGATGCGCGAAATGGGCAAGGCGATGATGGGCACGGGCGAAGCGTCCGGCGACAAGCGCGCGCTGACCGCGGCCGAAGCCGCCATCGCCAACCCGCTGATCGACGATTCCTCGATGAAGGGCGCCAGGGGGCTGCTCATCTCCATCACCGGCGGCAGGGATCTGACCCTGTTCGAAGTCGACGAAGCCGCGACGCGTATCCGTGAAGAGGTCGACCAGGATGCCAACATCATCGTCGGCGCCACTTTCGACGAATCGCTCGACGGCGTGATCCGCGTCTCGGTGGTGGCAACGGGTATCGAGCAGGCGCAGATCTTGCGCAACTCGACGCAGTCAGCCGCGCCGGCAACGCCCGTTTCGGCAACAGCGCCGCACGCGCCGGAGAATCGCCTCGCCGATCTGACCGCGCGGCTGCGCGCCGACAATGCGCGGCTCGCCGAGCGCGCCGCCAAGCTGGAATCCCAGACCCCGGCCGCAGCGCCTGCGCCGCAGCGGACCTCGAACAATGTCGAACGCGCAGCGCTGGCCGCGATCGCGGCCGCGGTCGCCCCGGATGCGCCACCGACCGCTCCGCCGCATCAGGTCTATGGCGACGTGACGGTTCGCCCGATCGCGCAAAAGCCCTCGCTGTTCCCCGATCCTGATACCGCGCGGGTCCAGCCGGTCGAAGAGCCGATGACACCGGAAACCTTCATTCCGCAGGCGGCCGAGCGTCCGGCCAGCCGCACGACGCCCCGGATGCCGAAATTCGAGGAACTGCCGATGCCGGCTCAGGCCGAGATTCGCCAGGCAAGGGGGGACCAGGGCCGAGGTGATTCGGAGGAGGAGCATCCGCAGAAGAGCCGTCTGTCGCTCCTGCAGCGGCTGGCCAATGTCGGCCTCGGCCGGCGTGATGATGAAAGCGAGCCGCCGATCGCGGCCCGCGCCTCGGGTCCGGCCATGCCCACCATGCCACCGATTCCCGACCGCAAGCCCGCCAAGCGCGGTGTCGCGGACCAGATCGCGGCGAACGAGCCGGTGTCAGAATATGCCCGCCGTCCGGCGCCGCAGGGTTTGGACAGCCATGGCCGCCCGGCACCTGTTGCCCCAGCGCCACAGGGTGATGACCATTTAGATATCCCCGCCTTCCTGAGGCGTCAGTCAAACTGAAATTGTTACAATCGTGGCGACGAAAAAGGCCCCGGCGGCTCGCGCCCGGGGCCTTTGCTTTGGCCGAAGCAAACACTTGGGTCGTGAGTCCAAGCATCTGATTCTAAATCATTAATTATAGAGCCCTTGATTGGATGGAACCGCTTGGCCGGCTCAGAATTTGGTTAAGCCTTGACGTCAATGCGGCATAGATGGGGTAACAATCGGTAAAGAACCGTGAGTTGGTGTCATTTGAGACAAAGCTTATGGTTGCCGCGACTTGGGGATACCTGAAGGCGCAAATCGGCGAAGGCTCATGGGGTGGGTGAGTCGGTTTGTGATGTTAGGTAAGTCGTAGTGGGCGGTCTTCGATGAAATTCAGCCGGCAAACAACGCTTCGCTCGCAAGCAACCGTGACGGGCGTAGGTGTTCATTCCGGTTCCCCCGTGAGCCTGACGATTGGACCTGCATCCGTGGATGCAGGTTTTGTTTTTGTCCGCACCGGCCTCGAAGGTGGCGATCGGGACGTTCAGGCCATCTCCGAAAGCGTCATCGCCACCGCATGCGCGACCGTGCTCGGCGATAATGAAGGTCCGCTGGTTTCCACTGTCGAGCATGTGCTGGCCGCGTTGCGAGGCATGGGCGTCGACAACGCGACCATCGAAATCGACGGCCCCGAAGCGCCGATCATGGACGGCAGCGCGGCGGCGTTCGTGACCGCGATCGATCAGGCCGGTATTGTGGGCCAATCGGCGGCGCGTCGTTTTATCCAGGTTTTGCGGCCGGTCCAGGTTGTGATCGGCGACTCCTTCGGTGAATTGCGCCCGCATGCAGCGGGGTTCCGCGCCGAGGTCGAGATCGATTTCGCCAATCCCGCGATCGGACGCCAGAAATATGCGCTGGACCTGAGCCCGGAAGGGTTCCGCCGCGAACTCTCCCGCGCCCGCACCTTCGGCTTCATGAATGACGTGGCGCGGCTTTGGCGTGCCGGTTTCGCACTCGGCGCATCCTATGAGAATTCCCTCGTTTTCGACGAGGAGCGGCTGCTCAATCCGGAAGGCCTGCGTTTCGAAGATGAATGCGCACGGCACAAGGTTCTCGATGCGATCGGGGACCTCGCGCTGGCAGGCCTGCCGCTGCTTGGTGCGTACCGTTGTGTCCGTCCCGGACACAAGCTCAACTATGCTGTCCTGACCGCGCTGATGGCCGACCGCACGGCCTGGCGGGTGGTGGAAGGCGAAACCGTGCGCCGTCCCCGCACCCAGGTGGACGTCGGCCGGGGCATCGTGGGCGGACGAATTGCCGCGGCTTTCGGCCCGGACGTGTCCTGAGCGCATTCCGGGGGTGTTTTGACGGCCAGGGAGCAGTCATCCCCAACCCTCGTGACGGGTTTTCGACTGAAGCGCCAGGTTCAAGTCACGACGTCAATTCCTCGTGAAATTATCGGGCTTTAGGCGCTTGTTCACCCCTCCTAACCATTATGAGCCGCCGCCTGCAATCCTGCCGCCTTAATCCGGGCGAAATGGCTTCCTATGCGGTTGGTGGACGGAATTTTTTCGGTTACACAAGGCCTTGGTTGCATGGCAGGCGCCATTGGCCCGGTAATAACGTCTCTGGTCCATGGCGGCGACCATGGCGCGAGGCGGGTGGCGCAACCGAGCGCAAACAGAGGCGTCAGGTCTTAAGGCTCATGTCGGGACAGCGTGTAAGACGCGAACTACGCAGGCTTTTGGCTGGCACTCGGCGGCTGCGGTTTGCCGCGTCGTTGATTGTGCTCGCGCTGCCGCTCTCCGGCTGTGGCACCGGCGCGCTGTGGGACAAGTTCTTCGCCAAGGACGAAAGCTCCTTCGCGGACGAACCGGCGGACAAGCTCTACAATGAGGGCTTGTACCTGATGAACGAGCGCAAGGATAACAGGACGGCCGCGAAGAAATTCGAGGAGGTCGACCGCCAGCATCCCTATTCCGAATGGGCGCGCAAATCGCTGCTGATGTCGGCCTATGCGTCGTACCAGCAGGGCGATTATGACAACTGCATCGGTTCGGCGACGCGCTATGTGACACTGCATCCGGGCAGCCCCGACGCTGCCTACGCGCAATATCTGATCGCGGCCTCTCATTACGACCAGATCCCCGACATTTCCCGCGACCAGGGCCGGACCGAGAAGGCGATGGCCGCGCTGGAAGAAGTGATTCGCAAATATCCGAACTCGGAATATGCCGTCAGCGCCAAGGCGAAGCTCGAGGGCGCGCGCGACCAGCTCGCCGGCAAGGAAATGTCGATCGGCCGCTACTACATGGAGAAGCGCGACTACACCGCGGCGATCAACCGTTACAAGACGGTGGTGACTCGCTACCAGACGACGCGCCATGTCGAGGAAGCGCTGGAGCGCCTGACCGAAGCCTATATGACCATCGGCATCGTCGGCGAGGCGCAGACCGCGGCTGCCGTGCTCGGTCACAATTTTCCAGACAGCAAGTGGTATCAGGACGCGTACAATATTGTAAAATCGGGCGGTCTCGAACCGAGCGAGAATCGGGGGTCCTGGATCAGCAGGGCCTTCAAGAAAGTGGGTCTCGGCTAGGAATTCCTCCTCCATGCTGGCGCGTCTGTCGATCCGCGACATCGTCCTGATCGAACGCCTCGATATCGAATTTTTCCGTGGGCTTGCGGTGCTGACCGGAGAGACCGGCGCCGGAAAGTCCATTCTGCTCGACGCCTTTGCGCTGGCGCTCGGCGGGCGCGGCGACGCCGGCCTTGTCCGTCATGGCGCCGATCAGGGGCAGGTGACCGCGGTATTCGATGTGCCCAAGGGGCACCCGGCAACCGCAATCCTGTCCGACAATGGCCTGGAAGACAGCACTCCCACCGATTCGTTCGAGATGATCCTGCGCCGCGTGCAGCTTGCCGACGGCCGCACCCGCGCTTTCATCAACGACCAGGCGATCTCCGTGCAGACGCTGAAGGCGGTCGGCGCCGCATTGGTCGAGATCCATGGCCAGCATGATGAGCGCGCGCTGGTCGATGCCGCCACCCATCGCCGGCTGCTCGATGCCTTTGCCGGGCTCGAGAAGGACGTCGACGCGCTGGAGAAACTCTGGGACGTCAGGCGCACGGCGCATGCCGCGCTGGATGAGCATCGCGCCGGCATGGAGCGCGCCGCGCGCGAAGCCGACTATCTGCGCCACGCCTCCGATGAGCTCAAGAACCTGGCACCGCAGGACGGCGAGGAGACGGCGCTCGCCAACCGCCGCACCGTGATGATGCAGGGCGAGAAGATCGCATCCGATTTGCGCGAGGCGCAGGAAGCCGTGGGCGGCAACCATTCGCCGGTCGCGGCCCTGTCGGCGGCGGTGCGCCGGCTGGAGCGCCGCGCGGCGCATTCGCCGTCACTGGTCGAGCCAGCGGTGAAAGCGATCGATATCGCGATCAACGCGCTGGAGGAGGCGGACCAGCATCTGAACGCGGCGCTCGCCGCGGCCGATTTCGATCCGCTGGAGCTCGAACGCATCGAGGAACGGCTGTTCGCCTTGCGCGCCGCCTCGCGCAAGTACAACACCCCCGTCGATCTGCTCGCAGCCCTTGCCGCGAAATATGCCTCCGACGTGGCGCTGATCGATGCCGGCGCCGAGCAGCTGAACAAGCTCGAAGCGTCGGCGGCCGAAGCCGACCAGCGCTACAGCGCGGCGGCCAAGAAATTGTCGGCGGCGCGGGAAAAAGCCGCGCAAAAACTCGACAAGGCCGTGAGCGCCGAGCTCGCGCCGTTGAAACTCGAGCGCGCGGCGTTCACCACCCAGCTCGACAGCGACCCGGCTTCGCCCGGCCCGCAAGGTTTTGATCGTGTCGAGTTCTGGGTGCAGACCAATCCCGGGACGCGGCCGGGGCCGTTGATGAAGGTGGCGTCCGGCGGCGAGCTGTCGCGTTTCCTGCTGGCGCTCAAGGTCGTGCTGGCCGATCGCGGCTCGGCGCCGACGCTCGTGTTCGACGAAATCGATACCGGCGTCGGCGGCGCGGTGGCGGATGCGATCGGCTCGCGGCTGGCGCGGCTCGCCGGCAAGGTGCAGGTGATGGCGGTGACGCATGCCCCGCAGGTCGCCGCCCGCGCCAACCAGCATCTGCTGATCTCCAAGGATGCGCTCGACAAGGGCAAGCGCGTCGCCACCCGCGTCAACGCGCTCGCCGCCGATCACCGCCGCGAGGAGATCGCGCGCATGCTGGCGGGCGCCGAGATCACCGCCGAGGCGAGGGCGGCCGCCGAACGCCTGCTGAAGGCGGCGACGGCGTAATGAACACCGTCATTCCGGGGCGCACGAAGTGCTAACCCGGAATCTCGAGATTCCGGGTCTGGTGCTTCGCACCATCCCGGAATGACGAACTTAGTTGCAGATTGATTCGTAGAGATCCAGCCATTGCGGGTTTTCTGCTTCGATCAATTGAACCTTCCAGTCCCGTTTCCACTTTTTGAGTTCTGTCTCACGCGTGATTGCGGAGATCGGATCGTCGTACGCCTCGAACCAAACGAGCTGGGTGATATTGTACCTGGATGCAAACCCGGGGACTGCCTTCATTCGATGTTCGTAGACCCGGCGAACGAGGTCATTGGTTATGCCAACATAGATTTGCTCCGTCTCGCCGGCTTGCTAGAATGTAGACGTAGTACGACATGCCCCATTCCCTACACGGTCATTCCGGGGCGATGCGAAGCATCGAACCCGGAAGTTCGAGATTCCGGGTTCGGTCCTGACGGACCGCCCCGGAATGACGGAAAAACTATAGCTCGCGTTTTTATGGCCAAGTCATCAAAACCCAAAAAGCTTCCCGACGTTGCCGGCCTCACCCAGGCTCAGGCCAAGGTCGAGCACAAGCGGCTCGCGCTGGAGCTCGAAGGCCACGACCGGCGCTATTACCAGGACGATGCACCAAGCGTCACCGACGCCGAATACGACGCGCTGCGACAGAGGTTCAACGCCATCGAGAAACGCTTTCCGGATCTCGTCACCTCGGACTCGCCGTCGCAGAAAGTGGGCGCGGCGCCGTCCGGACGGTTCAGGAAGGTCAGACACGCGATGCCGATGCTCTCGCTCGACAATGCCTTTGCCGAGCAGGACGTGATCGACTTCGCCGGGCGCATCGCTCGCTTCCTGAAATTGCCGGATGACAAGATCGATTTCTCGGCCGAGCCCAAGATCGACGGCCTCTCGATGTCGCTGCGCTACGAGGGCGGCGAACTCGTCACCGCGGCGACCCGCGGAGACGGTGCGGAGGGCGAGGACGTCACCGCCAATATCCGTACGCTGGAAGACGTCCCCCAGAAACTCAAGGGCCGCAACGTTCCCGATATCTGCGAGGTCCGCGGCGAAGTCTACATGACCAAGAAAGCCTTCCTTGCGCTGAACGAGCGGCAGAAGGCGGTTGATGACACCATCTTCGCCAATCCGCGCAACTCCGCCGCCGGCTCGCTGCGCCAGAAGGACCCCGGCATTACCGCCTCGCGCCCGCTCGGCTTCTTCGCCTATGCCTGGGGCGAGATGAGCGCGATGCCGGAGGACACGCAGACCGGCATGATCCACTGGTTCGAGCGCTGCGGCTTTACGACCAATCCGCTGACGAGGCTTTGTCACTCCGTGGAGGAGCTGATCGCGTTCCATCGCAAGATCGAGGAGCAGCGCGCCGAGCTCGATTACGACATCGACGGCGTGGTCTACAAGGTCGACCGCATCGACTGGCAGGAGCGGCTCGGCTTCGTCTCGCGCACGCCGCGCTGGGGCATCGCGCACAAATTCCCGGCCGAACGCGCCATGACCGTGTTGCGCGACATCGAGATCCAGGTCGGCCGCACCGGATCGTTCACGCCGGTCGGCAAGCTCGAGCCCGTCGGCGTCGGCGGCGTCATCGTGCAGAACGTCACGCTGCATAATGAGGACTACATCAAGGGCGTCGGCAACAAGGGTGAGGTGCTGCGCGAGGGCCGTGACATCAGGATCGGCGACACCGTCGTGGTCCAGCGCGCCGGCGACGTGATCCCGCAGGTGGTCGATGTCGTCATCGACAAGCGTCCGAAGGGCGCCAGGGAATTCCATTTTCCGAAGAAGTGCCCATGTCCGCTGCACACCGATGTCGTGCGCGAGGAGACGGCGACCGGCGAGGAGGGCTCGCGCGCCCGCTGCTCGGGCGAGTTCGCCTGTCCGTTCCAGAAGATCGAGCATCTGAAGCTGTTCGTGTCGCGGCGCGCCTTCGACATCGACGGCCTGGGGGAGAAGCAGCTGCAATATTTCTTCGACGAGGAGTGGGTGAGGGAGCCCGCCGATATCTTCACCCTGCAAGATCGCAACAACAAATTGAAGCTCGAGGAGATCGAGGGCTACGGCGAGACCTCGGTCCGCAATCTCTTCGCTTCGATCGAGGCGCGGCGGACGATTTCGCTCGAGCGCTTCATCTACGCGCTCGGCATGCGTCATGTCGGCGAGACCACCGCGCTGGCGTTGGCGCGCGGCTACGGCTCATGGGAGGCGTTTCACGAGGCCAGCCGCAAGGTTGCCAAGGGTGACGAGGAGGCGATCGCGGAGATGGATGCGCTGGACCAGATCGGTGACACCGTGATCCAGAGCGTGGCTGCCTATTTCGGCGAGAGCCATAATCGCGGGATCGTCGATCGCCTGAAGAAAGAGGTCAAAGTTCTCGACGCCGAGAAGCCGAAAAGCAACTCGGCAATCGCAGGCAAGACCGTGGTATTCACGGGTTCGCTGGAGAAGATGACGCGCGACGAGGCCAAGGCGATGGCGGAGCGGCTGGGCGCGAAAGCCGCGGGCTCGGTCTCGAAGAAGACGGATTATGTCGTTGCCGGCCCAGGCGCCGGCTCGAAGCTCGCGGAAGCGCAAAAGCACGGCGTCACGGTGCTGACCGAAGACGAATGGCTGAAGCTGGTGGGGGGATGATTTCCTTCGTCATTCCGGGGCGCTCGCGTCAGCGAGCGAACCCGGAATCTCGAGATTCCGGGTCTGGTCCTCCGGACCATCCCGGAATGACGGGTTAAAGTCACAGCATCCCGCTCTCTTCCTCTTCCGCCTGTCCGATCAGCTCTTCCGTCACCACCATGCCGCGGCGCGGCACCAGGAAGACCATGCTGGCGGCGCATCCGAGTGACAACACGAAGACGAGCGACATCAGCGGCAGCGTGGTTGCAAAATGACCGCCGAGCCAGGCGCCGAGCTGCGACACCAGGGCGCCGACGCCCTGTTGGAGGAAGCCCATCGCGCCGGACGCGGTGCCGGCGGCGTCGGGCCGCACGCTGATCGCGCCGGCCACCGCGTTCGACATCACGAAGGCGTTGCCGATCATCACGATCATCTGGGTGCCGAACAGCCAGAGCGGCATCTGGTTGATGCCGGTCACGCTCCAGATCAGATTGAGGAGGCTGCCCGCCAGTTGCAGCGCAAGCCCGAACCAGATCAGCCTCTCCAGCGAATGGCGCGGGGCGAAACGCACGCAGAGCACGTTTCCGATCAGGTAGGCCAGGCCGGTGGTCGCAAACCACGCGCCATACTCGGCGCTGTTTCGGCCCATCTGCGTCACCACGATGTAGGGGCCGCCGCCTGCGAACGCGAAGATGATTTGCGACGCCAGCACCTGGCAGAGCAGGTAGCCGATAAAGGCGCGGCTGGCGAACAGGCTCGCGACATCGCGGCCGAAGCCGTTGCCGGCGGCACGAACGCGCCGTGTCTCGGGCAGCAGAAACGCGATTGCGATCACCGTGGCCAGCGAGGCGGCGGTGATCAGATAGAAGATCGCGCGCCAGCCGAACGCGGTCTCGAGCAGGCCGCCGGTGAGCGGCGAGAGCATCTGCGCGATCATCATGACCGCGATCACGAGGCTGAGGCGCGCGCTGATCTGGTCGCGGGCGTAGAGGTCGCGGACGATGGCGCGGCTGATCACCATGCCGCTGGCGCCGCCGAGCGCCTGGAAGAATCGCGCCGCGATCAGCTGCGGCAGGCTCTCGGCCAAGACGCAAGCGAGGCTGGCGGCGACCATCAGCGAGATGCCGGCGAGCAGCACCGGCCGCCGTCCGAAGCGGTCCGACAGCGCGCCCATGACGAGCTGCGAGCAGGCGATGCCGACCATGTAAGCCGATACCGTCATCTGAGCCAGCGAGATCGAGCTGTTGAAACTCTTCGCCAGCACGGGCAAGGCCGGCACCAGCATGTAGAGCGAGATCGGCGCGATGCCGGTCATGACGACGAGCAGCGCCAGCATGAGCTTCGACGTCGCGAGATTCCTGTGGCTCGCAAGATTCCTGCCGCTGGCTGGCGGCTTGATCACTCCATGCATGTGCGCGGCGGCTCGGGTCCGATTCAGTTGATTTGAATCGAATGTAGCGGGATCGATTGCCGCGCCTAGGGACGTTTCGGCATGCACCGCATGCCATTTTCGCGGCTGTTATAATAACGGGCAGGGGGTGCCCGCTCAGACGTCATCATCCGCCTTGTGCGCAATCGTGTCGACGTCGAGCACTCGGCCTTTACGCAGGTGTCATCACCCGCGAAAGCGGGTGATCCAGTATTCCAGAGACAGTGATTGTTTACGGGTGGGCCGGTCAAGCCGGGGCATGACAGCGTTTGGATCACTGGAGTTTTCACACCGGCGCCGTCGCCACGTCCAGCCAGAGCCGGTCGCTCTCGTCGAGCTGCATGCGCACGATGCCGCGCACGCGGGCATGGTAGGCGTTGAGCCAGTCGCGCTCGAGCGGACTGAGCATCGCAACCTCGATCAGCCGGCGGTCGATCGGCGCGAAGGTCAGCGTCTCGAACGCGTTCATCGGCTTCTCCGCGCCGCCAACGTCGGCTGATGTCACCAGTTCCAGGTTCTCGATGCGGATGCCGAAAGCATCGGTCTTGTAGTAGCCGGGCTCGTTGGACAGGATCATGCCGCGCTTGAGCGGCGTGGTGCCGAGCTTGGAAATCCGCGCCGGCCCTTCATGCACGGAGAGATAGCTGCCGACGCCATGGCCGGTGCCGTGCTCGAAGTCGATGCCGGCCTGCCACAGGAATTGCCGTGACAGCGTGTCGAGCTGCGCGCCTGACGTGCCATCCGGAAAAATTGCTCGCGCGATCGCGATATGGCCGCGCAGCACGCGGGTGAAGCGGTCGCGCTGCTCCGCGGTCGGCGCGCCCACCGCGATGGTGCGGGTGACGTCGGTGGTGCCGTCCTCATATTGCGCGCCGGAATCGATCAGCAGGAGATCGCCCGGCGCGATCCGCCGGTTGCTCTTGCGGGTGACGCGGTAATGCACGATGGCGCCGTTCGGCCCGGTGCCGGCGATGGTGGGGAAGGAGACATCCTTCAGCGCGCCGGTATCGCGGCGGAAGGTCTCCAGCGCTTCCACCGCATCGATCTCGGTGAGACCGCCCTTCGGCGCCTCGCGGTCGATCCAGGCGAGGAAGCGCGCCAGCGCCACCGCGTCGCGACGGTGCGCGGACCGCGTGCCTTCGATCTCGGTCGTGTTCTTTACGGCCTTGAGGAGCGCGATGGGATCGCTGCCGCGCAGCGGCTTGCCGCCGGCCTCCGTGATCAGGCGGCTCAGCGCGTCGGCGGCCGTGGCGTTGTCGAGCGCAATGGTGCCGCCTGATCTGGCAAGCTCCATGAGCTGCGGCGTCATCTGGTCGGGCTCGCAGACATCGGCCGATTGTTCGAGATGGTCGCGGGTGAGGTTGGAGAGTTTGCGGTGGTCGATGAAGACGGTGGGCCGGCCGTCCTTCGGCACCAGCGCATAGGACAGCGGCAGCGGCGTGTGCGCGACATCGGCCCCGCGGATGTTGAATGTCCAGGCCACGGCGTGGCTGTCCGACAGCACCAGCGCCTGCGCGCCGAGCTTGGCGATCTCGGCGCGGATGCGGCCGAGCTTGGCGGCCTCCGCCTCGCCTGCATAGCCGGGACCATGGATGGAAACCGGCGCGACCGGCGGCGGCGGCCGCTCGGTCCAGATCGCATCGACCGGATTGCTCTCGACGGCCACGAGCTCGGCGCCCGCCTTGGCGCAGGCCGCGGCCAGCCGCTCGGCCGCGGCTGAGGTATGTAGCCAGGGGTCGAAACCGAGCCGGTCGCCCTTGGCGAGATGGCCCGTGATCCAGTGCTCGGGCGGCGGTTCGATCAGCGATTCGACCGTCCAGGCCTTGCCGTCAACCTGCTTGGCGGCCTGCAGCGTATAGCGGCCGTCGACGAAGATCGCGGCGTCCTGCGCCAGCACCACGGCCATTCCGGCCGAGCCGGTAAAGCCTGTCAGCCAGGCCAGCCGCTCCTCCGACGGGGCGACATATTCATTCTGCTGCTGGTCGGCGCGCGGGATGACAAAGCCCGAGAGCTTCCGGCGCGCCAGTTCTTCGCGAAGGGCCGATAGCCGCGCGGTCAGCGCCACCCCGCCTTCGGGTTCCTCAAAGGTCTGAAAATGAGCTTCGAACATCGTCCTCGTACTTTAGGTGCATACAGGCTAACGCATGATCCGGAAAAGTGTGAAGCGGTTTTCCGAAAAGATCATGCGCAAACAAGATGCTAAAGCGCGATCTCGTTTCGTCCTAAGGTAATCACGCGTTAGCCGGCAATGTGACGGAATTGGATAAAGGCGGCGTGCCCAAAGAATCCGCTTGCAATCAAGCGGATGGAGCGATTTGCTGTGGTGCAGCGGACATCCAACGAGATGACGTGGGGGAAATTTCAAGGAGTGTCTCAACTCGGCAGCGAGGGGATACTCATGCCTGCGTTTTCCTTTGAGAAGCTTTCGCCGCCGGCGCCCGTCGCGGCAGCAACATCGACTCCCAAGGAATCCACCGGGAAATCCGACAGCACGACCAGCGAGACCGCCAGCAGGAAGCCGCGCGGCGTCATCGTTCAGGTCCTGGGCCGTATTGCCGAAGCGCGCGCCAGGCGCAGCCGGAAGTAACCAGCGGCTTCCGCTCATCCCTCATCCGGCCGGCCGCTTTCAAGAGGTGGCGCGCAACAAAAGGCTGCTCCAGCCCTCGATCCTGAGATGACGCTGCGGCACCAGCCCGCGCGCGCGATAGGCGGCCATCACGGCCGGCGCCTGGTGATTCAGCAATCCCGACAGGATCACGAAGGCCCGCGGCGCGAGATGCCGGGACATTGGCCCGGCGAGCTGACGCAGCGGATTGGCGAGAATATTGGCCAGGACCAGGCCGAACGGTCCGTGCCTTGCAAATTCCGGCGCGGAGAAGCCGGTGGCGCGGATCGCCTGCACATGACGGCCGGTGCCGTTGAGCCGCGCATTGTCGCGGGCCACGCCGACGGAAGGCGCATCGATGTCTGACGCGAGCACGGTCCGGCGCATCGCCTTGGCCGCTGCGATCGCCAGCACGCCGGTGCCGGTGCCGAGGTCGAGCACGCGGACAGGCCGGTAGGCCTTCAGCACGTGATCGAGCAGGAGCAGGCAGCCGCGGGTCGTGCCGTGATGGCCGGTGCCAAAGGCGAGCGCCGCCTCGATCTCGATGCCGAGCTTGTTCGCCGCCACGCGGGGGCGGTCGTGCGCGCCATGCACGACAAAACGCCCCGCCGGGACCGGAACCAGATCCGCAAGGCTTGCCTTGACCCAATCCCTGGCTTCGACCGTGTCGAATGCGATGCCGGCAGCGGCGTCCTCGCCGGCGGCGTTGGCGATGAGCTGGCGCAACAGCGCCTGATCCGGCGCCTCGGCAAAATGCACCGTGACGTCCCAGCGCCCGTCCGGCCGTTCGAAGGCGGCGACCGCCGCCTCGCCCTCGAAGAAGATCTCGGTCAGCGCATCGGCAACGCGTCTGGCCGCCTGCTCGTCGCCGATGGCGACAGAGGCACGATGGGTGGCGGGGGTCAGAATGGGGGTGTTCACAGGCTTTCAACCCGGTATACACCGGCTCTCAAAAGTTCAGAGTCGGATGCATACAGGGATTTTCCACTGCTTGGATGCCTAATTTTCCACTAACGAACCGCATCGTTGCCCACAGCCGATAAACCGGCATTTGAGCTCGCTGCCGGCGGCTTATCCACAGTGGTCGGCCTGCAAAACCAACAGCTTATGCACAGCTGTGGAGGCAGCGGCCCGCGCCTGCAGTGGGCTAGCTCCGATCGAATTTTAAAAGCAATTCCGCGGCAGTTTACCGGAACTTTGCAAGTTCAGGATTCACCGGACTTTAGATGATGGACCGTAGTTTTGCGGGTGCCGGCGATGATCCGGCTGAATTTCCATGGAGGCGGAGTTGAAGGGTCTTATCCAGAAGTTTTTGGCCGATCAGTCCGGTGCGACGGCGATCGAATATGGTCTGATTGCAGCCGGCATCTCGCTCGCGATTATCGCTGTCGTGAACGGCCTGGGCACCAGCCTGAACGACAAGTTCACGTCGATCTCGTCCTCGCTCAAGTAAACCTGTTCGGCGCCTGCCTCCCGAAGGAAAGGCGCCGCGGCATCCGGCTTGCGTCTAAGAGACCCGCGTGGCTCTGCCACGCGGGTCTCTTTTGCGAAACGCCACGCAATTGCTGGTGTAAACGACCGCAATCGCAGCGGAAATCTCATGCCTCGCCACAGGTTTTCTACAGCCTGTCCACTTGATATCAACGGCTTGCAAACAGGGCGCGGTGGTCGGCCAGGATCGTCCTGGCCGCGTTGTGGCCGGGTGCGCCGGTGACGCCGCCGCCGGGATGAGCGCCGGAACCACAGTGATAGAGGCCGCTCAGCGGCCCGCGATAGTCAGCATGACCCAGCATCGGACGCGCCGAGAACAGCTGGTTCAGCGTCAGCGCGCCGTGGAAGATGTCGCCGCCGAGCAGGCCGAATTGCCGCTCGAGGTCGAGCGGGGAGAGGATCTGCCGGCCGACAACGCCTGCCGCAAATCCGGGCGCGAAGCGATCCACCGTGGCGATCATGAGGTCGGCGACCTCTTCGCGGTGATCGTCCCAGGATCTGCCGTCCGGCAATTCCGGAGCGACATGCTGACAGAACAGGCTCGCGACATGCGCGCCCTGCGGCGCAAGGGACTCGTCGAGCGTGGAGGGAATCAGCACCTCCACCACGGGCGCGCGGCTCCAGCCATGATCGCGCGCGTCCTGAAAGGCGCGGTCCATGTAGCCGAGGCTGGGGCCGAGGATGATGCCCGCGGTAAGATGATCGCCTTCGCCCGGCAGCGCCGTGAAGGAGGGCAGGGCGGAGAGGGCCACATTCATCCGGAATGTGCCTGAGCCGTTGCGCCAGCGCTGCATCCGCGCCAGGAAATTGTCAGGGAGCGCCTGCGCCGGCACCAGCTGCGTATAGAGCAACTTCGGATTGACGCCGGAGACGACGTATTTCGCGCGAATGGTCTCGCCGTTGTCCAGCACGACACCGGCCGCGCGATCGCGCTCCACGATCACCTCGCGCACGCCAGCCTCGAGCTGGATCTCGGCGCCGGCCGCGCGCGCCGCCCGCGCCATGGCCTGCGTGATGGCGCCCATGCCGCCGATGGCGTGACCCCAGACGCCCTTCTTGCCGTTCACCTCGCCGAAGGCATGGTGCAGCATCACATAGGCCGAACCGGGCGCGTAGGGGCTCGCATAATTGCCGACGATGGCATCGAAGCCGAACAGCGCCTTTACGAGGTCGTTCTCGAAGCGCTCGTCGAGCATGTCGCCGGCCGAGCGGGTGAACAGGTCGAGCAGATCGCGCTGCTGTTCCAGCGAGAGGCTTCGCAGGATATTCGCGGTCCCCATCGCATTGAACGCCTCGCGGATCGCGCCCACGCCAAAACCCTGGACCAGGTTCGGCGGCGCGCGCAGCACGAACTGCCGCAGCACGTCGGCGATCGCTTCCAGCTCGCGGGAGAAACCCTCGATTGCCGCCGCGTCATGCGCGCTGAGCCGCGCCACCGAGGCGTGGGTGCGGCCTTCGCCGGTCAGGAGATAGCTGCCATCGTGGGCGGGGAGGAAATTCTGGGCGCGGCGCTCGACGATGTCGAGGCCGTGTTCGGCAAGGGCGAGATCGGCGATGATCTTCGGATTGAGCAGGCTCACCGTGTAGGCGGCGACCGAGTTGCGGAAGCCCGGATGGAATTCTTCGGTCACCGCGGCGCCGCCGGCCACCTTGCGCCGCTCCACGACGCGCACGCGCAGGCCCGCGCGCGCCAGGTAGGCCGCGCAGGTGAGGCCGTTATGGCCCGCTCCGATGATGACGACATCCGTCTCTGTCATGCCGCGTTCAAATAAGAAGTTATCAATGCCTGTCATTCCGGGATGGTCCGAAGGACCAGACCCGGAATCCCGAGATTCCGGGTTCGCCTCTTCGAGGCGCCCCGGAATGACGTGAGTTACATAGCGAACTCGCGCAACCCAGCACAGCGCGAAGTGAAGGGATGGTAAGCTTGCCCCGCATTGCCCGGGCTGTCGCCATGTGCTCCATTCCGGCCCGCCCGGCGACCGCCGGGGAGAAAGCCGGAATGCCCAAGCCGGAATGCCCGAGAGTACGCTGAAGAGTTCGCAAATGAATTCGTCGATGAGTTCGTCCGCCGCCGCCATCGCTCAGCCAGCTGCGACGGAGCAGCCCAGTCAGGCGCGCAACCGCCTCGTGCTGGTGGTCTATACCTCGGCGATCTTCGTCAGCGCGCTGCTGTTGTTCTCGGTGCAGCCCCTGTTCACCAAGATGGTGCTGCCGCGGCTCGGCGGCTCGCCCGCGGTGTGGTCGGTGGCGATGGTGTTCTTCCAGTCGCTGCTGCTCGCGGGCTACGCCTATGCGCATTTCCTGATGCAGATCAGAAACCGCGCGATCCCGGTCGGGGTGCATCTACTGCTGCTTTGCGCGGCGATTGCTGACGCTGCCGCTTGCGATCGCGATCTCATGGGGGGAGCCGCCGACATCAGGCTATGCGTTCTGGCTGCTCGGGCTGTTTGCGGTCTCGATCGGCCTGCCGTTCTTCGCGCTGGCGGCGAACAATCCGCTGCTACAGGCCTGGTTCGTGCGCACCGGTCATCCCGACGGTCCCGATCCCTATTTCCTCTATGCGTCGTCCAACATCGGCAGCTTTCTCGCGCTCCTGTCCTATCCCGTACTGCTGGAGCCGGTGTTCGCGCTGCGCATGCAGAACCTGATATGGACCGGCGGCTATGGGCTGCTGATCGTGCTGATCGCGGCCTGCGGCACGCTCCTGCTGAGTTCGCCGGCGCGCGAGGCGGCCGATCGCGAGACCGAGGAGACGACGGCTCCGGCGCCGCCCTGGATGCTGCGCGCGCGCTGGATCTTTCTCGCGGCCGTGCCGTCGGGACTCCTGATCGCGGTGACCGCGCATATCTCGACCGATGTCGCGGCTGCGCCGCTGCTCTGGGTCCTGCCGCTGTCGCTCTATCTTTTGACCTGGGTGCTGGTGTTCCAGTCGCGCCCGCTGCTGCCGCACAAATGGATGCTGATGGTTCAGCCGCTGGCGATTGCCGGCGTGATCGTGCTGCTCGCGGTCGGCGGCGAACAGAATCTGCTGCTGACGCTCGGCGGGCACCAGGTGTGCTTCTTCCTGATCGCGATGGCCTGCCATGGCGAGCTGGCGCGGACGCGGCCGGCCGCGAAATACCTCACCGGCTTCTATGTCGCGTTGTCCTTTGGCGGCATGGTCGGCGGTCTGTTCGCCGGGCTGATCGCGCCATTCTTGTTCAGCTGGATCGCGGAATACCCGATCCTGCTGGCGCTCGCCGCGTTGTGCCGTCCGGCGTCGGAGGAACGATGGCCCGCCTTGAGCCGCTGGTACTGGCCCTTGCTCGCGGCGTTCGCGGTCGCGCTGATCGTGCCGGCCTGGTTTCAGGAGCAGATATCGTCATGGCTTCTGGATCATCGCGTTTGGGTCGCGAGCTCGGTCGGCGTGCTCGCCGCTTTCATCACGCTCGGTTTCAATGTCAGCCGCTGGAAGACGTTTGCCGCCGCGGCGGTCGCGCTGGCGCTGATCCGCATCTACCCTGCCGACGAAGGGCGGGTGGTGACGGCACGCAGCTTCTTCGGCGTCCACAAGATCGTCATCACGCCGCGCGGCCAGTATCACGTGCTGATGCACGGCACAACGATCCATGGCGCGCAGAAATTCCTCAACGCCGACGGCTCGCCCGTTACCGGCCGGCCCGAGCCGATCAGCTACTACCACAGGGATGGCGGCATCGGCCGCGCCATCACCGCGATCCGGGAGCGCAAGGGCGCGCCGCTGCGCGTGGCCGTGATCGGGGTCGGCTCCGGGACGCTGACCTGCGCCGCAGAGCCCGGTGAAGACTGGAAGTTCTTCGATATCGACCAGACCATGGTCGATACCGCGAAGGACCCGAAATATTTCACCTACTTTCAGAACTGCGCGCCCGGTGTAAAGCCGGTGATCGGCGACGCGCGGCTCACCTTCGCCAGGGAGCCGGACGGCCTCTATGACCTCATCATCGTCGATGCCTATTCGTCGGACGCGATCCCGATTCATCTCGCGACACAGGAGGCGATGAAGATCTACAAGGACAAGCTCGCGCCGCAGGGTGCGGTGGTGATGCACGTCTCCAACCGGCATCTCGAGCTGGAAAGCGTCGTGGTCGGCATTGCGGATGCCAACGACCTCAAGAGCTGGGTCTATAACGAGGATTCCGGCCGCGACGACGAGTACATCTTCTCGACCGACGTCGTGGTGTCCGCACGCGAGGAGGCCGATGTCGGCAGCCTCGCCTCGTCGGACAAATGGACGGAGACCGAGCCGACCGAAGGGCAAAGGGTCTGGACCGACGACTATTCCAACATTCTCGGCGCGGTTTACCGCCGCCTGCGCGAAGCGGAATAGCGGATCGCCGCCAGCGCGGTAATGTCCATTCAGTTTTTGTTTTGCGCAGCCGGTGCGGGCGGCGCCGCCGCCGTCAAAAGCGGTATCGACGGCGTCGCCCCTTCATCCTCGTCCAGGAACGCTTGCACCTTTGCCTGGATCGATTCCTTGACATTGTCCGGCCCGCGGTCGCTCAGCCAATTGTGCTGAAATTCGGTCTTGACCACGGTGATCCCTGCCTTCGCGCAGGTCTCGTCGTCGGGCACCACGCCGGGATCGGCCTTGAACACCGGATCCTTGGAGCGGAAGGACAGGATCTTGACCTTGCCGTCCGTCAGGAACGGCACCCGCAGATTGTCGAGCGTCACCACCTTCTTGACCATGTCCGGATGCAGCTTGGCGAAATACATCGAGATGTCGCCGCCGTTGGAATGCCCGATCAGTGTGAGGTGGCGATAATCGGCGTTCGGATACTGCTTCTTCAGGTTTTCGATCGCGAACATGATGTTGAAGATGCCGCGGTTATATTGCATGCGGCGGCCGACATATTCCTCGCCGGCTTTGGTCACCATCGGATCGTCGGTGTCGAGATCGTGCTGGATGCTGACCACCATGTAGCCGCGGGCGGCAAACAGATTGGAGAGGAACGAATATTCGGTGTTCTTGACCGTATTGCCGTGGCTGAGGACGGCGACCGGCAGTTCGATCATGTCCGCCATGGCTTCCATTTCGCGGTCGCGTCGCACCGCGATGTCGATGGAGACGGGACGGTCCTCGCGCAGCACGTCATTGAAGGTGAGCGTGGCGTGACGGATGGCCCATTTGCTGGCGCCGAAGTAAGCGATGGTCGCAAGCGAACAAATGCCTAAAACAATAAAGGGCCGTTTCATACCGATCCCCAGACTTGAAATCGCGGCTGTCGGGAGCGTTATTGACGGCTTTCTTAACAGTCGGATGACTGCCATATTTCGTGTCGATCACGATTGGTCGAGCAGTTGAATTCGCATGAGAATTTCCCGGGGAGGAGCAAGGCAATGCGAATATCGCGCGCATGCGTGGCGTTGGCCGCGCTCATGATGTCGGGTCCGCCTGTATTGGCCGAAGATTTTCTTGCGGGCAAAAGGCTCTATGACGATGTCGGCCGCTATGCGTCGTTCGGCACGCATCGTTTCGGCTCAGCCGGCGACAAGGCAACCACCGACTGGATCGCGGGCGAGTTGAAGGCGGCAGGGTTCAAGGTCGACTTCCAGCCGGTCGTGCTGGGGCGGCAATATTTTGTCGAGCGGGCCACGGCCGAGGCCCAGGGCAGCGCCGTCGAGGCGACGCCGTTCTGGTGGCCGCCCGAGGACAAGGCATCGTTCCGCCTCACCGCGCCGCTCGCGCGCGACGGCGATGTCGTGGGCAAGATACTGATGGTCGATCTGCCCTTCGATCGCGGCGCCTATCTCGGTCCAAGCCATCGCGCGGCGATCGCGCAGGCCGCGGCGCGCGGTCCGGTGGCGATCCTGCTCATGATCGGCAATCCCGCCGACGATCGCTTTGCCTACAATGTGACTCAGGAGGACAGCCCGTGGCCGGTGCCGGTGATGGTCGTCGCCGGAAAGGAGCGCGCCGTGTTCGAGCGGGCGCTCGCCGCAGGCGCATCTGTCAGCTTCGACGTTGCCGGGCACTATGAGCGCAACGTGGCCGGCCGCAATGTCGTCGCGCGTTTCGGCGGTGGCACAGGCAAGACGATCGTGGTGTCCACGCCGATGACGGGCTGGTACAGCTGCGTATGCGAGCGCGGGCCCGGCATTGCCAATTTCATCGCGCTGGCCCGTACCGTCGCGGCGGAAAAGATTCCGGGCAATTTCATCTTCATCGCGACCGCCGGTCACGAGATCGGCCATGGCGGCATGGAGCTGTTTCTGAAGGACGGCGCGCCGTCTCCCGCCGAAACGCTGGCCTGGGTCCATTTCGGCTCGGCCAACGCCTGTTATGGCTGGAGCGAGGGACCTCAGGGCCCCGTGCGATCAGCCGAGCCCGAGACGGCGCGCGTTCTGGTCCTGAGCAAATCCGCGGTGGCGCTGTCCCGCGAGACTCTCGCTGCGGTCAAGGCCACACCGATGGTCGCCGAGCGCGAGGCCGTCGGCGAATTGCGCGACGTGCATGCGGCGGGCTATCCGAATTTTCTCGGTCTGGCCGGCCGTCACCGCTTCTTCCACACGCCGGCCGACGATGTCGCGTCCACGGGCCCTGATATCCTCGAACCGGTTGCGCGCGCCTTCACCGATGCCGTTCGCAGGATCAGCGCCCGCGGCGAGGATGCTTTCAGGTAGATCCCGATGCCGGCGCGGTGTCCGGTTGCGCGGCGCGGGCGCGCACGTCGGATAATCTCGCGCCGACAAATGCCATCGCCGTCTTGCATGCGGCGTCGCTGCCAAAGCAGCGGCTCGGGATCGCCACCGCCGTGTAGGGGGTAATCCAGACCAGCAGCAGGCTCCGTTCCAGCGTACAGCGAGGGATCCTGATCCATTCGTATGTCGAGCGTGCTCCCTTGCGGATGACCGTGATGCCGGTGTGGTCGAGCTCGGCCGTTTGCGCTTCGAGCGAATCCAACTGCGTCGTGAAGTATCGGCGCCGGCCGACCCAGCCGATCAGGGACCACCCGATCCAGCATGTGATGATCCCGAGGCCGAAGGCGAACAGGCTGTATTTGCCGACAATCTCGATCGCTTCGGTGTCATCCAGGCTCTGCGCGGCAAGCCAGCGGAACAGGAAAGCCGCCGGGATCGCGCAGAACAGCACAGCAATGGAAATGTTGAAGGCCAGCCAGCTGCGGCTACGCCGTTCGACGGCGGCGGCGTAGCGCGCATAATCGTCCGCCGTCAGGTCGAAGTTGACCGTGATGCGCTCGGGTCCGCTGTCGCTCATCCCTGGGACTGATCTCCGCCTGCCGTCGTGCGGCGATCAGTAGACGACGGCAGGGCCAGCTTCAACGAGCGGACAGCATGAGGCCTACTGATAATAGCCCTGCGGCTGATAATATTGCGGGCGCGGCTGGGTGTAATAACCCTGCGGTGCCGGAGGGTAGCCCTGGTTGTTGGCGGCGCGGGGCTGCTGCTGCGGAGTGACCTGCGCGTCGAACAGGCGGCGGCCCGTGCGCGGAGCCGGATAGATCTGCTGATCCGTGCTGCCGTCGGCCGGATAGATGTAGCCGTCATCCGGCCGCCGCTGGTTGGCATAGATCTGCTCGTTGTTGGGATAGATTTGCTGGTTGTTGGGATAGACCTGCTGATTGGGATAGGTCTGCTGACCGGAATAGACCTGTTGATTGGAATAGACCTGTTGATTGGAATAGATCTGCGCCTGCGGCGTGATCACGACCGGATCGCCGGCGGCGTATTGCTGATCGGGGGTCTGTGTCTGCCTGCGGGCGAGCGCATTCCCGCGCGGGTTGCGCGCGAGCGCGATCGCCGCCGAGCCGGTCAGCGTCACCGTGGTGTTGAGCACGCCCTGTTGCTGCACCAGCGCATAGAGCGAGGTCGCGTGTGCCTTCGACAGCCGCACGCAGCCATGGGAGGCCGGCGAGCCGAGCCGGCCTTCGGAATCGGTGCCATGGATCGCATGCCCGATCTTGGTGAAGAAGATCGAGTGCGGCATCGGCGCGTCGTCGAATTCCTTGGAGTAGTGGTCCTCTTCCATGCGGAAGGCACGGAAGCTTCCGTTCGGCGTCTCGCGTGAGGGAATTCCGGTCGAGACCGGCCAGTGATACCGCTCCACGCCGTCGACCGCGACGGTCATCATCTGGCTGTTCTTGTCGACGGTGATGTCGACTTTCGCCTGGGCGGAATGGCCGGCAAACAACATCAGTCCGGCGAGTGCAACGAAAGTGAAACGCATTTTACTTCTGGCCTCCAGGCTTGGTTTTCCAGCCGTTCTTTTCCGCCCCCGGTTCCAATATGCCCTGAATCCGGGTTTGGTTCCAGCTACCTGCAGCGGGATACTTGATGTGTCGCGGCAAAGGGGCGGAGGTTGGGCCCGAGAGCTGAACTTTTCGCGAGCGTCGACCAACCCCTGTGCGGGCATACCTTTCGCGTCAGTTCTTCAGCCGGTAGCCGGTCCTGAAGATCCACGACACCGTGACCATGCAGACGACCAGGAAGGCTGCGACCATGCCGAGGCTCACGGTCACGCTGACGTCGGCGATCTCGAAGAAACTCCAGCGGAAGCCGGAGATCAGATAGACGACGGGATTGAGCAGGGCGATGCTGCGCCAGGGCGCGGGCAGCATGTTGATCGAATAGAAGCTGCCGCCGAGGAAGGTCAGCGGCGTCACGATCAGCATCGGGATCATCTGCAGCTTCTCGAAGCCGTCGGCCCAGATGCCGATGATGAAGCCGAACAGGCTGAAGGTCACCGCGGTCAGCACCAGGAAGGCCAGCATCCAGCAGCGGATGATCGACATGCAGCGGCACGAACAGGCTTGCCGTGGCGAGGATGATCAGGCCGAGGATGATGGACTTGGTCGCGGCTGCGCCGACATAGCCGAGCACGATCTCGAAGGGGGAGACCGGCGCCGAGAAGATTTCATAGATGGTGCCGACGAATTTCGGGAAGTAGATGGCGAACGAGGCGTTCATGATGCTCTGCGTCAGCACCGACAGCATGATCAGCCCCGGCACGATGAAGGTGCCATAGCTCACGCCCTCGATCTCCGTGATGCGCGAGCCGATCGCGGCGCCGAACACCACGAAATAGAGTGAGGTCGACACCACGGGCGAGACGATGCTTTGCAGCAGCGTGCGGCCGGTGCGCGCCATTTCGAATTTGTAGATTGCGCGGATGGCGTAGACGTTCATGGCGCATGCACCAGGCTGACGAAGATGTCTTCCAGCGAGGACTGGCTCGTGTCGATATCGGTGAGACGGATGCCGGCGCTGCGGAGATCGCCGAGCAGGCTGGTGATGCCGGTGTGCTCGCCTCTTGTGTCGTAGTCGTAGATCAGCGCGCGGCCGCCGTCGCAGAGCTCGAGCTGATAGGGCGCGAGCGTTTCCGGAACGGCGTCGAGCTTGCCCTGCAAATGCACGGTCAGCCGCTTCTTGCCGAGCTTCTGCATCAGCTTTGCCTTCTCCTCGACCAGGATGATCTCGCCCTTGTTGATGACGCCGACGCGGTCGGCCATCTCCTCGGCTTCGTCGATGTAGTGCGTGGTCAGGATGATGGTGACGCCGGAGGCTCGCAGTTCGCGCACGACCTCCCACATGCCCTTGCGCAATTCGACATCGACGCCCGCCGTCGGCTCGTCGAGGAACAGGATCTTCGGCTCGTGCGACAGCGCCTTGGCGATCATGACGCGCCGCTT
The DNA here is from genome assembly GCA_963696255.1 of uncultured Alphaproteobacteria bacterium. Taxonomy (GTDB): domain Bacteria; phylum Pseudomonadota; class Alphaproteobacteria; order Rhizobiales; family Xanthobacteraceae; genus Bradyrhizobium. The sequence continues at coordinate 292,133 of CAVOJN010000004.1, forward strand.
CATGCCGCCGGACAGCGTGCGGATCTGGGAGTCCTTCTTGTCCCACAGCGACAGGTCCTTCAGCACCTTCTCGATATGGGCGGGGTTCTTTGGCTTGCCGAACAGGCCGCGGCTGAAGCTCGTCGTCCCCCAGACCGTCTCGAAGGCGTCGGTGTGCAGTTCCTGCGGCACGAGCCCGATCAGCGAGCGCGCAGCGCGGTAATCCCTCGCGATATCGTGGCCGCCAACACTGACGCTGCCCTCGGTGATGTTGGCAATGCCGCAGATGATGCTGATCAGCGTGGTCTTGCCGGCGCCATTCGGCCCGAGCAGCGCGAAGATCTCGCCGCCGACGATATCGAGATTGACGTTCTTCAGCGCCTGGAAGCCTGAGCCATAGGTCTTCGACAGGTTGGCAACGGATATGATGGGTGGCATGCAAAACGCCGGATGGGCCCGCTTTGGGCAGAAGCAAGGCAATGGTCTGAAACAGTGTCCTGAAATAGGAAAGCGAAAGCCCTTGGCAATCGTCCGGTTCGGCAGGTTACTTCTTTTTCTTACCTCTTTTTCTTGGCCGATTTCTTGGCAGCAGGTGTCGCGGCCGCCGGCGCCGCAGGTTGCTGGTCGGGCATTTTCGCCACCGTGAGAATCTGGATCTGCAGATTGACCGGCGAGGCCGGCTTCGCCTGGTCGATGAACTGCTCCTCGCCGACGCCGAGCGACTGGATGCGCTTGGCGGAAATCTTGAAGGTGTTGACCAGCACCTCGCGGACCGCGTCGGCGCGGCGCTGGCTCAGGATCACATTGGCCTCGCGCCTTGCCGTTCGAATCGGAATGGCCGACGATCAGGAAGCTGTAGGGCAACAGCGGCGCGTTGACGAAGGCGTCGGCGATGCGCCCGATCGTCTCGTAGGATTCCGGCAGGATGATCGGCGTGTCGACGTCGAACTGGATCGCGACGTTGAAGGTCGGGAAATTCTTGAAGCTCCGGCACGATCGGCGGCCGCTTCGAGGCCTCGGGCTCGTTCTTCCCGCGCGATCGTCGACCGCTCGATGATCTTCGGCTTCAGCGCCGGGAATGTCGAGCTCGGGTGCCGCTCTCGAATTTGCTCAGCGCATTGACGATGTCGTCACGCGCCGGAGCGGCGGCCTGAGCCGTGCGCACGGCGGGGCTCGTTGCGGCCATGCACGGCGGCAAAGCGTCGCGAGCAGGCCGAGATCGCGCAGGCGCAAGCGAGGCATCGGGACGCGCATCAGCGGTACCCCGCATCGATCGTGGCCTGGGTGCAGTTGCGGCTGACGCCCTTGGCGGTCAACAGGCAGGGGACCGACTTGGAGGTCTCCTTGGTCGAGCCGTGGCACAGCTTGATGATTTCGAGCCGGCAGGCACCGGCGACCGTGACGCGCGCGGCGATCCGCTTCTGGATCTGGTCGAACGGCACCAGGAAGTTCGCCCTGCATTGCGGCGACGCCACGTCCTGGTTGCGGGACAGGCATTCCTTCAGCCGATTGGAGTCGAGATTGACGCCGCGGCAATTGGCTGTGATCTCCGCGCCGCAGCTCTTGGCCAGCAGCGCCGCCGACTTCGGAAAAGGTCATGATGGGATCGGCCGCATGCGCCAGCGAAGGCGATGCGAGCGCGAGAATCAAAAGGATCGTCCGGCCCCGAACCATGGCCGCATCTGATACGAACAGATCGAGAATGGTCAAGGGCTCAGCTGTGCAGAATCATCACCTTAGCGCTTCAGAAGCGGGCGTGCTGGCTGATCTCTGCCTGGGCAGCGAGGCAAGACCGTCAGGCCGGTGGCTTCAGTAATGACCCGCCGCTCACGCCCGCTCGACGAAGCTGTCGACCACCTTCTTCTCGCCGGCCTTGTCGAAGGCGATGGTGAGCTTGTTGCCGTCGATCTTGACGACATGGCCGTAGCCGAATTTCTGGTGGAAGACGCGGTCGTCGAGATTGAACTCCGACACCGTGCCGGTGGATTTGGCGACCAGCTCGCCCTCGATGGTCACGGGGCCGCGCTTGTTGCGCGAGAAGCCGCCGCCGAAATCGCCGCGTCACGAGGCATCGCTGCGCGAGCCTGAGAAGGGCGACTGCTCCTCGTCAAAGCCGCCGCGCGACTGCGCTTGATCCGCTGCGCGCTTGTCCCTGGCCGTTGCGCCGCGCGCCGCGGCGGGCCTGCGCGCGCTGCCAGCCCGGCGTGCCGTAGCTCGAGCCGAAGGATTCGACATTGTCGAAGCGCGACGGGCCGTAGCCGCCGGCGCCGCCCCAGCCGTCGCCGCCCTTCGATTCCGTGATCTCGACACTCGCCGACGGCAATTCGTCGAGAAAGCGCGAGGGGATCGTGGTCGTCCAGGTGCCGTGGATGCGGCGGTTGGTGGCAAAATAGAGTTTTGCGCGGCGGCGGGCGCGCGTCAGCCCGACATGGGCGAGGCGGCGCTCTTCTTCCAGGCCAGCGCGGCCCTGTTCGTCGAGCGTGCGCTGGCTCGGAAACAGGCCTTCCTCCCAGCCCGGCAGGAACACGTTGTCGAATTCGAGCCCCTTGGCCGAATGCAGCGTCATCAGCGACACCGCCTCGTCGTCGGCGCCGCCATCGCGGTCCATCACCAGCGCAGATGTGCTCGAGGAAACCTTGCAGGTTCTCGAACTCCTCCATCGAGCGCACCAGTTCCTTGAGGTTGTCGAGCCGGCCCGCGGCGTCGGCCGAGCGGTCCTTCTGCCACATCTCGGTGTAGCCGCTCTCGTCGAGCACGATCTCGGCGAGTTCCGTATGCGAGGTGACCTCGCGGGCGCCGCGCCAGCGGTCGAACTGCGCGACGAGATCGCGCAGCGAGCCGCGCGCCTTCGGCTTCAACTCGTCGGTTTCGACGACGGCGCGCGCCGCCTCGAACAGCGGAATGCGCCGCTTGCGGGCGTGGTCGTGCAGCAGTCTGCACGGTGGCATCGCCGAGCCCGCGCTTGGGCACGTTGACGATGCGCTCGAAGGCGAGGTCGTCGGCCGGCGAATTGATGACGCGCAGATAGGCCAGCGCGTCGCGGATTTCGGCGCGCTCGTAGAAGCGCGGGCCGCCGATCACGCGATAGGGCAGGCCGAGCGTGACAAAGCGGTCTTCGAACTCGCGCATCTGATAGGAGGCGCGCACCAGGATCGCGATCTCGTTCAGCTGCTCGCCGGCGCGCTGCAGCTCCTCGATCTCCTCGCCGATGCCGCGCGCTTCCTCTTCCGAATCCCAGGCGCCGGTGACGGTGACCTTCTCGCCGTCGACGTCCTCGGTGCGCAGCGTCTTGCCGAGCCGGCCTTCATTATGCGCGATGAGGTAGGAGGCGGCGGCGAGGATATGGCCGGTCGAGCGGTAGTTGCGCTCCAGGCGAATGACCTTCGCGCCGGGGAAATCGTGCTCGAAGCGCAGGATGTTGTCGACCTCCGCGCCGCGCCAGCCATAGATCGACTGGTCGTCGTCGCCGACGCAGCAGATGTTCTTGAGGGGAGGGGCGGGCTGAGGCGCATCGTCATTCCGGGGCGCACCGTTCAGGTGCGAACCCGGAATCTCGATCGGCGGAGCTCGATCTCGGTGATTCTCCGATGTGCGATTGCACATCTGAGTTCGGGCCTTCTGCGCGCCCCGGAATGACGGCCTTGGACGACGACGGCGCCTGCGACAGCAGCCGCAGCCACAGATACTGCGCGACGTTGGTGTCCTGATATTCGTCGACCAGGATGAACGTGAAGCGGTGCTGGTATTGCCGGAGCACGTCGGGATGCTCGCGGAAGATCCGGATGTTCTCCAGCAGGAGATCGCCGAAATCGGCGGCGTTGAGGATCTTCAGCCGCTCCTGATAGGCCGTGTAGAGCTTGCCGCCCTTGCCGTTGGCAAAGACCGCGGCTTCGCCCGGCGGCACCTGCGATGGCGCGAGACCGCGGTTCTTCCAGCCGTCGATCAGACCGGCCAGCATGCGCGCCGGCCAGCGCTTGTCGTCGATGTCCTCGGCCTGCAAGCAGCTGCTTCAACAGCCGCACCTGGTCGTCGACGTCGAGCACGGTGAAATTGGATTTGAGCTGCGCCATCTCGGCGTGGAAGCGCAGGATGCGGCCGCCGATGGAGTGGAAGGTGCCGAGCCACGGCATGCCTTCGACCGCCTGGCCGAGCATCTGGCCGAGCCGCAGCTTCATCTCGCGCGCGGCCTTGTTGGTGAAGGTCACCGAGAGGATTTCGTTCGGGCGGGCGCGGCCCTGGCTCAGGATGTGGGCGATGCGGGTGGTGAGCACGCGCGTCTTGCCGGTGCCGGCGCCGGCCAGCACCAGCACCGGACCGTCCAGCGTCTCCACCGCCTCGCGCTGTTCGGGATTGAGCCCGTCGAGATAGCGCGCACCGCCGGTTGCCGCCGCGCGCGCGCGCGCGGCGATGCCGCCAGCGGCAGGCTGGTGGTCGGGCACACTCAGGGGGCTCAATTTACTCGGCTCGGTCATCCGCGAATCGTGTTGCCCCACGATGCCACCGCAGGGTCGTCAGGGGGAGCCTTCTTAGCAGGGAATAGGGGCTATATGGGGCGTTTGCCGCCGGATTTACAGACTTATTCGGCCCGCCGCGCCCGTCCGATTTTTTCGATTTTGTTCCCCTTTGTGCGCGAATTTTCCGGTCCCCGCCGGTCGGAACATTCGGTTCCGGATCGGCATTGGTTGACCAGACCAAGATCGGACAACAGAGGTTTTTCACATGTTAGGCTGGGTCGTCACCTTCCTGATCATCGCGTTGATCGCCGGTATTCTCGGCTTCGGCGGTATCGCCGGCGCCTCGATCGAAATCGCGAAGATCATCTTCTTCATCGCCGTCGTGCTGTTCCTGGTGTCCGCCGTGATCGGCGTGTCCCGAGGGCGCACGAGGGTCTAGCGCGCCAACAAAAAAGCCCGGCGCTCCTGCACCGGGCTTTGCTTGCAATCCGCGCGGGCTTGCCGCGTCGTGGGATAGACGAGGCCTTCAGCGCTTCGCCGGCTGTGCCAGGAAAGCGCGCGTCAACCGGGCAATATCGGGAGCGGATTCGTCGAGCGCGAAGTGGCCGGCATCCAGCATGTGCACTTCCGCCTTCGGCACGTCCTTCTTGAGAGCCGCGACCTCGGCGACGTCGAACACGGGGTCATAGCGGCCCCAGACGATCAGCGTCGGCGGACGGCGCTCGCGCAACCAATTCTGCCATGCCGGATACTCGTTCAGATTGGTGCGGTAGTCGTAAAAGAGGTCTGCCTGGATGTCGGGCTCGCCCGGCCGGGCCAGGAAGGCGACTTCGTCCATCCACAGATCGGGACTGTAGTGCTCGGGATGCGGCGAAGTGCCGAGATGGCGACGCTGGGAGTTCTCGACCGAGGCGAGGCCGGCGCGGTATTTCGCTTCGTTCGCGGCGCGGTCCGCCCAGAAGCCCTTGCGTTGGGCTCCCAGCCTGCCCAGCCCCTCTTCATGCGCGACCGCGTTCTGGACGATGAGCGCGGTCACCCGCTCCGGATGGGCGACAGCAAGCCGGTATCCCACCGGGCCGCCATAGTCCTGCACGTACAGCGCATAGTGGTCGAGATGGATCGCTTCGGTGAACGCACCGACGATGTCGGTGATGGCAGCGAAGGTGTAGGCGAACTTGTCCGGCGGCGGCGCATCGGAATTGCCGAAGCCGGGATAGTCGGGCGCGATCAGATGATAGCGGTCGGCGAGCAGCGGAATCAGCGTGTCGAACATCCGTGACGACGACGGAAAGCCGTGCAGCAGCAGGATGGCCGGTGCGCTGGCGGGGCCCGCTTCACGATAGAAGATGTTGAGGCCCTGGATGTTGATGGTCTTGTAGGTAACCGACTTGTCGGCGGCCGGCGCCGCTGGTGCGGCGTTTCCGGCGGCCAACGCGGAGGTTTGCGACATGCAGCCCAGGACGAGGGCTGCGGCGAGCAGGCGGCGAATGGTCATGAAGAACTCCCCGAAATTTTCGCTCCGTTAGTCGCGACCTTCGGCGCGCGTCAATCAACAGCCGCGTGAAACGGCGGCTTTGTCGCTTTAAGCCGCATCCTTGTCGCTGCAGTCCCAGACGCCGAGAGTTCGGAAGCTCCTGTCGGTCCACCGCACCGATCATCGCAGGGTGAGAACGCCCTGCGTGACTTCCACGCAGCTGCCGCCGATGAATGTCTTCACGACATGTCCACCCTGCTTCACGGCCTCGACGTCCATGATGCTGGGACGGCCCATGTCAAAGCCCTGACCGATACGCTTCGTGATCGTGCGGTCCTTCTCGGGAGCAAGGTGGGCCAAAAGACCGATCAGGGCGACGTTCGCGCTGCCCGTCGCGGGGTCCTCGGGAATGCCGTGCAAGGGGGCGAACATCCGCGACTGGATGTCCACGCGATCGTCCGAAATGGGCATGTAGAGATGTACACCGGTCACCAAATCTCTCGGTAGCTCCGAGCCGAACGTTGCGGCGTTGGGCTGGGCTGCCGCGAGGGCCTTTCGCGAGCTGACCTCGGCAAACAGGAAGGGGGCTCCGCAGCTTGCGATGCAGGGCGCATGGTTGCGGGTCTCGATGTCGGACACTGAGAGGCCGCAGGCTCGTGCCACGAGCTCGGGGTCGATCTGACCGGAAATCTTGAGCGGTTGGGGCGCGGACAGGCGCGAGCCGGATGTGGTAGCCCCTTGCCCGATCAGGTCCATGGTGACCAGCCCGGCAATTTCCTCGAACGCAAGTGAAGAACCGCCGATCGGTTTGCCGCAGACATGCCCCAACCGCGCCAGGACAAAGGCGGTGCCGACATTGGGATGTCCGGCGAATGGCATCTCCGCTTTCGGGGTGAAGATGCGGACATGCGCGGTGTTGCGCGGATCCTTTGGAGGCAGCACGAACGTGGTTTCGGCCAGGTTGAACTCGCTTGCGATGGCCTGCATCTGGGCGGTCGCAGGTCCTCGGCCGTCGAGAACCACGGCAAGCGGGTTTCCGCCAAATTGGCGATCGGTAAAGACGTCCACGGTCACGAACTGCACTTGCACGACGGTCTCCAGGGCGGGTGTAATTAGCCTAGAGACTAATTAGTAAATTGGCTAAATGTCAATCGACGTCGATGTAACCAGAGCCGGCCATCGCATGGCCGGCTCTGGTTGCCCGGAGCTGATTGTTACCGCCGGACCACAATGATTTCGAGATATTCGCTGGGCACCACCATCGTGCTGTCGCCGGACCGATTCATCGATTTGATCAGTGCGAGCATGTCCTGCTTCAACGCGTCCTGTTTCGTCGCATCGAGTGCGGCGAAGGCCTTCAGCACCGGGCCGTAATAGGTCTTGAATATCTCCACGAAGTGCTCCGGCGAACGGTAGCGGAAGACGAAATTCCGCCGTTCGGCTCGGATGTGGCTCGCCGAGGGTCCGAACATCTCCTTGATGCGGGCCTCGGTGCCCCATAGTGCCGGCGATCTTGCGCCGGCCGGCGGCGGCAGATGTTTGCCGAGCGTCTTGAAGAGCTGGCCGATGAATCCTTCGGGTGTCCAGTTGGCGAGCCCGATCTTGCCGCCATGTTTGCAAACGCGGATGAGCTCGGCGGCCGCGCGGTCCTGGTTCGGTGTGAACATCACGCCGTAGGTTGAAAGAACCGCGTCGAAGCTCGCATCGTCGAAGGGCAGCGCTTCGGCGTCCGCTTCCCTGAATTCCACGGACAAGCCGTCCGCATTGGCGCGCATCCGCCCGCGCTCGAGCAGCGCGCCGACATAGTCGGTCGATACGACATTGCACCAGCGGCGTGCGGCGGCGAGCGTGGCATTGCCGTTGCCGGCCGCTACGTCGAGCACGCGCTGGCCTCCGCGGAGGTCCAGCGCCTCGCAGAGTTCCTCGCCGACGATCTGCAGCGTGGTGCCGACGACGGCGTAGTCGCCGGACGACCACGCGCCATGCTGTCGGGTCTTCAGGGCTTCGAAATCGGGTGTCGGCTGTTGTGTTGTAGCGGTGGCGCTCGATGTGGCCATGATCTTCATCCTCTCGATGGGTGTCTGCTGACATTTGCCGCGTCGCTTCGATTGACCGGCCGGCTGGTCCGCGGCGGAAAAAATGCCAGCCGATCTGCGCCGTATCGCCGCACCTGATCGCGAAGCAACGTGGTGAGCACGCGCTCGATCATGGCGGCACAGGCGGCGCACCCCTGCAAAATGAAGGGCGTGAGAGCCATCATGGGCTCCTTGATCTCAAATGGTTGAAGCTCAAATGTTCGCGGACGGAGTAGGATGAGGCGCGCCGGCGGGCTATCCAGATCGCGCCACGGCTATCCCGAAACTGAACTTTTTTCGCCTGCCGCAGACTCAATTGAGATGAGGGAACATCGCGATACTTTTGACGGCTCCTCCGCTGCATCGCCGATGCCGCGCGCAGTTCGCCGCGCGCTGGATGCGATGCATGCCAATGTCGGTCACCGCTGGACCATCGCCGAACTTGCCCGCATCGCCGGCACGTCGGCGCGCACCTTGCAGCGCCAGTTCGTGTCATTTCTCGGCAAGACGCCGCTTGCCGCCCTGCAGGACATCGGCTTCGACCGCGCCCGGCGCGAATTGCTGCAGGGGCTGCCCGGCGAAAAGATCATGGACGTCGCCTGCCGCTGCGGCTTCCCGCATTTCGGCCGCTTCTCGGTCGAATATCGCCGCCGCTATGGCGAGACGCCGTCGCAGACCTTGAAGCGGCAGGCGGTGTTCGCCGCCGCGCTTTCTTCCAGGCCTGCGCCGCTCATCCCGGCGCGCGAGCGCGTCACGCTCTGCTTTGCCGGGATCGAGGCGGGTCCCGATCACCTTGACGTGGCCGCCGATGTCGCTGCCGGTCTCTCGATGGCCCTGACGCGGGCCGGCATCGCCGTGACGCGCGAGAAGCAGGTGGCGCGCTACCAACTGACCGGCGCGATCCGCGCCAGCGGTCCGCAACTGCGGCTGCTGTTCCGTCTCGCCGACAACGAAAGCGGCCGGCAATTATGGGCGCATCGCGCCGACAGCCTGCATTGCGACGACGTGACGAGCGAGGAGACCTTGGCAACGCGGATCGCCGCGGCGCTGCAACCCTGCCTGCGTTCGGCCGAGATCGAGCACGCCTTGCGGAAGTCGGGGGGAGAGTTGAGCCCGCACGACCTTGCGCTCCGCGCAATGCCCGGGGTCCTCTCCCTGAGCGAAGACGGAAATGCGCAGGCCGTGGAACTGCTCGATCAAGCCATGGACCGAGATTCCAGCCACGCGTTGGCTGTTGCTCTCGCGGCCTGGGCGCATCTGCAGCGCGTCGTCTATCATTTCACGGACGAGCCGCAGCTTCAGCGGGCGCGCGGCGTCGAACTGACGCAAAAGGCGCTCGCGCTTCCCGGCGATGCCACCACGCTCGCGGTGCTCGGCAACGCGCTGACACTGCTGGGCGAGCAGGATGCGGCCGCTCATGTGATCGCGCGGGCCCTGTCCGTCGACGGCGGCTCGGCCTGGGCCTGGAGCCGCAGCGGATGGATCGACGTCTATCGGGGTGATCCGGACTCGGCGATCGAACGCTTCAAGATTGCGCTCGACCTCGCGCCGCACGATGCGCTCGCCTTCAACAACGAGGTCGGGATCGGCTGCGCGCATTTTGTGGCCGGCGCCTATGCGGAGGCCGCGGTCTGGCAGGAGCGCGCGCTTGGCCGGCATCCGTCCGCGTTCTGGGTGCATCGCACGATGTGTGCGGCCTATGTTCACGCTGGCGCAAAGCAATCGGCGCGTCGCAGCCTCGGCATGTTGCGTGTGCGCTACCCCGAACTCACGGTGTCCCAGCTAAGGCTCGGGATGCCGCCGCTGCGGCCCGAGCATGGCGAACTTGTCGTCGGAGCACTTGCGGAGGCGGGGTTGCCGGGCTAGCGCGGCCACCTCTCCGGCGGACGGCACGGCCAAGCGACCTTGCCGTTGCGTTCGTTGCCTCTTACTCTTGTCTTGGAAAGCAGCGGAGGAGGTTTGACCATGGAAATCCAGGCCTTCGGCTATCTCGGCGTTGGGGCGTCGAACCTCGATGATTGGGCTGCGTTCGCCACATCACACGTTGGCATGCAGGCCGTGGACCGCGCCAGCACGATGCGTGCCTTCCGCATGGACGATCGCAAACAGCGCCTGTTCGTCGACCGAACCGTTGAGGCGGGCTCTCAAATCTTCGGCTGGGAAGTCGCCAATGCCGCAGCTCTCAACTCGCTCGCTGCCCGCCTCGAAGCCGCCGGTGTCGCCGTCAAGCGCGAAGGCGCAGCGCTCGCGGACCAACGCTGTGTGACGGACCTGATCTCCTTTGCTGATCCCGCCGGCAATCGTCTGGAAGCATTCCACGGCGCGCAACTGGCTGACGCGATCTTCAAGCCGGGCCGCGACATCTCCGGCTTCCGTACTGGCCCACAAGGTATGGGCCATACCCTTCTGACATGCCCCGACGTCGATGCCGCTCTCTCCTTCTACAAGGACCTGCTGGGTTTTCGCATCAGCGATTTCATGGTTGCCCCGGTGAAGGCCTACTTCATGCATGTCAACGCACGCCACCACAGCGTCGCTCTCGTGGCTGCTCCAGTGCGCAGCATGCATCATTTGCTTGTCGAATATTATCAGCTCGACGATGTCGGCCAGGGCTACGATCTGCTGCAGAGGACTCCGGAGCAAATCGTCGCCACACTCGGCCGTCACCCAAACGACCTCATGACGTCGTATTACATGCGCACACCGTCGGAAATCTACGTGGAATGTGGTTGGGGTGGCAGGGAAGTCGATGACGTAACACCGCCCGTGGAGATGACCAACCTCGGCAGCTTCTGGGGTCACAAGGGCCTGTTCGAGGACATTGGCGGGCCCAAGCCACCTGCCGAGACGCGCCGCGCCCCCGTTCAGGTAATGGAAGGCAATTACGAACGCATGGCTGGCACCTGTCCGTGGTGGGATGCGATGCGCGGCAACACCCGCTAAAGCCGACGACAATCGTTGGAGTTGCGTCCCTGAGACCGGCTACACGCGCCCCTGTGCGAAACGTTGGATGCCCTCCGGCAAATTGATCCACGCGTGTTTACTCTCCTCCCACACTGAAAGGGTTGGCAGGGGAAAATCAGGGTCCGCAAATGCACCAACGGCGATGCCGTAGTGATCGGGCCTGAGGTCGAGATGCCAATAGACCGAACTGCCGCAGGTCGGACAAAAGTGGAAGTTGATCTTTCGCGATACTCCTTCGACGTCACGCGTATAGATCTTTTCGGGACCCTCTATTCGGACCTGCGATTTTTCGAAATATGCGCCAAAGTGCACGATCGCGCCGGTTCGCCGCTGGCATGCCTTGCAGTGGCAAACATTCACAAGGGTCGGTTCTCCGACGACCGTGGCACGAAGCGATCCGCAGTGGCAGCGAGCCATTCGTTCCATGCACCCTCCCGATCGAAGAGGCCGGCTGTCGTTGACTCGACGAACGCCGGTCGGTTGGTCCTCGGTTTACAATACCATGGATTTAGTCTCTGACTGGTGCTTGGCCGACGCTGTGCGCGTCAGCCCTTCGCCGGCATCGCGATCCTGCGCCCGATTCCCTCCGGGCGCGGCAGGCCGGCATGCGTCTCCAGCACCGCGGCGATCCGGGCCTGGATGTCGGGTGGGAACGCCGCCACCTTCCGTACCCCCATGTCGACGTGAAGGGTGATGTTCTCCGAGGTCGCGGACACCCAGCCTTCGGTGGCGTGCCGCAGTTCCTCGAAGGTGTGGATGCGCTTTTCGTCGGCCGCGAGCATCCAGACCGAAACCTGCACGGGATCGCCGAGATGGATCTCGCGCAAATAGCGCACATGGGCTTCCGCCGTGAAGGTCGAGCCGTGGCGCTCCTTCATGTAGGCCGGGCCGATGCCGAGATGGAGCCATAGCTGGTCGATGGCGCGGTCCATCATCACGTTGTAATAGGCCATGTTGAGATGGCCGTTGTAGTCGATCCATTGCGGTTCGATCTGCATCACCGACGACAGAAACGGCGCGGGCGGCAGCGGCATGTCCTGCAGGGCAGTTGCGGTCGTCATATCCATCTCTTTGTTCTCTTGACCCCTTATATATCCTTTGCCACCGTCGCCCAGAGCGGGGAGAATTCTTACGTGGCAATGACGAGTGTCGAAAATCTCAGGAAGCCGGAACCGCGGGCGCTGGCGGGCGCGCTCGAGCAGCTTGCGGCGCGATTCGGCAACCGGCTGATCACCTCGCAGGCGGTGCGCGAGCAGCACGCCCATACCACGACCTGGCTGCCGGCGCAGCCGCCTGACGGCGTGGTGATGGCGCAGGAGACATCGGATATCCAGGACACGGTGCGCATTTGCGCCAGGCATGGCGTGCCGGTCATCGCGTTCGGCACCGGCACCTCGCTCGAAGGCCATGTCAACGCGCCGGCGGGCGGCATCACGATCGACCTGCGCGACATGAACAAGGTGCTGGCGGTTCATGCCGACGACCTCGATTGCGTGATCGAGCCCGGCGTGACCCGCAAGGCCCTCAACGAGCATCTGCGCGACCAGGGCGTGTTCTTCCCGATCGATCCCGGCGCCGACGCGTCGCTCGGCGGCATGGCTTCGACCCGCGCATCCGGCACCAACGCGGTGCGTTACGGCACGATGCGCGAGAATGTGCTGGCGCTCAAGGTCGTGCGCGGCGACGGCGAGATCATCACCACGGGCACGCGGGCGAAAAAATCCTCCGCTGGCTATGACCTGACCCATCTTTTCATCGGCGCCGAGGGTACGCTCGGCATCATCTGCGAACTCACCATCAAGCTGCGCGGCATTCCCGAGACGATCGCGGCGGCTGCGTGCTCGTTCGACACCGTGCGCGGCGCCTGCCAGGCCACGATCTTGGCGATCCAGATCGGCATCCCGGTCGCCCGCATCGAGTTGCTCAATGCCGAGCAGGTCCGCTGCTGCAACAATTACTCGAAACTGACGCTGCCGGAGACGCCGCTCCTGCTGCTGGAATTTCACGGCAGCGAGGCTGATGTCGCCGAGCAATCCCGGAATTTCGGCGAGATCGCCAGGGAATGCGGCGGCGGCGATTTCACCTGGACCACGCGGCCGGAGGATCGCACCAAACTATGGCAGGCGCGGCACGACGCGTACTGGTCGGTGAAGGCGCTGCGTCCCGGCGCCGGCGTTGTCGCAACCGATGTCTGTGTGCCGATCTCGCGGCTCGCCGATTGCGTGACCGAGACCGAGGAGGATCTGAAGCGGCTCAACCTGGTCTCGCCGATCGTCGGCCATGTCGGCGACGGCAATTTCCATTGTTCGCTGCTGTGCGATGTCGACGACAAGGACGAGATGGCGCGCGGCGAGGACTTCATGCACCGGCTGGTCGAACGCGCGCAGTCCATGGGCGGAACCTGCACCGGCGAGCACGGCGTGGGCCAGGGCAAGCAGAAATATCTCAAGGCCGAGTTGGGGCCTGAGGCGCTTGATGCCATGCGGGCCCTGAAAAAGGCGCTCGACCCGCAGAACATCTTCAATCCGGGGAAGATCGTTCCGGCGGCCTAGATCCTCTGCGGAACTTTTGGTTCCGTGCCACGTTCCTCGTTCGCGGGGAATCCGTGGCTGGAGAGGATGCCAATTGTTCACGGTCGCGTCCAAGCTTGTCGTGACACTTGCCGTTGCTGCGCTGGCGACCGTTTTGTCCGGTGCCGTGTATGCGCGAGGCGGCGGTCACGGCGGTGGACATGGTGGTGGACATGGCGGCGGGCACGGTGGTGGCCATGGAGGAGGTCACGCTCATTTCCATGGTGGGGGACATGGCGGCGGTCATTTTCGCGGGGGACATTTTGCCGGCGCCCGTCATTTCGGCGGGCATGGCTTCCATCAAGTCAGATCCGTCGCGGTCAGTTCCCATAATGTGCGAAGCGCGCTGAACTCGCTCTCGCATCACGGCGCGTTCCGAAACGCGCGCATTCTCGGCAATCCGGTGGCGCGCGCTCAGCTCGCTGCGGGCGCTGCGCTGGTGGGCTGGCACGGCGGCGCGGAGGGATGGTGGCGCCATGCAAATGGCGGATATGGCTGGGTCGGGCCGCTGTTCTGGCCGTTCGCCTATTATGACATCTACGATTACACGATCTGGGGCGATGGCGCTCCCTTCTGGGACTACGGCTATCTCGACCTCTATGCCGGTCTGTTCGGACCTTACGGTTACGGCGGTCTCTCCGGTTATCAGGAACCCGGTCCGTCGAGACGAGGGCAGCAGCGCAGCGCCGCTTCATTTGTGCAAATGTGCACCGACGACAGCCGCGGCATCGCGGGACTTCCCATCGACCAGATTGCGCAAGCCATTGAGCCGACCGAAGCGCAAGGTGCGGCCCTTGACGATCTCGCCGGCGCCTCGATCAAGGCCGCGCAAACCATCCGCGCGACCTGTCCCACGCAGGTCGCAGCGACCGCGCCAGGGCGGCTGGCCGTCATGCAACGTCGCATCGAGGGCATGATCTCCGCCGTGGAGTTGGTGCGGCCTCCGCTGGAGAAGCTTTACGGTCTGCTGGATGATGAGCAGAAGGTGCGCTTCAACGCGCTCGCCGAGGACGAGCGCAAGAAAGGCGCCGCCGCCTCGTCCGGTCCGGGTTGCAGCGCCGCGATGACGACGACGGCCGCCTGGCCAGCCGACGAGATCCAAACGAGAGTCCACCCGGATGATACCCAACGCGCTGCACTGAAGGCGCTGCAGGATGCCACGGTTCGTGCAGGCGAGACCCTCAAGACAGTGTGCCGGCCCGCTGACATCTTGACGCCGACTGCGCGGCTCGGGGCTATCGCGCGGCGGCTTGACACCATGCTACAGGTGGTAAAATCGGTGCGCGCCGCACTTGAGGACTTCTACGCAACCCTCAGTGACGAGCAAAAGGCGCAATTCGAGGCGATTGGACCAAGGCGAACCAGTTGACAACGGCGTCTTCGCGAAGGGCGCTGGCACGGAGGGTGCCATGTCGAAATTCCGCGTTACAATTGCCGCTTTGGGGGCGTCGTCGCTGCTGATGACCGCAGCGCCATCTGACATTGCCGAGGCGAGGGGTCTTCGTATCGGCGGCAGCCCGATCGGAATCGTGCGGTCCGTGGCTTCGCTTGCGATCGGCGGCCTGCGGGGCCGGCACGCCAGACATGTCAGGCTGGACGCGACAGGCGCGTCGGCGCGGATGAATCCCACCCGCAGCCCCGACTGGATCACGCGGCCCGTTGCCCGGGTGCAGGTCGCGGCCGGGGCCGCCTTGGCCGGATGGCATGGCCAGCGCGGCACGAGCGGATGGTGGCAGCACGGCGACGGCGGATATGGATGGATCGGCCCGCTGTTCTGGCCCTTCGCCTATTACGACATCATCGACTATACGCTCTGGGGCGACGGCATGGGCTTCTGGGGCTACGGCTATCGCGATATCTATGCTGCGATCTTCACGCCCTATGACGATGACGAGCTTGCGCGTTACGTCTCGCCGCCGCGCGGCCGAAAGTTCCGCGCCTTCCCATCGCTGGCGCGAATCTGCGGCGATGATGCCGGTGAGCTTGCGGGCCTGCCGGTCGAGCAGATCAGGCAGGCGATGGGGCTGTCGAGCGAAGAGCAACGCGGGATGCTGGACGATCTTTCCGCCGCGTCAGTGCAAGCCGTTGCGACCATCCGCACGGCCTGTCCGAGCCAGGCGGCGTCGACGCCGACAGGCCGGTTGGCCGCGATGGCGCAGCGCCTGGAGGCGATGAAATCCGCGATCGCGCGCCTGCGGACGCCATTCGAGACATTCTACGAGTCGCTCGACGACGACCAGAAGCGCGGGATTATCGCGTTCGCCGATCAGCGCGCGCCATTCGCGCCCAAGGTTCCCGCCGCGCAAAGCTGCACGCCGCCGGACGTCTTGCCATGGCCGGCCGCCGAGATCGACGCCAAGCTGCGCCTGAACGACACGCAGCGCGAGCTGCTGGGCGTGCTGTCGCGCAGGGCCGCCTTTGCCAGGAACACGGTGAATTTCGCCTGCCAGCCGGATGACAAACTCAGTCCGCCCGACCGGCTTGCCACCGCCGAGACAAGGCTCGACGCCATGCTGGACGCGATCAAGCAGGTGCAGCCGGCGCTGGAGGAGTTCCTTGCCACGCTGAGCGACCAGCAAAAGGCCCAGTTCGACACGATTGGGGCAAAGCGCACGAGCTGAGGCATGATCCGGAGCCGAAGGCCGCGTCAGCGCAAAGTGCGACGCGGTTTTCCCTCGCGACATCAGCGGAACGCGCTTGCGCGGAGATCATGCCACGATGGACGTCAAGCAGAAAAACCGGCTCGCCGATCGCGGCGTGGTCCTCTATGCTGGCAGGGACCAGCGACAGGACCATGGTGATCGGAAAAATCACGGACGCGGCAGGGCGGGCGATGCGCTGGTTTGGCAGGGAGAAGCCCAGCGAGACCTGGGAGGAGGCGATCGTATCGCCGTCCGGCGATATCGAGG
The DNA here is from genome assembly GCA_963696255.1 of uncultured Alphaproteobacteria bacterium. GTDB lineage: Bacteria > Pseudomonadota > Alphaproteobacteria > Rhizobiales > Xanthobacteraceae > Bradyrhizobium. Next base: position 308,558 of record CAVOJN010000004.1, read on the forward strand.
CCGCAGCAACCATCCGCAACATCTGCCGCTCCGCCGCCGAGAGCGCTGAATTTGTCGGCGGCTTCGCAGCCCGTCCCGACAGCGCGAAGGGTTCGGCGCAGAGCAAGCACGACGAGCACAGCGCGCGCTACCAGCGCGCGGCCAAGGCCGCGATGGAAATCGCGATGAAGGTGTCCGACGAGTTGATGCGCGATGCCGCGCTCAAGGAGATCGTCGAGCTCTGTCTCAGGGCCAACGACGCCAGGACCGCGAAAATCCTGTTCCGCGCCATCCAGACGCCGTCGATCCGCGACGGCATGATGCGGGACTGTCCGGCGCTCGGGTCTTGACCCCGGAAGGCTGGAGCGCTTGACAGTGAGTGCATCGTCATTGCCGGGCTTGATCCGGCAATCCATCCCTTTGAGACAAGTTTTCTCTTGATGGATGCGCGGGCCTTCGCCTCGCCGAAGCGGCTTCGGCCGCGCAGGCGGGTCAGGCCCGCGCATGACGAGTCAGGGCTTCCCCAGTCTCCGCACGGCTTCCTCCACGCTGTGGAACACGTGCTCCCGCGGCAGCGCCTCATAGAGGCCGAAGCGTTCGAACGCGTCCTGGGCGCGGGTCGATTCCAGCCGCGCCACCGCAACCGTGACGTTCTGCTCGCGGCAGGCCTTCAGCACATCGAGCAGGACCTGCGCGGCGGTGAAGTCGATCTCCACCATGCCGCTGGCCTCGATCACCATGAGCCTCATGTGCTCGGCCTTCACGACATTGTCGACGTCGTTGCGAAAGGCGGGCGCGTTGAGGAAGGAGAGCGGCGCCTGCAGGCCGACCACGGCGACACCAGGCACGCGTTCGCCTGCGATGTGCGGATGCGCCGGCCACCAGATCGTGGTGTCGGGCACGCGCTCGAACTCGACGAGCTTGGCGCGCGTGGTGCTCCAGATGCCGTGCAGCAGCGACAGGATGATGCCGAGCGCCGCGCCCTGCTGGATCGGCAGCACGATGATCAGCGCCGCGGTCGCAAGGATCAGCAGGAACTCGGCAAAGGACTGCCGGAAGATCGTGACGATCTGCTTCGCGCGGATGATCCGAAGGGCCACGAACAAGAGGATGCCGCCGAGCGCGGCATCCGGCACTCGCTTCAGAAGACCGGTGCCGAAGGCGAGCAACGCCAGCACGATCGCCGCCGCGGCCAGGCCCGATATCTGCGACTTGCCGCCGGTCTCGGCGACGATCCCCGTGCGCGGCGGGCTCGCATTCACCGGGAACGCGCCGAAGATGCCGGCAAGAAGGCTGCCGGCGCCCGCGCCGAGGAAATCGCGGTCGACATCGGCGGGCTTGTCGGGATCGGAGGGGAACGATCGCGTGGTGGCGGCCGTCTGCACCATTACGACGACCGTGATCACGAAGGCGAGCGGCACCAGCCGCACCCATTGCTCGGGCGCGATGTCAGGCAGCGTCGGCCTCGGCAGGCTTGCCGGAACCGCGCCGACCACCTTGACGCCCTTGCTCTCGAGGCCGAGGGCGATCACCGCCAGCGTCGCGGCGACAAGGCCGATCAGCGCGCCCGGGATTTTTGCCGAGATCTCCTCGGAGACGATCACAACCGCGAGCACGCCGAGACCGATGCAGATCGTATAGAGGTTGGATTGGCCGATGTGCTGCGCGATGGCGCCGATCTTGTCGAGCGTCGGCCCCGTGGGCGGCTCGATGCCGAGAACCCCGGGCAATTGCGAGACCAGGATGTGTACGGAGATGCCGGCCAGGAAACCGACCGTCACGGGCACCGACAGGAGATTGGCGATGCCGCCCAGACGGAAGATGCCGCTGGCCACCAGCATCGCGCCGACCAGCAGCGCGAGCGCGATCGCATGTGCCTGATAATCAGGCGTGCCTGATGCCGCGAGCGCGGCGAGGCCGCCCGCGAAGATCGGCGTGATCGTGGAGTCGGCGCCGCAGGACAGGAAACGGTTGCTGCCGAGCATCGCAAAGCCGATCGAGCCCGCGATGAAGGCGAAAAATCCGATCTGCGGCTCGAAGCCGCCGAGGCGCGCGGTCGCCATCTGCTCGGGGATCGCGATGGCCGCGAGCGTCAGTCCCGCGATCAGGTCGGCCGGCAGGAAGGCCGGCTGCCATGAGGCGAGCGAGGTGAACAGTGGCCAGGATGTTGTCCTTGCGTCTTGCGTCATCTTCTCCCCCGGCATTGCCGGCCGGCAGTTTACAGCATTTCAGCGTCGGGAAAGGGGAAAGACGCCTCGCGGCAGGACGCAGGGGTGCATGCATGCGGCGGGCTCTGGACATTCCGCTCCGCACAGGCTCATATCCGCCGCGCCAAGCAAGCGGCCCAAGACAGCACAAAAAAGGGCCGTATCAAAAAGCAAAGGACGCCCGCGCGAAAAGACGGGCGCCTCAAGGAAACGATCGGGAGTTTTTCATGGCCATTTCACGTCGTGACGTTTTGTTGGGCAGCGCCGGTGCATTGGGCGCGGCATCCTTTTCCTTTCCTGCCCCCGCAATTGCCCAATCCGAAACGATCAAGATCGGCTGCCTTGCGGCCATGACCGGCCCGAGCTCGGCGCCGACGATCGGTTTCAATCGCGGCGTGAACTTCGCCGTCGAGGCAATCAATGGGGCCGGCGGCGTCAAGGGTCGCAAGCTCGAGGTCATCATGCGCGACACGCAAGGCGATCCGACCAAGGCGGTGAACGCTACCCAGGAAATGATCAGCCAGCTCAAGGTTCACGCGATCTGGGGTCCGCTCAATTCCGGCGAGGCGCTCGCCACCACGCCGATCATGGCGCGGGCGAAAGTCCCGAACATCCACCCTTGCGTGGTCGAGACGCTGATCGACACCACCAAATATCCGAATGCCTTCCGCATGGCGCCCTCGAACAGCCAGTGGGACGATGCGGTGCGCAATTATTGCCTCAACATTCTCAAGGTGAAGAAGATCGCCGTGATCGGCGACACCACGGGCTACGGCGTGACGGCCGTCGGCGCCTCCGTCGCCGCCTTCAAGAAGGACGGCGCCGAGGTGGTGTACCAGGCCAATGTCGATTCCACCCAGCCGGACATGACGCCAGACATGCTGCGCGCGAAGAATGCCGGCGCCGAGGCGATCGTGGTCTGGAGCGTCTCGACCGGCATGGAAGCACGCATGTTCAACGTGCGCGCGGTGATGGGCTGGGACGTGCCGTTCGTCGGCCATCCCTCGATGTCCTCGGGCGAGATCTCGGGCCTGGTCGAGAAGCCCGAGAACTGGAAGAAGGTTTACGCCATCGGCTACAAGAGCTGCAGCTATGACGCCGCCGGCAAGCTGCCGCCGAAGAGCGAGGATCTGGTGGCGCGCCTGACCAAGGCCAGGATCAAGCTCGACGACACGCTGCTGTGGTGGGTCGCCGGCGGCATCGACGCCGTCGAGCTGATTCGCCAGGGCGGTCGAAACCTCGGGCTCCACCGATGGCGCGGGCATCATCGCCTTCCTCAATGGGCAGAGCAAATATCCGGGCTATTTCGGCAATTACAGCTGGTCGCCGACGCAGCATAACGGCTATCTGACCGAGGAAGTCGTGATGTCGGAGGCGAGCACGGCGAAGAACGGCACCTTCGCCCTGGCGCCGGGATACACTTAAAAAACGCGCCAGGCGGGCGGTCCATGCTCTCTTCGATTCATCGCTTCCGGACTGGCCGCGGGCGCGATCTACGCGCTCGTCGGTGTCACCTACAACACCATGTTCTCGACCTCGCGGGTGATGAGCTTCACCGCGGGCCAGCTCGCCATGCTCGGCGGCGTGTTCGGCTCGATGTTCATGCTGAAACTCGGCCTGCCGATCTGGGCAGGCTTCCTGCTGACGCTCGCCGGCTGCGCCATCATCGGCGTCATCACCGAATTCGTCGCGGTACGGCCGGTGCTCAAAAACCTCGATCAGCATCTCTACGTGCTCTCGACGCTCGCGGTCGCGCTGATGATCCAGCAGGTCGCGGCGATCAAATGGGGCACCGAGCCGCAACCGTTCCCGAAGCTGGTCGGGATCGGCAGCGGCATTTGGGACGAGAAGTTCTGGCTGCCGGTCGCTGGCCTGCGCCATCACCATCCTCGGCCTCGAATATCTCTATCGCCGCACGCTTGTCGGCCGCGCCTTCGTTGCGATCGCAGAGGACAATTTCGCCGCGCGCGCGCTCGGCCTGCCCGAACGCAATCTGCGCATCGCAAGCTACGCGCTGGCCGGGATCATCGGCGGCATCGCCGGCTTTTCCGGCGGGCAGTTGCTGCTCGCCTTCTTCGCCAATGGCGCGCTCCTGAACTTCTACGGTTTCGTGCCGGTCGCGCTCGGCGGGCTCGGCAATAATCGCGGCGCGATCTTCGGCGGGCTGGCGCTCGGCCTGTTCCAGCAGGCCGCGAACTTCCTGGTCGGCGGCATCTTCTCCTCCGTCGCCGTGTTCACGCTGTTCATCGTGGTCCTGCTGGCGGCGCCGCAAGGCCTGTTCGGCGGCGCTACCGCGCGGAGGGTGTGATGACGGCGGTCACCACGACACCCGCGCGAGACGGAGCGGGGGACTGGCGCGCGGCGCTGCCGCATGTCGCGCCCTTCCTCGGTATCCTCGCAGTCGCGCTGCTTCTGCCGGTGGTCGGCAACGACTATTGGGCGCTGATCGGCACGCGCATGGCGATCTACTGGGTGCTGGTCTCCGGCCTCAACCTGATCGTCGGATTCGCCGGCCATCTCGCCATCGGCTATGTCGCGCTGCTGACGCTCGGCGCCTACACAACGAGCGTGCTGGTCGCCGGCAACGTGATGCCGGCGGTGCCGGTCTTCATCGCGCTGCCGATCGCGGCCGTGGTCGGCGCGATCTTCGGCGTCATCGTCGGTCTGCCGGCGCTGCGGCTGCGCACCTTCTACTTCGCGATGTCGACGCTCGGCTTCGCCACCATCGTGACGCAGATCGCGCTGGCCTGGCAGAGCGTCACCGGCGGCGGCATTGGCATTGCCTGGCCCGGAATTGCCGACACCGTTCGATACCGCCTGGGGCTTCTATTTCCTCTGCGTCGCCATTGCGACCTTCACCACCTGGCTCAGCGCCAATGTCGCGCGCAGCCGGTTTGGCCGCGCGCTGATCGCGGTGCGCGATGCGGAGGTCGCCGCCGAAGCGACCGGCATCTCCAAGCCGAAAATGCTGATCGCGATCTTCCTGGTCGCGGGCGCCTGCGCGGCGGTCGCCGGCGGATTGTTCGCGAGCCTGCAGACCTACATCACGCCCGACGCCTTCACCTTCGATCTCTCGGTGCTGTTCTTCATCGCGATCCTGATCGGCGGCCGCGGCTCGATCCTGGGGCCGCTGCTCGGCACCATGATCCTGACCATCCTGCCGGAGATCGCGGCACCCTGGCGGCATGGTCGACCTTTCTCTATGCCGTGCTGCTGCTGCTGATCGTGCTGGTCATGCCGGGCGGCATCGCGGCGCTGCTCGATTTCCGCAATCGCCGGCCGCTCGCCAGCAACCGCGCCATCGTGCCGCGCCCGGCCGCGCTCGCCGAGATCGTGCGGCGAAGCAAGGGCGACAGGCAGCTGTCGCTGCGCGGCATCTCGCTGAGCTTCGGCAATGTGAAGGCGATCGATGGCCTCGACCTCGAGGTCGCGCCCGGACAAGATCCACGGCCTGATCGGGCCGAACGGCAGCGGCAAGACCACGACGCTCAACGTGATCTCGGGCTATTACGCCGCCAAGGCCGGCACCATGACGCTCGGCGCGGACGCGCTGCCGCCGGGCATGCCGGCGCTGCGCGCGATGCGCGGCATTGCCCGCACCTTCCAGACCCCGCGGGTGATCGGCGAGGCGTCGGTGCTGCAGAACGTCATGATCGGCGGCACGGTGGAGGGCAGGGCAAGCTTCCTCGAAGCGCTGCTGGCGCTGCCGCGCAACCGCGCAGGACGAGAAGATGCTGGCGGCGAAAGCGCGCGCATTGCTCGGCGTCGTCGGTCTCGAGATCGCTGGCCGATGTGCGCATCGACCGGCTGCAACACTGCGAATTGCGCTTCATCGAGATCGCGCGTGCGCTGATGCTCGATCCGGATTTCCTTCTGCTCGACGAACCCGCGGCCGGTCTCTCCAATGACGAGATCGAGCGGCTGGCCGAGCTGATCAAGGCGGTTTCCGCGCGCGGCACCGGCGTGCTTCTGGTCGAGCATCATGCCGACCTGATCTTCGACATCTGCCATCAGGTCACCGTGCTCAATCTCGGCCGCACCCTGGCGGCGGGAACGCCGGCGGAAATTCGCGTTCACAAGGAGGTCGTCAGTGCTTACCTCGGCGGCTGAACCACTGCTCTCCGTGCGCGCGCTGGAATCCGGCTACGGCAAGATCCGCGTGCTGCACGGCGTCGATGTGTCGATCGCGGCCGGCGAGGTGGTGGCGCTGCTCGGGCCCAACGGCGCCGGCAAGACCACGCTGCTGCGCGCGCTCTCCGGCCTGTTGCCGGTCAATGCCGGCGAGGTGCGCTTTGACGGGCGCGACATCACCAGCATCACGCCGCGCGAGGCCGCGCGCGCAGGCCTCGTGCATGTCATCGAGGGCCATCGCGTCTTCACCCAGATTTCGGTCACCGACAATCTCTTGCTCGCGGGCTACGATCTGCCGCGCGCCGAGCGTGCCGCGCGCGTCGATGAGGCGCTGTCGTTCTTCCCGGAGATCGCCGCAAAGCGCAACGAACGCGGCGGCGCCTTGTCCGGCGGCCAGCAGCAGATGTTGACGGTGGCGCAGGGGCTGGTGCGGCGGCCGCGGCTGCTCATGCTCGATGAGCCCTCCGCAGGACTATCGCCGGTGCTGGTCGATCGCGTGCTCAACGTGATCGGCCAGTTGAAGACAGCAGGGCACCGCGGTGCTGCTGGTCGAGCAGCTCCTGGAAAAGGCGCTCGCCGCCGCCGACCGCGTCTACGCCCTGGTGCAGGGCCGCATCGCGCTGGAAGCGCCGACCACGGAGAACGACCTCGCCAAGCGCCTGGAGCGCGCCTATTTCGGCCACGAAAGCCACGCGCTGGACGCGACGGCCTGAAGCGTAGTTGAGCTCGTTCGCTTCGCCCGCGGCAATTCAAACTTGGCGCGCCCGTGCTTTCGCTCAAAAAGCGTGGACAAGTCATGCCACAGCAATGCAGATGCCTGAGTGTTCGTCATTGCGAGCCAACGGGTCGCGCGAATGCGCGCCCGATGACAGTTCCGCGAAGCAATCCATAGTGCCGCGATCTGAAGCGTGGATTGCTTCGTCGCTTCGCTCCTCGCAATGACGGGGATTCGAGGCGATTTTCGCCCTGCCAAATTGTCGCGGGTTTCGGATCGATGCGCGCGGCGCATTGATCGATACACGATCGGGAATGGTGCCTGCCCTTGCCCGTGTCGCGGCTTTGGCCCTACAGTTCAATCAACATGTCGCCGTCATTGCGGTGACGCACAACAAGCATTTCGGGGAGGAAGCATCATGAAACTGGCGCCATTGAACCGCCGCGCATTCATCGCATCGTCGACGGCCGCCGTCGGCATCGTGCTCTCGCCCGCCATCATCGGCCGCGCGGAGGCCGCAACGCTGAAGCTCAAATGCTCCTCGTCGCTGCCGAACGATCCCAAATATGCCAATGGCCGCGTCTATTACGATAATCTCGTGAAGCACATCAAGGGCAACGGGCTTGGCGAGCAGATCGACGTCACGTTCTTTCCCGACAACCAGCTGGGCCAGGAGATCGACGTCATCAATTCCGTGAAGCTCGGCGTCATCGACATGATGGTATCGGGGTCCTCGATCTCGGCCAATCTCGTGCCGCTGGTCGGCACGTTCGACCTCGGCTACCTCTTCACCAGCTACCAGCAGCAGACCAAGGCATTCGACGCCGGCGCGGCCAAGCCGATCGAAGAGGCGCTGTTGAAGGGCGCCAACATCCGCATCATCGCCTGGTGCTACAATTTCGGTGCACGCAGCGTGCTGTCGAAGAAGCCGGTGAAGACGCCGGAAGACCTCGCGGGCCTCAAGATCCGGACGCTGCCAAATCCGATCATCACCGAATGCCTGCGCCTGATGGGGGCCGCAGCGACGCCGCTTGCCTTCGGCGAGATCTACACCGCGCTGCAGGCCGGCGTGCTCGACGGGCTGGAGCACGATCCGCCGACCATTCTCGCCAGCAAGTTCTATGAGACCGCGAAGAACTATGCGCTGACGCAGCACATCTTCTCGCCGCTCTCGATCTATTTCAGCGAAACGACGTTCCAGCGCATGGATCCGAAGCTGCGCGAGAGTTTCCTAGATGCCGCGCAGAAGGCCGCTGTCGACAGCCGCACCCATGGGCTTGCCGTCGAAAAGGAGGCGCTCACCGCCATCCAGGACAAGGGCGTGACCGTCGTCGAGGTCGACCGCGAGGCGTTCCGCAAGCGCGTCGCGCCGCAGACCGACAATTTCATCAAGGCGCATCCTGAGGCGAAGGCCGTCGTGGAAGCCATCCGCGCCACCCAGGCCTGAGATGGAAAAGACGTTGGACGCCACGCCTGCGTTGGCCGGGCGCCACTGGGCCATATCAGTGCTGCTTTCGGTCAGCGACGCGCTGGCCGCGCTCATGCTGGCCGCCGACCTTCTGGTCGTCTGCGTGTCGGTGGCCTTGCGCTACTGGTTCAACGCGCCGGTCGAGTGGTCCGACGACGTCGCCCGTGGCCTGATGGTCGGTTCCAGCTTTTTCGGCGCCGCCAGCGCGCTCGCCCGCGGCGACAATCCCGGCGTCAGGTTCTTTGTCGACAAGATGTCGGTCGCGCGTCCGCGCGGTGATCGACTCCGTCGCGGCGCTGCTGATGACGATCATCGCGGGTTATGTGGCCTTCAACGCGATCAAGATGGGTGGATTGACCGCGGGACAAACCACCGGCTCGGGCCTGCCGCTTGAACTGACATTCTATCCGATGGGCGTCGGCGCGCTGTTCATGACGGTGTTTGCGCTCGACATCTTTCGCAATCGACCGCTGCGGGACATGACGTCAGGCGTAATTGTCACAGCGCTGATCGCGGGCTTGTATCTCGCATGGGATCATTTTTCGCCGGATACGGTTCCGTCGTCGGGAGTGCTGATGCTGGTCGGCTTCTTCGTCACGCTGTTCGCGGGCCTGCCGATCGGCTTTGCGCTGGCGCTGGCCGCGCTGACCTTCATCTGGGCCGAGGGCACGCTGCCGGGCGTCATCTTCGCCCAGCAGATGGCGCGCGGCATCGACAATTTCGTGCTGCTGGCAATCCCGTTCTTCATCCTGGTCGGCTACCTCATGGAAGCCAACGGCATGTCGGTTCGCCTGATCGAGCTGTTGCAGCGCGCGGTCGGTCATCTGCGCGGCGGGCTCAATGTCGTGATGGTCACCTCCATGGTGCTGTTCTCCGGCATCTCCGGCTCGAAGATGGCCGACGTCGCCGCCGTCGGCTCGGTGCTGATCCCGGCCGCGCGGCGCACCCGGCAGAATCCGGGCAGCGCGGTGGCGCTGCTCGCGGCATCGGCTGTCATGGCCGAGACCATCCCGCCCTGCATCAATCTCATCATCCTCGGCTTCGTCGCCAATCTCTCGATCGGCGGACTGTTCGTTGCCGGACTGCTGCCGGCCGGGCTGATGGCGCTGGCGCTGATCGCGGTGTCCGTCATCTCGGGCAAGCGTCCGGCAGTCGATACCGCGCCGCGTGCGGCGGTATCGGGCCTGTGGACGGGGGCGATCGCCTCCTTTGGCCTGATCTTCATGATCTTCTTCGGCTTCAAGAGCGGCTTTGCCACTGCGACCGAAATCTCGGCCTTCGCCGCGCTCTATGCCATCGTCGTCGGCGTCGTGGTGTTCCGCGAGCTCGGCCTCAAATCCGCGGCGCAATGTTTCGTGCACGCGGCGACGCGTTCGGGGCTGGTGCTGTTCATCGTCGCCGCCGCGCAGTCGCTCGCCTTCATTCTCACGCTGCAGCAGGTGCCGCACATGGTCGGCGACGTCATGCTGGCGCTGTCGAAGACCAACGGCGTGTGGCTGTTCATGCTGCTCTCGATCGCGGTGCTGATCGTGATGGGATCGGTGCTGGAGGGCGCGGCGGCGCTGATCATCTTTGGCCCGCTGCTGCTGCCAGTTGCTGTCAAGCTCGGCATCGATCCCCTGCATTTCGGCGTGGTGCTGGTGATTGCGATGGGAATCGGGTTGTTTGCGCCGCCGCTTGGGGTTGGGCCTTTACGGCGCCTGCCTGATCGGCAATGTACCGATCGAGCAGACGGTCAAGCCGATCATGGGTTATCTTGGTCTTCTGTTCCTGTGCCTCCTGATCGTGGCCTTTGTGCCCGCGATCTCGACGGCCTTGCCCCGCGCCTTCGGCTATTGAACAGAGGAAGCCTTGAAAGTCCTGTTGACCCCCACGCCGGATTTCCGCCGGCAATATTACGGCGAGCGCGCCTTGAAAGGTTTGCGCGACATCGCCGACGTCAAGCTGCATGAGGGCGCCGAGGCGCTGGATGCCGCCGGGCTCGTTGCCGCCGCGCAGGACGTCGACATCATCGTCGCCGATCGCGTCACCGAGGGCAGGGGAGAGATCTTTCCGCAACTGCCGAAGCTGCGCGCCATGGTCCGCTGCGCCGTCGATATCCGCAATATCGATGTGGCCGCGGCGTCGAAGGTGGGCGTGCTGGTGACGCGCGCCTCGCCCGGCTTCGTGCCGGCGGTGGCGGAACTCGCAATTGGCTTCATGGTCGACCTGTCACGCGGCGTCTCGCGCGCGACCGCGGATTATCACGCCGGCCGCATGCCCGAAGTGAGGATGGGCCGCCAGCTCTCCGGCAACCGCATCGGCATCATCGGCTATGGCAGCATCGGCCGCTATCTGGCGCCGCTCGCCAGGGCGTTGGGCATGGAGGTGATGGTCGCGGATCCCTTCGTTACGATGGAAGACCCTGAGATCAAGCATATTGAGCTCGACGAGCTGCTCGCTCGCGCCGACTATGTCGTGTGCCTTGCGATCGCCAATGAGCAGACCGAGAACCTGATCGGGCAGGCGGCGCTCTCGAGGATGCAGGCACACGCCTTCTTCATCAATCTCTCCCGCGGCAATCTCGTTGACGAGGCCGCGCTCGCGGCGGCCTTGCGCGAGAACCGCATCGCGGGCGCTGCGCTCGATGTCGGCCGCGCACCGGACCAGATGCCGTCGCCGGATCTGGCGAAATTGCCGAACGTGATCGCAACGCCCCATATCGCCGGGCTGACGCCGCAGGCGATCGAGCACCAGGCGCTGGAAACCGTGCGGCAGGTCGGGTTCATCATCAAGGGCGAGGCGCCCGTCGGCGCCGTCAATGCCGAGCACTGGACGCGCAGGCCGTGACGGGAAAAACGCCGATCAAGCTTCCCTTCTTCTACGGCTGGATCGTCGTCGCCGTCACTTTCGTGACGATGGGAATCGGCGTCAACGCGCGTACTGCGTTTTCGCTGTTCTATCCGCCGATCCTGTCCGAGTTCGGCTGGGAGCGCGGCGTCACCGCGGGCGCGTTCTCCTTCGGCTTCGTGGTGTCGGCGATCATGAGTCCCCTGATCGGCAAGTTGATGGATCGCGGAGGCCCGCGCGCGGTGATGGAGCTTGGCATTGCGCTGATGGGAGGAGGGCTGTTGCTCGCGCCGTTGACGCGTGAGCCATGGCATCTTTATGTCACGATCGGCGTGATGGTGGGCGCCGGCAGCGTCTGCCTCGGCTATTCCGGCTTTTCGCTGTTCCTGCCGAACTGGTTCATCCGCCGCCGCGGGCTCGCGACGGGCATCGCCTTTGCCGGCGTCGGCATCGGTTCGGTGACGCTGCTGCCCTGGGTTCAGCATCTCATCGAGCAGACCAGCTGGCGCGCGGCCTGCACCGCGATCGGACTGATGGTGTTGATCGTGCTCGCGCCGATCAATCTCCTGCTGCGCAAGCGGCCCGAGGATGTCGGCCTGCTGCCCGACGGCGATGCCGCGCTGACGGCAACATCGGCGAAACCGGTTTCCAACATCGTCGATCCCGAATGGGTCGCGACCGACTGGACGTTGTCGCGCGCGCTGCGGACCGCGCGGTTCTGGTGGATCTGCCTCGGCTATTTCTGCGGCCTGTACATCTGGTACGCGGTGCAGGTGCATCAGACCAAATTCCTGCTCGACATCGGCTTCTCGGCGAATGTCGGCGTCTGGGCGCTCGGCGTCGTCAGCCTGCTCGGCATTCCCGGGCAGATCGTGATGGGTCACGTTTCCGACCGTATCGGCCGCGAGGCGATCTGGGCGATCTCCTGCCTCGGCTTTGCGATCTGCTTCGCCGCATTGATCGCGCTCAAATATGATCCGAGCCTCTGGCTGGTCTATCTGATGGTGTTCACGCAAGGCGCGCTCGGTTACGGCCTCACCTCCGTCATGGGCGCGGTGGTGCTGGAGATTTTCCAGGGCGCGCAGTACGGCAGCATCTTCGGCACCATCATGCTCTCGGCGCTGGCGGGCGGCGCGGCCGGGCCGTGGGTCACGGGCCTGCTGCATGACCTCACCGGAACCTACACGATTGCCTTTGCGATCGGCATCGCCGTGAGTGCGTTGTCCGCACTCGCGATCTGGCAGGCCTCGCCCGGCCGCGTGCGCGCGGTGGCCGGCAAGTCAGGACGATGAAACACCGAGCGCCCGTTGCAGGTCACCCAGGGCGCGCACAAAGCTCTCGGCCGGCGTCGTCTCCGGGTCGATCAGGCGATGCAGGCGGAAGCCGTCTTCCATCGCCAGCAGGATCGCGGCGGTCCAGGCCGGATCGCCGAGGGCCTTGCGGTTCTTCGAAACCGTCTCGACGATCCTGGTCGTCATCGCACGCCGCGCGCGCAGCCGCTTGGCGAGTTCCGGCCTTCGCTTTTCCGCGCGTGCCACGAACAGGATCATTTCCATATATAGCAGGGGAGAGCGGCCGAGCGGATCCTGCCGCGTGCGTCGCATCTCGCCAAGGGCCTCGATGAAGTCAGCGGGATTTTGGTGCCGCTCCAGCAGTTCGAGATTGCGCTGGATGGATTCTTCGACGTGGTCCTCGAGCATGGCGATGATCAACTCATCCTTGCTCTTGAAGTTCGAGTAGAACGCGCCGCGTGTGAATCCGGCCGCGGCCGCGATCGCCTCGATGCTGGCGCCGCCGATCCCCTCATCCTCGAACAGGCGGGCGGCCGCCTCGAACAGCTTGTCGCAGGTTTCGTCTCGGGTGGGGCGGGTTCGAACTCTTGACATCGGCGCAATTTAGGGCACTATGCAACTCGATACAAGAGTGTATCGAGTTGCAAGCGAGCCGAAACCGGCAATCACAGGGAAGGTCCCAAGGAGGTCCCATGAACGAGCATGTGCAGACCACCGCACGCCGAGCCGCTGTTCAACCCGCTGTCGCCGGAGTTCATCCGCAATCCCTATCCGCATTATGCGCGGATGCGGACTGCGGACCCTGTTCATCTCAGCGTCCATGGCTCGTATGTGGCAAGCCGTCATGCTGAAGTGAGCCTCGTGATGCGCGACAAGCGTTTCGGCAAGGACTATGTCGATCGCACGATTCGCCGCTACGGTCCCAAGATCATGGACGAGCCGATCTTCCGCAGCATGAGCCACTGGATGCTGCAGCAGGATCCGCCCGATCACACCCGCCTGCGCGGACTCGTGGTGAAGGCCTTCACCGCGCGCCGCGTCGAGGACATGCGGCCCCGCATCCAGGCGGTCGTCGACCAGACCATCGACGCCGTCATCGAGAAGGGCCACATGGACCTGATCGAGGATTTCGCCTTCCGCCTGCCGGTCACCATCATCTGCGACATGCTCGGCATTCCCGAGGAGCACCGCGAGGTCTTCTACAAGGGGTCGCGCGACGGCGGACGCATTCTCGATCCGGTGCCGCTGACGCCGGAGGAGATCGCGCAAGCCAATATGAGCAACGCGATGGCCAGGATGTATTTCGAGCAGCTGTTCGAGATGCGCCGCCGCAATCCCGGCGACGACCTGACGACGCAACTCGTGCAGGCCGAGGAGGCCGGCGACAAGCTCTCGAACGAGGAGCTGACCGCCAACATCATCCTGCTGTTCGGTGCGGGTCACGAGACGACCGTCAACCTGATCGGCAACGGGCTGCTGGCGCTGCACCAGAATCCCGATCAGCTCGCGCTCCTGAAGGCCAATCCGTTGCTGATCTCCAACGCCATCGAGGAGTTCCTGCGCTACGACTCCTCGGTGCAATTGACCGGGCGGGTGACGCTCGAGGAGATCGAGGATCTCGGCGGCAAGCGCATCCCGAAAGGCGAAACCGTGCTGTGCCTGCTCGGCTCCGCCAACCGCGACCCCGCAGCCTATCCCGATCGGCCGGACCAGCTCGACATCACGCGGCCGAACATCAGGCCGCTCTCCTTCGGCGGCGGCATCCATCATTGCCTGGGCGCCCAGCTGGCGCGGATCGAGGCGGAGATCGCGATTTCCACCCTGCTGCGCCGGCTGCCCGACCTCAGGCTGGACGATGCCCGGAATCCGGAATGGCGGCCGACCTTCGTGCTGCGCGGCCTGAAGCGGCTGCCGGCAAGCTGGTAAGAACGGCAGCGTCAAGCTGTCACTTTAGCTTGCTGTGACTTTCGCCATACTGTCTCTATATATGGCCTGCTCCGGCGACGAGGCGGCGGATGGGCCGCCTGCAGTGGAGCCTGCCCAAGAGGAGACCCCGTGCAGACGACCCTGCTCGGATTGGCGATTGCTTTCATCCTTGCGCTGATTGCCGCGCTGGTCGGGCCGCATTTCATCGACTGGAACCAGTTTCGGCCGCAGTTCGAGGCCGAAGCCGCCAAGGTGATCGGGGCTCCCGTGCGGGTGTCGGGCGCGCTCGATGCGCGGCTGTTGCCCTCGCCGAGCTTGCGCCTGCGCTCGGTCGTGCTCGGCGGGGCCAACGATCTCGGCAAGGTCCGCGCCGACAAGCTCGATGTCGAGTTCTCGCTCGGCGATCTGATGCGCGGCGATTGGCGAGCCAACCAGCTCAACGTCGAGGGGCTCGCGGTCGATCTCGGCCTCGACCCGCAAGGCAGGGTCGACTGGCCGGTGTCGAACGGCAGCGCCAATCTCGCCTCGCTGGCGATCGACCGCCTCAATCTCACCGGCCGCATCGCGTTCCACGACGCGGCAAGCCGCCAAACGCTGGAGCTGAACGACATCGCCTTTTCCGGCGATGTGCGTTCGCTCGCGGGCTCGCTCCGCGGCGACGGCCACTTCTCGATCGATGGCACGCGCTATCCGTTCCGCGTCTCGTCCGGCCAGAGCGCCGATGGCAGCGGCACGCGCATTCACCTCGCCGTCGAGCCCGGGCAGCGCCCGCTCTCGATCGATGTCGACGGTCTGCTCAGCTTCGAGGCGCGCGCGCCGAAATTCGACGGCATGCTGATGCTGGCCTCGCCGGCGCCGAAGAAGGGGGCGGAGAATGCCGCTGCCCCCTGGCGCATATCGGCTCGGGTGAAGACCGACCGCGCGGTGGCGCAACTCGAGCAGATCGAAGCGAGCTACGGCACCGAGGATCGAGCGATGAAACTCGCCGGCCTCGGCGATATCAGGTTCGGCGCTGTCCCGCAGCTCCGCGCAGTCCTTGCCGCGCGCCAGGTCGACGCCGACAAGTTCCTGGTCAAGGACGGCACCGCGAACGATGCCAAGGATACGACAAGGATGGCAACAAGGATGGCAACAAGGACGCCAATGTGGCCGCGCCGGCGCGCGCAATGTCGGCGATGCTCGGCCTGATCGCGGAAATGCCACGCGCTCCGATCAGGACCCGGATCGAGGCGAGTACCGAACAGATCATGCTGGGCGGCCGGCCGTTGCAGAATGTGTCCGTCGCGCTTCGCGGCGATCCGGATTCCTGGGCGATCGACCGGCTCGATCTGCGCGCGCCCGGCACGACGCAGATCTCCTTCACCAGCCGCGCCGCGCGAGCCGCCTCAGCCTCCAATTTCGGAGGCACCCTCAATATCGACTCCGCCGATCCCGATACGCTCCTCGCCTGGATGCAGGGCCGCAACGACGTCGTTCGCCGCACCCAGAAGCCGCTGCGGCTCGTCGGCGATGTCAGCGTGGCCGAGGGCCGCATTTCGGTCGATGCGTTGAACGCCGAGATCGACGGCGGAACGATCGAAGGCCATGTCGCGCTGTCCGCGCCGCGTCCGCCGCGCGGTACGCGCCTCGAGGCCGCGTTGAAAGCCGAACGCCTCGACCTTGATGCGGCCGGCGCCTTCATACGTACGCTCGCCGGACCGGATGCGGGTTTACCGGATGAAGCTTCGATCTCGCTCGATATTGGCCGGGCGCTGTCGGCGGGGCAGGAGCTCAAACCGTTTGCGGCGAAATTCGCTTATGACCCGAAGACGATCACACTCGATCAACTGAAAATAGGAAAATCCGACGGCGTAACGGTGCAGGGCGAAGGCCGTTTGGATCGCGTCAATTTTCTGGGAAACCTGTCGCTTGAATTGACGACGGCGTCGCTGGGACAGTTGGCAAGCGCGATCGCGCCGCTTGCTCCGCCGGTGGCAGCACGCCTCGACGCCTTGCCGAACCGTTCGGAGCCGGCACGCGCGAAACTGAAACTGGACCTCGCGAAGAGCAAGGCCGCGCCGTCAGCCAATGTGTCCGCGGCGGCGGAACTCGACTTCGACACACGCCAGCTCAAAGGGCACGTCAATGCGACGGCCAATCCGCCGATCAATGCGCTCAGGGGCATCGATCTGGAGGCGCTTGCCCATAGCGAAGTGAATGTCGATACGAAACTCTCCGCGGAGCGTGGCGACGTGCTGCTTGCCTTGCTGGGCCTCGATCGCGCCGTCGCCGCCGGTGAGGGCGCGGTCCAATTCGAGGCCTCGGCGCGTGGCGAGTGGCGCGAGCCCTGGCGGCTCGGCGTGAAGATGTGGGGCGCGGGCATCGATGCCGAAATGCAGGGGACGGCAGAGCCTTGCGCAAGCGCCCAGGGCCAATGTCAATCTGAAGGTTCGCAGCGTCAATCTCGCGCCGATGTTCGGCCTCAACCCCTCCGATCCTCTGGCACAGAATACGAGGCTGTTCGGGCGCCTGTCATTGGCCGGCAACAAACTGGTCTTCGACGACATCGACAGCGTCGCGGCCGGATCGCGCTTGCGCGGGCGTCTCGCCGTCGCGCTGGACGAGGAGAAGGCCGTCGACGGCGAGATCGGCCTCGACTCGCTCGAGGTCTCGCCGACTTTCGCGCTCGCGATCGGAGCGGCCGGCCGTGATGCGGCCGAGCCGCTCGCCAATGGACTGATGAAGGGCTGGCGCGGCCGTATCGCCTTCCAGGCGTTGCGCGGCGGACTCCCCGGCGGCGGCGAATTGCGGCCGCTGAGCGGCACGGTCAAGAGTGACGGCCAGTCGCTCACGTTCGACGGGCTCAAGGGCAAGCTCGGCGGCGGTGAGGCGAGCGCCACCATCGACGTGCGGCCGGATCCCAACGGCATCGCGGTCAATTCGCGCGTCGACCTTGCCGGCGTCGACGACAGCGCGCTGCATTATCGCGGCCTGAGGATGCCCGCCGGCCGCACCTCCTTGCAGATGACCCTGATGAGCCGCGGCCGCAGCGTCGCGGCGCTTACAGGCGCGTTGTCGGGCAGCGGCACCGTCACGCTGGAGTCGGCCAGTATTCCCGGCCTCGATCCGCGCGCCTTCGAGGTCGCGGTCCGTGCCAGCGACGCCGGGCAGGTCACCGATGAGAACAGATTGAAGCAGATCGTCGCGCCGGTTCTGGCGGCCGGGCACCTGCCGGTTGCGACCGCGCAAATTCCCTTCAACATCCGCGATGGCAGGGTGCGGTTCGATGCCACGACGCTTGATGCCGGCAACGCTCGCCTGATCGTTTCCGGCGGCTTCGATATTCCGGCGGACCAGGCCGACGTCCGCGCCAGTCTTGCCGTCAATACGATCGGCTCGACGAGCAGCCGCCCCGAAATTCAGTTGTTTGCCGCAGGCTCTCCCGACGCGCTCAATCCGGTTCTCGACGTCACCTCGCTGTCGTCCTGGCTTGCGGTGCGCACCATCGATCGCGAGACGCGGCGGCTCGATGCCATCGAACGCGGCGAGCCGCCGCCGGTGGAGTCACCGTCATTTCCGCCCTCGACGGTGGCATTGCCGTCGCCGGCGATGCCGAACACGCTGCGGCCCGGCCAGCCGATCGAGGCGCCGCTGCCCGGCCACGAGCCGCGCCGTCTGCCGCCCAAGGCCGTCGCGCCGCATGCCAGCCCGCCGGCACCGGCCTCATCGCCCGTGGTCGGCCAGCAGGCCGCGCCCTTGCCGCCGCCGGTCGAAGTGCGGCCACCGCCGGGGTCACCTCCCGCAAAGCCCAAGCCGCCGCCGCACCCGCCGCTGGTGCTGACGCCGTCGAACCCGTGAGCGATCATTGCTTGAGATCACGGGGCGCGAGCCTATGCTGACGCGAGGTCGGGGAATAACCGCATGATGACATTGCGACAGGTCGAGGTGATCCGCGCCGTCATGGTGACCGGCACCATCGGAGGCGCGGCAAAACTGCTCAACGTCTCGGCGCCGGGCATCAGCAGGCTCGTCAAATATACCGAACGCTCGCTCGGCATCCGCTTCTTTCAGCGGCAGAACGGTCGCTACTTTCCGACCTCGGAGGCTCAAAACATCTTCGAGCAGATCAACGGCGTCTACAAGAAGGTCGAGGATCTTTCAGGCATCATCTCGAAAATCGGTCATGGCGCGCTGTCGGAATTGCGCGTCGGCTCGGTGCCGAGCATTTCGCAGGTGATGGTGCCGCGCGCGATCGAGCGCGTCCGCCGCCGCTATCCGGATCTCGGCATTGACATCAACATCCTCAAGATCGAGGAGGCGATCGATTATCTGTTGCTGGGCAAGGGCGAGTGCGTGGCCATGAGCTACCGGCTCGATCATTCCGGTCTCGAATTCATGCCGCTGGCCTCGGGCGAATTGTTCTGCATCGTTCCGCCCAACCACCCGCTCGCCGGACGCAAGCAGGTCACCGCCGCGGAGATGACGCGCTATCCGTTGATCGGCATCGACCCCAACGATCCCTACGGCCGGATCATGGCCGGGATATTTGCGCGCAACAAGCTCAGCTACGACATCACGATCAAGGCGCGGTTCGGCACCACGGTTTGCGCGCTGGTCAAGGCCGGGCTCGGCATCGCCGTCATCGACCAGTTCACCGTCGCGCATGGTGGTTATCCCGGCGTCGAGCTGCTGCGCATCGCGGAGCCCACGCGATTCGAGACCTATGTCGCGGTAAAGCGGGGCGCCTCGCTGTCGCTGCATGTCGAATATTTCATCGACACTCTGCGTTCGGAAATGCGGGCGCTCGAACCGCGCGAGACGGCCGCAAAGAGCGCCGCTTCACGCGGACGAAGAAAATAACATCATGTTACGTTAGTGTGATAAGAGGGTAATTGTGTTAGATGGGGGAAACGCTATCGTTTGCGGCACTCTCATGTTTCCCTGCGCACAGACGCGGGGACGTTGACCGACGAGAACCGATAGCAGCCGTGCCGAAACGTCAGCCTTCCAACCGCGTTCTGACCGGATTGATCGGAGCGCCCATCGCCCATTCCGCATCGCCTGCGATGCACGAGGAGGCGGCCGAAGCGCTCGGTCTGCGTTGTCATTATCAATTGATCGAGGTCGCGGGCGCCGATCGCGCCGCGCTGCTGGCGATGCTCGACGGCGTGCGGCGCCTCGGCTTTGCCGGTGTCAACGTGACCTTCCCTTACAAGGAGGCGGTGGTCGAACTGCTCGACGAACTCGCGCCGGGCGCCGCCGCGATGCGGGCGGTCAACACGGTGGTCGTTCGCGATGGCAAGCTGATCGGTCACAACACCGACACCACGGGATTTGCGCGCTCGATTGCCGGTCTCGCGGCCGAAACCGGCGCCGGCAAGGCCGTGGCCGTGATCGGCGCGGGCGGTGTCGGCAAGGCGATCGCCTTTGCGCTGGCGAGCCTCGGCGTGCCCGTCCGCATTTTCGACACCGAGCGGGCCAAGGCTGATGCGCTCGCGAAGCTGCTGAGCGGCCACAAGGGCATAGTCGTGGCCGAGAGCGTCGAAACTGCGCTGGATGGCGCGGCCGGCCTCGTCAACGGGACGCCGGTCGGCATGCTGCCCAACCGCAGCATGCCCGTGGCGGAAGCGCTGCTGCATGCGGGGCTGTGGGTTGCCGACGCCGTCTATTCGCCCCTGTTCACGCCGCTGTTGCTGGCGGCCAAGGCGAAGGGCGCGCGTATCATGACCGGGCGGGAACTGGCGATCTGCCAGGCCGCCGATGCTTTCGAACTGTTCACGGGGCTTGCGCCGTCCGTGGCGGTGATGGGAAATGCTTTCGATCGTGTGATGGCCGCCCGGCGCGACGCTTCATACGCTGCCTGACAAGGCGGCCCGGACGAGCCGCCCGATATCTCAAGGGAGGAGACATATGAAGCCATTCATTCTGGCCGGCGCGATGCTGGCGCTCATCTGCGGCGGCGCGAGTGCGCAGTCGATCAAGCTCGCCGATGTCGCGGAACTGTCCGGCGGTGGCGCTACCGTCGGCACCAACTGGAAGAATGGCATCGACCTCGCCGTCGAGGAGATCAATGCCAAGGGCGGCATTCTCGGCCACAAGATCGAAGTGGGCCACGCCGACTCGCAGTCCAACCCCGGCATCGCCCGTGCGCAGGTGCAGAAGGCGTTGGACGGCGAACCCTATGTGCTGCTCGGGCCCGGCTATTCCGGATCGGTGAAGGTGACGGCGCCGCTGGCTGCCGAAGCCGGGATCACCGAGATCATGGGCGGCGAGGCGGCCGAACTGACCCAGGCCGGCAACAAGTTCATTTTCCGGACCTCGTTCGGCCAGCAATCCTCGATGCCGAAGGTGGCGAAATACATCAACGACGAGTTGAAGGCGAAGTCGGTCGCGGTGGTCTGGGTCAACAATGATTTCGGCCGCGGCGGGCGCGACGTCATCAACAAGGAATTCGCCCGGCTCGGCATCAAGGTCGCCGCCGATATCTCGACGGAAGCCGGTCAGGCCGATTTCGCGGCCGACGTCGCCAAGGTCAAGGCGGCCGCGCCGGAGGCCGTCTTCATCTATCTCAACGAGGAAGAGAGCGCGCGCATCCTGAAGGAACTGAAGCGCCAGGGCGTGACCGCGCCGCTGATCGGCGAGACCACGCTGGTCGGCCAGAAGGTGATCGAGCTTGCAGGCGATGCCGCCAACGGCGCGCGCGGGCATGTCGGCCTCACCACGGATGCGCCGGTCGAGCTGATCAAGGCGTTCCGCGACAAGTTCGCGAAGAAGTACAACTATGTGCCCGATCACAACGGCATCAAGGGTTATCTCTCGGTCTACATGGTCAAGGCCGCGACCGAGAAGATGGGCAAGCTCGATTTCGAAGAATATCGCCAACACGCTGCATGGCATGACCATCAAGGCCTCCGACGAGCCCGGCATGCTGATGGACGTAACCTTCGATGAAAATGGCGACATCGATCGCCAAGGTTTCCTGGTCGAGGTGGTCGAAGGCAAGCAGGTGATCAAGCAGGTGCTGCCGAAATTGAAGTAGCTCTTCGGCGCGTGCGCGCGGGACTTCGACCGCGCGCCCAGGGAGACGGGCATGTCCGATCTGCTGGATCTGATGGTGGCGGGGCTTGCGACCGGCGCGATCTATGCGCTGGTGGCGGTCGGCTTCACGCTGCTCTGGCAGACCTCGCAGACCATCAACTTCGCGCAGGGCGAGTTCGTGATGCTTCCGGCCTTCTTCATGCTGGCGGCCATGCATGCGGGCGCGCCCTTCTGGCTCGCAATCCTCATCGGCATCGGGCTCTCGATGATCCTGCTCGGGCTCGGCTTCAAGCTGTTGCTGGTCGATCCGATGCTGCGCCATGGCGTGCTGCCGCTCGCGATCGCGACCATGGCGCTTGCGATCGGGATCAAGGAGGCGGTGAAACAGTTCTTCAGCGCGGAGGCCTCGCCGTTTCCCTCCGTCGTGCCCGCAGGCGAAGTCTCGATCCTGGGCCGCGCGGTGTCGCTGCAGAGCCTGGGGGTTCTCGCCTTGGCCATCCTTGCCGTCATCGGCCTCACCGCGCTCCTCAACCGCACCTCACTCGGCCGGCAGATGCAGGCGGTGGCGCAGAACCCGAATGTCGCGCGCATCATCGGCATTCCCGTGGAGCGGATGATCCTGCTGACGTTCCTGATCAACGCCGTCCTGGTCGCGGTCGCCTCGGTTTTGATCACGCCGATCTATCTCGCGAAATTCTCCAGCGGCGAGGTGCTGGGGCAGGCGGCTTTCATCGCGGCGATCGTCGGCGGCTTCAACCAGGTGCGCGGCGCGATTGCCGGCGGCCTCCTGATCGGCGTCGTCGACAACCTGTCGGCGGCCTACATATCGACGCAGTATCGCGCCGCGGTGCCGATGATCCTCTTGATCGCGATCATCCTGTTCCGCCCGCAAGGCCTGCTCGGCCGCGCCGAGGAGCGCACGGTATGAGGGAGCTGCGCAAATATCTCTCCTTCGCGCTCGGTGCCGCCGTCGTCGCCGCGCTGATCGTCGTGCCGATGAATTTCAATCGCTACGGCCTCTTCATCCTGAGCCAGTGGGCGACAATGACCATTGCGGCGATGGGGCTGAACCTGACGCTCGGCTATGCCGGGCAGGTGTCGCTGGCGCAGGGCGCCTTTGTCGGGATCGGCGCCTATACGGCGGCGCTCATGACCACCCACGGCCTTCCGCTGGCCGGCGCGCTCGCCCTCGCCATCCTGCTCTGTTTTGCGATCGGATGGCTGCTGGGCTATCCGGCGCTGCGCGTGCAGCATCACTATCTTGCCTTCGTGACGCTGGCCTTTTCCACGCTCGCCTTCCTGGTGTTCCGCAACGAATCCTGGCTGACCGGCGGCACCTACGGAATCTCGAACATTCCGCGGCCCGCCATCTTCGGTTTCGCAACCAACAGGCCGCTGCCGTTCTACTATGTCTGCCTCGGCATGCTCGGCATCGTCACGCTTTGCATGTGGTGGCTGATCCGCTCGCCCTGGGGACGCGCCTTCTTGGCATTGCGCGAGAATCCGATCCGCGCGCAGTCGCTGGGCGTCGACACTCGCCGCTACACGCTGATGGCGTTTGCGATCGGCTCCGCGCTTGGGGGCGTCGCCGGCGTCATCTACGCGCCGCTGACGCAATATATCGATCCGGTGCCTTTCAACCTGTCGCTATCGCTCGATCTCCTGATGATGGTGATTGTCGGCGGCTCGGGCTTCTTCTTCGGTCCGTTCCTCGGCGCGATGATCGCCGTGCTGTTGCCGGAATGGCTGCGCTTCACGGAAGGGTATTATCTGATGCTCTATGCGGCCGCGGTGATCCTGCTCCTGATCTGGTCGCCGACGGGGATCCTCGGAATCCTCGACCGCTTTCTCGCCGAGCGCCGCACCAGGGCGGCGTCCGCCAAACGCGCCGGCACCAAGTCACAATGGGAGACGGTGGCATGAGCGCGGTGCTCGAGGTCAGCGACGTCAGAAAGAATTTTGGCGGCATCACCGCGGTCAATGGCGTCAGCTTCGACGTGCAGGAAGGCGAGATCCTCGGCTTGATCGGGCCGAACGGCTGCGGCAAGTCGACCCTGTTCAATTGCATCCTCGGCCAGCTCACGCCGAGCGGCGGCGAAGTCAAGGTCGACGGCAAGCCTGTGACGGGCCTGCGGCCCTCGGAGCTCAATCGTCTCGGCGTCAGCCGCACCTTTCAACTGCTGCAGGTGTTCCCGAAACTGTCGGTGCGCGAGAACCTGATCCTGGCAGGGCAGGAGCACCGCGGCAGCATGACCTCGCGCCTGTTCGGACGCTCCGACGCAGGCCTGACCGACGCGGCGAACCAGATGATCGGCTTCTTCAAGCTCGATCATCTCGCCGATGAGCCCGCCGGCGGCCTGTCCTACGGCCAGCAGAAGCTGCTCGATGCGGCCATGGCGTTCATGGGCGGCCCGCGGCTGGTGCTGCTCGACGAGCCCGCCGGCGGCGTCAATCCCTCGATGCTGTCCGACCTCAAGGAGCGGCTCGCCGCGATCAACCGCGAGCGTCGCGCCACCTTCGTGGTGATCGAGCACAACATGGAATTCGTGATGTCGCTTTGCTCGCGCGTGATGGTCATGGCGGAGGGGCGCGTGCTGGCGATGGGGCGGCCGGATGACATCCGCAGGAACCCTGCCGTGATCGAAGCCTATCTCGGACATTGAGGCGCGCAATGAACGGCACCGTCCTGGATGTACAAAATCTCGTCGGCGGCTACGGCAAGATGACGATTCTCAACGGCACCAGCTTTGCGGTGCAGGCGGGATCGATCACCACGGTCATCGGGCCGAACGGCGCGGGCAAATCGACCGTGTTCAAGGCGATCTTCGGCCTGTTGAAGCTGCGCGAAGGCAAGATCGTCTTCCGCGACCGCGACATCACGGG
The DNA here is from genome assembly GCA_963696255.1 of uncultured Alphaproteobacteria bacterium. Lineage (GTDB taxonomy): Bacteria > Pseudomonadota > Alphaproteobacteria > Rhizobiales > Xanthobacteraceae > Bradyrhizobium. The sequence goes on from CAVOJN010000004.1 coordinate 333,005, forward strand.
CCTGACCCCTCGCGCGCTGCTCAATGCGGGCATCTGCTACGTGCCGCAGGGCCGCAACATCTTTCCCGAGCTTTCGGTGCGTCACAATATCGAGCTCGGCGCCGTCGTCGCCGATGTCGCTGACTTGCCCGCGCGCATCGAGGCTGCGCTGGACAAATTCCCGGCGCTCCGTGAAAAGGCGAAGCAGCAGGCCTCGACATTGTCGGGAGGCGAACAGAAGCAGCTTGAAATCGCCCGCAGCCTTCTGCTCGACCCGCAACTGATCCTGATCGACGAACCTTCTATCGGGCTTTCGCCGCTCATGGTGCAGCAGACGTTCGGCATTCTGAAGACGCTGCGCGACCGCGGCGTGTCGATCCTGATGATCGAGCAGAACGCGCGCTCGGCGCTGGAAATTTCCGACTTCGGCATCGTGCTCGAGCTCGGCCGCACCCGTCTCGTCGACAAGGCGGACCGGGTGCTGAACGATCCCAGGATCGGGCAATTGTTCCTCGGCGGCGCCATGGAGGAGAGTGCGGCATGAACAAGTGATCGAGATCTACAGGCGCGCGAAAGCGGCCATGGTCCATTCTACGTCACTAAGGCATTCGGAGAATCGCGTTTTCGTGGCGCGACAAAACAAGACAGGGAGGCAAACATGCGATTGGGATTTTCATTGGCGATGGTGGGCTTGTTGATTGCCGGCCTCTCGGAGGCGCGCGCCGAGAGTGCAGGTATTTCGGTCAATATCGATAGCGGGCCGGTCGTCGGGAAATTTCAGGAGAATGCCGCGGTGCGGGCCTTCCTCGGCGTTCCCTTTGCCGCGCCTCCGGTCGGGCCGCTGCGCTGGAAGCCGCCGCAGCCGGTGGCGAACTGGCAGGCGCCGCGGGCTGCGACCTCGTACGGCGCGCAATGCATGCAGGGTGGCCGCTCCAGGACGTCGGTCTACTATGAATATGCCGGCGATCAGCAAAGTAGCGAGGATTGCCTGTTCCTGAACGTCTGGGCGCCGTCGGAGACGCGTGACGGAAAGCTGCCGGTGATGGTCTGGATCTATGGCGGCGGTTTCCAGCAAGGTTCTGCCGCAAACCCGACATTCGATGGCAGGCGGCTTGCGGCGCGCGGGGTCGTGGTCGTCTCGGTCAATTACCGCGTCGGCATCTTCGGCTTCATGGCGCATCCGGAACTGACCGCGGAATCGCCGCAGCACGCCTCCGGCAATTACGGCCTGCTGGATCTCGTGGCGGGGCTGGAATGGGTGAAGCGCAACGCTGCGGCATTTGGCGGCGATGCAAGCAATGTCACCATCTTCGGCCAGTCGGCAGGCGCAGCCGCCGTGACCTATCTCTATGCCTCGCCGCTATCACGCGGCCTGTTCGCGCAGGGAATTGCCGAGAGCTTTGGTTTTGCCAACAAGACCATGCCGGCACTTGGCCAGGCCGAAACCAGTGGCAAGGCGCTCGGCGAAAAAGTAGCGGCAGGCAATCTCGCCGCGTTACGCGGGGTTCCCGCGGAAAAGCTGCTGGAGACCAAAATCGGAATGAGTCCGATCGTCGACGGCTATTTCCTGCCCGCCAACCCCTACGCCGTATTCTCGGAGGGCAAGGAAGCGCCGGTCCCAATGATGGCGGGATGGAATGACGACGAGGGCAACACCTTCCCGCATGCGAAGACGCTCGCTGACTACCAGGACTGGATGCGCAAGAAATATCCCGATGCGGCCGATCGCCTGCTCGAGCTTTATCCCGCAAAGAGCGACGACGAGGCGAAGACCGCGAACAAGCATCTGGTTCGCGACGGCCTGTTCGCCTGGGGGCCCTGGAGCGCGGTGCGGCTGCACGCGAAAAATAACTTCCCCGCTTACCTCTATCATTTCAGCCATCCGCAGCCGTTGCGCGCCGGCGCCAATTACGACGAGATCGACACGGCGTTGGGATTGGGTACGTTTCACAGCTCGGAATATCCCTACATCTTCGGCACGCTGGATGTGCTGAGCCGTGACTGGACCGGTGCCGACCGCGCGGTCTCCGAGAACATGCAAGCCTACTGGGTGGCCTATGCCCATGGCGGGACGCCGAACGGGCCGGGGCTGAAGCGGTGGCCGCATTTCGAGGAGGCTGCCGACACCACGATGTACCTCGGCGACAAGGTAGGTCCTGGACCGGTGCCGAACCTCGACCGCCTGAAAGTGTTCGACGCTCTCGCCTCGCCGTTCAACGGCTTCTGACCCGCGCCTCACACGGGCAAATCGGGCGCGGGGGCGCCGCGCTGGAACTGCAGGAGATCCAGCGACGGCGGCTCCTTGCCGGTCACGATCGAGCAGCAGGCGTGGGCATGACCGCGATGATGGGTCTGATGATTGAGCAGATGCAGCAGGATATCCTTCAGCATCTGCTGCTGCGGCGCGCCCGACATGGTCTGGTATGACAGCGAGCCGGCGAGGTCCGCCTCGCTGTAACCACGGATGACGCGCACAAGGCGCGCGTCTTCCGCCATCCGCGCGCGGGTGAGTTCGTTGCGATGCTCGAACAGGATGGCGTCGAGCCGCTTCGGGTGCTCGCCTTCGCCTGTCAGCCGTTTCAGCCAGACGCGGTCGGTCAGCAGCAGGTGATTCAGGGTGCCGTGCAGGCTGCCGAAGAACACCCCGGTGACGCGGCGATATTGTTCCTCGGGCATGTCGAGCGCGGCCGCATAGATGCGGCGGTTGGCCCAGTGGTTGTAATCGGCGAGCTGCCGGAAGTTTTCGATGCTCATCGCCCAATCCTGAAATCGCGAGACGCGGATGCTCGCTTGATCCGGCCGAGACTATATCAGGCGGATGTGACTGTGTGGGTGTCGGGTCCGGGCAAGAATGCTCGCTGCAAAGCCGTTGCCATTGCCGACGAGGTTACTATTTCGTGCATCCCGCGCAGGCCAGGAACCTCCAGTTGGTGAAACTGTCCCGCAATTGGGCCGTGGACGCGGCTCTGCCGTTCCGCCGCGATGCCGAAAGCCGCCCGGCTCATGCGCGCAGGGTTAACGGCGTCTGAAGAGCAAGCGCGGAATTTCAGGGCAATAGCGCGCGATCGGTTTTACCGAATAATGGGAACCCGTCGTTATAAGAAGGCTTGGTGGCGCGCTTGCCGGTCAGTCTACCGCGCGCCAAAAGGCGGGGCGATGAATTCGACGAAGTCATATTTGCAGGACCTTGACGAGGCGATCCAGCGCGGAACGGCCGAGAGCCGCGAGCGGGCGCTGTGGCATGCAACCAATCTCCTGATCGCGGGCAGCTACAGTGAAAACGAGGTGGAGACGTTCGGCAAGGTGATCGGCCGCCTGGCGGACGAGATCGAGGTCGAGGTCCGTTCACAACTGTCGCAACGGCTCGCCCGATTTGATCGTGCGCCGGTCGATGTCGTTCACAAGCTGGCATTCGACGATGCGATCGAGGTCGCAGGGCCGATGCTCGAGCAGTCGGTGCAGCTCGACGAAGACACGCTCGTCGCCACCGCGTCGAGCAAGAGCCAGTCGCATCTATTGGCCATCTCCCGGCGCAAGTCGATCGGCGAGTCCGTGACCGACGTGCTGGTCGAGCGCGGCAACAGCGCCGTGGTGAACTCGCTGGCCGGCAATGGCGGCGCGAGCTTTTCCAGCCCCGGCCTCCTGCATATGGTCCAGCGGGCCGAGGGCGATTCGATCCTCGCCGAGCAGCTTGGCCTGCGCAAGGACATCCCGCGGCACCTGTTCCAGCAATTGATCGCGAAGGCGACCGACGACGTGCGCAAACGGCTCGCGAACGAGCGGCCGGAGATGATGGAAGTGATCGGCGCATCGGTGGTCGACGTCGCGGGCGACCTGCAATCCAAGTTCGGCCCGATGTCGCGCGGCTATTTCGTCGCCAAGCGGCTCCTGACGCAGCAGCATCGCCTCGGCAATCTGAACGAGGCCAGCATTGCGGGCTACGCCCGGTCGCACAAGCTCGAAGAGGTCACGATCGGGCTGGCGATGTTGTGCGCGCTGCCGATCGATGTGATCGAGCGGGTTCTGGCGCAGCGCGACCAGCAGATGCTGCTGGTCCTGGCCAAGTCGCTTAATTTTTCGTGGGACAGCACCATGGCGGTGCTGTTCGTCGCGGCAAAGGACCACCGCATCACCGCGCGCGACCTTGCGGATCTCGAGCGTGAATTCGGCCGGCTCAATGTCGCGACCTCCAAAAGCATTCTCAAATTCTACCAGTCGCGCCGCGACACCGATCCCGCCGAGGCGAACGCGACGCGCGAAGCCCGGCTCGCGATCAACTGAAGCCGGGATCGAAACAGGCAGGGATTATGACCATGAATACTCTGCTCCGCGCCACGAGCGAGGGACAATTCGACCGGCCTCCGGCGGAAATGGCCTGGCAGGTGCTCGATGCCGCAAACGACCTCGGCGACACCGCCACCGTCGAGGCCTGCCGGCGGGTCATCGATGCGGATCTGGGCGGCAAGACGCCGGCGCCTTCCGACCTGGAGATTGTGGTTCACTATTTCAGGTAAGTGGGTCGCGTTTGCCGGGTCATGCGCTAACCCGCGCCGAACGCAAGCGCGATGTGATAAGTGAGAAGACTCGCGGCGTAAGCAAGCGCAAGCATATAAGAGAACGTCAACACCACATATTTCCAGCTTCCGGTCTCGCGGCGGATCACGGCCAGCGTTGACGCGCATTGCGGCGCGAAAATGTACCAGGCAAGCAGCGATAGCGCGGTCGCCAGGCTCCATTTGGTGGCGAGCATCTGCCCGATCTGCGCGGCGGCCTCTTTGCCACCTTCGATCGCATACACCGTGCCCAGCGCTGCGACCGCAACCTCGCGGGCTGCCATGCCCGGAATCAGCGCGACCGCGATCTGCCAGTTGAAGCCGATCGGCAGCAGGAGCGGCTCCAGCGCCTTGCCGATCATCGCAGCCAGGCTGTAGTCGATCGCAGGTCCGGCAGCGCCCGCTGGTGGCCGCGGGAACGACGCCAGGAACCAGATCAGGACCATCATCGAAAAAATCGTGGTGCCCGCGCGCTGCAGGAACATTTTGGCACGGGTGTAGATGCCGATGGCGATGGAGCGCAGGCGCGGCAGCTTGTAATCGGGCAATTCCAGCATGAACGGCGCAGGCTCATAGTCGCGCCACATGAGGAATTTGATCGCGAAGGAGACGCCGAGCGCGCTCACGATGCCGGCCGCATAGAGGCCGAACATCACAAGCCCCTGCAGGTTGATCCAGCCCCAGACATGATCAGGCGGAATGAAGGCCGAGATGATCAGCGTGTAGACGGGAATTCGCGCCGAGCAGGTCATCAGCGGCGCGATCAGGATCGTGGTCAGGCGGTCGCGCCGGTTGTCGATCACGCGCGTAGCCATGATGCCGGGGATGGCGCAGGCGAAGCTCGACAGCAACGGGATGAACGCGCGCCCGTGCAGGCCGGCGCCGCCCATGATGCGGTCCATCAGGAACGCCGCGCGCGCCATGTAGCCGAAATCTTCCAGCAGCAGGATGAACAGGAAGATGATGATGATCTGCGGCAGGAACACGATGACGCTGCCGACGCCCGAGATCGCGCCGTTTTGCAGGAAGCTTTGCAGGAGGCCCGCGGGGAGCGTGTCGTGCACCAACTGGCCGAGCGCGTCGAAGCTCGACGACAACATCTGCATCAGCGGTTGGGCCCAGGCGAACACCGCCTGGAACATCACGAACAGGATGAGCAGCAGGATCGCAAGACCGCCGACGGGATGCAGCACCACCGCGTCGATCCGCGCGGTCCAGGTATCCGGCCGCGACGGCAGGCTGACATTTGCGGCGATGATGCGGTCGGCCTCGCGCTGAGTGGCGCGCAGTTCCGACACCGACAGCGGCTGCCACAGGTTTTCTCGCGGCTTTGCGGGCGTCTGCGCCAGCAACTCATCGGTCAGCCGCAAGAGGTCGATGATCCCGCTCTTGCGGACCGCGACCGACGTCACGACCGGTACACCGAGCGCTTCCGACAATCCCCTCACGTCCACGGTCACGCCGCGATGGGTGGCGATGTCGAACATGTTGAGCACCAGCGCAATCGGCCGGCCGGTGCTCTTCAGTTCGAGCAGCAGGCGGATGGTCAGCCGCAGATTGGTGGAATCGGCGACGCAGAGCACGAGATCGGGCAGGGCCTCTGTCCTGCTGCGGCCAAGCACGATGTCGCGGGTGATCTCTTCATCCGGGCTGCGGCCGCGCAGCGAATAGGTGCCGGGCAAGTCGACCAGCGAGACCTGACGGCCTTGCGGGGTGACGAACGAGCCTTCCTTGCGCTCGACGGTGACGCCCGGATAATTCGCGACCTTCTGCCGGCTGCCGGTGAGCGCGTTGAACAGCGAGGTCTTGCCGCTGTTCGGCGTGCCCACCAAAGCGAGATGCATCAAGGGAACTTCCATCGCACGAATCCGATCGCGTCAGGCGACGATGATGGCCATGGCCTCGCGCCGGCGAACCGCGACGGTGACATTCTGGACGCGAACCGCAATCGGATCGCCGCCGACAATGCCTTCATGCAGCACTTCGACCCGGGCGCCTTCAACGAAGCCGAGCTCGATCAGCCGGCTTTCGAGTTCGACGTCGGACAGTGCCGAGCGCGCTTCACCCGCCGCCAGATGCTGAATGATCCCCGAAAAGCCTCGTCTGGCCAGCCCCAGCGGCAATGCCTGTTTCGCTTCTTTTTGTTCGGTCATGGCCCCTAGTTTTCAATCGCAAGGCGGCAGGTCAAGCGCAGCCCGCGCCGCCCCGCCTTACCTTAGAGCGATTTTAAAAGCCACCCGGACGTGGCGGCGCACGCCAGGTCGCTTCACCGGGAAGTGAAAGCACCTGTTCCGGAATGCGGCCTGCGGACCGGGGTTGGTCACGGCAACTGGAGGCAGTTCACATCGCATGGAGGACGCATGACCAAATTTGCAATCAAGATGGTGACGCTCATCGCCTTTGTCGGCGCACTCGCTGCGACCCCTGCGGTGATGCCGGCATTCGCCGCCGGGGGCGGAGGAGGCGGCGGCGGCGGCGGCGGAGGCGATCCCCCCGGACCCGACGCCATGACGTCGGCCCAGCCGAAGACTCCGAAGGGCCGTGCGACGACCCACCGGAGCAAGAAGCCGGCCAAGCAATCCTTCCTTGGCGATCCCGCTTTCGTTCAGGGCTATCGCTCGGCCTATGCGACCATCTACGACCGTCACGACTACGCTTCGGCGATCGAACAACTCAAGTCGCTCGGCCAGGACGACTACGCCAACGTCGCCAACCTGATCGGCTATTCCTATCGCAAGCTTGGCGACTACAAGCTCTCCCAGGCCTGGTATGAGCGCGCGCTCAAATCGGACCCGAATCATGTTCTGACCTGGAACTATTACGGCTTCTGGCAGATCGAGCAGGGTAACCGCGAGCAGGCGGAATATCATCTGAGCCGCATCGGCGAGATCTGCGGGACCGATTGCCACGAGTATCAGACGCTCGCGGCCGCCCTCGAAACGCCGCCGGGTGCGGGCCTCGTCTACTGATCGCCACCGGCTGAAAACAAAGGGCGCGCTTCACTGAGGTGAAGCGCGCCCTTTGCAGAATCCATTCGGCTTACTGCTGTGTCCGCTGCTCGCTGTGCGGCTTCGAATCCAGCGGCGTGGCGCCGTTGGTGCGGTTCTTGAAATAATCCAGAACGAACAGCCGTATCGCGGACGACAGATTGCCTTGCTGGCGATTGTTGTCGATCTCGCCGACGAGTTCGGACAAGGTCATGTTACGCAGGCCGGAGATTTCCTTCATGCCGTTCCAGAAGGCTTCTTCCAGGCTGACGCTGGTCTTGTGACCGGCGACGACGATCGAACGTTTGACGACAGGTGACTTCATCGTGCGCCCTCATCATCGATGCGATGTTGATCGAGCAATTCGCCTGCACGTCGCGCACGCTGTTCGTCCGCCTGACGTTCGGCCTTGCTCCTGCCAAATCGCGCACGGTTGGAGTCGGCCTGCCTGACCGCCTGCTCACGTTCGCTGCGCTTTCGGATACGATTGAGATTGACCAGGTCCCCCATTCTTAAATCCTCACAATCCAGGATCGGAGAAGACGGTCATTTTGTAAAATCAGCGAGTACCGCGCAAAGCCGAAACGCGCACCCGCAGGCTCGTTAGTCATTGCAATGAAGTCCCTGCTAAACGCCCCATCATGCCAATTAAAAGTATTTGTCCGCCGAGGCGAAAATCCCAATGTATGGTGCTGTAACACAGCGCCGCATAACGTTGGTAGTCTAATGATGTTCGCCTTTAGGCGTTATGATTTATAATTATATCGGCCTTTCGTAAACGAACTGGCCACCCGTAATTTCCCGGGTGTGCGATCGATTATCAACCCGGGTGTGTCATTTTGACCGGCTGAACGAGGCGATCGAATTCGGACGCCGAGACGAAGCCCAGTCGCAAAGCCTCTTCCTTCAGCGTGGTTCCACGCGCATGGGCTGATTTGGCTACTTTCGCGGCATTGTCGTAGCCGATCTTCGGGGCGAGCGCGGTGACCAGCATCAGCGATCGTTCCATCAGCTCGCGAATGCGTTTTTCGTCGGCGCGTATTCCGTCAACGCAATGTTCTCTGAAGGAGCGAGCGGCGTCAGTGAGCAATTGGATGGAATGTATCATACAATATGCCATGACCGGCTTGTAGACGTTCAGCTCGAAATGGCCCTGGCTGCCGGCGACCGTGATCGCAGTGTGATTCCCGAACACTTGGCAGCAGACCATGGTCATCGCTTCGCACTGCGTCGGATTGACCTTGCCCGGCATGATCGAGGAACCCGGCTCGTTTTCGGGCAGGATGAGTTCGCCCAGGCCCGACCGCGGTCCGGAGCCGAGAAAGCGGATATCGTTTGCAATCTTGAATAGTGCGGTGGCGACCGAGTTGATCGCACCGTGCGCGAACACATAGGCATCGTTGCCGGCGAGCGCCTCGAATTTGTTGGCGGCGCTGGTGAAGGGCAGCCTGGTGATTTTCGCCGCGTGCCTCGCAAATGCGCGCGCGAATTTCGGTTTCGAGTTCAGCCCGGTGCCGACGGCGGTGCCGCCTTGCGCGAGCGGATAGAGTTCTCTGAGCGCAATGCGCAGTCTCGCGATGCCGCTTTCGAGCTGCGCGGCGTAGCCGGAAAATTCCTGACCGAGTGTGAGCGGCGTCGCGTCCTGGGTGTGGGTGCGTCCGATCTTCACGATGCGGGCGAACGCCTTTTCCTTGCGACGCAGCGCGCGATAGAGCTCGCTGAGCGAGGGGATCAGATCGTTCGACATGCGCAAGGCGGCTGCGATGTGCATCGCGGTGGGAAACGAGTCGTTCGACGACTGGCTCATATTGACGTGGTCGTTCGGATGAACCGGCTTCTTCGAACCGAGCTCGCCACCGAGCAGTTCGCTGGCGCGGTTGGCGATCACCTCGTTGAGGTTCATGTTGCTCTGCGTGCCCGAGCCGGTCTGCCACACCACCAGCGGAAAGTGGTCGTCGAGCTTGCCATCGATCACCTCGCGGGCGGCGCGGATGATGGCGGCGGCGCGGCGCCGATCGAGCAGGCCGAGATCACGGTTGGTTTCGGCCGCGGCCAGCTTCACGATGCCGAGTGCGTGGACGATCGCGATCGGCATGCGATCCTGGCCGATGCGAAAGTTCTGCCGCGAACGTTCGGTCTGCGCGCCCCAGTAACGATCCGCCGCGACCTCGATCGGTCCGAAACTGTCAGTTTCGGTGCGCGTGGATGTTGTGCGGCGTCGGGTCGGGGAATTGGCCATGAACATGTCCGTGGCTGAGGCATGATCCGGAAAAGTGTGGAACGGTTTTCCGAAACGATCATGCCCAAACAAGAAGCTAAAGCGCGACGTCGATCGATCCTGAAGTCATCGCGCTTCAGGAAGCGACATGTTCATTCTACAGCGAGGCGGAAGACCGTCGCGTTTCATTTCTTGCGGAAGCGGTCCAGCCTCACGACTTCGGCGCCCTCGCTCGGCCTCTCCGGTTCCGCAGACGTCTCGCTGCTCTCGACAGCGGCGGTCGCCGGCGCAGGAACTGCGACAGCCGAAGGGGCAGGGGACGCGGGAAGATTGGCCATTGGCGCCTCATTCTCGGCGGCGCCCTCGGCCGGCTCGAAGGAGAGGCCGAATTGCACGGAGGGATCGAGGAAGCTCTTGATCGCGCTGAACGGCACAGTCAGCCGCTCCGGAATGCCGCCGAACGACAGCCCCACCTCGAAGCGATCTTCGGACACGACCAGATCCCAGAACTGGTGTTGCAGGATGATGGTCATCTCCTCCGGATATTGCGCGAGCAGCCGCGGCGACAGCTTTACGCCTTCGGCTTTCGAGAGGAATGTGATGAAGAAGTGATGTTCGCCAGGAAGGCCGTGCGCGGCGGCGTCGCTCAATACCTTCCGCAATACTCCGCGCAGCGCGTCGCGCGCCAGCATGTCGTAACGTATATGATCGGTCGCCATTCTCGGTCCTGTAACACCCGCTCGCCGGCACGCGGTCCGACTCGCCTTTTGGCGCATGCTACCCGAAATCAGCAGCCATCGGGGCGCGAAGTTGCGGCAGGAGGGCGCAGAGCAAGCCAAAAAAAATGAAAGTGGAGGCTTCTGTTGCCAGGTGCCTCCGAACCCCGCCTGACGGAGCTTAACCCATCAGGACTTTAAAGTGGTCTTTCAGACTGCGTTACGCAGCCATACGGACCGGAGCAAAGTTGTCGTTGGCAACTATTGCAGTAGCCCGATAACGGCGGAACAATACCGGGAAAAAGCACGCCCTTTACGCCCTCGTCGATCCTATTTCGCCCCCGCCGAAACCCGCTTTCGAAGGCGGGCTTGGGTGGAGGCGCCGGGTACCGCCCCCGGGTCCGAATGGTTTATTGCGACGGCGATTTATTTCCATAGCCGGCGAACCGGCACCCCTAATATAGGGCGGAAACGGCGGGAAGGACAGTGGCGCAACGGCCGCATCGGCGGGCCAAAATGCTGCAAACTCTTGAAAACGGGGGCGGAACACGCCGATTTGGGTTGGCTTGGGCCAAGCCGGGATTCTAAATTCGATGGATGTCCCCGCAATCCCCGCCGGCCGCTGGATCAGCGCCGGATCTCCCGTCATCCCAAAAATCTCCCCCACCCGGCGTAGTGACGCTGTTCCTGGCCTTCGCGAAGATGTCGCTGGCCGGTTTTGGCGGGGTCCTGGCGTTTGCCCGCCGCGGCATCGTCGAAGACCATCGATGGATGACTGCCGACGAGTTCAACGAGACGTTCGCGCTGTGCCACTTCCTGCCGGGCCCGAACATCGTCAACCTGTCCGTCGTCTTCGGCGCCCGTTTCGGCGGGATCGCCGGTGCCCTTGCCGCCTTTGCGGGGCTCATCGGTCCACCCATGCTGCTGGTGATGATCCTGGCTGTGCTTTATGCCGAGTTCGGCCAGTTCGAAATGTTGCGGCGCATCCTGGCGGGGATTTCCTGCGGCGCCGTTGGCCTCTTGCTCGCGGTGGTGGCCAAGATGCTGATGCCGCTCATCAAGCGGCGTGACGTCGCCGGGATGGTCGTGACGATCGCCGTCTTTGTGACGATCGGGCTGCTCCGGCTGCCGCTGCAGGCGGTGCTCCTGGTGGCCGTGCCGGTGTCGCTCGGCATCACCTTCGTCATGCGGCGGGCTCACGCATGAATTCCAATCCACTCGCCACCCTGATCTGGACCTTCGGGTTGATGTCGCTGTTTGCGGTGGGAGGCGCCAATGCGGCAATCCCGGAAATGCACCGCATCGCGGTCGACGTGCAGCATTGGATGACGGATCGCCAATTCGCAGACATCTACGCCATTTCCCAGCTCTCGCCGGGGCCGAATGTGCTGATCGTGACCCTGATTGGTTACACGGTTGCCGGCTTCACTGGCGCGTTGGCGGCTACGCTCGCGATGTGCGTCCCGACTGCGGTGTTCGCCTATTATGTGAGCGGTCTGCTCAGGCGATCGACCAAATCGCCCTGGCCGGCCATTATCCAGGCCGCGCTGGTCCCGCTTTCGATCGGCCTGATGGCTGCTTCCGCCCTGGTCGTGGCGCAGGCCGCAGACCGGAACTGGGTGGCGGTGCTGCTGACGCTTGCGGTCGCCGCTCTCGCCTACGGGACCCGCCTTAATCCCCTCTGGTTATTGCTCGCCGGGGGCGTTTTGGGTTTTGCTGGTGTTCTCTGAGGAAAGCCGCTACGCAGAGCCCTCAGGGCGGGGTGACAAAACGCTAAATCCGAGCAGAACGGGCAGAAAGGCCCGGTTTCGGGGGGAGAAGCAATGACTGATACGCCGAGCCATGAGCCAGGCAAATCCATCATGCCGGTATGGGTCAAGGGCCCGCAGGATTTCATCGGCGGCCTGGTGCTGGTGGCTGTGTCCATCTTTGCCCTGTGGGCGTGCAGCGACCTGCAGGGAATGCACGGATTTTCCTTCGGACCCGGCACAGCGCCGCGGATGTTTGCCGTCCTGCTGATGGGGCTGGGCGCGGCCGTTGCGGTCGTCGGCATCATTCAGGAAGGTCCTGCCTTGCAGGGGCTGTCCTGGCGCGGTCCGCTGTTCGTGATGGCCGGCATCGTCTTCTTCGCGCTTGCGATTCGCCCCCTCGGCCTGATCGTGTCGGGGCTCGCGACGTTCCTGATTTCCGCGCTCGGCTCGCATGAAACACGCTGGGTCGAAGCCACCATCGTCGGCATCTGCCTGACGGTCGGATGCGCATTCCTGTTCCCCTACGTCCTGGGACTGCCGATGCCGCTGTTCCCGCATTTCCTGGTGCAGTGAGGTCGCGATGCTTGAGCTGTTTCAGAATCTCGGTCTCGGCTTCCACGTCGTCTTCCAGTTCGTGAACTACTCGCTGCCGTCATGGCTCGGCGGGTTCTCTGTTCCTGTTCCCATGAACATCATCTTCTGCCTGATCGGCGCGCTCGTCGGCACGCTGGTCGGCGTGTTGCCCGGCATCGGTACGGTGGCCACCGTCGCGATGCTGTTGCCGATCACCTTCGGCTTGCCGCCGGTCGGTGCGCTGATCATGCTCGCCGGCATCTACTATGGCGCGCAGTATGGCGGCTCGACCACATCGATCCTGGTGAATATCCCGGGCGAGGCGACGTCGGTCGTGACCACGCTCGACGGCTTCCAGATGGCCAAGCAGGGCCGCGCGGGCCCCGCGCTCGCGATCGCGGCGATCGGCTCGTTCATCGCCGGCTGCGTCGCAACGGTGCTGATCGCCGTCCTCGGTGCTCCCCTGACCAAGCTCGCGCTCGCCTTCGGACCCGCCGAGTATTTCTCGCTGATGGTCCTCGGCCTGATCTTCGCGGTCGTGCTTGCGAAAGGAAGCGTGCTGAAGGCGATTGCGATGATCGCGTTCGGCATCCTGCTGTCGATGGTCGGTTCCGATATCGAAACCGGCGCCTCGCGCATGGCCTTCAACATTCCGGAGCTCGCGGACGGTCTCGGCTTTGCCACCGTGGCGATGGGCGTGTTCGGCTTCGCCGAGATCATCCGCAATCTCGACGAGGGCGCCGGAATGGATCGCGATCTGGTGCAGCAAAAGATCACGGGATTGATGCCGACCAAGAAGGACATGATCGAGTCGTTGCCGGCGATCGCTCGCGGCACCGTGCTCGGATCGATCCTCGGCATCCTGCCTGGCGGCGGCGCGGTCATCGCCTCGTTCGCGGCCTATACGTTCGAGAAGAAGATCGCCAAGGACCCGTCCAGGTTCGGGCGTGGCGCCATCGCGGGCGTGGCGGCGCCCGAGAGCGCCAACAACGCGGCGGCGCAGACCTCGTTCATTCCGCTGCTCACGCTCGGCATTCCGCCGAACGCGGTGATGGCGCTGATGGTGGGCGCCATGACCATCCACGGCATCGTGCCGGGACCGCAGGTGATGCAGAAGCAGCCCGATCTCGTCTGGGGCATGATCGCCTCGATGTGGATCGGCAATCTGATGCTGATCATCATCAACCTGCCGATGGTCGGCATCTGGGTGCGTCTGTTGCGCGTGCCGTACCGGCTGATGTTTCCCTCGATCGTGGTGTTCTGCGCGATCGGCATCTACTCCATCAACAATGCGCCGATGGACGTTGTCCTGGCCGGCGTATTCGGGCTGGTCGGCTACTGGCTGATCAAGCACGATTTCGAGCCGGCGCCGCTGTTGCTCGGCATGGTGCTGGGGCCCTTGATGGAGGAGAACCTGCGAAGGGCACTGCTGATCTCCCGCGGCGACTGGAGCGTGTTCATCACCCGTCCGCTGTCGGCGGTCCTGATGGCGGCCGCGGCCGGGCTTCTGGTGCTGGCGGTGATGCCGAACCTGCGCAAGAAGCGCGACGAGGTGTTCGTGGAATCCGAGGGCTAGCTCGCTCTCCATAGGTCTTGGGACGAAGGGCGGAACGCAGGTTCCGCCCTTGTTGTTTGTGGGCAAAACCCACACTTTTCCCTGTATAAAAGGAGCGCTCGGGCCGAATCGCGGCTATCGAGGGCCGCTCCGGCGGTTAAATTCGCTGTCCGCCTCGTTAATGGGCACGCCATGAACCAGTACCACGACCTGCTCGAACGCGTTCTTGCCGATGGGGCGGAGAAGCACGACCGCACCGGCACCGGCACGCTGTCGATTTTCGGCCACCAGATGCGCTTCAATTTGCAGGCCGGCTTCCCGATGCTCACCACCAAGCGGCTGCCGCTGAAGGCGATCGTGCATGAGCTGTTGTGGTTCCTGAGGGGCGATACCAACATCAGATACCTGCAGGAGAACGGCGTCACGATCTGGGACGAATGGGCGGATGCCAACGGCGATCTCGGCCCGGTCTACGGTTCGCAGTGGCGCTCATGGCCCGCGCCGGACGGCTCCAGCATCGACCAGATCAAGAATGTCGTGGAGATGATCAAGCGCAATCCGGACTCGCGCCGGCTGATCGTCACCGCCTGGAATCCGGCCGAGGTCGACAAGATGGCGCTGCCGCCGTGCCATTGCCTGTTCCAGTTCTACGTCGTGAACGGCAAATTGTCCTGCCAGCTCTATCAGCGTTCGGCCGATGTCTTCCTCGGGGTGCCCTTCAACATCGCCTCCTATGCGCTGCTCACCATGATGGTCGCGCAGGTGACCGGGTTGAAGGCCGGCGATTTCGTGCACTCGCTCGGCGACACGCACCTTTATTCCAATCACCTCGAGCAGGCGCGGTTGCAATTGACGCGCCCGACGCGGCCGCTGCCGGTGATGAAGATCAATCCGGACGTGAAGGACATTTTCGCCTTCCGCTACGAGGACTTCAAACTCGAAGGCTACGATCCGCATCCGCACATCAAGGCCGAAGTCGCGGTGTGAGGGAATGGCGCTCTCCATCAGCCGTGCGCGTCCCGATCAGGCCGGCCTGATCTTTGCGCTGCTCTGCGAACTCGCGGAGTACGAAAAGCTCACCCATGAGGTCGTGGCGACGGAGACGGACATCGCCTCCGCGCTGTTTGTTGAAAATCCGCGCCTGTTCTGCGAGATCGCGGCATGGAATGGCGAGCCGGCCGGCTTTGCGCTCTGGTTCTACAATTTCCCGACCTTCAGCGGACGCTCCGGCATCTATCTCGAGGATCTGTTCGTGCGGCCGGCCTTTCGCGGCAAGGGTATCGGCAAGGCGCTGCTGTCGCATCTTGCCAGGCTTGGCGTCGACCAGGGCTGCTCGCGCCTGCAATGGACGGTGCTGGACTGGAATACACCGTCGATCGATTTCTATAAGTCGCTCGGCGCGGTGATGATGGACGAGTGGAAGCTGTGCCGCCTCTCTGGGCCGGCACTGGCGGAGCTCGCGAAGGTGGTGCCGTGATCGAGACCGTCTTGATCGTCGCGGTGGCGGACAACGGCGTGATCGGCGCTGACGGTTCGATCCCCTGGCGGCTGAAGAGCGATATGCTGCGCCTCAAGGCGATGACCATCGGCCGGCCGGTGGTGATGGGGCGCAAGACCTTTCTCTCGCTGAAGCGTCCATTGTCTCACCGCACCAACATCGTGGTCACGCGCGATCGCGATTTTCGCGCAGCCGGCGCCATCGTCACCAACTCGATCGAGCGCGCACGGGATATCGCGCGTGCCGACGCGCTGCGGCGGTCGGCCGCTGAAATCGCCGTGATCGGCGGAGCGGAAATCTATGCGCAATGGATGCCGTTCGCGGACCGGCTGGAGATCACCGAGGTGCATGCAGAGCCCGATGGCGACACGCGCCTCGCCGCGATCGATATGGCACAATGGCAGGAAGTCGCGCGCGAGGACCACCCGAGCGGGGGCGAGGACAGCGCCCCGTTTTCCTATGCGACATATCGTCGGCGGGCAGGGCATTAACCGCATTTGACAATGTTTAATTTGACAAATAGCGGCCGAAGCTTAGCTCCATGCAACCTAGGCCTACATTGTAAGGGTACAGGGCGTCCCTTATAAGGCTGCCGAACGAGCGAGGGCCGGGCGGATTGAGCCCTGAAAATCCCCGCGAAGGAGAGCGTCGATGCCTTGGAAGAATCAGGGCGGTGGCCCGTGGGGCTCCGGTCCGAAGGGACCATGGGGCTCCGGCCCGCAACCCGTGGGGCCTCGCCCGCCCGATCTCGAGGACCTCCTGAGGCGCGGACAGGAGCGCCTGGAGAAGTGGCTGCCGGGCGGCTATTTCTCCGGCATGGGCATCGCCTTGCTGCTGGCGGCCGCCGTCGCGGTCTGGGGATTGACCGGTTTCTACCGCGTACAATCGGAAGAAAAGGGCATCGTCCAGCGCTTCGGCAAATATGTTCGCGATGCCGACCCCGGCCTCAATTATCATCTGCCCTGGCCGATCGAGTCGGTGCAACTGCCGAAGGCGCTGCGCGTCTCCACCATCACGATCGGCATGACGTTGATCGACGATGCGTCCCGGCGCAACCGCACCATGCGCGACGTTCCGGAAGAGAGCCTGATGCTGACCGGCGACGAGAACATCGTCGACGTCGATTTCACGGTGCTGTGGCGGATCAAGCCGAAGGGCTCCGCCGATTTCCTATTCAACATCCAGAATCCCGAAGGCACCGTGAAGGCGGTCGCCGAAAGCGCCATGCGCGAGGTCATCGGTCGCTCCAACAGCGGACCGATCCTGACCGGCGCCCGTACCGCGACGGAGATCGCTGTCCAGGAGCTGATGCAGAAGACGCTCGACAATTACGGATCCGGCATCCAGATCCAGCAGGTGCAGATGCAGAAGGTCTCGCCGCCCGCTCAGGTGATCGAAGCCTTCAACGACGTGCAGAATGCAAAGATCGACAATGAGCGCCTGCAGAACGAGGCGCAGACCTACTCCAACCGCGTCGTTCCCGACGCGCGCGGCCGCGCCGCGCAGATCCTGCAGGCCGCCGAAGGCTACAAGTCGCAGGCCGTCGCGGAAGCGCGCGGCCAGAGCGCGCGCTTTCTGAAGGTGTACGATGAATACGCCAAGGCAAAGGACGTGACGCGGGAGCGGATCTATCTCGAAACCATGGAGCGCATTCTGGGCAGCTCCGAGAAGCTGATCTATGACGGCGGGAACGCATCGGGGCAGGGCGGCGTCGTGCCCTATCTTCCCCTGGGCGAACTGACGCCGCGGCGTCAGCCGGCCACCTCGGGTCAGCAGCAGCAGGGCGCGGGAGGCACGCGATGAGATCTCCCGTCACAGGCATCGTTACACTGATCCTGCTGTTTATCGTCGCCATCGTCGTGTACAGCTCGCTCTTCACCGTGCAGCAGACCGAGCAGGTGCTGGTCGTGCGGTTCGGCAAACCCGTCGATATCGCGACTGATCCCGGCCTGCATTTCAAGGCGCCCTTCATCGACACCGTGATCCCGGTCGACAAGCGCATTCTCGACCTCGAGAATGCCTCGCAGGAAGTGATCGCGGCGGACCAGAAGCGGCTGGTGGTGGATGCCTTCGCGCGCTACCGCATCAAGGATGCGCTGCAGTTCTATCAGAGCGTCGGCAGCATCCAGGCCGCCAATCTGCAGCTGACCCAGCTGTTGAACGCCTCGCTTCGCCGCGTGCTGGGTGAAGTCACCCTGATCCAGGTCGTGCGCGACGAACGCGAAGCGCTGATGGCGCGCATCCGCGATCAGCTCGACAAGGAAGCCGAGAGCTACGGCATTCAGGTGGTGGACGTTCGCATCCGCCGCGCCGACCTGCCGGAGCAGAACAGCCAGGCGGTCTACAAGCGCATGACGACCGAGCGTGAGCGCGAAGCGGCCGAGTTCCGCGCCCAGGGCGGCCAGAAGGCGCAGGAGATCCGTTCCAACTCGGACCGCGAGGTCACCGTCATCGTCGCCGAGGCCAATTCGAAGGCGGAGCAGACCCGCGGTGAGGGCGATGCCGAGCGCAACCGCCTGTTCGCCGAGGCCTACGGCAAGGATCCCGACTTCTTCGCCTTCTATCGCTCGATGGCCGCCTATGAGAACGGTTTAAAGAGCGGCGATACCCGTTATCTGCTGCGCCCGGACTCCGATTTCTTCAAATATTTTGGCGCGCCGTCCGGAAAGCCCGCCGGGGCATCGACCGTGCCGCCGTCGGCGTCGGGGACGGCGCCGGCAGCCGCGAAGCCCTGAGGGCACGATCCGGAGACGTGTGAAGCGGTTTTCCGAAAGATCAGGCCCAAACGGGCAGGTTCGCAAGTTGACAGGGGCGAGGTGAAACGGTTGCCTCGCCCGACATAACCCAAGTTAAGAACCACCCGGGAGGTTGCCGTCCGATGAGGTCCCTTGCATTTGCCGACTTCCTCATCGGTCTGGCCCTGGTGTTTGTGTTCGAAGGGTTGATGTTCGCGGCCAGTCCGAACTGGATGCGCCGGGCGATGAAGAGCGCGCAGGCGATGCCGGACAATGTCCTGCGCGTCGTCGGCATCGGTTCGGCCGTCGTCGGCTTGATCCTGATCTGGGTGGTCCGCCGCCCGATCTGAGGGCCTTCATTCCGGGGCGCGTTGAAACCGCGAACCATCCGGGAATGACATGGTTAAACGACAACGATATCGTGAGGGCTTAACGTCGGGTTTTTGCCGTATTAAGTAGCTTGAAGACCGGTTGACACGCCCGCTGCGCCGCTTGCACCGCATTGCCTTCGGGCGCAGGGTGGGGGAAGCAAATCAGATCCGTTTTTGGAGAGAAGCCGAAATGACCGCTGCGACAACAGCCTTGAGCCGACGCCTGCGCCCCGTGCTGGCCGCGATCTGCTTCGGCGTGGCCGGCGCGCTTGTCTCGATTCCCGCGCAGGCGCGCGGGCCCGAAGGCATCGCCGACGTCGCCGAGAAGGTGATCGATGCTGTGGTCAACATCTCGACCTCGCAGACCGTTGAGGCCAAGAGCGGCGACGGCCGCGGCGCGGTTCCGCAACTGCCGCCGGGCTCGCCCTTCGAGGAATTCTTCGACGACTTCTTCAAGAACCGCAGGGGCGGCAAGGGCGGCGGCGATCGCGAATTGCAGCCGCACAAGACCAATTCGCTCGGAAGCGGTTTCATCATCGACACCGCAGGCATCGTCGTCACCAACAACCACGTCATCGCCGACGCCGACGAGATCAATGTCATCCTCAACGACGGCACCAAGATCAAGGCGGAGATCGTCGGTATCGACAAGAAGACCGATCTCGCCGTGCTGAAGTTCAAGCCGCCGCGGCAGCTGACCGCGGTGAAGTTCGGTGACTCCGACAAGCTCAGGCTGGGCGATTGGGTGGTCGCGATCGGCAACCCGTTCAGCCTCGGCGGCACCGTGACGGCCGGCATCGTCTCCGCCAAGAACCGCGACATCTCCTCCGGACCCTATGACAGCTACATCCAGACCGACGCCGCCATCAACCGCGGCAATTCCGGCGGGCCGCTGTTCAACCTCGAAGGCGAGGTGATCGGTGTCAACACCCTGATCATCTCGCCCTCCGGCGGTTCGATCGGCATCGGCTTTGCCGTGCCTTCGAAGACGGTGGCGAGCGTGGTGTCGCAGCTGCAGCAGTTTGGCGAGCTTCGTCGTGGCTGGCTCGGCGTGCGCATCCAGGCCGTCACCGACGAGATCGCGGAAAGCCTCAACGTCAAGCCCCCGCGCGGCGCGCTGGTGGCCGGTGTCGAGGAGAAGGGCCCGGCCAAGCCGGCGGGCATCGAGCCCGGCGACGTCATCGTCACTTTCGACGGCAAGGACATCAAGGAACCCAAGGATCTTTCGCGCGTGGTGGCCGACACCGCCGTCGGCAAGGAAGTCGACGTCGTCCTGATCCGCAAGGGCAAGGAAGAGACCCACAAGGTCACGCTCGGCCGGCTCGAGGACACCGACAAGGCGCAGCCCGCGTCCGTGAAAAAGGACGAGCCCGCGGAGAAGCCGGTCACGCAGAAGGCGCTCGGTCTCGATCTGGCGACGCTGAGCAAGGACCTGCGCACCAAGTACAAGATCAAGGACTTCGGTGAAGGGCGTGCTCGTCACCGGCGTCGACGGCACCTCCGACGCCGCCGAGAAGCGGCTTTCGGCCGGCGACGTCATCGTCGAGGTGGCGCAGGAAGCGGTCTCGAGTGCCGCCGACATCAAGAAGCGCGTCGACCAGTTGAAGAAGGACGGCAAGAAGTCGGTCCTGCTGTTGGTGTCGAACGCCGACGGCGAATTGCGTTTCGTCGCGCTGAGCGTGCAGTAGTCGTTACACCGTCATTCCGGGGCGATGCGAAGCATCGAACCCGGAATCTCGAGATTCCGGGTCTGGCGCTTGCGCGCCATCCCGGAATGACGGGACACTAACCCCCCACAAACTGCTCGCGTCGATACCCCTGCGCGTAGAGCAGCGCGGTGAGGTCGCCGTGATCGATGCGCGCGGCGGCGGCCGCGGCGACCGCGGGCTTGGCGCGGTAGGCGACACCGAGGCCGGCATTCTGGATCATGCCGAGGTCGTTGGCGCCGTCACCGGCAACCATGGTGTCGATGTCGTCGAGGTCGAAACTCTCGGTCAGCTCGATCAGGGTCGCAAGCTTGGTCGCCCGTCCCAGGATCGGCTCCTTCACCTCGCCGGTGAATTTGCCGTCGCGCACGATCAACTCGTTGGCGCGGTTTTCCTGGAAGCCGATCTGTGCTGCGACCTTGTTGGTGAACAGCGTGAAGCCGCCCGAAATCAGGCAGGTATAGGCGCCGTGCGCGCGCATGGTCATGACCAGCTCGCGCCCGCCTGATGTGGGCGTGATGCGCTTCGCCAGCACCTCGTCGACGACGCTCGACCGGCAAATCCTTCAACAGCGCGACGCGTTCGCGCAGCGCCGGCTCGAACTCGATCTCGCCGCGCATGGCGCGCTCGGTGATGGCGGCAACGTGGTCCTTCAGCCCGACGAAATCCGCGAGCTCGTCGATGCATTCCTGGCCGATCATGGTGGAATCCATGTCGGCCAGAAAAAGCTTCTTGCGCCGCGTGGCGATCGGTTGCACGACAATATCGATCG
Source organism: uncultured Alphaproteobacteria bacterium (assembly GCA_963696255.1). Taxonomy (GTDB): domain Bacteria; phylum Pseudomonadota; class Alphaproteobacteria; order Rhizobiales; family Xanthobacteraceae; genus Bradyrhizobium. The sequence goes on from CAVOJN010000004.1 coordinate 354,419, forward strand.
GCAGGTCGCCGCGCGCCGCGCGCAGGCGATCGGAGATGGCGCGGATGTCGTCCTTGCTCGGCGTTGGAGCGTCAAAGGGGATGTCGGCGGCAACCTCGTCCCACAGCCAGTGCGCGGGGCCTGCGGACGGCAGCACCGCACGCGCGCCGTCGAGGATGGTGGAATCGAGCGCGGGGTTGGCGGGATTGCAGATGAGGGTGGCGACGAGGGACATCGGGTGATTTCTGCGGCGACCAGAGACAGGATCGATGCGGTGCTTATCGCAGGGCCGACCGCCAGCGGCAAGTCGGCGCTGGCGCTCGAGCTCGCGCGACAAAGTGGCGGCGTCATCGTCAATACGGATTCCATGCAGGTCTATCGCGATCTCCGCGTGCTGACCGCACGGCCCACGGCGGAAGAGGAAGCCGAGTTCGCCCACAGGCTCTACGGCCATGTCGATGCCGCCATCAACTTCTCCGCCGGCGCCTGGGTGGCCGATGCCGCGAGGGCGGTTGAAGAGAGCCGTGCGCAAAACCGCTTGCCGATCTTTGTCGGCGGCAGCGGGCTCTATTTCAAGGCGCTGACCCGCGGTCTCTCCGCAGTGCCGCCGATCGCGTCTGCCATCCGCGAGGACGTGCGCGCGCGGCTCGATCGCGATGGCGTGGAGGTGCTGCATGCCGAGCTCGCGCGGCGCGATCCTGAGTCCGCCGCCCGCCTCAAGCCGCGCGACCGCGCCCGCATCGCGCGCGCGCTCGAAGTGGTGGAAGCGACCGGTCGATCGCTGACCGACTGGCACCGCGAGGGCCTGCCGCCGCTGCTGCCGCCGGGGACCTTTGCCGCGCTGTTTCTCTCGCCGGCGCGCGAGGCGCTCTATGCGCGGATCGATGTCCGCTTCGATGCGATGTTGAAGGCGGGGGCGCTGGATGAAGTCGAACGGCTTGCCGCGCGCGAACTCGATCCGCTGTTGCCGGCGATGAAGGCGCATGGCGTGCCGGCCCTGATCCGTCACCTGAAGGGTGAACTCACGCGCGAGGAGGCAGCTACCATCGGCCGCGCCGACACCCGCCATTACGCCAAGCGGCAATTCACCTGGTTCCGGCATCAACTGCCGGAGTTTGAATGGGTCCCGCCCGAGGCGGCCGGGGAGTGGGTGGGCGCCCGTACCACAACATAAATCGTCATTCCGGGGCGCCGCGAAGCGGCGAGCCCGGAATCCATAGCCACCGGTCGGGGTTATGGATTCCGGGCCTGGCCCTTCGGGCCATCCCGGAATGACGGGTGGAGAGGCCCTAACGTTCCGTTCACTTTTCTCGCCCTTGCAGCAAATTCGCTCTCGCCGAACGCCGCTATCGCCGCTAAGGTGTCAAAATCGCGCTGACAGGGCGGCTCGGCTTGACTTTGCCGGTTTCGACGCTATGGTCCGCGCAACCTTTGGGAAGCTAGAGCCGCTAGATGCGCAATATTATTACCAAGCTCCTTATCGTCGTCGTACCCAGGCGCACCGCCGGGGGTGGCTGACTGCCATCCAGATACGGACGGTGCGCATGGGGCCTCTTGGGGCCCTTTTTTATTTCCCGAAGCAAAAACAAGCCCAGCAGCACGATCAGGACAGAGACCATGAGTGACCAGAGCCACGATCCGAACCAGATGACCGGCGCCGCGATGATCGTCCGGGCGCTCATCGATCATGGCGTACAGCACCTCTTCGGCTATCCCGGCGGCGCGGTGCTGCCGATCTATGACGAGATTTTCCAGCAGAGCGAGGTCGAGCACATCCTGGTGCGCCACGAGCAGGGCGCCGGCCACGCCGCGGAAGGCTATGCGCGCTCGACCGGCAAGCCGGGCGTCGTGCTGGTGACCTCGGGGCCGGGCGCCACCAACATGGTAACGCCGCTCACCGACGCGCTGATGGATTCGATCCCGCTGGTCTGCATCACCGGGCAGGTTCCCACGCATCTGATCGGCAACGACGCCTTCCAGGAATGCGACACGGTCGGCATCACGCGGCCCTGCACCAAGCACAACTGGCTGGTGCGCAACGTCAACGATCTCGCCAAGGTCCTGCACGAGGCCTTCTATGTCGCGACCACCGGCCGGCCCGGACCGGTCGTGGTCGACGTGCCGAAGGACGTGCAGTTTGCAACCGGCACCTATCATCCGCCGCGCAAGTCCGACGTGCATGTCTCCTACGCGCCGCGCGTGAAAGGCGATCCGGCCCAGATCCGCAAGGCGGTGGCGCTGCTCGCCGGCGCGAAAAAGCCGGTGATCTATAGCGGCGGCGGCGTCGTCAATTCGGGCCGCGAGGCTTCGAAACTGCTGCGCGAGCTGGTCGAGGTCACGGGTTTTCCGATCACCTCGACGCTGATGGGTCTCGGCGCCTATCCCGCCTCGGGCAAGAACTGGCTCGGCATGCTCGGCATGCACGGCACCTACGAAGCCAACATGACCATGCATGATTGCGACGTCATGCTGTGCGTCGGCGCGCGCTTCGACGACCGCATCACGGGGCGGACCGATGCGTTCTCGCCGGGCTCGAAGAAGATCCATATCGACATCGATCCGTCCTCGATCAACAAGAACATCCGCGTCGACGTGCCGATCATCGGCGATTGCGCCAACATCCTCGGCGACCTGCTGCAGGTGTTCAGGGCGGAGGCGAAGAAGCCGGACATCAAGGCGTGGTGGCAGCAGATCGCGCAATGGCGCGCGCGCAATTCGCTGTCCTACAGGAAGAACGACAACATCATCCTGCCGCAATACGCGATCCAGAAGCTGTTCGAGATGACGCGCGGGCGCGACACCTACATCACGACCGAGGTCGGCCAGCACCAGATGTGGGCCGCGCAGTTCTTCGGCTTCGAGGAGCCGCACCGCTGGATGACCTCGGGCGGACTCGGCACCATGGGCTATGGCCTGCCGGCCGCGATCGGCGTGCAGGTTGCCCATCCCGACAGCCTGGTCATCGACATCGGCGGCGATGCGTCGGTGCAGATGACGATGCAGGAGATGTCGACGGCGATCCAGCACGAGCTGCCGGTCAAGATCTTCATCCTCAACAACCAGTACATGGGCATGGTGCGGCAGTGGCAGCAGCTTCTGCATGGCAACCGCCTGTCGCATTCCTACACCGAAGCCATGCCTGATTTCGTCAAGCTCGCGGAGGCCTATGGCTGTGTCGGCATCCGCGCGATCAAGCCTTCCGATCTCGACGGCGCGATCAAGGAGATGATCTCGGTGAAGCGGCCGGTGTTGTTCGATTGCCGCGTGGCGGCGCTGGAGAACTGCTTCCCGATGATTCCGTCGGGCAAGGCGCATAACGAGATGCTGCTGCCGGAACAGGCCAATGACGAGGCCACCGCGGCCGCCTTCGCCGCCGGAAAGGCGCTGGTGTGATCATGTTTGATCTCAAGGAGCTCGAGAACGCTCACAAGATCGTCGGCGCTGCCGTGCCGCCAACGCCGGCGCATGCCTGGCCGCTGCTTGCCGAGCGGCTGGGGACGCATGTCGTCGTCAAGCACGAGAACCACACGCCGACCGGCGCGTTCAAGGTGCGTGGCGGCCTCATCTATCTCGATCGGCTGAAGCGCGAGCGGGCGCATGTGCCGGGGGTCATCTCGGCGACCACCGGCAACCACGGTCAGAGTCTCGCCTTCGCGGCGCGCCGTCACAGCGTGCCCGCGGTGATTTATGTGCCGCGGGGCAATTCGGTCGAGAAGAACGCCGCGATGCGCGCCTTCGGCGCCGAGCTGGTCGAGCACGGCAATGACTTTCAGGTCGCGCGCGAGGAAGCTGTGCGTCGCGCGCAATTCGAAGGCCTGCACATGGTGCCGTCGTTCCACCCGGACCTCGTTCTCGGTGTGGCGACCTACGCCCTCGAGCTGTTGCGCACGACGCCCGATCTCGACGTGCTTTACGTGCCGATCGGGCAGGGCTCGGGCATCTGCGCCTGCATCATGGCGCGCGACCTGCTGGGCGCGAAGACCGAGATCGTCGGCGTGCAGGCGACCGAAGCGCCGTCCTATGCGCTGTCCTTTGCGGCGGGCCGGGTCGTGACCACCGAAACCAGCAACACCAGGGCCGACGGGGTCGCGACACGTTTTCCGGATGCGGACGCGGTCGCAGTCATTGCCAAAGGCGCTTCGCGCGTGGTGCAGGTGAGCGATGACGAAATTGGCGCTGCCATTCGCGCCTACTGGACCGACACGCATAACCTTGCGGAAGGCGCCGGCGCCGCGCCGCTCGCGGCCGCGTTGCAGGAGAAGAGCAGGCTGTCCGGCAAGCGCGTCGGCCTGATCCTGACCGGCGGCAATATCGATTTCGAGCTGTTCCAGAAATGGGTTGCGACGGATGGTGCGGCGGCGGCTCGAAAGGCAGTGGCATGAGAGTCCAAGCAAAGGAAAAGTCGTCATGGCCGGGCTTGTCCCGGCCATCCACGTCTTTCTTGTCGTGGGAGATCAAGTCGTGGATGCCCGGGTCAAGCCCGGGCATGACGAAGGATAGATTTGGGGACCCATCATGAACCAGCCCGCATCGGCCTATTTCCTCGAAGAGCGCCATGATCCCAACGAGACGCACACGCTCTCGGTGCTCGTGCAGAACGAGCCAGGCGTGCTCGCGCGCGTCATCGGCCTGTTCTCCGGCCGCGGCTACAACATCGACAGCCTCACGGTCTCGGAAACCGAAAGCCAGAAACATCTCTCGCGCATCACCATCGTCACCTCGGGCACCCCGATGGTGATCGACCAGATCAAGCACCAGCTCGACCGCATGGTGCCGGTCTACCGTGTCGTCGACATGACCTTGAGCGGCCGTTCGATCGAACGGGAACTCGCGATGGTGAAGGTCCGCGGCGCCGGTGATCACCGCGTTGAGGCGCTGCGCCTGGCTGACGCGTTCCGCGCCCGGGTGATCGATGCGACCACGGAGAGCTTTGTGTTCGAGATCACAGGCAATAGCGGGAAGATCAACCAGTTTGTCGACCTGATGCGTCCGCTTGGGCTGATCGAGGTGTCTCGCACCGGCGTTGCCGCGATCGGACGTGGGCCCGAGGGGATGTGAACCATGCTGGCGCGCGACTGGTTTTACAACGAACGCGGACGGATCGGGCTCGAACCGGCGATCACCTCGATCTATGGCCGGGCGGACGACAACGATCTGCGCGCCCGTGCCGCACTGATCATGCTCGGCGTCAAGAAGGGCTGGCGGATCGCCGATATCGGTTGCGGCAACGGCGTGCTCGCAACCGAAGCGGCGCTGATGGGCGCCGAGGTCGACGCCATCGATATTTCGCCGGCGATGCTGGCGCTTGCCGAAGTCTATGCCCGCGACCGGCGCGCGGCGGTGCGAACCCAGTCAGCGGGCCTGCTCAGCTTCGCCTACCAGCCCAATTCCTACGATCTGATCGTCAGCGAGTTCACGCTGCATCATCTGCCTGATTTCTGGAAAGCGGTGGCGATGGCGCGGATCTTCGCCGCGCTGAAGCCGGGCGCGAACTTTTATCTGCGCGACATCGTGTTCGTCAGCATGCCCGATGGTTCCGAGCGCAGCGTGGAGCAGTGGGCGGACTTCAACATCAAGAACCACGATTTCACCCGCGACAGCGTCGTCACCCACATGCGCGACGAATATTCCACCTTCGGCTGGGTCATGGAGCGCATGCTGACCGAGGTCGGCTTCGAGCTCGTCTCCGCCGATTACCACGCGCCGCTTCACGGCACGTATCTGCTGCAGAAACCCAAGCCGGGCGGGCAGGGCTAGAAAACAAGAACACGGAAAATGAAGCCGGCCGACATCGCTATCGCTGTCCTTGTCGCGGTCATCTGGGGGCTTGCCTTTGTCGCGAGCCGGCTCGCGCTCGACGAATTCTCGCCGGAGCTGATGACCACCTTGCGCTTTGCGATCGCGGCGATCCCTTGCCTGTTCGTGCGCAGACCAGACGTCTCCTGGCCGTTGTTGATCGCGATCAGCTCCACGCTGTTCCTCGGCCAGTTCCTGGCGCAGGCCTTTGCCATTGCCCATGGCGTGCCGGTCGGCCTGTCCTCGGTCATCGTGCAGAGCCAGGCGCTGTTCACGATCGCCTTCGCGGCTTTGATCTTTCGCGAGATCCCGACGCTCGCGCAGGGCGCCGGCATTGCGGTCGCGACAGTCGGCCTGCTGATGATCTGCGGCACGGTCGGCTATGATTTCAGCGTCGGCGCCTTCGCCATCATCATGATCTGTCCGATCAGCTTCGCGATCGGCAATCTTTTGCTGCGGCAGGCGAGCGGTGCGCCGATGTTCGACCTGTTCGCCTGGCTTTGCCTGTCGGCGGCGGTGCCGCTGGCGGCCCTCACTCTCCTCACCAACGGACCTCTGCCGACCTGGCATGCGCTGATCCACATGTCGCCGATCGGGCTCGTCTGCGTGCTTTGCCTCGGCGGCATCGCGACCTCGATCGCCTATTGGCTGTGGGGCCGGCTGCTTCGCGACCATCCCGCGGCGCAGGTGGTGCCGTTCGCGCTGCTGGTTCCGTTCGTCGGCTCAGCCGCCTCAAGCCTCGTGTTCGGCGAAAAATTCGGTACGCTCCGGTTGGCCGGAATGCTCACTGTCATTGCCGGCATCGCCGTCATGCTGTTGTCGAGGCGCCCGCAAGCGCTGCCGAAGGCTGCGGGAGCCTGACCATGTCCCACCAGCTTCTGTTCGCCTTTGTCGTGTTCGCCGCCGTCATGTTCATCACGCCGGGGCCCAACAACATCATGCTGCTGTCGTCAGGTCTGACCTTCGGCTTCCGCCCGACGGTGCCGCATATTCTGGGCATCACCTTCGGCTTCGCCTTCATGGTCGGAGCCGTCGGCGTTGGCCTCGGCACAGTCTTCCTCGCCTATCCGATCCTGCAGACCATCCTGAAGTGGGGCGGGGTCGCCTACCTCGTCTATCTTGCTGCCGCGATTGCCATGGCCGAGCCGGTGAAGGCGGAGGAGGGCGGCCGGCAGAGGGGCCCCATGACCTTCTTTGGCGCGGCGATGTTCCAGTGGATCAACGCCAAGGGGTGGGTCATCGTGATCTCGACCATCACCGCCTACGCGGCCATCGCCTCATTCCCTTGGAATATCGCGATCCAGGTCGTGCTGTTCCTGCTTCTGGGGGCACTGTCCTGCTCGGCCTGGGCGATGTTCGGGAGCGCGCTGCGGCCGCTGCTGTCCTCGCGGACGGCGGTCCGCAGCTTCAACATCACCATGGCGGTGCTGCTGCTGGCCTCCCTGATCCCCGTCTTCCTGGAAGCATGAGGGAGCCGCATTCCATGCAGAATCGCCTTTCCACAGCGAACGGAAATGTTCTAGACAGCGGCGGAAAGTTCCGGGCGCATCCCAGTCCCACCACCCTAAGAGCCTGATTAACCGGCCGTTTTGGCCAGCCCCAGAGGAAACGACCATGCGTGTTTATTACGATCGCGACGCCGACCTGAACCTGATCAAGGGCAAAAAGGTCGCCATCGTCGGTTACGGCAGCCAGGGCCACGCCCATGCGCTCAACCTGAAGGATTCCGGCGTCAAGGAGGTCTCCATCGCGCTTCGCAAGGGCTCGGCTTCGGCGAAGAAGGCCGAAGCCGCCGGCTTCAAGGTGCTCGAAGTCGCCGAGGCCGCCAAATGGGCCGACCTCGTCATGATGCTCACCCCGGACGAACTGCAGGGCGACATCTACCGCGAGCATCTCCACGACAACATGAAGAAGGGCGCAGCGCTCGTCTTCGCCCACGGCCTCAACGTCCATTTCAACCTGCTCGACCCGCGCGCGGACCTCGACGTGCTGATGATCGCGCCGAAGGGCCCGGGCCACACCGTCCGTTCGGAATACCAGCGCGGCGGCGGCGTGCCCTGCCTGATCGCGATCGCCAAGGACGTCTCGGGCAATGCCCATGACCTCGGCCTGAGCTATGCCTCGGCCATCGGCGGCGGCCGGGCCGGCATCATCGAGACCTCCTTCAAGGAGGAATGCGAGACCGATCTGTTCGGCGAGCAGGTGGTGCTCTGCGGCGGCCTGGTCGAGCTGATCAAGGGTGGCTACGAGACGCTGGTGGAAGCCGGCTACGCCCCCGAGATGGCCTATTTCGAGTGCCTCCACGAGGTGAAGCTGATCGTCGACCTGATCTATGAGGGCGGCATCGCCAACATGAACTACTCGATCTCCAACACCGCCGAATATGGCGAATACGTCACCGGCCCCCGCATCGTCACCGACGAGACCAAGAAGGAGATGCGCAGGGTGCTGGCCGACATCCAGTCGGGCAAGTTCGCCCGCGACTGGATGCTGGAGAACAAGGTCAACCAGACCTCGTTCAAGGCCACCCGCGCCAAGCTCGCGCAGCACCCGATCGAGCAAGTCGGCGAAAAGCTCCGCGACATGATGCCGTGGATCAAGAAGGGCGCGCTGGTGGATAAGTCGAAGAACTAGGGCTTGATCCACGATCTTGGTTGCGAGATCGCGCAGGCGCGATCTCGATGATCAAGAAGGGCGCGCTGGTGGACAACTCGAAGAACTAACTCCGTGTGCACCCTCTCCCCTTGTGGGAGAGGGTGGCTTCGCGAAGCGAAGACGGGTGAGGGGTTCTCTCCGCGGACTCGCCAGACGTTTCTTCGCGGATAGAGACCCCTCATCCGGCGCGGACATTCGTCCGCGCCACCTTCTCTCACAAGGGGAGAAGGGAAGAGGTACGGCAACGCGCCTTGCAGCCCCCCTTCGCAACCGCGATACGCATTCTTAAATCCTGATCGCTAGAAGGAAGCGCGCTCGACAAAACGCCCTCGCTGCTTGATCGACCGAAGCGTTGTGCGTTCATTCAGATTCTTCGCGGAGCAGCTCCCGCGAAGAAATGAGAATCAACCCACATCCTTGATCTGAAGCGCTTCAAGCGAAAATCTCGCGCGCGGAAAACTCAGTCTGTTCAAGCCGCAAGAGTTGACTGTTGATGCCACGTCTCATCCTTGAGACGCGCCTGGATTTGCGGCGAGACGGGACTGGTTGCACCAAGCGTTGATGATTTATGCAGGGTCTTCAACGCCAGCCTGGACCTATCCAGCCGATGCTGCCTGCCGGGTCACGCCGAACACCTCAACCGGCGCGGAGCGCCCGCGCAGCTCCGTCGGTCCGAGCGGCTCGACGACGAGGTCCGCGGCAGCCGGCAGGAGGCGAGACAACTCGCCCGACACCAGCAGGCGCCGGCCCATCTCCTTGCAATGCGCCTGCAGCCGCGCGGCCACGTTCACCGTATCGCCGAAATAGGCGACCTGCCGGCGCGAATCTCCGCATTCGCTGATCACCACGCTGCCGGCGTGGATCCCGGCCCGAAACTCCGGCACCACGCCGAACTCGCGCTCGTAGGCGCCAGCCAGCGCGGCGACCCGATCCTGGATCGCAAAGACGCAGTCCACCGGGCTTCGCTGCCGTTTCGCGCGGACCGGCCAGGTCACGATGACCTCATCCCCGACATAAGCGTGAACCTCGCCGCCATGGGCAACGATGGCCTCGTCGATGTCGAAGAAGAAGCGGGTGAGGAGCTCCTGCACCCGCAACTCCCCCATCTGCTCAGCCAATGTCGTCGACCCGACCAGGTCGAGGAACAGCAAGACCCGGTCTTCCCGGGTCGGCCTGCGGTAGCGCCCCAGGATGATGTTGAGGAGAACGCGGCCGCCGACCAGCCGGATCAGTTCGTAGATCGCGCCGATCAGGATCGAGACCCCAAAGGCGATGGCGACGATGAAAGGATAGTCGCTGACAAGCCAATGCCTTTCGATACCATGGGGATAGAGGATGGGTTCGAGCGCGACCGTGACGGTTGCGACCGCGATCGCCATCGCGACCGAGCGGATGATCAGCTCGACCACCAGCGGCCAGCGTCTCACCCAGGCGCTGCCGCGGGAGGTGAAGTAGAGCTGGACCCCCCAACCGGCGAGTGTGATGCCCGCGCCATGCAGGCTGCTACGCAAATAATTGGCGAAATTGGCTTCGTCCGGGGTGTCGAAGAGGTAACGATACAGCGCGCCGAACATGAGGCCCAGCACGGCCAGGACGATCGTTGGCTTGAGATATCGCTGCATGGTTCCTCCCAGCCATTGCAATATCCGCAGTGCAGCAAACTGGCCAGCGTGATACGCGACAAATTGTCTTCCGCGATTTCGTCGCAATCGCGTTCTTCCCGCGCCCCCAAGGCGCTGCTATCGTCGGCGACAAATAAAAAGCCTTGAGGAAACTGCCGACGTCACGCCTTGCCTGAGGGGGAAAAGCCCATGCAGCGCCGCGCGAAGCCATTCGTTTGGAACCGCCTCATTTCCTTGCATGTCCTCGGAAAGCTTGCGCTTTCAGCTGTTCTGGTTGGGGCTCTTCTGGGCTTCGCCACCGCTCCTTCGCTGGCGCAAAAGAAATACGATACCGGCGTCACCGACACCGAAATCAAGATCGGCAACATCATGCCCTACAGCGGACCGGCGTCCGCCTACGGCATCATCGGCAAGACGATGAGCGCCTATTTCCGCATGATCAACGACAACGGCGGAGTCAACGGGCGCAAGATCGTCTTCATCTCCTACGACGACGCCTATAGTCCGCCAAAGACGGTGGAGCAGGCGCGCAAGCTCGTCGAAAGCGACGAAGTGTTCCTGATCTTCGCCTCGCTCGGCACCGCGCCCAACGCGGCGATCCAGAAATACATGAACAACATGAAGGTGCCGCAGATCTTCGTCGCCACCGGCGCCTCGCGCTGGGGCGATCCCGAGCACTTTCCCTGGACCATCGGCTGGCAGCCGAACTACCGGGCCGAGGCCCGCGTCTACGCCACCTACATCCTGCAGCATCATCCCGACGCCAGGCTCGGCGTGCTCTACCAGAACGACGATTTCGGCAAGGATTATGTGCTGGGCTTGAAAGACGTGCTGCGCGACAAATACAACAAGATGGTCGTGAGCGAGATTTCCTACGAAATCGCCATGCCGACCGTCGATTCCCAGGTGGTCGCGATCAAGAGCGCCAATCCGGACATCTTCATCAACATCGCCACTCCGAAATTCGCGGCGCAGGCGATCAAGAAGGTGGCGGAGCTTGGCTGGCATCCGATCCACATCATGACCAACGTGTCGGCATCTGTCGGCGCGGTGCTCAAGCCCGCGGGACTGGACCTTTCAAAGGGTATCCTGAGCGCCGGCTACCAGATGGACGTCACCGATCCGCAATGGGACAACACTCCCGGGATGAAGCGCTTCCGCGCTTTCATGGAGAAATACTATCCGGAGGCCGACAAGTCCGAGAGCGGGCCCTTGAACGCCTGGAACACCTCGACCGCGCTGGTCGAGGTCCTCAAGCGCTGTGGCGACAATCTCACGCGTGAGAATGTGATGAAGGTGGTCGCCAACATGGACTTCGAAATCGACACTTACATTCCCGGCATCCACATCAAGACCTCGCCGACGGATTTCTATCCCATCGAACAGGTCCAGATGATGAAGTTCTCCGGTGCGAAATGGGAGCTGTTCGGCCCTATCATCGACGGCCACGCGGAGTAGCGAAAAATCCTTCTTCTTTCGACTGATCTGAAATCGAGGCACCAACCGAAGAACACTGCAAAAACATCGGCACAAGCCGGGCTGACCAAGTGATTTCCGGCAAGTTCCCTGGGGAGGAAAACGATGGACCGCACGCTCGAGCGCTCGACCATGCGCAAGGTTTATCTGCGTCTGCTGCCTTTCGCAGTGCTTTGCTACATTCTCGCTTATGTCGACCGCATCAATGTGAGCTTCGCCGGTCTCACCATGCGCGACGACATCGGCATGTCGGCCGCCACCTTCGGCTTTGCGGTCGGCATGTTCTATTGGGGCTACTTCATCTTCGAAGTGCCGAGCAACGTGATCCTGGAAAAGATCGGCGCTCGGATCTGGATCGCCCGGATCATGGTCACCTGGGGACTACTCGCGGCGGCGACCGCCTTCGTGAAGGATTCGACGAGCTTCGGGGTCGTGCGGTTCCTGCTCGGCGTCGCCGAAGCCGGCTTCTTCCCCGGCATCATTCTCTATTTCACCTACTGGTTTCCATCCAACCATCACGCCAGGATCGTCGCGGGCTTCCTGGTCGGACTGCCCGTCGCGGTGGCCCTCGGCTCACCGATCTCCACAGCGCTGCTCGGTCTCGACGGCCTGTTCAACTTCCGCGGCTGGCAGGTGATGTATATCGCCGAAGCCCTTCCGACGATCGTGCTCGGCGTCATCTGCTATTTCGTGCTCACAGACCGGCCGCAGGAGGCGAAATTCCTCACCGAAGAGGAACGCAACTGGCTGGTCACCACCATCGCCAGCGAGCGTCGCGCCACCGAGGAGGTTCGCCGCTACACGATGTGGGAGGCGCTGTACAATCCGAAGGTCCTGCTGCTGGCGTTGAACTATTTCGGAATCGTCACGGCCAGCCTCGGCATGCTCTTCTTCATTCCGCAGATCATCAAGTCGCTCGGCAACTACAGCAACATGACGGTCGGCTGGCTCACCATGATCCCCTATATCTGCGGCGGCATCGCCATGGTGGTGTGGGGACGCATCTCCGACCGCATGAACGAGCGGCGCTGGAATCTGTTCATCGGCTGCGTGTTCTCCACCGTCGGGCTTTTGATCGCCGGCATGACCATGGGCAGCTGGTGGGCGCTGGTGGGCATGTCGATTGCCGCAATGGGCTTCTACGGTTCAAAGGGCCCGTTCTTCGCCATGCCGCCGATGTTCCTGTCCGGCCCGGCGCTGGCGGCCGGCATTGCCTGGATCAACTCGCTCGGCAATCTCGGCGGCTTCTTCGGCCCCTGGTATGTCGGCGTCATGAAGGATCTGACCGGCAGCTTCGCGGGCGGCCTTTACGGGCTCGCCTTGCTCGGTCTGATCGCGGCCATCGTTTGCGCCGTGTTCCTGCACATTCCAAAGCGCCTGCCATCTGAGATCGTGGGCGCGCCGGCGGAGTGAGGGCAGGGCGGACGGACTTCTGACGCCGGCGCGGCGAGCGCGAACTCACGTCGATTTGTCCGGCCGCGCGAACTTGTTCGGAACGCGTCGCTCCGAAGCCTGTTGCCAGCCTGGGTCGGGAGGCGCCAATGAAAGCCGCGCTACTGACGCTTGCCATGATTGGCTCCCAATTGACGATGTCGGTCTCGGAACGAGTGCCCGATATCAACGTCCAGAAGCTGTGCAGGCTGAGCGCGGCAAACGCCAAAGTCATGGGGGAGCGGGAGCCCCAGAGTGTCGGCGATTGCATCCGCGAAGAAAACGACGCGAAGCAGGAACTCGCTAAAATCTGGCCAAAGACGGACAGCATCATGCGCGACCGTTGTGAAGGTGAAGCGACCGCGCTCGGCACCCGAACCTATCTTGATCTCCTCACCTGCCTGCAAATCGCGAGCGACACAAAACCCGCCGGCAAGGGGCGGGCTAAAGCGCGATGAGATCAGGATGAATCGTCATCGCGCTTTAAAGGGCCAATTCGGCGCGAATGGACGACAGAAAGTGATCGGCGATCTTGCCGCGGGTGGTCACCCAGATATCGCGGCGATCCGCGCATTTCTTCGCGATTTCCTCGTAGGCCCACGCTCCGGCGGGGCGGCCATAGCAATGGGCGTGGCAGAGGACGTCGAGGATGACGACGTCCTGGGTTGCCGCAAGGAGATGAGCGAGGGCGTCGTCGAACATTTCAACGAATTGCCGCGGCGTCCGTCCCCATCGCATCGCGTGGGAAAGGTCGTTAATCTCGATGGTAAGGGGGACCGCCACGAGATCGCCCTCCGGGAATTTCTGCAGGTAAGGCAAATCATCGTCGAGGGCATCGCCCTGCCATTTATAGCCGTGCCGAACCAGGCGTCGAAACGTATCGTCGCCGGCCGTCGCGCGCGGGCTGATCCAGCCCGTCGGTTGCGTGCCGATGACCCTGGTGAGCCCGCTCGTCGCGCGACGCACGTAGGCGTCATCTTCTTCCGGAGTCAGCGAGGCCGGAACAAGATCCTGCGCATAGCCATGCGTCACGATCTCGTGCCCGGCCGCTGCGACAGCGCGGACCTGATCCGGATCGCGCTCGGACAGCACCCCTGAAACGTAGACGTTTGCCGAAATGCCGGTGCGCTCCAATATCGACATCAGACGACGAATGCCGGCGTTTGCGCCGTAGCGACCGTAGGAGTCTGCATTCAGGTCGAACACGCCGGGACGCAACGGGTTGCCCATCGGACCGATCGCGGATGCGCCTTTCTCCGTCCAGGCTTCGTAGGCCACGTTGAACACCACGGCCACATGCCGGTCCGAAGGCCAGCGCATGTCTCGCGGCGCACGACGAATTTCGGGTTTGGCGTCACTCGACATGGTCGGCTCCTGTTTTCCAGGTACTTTATCCGCGTCAGGCTGCGGCTGGGAAGGCCGAGACCGAAGTTGCAGTTCCTGCGGCTTCGCCTAAATGAGCAGGCAGGCATCACAAGGGGACCAATCATGAAATCTGTCGTCATTACGGGCGCTTCCACCGGGATCGGCTGGGCGACGGCCAAATTGCTGCTGGACAAGGGTTTCCGTGTCTTCGGCAGCGTCCGCAAGCAGGCGGATGCCGACCGTCTCAGCAGCGAGTTCGGCGCGAATTTTACCCCGCTGTTGTTCGATGTCACCGATGAAGGCGCCGTGCTGTCGGCCGCGCGCGACGTGCGCGCCGCGTTGAATGGCGAGACACTCGCCGGCCTCGTCAACAATGCCGGCATCGCGGTGCCGGGCCCGGTGCTGGAATTGTCGGCCGACGAATTTCGCCGCCAGATGGATGTCAATGTCGTCGGCCCGATCATCGCGACCCAGGCATTCGGGCCGCTGCTCGGCTCCGACGCGTCGTTGAGGGGACCAAAGGGCCGTATCGTGATGATCTCTTCGGTTGCGGGCAGGAACGGCAATCCGCTGACACCTGCCTATTGCGCCTCCAAGCACGCGATCGAAGGGCTATCGGAAAGCCTGCGGCGCGAGTTGATGCTGTTCGGCATCGACGTCGTGATCATCGCGCCGGGCGCGGTCAGGACGCCGATCTGGAGCAAGGGCCAGGACAGCTTCGACATCAGCAAGTACAAGAACTCGCCGTATCTGCCTTCGCTGCAGAAGGTCACGGCCTATATGCAGCATCTCGACTCGATCGGCCTGCCGGCGGAGAAGATCGCGGACGTCGTCTACACCGCCCTGACGGTGCCGAACCCGAAGGTGCGCTACCAGGTCACGCCGGACCCGATGCGGCACCTGGTGACATCAGTGCTGCCCAAACGCATGGTCGACAAGATCATCGCCAGGCGCGCCGGCCTGATGCCGCCGGCATGATGATGAAGTGCCTGATCGTCGCTGCCGCGATGGCGGCCTTGCTCGTGCCGCCGGCGCATGCGGGCGATGCCGGTGACCCCGACGAGAGTTGCGACGGCTCGACCGCCGAGATGGTCGACTGCCTCGCAGTGAAGACCCAGCGTTGGGACAAGCGCATGACAATCGCCTATCAGCAGGCGATGAAGGACGCGCCAGCCCCCCAGCGCGATCAGTTGCGCGCCGCGCAGCGGCTCTGGATCCAGTACCGCGACGCCAACTGCCTCTACTACAGCATGGGCGAGGGCACCATTGCCCGCGTCGATACCGGCGAATGCCTGCGCCGCACGACCGAGGCCCGCGCCAGGGAGCTGGAGGCCATCGTTCACCCCTGACATGTCCGCGCCGCAATCCCTCGTCAGTGGAGTGGCGATGACGACCTCAGGCAAGAGCCAATCCGAACTGATCGAAATCGCCAACGCGGCGCTACGCGATCAGCCCGGCTGCGAGACCGCACGCGTGGTCGCGCTCGCGGCGCTGCCGCATGCGAATGGCGGCCGCAACTGGGAGATTCCCAACGTCGTGCTGGGCGAAAGCCTGATCAGCGACGTCGATCGCGCCGTCATCACCCTGCATCGCCAGCTGGGCCGCAAATTCCATCTGGTCGAGGAATAGGCTGTACGCTCGCTTGCGCGATGACCGCTTGTTGCGCAGTTGTTAAGCGGCCGGCGCGTTCGTGTCTGGTCGCCGCGCAATGAGGACAGTGACGATGCACTCCAGAACCGTTTCTCGCCTTTGATTGCGCAAGAGGATTCGGAGGCGAAGGATTCCCCGATCGAATTTGGACTTCGACTCGCGTTTTTCCAGAATTCTCAATTCGAGGTCGAGCTCGTCATCCGGGCGTATTGCATTCGGCATCCTCAGCTCGTCCCATCCCAGTCCCGCAAGGAAATGGAGTCTTGGCCGGAGCTGGGTGGTCAACAGAATATAGATCGAGAAATTATGAGGACTGCAGGCGGTCAACCCGCCGAAAATTGAACGCTTTGCAGCCTTCTCGTCGATGTTTTCGGGCACCGGATCATACTGTTTGGCGAATTGAATGATTTCGCTCTTGGTGACGAGATAGGGGCCGGCCACGCAGCCGTCACCGATCTTCACGTCTTCAAAGTACAAGCTGGTCATCGGCCAATCCTTTACGAGCGGACAAAACCACACGGATTGCAAAGGAAGAGATGGCTGACTCTGGCAGACTATAAGCTCAGTGCCGCTCGTTGTCAGTACGTCCGCCTGGCTTAGAGCTGATTCCGATGGCGGCTTTCGAGAATGACGCGGCCAAGGTGGTGGGTATTGGCGATAGCCGCGCTTACAGCCCGCCGTCCACGGTGTAGACGCCGCTGCGCGGGCAGAGCATGCCTTGGCTCGATATCTTGACGAACCTTGCGGTCTCCTGATCGATCTTCCACGCCGTCACGGCCGGCATGGGATCCCTGGCCTGCGCGCCATCAAGGATCGCAAACACGATGTCGGGCAGATCCTTGCCCTTGACCTGGCAAATGCCCTCGAACGCGGGCGATTTTTTCGAATGCGGCGGATGCGGCAGCACGTCGCTGACAAGACCGCTTTTGTCGACGAGCGCGATGAACTCCGTGCCGCATATCAGCCAATTGATCGAGGACAGGCGGTCGGAGATTTCGTCGGCGCCGAGATGCTTCAGGCCGAGCGCGCGATATTTCTTTTCAGTGACGGCGATGCTTTCGTTCTGGGAGTGCTGGCCGATCATGGCCTTGGGAATATCGGCGCCACATTTCACCTTTTGAAATTCGTCCGCGAACGAGACCTGTCCTAACGCGAAATAGATCAGGGTCACCAGACAGGCCGATATCTTCACGTTTGCTCCTCGATTTGCGGTCGGATGGCAGTGTCCGCAGTTGATGACACAGGACGCAGGCAGGTGCCAGCCTGACCTCCAAAGATCAAGTCCTGGCCCTTCATGGTGAGGAGCCCGCGCGGCGGGCGTCTCGAACCATGAGGTCCCGAAGGTGGCCTCGCCCTTCGAGACGCCGCTTTTGCGGCTCCTCAGGGGTGAGGAAGTGCGCTACGCCGAGCGGCTCGGCAGGCGGAAACACCCCCAAGCCAAAGGTCTGAGCTGGCTCTTCATTGCGCGTTCATGACTATTTCACTACAGTTTTGTGACATGCCGCAGACCCCGGCTGCGGCGGTCGCCCCCTGGCCGGCGCCAGATCGGGCGGGGTAGGGCGGGGGCTGGACAGCGTTCTCGATGGCGCCCGCGCCAAATCCTGGTCCGTCGACAGCGGTCGCCGCCTCCGGCCTCGCCTCCGTCGGTATTTGGCGGTGGTTGGCCGTCGCCGTCCCGCATCTGGCGGCCCTGGTCCTGATGTTTCAGAGCGAAACCGATTTCAGCTCGCGGCTGTGCTTCCTGCTGTCCTGGGGCATTCTGAATTTCGCCTGGATCGCGCTTCTGCGCCGGCCCGCTCTGTCCGCGGCGCTGTCGCTGACCATGGTCGTGGTGCTGGTGCTGCTGTCACGCTTCAAGCACGACGTCGCGCAGATGACGGTGAACTTCGTCGACCTGATGGTGATCGATCGCGACACCGTGTCGTTCCTGTTTACGATCTTCCCCGACCTGCGCTGGTCGGTGATGCTGACCGGAGTGGTGATCGTTCCGCTGATGTATGCGTTGTGGTGGCTCGATCCGTTCCGGATCCGCCGGCTGCCCGCGTTCGCCGCTTCGCTCTCCTGTCTCGCCGCGCTGTCGTTCTTTTCGCTGGCCTATCCGGATGAGCCCTGGCGCGGCTATTACGACGACGGTTACTTCTCGAAATTCGCGCGCTCCGGCGTCACTGCCGTCTCGGATTTCCTGGCCTACGGTTTCCTCGAGGCCGACGCGACGGCGACCGCGCGGCTCAATGTGCCCCTGGTCGATTCCTGCCATGCCGCCGGCCGGCGGCCCCACATCATCATGATCCATGATGAATTGAGTTTCGACATCCGCGCGGCCCGCGGGGTCAAGGTGCCCCCGGACTATGGCAACCACTTCAAATCCTTCGACGGCCGCGAGCGCGTCTTCCTCGCCGAGAGCAATGGCGGGCCAAGCTGGTACACCGAATACAACGTGCTCGCCGGCCTGTCCTCGCGCTCCTTCGGCCGCTTCTCCTATTTCGTCACGCGGCTGGCGTCGGGCCGTGTCGAGCGCGGGCTGCCGCTGGCGCTGCGCCGCTGCGGCTACGAGACGCTGTCGCTCTATCCGGCCTTCGGCGCCTTCATGAGCGCGCGCGCGTTCCAGACCACGGCCGGCATCGAGCATTTCTACGACGCGCACGATCTCGGCGCTGACGAGGTCGAGCCCGACAGCTTCTTCTATGATCGCGCGATGAGGCTGATGTCGGAGCAGGCGCCGGGAAAGCCGCTGTTCATGTTCGTCTATCTCGCGGCCAATCACTTTCCCTGGGAGACCAGGTTCCGTCCCGAGCTGACGCCGAACTGGCGCGCGCCGGGCAACAGGGCCTCGGTCGACGAATATCTGCGGCGGCAGGCGATGAGCGCGACCGACTACGCCGCTTTCGTCGCGCGCCTGAAGAAGAAGTTCGCCGGCGAGCCGTTCCTGATCGTGCGCTATGGCGATCATCAGCCGGAGTTCTCGCCGCAACTGCTCGATCCGGACCTTGGCGAAGCCGGGATCGGCAAGAAGCTCGAGAGCTACGATCCCAGTTATTATTCAACCTATTACGCCATCGACGCCGTCAATTTCGAGCCGGTGAAATCGCCCGTCGTCATGGACCGGATCGATGCGCCCTATCTGCCGCTGGTGATCCAGGAGGCGGCGGGCATCCCGCTCGATCCCTCCTTTGCGGAGCAGAAGGAGATCATGCTGCGCTGTAACGGCCTGTTCTATGCCTGCAAGGGCGGCGCCGAGGCGCGGCGCTTCAACCGCCTTCTGCTCGATGCCGGCCTGATTCACGGGCTTTAGCGGCTTCCCGACAGGAAGGCTGCCTTGAGCAAGATTCTGCAAACCTGCTGGAAGCGGCCATTCGTTCCATAGGGCGGGCGGCCTCCCATGGTGATGCGTCTTTTTGCGCCGCAATTCCTTGTCGATCTGCACTATGCCGAGAACACCACCAGCGACGACCGCATCATCCTTTTCTGCGACGTCCAGCGTCTGCTGAAGACGAAGGCGATGACCGCGGTGAACCGCTGGGTCTCCCGGAACATCATCAACGAGAGCGCGACCCAGAACGAAGCGAATCTGCAAGCCATCATCGAGAACCACACCTCAACGCTTCGAAATCCTGTCCCACAGCCAGCGGGCCACCGCCGCGGGCGATGAGGCTGCATCATTGCCGCTGGCGCGCAGGTTCGCCTCGCGCATGGCGGCGATATCGATGCGGCCGAGCAGGGGCTTCAGCGCGCCCTGCAAGGCGGCGTCGTTCGCGCGCCGGGGCGCCAGCAGCACGATCGCGTCATAGGGCGGAATCGCGTGTTTGGGATCATCAAGCGCCGTGAGGCCGTATTTGGCGATCAGCCCGTCGCTGGTATAGCCCGCGATCACGTCGACCTCGCCCGAGGCGACCGCCGCATACATGAAATCCGGCTGCATGCTGCGCTGGCTGCGGAAGGAAAGACCATAGGCCTTTTGCAGCGCCGCCCATTCCGGGCGCGAAAAGAATTCGTAATCGCCGGCGATCGACAGGGTCGCCGCGTGGGAAGCGAGATCGGCGATGGAATGAATGCCGAGCGCGTCGGCACGCTGTTTCGGCATGACGAGCGCATAGGCGTTTTCGAAGCCGAGCTCGCCCAACAGAGTGATGTTCTGTTTCGCCAGCAGGCCCTTCAGCTCATCGAGCAGCTTGTCACGCGGCGGCATGTCGCTGCGATGAAACTGGTTGAGCCAGAGCGTGCCGGAATAATCGACGTAAACGTCGATATCGTTGGCCGCGAGCGCGCCGAAGATCACGCTCGATCCGAGCCCCGCGCGCGAGCTGGCCGACAGGCCGCTGGCGCGCAGCCGGTCGGCCATCAATGCGGAGAGCACATATTGCTCGGTAAAGGTCTTGGCGCCGATAACGTAGGTCGACGACGAACGCGCCAGCACCGGCACCAGCGTGGCCGCGATCAGCGCGGCGATGCCGACGCCGCCGAGCGCTGTGCGGATGCGGCTGCGATGGCGCAGGCCGTTCTCGATCAGGGCCAGCAATTGATCGACGGCCAGCGCCAGCACGGCGGCGGCAAAGCAGCCGAACAGCACGAGCACCCAGTTCTGGGTCTGTAGCCCTGCGAAGATGTAGTTGCCGAGACTGGTCTGGCCGATCGGCGTCGACAGCGTGGCGGTGCCGATGACCCACACCGCCGAGGTGCGGATGCCCGCCATGATGACAGGCAACGCGAGCGGCAGCTCCACCGAAAACAGCGATTGCCGCGGCGTCATGCCGACGCCCTTGGCGGCTTCCGTCAGCGCGGGATCGACGCCGTTCAGCCCGGTGATGGTGTTGCGCAGCACCGGCAGCATGGAATAGAGCGCCAGCGCCAGCACCGCGGGCAGGAATCCGAAGGCGGAAAAGCCGAACCCGAACCAGGCCAGCGTGAGCGAGGCCAGCGCGAGGAGGAGCGGATAGAACAGAGCGAGCAGGGCCAGTCCCGGCACGGTCTGCACGACGCTGGCGATGCCGAGCAGCGCGCCGCGAAACACCGGCCGGTTGCGCGCGGCGATCGCGAGCGGCAGCGAGATCACGAGCCCGAGCGCAAGCGCGGCCACGCTGACCTGCACATGACTGCCGAGATAGTCGGAGAGATGGCCGAGCGCCTCGCCCCAGCGCGGATCGGAGAACAGGCTCATGAGCTGCCACCCGATGGCAGCAGCGCATTCAGCCGTTCCGCCTGCCGCCGGGGCGTGCGCAGGAGCTCATTGACATAAGCGTCTCCCGTGTTCGACAGCTCGGCGGGCCGTCCCAGCGCAAGCAGCCGCCCACCGCGCATGACCGCGATGCGGTCGGCAAGCAGGAGCGCCTCCGACATATCGTGGGTGATCATGACCGTGGTCAGCGCAAGCTTCTTGTGCAGCGCGCGATAATCCTCGCCGAGCGCATCGCGCGTCAGCGGGTCGAGTGCGCCGAACGGCTCGTCCATCAGGACGATACGGGGTTTCGCCGCCAACGCCCGGGCCACGCCGACGCGCTGGCGCTGGCCGCCGGATAGTTCATCCGGCAGCCGGTCGCGATGGGCCGGATCGAGCCGCACCAGTTCCAGGAGCTCATCGACCCGCGCCGAGATGTCCGCCGCCGGCCAGCCCAGAAGCTTCGGCGTGATGCCGATATTGGCGGCGACGCCGAGGTGCGGAAACAGCGCGCCGCTCTGGAAGACGTAGCCGATGCGGCGGCGCAGCGTGACAGGGTCCAGCGCGCGAACGTCCTCGCCTTCGATCGCGATGCGGCCCTTGTCCGCCTCGATCAGGCGGTTGGCGAGCCGGAGCAGGGTGGTCTTGCCCGAGCCCGAGCCGCCGACAATGGCGAGGAATTCGCCGCCAGCGACTTCAAGCGAAACATCATCCACCGCCACCACGCGCCCGCCGCCGCGTCCGGCAAAGATCTTGCTGACATCGGCATAGGCGATCAGCGGCGGTGTCGTTCCGGTCTCGGTCGAGTCCAAGGGCGTAGCTCTTTTTCACCCTCCCCTGGAGGGGGAGGGTCGTCCGCCGCGGGCGGAGCCCCGAGCGGACGGGGTGGGGTGACGGTCTTTCCACATTTACATACTATCTGCGAACCGATGCAAAGAACCCGTCGGGCCCCTCCAGTTCCACCAGTTTCTTCCCGTCGATCAGCCAGAACCGGTTGCCGACCGTCCGCACGAAGTTGCGATCATGCGAAACCAGCAGGCAGCTTGCCTGATGCGCCATCAATTCCTCCTCCAGGGCTTCCTGCCCTTCGATGTCGAGATGGTTGGTCGGCTCGTCGAGCAGATAGAAGTTGGGTTGAGCCAATCTCAGCAACAGCATGCCAAGACGTGCCTTTTGTCCGCCGGAAAGCCGGCCGATCGGGCGGCCCTGCATCTCGATCGAAAGACCGGCGCCTGCGAGCAGCGCGCGGGCACGCTGGTCGCCGACGTCGAAGCGGTGGACGACAGCGCGCATCGGCGTCTCGGTGTCATCAGGACCGGCGAGCGCCTGATCGCAATAGCCGAGCACCAGCGATTGCGTCGCCTTGATGCCGGAAGGCGAGGCGTCCGGATTTTCGATGGCTGTGCGCAGCATCGTCACCATCAGGGTTTTGCCCGCCCCGTTTGGTCCCAGCAGCACGATCCGGTCTCCCTTGCCAATGAACTGCTTGCCGGTCCGGAACAGCAATTTGCCGTCCGGCGTCTCGACCGTGGCATCATCCAGCGCGATCAAAACCCTGGCATGCGTTCCACGATTGGCAAGTCTGACAAGTCCTGCCGATCGTTCGGAATGCGCAGGCTTTGCCGCATCTTCCAGTTTCTCCGCGCGCTGCTTCAACTGCCTGGTCTTCGACAACAAAAGGTCGCTTCCGGAGTTGATGCCGATGTTGTTGAGCTTTGCCGCCTGCTGGCGGAGTTGCTGGGCTGTCTTCAGGTCACGTTGATAGCGCCGCTCGTCCGATGCGTCGGCCTCGCGAAGGGCGGCGCGTGCCCTCGTATAGGGCAATGAAAACAGCTGCGATTGTTCCGGCCGCAGGAACAGCGTCCGGTTCGTGGTGGTGTCGAGAAAGGCGCGGTCGTGGCTGGACAGGACGACGGGCATGTCGCGAGGCAACGCGTTCAGCCAGCTTTCAAGCTGGTCGATCCTGGTGAGATCGAGGTGGTTGGTCGGCTCGTCGAGCAAAAGCACGTCGGGCTCGGCCACCAGCACGCGGGCAAGCAGGGCAAATCGCTGCCAGCCTCCGCTCAGGTGCTTTAGCGGCTTCTGCCGCAGTGCCTCTGGCACCTCGAGCGAATCCAGTGCCACGTCGACCCGCCAGGTTTCGCTCTGCCGTCGCTCCATGGGGAGCGCCTCCAGCACGGCCGCGTAGAAAGGCTGTTCCAGCAGGACATCCGGCACATGCTGCTCGACATGGCCGATCGTCAGTCCCCGGGATCGGATGATCTCGCCTTCGCCCGCGTCCATGGTGCCGGCGATGCAGCGCAAGAGGGTGGACTTGCCGCGTCCATTGGCGGCGACAAGCCCGATCCGGTCGCCTTCATTGACGACGAGATTCAAGCGGGAAAACAGCGGCACGTTCAGCGTTACGCCGAGATTGCGGATGGTCATGATCGTCATGATCGTTCTCAGGTCTTGCCGGCGATCACGACATCGGAGGCGCGCAGCCATCGTCGAATGTCGGTGTCAAATCGCGGCGGTGCATCGGGAGGCTGGCGCGAGCGCTAGGGCGCGCAACGCCAGATGGCCACGAAGGGCAGACCAGGAACAGGTGCTTGTGAAAGGCCTCTGGTCAGCCCTGCAAACGCATCTGCAGGGCGTGAACTGGGCCACACTGGCGATAGTGTCGGAAGAAATTCGTCACCGCGCGGCCCTCCTTTCTTGCTCGAGTGGCGTCAACGTAACGCGCCTTGCGGAAGAGGGCAAGCCGGAGCGCCGTCTGCCTGAATCCGAAGCCGCTCTCGTTGCAGCGCCGCGTTGAACTTGTCGGCGCAAGCGGCTAAGGCAATTGGCAAATCGGGAGGACGCGTGGAGTGGAGCAGGGGACGCCGATAGCGGTGGCGCTCGAGGCGGCGACGGTGGCTTTCGCGCTGGGCGACGGGCGCGTTTACACCGCGGTCGAGAAGGCTTCGCTCAAGGTCGCCCAGGGCGAGTTCGTCGCCATCGTCGGGCCGACCGGCTGCGGAAAATCGACCCTGCTCAACGTGGCAGCGGGGCTTCTGAAGCCCGCCGGCGGATCGGCGCGCATCTTCGGCAAGCCGCTCGCCGGCCTCAACAAGGATGCGGGTTATCTGTTCCAGGCCGATGCGCTGTTTCCCTGGAAGACGGCGCTGGACAATGTCGCGATCGGCCTCGAAGTCGCGGGCACCTCTCGCGCCGAGGCGGCCTCGCGCGCGCAAAAATGGCTGACCTCGGTCGGCCTCGGCGCCTTCGCCAACCGCTACCCGCACATGCTCTCGGGCGGCCAGCGCAAGCGCGTCGGCCTTGCCCAGGTCCTGATCCGCGACCCCAAGATCCTCCTGATGGACGAGCCCTTCGGCCCGCTCGACGCCCAGACCCGGCAGATCATGGGTAATCTCCTGCTCGACCTCTGGAACGCCGACCGCAAGGCGGTGCTGTTCGTCACCCATGACCTCGAGGAGGCGATTGCGCTGGCCGACCGGGTCGTCATCATGTCGGCGGGTCCCGGCGCCCGCATCATCGGCGACTGGCGTGTCCCGCTGGCCCGTCCGCGTGACATCTTCGAGACGCGGCTCGAGAAGGAATTTCATTCGCTCCATCGGGAGATATGGAGTGTTTTGAAGGAAGAGGTGTTGAAGGGATACGCGCAATCGGGGACAGGCTAGTTCCGGATCGCCGGTGCAGAAGAACCAGATCAGCAACGGGAGTTGTCATGTTGAAAAATGGATGGATTTTCGCGGCGGCGCTTGCCGCCCTCTTTGGTTCGCACGAGGCCGTTGCGGCGGGCGTGTTCACGCTGACGTCGTCGAGCTTCAAGGACGGCGAACGGCTGGCGCAGAAACATGCCGGCAACAACAAATCGAACCCGAATTGCGTGGGCGAGAACATCTCGCCGGAACTCACCATCAGCAATCCGCCTGACGGCACCAAGAGCTTTGCGCTGTTGATGTTCGATCCCGAAGGCCGTCCGCCCGGCGGTGTCAGCCACTTCGTGGCCTATGGCATCCCGGCTTCCGTCACCTCCTTTGCCGAGGGCGAGCTCTCCAAGCCGGGCGACAAGTTCGTCGGCGGCCAGAGCCTGATGAAGCTTGCGACCTATTTCGGTCCCTGCACGCCTCCGGGCGCGCCGCACCACTACACCTTCACGCTGATCGCGACCGATCTCGATCCGAAGGAACTGAAGGAAGGCATGACCCGCGACGAGCTGATCAAGGCCCTCGACGGCCACGCCAAGGGCGCGACCGGCCTGATCGGCACGTTCTCGAAGCCGTAAAGCGATAAAGCGGATGTGGCATGACGGACTTTGGCGTTGGCGTCTCCACGTCGTCATGGCCGGGCTTGACCCGGCCATCCACGTCTTAATGCCGCGTGGAATTGAAGACGTGGATGCCCGGCACGAGGCCGGGCATGACGAGTTCGTGGTGTGATCTCCTCCCGAAACGGGACGATCACCGTGGAGAAGAAGATGTCGCGGATCACACTGCTCGGACTGCAGCTGCTGGTCGCCGTAGTGGCGTTGGCGTTGTGGCAGCTGCTGTCCACCGTGCCGGTGTTCGGCAAGATGCTGCTGCCGCCGTTCTTCTTCTCCAACCCGGTCGACGTGTTCGGCCAGGTCATCGCCTGGTTCTCCTCCGGCGTGATCTGGAAGCATCTCTTCATCACGCTGTCGGAATCGATGCTTGCCTTTGCGCTCGGCTCGCTTGGCGGCGTTCTGGTCGGCTTCTGGTTCGCACGGCAGCCGACGGTGGCGGCCGTGTTCGATCCCTACGTCAAGATGGTCAACGCGCTGCCGCGCGTGGTGCTGGCGCCGATCTTTACCTTGTGGTTGGGGCTTGGCATCTGGTCCAAGGTCGCGCTTGGCGTGACTCTGGTGTTCTTCATCGTGTTCTTCAATGTCTATCAGGGCGTGAAGGAGGTCAGCCAGACCGTGCTCAACAACGGCCGCATGCTCGGCATGAGCGAGCGGCAATTGATGCGGCACGTCTACTGGCCGTCGGCGCTGTCCTGGATGTTTTCCTCGCTGCACACCTCGGTCGGCTTTGCCGTGGTCGGTGCTGTCGTCGGCGAGTATCTGGGCTCGGCCGCGGGGCTCGGCTATCTGATCCAGCAGGCGGAAGGCGTGTTCGACGTCGCCGGCGTCTTTGCCGGCATGTTCGTGCTGTCGATCTTCGTCGTTCTGATCGACCTTGGGGTGACGCTGGTCGAGAACCGCCTCTTGGTCTGGCGGCCTGATGCGGCCGACGTGAGAGGGTAGTTTTGACACCGTCATTCCGGGATGGCGCGAAGCACCAGACCCGGAATCTCGAGATTCCGGGTTCGTCCTTCGGACGCCCCGGAATGACGGCTTCGCCGTCAATTCAGCAGCTTGATGTCATCGGGCGCCTGCGGCGGGGTCTTGATCGCGATCGCCTTGATGGTGCGGCCTTCGGACTTGGTGCCGCCATGGGCCGTGCCCTTCGGGATGATGACGAGATCGCCCGGCTTGACCGGCACTTCCTTGTCGCCGAGCCAGATCGTGCCCGTGCCGTCGAGGATATACTGGATCTCGTTGGCGTTGGCGTGCAGGTGCTTGGGCGGGTTGCCGTCCTGGATCGAAATGGTGGCGCCGTCCACGGACACATAGGTCTTGTTGCGCATGCCGCCGGCATTCTTGGCCGAGATCGCGTCGCCTTCGAGTTCACCGGTATGGATGACCTGCGCGGTGATGGTGTCGGCGGCGAGCGCCGGGCGCATGAAATGGGTCACCGCGCAGCCGGCGGCAAACGCGACGGCGAGCGATAGCGTTGTAGCGATACGATTCATCAAAAAGTCCTCCCCGTTGATGGTTTTTCAAGACCCGCGGATGCTAGGCCGCGAATCCCTTGCTGGCCAGATTCCCCGGACGAAAAGATCATCGCAAGCATGCGGAATAAAGACGCGGGGCGCACGCGCCTCGCTGGTCCCGTTCTGGCACCAAAGTCGCCTTCTCAAGCCTTCCGCACTGCATTATGTTGCCGCCAACCAGACGGAGGAAACCCATGAAAAACCGGCTTGAAAACCGGCACGCAAACCGGCTTGCAAACCCGCTAGGCAGGCTCGCAGGAGCCCTGCTGGCGCTGTTGCTGATGACCGGTTTCGCGGCCGCCCAGAGCAAGGTCACGATCGCGGTCGGCGGCGGCGCCTGCCTCTGCTACCTGCCGACGGTGCTGGCCAAGCAGCTCGGCGAGTTCGACAAGGCCGGGCTCAATGTCGAGCTGGTCGACCTCAAGGGCGGCTCGGATGCGCTCAAGGCGGTGCTCGGCGGCAGCGCCGACGTGGTCTCCGGCTATTTCGACCATTGCGTCAATCTCGCCGCCAAGAAGCAGGAACTGGTCTCGTTCGTGGTCTATGACCGCTATCCCGGCCTGGTGCTGGTGGTGTCGCCGTCGCACACGAAGGAGATCTCCTCGGTCAAGGATCTGGCCGGCAAGAAGGTCGGCGTCAGCGCGCCGGGGTCCTCGACCGATTTCTTCCTCAAATATCTGTTGAAGAAGAACGGCCTCGATCCGACCAGCGCCGCGGTGATCGGCGTCGGCCTCGGCGCGACCGCGGTCGCGGCGATGGAGCAGGGCCAGATCGATGCGGCGGTGATGCTCGATCCCGCCGTCACCGTGCTGCAGGCCAGCCATTCCGACCTGAAGATCCTCGCCGACACCCGCACGCAGAAGGATACGCTTGCGACCTTCGGCGGCGAATATCCGGGCGGCGCGCTCTATGCCACCGCGGCCTGGGTCAATTCGCACGAGAAGGAAACGCAGGCGCTGACCAACGCCATCGTCTCGACGCTTGTCCTGGATCCACTGCGCATTCGGCCGAGGACATCATGGCCAAGATGCCGGAGGAGATGGTCGGCAAGGACAAGGCGCAATATCTCGCCGCGCTGAAGAACACGATCCCGATGTATTCGGAAACCGGCAAGATGGACCCGAAGGGCGCGGATGCCGTTCTTGCCGTGTTCAGCCAGGGTAATCCCGAAGTGGCCAAGGCGAATATTGATGTCAGCAAGACCTTCACCAACAAGTTCGTCGAGCAGGCAAAGAAGACCACGGGGATGAATGCGCAAGTGAGTTGCAACGTGAAGCGGTCATCCACCGCGTCATGGCGCTTGACCTGAAACTGGAACAGCGGGCGTGGCCGTTCGCTCATGAACGGCGCGCCGAGATCGACGCGCATTTCGCCGAGAAGCAGCACGAGAAGCCCAGCCTCTGGGACGGCCGTGTGCTGCTCGGTCGCAACCCCCATTTCTCCGGCGGGCGGCTGACCGCCGGCTATTTCGAAACGAATTTTGCAAGCTTCCTCGCCTGGCGGGACTGGGGCTTTCCCGATCGCGAGGTCTTCAACGGCTTCGGCATGGGCGCGCTGCGCGCAGCCGACGGCGCTTTCGTGCTCGGCGAGATGGCCGCGCACACGGCCAATGCAGGCCGCATCTATTTCCCGTCGGGCACGCCTGATCACAACGATATCGCCGATGGCGCGGTCGACATCGCCGGCAGCGTCACGCGCGAGCTCGAGGAGGAAACCGGACTGAGGCCGGGCGACTACGACGCGGGCGCCGATTGGGATTGCGTGGTGGTCGGCTGGGCGGTCGCAATGATCCGTGTTATCTCGGTCGATATGCCGGGCGAGGCGCTGAAGGCGCGCATCGAGGCCAACCTGGCGCGGCAGACGCATCCCGAATTGTCGGCCATCCATCTGGTGCGCGGCATCGGCGATTTTCGCGCCAGCATGCCGCGTTTCGTCACGGCGTATCTGGAGCATCAGTTCGGCATGTGAGTTCATCGTCATTGCGAGGAGCGAAGCGACGAAGCAATCCATACTTCCGATGACTCGAAATGGATTGCTTCGCGGAGCCTGTCATCGGGCGCGCATTTCGCGCGACCCGTTGGCTCGCAATGACGGAAAGGAGGCGACATATGAGCAAGAAGCCGTCGAAATCGCTGGCCGCCGAGCTCGATCCGTTCATCGCGCCGTTCCGCGTCGACGGCTCGGGCGACTTTCATCTCACCGCCCACAAGACCGGCGGCAGAGGCGGGCTCGACAAGGCGGCGGGCGAGAAGATCATCGAGGCGAACCGCAAGCGCCTGTCCTCTTTCCAGGAAAAGCTCTACGCGCAGGACCGCTGGTCGCTGCTTCTGATCTTCCAGGGCATGGATGCGGCCGGCAAGGACTCCGCGATCAAGAGCGTGTTCGAAGGCGTCAATCCGCAGGGCTGCGAGGTCACCTCGTTCAAGCAGCCCAACAATCATGAACTCGACCATGATTTCATGTGGCGCGCGGTGACCGCGCTGCCGGAGCGCGGACGCATGGGCATCTTCAACCGCTCCTACTATGAAGAGTGCCTGGTCGTTCGCGTGCATCGCGAGGTGCTGGCCAAGCAGAAGATCCCGTCAAAGCTCGTGACCAAGAACATCTGGCGCGAGCGCTACGAGGATATTTCGGCCTTCGAGCGCTATCTCTCGCGCCAGGGCACCGTGATCCTGAAATTCTTTCTGAACGTGTCAAGGAAGGAGCAGCGCGAGCGGTTTCTCGATCGCCTGGAAGAACCGTCCAAGAACTGGAAATTCTCGATGGCCGACATCGCCGAACGCGCGCTGTGGCCGCGTTACCAGGCGGCGTATCAGGACATGATCCGCCACACCTCGACCCGCCACGCGCCCTGGCATGTAGTGCCCGCCGACCACAAATGGTTCGCGCGTGTCGTGATCGGCTCGACCATCGCAGCCGCGCTCGAGAGCCTGAACCTGCGCTTTCCCCGCGTCGACAAGGCCTCCCTGGACGAGTTCGCCAGGATCCGCGAAGCATTGCAGCGCGAGGGCAAGGATAAAGCCAGGCGTCAGGGCAACCACGGCGGCAAGCCGCGCAAGCCCGCCGCGGGTTAAGGCGCTACCGCCATTACGCGTTAGCGACGCTCAGCGATCCGCCGCTCAAGGCGCAGGCGCGTCCCGCATGGTTTACAGGACGTCAACGACGAGCTTCAGCAGGCTGACGAACAGGGCGGACGAGCAGATCGCCGTTCCCAGATCGGCGAGATAAAGCAGCGCCGCACGCTCCTCGGCATCCAGTTCATCAAGGACCTTGCGCATGTCCCTCTCCCTCTCATCTCTTTTTTAAAGAACGAAGCGCGCGAAGTTCTGTTCCACGGGTGCACGCAAAGCCGCCGCAGCCCGCGTTAACCACGTCGGCTTCGCGGGCGTCCGAAACGTCGACTCTGCGAATGCCTGTGATGTTTGCGCCACACCAGTTTAACGGTTTGGAACGGTCTCGCTGCGAGGGTCGCGCCATCAGGGATTTTCATTTGGGGAGTAGTCGTCATGAAAAAGTTGGTTCTCGTTGCATCCATCCTCGCGCTTGGGTCCGCCACGGCCTCGGCCGCCGATCTCGCCTACAAGGCTCCGCCACCCGCCATGATGGCGATCTACAACTGGAGCGGCTTCTATGCCGGCGGCAACGCCGGTTGGGGCACCAGCCATGATTGCTGGACGCGCACGTCGACGGCGGGCGCCGCGATCGCGCGCGCTGCGGAAGGCTGCCACAATGCGTCGGGCGGCACGGTCGGTGGCCAGATCGGCTATCGCTGGCAGGCCGGCCCCTGGGTGTTCGGCCTGGAAGCGCAGGGCAACTGGGCCGACTTCTCCGGCTCCAATGTCAGCCAGTTCGTTCCCGCCACCACCAACCGCACCCGCATGGATGCGTTCGGGCTCTTCACCGGCCATGTCGGTTACGCCTGGAACAACGTGCTGGGCTATGTGAAGGGCGGCGCTGCCGTGACCGACAACCGCTATAGCGGCCTCGTGACCGCCAGCGGCGTCGTCGTCGACCGCGCTTCCGACACGCGCTGGGGTGCGACCGTCGGCGCCGGCATCGAAGTCGGCTTTGCGCCGAACTGGTCGGCCGCGCTCGAATACGATCACCTGTTCATGGACACCAACAACTATGCCATGACCAACGTGAGCACCGGCGCCAACACCCGCAATGTCGACATCCGTCAGGATGCGGACATGGTCACGGTGCGCGTCAATTATCGCTTCGGCGGTCCGGTCGTCGCGCGCTACTGATCGCAGCCACCTCGAAACACCGAAAGCCCCGCTCGCGCGGGGCTTTCTTTTTTGGCGGTTCAATTCACCCTTCCCCTCCAGGGGAGGGTCAATCGTGCTTAACCGATCGGCACCGCGACGAAACGCGTGTTGTCGGCATTCTTGACCCGGAGCAGCACGTCCTTCTTGCCGCCCGACTTGGCGTCCTTCAGCGCGCTGCGCAGGTCATTGGCCGAGCTGACGCTCTTGCCGGCGGCCTCGAGGATCACGTCGCCGGATTTGAGTCCGCGATCCGCTGCCGGACCGGAAGGATCGACCGCGGTGATCACGACGCCCTTGTCGCCTGCGCCCGCGACATCGCCGGCCGGCGCCACCGACAGGCCGAGCCGCGGCGTGCCGGGCTCGGTGCCGCGGTCGTTCTCGCCGACGCTCGCCTGCTTCTCCGGCTGGTTCGGCATGTTTGCGAGCGTCACGGTGAGGTTCTTCGTCTCGCCCTTGCGCAGGATGTCGAGCTTCACCGAGCTGCCCGGCACCATGCCGGAGATCTCGCGCGCCAGGTTACGCGAATCCTTGATGGCGTTGCCGTTGACGGCCGTGATGACGTCGCCGGCCTCGATCCCGGCCTTCGCCGCCGGCGTGTCCGGCTTCGCCTCGGCGACCAGCGCGCCGGCGGCATTCTTCATGCCGAGGCTATCGGCGATGTCCGAGGTCACCGGCTGGACCTGCACGCCGAGCCAGGAGCGGGTCACCGCGCCCTTGTCCTTGAGCTGTGCCACGACCATCTTCGCGGTCGCCGCCGGAATGTCGAAGCCGATGCCGACCGATCCGCCCGTCGGCGAATAGATCGCGGTGTTGACGCCGACCACGTTACCATTGGTGTCGAAGGTCGGTCCGCCCGAATTGCCCTTGTTGATGGGCGCGTCGATCTGCATGTAGTCGTAGGCGCCCGAGCCGATGTCGCGTCCCTGGGCCGAGATGATGCCGGCGGTCACGGTGCCGCCGAGGCCGTAGGGGTTTCCGACCGCGACCACCCAATCGCCGACGCGCGACGTGTCGGTCGCGAAATTGGCGAAGGCGAAGTCGCTCTTGCCGTCGACCTTGATCAGGGCGAGGTCGGTCTTGGGATCGGTGCCGATCACTTTCGCGGTGTAGGTCTTGCCGTCGTCGGTCGTGACCTCAACCGATGAAGCGTGGTCGACAACGTGGTTGTTGGTGACGGCGTAACCATCGGCGGAAATGAAGAAGCCGGAGCCGACGCCGGTCACCATCTCATGGTGCGGCATCTGCCCGCGCGGCCCGTTCTCGAAGCCATAGCGGCGGAAGAACTTTTCGAACGGCGAGCCCTGCATGCTCGGCGGCATGCCCTCGTCTTCGTCCATCTGCGGTCCCATGGACGCATCGGCAGTCCGGTCCACCTTCACCTTCACCGAAATGACGGCGGGTTTCACCTTGGCGATCAGATCGGCAAATCCGGTGGGGCCTTGCTGTTGCGTCTGGGTCGAGGCGGCACGGGCCGGCTGCGTGAACGATCCGTTTCCAGCGCCGCCGAACGCGAGCGCCGCGCCGACGACGGCGACGGAACCGAGCAGCGTCAGGCGCCGCGCGGACAGTGGTTTTCTGTGGGAGCCATTGTTTGTGGGTAGCATCATCATCTCTCCGGTTGGTGTAGGCTGCGCCCTTGATGGAGAGCTAACGCACGGCTCATTACGGCGGGCTGTCGGGTAAATTAAATTCTGCTGTCGGCAAGCTTAATTCGCGGTAATCACAGGATGCTGCCCGTCCGTGTCCCGGCGTTGCCGCCGGCTCGCTGCCTTGAAGCGCCCACATTGCCGACGCAGAAGGGTCGGGGAATACGGGCTTCTGATTATCGACCCGCTTTCGCCTGGGATTTTTGCGACTTGTTCTTGGATTTAGGGCTCTCAAACACGATGATGCGCCGTTCCTCCAGCGCAGGGATTGCGGGGATCATGCTGATGCTGTCCGCCTCGGTGGCGGCCGCCGCGTCACCCTCCGAGCTGATTTCGAGCTACCGCCTCAAGCATGGCGAGGCGAAGGTCGTGAGGGATGCCACCCTCGACCGCATCGCGCTCGAGCAGGCGCGTGCGATGGCGGAAAAGGACCACCTGAGCCACGAGGTGCTCGGCTCGTTCTCGCGAAGGATCGCGCCGTCGAAGGCCGGCCGCGCCGCCGAGAACATCGCCTACGGCTATGAGAGCTTCGAAAAGACGCTGGGCCAGTGGATCGACTCCAGCGAGCATCGGAAAAATCTGCTGCTTGCGAGAGCGACGCGCGTCGGCATCGCGAGCGCAAAGGATGCCAGCGGCAAGCGCACCTATTGGGCCATGGAGATCGCCGGCGATTACGAGCCGAAGGTGCCCCAAGGAAAAGACAAGGGAAAGAAGGGCGGGGAGCGGCTGATCGCGGGAGCGAAGGAAGAGCCCGTCGTGAAACGCGAAGTGGCCGCTGCAAAAAAGCCGGCCGCCTCGAAATGTCACATCAGCCTGCTCGGGCTTTGCTTGTGACGCAGGCCGGGACTGGTTCGAAGCGCGGCCTGCCAAAGTCCGGGAAGACCCGCGCTTGTATGTTGTGAAACTGCATCGGCCTCGCGGGCAAAAAGACGTTTTAGTGACGCGTTCGCGTCTCTCGATCACGCTCCACACCTTTCATTGATGAAACGCTCACGACACCTTCGCGGTGTCGTCATGTGACGCACACGTGTCGCGCGAACGTCACATGGTCGTCAGCGACGCTCGATAATCGATCCCTTCTTTTCGACCACACAAGCGCAGACTGCGCAGTGAAGATGGGGCGTCCAAATGAACTTGAAGACTTTTCTTTCCTTGATATCGGCGATGTCGGTCGCCGTATCGGTGGCCGGCGGTGCGCCGGCACGTGCCGACGACAACAACAATCGCGGTGTCGGTGACCTCAGCGATTACGGCCGTGACAAGGATCACGACGGCGACAACGACAAGGATAATCATGGCCACAAGCCGCGGGTGGTGCTGATCTCGCTCGATGGCGCCAAGCCGGATTTCATCCAGAAGTTCATCGACGAGGGCGTGCTGCCGCGTGATGGCGGCCTGGCCCGGTTGAGCCGCCACGGCGCCGTGGCGCTGCAGAACGTGACGGCGTCGCCGTCGCTCACCGCCGTGTCGCACATCGCGATCGCCACCGGTTCGACGGCGGTTCACAACGATATCCCCTCGAACACCTTCCAGGCGGTCGTCGCGCCGATCTCGTCGAGCCTCAGCGGCTTCGCCGCGCCGATCGGCGGCTATCGCGAAAGCCCACTCGGGCCTTCGTCGCAGCCGACAGCCGCTCCGCTCTGGGTACAGTTGCGCCAGCATGGCAAGAAGGTCGCGGTCGCGACGTGGCCGGGCGGCGATGGCGCCGACATCTCGCTCAACAACACGGTGGTTCAGCCGGCCACGCCGACCCGAATCGTCGATTACACCGTGCCGTTCGGCGCGTTCGGCGGCCTCGGAGCCCAGGGCTTCACGCTCACGCGCGCGAACTTCGTGTCCGATCCGGCCGTCGTCGCGATGATCCAGTCGGCCGGCCGCTCCTCGTTCAGCCCGGTGCTGGCGACGGCGCCGATCGAGAGCTTCTCGTGCTCCTCGGCGCAGACGGCGACCTGCACCACTTCGCAGGCGCTCGACGTCAAATATTCCATCCGGGTGGCGGCGCTCGATACCACCAATGACAACAAGGTCAACTACGACACCCTGGTGTTCTTCGACGCGACGCGCGGCATCACGGCAGGACCGTTCCGCGCGCCGTCGACCGGACCGGCCTACGCCAGGCTGGGTGGCGAGAATGCGCCGTTCTTCTTCGAAGGCAGCGGGGCCGTCGTCGGCGCCGCCTATTTCGTCTCGGCGCTGGCGCCCGATCTTTCTACCGTGCGCTTCGCCCGCTACGGCGCTGCCTTCATTCCGCGCAACACGCCGGTGCTGGCCGATGTCGACGACATCAACAACAACCTCGGCTTCTGGCGTCCGCAGGCCGACTTCCGCATTCCGGAGCGGTTGAGCCCCGGCTTCACCAACTTCCCCGACATCGAGATCGAGGCGATGTTCGAGGACATGGTGAAGACCTTCGTGCGTTACCAGGCCGATATCGGCGAGCGCGCCATCCGCAATCATCCCGACGCCGACCTCGTGATGGTCTATATCGAGCAGCCCGACGGCTCGGAGCATCAGTTCCTGCTCACCGATCCGCGCCAGGGTACCAATCCGACCGACCCGAACTCGGTCGGCGCCAACCAGGACCCGGCCAAGGTCGAGCGTTACGCCTCGTATATCCGCTTCGCCTATCAGACGGCCGACAAGGCCGTGAAGCAGATCGCCGATGCCGCGGGCAAGAAGAGCAACGTGATCGTGGTATCCGACCATGGCTTCGCGCCGTTCCATACGTCGGTGAGCATGACCAACATCCTGCGCAATGCGGGCGTCGACACCAGCAAGGTGGCGATCCGCACCTCGGGTCCGGCGGTCAACATCTATGTCAACGAACTGGGCCGCGAGCAGGGCGGCACCGTCGATCTGGCAACCTACAACGCGCTGGTCACGCAGATCAGCAACGCCGTGAAGGCCGCGGTCGATCCGAACCCGCGCTACAACTTCTCACTCAAGAAGGGCCAGATCTTCACGGTGGTCGAAACCCGCCCGCTCACCTGCGGGGAAGGCACCGGGCTCTGCACCAGCAAGACCATCGGCCAGGATTTCGGCGATGTGTTCGCGCTGATGGCTCCGGGCTACAATTTCGACGGCATCCAGAATCCGGGTGTCGCTCGCCTTGGCGACGGACCGTTCAGTGCGGCGACGACGCAGTTGTCGATGCCTAACTTCTACGGCGCCCATGGCCATGATCCCGACCTGCCGGTGATGAGCGCGACCTTCATCGCCGCCGGCCCCGACATCCGCCAGCACGCCACCATTCGGCAGATGCGCAACATCGACGTGGCGCCGACCATCATGGAGATCCTGGGCGTCAAGGCCAGGGGCGTTGATGGCGAAGTGGTGCGTGAGGCCCTGCGCTGAGGACCGCGCGAAAACTCCAGATCGAATCCGATGGGCGCCACTGCGCCCATCGGAGCTTGTTACGTGATGCTTGTCAGTCGGGCGCGCCCTCAGCTTATGGGCCCGGCATCGCATATTCTACTTGCCGGCGTGCGACTGTATCGCTTTCTCGATCTGCTCCTTGACCGCTTCCAGGTTGAAGCTCGCCCCCTTCTGCATCGGGGGGAACTCGATCGCGGTTTGGGCGAGCTTGCCCACCTCCTGCTGCACGAACTGGAATCGCCAGAACTCGTAGGCAAACCAGTTATAGAATGCCAACGACCCTTTATCGCCGTTGGGCAAGTTTGTGCGTTCGAAGGGATCAAGGCGGATATTGGTGAGGATCGGCCAATCAACCTTGACCGTGCCTCCTAACCAGCCACCCGGCTGATCGGTGAAGCGATATTTGAAGTCGTCGATGCGCACCGCGCTCAGTGTGCCCTCAGTGAAGTAGAAGACCGAGTGGCGGGCAGACGGGCCTTTTCCGGTAATCAGGTCCATCTGGTTGAACCCGTCGAGATAGACCTTGTAGGTCGTGTCGCCGAGTTGCTTTCCTTTCTTCAACTCGTCGGCGATATTCGGATTGCCGGCGGCTGCGACGAAGGTCGGGAACCAGTCGAGTCCGGACATGATCCCGTTTTCGATCTTTCCCGCCGGCACTTTGCCCGGCCAGCGGATCATGCAGGGCACACGGAAGCCGCCTTCCAGGGCCGTTCCCTTGCCGCCGGCAAATGGCGTCTGTCCGCCGTCCGGCCAGGTGAAGTTCTCCGCGCCGTTGTCGGTCGTGAATGCGACGATCGTATTGTCGTCGAAGCCTTCATCCTTCAGCTTCTTCATGACGGCGCCGACGATATCGTCGAGCTGGGCAAACCCGCCCTCGGAGACCGACCAGCCGTTTTCGGAGTTGCGCATGTTCTCGTATTTCTCCGAGAGGTGGGTGACCACATGCATGCGCGTCGGATTGAGCCAGACAAAGAACGGCTTGTTGTCCTTCTTGGCCTTGTCGATGAAGTCGAACGTGGTTTTCAGGATTTCGTCGTCCACCGTCTCCATCCGCTTTGGATAAAGCGGGCCGGCGTCCTCGATCTTTTGCTTGCCGACCTTGCCCCAGCGCGTCTGCACCGTCGGATCGTCGACGTTGGTCGCCCAGGAATGAACCATGTTGCGGGGACCGACTGTAGCCAGGAGCGCTTGCGGATAGTTGCGGTGGGCCGGATCTTCCATCGCGTCGAGGTGATACAGGTAGCCGAAGAACTCATCGAAGCCATGCACGGTCGGCAGGAATTCGTTGAGGTCACCGAGGTGGTTCTTGCCAAACTGTCCGGTGGTATACCCCATGGATTTCAGCACGGTCGCGATCGTCGGTGCCTGCGCAGGCATGCCGATCGGGGAGCCGGCCTGGCCGACTGTGGTAAGGCCGGTGCGGATCGGTAGTTCGCCGGTAATGAAGTTGGCGCGACCCGCGGTGCAGCTCGCCTCGGCGTAGTAGTCGGTGAAGCGCATGCCTTCCGCGGCGAGCTTGTCGAGGTTCGGTGTCCGGCTGGCCATGATCCCCTGGTGGTAGGCGCCGATGTTGAACCAGCCGATGTCGTCACCCATGATAAAGACGATGTTCGGCCGCTGGCCGGCCGCAGCGGCTGGTTGTTGCGCTTGCTGCCGGGCTTGTCAATCCAACGGCCGAGAGCGCCGAAGCGGCGACCAGAGAACTGCCACTCAACAAGAGATCGCGGCGTTTCAATCCTCCGCCGATTGGTGCCGTGCTGACTTCAGGTTTTTCCGGAATCTTATCGTTACTCATGACATGATCCTCTTGCTGGTGATGTACATGGTGCGCTGGTCAGCTCGGCATACAGACGCCGCCGGAGGAGCCTTCAGTCCGAATGCTGCCTTCGACAGTCGGTCCGTTGACGGATGCAGACGCGTACGAAATCGACGGGGCACATTCCCTGATTGATCTAGATCAAGCGCTTCGGGGTCGTTGCGGGTTAGTCCGAATGACCCAGCAGATTGGCCGTCGGGACAAGTGACTTCGTTTTATCGGAAATCTTGTCAAGCCCTGCCGGACAAAATAAATTACTTCCGTTTTTCAGAATCCTATGATTGTTTGTGCGCATCCCGCTCCGATCAGAGGGGCGTTTCGCGATCGTCACGGACGTTGGAAGCGGGGTGCGGTGGACGCGGGTGGTGCGGCCGACGAGCGCGCCCGAAGCGGACGGCCAAGCCGTGTGGTCCTGATTCCCCGACGCTGGAATCAAGTTCGCAAGATGATTGCGGGCGATGGTGGCTAAAGAGCCCGGCACACAGGGAGATCACGGAGCAGCCGTTAAAACCATTGCGCAGGGAAGGCCGGATGTCTCGGCGTACCTGTAGTGACTACACTCGTGTGCTTTCTACCACTGCACACGAGGCTGCGGGTGCGGCGAGCGCCCGGCCTTCCCTGCGCCCTCTTTCTTTCGAGGGGCATACAGATGCAAACCCCGGGCAGATCGTGCCGCGGGAAGGCGAGGGCGTGTCCACGACTCTGTCGTCATTCCGGGGCGCGCCACTTGGCGCGAGCCCGGAATCCATACTCACGATGGTGGTTATAGATTCCGGGCCCGCCGCTGCGCGGCGTCCCGGAATGACGACGTGGAGGTAGATATCGTTCGCCGGCACCATCTCGTTGGAAAGGTCACCCATTCTGACCATCTTTTGGCGTTGCGGCCCCACGGCTTTCTCGTCTAGAACTTGGCCGGACGCCGCCTCTGGCAACGAACCGTCAACGGTTTTGGCTGAGGATTCCGGGGTCTTGAAGGGTCTGGCGATGCTGATTCGCGGCAATCTGTACGGAGTTCGGGGAGGAGCGGCAGAGCCCGCGCCTGCTCGCCCGGCCGCGTCCGCGCCCACCCTGCTCCTTGGCGGGCTTCTGCTTCTTATCGGCCCCTGAGGGCCGTCTGGGCGGTATGCGCCTGGGCACTCAGGGGTTGCGCGAGAAACACCAAAACCCTTCAGCGCTCACGAAAGCAGCGCACCGACCCATAAGGAATCTTACGCCATGACCACTGCGAACAAGTCCGAGAAGGACCGCGTCATCATTTTCGACACCACCTTGCGCGACGGCGAGCAATGCCCCGGCGCCACCATGACCTACGAGGAGAAGCTCGAGGTCGCCGAGATGCTCGACGACATGGGCGTCGACGTCATCGAGGCCGGCTTCCCCATCACCTCCGAAGGCGACTTCCAAGCGGTGAGCGAGATCGCCCGCCGCTCCAAGAACGCCGTGATCGCCGGCCTGTCGCGCGCGCATCCGAAAGACATCGACCGCTGCGCGGAAGCCGTAAAGTTCGCCAGACGCGGCCGTGTCCACACCGTGATCGCGACCTCGCCGTTGCACATGCGCGTCAAGCTCAACATGACGCCGGAGCAGGTGCTGGAGCTCTCGATTGCCAACGTCACGCGCGCCCGCAACCAGATCGACGACGTCGAGTGGTCGGCCGAAGACGCGACCCGCAGCGAGATGGATTATCTCTGCCGGATCGTCGAAGCCGTCATCAAGGCCGGCGCCACCACCGTCAATATTCCCGACACCGTCGGCTACACCACGCCCGAAGAATACGAACGCTTCATGCGCACCTTGATCGAGCGCGTGCCCAATTCCGACAAGGCGGTGTTCTCCGTCCACTGCCACAATGACCTCGGCATGGGGGTTGCGAATTCGCTGGCGGGCATCGCCGGCGGCGCGCGGCAGGTCGAATGCACCGTCAACGGCATCGGCGAACGCGCCGGCAACGCCGCGCTTGAAGAGATCGTGATGGCGATGAATGTCCGCAACGACAAATTCCCGTGGTGGAACAAAATCGACACGACCAGGCTGACCAGCGCCTCGAAGATGGTGTCGGCGGCGACCTCTTTCCCGGTGCAATACAACAAGGCGATCGTCGGCCGAAACGCGTTCGCGCATGAGAGCGGCATCCATCAGGACGGCGTTCTGAAGGATGCGTCCACCTACGAGATCATGCGGCCCGAAATGGTCGGGCTGAAGCAATCCTCGCTGGTGCTGGGCAAACATTCCGGCCGTCACGCCTTCGTGCACAAGCTGGAGGAGATGGGCTACAAGCTCGGGGCGAACCAGCTCGAAGACGCCTTTGCGCGGATGAAGGCGCTCGCCGACCGCAAGAAGGACATCTACGACGAGGACATCGAGGCCCTGGTCGACGAGGAGATCGCGGCCTCTCATGACCGCATCAAGCTGACCTCGCTGACCGTGATCGCCGGCACCCATGGGCCGCAGCGCGCGACCATGAAGCTCGACGTCGACGGCCAGATCAGGATCGAGGAAGCCGAAGGCAACGGACC
This sequence comes from uncultured Alphaproteobacteria bacterium, assembly GCA_963696255.1. GTDB lineage: Bacteria > Pseudomonadota > Alphaproteobacteria > Rhizobiales > Xanthobacteraceae > Bradyrhizobium. The sequence goes on from CAVOJN010000004.1 coordinate 394,989, forward strand.
GGTGGATGCCGTATTCAACTGCATCAAGCGCCTGGTGCCGCACGAGGCCAAGCTCGAACTCTACCAGGTCCACGCGGTGACCGAAGGCACCGACGCGCAGGCGGAGGTGTCCGTGCGGCTCGCCCATGAGGGCCGTTCGATGACCGCCCGCGCCGCCGATCCGGACACGCTGGTGGCATCCGCAAAGGCCTATCTCGGCGCGCTCAACAAGATCGTCATGAAGCGCCAGCGCGACGCCGCGCCCGCCAAGGTCGCGGGCTGAGGTCCGTCGTCATTCCGGGGCGGTGCGTAGCACCGAACCCGGAATCTCGAGATTCCGGGTTCGCCTCTTCGAGGCGCCCCGGAATGACACAGAACAAACGCATGCACCGTGCCCACCTTTTCAGCACGCGATGCGCTGTTTCCGCCGCGTCCAGGCTGTTCGACCGCGCGGGGCCCGCCGGCCTCATCGTCTCAAGGTTGAGCAGACCTTCCGTGGATAAAACCCTCATTTGCAGTGCAATGTACCCCTGCTAAAGGGGCAATGGCGTTTGCGCCGGCACCTCTATATTGGTGCGCCTGATTTGTTCGCTGAAATGTTCTTGGGGTGATGCGGCATGCATGCGCGCCCCCAATGTCTGGGAGAAAACATGCGTAAATTCATCATGGCGGCGGCTTCGATGGCCGCGCTGGTCTTCGTGGGCCCCGCAACGGCGGCCGATTCGCCGATCGTCCTCAAATTCAGCCACGTGACGGCATCCGATACGCCGAAGGGCAAGGCGGCGGACAAGTTCAAGGAGCTCGCCGAGAAATACACCGCGGGCAAGGTGAAGGTCGAGGTCTATCCGAACTCCACGCTCTACAAGGACAAGGAGGAGCTGGAGGCGATGCAGCTCGGCGCGGTGCAGATGCTGGCGCCGACCAACTCGAAATTCGGGCCGATCGGGATCAAGGAATTCGAGGTGTTCGATCTGCCCTATATCCTCCCCGACGTGAAGTCGGCGCACAAGGTCACCGAAGGTCCGCTCGGCGCGAAACTGTTGAAGCTGCTCGACGCAAAGGGAATGACCGGTCTCGCTTACTGGGACAACGGCTTCAAGATGATGAGCGCCAACAAGAAGCTGATCTCGCCGGCCGACTACAAGGGACTGAAATTCCGCATCCAGTCCTCCAAGGTGCTGGAAGCGCAGTTCCGTACGCTCGGCGCGATCCCGCAGGTCACCGCGCTTGCGGATGTCTATCAGGCGCTGCAGACCGGCGTGGTCGACGGCCAGGAGAACACCTGGTCCAACATCTATACCCAGAAGATGCATGAGGTGCAGAAATACGCCACCGTCACCAACCACGGTTACATCGGCTACATCGTGATCGTGAACAAGAAGTTCTGGGACGGTCTGCCGGGTGACATCCGCGATCAGCTCTCCAAGGCGATGAAGGAGGCGACCGAATACGGCAACAGCCAGTCGCAGCAGGAGAACGACCAGGCGCTGGAAATGATCAAGAAGGCCGGCAAGACCGAGATCCTGACGCTGACTCCGGAGCAGGATGAAGCGATGCGCAAGGCGATGATGCCCGTCTACAAGGAAGTCTCCTCCCGGGTCGGCCAGCCCTTGATCGACGAATTCCTGAAGGAGACGGGCCGCAGCCCGATGAACTAAAATCGGGTACTGCGCGGGGCACGCAAATGCGGATCGGGCGGCAGCGAGCCGCCCGAACCGTTAGGGGGATAGATGTTTCTACGCATTCTCGACCGGCTGGAAGAGACCATCATCGCCGGCCTGATGGCCGCCGCGACGGTCCTGACCTTCGTCACGGTCGTTCATCGTTATCTCGTCGACGTCCCCTTGCTCTATCCCTATCTGTTCGGGATCAACCTCGCCTGGTCCCAGGAACTCTGCATCTACATGTTCATCTGGATGGCGAAGTTCGGCGCCGCCTATGGCGTGCGCACCGGCATCCATGTCGGCGTCGATGTGCTGATCAAGCGCCTCAACGATGTCTGGCGAAAATGGGTGATCCTGTTCGGGCTGTTCGGCGGGGCGGTCTTCACCGCGATCGTCGGCACCATGGGCGGCAAATTCGTCATTGAGCTGATGCACACGGACCAGGTCTCGCCCGACCTCGAACTGCCGAGCTGGCTCGTTTATGCCTGCATTCCGCTCGGCTCCTATCTAATGTGCTTCCGCTTCCTGCAGGTGATGTGGGCCTATTACCGCACCGGCGAGCTGCCGCATCATGACGCAGCCCATGTCGAGGGCATCGAGACGTCGCAAAAGGCGCCGATCGCGCTCGGAGAAGCGTGATGAGCGCGGCGCTGATCTTCGGGCTCCTGTTCGCGCTGATGCTGACGGGCATGCCGATCTCGATTTCGCTCGGCCTGACCGTGCTGATGTTCCTGTTCACGATGACGGAGGTGCCGATCGAGAGCGTCGGCCTGAAACTGTTTTCGGGCCTGGACAATTTCGGCATCATGGCGATTCCGTTCTTCATCCTCGCCGGCACGTTCCTGACACGCGGCGGTGTGGCGCGACGAATGATCGCGTTCACGACCTCGCTGGTCGGTCATTTGCCCGGCGGTCTCGGGCTTGCAGGCGTGGCCGCCTGCGCCATGTTCGCCGCGATCTCGGGCTCGAGCGTCGCCACGGTGGTCGCGATCGGCTCGATCATGATGCCGGCGATGGTGGAGTACGGCTATCCGCGCCGGTTCGGCGTCGGCGTGATCTCGACATCAGGCGCGCTTGGCATCCTGGTGCCGCCTTCGATCATCCTGGTGCTGTATGGCATCTCCACCAACACGTCGATCGGCGCGTTATTCGTGGCCGGCATCGTGCCCGGCATCATTCTCGCGCTGATGCTGGCGGCGGTGACCTGGTTCGTCGCCCGGCGCAACGACTATCCCAAAATGCGGCGGGCGAGCATCGCCCAGCAGTTCAAGGCGTTCCGGGAAAGTCTCTGGGGCCTGCTGCTGATCGTCATCGTGCTCGGCGGCATCTATGGCGGTCTCTTTACGCCGACGGAGGCGGCCGCGGTCGCCGCGGTCTATGCGTTCGTCATCACCGTGTTCGTCTACAAGGAGCTGAGGCTTGACGAGGTGCCGAAGGTGTTGCTGCAGGCGGCGAGCATGAGCTCGATGCTGCTCTACATCATCACCAACGCGGTGCTGTTCTCCTTCCTGATGACGCATGAGCAGATCCCGCAGGCGATGGCGGCCTGGATCATCGACAAGAACTTCTCGATCTGGATCTTCCTGCTGGTGGTGAACCTCATCCTGCTCGCGGCGGGCAACGTCATGGATCCATCCTCGATCCTGCTGATCATGGCGCCGATCCTCTATCCGCTCGCCACCAAGCTCGGCGTCAACCCCGTTCATCTCGGCGTGCTGATGATTGTCAATTCCGAGGTCGGGCTCTGTCACCCGCCGGTCGGACTCAATCTTTATATTGCCTCGAGTATCGCCAAGATGGGGATCAGCGAGATCACCATCGCCGTGTTGCCTTGGCTGGGCGCGATGCTGGTGTTTCTGGGATTGATTACCTACGTGCCGGAAATCTCGTTGTGGCTGCCGAGGCTGGTAGGGATGATGTGATCGGTTCATCTTGATGAACGGAAGCCAGATTACATCTTGGTAAGGGAGGGTTCCCTGTCCAAGATGTAATTTGATCGCGCGCCGCGGCGCGATCATCCTTGGGCCGAAGGTCTCCCTGAGGAGGTTTGCATGAGGAAGTTTGCCATTGCCGCGATCGCCGTGCTTTCCATCGCCGGTTCGACCGCGGTCTATGCCCAGTTTCATCGTCCTTGGATGATGCAGCACCGGATGAGCGCCGAGGATCGCGCGGCCTTCGTCGATGCGCGGATCGCGGCTGTTCACGCCGGCCTCAAGCTGACGGCTGACCAGGAGAAGCTGTGGCCGCCGGTGGAGTCCGCGGTTCGGGAGTTTGCCAAGCTGCGGCTCGATCGCGCCAATGCGCGGATGCAGGGCAGGGACACACAGGATTCGCAGCTGCCGGACGATCCGGTCGCGCGGCTGCGCGAGCGTGCGGACAACATGACGGCCTCGGCGGCGGCGATGAAGAAGATCGCGGATGCAGCCGATCCGCTCTACAAGACGCTCGATGACGGCCAAAAACGGCGGCTCGCCATCCTGACCCGCCATGGCCGGTTCGATGGCCGGTTCGGCGGCGAGGGCGGCTGGCACCGCCGCTGGATGGACCGCGACCACGACCGGGACGGTGCCCGCGACGGCGGTGTCGAAGAGCGGCTCTGAGGCCGGGCGAAACCTCCGGATGAGAGGTCTGAAGGCCGCCGGATTTCGGCGGCTTTTCAACGGCTTGGGATCCCGTCCGAACGCCGGGAAAACTGCGCGCCTTTGCTGGACATCGACAATTCGCTTTGCTACATGAGCGGCCTTGCAAAGGCTTTCCCGGGCCAACGGCTCCGGGCGCATAGCTCAGTTGGTAGAGCAGCTGACTCTTAATCAGCGGGTCCCAGGTTCGAGCCCTGGTGCGCCCACCAAGTCTTTCCAATGACTTAGCAGAAGGCGCGAGAAGAATGGAGAGACCGGTTTGTCGATTCCGTTCGTCATCCGTACACTGCGTTGAGTTTCTTGATGGCGGATTCAGCCAGCTCGACTGCCGCCCAGGTAGTGGGCGTCGAGAATTTGCTGGACAGTTTCGAGCGAGTGTCCCGTGATCGCGGCGATCTCCGGAACCGTGCAATTCGAGAGTACCAGGCGCGTCACCGCGGTCCCTCGCAGGTCATGGAAGTGCAGATCGCTCAAACCAGACTTGTCGAATGCCTTGCCCAATGAAGTCCGAAACCCATCCTCAGTCCACGGCAATCCGGGCGAGTTGCTTCGGACATCAGAATGATCCGACGATCGAGCCGAGGACAATAATTGCAGTAAGCGCCATGATGGGACCGACAATGCCGACCACTACGATGTCACGATAGCTTTCGCGATGGGTCGATCCGCAGACGGCGAGTAACGTCACCACCGCGCCGTTATGCGGGAGGCTATCCAGCGTTCCGGCACCTATCACCGCCACGCGGTGCAACAGGGCAGGAGCCAGACCAATCTCTGCTGCACGTTCCATATACACTGGGGCAAGCGCGTCGAGAGCGATGGTCAAACCACCGGAAGCCGAACCAGTTAGCGCCGACAGCAAGTTGGTGGATACAGCGAGCGACACAAGCGGGCCGCCTTCGATCCTCAGCACTGCTTCGCGCACGACCTCAAAGGCGGGCACCGCCGCGACAACGGCGCCGAATCCCACCAGGCTCGCCACGCTGAGGGCCGGGAGCACCGACGCGTTGGCGCCCGCGTCCATCGTCTCGCGGACCGTCAGCAGGCGGTGAAAATTGAATACGAGCACTGCCACAATCGCGCAGAGAAGAGCTGTCATCACGGCCCAGACCCCGCCAACAGCAGCAACTGAGGTCTCGCCCCAACGGACTTCGCTGAGGAAAGACGTATCCAGCCGCGGTATCAAAAAAATGGACATCGCAAGGTTGACCGACACCACGATGACGAGCGGCAATGCCGCAGGCAAAAATGCCAGCGGGGTTTCATTTGCTTCGTACGTGCGATTTCTGCGGGATCGAATTCGCGCGCGGTTGTGGCCCGCTCGCGCAGTGTCTCGTCGACAGCGAGCCGTTCGCCGGAGGAGGGCTCGGTTCCGCCCCATCCTTCATCGTTGATTCTGGAACGAGCTTCTTCTCGACCAAGCCACCACATGCCGAAGCCGAACATGATAAGCGACGCCAGGATACCAAGGCCGGGTGCGGCAAATGGTGTCGTGCCAAAGAATGGCATCGGGATAGCGTTTTGGATTGAGGGCGTTCCAGGAAACGCAGACATGGTGAAAGTCGACGTACCCAGCACGATTGCGCCTGGCATCAGTCGGCGCGGAATTCCGGCTGAACGGAACAGCTGCTGAGCCATCGGCACAAGTACGAAAAAAGCGACGAAGAAACTCACGCCGCCATAGGTGACGATTGCTCCGGCAAGGACAACGGCAAGCATCGTACGGTGAGTGCCGAGGCGTTCTGTCACGAAGCGGGCTATCGTCGTGACCGAGCCGCTGTCCTCCATGAGCTTACCGAACAGCGCGCCGAGCAGAAACAGCGGAAAGAATTGAGCGAGAAAACCGGCCGCACTGCTCATGAATGTCTGAGTCCAGTGCGCCAGCAGCGGTTCGCGGGCAAAAAGCGCAGTGACCATCGCCGCGAGAGGGGCAAGCAGAAGAACGCTCCAGCCGCGATATGCCAGCCATATAAGAAGGCCAAGGCCGATCAGGATGCCGGTAAGACCAAACAGGGGCATCAGGCCTCAGCACTCCTCCAGCAGCACGGCAAGATCTGTGGTCGATTGCTTGCCCAGGTCTTCGGCATGGGCAGCCAGGAACTCATCGGCACTGCGGCGCCCGTCTTCCTTGAGCATGGTAACGAATTTCCATTCAGCATTCAGCTTCGACGACGCGCCGCAGGCAGCAAGCGTATCACTCCAAATTCTATGCGTTCGCATCCGGGCCCAGCGCGAACCTTCTCCCTGACCGGGATTGGCCACCTCCCTGAGGAGTGCGATCATTCGGAGCTCTTTCATGAGCGGCGAATTGAACGAAATCTCATTGAGGCGATTGAGGATATCGTTCGCTGTACGCGGGAGATCCGTACGCTCACGCGGATTAATCTGTACGAGGATCGTATCTTGCGCGTCGCTTTCGCGCACGAGGGGTGTGATAGTCGGATTGCCGGCATAGCCACCATCCCAGTAATACTCTCCATCGATTTCGACAGCCTGAAACATGGTCGGCAAGCAAGCAGACGCCAGGAGTACATCCGCGGAGATCTGTGCATTTCGAAAAATGCGTCCACGCCCGGTCCGCACGCTCGTGGCAGTAATGAAGAGCTTTATTGGCGACCGAGCAAGTCGATCGAAATCGATGCTCCGGGCGAGGATGGAGCGCAGAGGATTCAATCCCAGGGGGTTCAGATCATAGGGTGAGAAAACTCGTGTGATCAGGTCGAACGCAAAATAGGCCGGAGAGCTATCGAGGGACCAGTGGCCCGATAGCCTGTCAAGTGGCGATCGCTGTAAGGGGCTGAAGGCCGCACCAAGGGCGACCAGGCGCCAATAGGAATCCAGCGCCGCTCGTGCGCCGGCTGCACCGTCTCGGGTCCAGCCATCAGCAAGAACCGCGGCATTCATTGCACCGGCTGATGTGCCCGATATTGCCTCGATACGAAGCCAAGGCTCCTCAAGCAGCCGGTCGAGGACACCCCATGCAAAAGCGCCGTGAGACCCGCCGCCTTGCAAGGCAAGATCGATCAGAACTGGGGACCGTGTGGCGGCATCGGTTCTCTCCTGCGACATGCAATTCTCCAGGAACAATCGAAGGTTCTTACCAGCCGCCTCACTTGGGAGAGCGCTCTGGTAGTCGATTAGGCGGAAGCGTGATGGGGCATGACCGCGAGCTGTGAGGTCATTCCGCGTTCTTCTCCCGGTCGCCTACCGCGAATGGTCGGATCAACATACAGAACCGAGCCTGAAATCGCCGTCCCACAAAACCCTGAATTGGGGCAGAGAGGTTACTTAGTTTGGAGGGATTCCGGGGACTTGGGCGGGGTGTGGATGCTTGGTGCCAGCAATGTGTCAGGCGTGCTACGCGGCTGAGCTGTCCGGGCAGCGGCGAGATAGGCACAGAAAGACGCAGCCAGGGCTGTAACGATCATGTAAATGGAAACTGGCCAGCTGCGGCCTCAGCTGCGGCCTTCGCTCCGTCCACGGTGCGTGGCGCCAAGCCGATTGGCGGGCAATATGCCGGCAAGTGAGGCCTCCGAGGCACGCTGCACAACGCCCATCAATTCCGCGCTTGACGATCACGGCTGTGATCGGATCCTCGCTCGAATGGTATGACTTTAGTCTCTACGGCGTAACTGCCGTACTCGTCCTGGCACCGCTCTTTTTCCCGACATTCTCGCCCGCCGCCGGTTCGCTTGCCGCAACAAGACGAGCGATGTTGCGCTACACCGGCCTCGTTGTTGCAAGGGAGGTGAGCGGCGCGCCAAATCGGCTTCGCAGCCAGCGCCTCGAATGCCCCACTAGAGACACCGAAGGCAATCCGAAAACATCCGGCTCTGTTCTTTCTCAGGCTTTTGGCGCTGCCCCGCCGCGGGCAGGCCCAAACGCGAACACTCGCGCACATCCGTTGGCGCGATACCAAACTCGCGCCTGAAGGCTCGACTGAAACTGGATGGATCCGAAAAACAAAAGCTCACGGCGATCTCGCTGATCGGCAGCATACACGAACGGTCACATAGAATTGAATAACTTGCCGAGAACGGCACGCCCGCTCTGGCATCCATGCGCGAATTAGCAGTCAAAATCGCTGTCGAGCCGTTAGGGCAATATGAAATTACCCAATGGTCTATCGAATTGCGACGGATGTGTGCCGATGTGCGTACCGTCCGCGTGGCCGGCGCTGAAACACGGGTTAGGCAGATAGCACCGAGATTCCAGGCCCAATATTCGCCCGCGAAACCAGCGCTGGGCGCCTCCTGAGCGAACACATCAAAGACAGGTTGGAACCACTCAGCCCGGGCTTCGTTCTGATTTCGAGCATCAAAGGCGTCGAAAATATGTAGGGATCCATCTGTCCCACCTTCCGACGTCCGCCGAATGCCCCCCTTTCTGCTATTGGATGGTATCATTCGAAGGCGCAATCGCAAGTAGTTTCCATCCGTTCGGTTCTGGCTAATGCGAGCTAGAACTATATGGGTATTGCGATAGATCAATGCCCGGCTCGTGATGTCCGAGTGTCCTAGGGTGCCACCAACGAACTAGCGTGAAAGCGCGGCATCATCGCGGCGCGGTTTGCCTTGGAAACCACTAAGCTCGCGGACTGTTCGCTTAGAGTCTCATGCGCTGAGTCAAATCGGCTTTGGGCCACGATGAAACATTGTTGGTCTCAAATTGGGATGTTGAGCACATTTGTTGAGATTCCTTGCCTACCGGACTTCTACCTAGTGGTTTATACAGAGGCGGTCTGCTCATGGATGCCAAACCAGCGCTTTGTTAGACGCTGGAGAAAAGTGAGTGCGTCGTGTCCCTCCAGAATCCGGTGCTCAGGCACAATCTTCGAGATGTCTCTGAAGGCGTTAGACGGACTTGCAAGCTGGATTCGGAGTTGGTCCTGCTCCGAGAAGAGCTCTATCGGCGAATTGCGTCAGAGCTTCACGATTCAACGTGTCAGCATCTGATAGCGGCGAGCCTTGGAGTAATGCAGGCGAGAAACGCGCTGGGGAATCCAGCAAAGGCAGAACAGCACTGCGAGCAAGTCGACGTCTCAATCAGTCGTGCTCTGAAAGAACTGCGTTCTCTTGCATATTTGCTGCACCCACAAGGTCTGTTTGAGGGAGGACTGAAAACAACAATCGAGCGGTACGCGGAAGGCTTCGCAGCTCGAACAGGTTTGGTGGTGGACGCCTCGATATCGCCCGCGGTGGACAATTTGTCACACCAGAAGCAGAAATCGCTGATGAGAATTGTTCAGGAGGCGCTGACGAACGTCTACCGTCATGCAAGGGCGACAAGAGTTGACATAACCATAGAGGCGAAGCAATACCAACTCCAGCTCGAGGTTCGAGATGACGGACAAGGCATCATGGCCGGAGATGGTGCGCGCCAATGGCCGGCGCTAGGCACGGGACTTCGCATCATGCAAGCGAGACTGGAAGAGATGCATGGGAGGCTGGAGATTCTATCGGTACCGACAGCTGTGGGCCAAGGAACTATCCTGCGTGCGGAACTTCCCGCATGCGTTTGGGATCGAGCGGGGAGGCGCAGGCGTGAACTCAAGAAGAACTGTTAGTGACGGGTGTCGTCGCTTGCCTGGCGTTTCTCGGAAACGGTTTCAGGGAGATATATCAATGAAGCGAATACTCATAGCTGACGATCATGACACAGTAAGGAGCGGAATGCGTGCCGTGCTGGAAGAGCATCCAGGGTGGAACGTTGTTGCCGAGGCGGCCGATGGAAAGACGGCAGTTCAGGCGGCTCTCGAAGAGCGTCCCGATGTGGCGATCATCGATTTCTTCATGCCGCGTATGACGGGAGTGGAGGTAACGAGACAGATCAAGAAGCATCTCAAGGAGACCGAGGTGCTGATTTTCTCCGCCGACGAATCCGAAGTGCTCGCGCAAGAGGCATTTCAAGCCGGCGCCCGCGGATTTCTGGCCAAGGCAGATGCGAACAAGCTGCTGATAACAGCTGTCGAAGACCTCATGGCCCACAGATCGTTGGGGGGCAGGCGATGTTGTGTTCGATCGCAACGAGAGAACGAAATGACCGAAGGACATGCGAGGCTCTCTCCGCGAGAGCGGATTGTCGTCAAGCTCGTCGCTGAGGGATATGGCAACAAGGCTATCAGCGCCATCTTGAACTCAAGCGTAAAAACGACGGAAACTCATCGGGCGTCAGCCATGGGTAAATTGGGTGTAAATTCGATCGCTGGACTGGTGCGTTATGCGGTCAGGGCCAAGTTGGTTGAACAATAGGAGACCGAAGGCCCAGCTCTATCCTCCCCGCTCCGCATTGGGATGATCGTCGGTTGCCCTGTCGATATCCTTCTCAGTCGAATTTCCGAGTTGATCCTCAAATCTCGCTAGTCGGGTGACGCTGCGCGGAAGATCGCGACCCGGCCGATGGCGTCCTAAGTGCGAACTCGGCGGCTGCCAAAGTGTGGATGTGTACCGCCGCGATGCCGCCAGTAGCGATGCTTCGTCGGGTTCGTGTTGGTATTGGGCGCCGAAGTGGTGGGCGCAGATGCGGTGTCCTTTGGAGCCGACACACTCCTTTCGTTCGACTGGGCCAGAGACACGGTTGTTGGTGCGATTATTGCCACCAATCCACCAAGAATAAGGGCACCGCAGACGGTCGGGATATTCATGCAGGCCTCCAAGTGGCCAACCCTTAAGCCGAGACCTTAGAAGCAGGCTTGTAGTGCGCAAATCAGGGAATCTCTGTAGGGGGCAGGGGCACGAAATCGGTCGCCGATTTTGTCGCCGCGCCCCATAGGGGGACGGAGTTAGTCACCGTCGGATATCTGGCAACGGCGGACCGCTACCAGGGCGAAGCTCTCTTCCCCGGTCAGTACGCATTATGATGCCGGTTCCCATGCTCCTGCGTCAGCCGATGTCTATTCTACGCCGCGGACTTGGCTGCGGCGCTTGCGAGTGCATCGCGCAAGGCCTTTTCTTTTGCGTCGTCCAGAGACGTTTTTAGGACCACGCCGCCGGCGTCCTGAATTTCCCTGAGCACCTTGTCCGCGGTCATGTTCTTCACCAACACGAACAAGGCAGCGTTGCCCGGCTGGATGCTCGTTGCCAGTCCCTTCATGAAGGAATCGTCGATACCAAAATCGGTAAGTGCGCCTCCAAGTGCGCCCGACGCGGCGCCCAGCGCCACACCTACGATCGGATTGAGGAATAACACGCCGATCAGGAGCCCCCAGAAGCTTCCGGAGACCGCGCCCCTCGCGGTCGTGTTGACAAGTTGATTCAGCCTTATCTCGCCTGCATCGGTTTTGACTGCGATAACCGCGTCACTTAGCGTTATCAAATACTCCTTCTGCAGATTGAGCAGACGTTGACGCACTTCTTCCGCTTTGGATTCAGATGGATACACGATCGCTATGAGATCAGACATGAAAAACCTCCTGCTCGATGAAGTGCCGTCGACCAAGACTGAAGGGGGGCCAAGGCGTATTGTGATCGAGGTTATTCCGCCATCCGTAGGTAAGGCATCCGAGAAAACCCTCAGGCGCAAGGATGAATGTTCCCAAACGCCCGTGACCCCGCACGTTCCCAGCTCGCTATCATCCGCATCAAATGGCTGCGCCCATCAACGCCGCAAACAATGCAGCCAGAGAAAGGAGACAGATGCACGCCGTCGGCCATTGTCGAAGAACGTTGTCCCATCTTTCGATGAAAACACTCGACGCAAGGCCTGCGCGACGGAGCGGGTCAATCGCCAGCATGAGTGCCTTCCAGCGCGATGAACGTCCGAGCAGAGGCTCCCAACGACCCAGCAAGATCGCCACCACTCCCCCTCCCAGGAGGAGGAGGAGTGCTTTCGAAAGTGCTCCCAAGCCAATCGTCTCCAGCGCATCGCTGTCCGGAAGCGGCAGATAAGTCCCCCAGGGTACGAAGCTGAGCAATAGTGAGCAAAGCGCCAACGCAAGCGCTGCCAACTGTCCAATTCGCGGTGTGTGTCTGTCCAAAGTAGTCTGTCCATTTGCTGGCGCGATCGCATGTGCCAGCACCAGTACAACGTATGCTCCCGTGAAAATTCCACCTGCCTGAAGCACGACCGCCCACCACCACTGTCCTTGCTCGGCTGCGGCTTGAAGTAGCAGTTCCTTCGCGAGGTATGCGCCGCCCGGCGGCATACCCATTAGTGCAAGGCCACCTAGCGCGAATGCGAGTACGCCGATGGGCAGCATGCGTCCGGTGCCGCCAAGCCCCGAAATGCGATCCTGACCCAGCGTCGCATAAATCGACCCAGCTGCCAGGAACATCGCAGCCTTTGCGGTCGCATGCGAGACTGCCTGCAACAGGCCGCCAGCCAGCGCGCCCCCACTCTCAAGCTTTCCGGAGGCACCGAACGCGAGCGGAAACATCAAGAACAGATATCCAATCTGCGCCAGTGTCGAATACGCGATCAGGAGCTTCAACCGTTCCTGGCGCAACGCGACAACACTGCCAAACACGATCGCCATTCCGCCAAGCGCACCGAGCAACTGCGTTGCAGCGAAGCCGGGCAGGCCAGGCATGACGTTGAACCAGAGCCGCACGATGATGAAAAAGGATCCCTTAACGACCAAACCCGACAGGATCGCGCTGGCTGCCGACGGCGCCCCCGCATGCGCGGGCGGAAGCCAAAGGTGCAACGGGAAGAGTGCCGTCTTGGCGAGAAGGCCCGTTGTCATCAATGCGGCCGCGATGAGCGCCACGGGGTCCACGCTGACGCGACGCGACAACAGCGCGATGTCCAGTGTGCCATACAGGCCATAGAGGAGCACCGTACCAAGCAGGTAGAGGACGGAGCCGAGCAGCGCAAAGATCAGATACCGCATCGCGGCCTGCAGAGGCTCCGCGTTGCCGTCGAGCGACACAAGAGGCACTGCGGAAAATGTGAGCAACTCCAGAGCAACATACAGAGTGAACAGGTCTCCACCCAGGAAAATCGTGTTCAGCGCCGCCCAGATTGCTAACAACAACAGCCAAAACGCGAATGGCGCGCGGGTAATATTGGTCGCCGCGGGAGCGAAATCAGCGGCTGCAAAGGCCGCGACCGAGCAGATCACAAATGCGGTCGCCGCGAACATCACCGCTGACAGTCCGTCCGCGCGCAGTGCTATTCCCAGCGGCGGCGACCAAGCTCCCAGAACGTAGACAATAGGCTCCTTACTTTGCGACAGGACGGCCAGGATCGCTACCGTGATCGCCAACACAATCGGGATGATTGCGAACGCGACCAGCCTGACGTACCTGTCGCCGAGAACGAAGGCCAGCAATACGCCTGCGATTGGAATCACGATCGATAGCACCAGCAGGAAACCGCCCGCTGTTGTGGTCGCGTCGAGCGTGGGGACGGGGGGCAGCATCAGCTACCAAGCGGATCGGAGCCGGCGCTCGGCGGCGATCCGTTGCCCAGAGTTGTGGGTCCGCCCTTCTGATGTAGCCGCATCAACAACGCGATCGCCAAAGCCGTCGCCGAAAAGGCGACGACGACGCCTGTAATAACCAGGGCCTGTGGCACCGGGTCATTGCCGATGTCCGCGGCCGCTCCGCGCCGTCCGACGACACCGAACAGGAGGAAAACACCACTGCCCAGCAGATTGAAGCCAATGATTTTGCGGAGCGGCTCAGGATTCGTGATCAGGCCATAGAGCCCGAGCCCAACCGCGACAGCGGCGAATATTCCGAACACCGTTACAGCGTTCATTGCCCTTCGCTCCGCTCCGGCGCTCCAGTGAGCAGCAGGCCGAGGGTCGCGGCGATCGTCAGGATCATCGCGACCTCGATGCCAAGTATCAGCGGCTTGGCCAGCGCCGGTGGATAAGCGAGAAACGCGGCACCAAACCAGAGCCCGCCGAGGCCCACGATGAGAAACAGGCCAGGCCCGGCTATGAGGACGAAACGAAGCCATCGACGGCTTACGGGGGGTGTGTCCGTCAACCCGGCCATGACAGTGAGAAGCCACATGGACGCGAGAATCGCGCCGCCCTGAAAAGCTCCGCCCGGATGGTTGGCGCCCGTCCAGAAGATATAGATCCCCGCCACAATACCGACGGGCGGCAGTAAGCGCGCCAGAAACACCAAAATATCATTTGGATCGGCCTGATGGCGCAGCCCCGGACGCCCACCCCAGGCATCATCCGGTGCAAGCGACCAAACGCCGATGATGGCCAGCAACAGTACGACTTTCTCGAGCATGGTATCCATCGCGCGGAATGCCATGAGTACATTTGTGACGGGGTTGGCCAGGCTTGTCGCCCACGCATGCCCAGCAACTGTCGGAGCAAGTGTTGGCGGTGAGTCGGGTAGAAACAGAACAGCGCTGGCGAGCGCAGCAGCGGTCAGCGAAGATAACAATGCGGCGCTCACTCGGGTCACCTTGCTCGGCGCTTCCGTCGCCGTTAACTCCGCGTCTTGGAGCCGCGCCGCCGCGCCCAACAGTAATACGCCGCCCAGCCCTCCGCTGATTGCGGCCTCAGTCAGTGCTACGTCGACGGCGTCGAGGCGTACCCAGATGAGCGCTACTAGCAAGCCGTAAGCAATGAAACCCACCGTCGCCGAATAGGTCTCGCGCACGGCTATTGTCCAGATCCCGAGGATCAGTACGACCGCGGCGAGCACGATCTCAAAGACAGTCGCGATGCTCATTTTGCTGCTTCGCCTTGTCGCGCCGTACGCGCGATCAGTTGCGACACCGTCGCGCCGGCGAGTAGCGCGAGCAGCCAGATGCCGATCAACTTCAACCCGTCGCGCAGGTTCCCGGCCTGCAAGAGCAATCCTAATACGACGAGACCAAGGCCGAGATTGTCGGCTTTGGTGAGCGCGTGTAGACGCGTCAGTGTGTCGGGAAAGCGAAGCAGGCCGACAGTACCGGCAAGAAAAAAGAGTGCGCCGGCGGACACTGCCGCAATCGTCATGATATCGCGTACCAAACTCATTTATCCTCCGTTGATCCGCTCTCATCGGCTTGCAGGCTGGAGCGGCCCTTCTTGACGAACGCGATCGACGCGAAGGTGGCGAGGAGCGCAAAAGTCAAGGCCACGTCCACTGCCCCGGGTACGAGTCCCACGGTGCCGAGCAGGAGCAATGCGGCGATGCCCGCCGTGCCAATCAACTGCGCCGCCATCATGCGGTCGGTCTCTCCCGGACCACGCAGGATCGACACGAGCCCGAGTGCCAGCATCGCCAGGATGAATCCCACCGCCGCCGTGAGAAAATCAGTCATTGTAGAGCGCTCGAACCAGGGCCGCTTCCTCTGCGGAAAGCTCGGCCATTACCGGCTTTTCGATGTCAAGGCAGTGATAAACAAGCTGTTCGCCGTGCTCTCCACTGGGCACTGTGCCGGGCAGCAAACTCGTGAGGGTTGCGAATACGTTGCGGCGGAGCCCACGTGGAAGACAGGTTGGATAGGTCATAAACCCCGGGCGCAATGGCAGCCTGGGATCGAGCGCACGTCTTGCGACGTCCACTCCGGCGACGATGGAGTGAAAGAGGAAAAACAACACCAAATGGGCAATCGCAGGAACCGAACGCCGCGAAGATTTCGGTTCCAGCAGACGTAAGCTCGTCCACGTCGCCGCGCAGACGGCAGCCGCTGCGGCAGGAACATCTTCGAGGTCGGCGCCCGCGAATACGAGCCAGATGCAAATGAACCCTGCCACTCGTAACACGGCGCTCGGCCAGTATCCCTCCGCTTCGGCGCGGGCTGAAGCGTTCTGCCTTCTTGGGGATGATCCTCTCAATCGGAACTCCTCGAGCGGAATTGGATTGGGTAGCCCGAGCTTTCAATATCGGTAATCTTTTCGCGCACGTACCGCAGGCAAAGGCTGGCTGACCGCGGTCCAGCACTCGGCTGATTCAGATAAGAACCAGCCTTCGTGTCAGTGCGCGCCTTGCCCGGCCATGCGAACAACCGTTCGACATCAAGCCGATCGACCAAGCGTGGAACGCAGGTTGGCGGATTGACCCAGTTGCTCGCGGTGGAGCTGCCTCGTGCGATGGCTTCACTTCACGATCGCACTCTGCGCTTTTGACCAGGGAGCGGATATCGGGTGATTGCCTGATCATGCATCAGGATTTTCTGGAGCACGCCCCGACCACGATTACATCCCATCGTACCGGGTAGATTTACGGATGTTTGCAGTCGGTCTGTTCGGCAAAATACGTCAGGGCGCCCGCTGTCGAAGTCAGCTTCTCTGCGATATTTCGAAAAAAGCGAAGGACACCTGGAATGAATGGCAGCCGGACACCCCCTCTACGGGTCTTCTCATTGGGGTTCTTGGCAGCAGTGTGCTCGTTGACGCTGGCAGCCTGCGAACGAAAAACTGAAACGGAAGCTTCGCCCCAGCCACGCCCCGTTCGGACCACCACGGTCGAGAAGCGGAAAGCTTCGACGCCGCTCACCTTCACCGGTCGAATCGAGGCAGAAGACGAAGTAAGCATCGCCTTCCGGATCTCGGGGCGCTTACTGGCGAACGACACCAAGATAGGTGATCGGGTCGAGGCCGGACAGTTGCTTGCAAAACTCGAACCGCAGAACGAACTGAACACATTGCGGCAGGCACAGGCGGCCCTCGGCGCTGCGCAAGGTCAGCTGACGCAAGCGCGTAATCATTACGAACGTCAAGAGACGCTGTTGGCCCAAGGGTGGACCACGCGTGCCAATTTCGAGGTAGCGACGAAGGCCCAACAGACGGCCGAATCGCAGGTCGAGGCGGCTGAGGCCCAACTCAGCGCCGCCCGCGACCTGGTCAGCTTTACTGAACTCAAGGCGGACGCGCCCGGGCAGATCACAGCGACAGGCCCATCTGCGGGCGAAGTCGTCCAGGCCGGGCAAATGATTGCCAGGATTGCGCGAAAAGATGGCCGTGATGCGGTGTTCGATGTTCCCGCTCAGTTGGTCAGATCCGCATCGACCGACCACGAGGTCACCGTCAGCCTGGCAGATGATCCGAAAGTGACGGCGCGAGGGCGCATTCGTCAGATCGCGGAGCAGGCCGACCCCGTTACGCGAACGTTCGAAGTCAAGATCGGCTTGACGGATCCTCCGGCAGCTATGCGGCTCGGTGCAACCGTGAACGGGCGCGTCGAAACCAGCTCCGGACCGGTGATCGACATACCGGCGACGGCGTTGACGCGGATGAACGGGCAGCCCGCTGTGTGGGTTCTCGATCCGTCGACCAATGTGGTGTCGGTGCGCAACGTCGATGTCCTGCGGTTCGATCAGGCGCAGGTGATCATCTCGCAGGGTCTGGATGTCGGAGAGATTATCGTCACTGCCGGCGTTCAGGCACTTCATCCAGGTCAGAAGGTGCGCGTTCTCGGATCGGAGTCATGAGGAGCGTTAATCTTTCCGATTGGGCGCTCAAACATCGCTCGTTGGTCGTCTATATGATGATCATTGCGGTGGTCGCCGGTGCGCTGTCCTACTTCCGGCTGGGCCGCAATGAAGATCCTGCCTTCATCATCAAGACCATGGTCGTCCAGGCCGCTTGGCCTGGCGCATCTGTCGAAGAGACGATGAAACAGGTGACGGAGCGCCTGGAACGTCACCTGCAGGAAACGCCTCATCTGGACTTCCTGCGAAGCTTCACAAGGGCAGGCGTCACAACCGTCTTTGTAAATCTAAAGGGCAGCACCAGCGCGAAAGAGGTCGCCGATACCTGGTACCATGTACGAAAGACGATCGGAGATATGCGTCATACGCTGCCCACTGGCGTCATCGGCCCCGGCTTCAATGACGAATTCGGCGATACGTTCGGCATCATCTACGGCTTCACCAGTGACGGCTTCACCCAGCGTGAGCTGCGCGATCGGGTTGAGGACATCCGCTCAAGGCTGCTTCTCGTGCCTGATGTATCGAAGATCGAGCTTCTGGGCGCACAGGATGAGGTGATTTTCATTGAGTTCTCCACGAGGGAGCTTGCGAGCCTCGGAATTGACCGATCCGCCCTTGTTGCGGCACTCCAGTCGCAGAACATCGTACGACCGGCTGGGATGATACAAACCGGCTCGGAAAATATCTCGCTTCGAGTGTCGGGCAGCTTTCAGTCCGAGCAGGACATTGCAAACACCAACTTTGCGGTCGGCGGGCGGATGCTTCGCCTGAGCGACATCGCGCGGGTACGGCGCGGTTATGTTGACCCGCCCCAGCCGATGTTTCGCGTCAACGGTCAACCGGCAATAGGGCTTGCAATCGCTATGCGGGATGGCGGGGACATTCTTGCGCTTGGTGCCAATATCGGGAAGGCAATGGCGCAAATGACCGCGGATCTCCCGATCGGAATTGAGCCGCATCTGGTCGCGGACCAGCCCGTCGTGGTCGATCAGGCCATCCGCGAGTTCATGATCTCACTGATACAGGCAATCGCCATTATCATGGCGGTGAGCTTCATCAGCCTCGGCGTGCGACCGGGCCTGATCATCGCCCTCGCCATACCATTTACGCTCGCGATCGTCTTTCCGATCATGGGGCTCGCCCACATTGACATGCAGCGAATATCGCTTGGCGCACTGATCATCGCGCTCGCCTTGCTGGTGGATGATGCCATGACGACGACCGATGCGACGCTCACCCGCTTGGCGGAGGGAGCCAGCAAGCAGGAGGCCGCAACTTTCGCATACAAGACCCATGCCATGGCGATGCTCGCGGGCACGCTGGTGACGATCGCGGGTTTCATACCGGTTGGCTTTGCGGCGAGCTCGGCGGGCGAATACACGTTTTCGCTTTTCGCCGTCGTCACGATCGCACTTCTGGTTTCCTGGTTCGTAGCCGTTATTATTACGCCGCTGTTGGGAACACTGATCCTCGTTCCACCCAGGAAAACGGGCACGACAGCTCCGGGCAAGATCTTCCGGCTGTACCGGAGCTTCCTGACGTTCGCGATGCGCTCGAAATGGCTGACAATTGCAGTCTCGCTGGCGCTCTTCGCGGCCTCGGTTCTCGCGCTGCCATTGATTCCCCGGCAGTTCTTTCCGTCGTCGGATCGTCCAGAACTGCTGGTGGACGTCAGCCTGCCCCAGAACGCTTCCATATATGCGAGCGAATCGGCCGCGAAGCGATTGGACGCGGCGCTCTCGACCGATCCCGATGTGGCCCGGTGGAGTACCTATGTCGGGCGCGGTGCCATTCGTTTCTATTTGCCCCTGAACGTCCAGCTCCCGAACGACTTTTTCACGCAGACCGTGGTCATTGCCAAGGATGTTGCCGCACGCGAGCGCCTGCACTTGAAGCTCATCAAGCTGTTGGCGCAGGAATTTCCCAAAGCCATTGCGTTCGTTTCTCCACTTGAGCTTGGACCTCCGGTCGGATGGCCCGTGCAGTATCGGGTCAGTGGACCTGATGTCGAACGGGTGCGTGAAATCGCACTCAAGGTCGGCCAGATCGTCGCGGCCAATCCAGACGCCAAACAGGTGAATTTCGATTGGATGGAACCCGATCGTCAGGTGCGTATTCGCGTTGACCAAAACGAGGCGCGCCTTCTCGGTCTGAGTTCGCAAGCCATCGCAACCGTCCTGAACTCTGTCTTATCCGGCACGCCCATCACCCGGGTCCGGGACGATATCTATCTCGTCGATGTCGTGGTGCGCGCAACCGACGAGCAGAGGATTTCGCTTGAGAATCTCCGCACGCTGCAGGTTCCGGTGCCAGGCGGACGGACCGTTCCTCTCAGCCAGTTTGCTTCTTTCGAATACGACCAGGAATTTCCGCTGATCTGGAGGCGTGATCGCGTTCCCACCCTCACGGTCCAGGCCGCTATCGCCGGTGACAAGTTGCCGGAGGGCGTCGTTACTTCGCTGTCGCCAGCGATCGAGAACCTCAGAAAGACTCTTCCCCCCTCATACGGTGTAGTCGTCGGCGGGACCGTGGAAGAGAGCCGGAAGTCGCAGGCATCCGTGCTCGCTGTAGTGCCCGTGATGCTGTTGGTCATGTTCACCGTCCTCATGGTACAGCTGCAAAGCTTTCCGAAGCTGTTCATGGTCCTGAGCGTGGCGCCGCTCGGCCTTATCGGTGTCGTCGCAGCGCTGATGTTTTCCGGCAGACCACTGGGTTTTGTCGCGATTCTCGGCGTGCTCGCACTGCTTGGGATGATCAGCAAGAACGCGGTCATTCTGATCGGCCAGATCGATGCCGAACGCGAATTAGGAAAGTCGCCGTGGGACGCTGCCGTGGATGCGAGCAGCTCCCGTTTTCGGCCCATCATGCTGACGGCCGTATCGACGGTCCTCGGAATGATTCCCATCGCGCCAACGGTGTTCTGGGGACCGATGGCATTCGCAATTATGGGCGGCTTGCTGGTCGCGACGGTGCTTACGCTGGTCTTCCTGCCGACGCTCTATGTGACCTGGTTTGGAGAAAAAGAGCGGGGTCATGCGGCCGCTCCCCAGGAGCCCGCACAAGGGTAAGGACGAAGCCGGAGAGGGGAATTCCTTGGGCCCGACTAGGTGTTCACCCGATGTTGAAGGCCGTTCGGAAAGCCCACGGTGCAGAGCGCGGATGAATTGACCTGTTCATACGGCTCTCACCGCCTGGGGTCTTCGTATGAGTTCGAACCCGTCAACCCAAAAGCTCTCGCTGTTCGCGCTGACTGCGTGTAGATTCAGTACATTCGCCGGGAAGTCTCCGGGTTTTGCGGGATGATTTTTTCGACGGCGATCGATATGATGACACAATTTCCCTGCCGCTGATCGCTCGACAGGTCGCGGGTGGAATACGGGAACGACGCCGTGAAGCGCATCGTGATTGCTGATGATCATGAGGTCGTACGTTCTGGACTCCGGGCAATCATTGAAACGCACTCTGATTGGATCGTGAGCGGAGAGGCAACCAATGGCCAGCAGGCGGTTGCGCTGACATTGGAGACGCGATCCGACGTCTTGATCGTCGACTACTCAATGCCGTTGATGAACGGCCTCGAGGTCAGCCGCCGCCTCAAGTCGCTCCATCCTCGTACCGAAGTCTTGGTTCTGACGATGCACGAAAATGAGGAACTGCTGACACAAGCCATTCTGGCAGGTGTCCGTGGCTTCCTATTCAAGTCGGATGCCAGGAAGCACCTGATTTCCGCAATCGAGGCACTGCTTGACGGCAGACCGTATTTTACCAGCGCCCTCCTGGAGAAACTGCTTCATGACTATCAGAGCAACAAGCAGAACAGGTCAGGGGTATTGCTTACACCGCGTGAGCAGAGCGTCGTACAGCTCATTGCCGAGGGACACACGAATAGATCCATTGGTGGCGTTCTCAAGCTGAGCGTGAAGACGGTTGAGACACATCGGGCGTCTGCGATGCGCAAGCTCGGCATGTCGTCGACGGCCGATCTTGTCCGCTACGCTATTCGCAAGAAGCTTGTCAGTCCGTGATGGGCCTTCGATGTTGTGGAGGGCGCGTACGCATCGCAGAAACCGGAAAATGCCGTTGAGAAGGCAACTTGTTTGCACGAAAAGCTATGGGGTCTCTCGGGGGCATCGCTCGATCGCGACCCTTTCATGATCGGCTGGACGCTCAAGTGACTGCCGCTGCAATGGGTAGTCGAGGTTCCGGGTCACAACGGGCCAATACCGCCGTGACGCCTCCCGGATTTACGCGAGCCACGCGTCGTTCAAGACGTTGCAGAGGAGACGGCTGATGCGACCGAAATTGCCTCGAGCGCAGATCGGGATTCTGATCCTGGCGACGAGTATCGTCCAGCTCGCCAACGGCTTCTTCGGCACCTTCATATCCTTGCGTGTCGCGATGGAGAACTTTGGGCCGACCACATCTGGTCTGGTACTCAGCAGCTATTTTGCGGGCTTCACATTGGGCGCGTTGCGCTGCGAACGGATCATCGAACGGGTTGGACACATTCGCGCATACGCCGCCTTCGCAGGGATGGTCGTCGCCGCGACCGCGGCGATGCCGTTGCTGACCGAACCATTGGGTTGGTTCATCCTGCGTGCCGTCATCGGTTTTGGTTGCTCTGGTCTTTTCATCACCACAGAGAGTTGGCTCAACGCCAAGGCAGATCCCACCGAGCGCGGACGGATTTTCTCACTCTACATGTTGGGCACGTTCCTCGCTCTGGCGTTCGGGCAGCTACTCATCGGGAAGGCCAAGGTTGACACCGCGGAGCCCTTCAATGCGATTGCCGTCCTGTTCGCCCTCGCGCTGGTCATCGTGAGCACGACCCGGGCCGAACCGCCCCTCGTTACCGCATCCACTCGTCTGCCGTTTGACCGACTGCCTCGCGTGGCCCCGGTCGCGGTCGCTGGTTGCATGGTGAGCGGACTAGTCAGTGCCAGCTTCTACTCGCTCGTTCCTGCGTGGATGCAGGATGAAGGCATCGCACGCGAGACGATCGCGATCTTCATGTTGTTCGTCGTGCTTGGCGGGCTCGCGTTCCAGATCCCGATCGGCAGACTGTCGGACAGATTCGATCGGCGTATCGTATTGTCGGCGCTGAGTTTCGGCTTTGCAGTCGCCGCGATCGCGTTGGTCAATTTGCCGCACTCTCGCGCGGTGCTCCTGCCTGCCGCTGCGCTGCTCGGAGGTTTCATGTCGACTATTTACCCGGTCTGTGTCGCCAACGCACACGACCAAATGCCAGCCGATCAGGTTGTTGCAGTAAGCGGCCAGCTCATCCTGGTCAGCGGCTTGGGCTCGATCCTTGGCCCGCTGATCGGGGCAAGTGTGATGGCGCACTTCAGCATCGATGGGGTATTCTATTTTATGGCTGCCTTCGGCCTGCTGCTATCTCTAATGAGCATGGCGCGTCGTTGGGTGACAACGCCGCCGAAACACCAGCAACGGACTTTCGAGATCCTGGCTCCGCAGGCAACGCCGCTCGCGCACGATCTAATTGGTTCAGGGCCGCCTCGGTGATCCAGGGGAAGCGGCCCGACCAGTCGTGGCCGTTGCGGGTGATCAGGCGGACGCGGTCGGCATCACGCACCACGATCAGGCGGTAGCCGTTTAGTTGACCTCGTGGAACCAGGCGTCGGTCGCGGGCACCGTTAAGCTTGGCTGAAGCACTCTGTCGAACCAAGCCATGGGTTGCGCGCACCCCCATGACCCGCAATCCCCCTCAACAGCCAACAGAATGCTCGGATCGTTCGATTCGGGAACATGCACGGCCAGGTTGTCGTATCCGGCCCACAGTTTGTCGCCTCAGTTCAAAGGCTTTTCCCAGCTTTGTCGTACTCTTCCCGACCGCGACGATGACACCAACCTTGCGCGAACCGGCGAGATTTCATCGCACTTGCGCTGCGATGGCCCCTGGCATCTTATTCGTTGCGACGCGAAAGTGTTCTCGCCTCCGGATCAGCTAGCAGATCGCGATTGCAACTTGCATCGGCTCTTGACTATGCTGGAGTGCCTCCACGATTGCAGGAGGCAGCTGTGGTGCAACCGGCAGTAAGCCGTCGCAGCTGCTCATCAAGGACTGCGGAAAGCCCAGTCATATTCACATTGGAGTGGATCGCGACCCCGATGCCTATCAAACGCGACGTCGATCGCGAACACTATTTGGACGGCTTCAGGCACGCGGGTCTGGAATAGTCATGCCAAATTGAAATTTCAGCCGCATGGTAGCCGTCGCCGCGGAGGCGAGGATCGACATTGCCGGCTCCGTGCGGGTTGGGTTCTGCACAACATAAACAAGTGGTTCGAAGACCGGCGGGCCAATGGCTATGGCAGCTACTTGCCGGTCCAGAGTTGTTTGCGACGTTTGCGTCAGGTCCGCGATCTTCGAATATCGCGTTGCATCTCAAGGAATAATCAAGCTTTCCTGAAGCGCAAATCAGGGAGAAGACAAGGTCTTTCAGCCGAGTTCAAGGCAATGCGAGCACGATCGCATCTGTGATTGCTTCGATGGTTCTCCCAACTCGGACACAGTAGCCTTATGATCTCGCAATGGCTTTCGGCTGCCCTTGCCCGCCGGAACGTTCACTACGGCTGGGCTGTGGTCGGCGTCACCTTCCTGACTGCATTGATCACTGCCGGCACCGTCGGTGCCCCCGGCGTCTTTATTATTCCGCTGAAAAAGGAATTTGGCTGGACCACTGCGGAGATATCTTCAGCGCTGTCGATCCGCTTCATTCTCTTCGGATTGATGGCGCCTTTTGCCGCCAGCCTGCACAATCGTTTCGGAGTGCGCAACGTTACGCGCCTGGCGCTGCTCGTTGTGCTTTCGGCTTTACTGCTTTCGCTGCTGATGACAAAAGTCTGGCAGTTGATGCTGCTCTGGGGAGTGACGGTCGGCATTGGTACCGGCATGACCGCACTTGTGCTTGGTGCTACCATTGCAACGCGATGGTTTTCGGCGCGGCGAGGTCTCGTGGTCGGTATTCTCACCGCAAGTACGGCTACCGGCCAGTTGGTGTTTCTTCCACTACTCGCCAATTTGACCGAGCATTTCGGCTGGAGGATCGCCCTGGGCCTCATGTGCGGGATGCTCGGACTGGCGGTTCTGGCGGTATCGATTGTGATGCGCGATCATCCCACTGACATCGGCCTGCGACCCTTCGGCGATACGGATACCGAGCCGCTGCGTGCGCCGCCTCGCAGTTCGGCTCCGATTATAGCGACAGCGTTCGGCGCGTTGCGTGACGCGGCAAAGACAAAGGTGTTCTGGATTCTGTTCGCGACATTCTTTATCTGCGGCGCCAGCACTACCGGTCTGGTCCAAGTGCACCTCATCCCGATGTGTGTCGACTATGATATTCCGCAGGTTCAGGCCGCCGGCCTGCTCGCCGCCATGGGGTTGTTCGATGTCGTCGGCACGACGACATCCGGCTGGCTATCGGATCGCTACGATAATCGATACCTGCTGTGCTGGTACTACGGCTTGCGTGGATTATCGTTGCTGCTTCTGCCGTTTACCAATTTTTCGCTCTATGGCCTGTCGCTGTTTGCAATGATCTACGGACTCGATTGGATCGCAACCGTGCCACCCACGGTACGGCTCACAGCGCAAAAATTCGGGACCGGGCGAGCTAATCTCGTATTCGGCTGGATCTATGCCGGGCATCAGCTCGGCGCCGCCGGCGCGGCATTCAGCGCCGGGATGTCCCGGACTGAACTCGCAAGTTACTTGCCGGCGTTCTTTGCGGCCGGACTCCTTTGCATCGTCGCGGCTCTCATGACGTTGGCGATTGCACGCCAATCGAAACAAGCGGGGGGCGCGCTGAAAGCATCCGCTGAGTGACCAGAGGCGGCTCGGAAGGTGTGGCTTCTGGCCCGAAGCTGACGCACTTCTCGCCCGAGCTAACGCCCGCTTAGGAGGGTAAGGCAGACATCCGCCATCAGTCGCCGAAAGTCCGTTCGTGACCCAGAGCCGAAGTCAGCGCTAAACGGCGCAACTGTTCACGCAGTGAGCGCCAAAGCTGGCTCAGCCCCCGATTTCGCTGCTGAGCATGGGTCCGAACAGCTCCCATGTCTCCCCCTTGAACCTCCTGAGCTGGACCTGCTTGATCGGCGCGAAGTCAATCGGGCTGGTGTTGATCGTGATTCCGGGCAAAAGGTTTGTGGTTCGGAAACCCTTGAGGTTTGCAGCCTCCTTCATCACGTTCTCGCGCGTGAGATTGTCCCCGCACTGCTTCAGTACCTGGACGAGCGTCTGGGCCATATTATAGCCGGTCACCAGCAGACTGTCGGCCCGGTTGCCCTCGGGAAAGTAATTGGCCAGGAATTCGTCGAACGCCTTCATACCTGGATCATCCCTCCATGTCGGGTCGAGCGGATCCATCAGATAGGCGACCGAAACGATACCTTGCGCGTTCTCGAAGCCGGCCGGCTTGATCACGGCGCCTATGGATGTGGCGACGCTGTTGAGGATGTGCAGCGGCTTCCAACCGATCTCGCCCGTCTTTCTGATGGCCTGTGCGGCAAACTTGGGCGTAGCGATATCGACGAACACATCGGCATGAAGCGATTTCATCTTGACGACGTGCGTGTCGATAGTTGTCTCCGCCACCTCATAGGCATCCTCCGCAACGATCATCGACGCGGCCTTGTTGCCGAGGCCGTCCTTCAGGCCTTTGAGATAGTCTTTGCCGTAATCGTCGTTCTGGTAGAGAACACCGATCCTCGCGTTCGGCCTTTCTGTTAGAATATACCTCGCGTAGATCCGCGCCTCGCTTTGGTAGTTGGGCTGCCAGCCGATGGTCCACGGGAAGTTCTGTGGGTCGTTCCATTTGGTCGCACCGCTGGAGACAAAAAGCTGCGGCACCTTCTTCGCATTCATGTATTTTTGAATGGCGGTGTTCGACGGCGTGCCGAGCGGGTCGAAGATCAGAAAAACTTCGTCGCTCTCGACCAGCTTGCGCGCCTGCTCCACCGCTTTCGGCGGACTGTAGGCGTCGTCATAGGAAATGAAGTTGATCTTGCGGCCGTTGATGCCGCCTTCGGCGTTGATCTTGCGGAAGTAGGCCGCTTCGGTCCTGCCAATCACGCCGTAGGCCGACGCCGGACCGCTGTAGGGCATGATGTTGCCGATCTTGATCTCCGTGTCGGTAATACCCGGATCGTATTTCTTCTGGGCAAGCGCGCTGCTTCCGCTGGCAGCAAGCAAAATGAGGGCGGTCGAAAACGCCGCCAATCGTCGCGTGACGAAGGACATTTCGCACTCCCATCAATGAATAATGAATGTGTCTGTTGTTATCGAGGACCTCTTTCGGGTCGCTTACAGTGAATACCCATTCTCAGGGAATGTCGATTGACGCGTTTCGCCTTGAGCCTCTCATATGTGTCACCGAGATTGTCCTTTTTGGCCTGATAATCGAGCCTCAAGCGAAAGGCATTGATATCTCACCTTTCAAGTTTCTGATCATCTCAAGACAAAGGACTTTCGGGCTAACGATTCCAGCGGGCTTGCTCGCGATCGCCGACGAGATGATCGAGTAGGCCTTTTCTTGCTGGGGCGCATGAGTTCGGAAATGGCCCTTAGCAGATGAGGTGGATGGCTCCCGCTCACGGCATCTAGGTGCCAAGGTGTGAATGCCATCAGGCGTTCACGAGCAAAATGGGAGCCATCCGCTATGCAGATTACCACGATCGGCCTGGACTTGGCCAAGAGCGTTTTTCAGGTGCACGGCATTGATGCGGCCGGCCAGGTTGTGGTTCGCAAGTCGCTTCGGCGGGCGCAAATGCTGGCATTTTTTAGCAAGCTGCCTCCTTGCCTGGTCGGCATCGAGGCGTGCGGCACGTCACATCACTGGGGACGCGAGCTGATCAAGCTCGGTCATGAGGTGCGGCTGATGCCTCCTGCTTACGTAAAACCGTATGTGAAGCGCGGGAAGACCGACGCGGCCGATGCGGAAGCGGTTTGCGAGGCAGTGACACGGCCTACGATGCGGTTCGTGCCAGTCAAGTCGCCGGAGCAGCAGGCGGCGCTATCAATGCACCGGACGCGCGATCTGCTAGTCAAGCAGCGCACACAACTGATCAACATGCTCCGTGGTCTACTGGCCGAATTTGGCTTCGACATCCCCAAGGGACTGGAGCGGGCGCTACTGATTGCACGGCAGGTCATCGATGGCAAAGCGCCTGAGGTCCCGATTGAAGCTGCCAGGATTGCCACGACGCTGTCACAGCAGGCGCTCGACGTCCACGTCCGGCTCCGCGAGATCGATCGTGATCTGGTCATTTGGCTCCGAGGCAACGATGTTGCGCGTCGTCTCATGACGATCCCCGGCATCGGGCCGGTCGGCGCGACGGCACTTGCCGCATCGGTCACCGACCCGCATCAGTTCCGCTCGGGACGGCAGTTCGCTGCCTGGTTGGGATTGACGCCACTTCAGAAGTCGAGTGGTGGCAAAGAGCGGCTCGGTCGTATCAGCAAGATGGGCGACAAATACCTGCGCAAGCTGCTCATTGTTGGCATGACCTCACTTGTGCGCCGAGCAAGATACGCCCCCGGTAACATCGACCCACGTCTGGGGGATCTGCTGGCGCGAAAGCCCACAAGGGTCGCTACCGTCGCGATGGCGAACAAGACCGCGCGGGTCATCTGGGCGATCATGGCACGCGGCGGTACCTATCGTGCGGGTCACCAGCCGGCATTGGAAGCATAACAAACGATCAGGATTTAGCTGAAGAGGAGATCAGCTTTACGAGGTTGCGAGCGCGATGCGATGTGATGGCGGACCGGTCAGACCGGGAACAGGGACAACCCACGTAATGTCGAAGGCGTCATACCTAGCCTGATAAGCAGAATGGGACCTTGTTCGCGGACTCCATCAGGGCCAGCAGTCTCAACCGACTGCATCGACAGGCCGGACAGAAGACTGCACCCGACCAACGCCAATACGTCAATTTAGCCCTTGCAATGCGGGAGCCATCCACAGAAGACATTGTAGTTGGGCCGGGTGGAGTCCGCTTTCGGCAGTGGATCGGAAGTCGAACAGGCATCAAGCTGAGAATCTACAGCACGTCGGGGCGCCAGCGCCGATAGGAACTGGCCTCAGACGTAGGTGCCATCGATTTACAATTCTGCCGTAAGCTATTGATATCTATAGGCGTGATATAGCCTAGTTTTACATCTAAACCTCTGAAAATGCAGGATGAGGCGCAGACTCTTAGTCAGCGGGTCCCAGGTTCGGGCCCTGGTGCGCCCACCAAGCCTTTCAGAGACTTGGCGGTTTGGGCGAGCGGCAGAAAACTCGGCCGTTTGCACCATGATCCTGACGAACGAGATCCAGCGCGATCACCGGTATCGCGCGCTCGGTCTTGAGGTGATCGTCGCGAAAGAACTTGCCGCCATCCGTTCCGTAATGCAGCGCGCGCCACCATGTCACTTTCGAGCCCTTGGCCTGAAACCCTGGCGTGATAGGTTGCAGCAGCCGTTCATCGCGGAGTAACGACGTGCTGCTCGAAACACTTCTGCCGCTGGGCAAGGTCGATCCCGGCCTGCGCGCGCCGGAAATGCCGCTTGATCTCCATTCCATTGCGGCCGATGCGCGTCTTCTGGAAGAGATCGGCTATGACGGGTTAGTGGTCGAGGAAACCAAGGACGATCCGTTCATCCTGCTGGCGCTGGCGGCGCAGACGACGCGGACCCTGAAACTCGGCACGTCGGTGGCGATTGCCTTCCCCCGCAGTCCGACCGTGACCGCGATGAGCGCGTGGACGCTGCAGAAGCTGTCCCGTGGCCGCTTCACCCTCGGCCTCGGCACGCAGGTGAAGGCTCATATCGAACGGCGTTTCGGCATGCCCTGGACCCCTGCCGGGCCGTGGATGCGCGAATATGTAAGTGCGGTTCGCGCGGTCTGGGATTGCTGGCAGAACGGCACGCCGCTTGGCGTCAAGGGGCCGCACTACAACATCAATCTGATGGTGCCGTTGTTCAATCCGGGCCCGATCGAGCATCCCGACATTCCCATCCATCTCGCAGCGGTGAACGTCGTGATGTGTCAGGTGGCGGGCGAAGTCGCCGAGGGCATCCGGCCGCATCCGGTGTGCACGCCATCCTATATCGAGGAGGTCATGCTGCCGGCCGCGCGGGCCGGTGCGGCCAAGGCGGGACGGCGGCTTGATCGTTTCCAGGTCTGCATGAAGCCGCTGGTCGCCACAGCCGCCAGCGAGGCGGAACTGGCGCCCAAGGTGCGCGACGCACGCGCGCGGATCGCCTTCTATGCCTCGACGCCGCAATATCGCGCCGCGTTCGACCATCTCGGTCTGGGCGATCTCGCAGACCGACTGAAACTGTTGTCGCGTGCGCAACGCTGGGAGGAGATGCCCCAGCACATCAACGATGACGTCCTGCACACCTTCGTGACCATCGCGACCTACGACCAGATCGGCCGCAAGCTCTGCGATCGCTATGGCGGCGTGGTGACTAGTTGCGAATTCTCGATCGCGGTGAAGAACGACGGTGATCGCGAGCGTCTGCGCCAGCTCGCCAGCGACATTCAGTCCGAAGGAGTTGCGCGCGCCCGGCGCACCATTCTGGGGACCGCGGCTTGAGACGGCTCGAACGTACCTTCAACCGGAGACACCAGACATGAAACTCGGACGCCTGGGCGTGTGGTACAGCACCGATAAACTCGACGGACCGCGGCTGCGCGACTTCGTGCGCACGGTCGAAAACAATGGCTATTCGAGCCTCTGGTACCCGGAATCGCGGGGCTACGAGTCGATGTCGCTGGCGGCCTTTCTGCTGTCGAGCAGCGAGAAGCTGGTGATCGGCAGTTCGATCGCCAACATCTATGCACGCGATTCCTACACTGCGGCTCGGGCCATGATCTCGCTGAACGCGCTCCATGGCGACAGGTTCGTTCTCGGTCTCGGCGTCAGCCACATTCCGCTGGTCGAGGGCGTGCGCGGCCATCGCTACGACAAACCGCTGGGGGCGATGAGCGCCTATCTCGACGGCATCAACAAGTCAGCGCCATCAGGCGAATTGCTGCCTGTCGTTGTCGCGGCTCTCGGACCGAAGATGCTGGCGCTGAGCGGGGCCAAATCGCGTGGCGCCGTCCCCTACAACGTGACGCCGCAACATACGGCGGAGGCCGCCGCGATCCTCGGGCCGTCAAAATGGCTCGCGGTGGAGCAGAAGGTCACGATCGAGACCGATCCTGCGAAGGCGCGCTCGCTCGGACGCAAGGAACTGTCGCGCTACATGGTGCTGCCGAACTACCGCAACAACTGGCTGCGCCTGGGCTTCACCGAGGCCGATCTCGCCGACGGCGGCAGCGATGCCTTCATCGATGCGATGGTGCTGTGGGGCGACGCCGACACGATCAAGCGCGGCCTGCGGGCGCATTTTGCGGCCGGCGCCACGCATGTCTGTCTGCAGCCCGTCCACGCGGACGGCGATTTTGCCGCGCGCGACCGCATGCTGGCCGCGCTCGCCGATACCTGATGCGAGCGTGTGTGTCCTGTCTCAGAGTAAATCGGCCACGGCGTTGCGGTAGCGGCGCATCGCGTTGACATGGTCGGTCATGCTCCGGCCGGCCATGCGCTTGTGGTGGTAACCGCCGAAGGTGTTATGCAGCGTGACATGCGTGACGCCGGCTTTCTTCCAGAAGATGATTTCCTCGCGCCAGTCCTTCTCGGAGCCTGCGCCGGTCGAGGTCCAGACTTCGAGGCCGACCGAGGCCGGATCCCGCCCTTCGGCTTCCACCAGGCGGCGCAGTTTGTCGAACTCCGCAACGGCTTTTGGTCCCGGCGGTTCGGACAGCATCATCCAGCCGTCGCCCCATTTTGCGATACGCTGCAGGGTTACGTCCATATGACCGCCGAACCACAGCGGAATCTTGCGGCTCGGTGGCCGGGGGTTGATGCCGGCGTCGGGGAGGCGGTGCCACTTGCCCTCGAACGTCACGTAGGGATCGGCCCACAGCGCCTTCATCACCTGGACCTGTTCCTCCGACCGCTTGCCTCGGTTATGGAAATTCTCGTTGAGGCCGACGAACTCCATTTCGTTCCAGCCCACGCCGATGCCGAACCGGAAGCGGCCGCCGCTGAGCACGTCGAGACTGGCGGCCTGCTTGGCAACCAGCACCGTCTGGCGCTGGGCCAGGATCAGCACCTGGGTCGAGAGCTCGACCTTTTTGGTGCAGGCAGCGATGAAGCCGAACGCCACGAAGGGGTCGTGGAACAGGCCGAGCCCGCCCGCACGGCCGCTGCTGGGATTGGCCGGGTTGCCGCCGAGCACGTGGTCCGCCAGCGTCAAACCCTCGTAGCCTTCGGCCTCGGCGAGCTCGGCGAATTCGCGCACGATTGGGCCGTCGCCACCGATGTCGCCGAACGGCAGGGCAATTCCGAGATGCATGGTCGCTTCCCCTTTTTGGCTGGTCGCTTGTTTCCCGCTATTCTATAGATTTCCGCGAGCGATATCCAAGTCGGCAAGAGCCGACCTGGTTGGCCAGCCCAGGAGACGTGCGGTGATCAAGCTCGGATACAAGGCATCGGCGGAGCAGTTCGCGCCAGGCAAATTGCTGGGCTTCTCGTGTCTTGCCGAGGAGGTCGGCTTCGATTCGGTCTTCATCAGCGATCACTTCCAGCCCTGGAAACACGTCGACGGTCATGCGCCGTTCTCGCTGACATGGCTGGGTGCGCTCGGCGCCAGAACGTCGCGCGTCGTTATCGGTACCAGCGTGCTGACGCCGACGTTCCGCTACCATCCCTCCATCGTCGCCCAGGCGTTCGGCACGATGGGCGCGATGTTTCCCGGACGGGTCGTGCTGGGCATCGGCACCGGTGAAGGACTGAACGAAGTGCCCTCGACCGGCCAGCCCTGGCCGGAATTCAAGGAGCGCTTCGCTCGCCTGCGTGAAGCCGTCACGCTGATCCGAACCCTCTGGACGCAGGAGCGGGTCAGCTTCGAAGGGCAATACTACAAGACGGACAAGGCGACGATCTACGATCGCCCGGACACGCCTGTGCCGATCTATGTTGCCGCCGCGGGTGCGCTGGTGGCGCGGTACGCCGGCCGCTCGGCGGAGGGCTTCATTTGCACAAGCGGCAAGGCGAAGGAGCTCTACACTGAGACGCTGCTGCCGAAGGTCGCCGAAGGCATTGCGGCGTCGGAGAATCCCTCGCGGCCTTACGATCGCATGATCGAGGTCAAGGTGTCGTTCGACACCGACAAGGCGCGGGCGCTTGAGGATACGCGCCAGTGGGCGGCGCTGGCGCTGACGCCGGAGGAAAAGATGACGGTCGAGGATCCCCTCGAGATGCAGCGCCTCGCCGACGCGCTGCCGCTGGAGCGTGCCGCCAGTCGATGGATCGTCTCCAGCGATGCGGACGAGCACGTCGAGCGGATCGGATATTATGTGGATCTGGGTTTTCGGCATCTGGTGTTCCACGCGCCGGGACCGGACCAGGCGCGCTTCCTGAAACTCTACGGCGAGCACGTGCTGCCGCGGCTGCGCAAGCGTTTCGGCTGAGTGCGCGGGACCGGCCGATGAGAGGCAGCACCGCCGTTGAGATCCTGGCCGTCCCCGGCATTCCGTTGGTGCGCAAGGATGACGATCTCGTCGCCTTGATCGGCGAGGGGCTGGCGCGCGGTGGCATTGTGCCGCGCGGCGGCGACGTCTTCGTGCTGGCGCAGAAGATCGTGTCCAAGGCCGAAGGGCGTATGGTCGATCTTGCGACCGTCGAGCCCTCTGCTGAGGCGATCGAACTCGCCGGTCGTGTCCAGAAAGACCCGCGTCTCGTCGAACTGATCCTGTCTGAATCGGTCCGCGTCGTGCGAGCGCGGCCGGGTCTCTTGATCGTCGAGCACCGGCTCGGTTTCGTGGTCGCCAATGCAGGCGTCGATCAGTCCAACGTCGCTTCGCCCGATGAACCTCAGCGAGCCCTGCTGCTGCCGGTCGATCCCGATGGCAGCGCGGAGATCCTGAGGAGGCGT
Source organism: uncultured Alphaproteobacteria bacterium (assembly GCA_963696255.1). Taxonomy (GTDB): domain Bacteria; phylum Pseudomonadota; class Alphaproteobacteria; order Rhizobiales; family Xanthobacteraceae; genus Bradyrhizobium. The sequence goes on from CAVOJN010000004.1 coordinate 428,597, forward strand.
CTTTCGCAAGGGTTCGGCGTGCCGGTGGCGGTGATCATCAACGACAGCTTCGGCCGTGCATGGCGGCGCGGGACCTGCGGTGTCGCGATCGGGGCAGCCGGCCTCCCGTCGCTGATGGATCTGCGTGGCGCGCCCGATCTGTTCGGCCGCGAGCTTCAGGTCAGCATCACCGGGCATGCCGACGAGATCGCCGCTGCGGCGTCGCTCGTGATGGGGCAGGGTGCGGAAGGTCAGCCCGTCGTGATCGTGCGCGGTCTGACATGGCGTGGTCCCGACAATGGCGCGTCCGAACTGGTGCGCCCGGCCGCCGAGGACATGTTCCGATGAGCAAACGACTTGTCGTGGCGCTGTCCGGAGGCATCGGAGGCGCCAAGCTGGTGCTCGGTCTGAGCCGGGTCTTGCCGGCCGATGAACTGCTCGTGGTCGCCAATACGGGCGATGATTTCGAGCATCTTGGCCTCTGCATCTCGCCCGATATCGACACGCTGACCTACGTTCTCGCCGGCATCGACAATCCCGTCACCGGCTGGGGCCGCCGCGACGAAACCTGGTCGTTCATGGAGAGCATTGGCGCGCTCGGCGGCGAGGACTGGTTTCGGCTCGGCGATCGCGACCTCGCGCTGCATGTCGAGCGGACGCGCCGCCTGCGCCTGGGGCAGACACTGTCCGAGGTGACATCAGACATTTGCCGGCGCCTCGGAATCGGCGTCCGCATCGTGCCGATGAGCGATGACCGCGTGCGCACCCGCGTGCGCAGCGACGCGGGCTGGATCGACTTCCAGGACTATTTCGTTCGTCAGCAGTGCCGGCCGGTTGTCCATGAGCTGGCTTTCGACGGCGTGACGTTGGCCCGGCCGCACGCCGAGATCATCACCGCGCTGCGCTCGGGTGACGTGCGCGCCGTGATCATCTGTCCATCCAATCCCTTCATCAGTGTCGAGCCGATCCTGGCGATCCCGGGCCTGCGCGAGGCGATCAAGGCGAGTGGCGCGCCTGTTGTCGCGGTATCGCCGATCATCGGCGGACAGGCCGTCAAGGGCCCGACCGCGAAGATGATGCGCGAGCTCGGTCTCGAGGTCAGTGCCGCCGGCGTCGCCGCGCGCTATGGCGACCTGCTCGATGGCTATGTCGTCGACCAAGCCGACGCTGATCATGTCGGCGCTATCGGCGCGCGGGTCACGATTGCCAGAACCCTGATGAAGAGCCTGGAGGATCGCGAGGCGCTGGCGGGCGTGACACTCGACGCGGCGGACGCGTTGGTCCTGCGGCGATGAACGACATCTGGGCGATCATTCCGGTGAAGGAATTCGACGGCGCCAAGCATCGGCTATCCGGGTTGCTGTCGCCGCGAGAGCGCCGTGTTCTCGCCGAGACCATGCTGACCGACATGCTCGATGCCGTCGCGGGCTCCCGGCGTCTCGCCGGCGTGGTGATCGTGACGCTTGAACCCTCTGCGGCGGCTCTTGGCGAAAGGATCGGTGCGCGAATCCTGACCGAGGGCGCGCGGGAGGGACATACCGGCAGCGTGAACGCCGGCCGCCGCCTTCTCGCGGGCGAAGGCCGTGGCGGCATCATCACGATGCCGGGCGATATTCCGGCCACCCGCGCCGGCGAGATCGACGCGGTGTTGGCGGCGCATCTTGCGGCGCCATCTTTTACGATCTCGCCGGCGCATGACGATCTCGGATCCAATGCCGTCGTCTGCTCGCCGCCGGAATCGGTGCCGCTTCGCTTCGGCGACAACAGCTACGTCCCGCATCTCGACGCCGCGCGCCGTCAGGGCATCGAGCCGACCGTGATCCGTCAGCCCGGGATCGCCATGGATATCGATCATCCGATCGATCTGGCGCTGTTCCTGCGCTTGCCCCAATCGGCCGGCACGCGAACTCGCAGGTTGCTCGAGGAACTGGGCGTGCCGGAGCTGTTGGCCAGCCGGGGGATCGGCTAACCTTACCGCGCCAAGAGAGGCGTCTGCTCGCTCACCACCGTCATTCCGGGGCGCGCGAAGCGCGAGCCCGGAATCCATAACCACTGTCCTTGATATTGGATTGTGGATGCGCACAACGATGATTTCGCCCGGCATTCCTGCCTGGGGCTATGGATTCCGGGCTCATTCGCTTCGCGAATGCCCCGGAATGACGAGCGGAGATATTGCGCTACAGGGCAGGGTCAAGCACTTGCCCTAACCGACCGCCGCTTTCCTGCGCGGCGGTGTCTGCACGATCGGCTCGAGGTCGGCCGCGATCATGGAGGCCGCGCGGCGGTCTTCGGCGACCTGCCGATAAAGCGTGTCGCGTTGCATCGGTTCGCGGCCGATCGAGCGGATGAGCGCTTCCATCTCCTGAGGTGGAAACTCCTGGCCGTGCTGGGTGCCGGCGGCGCGCGAGATGCTCTCGTTCATCAGCGTGCCGCCGAGATCGCTGGCGCCGGCCTTCAGGCAGATCGCAGCACCCGCCGGTCCCATCTTCACCCAGGACGTCTGGATGTTTGATATCAGCGGATGTAGCGCCAGCCGTCCGACCGAATGCATGATCACGGCTTCTCGGAATGTCGGGCCGGGACGCGCTAGGCCCAGGCGATACATCGGCGCTTCCATGTGGACGAAGGGAAGCGGCACGAATTCGGTGAAGCCGCCGGTTTCGGCCTGCAAGTCGCGTAGCGCGAGAAGATGCTTTGCCCACGAATTCGGGCTCTCGACGTGCCCGTACATGATGGTCGAGGTGGTGCGCAGTCCCGCCCCATGGGCGGCGCGCTGCACGTCGAGCCATTGTTTGGTGTTGATCTTGTCGGGGCAGATGATGGCGCGTATCTCGTCGTCGAGGATCTCGGCCGCCGTTCCCGGCAGGGTGCCGAGACCGGTCGCCTTCAGCTTCGCGAGGAAGTCAGGGATCGATAGCCCGAGTGTCGCCGCGCCTTGCGTCACCTCCAGAGCCGAGAAGGCGTGGATGTGCATGTCAGGGACGACCGCCTTGATCGCCCGGCAGATCGTTTCGTAGGTGGCGCCGGTGTAATCAGGGTGAATGCCGCCTTGCAGGCACACTTCCGTCGCCCCGCGATCCCACGCCTCGACCGCGCGTCGCGCGATTTCCTCAAGGGCGAGATCATAGGGTGAGCCGCGCAGATCCTCGTGGGTGCGGCCTTTCGAGAAAGCGCAGAACCTGCACCGGAAGTAACAGATGTTGGTGTAATTGATGTTGCGGTTCACGACGTAACGCACGGTATCGCCACTGACCGCGCGTCGCAGCGCGTCGGCGGCCTGGGTGACGTATCGGTAGTCGGCGTCGCGTGCTCCGAACAGGCGCACGATGTCATCAGGGGCGAGCCGCTCGCCCGATGTGGCACGCTCGACGATCCCTGCGATTCCTGCGTCGACGCCGCGGGCGAGCACCAGCGGGGCCGGCGGGGGCTTGGTGTTGCCCGGCGCCCAGTCGTCCTCGCGCGCAAAACCTTCGGCGTCGCTCATGCGCCGCACGCAGGTGGCGATTTCGGGAGCCAGCCATTTATCCGCGGCGCGGACATAGGCGGGGTAGACGGGCAGGCGGTTCACCAGCAGCTTGCCTGCGTCCGCGCTCTTGCGCGCGAGTTCGACAATGGCGGGCCACGGTGCTTCGGGGTTCACGTGGTCGGGCGTGACCGGCGAGACGCCGCCCCAGTCGTTGAGCCCCGCATCAACAAGCTTTTGATAGACTCCGGGCGACAGGTTTGGCGGTGCCTGGATATTCATGCCGGGCCCCAGAACCAGGCGCGCCACAGCGATGGTCCACAACAGGTCGTCGAGATCGGGCTCCTCGGAATTGGCGAGCTTGGTGTCGGGCTTGGCCCGGAAATTCTGAATGATGACTTCCTGGATATGACCGTGTGCGGCGTGCAGGCCGGCAATCGCGTGCAGCGCGTCGATCCGCTCGTCGCGTGTCTCGCCGATGCCGATCAGGATGCCGGTCGTGAACGGAACCTTCAGTTCGCCTGCCAGGCGCAGCGTCTCCAGCCTGACTGCGGGATGTTTGTCGGGAGAACCATAGTGCACGCCGCCCTGGCTGCAGAGCCGCTCGCTGGTCAACTCCAGCATGATGCCCTGGCTCGCGGTCACCTCGCGCAGTCCGAGAATGTCCTCGCGCGTCATCACGCCGGGATTGGCGTGCGGCAGCAGTCCGGTCTCGCGCAGCACGAGCGCGCACATCGCGGTCAGGTAGGAGATCGTCGTCTCGTGGCCGAGCGCCTTCAAGGCGTCCCGCGCGGCCTGGTATCGGAGCTCAGGCTTGTCTCCCAGTGTGAACAGCGCCTCCGTGCAACCCGCGGCAGCGCCGGCGCGCGCGATGGCGAGCACCTCGTCGGGGGAGAGATAAACCGGCTTGCCCGCGCGTGGGACTTCCGCGAACGTGCAGTAATGACAGACGTCGCGGCAGAGCTTGGTGAGGGGAATGAAGACCTTGCGTGAGTACGAGATCAGACGGCCGTGCGCGGAATCGCGTAAAGCGCCGGCTTCTGCTATCAGTTCGGCCAGCGGTGCGTCGAACCGCCGCCGCTCCACTTGTCTACCCGCCGTCATAAATCCATCGTCTCCGCACCCCAGAAGGGCGCTTTCTCACCGCGGGACCCGCTTGCCGTCACCCACTGATGGCCGCATGGTGTCGCATCGACGCTGACGATGCAATACGAGGAAGGACACAACTCATGCTGATCGGTTTCAACGCACCCACCGCCGGGCCTCTGTCGGCCGCGGATAGCCTTGTGAAGATCGTGGTTGGCGCCGAAGCGATGGGCTTCGACTATGCGACGTTCAGCGACCATGTCGTGATTCCGACCGCGATCGCGGCCGAATACCCCTATAGCGCCTCCGGGGAGTTCCCCAGCGGCGCCCGTGCCGAGCGCCACGAGCAACTGACGCAGATCGCCTGGGTCGCCGCGAAAACAACGCGCCTGCGCCTCGTGACGTCGGTCATGGTGGTCCCGCATCGCCCGGCCGTGCTGACCGCCAAGATTCTGTCGACCATCGACGTTCTCTCGGGTGGCCGGCTGACCCTGGGTATCGGTGCGGGCTGGATGCGCGAGGAGTTCGAGGCCATCGACGCGCCGGACTTCGATGCTCGCGGCACTGTGACCGACGAATATGTGCGCGCCTTCATCGAGCTCTGGACCCGGGATGCCCCTGCTTTCGAGGGCAAGCATGTCCGATTCTCCAATATTCTCCTTGAGCCGAAGCCGGTGCAGAAGCCGCATCCGCCGATCTGGGTCGGAGGCGAAAGCGGCCCGGCGCTGCGGCGGGCGGCCCGCATCGGCGATGCCTGGTATCCCATCGGCACCAACCCGCAAAATCCGCTCGATAGCCTGACGCGTTTCAAGACCCAGGTGGCGCGCCTGCGCAAGATGACCAGCGAGGCGGGGCGCGATCCCAAGGCGGTCGGTCTGACCCTGCGCGTCACGGTGTTCGGGGAGACCGCACCGGCGCAGGCCAGCGATGGCGAACATCGCCTGTTCGCCGGTCCGCCGGCCTCGGTCGCCGGCGACATCAGGGCGCTGCGCGACATGGGTGTCGGCAACATCGATTTCGGTTTCGGTGGTTCGACCGTCGAGGAAGTCCTCGGCGGCATGCAGAAGTTCAGGTCGGAGGTCTTGCCGCTGGTGTAGGAGCGCTTGGAAGCGGCGTGCTGAAGCCGCTTTATCGCTGGTCCGCTTATGGCCAGTCTCGCTCATCTGTTCAGACGACGTCCAACATACTCTCGCCACGAGGGCAGAAAATCGGTGCGGCGCTTGCTTCGGAAGGATGATGGGATGCGGGCAGTGATCGTCGGTGCGGGGATGGGCGGGTTGATGGCGGCATTGGCGCTGCGACAATCCGGCGTCTTCGCATCGGTCGATGTCTACGAGCAAACGAAAGTGCCCAGCACCGCCGGCGCCGGGTTGAACATCCCGCCCAACGGGGCGCGGATAAGCCGTTGGCTGGGCGTCGACCTCGATGGCGGGGATCCCCGGGGCCCCGATGGGGCGATCGACGGTGGCCGGGCGGCAATCCTGAAATCGACACGGCAGTTCAACACCGACGGGAGCATGACGAAGAGGCCGTTCGATCATGTCACCGCCGCCGGTGACGGCGCGGGATTTCACCACATGCACAGGCTGGACCTGTTGATGTGCCTGTACAAGCGGGTGTTCGAGTTCGGTCCCGACAGCGGGGCGCAGTGTCCGATCACCGTGCATATGGATTGCAGGCTGACGCAGTTGCGTCAGACCTCCGACGAGGTGACGGCGACGTTTTCGAACGGCCGAACCGCCACCGGAGAGGTTCTCGTAGGTGCCGACGGGATCAACTCTGCCACGTTGAGGCTGGCATGGCCGAATCCGCGTCCCAAGCGCTGGACCGAGGTGACCTGCTTTCGTGGACTCATTCCGCGGACTTCGGTCGCCTCGCTCCGCAAGGCTGACGGCAGCCCGCTGAACAACAATCCCATCGATTCCTTCAGCATGGATCGCCACCGGAACGACAGGAGCGGGGCGACGACATATTGGGTGCGCGGCGGCGAGTTGTTGAACGTGTGGATCGCCCGCTATGAGCCCAACTCTGCCGCGTTCGAGCAGGAGGAGGGCGACTGGTTTCCGGTCAGCCGCGAGGAGATACTCCGCGAGGTGGGCGAGGCATTCGAGGGGAGCTCCAGTCGCGAAGATCTGCTCGCTCTGGCGGGGGCGATCGTTCGTCCGACCAAATGGGGCCTTTACGATCGTGATGCGCTCGAAACCTGGGTGCAAGGTCGTATCGGTCTGCTTGGGGACGCGGCGCACCCGATGCTTCCCACCTTTGGCCAGGGTGCCGCGCAGTCCTTCGAGGACGCCGCCGCGCTCGCCAGCGCCTTCGCCCTGCACAAGCGCGATGTGGCGACGGCGCTGCTGCATTACGAGCGCGTGCGGCATTACCGCGCGACCCGCTTCCAGCTCGGCTCCAAATTCGCCTTCGATCACCTGCGCGCCAAGGATACCGCTGAGCAGAAGGCGCTGCTTGAGAAGCTCGACGAGCGTGTGAGCCCGGCCTTTGCCCACGACAAGCGTGGCGGCGAGGACAACTCCTGGATCTACGCGTACGACGCCCGCAATATCGGAACGGAATTGCCCTACAAGAGATTAGGGCCATGGGACTTCCGCCGGGCCGCCAAGGCCAACTACGCCACGGTGACCGGCGCGCTGTGGAAACCGGCCTCTCCGGCCAGCGGCACACGCCGCGTCACGCGCGAAGAGGTCGCCCGGCACAACACCCGAGACGATTGCTGGGTGATCATCTCAGGAAAGGTTTACGACATCTCCGAGTGGGCGCCCCATCACCCCGGCGGCGCCGGAATCGCCCGAATGTACGCCGGCAAGGAAGCCACTGCGGAATTCGGGGACTACCACAGCGCCGAAGCTGTTGCGCACATGGCCCATTTCTGCATCGGCAACCTCGTCGAGGCTCCAGCCACCCTGCCGTGAGTGGACACGCTGACTGGCCGCCGGGGCCTCGCCGTCGAAGGCGACGCCCATGCCCTTGGTCAATGCAGGGGCAAAGGCACTCTTTAGAGCGCCTTCACGAGGGCCGCGCCTTCATCCAGCATGGGCAATATATCGTCGCGGGGCTTGGGCGGAAGCATCAGGACAACACGATCAACGCCGGCGTCACGGTAGCGCTTCAGCTCATCCAGTTTTCGAGGCGCGCCGAAGATGTCGAAGGAGAGCGAGGCGGGATCGCGGCCGGCGTCCCTTGCCATTTGACGGAATTGCGGCAGCACCTCGAGCGGATCCTCCGCGCGCCCGCCGATCGGGATCCAGCCGTCGCCATAGGCGATCGCCCGTTTTGCCGCGTGGGGGAATGCGCCTCCGACAACGATGGGCGGATGAGGTTTCTGAACCGGTTTGGGCCACTGCATCATCGGTTCGAACTTGACGAATTCGCTATCGAATGAAGCGGTCGACTGCGTCCAGATCTGCTTCATCGCCTCGATCCGCTCACGCATCAGCTTGAAGCGCGTCTTGAACGCAGTGCCGTGATTGGCCATCTCCTCCTCGTTCCAGCCTCCGCCAATGCCGAAAATGAACCGGCCCGAGGACAGCCGGTCGACGGTCGAGACCTCCTTGGCAAGGTGGATCGGATCACGCTCGACGACGAGACAGATCCCCGTCGCAAGCTTGATCTTTTTCGTGACCGCGGCTGCAGCGGCCAGCGAGGCGAACGGATCGTAGCTGTCGTAATAGTACTTCGGCAGTTCGGCGCCGCCGGGCCACGGCGATTTGCGGCTGGTGGGAATGTGGCTGTGCTCCGGCAACCACAAGGACTCGTAACCTCGCGCTTCCGCCTCCACGGCTAGCTCGTGCGGTTAAATCGCATAATCCGTCGGAAACATCGAGATACCGACATGCATGTTCAGTGCTCCCCGGTTGCGGCCAGGGCGTGATGGTCGCACACATCACGGGCGCGGACCAGCCTCTTGAGCATGATCCGGAAAAGTGGAAACCGGTTTTCCCTCGCGACAAACGCGGAACGCGTTTGCGCGGAGATCATGCTCAATCAAAGAGGCTAGAGCATGTTGCGATTTCGTGTAATCGCAATTCGTGTAATCGCAACATGCTCTAGCCTTCACCATCATCACCGGCCTCGTCCGCGCCCACGGACAGGTTGCCCCAGCTTGTCACCCGCTCCAGGCGGACGGCGATGACAGGCCGATCGGCGATCTGCATCGCCGCCAACTGGCGGTACCGGGCGCGCAGCAGCTCCTGGGCGCGGTCGTGCTCCGTTCCGGCGCGCAGGATATCAGCTCGTCCACGCAACAGCACCCAGCCAAGCCGGGTCCAGTCTTCGTCGTACCGATCAACCGAGATGGCGACCATCGGGTTGCGCTCGATGTTGCGGATGCGCTTGAGCGCTGCTCCTCCGACGCGCTTCGGTTTTTCGTCGATGGTGATGTAAAGGGTGTTTTGCGAGATCGTGAAGCACACCGGCACGACGTGCGGAATGGCGCCGATATCGGCCGTGGCAAGATGGCCGACCCGTCGCGTCAACAGAAACCTGCGCTCGTGGTCTGACAGCATGTGGAGTCCGCCGCGCGAATGACTGTCAATTCCGCCGATACTGCACGGCCTGGCTCGGCTTCGCCACCCGGGAATCGGCGTTCGACCAAACGTCGGTGGGCCTCCAAAAGCGGACATAAGCTGCAGGATCCAGGGTTGGCGGGTGAGATCGCATCCCTGGCGGTTCTATTGCAGGAGAAGCGGCAGATTGAGCGGGCCGCGGAAACCAAATCCGTGCCAGCGCACGCTCGCGGGATCAGGCAAGGTCATGTTGGGGAAGCGCTCGAACAGCATCGGCAACAGGATGGCGCCAACGGTTCGCCGGGAAAGATGCGCGCCCGCGCAATGATGTGGGCCGTTGCCGAAGGACTGGTGAGGATTGGGCTCGCGCAGCGCGTTGTAGTTCTCTCCGTCTGCGAAGACGTCCTCGTCCCGGTTGGCCGAGGCCTGGATCGTCATCACGGTGTCGCCCTTTGGGATCAAGCAGCCGCGAATCTCCGTGTCCTCCATCACGAGTCGTGAACTCGCCTGGATCGGTGCGACCCACCGCACCCCTTCCTCGAAGGCGGAGCGCCATTTGTCACCTCCGCGCACGGCGTCAAGCTGGTCTGGATTGGTCAACAGGCCATAGACGATCGTCAGCAGGGCGTCGCGCGGTTCGTTGATGCCGCCGCCGATCGCGATCTTCACATTGGCGATCATCTGGCTTTCTGGAATCGGATTCTTCGCGTTCACCATGAAGGAGAGCGCTGAGGAATCCGGTTCCGTCCGAACGCGTTCCGCGTTGGCTCGGATACATTTGTCCATTTCCGCATTGGCGATGTCGGACGCATCGAAAGGCCCCGGCGTCCAGCCAAAATTGCCGGCGCCGTCGATCAGTGTCTGCGACCACCGCTGCATGTCGTCATCGCTGGCGTCCGGAATGCCCATCGCATGCGCCAGAATCCGCGCGGCAAGCGGCCCTGCAAGCGCGGAAAAGAGATCGACCACCTCACCGCGTGGCAGCCGGTCAAGATACGTTGCGGCCAGTTTCTCGTAAAGCGGCGCCCAGGTGGATTCGATCGTCTTCGGCATAAGGGCCGGCATCATCGCCATGCGTTCAGCCCGATGCTCTTCGTGGTCCTTCCGCATCAGCGTATGAGCGAGAAAGGCGCGCTTCATGGGCGTGTTTGGGTCGTCCGAGCTGAACAGCGCCGCATTGTCCTTCACCAATTTAGTATCGGCCGCCTTGGTGAGGAAGGTGCGGCCTACCGATTTGACGCGTAGGACCGGAGCTTCGCGTCTGAGGCGTCTGTAGATCGGATAGGGATCGCGCGTGAGCTCGGCGATCGTGATGGTCTCGTCCAGGGGAGCCAGGCTCGAGGTCGGCATGGGGTGTGATCCTGTGAGATGTGCGGGCGGCACAGGCCAAGCAAAGGGATAATGGCAGGCACAAAATAGTGCAATCCCGGCATTCGCGGTGATCACGATCCGCCCGCTGGCGAACCAGGTTCAGTTGTCTTCTGAACCAGTCTTGACCTCTCAAGTTCCGCTGGTTGGGTCATGCCAGGGGCCCGATGTCTTCATTGGGTCGGTCACTCACCGGTCCCAAGGAGATTGCGGGCCGGCCCTCGAAAGGCCGGGCCCGTTGTCGACACGACTTGGGGCGCGAACAAGCTTATGCAGCGTTCTTTATAAGTCCAAGCTGCGTCAACGCAGCCACGCCGTCGTCAAGGCCGATCTCCTCGACGATCATGCCGTCCTTGACCTTGAGAACGGTCGTTCCGGTGAACCTCATAGTGCGTCCGCTCTTGGCTGGAAGTGATCCCGCCAAAAAGTCGCGGAAGGCAGCGCCAGTGTGGGTGCCACCACCCTCCCAGCGCCCGACGACGTAATCGCCTTCGGCAATCAGCTCCGCCGCTCCCCAAAAGTTGAGGTCGGGAAAAGCCTTGCGAAAGTCGGTCATGAAGGCCTTGATGTCGTCGCGACCACGACGTGGCTCGTGAAGCGAATACTGCAACAGCATGTCCGGCGCTGCCAGTTCATCGACGACATTGAGGTTGCAGGTCTCGCCCCAAAAATCAGTAAACCAGCGACCCACGATCGTCTTGTTCTCACTTTCCTTCGACATGTAGCTAACTCCTGCATTTCTGTGTTCAGTTTGAGTGGACGCCTTGGAAACGGGATCTGGTCCGGCTTGGACCATGCCTTCACGGCGGATGTGCAGCCCAGAGTGCGGTTCAATCGCCAGCCTCTCGAATAGCTCTCGCAGTTCTGGTCGGAGACCGTCTCCACAAAGAGCTGCTATCGAATGAAATTTGTGCATACCGTGCTCCTATCGGCGCGTTGTCACGATAGGATTTCACGCAGATCGATCCACCCGATTTCCGACCGGCTGCTACGCCAACACAGGTCGCCTTTGGGTCAAAAGCGCCATCCGGCCTTAGTCCGTTCTATCGCACGAACCGGACATCCCGACGGCCAGGAAGGCAGGGCCACTCACAGGCAATTTATCTAGCTCGTCCGCGCGATCGTGAGGTGAGCTCACTTCAGGCCGCAAGTATGGGGGCGTCTTTCCCGCGCCGAACTGGCAGTCCGTGGAGTAGATGGTGGACGGAAACGCGCGCGAGGCACGCCATCCACCTATAATTTCCTCGCACGGTCATAGGGATCATCTCTACCCACGCTGCTCAGCCGTGTCTTTGCGCCAACCGAGGAATGTCAGGATCCAGCCTATTGTAACAACCGTACTCGTTGCTAGCAGCGCCGGGTCGCGATACTGGACGAAGAGGGTCAATAGCGCCGTAATGATGAAAGCGCGCACGAACAACGTCAGTACATAAGCGCGCGGGATTTCACGGACGATCATGCCGGCTACGATCAACCCGAGCGCGAAGAGAAATACTCCGCCGATGCGAAGCCCAAGGTCATCATAGACATGGTTGCTAAACAGCAGTTGCATCGTCACCTGCGGCACGGACATCAGAGCCAGGCCAACCGGAAGCGTATAGCCGGCGAGGTAAAACAGGCTGAAACGCGTTCTCGGTAGTTCATGGCTCTTGGCGGACGTAGCGTTCGAAAGAGTGGCGGATAGCGCGGTCATGGCAGTTCTCCTTGTTTGATCACAGATGCTTGGACTCAAAATCCTGAATTGACACGGTCGACAGGTTGCCACTCACGAGCCCGGTTGAGGGTCACCGGCGCATGAGACCAAAACTCTCGAGATGTGCTCGCACGGGCTTCGACGGCTTTGACAGAGTTGGTGAAGGCCTTTTCCAAGACCCACCTGCCGACCGTTCCGAGCACAAGACCCAGAAGCCATCCTTTGACGTTCTTGCCGTCGCGTACGACAACAACATCAATGTCGGTGCTACCGTCTGGGCGGCGCGTGAAAGTGTAAGTGTGCCCCGATGAGCCACCCCACACGTTGGAGTCGGTGGTTGTAAGTACGACGCGGTCGGAATTCGACCAGTCATAGTGCAGGCGTTCCCAGACGCCTCCCGAGCCTTCAGTGACGTCGGCCTCCGACACGCCCTTCCGATGCACTTTGAGGTACTCGTCGGCACTGTTGCCAAGAGCTTCGACCGGCCGGGTCCAAAGTCGGTGAGCGCAGCGATGTATTGCTCCGCTGTTATACTTGTCGTCCGATGGAGATGAATAGTTGACATGCCAGCCTCCTGTTTCGTTTGTTCAAGGCGTTGCTGGTCTCATTTAATTCGAGACGGGGTTGCTCCTGTGCACGAGGACACGATCGCCTTCACGGCTGATTTCGATTCCGCCCACCGGCGCAGGTGTCGAGAGAACCACCCGCTGCCCTGGTGAAAGGATAGACACGACTCGAATTGGCGTTCCGGCTTCGCCCTCTGCCAGCGTCGTGACGACATGGAAGCCATCACGCTCGACGGTGTAGTAAGCGACGCCCGATACTCCGCCGAGGTCGATGCTCTTGGCTTCGATCGGACGCAAACCATCGGCGTGGGCCGGTCCAACGAAAGCAAGCGCGACTGCGGTCGCGAAAAGTGCTCTGCGAATTTGGGTGGTTGTCTGATGAAGGTGGGTCGTAAACATTTGCGTTCTCCTCATTTCAGGTGACTGATCAAAATCGTTTACTCGGGGTTTGGAGCTCGCCGTCATCCATTCGCCGACGGCGGATCTCCGGTGATGGCTACACGCTCAGGCGTTCGCTCTGACGGACGTTGTAGCGAGGCGCCGGAATGGAGCTTGAAAGCTTGCCGGACATCGTGCGGCGCGCCTCGTCGAAACGGTCCCACTCGACCTGGCTCGGCAACGACGGAATGGTCACGGCTTCACCAAGGTCGAGACCGGCCAACGCAGCGTCGACCATGTCGTCGGCAGACATCACGATCTGACCCGGGAGCTGGTGGACGGGCTTGCCCGCAATGTCCCAGAACTCCGTGGCGGTGGCACCCGGCAGGACGGTTTGAATGCGGAGGCCTTTGTCAGCGAACTCGTGGACAAGCGACTGGCCAAGTGCCAGTACGAAGGCCTTGCTGCCACCATAGACGCCGTTCAACAGTTCCGGCGCGATCGCGACAATCGAGGATACATTGATCAATGTGCCGCCGCCGCGAGCGACAAGTCCAGGGACCGCCGCATAGGTAAGGCGCGCGAGTGCGGTAACGTTCAGATGGATCATATCCTCCATCTTGTCGACGTCGGCATCGAGCAAGGGTACCGCAGAGCCCACGCCCGCGTTATTGACCAGCGTGGTGATCCGGGCATCGCTGCGCAGAATGTCCTCTATGCGCCTCAGGTCAGCCAAAGAAGTGAGATCCGCCTCGATCGGTTCCACGCTTCGCCCGGTTTCATTGCGAAGCCGACGCGCCAGCGTTGCAAGCCGCGCCTTGTTGCGCGCGACAAGAATGAGGTCGTAGCCTCGCTTCGCCAGCCGGTCGGCGTAGATCGCGCCGATGCCGCTCGACGCGCCGGTAACGAGGGCGGTGCCTTTGGCTTGGGTCGTAGTCATCGTCATCTCCTGTGCGTAGACCGTTTTCGTGATGGCGCATCGGAGATAGACCCTTTCAAAACAACTGGGCATCTGGCAAAATCGAGATATATCCTTCCAAAAAATGGTAACATCCAGTGGATCGTTTCGAGGCTATGTCGATCGTTCTGGCGGTCGCCGAAGCCGGCAGCCTGTCGGCAGCGGCGCGCCGTCAGAAGGCGCCACTCGCGACCGTGAGTCGAAAGGTGTCCGAGCTCGAAGCGCACTTGCGAACCAAGCTGTTCAACCGATCAAGCCGCATGCTCGTGCCAACCGACGCGGGGCGTTCCTACATCGCTGCCGCCAAGCGCATCCTCGCAGATGTAGCCGAGGCCGAGCGCGCCGCTTCCGGCGAGTACACGACGCCTCGAGGTGATCTGATCGTGTCGGCACCCGTTGCGATGGGCCGCCTGCATTTGCAGCCGATCATTGTGGAGTTTCTTGCGAAATTTCCGGATGTCGATGTCCAGCTGGGACTCCAGGATCGTCCAGTTAATTTTTGGGAAGAGCAAATCGACGTTGCGGTTCGGATTGGCGAATTGACCGACAGCAGCCTGATCGCGGTGAAGGCTGGAGAAATTCGTCGCGTGATGTGCGCGAGCCCGGACTATCTGAAATCGCGCGGAACGCCTCGATCGCCGGACGACCTCTCCACCCACGACTGCATCACCTATCCGGCGATGCATTCCCCCTCGCTGTGGAGGCTCAAACGCGACAAGACAGAATACGCCGTGCCAATACGATCCCGGCTCGTTGTGAGCAACACGGAGTCGGCGTTTGATGCCGCTCGCGCGGGCCTGGGACTCACAGTTGTGTTTTCTTACCAGGTTGCCGAATTGATTAGATCGGGCGGGCTCATACCGGTACTTCAGGAGTTTCAGCCGCCGCCGCAACCCGTCAATTTCGTCTATTCTCCAAATCGCTTCATGCCAGTCAAATTGCGCGCATTTCTTGATTTGGCGGTGCCGCGCTTCAAGGCTCTTCTCGGCGGCATGCCCAAACAGGTCGCGTTACGCGAGCGTCGGGACCGCACCTCGTTCAAATAAGACAGACACGGTGACGTACTACACTGTACCAAAGGGTGGGTGCCGCTGCGCTATCCAGCACTTCCCGGGCGATTGACCGGCAACATGCTTCGACCTGCGCGCTACCAAGGGGATCGGACCAACTGATTTGCGCGTCAGGCTGATTTTCCGAAATCGTGTCAACCCCTTCGACAAAAAGATTTCGCTTTTCCAGAAACCAAAATCAGGCGTATGGTGTGCGCCGTCCCGAGCCCGCAAGAGGGGCGCTACGCGATCGTCACGAGTGTTGGGCACGGGATGCGATGGACGCGTTGGCGCATGCGACAAATGCGCCGGTGCGGACGGCGAAGTCGTGTGGTCCTGACGTCCAGTACTTTTTCCGACGCTCCAAAAATGAAAGAAACCCCTGTGAGACAGGAGTTTTGTCAATTGTCTTGAACTGAGAACGGATCGGCTGGAATAGCGGCAGGCCCCAATAGGCCCTAGTTCACCCTGCTATGTCAGCTTAGCTCAGGCGCCAATAAACGAGGTGGTTGTCCGCTTCGGACCACTGGACGTCCAGCGCTGCTCTATGGCGACAGCGATTTCGCCACAACTCTTGCATGTTCAACGAACAGCTTCGCTAACGGCCCGGGGATGCAATTCTTAACGGTGATGATAGCGATGGAATAGTGCGTAGCCGGTATCCTCGCTGGGAGGATTTTCAATCCGACGCGACGGGCCCCGAAACGTGCCACCGAGTTCGGCAGGAGTCCGACAAATTTGCCGGTCCCAATCAGCGTCGTCGTCAGTTGAACTGACAATGTCGCGACGCTCGGCCGCGGCGGTTGCAGCCCTTCGGCCCTGAAAATGCCGGCAATGATCGTACCAGGCGTGCTGTCAGACGGCGGTAGTATCCAGGGTTCCTCAATCAGGTCCGCGAGTTGGAGACGGCGCCGGCTCGCCCACCGACTGCCGACGCCGGCAACCGCCACAAAGGGTTCATGGATCAGCGGTTCTGAGACCAAGCCCTCCTCGACAAAGGGCTCCGGCGGCCGTCCGAGCAGGAGTTCGACTTTGCGTTCGCGCAGCGGATCGTACTGCGCCAGTGCAATATCCGCATGAACCACACGCAGCTGTACCCGCGGATGCGTTTGCAGGAAGCGTTCGGAGATCGCAGGCACGATACCGGCGTTCATGATCTCCGGGCATCCGACCGCGAGCTCGCCCGAGGCCGGATCAGTCATGAACTCGATCTGTTTTAGCCCTTGACGCATCTCGTCAAAGACGTTGACACCACATTTCAGCAGCGCCTGCCCGTAATTGGTCACCTCAACGCCCTGCGCGGTGCGGTCAAACAGTTTCACCTTGAGCGTCTGCTCAAGATCGGAAATCGTCTTGGACACGACTGGATGCGAGATCGCAAGCCTTTGGGCCGCCTTCGCCATGCTGCCGGCTTCGGCCACAGCCAGCACGATGTGGAGATCGCGCAGCCTGATACGCCGGCCGATCCGGTCCGACCACTCCATTTTCGACCCCTTAGTCTGGAGGCTACAGGGATATCCAAAAATCGAACTTCCAAACTACAGCGACCCAAGGCAGCATTTCAACCAGCAATCCGGTATCATGACTTCCGGTCCCGGGAGCCACCCGGTCCTGATGGAGATAGACATGTCCAAGGGAAGTCTTTTCCGTGCAGCCGCCATTCTCGCCCTTTTGACTGCCACCGTAGGAAGCGCCGCCGCGCAGGACGCCGTCAAGATCGGCATGGTTATGCCGCTAACCGGCCCGCTCGCAGCCGCCGGTCAGCAGGTGCTGGCGGGTGCCCGCCTTTACGTCAAGCAACACGGCGACACAGTTGCCGGCAAAAAGATTGAGCTGATCGTTAGGGACGATGCCTCCTCAGGCGAAACCGGCAAACGCCTAATCCAAGAGCTGATCGTCAACGAAAAGGTGGACATCATCGGTGGCGGCATAACCGCCGATCTCTTCGCGAGTGCCGGGCTTATCACGGAAGCCCAGAAGCCGGCCGTGATCATGCTTTCGAGTACCACAGCGGTAGTTGAGAAATCGCCGTTTTACGTCCGCACGAGTTGTACGCTCGCGCAGTCGTCGGCAATTCTTGCCGACTGGGCCTTGAAAAACAAACTCGCCAAGGCTGTCACCCTCATCACCGAATTCGCCCCAGGGCTTGAGGCCGAGGAGACCTTCACTAACAATTTCAAGGCCGCTGGGGGTCAAATAACGGAAGCGATCCGCGTCCCCTTGAAAAACCCCGACTTCGCGCCATTCCTGCAGCGCGTCAAGGAAGCGGCCCCGCAGGCGCTGTTCGTTTTCGTTCCCTCGACGCAAGCCGCGACCTTCGCCAAGCAGTTCGTCGAGCGAGGCCTCGACAAGGCCGGGATTGCGTTGATCGGTCCCGGCGACCTGACCGATGATGAGGCTTTGCCGAACATGGGCGATGCCATGCTTGGCGTCGTCACCGCACACTTCTATTCGGCCGCGCATCCGTCTGCCGTCAACGCGGCGTTCACCGAGGCCTATCGCAAGGACGCAAAGGACGGCGCGAATTTCATGGCGGTTTCCGGCTATGACGGGTTGCACGCGATCTATGAAGCATTGCGCAAGACCGCCGGCTCAACGGACGGCAAAGCCCTGATCGCCGCGATGCGAGGCATGACCTGGGAAAGTCCGCGCGGCCCGATGTCGATCGACCGAAATACCGGCGAAGTCGTGCACAACATATACATCCGCAAGGTTGAGAAGAACGGCGGCGATCTCCGAAACGTCGAATTCGAAACCTTCAACAACGTTAGGGACCCTCGCGTCGCCGCACGATGAATTATCCGAAAGTCATCGTTGCCGGCGGCGGCATTGGTGGGCTGAGCCTTGCGCTCAGCCTGCATCAGGCTGGAATAGCGGTTCGCGTTTACGAGGCGGTGGGGGATCCCGCGCCACTCGGCGTCGGCATCAATCTGCAACCAACCGCAGTCCGCGAACTGACTGAGCTTGGACTTGGCGACCCACTTGCTGAGACTGGTATCGCAACACGTCGGCTCAATCTCTGTAACAAGTTCGGTCAACTCATCCATGACGAACCCAGGGGACTCGCGGCCGGCTATCGTTGGCCACAATATTCGAATTCATCGCGGCGAGCTCCAACTTCTCCTGCTCCGCGCCGTGCGGGACCGCATCGGCGACGGAAATGTCCGGAGCGGACTGAGGCTCACCGGCTTCGAGCAAGATGATGACTGCGTACGCGCCCACTTTGCCGATCGGAAGTCCGGATCGAACCAGATAGACCAGGCGGACATTCTTGTCGGCGCCGATGGCATCCATTCTGCCGTTCGGCATGAGCTCTATCCCGCGGAGGGCGCGCCACGTTTCGCCCAGCAGATGCTATGGCGAGCTGCGGTTGAAGCCGAGCCGTTCCTCGATGGCCAAACCCAGATCATTGCCGGCCATTTTCACCAACGCATCATCGTCTATCCCATCGGCAGGCGGTCAAGCGGCAAGACGTTGATAAACTGGATTTGTCAGAAGACAGTGCTGGACCGAGCTCCTCCGCGCGAAGACTGGAACCGACCTGTTGCCAAAGAAGAGGTCCTGGCCGCGTTCGGCGGCTGGAAATTCCCCTGGCTCGACCTGCCCGCACTGATCGGGCAATCGGCGGACATCTACGAATTTCCTCTGGTCGATCGCGATCCCGTCACTGCCTGGTCGTTCGGCCGCGTCACGCTGCTCGGCGATGCCGCTCATCCGATGCAGCCGATCGGTGGACAGGCCGGTTCGCAGGCAATCCTCGATGCCCGCGCGTTGACCCGAGCGTTGAGCGAAACGCGCGATCCGGTGGCAGCGCTCTTGCGTTATGAAGACGAGCGCCGGCCCGCCATGAACGACATTATTCTGCGAAATCGCAATCTCGGCCCGGAAGCGGCCATGCAGCTCGCCGAAGAACGCGCACCCGCGGGTTTTGAGAGGATCAACGACGTGATCTCGCGCGGCGAACTCGATGCGATCGTCAATTCCTTCGCCATGGTGGCAGGCCTCGACGTCGAGACAGTGAACACAAGGCCGTCGTACGTTGTCGCGATTCCCTAAGCTAGGCCGGACAGATGGGTGCAAGCGATCCGATCAAGCCTCACAAAACTCTTATGCCACGGGGGCCGTCCACATATGGGTCCCTGCCTTCGCCTTGACGACATGGGGAGCGCGCGCGGCCACTCTACTCGGACGATTTCTCACACCGGATATCCCGGCGTCTTCCGCGCCATGCCGTCGAACGCGTCGAGTAGCCGCTCGCGCCAGGCATAGACCGGGTCGTCCGCGGCCAGCAGCTTGAACGGGCTGACCACGCGCGCTAACTGGAACGGGCCGAACACGATATAGTCGGCATAGTTCGGCTTTTCGCCGCCGAGATAGGCTTGTGTCATCAGCATCAGCCGTAGCGGTTCGAGCAATTTGCGAAAGCCCTCGACCGTCTTGTCGCGGCCCGCCGCCACCTCTTCCAGCCGCTTGCCGAGGCGCACTTCACGTGACTTGCGGAAGTAGGCGGCATCCACCTGTTTCATTTGTGAGAAAATGTCGACGGCGATCATCGGAAACATGCCGGCCATCACTGTGACATCGCCCCACCAGTTCAGCATGCAACCTACGGCGCGACCGCCCTCACCGCCGAACAGCGACGGCCGGTCCGGATAGGTGTCTTCGAGATAATTCGCGATCGTCCAGGAATCGACCACCGCGATGTCACCGTCGAGCAGCACCGGCACCTTTTCGGATTGATGCGGCGCGATCGCATCCTTCTCGGTGAGGCACCACGGGATGGTTTCTGCCAACAGCCCCTTATGCGCCAACGCCATGCGCGTCCGCCAGCAGAACGGACTGAACGGGCGGGCTTCGTCGGTGCCGACAAGTTCGAAGAGTTTGAGGGTCATGCGTAGTCCCGGCGCTCGCGTCGAGCGACACTCGTGCTCATGATCAAGATGGCCGCCTTCTCTGAGTTGTGGTCATGAGGCCGCCCAAGCGTCCGCTTAGCGTCCACTCAAGTGTGGAGCGATGCGAGCGCGGTTGGTCGGCACTTCATCCTTGGACACCGTATAAGGGCGAGCCGTGCCTGGACGAATGATCGACCAGCCGAATCACCGGACCGTTCGTCCAAATCTGAGATTGGCCACCATGACTGGGTGTAGCGTTTTCTGGCCGTTGGACAGGTCTCTGAACGACCAAAATCGCAAAATTTCCCCGTAAAATTCCTTGGCAGGGAATCTGGAGACCGGTTTGATCACGACTGCCGCCCGAGGGGTTTGGTCGGAAGCGCTGCGACGTCGCCGCCTTTGGCCGCGGCGTTATCCACCGGCCGCTGGTCGCGCCAAAGTGCCGGCGACAGCCCGAATTCCCGCTTGAACGCCCGGCTGAATGCTTCGCCGGATCCGTAACCCACCTCCTCGGCGAGTTGTTCGATCGTCTTGCGGGTTTCTCGCAGGCCGAGCTTGGCCGCCTGCAGCCGCCAGATGGTCAGATACCGGATCGGCGGCATGCCGACGAGCGTCGTGAAGCGATCGACGAATGCGCTGCGCGACATCGAGACTTCCCTTGCAAGCGAATCCGCCGACCAGGGCAAACTGATTTTATGATGGATGGCGGCCAGGGCGCGGCCGATCTGCGGATCCACGACGCCCTTCAACCAACCGGCATCGTGATCCCTGAACGTTACCGAATATTGGCGCATCGCCTCGACGAAGAGCAGCTCGGAGAGCCGTGACATCAGGCTCGAGGAGGCAAATCGGCCAGCCGTCAACTCGCTGGCGGCATATCGCACGGAGGCCTCGACCCAGTCGCGCGACACACCCTCGCAGACGTCAAGCTTCAGCACCCTTGGCAGGGTTGCGATCAGCGGATTGTAGGATTCCTCACTGCCGAGAAAACCGCACACGAGATGTGCCGTCTCACCGCCGCCGCCATGTGAGATTTGCGCCAGTCCGCCGTCCTCGGACGGCTGGATCAGATGACGCGCGCTTGTGGGCTCCAGACCGGACGCGCTGGCCAGCGTGTGAACGTCATTCCTCGGCAACAGCACGATCTCGCCGGCCCGCACCTCGACGGGGGGCTCACCTTCGGTGCTGAGCAGGAATTTTCCCGAGATCACGAAGTGGTAGGCGATCAAGAGCGGCGGCTTGACCGGGAAGGCCCCGCAGTCCTCGGCGAGGATCTGCGTGTGCACGCACCACGGCGCCGTGAAGCGCGCATCGAGGAAAATGCCGCCCGTCAGGCGAACCGATCGCAGCACTTCCGAAAGCGGGTCAATCATGGTGGCCAATCTCAGATTTGGACGAACGGTCTGGTGATCCGGCCGGGCGATCATTCGTCCAGGCACAGCTCGCCCTTATACGGTGCTCAGGGGTGAAGTGCCAACCAACTGCCTGCTCGCGTCGCTCCAAATGTGAGCGAACGTCTAGGGCAGACTCTTGGGCGGCCTCGTGGCCACAACTAAATAAGACGGGCATCTTGATCATGAGCACCGCGCCGGCAATCGAAACCAACAATCCTTACATTGATTTCTGGAACGCAGTCCTGGTTCCAAAATTCAACACCTGGCGGCACATCCTCGCCGGCGGCCTGCATCTGCATAGCGCAAAAGTGTTTCCTGCGCTGCCGCTCCATGTCGGCGACAGCGTGCTGGATGTCGGATGCGGCTGGGGCGATACCGCGATTGAACTTGCGCGGCGCGTCGGGCCGGCCGGTTCGGTCGTTGGCCTTGATTGCTGTGGCGCCTTTCTCGATGCGGGCCGCGCGGATGCGAAGGCCGCGGGATTGACCAATCTGACGTTCCTCGAAGCGGATGTTCAGACCTATCCGTTCAAGCCGGTGCACGATTTCTGCTTTTCCCGTTTCGGAACGCAATTCTTCGAAAATCCGGTGGCCGGTTTGCGCAACATGCGCTCGGCGCTGAGGCCGGGCGGGTTGATGACGATGATCGTGTGGCGCGCGCGGGCGGACAATCCGTGGCTCACCTTGTCGAAGGAGGTTCTGCTGCGTTACCTGCCTCCGGTGAAAGAGGACGCCGCGACATGCGGACCCGGGCCTTTCTCCATGACCGATACCGAGGCCGTGACGCAGCAGTTGCGGATCGCCGGCTACACCGACGCCCGGTTCGAGCGAATCGATGCCGAGGTTCTGGTCGGTCGCGACCTCGACGAAGCGGTCGCGTTCCAGCTCGCGATCGGGCCCGCGGGTGAGGTCTATCGCGAGGCCGGCAAGCAGGCAGAACGCTGCCATGACAAGCTGGTGGCGGCTCTGAAGGATGAGTTGAGAGAATTCGTCCGCCCCGAAGGCGTGATGATGAATTCGAGTTCCTGGATGGTGACGGCGCGAAATCCCCGGTAATCGCTCGCGTCGTTTCGTCACGACAATCGCCGATGCCGGCGGGCAGGTCTCCGCTTCACGCGGCAAATTCAACTTTTGAAATAACCAGGAGAAGGTTCATGGCAGGTCTCGTTGCGGTCCTATACGGCGTCGTCGCTTACGGCTTCACGCTCGTCGCACTGCTCTATCTCATCGGCTTCACCGGCAATCTCATCGTTCCGAAGTCGATCGATTCAGGAACCGCAGGCCCGCTGCTCCAGAGCGCGATCGTCGATACGCTGCTGATCGCACTGTTCGCGATCCAGCACAGCGTGATGGCGCGCCCGGGCTTCAAGCGCTGGTGGACGCGGATGGTGCCGCCCTCGGTCGAGCGCAGCACCTATGTGCTGTTCGCCAGTTTCGCGCTGCTGCTCCTGTACTGGCAGTGGCAGCCGATCCCCGCGCCGGTCTGGACCGTGCAGAACCCGATCGCCGCGGCGGTGCTCGACGGCATCTTCTGGCTCGGCTGGGTCGTGCTGGTGGCCAGCACGTTTCTGCTCAATCATTTCGAGCTGTTCGGGCTCAGCCAGGTGTTCGCGCGCTTGTTCGGCAAACAGCTGTCGGACGCGAAATTCCGCGCGCCGTTGCTCTACCGGCATGTCCGCCACCCGATCTATCTCGGCGTCTTGCTCGCGGTCTGGGCCACGCCTGCGATGACCGTTGGTCATCTGCTCTTTGCGGTGGTGATCACCGGCTACATTCTGATCGGCATCCAGTTGGAAGAGCACGATCTGATCCAGCAGTTCGGCGACCAGTATCGCCGCTACCGCCAGCACGCGGCCATGCTGATCCCGCTTCCGGGCCGCCGGTTCGCCGATCCGAAAGACACTGACCTCTAGCGCAAGGCGGTGTCCAGGCAGACCAGTGAGCTAGCAGAAAACAGGGAATGGAAATGAAAACGCCGGGCACGAACTATTTCATGTTGCTACTGGCATTGCTGGTCGCACCGTTTGGGATTGTCGATGGAGCCAACGCCGCATGCGCGCCTGCGTCGCCGGTGAACAACGCCACCATCACCTGCACCGGCGCGACCAGCGATCAGAACAACCCCAACGGTTACGGTACCAACACCGATATCGGCAATACCTATAATATCCTCTCCGGCGCCTCGGTAACGGGAACAAGCGCCGGACTGCGATTCGATCTGGGAACGGTCCACAATTCCGGAACCATTGCCGGCGCCGGCGTGGGAGGCGCGTTCGGCGGCGGCTTCTTTGGCTCCAGTGACTATCACCTTCGCTCCAACGTCGCGGTGTTCGGCGCGCTGGTGTCCGACCAGAGCCGCGTTGGCACCGCCAAGGCGGTGTCCGCGTCGGGTTTTGCGCAACAAACGCAATGGCGTGAAGATCGGCGTGCAGCGGGAGCAGAGGTCCAGTGAATCGCATATTGTTCCTTGTCTACGGCATCGCGACCTATGTGTTGGCGCTCTCCGGTCTCTTCTACGCCATCGGGGCCGTCGACGTAGCGGCTGCACGGAAAGCAGCAGATGTCGTCGAGAACTCGTTTTGGCCAGTTGTCCTGCTGTCGGCTTTTGTCCTGGTCACGGGTATTGCGGCACAGCACCACTTAGTCGCGCAGCTAGGGAAACGGCCACCCTTTC
Source organism: uncultured Alphaproteobacteria bacterium (assembly GCA_963696255.1). GTDB lineage: Bacteria > Pseudomonadota > Alphaproteobacteria > Rhizobiales > Xanthobacteraceae > Bradyrhizobium. The sequence continues at coordinate 452,613 of CAVOJN010000004.1, forward strand.
AGGATCGGGTCTACGATACTCCCTCGCTAACAGCGATCGCTGCAATTTGCTGCTTGGGCTTGTTGGTTTCGCTGTACGCGGCAATTTACGGGTGGGATCTGAGCGGTGGCTTGCCATAGTGATCCGTGAAGATGCGATGCAGGTCTCGCGCGTGCGGAGTCCCCAGAAATTCCGAATCTTTTTGATGAGCTCGCGCTGAACTGAGGACGGGATGAAGCAGAAACTTGTGATCGTTGGCAACGGAATGGCGCCAGGCCGGGCGCTCGACCTGCTATTCGAAACGGCGCCCGAGGCCTACGAGGTCACGATCTTCAACGCCGAGCCGCGGGTCAACTACGACCGCATCATGTTGTCACCGGTCCTGTCGGGTGAAAAGTCGTTCGAGGAAATCGTGATCCATGGCGATGGCTGGTACATCAAGCACGGCGTCACACTCTACAAGGGCGCCAAGGTGACCGGCATCGACCGGGCAGTCAAATCGGTGACGGCCGAGTTTTCTCCTTTGGCCACCGGTCTGGCGCCGCGCGAGCCAGCGATCACAGTGGCTTACGATCGGCTCATCATCGCCACCGGGTCCAACGCCATCATCATTCCGGTACCCGGCTACAAGCTTCCCGGCGTGCTCACCTACCGTGATCTCGACGACGTGCAGGCGATGTTGCTCGCCGCCAGGTCGCGCGGCAAGGCGGTGGTCATCGGTGGCGGGCTCCTCGGGTTAGAGGCCGCCGCGGGCCTCAAGGAACAGGGCATGGACGTCACGGTCGTGCATTTGATGCCGACCTTGATGGAACGCCAGCTCGATCCTGCCGCGGGCCATCTCCTTCGGCGCGCTATCGAGGCGCGCGGCATTCGCGTCATCACCAGGGCCGGGACCAAGGCAATTCACGGCGCCAAGAAGGTGGAAGCCGTCGAACTCGACAATGGCACCATGCTGCCGGCGGACATCCTGGTGATGGCGGTTGGCATCAGGCCCAGCATCGAGGTCGCCAAGAACAGCGGCCTGACCGTCAACCGCGGCATCATCGTCGACGCGACCATGCATACGTCCGATCCGGACATCTTCGCGCTGGGCGAATGCGTCGAGGCCGAAGGCCAGGTTTTCGGCCTCGTTGCGCCGCTCTACGACATGGCCCGCGTCGTGGCCGCCCAGCTCACCGGCGACGCCGCCGCGAGCTTCAAGGCGACCGCCACCGCCACCCGGTTGAAAGTGACCGGCATCCAGCTCTACTCGGCCGGCGACTTTGCCGAAGCAAAGGACCGCGAGGAGATCGTGCTGCGCGATGCCGCACGCGGCCTATATCGCCGCGTCGTGCTGAAGGACAATCGCATCATCGGCGTGGTCATGTATGGCGACACCACGGACGGCCCATGGTTTTTCGATCATTTGAAGCGGCAGACCGATGTCGCCGACAAGCGCGAGACGTTGATCTTCGGCCAGAGCTACCAGGTCGGCAGTCCGCTCGACCCGGCGGCCGCGGTCGCCGTCCTTCCTGACGATGCCGAAATCTGCGGCTGCAACGGCGTCTGCAAGGGCCGCATTACCGGCGCGATCTCCGGGCTTGGGCTCAAAACGCTCGATGATGTGCGCTCCCACACCAAGGCATCCGCGTCCTGCGGCTCCTGCACCGGCCTTGTCGAGCAGTTGCTGCAGGCCCAGCTCGGAGATGCTTACAATCCAGCTTCCGTACAGCCGATGTGCGCCTGCACGGCCCTGGGCCACGACGAGGTGCGACGCCTGATTGTCGCCAGGAACCTGAAGACAATTCCGCAACTGATGCAGGAGCTCGAGTGGACAACCTCATGCGGCTGCGCCAAGTGCCGCCCCGCTCTCAACTATTACCTGCTGAGCACCTGGCCCGGCGAATACGTCGACGACAGCCAGTCGCGCTACATCAACGAGCGCGTCCACGCCAACATCCAGAAAGACGGCACCTACTCGGTCATTCCCCGCATGTGGGGCGGCCAGACATCGGCCAGCGAGCTGCGCGCCATCGCAGATGTGATCGACAAATTCAAAATCCCGACCGTGAAGGTCACCGGCGGCCAGCGCATCGACATGTTGGGCGTCAGGAAAGAGGATCTGCCTGCCGTTTGGTCCGATCTCAACACTGCCGGCCTGGTCTCGGGCCACGCCTACGCCAAGGGTCTGCGAACAGTAAAGACCTGCGTGGGCACCGACTGGTGCCGCTTTGGGACCCAGGATTCGACCGGGCTCGGCGTCAAAATCGAGAAGGTCATGTGGGGATCCTGGACGCCCGCCAAGGTTAAGATGGCCGTCTCGGGCTGCCCCCGCAATTGCGCCGAAGCGACCTGCAAGGACGTCGGCATCATCTGCGTGGACTCTGGATACGACATTCACTTCGCAGGCGCCGCCGGCCTCGACATCAAGCGCACGGAAGTGCTGGGGCACGTCGAGACCGAGGCCGAGGTCATCGAGGCAATCGCGGCCCTGACTCAGCTCTACCGCGAACAAGGGCGCTACCTTGAGCGCATTTATAAGTGGGCCAAACGGGTCGGACTGGAGACGATCCGCCAGCAAATCATGAACGAGCCCGACCGCCGTCGCGTGCTCTACGATCGCTTCGTGTTCTCGCAAACATTCGCTCAGCAGGACCCCTGGGCCGAGCGGGTCGCCGGCAAGGATGCGCATGAGTTCATGCCGCTGGCCGATTTCAGACTGTACGAGGACGCACAATGATGCCGGTCGCGAAAACCTGGATCAGGATCTGTCAACTCGAGGATATTCCCGTGCGCGGGGCGCGCGTTATTCGTACCGAGAGCGGATGCATAGCGCTGTTTCGCACAGCGGAACAAGAGGTGTTCGCGCTCAATGACAAATGTCCGCACAAGAGCGGTCCGCTGAGCCAGGGCATCGTGCACGGCCATTCCGTCACCTGCCCGCTGCACAGCTGGTTGATCAGCCTCGAGACCGGCAAGGCACTCGGCGCCGACCGAGGCCAGGTGCGTACAATTCCGCTCAAGGTCGAGAACGGTACAATCTCGGTCAGCTCAGAGGCCGTGCAAAGCGCGAACATTGGATGCGTCGCATGACCGACAGCGCGTGGTCCGAGCCACGAATACGAAGAGCCTTTCCACGCTGCCAAGAAAGCAAGGGAAACTATAATGGCCTATCTAGCGCCTTCGGAGTTCGTCACCAGGATGATCGACGCCGGGGAATCCAAAGTCTTCATGTCGACCCGGGACACCATCGTCCGCGCCTACATGGCCGGCGCCATCCTGGCCTTGGCTGCATGGTTCGCAGTGACGATTAACGTACAGACCGGCCAACCGCTTGCTGGAGCAATTCTGTTTCCGGTCGGATTTTGCATACTGTATCTATTTGGCTTCGATTTGTTGACGGGCGTCTTCGTCCTCTGCCCGCTCGCCTGGCTCGACAAGCGGCGTGGCGTGACTATCCGCGGAGTCCTGAGAAACTGGGGGCTGGTCTTTATCGGTAATTTTGGTGGCGCGTTCACAGTCGCCTTTATGATGGCGTACGTGACCACTTTTGGTTTTACGGAATCCCCGGACAAGGTTGGCGCTGTGATCGGAAACGTCGGTGAGGCCAGAACGCTCGGCTATGCCGCGCACGGTGCGGCCGGTATGGCGACGTTGTTCATTCGCGGCATGCTGTGTAACTGGATGGTCTCGGCCGGCGTCGTCGGCGTCATCGTGTCGACTACAGTCAGTGGCAAAGTCATCGCCATGTGGATGCCGATCATGTTGTTCTTCTACATGGTATTCGAGCATTCCATCGTAAACATGTTCCTGTTCCCGTCGGGGCTGATGCTGCATGCGAAATTCTCGATCATGGACTATTTAATCTGGAACGAGATTCCGACAGTGCTCGGCAACCTCGTGGGCGGCCTCGCCTTCACCGGTCTGACCTTGTACACCACGCACGTACGGACGGCGCCGAAGCGTGTGGCGGCACCGGTGCGCTTTCAGTCGACCTGAACTCGCAGACCGTGAATACGGACAACGTGTGTGTTTGCTGGCGACTACAGCCGCTTCGAATGGGCTTCGGAATTCTTTGATTTCACGTTGCAGGGCGGCAGCGCCTCCAACAAGTCGAGGCGGCTGGCTGGGCTTCAAGACCTAAACCACTCCGGCCTCGCTTGGGTTTTGAAACGCGGATGTAGGAAACGGCGGGTCTCATTCGAGCGTTCATATAGAATTGCAGGCAACGCATGCTTTCGCGATCGGAGCGGGGGAGGGAAAAAATACTCCGACAAGCATGCTTTTGTGTGCACATGAGCGTCGGAAAACTCGCCATACACCGACGATACGCGCGAGATACAGCGTAATTCCCGTCGTGCTGAAGCATGCTTTCGCTCAGCTGGGCAGGAAAAACTTGGGATCGGGTTCCTTTTGTTGTTAATGCGGTCCCGACCAGTCACCGCCGGCCTCCCTTGAAATGCAAGAAGGCGATGCTGAATTGGCGTCGTCTGGTTAGGTGATCCCACAACCGTTTGAGCCAGGACACATGGATCGTCACTCCCGCCCTGTCGGTGTGATACATTGTACCCACATAGCGGTGCAATATGGTGGTTTTTCTACCGGCGGGAGGAAGATCCTTTGTCTCGTGGCCTGTACTGTTAGCGGAACGGTCCTCGGTATACTTCGCGCGGATGATGTCATGAGCAGCTAGTTCGTTGCCATGTTTATCCTGCTCGGGGTTGGGGCGTTGACCCTCGCTTTGCGAATCCTGAACTGGACCGTGTTCAGCCTGTTCGTGCTTGGCCCGCTCCTCCGTAGTTCCGGGGGCGGGCACTTCTGGCTTCGCAGCTGAACTTGCAGTTTGCACGACAGCGCCATGTAGGCAGCGACGCGCCGTTTCTATCTCGGTATTGCTGGCGCCCTGGCTTCGTGCCCACCTCTCGGCGGCGGCTTCAGAGTATTTTGCTACATAAAAACGCACAACGGCGCAAGAGACATGGCCAAACAGCGGGACGCCCGCAGTGGCCGTTTGGTTCAGTGCAATGAATATTGTGAAGGCGAGGATTGTTCGTCTCATCATCACGATCCGCCGTAAAGGAACTGCCGTCTCTATGTTGGCTCCGCTTGATGAGGTATGGAATCCCCTCGCTAACAGATCTGCGACAAATCCTGTCTGAGTGTTTACAAGTTATCGATATATTCCCGCCGATGATGTGTTAATTTACGCGTGTCATTCCTACAAAAATTGACTCAAATAAAACGCAAAACATAGCAACCATTCGCCGCGAAACATCTCGCCATGCATTCAGGTTTCGGTGTGTTGAACCACACGAGCCGTCGACGCGAACGTGAGGGTCTCGGCCCGACTCTGATAGGCGTCCGGCTGGTGCGCTTTCCAGCGTCGCGAGCAACTTCCATAGTCGGTCCGCGCCATCATCTGAAGTCGTGATCCAGCCTTGTTGTATGGGCAGGCTCCAACAAACGATCCATGGAGCTCGATGATGCCTTACAGGGCCAAAATGATCATGCGGACCTCGTCCCGGACCGCTGGATGGCCGAGATCAGCTATCCTGATGGCAAACAGGAATGCATTGCGCTCGAGGAGCTCGAGGATCTCGATGAGATCGTGGAGAGGGGGCCAGACTGGAATACGATCGACAAAATCGTGATCACGCTTAATCGCCCGTGTCCACTATCCAAGCTCTTGGCTTTCAAACCATAGCTGTTCAGCCGGTTTGAAGATGCCCATGGCGAATAGCTACGGTCAAGAACCGGCCTCGCCCGTGACATGAGGGAAGCCAACGCAATGACGGAAGCGTCCGGGCCGACGAAGGAGGGCGGCATCGACTAAAGATAGTTTCGCTAATCAGTTAAGCACAGGCTTCGAAGCAGATGGCAAAAGTGGAACGCGAAAAATCTTGAAGCCAGCGATTTCCGGAAACGCGTCTGCTGCATCTGGAAAAACGAGGGCCAGCAGAGCAGCCGTCACCTCGCCATTGCTGAGCCGATCGACCGCCGAAGCGTGTCCCGCACTTATTTCGACAGAATTCGTTCCCGCCACCACGAACGCGGTCCAAACGTCAACGCTGAATGGAGCATATCTTTCATCCATCGCAACAATTGTGCCCGCAAGATCGGCTACCGACTTGATCTCCGGACGAGCCATCACAACCGCAACGAGGGGCTGTGTCGGTTGGCCATCTTTACGCGGAGCCGTCAAAGCCGCAGCCGTCATTCGCTCCACGACCTCGGTCGCGGCCGCTACCTGCTCCTGCACGGTTCTGTCTTTGTGATTCAAGGGCGGACCCACAGCGGACTGTCCGGTCGTACCCAAATCCGCCGCGGCTTTGCGTTTCGGCTCGGGTTGCGCCGTTAATGAGACCGGCTTGACCGACGTGTTTACCCGCTGCGCGTTGTGAGTTTGATGGGAGTGCGTCGCCTGCCTCAGGACGGGCCAACCGCGACGGGGCGCGCGTGCGTGATACCGACGAAAAACGGCGCTCCCAAACCAAGTGTCGCCAAAGCCGAACCAGCGATTGCCAAACCAAGGCTTATGGCTCGTTCGAAAATGAATTCCAGCACCCGACGCGGCAAAGGAATGCGTAATCGCTGGCGGCGCGACCAGGGCCATCAGCAATGTCCCCACCAGAGAAAGCTTGATCACAAATCTGGGCACCTCTGCCGTCCTGTTTCTCGAGGCGAGCAGTCGCGACGATCCTAACTCCGCCTGAGCAAAAGCGTTGCTATTGGCCGAAATTCTCTTTTGGCACCAGCTCTAAAAGCGCGAGTGCTGCGATGGAGATCATCCCAGCAGTACGTCGGGTAGTGCCGTCGGTTAGCCTCGGGGTACTGACCATGCGCCACGGCGCGGGCGATCGAGGGGTGGGGTAGCCCCCGGGGCAGCATATCGGGACCGCAGTCGGCCGGGTACCAGAACCGGTGATTGGCCCACATTTTCGCGACGGTCTTTGATGGCTGATCGGCCTCAACTGCGAGAGGGCACAGTCATCGATGGCTGCCGTTCGTCAGTTGACATCGCGGTGGTGGTGATCACCCATAAAGCGGTGCAAATCTTGTGTGGCATATCTTGCCCGACGGACTGAGACGAAAGCGAACATGAACCGGCTTACCTTTGCAGTCCTGGCAATCAAGTAGAATTTCGTCGCCAGCGACAGTCATGCCTGCCCGGGTGAAGGCGGATGTTGCCCTGTTTTCGAGCTTGGACTCTAAATAGATCGCGATGGAATTGCGACCTATTAGATTTATTCGATCGCAATCGCACATCAGCGTCGCTCGCTCTTCGTACAGATCGAGCAACGCCTTCAATTGTCCCGCACGGCAAGCTTCAAGCCAATGGACTATCACGCTCGAACGATAATCGGACCGTGTGTCCGTTTCGTGATGTTTGTTCGCTGACGCAATCGCTGCCATCAGCGGGTCTCGTGGTACCGGCTTGAGGAAGAAGGCCGCGGCTCCAAGCGATGCTGCGCTCGACGCGATCCTCTTGTCGTCACTCGCGGTGATCACGATCGTCGGAATGTGGATGCCACGGTCCAATAGGTCGCGTTGCAGCTCGATACCTGTCATCTCGGGCATATTCACATCCACGATCAAGCAATCGGGCATGTCGGCGGCTGGCGCGAGGGATACTGCATTGAGGAAGGCGCGAGCCGAAGGGTAGCTCCGGGAATTTATCCCATGAACGCGCAGCAATCGCGCCAGCGCCTCCCGGATGGAAGCATCATCGTCGACGATGACGACATGTCCGAATTGCACCATAATCATCGACCTTGCGGAATTCTGGAAAGCCAGTTTGCGGCAGTATCTGCGACGTCTATATGCGATTCACGCTGGACCCATTGAGCGGGACTCAGTTGATCTAGATCAAGGGATGCAAAGGCGGGCTGGCTTTCCTAGCAGCCGTAATCGCTTTCGCTTGCTATCGCTGCGCGAAAAACAGAAGAGGCCACCTCGGGCGGCCCCTTACGTCGTTCCCTGGACCGGGATGGCTTTGTGCTGGCCAATGCACCGGGGCAACCGTGCTATTTCGAAGTTTGCGGCTTGCTCCTCGGATCGTCTGCGCTGTTCACGCAAGTGATCGCAAATGGCCCTTGTCCATGGACCTGCACCACCGTCGGGCTGCTTGCCCAAGCGTAGTGATTCATTTTAGCGGGCGCCTCGGCATAGCCCCCTGCTGTCAGCAGCATTCCTTTCTTCTCGTCCAACTTGTCGCCCATCCCGAGATGGAAGTTGCCGGAAATCACGGTGACCATTTCGGACGTGGGATGGTTGTGAGCTGGAATCTTATAACCAGCAGGCATTTTTAACCGAACCACATACAGCCCTTCCTTCGACGGATCTCCAGACAGCACCGTAATCTGAGCACCTTTTGGGACGAAATCCGGGGCGGGGGCCCACTTCATTTGCGAGGCGTTTACGGGCATTTCATGTCGTCTGCGAGAGCGCCGGTTACACCTAGCAACAGAAGCATTGGAACGAGCTTACTTGCTTGCATGTAGGATCTCCCCGTTGTGGAGACGTGTTGACAAGATACGTCAAATCCTCATCAACTTGGGCAGAACGGTTGTGGCTGGCAATCGGCACGCGGGTTGGGGCCCCTGCAGCAGACCGCTAAATTTGAACATCTCAACGTAGCCAAGCGCCGGGCCAGCCGTTCGCGCCTAACTCTGTCCGGCCGGTGCCGACGAAGTGATCGAATAACCACGCCAATCGCGGCATCCGCTCACGTCCATCTGAAAATATTGGCCGACAAATTTGCCGTGATGCACAACCAGCATCGCCTTGAATATGTTGACCTCAACCTTGGAGGCTGCGAAGGTGGGGAGGCGCTCACGAACCGGCGGGAATGTTATATAATGAGACCCGAAGTGGACGTGCGCGGGAGGCGTTAAGGTCGCATTCCCGCCTGTTCAAGTCCTTCACTGGTACGGTCGAGGTAAGAATCGTTCCACGGAAGGCTTGATCGGACCTCGCGGATGGTCAATCCCCGATGGCAGCCCATGAAGGTAGCAAGGGTGCGACGACCTTCGTCGGGACGACCGGCTAGCATATAGGTCGCGGCGAGGAAACGATTGGTCCAGGTGCTTGCGGGATTTTCCGCCTGCGCACGCTGATACCAGTGGATCAACTCATCATAGCTCCCGCTCTGGAATTTGGTTGAGGCGATACCGACCGACCAGAGAAAGTTCAGCGGATCGGCCGGGGAAAGTGAGCGCGCGATCTGAAACTCTTCCAGAGCCTCGCTCGCGCGACCATGATACGCCTTGATCCAGGCGCTGCGACCCCAAGCCCAAGCCGATCCGCCGTCAAGCGCAAGTGCCCGGTCGGCATGGATGGCTGCAGAGGCAAGGTCGTGTGCGAGCGTGAAGCCGGCAGCCAGCATGGTCTCTGCGAGCACATCGCCGGAATTGAGTTTTGCCGCTCGGGTCGCCAATTCACTCGCTGCGGCTTTCTCCAACTCAGGTCGTGCCGTAAAGTGATGACCAGCACGCAGCCCGCGGCACCACGCGGCAGTCGCAATCGGCAACGGATCGTGCGGGGCCTGGTCCATTGCCTCCTCAAGCAATTCGAGCGCCATGTCTTCGGCAGCGGCGTCGACCACGGTGACGCACGGAAGCGCACGCATGGTCAGCTCCCATGCAGTGAGATCGTGGCGCCTCAGATGCAGTACGCGATCGATTTCAGCTTCGCGGAGAGCCGGCTGAATTGCGCGAGCCACGCCATGAGCGACCCGCTCCTCAAAGCCGAAGGAGTCGCCAACTTCGCCGTCCCACGCTGCCGCCCACAAAAAACGGCCTGTGAGAGCATCGATTAGCTGAACTGTAGCCCGGATGGCTCCGTGCGAACCCTCGCGCACGTTGCCATACAACCGATAGCGCGCGTTCGCCGGCGCCACGACATGGAGCCAGTGCAAGTGCCAGAGCGCCACGGCAATCTCGTCAGCGAACGCCGTTGCTCGGTCTAGTCGCGGGCTGGTGACCTGGAAGGGAATTACGGCGATGGTCGGTCTCTCCAGCCTGGATGCGAGTACCGGCAGCTGCGACGTTGAAATCGTATTGACCTGCAGCGATCTCCGCAGCGTCGCTGAAGGGCTCTCTCCGTAGCGCCGCCGGTATTGAATCGCAAAGCGCCCGAGATGTGCAAAGCCGTACCGGAATGCGATGTCGGTGATGCTTCTGCCTTGTCCGCCGCGCAGCAACTCCTGACGGGCGTAGTTGAATCGAAGCTCGCGCAAGAAGTCCAAAGGCGCCTTGCCGAGAAAACGATGGAACTGCTTTTGCAGCGTCCGCGGCGCTATCCCGGACAGCCTTGCTAGCTCGCCAACCCGCCACGGACGCGCGGGCTCCGCCTCTAGCCACTCAATCGCCTTCTTCAATCCGCGCGGAAGCAGTTCACGGCCCATGACGCGCCTCCGGCCCAATTATACGTCGATTGACGTGCAATGTGGAAGTCCTTTAGGGCGCAAAGTGGATAGTAGGGGCGCCTTTTGGATTGCTGGGCCACGACAGCATTCTGCAGCTTTGTGCGATCCGGCCTGCGGTGCGTCGAGTGCAGCGCGCGGCCACCCGAAATCATTCGGAAGGTCACTATGTCGGTTCGTGGTTACGCTCAATCTCGCCGCAACCGGACTTCCTTGGCGCGAATTTTGCTGAACGATCAAAGTTGGGTCCATGACGGCGGCGGATGCGCGCACGGCAAGATTACCGGGTGCGATCCAAAGGACACATTGTCAGTCATCTGAAATCTAGCTTTTCGGAGGAGGCAACGATGAACTTCCTGAAAGCCGCAATGGTTAGCCTAGCCCTGGTTTCTGGAAATACGCTGGTCTACGCGGACGTCATCGCCGACTGGAACAACACCGCCATGGACGTGATGAAGGCCGTCAACGTGGGCGGAAATCCCTGGACGCGCAGCATGGCCCTGGTGAATGTGTCGATGTCTGACGCGGTCAATTCTGTGCAGAACCGATATTCGCGTTACACGGCAACTGAGCTTCCAATTGACCCGAACGCCTCAGCCGAGGCTGCGGCAGCAGCGGCTGCGCGCGAAATTCTCATGCGCCAATACCCCGGCCAAAAGGCGCGGATCGATACAGCCTTTGCTGAAACTATGCAGGCGATCCCGGACAATCCCGCGCGGGCTGCGGGTCTTGCTTTGGGCGAAAAGGTTGCGGCCGCTCTATACCTGGAACGTCAGAGCGATGCGACAAACGAGCCCGATACATATCGCCCGCTCACCACACCTGGCGTTTGGGTGCCGACCACGCCGCCGCTCTTTCCACAATATGCAACGGCCAAACCATGGGGCATGGACAGCGCCAGTCAGTTTCGTCCGGCTCCGCCCCCCGCTCTCAATAGCGCTCTCTATGCGCGCGATTACAACGAAACTAAGGAAATGGGCGAAGTGAAAAGCACGAAGCGGACCGACGCGCAGTCCGACGCCGTGCGCTTCTGGACACAGGCTAATCTCGGACCCGCGTGGTTCCAGGCCGCTCGACAGGTGGCCGCTCGCCGCAACCTCTCTGTCGCAGACAGTGCGCGAGTGTTCGCATTGATGTCGATGGCTCTCGCAAACTGTTTCATCGTCGATTGGGACGCCAAATTCCAATACAACTTCTGGCGACCGATCACCGCTATTCGCAATGGCGATCGGGACGGCAACGATGCGACCGAACGCGACGCTGGCTGGCAGCCTCTGAACGCCACCCCGATGCATCCGGAATACCCATCGCAGGCTGGGATCAATGCGGGTGCGGCGCGAGGCGTTCTGGAAGCTGCTTTCGGCAGCGGGCCAGAAAACTTCGTCGCGACAGACATTTCCGACCCTCGCCTTTCTCGCAAATTTACGAGCTTTGCGCAGATGTCACAGGAGCACGAAGAGGTTCGCATCTGGGGCGGCATTCATTTCCGCAATTCGCTGGAGACTGGGGATGCGATGGGTCGCAAGATCGCCGACCATCTCGTGGCGAACTACATGAAGCCGGCCCGGTAGGCCCATGTTCGGCGCTCACTCAAGGCGCATGGTAATTTGCGGTGCGCTGCTGCTCACGGCCTCCCTTGCCGCTGACGCCGCGCAGATCGACGACGATCTACCGGACCGTACCGACCAGATTGTGCAGATGGCCTCAGATGTCGCACTCGAGCTTCAGCAAGTCTGTCCCCCCGCTGCACCCTCGGACCAGGCGGCCTTTGACCGATGTCGGCACAGCCTGTTCGGTGACTCCAGGCTCCGACGCAGTCTTGCGCCGCGGCTGCTGTGGGGCCGCCGGAATCAAGATGCCGGGGCAGCGCTCGAGAATACCAATCTCACACAGTTTGCCCCGGATGTAATTGTTGGCCTCTATCTCTCGCTATTTATGTACAGCGGTGAGTACACAATTGAGTACGTCGAACGTGAGCGATCGTACCTAATCCGTTTGCGGGCGGGGTTTCGAAACCTGTTGCCACCCGGGCAGTTTCCCTATCCGTTCTGGCACGATGAGGCGAAGTGGGGTGTTTATCAAGCCGCCAATTCGGTGCTGCTGTGGGTGAACCCAAAGACAGCGAAGATCGTCATTGGGCAATTCACCGAACGCGGCGGCGATAGCCCTGTTGTCTCAACGCGACCGATATCGCCGAAGTTCGATGGCAAGTGGATGTGGATGGACAAGGAGGGACGCATACAGCCGAGTGTGACCCTCTTCGACGGATTGTTCCGGCAGAATAATCCTTATCTGCCAAAGCTCGACACCACGTACAGGTCGCTGGCGCTGCGGATGCGCGACGCGCAATGCGATAATTGTCACGTTCCGAGCAACCCTCTGCCGATGCGCCGGCTGGTGCTAATGCACACGCCGGCCCACGCGGCGGGCGAGATTTCGCGCCTAATGAACGCGGTGCGTACGGACAAGATGCCAATCGACGATTTCGGCATCGAACAACCCCTCAACTCCGCGCTCAAGCGTGCGCTGCTTGAGGCTGGCGCGGCCTTCGAAGAGTCAGTGAAAGCTGCGAAAGATTGGGAGGCGGCACATAAGGAATGAGTGCCGCTTTTTGGACCAAAGGTGGGCGCATCGTCTTTCATTCACCCTTGCCAAAGCGATGCGCCAAGCGTGGGGAGACCGTTGACTACCCGATCGGAACAATCAAAGGCTCGCATGGGAGCGACACACTTCCTTGACCAAACGCTCCCAAAGGTAGCCACCGAGATGGCCCTCTCGGTCCTGGCCCACAATCTGACTCGGGTCATGAACATCATCGAGGTCAGGCCGTTGACCGCTGCGATCGCTGTCTGAAACACCGCCGGGCTCTGGCTACCGGGCGATATCCCAAGGTCTTTTGACACGACCAAGACCCCCAGTGGTCGTGCCGCGCAGTTTCACCGCGCCAACTTGCGCAACACGCTCTGCGCCTGCTCAACGATTTCGCGAACGATGTCACCGGCCGGCTTAATTTCGGAGACCAGGCCGACGCTCTGGCCCGACCAGAGCGAGAGGGCGTCGATGTCTCCCTCGACATCCGTGCCCGGCGTGTACGACTGGTATCGCACGATCTCGCCGACCGAAGGTGACTTGGCAATCACTTCGCCCTCTCCGGGCCGGGTACCAGACGGAGGACGTCCCGCCGCTTCCCACGTTTCGACCGTCTTGTTGCGCAGCACGCGATGCGGCGCTTTGCGCCAGCCAACGTCAAACAGTTGCTCCAGGAATACAGTGTCGTCCTCCGTTGCGCTCAGCAGCCGCTCGCGGTAGCGCGGATGTACAGCCGCCTCCTGGCTCGCCAGAAATCTGGTGCCGATCCATGCTCCGGCAGCGCCCAGTGCGAGCACGGCAGCAAGCCCGCGTCCGTCAGCAATGCCGCCGGCGGCAACCACTGGAGTGGAGCCGACCGCATCGACCACAGCGGGAACTAGGGGCAAAGTGGCAACCGTACCACGGACATGTCCGCCCGCCTCCCAGCCCTGTGCTACAACTACGTCCACTCCGCTCTCGACTGCCCGGCGTGCCATCTCTGCCGAGGCAATCGTGTGCAGCACTATAGCACCCGCTTCCTTTGCACGGCACACCAGAGCACCAGGGTCGCGCCAGAAGAAGGAGATGACCGGAACCTTTTCCGCGAGGCAGACGTCCAAGCGTTCGTCTTGCGGAAACTCCAGATTTAGATTTACGCCAAACGGTTTAGACGTCAGCGCCCGAGTGTCGCGGATCTGCTTGCGTATGGTATCTGCATCCGCACGCCAGAGCACCAGCATACCCAATCCACCAGCGTTACTTACCGCTGACGCAAGCGCAGGACCCACGGCGCCACCCATAGGGGCCTGGATGATGGGGACCTCGATCCCAAGGCGCGTACAAAGAGTGGTCTTCATGCGGGACACCCTCCAAAATGTGCGTGCATGATGAACCATCGATCGCCACAGCTCAATCGCTGTTGAGTAGGGGTCAGAGCGGATAGTGACCTTCGGAGGAGGACGTCCGCTGTTGATGCTGTTGTCTAATCGCTGCTGGGGCGTCAAGCCTAATTTGCTGAGGAGACAGTGCCGGGTGCATGGTTGTCTTCGCGGTCGACATTAGCCGCCGCATGATGGAGCTTCGCGGGACGAGCCTTCAATGTAGACGACGCACTTTACTGAGTCAGCAGTGCAACAGCATCAGCGGAATGGCTCGGCTCACGTCCCGGCAGGGACGCCTTAGGCGTTCCTGTTCTGAACGCGATCGCGACTTATGCGGCGGCTCCGGCATTCGGATTAAACAGCTCGCGGTCTTAAGCATCGTATGCATTATTACCGCCAGTTTGCACGCCACGATTGCATCATCTCAAAATGGAAATGGGACGTCATGCAGGTGAGCGATCGCATCGGCACTCGGATGAAGCTGCAGGACCTCCACGTCCTCATGACCGTGGTGCAGGCGGGCAGCATGGGGAAGGCGGCTCAAATCCTCAATACCACTCAGCCGAACATTTCGAGATCGATCGGAGAGCTGGAGCACACGCTTGGTGTTCGCCTGCTCGATCGCCATCGCCAGGGGATCGAGCCGACCGACTACGGCCCGGCTTTGCTCGATTGCGGGGCGGCCGTCTTCGATGATTTGCGCCAAGGCATGAAGAACATCGCGTTTCTCGCGAATCCTGCGGCCGGACGGGAATGATCGATCATGGAGTGCTCTTGGGCACGTAGTCTGCGGTCAATCTTGGGCCAACATCCATTAGCATGACCTTCAGAGCGACGGGGATGGCCATCTTTATTATGTCGCCTAGTGGGCCCTTAGCCGACATCGCTCCTAGACGTCGCGACGTCCGCTTTCGGGTCCTTAACGGGCTGGGGTCGCGCAGGGGACGGACCCACACCGGACATTGAAGTCGGATTTGCTGTGCCGCACAACTCGGCCCTGCGCCTCAACAGTGTGGTAGTCTGTGGTCGGCGCGGGACGTTACACGACCCGGCCGAGAGCATCTCGGTAGCGCCTGTCCATGGGATAGCAACCGGTGGCACCTAACAGCGCTGGGAAGCCGATCGAAATACTTCAATGGCTGCGCGAGCTGGGGCTCGAGCAGTATGCTGACGCATTTCGTAACAACGCCGTTGACGCAAAGATCCTACCGACGCTGACCGCTGACGACCTGAGGGATATTGGCGTGACTTGGTTGGGCATCGCCGGCGTCTGCTTAACGCCATCGCGGAGCTGAGCAAGGGGCCATCGCCAACCGTCCCCGCGGTTGCGGCGCGTGATGCCCAGGCGCCAGAACGTAGACAACTGAGCGTCATGTTCTGCGACCTCGTCGGCTCGACGGCACTCTCGACAAAGCTCGATCCGGAGGATCTCCGAACGCTGGTCGGCGCGTATCATCGGGCAGTCAAGGAAGCCGTTGGCGTGTACGACGGTTTCGTCGCCAAATACATGGGCGACGGCGTATTGGTTTATTTCGGTTACCCGCGCGCCCACGAGGATGATGCCGAGCGGGCAATCAGAGCCGGACTGCAGGCTATCGATGCAGTCGGTCGATTAGACGCAAAGAACGACAAACTGCGGGTGCGCGTCGGAATCGTCACTGGATTTGTGGTTGTAGGCGGTCTTATCGGCGAGAGGCGCAGCGCGGGAACAAACCGTCGTCGGTGAAACACCAAATCTTGCGGCGCGACTGCAGGCATTGGCCGCCCCAGGTCGGGTGCTCATAGCGGCAGGCACGAGACAACAGATCGGCGAACTGTTCGATCTGGAGGATCTCGGAGCGCAACAGCTCGCCGGATTTACCGATCCGCAGCCAGCCTGGATGGTTCTGCGCGAAGGCACGGAGGTCAGTCGGTTCGAGGCGCTCCCCGCTGAGACGGCACCACTTGTCGGCCGTGACGAAGAGATCGAAGTGCTCCTGCGCCGGTGGGAGAACGCAAAGCGTCGCGAGGGGCGGGTGGTGTTGATCTCCGGGGAACCGGGTATCGGGAAGTCACGTCTGACGGCCGCGCTTTCCGAGCGAATCGAAGCGGAACCACATGCGCGGTGGCGGTTTTTCTGCTCACCGTATCACCAAGACAGCGCGCTTTATCCCTTCATCACTCATCTCGAACGCGCCGCGGGCTTCGTCCGCGACGATGGGATTGAGGACAAACTGAAAAAACTTCGCGCACATGCAGCGCCGACACAACCCGCCACTTCGAACATGGCCTTGCGACGTTGGCGAAGTTGGCCGAAAGCCCGGCCCGCAATGGTCGGGAAATCGAATTGCAATTGGCGCTTGGCGCCACCTTGTTCAGCGCCGAGGGGTTTGCCTCGGCCAGGGCCGCTGCCGCCTATGCACGCGCACGCGACTTGGCCGAGCAGCAGGGAAACTCCCGTCAGCAGTTCATGACTGTCTACGGGCTTTAGCATTTGGCTAATGGCGGCGGGAAAATTCACGACTTCCGAAGGCTGTCAACACAGCTCCAGAAATTGACCAATGACGAGGACGAATTGCGTTTGCAGGCGCACCACAGCGGTTGGGCAACCTGCTTGTTCGCCGGCGAGCCCGCGGCGGCGCTGGAGCACTCGGCGGCCGGGCGTCGCCTCTATGATGTGAATCGGCACTATCACCACCGCCAGATATACGGCGGTCACGATCCAGGAATGTGCGCGCATTACCTCGGCGCTCACGCGCTTTGGACGCTGGGTTGTCCGGATCGTGCTATGGCACTCGGCAAGGAAGCGCTCGCGATGGGCGAACGGATGGCCCACCCGTTCAGTTAAGGACTGGCGCTGCAATACACCGCCATGCTTCATCTCGATCACTCTGAACCGGACCCGGCCTTGCTGCTCGATATGGTCGAGGCCCTGGTCGCGGAACATCGGATGGGCTTGGTCCTCGATCTTGCGCTGCTGCGCGGGGCCGCCTTCGTCCTGCAGGGCGCTGCGGAGCAGGCGGCCGTTCATTTGCGCGAAGCGTTGCGCGATCCGGCCGCTGCGCCGCGCTTGCGCTGCTATGGCCTTGCCAAGTTGGGCGATGCACTTGCACGTCAGGGCGATTCCGCTGGTGCCCTTGCTGTCGCTGAGGATGGCTTAAAGGCCGTGATGGAGACCGGCCATCGCCAATGGATGGCGGAGCTTTGGCGCCTCAAAGGCAGTGCTTGTCCGGCCTTGATAGGCTGCAAGAGAGCCAGAAGGCTTTCGAGGAGGCATTGCGCATCGCCCAGGGTAGGGCGCGAAAGCCTATGAGTTGCGGGCGGCGATGAGCCTCGCGCAGTTGTGGGGCGAACAGGGCAGGCGGTCCGAAGCCTACGATCTTCTTGAGCCGACATATGGCTGGTTCTCAGAAGGCTTCGGGACCGCAGACTTAAAAGAAGCGAAGTCATTGCTCCGCCAATTGGCTTGACTTAGTGAACGCACGATTGTTGTGCGCCGATGAAAGGACCGGATAGCAACCATTTTGCCGCGATGCACTGTGGTCGTTAATATCCGTGGCCCCAGCGCGACGCAACGAGCGAAACAACGGCGTCGCTTGCTACATGGCAGAAATCTCGTCACTATCGCGCCAGGCCATCCGGGTGGAGGATATGCCATGATTACCGCCGCCGTGCGATACAAGTTGCCAGCGCACATCGACTACGCCGCGTGCCGCGAGCACTTTCACAAGATCGCGCCCGGCTTCCGTGAGGTAAAGGGACTGATAAGCAAGCACTTCATCTGGAGCGAAAGCGGCTGGGCGGGAGGCGTGTATCAGTGGGAGTGCATCGCGGACGCCAAGGCGTTCTACGACGGACCTTGGCTCGACGGCATCGTGGAGCGCTACGGCATGAAGCCGCAAATCGAGCTCTACGAGGTCGTCGCCGTGACCGACAACGCGCGTGGCAAGGTCGAATACTTCAACGAGCCTGTGCCTGCTAAATAGCAACGAAGACCCGGCATTCGTTGCTCGCAGTCGGGCGCAGGACCAAAAGAGTCCCATTCGCAGACACGCGTGGCGTCGCGCATATCGGTCAACGCGGCTGACTTGGTATGGACAGTTGACAAGATCTTTCAACCCCGCCGAGCTATCCCGTTTCAATTCTTTTCGCTAGTGTGAAGTGCTTCACGCTAGTGGGGCAGAAGGCGTCAGATGATGCCAATAGAGAGGCAGGCCAACGCCCCGAAGCATGGCACCCAGCACAGCGGGTTTATTGTCCCGCGCGACTTTGGGAGGGACGTCATGGGAACGCGCGAAATTGAAACCAGCGTTATGCACGGTCTAACCGAAACGAAGCGGCACATCTTCTCGCGCCGCTCGGTGCTCACGCTCGCGGGTACCCTTGGGGCCGCGGCGCCCTTCGGGATCTTCGGAGCAGCTCGCGCGCTGACTTTATCAGGGCCTGGATCGCTGTCTTATATGCGCGGCGAGCCTCTTATTTGTCGCACAGCGGCTAATGGTGAAGAGCTGCAAGGGGAGCCTCGCAAGCTCAAGCTCGCTTGGAACGCGAATGCGGCCTGCACAGTCGCCGCGCCCGTGGCAAAAGAGCGAGGCATCTTCGCCAAGCACAATCTCGACGTCGATTTCGTTAATTTCGGCGGTTCGACCGACCAGTTGTTGGAGGCGATCGCAACTGGCAAGGCGGATGCCGGTTTAGGGTTGGCGCTGCGTTGGCTCAAGCCGCTGGAGCAAGGTTTCGACGTCCGGATCACCGCCGGTGTGCACGGCGGCTGCATCCGGCTCCTCGGCTCCAAGTCTGCGAATATTGACAGCCTAGATTCCATACGCGGCAAGGCTATCGGGATTAGCGATCAGGCCAGCCCCGCGAAGAATTTCTTTTCGATCTTCCTCGCCAAGAAGGGCATCGATCCAACCCGAGAGGTAGAGTGGCGCCAGTATCCGGCCAATCTGCTCACGCTTGCCGTCGATAAGGGCGAAGTGCAGGCGTTAGCCGAGATCGATCCGCTGCCCTACCTGTGGCTCAAGGAAGGTAAGCTTAACGAGATCGCGACGAACTTGATGGGTGAATTCGCCGACCGCACTTGTTGCGTTCTCGCGATACGTGGCAGCCTCACCCGAAGTGAGGTGCCGGTAGCAGCCGCGCTGACACGATCGATACTGGAGGCGGCAGACCGAGTTGCCGACGATCCCGCAGATGCCGCCGCGATCTATTCGGGCTACGGCGGGAGAGGATCCGCAGAGGATCTCGCCGCCATGTATCGCAGCCATACTCACCACAATCATCCCGTCGGAGCGTCGCTCAAGAAGCAACTGTTACTCTACACTGAGGAACTTAAGGCGGTGAACGTCATGAAGCGTAGCACTGACCCAGCCAAGTTCGCCGAACGGATTTACCTTGACGTTCTAAGCTGAGCTCATTGGAGGGATCTGCAGTGAGCGCGGTCGTCGATCAAGCATCGAGACCACAGAAACCGGGTTTCGGCGTTTTTACCCGGTCAGCCACTCGGTCATTAATCGGTCGGCTGTTTGCGGCCGCAGCGTGGTCTATGGTCGCCGCGCTCACCGCGTTCTGGCCGGATAAGCTTGAAAGCGATTGGGCCTACACCGGCACTCTCGCCGCTGCATGCGGAGCATTGGCGGTTGCGCTTGTCATGGTTGCGTTTGCTGGCGTTCGCTTTCCTGTTTTGCAGCGTCTTCAGCGACTTTCTCCATGGCTCGTCGCGCTAGCCCTTTTTTTGGGGGCTTGGGAGGTCGTTACCGCAAAGCTCGGATTGCTGCCGTTGCCGTTTTTTCCGCCGCCACAGGCCATTGTCGAAGTCATCGTCGACGACTGGGGGCGGTTGGCTGAGGGCATCATCGCCTCAGCTCGTCTGCTCGCCACCGGTTATTTTCTCGGTGCCGCGGTCGGATTCGTGACTGGCGTGGCGATCGGTTGGTCGCGGCTCGCCGGTTATTGGATTCACCCGGTGTTACGCTTCATCGGACCCCTGCCCGCGACAGCATGGCTGCCACTTGCATTTTTCGTATTCCCGTCGAGCTTCAGCGCCAGCATTTTCCTGATTGCGCTCGCCACCGGGTTTCCCGTTACGGTTCTCACTTGGTCAGGCGTGGCCGGCGTGAACAGTGCCTATTACGATATCGCGCGGACATTGGGGGCGAGCGAGCGTTTCCTCGTGCTCAATGTTGCCATTCCGGCGGCAATGCCGCACGTCTTTGTTGGCCTTTTCATGGGTCTCGGCAACTCGTTTGCGGTTCTCGTCGTCGCCGAAATGTTGGGTGTGAAGGCGGGGCTGGGCTGGTACCTGCAATGGGCGCAGGGTTGGGCCGCCTACGCCAACATGTACGCTGCGCTGCTGCTCATGGCGTTTCTGTGTTCCGGACTAATTACCGTGCTGTTCCGCCTGCGCGATCGTCTACTGTCTTGGCAGAAGGGTCTCGTGCGGTGGTAGCGGCGATCGCAAACGATGACACGGCCCGTGGATCGACGCTGACGCTCCGCGAGGTCAGCCATAGCTTTGACTTGAAGGGGCAACCGCTACCGGTATTGGATCGTATCAATCTGCAGATCGAACGCGGTGAGTTTGTCGCTCTCTTGGGACCGAGTGGATGCGGAAAATCGACCTTGCTGCGACTGGTGGCTGGGCTTGATACTCCGACAGCCGGCTCCATGCTAGCGGAAGGAAGGAAGATCGATGCACCCGATCCGTCTCGCGTCGTCGTTTTTCAAGATCCAACACTTTATCCATGGCGGACGGTGTGGAGCAACGTAGCGCTTGGGCTGGAAGCACGGGGATTGCTGCGCACGCATCGCGGACGGATTGAAGACGCGTTGCGCCTGGTTGGACTCACAGGCTTCGCCAACGCCTACCCGCACCAGCTTTCCGGCGGCATGGCGCAACGTGCGGCTTTGGCGCGCGCGCTGGTCAACGAGCCGAAGCTGCTTATTCTCGACGAACCTTTAGGTCAGCTTGACGCGCTGACGCGGATTATGATGCAGGGCGAAATTGTGTCACTGTGGCAGCGTGCCGGCTTCACCGCGCTGCTCGTGACCCATGATGTGGAAGAGGCATTGTTTCTTGCTGACCGAGTTATCGTGTTGAGCCAGCGCCCGGCGCACATTAAGGCGGAAATCGCGAACACGAGGCCGTACCCCCGCCACCGGGGCGACCCGCATCTGGCCGAGCTTCGCCATCAAGTGCTCGCGCATCTCGGTCTGGACGCCACGTGGTGAACGCCGAGGCTACGCGACATTCATTTTGCCTCCGTCGTCAGCCAAATTCGTCGAGACACTTTGGCGGTATCCCGCGGCGTCTTCCCCCGGGCTGATCTGAGCGACTGGCGCGATCACATAGGTCCGAGGGTAGACCGGGATTCGGCTTTGCCTCACTCTCTGGCTTAGGGCCAGCAAGCATCAAATCTAGCTGCCCCGGCCCTTCCAGAACGAAGGGTAAGCCCGATAAGATGGCCTCGCTGACCCTTGGGGGCGGAGATGGCGCGGTCATCAAAAACGGGTGGCAAGGCAAAAGCAGCGTCAAGGCGCAAGGCTAGCGCTGTAAAGGGCCGAAGGCGGGCCAAGACCAAACGACCCGTTGGACCCACAGTCCAATTAAAGCATTCCAGACCCTCGGACGAAGAGTTGAAGGAGGCTCGCGAGCACCAGGCAGCGACCGCCGAAATATTGAAAGTCATCGCTAGCTCGCGGTCCAACGTACAGCCGGTATTCGACGTTATCGTCGAGCGCGCCGTGCGGCTGTGCGGGGCGCGTATGGGACGAGTGTACCGCTACGACGGCAATGTTATCGAGATGGTGGCTGGCTACGGGCTGAGCGCGCCGGGACTCGGCAAGGTGCAGCAGGTATTCCCAAGACCCGCGACCGACGACACGATTGTTGGACAGGTCTTGCAGTCGCGCCAGGCGTACTTCGTCACTGACATCGAACACGAGCAGTCCGTCCCCGCGCTGTCGCGACAAATGATCGAGGCGTTAGGGACGCGCAGCCAAGTGACGGTCCCGATATTGCGCGCCGGGGGCGAGCCGATTGGAGCAATCACAGTAGGCTGGGCCGATCCTGGCGCTTATCAAAATCAACAGGTCACGTTGCTGAAGACTTTTGCCGACCAGGCCGTAATCGCCATCGAAAACGCCCGGCTATTCAACGAGACGCAGGAGGCGTTGGAGCGGCAGACCGCGACCGCGGAGATCCTCGAAGTCATCAATTCGTCGCCGGCGAGCCTCACTCCGGTGTTCGATGCTATCCTGCGAAATGCCCATGCGCTGTGCGGTGTTGCACACGGCAGCCTGCAGATTTTCGAGGCGGGGCATGTTCGCGCAGTCGCTTTACACGGTATCGCGGACTTGCTGGCCGACATCCTGCGGACGCCGCGCCCCGTCGCCGAGGCGCCGACGCTCCAGGTCCTCTTGCAGGGGCAGCGCTATTCCCAGGTCGACGACGTGAGGAAATCGGAGAGTCCGATTCTTCAACGAACGGCGGAACTTCAGGGAGCGCGAACCCTTCTGTCGGTGCCCTTGCGCCGCGAGGGCAAGCTCCTCGGGATGATCGTCTGCGCCCGAAGAGAGGTGAAGCCGTTCACCGAGCGGGAAATCAGCATCCTGGAGAGTTTCGCCGCGCAAGCGGTCGTCGCAATCGAGAACGCACGGTTGCTGCAGGAACTGCGCGCGCGCACCAGCGATCTCACCGAATCACTTCAACAGCAAACCGCCACAGCCGACGTCCTGAAGGTGATTAGCCGATCGACCTTCGATCTGCAGACCGTGCTCGACACGCTTGTCGAATCGGCCACGCACCTGTGTGAAGCGGATCACGCCTGGCTGTTCCAGCGCGACGGCGACTTCTTGCAGTTCAAATCGAGCTTCGGCCACGATGCCGAAGTGCATACACGCCTTCGGAATTCTCTTCCTGTCTCGGAAGGCGCACATTGACAGAGGTAGCATCGTCGGCCGAAGCACACTGGAGGCACGTGTTGTGCACGTTACGGACGTGCTGGCCGATCCCGAGTGGAACCGGAGCGACGCCCAGAAGATCGGTGGCTATCGTGCTGCGCTTGGTGCGCCGCTATTGCGGGATGGCAAGGTCGTCGGCGTGATTTTCGTCGCCAAGGCGCGGCCCGAACCGTTTAGTGAAAAGCAAGTCGAACTGGTCACTACCTTCGCTGACCAGGCCGTCATCGCCATCGAGAACGTGCGACTGTTCAACGAGACACAGGAGGCGCTAGAACGCCAAACGGCGACGGCCGACATCCTCAAAGTGATCGCCTCTTCGCCCAACGACGTGCAGCCAGTGTTCGAGGCGATCGGAGAAAGCGCTAACAAGCTTGTCGGTGCGCACGGAACTACGGTGCTTCGAATCATTGGCGATATGGTTGAACTGGCAGCGTTCACGCCCGTCGGCAAAGAGGCCGACGCGGTGCTCCGGTCGTCATTTCCGCTTCCGATTGCGGGAAATCCGCATTACGAAAAGATGCGCCGCGGGGAGATCGCGGAAGCCGCTGATACGGAGGCAGCTCACTCCCCACTGAGGGATATTGCGCGAGCGCGAGGCTATCGAAGCAGGCTTCTCGTGCCGCTCAAGGACGACAGCGGGGTCGTTGGGGCGATCAGCGTCACACGCAAGGAGCCCGGCGCGTTTGCCGCTCATCACGTGCAACTGCTGCAGACTTTTGCCGACCAGGCCGTGATCGCGATCCAGAACGTGCGGCTATTCAACGAGACGCAGGAAGCGCTGGAGCAACAGACTGCGACAACCGAGGTGTTGCAGGTTATCAATTCGTCGCCCAGCGAGCTCGCGCCCGTCTTCGACATGATCCTGGAAAAAGCTCATAGACTGTGCGAGGTCAGCCACGGGAGCTTGCAGCTTTCCGACGGCGAGCTGTTCCGCGCGGTCGCGGTTCACGGGATGGCCGAGAAGTTCGCCCATCGGTTGCGTCAGGGCTTCGTTCCGGGCCCGAACCACCCAAGCCATCGGTTACGGCAGGGCGCGCGCTTCGTCCAGATCGCTGATTGCGCCGAAAGCGACGATCCGATTGCCCGTGCAGCCTTTAATCTCACCGGTATCCGGACCGCGCTGTTCATTCCCTTGCGCAAAGAAGGCCGGCTGCTCGGTCAGATCGTCGCAGCCCGACCAACCGTCAGTCTCTTTACAGAAAAGGAAATTGCTCTCCTCGAGAATTTCGCCGGCCAGGCCGTGATCGCGATGGAGAATGCACGGCTGTTGAGTGAACTGCGCAACCGCACCACGGACCTCGCTCGCTCGGTGGACGAACTCACTGCAACTGGCGACGTCCTCAAGATCATCAGCCGCTCATCTGTCGATCTTGAGACAGTCCTCGACACGCTGGTTGAGACGGTGGCACGCCTTTGCCGCGCCGATCAGACGGCCATGCTCCGCCGGCGCGATAATATGTACCATCTTGTCGCCGCCCATGGCCTATCTGCAGAGGTAGAGGAATTCCAACGCAGCCGGCCCTTTGCGGCTGACCGCAGCACGCTGAGCGGCCGGGTCGCGTTGGAACGCCGTGTCGTCCAGATTCCCGACGTCTTGCAGGATACCGAATACGGCTATAGCGAGACACAGAAGATCACCGGCTACCGCACGCTGCTTGGCGTTCCGCTGCTGCGCGAGGAGTCGCTGATCGGCATCTTCATCATTACTCGCACGCGCGCCGCCCCCTTCACAGACAAAGAGATCGAACTTGCCACCACCTTCGCGGACCAGGCTGTGATCGCGATCGAGAACGCCAGGTTGTTCGAAGAGTTGCGCGATCGCCAGGCCGAGCTGCGCGTCACTTTCGACAACATGGGTGATGGCGTCGCGATGTTCGGTGCTGACAGGCACCTCGTGGCGTGGAATCGCAATTTGCAGGAGATGCTCGATCTACCCAACACCTTTCTCACCGGCCGCCCGAGCTTTGCGGAACTCTTCCACTATCTAGCCGCACGAGGCGAGTTCGGTTCGGCCGGAACTCGAGGCAGAATTAAGTCGCAGCCTTGAAGATACAGACCGGGAAATGCGCTACGAACGTACTCGTCCCGACGGCCGCGTTATCGAGGTCCGGCGAAATCCGGTACCTGACGGAGGCTTCGTGATGATCTATGCCGACATTACGCAACGAAAACGGGCGGAGGAAGCCATTCGCCTCGCGCGAGACGCGGCCGAAAAGGCGTTGCGTGATCTGCAGACTGCCCAGGACCGTCTGGTTCAGACTGAAAAACTTGCGTCGCTCGGCCAGCTCACAGCTGGCATCGCCCACGAGATCAAGAACCCACTCAACTTCGTCAATAATTTCTCGGCGCTATCGACCGAACTCGTCGACGAGATGACCAATGTGTTTGAAAATGCCGCGCTCGACGACATCGGAAGGCGAAAGGAACTGGATGAAATCCGCGCACTCCTGAAGAGTAATCTCGAAAAAGTCGTTCAGCACGGCAAGCGTGCCGACTCCATCGTCAAGAACATGCTGTTGCATTCGCGCGAGGGCTCAGGCGAGCATCGACCCACCGACATCAACTCGTTGGTCGAAGAGAGCCTGAACCTCGCCTATCACGGCGCCCGTGCAGAGGGCCGGGATTTCAATATCACCCTTGAGCGCGATTTCGATCAGGCCGGGGTCGCAGACATCTACCCGCAGGAAATCACCCGGGCGCTTTTGAACCTGATTTCGAACGGTTTTTACGCCGCAACCAAGCATCCTGCGGCCTCCAATAATGGCTTCGAGCCGAAGCTGAAGGCGGCCACGCGAAATCTCGGCGAGAAGGTCGAAATACGCATTCGCGACAATGGGATGGGCATCCCGTCCGATATCAGGGAAAAGATCTTCAACCCGTTCTTCACAACGAAACCGGCCGGCGAAGGCACCGGGCTCGGATTATCGATGAGCCACGACATCGTGGTGAAACAGCACGGGGGTACAATTGATGTTGTGACCGAACCCGGTTCCTTTACCGAGTTCATCGTTACATTGCCACGTGTCATGGTCGTGCAAGCAGAAGAAGTGGGGCAGCGAAAATGAGCACCTACATTCTTGTGGTCGACGACGAACCCGACGTCGAAAATCTGTTTCGCCAGCAATTTCGCCGCGACATTCGCTCCGAGCGTTTCATCATGGAGTTCGCGACCTCGGCGCCGGAGGCGTTGGAGCGCGCCAAGATGATCGCCGATCCCTTGCTGATCTTGATCCTGTCCGACATCAACATGCCCGGCATGAGTGGTTTGGAAATGCTACCGAAGGTGAAGGCGGCGCGACCCAATGTGCCCGTTATCATGATTACGGCATACGGCGATGAGGCAACGAAGAAGAAGGCGGCCGAGCTCGGGGCAAGTGGATTACTGCCAAAGCCGATCGATTTTGGAATGTTGCGCCAGGAAATCGATGAGCGACTGCGGCAGGCCGCATAGTCCGGTTGGGGGACTTTGGGCCGGATCGATGATCGCATTGAATTGCAGGGTCACTTCGCTATCTGGACACGTTGAAAAGGGATAAAGATAGAAGGCCGCCTGTTAGTCATATTTGTTACGAGATGGCCTGATGTCGAACCCTGATCTTCCGTTATCGATCGCGCTTGGAGTCGGCCTCGCTGCAGCAACAGGCTTTCGAATTTTCTTGCCAATGCTGATCGTCAGTGTGGCAGCAAATACCGGGCATCTGTCATTGGACGAACGCTTTGCATGGCTTGCATCCTCATCCGCGCTGATAACGCTGAGTGTGGCCGCGTTGCTAGAAATCCTGGCCTACTATCTCCCCGCTGTCGATAATCTACTCGACACTCTGGCGACGCCAGCGTCCCTCGTCGCAGGAACCATCATTTCGGCGGCCGTGATGACTGATGTGCCACCGATGGTGAAATGGACGGCGGCCGTGATCGCGGGCGGCGGTGTAGCCGGCCTTACGCAAGCCGGGACGGCAATGCTTAGGGCAAAATCTACGATCTTCACAGGTGGTCTCGGTAACGTCGTAATCTCGACTGCGGAACTGGCTGGCGCGCTCCTGATTTCTCTCTTGGCGCTGGCTGCGCCGCTCGCCGCACTCGGAGTTGTCATTTTCTTTCTATGGTTAGCAATGCGCTTGATCCGTCAATTGTTCCGAAGAGAGAATGGCTCGCGCAATCCGTGATAAAAGGGCACTGCTCGCTACGTTCTGCTGAACGGACCTCTATGGCACGTGCTTCCACGAGATCATATCATTTTGTCTCCGACCGCCGATCTATCCTCTTGAGTATCGAGTTCGCGTAGTTTTCACGCTCTCTGATCCACTGTTCCTGATGAGCTTTGAAGCTCGCAACGCGCTTCCTGATTTCCTCTCGCTCCGAATTTGCAGTCCACCTTGCATCATCAACTCTCACGTGGCTCGGCAGCTCTGTCGCTCCAAGTGGCTCCGGCGTTGACGACAACTGCGCGACCGCAAAGCCGGAAACGGACCCATTTGCTTGAGCGGCAGCAACCATCGCCATCGTGTCGTTGACCAACGCGTCGAGATCGGATTTCCATTTCTCCATAGCGCGCCATCCACCAAGCCGTGGTCCAAAGACTAAGCTCGCGGCTGGCAGCCGTCTTGAGCCTGCCCTGTGGACAATGATGCTTTTGAGTGGAGAAAGTCATTCGATAGGCGCGACCGTAACCGCTTTCCGCTTGGGAAACAGGCCGTGGATTCGCTGCCCCAACCGACCCGATGTCGTGATTGATGTTTCCGGCGTAGGAACGGCGAGCCTTAATCGCCCCGCTTCGATCTAATCACCTTGCGCTTGCGACGGACGCGCTGGGCGACAGAGTGAAGCGGCCACGCGAACGCGCCGTGTGCATCGCTCCTGAAGGAAGCTATCGGCTTTGACGCAGGTACGAACGCGTCGAAAAATAAGGTGGCGGGAAGAAGCCAGAAGTCGATCGCAGCGCTGAGCATTTGAAAATCCCCTCAGTTGGGATCGGAACAGAGACTAGAATGCCGGCAATTGCGGCCGCACGCCATCCGGACGTATACGGGGCGGGTGAATATGCACAAGGAACCGGTGGCTCGCCCCGTGTTCCCGGTGCGGAGCAAATCTGACTCAACCGCTCAAGGTTTCCGACATCAACAGAGGCAGGTACGTTTACCGATTGTGATGCAGTTGTGGTCGTCAACTCGTGTGGGCAGGCGGGGCGCGCACGGCAAGCGCTTCGTCGCTGGGGCTTCAACCACTAAGGCACGCTTAGGCGCGTCGCTATGTTCTTGGCAGTTCCCGATCTCCCAAAGAAATCTGAATGGCCGTTAATATCCGGGAACGGATGTCGTCGCCAATGATTTGGTCTACGAGACCGTCGCCTGCCGTCCAATGATGGCGCATATCGCGGGATAGCCAAAGGTCCTGTTGGACCCGCTGTTCAAGGACACAAGCGCTCGCGCACGATAGCCAAAGGCGACGGTCCTGGAGTGGCCGCTCGACCTTGATGTCGGGCTCCAATGGGGTTTTGCGCAGGGAGAATGCTGTCATGCGAAACTCCATTGACATTGACCACTCACATAGCCGCGCAATCGTCAGTGAGATTGGCAAAGCACTACGGGTCTCGTTAGAAATAGATCGAGAGTTACCGGCGAGCCTGAGAACGCAAATCGACCGGCTCCGCCAATCAGAAGGCGAGCCGCAGCAAAACATTGCTGGGCCGACGCGGACACCCCGCCCACGGACGTAGCACGGTCCGCCATTCTTCGACAGTCCTAGTCAGCGTCAGTTATCGCACCGAACCTCGACGCAACCGTGTTGGGGCCTCCACGACGGACATGACGATGTCCGCTGCCGGGGAAAGATCGGAAGTCATAGGCAGACCGCCAAAATGAAGCAAATGACCGCACGGAGACATCGCGGCTAATGCATTTGGTGCTATGATTGGGCCACCAACGGCAGTGCAGCATCTGGGTTTCGGGGGTCGCTGTGTGGCGGAAATCAGGACTTCAACGCCGGTCCCCGGATGGCGAGACTCCTTTAGGTGCGGAGCGCTTGGCCGATCTACTGATGTTGTCCTACGAACCGATGCTCGCGTGGCGGCTAGACGGGCCGATCGAATTTTGGAACGCCGGGGCAGAGCGGCTTTACGGTTTTACGCAGCACGAAGCGGTCGGACATAGCAGCCACGCGCTATTACACACTAAATTTCCGATCGATTTTGCTGAGTTGCGCTCGCGACTCCGGGATGGGCAGCACTGGTTGGGCGAACTGCGCCACATCTGCAAAGATGGTCGCGAGGTCGTCGTCGAGAGTCACATGCAGTTGTTCCGTGACAACATCGTGCTCGAAGCCAATCGCGATATTACTCCACGGAGACAGATCGAATTTGCGCTCCGCGAAAGTGAGCAACGGTTGCGGTGGCAAGCGTCCATAGTCGAGTCGAGCGACGACGCGATTGTGAGCAAGAATCTTGATGGCATTATTACAAGTTGGAACTCCGGTGCTGAGCGCATCTTCGGCTATCCGGCGAGCGAGGCAATCGGTCAGCCCATTACCCTTGTGATCCCGCAGGACCGGCAAAGCGAAGAACGTGAAATTTTAACGCGCATCAGACGCGGTGAGCGCATCGACCATTTTGAGACTATTCGACAACGTAAGGACGGCAACTTAATCGTCATTTCGCTGACCGTTTCTCCTGTCAAAGATGCCAATGGCACAATCGTTGGCGCATCAAAGATCGCGAAAGATATTACCGAGCAGAAACGAATTCAGGATCAGATGAGCGTTCTGGCTCGGGAGGCGGAACACCGAGGCAAGAACATCCTCTCGAACGTGCAGGCAATCATCAATCTTTCTCAGTCTGACACTTCCGAGAGCCTCAAGGAAGTGATCAGCGGGCGCATCCAAGCGATGGCAAATGTTCACTCGCTGTTTGTTGAAACGCGGTGGATAGGGGCCGAAGTCTCGGCGATCGCCAAGCAGGAACTCGGCCCTTATCTCGATGAGCGCGACACCCGCGTTCGGATTGAGGGTCTGCCAACCGTGTTAGAACCCACCGCTGCGCAGGCGATTGCTGTGGTCTTGCATGAGTTGGCAACCAATGCTTCCAAGTATGGAGCGCTATCTAACGCGAACGGCCAGATTAGATTGACGTGGTCGCGCAACGAGGATGGACAACTTGCGCTCCGCTGGACCGAATTGGGCGGCCCGAGCGTAAATGCGCCCGAACGAAAAGGCTTTGGTAGTCGGCTCATCGAAGGAACGATCAGCCCACTTGGTGGCAAGGTGCTCTTTGACTGGCGCTCGGAAGGGCTTGTTTGCGAAATGTCGTTCCCACATGATCGCAAACGGTAGCGTCGGGCGCAGCATGAAAAGGAGCCGCCGGGTGAGGCGGCTTTTTCCGTACAGAAGTTTTCGATTTTGTGTTCGAGGCCGACCTCGCGACGGGAGGATCGATCCTTCTTCGCCTTAGCAGCCTTCCTCGGACTCACCCGGCTTCTTACCAGAGGGCGCGGGCTGAGCCGCACCAGCAGTCATCTTCTCTGACTGTTCATTTGGCGCGGGCTTGGTCTGCTCGGGCACGCCAGCCGTCATTTTCTGTGGCTGCCCAGAGGGTGCAGCCTTGGTCTGCTGTGATTGGTCGGCGGCGGTAGGCTGACCCTGCATCTGGCGCCTCGCATCGTCTGACGACGTGGCGGAGCCTTCCGCCGCTTTGTTCATGGCGGATGTTGGTGGATGCTGCTGGTCCGTCGCCGTGGAACCGACAGTTTGTCCCGTATAGCCCGGCACGTTCCCAGAGCCCGCATCGCGGCTCGCGGTGTTGCATGGACCAGCATTAGCGGCGCTTGCGCCGAAGGCGAGCAGCGCACCCAAGATCATTAGCCTGTTGGCGACGGTCATACCCTTCCTCCTTTGCGAACTTCCTAGACCATTGAACAAAAGTAAGGATGCTCTGTTCCTCAGGCCGGCGCCGAAATTCGGGTGTGCAAGGACTCTATCTTCAGAATACCCCTGCGCCTAGCGCGACGACGCCCTCGTCTCGTCGCCTTTTCGGCGCAGGCTTTCAGCAGGCTCCCTGACCGCCCCTAAACGGGTCGCTCGGATGCCGGCGCGACCTTGTCGATGTGCGTATCGGCGGCGTTGGCGAGGTCGCGCTTTGACTGACGCGCTGACGCGCCTGATGCGCGGCCAGAGCCGGCGCGAGAAAACTGATCGGGATAGCCGCGACGGCAATCTTCAAATCGCCAACCACGACAAACATGTCCTTGTTATCTGCCACGATAGAGACTTCGAGATCGGCCATTGCCTGTGCTCCTCAGACGGCCCCTGTATCTAAACAGGGACGGGTCGCGTTCGCTGTCCTAATTCGTTCCTGTGGACAGAGCGTCAGCGCTTAACCCAAGTAAGTTTCTAGGTCGGAAACCCATGCTAGCCACCGCCTCCCTTGTGACAGGGAGATGACAATGTCGCATCGCAATTACCGCGCCTTAGAGCGAGAGTGTCATATTCAGGCTACCATCACGGGGCACGAAGAGACCAAAGCAGAACTCGAAAAAATGGAGCGCGAATACAAGGCCATTGCTGACTGGCTGGAGTCGCGACCGCACGCAGCCGAAGCAATCCCTTCCAGAAAGTAACGCCGCATCGGTTGGCGGCCTCTTCTCTGCTCGCATTACTCCCGGTTGGCACCCACGAAGTCGAGTATCGACTCCGGCGGCTCGTCGAACTCGACGTAGCGTCGGCGCAGCTCGTTTGCGATGTCTATAGTTACGTCGCGCGCGACCAGCCTTCGCTGCTGTTGAAGGCCACGATGCGGGCCGGATGATTATTCTATCGAGGGCTTTACGGTCCGAGGCCGGGTGATACGTTCCTTGCGGCTGCAATCGAACCCAAGGGAGATTGACATGGCCAACCGTCAGCAAAGAACCAATCGGGAAGCCAAGAAACCTAAGAAGGAGAAAATCAAGGTGATCGCCGCCGCGCCAAGCCAAAAGGCCGCAGCCTGGCAGGCTACCGTCGGACCATCCGGCAAAAAGAAATAATCCAACCGTCCTGCGCTGCGGGTCGATCATCAGACCAAGAAGGCAAAACGCGGGTTGTCAACGGCCCCACCTTGCTAAAGAGCACGGCGGCGCCGCCTGCCGACAGAGGGGACGCGGCGGGGGAACCAATAAGTCCGCCGCGGCCCCATCTACCCCGCAAGCTCCATCCACGAGCCCACCGGAGTAACTACCGGCGCTGGATGCTTCCGCGGTCATGCCCAAGGAAGCATAGATCTGACCGAGCGCCCCGTAAAATTGCCCAACCAGAAGGGCATCTCTACAGCTCATCCCTCCGACGACGACATCGAGGTCTTCATTGGAAAGCAAGCCTATCTGCTGACTATTCATGCTCATTCTCCTGAGTTGGAAAGGGACAAATCCCTCGCCATCAGGTTGCAGCAGTTACTCGCGGCCGCTGGTTTGTGCGGTGATGTTCTCACACAGGAACTCGCGCGCAGCGTGCGGAACAAGAGGGGCGGGATTTCTTTGCATCGCAATTCGGCCCGGAGCGAGATGCTGCTCGCCAGGAACAGGAACGCGCGTCACTGCCTTGGGTGCGCAGGCTCCCGCCGTGATTTGCGGTAGCATTCCGTGGTCCGCCGCCGCCCAGGCGAAGCCGATCGGAAGGCGGCCAAGCGGGTATCACAACTCCCTGAGACGTACCGGACGGAGAGCGTCGCCGGTCGTCCTGTGGTATAGCGCCAGGGCTATCCCACAGGAGCTACGAGTGCGAACTTTCGAAACCGTTGTTGCCACCTTCTTGGCCGTGTCAGGCCTCTACCTTGCTGCCTCTGCCGCGTGCGACAAACATCGGCACACGGCCAACCGCGAGCTGACAAGTCCTATCGCGACTTCCGTCAGGGCAGACTACTCGCAACCCCGTGAAGGTCTACCGATGATCCGATCCATGCACACATTCGCCGAGCTTGAGATCAGCCAAGCGGCTTGGATCGAGATCGCGCAGAAATTGCATGAAATCGGTTATTATCATGCATTCGTTGACGACGCCGACCTGCGACATGCTGATCTCGCAGGTGACTGAGCGGAAGGGGCGATCACCATGCGTTACTATTTCGATCTGCGCGACGGTAACGACCTCGCAATCGACGAGGAAGGGTCTTATTTTCTTTCGCTGGAAGCGGCCCAGGAAGAAGCAGCTCTATCCCTCGCTCATATGGCTCGCGATGCCGTCAAAGAACTTTGCCGTTATCCGACACATAAAATGGAAGTAGAGGTTCGCGACGACGCAGGGCCGCTTTTCCACCTCAAGTTCGCCTTCAACCAAAAAAGGCTGCGTCATTAATCTGCGTTATCAATGTTTTTCCGTTCGGCACGGGCGAACGCCTGGGCCGCTTCGGCAGCCTGCGCTTTCGTCATGACATCGGGCCGCAGCCGTCGGTTCGGGAGATCGTCGAAGTAGAAGAACTTTGAAGGGCGGCCGTCGTCGAACCAGACTTCGTAGCTGCCGCAGTCCTGAACGGCTTCGTGCTTTCTGAGGTGTACACCGGTCATGCCGCCGATGATGCCGCGCCCGGTGAGAGCGCGCAAATTTTCAACAGGTTGAGGTCGGAACCGCCAAAAGCTACTGTTCATCGTGGGTCGAAGAGGCTCTGGCAATGAGACCAAAGCCGAAAGAATGGACTGAAGCCGAGAAGCGAGCCTTGATTCGGCTGGTGCGCGACGGCGCACCAATGCGGGAGATAACCGCAAAGCTCAAGCGGCATGCCGGTTCGGTAAGACGCATGGCGCTGACGATAAATCTGGTGATCAAAAAATAGACGCGGCCCAGATAATGAAAATAACCACCAACGCCCCAGCGAGTGCGCTTAACAACCTGACTGATCCGGTACAAATACTCCGGTAAATTTACATACGCTAATCACGAAGGAATGTCGTTTCGCCGCGCCAACAAACTTTTTCACGCCGCTGATCTGATGGAGATATTTCGAGCGTTTTTGCCCGATGGCGCTCCCTAGCAGCGCGCAAATTGCCAATCCTTTGTGGGCTGGAAAGGCGGCGAGCTACTGCGCGTCGTGGTCAGTCTTCCTTCGGATGCGTGGGCCATCGGGAAGTCGCTCGAACGCGGCGGGGCCTTCTACTGTTGGACGATCGTTGGGGCGGCGGTATTTTCGAGTGGCTAGTTGAACGCGGGGCTGTGGCTTCTGCCTTTTGTATCTGTGCATGTAGTGCGTTCAACTCAGCCGCATCTGCGGCCATCGCTACAATTGCCTGTACAAGACAATCGATGCGTTCTTGCGAAATCACTTGTTTTACCCCGCTACATATTTGCAAATCCCAGCAACGGCACAGCAGCGAAGCGGTTCCAAAGTGCAGCTGAGGCAGATCATCTCAGGGTATGGCTGGCAAGGAGCGGGTCGTCGGGGACTGAAAAAAACCGGGGGCCCGTGCCAGCCACTCAAAATTGCCCTGCCAAAAACTGTGGCCGGTAATTGGCAAGATTTAAACCCCCATGAGCGGAGGGCCCCAGGGCTTCAGTGAAGCGCCGGCGCCGAGCGCACGGGAGGCGTTACCGGCAGCGGGCGGCGACGCATCGGCTGCGCCTGAGATGTAAGGCTGCCGTAAGTCCCGGCTGCTAAGCTGCCGTTGTTGGCAGTGATTGCGTTCGCCGCCAACAATCTCCATCTGAAGAACTTCGAACCCGCTCACGGTCCGGTCCTTGGGCGGGTTCTTTTGTGCACACGGCGAGATTCACGATCCGATCCCGATGCGTTTCCGCAAGCGGTTCGAAATCGACCCACGTTGCGCACATCTCAAAATGAAGGGACGATATCCCCGTCGCTTTCGGCGGCGAGTTTTTTGATCGGCGGATTTTATTATGTCAGAAGCGGTCAAATTGATTGTTGAGGGCTATTTATCGTTGAAGGACAGGGGTGCGCTCGAGGAATTGCGAGCGCACCGCCAGCGGCTCAGGAAACAACTGCATGATCGGTCGAGCAGCGGGCTCGACGTCGTCGAGTGCACCACGCAACTATTCGACGAGGAGCTTGTCGTGATCGAAGCCGCGATCCGGCTTGCCAGTTGAGACGGTAACCTGACGTCAACCGCAGAGTGATACAACCATTCTGCCGCGGATCGGTTGCGTATTGAGTACCGCGGCACCGAACGAAGACACCTTTTGGCCCGCCGACGCTATCGCCGGCGGGTTTTTAACGCGAGTGACCCGGCGGTTTGACCCCGCGACTGCACCAAGCGTGCCTTCGGGCCCGCGCCCTTCCTTTTCCGCAGCCGTGTCCCGTCACGCCAGGCCACGAGGCGGTAACGCGGCGGAGGCAAGAT